>NZ_JAUQUB010000009.1 GCF_030580675.1 Antiquaquibacter soli | reverse complement strand
GCCGTCACGGTGCGCGGCTCGATCGTCAGGGAGACATCCTCCACCGCCTTGAACTTGCCGTAGAAGACATTCAGGTCGTTGACCTCGATGCGCTTGGACATGACTTCCTTACCGGCCGAGCTTCGGCGCGAAGATGCGGGCGATCAACCGGGCGATCAGGTTGAGTGCCATGACGATCAGGATGAGGGTGAGAGCGCCTGCCCAGGCGCGCTCGAGGTAGGCGTCGACGTTCGTCCCCGGGTTGGCGTACTGGGTGTAGACGAAGACCGGGAGCGTCATCATCCGATCCGCGAACAGGTTGTAGTTCATGCTCGCCGTGAAGCCCGCGATGATGAGCAGCGGCGCGGTCTCGCCGATGACGCGCGCGATGGCGAGGGTGACTCCCGTGGCGATGCCGGCGATGGAGGTCGGGATGACCACGCGCACGATCGTCAACCACTTCGGCACCCCGAGCGCGTACGAGGCCTCCCGCAGTTCGTTCGGAACGATACGGAGCATCTCCTCGCTCGAGCGCACCACCACCGGGATCATGAGCAGCGACAGGGCGACGGATCCGCCGAAGCCGAAGCGGATGCCGGGGTCCTGCAACACGAGCGCGAAGAACGCGAACGCGAAGAGCCCGGCGACGATGGACGGGATGCCCGTCATGACGTCCACGAAGAACGTGATCGCCCGCGCGAGCGGACCGCGCCCGTACTCGACGAGGTAGATCGCGGTGAGCAGGCCGACGGGCACGGAGATGAGCGTCGCCATCCCGGTGATGAGCAGCGTGCCGGTGATCGCGTGCAGCGCTCCACCGCCCTCCCCGACGATGTTGCGCATCGAGTTGCTGAAGAACGTCGGGTCGAAGCGAGGCAGGCCGTTGACGACGACCGTCCAGAGCAGGGAGATGAGCGGCAGGAGCGCGATGATGAACGCCGTCGCGACGAGGGAGGTCACGAGACGGTTCACCGCTTGCCTCGAGCCCTCCACCAGTCGGGCGAGTACGTAGAGGAGCACGTCGAACACGACCGTTCCGAGCAGCACGACGAGCGCGATGTTGAGCTCGGCTCCGGAGGCTGCGCTCAGGAGACCCGAGATGACGCCGACGACGACCCAGCTGCCCGCGAGGAGAGCCCACGGCGACCAGCGCGGAAGCCGCGCGGTGGTGAGCGAGTTCGGGTGCGCGGTCGCCATCAATTCGCTCCAGAGAATGCCGAGCGGCGATTGATCACGAAGCGGGCCACCGAGTTGATGACGAGCGTGATGAGGAACAGGATGAGGCCGGTCGCGATGAGCGCGTTGACGCCGACGCCGTGCGCCTCGGGGAAGTTGAGGGCGATGTTGCCGGCAATGGTCGACGGGTTCTGCGATCCCGTCAGCACGAACGAGAGCACGGCGGCCGGCGAGAGCACCATCGCGACGACCATGGTCTCGCCGAGCGCGCGGCCGAGGCCGAGCATCGAGGCCGAGATCATGCCCGCCCGGCCGAACGGGAGCACGGCCATCTGGATCATCTCCCAGCGGGTGGCGCCCAGGGCGAGGGCCGCCTCCTGGTGCAGCACCGGGGTCTGCAGGAAGATCTCGCGGCACAGCGCCGTGATGATGGGGATGATCATGACCGCGAGCACGATCGCCACCGTGAGGATCGTGCGGCCCGTGCCCGACACCGGCGGGGTGAAGAACGGCAGCCACCCGAGGTTCTCGGTCAACCAGCCGTACAGCGGGGTGACCGCCGGTGCGAGCACGGTGATGCCCCACAGTCCGAAGACCACGGAGGGCACGGCCGCCAGCAGATCGACGACGTAGCCGAGCGCTTGAGCGATGCGGCGCGGCGCGTAGTGCGAGATGAACAGCGCGATGCCGATCGACAGCGGCACCGCCATGATGAGCGCGAGCACCGCCGCCCAGACGGTGCCGAACGCTAAAGGGCCCACGTACGCCCAGAAGCTGGACGGCGAGCCCTTCAGCTCCGCCGGGTCGGCGACGAGCGCGGGGATGCTCTGAGCCACGAGGAACACGGCGACCGCGGCGAGAGCCGCGAGGATGAGGCCGCCCGCGACGATCGTCACCCCGCGGAACACGCCGTCCGACCGCCGGCGTCCCACGATGCCGGGCCGCTCCGTCGACACGGAGGGCGCCTCACCGGATGGAGTCGATGGCATCGAGCACCTCCTCTCGCAGCCCCTCGGCGAGCGGCGCGGACCCGGCGGCCTCCGCTGCCTCGGCCTGGCCCGCCTCGCTGACGATGTGACGCAGGTACTCGACGAGCACTACAGCGACATCGGGGTCGGCGTACTCCTCGCACGCGATCACGTAGCTGATGAGAACGAGCGGGTAGACCCCCTCCTCCTGGGAGGTGCGGTCGACCTTCAGCGCGATGTCGTGCTCCGCTCGACCGGGGATGCGCGGCGAGATCTCCGCGATCGCCGCGGCCGCGTCCGTCGTCGGCGCCACGAACTGCCCGCCGACGAGAAGCGAGGCGACCGGGAGGTCGCCGACCTTCGATGCATCCGCGTACCCGATGGTGTTGACGCCGCTGCGCACCGCCGCGACGACTCCGGAGTTGCCCTGCGCCGACTCGCCGCTCGCGAAGGGGAACGTATCGGCCGCCTCCGGCTCCCACTGCTCCGGGGCCGCCTGGTGCAGGTAGTCGGTGAAGTTCTTCGTGGTGCCCGAGTCGTCGGAGCGGTGCACCGCCGTGATGGTCGCGGCGGGAAGTGGGGTCTCGGGGTTGAGGGCGGCAATGGCGGGGTCATCCCACCGCGTGATCTCGCCGGAGAAGATGTTCGCGATCGTCGCCGCGTCGAGGTCGAGCTCGTCGACGCCCTCGACGTTGAAGGCGATCGCGATGGGGGAGATGTAGAGGGGCAGGTCGATCGCGCTCGACCCGGGGGCGCACGCCGCGAGCTCTCCCGCGAGCTCGTCGTCGCTGAGGGGTGAGTCCGACCCGGCGAAGTCGACCCCGCCGGAGAGGAACGCCTCGCGACCGGCGCCGGAGCCCGCCGGGTCGTAGTTGATCGTCACGAACGCGTTCTGGCGCTGGAAGCCGGCGACCCACACCTCCTGGGCGGCGCCTTGTGCACTCGAACCGCTGCCGTCGATCGTGCCGCGCAGATCGCTCGGGGTATCGCCGAGCTCGTTGGCCGCGCACCCGGCCAGTAGGGTCGCGGCGACGATCAGGGAGGCGCCCGCGAGCAGGCCGCGCGTGATCAACAGTGTGGTCCCCTCGATGACGACGTTCGTTAAGCATCGTCGTGCAGTTAGGTGAACACAAGGTGAACTGATCGTGCGGGAGGCCTAGCGGGTGATGCGGTAGCCGACCCCTCTCACGGTCTCCAGCACGGGCGTCGCGAGAGGGCCGGTGCCTTCGAGCTTGCGGCGGATCCGCCCGATCATGACCCGGATGCCCTGCACCGACGCCTCCGGCAGGCCCGACGCCAGCTCGGCGAGCTCGTCGGCGCTCACCACCCGGTCGGCGGCGAGCAGCAGCTGCAGGAGGTGGAACTCGCGCGCGGACAAGTACACGTCCCGCCCGTCGACGCTCACGCGGTGCGATAGCAGGTCCATCGTGAGAGGTCCGGCGTGCAGGGTCGTGCGCGGGGCGGGGTTCGGCACCGCGAGCCGGGCCTCCGACTCGAGCTCGCGCGGCCCGAACGGGAGGGCGAGGATGCTGCGGGCGCCGTGATCGAGGGCGGCGACGGCCACGGCGTTGTCCGAGGCATCCGCGAGGCCCACGATCACGGGAAGGTCGGCGTGGCGCACCGCCTCCACGTACTCGATCAGATCGACCCCGCGCACATCGGTGGGGACGACGACGAGGTCGGGTCGCGCGCGCCCCATCGCGAGAAGGGACGTCGCGGCATCGTCGTGCTGGACGAGTTCGATCTCGGCGGCTGCGAGCGTCTCGATGGTCTGCGCCGACGGCCGGTTGCGTTCGGAGCAGACCGTGGCGACGACGAGCGGCAGCCGCATCCGGTTATCCGAACTTGCCGGACACGTAGTCCTCTGTGGCCTGCACGGAGGGCTTCGAGAAGATCGTCGTCGTGTCGTCGTATTCGATGAGTTTGCCGGGTTTGCCGGTTCCGGCGATGTTGAAGAAAGCGGTCTTGTCACTCACGCGGGAGGCTTGTTGCATGTTGTGGGTGACGATGACGATGGTGTAGTCGGTTTTGAGTTCTTCGATGAGGTCTTCGATGGCGAG
>NZ_JAUQUB010000008.1 GCF_030580675.1 Antiquaquibacter soli | reverse complement strand
GCCTCCCGAGACACCGGCACCCGCGATCCGGCCATGACACCGATCGGGTCACCCGCGCGGCCGTCCTCGTGGGCGAGGTCGGCGAGGGTGGTGGTGACGACGACGGTGACGGGCATCCCATCCAACACGGGGGCGTCTTTGGTGCGGGCGGCGGCGATGAGGATGGTCGCGAGGGTGTCGTGGCGGCGCTGCTCCGGGGTGCGGGTGTCAGTTGGCTCGTAGTGCGCGAGTTCGGGTTCCTCAGTGAACCGCGGGGTGCGGCGGTGGGCTTCCATCAGCCCGAGCAGCAGCGACCCCACTTCAGGCATCAGTAGTCCTGACACGGGGATGAGCCCGTCGGAGTCCTGCTGACCAATCCGGAACGACCGGCGTCGTCGGGCGCGTTCCTCCCGCGGTCTGGCCCCGTCCGGGTCGATCGCCGCGGTGATCAGCGAGAACTGTCCCGCCAGCGACGTCACCGACTGCGGCACCACGGGGTGCGAACCAGAAGCGTCCAACCCGGAGGCCAAGTTCACCAAGACCTGCTCGGTCGCCACCAGCAACCCCGGCTCCACGTGCGCCTGCACGGCACCGAGCTGTCGAGTGATGAGCTCAGCAGCATCCAACCCCACCTGCTCCAACGAGGCAGCCAGCACCGGCAACCGTGCCGGTACCTCCGCCCCCGACAGCGACCGGTCCACCCGGGTGACCGCCGCGACCGCCAACCGGGCCCGGGCCGTTCTCTCCGACACCCGCGCCAACGTCGCGACCGCCGCCACCGGCGAGGCGAACCCCAAGGCTTCCGCCGCCCCCGTATCCACCGAACCCGCGACCCGCACCCGCGCGGCATCCACGACCCGACCGATCTCCTCCACCGCGACCACCCCGTCCGCACCCGACGGCAGGGCGTCGAGCAGCTCACGAAGAGCGGTCAGGGCGGGAGAAGTCATACCCCCATTTTGCACGGACTATCGAACCTATGTTCGACTGAATCGGAATCTGTGGAGAACTTCGCCCGCCCTCCTTTGTGCACAGAACCTCGTCACGACACAACCCCTCCCACCGACTCCCGTCCGCTTCTACGGTGGAAGCACGAGAGGAGACATTCATGACGAACACCACCCCCACCCCCGACAGCCCCGACGACGACGCCCCCACCGCGCTCGGCGACGGCTGGGTCGAGAAGGACGGCGACGTGCTGCCCGAGGAGATCGACGAGGTTCTTCCCGAGGCGCAGCCCACAGAAGGGCAGCAGCCCCTGCCCTGAGGCGGCTCATGCGAGCGGGCTCAGCAAGCAGGACCAACGCCCCCAGCCCGTTCATAGACTCCGACCGATAGGTTGGCGGGATGCAGCAGCGCCCCCTCCCCGTGCCCCGCCGTCTCGCGGCATCCGCCCTCGTCGCCCTCGCCGTCTCGGCGACGGCCCTCGTCGCGACGATCCTCGTATTCTTCGTCACCAACGGGGCGGCCGCGGCCAACCTCGGACCGCTCACGACGTACTTCCTCCCGGCGGCCATCGCCCTCGTCGTGCTCCTGTTCGGCGCGGCGGTCGCGGGCGCGTTCCGGTCGTGGTGGGGCGCCGGCCTCGCGGGTCTCGCGGGAGGCATCCTCGCGTCCGTCGCGGGCACTGCGTACACCGTGCTGTCGACGGGCACCGCGTGGAGCCAGGAAGTGACCGACTACCTCCTCGGGAGCCTGGCGGGCACGAGCCTCGTCTTCGAGGTCGCGGCCGTCGTCGCGGCCCTCACCGTGGGCCGTGCCGTGTGGCGGGCGTTCCCGGGGTCGCCCCGCCGCCCGATCGCGATCGTCCGCGTCCCCGCCGATTCCCTCGAGAACGGCGAGCTCACCCACCTCGAGCGCACGCCCGTCGACTCCGACCTCGCCCAGGAGCAGTGGGACGCCTACGTCAGCGCCCTGGAGACTGAGGGCTTCGAGATTGTGCAGGCGGAGCCCGCGGACGAGCATCCCGACTCCGTCTTCATCGAAGACGTCGTGGTCATGTTCGGCGACGTGGCGGTCATCACGAGCCCCGGAGCCGACTCGCGGGCCGGCGAGATCGACGGCATCCGCGAGCTCGTCGAGTCGCTCGGCCACCGCGTCGAGCAGATCACCCGCCCCGGCACCCTCGACGGCGGCGACGTGCTCAAGGTGGGCTCGACGGTGTACGTCGGCCGAGGCGGACGGACCAACGGCGAGGGCATCCGTCAGCTCCGCGCGATCGTGGCGCCGCTCGGCTATACCGTCATCGCGGTGCCCATCACGAAGGCGCTGCACCTCAAGAGCGCCGTCACCGCGCTTCCCGACGGCACCGTCATCGGCTTCGCCAAGTACCTCGAGGCTCCGAGCGTCTTCGAGCGGTTCCTCCCGGTGCCCGAGGCGCACGGTGCCGCCGTCGTGGTGCTCGGGCCGGATGCCGTGCTCCTGTCGTCCGCAGCGCCGAAGACCAAGGCGCTCCTCGAGGACCTCGGGTACCGCGTCGTGACCGTCGACGTCTCCGAGTTCGAGAAGCTCGAGGGCTGCGTCACGTGCCTCTCGGTGCGCATCCGGTAGCCGCCCGAAGCCGAGGTTGCAGCGACGCTGAGGCAGGTCTAGCCTGGAAGGCTGCCCACGAGCCTCCAGGGAACCTCTCACATGTCTTCACCGTCGACCGACTCCGGTCGTAACCGCAGTACGAGCACGTTCGCCGCGATCCGGCGCCTGTACCCGTACGCCAAGCCGGCGATGCCGCGGATCATCCTCGGGATGATCGCCGCCCTGCTCGCCGGGCTCGTCGCGCTGCTCATCCCGCAGGTGCTCCGCTCCCTCGTGGACGGACCGCTGTCCACGGGAGACGTGCGGCAGGTGTGGCCCGCCTTCACCGCGGTGCTCGCGCTCGGCATCCTCGAGGCCATCATGATCGCGCTGCGGCGGTGGTTCGTGCTCACGCCCGGCACCCACATCGAGGCGCGGTTGCGCAACGGGCTGTACGCGCAACTGCAGAGCCTGCCGGTGAGCTTCCACGACCGCTGGCCGAGCGGACAGCTGCTCTCGCGCGCCGTGAGCGACCTCAACCTGATCCGCCGCTGGATCTCGTTCGGGCTCGTGCTGCTCGTCGTCAACGTCATCACGATCGTCGTCGGCCTCGTGTTCCTCATGAGCATCTCCTGGCTGCTCGGGCTCATCTTCCTGGTGTGCTCGATCCCGCTGTGGATCTACGGCTACGTGTTCGAGAACAAGTACTCGGTCGTCGCCCGGCGCAGCCAGGACCAGGCCGGAGACCTCGCCACCACTGTCGAGGAGTCGGTGCACGGCATCCGCGTGCTCAAGGCGTTCGGCCGCGGGCCGCACGCGCTCAAGAACTTCGCGAGCCAGGCCGAGGAACTCCGCGGGACCGAGATCGAGAAGGCCCGAGCGATCGCCGGCATCTGGCTGTGGCTGCTCCTCGTCCCCGACGTGACCTTCGCCCTCAGCCTGCTCGCGGGCGTGTGGCTGACCGTGCAGGAGCAGATGACCGTCGGCCAGCTGTTCGCGTTCTTCGCGACCGCCGCGGTGCTGCGCTTCCCGGTCGAGTCGATCGGCTTCCTGCTGTCGATGACGTTCGACACGCGCACCGCCGCCGACCGCTTCTTCGAGGTGATGGACACCGTCAATACGATCACCGACCCGGAATCGCCGCAGTCGATCGCCGACCCGAGGGGCCGCGTCGTCTTCGAGGGTGTCCACTTCCGGTACCAGGACTCGCCGCCGCGCGTGCCCGACCTCCTGGACGGGGTCGACCTCGCGATCGAGCCGGGGGAGACGATGGCCCTCGTCGGACTGACCGGCTCGGGGAAGTCGACGCTCACTGCCCTCACCACGCGGCTCTACGACGTGACGGCGGGGCGCATCCTCGTCGACGGTGTCGACATCCGCGACCTCACCCTCGAGGAGCTCCGCACCCACCTCGCGATGGCGTTCGAGGATGCGACGCTCTTCTCCGCGAGCGTGCGCGAGAACGTGCTCCTCGGCCGCCCCGACGCGTCCGACGCCGACCTCGCCGAAGCGCTCGAGATCGCGCAGGCCGGATTCGTGTACGACCTGCCCGACGGGCTCGAGACGAAGGTCGGCGAGGAGGGGCTGTCGCTCTCCGGCGGTCAGCGCCAGCGTCTCGCGCTCGCCCGAGCGGTCGCCGCCCGACCGTCGGTGCTCGTGCTGGATGACCCGCTCTCCGCGCTCGACGTCGACACCGAGGCCCTCGTGGAGGCCGCGCTGCGGCGCGTCCTCGCCTCCACCACCGCCCTCATCGTCGCCCACCGCCCCTCGACCGTGATGCTCGCGGACCGCGTCGCCCTCCTCGAGGAGGGCCGCGTGACCGCGGTCGGCACCCACTCCGAGCTGCTCGCGTCGAGCGAGCACTACCGCTATGTCATCTCGTCGCTCGAAGCGGAGAGCGAAGCTCTCCGTGGAGCGGACTCACAAGGCCGCGCAGAGGGAAATGCCGACGCCCGGAAGGAGGCCGACCGATGAGCGTGACGGGAGTCGAGGGCGAGGAGCGCAACGACTACACGAAGGAGGAGAGCCGAGCCATCCGGCAGCGGTCGCTGCGCCTGCTGGGGTCGCTCCTGCGACCCGTCCGCGCGCGCGTGTTCCTCACGATGGCGGTCGTCGTCATCAGCACGGCGGCGCAGGTCGCCGGGCCGCTGTTCATCGCCTACGGCATCAACAACGGGTTGCCGGCCTTGCTCGCGCAGGACTGGTTCCCGCTCGCCGGCGCGGTCGGCGCGTACCTGTTCACCGGTGTCATCGGCGCCGTGCTCATCGCGTGGTACACCGTGCTCTCGGCGCGGATCAGCCAGACCATCCTCTTCGACCTGCGCAAGCGGGTGTTCCTCCACACCCAGCGGCTGTCGCTCGACTTCCACGAGAGCTACACGTCGGGGCGCATCATCGCGCGTCAGACGAGCGACCTCGACGCGATCCGCGAGCTCCTCGACTCGGGCATCAACAACCTCGTCTCGGGGTTGCTCTACATGACCTTCACGGCGATCGCGCTCATCGCGCTCGACTGGGTCTCGGGGCTCGTGCTGTTCGGCTCGCTCGTGCCGCTGCTGCTGCTCACGCGCTGGTTCCAGAAGCGCTCGCAAGCACGATTCCGTCAGACTCGCACCGCGTCGGCGCGCCTCATCGTGCACTTCGTGGAGAGCATGACGGGCATCCGGGCGGTCAAGGCGTTCCGCAAGGAGAAGCGCAACGAGAAGGAGTTCGGCGGGCTCGTCGAGGACTACCGGGATGCCAACGCGCGCGTCATCCAGCTGTTCGGCATCTACGACCCGGGCCTCGTGCTCATCGGCAACATCGCGCTCGCGATCGTGCTCGTCGTCGGCGGCATCCGTGTCGCGGACGGCACCCTGCTCATCGGAACGCTCCTCGCGACCCTCCTCTACACGCGGCAGTTCTACGCGCCCGCGGAGGAGATGGCGATGTTCTACAACTCGTACCAGTCCGCGGCCGCGGCGCTCGAGAAGATCTCGGGCGTGCTCGAGGAGAAGCCGTCCGTCGCCGACCCGACTCGGCCGATCGACCTTCGGAAGGCGCAGGGCCGGGTCACGTTCTCGGGGGTGGAGTTCGCGTACAAGTCGGACCGCGTCATCCTGCCGACCTTCGATCTCGACATCCCGGCCGGGCAGACGATCGCACTCGTCGGATCGACGGGCGCGGGCAAGTCGACTCTCGCGAAGCTCATCTCGCGGTTCTACGACCCGACCCTCGGCACGGTCTCGCTCGACGGCGTCGACTTGCGCAGGCTGCACCCCAAGGACCTCCGCCGAGCGATCGTCATGGTGACGCAGGAGGCATACCTCTTCTCGGGCACGGTCGCCGACAACATCGCGCTCGGCAAGCCCGACGCGACCCGCGAGGAGATCGTCGCCGCGGCCCGCGCCGTCGGTGCCCACGAGTTCATCGAGGGCCTGCCGAACGGCTACGACACGGATGTGAACAAGCGCGGCGGTCGCGTGTCGGCGGGGCAGCGGCAGCTGCTCTCGTTCGCGCGCGCGTTCATCGCCGACCCGGTCGTGCTCATCCTCGATGAGGCGACGGCCTCGCTCGACATCCCGTCGGAGCGTCTCGTGCAGGAGGGGCTGCAGACGCTGCTCGCCGATCGCACCGCCGTGATCATCGCGCACCGGCTCTCGACGGTCGCGATCGCCGACCGGGTGCTCGTCATGGAGCACGGGCGCATCGTCGAGGATGGCACGCCCGCCGAGCTCATCGGCGGCACGGGCCGGTTCGCGCAGCTGCACGCCGCGTGGCGCGACTCGCTCGTGTAGGGGGCGGACTCGGGTCGGATGCGCCCCTGGTCGCATCGCGGATCAAAGTGTACGGTGTGAACATGACGACGATCACGCCTTGCCTCTGGTTCGAGTCGCGCGCTGCGGAGGCGCTCGAGCTGTACACCTCGCTCTTCCCCGACGCGCGCGTGATTTCTGAGACCCGGTGGCCCGAGGGGTCGCCCAACGCGGGCGCGCTCCTCTCGGCCGACTTCGAGCTCGCCGGCCAGCGGTTCATCCTCATCGACGGCGGCGGCCCCGGCTTCACCGACGCGATCTCGCTCGCCGTCGTCGTCGAGACCCAGGAGGAAGTCGATTACTACTGGGACGCGCTGCTCGCAGACGGTGGCGAGGAATCGATGTGCGGATGGCTCCGCGACCGCTTCGGCGTGGCGTGGCAGGTGACGCCGAGCATCCTGCCCCGCTACATGTCGGACTCCGACCCGGCCCGCGCCCGCCGCGTCAGTAGTGGCCCTGTCTTACCCTGAGTATGGTGCCGGACCTGACCGCCGCGGTCAACGCGTGCGAGGTGTGGCCGTCGGCGAGCAGCTCGCGGGTTCGCGCGATGCCGCCGCGGCGCCAGATGTCGTAGACGAGGGATGCCATGAACTCGACGCTCGCGCACTGCCGAGCTGGCCGGCCGGAGGAAGCTGGCATCGGTGGATAAGGGCACTCCAGTGCCGAAAAGGCGGAGGAGAGGGCATCCGCGGCGCTCTTCTCGCAAACCCCGGCCGCATCGTGCCTGATCTCCGTCGTTTCGGAAAGCACCGGGCGACCGGGGTGACCGGGGCAACGGCGGCGACCGGGCGACGGCGGCGACCGGGCGACCGCGTGAATGCGCGCCCTGCAGGGCTACGGTCGGTGCCGCGCCGCCGCGAGATCCACGCGGTACGAGTCGCGCGACCAGCGCAGCGGTGTCGACTCGGCTCGGTAGTGCTGCAACGCCTGGGTCTCGTGGTCGATCGGTGGATGCCCACTCGCCCGCACGACGCGCCACCAGGGCACCTCTCCGCCATAGTGCGCCATGACGGTGCCGACCGCCCGCGCCGCCCGGGAGCCGAGCGCCGCGGCCACATCCCCGTACGTCATGACGCGACCGGCCGGGATGTCGGCGACGACGTCGAGCACTCGGCTCACGAAGTCGTCGGATGGCGTCTGCACCGGGCTAGATGGAGAGCGTGCCGATGTTCTCGCCGTACTGGCTCTGGCCGGTGATGACGAAGCCGACGCGGAGGAAGAACTCCTCCGGGCCGTCATCCCCGGGCTCCCAGAGTGCGGTGATGTGGTCGAAGCCGCGGCTCTTCGCCTCCTCGGCGAGCGCGAGCACCGCGAACTTGCCGACGCCCGTGCCTTGGCGGTCGCCCGCGACGGTCACCCGCCACACGCAGCTGCGGAACTCCTCCTGCGTCGCATCCGGGTCGAAGTTGCCCCGGATGAACCCGACCACGCGGTCCTCGTCGAGCACGACTCGCGGCCAGGATGTCACCGGGTTCAGGAAGCTGTCGGCGATCGCGTACGACGGGGGAGTGACGAACTGCTCCTGGCCCCGACGCAGAGTGAGGTTGTTGGCCGCCACGATCGTCTTGGCGGACAGTTCTTCCAGTCTCAGCTCGCCCATGCCTTTCAGACTAAGCGGGCGCACGGGCATCCGCCAAGATATCTCGATGTCGAGATACTTTACGAGTGCTAGTAGGATTGTCGCGGCCAACTGAGAGGAAGCACCGTGGCAAAGATCAAGGTCGAGGGAACGGTCGTCGAGCTCGACGGCGACGAGATGACGCGCATCATCTGGCAGAAGATCAAGGACACCCTCATCCACCCCTATCTCGATGTGAACCTCGAGTACTACGACCTCGGCATCGAGCATCGCGACGCGACCGACGACCAGGTCACCATCGACGCGGCCCACGCCATCCAGAAGCACGGCGTCGGCGTCAAGTGCGCGACCATCACCCCCGACGAAGCCCGCGTCGAGGAGTTCGGCCTCAAGAAGATGTGGAAGAGCCCCAACGGCACCATCCGCAACATCCTCGGCGGCGTGATCTTCCGCGAGCCGATCATCATCTCCAACATCCCGCGCCTCGTGCCCGGCTGGAACAAGCCGATCATCATCGGCCGTCACGCGTTCGGCGACCAGTACCGCGCCACCGACTTCCGCTTCGCGGGCAAGGGCACCCTCACGGTCGAGTTCACCCCCGAGGACGGCTCCGAGCCGCTCAAGTTCGAGGTCTACCAGGCGCCCGGCGACGGCGTCGCCCAGGTGCAGTACAACCTGGATGACTCGATCCGCGACTTCGCCCGCGCGAGCCTGAACTACGGCCTCGCCCGCAGCTACCCGGTGTACCTCTCCACCAAGAACACGATCCTCAAGGCGTACGACGGCCGGTTCAAGGACATCTTCGAGGAGGTCTTCGTCACCGAGTTCAAGGACAAGTTCGACGCCGCCGGCCTCACCTACGAGCACCGCCTCATCGACGACATGGTCGCCTCGGCCATGAAGTGGGAGGGCGGGTACGTCTGGGCGTGCAAGAACTACGACGGAGACGTGCAGTCCGACACCGTCGCGCAGGGCTTTGGTTCGCTCGGGCTCATGACCTCCGTGCTCTCCACCCCCGACGGCAAGGTCGTCGAGGCGGAGGCTGCCCACGGCACAGTCACCCGCCACTACCGCCAGCACCAGGCCGGCAAGCCCACGTCGACGAACCCGATCGCGTCGATCTTCGCCTGGACCCGCGGCCTCGCGCACCGCGCGAAGCTCGACAACAACCCCGAGCTGGCCACGTTCGCCGACACGCTCGAAGAGGTCGTCATCACGGCCGTCGAGGAGGGCCACATGACGAAGGACCTCGCGCTCCTCGTCGGGCCGGACCAGAAGTGGGAGACCACCGAGGAGTTCCTCGACACGCTCGACAAAGCGCTGGCGGCGCGCCTGGGGTAACTCGGGGGCCGTGGGTGGGGATGTCCGCTTCCGGATGTCTCCGCCCGTAGACGCCCGCCGGCTAGTAGAACTTCTCTCCGCGCTCGAGCATGGCGGCGAAGCGAGCGGCGGCGCGCTCGCGGGAGTCGGCGCGCTTGAGCTGCGAGACGCGGAAGATGAAGGCCCAGCGGTTCTGAGCGTTGAGGGCCGCGAAGGCCTCCGCGGCGCTCGGGCTTGCGTCGAGCGCCGCCTGCAGCTCGACGGGCACCGGTGCATCCTTCACCCGGTACGCGGCATCCCACCGGCCGTCCGCCTTGGCGCGATCGATCTCGGCCTGACCGCCCTCGCGCATGCGCCCCTCGGCGATGAGCCTCTCGACGATGCCGATGTTGCGCTGCGACCACGGGCTCGCGCGTCGGCGCGGCGTGAACGCCTGCAGCACGTAGTCGTCGTCGAATCGTGCGACCTGGCCGTCGATCCAGCCGTGGCACAGGGCGACCTCGAGCGCCTCGTCGTAGGTGATGCCGGGTGCGCTCGACAGCTTCTTGCGGAGCTTCAGGCGGACGCCGTCGTCCGTGCCCTGCTCGAGGATGTACGCCTCCCATTGGGCGACCGAGCCGACGTCGACGAGGGGCTTGTCCGCGAAGGAAACCATGCCCCGATCGTAGAAGAAGCCCCCGATACCGCGGTGGTACCGGGGGCTCCTGGCGAGGATACGCCGACTAGCTCGCGGCGACCTCGACGCTCGCGGCGGGGGCCGCGTTCGCGGTCACCTCGACCTTGCGCGGCTTGGCCTGCTCGCTCACCGGGATGACGACGCTCAGCACGCCGTTGTCGTAGTTCGCGGAGATGGCCGCGGTGTCGATGCCCTGGCCGAGGGTGAGCTGGCGGAGGTAGGTGCCGCCCTGGCGCTCGCGGGCAAGCCACTTCACGCCCTCCTGGCTGCGGGGGGTGCGCTCGGCGCGCACCGTGAGCAGCTGGCCGTCGATGTCGACGTCGACGGATCCCGGGTCGATGCCCGGAAGGTCGGCGGTGAGGACGTAGTGGTCGCCGTCGCGGTAGAGGTCGATCGGCATGCGGCGCGGACCCTGTCGGGTCGCACCGCGGTCGAACTCGCGGAACGGGTCGAAGAGTACTGCCATGGTCTGTGTTCCTTCTCTCGAAACTTGAGTCGCTGTGACTCAACTACGAACAAATTAGCACTCGGGATGCGCGAGTGCCAGTGCGTTCGCAGGGGGCGAACGAGGATGCACGCCGGCCTCGAGTGCGGCCACGACGAGTTAATTGCCATGCGTGCATTTATCTCGATATATTCGGGTTATCCCTGCCTCCGAGGAGTCCTCAGTGCACCGACCCGCCCTCCTGTCCGCCGCCGCGGTTGCGGTCGCTCTCGCGGTCGTGCCGGTCGCCCCAGCACTCGCCGCATCGGGTATCCTCGTCGTGACGGGCACAACCGTCGGCATCACCGACGAGACGTCGGCGACGTTCCACTACGAGTTCATCGACTCGACGGACACCGGCGACGACGTCACGTGCTCCCTCGACGGTGGCCCGTGGCAGGCCTGCCCGGACGGCTACACCGTGACCGGGCTGTCCGATGGCGACCACACGATGCTGTTCGCCTCGCCCACGACCAACGGCGCGACCGCCGTATGGACCGTCGACGACGCTGGCCCGGTCGTGCAGATCGAGCCCCTGCCGCAGTACATCAACGCGGTGCCGAACGTGGAGTTCACGGTCACGGACCGCACGGGCATCCGGCGCATCTGGTGCGAGGACCTGCAGACCGGCTCGAGCGGACCCTACTGGAGCTCGGGCGACTGCGACTCGCCCTCCATCGTCAACACCGGCCTCGACGGACCGCACACCTACACTGTCACCGCCACTGACACGTGGTGGCAGGAGGGCGGCGACAGCATCACGTATTTCCTCGATCGTGTGCTGCCCGAAGTGTCGATCACGAGCGACCCCGGCACCGAGTCGGGAGCCGAGGCGCAGTTCGAGTTCGAGGGCGCCGACGTCGATTCGGAGGGCACGATCGTGCCTCCCTACCAATCCGGCATCGACCGGTTCGAGTGCGCGCTCGATGACGCCGAGCGTGCCGAGTGCGTCTCTCCGCTCGTGCTCGACGGTCTCACCGACGGCGAGCACACCGTCACGGTCTGGGCGATCGACCGGGCCGGCAACGAGACCGCCGACGAGCGAACCTGGACGGCGGATGCCTCCGCCCCGGTGATCTCGATCGACGAGGTCGAGCCGTTCCTCACGCACGCCCCCGCGAGCATCTCGTGGACCGTCGACGACCCGACCGCGACGCTCGAGTGCGAGTACGCCTTCGAGAACGCGGACGAGGCGGTCAACACCAGCGGCGCCTGCGCCGCGTCGCCTCAGGTGCTGAGCGACGTCGAGGGCCGGTACTCGTTCACCGTGGATGCCCGCGACGCGGTCGGCAATACGGCGTCGCTGAGTCGCTCGTTCGTCGTCGATCGGACGAGCCCCGTCGTCAGCCTGACGGCCACGCCGCCCGCGGTCTCGGGTTCCGCGTCCGGCTCCCTCTCGTTCACGGCGGGCGAGGGACGCCACGATCCCTGGGTGTCGGGAGTGGCACGCTTCGTGTGCGTGCTGGACGGCACCATCGTCGACCCGTGCGCGTCGCCCTTCGAATTCTCCGGGCTGGGCGACGGCGAGCACGAGTTCGGCGTCATCGCGGTCGACAACGCCGGCAACACGTCCGATTCCGTGGGCCACGACTGGCTCGTGGACACCGTGCCGCCGACTGTCGAGATCGAGTCCGCGCCCGCCGAGTTCACGAACGAGGCGAGCGCGTCGATCGTCTTCACGGTCGTGGACACGGGCTCGGGCATCCAGTCGCAGTCCTGCTCGGCGGACGGCGACTCGGTGCCGTGCTCGTCGCCGATCTCGCTCAGCGGCCTCGCAGAGGGGGAGCACGAGGTCGTGATCTCGGTCACCGACAACGCCGGGTTGACGGCGTCGGCGACGGCGACGTGGACTGTCGATACCGTTGCACCCGTGGTCGAGTTCACCCGCGCGCCCCTGACGAGCGGGGCCAGCGCGACCTTCGAGTTCCGCTCGACGGATGCGTCGCCCGTCGGTCTCCCGATCGCTGTCGCTGCCGCACCCCTCGCGATGTTCGAGTGCTCGCTCGATGGCGGGGCCTTCGACGAGTGCGCGAGCCCCCTCGAGCTGACGGGTCTCGCCGCCGGCGGGCACGAGCTATCGGTTCGGGCGACGGATGCCGCGGGCAACTCCGGCGAGGCTGCCGTGCACGAGTGGGTGGTGCAGCTCCCGGCCGCCGCTCCCGCGGACCCGCGGCCGTTGGCGAGCACCGGCAGCGGCATCCCCGTCGGCGGCATCGTCGCGGCGGGAGTGCTCACCGTGCTCGGGGGAGTGCTGCTCGCGCGCCGGACCCGGAGGGCCTAGTAGCCCGAGAAGTAGTCCGTGTGCACGCGCCGCACTCCCTGCGCGCGCAGGGCTCGGCGGAGGTCGCCCACGAGGGCGGGCGGCCCCGAGACGAAGGCGCGCCGGCGCGCGGCATCCGGAACCGTCGCCGCGATGCCCTCCGCGGTGACGCGGCCGGTGCCGCCGTGGATCCAGCCGGCCGGGAGCGGCGACGGGGCGTCCGGGGCGAACAGGATGACGCGCGCCCCGGTTCGCTCGAGGAGCTCCTGGTAGGGCAGCGCGCCCGGCGTGCTCGTCGCGTAGACGACGGTGACGTCGCGGTGCTCGCCGCGCTCGGCGGCGTGCGCGAGCTGCGAGGCGAAGGGAGTGATGCCGATGCCGCCCGCGACGAGGAGCAGCGGTTGCGAGACATCTCGTGGCAGGGCGAAGTCGCCGCCCACACCCGTTCCGCGCACTTCGGCACCCGGCTCGAGGTCGAGCAGGGCGCGCTTGAAGCTCGATGACTTGCTCGGCACGGTGATCGCGAAGGTCAGCGGGCCGTGGTCGGTCGGCGCGGAGGCGATGGAGAAGTAGCGACGGCTGCCGCGGAAGTCCGCGCGGCGGTGGGGGATGGTCAGCTCCATGTACTGGCCGGGCAGGAACCGCACCGGTCGCGACGGCTGGAACGACAGCTCCCACGTCGACGGGCTCAGTTCGCGCTTGCCGAGGTACTCCATGCGGATCGCCCGGCGCTGCCCGAAGAAGAAGGCGATGACGTTGCCCGCGACGAGCGCGAGCTCGGGGCTCGAGTAGAGCACCGGCCAGCCGGGCGCGACGGGGCCGATCGCGAACGTCGAGGCGAACAGCACGCCGACGACGGCGGCGACGAGCAGCTGCTGCCAGCGCCGCGGGGGCAGGGTGAGCGGCTCGGTGAGCATGAACCCGGCGAGGAAGACGGTGGGGTACGACAGCAGCACGAAGGAGAGCCCTGCGGCGAGATCGCTGCCCTGCAGCAGATAGCGGGTCACCCAGATCACCACGGCGACGCCGATGAACACCCCGGCCATGCTGAAGCGCTGCGTGCGGTAGAGCACGAGGAAGGCGCCGATCGCGACGAGCGGCAGCAGGTACGGGGTCGCCACCCACCAGCTCGCGAAGTTGAGTCCGGTGAGCGAGACGACGACGGCGCCGATCGCCGCGGGGTTGGCGACGTGGCGGCCGCGGATCGCGAGCACGTACTTCGAGAGGCTCGCCACGGCGCCGGCCATCGCGACCCCCGCGAGCTGCTTCGGGTCGAGCGTCGGCGGGAAGAGGAAGAACAGCAGCACGCCGGTGATGATCGCCGACTCGAGGTGCGGCTTCGCCCGGAAGACGAGCCCGAACAGGATGCTCGTGCCGACCGTCACCCCGACGGCGACGACGTTCGTCACGACGATCGCGAGCGGCGAGTACCCCGACATCTGCCCGAAGAACGAGAGCACGAGGGCCAGGACCGTGGTCGCACCGAGCACGATGAGCAGCAGGCTGTACATCGTGACGGCACCGGTGACGCGATCGAGCCACTGCTTCATAGGAACATCTCCCCGTCCAGGTCCGGCGAGAACTCTACTCGCCCGGTCGAGTGCACGCGCACGAACTGGACGCCGAACTCCTCGGCGATCCGGTCCGCGTCGGCGAAGAACAGCGCGGTCGCGCACCCGTCCGCGACGAGCGCGGTGGGGGCGATCGCCCACGTCGCGATCACACGGGAGGTGGGCAGCCCGGTGGTCGCGTCGAGGACGTGGTGCAGCCCGTTCCCCCACGCGCGACGGTTGGTCGCCGAGGCGCAGATCGCGCGGCCGCCCAGCTCGATGACGCCGATCGCCTTCGTCGGGTCGGCGGGATGCTCGAGCGCGACGCGGTACCCGGGTGCGGCATCCCACCTCCGGAGGTCCCCGCTCGCGTCGACGACGACGCCCGTGGCGCCACCGGCGACGAGCAGTTCGCCCACGAGGTCGACGAGGTAGCCCTTGCCGGCGGCTCCGATGTCGATCATGACGGGCCGCACCGCCGTGAGGGTCGAGCCATCCCACCGCACGGCGTCCTCCCACGCGGGCGCCGGCCGCGCCGGACCGCTCGGGCGCAGCGAGTACGCGGCGTCGTAGCCCAGCACTTCGAGGGAGCGTCCGACGAGCGGGCTCACGGCGCCGTCGGTGGCGACGTAGAGGCGGCGGTAGAGGTCGAGGAGCGGGGGCGCGTCGGCGGGGAGCCGCCACGACCCCGGCTCGCGCGCGATGCGCCTGACGAGCGAGTCATCCCGGAACCGCGACCACGTCGCGTCGAAGCGCGCGATGCGCTCGTGCATCGCGAGGACGAGCTCTGGCTCGAGGGCTTCTGCGCTGTCGACCTGCCAGCGCGTGCCGATGGCCTCGAACTCGAGGCTAGGCGGCAGCGTCGGCCTTGATCGTCTCGACGGCGGCATTGAAGCCGCCGCTCGCGAGCGAGGACCCGGCGACCTTGCTCACGGAGATCTCGTCGATGTCCTTGCCGACGACGATCGCCGCGATTCCGCCGATGAACTCGCCCTGGTAGCGGATGGTGTTGGGGTTGGTGCCCTCGCCGACGACCTGGACGTCGGTGATGATGTCGTCCTGGAGCGTGATCGTGACGTCGAGGGTCTCGGTGCCGTTCGGGGACTGGTACTGGCCGGTAGCGCTGTAGGTGCCGTCCGCGTAGGTGGCGTCTCCCGAGTCGGTGGTGTCGGTGGGGGACGACGTCTCCTCGGTGGTGTCCGGCATCGTGGCGTCGGTCGTGTCGTCGGTCGGGGAGGTCGTGGTGCTGCACCCGGCGAGGGCGCCGACGAGGGTCAGTCCCGCCGCGAAAGCGATGGCCGTCTTGCTGTCGGTGAGCGTGCGCATGGATCTCCTTGATCGTCTCGGATCGCGTCGTTGTCGTATCAAGCATGTCGGGTTTGGATTCCGATGGCTTGGAGGCGGCTGAGAAGGCGCTGGGGATCGGGATGCCCCCCTCCGTGTAACGGGCGTGTAAATCTCCGTTCGTCCTCTTGCGCCGGGTTTGTTCGTAAGGTTTACTAACAAACATGACGACGGGGTTCACGACCGGACGGGCACTGCGCCCGACCACCAAGGTGCTGCCGGAGCACGCCCGCGGGCACAACCGCGCGCTCGTGCTCCAGACGCTCTACCGCACCGGTCAGCTCTCGCGCGCCGACATCGCCCGCGAGACCGGCCTCACGCGCGTCACGATCTCCGACCTCGTCGCCGAGCTCATCCTCGAGCGGCTCATCATCGAGGTGGGGCAGCGCGAGGACGCCCGACCCGGCAAGCCGGCAACCCTCCTCGACCTCGACCGCAATTCCTTCCAGATCGTCGGCATCGACCTCTCGGAGTACGCCACCTTCCGGGGCGCCGTGCTCGACCTCGACGGGCAGATCCTCCACCGCGCGGAGCTGCCCCTCGCGGGAGCCACGGGAGAGGATGCCACGGCCCTCGTCGTCACCCTCGCCGAGCAGCTCGTCGCCCACGCCACGCGTCCGCTGCTCGGGCTCGGCGTCGGATCCCCCGGCATCGTCGACCTCGCCGGAGTCGTGCTGAGCGCCCCGAACCTCGGGTGGGCGAACGTGGATCTGCAGGGCATCCTCGCCGACCGCTTCGGCGTTCCGGTGGTCGTCGCCAACGACGCGAACGCCGCCGCACTCGCCGAGCACAGCTTCGGGGGCGCCGACAGCGACATGATGCTCATCAAGGTCGGGCACGGTGTGGGTGCCGCGCTCCTGCTCGACGGCACCCCGCTCTACGGCAGCCGCTTCGCCGCGGGCGAGATCGGCCACGTCGTCGTCGGCACCGACGGCGGAGCCGAGTGCGTGTGCGGCAAGCGCGGCTGCCTCGAGACGTGGCTCGCCACTCCGCGGCTGCAGGGCGCGCTCGCGGCGGCAGCCGACGCGGATGCCCGCGCCCAGGTGCTGAGGGAGGCCGGCCAGCGGCTCGGCATCGCCCTCGCCCCCGTCGTCGGAGCGCTCAACCTCGCTGAGGTCGTGCTGAGCGGACCGACCGAACTCCTCGATGGCACGCTCGCGAGCGCGACCATCGACACGCTCCGCAGTCGCACGATGGCCGAGTTCCACGGCGATCTGACGCTGCGGATGACAGCGCTCGGAGAGGACATCGTCATGCGCGGCGCCGCCGCCATGGTCCTCTCCGCGCAGCTCGGGGTCTCCTGACCCTTGCACCAGCGAGGCGCCAGCCAGGCGTCGCGTGAGTCCCACTAGAAGGAAGACACACAATGACAATGAAGAAGATCGGAGCGGTCGCCGCGGCCACCGCCGCGCTTCTCGTGCTCGCCGGGTGCTCCACGCCAGCCCCCGAAGACGCGGGCGGCACGGACATCACCCTGTGGCTGATGGGCGGTGACACCCCGGATGCGCTGCGCGACTACCTTAAGACCGAGTACGCGGACGCAACCGGGGGCACCCTCACTATCGAGGAGCAGTCCTGGGGCGACGCTCTGTCCAAGCTCACCACAGCCCTGCCTGATGCCGAGAATACCCCGGACGTCGTCGAGATCGGCAACACGTGGTCGCCGACCTTCACGACCGTCGGCGCCTTCACCGACATCAGCGACATGTACGACGAGCTCGGCGGCGACTCCCTGCTGCCGTCGTTCGTGGAGATCGGCGAGGTCGACGGGGCGAACTACGCGCTCCCGTACTACTTCGGTTCGCGCTACATGTTCTACCGCAAGGACATCTGGTCGGCTGCCGGCAAGGAGGTGCCGACGACCCTCGCCGAGTTCAACGAGACCGCGGCATCCCTGAAGACGGCGACGCAGTCGGGCTTCTACATCGGCGGCCAGGACTGGCGCAACGGCATCTCGTGGATCTTCGCCAACGGCGGAGAGCTCGCGGTCAAGGACGGCGACCAGTGGGTGTCCACCCTCTCCGACCCGAACACGATCGAGGGTCTCACCCAGCTGCAGTCGCTGTTCCAGAGCGCCTCGCTCGCCCCGGTCACGGAGTACGACAGCACGCCGTGGGTGAACATCAACAACAACGAGGCCACGGGCGCGCCCGAGGCGGCGACGATCATCGCACCCGGCTGGGCGCACTGGTCGATCGGCGACCTCGCTCCGGACCCCAACGACGACACCAAGCAGGTCGCGACCTGGAACGACGAGGTGTTCGGCACCTTCGTGCTCCCGGGCGTCGACGGCGGAGTGGCGCCGGTGTTCGCGGGCGGCTCCAACATCGCGATCTCCGCGGCGAGCAAGAACCAGGCCGCCGCGAAGGAGCTGATGAAGATCATCTTCTCCGAGGAGTACCAGACGATGCTCGGCGAGAACGGCCTCGGTCCGGCCAACCTGGACTACGCCGACTCGCTCGGCGACGACCAGTTCGCCGTCGCGCTGCGCGAGTCCGCCGCGGGGAGCAAGCTGACCCCCGCCGCGCCCGGCTGGGCCGCGGTCGAGGGCTCGGGCCTGCTCGAGGAGTTCTTCGGCAAGGTCAACGAGGGCGGGGACATCCCGGCGCTCGCAGCCGAGTACGACGAGAAGATCACCGCTCTGCTCAACGGCTAACAGGTGTGCGGCGGGCGGGATGCCAGGTCCCGCTCGCCGCACCAGCCGCACTGAACCACCGCTCACCCCACCGAAAGGAGGTACCCCCATGTCGTCATCCGTCACCCTGCGCCGCTCGCGCACCCCGTACCTCCTGCTCCTGCCGGCGGTCGCGATCCTGCTGCTCGGCATGGGCTACCCGCTCGTCTGGCAGATCGTCACCTCGCTGCACGAGTACGGGCTCGCCCAGCAGTTCGGGCAGCCCGCGCCCTTCGTGGGCCTCGAGAACTTCATCACCCTCGCGACCGACGGCGCCCTCTGGGTCGTCGTCGCCCGCTCCCTCGCGTTCTGCGTGATCACCGCGGCCGTCACTTTGGTCGTCGGCACACTCCTCGCGCTGCTCATGACCGCCGTCACGAGGACGGCCCGGCTCATCCTGCAGGTCGCGCTCCTGCTGGCGTGGTCGATGCCGGTGGTCGCCGCGATGACCGTCTGGATCTGGCTGTTCGACTGGCGGCGCGGCGTCATCAACTACGTGCTCGACATGATCCCCGGCGTCGAGCTCTACCGCTTCCAGTGGCTCGCGAGCCCGATCACGTTCTTCCTCGTCGCGAGCATCATCGTCGTCTGGATGAGCGTGCCGTTCGTCTCCTTCAGCGTCTACGCGGGCCTCACCCAGGTCTCCGAGGAGGTGATGGAGGCAGCCCAGCTGGACGGCGCGAACGGCTGGCAGAGGTTCTGGTCGATCATCCTGCCGCTCGTCCGCCCCGTCATCGCGATCGTGCTTCTTCTCCAGCTCATCTGGGACCTGCGGGTCTTCACCCAGATCACGATGCTCCAGGATGCCGGCAGCAAGGCGAGCGACTACGACCTGCTCGGCACCTACATCTACAAGCTCGGCACGAGCGCCCAGGACTTCGGGATGGCCAGTGCCGTCTCCATCCTCGTGCTCGCGATCACCATCGCGCTCAGCTGGTTCTACATCCGGTCGCTCCTGAAGGAGGACCAGCAATGACCCGCGTCCGCATCCGTCGACTGCTCCTGTCGGCGCTGGCCGTCGTCATCGCCGCACTGTGGGCGTTCCCCGTGTACTGGATGGTGAGCTCGTCGCTCATCCCCACGGCGGTACTGAACTCGTTCATCCCCACGTTCTTCCCGGCTCGCCCGACCGGCAGCAACTACGCGGGCGCACTCGCCGACGGCTCCTTCTTCCGCGCCCTCGGCATGAGCCTCGCGATCACCCTCACCGTCGTCGTCGCGTGCCTGCTGTTCGCGTTCCTCGCGGCCCTCGCGATCAGCCGCTTCCGCTTCCGGGGGCGCACGTCCTTCGTCGTCGCGGTGCTCGTCGTGCAGATGCTCCCCGCCGAGGGGCTCTTCATCGCCCAGTACAAGATGGTCTCGAGCGTGGGCCTGCTCGACTCCGTCATCGGACCGAGCGTCATCTACACGGCGGCCGTCGTGCCGTTCACGATCTGGATGCTGCGCGGCTTCGTCGCGGGCATCCCGGCCGATCTCGAGGAGGCCGCCATGGTCGACGGGCTCTCGCGCTTCGGTGCCTTCATGCGCATCACCTTCCCGCTGCTCGCACCGGGGCTCGTGGCATCCGGGGTGTACGCGTTCCTCCAGGCGTGGAACGAGTTCACCGTCGCCCTCGTGCTGCTGCCCTCGGAGGCCAACCAGACCCTCCCGCTGTGGCTGCGCGGCTTCGTGCAGGCGAGTGCCACGCGAGAGACCGACTGGGGCCAGGTCATGGCCGCCTCGACGCTCGTCGCGGTCCCCGTCATCGTCTTCTTCCTCATCGTGCAGGGCCGGCTCACGTCGGGACTCGTCGCGGGGGCGGTGAAGGGATGAGGGTCGGCATCGACATCGGTGGAACGAAGACGGATGCCGTCGCCATCCGCGATGACGGAGCGGTCGAGCACCAGCTGCGCCTCCCGACGGGCTTCGGCCACGACGCGGTGCTCGACACCGCCGTCGCCGCGGTGACGGACCTCGCCGCCGCGGCCGGAACGGACATCGCCGGTTTCGAGTCGATCGGCATCGGCGTGCCCGGGGCGGTGGATGCCGCGGGCCGCGTCGTCCACGCCGTCAACCTCGGTATCGACGACCTGCCCCTCGGAGCCGCCCTCGCGGGCCGGCTGGGCCGCCCGGTGCGGATCGACAACGACGTGAACGCCGCCGCGCTCGGAGCGTTCCGACTCCTCGGGCGCGACCCCGAGCATTCGATGGCCTACCTCAACCTCGGCACCGGGCTCGCCGCCGGGCTCGTGCTGCGCGGACGGCTGTGGCGCGGGGCGCGCGGGGCGGCCGGAGAGGTCGGGCACATCCCCGTGGACCCTGCGGGCCCGGAGTGCCCGTGCGGTCAGCGCGGGTGCCTCGAGATGGTCGCGTCGGGCTCCGCGATCGCGCGGCAGTGGCCGACCGACGACCCCAAGCCCGCTCGCGCGCTCTTCGCGGCGGCCGCCGCGGGCGAGCCGCTCGCGGTCGAGGTCCGATCGCGACTCGTCGAGAACGTCGCCGCGGCCGTGCGCCTGCTCGTGCTCACCGTCGACGTCGACAGCGTCGTGATCGGCGGCGGACTCTCGTCGCTCGGCGGGGAGCTGCTCGACGACGTCGTCGGGGTGCTGCGATCCTGGGAGGGCGCCTCGGCGTTCCTCGCCTCGGTGGACCTCAGCTCTCGGGTTGCCGTGGTGCCCGCCGGGTTCCCCGCTGCGGCGGTCGGCGCCGCTCTCGTCGGTGTGGCCGGGGAGGACTCGTGGCCGAGGTAGTCATCCTCCCGACCTCGGCGGAGGCGGGGGACCTCGCCGCGTCGGCGATCGCATCCCTGGTGTCCCGCCGTCCCGACGCGGTGCTCGGTCTCGCGACCGGGTCCACGCCGCTGTCGACGTGGCGGGCGCTCGCGGCGCGCGGCCTCGACCTCTCTCGCGTGCGCGGGTTCGCGCTCGACGAGTACGTCGGACTGCCGGCCGGGCATCCGGAGAGCTATCGCGCCGTCATCACCCGGGAGGTCGTCGAACCGCTCGGGCTCACCCCGTCGCTCGTGCGCGTGCCGTACGACGACGGTCCCCTCGCGACCGCGGGGGAGCGCTACGAGGCGGCGATCGACGCGGCGGGCGGAGTCGACCTGCAGATCCTCGGCATCGGAACGACCGGCCACATCGGCTTCAACGAGCCCGGCTCCTCGTTCGCCTCGCTCACCCGCGTGAAGACCCTCACGGAGCAGACCCGCGCCGACAACGCCCGATTCTTCGAGTCGCTCGACCAGGTGCCGATGCACTGCGTCACTCAAGGCCTCGGCACGATCCTGCGCGCCCGGCACCTCGTGCTCCTCGCGTTCGGCGAGCGCAAGGCCGAGGCGGTCGCGGGAGCCGTGGAGGGGCCGGTGACGGCATCCCTGCCGGGTTCCGCGATCCAGCTGCACCCGCACGTCACCGTCATCGTCGACGAGGCCGCGGCGTCGCGGCTGCGCTTCGCGGACTACTACCGCCACGCGTGGGCGAACCGCTTCGACTGGGAGTCGCTCTAGCAGGGGGAGAGGGCTTCAACGGCGGGTGACAGCGAAGCCGGACCTCCTACGAGAATGACGGATTGGACATCCGCCGATTCCAGGTAGTCGAGCACACCACGCGGCACGCACGAACCGGGAACCGCGACGAGAGGGGCGGGAAGCCGACCCGCCCACGCTGAAGCCGAGAGGGCGTCCGGAAAATTCGCTCCGGTGGCGAGCAGCACACGATCGGTGCGGGGGAAACCGTCGAGCGCAATCGCGAGCGACGCCTCGAACCGATCCGCGCCCCACAGTCTCGTCGTCGGCGCGATCGTGGACAGAGACGACTGGATGCCGGTGCTCACGGATGCGGGGCCGCCGGCCACCACGATGCGATCCGGTGCCACTGAACCGAGCAGCGCGGACGTCGCCGAGTCGAGTGTGGGAGCGGATCCCGGGACGAGCAGGACCGGCCACCCGCGCGCGCCGCCGGCGGCCGCGGCGGACAGCGCATCGGGAAACGTTGCGCCGGTTGCGACGTAAATTCCGTCGGAGCTCGGGAACGCGTATTCGACCACGGCGCGCGACGCGGCGTAGCGATCGGGTCCCCACAGGCGGATGGTGTCCGGCTGGATGTTCTTGAGCTGGGCGACGACACTATCGCTGACGCTCGCGGGCCCGCCCACGACGATGATGCGATCCGGATCGAGCCGCTCGATCTCATCCCTGACGACACCAGGCACTCCAGTGGGTGTCACGAGCAGTAGCGGCCCGCCGAGCGTCGCAGCGGCGGGTCCGGCGGAGAGGGCGTCGGCGAAACCGAGCCCGTTCGCGATCACGACGACCGGGGCTGGGCCCGGGTACGCCCGACGCGAGACCTCGACCCCGACCGCGAACCGGTCGACGCCCGAGATCCGCTCCACCGCGACCGGCGGTTCCGGGTCGGGCGGGATGCTCGCGAGCTGGGCATACAGCGCCGTGCCCGCCGGGGATTTGGGCTGATCGTCGGCGGTGACGAGCGCGTACCGGCTGTTGCTGAGCGACTCGCTCGGTTCGACCCGCCACCACGCCCACGGCAGGTAGCCCACGCCGTGCGCCTCCGCCCACGTCATGAACGTCGTCAGGTGCCCGCTGCCGCCGTCGGTCTGCCCGAACTCCGTCGACACGACGGGCACGACCGCGGCGACGGGGGCGATCTCGGTGTTCCAGCATGTCGTCGTGCGACAGCGCTGCGCCGGATAGTTGTGCCAGGATGCCACGAGCTGGTCGTCGTCGGGGCGGAAGGCGAGCCACTGCCTCAGGTCGTTGGCGTAATCGATCCCGCCGAGGAGGATCGGCTGCTCCGCCCCGGCGGTGCGCACCGCGGCGACGAGGGCGGACATTCCCGTCGCGGCATACGTCGCCCCGCTCAGTGTTCCCGTGTAGTCGTCCTCGACCGGTGGTCGGCAGCCGCCGTCGCGCCAGCACTGCCAGGTCAGTTCGAAGACCCAGCTGCTCGTGCCCCACCGCGAGTACGGCTCGTTGAAGAGGTCGAACATCACCGAGCGGTTGCTCGAGAACCGCGCGGCGACGGACGACCAGAACGCCGTCGACTGGCTGTCCGGCATCGCGCGCTGCCCGTGAGCGGAGTACCCCGGAGGGGCCGACGTGTGCAGGTCGAGGATCGCGACGATGCCGGCCGCGTTGAGTTTCGCCACCCACGCCTCGACCGCCGCGCGGTAGCCCTCGGCAGTCCGGCCGGAGCCGGCGGGGCTGCCCCGCAAGCCCAGCCAGCAGTCCTGGTTGAGGGGGATGCGCACGGTGTTGATCCGCCACGACGCCATGAGTGCGGCCTCTGCCGCCGTCGCTTCATCCCCCGAGTAGCCCCAGCCCTGCCAGCACGCGTACTCGAAGCTCGGCCAGTTGGCGCCGCGGGGTACGAAGGTCAGCCCGGTGCGGGCATCCACGAGCCTGTTGCCGACGACGACGGGCTGGGCGGCGGGGGGCGCGGCCGTCGCGGGCGGCGGAGGGGCGAGCGGCATCGCGATCACGACCGCGGCGGTAACCGCCGTTATCCAGGTGCGAATCCCCACGAGGCCCCCCTCGCGGGCAGCCTATACCCGCCCGGGTGCGGCGCGCCGCGCGAACTCAGGATCGATCGGTGTGCGGGGTGCCGCCCCGGGATCCCAGCGCGGTGCATCCTGAGTTCATGCGCACCGCGCCCTGAGCGAGAGTCCTAGAGGCGGCGCCCGTCGGCGTACACCGCCGACACGTGCCACTCGTGGTCGAGGAGCACGGCGTCGGCGGCGAAGCCGGGGACGAGCATCCCGAACCGCTTCTCCAGGCCGAGCACGCGAGCGGGCGTGCGCGTGAGCGCCTCCACCGCGGCTGCGGGCGGGATGCCCGTGCGGACCGCGCAGCGGAGCGCGGCATCCTGGGTGAGCGTCGACCCGGCGATCGTGTCGGTTCCGGAGAGCACCGCGAGCCCCTCGCGCACGGTCACGTTGAGGGAGCCGAGCCGGTAGTCGCCGTCGACCGAGCCCGCCGCCGCCATCGCATCGGTCACGAGCGCGATGCGGCCCGGCGCGGCCGTGAACGCGAGCGCCGCGACATCCGGATGCACGTGCACCCCGTCGAGCACGAGCTCGAGCACGACGCGCTCGTCCTCGAACGCCGCGACCACCGGACCGGGGGAGCGGTGGTGGATGCCCGGCATCGCGTTGAAGGCGTGGGTGACGAGCCGCGCGCCCCGATCGAACGCGGCCCGGGTCTGCTCGAAGCTCGCCTCGGTGTGCCCGACCGCGACGACGACGCCCGCCTCGACGAGCACGTCGATGGCCTCCCCGGCGTTGGGCAGCTCGGGGGCGAGGGTGATCTGGCGCAGGGTCCCGCGCGCGGCGGTGATCAGCTCCTCCACCTCGAGGGGGTCGGGGTCGCGCAGGAACTCGAGGTTGTGGGCTCCGCGTCGCTCGGCAGCGAGGAAGGGCCCCTCGAGGTGCGAGCCGAGCACGAGAGGGTCGGCTGCGGCGAGCTCGGCCACCGCCTCGAGGCTCTCGCCCAGGGAGGCGAGCGGGTTCGCGACGAGGCTGATGACGGAGCGGGTCGTGCCGTGCGCGCGATGGGTGGCGAGGGCGGCCGCGACCTCGTCGGCACCGTTGTCGAAGGCGTGCCCGCCCCCGCCGTGGCCGTGCAGGTCGAGGAAGCCCGGCGTGAGCCACTGACCGCCCGCGTCGACGAGCTCGTCGGCGACCGGGTGCGCGCCGGTTCCGGTCGCCACGATGACGCCCGACTCCACGAGCATCCAGAAGTCGTCGACCTGCCCGTCGGCGTCGAGCTTCCTCGCGGAGTGGACGACGGTGCTCATCGGAAGATGATCGTCCTTGCGCCGTCGAGCAGCACCCGGTCCTCCGAGAACCACTTGACCGCCTGGGTGAGGGTGCGCGACTCCTCGTCCTGCCCGATCGCGACGAGCTCCGCGGGACTGCGCGAGTGGTCGACCCGCACGACGTTCTGCTCGATGATGGGGCCCTCGTCGAGGTCGCTCGTCACGAAGTGGGCCGTCGCGCCGATGAGCTTGACCCCCCGGGCGTGCGCCTGCTTGTACGGGTTCGCGCCCTTGAATCCGGGCAGGAAGGAGTGGTGGATGTTGATGACCCGGCCGGCGAGCGCCGCGCACAGCTCGGGCGAGAGGATCTGCATGTAGCGCGCGAGCACGACGAGCTCGATGTCGTGCTGGTCGACGACCTCTTGCACGCGATCCTCGAACGCGAGCTTCTGGCCCGCCGACGTCACCGGGTGCGACTCGAACGGGACGTCGTAGAACTCGGCGAGGCCCGCGAGATCCGGGTGGTTGCTGAGCACGAGCGGGATGTCGACGCCGAGCTGACCGGCCCGCTGCCGGTACAGGAGGTCGTTGAGGCAGTGGCCCGCCTTGGAGACGAGCACGAGGGTGCGCAGCGGGCGCCCCACGACGTCGAGCTGCCACGTCATGCCGTACTTCGCGGTGACGGGGGCGAGGGCATCCTCGAACCGCTCCCGGGAAACGGGGGACTCGACCTGCAGGCGCATGAAGAACCGACCGGTGTCGTCGCTCGAGAACTGCTGCGACTCGGTGATGTTGCCCTCGGCCTCGACGATCGCGCCGGAGACGGCGTGCACGATGCCCGGCTTGTCCTCGCAGACGAGAGTGAGGATCCAGTGGGTCGCGGCGTCGGTCACCACCCCAGCGTAGCGGCGTGTCGTTGACCCGCAGCGACGCGCGGGTCTAGTGTCCGAGAGGCGTCAACTGGGAGGTTCCGTGGCCGAGTCCGAGAAGTCCGTCATCGAGCAGAACGGCATCAACACGATCGCCGAGTCGGAGCGCAAGGGCCGCCCCCGCGACCTGTTCTGGCCGTGGGCCGCCGCCAACCTCTCCCTCTTCGGTATCGCCTACGGCTCGTACCTGCTCGGCTTCGGCATCTCGTTCTGGCAGGCGACCGTCGTAGGCGTCGTCGGGATCGTGATCTCGTTCCTCTTCGTGGGCGTCATCGCGCTCGCGGGCAAGCGCGGCTCCGCCCCGACTCTCGTGCTCAGCCGCTCGGTCTTCGGGGTCAACGGCAACAAGGTGCCGAGCATCCTGTCGTGGATCCTCACGGTCGGCTGGGAGATCGTGCTCGTCTCGCTCGCGACGCTCGCGACGGCGACCGTCATCACTCAGCTCGGCGGCGACGGCGGCGTGCTCACGAAGGTCGTCGCGCTCGTCATCGTCGCCGCGCTCGTCATCGCGGCCGGCGTCATCGGCTTCGACCTCATCCTCAAGCTGCAGTTCTGGATCACGATCGCGACGGCGGTGCTCACCGTCGTCTACATCGTCATCGCCATCCCGCACATCGACCTCGCGGCGGTCGCCGCGCTGCCCGCTGGCGACGTACCGGCCGTCATCGGCGGATTCGTCTTCATGCTCACCGGCTTCGGTCTCGGGTGGGTCAACGCCGCGGCCGACTATTCGCGCTACCTGCCGCGCAACGCCTCCAGCCGCGGCGTCGTCGGGTGGACGACGTTCGGCGCGTCCATCGCCCCCGTCCTCCTGCTCGTGTTCGGCCTCCTGCTCGCGGGCTCCTCGCAGGAGCTGCGGGATGCCCTCGCCCTCGACCCCGTCGGAGCCCTCGCCGCGATCCTGCCCATCTGGTTCCTCGTGCCGTTCATCGTCGTCGCCGTGCTGGGCTTCGTCGGAGGCGCGGTGCTCGACATCTACTCGTCGGGGCTCGCGCTTCTGACGGCGGGCCTGCGCGTGCCGCGGTTCGTCGCCGCCTCCATCGACGGGGTGCTCATGGTGCTGGGCGCCGTGTTCGTGGTGTTCATCGCGGAGAACTTCTTCTTCCCCTTCCAGGGCTTCCTCATCACCCTCGGCGTGCCGATCGCCGCGTGGGCCGGAATCGTCATCGCCGACGTGCTGCTGCGTCGCGAGGGCTACGCCGAGAAGGACCTCTACGACCCGAAGGGCCGCTACGGGAGCGTGCGCTGGGCGCCCGTCGCCCTTCTCGTCGGGGGCTCGATCGTGGGCTGGGGCTTCGTCGTCAACACGTACGCCGAGTGGCTCGGCTGGCAGGGCTACTTCATGGATGCGATCGGCGGCAAGGAGGGCACGTGGGCGTTCGCGAACCTCGGGGTGCTCTTCGCCCTCGTGATCGGCTTCGTCGGCTACCTGCTGCTCGGGCGGGCCGCCATCCGTCGCGAGGAGGCGGCTGCGGATGACTGAGCCGGGCGCCGAGCCCTGGCTCGTCGTCATCGACATGCAGGTCGTCTTCGCCGAGTCCGGGAGCCCGTGGGCGACGCCCGGCTACGCGGCCATCGAGCCGACGGTGCAGCGTCTCGTGGAGCACTTCGGCGAGCGGGTCGTGTTCACCCGGTACGTCGCTCCGGAGCATCCGACCGGCGCATGGGTGCCGTACTTCGAGCTCTGGCCGTTCGCTCTCGTGCCGCCCGACGACCGGCTCTATGACCTGATGCCCGCGTTCTCCGGAGAAGCGCGCACGGTCGTGACAGCGACGACGTTCGGCAAGTGGGGTGACGAGCTCGCGAGCATCCTGGGTCCCGACCCGACGATGGTGCTCGTCGGGGTCTCGACCGACTGCTGCGTCATCTCGACGGCGCTCGCGGCGGCCGACGCGGGTGTCGCGGTGCGCGTGGTCGCCGACGGATGCGCCGGACTCAGCGAGGCCGACCACGACCGCGCCCTCGCCGCGATGTCGCTCTACGGGCCGCTCATCGAGGTCGTCACCTCCGATCAGGTGCTCTCCCGCCCCTAGGCTGAGAGGCGATGTCCAGCACCACCGGTTCTCGCGCCTCCTCCGCTCCGACCCCGCCGTTCCCGTGGGTCGGCCTCGTCACCCTCTCCCTCCTCGTGTTCACGTCGGTGACGAGCGAGTTCCTGCCGACGGGGCTGCTGCCCGACATGGCGCGCGAGCTCGGGGTGTCGGAGTCGCAAGTGGGCATCCTCGTGACCGTGTTCGCGGGCACCGTCGTGGTGACGGCTGCGCCCCTCGCGACCCTCACGCGCCGGTTCTCCCGCAAGTACCTCATCCTCGCGGTGCTCGGCATCTTCATCGTCGGCAACGTGCTCGCCGCGGTCGCGCCGAACTACGAGGTGCTGCTCGTCGCTCGAGTGATCGGCGGTCTCGCGCACGGACTGTTCTGGTCGGTCGTCGGCGCGTACTCGGGCCACCTCGTCCCGCGGCACCAGGTCGGTCGGGCGGTCGCGATCGTGTCGGGCGGCGGCACGGCCGCGTTCGTGCTCGGCGTGCCGGTCGGCACGGCGCTCGGTCACCTGCTGGGCTGGCGCGTCGCCTTCGCGATCATTGCCGGGATCACCCTCCTCCTGACCCTCGTGACGCTGAAGTTCCTGCCGCCGGTGCGCCACATCGCCCCGCTCGCGACCGGCGAGATCGCTCTGCCGCTGCGCAAGGACAAGTCCATCCCCGGTGTCGTGCTGCTGTGCATCCTCATCGTCATGATCATCACGGGGCACAACATCTTCTACACCTACATCGCCCCGTTCCTCATCGGGCCGGTGGGGCTGGATGAGGGTGCCGTCGCGGGAGTGCTGTTCCTGTACGGGGGCGCGGGTGCCATCGGCGTGCTGCTCGCGGGACTCCTCGTGGACCGCTACCCGCGTGCCGCGCTCGCCGCGTCGCTCGTCGGCATCATGGCGACCGTCCTGACCGTGGGGCTCGTGCCGCACAACCCGTGGGTCGCCGTGCCGGCGATCGTCGCGTGGAGCATCGCGTTCGGCGGCATCCCGAGCATGGTGCAGACGCGGATGCTGCACACCGCGTCCGCGCGGCTGCGGGACGTGGCATCGGCGTACCAGACGACCGCGTTCAACATCGGCATCGGCGGGGGAGCGCTCATCGGCGGCATCATCCTCGACTACTGGAGCATCACGGCGCTGCCGTTCGTCGACATCGCGATCACGGCGTCCGCCCTCGTGCTGCTGTTCGTCGGCGACCGGTGGCTGCACTCGCGCGCGCGGCGCATCACGCCGACGGAGCCGGTGCCGACCGTCGGGTGAGACCGACCGGGCTTACGCGTGCCCGACGCCCAGCCGGTCGAGGTACCCGGTGAACGCCGCCAGGCGGGGCTCGAACTCGGCGAAGACCCTCGGCGCGCGCGGCGACCACGCGAGCTCCGCGGCGCTCGCGAGTCGCGGGAACGCCATGGTCTCGACCTGGTCGATCGTCGACAGCGTCTCCGTCCACATCGGGGCTTCGATGCCCAGGATGTCGTGCTCGGCGAGGCCCGGCACGACGTCGGCCGGCTCCCACTCATAGGAGTCGCGGATGCCCGTCGGCCCGTTCGCCCACTCGAGCCCCAGCTCGGTCGACTCGTCGTACTTGTGGTCGAGGTAGATCGCGTCGGCGGGCGACAGGATGACGCGGCCCCCCTGCTCCACGAACGAGAGGGTGTGCTCGGCCGCCCCCTCCTGCGGTGTCGTGTAGCTCCAGTACTGCCCGATCGTCCCGGGCGGCAGCTCACGGGAGCGGCCCATCTCGTGCCATCCGATCAGGGTCTTGCCGGTCGCGGCGCCGATCGCGGTCGCCCGCGCGATGAAGTACTGGAAGTCCTCGTCCGTCGTCGCGAGCGACTCGTCGCCGCCGAGGTGGAGGTACGGGCCCGGTGTCAGTGCGGCGAGCTCGCGGAGGGCATCCGCCACGAATTCGTAGGTGCGCTCGGAGCGGATGGCGAGCGACGAGAAGCCGACCTCGATGCCCTCGTAGGGCTCGGCCGGGGCATCCCCGAGCTCCGGGTACGCGGCGATCGCCGCATTCGTGTGGCCGGGCATGTCGAACTCGGGAACAATCGTGATGAACCGGGATGCCGCGTACTCCACGATCTCCCGGTAGTCGTCGGCCGTATAGAAGCCGCCGCCCCCGCCGCCGACCTGCGTGCTCGCGCCGATGCCGGTGAGCTCGGGCCACGAGTCGAGCTGCAGGCGCCAGCCCTGGTCGTCGGTGAGGTGCAGGTGCAGGTGGTTGAGCTTCAGGAGGGCGATGTCGTCGAGGTAGCGCTTCACCGCGGCGACGGGGAAGAAGTGGCGGGCGACGTCGAGCATCGCGCCGCGGTAGGCGAACCGGGGGAAGTCGTCGATGTGGACGTGGGGCACGCGCCCCTCGGCATCGGTGAGCTGGGCGAGAGTCTGGCGGGCATAGAAGGCGCCCGCGTCATCCGCCGCCTCGATGCGGATGCCGTCGGGGGCGACGTCGAGGGTGTAGCCCTCGGGATGCGCACTCCCTGAGGCACTCGAAGGCAGCCCCCCGTGCACGCTCACGTCGAGGGCATCAGCACGCGAGCTTCCCTCCCGCTCGATCACCGACACGGGCTGCGGCACCACGTTCACTCCCATCCCCCGAGTATGTCAGGAGTCCTAACTAACCGCGAGGAGACCCCTACCCCTCACCGCGAGGAGACCTCTACCCTCTCCTCCTCTTCCGAAACGACGGAGATCCGGCCCGAAGCAAGCGGGATGCCGCACAGTACGCAGCGGGATGCCTCGATCTCCGTCGTTTCGGAAGAGGACAGACGCGCACAGGGGGCATGAGGGTCGCGGCGGCGCGGGACGGCTCCACAACGCCACCGCGCGAGGCTGGTACGCTGAACCGGTCGCGACTGGCGTTGAGATGGGTCAACCATCGGGGAGCGACCGCCTTCGAAGTGAGCCGTACGCCTGGGCTCACGGGATAATCGTCCTAGTTCGATCGCGCGTCAGGAGCCGCCAGTGTCATCCACGTTCAACTCCCCCCTTTCCGAAGTCGATCCCGAGATCGCCGCGGTCCTCGAGCAGGAGCTCGGCCGCCAGCGCAACACGCTCGAGATGATCGCGTCCGAGAACTTCGTGCCCCGGGCCGTGCTCGAGGCGCAGGGCTCGGTGCTCACCAACAAGTACGCCGAGGGCTACCCGGGCCGCCGGTACTACGGCGGGTGCGAGTTCGTCGACGTCGCCGAGTCGCTCGCGATCTCGCGTGCCAAGGAGCTCTTCGGCGCCGCCTACGCGAACGTTCAGCCGCACTCCGGTGCCTCCGCCAACGCCGCGGTGCTCTCCGCGATCGCGAGCCCGGGCGACCGCATCCTGGGTCTCGCCCTCGACCAGGGCGGCCACCTCACGCACGGCATGAAGCTCAACTTCTCCGGCAAGCTCTACGAGGCGAACGCCTATGGCGTCGACCCCACCACGCACCGCATCGACATGGACCAGGTGCGCGAGAAGGCCCTCGAGGTCAAGCCCCACGTGCTCATCGCCGGCTGGTCGGCGTACCCGCGCCAGCTCGACTTCGCGGCGTTCCGCGCGATCGCCGACGAGGTCGGGGCCGTGCTGTGGGTCGACATGGCCCACTTCGCCGGACTCGTCGCCGCTGGCCTGCACCCCTCGCCCGTTCCGCACGCGCACGTCACGAGCTCGACGGTGCACAAGACGATCGGCGGACCGCGCTCGGGGTTCATCCTCACCAACGACCTCGAAACCCAGAAGAAGCTCAACTCGAACGTCTTCCCCGGTCAGCAGGGCGGACCGCTCATGCACGTGATCGCGGCGAAGGCGACCGCCTTCAAGCTCGCCGGCGAGCCCGAGTTCAGGGAGCGCCAGGAGCGCACCATCCGCGGCGCCCAGATCCTCGCCGAGCGCCTCGCCGCCGCCGACGTCGCCGAGGCGGGCGTGAGCGTGCTCACGGGCGGCACAGATGTGCACCTCGTGCTCGTCGACTTGCGCAACGCGGCCATCCACGGGCAGGACGCCGAGGACATCCTGCACTCCGTCGGCATCACGGTGAACCGCAACGCCGTGCCCAACGACCCGCGCCCGCCGATGACGCCGTCCGGCGTGCGCATCGGCACCCCGGCGCTGGCCACCCGCGGCTTCGGCGACGCCGAGTTCACGGAGGTCGCCGACGTGATCGCCGCCGCCCTCAAGCCGAACCCGGATGTCGCGGCTCTCCGCTCCCGCGTGGAGAAGCTCGCCGGCGACTTCCCGCTGTACGAGGGCCTCGAGTCGCCGGGACGCTGGAGCTGATGACAGCACTCACGCTCGACGGCGTCGCGACCGCGGCCGCCGTGAAGGACGAGCTGCGCGAGCGCATCGCCGCGCTGAAGGCCCGCGGCATCACGCCCGGGCTCGGAACCCTGCTCGTCGGGGATGACCCGGGCTCGCAGTCCTACGTCGCGGGCAAGCACCGCGACTGCGCCGAGGTGGGCATCGAGTCCATCCGGGTCGACCTGCCGGCAACCGCCTCCGAGGCCGACGTCATCGCGGCGATCGAATCGCTCAACGCCGATCCCGCGGTGACGGGCTACATCATCCAGCTACCGCTGCCCGCCGGGCTCGATGAGAACGCGATGCTCGAGCTCATGGACCCCGACAAGGACGCGGATGGCCTGCACCCGACGAACCTCGGTCGGCTCGTTCTCGGCGTCTCGACGGAGATCGACTCGCCGCTGCCGTGCACGCCCGCGGGAATCGTCGACATGCTGCAGCGCTACGACGTGCCGATCGCCGGCACGCACGTCGTGGTCGTGGGTCGCGGGCTCACCGTGGGGCGCCCGCTCGGCCTGCTGCTCACCCGAAAGGGCCTCGACGCGACCGTGACGCTGACGCACTCCCGCACGGCCGACCTCGAGTCGTACGTGCGCCGCGCGGACATCCTCGTCGCGGCGGTCGGCGTCGCCGGGCTCATCAAGCCCGAGTGGGTCAAGCCCGGTGCGGCAGTGCTCGACGTCGGTATCACGCGAGTGGTGAACCCGGACACCGGCAAGGCGAGGCTCGTCGGCGACGTCGACCCCGCGGTCGCCGAGGTCGCCGGGTACCTCTCGCCGGTGCCAGGTGGCGTCGGACCCATGACCCGTGCGATGCTGCTGAAGAACGTCGTCGACGCCGCGGAAAGGACTGCACCGTGAGGATCTCCTGGGGACACGTGATCGTCGGGTTCGCCGCGCTCGTGGCGCTCGCGCTCGCCGCGGGCTTCGTGCTCGAGTACCTCGGCCTGTGGCAGCTGCAGCTGCCCTGGTCGCCGTACGTCGTCGACTAGGCGAGCCCGCTACCGGTCGAAGAGCAGCATCCCGGCGCGCAGCGCGAAGTTGCGCAGCAGCGACAGCTCGGGCACTGAGAAGGTTCGCGGCCGCGTGTCCACCACCGCGAGGACGCCGATGCGGTGCCCGTCGGGCGACTCGACGGGATGCCCGGCGTAGAAGCGCAAGTAGGGCTCGCCGGTGACCTGCGGTCGATCCCGGTTCCGCGGGTCTGCGGCGAGATCCGGGATCACGAATCCCCGCGGGTGCTCCAGGACCTCGTTGCTGAGCGACCCCCGCCGAGGCGCGGCGAGCCCGGTCTCATTCGTCGCCGCGAGGAGGCGCACCTCGTCGCGGCCGACGAAGAAGAAATCGACGCTGTGCGCCTGGAGCACCTCCTTCGCGGTCGCGAGAAGGAGATGGATGCGCGGGTCATCGCGCACCTCCGCCGACTCCACCCACGCCACCGCGGCGAGCCGGGCCTCCTCGTCTACCGGGACGCGCACGCGGTCGGGCGAGTGGTCGAGCGCGTCGGCGAGCAGGGGGATGATGCCGCGGGCTGCTCGCTCGTAGGTGGCATCCGAATCGAAGTCTTCGGCGCTCGAGACGGGCGCGCCCCCCGCGAACGACATCCGCGGGCGACCGTCGAGCGCCGATCGGGTGATGCTGTTGGCCGCCGCCGCCCGCGCCGCAGCGACGTTGCGGATCGCGGCGTTCACCGAATCGGGGAAGTGCTCGGGCACCCCCACCACGATGACGCACGGGTCGGCGGCCCGACCCGTGCTGAGGTGGTCGAGCAGCGCCGTGACCTGGCGCTTCCAGCGACGCCGCGGCATGAGCTCGAGCGTCTCGCGGACGCCGATGGTGAGCACGATCGCGTCGTAGTGCGCGATGCGACGCGGGGTCAGCTCTGCGATGATCTCGGGGATGCCGAGCCCCGGGTACGCGACCACGTCGAGGTCGGTGCCCCGCCGGGTGACGGCCGAATTGCCGCGCGCGAGGTGCCCCGCGAGCCCCAGCTCGTGACTCACGACGCCCCAACCGATGGCGACGCCCTCGCCGATCAGCAGGACGCGGTCGGGGTCGTGGCCCGGTCCCCGCACGACGGCGCGCGGCTCGGGAGGTCGGGGCGCGGTGTACCAGGCATCCCGCGAGTACCGCTCCATGAGCGCGTACGCGAGCCTGCCCAGGTAGTGCAGAAGGTCACCGAACACCGCGGCCTCCGGCCACTAGTAGTTGCCTGAGGGTAGCGCTCCCAAGAGTGGTTCGGTATCCCCGCGAACGGGGCGCTGCTCAGTCGCGCGCTGCCCCGCTGGCGGCGGTCACCGTGAACATCGTCGGCTGCGCGAATCCGTGCTCGGCGAAAGCACCGTCGACGGCGACCTGGATGCGCGAGATCCCCTCGCTCGGGACGAGCGCGATCGCCGCCCCGCCGAAACCGCCGCCGGTCATCCGCGCCCCGATCGCGCCGTTCGCCTGCGCCGTCTCGACGGCGAGGTCGAGCTCCGGCACCGAGATCTCGAAGTCGTCGCGCATGGAGATGTGCGAGGCATCCAGGAGCTCTCCGATGGCGAGCGGCCCGGACTCGCGCAGGGCGATGACGGTGTCGAGCACGCGCTGGTTCTCGGTGACGACGTGCCGCACTCGGCGGAACGTCTCATCGTCGAGGAGGTTCCTCGCGCGCGGCAGGTCGTCGACGGTCAGGTCGCGCAATGAGTCGACCTCGAGGATGCGCGCGCCCTGCTCGCACGAGGCGCGCCGTGCGGCGTACCCGCCGGTCGCGTGCGAGTGCGAGACCCCCGTGTCGATGATGAGCAGCTCAAGGCCCGCCTCCGCGAAGCCGAGGGGTACGAGCGACGACTCGAGCGAACGGCAGTCGAGGAAGACCGCGTGGTCCTCGCGGCCCAGCAGTGACGCGGACTGGTCCATGATGCCGGTGGGTGCCCCGACCGCCTTGTTCTCGGCGAGCTGGCCCACGCGGGCGAGGGTCTGCCGGTCGAAGCCCAGCTGCCAGACGTCGTTGAGGGCGACGGCGACGGCGCTCTCGATCGCCGCCGAGGAGGAGAGGCCGGCTCCGACGGGCACCGTCGAGGCGATGTACAGGTCGGCGCCGGGCACGCCGGCGAGGTCGGCCCCGAACTGGCCGAGCGCCCAGGCGACGCCGAGCGGGTAGGCCGACCAGCCGTGCAGCCGCTCCGGCGCGAGCTCGGCGATCGAGATCTCGGCGACTTCGTCGGCGAACTCCGACGCCACGCGCAGCACGCCGTCGTCGCGCAGCCCCAGGGCCACGACGGTACGGCGGTTGATCGCGAAGGGGAGCACGAAGCCGAGGTTGTAGTCGGTGTGCTCGCCGATGAGGTTGACGCGGCCGGGCGCCGACCACACCCCCTCGGATGCCCGACCGAACGTCTCCTCGAAGCCGGCGACGACGTCGTCCCTGATGTCGCTCATGCGCGCGAAATGCCTTCCCTGATGAACTCGGCCTGCGCCTCCGGCAGGACGTCGCCGATCCAGGCGCCCATGGCGGCCTCCGACCCGGCGAGGTATTTGAGCTTAGACTCGCCGCGCCGCGGACTCGTCACCTGGAGGTTCAGGCGCACGGCATCCCGGCCGACCGACACGGGAGCCTGGTGCCACGCGGCGATATAGGGCGTGGGGGTGTCGTACAGCGCGTCGAGGCCGCGGAGCACGCGGCGGTAGAGCACCGCGAGCTCGTCGCGTTCCTCGGGCGTCGTCGCGGGGAGGTCGGGGATGTGGCGGTTCGGCAGCACGTGCACCTCGAGGGGCCAGCGGGCGGCGAACGGGACGAACGCGGTCCAGTGCTGCCCGGCGAGCACGACCCGATCGGAGCCGCGCTCGAACTCGAGGATGTCGGCGAACAGCGTCGGCCCGTACTGCTCGATCGAGTCGAGCAGTCGCTGCGTGCGCGGGGTGATGTAGGGGTAGGAGTAGATCTGCCCGTGCGGGTGGTGGAGGGTGACACCGATGGCCTCGCCGCGGTTCTCGAACGGGAACACCTGCTGGATGCCCGGCAGCGAGCTCAGGAACTCCGTGCGGTCCACCCACGCCTCGATGACGGTGCGGGCCCGCGTCTCGGAGAGCGACCCGAAGGACCCCTCGTGCTCGGGACTGAAGCACACCACTTCGCAGCGCCCGTGCGACGGAGCGGTGCGTCCCAGGCCGACGCCGCCGAGCTCGATCGCGCCGAGCTCCGGACCGAAGGAGGGGGAGCGGTTCTCGAAGACGGCGACGTCGTAGCGGCTCGGCACCTCAGAGGGGTTCGTGGGGGTCTGGGGGGCGAGGGGGTCGAGGTCCGCGGGCGGCAGGACGACGCGGTTCTGCCGAGACGAGGCGATCGAGATCCACTCACCGGTGAGCGGGTCCTGGCGCATGGTCGCCATGGCGGGGCGGGGGTCGAGGTCGCGCGCGTCGACGGCCCGCTCGGCGGGGAGCGTCGAACCGGGGTCGTCGTAGTAGATGAGTTCGCGACCGTCCGCGAGGGTGGAGTGGATCTTGGTGATTCCGCCGGTGAGCATGGCATTACGATATCGAAAGCAAGGGTTTCGTTTACGGAGGATATCGAAAGCGATGAGCGAGGCACGCCGCCAGCAGCTCGCGGCGCTCGTCGACGCCCGCGGCTTCGTGCGCGTCGCCGACGCCGCCGAAGAACTCGGGGTGAGCGACGTGACCATTCGCGGCGACCTCAGCGCCCTCGAGCGGCGGGGGGCCGTTCTCCGGGTGCACGGCGGCGCGATGCCGGCCGCCGCGTTCCGGGAGCCCACGCTCGAAGCGGCCCGGGATCGGGATGCTGCCGCCAAGCGAGCCATCGGTCGGGAGGCAGCATCCCTCGTCTCCAGCGGGCAGGCGATCTACGTCGACGCCGGCAGCACCGCCCTCGCGCTCGCCGAGGCACTCGTCGAGCGACGCGACCTCCACGACCTCGTCATCGTCACGAGCGGGCTCACGATCGCCCTCGCCCTCGAGGCGGCCGTACCGCGGTTCACGGTCATCGTCACCGGCGGCACGCTGCGGCCGCTCCAGCACTCCCTCGTCAACCCGTTCGCCGCACCCATGCTCGAGTCGCTGCGGCTCGACACCGCGTTCATCGGATGCAACGGCATCCACCCCGAGCACGGCGTCACCAACCTCAACCTGCCCGACGCCGAGATCAAGAGGCTCGTCATGGGGGTCTCCGGCCGCAGCATCCTCATCGCGGATGCCTCGAAGATCGGCCGCACCGACCTCGCCGTCATCGCACCCCTCGCCGCCTTCGACACGCTCGTCACCGACGCGGTACCCGAGGGCGCCCGCCTCGACGCAGCGCACGGCCTCGACACTAGGCTGGCCCGGTGACCACCACCTCAGCACCCCTTCCCCCCACCGGCGACCAGTACGAGCTCGAGCTCGGCCCGGTCCGCGCCACCATCACGCAGGTCGCCGCCGCCCTGCGCGAACTCAGCATCGACGGGGTGGCCCTCACCCCCGGCTACCCGGTGGACAGCCAGCCGCCCTTCGCCGCCGGCATCGTCCTCGTGCCCTGGCCCAATCGCGTCGAGGACGGTCGCTGGGAGCTCGACGGCCAGGTGCAGCAGCTCGACATCACCGAGGTCTCGCGCAACAACGCCATCCACGGCCTCCTGCGGTACACGGGGTACCGCGAGCTCGAGCGGGACGCGTCATCCGTCACCCTGGGAGCGACCGTCTACCCGCAGCACGGCTACCCGTTCCTTCTCGAGACGACGGTGCGGTACGCCCTCACCGAGGACGGCATCCGCGTCACCCACACGGCGCGCAACGACAGCGCCGCCCGCGCCCCCTACGCCGTCGGCACCCACCCGTTCCTCGGCATCGGCGGGGTCGACGGGGCCGAGCTGACCCTCACCGTGCACGCCTCGACCCGCTTCGACGTGGATGACCGGCTCAACCCCCTCGGCGAGGTCGCCGTCGACGGCGACTACGACCTGCGCGCTGGTCGCCGCGTCGCCGAGCTCGAGCTCGACACGGCGTTCGGCGGGGTATCGCCGGTGGACGGCGTCGTCGCCGCCCTCACGGCCCCCGACGGCCGCGAGGTGCGCCTCCTGCAGGACGCCAACCACCCGTACGTTCAGGTGTTCATCACGCGCGAGTTTCCGGGAGTCGGCACGGCGATCGCCATCGAGCCGATGACGGCACCGCCGAACGCGTTCAACACGGGGCTCGGCGTTCGCTGGCTCGAGCCGGGCGAGACGTGGAGCGTCGAGTGGGGCATCCAGTACGCTGGATAGCAGCGAAGGGGAGTAGTTCCCTCGGGGGCCCGTCCCGCGAGGCGTGAGACATCGACATACTGGCCGGTCAGGACGACCGGCCCGGTGCTCCACCAGGCGCCAGCCGATCAGGCGGGCCTGGCGAACGAGACCTTCGGTCAGACCAGGATCTGGCCGAAGTCGTCGACCCCGATTGCTCGTGCCGATCCGCGAACCGAAGGATCACTCCGTGGCACGAACCCCTGCCGACCTTCGCCGCTGGCGCCGCTACCTCGCCGCCGAGCGCGCCGAGGCCTCCGTCTACCGCGAGCTCGCGCTGCGCCGACAGGGCCAGGAGCGGGAGATCCTCCTCGCGCTCGCCGACGCGGAGGGCCGGCACGAGCAGCACTGGGTCGACCTGCTCGGCGACGACGTCGGCAAGCCGCTGCCCGTCGACCTGCGCACCAGGATGCTCGTCTGGCTCGCCCGCACGTTCGGGTCGGTGTTCGTGCTCGCGCTCGTGCAGCGCGCGGAGGCGCGCTCGCCCTACGAGGACGACGCGGACGCGACTGACGCGATGGCGGCGGACGAGCGCATCCACGGCGAGGTCGTTCGCGGACTCGCGATCCGCGGTCGCCTCCGCATCTCGGGTACGTTCCGCGCTGCAGTGTTCGGGGCCAACGACGGCCTCGTCTCCAACCTCGCCCTCGTGCTCGGCATCGGTGCGACCGGCGTCCCGACCGCGACGGTGCTGTTCACCGGCCTCGCGGGCCTCCTCGCGGGCGCCCTCTCGATGGGCGCCGGCGAGTACGTCTCGGTGCGCTCCCAGCGCGAGCTCATCGATGCCGCCAAGCCCGACCCGTCCGCGCGCGCCGTGCTTCCCGACCTCGACGTCGACGCCAACGAGCTCGCCCTCGTCTACCGCGCCCGCGGGATGAGCGAGCAGGATGCCGCGGCGCACGCCGCCGACGTGCTCGCCACCCTCCACCTCGACGCCGACCCTGCCGTCGCCGACGAAGAAGAGGAGCTCGACCACGTGGGTACCGCGTGGGGCGCCGCCATCTCGAGCTTCTGCTTCTTCGCCTCCGGCGCCCTCATCCCGGTGCTGCCGTACCTGTTCGGCGGCGAGGGCGTCGTCGCCGTCGTCGTCGCGTCGGTGCTCGTGGGGCTCGCGCTGCTGCTCACGGGCACGGTCGTGGGACTCCTGTCCGGGGCATCCCCGCTCAAGCGCGCCCTGCGACAGCTCGCGATCGGCTTCGGGGCGGCCGCCGTCACGTACCTCCTCGGGCTCGCGTTCGGCGCGACGCTCGGGTGACGGGTGCGAGACTGGAGCGCATGATCTCCTCCGAGCTCGCCCGCGCGCTGCGCGACTCCGGCCTGGTCTGGAAGCCGCAGCCGGGCGACGCGTTCCTCATCGACCGCGTCGAGGTCGACTCCGACGTCTTCTACTTGAGCGAGCTGACGATTGAGGCGCACGACTACCCGACGGGCACCGTGCTCGGCTTCAACGGCACGACCGAGTGGGCGCTCGACTCCGTCGCTCTCGAGGACACCCTCTGGCTGCCGCACGAGCACCAGCTGAGGGAGCGACTCGGTGCGGCGTTCGTGTCGCTTCGCCCGGCGTGGTCGGTGACGGTGCTCATCGACGGTAGTGAGGAGCAGTTCGACGCGGATGCCCCCGCCGACGCCTACGGCAGGGCGTTGCTACACCTGCTGGACTCCTTCCGCGTCGAGTAACCTCCCGGACCAGCCCCTGCGTTGTCAACCCCCCGGGGCCATATTCGCAATGCACTTAGCCTCGATAAGGAGTGCTGGTCAACCGGGAGGAGCGGAGTGGGCTATCTGGCATACGGGGCCACCCAGGAGCGAATCCCGATGGATGACCGCGTTCTCGCCCACCTGCGCGCCGTCATCCTCGCGAAGTTCCGCCGTAAGGAGCCGTTCGCCCTCAACGTCGAGTTCGACCGCCAGTCCGGCAGCGGCTACGCCACCCTGTGGCTCTCGCCCACTATCGACCTGGCCTTCATGTTCGAAGGCAGCAGGCGGCCCGCCCTCAACCGGGCGTGGATCGAGGAGCTCATGCAGGCCGCCAACGGTCCCGACGGCGTGCACCTCACGCACGAGCCCGACGGCACCGAGCGCGCCGACCGCTCCGGGCGCGACGTCATCCAGATCCAGCGCGGCTGAGGCTACCTGCTCCTCCACGCCACGATTGCGCCGACTGCGGCCCCACCGACCGCCAGCCACAGCGCGTGGATGCCCAGCCCCGAGTACACCGCGGCGCCCAGTACCGCGCCCCCCGCGATAGCCAGCCACAGCACGAGGTGCGGCGCCCAACCCCAGCGGCTGCCACCGCGGAACGCCGCGACCAGTTCCTGCCCGACCTTCACGAGAGCGCCGGTCATGTAGGTGAGTCCCACGGCCTGGCCGTCCGTGATGAAGACCGTGTTGACCGCGCCCATCGCGGCGGCGAGGGCAGCGCCCGCGGCGGCGGAGTACCCGGCGGTCGCCAGGAGGGCGCCGACGAGCAGGACGGCGGCCACGAGCCCGAGCACCGCCGATTCGCGGCGCGCGGGCATCCGTCCGAGGAGGCTGCCGCCGACGACCCCCGCGACGAACGCGACGACGAGCACGAACGCGAGCCACCACGACCCGCCCCGGACGAGCTCGACGCTGCCCTGGGTGGTGTTGCCGCTCATGAACGACACGAAGTACCCGCCGAGGAAGACGAACGCGATGCCGTCCACGTAGCCGGCGAGGGCGGACAGGCCGGCGGCGGCAGCGAGGGCAGGGCGGGAGAGTCGTCGAGGCACGACTCGATAGTGGCAGGTTGCGGAGCTGCACGCCGTGCGGCGCAGCTTAGGTGCCCTGATCAGAGAGCGTACGCAGGGCCACCGCGAGGATGAACCAGCCAAGGATCATGAGGAGTGCGGCGATTCCCAAGACGAGGGAGGCAACGGAGAGGTAGCGTGCCGCACCGAACCGCCGGGCGCGCCGCCACCCCACCCACCCGAGCACCAACGGAACGGCAGCGGGAGCCCAGCTGAGCCACGGAATGGCGATCGGCAGCATCGGCGTCGCGCTGAGCAGGACGGCGAGGATGCCCAGAGGCATGCCGACCGCCCCGAGGAGGTCATCCCGAGCGCGGGCATCCGTCATGACACCCAGTGTGCGCGTCGGTGCGGGCTCGATCCCGCAACAGCACGACACGTCGTCGAGTGTTCCGAAAGTGCCGCTCCGGAGGCGCTCGAAGCGGCACTTTCGGAACACTCGCGGTCAGGGGAGGGCGCAGCACCCAGCAACACCCGCGTCGGTGCGCGCCCCTACAGTGGACCCAGCAGGGCCGGATGCTTCGACCGAGGAGCAGCACGAGTGGCCCGAGACTGGCACCCGATCCTCCAGGCCCGCGAGTACCAGCCGGGCCGGTGGGTGATGGAGGACTCGATGGGGCGGCCATTCGCCCTCATCGACTTCGTGAAGCGCGGCCCCGAGCGGGGGTACCGCGTCCGGGCGTGGCGGCGTCAGGAGGTGGGGCCGATCCTGGGGTACTACACGACGTTGGCGGGGGCGGCGAAAAACGCGCACCAGCGGTGGATCTCGCGCAGCGTGCCATCCGGCGCCCCCTATGCGGGCATCACGTGGCCGACGCAGCCCGACCCGTGGGGGTGACGCCGTCGTCATAGGATGGCCGGATGCTCCACCCCGGTGAATGGATCGCCCCTCGTCGCCTGGGCCGGGACTTCCGGTGGCTGCTCGCCTCCTCGTGGACGAGCAACCTCGGGGACGGTATCGCGCTGTCGGCCGCCCCGCTGCTCATCGCGTCGCTGACGTCGTCGCCGATCCTCGTCGCCGCGGGGGCGATGATGCAGTTCCTGCCGTGGCTGCTGTTCGGGCTCCTCGCGGGCTCGATCGCCGACCACTACGACCGGCGGCGGCTCGTCATCATCGCGAACGCGTCGCGCGCGGTCGTCGTCGCCGCGCTCGTCGTCTTCCTCCTGACGGGCCAGGCGACCGTGTGGATCGTGCTCGCGACCTCGTTCCTCTATGGCGTTGCGGAGGTGTTCGCCGACTCGGCCGGCAGCACCCTGCTGCCGATGATCGTCAAGCCCGCCGACCTCGGCGTCGGCAATGCGCGGCTGCAGGCCGGGTTCCTCGTCGGCAACCAGCTCGCCGGCCCGCCGCTCGGCGCCTTCCTGTTCGCGCTCGGCTCGTTCTGGCCGTTCCTCGTGCAGATCGTGTGCGTGAGCCTCGCGGTGCTGCTCATCGCGCGCATCGCGAGCACCCCCGTGCCGCCGCACGACGAGCCCGCCGACGGGGTGCGGGTGCAGCCGATCCGGGAGGGGTTGCGGTGGCTGCGGCACAACGCCCCCGTGCGCACGCTCGTGCTGATCATCCTGCTGTTCAACGTCACGTGGGCGGCGCCGTGGGGCATTCTCGTGTTGTACGCGACCGAGCACCTGAATATGGGGCCGGTCGGGTTCGGGGTGCTGACGACCGCGTCGGCGCTCGGCGGGCTCGTCGGGACGGTGTCGTTCGGATGGCTCGAGCGCCACGTCTCCTTCGCGACACTCATGCGCGTGTGCCTCTCGCTCGAGGTGCTCATGCACCTGGGGTTCGCCCTCACGAGCATCCCGTGGGTGGCGTTCGCGATCATGTTCGGCTTCGGCGTCTACGCGTTCGTGTGGGGCACGATCTCGACGACCGTGCGTCAGCGGCTCGTGCCGATGCGGCTGCAGGGTCGAATCGCCTCGGTCAACATGGTGGGCGTGTTCGGCGGCCTCGTGATCGGGCAGGCTCTCGGCGGTGTCATCGCGCAGGCGTGGGGCCTGACCGCGCCGTGGTGGTTCGCGTTCGGCGGCGCCGCGGTCACCCTGGTGATCGTGTGGCGGTCGATCTCCCAGATCGCGGCGGCGAAACCGGTCGTGGACGAAGCGGAAGGGCAGGGCGCATGATCGACTTCACCACCGAGTTCGAGCGCTCGCCGTTCATGCTCATCCTGCGCGGCCTCGGAGCGGAGCGCAGCGTCGAGATCGCCCAGCGCGCGTGGGACGGCGGCGTCGGCCTGGTCGAGATCCCGTTGCAGACGGACGCGGATGCCGCGGCTCTCGCCGCGCTCGTGCGCGCCGGCGAGGAGCGGTCTCGCGCCGTCGGTGCCGGAACCATCGTCTCCACCGAGCTCGTGGCGCGCGCCCAGGACCTGGGTGCGGCGTTCACCGTCGCCCCCGGCGTCGACGCCGAGGTCGTGCGCGCGTCGGCCGCGGCGGGCCTGCCCCACCTGCCGGGGGTGGCGACGGCGAGCGACATCCAGGCCGCCGTCGCGCTCGGGTGCGGCTGGGTGAAGATGTTCCCGGCGGCGCAGCTGGGGGCCGGGTGGGTGCGGGCGATGCGCGGGCCGTTCCCGGGGGTGCGGATCGTCGCGACCGGCGGCATGAGCTCGGCGACGGCGCGGGAGTACTTCGAGGCGGGTGTCGACGCGATCGCGGTCGGCGCTGCGGCGGGCGAGGCCGGCGAGGTGGCCGCGCTCGGCCGCATCGCGGCGGAGCTGCGGGACGCCTCGGAGCGCGGCTAGGCGAGGGCGGTCAGCAGGGCATCCACGTCGTCGTCGGTGTTGTACAGGTGGAAGCTCACGCGCACCCTCCCGGCGCGCACTGCGGCGCGGATGCCAGCGTCCGCGAGGCGACCGGCGGCGTCGGGGGCGTCGAGTGCGAGGATCGCGGAGTCGCCGGGCGGCAGCCCGAGCTCGCTCCGCACCCGGTTCGCGAGCCCGATGCAGTGCTCCTGCACCGCGGTCGCGTCGAGCGAGGCGAGCCACGGCATGGCGATGCCGGCGCCGAGGAGGGTGAACCAGGCGGGCGAGGCGTCGAGGCGGCGGGCATCCGGGGCCTGCAGCGACGGCAGCGCGTACGTGTTCGACCACGGGGTCTCCGAGGAGTACCAGTTGGCGGCGTGCGCGGTGAGCTCGTCGGCGAGCGACGGGGCGAGGTGCATCCACGCCGCCCCGCGTGGCGAGAGCAGCCACTTGTAGCTGCCGCCGACGACGACGTCCGCCCACGCTGTGTCGAGGCGCATCCAGCCCATCGCCTGGGTGACGTCGAGGATGACGCGCGTTTTGGTGCCGGCGACCGCCGCTCTCAGCGTCGTCACGTCGAGCACCCGACCGTCGGACGACTGCACGAGGCTCACGCTCACGACGTCGAACTCGCCCGCACGGCGCTCCAACTCGCCGGGGTCGAGCGGCGTGACAGTGACGCCGCGGTCGCCCTGCTCGGCGAACGGCGCGCTCACGCTCGTGAACTCGCCCGTGAACGTCGCCACCCGGGTGCCGTCGGGCAGCGCCGCCGCGACCAGTCCGAGCAGGGATGACACGCTCCCGCCCATCGAGACACTGGATGCCTCGACCCCCGCCATCGCCGCGAACGCCTGCCGCGCAGCCGCCACCGACGCGTCGAAGTCCGAGGGCACCAGCTCGCCGAGCTCCCACTGCCGGAGGGCGGCGTGCAGCGCCTCCGACTGCCGTCGCGACGGCAGCCCGTACGTGGCGGAGTTGAGGAACCGCTCCGCACCCTCGAAGACCTCACCCTGGAACTCGCGCATCCCGCGAGCGTAGGCGCGCGGGGGCGCGGGTGTCAGTGGCCAATTCCGGGGTGCTGGCGCTGGGGGTTACTCGAGCGCCACCTCGAGTGCGAAGCCCGCGGAGCGATCGCGCAGGCCCAGGATGCGGGCATCCCGAGCGGCCTCGCGGTCGAAGCCGAGGTGGGCCGACGGCGGGAGCATGCGCACGTTCTTCGAGCACTGGAAGTCCTCGCAAATGAGCGTTCCCAGCGTGCTGCCGCTGCGGCCGGCGTGGCCCGCGCGTTTGGCGCTGTAGAGCACGACGTCGTTGGGGAGCGTGACATCCTGGCACCACTGGCACTGGGCCCGGTTGCGGGGGTCGGCGTCGGCGCGCTTCAGCACCACCCCGATCAGCTCGTCGCCGATCGGGACCACGATGTAGGCGCGCTTGGGCAGCTTGGGCAGCTTGGGGTCGCGCCAGCCGAGGTAGTCGAGGTTCGCCCACGCGAGGTCGTCGAAGTCGGTGGGCAGGGTGAGGTCGGCGATCTCCTTGCGGGACGCGTTGACGAAGGATGCACGGATGACGTGCTCGTCGAGGGGCAGCATGATGTTCTCTTTCAGTCAGTCGGTGGGTACGGCGAAGCGACGGCTCCCGCGAGGGGAGCCGAGGGCAGCGCTATCTGCCGACGGCGGATGAACCGCCGCCGACCTCCAACCGCATGACTGAGGAATGCATGGTTCGATGGTACGCCTGGTGGCGGGGACTATCCCGCGATGGGACATCGACACGGCGATGCGAAAGATCCCGCCGATGACTAGCGCGCGCTCAGAGCGCTCGCGCCAACGCGACCGTCGCTGTGAACGGGTCGGCCCCCACGGGTATGGCCACCGACGATGTGACGCCCGCCTCGCCGAGTGCGTGCACGCGGGCCCGCACCGACTGGGGTGTGCCCGCGAGCGCCAGTCGCGCCACCCACTCGTCCGGAAGCGCCGCCGCGAACTCAGCGCGCGACGCCGAGTTCGCGCGCAGCGTCGCGAACTCCTCGGCGAAGTCGAGGGGCGCGATGTGCGGCGCCCAATCGGGATCACCCACCCACTCGAGCCCGGGTCTCGCGATCGCGAGGGCTTCAGCATCCGTGTCGGCGACGGCCGCCACGTTGTAGGCGACCAGTCGGTGCGGGCGGTCGGCTGCGATCTGGCTGAGCGCGGCTCGGGCGTACTCGGGAGTCACCGGCTCGGCGAGCACGGTGCCCGCGGCGATGCGGCCCGATACCGCGAGCGACTTGGGTCCGCGCACGCCGAGCAGGACCTCGGGTACGACGTCGGGGAGCGTGGATGCCTCGAGCGCGACTCCGTGCAACTCGAGCGGTGCATCCGACGACACCGTCTCGCCGCGAAGGAGGGCGGTGAGCGCGGTCACATGCGCCTCGAGGTAGGACAGCGGCCGCGCCGGCCACGCCCCGACACGGCTCAGCCACCCCGGCATGCCGTGCCCGACACCGATGTCCAGACGTCCGGGATGCAGTTGGGCGAGCGTCGCGAGCTCCATCGCCCCGAACACGACGTTGCGCACCGCAGCGGGAAGGATGCCGATGCCGACGCGCACCCGCGATGTCGCCCCCAGCACGGCCGCCGCCTGAGCGATGCCGCCGCGGAACCCCAGATCCTCGACCACCCACAGCTCGTCGAAACCGAGCTCCTCAGCGAGCCGGGCGAACTCCAGGATGCGGTCGGCGGGGAGGTCGCGGGGCAGCATGACGCCCTGGCGCGGTAGTGCGGTCACGAGTACAGCGTGGCACGTCGCACCCCGATCACGTCAGGCCGTGATCGATGCGATCGTGGCCTCGGCATCGGCGACCAGGAGGTACATTGCTCGCTTCGCTGCGTGCGGCATCAACTCAAAACCGAACTTTCGGTAGAACCGCTCGGCTTCCTCATTGAGAGCATCGACGACGAAAGCACGCGCGCCGAGCAAGCGGGATGCCTCGACGCCTTTGAGCACAGCATCCTGAAGCATCGATGCCCCAAGGCCGTACCCCTGGAACTGCCTGTCGACTGCGAGCCGACCGATGAGGATGATCGGGATGGGGGAGGGCATGTTCCGTTTCACGCGTCCGGACGCATCCTCGAGCGCGAGGGAGCCCGCCGACAGGCAGTAGTAGCCGGCAACCTTGCCCGATTCGTTCTCTACGGTGACGAAGGTGCGCGATGCTCCCGTGGTTTCATTCTTGAGCGCGCGGGAGCGCAACCACTCATTGAGGGATGCTTCGCCGCAGTCGAACGTGACGAACTCGTCGCCAGCCTGGAGCGCGCGAGGGGAGCGGAACGTGCTCAATCGGAGAAGACGGTGGGCCGCGTGAGAAGGTCGGCGAGACCGCTGACGGGTTTCGCCGGTCGGTCGAGGATCTCGTTGAAGGCATCCCACGACTTCTTCGACAGGTGCAGTTCCCGCTCGAAGCGAATCACTTGCTCGGCCTCTCGCACCAGGACGGTCACGGAGAAGTCGGTGACACTTCGGCCGGAGAGAGCGGCCGCTTGCTCGATCTCCGACTTTTGGTCGGGGGTTAGGCGCAGCTCGAGCCGATCGGACTTGGTCGCGTTAGGCATGGAGGCGATTGTACGGCAATTGTCCGTACACTTGACGTCTGTTTGACCTGCGCGAAATCAATCCCACCACAGGGCCATGCCCATCCCGCGGCGTGCCGCGCCGTCGTAGAAGCCCCTCAGCCGCTCGAACATTTCGAGCAAATAGCCTTGCGGGTCGGTGACTCCAAATCCTTCGTTCGCGGCTTCGACTGCGGGAGGAGACAGAAGTGTGCGAGTGTCGATTGTGTCGAGCAATGCGGCTATGGCTGCAGTCTCGGCTTCGCTCAGGCATGTCAACGCCTCATAAGTCGCGAACAGACCCGTATATCCCGGATGAAGTTCTCGGCTTCCTGCTGTTGATCGTTCAAGAGCCTCGACGAACCGATGTGCCAGCCCTGACCTAGCCGCTGCTCGGTTGAGCATCGCCGGCGCCCAGTCGAGCTGCGCGTAGTCGTCCGCTGGCAGCTCTTCTCCTCCGCACACCCGCTCGAGCATGGCGACGTCGGAGCCGCAGAGCGCGATCTGCCTCTCGGTCAGGCGTGCGAGTTGCTGAGTGACTGCCACGGTCCCATCCTGACGTCTCACGGTGCGCGGTTGGCTCAAGGACCATCCTCGAGTGAATGGTGGCTTCGTTAGCCAAGAGATGGTGGGCCCGGTGGGGCTCGAACCCACGACCCGCGGATTAAAAGTCCGATGCTCTGCCAACTGAGCTACAGGCCCTACGCGTTCAAGAGTACCGGGCGGCGCGGGGCCACCGAGTGTGACGAAAACGTCCGGTGGGCCGCTCGGGGCGTACATAATCGTCACACTCGGCGCACGCGCGTACCCTTAACCCCGATGGCCGACGACTTCCACAAGCCCACGCAGTACTCGGGCGACAAGTTCGACACGTACGAGGGCGGCGAGGACCCCGCCCAGATCATGCGCGTCGCCCACGACACCGCGCACGCCCTCATCGACCGGGCCCGCGAGACGGATGACCCGGCCGTCGTCGACCGCCTCGTCGCGTTCACCGATGCCCACGGCATCGACGCGATCGCGGAGCTCTGGGCACGGTCGAGCCCGCGCAGCCTGCCGGGTGCGCTGTGGCGCATCTACCTGTTGCGCGTGGTGATCCGGCAGGATCCGGATGGCACGAGCTACCTGTTCCAGCGGGGCACCGAGGTGCTCGCCACCATCGACGCCGCGGTGGCGGGAGCATCCATACCCACCGGACCGGAGGAGATCACCGACCTCGCCGACCAGATTCTGCGGGGGCTGTTCCGCGGCGACTTCGGGGTCGCCCTCGACCGGGCGGCAGCGTTCTGCCGCATCGAGGCGGCGGGATGCACGTCCGCCGCCGACGATGCCGAAGCCACCGAACCGGCGCGCGCCACCGAGCTCACCACCCGCGCCGACCGCTTCGCGCTCACGGCAGACGAGCTAACCGCGTGCGCGCGGCTCTACCGGTCGGGGTCGCTCGAGTAGCAGTCGAGCCTGTGAGCGCGGGGAATACCGGGGGCCGCGCGTTGTTTAGACTTACATGGCCGGGCCGCAGTAACCCCGGGCTCCACTAATAGCCGCTCCGAGCGGCCTTGCGCCGAGAGGCGTTCTGCGGCCCGGCATTTTTTGTGCCCGGGCGCAGCCATCCACCCCGCCGCACTGCTCCGAATCACCTGCATGAGCGCCCCGATCTCGCTGCGACCTGAGATGCTTGACGACGTGCCGCACGACAACGAGGTCTCGCCCGCGAGTCGCCAGCAGGCGCTCCTCGAGCGAGTGGCCGCCGGAGACAAGCAGGCGTTCAGCGACCTGTACGACGAGGTGGCCCCGCGCGTGTTCGGTCTCGTCAAGCGCCTCCTTGTCGACCACTCCCAGTCGGAGGAGGTCACCCAGGAGGTGTTCCTCGAGATCTGGCAAACCGCAACGCGGTTCGATCCGAACAAAGGGGGAGCGACGACCTGGATCCTCACGATGGCCCACCGCCGAGCGGTGGACCGGGTGCGGGCATCCCAGTCGTCGCGCGACCGAGACCTGAAGGTGGGCATCCGCGACTTCTCCTCCGACTACGATCACGTCACCGAGAGCGTCGAGGTGTCCGTGGAGCACGAGAGAGTGGAGAAAGCGATGGCACGGCTCACCGAGCTGCAGCGTCAAGCGATCCAGCTCTCCTACTACGGTGGCTACTCCAACAGCGAGGTCGCCAGCATCCTGAGCGTGCCGATCGGCACTGTGAAGACCCGCATCCGTGACGGGATGATCCGGCTGAGAGACGAATTGGGGGTGGCATCGTGACCGACCCGAAGGCCACCGAGCCCACACCGACCGACCCGGCCATCCAGTCGGGTTCCTACGCCCTGGGCGCGCTGAGCGCCGAGGAGCGCGCCGCGTTCGAGGCGCACCTGGCGGGATCCGAGGATGCCCGCACCGAGACCACGGGCCTGAGCGACACCGCCGTGCTGCTGGGCCTCGCGGTGCCACCGGTCACCCCGCCCCCGTCGCTCAAGGCGAGCATCATGGCCCAGCTGGATGGCACGCCCCAGCTTCCCGCGGTCGACGCCGCCCCGGCGCCCGGCCCCGCGGAGCTGCGCGCCCGCTCCCGCTGGAGTCAGCGCCCGCTCATCGCTCTCGCGAGCGCGGCCGCCGTTCTCGGCCTGATCGCCGGTGGCGGCATCGTCGCGACGTCGCTCGTGCAACAGGGCCAGTACCAGCAGCAGGCGGCGGCAATCGCCGAGATCACGGCGGCCGCCGACTCCCAGCGCCGCACCGTGGAGCTGCCGGATGGCTCGGCCACGCTGGTGTGGTCGGGTGAGCTCGCGTCATCCGCGCTCATCGTCGACGGGCTCGAGCCGCTCCCGGGTCACCAGGTCTACGAGCTCTGGTACATCGGCGAGGACGGCGCCCGCCCGGCCGGCACGTTCACGGCTGACGGAAGCCAGACGTCGAGAGTGCTCGAGGGCGACATGCGCGCCGGCGACGTCATCGGCGTCACGGTGGAACCGCGCGGCGGCTCCGAGCAGCCCACCTCGGATCCCGTCCTGGTCATCGAGACCGCCTAGACCGCCATAAAGTTCTCGGGTGGAAACACCGTCCTGGAATGTGCCGGCCCCAGTTCTGATCGCCGACTTCGCGATCTGGGAGATGGCTGCCACTGTCGTCGTTACAGCGGCGGTCACGTGGCTGACCATCTACTTCGCGACCCGAAGTGCAAGGAACGCCACCGGTGCAATGCTGGAGCAGGCCGAACGCGATCGACTCAGGCAGAGGCGACTGGATGCAGCATTGGCAATGCGCCAGTTCGCCGAGGCGAGAATCGCGGTTTACGAGAACGCAACATCGAAACGAGAGCTCGCACACCATATGCGTGAGATGACTCAGTCGGAAGACCGACTGAGTGTGCTTATGGCAGGGATTCCCGACGGTGAGAGAATGCGCGACGTCGTGTACGCGGCTCTGCTTGAGTATCTCGACCCTGAACTGACGAGCGCCGAGCGCGAAGCGCCAGCCGGGTTCTTTCGCTCCATCGTCGACGTTCGATTGAACAGGCGAGATCGCCTGATGCACTACATAAAAGTATGGGAGCGGGACCCCGATTCAGATCTCATAAAGGACCTCGAAAGTGATGCCTCGGTCCGTTTTCTGACCGCCGATAGACAACTTGATACATGGCTCCGAATATTCATAGAGGAGAAGAGGACCGCTAGCTCATGGTGGCGGCGCCTTCTGCGCCGCATGGAGACACTCATGAAGCGGCGCGAGCTTAGCGGCGCAAAGCCCCGAGCGAGCGCTTGACAGCGCCCGAAACGAGCCGTAACGTACAACCAAATGGTTGTACAAGTTGAACTCAGTGACGCGGAAGTCGACCGCATCTTCCACGCGCTCGCCGACGCCACGCGCCGGGACATCCTCCGCCGCACCCTGATCGGCGAGGCATCGGTGAGCGCGCTCGCCGACTCCTACGAGATGTCGTTCGCCGCCGTCCAGAAGCACGTCGCCGTGCTGGAGGGAGCAGGACTGGTGACCAAGGAACCGCGGGGCCGGGAGCGCATCGTGCGAGCCGAGCCCGAGACGATCGAGCGCGCCCGCGGGCTGCTCGACGCCTACGCCGAGCTCTGGCGCGGACGCATCGACCGCCTCGATGCGCTCTTCGCCGACGACGAGAAGCACTAGAGAAGCACTAGAGACACGAGAGAAAAGAGAAGCACCATGCCCGTGACATCCATCACCACCGACACCGACGCGCTCAGCATGACGCTCGTCGCCGACTTCCCCGTGGCGCCCGAGCGGGTGTGGGAGGCCTTCGCCGACCCGCGCCAGCTCGAGCGGTTCTGGGGCCCGCCCGGCTACCCCGCGACGTTCGGCCGCTTCGAACTGACCCCGGGCGGAGTCGTCCACTACTGGATGACGTCTCCCGAGGGCCAGAAGTTCTACGGCCGCTGGGACGTTACCGCGGTGGATGCACCGCGCTCGTTCACCGTCACCGACGCTTTCGCCGACGAGCACGGCACCGCCGACCCCGGCATGCCCGCCGGCCAGATGACGGTGAGCGTTGATGCCACGCCCACGGGTTCCCGCCTCACCGTGCTCTCGACGTCACCCACGCTCGAGGCGCTGCAACAGGTGATCGACATGGGTCAGGTCGAGGGGATGCGCCAGTCGATGGGCCAGCTCGACACCGTTCTCGCCGACCTGCGCGAGTACGCCCTCGGCAAGGGCACGCAGACGGAGATCCTGGATGACACGCACGTGCGCATCACGCGCGCCTTCGAGGCCCCGCGCTCGCTCCTCTGGCGCGCGCACACCGAGCCGGCGCTCATGCGGCAGTGGCTGCTCGGGCCGGACGGGTGGGAGATGACCGTCTGCGAGCTCGACCCCGTCGCCGGCACCCCGTACCGCTACGCTTGGGCGCCGGTCGGCGACACCGCCGGCCAGCCGTTCGGCTTCGAGGGCGAGACTGTGGTCGTCGAGCCGCAGCGCCGCCTGGTGTCGACGGAGCGCATGAGCGGCACGGACTTCCCGGGCACCGTCAACGACCTGTCGTTCGACGAGGTCGACGGGGTCACACTCCTGACCCTGTACATCACCTACACCGATGTGGCGCAGCGCGACATGATCCTCGCGACGGGGATGACGGACGGCATGGAGGCGAGCTACGCGCGCCTCGAGCAGGAACTCGTCACGGCGTAGCATCCCCGGTCAACAGCGGAAGGCCCGCCCCCCGGGTAGCGGGGCGGGCCTTCGTGCTGTGCGGAGTGTCGGCTACTCGGCCGGCGGCATCAGCACCGTGTCGATGAGGTACACGGTCGCGTTCGCGGTGTGGACGCCACCGCAGATGACCTTCGCGTCGTTGACCATGAGGTTGTCGCCCGAGCCGGTCACGGAGACGGTCGCGCCGTTGACCGTGGTCTGGTCGCCGACGATGTCGCTCGGCAGGATCTGGCCGGGAACGACGTGGTAGGTCAGGATGCTCGTCAGCAGCGCCGCGTTCTCGGGCAGCTGCAGCGCGGCCACGGTGTCGGCGGGGAGCTTCGCGAAGGCGTCATCGACCGGAGCGAAGACGGTGAACTCGCTGCCGTTGAGCGTGTCGACGAGGTTCACGTCGGGGTTGAGCTGGCCGGAGACCGCCGCGACGAGGGTCGTGAGCAGCGGGTTGTTGGACGCGGCGACGGCCACCGGGTCCTGCGCCATGCCGACGATCGAGCCGCCGCCGTCGGGGTTGGCCTCGGCGTACGCCGCGCATCCCGATCCGACGAGGTCCGCGGTGTAGTCGTTCTCCATCGAGGGCGACTCCTCCGTCGGCGCCGAGGAGGGCTCGGTCTCGGTGGAGGTCATCGGCGAACATCCGACGAGGCCGAGCGTTGCCGCGGCAGCGAGGCTGAGCGCGGCGAGGGTGGTGCGGTTGAGAACTCGCATGGGATCTCTCCTTAGGTGAGGGGGGCCGCGGTGCGGGCCCGTCGCACTGGAGTTCGGGAAGGGCGAGCAATCGGTTTGGATTTTTCTTCGGCCAACCTGCAGCGGGCTCGGTTCCGAATGCGTGTCAACCGAATTCCTTGGAGGACAACGTGCTCAGCCTCGCTCTCATCGGCCTGCTCGGCGGGCTCATCACGGGCATCTCCCCGTGCATCCTGCCGGTGCTGCCGGTCATCTTCCTGTCCGGCGGCGCCATGAGCGCGCGGGATGCGGATGCTCCCGCCACGGTCAGCCGGTGGCGCCCCTACCAGGTCATCGCAGGACTCGTCGTCGCGTTCAGCCTGTTCACCCTCATCGGGTCCCTCGTGCTGGCGCTGCTCGGGCTGCCGCAGGACTTCCTCCGCTGGGCGGGCATCGTCGTGCTCGTGCTCATCGGCGTGGGGCTGATCGTGCCGCAGTTCCAGCACATCCTTGAGAAGCCGTTCTCGTGGATCCCGCAGAAGAACGTCGGCACCGAGCGCGGCGGCTTCGTCCTCGGCCTCGCGCTCGGTGCCGTCTACGTCCCGTGCGCCGGACCGGTGCTCGCGGCGATCACGGTGGCCGGCTCGACCGGCAACATCGGCCCGGAGACGATCGTGCTCACGCTGAGCTTCGCGGTCGGCGCGGCCCTGCCGCTGCTCATCTTCGCGCTCGCCGGCCGCCGCGTGGCGGAGCGCGTGAAGACCTTCCGCAAGCACCAGAAGAAGATCCGCACCATCGGCGGCGTCGTGATGATCGCGCTCGCGATCGGCCTGGTGTTCAACCTCCCCCAGCTCCTGCAGCGCCTCGTGCCCGACTACACGAGCGCCCTCCAGGACCAGTTCGCGAGCGACGAGGCGATCGCCGAGCAGCTCGACCTCGGCGGGCTCGAGAACGACCAGAACAAGGACCTCGACCTGTGCACGAACGGCGCCACGGAGCTCGAGTCCTGCGGCACGGCGCCCGACATCCAGGGCATCCAGCAGTGGTTCAACACCCCCGGCAATGAGGCGATCGATCTCGCCGACCTGCGCGGTCAGGTCGTGCTCGTGGACTTCTGGGCGTACTCCTGCATCAACTGCCAGCGGAGCATCCCGCACATCAACGCCTGGTACGACGCGTACAAGGATGCCGGGCTCACGGTCATCGGAGTGCACTCCCCGGAGTACGCGTTCGAGAAGGAGCCCCGCAACGTCATCGCTGGCGCGCAGAACTTCGGCATCGAGTACCCGGTGGCCCTCGATAACAACCTCAGCACCTGGACGAACTACCGCAACCGCTACTGGCCGGCGCACTACCTCATCGACGCCGACGGCACGGTGCGGCACATCAAGTTCGGCGAGGGCGGCTACGCGAACACGGAGAAGCTCATACGCGAACTGCTGGTGCAGGCGAACCCCGACGTCCAGCTCCCGCCTCCCACTGACGTCGCGGATGACACGCCCGAGGCGGGCAGCACCACCCCCGAGACGTACCTGAGCCTCGGCAAGATGGTGAACTTCGCGGGCGACGAGGACTACGCCTCGGGAACGAACACCTACCGCTACCCGGATGACCAGCCGCGCGATACGTTTGCGCTCAAGGGCGACTGGACGATCGACTTCCAGAACGCCACTCCGGCAGACGGCCCGGCGAGCATCCGGCTCAACTACACCGCCCGCGAGGTGCGGATGGTGCTCGGCGGCGAGGGCACGGTGACGGTGACGATCGACGGCAAGTCGACCGAGTTCGAGGTCTCGGGTACGCCGAACTCGTATCCGATCATCCCGCTCGGCGACTCGCGCCAGGGCACTCTCGAAGTGACGCTCGAGCCGGGCGTGGAGGCGTACTCGTTCACCTTCGGATAGTCGGATGTCCGGGCCGGCGCAGGGGGCCGGCCCGGGGCTATCCGAACTTGCCGGAGATGTAGTCCTCGGTGGCCTGCACCGACGGCCGGGAGAACATCGTGACGGTGTCGTCGTATTCGATGAGTTTGCCGGGTTTGCCGGTTCCGGCGATGGTGAAGAACGCGGTCTTGTCGGAGACGCGGGATGCTTGTTGCATGTTGTGGGTGACGATGACGATGGTGTAGTCGGTTTTGAGTTCTTCGATGAGGTCTTCGATGGCGAG
>NZ_JAUQUB010000007.1 GCF_030580675.1 Antiquaquibacter soli | reverse complement strand
CCACGGCGACACCTCCACCAACGACGGAGTACTCCTCTGCCGACACCACCACCAACTCCTCCACACCAAGAACTGGCGAATCGTGCGAATCGGCGCGAAATACTGGCTCGACCGCGGCACCGGCGATCGTGTGCCCCTACAACACCGCAACCCCACCGCAGCCCGCGTCCACCCACCACCACGGCAGTAATGAGGGCGGGCGGAACCCCGATGCCGCCAAAGACCCTGCCCGCGGCACCACGCGTCGCAACACAACGTCACAGCTTTTGGGTGGGGCGGTGCCCCGCTCCTAGAGTCGCGTAGCGGCCACAGCAGCCGTGTCATCCCGACCCCACCAGAGGACGTGCCCCATGAAGCTCCGCTCCGCCTTCCTTCCCGTCGCGGCACTCGCCGTGTCAGCGCTCGCGCTGACCGCGTGCTCCGCGCCCGCCGACAACGGCGGCGGCTCCGACGACGCCGTCGACATCGCGCTCGTGCGCCAGCTCAGCTCGGGCGACTACTTCGAGCTCTGGCTTGCCGGCGCCAAGGCCGAGGCCGACCGTCTCGGCGTCAACCTCTCCATCTACGAGGCGAACGGTGACGACGCCCAGCAGGCCATCGACATCGAGGCCGCGACCGGGGAGGGCGTCGACGCGATCGCCATCTCGCACGGCTTCGCGGAGACCGTCCAGGCGCCCATCGCGGCCGCGCTCGACGCCGACATCCCCGTCGTCGCGTTCGACGTCGACGCCGGAGACGACCGCGCTGTGACCGTCGCCCAGTCCGACGCCGTGCTCGCCGAGCAGGTGCTCGGCCAGCTCGTGGAGGACACGGCAGGTGAGGCCGACGTCATCTACGTCTACGTCGCGGGCTTCGCCCCGCTCGACCGCCGCGACGCGGTCTGGCAGGAGACCCTCGCTGACAACCCCGGCCTCAACCAGGTCGCCCAGATCGGTGTCGTCAACGAGAACACCGCCGTCGAGGTCGCGGAGCAGGCCAAGGCCGCGCTCCAGGCGAACCCCGGCGTCACGGCGATCTTCGCGCCGTACGACGAGTTCGCGAAGGGCGCGACCCTCGCCATCCAGGAGCTCGGCCTCGAGGACACCGTGAAGGTGTACGGCGCCGACATCTCCACCGCCGACATCGAGGTCATCACCGCGGAGGGCAGCCCCTGGGTGGCGACGGCCGCGACCGACCCGGCGAACGTCGGTGCCGTCACCATCCGCGCCGCCTACCTCGCGGCCACCGGGGGCGACGTGCCGTCCGCAATCGAGATCCCGCCGACCCTCATCACGCAGGCCGGTCTTCTCGAGAAGGGCGTGACGACCATCCAGGGCCTCACGGAGGCGTTCCCGGAGCTCGCGACGCCCGATCTGGTGCCGGTACCGTAAGAACGGATGCCCCGAACCACGTCGCCGAACGGGTCGGGAGCACCGGGCGCAACGCCCGTGCTCTCGGCCCATTCGGTCGTTAAGCAGTTCGGCTCGACCCGCGCACTCGACGGGGTCGACTTCTCGCTCCAGCCCGGAGAGATCGTCGGACTCGTCGGTGCGAACGGCGCCGGCAAGTCGACGCTCATCGGAATCCTGTCCGGCTCGATCCGCACTACCGACGGTCGCCTCGAGATCGAGGGCGCGGTCGTCGACTTCGCCGACCCGGACGAGGCCGCGCGCGCCGGCATCGCGACCGTGCACCAGGACGTCGACCAGGCGCTCGTGCTCGACCTCACCGTCGCCGAGAACCTCGTCCTCGACGCAGTGGCGGCCGGCGAACTGGGACCGTGGGTGAGCCCCCGTTCGGTTCGGCGCCGTGCCGAGGAGGTGCTCCCGGGAGCCGCCGACCTCGACGTGCCGGTGCGATCGCTCGGGACATCCCGCAAGCAGCAGCTGCTCATCGCTCGAGCCCTGCACCGCGGCGCCCGCGTGCTCATCCTGGATGAGCCGACCGCGGCCCTCTCGGTGACGGAGCAGCGGGAGCTCCACGACCGCCTGCGGTCCCTCGCCGCGGAGGGGACCGCCATCATCTACATCACCCACCACCTCGCCGAGATCGCCGCGATCTGCGACCGCGTCGTCGCCCTGCGCGAAGGCCGCGTCGCCGGCGAGTTCGCCGCCCCGGTCGACCCCTCCGCGGTTGTCACGGCGATGCTCGGCGGACTCGCGACGCAGCGGCCCTCCGACTCCCGCGCCACGACCGACCGAGTCGTGCTCGCCCTCGAGGGCGTCCGCACCGCACCGGACGCGGCACCGTTCGACCTCGCCGTCCGCGAGGGTGAGGTGCTCGGCATCACCGGACTCCTCGGGGCGGGCAAGACGGAGCTGCTCCTGCAGGTCGTCGGTGCGGCACGGCTGCAGAGCGGCCGGATGACCCTGCTCGGGCACGAGCATGCGCCGCGTCATCCCGCCGACGCCGTCGCCGCGGGTATCGGGTTCGTTCCCGAGGACCGCCGCGCCTCGGCGGAGATTGGCGACTGGGACATCGCCGACACCATCACGCTGCCCGACTTGCGCCGCTACCGCCGCGCGGGACTGCTGAGCCGGGCCCGCGAGACGCAGGCCGCGCGACTCGTGATCGAGACGCTGCGGGTCGTCGCGAGCGGGCCGCGCGCAGCCCTCCGCTCGCTCTCGGGAGGCAACCGGCAGAAGGTGATCGTGGGGCGATGGATCGCCGCCGGCTCGAGGGTGCTCGTGCTCGATGAGCCGTTCCGCGGCGTCGATCTCGGCGCGCGAGCCGACCTGGCTGCACTCCTGCGGTCCGGCGTCGGGCTTGCCTCCGTCGTCGCCTCGAGCGACCCGGAGGAGATCCTCGAGGTCGCGGACCGCATCCTCGTCTTCGGCGACGGCGAGCTCGTCGCCGAGATCGACCCGCGCGGCACCGACGTCGAGGGGCTCGCGCAGCTCATGGTCGCCGCCGCCTCCCACCCCCACCAGAGGACCGTCTCATGACCTCCACCCTGTCGGCGCGCGACCGCGTCCGCGACCTCGTCTACCGCTACGGCCTTCTCGTGCTGCTCGTCGTACTGGTGGTCTTCTTCGCCGCGACCCAGCCGTCGTTCGGCACGTGGCGCAACGTGCTCATCATCCTGCAGTCGGTCGCGATCACCGCGATCGTCGCTCTCGGTGTCACCGTCTCCCTCTCGGTCAACGGCTTCGACCTCTCGATCGGCTCGACGATCTCGTTCGTCGTCATGCTCACCGCCGCCGCCCAGGTCTACTGGAGCCTCGGCCCCTGGGTGGCCGTGCTGCTGGGTCTGCTCGCGGGCCTCGGCATCGGTCTCGTGAACGGCTTCCTCGTCGTCGTCGCGCGCGTGCCCGACCTGCTCGCGACTCTCGCCACGATGTTCGTGTTCGCGGGACTCGCTCTCGTGCTCACATCCGGCCAGTCCGTCTCGACCGGCTCGACGATCGACGGACAGCCCGCACCCGGCTCGATCAGCCCGGAGTTCCTGTGGCTCGGTCGTGGCACGGTGCTGGGCATCCCGATCACCGTTGTGGTCATGGTGGTGCTCGGCGTCGCCGTCACGCTCCTGCTCTCCCGCACCCGCACCGGCCGGCTGTTCGGCGCGATCGGCGGCAACCCCGAGGCGGCGCGGCTCGCGGGAGTGCACGTGGGGCGCAACAAGGTGCTCGCCTATGCGATCTCCGGCGTGCTGGCATCGGTGGGAGGCATCCTGCTCACCGCGCGCCTCGGCCGAGGAGACGTCGGCGTGGGCGGCGGCTACCTGCTGGAGACCGTCGCCGCCGCGCTCATCGGCTTCGCCGTGCTCGGGGCGAACAAGGCCAACGGCTTCGGTACCGTGGTGGGGGCCATCTTCGTCGGCGTCGTCCTCAACGGACTGACCATGATGAACCTGCCGTACTACACCCAGGACCTCATCAAGGGGCTCCTCCTGCTCGGAGCCCTCGTGCTCAGCTTCTCGGGCCTGTTCAAGCGTAAGGATTCTTAAGTGACCGTCCCGGTGCTCACCGTCGCGACCGTTCCCGAGTACATCGCGGCGCGGCCCCACCTCGCGGCACAGGTCGACCCATCGACGCTCTCCGTCATCGAGGTCGGCGACGGCAACCTCAACCTCGTCTTCATCGCGAGGGATGCCTCGGGCCGCTCCATCACCCTGAAGCAGTCGCTCCCGTACGTGCGCCTCGTGGGGGAGTCGTGGCCGCTCAGCCAGGACCGGATCCTCGCCGAGGGCCGCGGCTACGACGCCGCGGTCGCCCACAGTCCTGACACGATCCCCGCCTACTTCGGCCTCGACGTCGAGTCGCGAACGATCGCGATGGAGGACCTCTCGGGCTGGACGGTATGGCGTCGCGCCCTCAACGAGGGCCGCATCTCGCCCGGCGCGGCCGCGGTCATCGGCCGCCACGTCGCCCGGGTCGCGTTCGGCACCTCGGCGTTCGGACTCGAATCGGATGCCCTCATCGCCGCCCGCGCCGGTGCGGCCAACCCCGACCTCTGCAAGATCACCGAGGACCTCGTCTTCACCCACCCCTACGTCGACCACGACGGCAACTCGTGGGTGCCCGAGCTCGAGGACGCGGTGCTCGCGCTGCGCGAGGGCGAGCTCACCGATCACGCCGCCGCCCTCAAGTACACGTTCATGACGCGCTCCGAGGCGCTCCTGCACGGCGACCTGCACACCGGCTCGGTCTTCGTCCCGAACGGGCCCTCCGAGTCGCCCGCGAAGATCTTCGACCTCGAGTTCGGGTTCTACGGGCCGGTCGGCTTCGACCTGGGCGCGTTCTTCGGCAACACCCTCCTCGCCCAGGCCCGCTCAGTGGTCCTCGAGCGGCCCGCAGAGTTCCAGGGATGGCTCGCCGGACTCGTGGGGGAGACCTGGTCGTCCTTCGAGAGCGAGTTCCGACGGCTCTGGCCGTCGCGCGTGGACCCGTTCTTCTCCGATGCGGTGCTCGAGGAGTGGTTGCGCTCGACGTGGCAGGACGCCGTCGGGTTCGGCGGGCTCAAAGCCATCCGGCGCATCGTCGGCCTCGCCAAGGCATCCGATATCCAATCCCTGGACCCGAGTCAGCACGTGGCGGCCGCGACGGCGGTGCTGCACACCGCGCGCGCGTGGGTCGAAGGCCGCGAGCTCGTCGCGACCCCGGCGCAACTCGCCGAGCGCACCGCCGCGGGCCTGGGACTGTGAGCGCCCTTCCCGCCTCCGTCGGCTGGACGGGGGATGCCGTGCGCATCATCGACCAGCGCCTCCTGCCAGGGCAGCTCTCGGTGCGCGACCTCGCGACGGTCGACGAGGTCGTCGACGCGATCGCGACGCTCGCGGTGCGCGGCGCGAACGTGATCGGCTCGGCGGGAGCGCTCGGCTTCGTGCTGGGTGTGCGGGCCGGGCTCGACGCGGATGACACGGCCGCACGCCTCATCGCCGCGCGGCCCACCGCGGTCAATCTCCGCGTCGCCGTCGGGCTCGCGCTCGACGCGTACCACGCCGGACGGGACCCGCTCGGCGTCGCTCTCGGGCTCCTCACGGCGGACGACGAGCAGACGCGGCGGATCGGGGAGCTCGGCCGCGACGAGCTCGCGGGGGCCCGAGTCATCCTGACCCATTGCAACACCGGCCGCCTCGCGACTACCGGATGGGGCACGGCGCTGGGGGTCGCCTATGCGATCCACGAGTCCGGTCGGCCGCTCACCGTGCTCGCGACGGAGACCCGGCCGCTCCGGCAGGGCGCGCGGCTGACCGCGTGGGAGCTCGCGGCCTCGGGCATCGACGTCGAGCTGCTCGTCGACTCGGCGGCCGCAGCTGCGCTCGGCACCGGTCGCGTCGACGCGGTGATCGTCGGGGCCGACCGCATCGCGGCGAACGGCGACACGGCGAACAAGGTGGGGACGCGGTCGCTCGCGGTCGCGGCTGCGCGCGAAGGGGTGCCCTTCTACGTCGCGGCGACCCTCAACGCGATCGATCCGAGCACCGCCTCCGGCGCGGACATCGAGATCGAGGAGCGCTCGGCTGACGAGGTGCTCGACACCCCTATCGAGGGCGTGCGCGTCTGGAACCCCGCCTTCGATGTGACGCCCGCCGAGCTCATCACCGGCATCATCACGGAGGCGGGCATCCTGCGCGCGCCGTACTCGGACTCCATCGCGAAGGCGGTACAGGCATGAGCGCGATCGTCGCGACCTATGAGATCCGCGGCGACGACCGCCGCGCCCGGGCCGAGGCCCTCGCCGTCGAGCAGAGCCACGAACTGCCCACCGACCTCGCGCCGGAGCCCGCCCTGCGCTCGCTCGCCCACGTCGTCTCGTTCGAGGCTGGTTCCGAGTTCGACACCGCCGTCGTCGAGTACCCCGAGGAGCTCGCCGGCGGCGAGCTCGCCCAGCTGCTCGTGCACCTCATCGGCAACGTGTCGCTCCAGGACGGAATCCGCCTCGTGGAGCTCGAGGTGCCGGAGTCGCTCGCGGCCGCCGTGGGCGGCGGTCCGCCGCTGGGGGCGGCGGGCATCCGCCGCGTTCTCGGAGTGGATGACCGCCCGCTCCTCGCGACCGCGCTCAAGCCCGTCGGCCTCGAGCCCGCCGACCTCGCCGCCATGGCGTCCAAGCTCGCCTGGGGCCTCGACGTCATCAAGGACGACCAGGGCCTCGCGAATCAGCCGTGGGCACCCTTCCGCGAGCGAGTGCTGCGGGTCACCGAAGCGGTGCGCGAGACGAACGCTGCCTCCGGCCGCCGGGCGCGCTACTTCCCCGCGGTGGCCGGCCCGTTCGAGCAGTTCGAGGAGCGGTTGCGCTTCGCGGCGGATGCCGGTGCCGACGGCGTGCTCCTCATGCCCGGTGTCACCGGCTTCGACTCGGTGCGCTTCGCCGCGACCGTATTGCCCGAGGACGCCATCATCATGGCGCACCCGTCGTTCCTCGGCGGCTTCACCGCGTCGTCGACGCACGGCATCTCGCCGGAGGTGCTCTTCGGCCCGATCATGCGGCTCGCTCGCGCCGACACGGTGATCTTCCCGTCCGCCGGCGGGCGCTTCAGCCTCACGGTGGAGCAGTGCCGGGGGATCGCCGAGCAGTCCCGGCGCCCGTTCGCCGGGCTCGAGGCATCCCTTCCCGCTCCCGGTGGAGGCATGTCGGTCGACCGCATCGGCGAGCTCGTGGAGCTCTACGGCCGCGACGTGCTGCTGCTCATCGGCAGCGACCTGCACCGCGGGGGAGACCTGCGGGCGTCGGCGGAGGCGTTCCTGGAGGCTGCCCAGACCGTTCGCTGAGGCTCTCGAGGCGGCGCTCGCCGTCTAGTACTTGATGAACCCGCCCACGCCCGGGTACGACTCGAGCTCGGCGATCTGCTCGGCCGTCGGCCGCACCGGTCGGTCGCGCTCGACGGTGACGCTGCACAGGAAGCCGAACGGCTCGTCGCCGACCGACTGGAACTGGTGCCACGTCCACGAGGGGACGAACACCACGTCGTGCTGGGCGAGGTCGACGACCTGGGTGCCCACGAGCGCCCGGCCGCGACCGCGGATCGGGACGACGACGTGCGTGTGCTCGTGGTGCTCGAGGGTCGTGTGCCCACCCGGCCCGACCTCGAAGTAGCGCAAGGACGCCCCCTGCCCGTGCTCCGCGTCGGTGAGCACCTGGCGCGTGACCGCCTTGAAGGTACCGTCCTCCTCCTTGTACTCGAGCACGTCGACCCCCTCCCACGTGTACGGGGTGGGCTGGGCCGAGTGGAGGCGGATCGAGTGCTCGGTGGTCACCCTGCCATGCTACGCGCGGGATGCTCCGGCACTGCGGCCGTGCGTCACAGCGGGTCACACGTCTGGTAGCCTTGATGACGCACTAGGGCCCTTGGCGCAGTTGGTAGCGCGCCTCGTTCGCATCGAGGAGGTCAGGGGTTCAAATCCCCTAGGGTCCACCGGTGTGAGAACCCCGCCTCGGCTTAGCCGGGGCGGGGTTCTCTCGTTTCGGCACTAGTCGTCGCCGGTCGTTCCCACAGTGTCGCCGGTGATCGGGTCCATCGGACCCTCGTCGTCGTCGGAGTCGGGCCGGTCGGAGCCGGTGGGGCGCTGATCGCCGGCGGTCGTCGAACCGAGGGCGGACGTGCTCTTGGGGGCTCCCTCGCCGTCCTCGACGGCTTCGGCCTGGATGGCCGCCTGATCCATGTTGGGGTCTGACATCGTGCTCTCCTCTCGTGGAGCTGGTCCCTCCACTCAACGCCGAGAGTGCGCTCCACGCCAGGGGGTTGCGCCGCCCCCAGTTGACGGTGTCACTTACAGTGATGCCATGACGACTCGAGCCGAATCGGCGGCGCGGACCCGGCGGGAGCTGCTCGCGGCGGCGGGCGCCCTCCTCGACGAGGGCGGCCCCGAGGCGGTCACCCTGCGCGCCGTCGGGGCTGCGGCCGGGGTGTCGCGCGGGGCGCCGTACGGGCACTTCGTCGACAAGGGCGAGTTGCTGGCATCGGTGGCCATCGAGAGCTGGTCCGCGCTCACCGCCGCCCTGCGTGAGCTGCAGGAGGATTCCCGGCTCGCACCCGTCGACCGCCTCCGGCGGTCCCTGCACCTGCTGCTCGACCTGGCGCGCGGCCGCCCCCACCGGTACGCGATCATGTTCGTCGCGCCCGAGCGCAATCCGGAGGCGTTGCTGGGCGCCGCGGCGGAGACCCAGGACGCCTTCCTCGACATCGTCGCGGATGTGGTCGGGAGTGCGGATGCCCGCCGGAGCGCGGCCCTCCTCATGGCGAGCACGCACGGCGTCGCGAGCATGGAGGCGAATGGGCAGCTCGATGGTGAGAAGTGGGGAACGTCGGCGCCCGAGCTGGTGGACGAGCTCATCGACCTCGTCGGAGGTCGCGCGAGCTAGCACGAGCATTTCAGTTGACAGTGTCATATCAACTCCGTAGTGTGATTGATATGACAACGTCAACTGAACCTCGAGGCCTCGCCCTCGTCACCGGCACCTCGAGCGGCATCGGCCGAGCGACGGCGCAGCGGCTCGCCGCTGACGGTTTCCACGTGCTCGCCGGAGTCCGCTCCGTCGCCGACGCCGAGGCCGTTTCGGGCGAGAGCATCGAAGGCATCATCCTGGATGTCACGAACGACGAGCACATCGCCGCGGTGGCCGCGCGAGTCGCCGCCGATCCAGCCGGGCGCCCGCTGCGCCTCCTCGTCAACAACGCCGGGATCGCCATCAACGCCCCCGTCGAGGTGCTCACACTCGCCGACTGGCGGCAGCAGTTCGACGTGTCGCTCTTCGGCCAGATCGCCCTCACGCGCGCCCTGCTCCCGACCCTGCTCTCGACGCACGGTCGCATCCTCAACGTCACCTCGGTGGGCGGACGCATCGCGATGGCGAACTACGGTGCCTACTCCGCAGCCAAGTTCGCCCTGGAGGCCGTGAGCGACTCTCTGCGGCGCGAGGTCGCCGATCTCGGGGTCGAGGTCATCAAGATCACCCCGGGCGCCGTGAGCACTCACCTCACGGCGAGCGGACTCGCGGCGAGCGAGCGCGTCGGCGCCACGATGACCGCCGAGCAACACCGACGGTACGACGAGCTCATCGCGGCATTCACCGCGCAAGCCGAGGGCTTCGCTCGAGACGGCGCCTCCCCGGATCGTGCGGCCGAGGTGATTTCTCGGGCGGCAGGGGCGCGGCGACCGAAGACCCGCTACACGGTCGGCCGCGACGGCGCGATGTTCACCGCGATGTCGCGGATCGCGACCGACCGACTCCTCGACAGGGTGCTCCGAAGCCAGAACCGCAGGCTCGCGACCTCGCGCTAGCCTCGAAGGTATGGATCTGGGTCTCCGCGGTCGCGTGGTTCTCGTCGTCGGCGGTGCCGGCTACATCGGGCGGGAGATCGCCCGCACCTTCGTCGAGGAAGGGGCAGTGGTCGTGATCGGTGGCCGCACCCCCGAGAAGCTGGAGGTGGCGGAGGCGGAGGTCGGGGCAGCGGGCACCGTCGTCGTGGACACCCGGGATGCGGCATCCGCCCGATCCGCCGTCGACCAGGTGCTGGCGGCGCACGGCCGCCTCGACGTGCTCGTCAACACGGCCGCCCCGTCCGCGGGGACGCTCGACCCCGCCCGCGATCATGACGCCGAGCAGGTGCTCGACGCGATCGACGGCAAGGCGATGGGGTACCTGCGGATGACCGAGGCCGCGGTGCCCGTCATGCGCGCGGCCGGCTTCGGCCGGATCATCCAGATCAGCGGGCAGAACGCGTGGCTGAGCGGCTCCGTCACGGCTGCGGCTCGAAACGCCGTCGTCAACACGTCGGCCAAGGCGATCGCCGACGAGCTCGCCGGATCGGGCGTCACCGTCAACGTCGTGAACCCGGGAAATGTGACGGATGCGCCGAGCGCGGAGGTCGCCCTCGGTCGCGGGGGAGAGTCCTCGCCGTCGCAGATCGCCGCGCTCGTGGCGTTCCTCGCGTCGGATGCGGCGGCCGCCGTGAGCGGCGAGTCGATCGCCGTGGGGCACCGCGTTCGAGGCATCCAGTTCGGCTGAGCCAGCTCACCAAAAGAGCCGGTCAGCGCGCGGTTTCGCCGAAATAGACCGGAATTGTTGATGTGAACCCTAACATCACGATGTGAAGGCTCACGCAGCCATCACATCAGTTCCCGGGCGGCCACCAGCGACGGTCGCCGTGACCGCGAAACTTGCCTGATTCCCGGGCCACGTTACCGAAACGTTACATTTCGGACTTGCGCCGCACTCGAATGTGAAGGCTAACATTTGGTCCAATGTCGATGACGCCATTCGCGTGCGCGGCAGGACTTGACACCACGCACCCGGCTCGGCCGGGCCCGAACAAGGAGGTTTTGGGAATGAAGAGAGTTCTCGGTGGAATCGCAGCCCTCGGCATCGCGGCACTCGCGCTGACCGGTTGCGCAGCCAACACGGGCGGAGGCGGCGACGACGACCTCATCACCGTCGGCTTCGCGCAGACCGGCTCGGAGAGCGGCTGGCGCAGCGCCAACACGGAGTCGCTCAAGGCGGCGCTGTCGGAGGAGAACGGCTTCGAGCTGATCTTCAACGCGGCCGACAACAAGCAGGAGGCGCAGATCGCCGCCGTCCGCAGCTTCATCAACCAGGGCGTCGACGCGATCGTCATCGCGCCCATCACGGTCGACGGCTGGGACGACGTGCTCAAGGAGGCCAAGGACGCGGGCATCCCCGTCATCCTCGAGGACCGCACGGTCAGCGCGAGCGACGACCTGTATGCCACGTGGGTCGGCCTCGACTTCAAGCAGGAGGGCAAGACCGCCGGTGAGTGGGTCGCCGACAACTTCGGCGCCGAGCCCACCAACCTCGTGATCCTCGAGGGCACGACGGGTTCGTCCGCCGCGCTCGACCGCGCCACGGGCTTCGCCGAGGCGATCGACGGCACGTCCATCAACGTGCTCGACTCGCAGACCGGCGACTTCACCCGCGACGGCGGCAAGAAGGTCATGGAGGGCTTCCTGCAGAAGTACGGCAGCGAGATCCAGGTTCTGTTCGCGCACAACGACGACATGGGGCTCGGCGCGCTCGACGCGATCAAGGCCGCTGGCCTCACGCCCGGTGAGGACATCAAGATCGTCACGATCGACGCGGTCAAGGACGGCATGCAGGCCCTCGCCGACGGCGAGTTCAACTACATCGTCGAGTGCAACCCGCTCCTCGGCGACCAGGTCGCCGACCTCGTCAAGAAGGTGCTCGCGGGCGAATCGGTCGACAAGGCCTACATCGTGCCGGACGGCGCGTTCACCCAGGAGGACGCGATCGAGCTGCTCCCGACCCGCCCGTACTAACGGACGGTCAGCTCCATCACCCGTGACCGCCGGGGCCGGGCATCCGCTCGGCCCCGGCGGCCACGCCACCGACAGAGGGATCGAACAACCATGACCGCGGCCCCCGCGCAGCCCGCCATCGTCGAGATGCGCGGCATCACCATCCAGTTCCCGGGCGTCAAGGCGCTCGACGGAGTCGACTTCGTCCTCCGCTCCGGCGAGGTCCACACCCTCATGGGCGAGAACGGCGCCGGCAAGTCGACGCTCATCAAGGCGCTCACCGGCGTCTACCCGATCGACGGCGGCACCATCACCGTCGCGGGGGAGCAGCGTGTCTTCCGCGGTACGGCGGATGCCCAGGCCGCCGGCATCTCGACCGTGTACCAGGAGGTCAACCTCTGTACGAACCTCTCGGTCGGCGAGAACGTCATGCTCGGCCATGAGGTGCGCCGCGCCGGGCTCATCGACTGGAAGGCCACCCATCGCGAGGCCGCCCGTCACCTCACCAACCTCGGTCTCGACATCGACACCCGCTCGGCGCTGTCCACCCATTCGATCGCCATCCAGCAGCTCGTCGCGATCAGCCGCGCGATGGTGGGCGAGGCCCGCGTGCTCGTGCTCGACGAGCCGACCTCGAGCCTCGACCGCAGCGAGGTCGAGCAGCTCTTCGCCGTCATGCGCGACGTACGCGATCGCGGAGTCGCCATCCTCTTCGTCACCCACTTCCTCGACCAGGTCTACGAGATCTCCGATCGCCTCACGGTGCTGCGCAACGGGATGCTCGTCGGCGAGTACCCCGCGGCGGAGCTGCCGCGCGGCGAACTGATCTCGCTCATGATCGGCCGCGAGCTCGATGAGCTCGACGCGCTCTCCCGCAGCGCCGCCCGTGAGATCGACCGGGACGCGGCCCCCGTTCTCGAGGCGAGCGACCTCGGTCGCAAGGGCGTTCTCGAGCCCGCCGACGTGAGCGTGTACGACGGCGAGGTCGTGGGCTTCGCCGGCCTCCTCGGCTCCGGCCGCACCGAGCTCGCGCGACTGCTGTACGGCGCCGACCGCGCCGACTCCGGCTCGACGCAGGTGCGGGGCACGCCCGCCCGCATCACCACCCCGCGGCACGCGATCGACCAGCGCATCGCGTTCTCCTCGGAGGACCGCCGTGCCGAGGGCATCATCGGCGACCTCTCGGTCGCGGAGAACATCGTGCTGGGCATCCAGGCGAAGCGGGGCTGGCTGCGCAAGGTCGGCCGCGCCGAGCAGGCCGCGCTCGTCGACGAGTACATCGCCGCCCTCGGGGTGCGACCTGCCGACCCGAACCGGCTCATCAAGAACCTCTCCGGCGGCAACCAGCAGAAGGTGCTGCTCGCGCGCTGGCTGGCGACGGCGCCGCAGCTCATCATCCTCGACGAGCCGACGCGCGGCATCGACGTCGGCGCGAAGGCCGACATCCAGCGCAAGGTCGCCGAGCTCGCCGCCCAGGGGATGTCCGTCGTCTTCATCTCCTCGGAGCTCGAGGAGGTGCTGCGCCTCGCGCACCGTGTCGTCGTGATGCGCGATCGTCGTAAGATCGGCGAGCTGACCTCGCACGACATCGAAGTCGGAGACCTCGTCGATTTCATCGCCGACGGGGCACTCGAGAGCCCGGAGAACGTGGCATGAAACGCATCCTCAAGAACCGGTTGTTCTGGCCGGTGCTCGCCCTCGTCGCCCTCATCGTGATCAACACGATCGCGCGACCGTCGTTCATCAGCATCACGGTGCAGGGCGGTCAGCTGTACGGGCCGCTCATCGACATCCTGCGCAACTCCGCGCCGCTCATGCTCGTCGCGCTCGGCATGACGATCGTCATCGCGACTCGCGGCATCGATCTCTCCGTCGGCGCTGTGATGGCGGTGTCGGGGGCGGTCGCGCTCACGATCATCGAGGGCTCGTCGGACCCGAACGGGCTCGGCACCGTCCTCGTCGCGATCGTCGTGGGTGTGCTCGTCGCCCTGGTCCTCGGCGTCTGGAACGGCTTCCTCGTCGCCGTCGTCGGCATCCAGCCGATCATCGCCACGCTCGTGCTCATGCTCGCCGGCCGCGGGATAGCGCTCCTCATCACGGGCGGCTTCATCACGACCATCAACAGCGAGCCCTACAAGTTCATGGCCCAGGGCTACGTGCTCGGCCTGCCGTTCGCGCTCTACGTGTCGATGGCGGCGGTCGTCGTCGTCGCCCTCCTCGAGCGGCGCACCGCGCTCGGCGTGCTGACCGAGGCGGTCGGCATCAACCCCGAGGCGAGCCGACTCGCGGGGGTGCGCTCGCGCGGCATCATCTGGGGCGCCTACGCGGCGAGCGGACTGCTCGCCGGGCTCGCGGGCATCCTGTACAGCTCCAACATCATGGCGGCGGATGCGAATGCCGCCGGTCTCTACATCGAGCTCGACGCCATCCTCGCCGTCGTGCTCGGCGGCACCTCCCTCATGGGCGGCAAGTTCAGCCTCGCGGGAACCGTGGTCGGGGTCTTCACGATCCAGACGCTCAAGTCGACGATCACGTTTCTCGGGGTCCCGCCCGCGGTGAGCCCGCTCTTCCTCGCGATCGTCGTCGTGATCGTCGTCCTCGTGCAGTCGCCCCGGCTGCGCTCCGTCCTCGCGCGCGCCTCCCAGGCGCTGCGCCCCCGCAACTCGTCGCCGCAGGGCGGCTCGGAGGTGGCCTCATGACCGGCATCCCGGTAACCGTGGAGCGGGCATCCGCGTCGGGTGCGCTGCGCCGCTTCTTCTCGAGGCGCGCCTCGTGGATCCCCGTGCTCGCCGCCCTCGCGATCCTCATCGTGATGTTCATCGGAGCCCAGGCGTACTTCGGCAACTTCCTCACGCCGCGAGTGATCTCCTCGCTCCTGCTGGACAACGCGTACCTGCTGATCCTCGCCGTGGGCATGACCTTCGTCATCCTCACCGGCGGCATCGACCTCTCGGTCGGCGCGGTGATGGCCTTCACCGGGATGCTCGGCGCGAGCCTGCTCCGCGACGGGCTCCCCGTCGGCGTGGTGGTGCCGGTGATGCTCCTCATCGGGGCGGCCATGGGGCTCGCAGTCGGCATCATGGTGCAGTACTTCGACGTGCAGCCGTTCATCGCGTCGCTCGCCGCGATGTTCGCCGCGCGGGGGCTGGCCTTCATGGTGAGCCTGTCGTCGATCCGCGTCGAGGACCCGGCGATCCTGTGGCTGCAGTCGACGCGCATCCAGGCGGCACCGGGCAGCTGGTTCATCACGCCGACGGGCATCCTCGCGATCCTCGTCGTGATCGTGGGCGCGCTCCTGCTCGCCTACACGCGCTTCGGCCGCACGATCTATGCGATCGGCGGCAACGAGCAGTCCGCCCGGCTGATGGGTCTCCCGGTGGTGCGCACCAAGCTCCTCGCCTACGTCGTGAGCGGCGTGTGCGCGGGCCTCGCCGGGGTGGTGTTCACCGCCTACACCGGGGCGTCGTACCCGCTCAACGGCATCGGCACGGAGCTCGACACGATCGCCGCCGTCGTCATCGGCGGCACGCTGCTCACGGGCGGGAGCGGCTACGTGCTCGGCTCGATGATCGGCGTGCTCGTGTACGGGTCGATCAAGACGGTCATCTCGTTCCTCGGCGCCGAGCAGTCCTGGACCCGCATCACGATCGGCGCGCTGCTGCTGCTGTTCGTCGTGGTGCAGCGCATCATCGTCGCGCGGTCCAGTAGACGGTAGACCGCGGGTGGTCGATCGGCGCTCCGGGCGGGCATGATGGTGCCTGTGAGTGACGACGCGCGACCGGTCGTCGAGGTCACGGGAGCCACGGTGCGCTTCCTGGCCGAGACGGCGCTCGACGGCGTCGACTTCCGGATGTTCCCGGGCGAGGTCCACTCGCTCATGGGGGAGAACGGCGCGGGCAAGTCCACCCTCATCAAGGGGCTCACGGGAGCGCTGCGACTGGATGCCGGTGACATCGTCCTCGACGGGGAGCCGGTGCACTTCGGCTCTCCCGCGGACGCGCAACGGGCGGGCATCCGCACCGTCTACCAGGAGATCGATCTGCTGCCGAACCTGAGCGTCGCGGAGAACATCCTCCTCGGCCGGGAGCCGCGACGGTGGGGCGCGATCGACTGGAAGGCGATGCGGCGGGAGGCCGCGGCCGTGCTCGGCGAACTCGGGCTCGACGTGGACCCGGCCTCGACGCTCTCCAGCCACTCGCTCGCCATCCAGCAGCTCATCGCCATCGCGCGCGCGATCTCGGCCGACGTGAAGGTGCTCGTGCTCGACGAGCCCACCTCGAGCCTCGACCTCGACGAGGTCGCGGAGCTGTTCCGGGTGATCCGCGAGCTCAAGGAGCGCGGGGTGGCGATCCTCTTCGTCTCCCACTTCCTCGACCAGGTCTACGAGATCTGCGACCGGGTGACGGTGCTGCGCGGCGGCAAGCTCGTGGGGGAGTACCTCACGCGGGAGCTGCTGCGCATCGACCTCGTGCAGAAGATGCTCGGACGCTCTGCCGACGAGCTCGTCGTGCGGCCTCGCTCGGAACCGGTCGAGTCGGGCGAGGAAGCGATGCTCGACGTGCGCGGCCTCGGCCGCGGCCGACTCGAGGGCGTCGACCTCGTTCTCGCGGAGGGGGAGGTGCTCGGTCTCGCGGGGCTGCTCGGCTCCGGCCGCACCGAGGTGGCCCGGCTCCTCACCGGCATCGACCGGCCGGATGACGGCACCATCGCCCTCGATGGCGTCGTGATCTCGCCGCGCAACCCCCGCCGCGCCATCGGGTACGGGCTCACGTACTCGTCGGAGAACCGGCGCACCGAGGGCATCATCGGCGAGCTGACCGTGCGCGAGAACATCACCCTCGCGCTGCAGGCCCAGCGCGGGATCTTCCGGCGGATGAGGCACTCCCGGCAGAAGGAACTCGCCGCCAGCTGGATCGAGGCGCTCGGCATCCGTCCCTCCTCCACCGAGCAGCTCGCGGGCACGCTCTCCGGCGGCAACCAGCAGAAGGTGCTGCTCGCCAGGTTGCTGGCCCTCGCCCCGCGCATCCTCGTGCTCGACGAGCCCACCCGCGGAATCGACATCGGCGCGAAGGTCGAGGTGCAACGGCTCGTCGGCGAATTGGCCGACAATGGGATGTCTGTCGTCTTCATCTCAGCGGAGCTCGAGGAGGTCCTGAGGGTGTCCTCTCGCATCACTCTGCTCCGCGACGGGCGAGCGGTCGCCACTCTGCAGAGCGACGCGCTGACCGTCGACTCCCTCCTCGCGATGATCGCGCAGCCCGATGACGGTGAGTGAGACCGGCGGGCGCAGCGGCGACGACAAGCCGGCCCGCGCCGCCAACATCTTCGACGTCGCCCGGCTCGCAGGGGTCTCCCACCAGACGGTGTCCCGCGTCCTCAACAACGTGCCGAACGTGCGCCCCGCGACGAAGGCGCGGGTCGAGCAAGCGATCGCGCAGCTGCGCTACAGTCCGTCGCCCGCGGCGCGCGCCCTCGTCACCCGGCGCACGCGCACGATCGGCCTCATCACTCCCGGTCGCTCCGAGTACGGTCCGACGTCGATCGCGGTCAACTTCAACATCGCCGCACGCGCAGCCCGTTTCAGCGTCGACACCGTGAGCGCGCTCGACTCCGACCCCTCCGGTGTCCGGGCGATCGTCGAATCGCTCCTGCGGCAGCGCGTGGACGCGATCGTGCTCGTCGTCTCGGACATCGCGGTGCTCGACGTCGTGCTCGGACTCGAGCTGAGCATCCCGCTCGTCGCCGTTGTCGCGACTTCGCGGCGCAGCCCCGCGATCGTCTCGATCGACCAGTACCGGGGGGCGCGTGCCGCGACGCGCCACCTCATCGAGCTCGGCCACCGGTCGATCGTGCACCTCGCCGGCCCCACGGAGGCGCCAGACGCGATCGAGCGGCTGCGCGGCTGGCGCGACGAGATGACCGCCCACCGCCTCGTCGTGGGGGAGGTGAGCCACGGCGACTGGTCGGCCAAGTCCGGCTTCGAACTCGGCATGCAGCTCGAGGGCATCGAGCCCGGCACCGCCGTCTTTGCGGCGAACGACTACATGGCGCTCGGGCTCGTCTCGGCGTTGCACGCCCGGGGGCTCCGCGTTCCCGAGGATGTGAGCATCGTCGGGTTCGACGACGTGCCCGAGGCTGCGTACCTGCTGCCGCCCCTGACGACGGTGCGCCAGGACTTCGCATCCCTCGGCGGCCTCGTCATGCAGAAGGTCCTCATCGCGATCGAGGAGCCCGATACCGCGACCGAGACCACCCCGCTGCCGACGACGCTCGTGGTGCGCGAGTCGACGCGGGCGGTGTGAGCGCGGGGCGCTTCCTCCCTTCCCTCACCTCCTTTCTCCCCTCACCCCGAAACGACGGAGTTGCGGGGCGCGACCGTCCGTTGCGCGCTGCAGTAGGTCACATCCCGCGCCGATCTCCGTCGTTTCGGTCGGGGTCGGAGGAGGGGGGCTCGTAGCGCGCTCGAAACACTTCAGCACTAGCATCGGCGCATGGCACAGCCCGCGTCGTTCGTCGGGGATCGCGGCCTGCGCTCCTTCCGGGACGCGGTCGCGCTCTCGCTCGTGCCGCAGGAGATCGTCGCCGACCGGAACCGCGCCTTCTCGGCGAGTGTGTCGTCGTCGGATGCCGCGGGCCTGACGGTGCTCGGCACGAGCGTCAGCCCGATCCGGGCCCGCCGGCGCATCGCCGCGGACTCCGACGACTCGAGCGTGTTCATCCTGTACGCGGTCTCCGGCACGGGCGAGCTCGCGCACCGCCGCGGCGTCGAGCGCGTCGCCGCGGGAAGCACGATCGTCATCCCCGCGGCCGAGAGCTTCGACGTCGCCTACGCCGAGGACACCTCGCTCGTCTTCGTGTGCGTCCCCGGAGGAGTCGCCGAGTCCTACGGGCGCTTGCACGGGCCCATCCGGACCGTCGAGCTCGGCCGGGTCGGCCGCGCGGTGACCTCGGCCCTCGAGTACCTCCCGGTCGGCGGCGACCCCGCCGCGGGGACCGCAGTCCGGGCCGTCGTGGAGCTCGTCGCCTCGGGCGGGGCATCCGCCTCGACGCTGCGCGACCGCGCGGACCGCATGATCGACGAGCACCTCGGCGACTTCCGGCTGGGCGTGGGATTCCTGTCCGCCGCGCTCGGCGTCTCACCGCGCACGCTCGAGCGCGCGTTCGACGGCGAGGGGGTGGCGCACGCGGTGCGGCAGCGCCGGCTCGAGGCGGCCGCGGTGCGGCTGCGGGCGCATCCCGCCGCCGCCGTGTCCGCGATCGCCGCCGATCTGGGGTTCGGCTCCGCGTCGAGGTTCGCCGCGTACTTCCGGGAGCGGTTCGGCTCGAGCCCGAGGGACTGGCGCGGATAGGGCATCCGGGCGGCGCGATCCGTATCGTCGCGCACGCGAGCGCTTCCTACGGTGGCCTGACACCCACCCGAGAGGAGAACCCCATGCGCTATGTACTGATCCACGGTTCCTGGCAGGACGGTCGTTGCTGGGATGCCACGGTCGCCGCCCTCACCGCCGCCGGGCACGAGGCGCACGCCCCCACGCTCCCCGGCAACGGCGACCTCGCGAACCCCGCCGTGACCATGGCGGAGACCGCGGCTGCCGTCGTCGACCTCATCGTCTCGAAGGACCTCACCGAGGTCGTGCTCGTCGGCCACAGCTTCGGCGGCGCGGTCGCCCAGCTCGTCGCGCAGCAGGTGCCCGACCGGCTGGCTCGCGTCGTCTTCTACAACGCCTACGTGATCGCCGACGGGGCGACCGTCTTCACCTATGTGCCCGAGTCGGTCGCCGGGGCGTTCACCGCCCTCGCCTCGCCCGACGGCACGCTCACGCTGCCGTACGCCTACTTCCGCGAGCACCTCATGAACGACGCGGACGCGGCGACCGCGGAGTGGGCCTACGCCCTCACCTCGCCCGAGCCCCTCGGCCGGAGCGCGGAGGTGCTCGACCTCGCCGGCTTCTACTCGCTCACCGTTCCGATGTCGTACCTGTACGCCTACGACGACAACGTGTTCCCCGCGTCGGAGTTCAGCTGGCACCCCGGGATGTCGCAGCGGCTGCCTGACTTCCGCCTCGTCACGATCCCCGGCGGCCACGAGCTCATGTTCTCCGACCCGGCCGCGCTCGCCGCCGGCCTCGAGCGCGCCGGAAGGCCGTGACCGACCTCCTCGACCGCTCGCTCGCCGAGATCGCCGCGGCGGCGAGGAACCGGCCCGACGTGGCCGAGAGTCTCGCCGCCGCGGCGCTCGCGCGGATCCGGGAGCGGGATGCCGCGATCGGTTCCGTGGTGGCGACGGTCGAGCATCCCGCGATCGCCCCCGGCGACGGGCCGCTCGCGGGGGTTCCGTACCTGCTCAAGGATCTTCAGGCCGATGCGGCGGACCTTCCGCTGCGGCGCGGCTCCCGGTCGCACGCGACCGTGGCGCCGACCGCCGACTCGACACTCGTCGCGCGACTGCGGGCTGCCGGCGCGACCATCATCGGTCGCTCGAACTCCCCCGAGTTCGGGCTCGGCATCACGACCGAGCCGCTGCTGCACGGCCCGACCGCGAACCCGTGGAACCTGGCCCGATCGGCGGGCGGGTCGAGCGGGGGAGCGGCCGCCGCCGTCGCCGCAGGACTCGTGCCGGCGGCGCACTCCACCGACTCGGGCGGCTCCACGCGCATCCCCGCGGCGTGGTGCGGCGTGGTCGGCTTCAAGCCGTCGCGCGGGATGCTGCCTGCCGGCCCGCACCGCCTCGACGACTGGTTCGGGCTCAGCCACGAGCACGCGATCACGCGCACCGTCGAGGACTCGCGGCTGATCCTGGAGGCGACGGCGGGGTTCGCGCCGGGCGAGTGGAACGCGGTGCCGGCCGCGCGGCCGGTCCCGCCGCGCTGGCGCGTCGGCCTGCTGCGAGGTGCGCCCGGCGGCATCCCCGTCGACCCCGCGTGGGCGGGCGCAGCGAGCGCCGCCGCCGATGCCCTCGCGGATGCCGGGCACGAGATCGTCGAGCTGGCCGCCGTGACCGAGGCACTGGCGATCGGCCCGCTCTTCGGCGCGATCGCGGGCGCCCATCTCGCGAACCTGCTGACACGCCCCGGCCTCGCGCCGGACGCGCTGGAGCCCGCGGTCGCGGAGGTCGTCGAGCGCGGGCGGCGGATGACGGCGGTCGACCTCGTGCGCGCGGCATCCGACCTCCACGGGCTCGGTTTCGCGCTCGCCCGCCGCTTCGCCGATGTCGACCTCGTGCTCTCGCCGACGACAGCGCAACCCGCGCCGCTCCTCGGAACGGTCACGACCGACCGCGCGGCCTCGGAGCTGTTCGGCGAGATCTTCACGCTCTCGCCGTTCGTGGCGATGTTCAATGTGACAGGAGGTGCGGCGATCTCGGTGCCGTGGGGCCTCGACGCGCGGGGAATGCCGCTCGGTGTGCACCTCGGCGGTGGGCTCGGCGACGACGAGCTCGTGCTCGCGGCCGCCGAGGTGATCGAGCGAGCGAGTGGCGTGCCGCGAGTGACGACTTAGGCATCCTCCCTGACCGCGATCGGGCTCCGGAAGGTGCGAAACTCGCAACTCGCGAATCTGGCTAGGAGTCGAGCGCGTCCTCAAGGGCGACCCAGGCGAGCATCGCGCACTTGACCCGGGCGACGTACTTCGACACCCCGTTGAGCGCGATCGCGTCGCCGAAGCGCTCCTCGTCGAGCTCGATCGTGCCGCGCGACTGGATCGCCTCACGGAACTCGGCGACGAGCGGCTCGACGTCCGCGAGCGGCCGCCGCTCCAGAAGGGTGGAGAGCAGGGATGCCGACGCCTGCGAGATCGCGCAGCCCTGGCCCTCCCACTGGACCGACTCGACGGTGGTGCCGTCGTGCACGACCGCGAGGGCGATCTCGTCCCCGCACGTCGGGTTCACCTGGTGCGAGCGGTGGGGCGAGTCGGTCGACAGCCCGAAGCCGTGCGGCGACCGCGAGTGGTCGAGGATGAGCTCCTGGTAGAGGTGGCGCAAATCGCTCACGCGAGCACCTCCCGGGTGCCCGCGACCCCGAAGAACTCGGCCGCCTCGGCCACTCCCTCGAGGAACACGTCGATCTCCGCGTGCGTCGAGTACACCGACGTGGATGCCCGGGCGCTCGCCGCGATGCCGAGCCGCCGGTGCAGGGGCTGCGCGCAGTGGTGCCCGACCCGGATGGCAATGCCGCGCTCGTCGAGGACGTGCCCGACGTCGTGCGCGTGGACGCCCTCGAGCACGAAGCTCGCGAGGCCGATGCGGGGTGCGCCCGGGCCGGGGCCGAGCACCCGCACGCCGGGGATGCCCGCGAGCCCCTCCGCGAGGCGGGCGCCGAGCCGCTCGCCGTGGGCCGCGACCCGCTCCATGCCGAGTTCGTCGAGAAAACGCACCGCCTCCGCGAGGGCGATCGCCTGGCTGATCCGCTGCGTGCCGGCCTCGAAGCGCTGGGGAGGCGGGAGGTACTCGGCGCCGTCCATGGTCACGGTCGTGATCATCGAGCCGCCGAGGAGGTAGGGGGGCAGGGCATCCAGCAGCTCGAAGCGTCCGTAGAGCGCGCCGATGCCGGTGGGGCCGAGCATCTTGTGGCCCGAGAAGACCGCGAAGTCGACGCCGAGCGCGCCGAAGTCGACGGGCGCGTGCGGCACGGCCTGGCACGAGTCGAGGAAGGTGAGCGCGCCGACGCTGCGAGCGCGGGCGACGATTCTCTCGACCGGCGAATAGCCGCCGAGCACGTTCGAGGCGTGCGAGAACGCGACGAGGCGGGTGCGCTCGCCGATGACCTCGTCGATGCCCTCGACCTCTCCCTCGTCGGACACCGGGAGGTAGCGCAGGGTCGCCCCCGTGCGGCGCGCGAGGCGCTGCCACGGCAGGAGGTTCGCGTGGTGCTCAAGCTCGGTCACCACGATCTCGTCTCCCGGGGCGAGTCGCACCCGCGGGTCGGCGGCGGGATCGAGGGATGCCTCGGCGATCGACTGGGCGACGAGGTTGACGCCCTCCGTCGCGTTCGAGGTCCACACGAGCTCCTCGGGCCGGGCACCGACGAAGCGGGCTACCGTGGCGCGGGCATCCTCGAACTCCTCGGTCGCTTCCGCGGCGAGCCAGTGCGCTCCCCGGTGCACGGCGGAGTTGCGGCGCAGCACGAAGTCGCGCTCGGCGTCCAGCACGCGCTGCGGCCGCTGGGCGGTCGCCCCCGAGTCGAGGTAGACGAGCGGATGCCCGTTCACCCGCTCGGTGAGGATCGGGAACTGCGCCCGGATCGCGTCGAGCTCGTCGCTCGAGAAGTCAGTCTGCGCCGGGTTCGGCAGCATGGGATCACCGTCCGTTCACGTGCTCACCCATTGTTCCACGGCCCCTGCCGCACATCCCGATAGGGTGCAGGTCGTGAGTGCTGATGCCCCGGATGCTCCCGCCCGCGCCCCCCTCGTGCTCGCGGCCCTCGTGCTCGCCGCCGTGGTGTGCAACATCAACGTCGCCTCGGCGACCGTCGCGCTGCCCGAGGTCGGGGATGCGTTCGGCGCATCGCAGACGCTATTGAACCTCGTGGGCGTGGGGACGGGTCTCGGCCTGTCGATCTCCGTGCTCTATCTGGGTGCTCTCGCGGACCGCTACGGGCGCAAGCAGCTGCTCATCCTGGGTCTCGTGCTGACGGTTGCCGCGAGCGTCATCGCCGCCGCCGCGCCGAGCGTCGAGGTGCTCATCGCCGCGCGCGTGTTCACGGGAATCGCGGCGGGCATGGCCTATCCGACGACGCTGTCACTCATCACCGCCCTCTGGTCGCCCGGGCCGGGCCGGACGGCAGCGATCGCGCTGTGGGCGAGTGTGAGCGGAGTGGCGAGCGTCACGGGCTCGGTCATCGCGGGTCTCGTCCTCGAGGTCGCGTGGTGGGGCGCCGCCTTCCTGCTCGCCGTGCCCGTCGCGATCGCCGGTCTCGTGCTGGTCATCGCCGTGGTGCCGTCGCACGTGAACGAGTCCTCCGAGCCGGTCGACCACGCGGGGGGCATCCTCTCCGCTCTCGGCATCGGATCGCTCGTGCTCGGCGCCAACCTTGCGCTCGCCCCGGGAGAACAGGCACTCGGAGTTCTGCTCCTGGTCGCGTCGGCGTTGCTCCTCGTCGGCTTCGTGTGGCGGCAGTCGCGCGCGCCGCATCCGCTCTTCGACCTGTCGGTCGCGCGACAACGACCGTTCTGGGTGCCGGCGCTGTCGGGCGCGATCGCCGTGGGCGGGCTCATCGGCGCCATTTTCGTCGGAGAGCAGTTCATGCAGAACGTCCTCGGCTACGACCCGATGCAGGCCGGCTTCGCCGTTGTTCCCGCAGCGGCGGGCCTGCTCCTCATGGCGCCCGTCTCGGCTCGGCTCGTCGACGCGCGCGGTACCCGCGCGACGATGCTCGTGGGTTACGCGTGCGTGCTCGCGGCGTTCGTGACCATGCTGGCGTGGCGCGAGGGCACGTCTTACGCCCTCGTCGGTGCCGGGTTCCTCGCTCTCGGTGCAGGAGCAGCGCTCGTGATGACCGCGTCGTCGCGATCTCTCACCGGGATCACCCCGGTCACGCGGGTGGGCATGGCCTCGGCGACATCGGACCTGCAGAGCGACCTCGGCGGTTCGCTCATGTCGTCCGTGCTGGGCGCGATCCTCGCAGCCGGCTTCAGCCGCTCGTTCGCTGCGGCGATCGAGAGCTCGTCCGATGCCGCGAGCATCGGCGACGAGGTCACCCGCGCCTTGCAGGCGTCCTACGCCTCGGCCTTGCACGTCGCCGAGCAGTATCCGCAGTTCAAGGACGAGATCATCGAGGCGGCCCGAGCGAGTCTCCAGGCGGGAGCGATCGGGGCATACGCCGTCGGTTCTACCGCGATCGTGATCGGCGCGGTGCTCGTGGTGCTCGTGCTGCCCTCGCACGACGACGAGCTCGCGCTGGTCACGACGACGCGCTAGTGGACCACTCCCGTATCGCCGCCGCGAAGTGTTCGGGAGCGTCCGACTGCACGAAGTGCCCCGCACCAGGCACCGGCACGACGGTCGCGCCCGGCAGCTCGCGCTGCCAGCGCTCGAGCTCGGTCGCGCGGAAAGCAATGTCGCGGTCGGCCCAGATAAGCAGTGCGGGCAGCTCGCGCAGGGCGGGAAGCCCGACCTCGACCGTCGCGAGGAACGGGGCGCTCTGCGTGATCTCGCGCGGCAGGATCGCTGAGGCGTGCCGCCGAGCGGGAGTGCCGAGGGCGCGGCGGTAGTGCCGCATCTCGGCCCGTGACAACCGCCGCCGCCGATGTCCCATCGGGATCATCACGTTCACGAAGAGGTTGGCGCGCCGGGTCAGCCACGCGCCCGCCGGCCCGCCCATCGCTCCTGCGAACGACTCGAAGTGGCGATCCCCCGTGATCGGCCACGCCCACGTGTTGCCGAGCACGAGCCCGGCGAAGCGGTCGGGCATCCTCTCCGCGACGGCGAGGCCGATCGGGCCTCCCCAGTCCTGGGCGACAAGGACGACGTTGCGCAGGTCGAGGGACCGGACAAGTTCCTCGACCACCGGCACCATCGACTCGGGCCGCCCGTCGAAGTCGGCGGGCGCCTCGGACAGCCCGAACCCGGGGAGGTCGACCGCGATGCAGCGGAACGAGTCGGAGAGCCGCGAGATGACGCCGCCCCAGACGAACGACCACGTGGGGTTGCCGTGGATCATGAGCAGAACGGGTCCCGTGCCCTCGTCGACGTAGTGGATGCGGTGCCCGTCGATGTCGGCGATCGCGTCGTTGAACGGGTAGAGCTCTCGGTCGAGCCACGGCGGGTCGGTGCGAGTCGTCAGTGTCATGGTTGATAAAATAAATCAAAATGCGATGGAAAGGGAAGAGCTATGGCCGAGTACCACCAGTTCTGCGGACTCGCTCGAGCTCTCGATCTCATCGGGGACCGCTGGAACCTGCTCATCGTGCGTGAGCTGCTCATCGCCGAGCGCCGCCATTCCGAGCTGCGCTCCGCGCTTCCGGGCGTCGCCACGAACCTGCTCGCCGAGCGCCTCCAGACCCTCGTGACCGCGGGCATCGTGGCCCGGCGCGAGGAGAGCGGTCGCAAAGCCGTGAGCTACTCACTCACCCCGCGTGGCGCAGAGCTTCGCGAACCGGTGCTCGGTCTCGTGCGCTGGGGCGCCGCCACCATGTCCGCCGGTCCGCGCCCCGACGACGCCGTTCAGCCCCAGTGGGTGCTGCTCGCCCTCGAGGCGCTCCTGCCTTCGTCGGGACTCGAAGCCGAGGGGACGATCCATCTGCGGGCGGACGGAATGGATGCCGCGATCCACCTGCACGACGGGCGGGCATCCGTCTCCCCGTCCGGACCCCGCCGGGCCGACGCCCTCGTCGCGGGTCCGAGCGCTGCCATCCTCGGACTCTTCGCCCGGGCACTCCCGCTTGCTGCCGCGCGCCAGCGGGGCCTCGAGATCGAGGACCCCGCCGGTCTCGTGAGGTCGCTCGTTAGTTGAGCGCGGGAGTGTCTGCCGGGATGACTCCGTCGCCCTGCAGGTCGAGCGCGAGGTCGCGGAGCGCTCGAAGCGCGACGCGCTGGGGGAGCGGTCCGTAGGAGATGCGGGCGACTCCGAGGGACTCGTACTCGGCGGCGGAGAGCGCGCCGGGCAGTCCGATCACGGAGACCTTCCGCTCGCCGATGCCCTCGACGAGTCGCAGCGTCGTGTCGCGGTCGAGGATGCCGGGAACGAAGACGAGCGCGGCGCCCTCAGCGAGGTAGGCACGGCCACGCTCGATGGCGTCGGCGACATTCTCCTCGGCGGAGCGGTCGCGGCCGCGGACGAGGGCGTCGGTGCGGGCGTTGAGCTGGAAGTCGACCCCCTCCGCCTGTGCGGCGGCGATGATCGCGCGCACCCGGGCGACGGACTCGTCGAACGGCCGCAGCCGATCTTCCACGTTGGCACCGACGATGCCGAGGCCGATCGCGCGGCGGATGGTCTCGCCCGGCTCGTCGTAGCCGTCGTCGAGGTCAGCGGTGACCGGTAGCTCGACGGCGTCGACGATGGTCTTGACACCGGCGAGCGCGGTGTCGAGGGGCATCCCGCCGTCAGGGTAGCCGAAGCTCGCAGCGATCGAGTGCCCGGCGGTCGCGATCGCCTTCGTCTCGGGCAGGTCGGCGATGACCTTCGCGCTCACGGCGTCCCACACGTTGACGACGCGGAGGATTTCGGGGGCTTCGTGGAGGCTCTTGAGGGCGGCGGCCTTGTCGTGGATGCTCATGAGGCCAGGCTAGCCCGAGCCGCCGTTCACACTGCTGAGCTGGGCACGAGTAGCTCGCCGAGGAGCGTCTCGACCCGGGCGCGGATGTCATCGCGCACTCGCCGCACCCCGTCGAGGTCAAGGCCGGCCGGGTCGTCGAGCTCCCAGTCCTCGTAGCGCTTGCCCGGATAGATGGCGCACGCGTCGCCGCAGCCCATCGTGATGACGACGTCGGCGGCCTGCACGACGTCGTCGGTGAGCGGCTTGGGGAACTCCTCGGACAGGTCGAGGCCGAGCTCGGCGATCGCCGCGACGACGGCAGGGTTGAGCTCCCCGCTCGGCGCGGAGCCCGCGGAGCGGACGTGCACCCGGCCCGCGCCCAGATGATTCGTGAGCACGGCGGCCATCTGCGATCGCCCCGCGTTCTGCTCGCACACGAAGAGCACCTCGGGCACCGGGCGCTCGATCGCTCCCTTCGCCTGGGCGAGCGCGGTCAGCCGGTCGGTCGCGAAGCGGGCGGTCCGCACGGCGACGTGCGTCCGGACGGTGGATGCTCGCAGGATGCTCGTGTACGACTCGAGCACGTACCGCTCGATGGTCTCCGCGCTGAAGACGCCCGCGAAGCGCTCGGTGAGCTCGGCGGCGAGCCGCTCGAGGTACTGCTCGGGGAACGCGAGGCCGGGCATCCCGCGCCGCTGCGCGAGGTCCATGTCAGGCCGCCGGAGCGATCTCGGCGACGAGGGCCTCGATGCGTCGCTTGATCTCGTCGCGGATCGGCCGGACCGCGTCGATACCCTGCCCGGCCGGGTCGTCGAGCTCCCAGTCCTCGTAGCGCTTGCCCGGGAAGATGGGGCACGCGTCGCCGCAGCCCATCGTGATGACGACGTCGGACTCCTTGACCGCCTCGACGGTGAGCACCTTCGGCCCGTTGCCCGCGATATCGATGCCCACCTCGGCCATGGCCTCGACGGCGACGGGGTTGATGCGGTCCTTGGGCTCGGACCCGGCGGAGAGCACCTCGACGCGGTCGCCCGCGAGCGAGGAGAGGAAGCCGGCGGCCATCTGGGAGCGGCCGGCGTTGTGAACGCACACGAACAGGACGGTGGGCTTGTCGGTCATAGCTCAAAGCATAGACGGATATCTATGGATTTGAGGATGTCGTTACCGAATGTTCAACTCCCCGAGCAAGGAGCGCACGCGCGCCTCGATCTCGTCGCGCACCGTCCTCACTCCCTCGAAGCTCATCCCTGCGGGGTCGGGCAGGTCCCAATCCAGGTAGCGGCGGCCGGGGTAGACGGGGCACGCGTCGCCGCAGCCCATCGTCACGACCACGTCAGCCGCGCGAACGACCTCATCGGTGAGGGGCTTGGGGAACTCGGCCCCGAGGGGCACGCCCACCTCGTCGAGCGCGTCGACGACGAGCGGGTTGACCTCTGCGGCTGGTTGCGATCCCGCCGTGAGCACCGTGACCCGGTCACCGGCAAGCGAGCGCAGGATGCCCGCAGCGAGCTGGGATCGGCCAGCGTTCTGGACGCACACGAACAGCACCCGCGGACGATCGGCCGGATGCTCGACCGCCGCCACCGCGGACAGCCGGTCCGCCGCGAACCGGGCGGTGAGCGAGGGCAAGTACCGCGTGATGCGCGCCCGTTCGGCCAGGAGCTCGTAGCTGTCACGCACGTAGCGGTCGACGGTCGGCGCTGAGAGGACTCCGGCGAAGCGCGTCGCGAGATCGTCGGCGATCCGCTCGAGCACGGCGGGCGCGACCGCCGCGGCGACGGGCTCGGGCCCTCGCATCGCCTCGACGACGTCGCCGAAGCGAGTGGGCATCACCGAGTACCACGCGGTGCGCCCCTCCTGCGAACGGAGCACGAGACCCTCCTCGGCGAGGAGCGCGAGGTGGTGGCTGACAGTCGGCTGGCGCAAGCCGAGTTCGACCGCGAGCTCCGTCACCCCTCGCCGACCGCCGGGCGCCTCGACGAGAAGGGCGAGGAGCTGAACGCGGGTGGGGTCGGCGAGAGCCCGCAGTCCGCGGGCGATGCGCTCGGCTTCATGGCGAGGCATCCCGCGATTCATAGACGACAGCCTATGCGACTAGCAGCACGCCTCCGCGGACGACGTCGAGCACACCCCCGTCGCGGGCAGCACGAGCTGCACCGCACGCGCCGCTTCGAGATCGCCGTCGATGAACGCGGTGATCGAGCGGACCTGCTCGTAGCCGGTCGCCAGGAGGAAGGTCGGGGCTCGGCCGTAACTCTTCATGCCGGCGATGAAGAAACCGGGCTCGGGGTGCGCGAGCTCGGCGACGCCGTGCGGCGCGACCGTGCCGCAGCTGTGCAGGTTCGGGTCGATGAGCGGGGCGAGTCGTCGCGGCGCCTCGACGACCTCGTCGAGATCGAGACGCACCTCCCGGAGCATCCCGAGGTCGGGCCGGAAGCCGGTCGCGTTGACGAGCAGATCGGTGTGGAAGGACTCGAGCCCGCCGGCGCGCTGGCCCGTCACGAGCATCCCGTCGTCCTCTCGGGAGAGGCCGACGATCTCGAACCGGTCGACGATGTCGATGACGCCGAATTCGAGGAGCCGACGAAGGCGGGAGGACAGGGAAGCGCGATCGGCGAGCTCGTCGCTCTCCGCGGTGAGCACCCGCGTCGCCTCCCGGCTGCGGATGACCCACGTCGCGCGGGTGGACGGCTCCTGCCGGATGAGCTCGCCGAGGCTCACGAGCGTGTTCGCCGCGGAGTGGCCGGCGCCGACGACGGTCGTGTGGCGTCCGGCGAACTCGGACTGCCGCACACCGAGCACGTCGGGCATTGCAGGCAGCAGGCGGTCGGCCACGGCGTGCGCGCCGAGCGGGTCCAGCCCGTTCGAGCCGAGCGGGTTGGGACTGCGGAACGTGCCGGAGGCGTCGATGACGGCTCGCGCGGAGAGCTCCGAGAGGCCTGAGCTGTCCTGGAACCGGACCACGAGCGGGGTGGATGCCCGCGCCGACGTCCGCGTGCGGTCCATGCCGCGGCGGCTCACGGCGACCACTCGCGCCGCCGTGCGCACGCGCGGCGCGATGGCGGAGAGGGAGGAGAGCGGCCGCAGGTAGCGCTCCACGAGCTCGCCCCCGGTGGGCGCGAGCGACTCGGTGGGCGCGGACCAGCCGTCGGACTCGAGAAGGCGCCGGGCGGCGGGGTCGACGAGGTGCTTCCAGGGCGAGAACAGCCGGATGTGCGCCCAGGACGAGACGCTCTCGGCGACGGCCCCGGCTTCGAGCACGACGAAGTCGATGCCGCGCTCGGCGAGGTGGGCGGCAGCGGCGAGCCCGACGGGGCCGGCGCCGATCACCACCACCGGTAGGTCGCGCAGGACGGAGCCCGTCGGTGGCGCAGGGGAGAGGTCGATGAGAGTCATCAGCAGGTGGCGCACACGGGCGCGGGAGAGGCGACCGGCGCGGCGCTCGGCAGCAGTCGGTCGAGGGAGGGCAGGCGCCGCGGGCGGCGGGGGCCCCGCACTGCGCGCTCGAGCTGGTCGCGCTCCTGTCGGTGGAGGGCCAGCCAGGCGCCGGGGTTCGCTCCGAACATCGGGATCTCCTTACATCGATATCTGTCGATGTTCGAGTGTGGACCGTATATCGATGTCTGTCAATATCGACTACGATCGATGCATGCCCACCGCACTTCTGCCGCTGTCGGTCACCGAGGCCGCCGTCTGCTGCGAGCCCCTCACCCAGGAGACCCTCACAGATACCCAGGCCGACGACCTGGCCCGCTCGATCAAGGCCCTTGCGGATCCGACCCGCCTCCGCATGATCTCGATCATCGCGGGGTCCCCGGAGCAGGAGGCGTGCGTGTGCGACATCACGGAGGCGTTCGACCTGGGTCAGCCCACCGTGTCCCACCACCTCAAGGTTCTCCTCGACGCCGGCTACCTCACCCGGTCCAAGCGCGGCACGTGGGCCTACTACCAGCTCGTCCCCGGGTCGCTCGACGCGCTCGCCCGCGTCTTCCAGTCGGCGTGATCCGCCGGATCGCGGCCGAGTTCCTCGGCAGCGCCCTCCTCGCGGCCCTCGTGATCGGCTCCGGGATCGCCGCCCAGCGGCTGTCGCCGACCGACACGGGGCTCCAACTCCTCGAGAACGCCTTCGCGACCGCACTCGGTCTGCCCGTGATCATCCTCGTCTTCGTCGCCGTGAGCGGGGCCCACGTCAATCCCGTCGTCTCCCTCGTCGATGCGGCCCTCGGTGGTCGCCGCTGGCGCGACGTTGCGGCGTACGTGCCCGCCCAGGTTGCCGGATGCATCGGCGGCGCGGTGCTGGCGAACACCATGTTCGGGCTCCCGGCGCTCGCCCTGAGCGCGACCGAGCGCATGGACCCGCCGCGATTCCTTGCGGAGATCATCGCGACCGCCGGTCTCGTGCTGGTGGTCTTCGTGCTCGCGAGGACAGGGCGCGGCGCGGTAGTCCCCTGGGCAGTCGGTGCCTACATCGGCGCGGCGTACTTCTTCACGAGCTCGTCGAGCTTCGCGAACCCCGCCATCACGATCGGTCGGATGTTCTCGGACACGTTCGCGGGCATCGCCCCCGCATCCGCTCCCGGCTTCGTCCTCGCCCAGCTGATCGGCGGTGCCGTGGGGGTGCTGGCGATCCTCTGGTTCGCGCCCGCACCGACGGCTCGCGGCGAGGCGGTCGACGGCTCATAGCCGATCGATAGCGCCCACCCAGCGTCGGGCGAGGGGGCGCTGGTCGACTGGGTGCCATGACTCGCTCCCGACTGGCCCTTGCCGCCGCAGCATCCGTCGTCCTGATCCTCACCGGATGCTCCACGCCCGCCGCGACAACGACGCCTGCCGAGGCTCCCGTGAGTGCTTCCGCCGCAAGCGCCACCCTCTGGGACTCGAGCGTCGTGCACTCGATCGCCATCGAGGTGGACGAGTCGCAGCTGCGCGCCGCCCTCCAGTCGTACGTCGACTCGGGCGAGAAGGTGTGGGTCTCGGCGACGGTCACGATCGACGGAACGGTGTTCGAGAACGTGGGCATCAAGCTCAAGGGCAACTCGAGTCTGCGCGGCATCTCCGTCGACAGCGCGGCGGAGGAGCTGCCGTGGCTCATCCGCCTCGACGAGTTCGTCGACGGGCAGGAGTACGACGGCTGGACCGAGCTCGTCGTGCGCGGTAACAACTCCGAGACCTCCCTCAACGAGGCCGTCGCACTCGAGCTGCTCGAGCTCACCGGGCTCGCGAGCGAGGAGGCGATCGCGGCGGAGGTGTCGGTCAACGGTGCGAGCGACCTGCGTCTGGTCATCCAGAATCCTGGCGAGGAGTGGGACGCCGCCGAGTTCGGGACCGACGGCGCGCTCTATAAGGCGGAAGCGGGCGGCGACTACTCTTACCGCGGCGACGATCCGGATGCCTATGCCGACGTCTTCGACCAGGAGGCGGGCGACGACGATCTCACGCCGCTCATCGACTTCCTCGAGTTCGTCAACACCGCGAGCGACGAGGAGTTCGCGAGCGGGCTCGGCGACTGGCTCGACGTCGACGCGTTCGCCACCTACCTCGCATTCCAGGAGATCGTCGGGAACTTCGACGACATCGACGGCCCGGGCAACAACTCCTACCTCCGCTACGACGAGTCGACCGGGCTCATGACGGTGGTGTCGTGGGACCTCAACCTCGCACTCGGCGTCTCGAACGGCGGCCCGGGCGGCGGGCCGGGCGGCGGGGAGGCCGGCGGCCCGGGCGACGGCGGCGACCGGCCCGCGGACGGCGACCGGCCCGGCGGCGGGGGAGCGGGCGGCATGGCCGGGGGCCCGAGCCAGGGCAATGTGCTCTCCGAGCGCTTCCTCGCCGACGACGGCTTCGCCGCGCTCTACGAGTCCGCGCTCGCCGAGCTCCGGTCGACGCTGGTCGACAGCGGCGCGGCGCAAGCCGCTCTCGACGAGTGGGTCGCGGTGCTCGGCACCCAGTCGCTCGTCGACTCCGCCACGGTGCAGGCGGAGGCCGCGTCCGTCGCGGAGGCCTTCTGATGCCGCAGGGAATGGAGAACCGCTAGCGTGGGTTGAGTAACACCGATGCAAACGCATCGACCTCACGCGAAGGGGAGCAGATGGCTGACCAGCAGGTCGAGTTCGGACTCGACACGTTCGGCGACGTGACGGTGGGCCCGGATGACGCGCCCCTGAGCCACGCGCAGGTGATCCGCAACGTCGTCGCCGAGGGCGTCCTCGCCGACGAACTGGGGCTGGACTTCTTCGGAGTGGGCGAGCACCACCGGCAGGACTTCGCCGTCTCCGCCCCCGAGGTCGTGCTCGCGGGGCTCGCGACCGCGACGAAGCGCATCCATCTCGGATCGGCGGTCACCGTGCTCTCCTCCGACGACCCGGTGCGGGTCTTCCAGCGGTTCGCGACGGTGGATGCCCTGTCCCACGGCCGTGCGGAGGTCATCCTCGGCCGGGGCTCCTTCACGGAGTCCTTCCCGCTCTTCGGATTCGACCTCGCCAAGTACGAGGAACTCTTCGAGCAGAAGCTCGACCTCTTCTCCCAGCTCATCACCGAGGAGCCCGTGACGTGGTCGGGGAGCCTGCGGGCACCGCTCACCGATCAGGGCGTCTATCCGCACACCGAGGGCGGGCGCATCCCGACCTGGGTGGGCGTCGGTGGCAGCCCCGAGTCGGTGGTCCGCGCGGCGCGCTACGGTTTGCCGCTCGTCCTGGCGATCATCGGCGGCGACCCCGAGCGCTTCGCTCCCTACGTGGACCTGTTCCACCGGGCGCTCGCGCAGATGGAGAAGCCCGACCTGCCGGTCGCCGTGCATTCGCCCGGCTACATCGCCGACACGGACGAGCAGGCGGCGGAGGAGTACTGGCCGCACCACAAGGTGATGCGCGACCGCATCGGCGCGGAGCGCGGATGGCCGCCCACCGGCCCCGACGAATACCGGCACGAGATCGAGCACGGCGCCCTCTACCTCGGCTCGCCCGAGACCGTCGCTCGGAAGATCGCGACGAAGGTCAAGGCCCTCGGGGTGCAGCGTTTCGATCTGAAGTACTCGGCGGGAACGCTCCCGCACGAGAAGTCGATGCGCTCGATCGAGCTCTACGGCTCGGTCGTCGTGCCGATGGTCAAGGACATGCTCGCCGCGGGCTGACCCGCGACGAGCACGTCCTCTCGACTACTCGCTCTTCTTGGCGGGGGACTTGCGGGTCCGCGGCGCCGGGGCGGGTGCCGCCGGCTCCGCCGCGGCAGCGGGCTCCGCCTCGACAGCGGGACCCGACTCGGCCACCACGGGGGCAGCGGCCGCGGTGGCAGCGCGCTCCTTCCGGCGGGCGCTCGCGCGCACCAGGAGCAGGATGATCGCGGTGATGATCCCCGCGAGCACGAGCCACGGGATGAGCGCGCCGAGCACCACGAGCAGCCCGGCGAAGAACGCGACGAACGCGGTCCAGCCGGCGACGAGTCCGTCCCAGAACGTGACGGGCTCCTCGACCGGCGCGTCCGCGACCGACACGAGGTTGAGGGTCACCGTCGACAGCGCGACCTGGTCGGCGTAGTAGCGCCGTTCGGCCTCGAGGCTCTCGAGCTGGGCCTGGCGGTCGGAGATCGCCGTCTCGAGCGAGATGAGCGTGTCGATGTCCGTCGACTTCTCGAGGAGGGCGAGGAGCCGGTCGATGGATGCCGACAGCGCCGTGATCCGCGCGTCGAGGTCCTGCGTGGCCATCGTGACGTCGGTGGAGTTGAGGGAGACCTCCTGCACGTCCCCGAGCTCCTTGAGCTTGTCGAGCGTGGCGCTGAGCCCCTCGGCCGGGAGGCGCAGGGTCAGCGTGGCGCTGCCCTTGTCGCCGTCGACGGGGGCGTACTCCTGCCGTCCGTCGACGCGGCCGCCGACGGACTCGGCGATGCGGACCGCTTCGACCGCCGCCTCGAGCGGCTCCTCGACCGTCACGGTCATCCAGCCGGTGACGATCACCTGGCGGTCGGCCGAGTCTGCTCGGGTGCCGTCCTCGGTCGCGATCGACTCGTTGTCCATCGCTTGCGGAGCGGTGACGCCGCCGGCGGAGTCGCTCGACGAGTAATCGCCGCCCCCGGCCGCGCAGCCTGTGAGGGCGAGCGCGGAGAGAACCAGTGCTGTGGGAAGAATAAGAATGCGCCTCATGGTGATCACGCTAGGGGCGGGCATCCCTCACCGCTACCCAACGTTTCTCACGATTCGGGCGTCAGTCCGGGCGTTGTCTGGGAGCGCTCTGGGAGAACGGTGAAGGCTCGGTAACGGGCGTACCCCCCGTTGTAGGGTCAAGAAACCATCAGGAAACGACCCACAAGGAGGAACACCATGGGACTGCTCGACGACGCCAAGGACGCTGCAGAGGCCACCGGCAAGAAGGTCGGGGAATGGGTCGACGACACCAAGGAGCGCATCAGCGACAAGGTGGACGAGGTCCAGGCCGATGCCGAGGTCACGCGCGCCGAGGCCGACGTGAAGCGCGCCGAGGCCGAACGCGACGCCACGAAGGCCAAGAACGACTACAAGGAACAGCTGCGCGACTAGTCCCCTCCGGGTCGGCCGCCACTATCCTCGAACCGTCGGCGCACGCCGCACTCATCAGAAGGGTGGAGCATGGGTTTCATTGATGACGCCAAGGAGAACCTGGCCGAGGGATTCGAGAAGGCCAAGGACGCGGCGGGCGACGCTGCCGAGTTCGTGAAGGACAAGGCGGGCGATGCCGCCGAGTTCGCCAAGGACAAGGCGGGCGACGCGGCCGAGTACGTCCGCGAGAAGGGCGAGGACCTCAGTGGTTTCGTCCGCGACAAGCTCGACGGCGACGACGAGAAGGCCGCGCCCACCGCGTAGCAGCACCGTTGCATCGAAGCGGGAGCACCTCCGGGCGCTCCCGCTTCTGCGTTAGGTTGGCACCATGTCGTGGTGGCGGAGGCTCCGGGCGGCGCTCTCGCGCCGTCGGCCGCCGCTCCTGCACGTCGCGGGCGACACCGGCGAGGGCCCCGTGGTGATCCTCATCCACGGGATCGCCTCGTCGGCGGCGACGTTCCGCCGGGTCATCCCCGACCTGGAGAAGCACTACCGCTGCATCAGCCTCGAGCTCCTCGGATTCGGCGAGTCGCCGGCGCCCGAGGGGGCCACGTACACGATCGAGGAGCACGTGGCATCCATCAAGGCCACGATCGCCTCCCTGAAGCTCGGTGCGCCGTTCATCCTCGTCGGGCACTCGCTCGGCGGACTGCTCTCCGCGCGCTACGCCGCGCAGAACCCGGCACAGGTGTCGCGGCTCATCCTCGTGAGCCCGCCCGTATACCTCTCACCCATGGAGCTCGCCGACCCTGCGGCGCGGGCGCAAGTGAGCCTCTATCTGCGCGTCTACGAGTTCCTGCGCACCAACAAGGACTTCACGATGGCGACCGCGGCGACCATCTCGCGCATGCTCAAGCTCGGTACGGCGCTCGAGGTGTCGGAGCGCAACTGGAGTGCGTTCATCCTGAGCCTGCAGAACTGCATCGAGTCGCAGACCACGGTCGCCGACATCGCGGCGGTCCGCGTGCCGATCGACGTCGTGTACGGGGCGCTCGACCAGTTCCTCGCGCCGGGCACGATGCGCATCATCGGGCAGATGCGCCACGTCACCATGCATCGCGTCGAGGTCAACGACCACCTCGTTCGCCCGCGGCTGGCCCGCGAGCTCGTCAAGGTCATCGGGTAGTCATCGGCTAGTCATCGGTGGGGGCTCATCGGCTAGCGTGGAGCCCATGCAGCATCGCACCGCCGCGCGGCTCGGCCGCCCTGTTTCCGTCATCGGCCTCGGCACCTGGCAGCTCGGCGCCGATTGGGGGGATGTCAGCGAGGCGGATGCCCGTGCCATCCTCACCGCGTCCGTCGAGGCCGGCGTCGACTTCTTCGACACCGCCGACGTCTACGGCGACGGCCGGAGCGAGTCGTTCATCGGGGACTTCCTCGCGGATCACCCCGACCTCGACGTCTTCGTCGCGACGAAGCTCGGCCGGCGGCTGCCGCAGGAGCCCGAGAACTACTCGATGGCCAACTTCCGCGCCTGGACGGATCGCTCGCGCGCCAACCTGCGCCGCGACACCCTCGACCTTGTGCAGCTGCACTGCCCGCCGACCGCGGTCATCGAGTCCGACCGCGTCTTCGACGACCTCGACACGCTGGTCGCGGAGGGAGCGATCGCGCGGTACGGCGTCAGCGTCGAGGAGGCGGGGCAGGCGCTGACCGCGATCGCCCGGCCGGGAGTCGCGAGCGTGCAGATCATCCTCAACGCGTTCCGGCTGAAGCCGCTCGACGAGGTGCTGCCCGCGGCGATGGATGCGGGAGTGGCGATCATCGCGCGCGTGCCGCTCGCGAGCGGACTGCTGAGCGGGCGCTACACGAAGGACACCGTGTTCGCCGCCGACGATCACCGCACCTACAACCGCCACGGCGAGGCGTTCGACGTGGGCGAGACCTTCTCCGGCATCGACTTCGAGCTCGGCGTCGAGGCCGCCCTCGAGTTCGCCGAGCTCGCCGACTCGCAGGGGCTCACCCCCGCGGTTGCCGCCCTCGCGTGGCTCGCGCAGCTGCCGGGCGTCACCACGGTCATCCCCGGCGCGCGCACCGTGCGGCAGGCCCAGTCGAACGCGAGCGCGGGCTCGGTTCCGGAGCTCACGCCCGAGTTCACCGAGCAGGTCCGCGACCTCTACGACCGGCGCATCCGGGCAGCCGTCCACGACCGATGGTGAGCCGGCGCCCGGGTCTCGGCCCGGCGTTCGGCAACCTCTTCACCGCAAACCTCGCGTCGAGCCTCGGCGACGGGATCGCCCGCACGGCGATCCCGCTGCTCGCCGCCCGGTTGACGAGCGACCCCGTGCTCATCTCGGTGATCGCCGCGCTCGCGATGCTGCCGTGGCTGTTCTTCGCGATCCCGTCGGGCATCGTCATCGACCGGGTCGACCGGCGCCGCGCGCTCGCCGTCGCGCAAGCGGTGCGCACCGCCCTCGGGGTGCTGCTCGTCGTGCTCGTCGCCACCGACGAGCTCACCATCTGGTGGCTGTATATCGTCATCTTCGTCTACGGGGCGTTCGAGACGCTGTACGACGGCGCGATCCGGGCGGTCGTACCGAGCATCGTCGCTCGGGAGAATCTCCCGCGCGCGAACTCCCGCATCGAAGGCGGCGAGCTCGTCGTGCAGAACTTCGTGTCCGGTCCGCTGACGTCGGCTCTCTTCGCCGTGTCCGTGCTCATCCCGCTCGGGCTCAACGGCCTCGTGTTCGCGGTGGCGGGGGCGCTCGCGCTCGCGTTGCCGCGCGCGGCATCCGGGCTTCAGTTCGAGGATGCGGATGCGGGGCCGAGGCCTGCCTGGTATCGGCAGTTCGCCGACGGGTTCCGATTCATCCTCGGGCACCGGCAGTTGCGCATCCTGTGGTTCCTGACCATCTTCATCGGCATCGCGACCTCCGCCGCGACGGCGACGTGGGTGCTCTTCGTGCTCGAGACGCTCGAGGTGCCGGAAGCCTGGTTCGGCGTCTTCATGATCACGGGAGCGGTCGGCGGCATCATCGGCGCGGCGATCACCGATCGGCTCAAGCGCTGGTGGGGAGCCGGCACGACGATGGGGGTCATGTCGGCGCTCTCCGGCGCCGCGTTCCTTTTCGCGGGACTCGTGCCGACCGTCTGGGGCGGGGCGATCGGCTTCGCGGTGAGCTCCCTGGCCATCACGACGTGGAATATCTTGATCATGTCGCTGCGGCAGAGCATCATCCCCGGTGGCTTGCTCGGGCGGGTGCACGGCGCCTGGCGCACCCTGCTGTGGGGCACCATGCCGATCGGCTCGCTGCTCGGCGGCGCGATCGCGACGGGGTCGCTCGCCCTCCCGCTCCTCGTCGGAGGCGGTGCGGCGATGCTCGCGAGCCTCGCCTTCTTCCCCTTCCTTCGGTCGCTGCCCAACCCCGAGGACGTCGTGCAGGATGACGGTGCCGGCCCGACGGATCCGCTCGCCGCGCAGTAGCCGTCAGCCGCGCGCGAGCCACTCCCGGATGACGGCCATGGTCTCGTCGGGCCGGTCGCGGTGGGGCGAGTGCCCGGTGCCCGGCACGATCACATAGTCGACGCGAGGGTTCGCGGCGACACGAGCGGCGGTCTCCGGCGCGAGCATCGTGTAGACCTCGGGGTCGCCCGAGACGATGAGCGTCGGAACTCCGAGAGCCTCGGCCTCGGAGCGGATGTCCCACGTGCCTGAATCGGTGAACGTGCGGGAGACGGCGTCGGGATGCACGGCGCGCACGCCCTCGAGCTTCGCCGCCCGATCGCGCTCGTGCCAGTGCGGCTTGAGCTCGGCGATCGTCTCGGCGGTGAGCTCGAGCTCCGAGACCTGGTCGGCGATGGTCTCGTCCCACAGCTCTGCCGGCACGTGCAGCACCGGGTCGAGGAGCACGAGCCTGCGCGCGAAGCCGGCATCCTGAGCAGCGAGCACGGTCGACGCGCCGCCGAGGGAGTGGCCCACGACAAGGTCCCAGCCCTGGCGCGGCAGGTCGCCCGCATAGTCGGCGAGAGCGTAGGAGTCGGCTCGCGCCGCCGCGCCGTGGCCCCGCAGGTCGACGGCGGTGACGTGCCATCCCTCCTCGACGAGGGCGGGCGCGAGGTGCCACCACGAGCCCGACTCGGAGCTGAGGCCGTGGACGAGGAGGGCGCGGGGGCCGCCCGGCGTGCCCCAGGTGACGGTGGGGAGGGTCATCCGCATACGGTACCGAATCCCCGGGAAGGCTCTCAGCCCTCCAATGGTTGACTTGTCACATGAAGCTCATGATCATTGTCGGCAGCGTCCGTCCGGGCCGAGCAGGCCTTCCCATCGCTCAGTGGGTGCACCAGCGGGCATCGAGCGAGGGGCGCTTCGACGTCGACTTCGTCGATCTCGCCGAGCTCGCCCTCCCGTTCATGGACGAGCCCGCCCACCCGGCCAAGCGCCAGTACACGAAGCCGCACACGATCGCGTGGAGCGAGCGGGTGGATGCTGCTGACGCGTTCATCCTCGTGAGCCCCGAGTACAACCACTCGTACTCGCCCGTGCTCAAGAACGCCCTCGACTACTTGTCGCAGGAGTGGCGGCACAAGCCGGTCTCGATCGTGAGCTACGGCGGAGTGTCCGCGGGCAGCCGAGGTGTCGCCGCGCTGGAGCCCGTGCTCACGACGATCGGCCTCGTCAAGGCGGGGGCGAACGTCGAGATCAACTTCGTCGGCCAGCACGTTCAGGACGGGGTCTTCCACCCCGAGCAGAAGCACGACTCGATCCTGCACACGGTGTTCAACCAGCTGCACGACCTGTCGAGTGCGCTGACGACGCTGCGCACCCCGGTATAGGGCGGCAACTCGCCGGAGCATCCTGAGACAACCCGGTTTCTCAGGAATACGCGCCCGCCGAGTGGATAGTGTCGCCCGCGGGCTGATATTCCTGAGAAACGGGGTGGAGCGGGATGACGCGGGCCGTGGTGGTCGCTAGCTCGGCTGTACCGGCACCGGCGCCGTGTCGGGAATCGGCCCCACCTCGCGACCGCGCAGGTCGGGATGCCATCGGCGCAGGAGGGTGGGCACGACGAAGCCCAGGAGGGCGAACGCGGCCGCGGCCCAGAACCCGCCGATAGCGCCGTTCGCGTCGATGAGGAAGCCCGCGATCGCGGAGCCGATCGCCGCGCCGATGAGCTGCCCCGTACCGACCCAGCCGTAGGCCTCGGCGGTGTCGCTGAACTTCACGCTCGACGACACGATCGCGAAGATGACGGCGAGCGCGGGGGCGATTCCGATGCCCGCGACGAGCAAGGCGATCGAGAGCCACCAGAAGTCGAGCCACGCCATCGCGAGCGCCATGCCGACGAAGACGACGAGCATCCGGCGCGCGAGCGCCCACGGGCCGATCGGGAGGTGGCCTAGCGACAGCCCGCCGACGAGCGAGCCGAGCGCGAACACGGCGAGGACGATGCCGGCCTCGGGTCCGCCGTGGCCGAAGACGGCGACAACGCCAGCCTCGACCGCCGCGCACGCGCCCACGAGAAGGAAGCCCGTGATGGTCGCCAGGAGTACGGGCGGTCGCTTGAGGACAGTGCCGAACGAGCGCTTGGATCGCGGGATGCGGACGCGCCCGACCTCCGGGGAGGCGATGAACCAGATCCCGCCCCCGATGAGGAAGGCCCCGGCGAGGATGATCGCCGACTGCGTCGACACCTGGGTCGCGACGAAGGTGGTGATGACCGGCCCGGCCACCCAGATGATCTCCTGCGCCGAGGCGTCGAGCGAGAACAGGGGAGTGAGCTGCCGGGAGTTGACCATCTTCGGGTAGATCGTCCGCACCGCGGGCTGGATGGGGGGAGTGCTGAGCCCGCCGAGGAAGCCGACGAGCATGTAGACCGGCACCGACATCGGGATGAGGGCGATCGAGAAGATGCTCGTCGCGCACACGATGAGCGTGAGCACGAGCACGCGGCGCATGCCCCACACGCCCATCCACCGGCTCGTCAGCGGGCCGGCGATCGCCTGCCCGATGCTCGTGGCGGCGAGCACGAGTCCGGCCGCGCCGTACGACTCGTGCACGCGCTCGATGTGGAGGAGGTACGCGAGGGAGAGCATCCCGCCGGGGAACCGCGCGGTGAGCTGGGCGGCGATGATCCGTCCGACTCCGGGGGTTCTCAACAGGCTGATGTAGCTACTCACAAGGCTCCCAGCTTAGCGGCGGGCATTCGCGTGATCACGGGCCGGAATGGAGCCCCGGAGCCTGTGAAAAGTGTGCATAACCCCGCCGAACTTATCCACACCTGTGGACGACACGCCCACTACATCTAGGGTTACCCCCGTGTCGGTGGCACGAGATATAGTGATCGAACCGTCCGGCGGGGGAGACTGCCGGAGAGCGTATTCCGGGGTACACAATGCCCCGATTCGAGGTCTGAACAGAGGGAGTTCTGGTGGGAATCACTGTCGTCAAGCGCAGCGGCGAGCGGGAGCCGTACGACGCGAACAAGATCAACCTGGCGATCGAGGCGGCCAGCGCCGGCCTCGACGAGAACATCACGTGGGTGACGCAGATCGCGTCCGAGCTCGAGCTCACGCTGTTCGACGGCATCACCACCCAGCAGCTCGACGAGGCGGTCATCCAGGTCGCCCTGCAGAACGTCAAGGACGACCCCGCGTTCGACATCGTCGCCGCGCGCCTGCTGCTCAAGACCATCTACAAGCGCGTGCTCGGCGACTACGAGACGGCGGAGGAGCTCAAGGAGCTGCACCGCGCGCACTTCAAGCCCAACGTGACCCGCGGCGTCGAGGAGGGACTCCTCGACCCCCGCCTCACCCAGCTCTTCGACCTCGACTACCTGGCGACCCAGCTCGAGCCCTCGCACGACGAGCTGCTCAAGTACATCGGCGTCGTGACCCTCAACAACCGCTACGGCATCAAGGGCCGCAACGGCGACGCGCTCGAGGTGCCCCAGTACTTCTGGATGCGCATCGCGATGGGCCTCTCGCTCAACGAGGCCAACCCCACCGAGGCGGCGCTCAAGTTCTACGAGAAGATGTCGAGCCTCGAGTACCTCGCGGCCGGCTCCACCCTCGTCAACGCGGGCACGATCTACCCGCAGCTCGCGAACTGCTTCGTCATGGAGATGCAGGACGACATGGAGCACATCGCGAAGACGACGCGCGATGTCATGTGGCTCACGAAGGGCACCGGCGGCATCGGCCTCTCCGTCACGAAGCTCCGCGCGCAGGGCTCGCCCATCCGCTCCAACAACACCACCTCGACCGGTCCGATCCCGTTCATGCACACGATCGACTCGATCCTTCGCGCGGTCAGCCGCGGCGGCAAGAAGTTCGGCGCGCTGTGCTTCTACATGGAGAACTGGCACCTCGACTTCCCCGAGTTCCTCGAGCTGCGCAACAACTCGGGCGACCCCTACCGCCGCACCCGCACCGCGAACACGGCTGTCTGGATCTCCGACGAGTTCATGAAGCGTGTGCAGAACGACGACGACTGGTACCTGTTCGACCCGCTCGAGGTCGCCGACCTCAACGAGCTCTACGGCAAGGAGTTCTCGGCGCGCTACAACGAGTACGTCGCCAAGGCCGAGGCGGGCGAGCTGCGGATGGTCAAGAAGATCTCGGCGCGCGAGCAGTTCAAGGCGATCCTCATCTCCCTCCAGACCACGAGCCACCCGTGGCTCACCTGGAAGGACACGATCAACAACCGCGCCCTCAACAACAACACCGGCACGATCCACCTCTCCAACCTGTGCACCGAGATCACGCTCCCGCAGGACGAGGACAACGTCTCCGTCTGCAACCTCGCGTCGATCAACCTGTCGCAGCACCTCATCGAGGCGTCGACGCCGGATGCCCGTCCCACCGTCGACTTCGCGAAGATCGAGGAGTCGGCCCGCCTCGCGGTGCGCCAGCTCGACAACCTTATCGACATCACGCGCTCGAGCGTCAAGGAGGCGGACTTCTCCAACCAGCAGAACCGCGCCGTCGGCCTCGGCGTGATGGGCTTCACCGACATCATCGAGAAGCTCGGCTACAGCTACGAGAGCGAAGAGGCCTACGACCTCATCGACGAGATCATGGAGCACGTCTCGTACGCGGCGATCGATGCATCCACCGAACTCGCGAAGGAGCGGGGCGCCTACCCGAACTTCGAGGGCAGCCGCTGGTCGCAGGGCCTCGTCCCGCTCGACTCGATCGCCCTCACCGAGCAGGACCGCGGTGTCGAGATCAAGGTGAACCGCACCACCCGCCTCGACTGGGACGCGCTGCGCGCCAAGGTCAAGGGCGGTATGCGCAACGCGACGCTCATGGCGATCGCGCCCACCGCGTCGATCGGTCTCGTCGCCGGCACGACCCCCGGTCTCGACCCGCAGTTCTCGCAGATCTTCAGCCGCGCGACCTCGAACGGCAAGTTCCTCGAGGTCAACCGCAACCTTGTCGCCGACCTCCAGCGCCTCGGCATCTGGGAGTCGACCCGCGAGTCGATCCTGCGCAGCCAGGGAGACATCCAGGGCATCGCCGCGATCCCGGACGACCTCAAGGCGGTCTACAAGACGAGCTTCCAGCTCTCGCCCTACGCCTTCCTCGAGGTCGCCGCTCGCGCCCAGAAGTGGATCGACCAGGCCATCAGCCGCAACATGTACCTCGAGACGCGCGACCTCGGCGACATGATGGACATCTACTTCGGTGCGTGGGAGCGCGGCGTCAAGACGACGTACTACCTGCACATGAAGCCCCGCCACACGGCCGAGCAGTCGACGGTCAAGGTCAACAAGACGGAGGAGATCACCGAGGGCGCCAAGCGCGGCTTCGGTGCGGCGGCGGATGCCGCGGCTCCCGTCGAGGCGGCCGCTCCCGCTGCGGCTCCCGCCCGCCGCGGCTTCGGCGGACTGGGGGCGTGACCATGGAGCGCTCCGTCTTCGTGAACACCGTCGAGTACGACGTGCCGGTCGACCCCATGGACGACCTGCAGTGCGACAGCTGCCAGTAACCCCCTAGGGGCCCGCACGCCGACCGCGGGCGGGCCCCGCTCGGAACATCCCAGAAGGAGAGTCATCATGCCGATCCTCGGCACCGGAATCCAGGAGGGCCTCCTCCTCAAGCCCGTCACCTACAAGTGGGCGATGGACCTCTACGACCAGGCCGTCGCCAACACCTGGTTCCCCAACGAGATCCAGCTCGGCGAGGACATCGCCGACTTCAAGAAGATGACGGAGGAGGAGCGCCACGCGATCACCTTCCTCATGAGCTACTTCAACCCGAACGAGCTGCTCGTCAACAAGGCGCTCGCGTTCGGCGTCTACCCCTACATCAACGCCCCCGAGGCGCACCTCTACCTCGCGAAGCAGATGTGGGAGGAGGCCAACCACTGCATGAGCTTCGAGTACGTGCTCGAGACCTTCCCGATCGACCGCGAGGAGGCCTACAACTCCCACGTCGACGTGCCGTCGATGGCGCGCAAGGAGGAGTTCGAGGTCAAGTTCATCAAGCGCATGACGGAGGACGCCCTCGACATCACGACGACCGAGGGCAAGCAGGACTTCATCCGCAACCTCATCGCGTACAACATCATCCTCGAGGGCATCTGGTTCTACTCGGGGTTCATGGTCGCGCTGAGCTTCCGCCAGCGCAACCTGCTGCGCAACTTCGGCTCCCTCGTCGACTGGATCGTGCGCGACGAGAGCCTGCACCTCAAGTTCGGCATCAACCTCATCCTCACCGTCCTCGAGGAGAACCCCGACCTGCAGACGCCGGAGTTCGCGGCGGAGATCAAGCAGATGATCCTCGACGCCGTCGAGATGGAGGAGCAGTACAACCTCGACCTCCTGCCCGGCGGCATCCTCGGCCTCAACGCGACGTACATCAACCAGTACGTCAAGTACCTCGCCGACCGCCGACTCGAGGAGTTGGGCTTCGGCGCCCACTACAACGTCGCGAACCCGGCGAAGTGGATGGCGGCCGCCAACGACACCCTCCAGCTCGTCAACTTCTTCGAGTCGACCAACACGTCGTACGAGTCGAACGCGTCCGCGACGACCGCATCCAGGTGAGTCTGCGGCTCGTCACCGTCGAGTGGGACGACCCGCGCGCGGCCGCCCTTCGCGATGCGATGAACGCGGAGACGAGCGCCATGTACGAGGTGTTCACCGCGGGCAACAGCGCAGAGGTGAACGCCGCAATCGACGACGCGCTCGCGGTGGATGCTGCGGACATCGTGCACACCGTGCTCGCCCTGGACGGGGACGAGCCCGTGGGACACGCCGCCCTGCGTCCGTTCGAGCGGGAGCTCGAAGTCAAAAAGGTGTTCGTGACGCCGACGGCCCGGGGGCGCGGGATCTCCCGCGCCCTCATGCTCGAGCTCGAGGCGGTCGCGCGGGAGCGGGGCGTGGCATCCCTCGTCCTGCAGACCGGGCCGCTGCAGGTCGCGGCGATCGCGCTGTATCTCAGCCTCGGCTACGAGCAGATCCCGGCGTTCGGCAAGTACGGCGTCATCGCGAACGCCCTGTGCTACCGCAAGCGCCTGGAGTAGCGTCGGGAGCATGACGACGACGCACGCGATCGTGGCGAGCGGCCCCGGTGGGCCGGAGGTTCTCGAACTGCGGGAGGTGCCGCTGGCGGCGCCGGGTTCCGGGGAGGTGACGATCTCGGTGCGGGCGGCAGGGATCAACCCCGTCGACCTCAAGAAGCTCGCCGGCGCGGAGGCGGGGGCGCGACCGGGTATCGAGCTGTCGGGCGTCGTGACGGCGGTCGGCGACGGCGCGGTCGGTCCGCTCGGGGAGATCGCGGTCGGGGACGAGGTCGTCGCCTACCCGGTGGTCGGCGGTTATGCCCAGGACGTCACGGTGCCCGCGACCTCGGTGCTGCGCAAGCCGCGCGCGCTCGACTGGGCGCGGGCAGCGAACCTGCTCCTCGTCGGGGTGACCGCGACCCACCTGCTGGAGGCGACGGGCGTGCACGACGGCGACACGGTTCTCGTGCACGGCGCCTCGGGCGGCGTCGGGCTCACCGCCCTCCAGCTCGCTCTCCAGCGCGGGGCGACGGTCGTGGGCACGGCCAGCGCCGCGAACCAGCAGCTCGTGGCCGATCACGGGGGCATCCCCGTCATCTACGGGGAGGGGCTTGCCGACCGGGTGCGGTCGGCCGCCCCGGAGGGCATCGATGTCGCCCTCGACACCGTCGGCACCGACGAAGCGGTCGACGTCTCCCTCGAACTGGTCGCGGACCGGGATCGCATCGCGACGATCGCGGCGTTCGCGCGGGGCGGAGAGGCGGGAATCCGGCTGCTCGGGGGCGGGCCCGGTGCCGACCCGGGACGCGAGATCCGCTCGGCCGCACGAGGTCCCCTCGTGGAGCTCGCCGATCGCGGCGCCCTCGATGTGGTGGTGGGCCGAACGTTCCCGCTCGCGGAGGCGCGCGCCGCCCTCGAGCTCGTCGCGAGCGGCCACCCGGGCGGCCAGGTCGCGCTGCTGCCGTAGCAGCGCCCCGGGGCCGGGAGCTAGGCGGGTTCGACCCCGAACGCCCGCGCGAGCTTGTCGATCTTCTCCGCACGGCCCAACCGCGGCAGGTCGGAGCCGTCGCGGATGACCCGGCCGCGGGCCTCGAAGTCGGCGAGGAACTCGCGCGCCCACGCGACATCCGAGCGCGTCGGGCTGATGACCTCGTTGATGATCGGAAGCTGCTCCAGGTCGAGGCACAGCTTGCCGGTCATCCCGAGCGCGACGGCCACGGACGACTGCTCGCGCAGCACCGGATGGCTCGTACCGACCGTAGGTCCGTCGATGGGACCGGGCAGCTTGCCGACGCGGCTCGCGACGACGAGGCGGCTGCGCGGGTACGCCATCGCGAGGTCGTCGGCGCTCGTGCCGGTGTCGCGGCGGTAGTCGCCGCTGCCGAAAGCGAGCCGGTAGGCGCCGCGCGCGCGGGCGATTGCGGCGGCTTCCTCGATGCCGAGGGCGGACTCCACGAGAGCGATGACCGGGGTCGTGCCGCGTAACCGGTCGAACGTCTCGGTGACGTGGGCGCCGGCCTCGGTCTTGGCGAGCATGACCCCGCGGAGACCGGGCAAACCGGCGAGGGCGTCAACGTCGTCCGACCAGAAGTCGCTCGTGCGGTCGTTGATGCGTACCCAGCCGCTGCCGCCGGAGCTCAGCCAGTCGACGATGTCCCCGCGGGCGCTGTCCTTGCGACGGGGGTCGACGGCGTCCTCGACATCGAGGATGATCTGGTCGGCGCGCGACGCCTCGGCTGCGTCGAAGTCCTCGGGGCGCGTGGCGGCGACGAGGAGCCAGGAGCGGGCGATCTCGGCGGACACGTCTCGGGGGGTCTGCTGCTGCACTGCGACGAACCTCTTCCTTGGGGGCTTCCCAGGCTACCGCGTTAAGCCTTGGTGTACACCTCTGCTTAACACGTGCTATTCGACCAGTGCCTTCGCGATCCGCTGCGGGCTCACCGGTCCGTCGGTGCCGAGGTGCTGGGCGAACAGCGAGAGACGCAACTCCTCGAGCATCCAGCGCACCCGGCGCAGAGCGGGGCTCGCGTCGGCCGCGAGGGGCAGGCTGCCACCCGCGGCGACGTACGTCGCCGTCGCCGCCTGCACTTCCTGCATCCACGCCCGGTCGCGACCAGCATTGTCCGCCAGCCGAGATACCCGGTGCACGATGCCCTGCAGGTAGAGCGGGTACCGGCGAAGTCGGGGGAGCCCCGCACGGGAGACGAAGCCGGGATGCACGAGCGCATCGAGTTGGGAGCGGGCGTCGCCGAGCGGCGCGATGAGCGACATGCTCGTGGCATCCCGGATCGCCTTGTCGGCATCGCGCGCCCCCGACAGGATGCGCGACACGAGCGAGACGGTGTCGAACAGCAGGTCCATGATCGCGGCGGAGACCGCGGTGCGCGCGGCCTCGAATTGCGCCTGAGTGAAGATCTCGCCGACGTCGACGACGGCCTCGATGCACGCGATGAGGCAGTCCTCGAACAGCTCCGCATTCGAGCGGTAGGGGGATGCGGCGAGCGCGAGCTTCTCCTGAGTGGTCAGGTGCTCCTGCACGTAGCCGGCCGGCGAGGGGGTCGCGAGCACCAGCAGGCGCAGGACCCCGCGCCGGTGAATCGCCGCCTGGTCCGCCGCGGTCGCCTGCAGCCGGATCGCCACCGAAGCGCCCTCGTCGACGAGCGCCGGGTAGGCACGGATCGTGTTGCCGCCGTGCGAGACATCGCGCGAGCGCTCGAGGTCTCCGAAGTCCCACGAGGTGATGCCCGTGCGCTCGACGCGCTCGGCGGCGCGGGGGGCATCCACGACCCGGGCGACGGACTCGCGGGCGGCGGGCTTGAGGCCCGCCTGGAGGGCGGAGAGCGACTTGCCGCGGCGGATGACCTTCCCGCGGGCATCCGCGACGGCGAAGGTCACGGTGAGGTGCTCGGGCACGCGCGTCCAGTCGAAGTCGGCGGGCGTGACCGGCGTGTGCGTCTGCGCCTGGATCTGGCGGGCGAGGAAGTCGGTGATCGATCCCTCCGGCTCGGCGGGGGCATCCGCGAGGAGCCGGCGCGCCCAGTCCGCGGCGGGGACCACGTTCTTGCGGATGTGCTTCGGGAGAGCCTTGATGAGCGCCGTGACGAGTTCCTCGCGCAACCCCGGCACCTGCCAGTCGAATCCGTCGGCGGTGAGCCCGGCGAGCAGGGGGAGCGGCACGGTGACGGTGACGCCGTCGTCGGAGGCGCCGGGCTCGAAGCGGTAGGAGAGGGCGAGTGACTGGTCGCGGTGCGACCAGGTCGGGGGAAAGTCCTGGGTGTCGGGCAGCTCGTCGTCGTCGTCGAGGAGGTCCTCCTCGCGCATGAGCAGCAGGTCGGGGGAGTCGGTGCGCGCCTTCTTCCACCAGCCCTCGAAGTCGCGCACACTCGCCACGTCGCGGGGGATCCGCCGATCGTAGAACTCGAAGACGGCCTCGTCGTCGAACAGGATGTCCCGGCGGCGCGTGCGCTCCTCGACCTCGGCGAGGCGCTCCCGCAGCTCGCGATTGGCCACGAAGAAGCCCCAGGCCCGTCCCCTGAGGCTCTCGAACGGCACATCGCCGTCAACGAGCGCATTCCGGATGAACAGGTCGCGGGCGTAGGGCAGGTCGATCCTCGAGAACTGCACGCGCCGCTTCGCGACGATCGGCACCCCGTACAGGGTGACGCGCTCGAACGCGACGACGGCGCCCTGCTTCTTCTCCCAGTGCGGCTCCGAGTAGGTGCGCTTGACGAGGTCGCCCGCGAGCGGCTCCGCCCACGCCGGATCGATGGCGGCGTTCATCCTCGCGAACAAGCGACTGGTCTCGACGAGCTCGGCGCTCATGATCGCGGCGGGCTGCTTCTTCGCGAGCGCGGAGCCCGGGAACACGATGAAGCGGGTGCCCCGGGCGCCGGCGTAGTCCTTCTTCGCGAGGTCGCGGAGGCCGATGTGCGAGAGCAGTCCGGACAGGATGCTGCGGTGGATGCCGTCCGGGTTGATGTGCGGCTCGCCGACGTGGAGGCCGAGCTGCTTGGCAGAGCGGGTGAGCTGGCGGTAGACGTCCTGCCACTCCCGCACTCGCAGGTAGTTGAGGTACTCGGCCTTGACCGTGCGGCGGAACTGGTTGCCGGAGAGCTCCTTCTGCTGCTCGTGCAGGTGGTTCCACAGGTTGAGCAGCGTGAGGAAGTCGCTCGTCGGGTCGACGAACCGCGCGTGCTGCTGGTCCGCCTGCGCGCGTCGCTCGAGGGGGCGCTCGCGAGGGTCCTGGATGCTCAGGCCCGCGACGATCGCGATGACCTCGCGCGTGCATCCCTGCCGCTTCGACTCGATGACCATGCGCGCGAGCCGCGGGTCGAGCGGAAGCCGGGTGAGCTGACGACCGATCTGCGTGATGCGGCCGTCCTTGTCGAGGGCATTCAGCTCCTTGAGCAGGTCAAGGCCGTCGCGCACGCCGCGGGAGTCGGGCTTCTGCAGGAAGGGAAAGGCCTCGATGTCGCCGAGGCCGAGCGAGATCATCTGCAGGATGACCGAGCTCAGGTTGGTGCGCAGGATCTCGGGGTCGGTGAACTCGGGCCGACGGAGGAAGTCCTCCTCCGAGTAGAGCCGGATCGCGATGCCGTCGCTCGTGCGCCCTGAGCGACCCGAGCGCTGGTTGGCGGAGGCCTGGCTGATCGCCTCGATGGGGAGCCGCTGGATCTTCGACCGGGCGCTGTAGCGGCTGATGCGCGCGGTTCCGGCGTCGATGACGTACCTGATGCCCGGCACGGTGAGCGAGGTCTCGGCGACGTTCGTCGCGAGGACGATGCGGCGGCGGATGCCCGGGCTGCGCCGATCGAACACCTTGTGCTGGTCGGCCGCGCTCAAGCGCCCGTAGAGGGGCAGCACCTCGGTGAGCGGCAGGTTCCGCCCGCGGATCGCATCCTCGGCATCTCGGATCTCGTTCTCCCCGGACAGGAACACGAGAACGTCGCCGTCGGACTCGCGGGCGAGCTCGTCGAGTGCGTCGTTGATGCCCTGGAGGTAGTCCCGGTCCGCCGTCTCCTCGCCGTCCTCGTCGTCCGACGCCTCCGCGACGAGAGGGCGGTAGCGGATCTCCACGGGGTACGTGCGACCGGAGACCTCGATGATGGGTGCGCCGTCGAAGTGCTTCGAGAAGCTCTCCGGGTCGATCGTCGCGCTCGTGATGATGACCTTGAGGTCCGGGCGGCGGGGCAGTAGCTGCTTGAGGTAGCCGAGCAGGAAGTCGACGGTGAGGCTGCGCTCGTGGGCCTCGTCGATGATGATCGCGTCGTACTGCGTCAGGTCGCGGTCGCGGTGGATCTGGTTGAGCAGGATGCCGTCGGTCATGAGCCGGATGCGGGTGTCCGGTCCCGCGACATCCGTGAACCGCACCTGGTAGCCCACGAGTCCGCCGACGGTCGTGCCGAGCTCGTCGGCGACGCGCTCGGCGATCGTGCGCGCCGCGATCCGCCGCGGCTGGGTGTGCCCGATCGTTCGGAAGCCCATCTCCAGCAGCATCTTGGGCATCTGGGTCGTCTTGCCCGAGCCGGTGGCACCGGCGACGATGACGACCTGGTTCTCGCTGACCGCGCGCACGATGTCGTCCCGCCGTTGGCTGACGGGCAGCTCGGGCGGGTAGGAGATGACGGGGGCGGTCTCAGACATGAGCCCTCCAGCTTAATCCCCGGTGGGACTTTGGGATGATCGCCAGAGATGATCGCTAGGGCATACTCGTCGCATGCGCTGGTTGTCGCCGCCGCCGCTGCTGAACATCGTCGACGACCGCGGCGATGGACCCGTCGTCGTTCTCATCCATGGCATCGCGTCGTCCTCGGTGACGTTCCAGAACCTCATCCCGCTCCTCGAGAGCGGTCACCGCTGCATCTCCATCGACCTGCTCGGCTTCGGCACCTCGCCGATCGTGGAGGACTGCGACTACGCGCTCGCCGACCACGCAAGAGCGATCCACCGCACGATCCAGTCTCTGCGGCTACGGGAGCCCTTCACGCTCGTCGGCCACTCCATGGGCGCGCTCATCGGCGCCCGGTACGCCGCTCGATGGCCGCGGCACGTCGCCAAGCTCGTGCTCGTGAGCCCGCCCATCTACCTGTCCCCGGGCGAGCTCTCGGACGACCTCGATCGTGGGGTGATGGACTTCTACCTGAGGGCCTACCGCTACATCCGGGAGAACAAAGGCTTCACCCTTCAGCACGCGGCGATCGTCGAGAAGTTCCTAGCGATCCCGAAGGCGATGGACATCACCGAGCGCACCTGGACTCCGTTCGTGAAGTCGTTGCAGAACTCCATCGAGTCGCAGACGACCGTGAGCGACCTCGCCGCCGTGAAGGCTCCCGTCGAGATCGTCTACGGCTCGATGGACGAGTTCTCCGCGGCGGGCTCGATGAAGATCGTCGCCCGACTGCGGGGGGTCACGGTGCACCGGGTCGCCGCGAGCGACCACCTCATCGGGAAGCGGCTGGCTCGCGTCGTCGCCCAGGCGATCTAGCGCTGCCCAGCCCGACACCCCCGAGCACGAGCAGGATGCCCAGCCCTTGAAGCGCCGTGAGCGACTCACCGGCGACGAGAGTGCCGAGCAGGACGCCGGTTACCGGGTTGAGGAGACCCACCACGCCGACGACGCCCGCAGGCAGGTGCTTCAGTCCGGTGAACCATGCCACGAAGGCGAGCGCCGTGCCGATGAGGGTGATGTAGGCGAAGCCGACGACGGAGCCCGGGGTCGGCGACGGCGGAGGGCCCTCGACCAGGACGGCGACGGGGGCGAGTAGTACGGAGCCTGCGAGCAGTTGCCAGGCGGTGGTCGCAAGGATGGGGGCATCCCCGCTCCAGCGACGCGCGAGCAGGAAGCCGACGGAGGAGCAGCACATCGCGGCGAGAGAGGCGACGACGCCCCACGGGTTCACGTCGGCGCCGCCCGGGGAGAGCATGACGACGACCCCGGCGAACCCCACGAGCGCCCCCGCGAGCGACAGCCACGTGGGATGCTGCCGCAGGATCGGCCAGGCCAGCAGCAGGATAACCCCCGCTGAGGTCGCCATGACCGTGGAGGCCACGCTCGACGGCAGCAGCTGCGCCGCGAGGTACACGAGCACGAAGAACGCCCCGATGTTGAGCACGCCGAGCACGAGTGACTTCCACCACCACGACCCGTGCGGGCGGCGGCGTACGAGGGCGAGCAGGATGAGGCCCGCCGGCAGCGCGCGGATGAACGCTCCCCACAGCGGCTGGTCTGCGGGCAGCAGTTCGCGCGTCACGATATACGTGGAGCCCCACGCGACGGGGGCGATCGCGGTCACGAGCATCCACCGCCATTTAGTTTCCATGGAAGCTACTATAGCTTCCGAGGAAGATATTATGGACGGATGACCCCCGACCACGTCTCTCGCATCCAGGAGCAGTGGCGCCGCGAGCGCCCCGACCTCGATGTCGCGCCGCTCGGCGTCATCGGCCGACTGCATCGGCTCGCGAACCGGCTCACGGACGAGCTCGTCGCGGTGTACCGGCAGCACGGGCTCGGGGAGGGGGAGTTCGACGTGCTCGCCGCGCTGCGCCGGCAGGGGCATCCGTTCGAGCTCGCGCCGGGCGAGCTCGCCGACCACACCATGGTGACCACGGGGGCGATGTCGAAGCGCGTCGATCGGCTCGAGGATGCCGGGCTCGTGTCCCGGCGGGCATCCGAGCACGACGGCCGCGCCCGGGTTGTCGCCCTCACCGATCGCGGTCGAGAGGTGATCGACGCGGCATTCGCCGACCACATGGCGAACGAGCAGCGGCTCCTCGCGGAGGTGCCGGAGCGTGACCGCGCGACCCTCGAGCGCATCCTGCGGGAGTGGCTGGCGCGCACCTAGCGACCATCCCTCGTCCCCGCCCCTGTCCCCCCTCCCTGACCTGACCTGACCCTGTCCACTTCCGAAACGACGGAGATCCCCGCGGGGAGGGCGGCCCTCGTAGTCTGGCGCCCACTATCTCACCGCGATCTCCGTCGTTTCGGAAAGGGAGGGCCCTCTCGCCCGCGCGGGGATGTATACATTCGGCGCCGGTGGTGACATCTCAACGCGACAAGGCGTACGCTGTGTATACACAGGAGGTGCGATGCGAGCGAGTGAACGCGCGTACTCGACCCTCCGCGAGGACATCATCGACTGGCGGATCGAGCCCGGCACGGTGCTCGCGGAGGTCGAGCTGTCCGAGCGGCTCGGCGTCTCCCGAACCCCCGTGCGCGAGGCGCTCGGCCGACTCGTCGCCGACGGGCTCGTCGCCGCTCAAGGCGGCCGCGGACTCGTGGTGACCGCCGTCTCGCTCGACGACATCGCCCAGCTCTTCGAGCTCCGCCAGGCCCTCGAGCAGCAGCTCGCCCGGCTCGCGGCGCGCGGTCGCGACCCCCGGGTCTTCGAGCAGCTCGCGCTCGAGTTCTCCGCCGCCCCCGCGCTCCTCGCCACCGACGATCGCGAGGAGTACTACGACCTCGTCGCTCGCTTCGATCAGGCGATGGATGCCGCGGCCGCCAACCCTTACCTCGTGGCGGCCCTGCGCACCGTCCGACCCCACCTCGCTCGGGTCCGACGGATCTCCCAGGACGACACCGACCGCCTCATCGAGGCGGCGCACGAGCACCTCACGATCGTCGAGGCCGTCGCCGCGGGCGATGGTGAGCTCGCGGCATCCGCCACCCACGTCCACCTGCACCGAAGCCTGCAGAACATCCTCGGAAGAAGGAAGTAGATGAAGCTCCACCCCGTCCGCACCTACCGCAGCGACGAGCACCTCGCCCGAGAGGACCAGCTCGCCTGGAAGATCGCCGAAGTCGCGAGCGAGCAGCTCGAACCGACCGCCGAGGTCGCCGACATGGTCATCAACCGGGTCATTGACAACGCCGCCGTGGCCGTTGCCTCGCTCACCCGCGCGCCCGTGGTCTCGGCTCGCGCCCAGGCGGAGGCGCACCCGGTGTCGCGCGGCGGCGACGGGGCCACCGTCGTCGGCAGCGACCTGCTCACGAGCCCCGAGTGGGCGGCGTGGGCGAACGGGGTGGCGGTGCGCGAGCTCGACTACCACGACACATTCCTGTCGGCCGAGTACTCGCACCCGGGCGACAACATCCCCGCGATCACCGCCGTCGCCCAGCACCTCGGGCGGTCCGGCGCGGAACTCCTGCGCGGAATCGTCACGGGCTACGAGATCCAGATCGACCTCGTGAAGGCGATCAGCCTGCACAAGCACAAGATCGACCACGTCGCCCACCTCGGCCCCTCGGCGGCCGCCGGAATCGGCACGCTGCTCGGCTTGCCGACCGAGACGATCTTCCAATCGATCGGCCAGGCGCTGCACACCACGACCGCGACCCGCCAGTCCCGCAAGGGCGAGATCTCGACGTGGAAGGCGCACGCCCCCGCATTCGCCGGCAAGATGGCCGTCGAGGCCGTCGACCGGGCGATGCGCGGCCAGACCAGTCCGACCCCGATCTACGAGGGCGAGGACGGCGTCATCGCATGGCTCCTCGACGGGCCCGAGGGGCGCTACGAGGTGCCGCTGCCGGAGGCGGGGGAGCCGCGGCTCGCCATCCTCGACTCCTACACGAAGGAGCACTCGGCGGAGTACCAGGCGCAGGCGTGGATCGACCTCGCCCGCAAGCTCGGCACCGAGCATCCCGAGCTCCGCGACCCGGCGAACATCGTGCGCGCGGTGCTGCACACGAGCCACCACACCCACTACGTGATCGGCTCGGGCGCGAACGACCCGCAGAAGTACGACCCGACCGCGAGCCGCGAGACGCTCGACCACTCGATCCCGTACATCTTCACCGTGGCGCTCCAGGACGGCGAGTGGCACCACGAGCGCTCCTACTCGCCGGAGCGCGCGGCGCGACCCGACACCGTCGCGCTCTGGAACAAGGTCACGACCGTCGAGGACGCCGAGTGGACGCGCCGCTACCACTCCCTCGACATCGCCGAGAAGGCGTTCGGCGGCCGCGTCGAGATCGAGCTCGCCGACGGCTCGCGCCTCGTCGACGAGATCGCCGTCGCCGATGCGCACCCGCTCGGCGCTCGCCCGTTCGCGCGCGAGCAGTACGTCGGCAAGTTCCGTTCGCTCGCCGCGGGAGTGCTCGCGGATGCCGAGATCGAGCGCTTCCTCGACGTCGCCCAGCGGCTGCCCGAGCTCACCGCCGCCGAGCTCGGCGGACTCACCGTACGCGGGTCGTTCCCCGCCGTCACGCCGAAGGGGATCTTCTGATGCTGCACTCCCACGTCACCGCCTCCCACAAGCGCAAGGCGTTCCGCGCCGGACTGTCGAGCGGCACCATCCAGCGCTTCCCCGGGGCGTTCACCCCGCTGTCGACGCGGCTCATCCAGGAGAAGGGCTTCGAGGGCGTCTACATCTCGGGCGCCGTCATGGCCAACGAGCTCGGCCTGCCCGACATCGGGCTCACGACGCTCAGCGAGGTCGCCCAACGGGGCGGTCAGATCGCCCGCACGACCGACCTGCCCACCCTCATCGACGGCGACACCGGCTTCGGCGAGCCGATGAATGTCGCCCGCACCGTGCAGGTGCTCGAGGACGCCGGCCTGTCGGGCGTCCACTTCGAGGACCAGGTCAACCCGAAGCGCTGTGGTCACCTCGACGGCAAGGACGTCGTCGACGAGCAGACCGCGGTGAAGCGCATCCGGGCTGCCGTCCAGGCGCGTCGCGACCCCGACTTCCTCATCATGGCGCGCACCGACATCCGCGGTGTCGACGGACTGCAGGCCTCCCTCGATCGGGCGAAGGCCCTCGTGGATGCGGGTGCCGACGCCATCTTCGCCGAGGCCATGGCCGATCTCTCCGAATTCGAGGCGATGCGGGCCGCGGTCGACGTGCCGATCCTCGCGAACATGACCGAGTTCGGCAAGAGCGACCTCTTCACCGTGCAGCAGCTGCAGGACGTCGGCGTGAACATGGTCATCTTCCCGGTGTCGCTGCTGCGCATCGCGATGGGTGCGATCGAGCGTGGTCTCGATGCCCTCGCCGCCGAGGGGTCGCTGCAGTCTCAGGTACCGACCATGCAGACCCGCGCCCGGCTCTACGAGCTCGTCGACTACTCGGCCTATGCTGCCTTCGACGAGGGCGTTTTCACGTTCGATCTGAGCACCAACCGCTAGGAGCACACCCCATGACCGAGACCGAGATCCGCAAGGGGCTCGCGGGAGTCGTCGTCGACACCACCGCGATCTCGAAGGTGAACCCCGAGACGAACTCGTTGCTCTACCGCGGCTACCCCGTGCAGGAGCTCGCCGCGAAGTGCACCTTCGAGGAGGTGGCGTACCTGCTGTGGCACGGCGAACTGCCCGACGAGAAGCAGCTCGCCGAGTTCGAGCAGTTCGAGCGGGCGCACCGCCACCTCGATCCGGTGGTCAAGCGCGTCGTCGACGAGCTGCCGGAGTCCGCGCATCCGATGGACGTCGTGCGGACGGCGGTGAGTGTGATCGGCGCCTCCGACCCTTCGACGCCGGATGACTCGGAGACGGCGAACCTCGACAAGGCCACGCGACTCTTCGCGCAGCTCCCCGCCATCGTCGCGTACGACCAGCGCCGCCGTCGCGGCGAGCACCTCGTCGAGCCGCGCGACGACCTCGGCTACTCCGCGAACTTCCTGCACATGACCTTCGGCGAGGTGCCGGAGGAGGTCGTGGTCTCGGCGTTCGACGTGTCGATGATCCTCTACGCGGAGCACTCCTTCAACGCATCGACGTTCACGGCGCGGGTCATCACGTCGACGCTCTCCGACCTCTACTCGGCGGTCGTGGGCGGCATCGGTGCGCTCAAGGGCCCGCTGCACGGCGGCGCGAACGAGGCCGTCATGCACATCTTCGACGAGATCGGGTCGGCTGATCGCGCGGTCGCGTGGCTCGAGGAGTCGCTCGCTGCGAAGCGCAAGATCATGGGATTCGGCCACCGCGTCTACAAGAACGGCGACTCGCGGGTGCCCACGATGAAGGCATCGCTCGACACCCTCATCGCCCACTACGAGCGGCCCGACCTGGGGGAGCTGTACGACACGCTCGAGGCCGCGATGACGGAGCGCAAGGGCATCCTGCCGAACCTCGACTACCCGAGCGGCCCCGCCTACCACCTCATGGGGTTCGACACTCTCACGTTCACCCCGCTGTTCGTGGCGAGCCGTGTGACCGGGTGGACCGCGCACATCATCGAGCAGTTGCGCGCGAACGCGCTCATCCGCCCGCTGAGCTCGTACGTCGGCTCGGAGGAGCGGCACCTTCCCTGAACCCGCCGATCGGGTATACGCTTCAGGTCCACTCGGAACGGAAGGAGGCAATCGTGACCACGGTCTTTGTCGTGCTCTCAGCCGACCTTTCCCTTTCCGAGGCGCGCTCGCTCTGATTCTGTCGAGGCGCCTCCTGTTCTAGGAGCACCTCACGTTGTTTCTCGATTCGATCGACCCCACCGACGCGTCCCAGGCGCTGTCCACAACACTGACGTTCACGGACGTCGAACCCGGCGACGGCCAGCGCCGCAGCACCTGGACCGCCATCACTCCCAGCCAGCGCGGCCCCCAGCCGTGGCCCGACTGGGTGATCACGTCCGACGGTGCGCTCGACACCGAGCTCGGCATCGTCAAGACCGGCAAGGAGGCAGACCTCTACCTCATCGAGCGGGGCGAGCCCGGCGGGCCGTCGAGCATCCTCGCGGCCAAGCGCTATCGCGGTACCGAGCACCGCGACTTCACGCGGTCGTCGCTGTACGAAGAGGGTCGTCGCACGCGACGGAGCCGGGATGCCCGCGCCCTCGCCAAGGGCAGCGCCTACGGTCGGGCGCTCGCCGCAGACCACTGGGCCTTCGCCGAGTTCGAGGCGTTGAGCCGGATGCACCTGCTCGGCGCACCCGTGCCGTACCCCGTGCAGGTCAACGGCACGGAACTGCTCATGGAGTTCATCGGCGACGGGACCACGGCCGCCCCGCGACTGGCGCAGGTGCGCGACGACGAGTCGCTGCCGGACCTGCTCGAGCAGATCGTCGACGCGATGCGGGTCTTTGCGCGAGCGGGCTTCGCGCACGGCGACCTCTCGCCGTACAACCTCCTCGTGAACCGCGGTCGGGTGGTGGTCATCGACCTGCCCCAGATCGTCGACGCGATCAGCAACCCGAACGGGCTCGACCTCCTGCACCGTGACTGCGTGAACATCGCCGAGTGGTTCTCGCGGCGGCGCGTGCCCGTCGACGCCGAGGAGCTCTTCGGCGAACTGCTCGGCGAGCTCTACTCGTAGACTGGTGCGGTGGGTGGGCCGCCGGGTCCATTTCGGGCATCGCGCTTTGAGGGCAGGGTCGAGCGCACGTCGAAAGCGCACCCCATGATCGATTCCGCACCCCCGAAAGCCAGCCTGCTGAGAGCGGTCGGCTGGAGCTACTTCCCCGTCGCGTTCATCGGCCGGCTGCCGTTCGCCATGACCGTCGTCGGGGTGCTGACGCTCGTCGCGACCGTGCGCGAGTCGTACACGGAGGCCGGCCTCACCTCGGCGTTCGTGGGGATCGGTAGCGCGGTGTGCGGTCCGTTCCTCGGCGCCCTCGCCGACCGGCTCGGCCAGCGGCCGGTGCTGCTCGTCGCCGCAGCCCTCAACGCGGCGGCGTTGCTCGCCATCACCGCGCTCGTCTACGGGGCGGTTGGACTGCCCGTGGTGCTCGCGGCGGCGTTCTTCGTCGGGGCGACGAGCCCGCAGCTCTCACCCATGTCGCGCACGCGACTCGTCGCCATCCTCGGCCGCACGCTGCCGATCGAGCGGCACGCGAAGGCGATCGCAGGAACCATGAGCTACGAGTCGATGGCCGACGAGCTCGTGTTCGTCTTCGGCCCGCTGCTCGTCGGCGTTCTCGCGTTCCTCGTCGGGCCGTGGTCGCCGATCGTGATCGCTGCGGTGCTCACCCTGGTGTTCGTGGGCGCGTTCGCGCTGCATCCGACGGCGCGGGTCGATGCTGTGCGGGCGGGCACTCCGGCGGTGGCTGCTCCGCGGTCGGAGCTGTTCCGGGCGGGCATCCTCGTGCTCGCGGCGGGTACGGTGACCGTCGGCTTCTTCTTCGGCGCCGCGCTCACGTCGCTCACTGCCTTCATGGGCGTGTATGCCGAGGTATCGCAAGCGGGCATCGTCTACGGTGCGATGGGCATCGGGTCTGCCGCGTTCGCGCTCGGTATCGTGCTGCTGCCCGAGCGCTTCCCCTATCGATGGCGATGGATGCTCTTCGCCGTCGTCGCCCTCGCGGGCTCGGCTGCGATGCCGTTCGTGCAGAGCATCCCGGCCATGGTGGCGGTGCTCCTCGTCACGGGCTTCGGTATCGGCCCGATCCTCGTCACCCTGTTCAGCCTCACCTCGGTGCGCTCGCCGGCGGGACGGGCGACGACGACGATGACGCTCGTGAGCGGCGGCGTCATCCTCGGCCAGTCGCTGTCGAGTGCGATCACCGGGGCGGTCGCCGACGCCGCGGGCCACTCGACGGCGTTCCTGCTCGTGGTCGCCTCGACGGCCGTACTCGTCGTGCTCGGCGTCGTCAACTGGGCGATCGAGCGCGGGCCCGGTTCTAGGCTGGACGCATGACTGTTCCCACCATCTCCCTCAACGACGGAACCACGATCCCGCAGCTCGGCTTCGGTGTCTTCAAGGTCGACCCCGACGAGACAGAGCGCATCGTCTCCGACGCGCTCGAGGTCGGCTACCGGCACATCGACACCGCTGCCGTCTACGGCAACGAGGTCGGAGTCGGTCGCGCGATCGAGAAGTCGGGCATCCCGCGTGACGAGCTCTATGTCACGACCAAGCTGTGGAACAGCGACCAGGGCACGCAGTCGGCGTTCGACGCGATCGACCTGAGCCTCGAGAAGCTCGGCCTCGAGCACGTGAACCTCTACCTCATCCACTGGCCGCGTCCCGACCTCGACAAGTACGTGGAGAGCTGGCTCGCGCTCGAGGAGATCCAGCGCTCCGGCAAGGCGACCTCGATCGGGGTGTCGAACTTCCACGAGAACCACCTCGACCGGCTGCTCGCGGAGACGACGGTCGTGCCTGCTGTCGATCAGGTCGAGCTGCACCCGACGTTCGCCCAGGCCCCGCTGCGCGAGTACCTCGCAAGCAAGGGCATCCACACGGAGGCGTGGGGTCCCCTCGGTCAGGGGAAGTACGACCTGTTCGGCCTGCCGGCCATCGCGGATGCTGCGGCGGCGCACGGTGTCAGCCCCGCGCAGGTCGTGATCCGCTGGCACCTACAGAAGGGCATCATCGTGTTCCCGAAGTCGAACTCGCGGGAGCGCATGGCCGAGAACTTCGACGTCTTCGGCTTCGAGCTGTCGGGCGAGCAGATGGGTGCGATCGATGCGCTCGACGCCGGCAACCGTGTCGGCGCCGACCCGGAGGCTGCGCGCTTCTAGCTAGAGCACGATCGTCTCGCCGCGCGGGTTTGCCACGAGCAGCCCCGCGTCCGCGAACGCCTCCTCGAGCTGCTCGCGCGATTCGCTGAAGTGCTCCCAGTCCTCCGTGTGGAGGCCCACCACGGTGGTGGCGTTGAGCAGTCGCGCCGCTTCGAGCGCGTCGAGCGACGTGAGGGTCAAGGGCGCGTCGATCTGCGGGATGCGGGCGGCCCCGGCGAACAGGATCGCGATGTCGATGCGGTCGAAGGCTCCGGCGATCTGCTCGACGAGCGGCAGCGACGCGTTGTCTCCGGAGACGTAGACGGTCGGGCATCCGGGCGCTTCGAGGACGAAGCCGATGACGGGGCCGAGCCGCTTCTCCGAGCCGGGCGGACCGTGCAGTGCCGGAACCGCGGTGACGACGACGTCTCCGATCTCGTGGGTCTCCCAGTTGTCGAGGCCGATGACGCCGCCTCCGAAGAGATCGCTCGCGGCCTTCATGGTGCTGAGCGTCGGCACCCCCGTGGCGAGTAGTTCAAGACCCTCGTAGTCGAGGTTGTCCTCGTGCTCGTGGTGCGACAGGAGGACGAGGTCGATCGGGCCGAGCTCGAGGCGCGGGATGGCCGGGCCGGCCGTCTTGACGAGGGGCGGGTCATCCGGCTCACCGTACGAACCGGGCGGGTCGAATGTCGGGTCCGTGACGATTCGCAGTCCCGCGTACTCGATCACGGCGGTGGGTCCGCCGATGTAGGTGATGGTCGTCCTCGACATACTCCGAGACTATCCCGGCCGATCGAGTGCATCCCGACTACTGCGTGAATGGGCTTTTGGGTCGGAGGGGTACTTCGTCTCCGGTGGGGGAGATGGCGGTGAGTCCGTGGGGTTGTTGGTGGATGTGCCAGTGGTTGTTGTGGAGTTGCATGTGGTGGAAGCGGCAGAGGGGGATGCCGTTGTCGAGGGTGGTGTTGGTGCCGTCGAATGCGTGGATGTGGTGCATTTCGGTCATGGTGGGTGGTCGGTCGCAGTCGCCCCAGGGGCAGCCGTTCCAGTGGGCGGTGGCGGCGATGCGTTGTCTCGGGGTGTGAAGTCGTTGGGTGTGGCCGACGTCGATGGGGTCGGCGCCGTCGAAGAGGACTGGTAGCCACCCGGTGTCGCAGGCGAGGCGTTGGGCGGTGGCGGTGGACAGGAACGCGGTCTGTCCTTCGAGGTAGGAGAACCCGGTGCCGTGCTTGAGGTCGGCGGCTTG
>NZ_JAUQUB010000006.1 GCF_030580675.1 Antiquaquibacter soli | reverse complement strand
CCACGGCGACACCTCCACCAACGACGGAGTACTCCTCTGCCGACACCACCACCAACTCCTCCACACCAAGAACTGGCAAATCACCCGAACCGGATCGCGCTACTGGCTCCACCGCGGCACCAGCGACCGGCAACTGCTCCAACACCGCAACCCCACCGCAGCCCGACTACACCCACCACCGAGGCAGTAATGAGGGCGGGCGCAACCCCCGTGCCGCCAGAGACCCTGCCCGCTAGGAGCCGGTCGTGCGCGTAACGATCGCCTCCCACGGGCGCAGGATCGAGCGGTCCCCCGGAGGGTAGTTCGCGACTACCGTCTCGCCGGTGGGCTCGAACGGCATGACAATCGGCTCGGAGGAGAGATTCGCGGCGACGGTGAGGCGCTCGGCACCGAGGGTACGGGTGAACGCGAAGAGCGCGGGATGCTCCGGCTCGAGCATCCCGAAGTCTCCGTCCACGACGACCGCCAAGCCGTGGCGCAGCGCAATGAGCGCGCGGTAGAACTCGAACACCGAGCCCGGACGACCGCGCTGAGCCGCCGCGTTGATGCGCGCGAAGTCCGGGTGCACGTCGATCCACGGGGATCCGGTCGTGAAGCCGCCGTGCGGGTCCGCCGACCAGTGCACCGGGGTGCGGGCGTTATCGCGGCTCGCCCGGCGCATCCCGGCGAGCACCTCGTCGCGGGGCTGGCCGAGCACCTCGACGGCCTCGGCGAAGTAGTTGAGCGACTCGATGTCGCGGAACTGCTCGATGCCGACGAACGGCGCGTTCGTCATCCCGAGCTCCTCGCCCTGGTAGACGAACGGGGTGCCGCGCTGCAGGTGGAGCACGGTCGCGAGCGCCGTCGCGGACTCGAACCAGTAGCGCCCATCATCGCCGAAGCGGCTCACGACGCGGGGCTGGTCGTGGTTGTTCCAGTAGAGCGAGTTCCACCCGGCGTCGGCGAGCCCCTCCTGCCACGACGCGAGGGAGCGCTTGAGGGCGACGATGTCGACCGGTGCGGGCGACCACTTGCCGGCGGGGCCGTGGTCGAGTCCGACGTGCTCGAACTGGAACACCATGTCGAGCTCCCGACGCCGCGGATCGGTGAACAGCCGCGCCTGATCGATCGTGACCCCCGGCATCTCGCCGATCGTGAGGTAGTGCCGGTCGCGACCCTCGAAGACCTCGCGGTGCATCTCCTGCAGGAACTCGTGGATGCGCGGTCCCGCCGCGTAGTGCGGAAACCCGTCGCCCCACAGTCCGCCCGGTGCGACCACGCCGTCGGGCAGCGCCGGGTCCTTCGAGATCAGGTTGATGACATCCATCCGGAAGCCGTCGATGCCCCGATCGAGCCACCAGCGCATCATGTCGTAGATCGCCGCGCGCACCTCCGGGTTCTCCCAGTTGAGATCGGGCTGCTTCCTCGAGAACAGATGCAGGTAGTACTCGCCGGATGCCTCGTCGAGCTGCCAGGCCGACCCCGAGAAGAACGAGCCCCAGTTGGTCGGCTCGGCGCCCAGCTCGCCCGGCGCGAAGCCCGCGCGCGGCGGACGCCACCAGTACCAGTCGCGCTTCTCACTCGAGGGCGACGAGGCGGACTCGACGAACCACGGGTGCTCGTCCGAGGTGTGGTTGACGACGAGGTCCATCACGAGCCGCATGCCCCGCTGGTGGAGCGCCGCGATCACCGCGTCGAGGTCGTCGAGCGACCCGAACGCCGGGTCGATGGCCCGGTAGTCGCTGATGTCGTAGCCGTTGTCGTCGTGCGGGGACGCGTAGATCGGCGACAGCCACACCACGTCGATGCCGAGTTCCTGGAGGTAGTCGACGCGGTCGAGCAGTCCCCGCAGGTCGCCGATGCCGTCACCGTCGGAGTCGGCGAAGCTGCGCGGGTAGACCTGGTAGACGACGGCGTCCCGCCACCACGTGGGGTCGTCAGTGGAGCGCCGGCCGGCGCGGAAGTCGTTCACGAGTGCGTCCTAGAGTTCGATGAGGATGAGCTGCCACGCCTGCAGGGGCGGCAGCGCGGCGACCGCGTGGTCGCCGTCGAGCGAGACCCCGATCTCCTCGAGCCGACCGCTGCCGTCGGGGTCGGCGACGCGGATGCGCGGCACCCTGTCCTTGAGTCGCCGCACGCGGAGAGTGCCGGTGCCCGGGTGGCCGAAGGGCTCGCGCGGGGCATCCCACAGCACGTCCCTCTGCCCGACGAGGTTGATGAGATTCACGACGAGGCGGCCGCGAGCGGCGGTGATGCTCCGCCAAACCGCTCCCGCGACCGCCTCCTCGCTCACCACTGCGCCGTCGAAGGCGACGTCGCAGTCGTTGTTGTACCCGCCCGCGTACGATGCCGTCACATCGTCGAGGGCGGGGTCCATCAGGATCTCGTCGTGCTCGACGAGGAAGTCGTACCAGCGCACGAGCATGTCCGCGGTGGACGGCTCCGCGACGTGGTTGCGCACGTAGTAGGGGTCGACGAGGATGCGGTCGTCCTCCCCGGCGAGGATCTGCGTGCCCCCTCGCGAGTACAGCGTCGCCATGGTCAGCCGCGTCGCGCGATCTGATGCCTCGGCCGGGGCCGAGTCGTACACGTGCTGGTAGGCCGCGATGACGACGGGCTTCCCGCCGCCGGCGAGCCGGGCGCGGGAGACGATCGTCGCGAGGGAGCCGAGGGTGAGGTTCGGCTCCCACGGCTCGATGTACACCGCGTCCTGCGGTGCGGGCCCGGTTGCGCGGGTGGGGAAGTCGTTGACGTTGTTGAAGACGAGCCGGGCATCCGGCAGCGCGGAGCGCACGCCCTCGATCATCGTCACGAACGACTGCGCGACGTCGACGACGGCACCATCCCCGCGCACCGCCGACTTCGGGTAGCCGAACTGGTCGAGGTGGAACCCGTCGAACCCGACGGCGTCGACCGACTCCCGCAGCTCCCTGGAGAAGTGGGCGAGCCAGTCCGGCGCGGCGGGGTCGACGATGTACAGGAAGTCGCCGAGCGAGTACGGCTCGCCCGTCGGGGTGTACAGACCGTCGTGCGCCCACTCCTCCCACGACTCGGGCGCGACCGCATACACCGCGGCGTAGCCGATCGCGTCGGAGCCCGCCCGCTGCAGGGCCGAGGCGAGCCGGCGCACGGTGTCGAGCGAGACCGGCTGGCCGAGCGCGTCCTCGTACTGCTCTCCGCCGCCGAGGAGCGACACGTGGCGGTACGCCCAGTCGTAGAACATGATGCCGTTGAGGTGCAGGCGGCGCGCGGTGTCGGCGAGCCCCGCCGGGTCGCGATCGGGCACGAAGCGCGCGGTGAACCCGTACCGCAGCCGGGCGCGGGATGCGGCGCGCACCTCGACCGCGGTGCGGGTGACCGCTCCCCCGGCGTGAAGCTCGACGCCGTAGCATCCCTCGCCGAGCTCGGGCAGCGGCACCACGCCGGTGATGCCGTCGAACGGAACGCGCGCGACCTCGTCGCCGAGACGGAGCACGACGAGCTCGCCGGGCCCCGCCGATCCGCGCACCTCGATCTGCACGCGGTCGGTGGGCGCGTAGGTGGCGCGGGTGGGCAGCAGTTCGGTCGGTTCGGTCATCCCTTGATCGCTCCTGAGGTGAGGCCTTGCACGAAATAGCGCTGGAAGACGAGGAACACGATGATCACGGGCACGACCGCGATCGCGGATGCCGCGAACACGACGCCCCACTGCACGGCGTTGTTGCCCTCGCCCGCGAACAGGCGGATCGCGATCGGCAGTGTGCGGTTCTCCGGCGAGTTGGTGATGGTGAGCGCCCAGGCGAACTCGTCCCACGAGGCGAGGAACGTGAAGATCGTGGCGGTCGCGAGGCCGGGCTTGGCGAGCGGGATGGCCAGGCGCCAGTACCGCGTCCACGCGTTGGCGCCGTCGACCTGCATCGCCTGGTCGAGCTCGCCGGGGATCGTCTCGAAGAAGCCGCGCAGCAGGAACGTGTTGAGCGAGAGCGAGCCCGCGACGTAGAACACGATGAGTCCGCCGAGCGAGTCGAGGAGCCCGAGCTGCTTGGCGAGCACGAACTGCGGGATGATCAGCATGATCGCGGGGATCATCAGGCCGAGCAGGAGCACGCGGAAGATCGTTTCCTTGAACCGGAAGCTGAACCGTGCGAACGCGTACGCCATCATCGAGCTCACGAGCAACGAGATCGCCGTCGAGGTGACCGCGACGAGGAGCGAGTTGGCGAAGTAGCGGCCGATGTCCTGGGTGGCGACGACCTGCTCGTAGTTGGCGAGAGTCGGCGGATCGGGGATGAACTTCGGCGGCATCGTCAGCACGAAGGTGTTCTCGGTGAACGACGTCGACAGCAGGTAGACGAACGGGATGACCATGACGACGGCGCCCGCCGAGAGCAGCAGGTAGCGCGCGACCGAGGCGGGGATGCCCGAGACGCGGCGACGACCGGCGGTCACGAGAGCACCTCCCCGCTGCGGTCGCGGAACACCCGCAGCTGAATCACCGAGAGCACGAAGATCGCGAGGGTGAGGAGCACCGACACCGCGGAGCCGTAGCCGAGGTCGAGGAACTCGAACGCCTGCCGGTACATATAGGTGAGCAGCACGTCGGTGCGGCCGGCGGGGCCGCCGCCCGTCATGAGGTACACCGAGATGAAGACGTTGAACCCGCCGATGACGAGCATGACGGTGACGAACCCGAGCGCCGCGCGGATGGCGGGGAGGGTCACGGCGCGGAAGCGCTGCCAGCGGTTCGCGCCATCCATCGTCGCCGCTTCGAGGAGCGACTGCGGCACTCCCTGGAGGGCAGCGAGGAAGATCATCATCGACCAGCCGATTCCCTTCCAGATGCCGAGGGCGCAGATCGCGGCGAGCCCGGTCCAGCGGTCGGCGAGCCACGACGTGTCCCCGGAGGTGACGTGCAGCAGGTCGCCGAGCGTGAAGTTGATGAGGCCCTCGTCGGCGAAGAGGAATCGGAAGAGCAGGGAGACGACGACCCAGCTCGTGACGACGGGCAGGTAGTACAGCACGCGGTAGAGCGGCTGGACGGGGCTGCGCTTGTGCAGCAGGAGGGCGACGATCAGACCGAGGGCGATCTGCGGGATGACGGTCGCGACGATGTAGACCACGGTGTTGCCGGAGGCGAGCCAGAACTGCTCGTCCCCGAGGGCGCGGGCGTAGTTGTCGAGGCCGAGGAACTCGCTCGTCGCCGAGCCGACGATCTTCCAGTCGAAGAAGCTCATCTGGAACGCCTGCACCATCGGGTACAGGATCGTGACCGCGAAGAGCAGGATGCCCGGCGCGAGGAACAGGTAGGGCGTCGGCGAGAACCGACGGCGCCGAGCCGGGCGAGCGGGTGGTCCCGGCCGCCGTGCGGCGGAGGGGGTGGCCTCCGCCGCACGGGTCGCCAGGCCGGTCGCCTGGGTGGAGATGCTCATGACGTCTCGATCAGCCCTTCGCGAGGACTGCGTCGATCTGCTCGGCCGCGCGGGTGAGTGCCTCCTCGACGGAGACCGTGCCCTCGAAGGCCGGGGTGAGCTCGGTGTTGAGGATGCCGTCGACCTCCGCGCCGCCGGTGATGGCGAGGCGGTTCTTCGCGGTCTCGAGCTGGTCGGTGAAGACCGAGTAGTAGGGCACGAGCTCGACCTGCTTCGGGCCGAGCTCCTGGATGACCGTGAGCTGGCCGGTGGGCACGAGCGCGAGCTGGAACTCCTCCGACTGCGTGAAGCGGATGAACTCGAGCGCGGCTTCCTGGTGCTTCGAGGATGCCGTCAGCACGATGTCCTCACCGCCGACGACGCTCACCGACCCACCCGGGCCGGCGGGCACGGGCGAGTAGATGGGCGCGAAGTCGGGGAAGTCGCTCTCCCAGATGCCGTTCATCCACGGGCCGTCGAGGATGCTCGCGTACTGGCCGCCCGGGAGTCCCTCGCTCGTCGAGGTGGCACCGGAGTTTCCGGTGATCCCGGTCGAGATCTGGCCCGCCTGGTAGAGGTCGACGAGCATCTGGATGGTCGCGATGTTCTCGTCGCTGTTGAGGACTCCCGTGGAGGTGCTGAGGTCCTCGCTCGCGATGTCCCCACCGCCGGACCAGATCCACGGCATGATGTTCCACGCGCCGAGGCCGCCGTCGGCGAACGCGGTGATCCCGGTCCCCTCGAGGGCGCCGGCCATGGCCTCGAACTCCTCGAAGGTCGCGGGCGGTGCATCCATCCCGGCGGCGTCGAGCGCTGCCTGGTTGGTGATGAGCACCCGCGTGTTGGTGTCGAGCGGGAGGCCGTAGTACTCGCCGTCGTAGAGGTTGGTGGCGAGAACCCCCGGGTAGGTGGCGTCGGCGAACTCCTGGAAGTCGTCCATCGCCTGCGACAGGGGCACGAGAACGCCGAGGTCGGCGAAGCGCGGCACCCAGCCGAGGTCGGCGCGCACGAGGTCGGGCAGCGCGTCGCCCGCGGCGCTCGTGGTGAGCTTCTGCAGCAGGTCGTCGTAGGGCACGTCGACGTACTCGACCTGGATGCCCGGGTGGGATGCCTCGAACGACGGGATGAGGGTCTCGTTGAGCACCTCCTGCTGAGCCGAGTTGCCGCCGTTGCCGTACGAGCCCCAGAACGTGAGGGTGATGGGGTCGTCCTCGGTGCCCGCCGGTTCGCCGGCCGAGCATCCCGCGACCGCGATCGCGACCGCCGCTGCGATGGCTGCGGCGGAGCCGAGCCGAGTGGAACGCTTCATTGCGATTCTCCTGTGTGTGATTCGGGAAAACAGTCCCGCCGTTTCGGCGGAGCGGTGCATCGGGTTATTTCTATGACAAAACTAATCTCCTGTCAACAGACGCGTTCGCGCGGTGTTAGCGCTACAGTTACTTCACCCGCAGAAACAATCGAGCCGGAAAGGTGAGCCGAGTGCGCAACACCACGCCGCCGTGGGTCCCCGACGCCGGGGCATCCCAGGCCGTCGCCCTCGAGGTGCTGCTGCGCGGACCCATCTCCCGAAGCGACATCGCCCGACGGCTGCAGCTCTCCCCCGGTTCGCTCACGCGACTGAGCACGCCGCTCATCGAATCCGGGCTGCTCGTGGAGGTCGGCGAGCGCGGCGACGGCCGGGCCGGGCGCCCGTCCCGACCGCTCGACGTGGTCCCCTCCTCGCGCCACTTCATCGGCATGAAGCTCATGGGCGACCAGGTGCTCGGCGCCCTCACCGATCTGCGCGCGGACGTGATCGCGTCGGAGTCCGCGGCGCTGGAGTCGCAGCATCCCGACGACGTCGTCGCCACCATCGCGGCCATCGCCGCCCGTCTCGCCGCGCGCGTGCCCGCGGTCACGGCGCTCGGCATCGGGGTCGGCGGGCTCCTCGATGACCACGGCACCGTGCTGAGCGCTCCCTTCCTCGAGTGGGAAGACGTGCCGCTCGCCTCCCTCGTGGAGACGGCGACGGGCATCCCCACCGTCGTCTCGAACGACCTCGTGGCCTTCACGGAGTACGAGCACTGGTTCGGCGCCGCCCGGGAGCTCGACCGCTTCGCCGTCATCACCCTCGGGGCCGGCATCGGCTACGGCCTCGTCGCCAACGGAGCCGTCGTTGCGAGCCCCGACTCCGGCATCGGGCTCGTCGGGCACTGGCCCCTCGACCCGTACGGGCCGGTGTGCCCCTCCGGCCACCGCGGCTGCGCGCGGAGCATCCTCACCCAGGCCGCGATCGTCGGCGCCGTCTCCACCGCGCTCGGCCGCGCCGTCGGGTACGAGGAAGCGCTCGACCTCGCCGCCGCCGGTGAGGCCGCGGCGCGGCGGGTCGTGGATGACGCGGGCCGAGGCCTCGGCCGACTGCTCGCCGCGGTCGCCAACCTCACCGTGCCCGAGATGATCGTGCTCGGCGGGGAGGGTGTGCGGCTCGTCGAGATCGCCCGCGATGCGGTGCGCGAGGGGATGGCTCTCGATCGCGATCCGCGGGCTCGGGACATCCCGCTCGTCACGACGACGGGCGACAACACCGAGTGGTGCCGGGGAGCCGCCGTACTCGCGATCCAGGCGTACGTACTGCCCGCTGCGCGCTAGCCGGATCGCCGTGGCGCCGGGCCGCGCCGACTGGCTAGGGTCGACTCATGGTGGTTCAGCCGAGCGGTCGGGTCGTGCGCGATCGACGCGGGCTCGAGGTGATCGTCGAGCGTCGCATCCCGGTGCCCGCCGAGGACGTGTGGGGTTGGCTGAGCTCACCGGCGAAGGTGCGCAAGTGGATCTCCGGTGCGCGACCGAGCGTCGTCGAGCCGGGTGAGCGCGTCGAACTCGTCGCTTCCGACTGGAGCGCGACACTCTCGATCGCGGCACTCGACTCGGGCACGATCGTCTACGCCAAGGAGCGCGCCGACGGATCGCGGGCCGCTGCCGACGCCGGGCCGCGCTGGGAGCACTCGCTCGACCGGCTCGTCGCCGCGATCGGCGGGGCGAAGGCTCCCGCGCTCGAGCCGTACCTCGCGACGCAGCGACCGTACTACGAGCGGCTCGCGATGGACGGCGACCCGATGAGCTGGCCGCCGAGCTGATGGGCCTCGGACTCCAGCCCCTCTCCGACCGCGTCCTGCTCTACGGGGGTCGGCACAACAGCCGCGCGTACGAGATCCGCGACTTCCTCACGCGCTGCGTCGTGAACTACGACTGGCACCCCATCGACACCGACGAGGAGTGCATGGCGACGCTGTGCGTGCCGATGGCGGATGCCCACCTCCCGGTCGTCGTCCTCCCCAACGGCACCCCGCTCTCCAATCCGACCATCGCCGAGATCGCCGAGCACCTCGGCTGGGTCACGCGACCGAAGCTCGCCGAATACGACCTGTCGATTTACGGCGCGGGCCCCGCGGGGCTCTCCGCGGCGGTCTACGCGGCCTCCGAGGGGCTGAGCGTCGTGCTCATCGAGCGCGAAGCGGTGGGCGGTCAGGCGGGGTCGAGCAGCCTCATCGAGAACTACCTCGGCTTCCCGCACGGCGTCCGCGGAGCGGACCTCGCCGAGCGGGCACGCCAGCAGGCGGTCGCGTTCGGCGCAGAGCTGCTGCTCATGCGCGAGGGCGTCCGCGGCCAGTTCCGGGATGGCCGCATCCACGGCGAGCTCGCCGACGGCACTCCCATCGTGGCGCGGGCGAACATCTGCGCGACCGGCATCGAGTGGCGCCGGCTCGGCCTCGACGGCGAGGACCGCCTGCTGGGCGCCGGGCTCTACTACGGGGCGGGCACGAGCGAGGCGTCGGAGTGCACCGACGAGCACGTCTTCGTGATCGGCGGCGCGAACTCCGCCGGCCAGGCCGCGATGAACCTCGCCGCCCACGCCCGCCGCGTCACCGTCGTCGTGCGCGGGGCCGACCTGTCGGCCACGATGTCGTCGTACCTGTCGGAGCGCATCGCCGCGGAACCCCGCATCGAGGTGCTGCCCCACACCCAGGTAGTCGGCCTCCTCGGCGAGGAGGAGCTCGAGGCGATCGTGCTCGACGGGCCGGAGGGGCGCCGCGAGGTGCCGACGGGGCGGCTCTTCGTGTGCATCGGCGGGCAGCCCAACACCGATTGGACCCTCGAGACGAAGATCGCCCGCGACCGCCTCGGCTACCTGCTCACCGGCCCGGACCTGGATGCCTCGCTCCTCGCCGAACGGGAGTGGCCGCTCGAGCGGCCGCCGTTCCACCTCGAGACGAGCGTGCCCGGCTCCTTCGCGGCGGGCGACGTGCGCGCCGGGTCGGTCAAGCGCGTCGCGTCCGGCGTCGGCGAGGGCGCCATGGCGGTGACGTTCGTGCACCGGTACCTCGCGGAGCGGTACGGCACCGCGACGCAGCCGGCGGGCGTGCGGCCGAGCATCCCGGTCTAGGCGCGCCGGCGCCGCACCCGCTCAGGCGTCCGACGGCTGCCGAGCGGGCAGGTCGTCGCGCGGCGGCGCCTCCTCGAGGGCCCGGATGAGCGACTGCGCGTCGAACGGGCCGGAGTGCCGACGGCCGTTGATGAAGAACGTGGGCACCGACGAGATGTCCATGGCCTCGGCATCCAGCATGTCGTCGCGCACGCGGGCGGCGACGTCGGGCGATTGGAGGTCGCGCTCGAAGCGGTCGACGTCGAGGCCGAGCTCCTCCGCGCGACGCAGGATGTCCGACGGCAGCTGGTGGTCGATGTCGCCCAGCAAGCTGCGGATGAACGGCGAGAACGCGCCCTGGAGGTTCGCCGCCTCCGCCGCCTCCGCGGCCGCGAGGGCGTTGGGATGCTGGTGCGTGAGCGGCGCGTGACGCCACACGTAGAGCATCCGATCGCCGAGCTGCTCGCGCACCTGCTCGATCGACCCGGACGCCTTCGAGCAGAACGGGCACTGGAAGTCGCCGTACTCGACGAGCACGAGCGGGGCATCCGGCGACCCGTACGAGTGGTCGCGCTGCGGGTCCACCGGGCGGGCGAGCACCGACCCGGGCTCGACCTCGGGTCGCCGCGCGTCGGAGATGCGGAAGATGATCGTCGCGAGAATGAGGGCGATGATCGAGGCGAGCAGCACCCCCACGCGCGCCTCGTTCTGCGCGGCGGCGTCGTCGATGGCGAGGTCGATGATGAAGAGGGAGATCGTGAAGCCGATGCCGGTCAGCGCGGCGCCGCCCGCGAGCCGGTCGAGCGTGAGGCCCGGGCCGAACTCGCCGAGGTGGAACCGGCGCAGGAGCGCCGACGAGCCGAAGACGCCCACGAACTTGCCGACGACGAGCCCGGCGACGACGCCCCACGTGATGGGCGACTGGAGTGCCGCGACGAGGATGTCCGGGCTCAACCGCACCCCCGCGTTCGCGAGCGCGAACACCGGGAGGATCACGAACGCGACGTAGGGCGCATAGGCGGACTGCAGCCGCTCGTTGATGGAGATCGACTCGCGCAGACTGTTGGCGGCGGCGCGCGCGTACTCCGAGTTGGGGGACTGGCGGAACGTGCGGGCGAGCGAGAGCGCCTGCTCGATCTCGCGACGGTTGGGCCGGTACACCGGCACGAGGAGCGCGATCGCGACACCGGCGAGAGTCGGGTGCACGCCCGAGGCGAGGAACGCGAACCACACGACGATCGCGAGCGTGGCGTAGACGAGTCCGCGACCGCGAGCCAGATAGCGCGTGAAGAAGATCGCGACGAGCCCCACGGCGGCGATGAGCAGCGGCAGCGGCGTGAACGAGTCGGTGTAGACGAGCGCGATGATGCTGAGCGCCCCGATGTCGTCGACGACGGCGAGCGCGAGCAGGAACACGCGCAGCCGGCCGGGCGCCCGCGGGCCGATGAGGGCGAGCGCGCCGACGAGGAACGCCGTGTCGGTGGAGATGACCACGCCCCACGCGTGCTCCTGGCCGGTGCCCTGCGCGATGAGCACGAAGATGACGGCCGGCACGACGAGGCCCGCGATGGCGGCGACGACGGGGATGACCGCGCGCGACCACCGCGTGAGCTCCCCGATCGCGAACTCCCGCCGCACCTCGAGGCCCACCGTGAAGAAGAACACCGCCATGAGCGCATCGTTGACGAGCGCGTGCACCGAGAACTCCACGTTGAGGTCCTCGAGGCCGAAGACGAGGTGCATCTCCCAGAACTGCTGGTACGACTCGTACGACAGGTTGGCCCACGCGATCGCCGCGACCGTGGCGATGATCAGCATGAGCGCCGCGATGCGCGCCTCGCCGACACCGCGGACGCGCTCCGCGATCGAGGGTCGGCGGCGCGGCGGCCGTGCGGGGCGCTCGGTGAGTTCGAGGGGCTGCGCGGTCATGCAGACAGTATGCAGGGTTCTCGCCCGACCACTACCGCCGCGAGCGATGTCACCAGGTGCTCGGCGCCTCCGCCCGGGTGCTCGGGAGGGCGACCTGCGCTGCCCAGTCGGCGACCCACGCGGGCGGCTCGGCGACCGAGGCATCCACCTCGAGCAGGCGGGTGAGCTCGTCGACGCTCACCACACCGCCCCCGGCGCGGAGGAAGCGCGCCCGCGTCATGGCGCTCGCGTAGATCTCGCCGTCGACGACGAACCGCTGCTCGCAGTACACCGCCTTGTCGTCGATGCCGACGAGCTTCGTCTCGAGCACGAAGCGCTGCCAGGGCTGCAGCGACTTGCGGTAGGAGATGGTCGCGCTCGCCATCACGGGGTACATCTTGTTCGCGCGCAGCCGCGCCCACGCACCCGATCGGATCATGAGGTCCATGCGCCCGAGATCCATGATCGAGAGGTACACCCCGTTGTTCATGTGGCCGAGGACGTCGAGGTCGGTGGGCAGGGTGCGCAGGGTCATCCGGCCGACGTCGGTCGACTGCAGGCGCGACGCGCGACGGCTGAGGAACAGGTGGAGCAGCGTCCGGAAGATCAGGTGCACCCGTGCAGGCTACCCCGGCGCGCGCGAGAGTGCCCGGCAGGATGCCGCCTGCCGACGGGCCACCTCGAGATCCACGCAGCCACGCGACCCGCGCTCGGGCCGCCGCGACCAGTGCACGACGACGCCGCTACCGGCCTCGAGTCTCGACGCGCTCGCGGCGACCGCAATGTGCAGCACACCCTCGTCGGGCGCCTCCTCGCCCCAGTAGCGGAGGGCGCTCACGCACGCGAGCCTGCCTCGGAGCCGCAGCGCGGCGAGCACATCGGGAGCTGTATCGAGCCGCGCATAGAGTCCTCGCCGCACCCGCAGTACCCGGCCGTAGTGGAACGCCATCGTGATCGCGTCGTGCCGCAGCCCCTGCGCCTGGAGCTCGGCCCGCGTCGCGATGCCGCCGAGGGAGTCCAGCACGGAGGCGACCGTTCGAGGGGAGTAACGCATGCCTCCAGTCCACCCGCACCGAGCGACGCGATGACCGCGTCCGCAAGGATCTGCGAATTCCGGTGGGCTGAGGCACCCTGGGGACGACCGCTCGACGGTTCGACCGGACTGACTCGACAGCGCGATCGCGCTTCCGCACAACTGCACGACCCTCGACCCTCGGCCGCAAGGCCCCCGTGAATCACTTCCCTAAAGCTCTCGTTGCGCAGGACATGAGATAGGACGACAAACAAACGTCCTGTGGAGCGAGAGCTTTGGCGGCGCGATGTGGCGAGCGCGGGGGCTCCCGCCGAGGAAGGGACCGCCGAACCCGTCCCCGACGTCAGTGGCCGCGGTGGTCCTGGATCGTCATGCGCGGGCCGAAGCGCGGCTTCGCGATTCCCGAGTTCTCGATGAGTCGCATGACCCGCTGTCGGTGGCCGGCGTAGGGGGCGAGGAGCTCGAGCATCCCGTCATCGTCTACCGGGCGGCCGATGAGCGCCCAGCCGACGAGCGCCGGCAGATGGTAGTCGCCGACACTCGGCCGGTCGGGGTCGCCGTGGGCGCGTTGCATCGTCTCGGCCGCGGTCCACACGCCGATGCCCGGGATGCTCCGCAGCGCACGCTCCACCTCGACACCGCCGCGCCCCTGCTCGAGGGTGCGCTCGAGGGATGCCGCGACCCCCGCCGCGCGCAGGGCCGCCGCTGCGCGCTCCGGCCCCACACCGGCGCGGTGCCACTCCCACGACGGCACGCGGCGCCACACCTCCGCGGGCGGGAACACGAGCATCCCCGCGGGTGCCGGCCCCGGCGCGGGCGACCCGTACTTCCGCAGCAGCGCTCGCCACGACTGCCGCGCCTGCTCGCCCGTGACCTTCTGCTCGAGGATCGCCGCGAGCATCATCTCGAAGACCTGTCGGGTGCGCATCAGGCGCAGCCCCGGATTGCGGTGCAGGGATGCCGCGAGCACCGGCGACGCCGACACATCCAGGTCGCTCCAGTCGTCGCCCTCGCCGAGAAGCTCCGGCACGCCCGCGATCGCCCACTCGGCGCCGTCGCCCCACGCGGTCGCCTCGACCCCGTCGGGGGTGCGCCGCAGGTGGAGCGTCGCCGGGCCGATGGGGGTACGGAGCGTGCGCCAGACATCGCGCCCCTCGACGCGGAACGTGGGGTCGCCGTGCCCCCGGCGCAGCGGCGCGAGGGTGCGCTGCAACCCGACGGGTCGCGGCGGCGAGTACGTGGTGGTCAGCACCCCACGATTACAGCACCGGCACCCGTCAGAGTGCGATCAGAGCGTGCACTCGTAGTAGCCGGGAGACTCCACGACGACGCCGTGGTCCTCGCACAGCTGCGCGATCTGCTGCACCCACTGCGGGACCAGGATGACGAGGGCGACGATCGCCACGATCGCGAGCACCGTCAGCACGATGCCGATGATGAGGCCGGCGCGCGCGAACCCGTTGCGGTAGCCGCCGGCGCGCGCCTGCTGGAGGGCGATCGCGCCGATCACGATTCCCGCGGGCGGGAACACCACGCCCGAGATGAGCGCGACGATGCCCGCGACCCGGCCCACGGTCTGCGAATCGGCGGATGCCGTGGGCCCGGGTCCCTCGGACGGCTGCGGCTCGAGCGGCACGCCGTTGAGGATGGTCATGCGAGAAAGGTCAGCCGCAGGTGAGCGTCGTGCCGTCGGGAAGGGTGTGCGTTCCCGGGCCGTACTGCGCGCACAGCTCGGCGAGATTGCCGAAGAGCGCTGCACCGCCGACGATAACTGCAATAGCGACGATGATGCCCACCACCATGACGATGATGCTGATCACGATTGCCGCGGTCGCCGGACCATTTGACACGCCCGCGCGCTTTGACTGTCCGCGGGCGATGATGCCGACGATGAGTCCCGCGAGCGCGAACACGAAGGCCAGGACGAGCGCCACGATACCGAGGGTCTTGCCGTCGGAGGCGGCGGGAGCCGGGGCGTAGGCCGGCGGGGCGGGAGCCGGAGTGGGCTCGGGAGCGGGCGGGGGCGTGACGTCGGTCATGGCTGGTTCCTCCAGGTCGATGGACGGTACGCCCGTACTCTATTGCGTCGCCTCGCGCAGGGATACGGGTAGCGGGGGTGATGCGAGGGCGAGTGCATCCCGCCCTCTCCGCGACAGGGCATGATGGATGCCATGAGCATCGGCATCCTCACCTCCGGCGGCGACTGCCCCGGACTCAATGCGGTCATCCGTGGAGCGGTCCTCAAGGGCATCCAGATCTACGGCAAGGAGTTCGTCGGGTTCAAGGACGGCTGGCGGGGTGTCGTCGACGGCGACATCGTGCCCCTCGAGCGCAAGGACATCCAGGGCATCGCCAAGCAGGGCGGCACGATCCTCGGCACCAGCCGGACCAACCCGTTCGAGGGTGACGGCGGACCCGACCGGATCAAGGAGAACATGGACCGGCTCGGCATCGAGTCGCTCATCGCCATCGGCGGCGAGGGCACGCTCGCGGCCGCCAAGCGGCTCACCGACGCCGGCATCAAGATCGTCGGCGTCCCGAAGACGGTCGACAACGACCTCTCCGCGACGGACTACACCTTCGGCTTCGACACGGCCGTGCAGATCGCGACCGACGCGATGGACCGGCTCCGCACGACCGGCGACTCGCACGGTCGCTGCATGGTGGCCGAGGTGATGGGCCGCCACGTCGGGTGGATCGCGCTGCACTCCGGGATGGCCGCGGGTGCGCACGCCATCCTCATCCCCGAGCAGAAGACCTCGATCGACCAGATCGTCGAGTGGGTCCAGTCGGCCCGCGACCGCGGCCGGGCCCCGCTCGTCGTCGTCGCCGAGGGGTTCAAGCTCGACACCATGGACGACGCGCACTCCGAGCGCGGGCTGGATGCGTTCGGCCGACCGCGCCTCGGCGGCATCGGCGATGTGCTCGCCCCGGAGATCGAGGCCCGCACCGGCATCGAGACGCGCGCGACGACCCTCGGGCACATCCAGCGGGGCGGCACGCCGACCGCCTACGACCGAGTGCTCGCCACCCGCTACGGCATGGCGGCGGTCGACTCGGTCGTTCACAACCGCTGGGGCCGCATGGTGTCGCTCTCGGGAACCTCGATCACGCACGTGGCGTTCGAGGATGCCCTGGGCAAGCTCAACACTGTTCCACAGTCCCGCTACGACGAGGCCGCGATCCTCTTCGGGTAGGTCTACGCTGACGGCATGAACACCGCCTTGGCCGTCGCCGGTTCCGTCTTCGTGGGGCTCGCCGCCCTCATCCACCTCTACATCTGGGTGCTCGAGAGCATCCGGTGGTCGCAGCCCTCGACGTGGCGAACCTTCGGCGTGACCTCGCAGGCGGACGCCGACACGGTCAAGCCGATGGCGTTCAACCAGGGCTTCTACAACCTGTTCCTCGGGCTCGGCGTGATTATCGGACTCGTGCTCACCTGGAGCGGTGCGCTCGAGGCTGGTCTGGCCCTCGTCTTCCTCGCGGCGGGCAGCATGGTGGGCGCGGCGCTCGTGCTCATCCTGTCGTCGCCCAAGCTCGCCCGGGCCGCCGCGATCCAGGGCGCCGCGCCGGCCGTGGGAATCATCCTGCTCGTTCTCGCGCTGACTACTGCGTGAGCGACTTCAACAGCCAGATCATCGAGGACTTCCGCGCCAACGGCGGGTACGTGGGAGCGCCCTTCCACAGCGACCAGCTCGTGCTCCTGCACCACGTCGGCGCGAAGAGCGGCGAGGAGCGGGTCAGCCCCCTCATGAGCTTCCCCGACGAGCACGGGTGGGTCATCGTCGCCTCCAAGGGCGGGGCGCCGACCCACCCCGCGTGGTTCCACAACCTGCAGGCGCACCCGGACACGGTGATCGAGTACGGCACGGAGACGATCCCGGTTCGGGCATCCGTCATCGACGACGAGGAACGCGCCGGTCGCTGGGAGCGCATCAAGCAGTCCAACCCGGGCTTCGCCGGCTACGAGAAGAAGACCGACCGGGTCATCCCCCTCGTGCGCCTAACACGACGGTAGGGCTGACGCGGCGGTAGGCGTCGGCGCTAGCGAGAGGCGTGCTCGACGAGCGCCTGCACGAGCGAGTCGGCCGAGCGGTCCTCCGCGATGAGGTCGACTCTCAGCCCGGCCGCGCGGGCGTCGAACGCGGTGCGCGGACCGATCGTCGCCACGACCGTCGCCTCCGGGAGCGGGGCCAGCTGCGCTGCGATCTGGCGGGCGACGGAGCCCGAGCTGACGAGGATCGCCGTCATGCGGCCGGATGCGACATCCGCGCGCACCTCCTCGACGACCGGCACACCCACCGTGCGGTAGGCGGCCACGAACTGCGCGTCGAGGCCGCGCTTGCGCATCCCGTCGACGAGGGTGGGCTCGGCGATGTCCGACTGCGGGATGAGCACCCGACCCGACACCGCCGACTCGGGCCACTCCTTGACGAGACCGCGCGCGGAGTTGTCGCCGGCGGGGATGAAGTCCACTCGATAGCCGGCGAGCGTGAGCGCCGCGGCCGTCGTCTCGCCCACGGCGGCCACCCGAGTCGTCGGTGGGATCGTGACGCGATGACCGACGAAGACGTCGACGGTCGTCGCGCTCGTCACGACGACCCACTCGAACTGGCCGTCGGCGAGTTCGTGGAACGCATTCGCGAGACCGGCGGTGTCATCCGTACTCGCGAAGTTGATCATGGGCGCGATCACCGGGATCGCGCCGAAGCTGCGCAGGCTGGCCGCGACGCCGTCGCCCCACTTTCCGCCGCGGGGCACGAGGACGCGCCACCCCTCGAGCGGTTTGGCTGCCATTCCCCTATCCTCCCCCGCTCGGGGGGAGGATGCGAATCGAGCGCCCGCGGGAGCTAGTCGTCGTCGCTCAGGATGGCCCAGGCGACCACACCGGCGACGGCGATCGCCGCGCCCACGGCGCCGATGATCCACGGCAACGGGTTGCGCTCGTACGACGCCTTCGCCCGCTCCGTCAGCTCGTTGACGCGCTTGGGAACGTTGAGCTTGTCCTCGATCGCGTCGAGGGTGTCGGCGAGCTCTGCCCGCGCCGCCGCGACCTTGGCCTCGATGTCGTCTGCCATTGCTACCTCACCTTCCGATGCCCTTGATGACGCGGACATCCTTCTTGATGCTGTCGATGGTCTCTTCCGGCCCGCCGCCGCTGCGCTTGAGGCTCGCGACGCCGATCAGCACGAGGACGATCGCGATCACGAGCAGCGCGCCACCGACGATGAGCGCCGCAGCCCACGCGGGAAGCACGGTCGCGATGCCGAGGATCGCTGCGGCGATGAAGACTCCGAGCGCGAAGAACAGGAACGTCGCGGCGACCGCGAGCAGACCGATTCCGATTCCCGCTGCGGCGGCCTTGGCGATGAGCTCGCGCTTGAGCTGCTCGATCTCGCCGCGGATGAGGTCCGTGAGCAGCCTCGGCAGGTCGCCGATGAGGGTGAAGAGCGACCGCTTGGGCCGCGGGGGCACCTGGGTCATGGCGCGCCTACTTCGCCGCGGACGACGCGCTCGACGACTTGCTGGTCGTCGACTTCGACGCAGGCTTGCGGGCGGCCGGCTTGGAGGCCGTCGACTTGTTCGCGCCCGAGACCTGCGAGACGACCTTCTTCGCGCCGTCAGCGAGGAACTCCGCGACATCCGGCGCCTTGTCCTTCACGAAGTCCTGCACGTCGTCGACGCGCTCCTGGACCCGCGGATCGTTCCAGAACTTCGTGACCGTCGCCTTGAGCTGGTCGTACTTCTCGCGTCCGGCGCGGGTGCCGAGCACATAGCCGACTCCCAGCCCGACCACGAACAGGATCTTGCCCCTCATGGTTGCCTCCGTATCGTGCCGAGTAACGCACCCAGCCTAGACCCGAGCGAAAGTGCTGTCTCCCGCTTGTGCATGCCTCAGAGGGAATGTACAGTGGCGGCCGCCCGCGCGGCGGCGGGCAGAGCATCCAGGATGCGCGAGACCGCGGTCTCGTCGTGCGCAGCCGACACGAACCACGCCTCGAAGACGCTCGGCGGCAGGGACACCCCCGCGTCGAGCATCGCGTGGAAGAACGGCGGGTAGCGGAAGGCGTCCTGCGCCTTCACCCCCGCGTAGTCGGTGGGCGGGGTCTCGCGGAACGCGATCGAGAACAGATTGCCGGCGTGCTGGATGCTGTGCGCCACACCCTCCGCGGAGAGCGCGAGCGACACGGCGCTCGACAGTGCCGCCGCGGTCGCGTCGAGGTGCGCGTACACCGCGTCATCCGCGAGCCGCAGCGTCGCGAGGCCGGCCGCGACGGCGACCGGGTTGCCGCTCAGCGTGCCCGCTTGGTACACGGGTCCGAGCGGCGCGAGGAGGTCCATCACGGCGGCACGGCCGCCGAGAGCGGCGAGCGGCAGGCCGCCGCCGATGACCTTGCCGTAGGTCACGAGGTCGGGCTCGTAGTCGCCGTCGAGCCCGAGCCATCCCGACGCCGACACACGGAACCCGGTGAGCACCTCGTCGAGGATGACGAGCGCACCGTGCTCGTGCGCGATCTCGGTGAGCGCCCGGTTGAAGCCCGGGGCGGGCGGCACGACGCCCATGTTCGCGGCGGCGGCCTCGACGATGACGGCGGCGATCTCCGAGCCGCGCGCCTCGAACAGCGCGCGGACGGCGTCGAGATCGTTGTACCCGATGACGGTCGTCTGGGCGGCGACGGCATCCGGCACTCCCGCCGAGCCGGGGATGGCGAGGGTCGCGACGCCGGACCCTGCCTCGGCGAGGAGTCCGTCGGAGTGGCCGTGGTAGTGGCCGGAGAACTTGACGAGCAGGTCGCGGCCGGTCGCCCCGCGCGCGAGCCGGATCGCCGTCATCGTCGCCTCGGTGCCGGTGGAGACGAGCCGCAGCTTCTCGAGGTAGCGAGTGCCGACGCGGTCGCGCACGAGCTCCGCGAGCTCCGTCTCGCCGGGGGTGGATGCCCCGAATCCGAGCCCGCGCGAGGCCGCGTCCTGGACCGCGCCGATGACGCCGGGGTGCGCGTGACCCAGGATGGCCGGACCCCATGAGCCCACGAGGTCGACGTACTCGCGCCCCTCGACGTCGGTGACGTACGGGCCGCGCGCCGAGACGAAGGAGCGGGGTGCGCCGCCGACGGAGCCGAAGGCGCGCACGGGCGAGTTGACCCCGCCCGGCAGCACCGCTCGGGCGCGGTCGAACGCCTGCTCGTTGGTGATCATCGCAGGTTCCTCGCGAGCTCGACGGCGAAGTAGGTGAGCACGGCATCCGCACCCGCCCGCTTGATGGACAGCACGGACTCGGCGATGGCGCGGTCGCGATCGATCCAGCCGTTCGCGGCGGCAGCCTCGATCATCGCGTACTCCCCGGACACCTGGTAGGCCCACACGGGCACGGGGCTCACCGCGGCGGCGCGCGCGAGCACATCGAGGTAGCTCATCGCCGGCTTGACCATGACGACGTCGGCGCCCTCCTCGACGTCGAGCAGAACCTCGCGCTCGCCCTCGCGCGCGTTCGCGGGGTCGAGCTGGTAGCTGCGGCGGTCGCCCTGGAGCGACGACTGCACGGCCTCGCGGAAGGGGCCGTAGAACGCGGACGCGTACTTGGCGGCGTAACCGAGGAGCGGGACATCCGGATGCCCGGCCGCATCGAGAGCGTCGCGCACGGCCGCGACCTGGCCGTCCATCATGCCGCTGAGGCCGAGCAGCTGCGATCCGGACTCCGCCTGGGCGACGGCCATGTCGCGGTAGCGAAGCAGGGAGGCGTCGTTGTCGACGCGCCCGCGCTCGTCGAGCACCCCGCAGTGGCCGTGGTCGGTGAACTCGTCGAGGCAGAGGTCGGTCTGCACGACGAGCGCGTCGCCCGCCTCGGCGACGGCGGCGCGGGTTGCGACGTTGAGGATGCCGTCGGGGTCGGTCGCTCCTGAGCCCTCGGCGTCCTTGTGCTCGGGGACGCCGAAGAGCATCACTCCGCCGATGCCCGCCTCGGCGGCCTCCGCGATCGCGCGGCGGAGGGAGTCGAGGGAGTGCTGCACGACAGCAGGCATGGAGGTTACCGGCACGGGCTCGGTCGCGCCCTCGCGCACGAACATCGGGAGCACGAGCTCGGCGGGGTGGAGCCGCGTCTCCGCGACGAGGCGGCGCAGGGCAGGGGTGGCGCGCACGCGGCGCGGGCGGATGATCACGGCGCACCGATCAGGTCGGCGGCACCCAGTTCGAAGAGTTCCTTCGCGACGCGCTCCGCGAGGTCTCCCGCCGGGTCCTTCGAGTCGGAGACGTAGAGCGCGTGCGAGCTCGTGATGTGGTGCTCCGGCCCGTAGACGCGGGCGGAGAGGAACAGGAGGCCGTCGTCGACGACGGCGTGCGCGGCGACCGGGGCGGAGCATCCCGCCTCGAGGAGGGCGAGTGTGCGGCGCTCGGCCTCCGCGGTCACCCGGGAGGTCTTGTGGTCGAGCGCCGAGACGAGCTTCTCCTCGCCCGCGCGCACCTCGACGGCGAGCGCACCCTGTCCGGGAGCGGTGGGCCACGGGCCGAGCTCGAGGAACTCGCTCACCGCGTCGAGCCGGCCGATGCGGTCGAGGCCCGCGACGGCGAGCACCACGGCGTCGAGCTCGCCCGAGGCGACCCTGCCGAGGCGGGTGTCGACGTTGCCGCGGACGTCGACGATCTCGAGGTCCGGTCGGCGGGAGCGGAGCTGGGCCACGCGGCGAGGCGAACCGGTGCCGACGCGGGCGCCCTCGGGGAGGGTCTGGAGAGTCAAGCCGTCGCGCGCGCACAAGGCGTCGCGAGCATCCGCCCGCTTCGGGATCGCTCCGATCGACAGACCCGGCGCGGGGGCGGTGGGGAGGTCCTTGAGGGAGTGCACCGCGACGTCCACGCGCCCGTCGAGGAGCGCCTCGCGGAGGGCGGCGACGAAGACTCCCGCGCCGCCGAGGCTCGCGAGCGGGGCGTCCGAGCGGTCGCCCTCGGTGGAGATGATGACGAGCTCGGTCGTCGCCCCGCGCTTCTCGAGCTCGCGGGCGACGAGCCCGGTCTGGGTGCGGGCGAGCTCCGACCCTCGTGTTCCGATGCGGATCGTGCCGGTGGGCGCGGCGCTCACGGCTCGAGCCCCGCGAGCGCGGGCTTGAAGCCCAAGCGGACGTTCTCGCAGCATCCCGGCCGGCACACGTCGTACCAGGGGCCGAGCTCGGTGAGGGCCGGACGATCGGCGGTCGGGATGCCGTCGCGGCGCTCGAGCACGAGGTCGACGAGCCCGCTCACGAAGGCGGCGTGCACTCCCGGGGTGGGCACGCGAATCGCGTCGATGCCGTGCTCCCCCGCCGTCTCGAGGGCCTCGGTGTCGAGGTCCCACTTGACCTCCATGTGGTCGGAGATGAAGCCGAGCGGCACGATGACGAGCCCTTCGATCCCCTTCGCGGGCAGCTCCTCGATCGCATCGTTGATGTCGGGCTCGAGCCACGGCTGCGTGGGCGGACCCGACCGCGACTGGTAGACGAGATCCCACCCGACGCCCTCGCCGACCTCGCGCATCACCACCTCGGCGACAGCGAGGTGCTGGGCCGCGTAGGCGCCGCCGGCACCGAAGTCGCGGTCTCGCGGCCCGCTGCGCACCGCGTCGTCGGTCGGCACCGAGTGGGTCGCGAAGAGCACGTGGATGCGCGCGCGCGGGATGCCCCGCGCCTCCAGTTCGGCGATTCCGTCGCGCGTTCCTTCGATGAACGGCTCGACGAACCCCGGGTGGTCGAAGAACTGCCGCACCTTGTCGATCTGGATCACGCCCTCGAGGCCGGTCTCGGCGAGCGCCATCGCGTAGTCCTCGCGGTACTGTCGGCAGCTGGAGTAGGAGCTGTAGGCGCTCGTGCCGACGGCGATGAGCTTCGTGAACCCGCGCTCGTGGGCTTCGGCGAGGGCATCCCGAAGATACGGGTCCCAGTTGCGGTTGCCCCACAGCACCGGCAGGTCGATGCCGCGGCGCGCGAGCTCCGCCTCGAGGGCCGCCTTCAGCTCGCGGTTCTGGTCGTTGATGGGGCTCACCCCGCCGAACGCGCGGTAGTGGTGGGCGACCTCCTCGAGGCGCTCCTCGGGGATGCCGCGGCCGCGGGTGACGTTGCGGAGGAACGGGATGACGTCGTCCTGCCCCTCGGGGCCGCCGAAGCTCGCGAGGAGGATCGCGTCGTAGGCGACGGGCTCCTCGACGTGCTCGGGGCCGGATGCGGCGGCGGGAGTCGCTCCCGGAACCAGGCCGTTCGTGATCATGACAGCACCTCGGCGATCTCGTCGACGCGGATGCGGCGACCGGTGTAGAACGGGACCTCTTCGCGCACGTGGAGCCGGGCATCCGTCTTCCTCAGGTGGCGCATGAGGTCGACGAGGTCGACGAGCTCCGGAGCCTCGAGCGGCAGGATCCACTCGTAGTCGCCGAGCGCGAACGAGGCGACGGTGTTGGCGAGCACCTGCGGGTACTCGGAGCCCTTGCGGCCGTGCTCGGCGAGCATCGCGGCGCGCTCCTCCTCGGGCAGGACGTACCACTCGTAGGAGCGCACGAACGGGTAGACGGTGAGCCACTGCTCCGGGGGCAGTCCCCGGAGGAACGCGGGCGCGTGGCGGCGGTTGAACTCCGCGTCGCGGTGCACGCCCATCGCGTTCCAGGTGGGGAGGAGCGTGCGCAGCGGTTCGCTGCGGCGCAGCTCGCGCAGAGCCCACTGCAGAGTCTCGGGCGGGCCGCCGTGCAGCCAGATCATGAGGTCCGCGTCGGCGCGGAGGGATGACACGTCGTAGAAGCCGCGGATGGTGACACCCTTCGCCTCCACCGCCGCGATCGCGGGGCCGAGGTCGCCGGTGCCGGCGGTTCGCGCGGGGTCCCTCCTGAGGACCGACCAGAGCGTGTAGCCGAGTTCGTCGTTGCTCACCGGACTATCCTCGCACTCTTCGCTGAGTTCTCTACACGGCGTAGAAGTCCTAGGCGCGGAGGGCGGCCTCGACGAGTTTGCGGGCGGCGCGCTGGGCGGCGAGAAGCTTGTGCGCCGACAGGGCCTGCGCACCGTAGCCTGCATCGGTCTTCATCGCGAGGAGTGTGCCGAGCGCGGACTCCAGGGACGGCTCGGCCCGCCGGAGCAGTGCGCGAGCGTCGGCGTGGTTCTGGCCGAGAAATCCCACCGCTTTCGCGAGCCGTCCGGTCCGAGTCGCCGAGGTGCACTCAACCAGCCTCACGATTCGCCCTTCTGAATAGTGCGCGCGAACCATGAGCGATCACCCGTCACGGGGATACCGTCTCGAAGGATGTCGGTCAGTACGGCCTCGGACGCCCGGTCGGAGACCTCCGACTCGGTCATCCACAGCGTCCGAACGTCGTTGCCCGTCCATCGAGTGGCCCTGTCCTCGAGCTGGGCGACATCCTCGAACCACTGCTCGGAGCGGTCCCGGTCTGGGCGAACCAGGAAGAGATCGATGTCGCTATCGGCGTGCATCTCGCGCCGGGCCGCAGAGCCGAAGATCGCGGCGTATCTCGGCGGCGACGCCCACCTCTCGATATCGAGCGCGAGGCGGTCGAGGAAGGTGGTCCATTGGCGTGCGATGGCCACGACGGCGTCGGCAGCGAGATGATCGATGTTCAGTCGAAAGCGATTGCCCTGCGAGGTGGACTCGCGTTCGACGATCCCTTGATCCACGAGGCGGATCAGGACGAGACGCACCCCCTCAGCGGATCGGGCGGTCATTCGGGCGACCGTCGCCGAGGTGAACCACTCCTGGGGAGCACCCGCGAGAACCTCGAGGACTTCTCCGTCCGCGCTCGGGGTGACGACAGCGAAGGGACTCTGGAACTGCATGAGCGCTCCTCCCAGAATAGTTGGCTATCACCCATAATAGTGGGTAGTCGTTCACTATGCTGCTCGTCGGACGAATCAGGAGCGGCGAGCCAGCACCACGACGACCGTCGCCGTCCAGAACAGCACGACGATGGCCGCGTCACGGGCGCGGAAGGGAACCGAGTGGCGCTCGGTGCGGGTGGGGTGGGCGCCGAAGGCGCGGGCATCCATCGCGAGCGCCACGCGTTCGGCGTGCCGGATCGCCCCCGCGAGCAACGGCACGACATACCCCGCCCAGCGCCGGATGCCCGCCACCGGCCCGCGACCGCCCGCCATGCCGCGCACCCGGTGCGCCTGGCGGATGAGCTCGAGCTCGTGCGCCGACCGCGGCACGAAGCGAAAGGACGCGAGCGCCGTGTACCCGATGCGGTACGGCACGCGGAGGTACTGCACCGACGCGCGGACGAGGTCGGCGCCGGAGCTCGTCGCCGCGAGCAGGAGCGCGAGCACGAGCAGGGCGGCCAGGCGGAGTGCAGTCGCGAAGCCGGAGCCGAGCATCCCCGTCGTGAGGGCGTAATCGCCGAGGCGCAGCAGCTCCGCGCCCGGCGCGGCGCGCGCGGGGTCGGTCCACACGGCGAACGTCGCCCCGCTCACGACGACGAACAGCGGCAGTGCGACGGTGAGGGCCAGCACCGCGCGCCGACCCAGTCGCGCCGTGACGGCGAGCGCGAGCGCGCCGAGCGCGAGGAACGAGATCGGGGTCGCGAGGTCGCGGGCGAGGATCAGTACGACGACCGCCGGCACCACCGCCGCGATCGTCGCGAGCGGGTTGAACGCGACGCGCGGCCTCACCCGGCACCGCCCGGCAGGTCCGCGAGTCGCGCGATCGACCGCCACTCCGGGTGGCCCGACAGCGCCCCCATCGCGCGCGCGAGTACCGGCCGTCGCAGGCCGGCAGCCTCGAGTGCACCCCCGGAGAGCACCTCCCCCGCCGGACCGAACGCGCTCAGCCGGCCGGCGTGGAGCACGGCGACGTGGCTCGCGTGGTCGGCGACGAGCTGGAGGTCGTGGGTGGCGAGAACGATCGTCGTGCCCTCGCGGTTCACCTCGTCGAGCAGGTCGAGGATCTCCTCGGCGCGCTCGCGGTCCTGTCCGAACGTCGGCTCGTCGAGCGCGAGCACCGGCGGACGCGAGATGAGCGCGGTGCCGACGGAGAGCCGTCGCTTCTGACCTCCGGAGAGGAGCATCGGATGCACGTCGCGGTGGTCGACGAGGCCGAAGCGCACGAGCATCCCGTCGACGCGGCGCACGACCTCGTCGGCGGGCACGCCCTGGAGCAGCGGGCCGTGCGCCAGCTCCTCGGCGACGGTCGCGCGGACGAACTGGTGCTCGGGGTTCTGGAACACGAAGCCGACGTCGCGGGCGAGCACGCGCACGTCGGCGCGGGCCGGGTCGTGACCGTGCGTCGACACGGTGCCGCGTGGCGGGCGGAGGACTCCGGCGATGGCCTGAAGGAGGCTCGTCTTGCCCGCGCCGTTGACGCCCACGAGGGCCGTCACGCTGCCGCGGGCGATGCTCAGGCTCACGTCGTGGAGCACAGCGGCACGACCCCGGCGGAGCGTGAGGCGGTCGATGGTGACGACCGGCTCAGCGGGTACCGCGGGAGTCGCCGCGACCGGCGGCGGGGGCAGCTCCGGCAGCGCGTCGAGAGACGTGGCGAGCTCGGCGGGGGTGAGGGGGAGGTCGGGCATCCGCACTCCCGCGCTCCGCAGCCGCAACGCCGCGAGCGCCGACACCGGCAGCCACACCCCCAGGGCCGCGAGTCGGTCCACGTTGTCGCGAAGCGTCTCGCGCGCCGGTCCGTCGAGCACGAGCCGCCCCAGCTCGTCGAGCACCACGACTCGGTCGACGATCTCGAGGGCCGCGTCGAGGTTGTGCTCGACGAGCACCACCGACCGCTGACCGCTCGCGACGACCTCGGCGAGCGCCGCGTACACCTCCTCGATGCCCGCGGGGTCGAGGTTCGCGGTGGGCTCGTCGAGCACGAGAAGCGGCGTATGGAGCGCGAGGGCGCTCGCGATCGCGAGTCGCTGTCGGCCACCACCGGAGAGCACGTCCGGGTTGTCGTCGCGACGCTCCCACAGCCCGACGGTGCGCAGCGCCCGCTCGGTCCGCTCGAGCACCTCGTCAGCGGGCACGAGCAGGTTCTCCGGGCCGAATGCGACCTCGTCGAAGACGGTCGCCGTGACCACGTGGGCGTCCGGGTCTTGGAAGACGGTGGCGACGGATGACCCGAGCTCGCCGATGGACGCCGCGCTCGAATCGCGCCCCGACAGCAGCACCGCCCCCTCCAGGTCCGCCGGGACGTCTCGGGGCAGGAGGCCGCCGAGGGCGAGGGCGAGCGTCGACTTGCCGCAGCCGCTCGGGCCGAGCACGAGCACGACCTCGCCGGGGCGCACGGAGAAGTCCACGCCGTTCGGGCGCCAGGCGTCGCGGTCAGGGTATCGGATGCGCACCGCGCGCACCTCGAGCGGTTGCGTCACGCGGCGTCCGGGTCGGGGTCGGTGGCGGGGTCGGGGCCGATGGCGGGGTCGGGGTCGGGGTCGCCCGCCGTGCCCGGGTCGTGAGCGACGAGCCACTCGTCGACCGCCCGGTTCGCGTGCGCGACGACCCCCGCGATGCCCGAACCGGCGACCGACTCGCCGACGACGAGCACACCCGCCGGCGACGCGGCGGGCGCCGGGCGCGTCCACGTGATGCGGGCGAAGTCGACCACCGCGCTCGCGGGGAGCTCGACGCCGAGGAGCGCTGCAGCGTCGAGCCGCGCCGCCTCCGCGAGCAACTCGGGCGGATCGTCGTACGAGAGCCGCACGACGTGGCGCCCCTCGGCGCGCTCCGCGAGCCACTCCCACTTCGCGGTGGAGTGCGTGAGGGCCCTCGCGGCGACGGTGCGGGCATCCGGGTCGACGAGCGCGCCGGTCCCGCGCGGAGCAGCGTCGAGCTCCGGCGCGTCGAGCACGAGCGTCGCGAGCGTGATCGACCGACCGACGGGGGCCAGCGGCGCGGCCCACACGAGCGGCCCGTCGACCGCGGCGGGAGACTCGACACGCGAGTCGAGGCGGATGTCGACGCCGAGAGCCACGAGGTCGGCGACGAGCTCGGTGACCAGGCGGTTGACTCCGCCCCGGATGCCGCGCACAGCCGAACCGGGAGGCGCGTCGGCCCGGAGGTCGCGCACCGCCGCCGCGAGCGAGCCGCGCCCGGCGAGCCGGTGCGCGAGCCCCGGCACGGCGCGCTCGAGCAGGAGCTCGTCGGGGTCGGCGGAGTGGACGCCCTGCACCACCGGGGTGACGAGGCGCCGGAGCATCCCGCGTCCCATGCGGCGGCGAACGACAGCGCCGAGCGTGGCGTCCGGCCGCGGCTTCAGGGCCGGGATGAGCGAGTCGAGCTGCGCCCGGAGGGCGGCGCCGAGACCCACGGCGGCGATGACGTCGGCCGCGAGGGGAGCGGCGGGGATGCCGAGCACACTCGTCGCGGGAAGCGGGATGGCCGAGCCGTCCGCGCGGTACAGCCAGGCCGGGGCGTCGAGAGGCGCGACGACCTGGTCGCCGAGGCCGAGCTCGGCGGCGAGCGCCGCGACGGTGCCGCCGCGCGTCGCGAAGCTCTCGGCGCCGGCATCCAGCTCGATGTCGCCGACGCGCTGGCGGGCGAGCGTGCCCCCGAGACGCCCGCTCGCCTCCAGGAGCCTGACCGGGCGGCCGGTGCGCGCGATGCGGCGCGCGGCGACGAGCCCCGCGACGCCGCCGCCGACGACGGTGACGGTGTCGTCAGCCGCGGCCATGCACGTACTCGACGACGCGCGTGAGCACGTCGGGGTCGGTCTCGGGCGGCACGCCGTGCCCGAGGTTGACGACGTGCGCGGGGGCGGCCAGCCCGCGGTCGAGGACGTCGTCGAGGTGCGCCTGCAGCACCCTCCACGGTGCACCGAGGAGCGCCGGGTCGATGTTGCCCTGCAGCGGAACTCCCCCGCCGAGGCGGCGCTCGGCCTCGTCGAGCGGGATGCGCCAGTCGACGCCCACGACGTCCGCGCCGACCGCCCGCATCGCGCGCAGCAGCTCTCCGCTCCCCACACCGAAGTGGACCTTCGGCACGTCGTACCCGCGCAAGTGGGAGAACGCGCGAGCCGAGTGCGGCGCCACCCGCCGCACGTACTGCTGCTCCGACAGCGATCCGACCCACGAGTCGAAGAGCTGCACCGCCGAGGCGCCCGCGCGCACCTGGGCGAGCAGGAACTGGCCGGAGACATCCGCGCACCAGTTGAGGAGGCTCGCCCACGCGTGCGCGTCGGCGTACATCATCGTGCGGGCGCGCAAGTGCTCCTTCGACGGACCGCCCTCGACGAGGTAGCTCGCGAGAGTGAACGGGGCGCCCGCGAATCCGATGAGAGGGGTGTCGCCGAGCTCGGCCACCGTGCGCGCGACGGCGTCGGCGATCGGCGCGAGCGCGTCCGGGTCGATCGGGCGCAGCGCGTTCACGTCCGACGCGGTGCGGATCGGATGCTCGATCACCGGCCCCCTCCCCGGCACGATCTCCACTCCCACCCCGGCGAGGAGCACGGGCACCACGATGTCGCTGAAGAAGATCGCGGCGTCGACGCCGTGGCGGCGCACCGGCTGCAGCGTGATCTCGGAGGCGAGCTCGGGCGTGAGGCAGGCGTCGAGCATCCGGGTTCCGACGCGGAGCTCGCGGTACTCGGGCAGCGACCGCCCCGCCTGGCGCATGAACCACACCGGAGTGACGTCGGGCCGGTCGCCGCGGTACGCGCGGATCAACCGCGACCCGCCGGTGCGGCCGTCGACGAGGGGATGATTCGCGGGGAGCACGGCTCCAGCCTAGGCGTCTACTACGCGGGGTAGAATTTCCTCTCGTGCTCCTCTGCCTCAGCTCCAACCACGGCAACGCGAGCTTCGACCTGCTCGATCGCCTCTCGGTGAACGCGGTCGAGACCACCTCCAGCCTCGTCACCTCGAGCGACTTCGTGTCGGGTGCGGTGGTGCTCGCGACGTGCAACCGCTTCGAGGCGTACCTCGACATCGACGAACCCCTCACGGCGGCGACCGCGGTGGCCGTGGCATCCACGCTCGAGGCGCTCAGCGAGTCGAGCGGCATCCCCGTCGCCGAGCTGCGGGCATCCATCCAGGTGCACGAGGGCGCGGAAGTGCCTGCCCACCTGTTCGCCGTCACCTCGGGCCTCGAGTCGGTCGTCGTCGGCGAGGACGAGATCTCCGGCCAGGTCGCCGCGGCGCTCGCCCGCGCGCGGCGCGAAGGCACCACGAGCCGCGACCTCGAGCGGCTCTTCCAGCGCGCGACGAGCACGAGCCGCGGCGTCAAGAACCGCGCCGACGTCGGCGGGGCCGGTCGCTCCCTCGTGCGGCTCGCGCTCGAACTCGCTTCCAGCCGCATCGACGACTGGGCCGGCCTGCGGGTTCTGCTCGTCGGCACCGGCCAGTACGCGGGCACGACGGTCGCCGCCCTCCGCCAGCACGGCGCCGACGACATCCGCGTCTACTCGCCGAGCGGCCGAGGGGCCCCCTTCGCCGCCCGCCACGCCCTCACGGTGAGCGACGACTTCGACGTCGACGTCGTCGTGACCTGCACCACGAAAGCCGTCCTCGGCCCCGAGCGGTTCACCGGCGAGCACCCGCGCCTCGTCATCGACCTCGGCCTTCCCCGCAATGTCGACCCCGCGGTCGCCCAGCTGCCCGGCGTCGAGCTGCTCGACCTCGAGACCATCAGCCTTCACGCCCCCCTCGAGCAGCTCAGCGCCCACGACGACGCGCGCGCCATGGTGCGGGATGCCGCGCACCAGTTCACCGCGGACACCGCCGCCGAACCCGCCATCGTCGCCCTGCGCGGGTACGTGTTCGACGTGCTCGAGGACGAACTCGAGCGAGCGCGATCGCGCGGGGCCTCCGACGAGACACAGCGGGCGCTCAAGCACCTCGCGAGCGTGCTCGTGCACGCGCCGTCCGTCCGGGCCCGCGAACTCGCGGCCGAGGGACGGCTCGACGAGTTCGTCGCCGGGCTCGACGCGGTGCTCGGGGTGCGGCCGGCACCGCCGGTGCGGTCGGCGGGGGCATCCAGCGAATCGTCCGCGGAGTCGGAGTCCGCATGAACCGGTGGGAGTTCGACGGGCCGCTGCACACAGAGCGGCTCGAACTCCGCCTCATGACGCCCGACGACGTTGCGGCCGTGCACTCCTGGATGTCCGACCCGGACGTCGTCCGCTACCAGCTGTACGAGCCCCGCTCGCTCGAGGTCGTGACCGAGAAGGTCGCCGAGTACGGGCAGGCGCGCGTCCTCGCCGACAAGGGCGACTACGTCCAACCCGCGATCGTGCTCGACGGCGAGGTGATCGGCGCCGTGTACTTCACCATCGCCTCAGCCGACGACGAGACCGGCGAGATCGGCTGGGTGCTGCGCCGGGAGCACTGGGGTCGCGGGTATGCGCGGGAGGCCGCGGCCCGGATGCTCGACGTGGCGTTCGACGAGGTCGGGCTGCACCGCGTCTACGCCGAGCTCGACCCGCGGAACGAGGCATCCGTCGCCCTCTGCCGGCGGCTCGGGATGCGGCACGAGGCGCACTTCGTCGAGCACATGTGGTTCAAGGGCGAGTGGGCGGACACCGGCATCTACGGAATTCTGGCGCGGGAATGGCGAGCATGATCGCCCCCGACTACTTCCGCGAGCAGGTCACGCTCACCACCCCGAACCTCCGACTGGAGCCGCTCGGGCCGCAGCACTTCGACGGGTCCTGGGCGGCGCTGCACGACCCGGAGACGCGGCGGCTCACCGGCACCCACGCGACGTTCACCGAGGAGCAGGTCCGGTCGTGGCTGGCGAGCCGCGCCGACGCGCACGACCGCGCGGACTGGGCGATCATCCGGCTCTCGGATGACGCGTACGTCGGGGAGGTCGTGCTGAGCGACCTCGATCCGCACACCGAGTCGATGAGCTTCCGCATCTCGCTCGGCGGCGCCTCCGTCTTCGGCAAGGGCTACGGGTCGGAGGCGACGAAGGCCGTCGTCGACTACGGGCTCCAGGTGGTGGGCCTGCACCGCATCAGCCTCGAGGTCGTCGACTACAACACTCGCGCGCAGCGCGTGTACGAGAAGGTCGGGTTCCACACGGAGGGACTCCTGCGCGAGGCGTGGTTCTGGGACGGCGAGTGGTCCGACGTGGTCGTCATGGCCGTCGTGGCGGGTCACTAGCGGCGGCGGTCGAACCAGCCGGCGACGGTGCGCACGAGCGGGTTGTTCGCGACGCGCAGCAGGAGCGGCAGGTGCCGCATCTGGTCGCCCACTCCCGGGAACCGCAGGAGACGCCGAACCGGCACCGTCGCCACCATGTCGAACAGACTGCCGCCCATGGCGCTCTCGTCGTCCGCACCGCGCACCGCCCGAGCGAAGATCGGCCCGGTGACCGGATGCGCCAGCAGCTGAGCCACCGACGAGTCCATGGTGAGCTCAACGGGCGCCGGGCCCCGGCGGGCGACCACGGTCCACAAGGCGATGTCGTGCGCGGAGTCGCCGATCTCGATGCGGTAGTCGCCCCCGGGCACGAGCCAGTCGTGGGTGCGGGTGTCCCAGTGGGCGAAGGCGCGGGCATCCAGCTCGAACCGCACCTCGGCCGACTCACCGGGCTCGAGCGCGACCTTCTCGAAGCCGCGCAGCTCGCGGACGGGGCGGCGCACGCCGGCGGCCGCCGGGGAGACGTACAACTGCACGACGTGCTTGCCGGCCCGCGATCCCGTATTGGTGACGGTGACCGTCGCAGCGACCGACTCGCGCGTCGCCGTCACCCGCAGGTCGCTCGACTCGAACGTCGTGTAGCCGAGGCCGAACCCGAACGGGTAGCGCACCGCGACCTCCGCGGACTCGAAGTAGCGGTAGCCGACGAAGACCCCCTCGCCGTAGCGAACCACGTCGTTCTCGCCCGGGAAGTTGAGGTAGCTCGGGGTGTCTTGCAGTCGGAACGGGATGCTCTCCGCCAGCCGTCCCGACGGCGCGACCCGTCCGAACAGCACGTCCGCGATCGCCGCTCCCCCCGCCTGCCCGAGGAGCCAGGACTCCAGGATGACCGGCACGTCGTCGTGCCACGGCTCGAGCGACACGACCCCGCCGTTGGAGACGATGACGACGGTTCGCGGGTTGACGGCCGCGACCTCCCGGATCAGCCGCACGTGCGCGGGCGGGAGGTCGATCGAGGTGCGGTCGAAGCCCTCCGACTCCTCCGTGGCCGGCAGGCCCACGAACACGAGCGCGACGGACGACCGGGATGCCACGGCCACCGCCTCGCGGATGAGGGGCCCGGCATCCACCCGTCGGTCGAGGCTGTACCCGGGCGCGAACTCGATGGGCGCGAGCGCCTCGAGCGCCGGGAGAGCCGCGTCCACCCGCGTCGGATTCACCTGCGAGCTGCCCGCCCCCTGGAACCGGGGGGTGCGGGCGAACTCGCCGATGACCGCTATCGGCTGGTTGGTGTCGAGCGGCAGGAGTCCGCCTTCGTTGCGCAGCAGCACCATGGAGTCGGCGGCGGCCTCTCGGGCGAGCGCGTGGTGCGCGCTGCCTGAGGCACTCGGCGGGAGCAGCGCCGGGCCGTCCCCAGCCTCAGGGGACGGATGCGCGCGAGCGGCGAGCGCCCGCACGCGCTCCACCGCCCGGTCGAGCACGCTCTCGTCGAGCTCACCCGACAGCACCGCGTGCACGACGGCCTCGGTCGAGTCGCGTTGCGGCCCCGGCATCTCGAGGTCGAGCCCCGCCGCGAGCGCGGGAACCCGCTGGTCGACGGCGCCCCAGTCGGAGACCACGAGGCCGTCGAAGCCCCACTCGCCGCGGAGCAGGTCGGTGAGCAGCCAGTGGTTCTCCGCAGCGGCGACGCCGTTGATGCGGTTGTAGGAGCACATGACCGTCCACGGCTTCTCGCGAATGACGACCGACTCGAAGGCGGGCAGGTAGATCTCGCGGAGGGTGCGCTCGTCGACCTCGGCGCTCACCGTCATCCGGGCGGTCTCCTGATTGTTGACGGCGAAGTGCTTGAGGGATGCTCCCACCCCGAGCGACTGGACCCCACGAACCCACGCCCCACCGAGCTGCCCCGACAGGAGCGGGTCCTCGGAGAAGTACTCGAAGTTGCGTCCGCACAGCGGCGAGCGCTTGATGTTGACGCCCGGACCGAGCACGATGTCGACACCCTGCTCGATCGCCTCCTCGGCGATCGCCCGACCCACCCGCTCGATCAGGTCGCGGTCCCAGCTCGACGCGAGCCCGGTCGCGGGCGGGAAGCACGTGGCCGGCAGGCTCGAGCCGAGACCGAGATTGTCACCGTGGTTGGGCTGGGTGCGCAGCCCGTGCGGTCCGTCGTTCATGGTGACGACCGGGATGCCCGGCGCGTCCACTGTCGCCCAGTAGCCGCTCCCCACGACGAGCGCAGCCTTCTGCTCGAGGGTGAGGCCGACCATGAGCGCTACTTTACGGCGCGGATCGGGGCGATGAGCGCGGCCCCGATCACGGCGAACACCCCGCCCGCGATGAAGAGGGCGCTGTAGTTGCCCCCGCCGCCGATACCGAGGAAGAGCGGCGCGATCGCGGGCGCCACCGACTGCGGGAGCGAGTTGGCGATGTTGAAGATGCCCATGTCCTTCGCCGCGGTGTGCTCCTTGTCGGGCAGCACGTCGGTGAGGAGTGCGAGGTCGACGGCGAAGAAGGCGCCGATACCGATGCCCATCACGACGGCGGAGACATAGAAGAGGGGCAGGGTGTGCGTGAGGGCGAGCATCCCGAGTCCGACGCCGACGATCGCCGCCGACGCGAAGACGAACGGCTTGCGGCGGCCCGTGCGGTCCGACACGCGACCCGAGACGAGAGCGCTCACGGTGAGTACGGCGGAGAAGATCAGCAGGGCGTAGAGCTGGGTCAGCACGACCTCGTCCGCGGGCACACCCAGTCGGTCGCCGATGAAGTACACCTGGTACGTCGTGTAGACGGCGAAGCCGAGGATGACGAAGAACCGGCCGAACCACGCCCAGCCGAAGTCGCCGCGCTTTCCCCGCTCGATGCGGAAGGATCTCGCGAACGCACGCCACGAGAACGCTCCGGCCTCCTCGTGCGGCACGTCGCGGATGACGAGCACGACGACGACCATGAGCACAGCCCCGACGACGCCCGGCACGAGGAACATCAGACCGATGCCGCCACCCGCGGCCTGCACCCCGAACGCGATGCCGATGCCGAGGAGCGGCGACACCTGCTGCGCGATGCCGAGCACGGCGCTCACCCGCGCGCGCTGCTCGAGCGGCACCTGGTCGGGCAGCAGGGCCTGGAGCGCGGCGAGCACCCAGTTGAGGGTGAGCTGGCTGAGGATCCAGCCGATCGTGGCGACGAGGAGGGTGGGGGCGAAGCCGACGATCGCGAGCGCGACGACCCCGCCGAGCGCTCCGGCGAGGATCCACGGGCGACGTCGACCGAGCCCGCTGCGCGTGCGATCGCTGAGCGCGCCGGACAGCCCGTTGGAGACGATCGCGACGAGGGCGCCGATCGCCGCGATGAGGCCGAGGCTCGACTCCTTGCCCTGCGGGTCGAGCTCGCCGACCTTGAGCGCGAGCGTCGTCGCGACGGGGGTGATGAGCGCGATGTAGGCGCCGACGTACCCGATCGCGTACACCGCGATGAATCGGGCCGGAGCCTTAATGACAGTCGTCGTCATGGTTCCCCGAGAGTATCGGGAGAACCATGACGACGGAACCGTCTAGAGCGGTACTACTGTGCTGTGTTCTTGCGGCGGAGCAGGACGAGCCCGAGTCCGGTGAGCGCGAGCAGTGCCGCCGCCCACACGGGAGCGAAGGATGCCACGGCGCCGGTCAGGGCGAGCATCGGAGTCGAGCAGTCGCCGCTCGGGAGCGCGAAGGTGAGGGTGATGGGCTCGTCGGTCCACTCGGCGGCGAGCGTGTCATCCTCGTTCGTCGGCGACGCCTCGATCACGACCGAACCGGCCTTCGACACCGGGTAGGTGCCGGCGGCGGTCTCGGTGCCGTCGACCGTCCACGTCACGTCGCCGAACTCGGCGCCGATCGTGTACGAGCCGGCCGAGCTGCACGTGAGGGGGGTCGACGAGTAGCTCGGCAGGACCTCGGCGAGGGTCGGGGGCTCGCAGCCCTCGGCCGGCCGCTCGAAGGTCAGCACGATCGGGGTGCTGCCCTGCGTCCACGCGGAGTCGAACCCGTCCGTCGGGTCGGTCGGCGTCGCGACGAGCGTCACCGTGCCCGGCTCGGTCACCGTGTAGGTGCCCGGCTCGGTCTTCGTGCCGTTGACCGTCCAGGTGACGTCGCCGAACTCGGCGCCGATCGTGTAGGAACCGTTGGCCGTGCAGCCGAGCTGCTGCGACGAGTAGGTGGGAAGCACCTGCGACAGGGTCGGGGGCTCGCACTTGCTCGTGTCGACCGCGATGAAGTTCCACGTGTGGGTCGTGTCGGTCCAGTCGTCCGGCTCCGGCTGGGCGCCCTGAAGCGTGTAGCCGTTGAGCGCGGTCGCGACGACCTGGTGCGCGCCCGGCTCGACGGCCGTGAACTCCTCGGTCACGACGGTGCCGTCGATCGTGTACTGAACGTTCGGGTTCAGCTCGACGCGGATCCAGCTCGTGAGCTCGGTGTCGACGACCACGTCGCACGTGGAGGCCTGCGGATCGGTGACCGTCACCAGGCACGACTCCGTGGAGATCTCCTCGGGAGTCATGGCCCGGGTGGTGACGACGGGCTGGCCCGCGACCTCCTCGCCCTCGACCCAGGTCGCCGTCTCGGTGTCGAACACCCAGTCCGTCGTGTAGGTGGTGGTCGTGACCGTGGCGACGGTGGTGTCGCAGTCGTAGGACGAGACGACCTCGTCGCGCGTCTTCGGCTGCGGCTTCTCGGGCTCGTCGCACGGCACGATCGTGAGGTCGAAGCTCTCGGTACCCGCGTTGACGGTGTACCCGCCGCCGGCCGGCCAGATGTTGGCGACGGAGAAGGTGACCTTCTGACCCGCCGGGACGACCTGGTTGTACTCGGGGAAGTAGGGGATCTCGAACGGCACGTCCACGTTGCTCTTCGTGTTGTCGAACGTGATCGCGACCTCGCGGAAGTTCGCGGTGCCGTCGGTGTTCCACGTGCACTCGCCGTAGACGATCGAGGCATCCGTGTCGATGACGCACTCGTAGTAGGCGCCGACATTGCCCTCGAAGACGATCTCGGTCTTGTCGTCCGCGAAGCGGTAGCCGTCCTGCGGAGTCGCGGTGACGGTGTAGTCGCCGGTCGCCTGGTCGAACTCGACGACGTAGTCGACGCCCTCGGTGACCTGCGGAGTGACGGTGCCGTAGACGCCGCACTCGGTCACCGTGGTCAGGGTGGGGGCGACGGGCTCCGCGAGCTTCGGGCAGTCGTAGTACTGGCCGAGGTCGAAGGTCCAGCCACCGGCCGGGTAGCCCTGCAGCACGAACGGCGCGTTCGCGACGGCGGTGACCGTGTTGATGCCCGTCTGGCCGTTACCGGTGAGCGTGTAGTCGATGTACATCGTGTCGGCGGGAACCACGACACTGCCGTAGGTGCCGCACTCCGTGATCGGCGTGGCGGTCGGCTCGACGACGGTGGTCGAGTTGCAGCCGAGGGCCTGTCGCATCCACGTCGGGTTCGGGCCGGTGAAGCCCATGCTGTGGAGGAACGTCTCGGGGAACGGGTTGCCGGGGCCGTAGAGGTTCGCGGTCGGGTCGGGCTGCGCCGTGAAGGACGCGTAGATGTCGCCCTGACCGCACGACACGGCAGCGACGTAGGGGTAGGTGCCGACGCTCGTGATCTTGGGGAGCTTCTGCACGACATCCCGGGCCTGCGGCCACAGCGTGCTGCTCGTGTACTTCCAGCTCGTCGCGGTGACCCAGAAGCCGTCGCAGAGGTCGTTGGTGTACTTGGTGGGGTCGGGGTTGACGACGGTGATGACGCCGGAGTTGGCGACGGAGTCGTAGGTGTAGCTCACGGCCGACTTCGGAAGGCACTGGAGCACGGGCTGGCACTCGGGGCCGGAGCTCGGGGGCGAGAGGGTGCCCGTGAACGTCTTGGTGGGCTGCCCGTTGAACGAGTATCCGGTGCTGGCCGTGGCGGTCACCGAGTAGGTGCTGCCCGTGATGACGAGCTCGCCCCACGTGGCGCCGGAGATGGCGCCCTTCGCGACAGTCTGGCCGGAGTCGCACGTGGCGTCGGTGAGGACGACAGCGGCGGATGCCTCCTGCGTGCCGCAGTACAGGAACTTCGCGGCGTCGCGGTTCTGGTTGAAGTAGGAGCTGTTGAACTGGACCCACTCCACCGTCCAGCCGCCGGTGAGGTAGCTGGAGTAGGTGAAGGTGAAAGTGCCGGAGTTCTTCTGCGCCGCCGTGATCGGCAGCACGATCTGGGGACCGGTCTTCTGCGTGATCCGCAGCACGAGACCCGACTCGCTCGCCGGGTCCTGCGACTGACGCTGGTCGACGTAGGCGTTCAGCTGGAACTTGGTGCCGTTCTGCACCACGTCCATGTTGATGTGATCGCCGTTCTTGAGGGCGGCGTTGGTGTAGATCGTGGCGGCCGTGCAGTCCACTCCGTTGGTTCCGGAGACCGGGGTGCCGCACGCGGCGGGGAAGCTCGAGAACGTGTACGACTGGGAGTTCTGCACCGTGCCCGACTGCTTGAACCACTTGACGGTGATGTCCGTCTTGATGCTCGCGTTCGTCGTCACGTGCTGCACGAAGGTGTTCGTCTTCGAGTTCGCCGTGTTGTACTGCGGGTTGGCCGGCAGCACCGTGTTCACCGGGATCGCGGCGTTGTTCGACGACGTGATGGTGCCGGCGAAGTTCTCCGAGTTGACGACGGTCCACGTGACATCCCAGCCGCCGTCGCTCGTACACGCGGCGGTTGCACTGAGGTCGGTGTGGTGTGCCGACGCGGGGGCGGCGACAGCGATGACGGAGAGGCCGACGGCGAGCAGCAGGCTCGACAGTACAGCGGTGAACTTCTTAAGCACGGGGCGAATCTCCTGGGTAAGGGAGTTCGGGCTGCGCCCAGTGACACACGTCTCTCGGGGGCGAGATGTGCATGCCTGATCGGGGTAAGGCTCGACTACACCGGGTTCGGGTGCGGATGGTGATTTCGGGTCACATCCACGCGGTGCGGTCACCACGATAGCAGGTCGGCATTTTGGGGGACAAGTCTCCCCATTCGGGGGGTGCGGAACGGTCTGTCTGCGACTTAACAGGAGGAGCCCCGACGCTACCCGGCGCCGGGGCTCCCGTCTGGTTGTCCTGACCTACTCGGCCGCCGTCCGGCGCCGCATGATCAGGAGGACTCCGCCCATCACGACCAGGCCGGCCGCAGCCGACAGGCCGATGATCGGCAGGTACGAGCCGGTCGAGGCCAGGAGGCCCGTCCCGTTCGAACCGCACGGCCCGGCCGCTCCGGTGATCGTCAGCACCCACTCGGTGGGGCCGAAGATACCCCAGAGGGGCGAGTCGGTCTTCGCGGTGACCGTGTAGGTGCCCGCCGACTTGGTGATGGTGCCCTGCGCGACCTCGACCCCGTCGATGGAGTAGATGACGTGCTCGGTCGGCTTCAGCACGATCGTGCCAGCCGCGGTGCAGGTCTGGTTGGTCGCGGATGCGGCCGGGAAGACCTCACCGAGGGTGGGCGGGTCGCACTCGCCCTCGTACGGGACGAAGGTGTGCTCCCACTCGGTCGTGCCCTCGAGGGTGAAACCGGGCTTGGCGTGGGCCTGAACGACGACCACGTCGCCGTTCTCGGCCGGGTAGCTGCCCGCCTCGTAGTCCTCGAAGTCGCCGCCGTTGATGCTGACGGTGTACTGCACGCCCTCGGTCGCGGGGATCTCGAACATGCCCTCGACGAGGTCGCCGACGATGGCGGGAGTGATCTCGCTCGCGTCATCCTGCACGAAGGGCACGCACTCCTCGTTCGCGAACGTCACGTCGGCCGCCGTGGCGCACTCGGTGTAGACACCGAGGTTGCCGGAGTACACGACCTCCTGCTCGCCCTCGAAGTAGTAGCCCTCCGCCGGAGTCGCGGTGATCTCCCACGCGCCCGACTTCCCGTCGCCCGCGGTGAGCGTGTAGACCACGCCCAGCGTCTCGGCCGGGGTGACCGAGCCGTACTCGCCGCACTCGGTGATCGAGACGACCTCGGGCTCGACCGGGCTCGCCTTCGTCAGGCACTCGCCGGCGCTCTGGAAGGTGTGGCTCCACGGCTCGTCGTAGCCGACGAGCTCGAAGCCGTCCTCAGCGGAGGCCCGCACCTGGACGGTCGTCGGGTACACGGTCACGGGGTAGTCGCCCGCGGTCGCCTCCACCCACGGCTCGTCACCGATCTTCACCTCGTAGAGCACGCCCTCGGTCTCGGGGATCGTGTACGAGCCGCCGCTCTGCGTTCCGGGGCCGGTGCACTCGGAGTCGACGAAGTCAGGCTCGACCGGGGTGACGCACTCGGTGTACTCGCCCACGTTGCCGTCGAAGTACACCACCTGGTCGCCGTCGAACTTGTAGCCGTTCGCCGGGGTGGCCTTGATCTGCCAGTAGCCCTCGGTGCCGTCGCCCTGCACGAACTCGTAGACGACGCCCTCGGTCTGCTGAGGAACGACCGAGCCGTACTGGTCGCACTCCTCGATCGGGGTCACGGTCGGGGCGACCGGGGTCGCCTCGTAGATACAGTCGTCCTCGCGCTCAGGAACGGTGTACGACCAGTAGGTCGGCTCGTTCACGCCCACCCAGTCGGGATCGCCGTACGCCCACACCTCGATCGTCGTGCCGACGGGCTCGTAGTAAGTGCCTGCGGCAGTGGTCTCCGCGGTGGCACCGTTGATGCTCACCTCGTAGCGCACCCCCGTGGTGCTGGGGATGATGTAGCTGCCGTCGCCGACCACGCCGGGGGCGTCGCACACGGGGCCGGAGAACGTCGGGATCGCGGGGGTCGTCGTGTACGAGCATCCCGCTGCGAGGATGTCCGACCCGGGGATGCCGGAGAAGCTCGTCCCCAGGTTCTTGCCGTCGAAGTGCTTGAGCGTCCACACGCCGTCGACGCTCTCCCAGTAGTCGAACGCGGGGATGATGTCCGCGTTGTGCTGCTCGTTGTGGCCGCTCTTGACGATCGCGTCGTCGTCGATCGTGATCTCCTCCCAGCCGTTGGCCGCCGTGTCCGGGGGCGTGGCGTGGCAGATCGTGACGGGCACGTGGTTGGGCTCGCAGTTCGGGAAGCTGTTCTTCTTGATCGACCCGCTGCTGGTGTTGGTGTTGTTGTTCGACCACTTCGCCGACAGCGTCAGCGTCTTCGCGGTGGGGGTGGCGAAGTATTCGGTGAAGACCTTGGTCTCCTTGTTGCCGAAGGTCGTGCCGACAGGGACGAGGGCGGTGTCGCTCGAGGCAGTAATGGTCTCGGTGAGCGACTCGGAGTTCGAGACCGCCCAGTCGACCTGGAACTGATAGTCGTCCGTACAGGAGATCGTCGGGACGATGTCGTTGTGATGGGCGCTCGCGGAGGTCGCGGTGAGGGCGACCATCCCGAGCGCCAGGGCCACGGTCGCGAGACCGGCCAGGGCTTTCTTGAACATGGTTAGCGTCTGCTTTCGGGTAGGCAGGCGCGCAGGATGAAACGACTGCGGTCGCGGGGCTCGGGTAAGCGGTGGTGCGGCCGCGCTTCGGGTTGCGCGACTGTTTTACGGGGGATGCTCGGAGGCGGCTTTCGGGTCCGCCCCGGGCTGGGGGGTATCACCTTCTTCTTCTCACCAGTCGGGATAGCGACGGTTCGGGGGCCGATCGCTCTGGTGACGGCGTCACGATACCAGTCCCCCAAACGGCGGACAAGAGCTTGGTGAATGTTGTTCTTTACTCGATATACCGGGGAGCTGTGCACGCCTCCGAAACGACGGAGGTGCGGCGGGGTCGGATGCCCGGAGCCGCGTCATCCCGCGGCGGGGCCGCGTGGCATCCGCCGGACCTCCGTCGTTTCGGAAAGGGGGCGGGACGGGACGGGAACGGTCGGGCTGCGGAGGGGGGAGCGGCGGGCGGAGCTCCCGCGGCGGCGGCGGGCCGGGTCAGTGCACGTACTCGAGGAGGTCGAGGCCGACGGTGCGCATCGCCTCCAGCACCCGCAAGCGCGCAGGCAGCCCGTCGTCGTTGAACTGCACGGAGACCGCGTACGAGACCGCGCGGGAGGTGCCTCGCAGGGCACCCGCCTCGGCGCGCACCCCGACATCGGTCCCCGTCTTGTTGACGAGCAGGGTGCCGTGGTCGGTGCCGCGGTGCGATAAGGGGTCGAGTCCGAACGCGCTCGCGACCATCGACAGGTCGCTGTTGAGCGACAGCCACCCCATCACGCGCTGGCTCGTGAGCGGGTCCACGATCTCGTTGCGCGCGAGGGCGGCGAACAGCCAGCTGAGCTCGGCGGTCGAGCCGACCGAGAGCTGGGGCGCATCATCCGGACCGCGGCTGTCGCGCACCAGATCGAGCAGGGCCGTCCTCGCGAGGCCGAGCGACTCGGTGCGCGCCCGCACCGCGGCGAGGCCCACCTGCCGCAGCAGCACGTTGGTGGCGAGGTTGTCGCTCGTGCCGCCGACGAGCGCGGCAAGGTCGGCGACGGGCAGCGACGGCGCCTGCAGGTGCTGCCAGATGCCCGAGTCGCCGACCGCGTCGCGCGCCGTCTTGTCGAGGATGCCGTAGCCGGAGAAATCCCGGGAGGTGAGCCGAGCCGACACCTCGATGAGCAGCAGGATCTTGCCGATGCTCGCCGTCGGGAGCACGATGCGGTCGTCGATCGCGAGGAGCGTCCGGCCCGAGTTGATGTCGACCGCGCTCGCGGAGACGCGGGCGCCCTCGTAGGCGATGCGCCCGAGCGCGGCGAAGGTGCCGGAGAAGTTCTCGGCGTCTCCGGCCCCGGAGTGGCGCGCCGCTCGAGGCGTGCGCACGCGCTCCCAGCGTTCGCGAGTGCGGGCGATCTCTACCAAATAGTGACGCGGTCCTTCGGGTCCAACCAGAGAGCATCGGATTCGGTCACACCAAAGGTGCCATAGAACTCGTCGATATTGCGAACGATCTGGTTGCAGCGGAACTCGTTCGGCGAGTGCGGGTCGATCGACAGCAGCCGGATGACCTCCTCGTCGCGCGCCTTGAGCTGCCACGCCTGAGCCCACGACAGGAAGAACCGCTCCGCCCCGGTGAGCCCGTCGATGACGGGCGGCTCCTGCCCGCCGAGCGAGATCAGGTACGCCTTCCACGCGATGCCGAGGCCCCCGAGGTCGCCGATGTTCTCGCCGATCGTGAGCGCGCCGTTGACGTGGTGGTCGGGAACCTGCTTCGGGGCGAGCGCGTTGTACTGCTCGATGAGCGCCGACGTGCGCTCCTCGAACGCGGCCCGGTCCTCCGGCGTCCACCAGTCGGTGAGGCGGCCGTCGCCGTCGTACTTCGAACCCTGATCGTCGAAGCCGTGACCGATCTCGTGCCCGATGACCGCGCCGATGGCACCGTAGTTCGCCGCGGCATCCCGGGTCTCGTCGAAGAAGGGGAACTGCAGGATCGCCGCCGGGAACACGATCTCGTTGAAGCCCGGGTTGTAGTAGGCGTTGATCGTCTGCGGCGTCATGAACCATTCGTCGCGGTCGAGCGGCTTGCCGATCTTGCCGAGCTCGCGCTGGAACTCGAACTCGTTGGTCGCGCGCACATTGCCGATGAGGTCGGCGGCGTCGATCGTCAGGCTCGAGTAGTCGCGCCACTTCGACGGGAAGCCGATCTTCGGAGTGAACTTCTCGAGCTTGTCGATCGCCCGCTCGCGGGTCTCCGGCCCCATCCAGTCGAGGGTGAGGATGCTCTGGCGGTACGCCTCGACGAGGTTCGCGACGAGCACGTCCATCGCCTCCTTCGCCGACGCCGGGAAGTGGCGCTCGACGTAGATGCGGCCGACGGCCTCGCCGAGCGCCCCCTCCACGAGCGAGACGCCGCGCTTCCACCGAGCCCGCAGCTCCGGGGTGCCGGTGAGGGTGCGGCCGTAGAAGCCGAAGTTGGTCTCCACGAAGTCCTTGCTCAGGTACGCCGCGTTGGAGCGGATGACCTGCCACGCGAGCCAGTCGCGCCAGGCATCCAGGTTCTCCTCCCGCAGCGTCGACTCCAGGCCCTGCATGAAGCTCGGCTGGCGGACGACGACCTCGTCGAAGGAGTGCTCGGGCACGCCGAGGGCGTTGAGCCAGACATCCATGTCGACCTCGCCGACGAGCGCGTTCGCGGCGTCCCACAGCATCGGGTTGTAGGTCTTCTCAGAGTCGCGGCTCGCGACGTTGTCCCAGTGGTGGCTCGCGATCTCGGTCTCCAGGGCGACGATGCGGGATGCCCGTGCCGCGGCATCGTCGAGGCCGGCGAGTGAGAGCATCCGCTCGAGGAACACCGCGTACTCCGCGCGGATCGAGGCGAACTTCTCCTCGCGGAAGTACGACTCGTCCGGCAGGCCGATGCCGCCCTGCTCGAGGAAGACGAGGTAGCGCTCCGGCTGGCCCGGATCGTTGTCGACGAAGACCTGGAAGACGCCGGTGGACCCGCCGCGCTCGAGGCGGCCGAGCGTCGCCAGGAGCGACGGGATGGAGTCGACCTTCGCGACCTCGGCGAGGAGCGGCTGGATGGGCTCGGAGCCGAGCGCCTGGATGCGGGCCTCGTCCATGAAGCTCGCGTACAGGTCGCCGACCTTGCGCGCCTCCGTTCCCGGGTCCGCCGACTGCGACTCCATGATGATGTCGCGCACCGCCTTCTCGGCCTCCTCCGCGAGGAGGTAGAAGGAGCCGTAGCGGGCCTTGTCGCTCGGGATCTCGGTTCGCTCGATCCAGCGCGAGTTGACGTGGCGGAACAGGTCGTCCTGAGGGCGGATGCTCGGCTCGAGCTCGTCGAGGTGGATGCCGGACGTGAGGGGGCTGTCGCTCATGCAACCAGCCTAGAGGCGAGGTCCCGACGACGCAGGGGCGGAGGCTCGCCTGCCCGGGCCTGGACGGCCAAGCGCTGCAGCTCGAGGTAGTCGATGAGGGGGTCGCGGCCGCTCGCGACGATCACCGCGCCCTTCGGAACCGCGTCGACCAGTTCGGGAGGCGTCGCTCCGAGGAACCACACGAGCGTCGACGCGCCCGCGTGCTGCGCCGCCCCGTGGCGCACGTCGCGCTGGGTGTAGGCCTCGGCACGGAAGCCGGCGACGGCCGCGACCGACTGGGCAGCGCGCGCCGCGAGCGCGGCCGTCCATCCGCTGCCGACGACGAGGAGGTGGTCGACGCCGGGGGCGGTCACGGGCACGTCGCCGGCGAGCACGGATGCGGCGAGCGCGGGCAGCGCCGTCAGGTCGGCGCCGAGCGCCTGCCGCACTCGCACCAGGGTCGCCGACTCGAAGGAGACGATGCCTCCCGTCGCCGCGATCGCGACGACGTCGTCGACGAGCGGAGCCACTCGGGAATGCTCGCCGGTCGTCACGGCGGTGCGGCGGACTCGGGGCGGCAGGTGCCGCAGGGCGTGGAGCAGCTCCGGCTCGGCGCCGTCGCGGGAGATCGCGACCACGTGGTCCCAGTCGCGCCAGATACGGGGGTCGCCTGCCTGCTGCGCGTCCGTCGGACCGTGCTGGTGCACCTCGCGGAGGTCGGCGAAGGCGCGCGCGACGTGCACGAGGGGCCCCGCGCCGAGCACGAGCATCCGCTGTCCCGGGGAGCGCAGCAGGTGGCCCTCCCCCGGCACGGCAAGGGTGGCGCGCCAGAGCTCGGGAACGGCCTCGAGCTCGACCTGCAGCGCCTGGCGCCGCTCGCCGGGCTCCGAGTCATCGAACAGGGAACAGTGGTGCACCGCGTCCTCCGCACTATCGGGTAATCGTGCTGGCGTGCGGTCGCCGGTGTCCCCCACTTGGCGGACATGGGGCGAAGATACAGCGCGCGAAATCGGCCAGACGACTTATCCACAGACGTCGCCCCGGACCGGCTCGGCCTCTCTCCGCCGGATAGGGTGCCGGTGCCATGCCACAAGCACACGCCTCGCTCCCGTTCGCCACCCTTGCACGGAGCCCCCGCAGCGGCCCGATCCGCGAGTTGACCCCCCGGACGCCCGGGGAGTCCATCCGCTACATCGAGCACGACTACCCGAGCGCGTACTCCCGATGGCGCTATCACCCGGAGTACGAGATCCACCTGATCCGTCGGGGGTCGGGGAGCTACCTCATCGGCGACCACGTCGGCGAGTTCTCCGCGGGGCACGTCGCTCTCATCGGTCCCGAGCTCCCGCACGATTGGATGAGCGACGTCGCCCCCGGCGAGGTCATCGCGCGGCGCGACGCCGTCATCCAATTCGACCAGGGCTGGATCGACCGGTGCGTCGCACTGCTGCCCGAGGCCTCGGATGCTCTGACGATCCTCTCGGCATCACGCCGGGGCATCGTGTTCGGAGGGCGCACCGCGCGGCTCGCCGCGGCCGAGATCGAGGCGGTGGGCTCGTCATCCGGCAGCCATCGGCTCGCCCACTTCTTCTCCCTGCTGTCGGTGCTCGCGGAGGCGCCCGACCACGACCTCGAATACCTCACGATCGAGCAGTTCCCGGCCATCGAAACGGTTCGGGATGGCGCGGCCGCTGAGGCCGGGCTGCAGTACATCCTGGAGAACTTCGCCGGCGACGTGAGCATGGCGGAGGCCGCCCAGCTCTCCCGCATGTCGGAGCCGACGTTCTCGCGGTACTTCAAGCGCGCGAGCGGCCACACCTTCACCGACCTCGTGCGACGGCTCCGCATCGCGAACGCCTGCCGACTGCTCGCCACCACCACGAGCCCGGTGGCGACGATCGGCTCCGCGGTCGGCTACCGCAACCTCGCCAACTTCAACCGCCAGTTCCGCGCGGTCGTCGGGATGACCCCGCGGGAGTACCGGGCGCTGCCCGAGGAACAGCGCCCGGTACTCCCTTCCGTCCGCTAGCGGCAGTACAGCGTCGGGTCAGCCCAGTCGGCGTGGTCCCAGGCATTACCGTCGCCGGCGTTCGTCGCCACCAGCCGCACCCTCTGGGCGCCCGTGACGATCCCGGAGAGGAACTGCGGCTGATCGCCACTGACGAGTCGTGTCGAGGTCGCCACCAGGGTGTCGTCCGCCCAGATCTGGAACACGACGGAGCCCCGCCAGTTGTCCCAGTTCTCACGAACCTCGTCATCGACGCCAACCCAGGCCGTCACAGCCTCGCAGGAACCGCCTGTCGGGATCGTGACCGAGGCATCCTGGCCTGGTCCCCCACCGGGTGCCATACCGAGCCCCGTCTTCCACCCGGTCATCGCGCCGAGCGAGATGGGTCGACCGTCGCCTGCGGGCTGTTCGCCGAGGCTCATGTTGCGCTCCACCGGTCCCCAGTAGCTGACGCCGGGGCCCTCCCAGTTCATCGCCGAGACGGCGAACTCGGTGAGCGCCGTGACCTGCTTCTCGCAGAACAGCCGCGGCTCGAGCCAGTCGGCATGATCAGCGTCTTGATTGTCCCCGCCATTGTTGACGGCGAGCATGACGTGAACCGCGCCCGTGATGTCCGCCGACAGGAAGTAAGGAGCATTGCCTCCTCGCATCACCGGGCTGGTCGCAACAGGCTTTCCGTCGGCGTAGACGATGAACTGGGCGCTGCCCCACCGTCCCATCTCGTCGTCGATGCCCACCCAGGCCGAGAAGCTGGTGCACGCCCCGCCGAGCGTGGACACTTCGACTTGCGCCTCACCCTGCTTCCACGGCGGTGGAACCATCCCGATACCCGACGACCAGCCCGACACGCCGCCAACAGCCATCGCCGGCTTGCCCGGGTCGGCCGTGACTGGACGACCATCCCCCTCGGGTTTCTCGCCATTGGACTGGTTCTTCTCCACCGGACCCCAGAATCCACTGGACCGCAGCCAGTCCGCATTCGCCACCTCGACCAGGCCCTGGATGCGCGATGGCCGCGGCGGGGAGAGAGTCGCGATCGTGGACCCCTGGTGCACGCACGTGAGCGTGGGGTTCACAATGTTGACGAGTGCTTGGTAGTTGATGCCCTGATCGCTCGTGATCGAGATCGTCAACTGCCGCGGGCCGGAGCCCAGAGCCTTCGATTCAAACCATTGGACGCCGCTGCTTCCGTCCCCGTAGAGGGTAATCTGCGGGCCAACTGACGTCGGCGCGCCGAGCGTGTGATTGTCGCCGTAAGGCGCGATGGACGCCGCCACCCGTTGAGTGCCGCGGATGATTCGTCCCCACGGATCGCGATAGCTGTCGAAGTACGAGTCGTAGCCGACACCGAACTTGACGGCGTAGCAGTTTGCCGGGACATCCCACGTCACTGTCGAGTCGGCGTGCACCCCCACGCCGCTGTCGTACTGCGTGCCGGCAATGTTCAACGGTCGATCCGAGCACGCCACATTGAGGCGCGGAAGCGGCAGCTTCTCGCCTGACGGTCCCTGCTGGTTCTGGCACGTGGGACCGTTGGTCACCGATGTCGGCTTGAGGTAGCGGACGGGATCGGCAGCGATTTCAGCATCCGTGCCCGCCATGTCGGCGGTCACCGTCTCCACCGGGTCCTGGTAGAAGCTCGTCAGGAGCGAGCTGTAGGTGTCGGAGGTGGTTGAGCACTCGAGCGTCGGATTGGCGAGGATGACCCCGGGCAGCGCGCTCGACGACGTGGCGCGGCTGCCCGGCGTCGCCGTGACCGTGAGGATCAGGAACTCAGACCCTGCGGGCAGAGCCACGTCGATCTCGCTCTGCAGCTCCGATCGCGTAGAGGGCCGGTCGGGGGCAGCAGCCGGTACCACCTGGCTCAGGAGAGTCTGGCTTGTGGCGATCGACCCATCCACCCCGCGACCGACGGAGACCGAGAACTCGTCCCGGGAGACTCCGTTCTTGGCGACCAGCATGTTCGCTCCGTACCCGATGCGGGCTCGGAAGCGCGAGCAGTTGTCTCCAACGAAGTACGCGATTTGACTGGTGCCGGTCAGCTGCATCGACTTCGCTTCGACCGCGCCGAGAGTGACGGTGCCCTTCTGGGGGTCGTACCCGGTCGCCAGTGCAGGATTGTCGATGAGCCGCTTCGGCGTCCCGACGTGATCCCGGAGTACTGGACTCTGAACGGGAGCGGACTCGGCAACCACCGGGAGGCCAACCAGGGACTGAACGCCTCCGGGCGCCAGGAGGCTGTTGCTACTGAGCTGGTCGGGCGCCACGGGGATCTTGCCCGAAGCACACACATCGATCTCCGCGGGGGTCATCGGAATCGAGACCGGGATCCAGGTTCCTTGCGGCACGAGCGGTGAGTTGGGCTGGTACACGTTCCCCTCCCGCTCTTTCGGGATCTGGAGGTATTGCACTCCGGACGCTCGCGCCGTGCTGTCGACGGCGAGAAGGGAGGGCTCCTTCCACGTCCAGAGCACCTCTGTCACCGAGTACTGCGGCTTGAAGGCCAGGAAGCCCCAGTGATAGGGCGGAACGGACATCTGCTGCGTCTCCCGGACGGAGTAGTTGCTCGTGAGTGCTCGTTCCTCGGTCTCGGAGTACGACGTGACTTGCGTGTTGGCGTAGTTGAAGGTCACCGCAACTCCTCCGCCAACTCCGCCCGGCTTGTTGTCAACACTGAACGTGATGGCGAATCCCTTGGTGTGCTCCTCCGCGCTTCCCTTCGTCTTCGACGTCGAGGTCCCGACCCCCATCTCGACACCGCCGAAGACGGAGACGATCGGCATCGGCCTGGTCGGCTGGCAGTTTGGCGTCACGTTGCTGCCGAATCGGGGCGGGACGACCGAATCGGGCAGCGAATAGCGATTGATCACATTGCCCTTGCAGTCGAGCGCCTTGAAGACTGCAGGTGTCGCCTCGAGGCAGGGAATATCGCCATTCGGATCGACCGACTGCAGGGGAGAGTCGGCGCTGGCGGCGGGGGTAGTGGGGGAGGTCAGCAGGCTCAGGGTCACTGCGATACAGGCCAGTGAAGCCACTAGGGCCCGCACCCCGAGGGGGTGACGTGGCATCGGTGCACTTCCTCTTCGCGCCCCCGGGGCGGGGGCGATTGGTTGCACACTCTAGGAACAGGTGGGTGACCTCTCGAGGGGCTGTGGTGAAGCGCCCCGGCGAGTGATACGTAGTTGTCAGGTTCCGGTACTCATACTCACGAATCGGGCGTGCCGCTGGGTGGTGCCGGGCATCTGTTACCTCGGAGAAACGAGCAGAAGGGGCCGCCGCCCGTCAGGCGCGCGGCGGAGCCGTCGTCGAGCCGAGGTGCAATTCGCTGGAGAAGGACTCGCCCCGGGCATCCCCGCCCTCGACGAGCGCGACGGCGGCACGCCCCGCGGCGCGACCCTTCTCCACGGAGGGCTGCACGAGCGTCGTCAGATCGTGGTGGGTGGTGCCGTCGAGGCGGATGCCGTCGAAACCGAGCACGCTGAGGTCGTTCGGCACCCGCATCCCGGCCTCCTCGGCCGCACGGATCACCCCCAGCGCGAGCAGGTCGCTCTGGGCGATGACGGCGGTGATCTCGGGATGCGACGCGAGCAGGTCACGGCCTGCGGCGAGCCCTTCCTCGGCGGAGAAGCCCGCGGCTACCACGCCCGGCGCGTCGGGGAAGACGTCGCGAGCGCCGCGGATGCGCTGGATCGTCGTGTGCACGTTGCTGCCCTCGATGAGCCCGTCCGACAGCGGCTGGGTCTCGTGTGCCGAGCCGAGGGGAAGGGTGACGAGACCGACCCGCTCATGCCCGAGCTCGCGCAAGTGGCGCGCGCCCGCTGCGGTCGCCTCCCGATTGTCGAGGTCGATGTGCACGACGCCCTCGAGCGGCTCCGCCTCGATGGCGACGATCGCGATTCCGCGCTGGCGGAACGCCGTCACCGGCACGTCGAGGTCGCGGCTGCAGCCGATGAGGATGACACCGTCCATGGGGGCGAGCGCAATGCCGGCCACCGACTCGGCGGTGTCGGTGAGCAGCAGCAGGGCGAAGCCCGCGGGGCCGAGCTCGTCGGCGACGCCCTCCAGCACGGCGACGTTGACGGGGTCGCTGAACGCGTACTGGAGTCGGTCCTCCATGACGACGCCGATGATGCCCGAGCGCCCCTTGCGCAGCGACTGCGCGCGCGGGTCGGGGCCGGCGTAGCCGAGCTCCTCGGCGGCGGCGAGCACGCGGGCGCGGGTGGCCTCGGAGACGGGTCCGGCGCCGCTGAAGGCGAGCGACGCCGTCGACGCCGACACCCCTGCCCGCGCCGCGACGGCGGCGAGGGTGGGTCGCTGGGTTGCCGCGGTCGTCATGGCTTGGTAGCTTAGTCGAATCGATTCGGTCGAATCGATTCGATAGTCGCCGAGGAACCATGACCACCCAGCTCACCACCACCCAGACGAAGGCCTGGCGCAACGCCGTTTTCCTCATCTTCGCCCTCCCCGGGCTCGCGCTCGCGACGTGGGTGTCGCGGCTGCCCGCCGTGCGAGACTCGCTCGACATCCGCATCGACCAGGTGGGCATCCTGATCTTCGGCATCGCCGCCGGCTCCATCGTCGGCCTGCTGCTGTCCAGCCACATCGTCGCCCGACTGGGCGCGCGCCGCACGATCCTCGTCGCCATGAGCGTGTGCGCTGCCGGCCTCGCGCTCGCCGGCGTCGGCGCCACGTTCGGTCCCGTGTTCGGCGTCACGTTCGCGGGCCTGCTCGTCTTCGGCTTCTCCTCCGGCATCACCGACGTCGCGATGAACGTCTCGGGCGCCGCGAACGAGCGCGCGCTCGGCAAGGCGATCATGCCGATCTTCCACGCCTTCTTCAGCTTCGGCACGATGATCGGTGCTGGCCTCGGCGCCCTCGCCGAGTTCGTCGGACTGCCGATCGCCGCCCACCTCGGCATCCTCGCCGTCGTGATGGTCGTCGGCACGCTCATCGCCTACCCGCGGCTGCAGAGCGAGCACGTCGGTGCCGACGGAGAGCCCGTCGAGGATGCCTCGCACCAGACCTGGCGCGACCGCCTCGGCATCTGGCGCGACCCCCGCACCGTGCTCATCGGCCTCATCGTGCTCGCGGCCGCCTTCGCGGAGGGGTCGGCGAACGACTGGCTCGCCCTCGCCATGGTCGACGGGCACCACGTCGACAACGCCACCGGCGCGCTCGTGTTCGGCGTGTTCGTCACCGCGATGACGGCGGGTCGCCTCGGGGGCGTCGTGCTGCTCAACCGGTTCGGACGGGTGCCGGTGCTGCGGGCATCCTTCGTCCTGGCCGCCGCGGGACTGCTCGTCATGATCTTCGTGCCGAACCCGTGGGTCGCGACCGCCGGTGCTGTCGCGTGGGGCCTCGGCGCGGCGCTCGGCTTCCCGATCGGCATGTCGGCCGCGGCCGACGACCCGCGCACCGCCGCCGCTCGCGTGAGCGCGGTCGCGACGATCGGCTACCTCGCTTTCTTGGCGGGACCCCCGGTCATCGGCTTCCTCGGCGAGGGGCTGGGCATCCTGAACGGCCTCCTCGTCGTGCTCGTGCTGTGCGCGATCGGCGCGCTCGTGTCGTACGCGGCGCGGGAGCCCGAGCGCACGGCGCGCGCCGAGCCCGAGACCGACACCTTCGCCGACCCCGGGGCGACGGCGCCGTAATGCCGTGAGTGGCGAGTTCCGCCCCTTCGGAAGGCGCTGTGGGGCGCCTCGAGGGGCGAAACTCGCCACCCGGCGACGGCGGTAGCGTAGAAGGATGCGTCTCGTCATCGCCCGCTGCTCCGTCGACTACGCGGGGCGGTTGAGCGCGCACCTCCCGCTCGCGACGCGGCTGCTGCTGGTGAAGGCGGATGGCTCGGTGCTCGTCCACTCCGATTCGCTCAGCTACAAGCCGCTCAACTGGATGAGCCCGCCGTGCGTGCTGTCGACGGTCGAGCCCGACGAGGAGCAGACCGAGGCCGGCGTCACCGAGGTCTGGAAGGTCGCGCACGCGAAGACCGCCGACCTGCTGGTGATCTCCATCCACGAGATCCTGCACGACTCGTCCCACGCGCTCGGCCACGACCCGGGGCTCCAGAAGGACGGGGTCGAGGCGCACCTGCAGAAGCTTCTCGCGGAGCAGATCGAGCTCCTCGGCGACGGCTACCGGCTCGTGCGGCGCGAGTACATGACGGCCATCGGGCCGGTCGACATCCTCGCGACCGACGCCGCCGGCGCGAGCGTCGCGGTGGAGATCAAGCGCCGCGGCGACATCGACGGGGTCGAGCAGCTCACCCGCTACCTCGAGCTCATGAATCGCGACCCCCTGCTCGCCCCCGTCTCCGGCGTCTTCGCCGCCCAGGAGATCAAGCCGCAGGCCCGCACCCTCGCTCACGACCGAGGAATCCGCTGCGTCGTTCTCGACTACGACGAGATGCGCGGCCTGGACGACTCGCACTCGCGCCTCTTCTGAGGCGCTCGTCAGCAGACGTTGAAGCGCGATACCCGCTGAACGCCCGGCGCCAGCCGGATCCGCGGCCAGATCAGCACCTCGGAGCCCACCGGCACGAACCCCGCCGCGAGGAACGCGCGCAACGACCTCGCGTTGCCAGGGCTCACTTGAGCCCACACCGGTTCCCCTGCGGGAACCTGCTCGAGGCCGAGCGCGAGGAGCCGCCGTCCGGCTCCCGAGGGGGCCGAATCGGGGTCGAAGAGCTCGACGGAGAGCTCGCGGCGGCCGACGAGACCCGTGCCGAGGACGACGACGCCGTGCCTGTCGGCGAAGACCGAGACATCCCGTCGGTGCTGCCGGGCGCGGGCGACGCGCGGATGCCCGTCGTGCTGCCGCGTCGGCTGCGCGTCACCCCCGCCGAGGCCGCGGGCGACGAGCACCGCGTCGAGAGTCCCGGGCACGTGCGAGGAGCCCGCCACCCAGGCCTGAACGTCGGGCGCGAGGGAGGACCCGAAGCCGCCGTCGGGGGCGCGCTCCGCGACGTCCTCGGCCGAGGCATCCGTCAGGACTACCGCGTGACCGGTGAACGCGACGATCGCGCGCGTGCCGTCGGCGTCCGGGGGCAGCACGTCGACCGTGCCGTCGGCAGCGGGGAAGCGCCCGTCGGCCGCGTCCCGGAGGATCGCGGCGAGCGGATGCGGGGACGGCGGCACCGTCGATCCCCCGTTCACATCGCTCCCGTGCATCCGCATCACCCTAACAGCGCGGGCGCGTAGGCTCTCAAGGGCTATGACGAGCCCCTACACGTGCATCCTGTTCGACCTCGACGGCACGATCGCCGACTCCGCGCCCGGCATCACCGAGTCGCTCGCGCACGTCTTCGAGGAGCTCGGACGCCCGGTCCCGAGCCCGGAGGAGCTGCGGCTCTGGGTGGGCCCGCCGATCCTCGACGCCTTCCGCGATCGGGCGGGCATGACTCCCGAGGAGTCGGCCGTCGCTCTCGCGATCTACCGCGACCACTACCTCGCGAAGGGCAGCAAATCGAGCCCGATCTTCGAGGGCATCGCCCCGGTGCTGCGCGCGATCCACGAGTCGGGGGTGCCGCTCGCGCTCGCCACGTCGAAGCCGGAGTTCCCGGCATCCGTGATCCTCGACCACGGAAACCTCACGCAGTACTTCCGGGTGCTGTCGGGCGCGTCGATCGACGAGATCCGGTCAGCGAAGAAGGACGTCATCGCCGAGGCGTTGACCCGGTTCCGGATGATCGGGGCGGATGTCTCGCGCCCCATCATGGTGGGCGACCGCGACTACGACATCGAGGGGGCCGAGGCGAACGGCATCCCCGCGATCTTCGTGGAGTGGGGCTACGGCCACGAGGGCGAGCAGGGGGGCGCGATCGCGACGGTCGGCTCGCCCGCCGAGCTGCTGCCGCTGCTGCTCGGTTAGGGGCAGGTCATCCGCGTGGAGGCGCGGTCCTGCGAGCGGACGAACGTGTGCAACTCCATCGCCTGACCGCACAGGGGGCACGGCTTCTGGGCGGTGGGAGGAAGCGGCTCCTGGTCGAACGGCCCGAGCTGGGCGGGGCCCATGTAGGGGAACAGTGCGCGGTTGAGCTTCTGCCACCACGCCTGCTTGACAGTCTTGTCGGATACGGAGGACACGAATAGTTAGTATACTAATTAAATGACGGATGTCGACCCTCTCGCCCTCGACCGACAGGTGTGCTTCGCCCTCGCCGCCGCCTCCCGCGCCGTGATCGGGCTCTACCGCCCGGTGCTCGAGCCGCTCGGGCTCACCCACCCGCAGTACCTCGTCATGCTCGCGCTCTGGGAGCGCAGCCCGCGCACCGTGCGAGACCTGGCCGAGACCCTCTACCTCGAACCCGCCACCCTCTCTCCGCTGCTCAAACGACTGGAGGAGGCGGGGCTCGTCTCGCGCACTCGCAACGCTACCGACGAGCGCGCGCTCGACGTGTCCCTCACCGCCGAGGGACGCGCACTGCGGGCACGGGCGGAGGCCGTGCCCGGCCGGGTGGTCGAGAGGCTCGGGCTTCCGGCGAGCGAGCTGGAGGGCATCCGGGATTCCCTCACAGCTCTGCTGGCGCGCATCGACGAGGTCTAGCGTCCCGAGCACTGCTCACGCTTGAATGGGGTCATGGGATCAGCGTTGACCACCATCGGACTGCCCGTCGCGCTCGGCATCATCATGCTGGGCCTCGGACTCAGCCTCACCCCCCGCGACTTCACGCGCATCGCCAAGCACCCGAAGGCGGTCGTCATCGCCCTCGTCTGCCAGCTCCTGCTGCTTCCGCTGGTGTGCTTCGGACTCGTGCTGCTCTTCCGGCTGCCACCCGTGCTCGCGGTCGGGATGATGCTGCTCGCGGCCTCGCCGGGCGGCACGACCGCCAACCTGTACTCCCACCTGTTCCGTGGCGACATCGCACTCAACATCTCGCTCACCGCGATCAACTCGATCATCGCCGTCTTCACGCTGCCGCTCATCGTCAACCTGTCGATCGCGTACTTCGAGCCCGGCGACGGGCAGGTGGGCATCCAGCTCGCGAAGGCTCTCGAGGTGTTCGCGATCGTGCTGCTACCCGTCGCCCTCGGAATGCTCATCCGCTGGTGGAAGCCGCGATTCGCCGAGCGCATGGACAAGCCCGTCCGCATCGCGTCGATCATCATCCTCATCGTGGTGATCGTCGGCGCCGTCGTCTCGAACCTCGCCGTGTTCCTCGAGAACGTCGTCGCCCTGGCCGGCGTGACCGTGCTGTTCTGCCTGCTGAGCCTGACGATCGGCTTCCTCGTGCCTCGACTGCTGCGCGTGAGCCGGGAGCAGGCGATCGCGAGCTCGTTCGAGATCGGCATCCACAACGCCACGCTCGCGATCGTGATCGCGCAGACCGTGCTGAACAACTTCGAGATGAGCCTGCCGGGAGCGGTGTACGGGGTGCTGATGTTCTTCATCGCCGCCGCGTTCGGCTTCGCGATCCGCGGGCGTCGGACGGCGGATGCCCCGGCGCCCGCGACCTCGTAGCACCCGCAGAACCCCGTTTCTCAGGAATATGCCCCCGCCGCATGGATAGTGCAGCCGGTGGACGGGTAATCCTGAGAAACGGGGGGTGTGGTCAGCGGGCGAGGCGCTCCACCACCGCGCCGTAGAGGCGAGGCGCCCGGGCGGCGAGCGGCACGATGCCGCCGCGCAGCGGGGATGACGCGGCACCCACGAGCCCTCGGGTGAGCACCCGGAACGGGCGCGTCACCCGCCGCCACTCCCGCTCGTACGGCCGCCCACCCGTCAGGGCGGCAACCGCGACCCGGGCCTGCTCGAACCCGAGCCGGAGGCCCTCCCCCGTGATGGCGTCGACGTAGCCGGACGCATCGCCCACGAGCAGGACTCGGCCGAGCTGCACGCGCGCGGCACGCTGGCCGAACGGGCCCGCGCCGCGGCGGTCGCTCAGGGGACGGGCATCCCGCAGCCGCTCGCCGACCGTGCTCGCGATCGCGGCCTCGATGTCGGCGCCCTGCACTCCCAGCACGGCGACGCCGACGAGGTCGGGGCCGAGCGGGGTGACGTAGACCTCGGCATCCCGCGTCCAGTGCACCTCGATGTGGTCGTTCCACGGCGCGACCTCGAAGTGCTGGCGGATGCCGAACCGCCGCTGCCCCGTCGGCCCGGGCCGCTCCAGCCCGAGGGCGCGGCGTGCGGGTGAGTGCAGCCCGTCGGCGGCCAGCAGCCAGTCGGCCCGCAGTCCCCCGGCGGTCACGCCCGAGGCATCCTGAGCGATGCCCTCGGCCCGGCAGGTGACGAGCGACACTCCCAGGGCACGCGCCCGGTCGGCGAGGGCCGCGTGCAGCACTGTCCGTCGGACGCCCCGACCCGGCCCGCCCTCGAAGCGGTGATCGGCGACGACGCCGCGGGACCGGTAGCTCACCCCGACGAGCGGGGCGCCCTCGGGGTCGACGCCGAGCCGCTCGAGGAGCGGCAGCGCGCCCGGCATGAGCCCCTCGCCGCACGCCTTATCGACCGGACCCTCGCGGGGCTCGAGCACCACGACCGAGAGCCCAGCGAGCCGCGCCTCGATCGCGGCAGCGAGGCCCACCGGCCCGCCGCCCACTACGAGCACATCGGCGTCGCGACTCACAGCTCGCGCAGCGCCCGGTTCTCGGTGGGAATGCGGAACCCCAGCAGCAGCACCGCGTTGAGCACGGTGAACACGATCGCCGTGATCCACGCGGTGTGGACGAGCGGCAGTGCGATGCCCTCGACCGCGACGACGACGTAGTTGGGATGCGAGAACCACCGGTACAGCCCACGGTCCGCGACGCGGCCCGCCCCGGGCACGACGATCACGCGCGTGTTCCACTGCCGGCCGAGCGACGCGATGATCCAGTACCGCGCAGCCTGGCACGCGAGCGCGATCGCGAGCATCGGCCAGCCGAGCCACGGGATGAACGGCCGGTCGAGCAGCACCACCTCAGCGATGCACGCGAGCAGCAGGCCGGTGTGCAGGGCGACCATGAACGGGAAGTGGCCCTGGCCGAACTCGCGGCCCCCGCGGGCGAACGCGTCGGCGGCGTTGCGGCGCGAGACGACGAGCTCGACGATGCGCTCGGCACCCGTCACGAGGATGAGGGCGATGTACAGCCCGACGCTCATGGCAGCTCCAGGAGCACGAACTCGGCACTGACGCCGGGGCCGAGCGCGAACACCAGCCCGGGGCCGGAGACCCCCGCCTCGAGGGTGTCGGCGAGCACGTGGAGCACTGCCGACGACGACAGGTTGCCGACCCGGTCGAGCGTGGCCCAGCTGCGCGCGAAGGCGTCGTGGGGCACGTCGAGCGCGTGCTCGAAGGCCTCCAGGATGCGCGGCCCGCCGGGGTGGGCTACCCACGCCGCGACATCCCCGGTCCCGAGTCCGTGCTCGGCCAGGAACGCCGCCGTCTCCGCGGGGAAGTGCTGAGCGATGACGTCGGCCACTCCCGCGGTGAGCACGATCTCGAATCCCGTGCCGCCGACGTTCCAGCCGATCACGTCTGTCGTGTCGGGGTAGAAGGAGCTCCGCGTCGCGACGATGCGCGCACCCTGCTCGGCGCGGTCGTCGCCGACGAGCACGACCGCCGCGGCCCCGTCGCCGAAAAGTCCCGTGGCGACGAAGTTCGCCACCGACTCGTCGCCGCGCTGCAGGGTGAGCGAGCACAGCTCGACGCTCAGCAGCACGCCGACCTCGCCCGGATGCCCGACCAGGTAGTCGTGCACGCGCGCGAGTCCGGCGGCTCCCCCGACGCAGCCGAGTCCGAACGACGGCAGTCGCTTGACGTCGGAGCGCAGCCCGAGGCGCTGCACGAGCAGGGCATCCACCGAGGGAGCGGAGATGCCGGTGACCGACGTGAACATCACGAAGTCGACATCGGGCGGCTCGAGTCCCGCCGACTCGAGCGCCTCCCGCAGCGCGCGCTCCGCGAGGTCGGTCGCGCACTCGATGAACAGGTCGTTGGTCTCGCGGAACGACCCGAGGTCGCGGTAGCGCTCGAGCGGCAGCGCCGTGTGCCGCGTGGCGATGCCGGATGCGCCGTGCATCCGTTCCAGAACTGCCCGGCGGTCACCGCCCGGCGACAGGATCGGCGCCAGTTCGGCGGTGATCTCGGCCTGCGAGTAGGCGTAGGCGGGCAGCGCAGGCGCGACCGCCGCTATTCGACTCATGCCCTGACGGTACGCCCTAGCGCGGGCGAGCGGCAGGGGGTTGCCTAGACCGTCTGGCGGCGACGCAGCACGAGGATGCCCGCCCCGGCGGCCAGCACGACCGCCGCGGCGATCCCGCCGATCACCGGAGTCGTCGAGCCCGTGGCGGCGAGCTGCGGGCCCGCCGGCGCCGCGACGATGACCTCGAGGTGGCCGACCGGGTAGATGTCGCTCTCGGTGGGGTACGGGTAGAGGCCGATCCAGTACGTGCCGGGCGTCGTCGGCGCCGTGCCCGTGAGGCGGAAACCGGGAGCCGTGTCGGGAACGTTGTAGTCCGTCACCTCGATCACGGCCTCGTCATCGAAGGCCGGGTCGTAGATCCAGTAGTCCGCGTCGCCGCCGTCGGGGTAGGTGACCCCGGTGATCGTGACGTCGAGCGCCACGTCGAGCGGGGCACCCGGCGCGACGGTGATCGGCTGGGCGACCACGCAGTCGTCGGTGCCCGGAACCACGGGCGTCGAACCGAATTCGACGGTCGTGAAGATGGTCTGCGCGTAAGCGAAGGCGTCAGCGTTCGGCGTCGCGCAGTCGTAGTCGAGCATGCCGACGGTGATCGTGGTCTCGGCGCCCTCGGCCTCGATCAGGACCGCGTCGCTTCCATCGTTGACGTCGAAGAACGTGGAGGTGTCCGACTCGGCCGACCACATCAGCACGGGGTCGTCGTCGTCGCCGTAGCTGATCATCCGGTCGCCGTCGACGAAGTACAGGGTGTCGCCGTCCGAGCCGAGACCGCCCTCCCACTCGATCGGGATGCTCACCGGCGTGCTCGTCCCCGCCTCGACGGAGGAGATGCTCCAGCGGGCGAAGCTGCCCTCGAGGGTGAACTCGACCGAGACATCCACGACGGTGCCGCCGCCGAGGTCGACCCCGGCGTCGGTCCACGAGGCGACGTACGCGTCTCCCACATACCCGGCCGTCGTCGCCGACGCGGGGGCGATGAGCGGCACATCCGTGGCTCCGACGGCCGTGAGATAGCCGACGCCGTCGAACGCGTCGGTCTTGTTCGCGGTGTCCCCCTCATAGATGTAGCCCGCGTTCGGGCACACCTCGATCCACCACGCCCCGGCGGTGTGAGGATTCGCGTAGGCGGCGTCGCCGCTGCAGAAGTCCGACGGGCTGCCGGCGAACGCAGGAGCGGCCGCGCCGCCCAGGACGAGAGCGGATGCGGCGGCGAGCGAGAAGGCGGCAGCGCGGGTGCGAGCGGTCATCGGGGACATCCTTGGGCTGGGTTGCGGGCCAGGGCAGGGTGGAGCTTCGCGGTCACTCTAGCGATAAAGGCGAGGGCGCCGCACTATTCTGTGGGCGCTACTTCGAGACGGTGATCGTGAACTCGAGCGGCTGGATGCCGCCCTGCTCGTTCGTCATCGTCACCTCGGTGGTTCCTTCCGCCTTCGCCGTGAAGCCCGGGTTGAAGGTGGCGCTGCCGTCTTCGCGGCCCTGGGTGAACTCGGCGACGGCCGGGTCGGAGACCTCGGCGGTGTAGCTGTCGACGGCGAGGTCTCCGGTGTTGATGTTGAGCACCTGCCCGACGACGAGCTCGACGGTCGCACCCTGCAGGTCGTTGGCGCTCTTCGTGACGGGGGCGATGACCGGGGTCGGCGCGCACGCCGCGAGGGCGAGAAGGGCGGTGGCCGCCGCAGCGACCAGGGTGACGCGAAGAGTCTTCATGCGGCAAGTATGGGCGCGCGCCGAATCCGCGACAATCCCCCTAGCGGGGGCGTTCGCCTAGAGTGCGCGGGTGAACGCGACCCGCGGCTCCCCCGGACCGTCGTAGTCCGGGTACGCGAGCACACCGTCGATGTCGCGGTCCCCGTGCGGGGTGAACCCCAGGGCCGCGTGGAACGCCTGCGAGCGCTTGTTGAACGGGCCCGTGATGGCCCGGATCTCCGTGCATCCGAGCCCTCGCATCGTCTCGAAGACCTGCTCGTAGAGGCCGCGCGCGATTCCGGCCCGGCGCAGTTCGGGGTCGACGCCGACGAAGTGGATGTAGGCGATCGACGGGTCGTCCTGCGAGCGGAAGGCGATGAGAAACGCCCCGATCTCGCCCGACTCGCTCTCGACGATCCAGCTCGTGCGGGTGAAGAACTGCAGGAACAGTCTCGGCATGAGCAGCCCCAGCATCGCGCGGTTGGGAGTGTCCCACCAGCGCCCGATCGCGTCGACGATGACGGGATGATCGGTCTCACGCGTGTGCCGGACGCCGTAGCCCTCGGGCAGTGTCAGCATGCCGCCAGCCTAGGCCTCGGCGTGTCCCTCCCACGAGGGTCCCCCTTAATGACGTCTAGTAGCGAGGCGAACACACCCGTAGTCTCGACCCGTCAGTGCACGGGATCCGGGGTGGGGACCGCGCTCGATCAAGGGGGTCCGGATGCTCGGCCGATTCCTGCGCGCCAGCGCAGCCGTTCTCGTCGCGGCGCTCGTCGCCGTCGGGTCCACCGTTCCGGCGCAGGCCGCGAGCGGCCCTGCGGGCGACGTGTACACGATCCTCAACCAGCAGCGCGCAGCCAACGGCCTCGGCCCGCTCATGACCGACCCGACCCTCGACAACGCGGCCTGGCAGTGGGCGAACTACCTCGCGACGACCGGTCAGTTCCTGCACAGCTCCTCGGAGTGGCGCAACTCCATGATCGGCGGCGCCGGGTGGATCAACTCCGGCGAGAACATCGCGGCCGGCTACACGAGCGCGCAATCCGTGATGACCGCGTGGATGGGCTCCGCGGGGCACCGCGCCAACATCCTCAACCCCAACTACGTCGGAGTCGGCGTCGCCTACGTGGCCGGCGGGCCGTATGGCCACTACTGGGTTCAGATCTTCGCCGCGTCGGCCGGCCCTCGGGTCCCCGCGGGTAACGCTCCGACGATCGCCGGCGGCACCACGGTGGGCAGCACCCTCACGGCGAGCACGAGCGGCTGGCCCGGCGGTACGACGTTCGGCTGGCAGTGGTTCTCCGACGGCACCGCCATCTCCGGAGCGACATCGACGACCTACACGACCACCATCAGCGACGCCGGGCGCCGCATCACCGTCGCCGTCACCGGACGCCTTTCGGGGTACCTGCCGACGACGAAGACCTCAGCGCCGACGACCGCTCTCACGGGCGGCCCGACGGTGAGCCGCCTCTCGGGGGCCGACCGCTACTCCGCCGCCGCTGCGATCTCGGCGAGCGCCTTCGCTCCCGGCGTGGCAGTGGTCTACGTCGCGTCGGGAGTCAATTTTCCCGATGCCATCAGCGCCGTTCCGGCCGCCGCCCGCTACGGCAGCCCGCTCCTCCTCACTGAGCCCGGCGGGCTGCCGGCGGCTACCCGGACGGAGATCCTGAGGCTGAGGCCGGCGCGGATCGTCGTTGCGGGAGGTGAGGCGTCGGTCTCCCCTGCGGTATTCGCGGCTCTCTCGGCGATCGCTCCCACCGAACGGGCGGGGGGCGCCGACCGTTTCGACGCCTCGCGCACGATCGTGTCGGGTGCCTTCGAGAGCGCCAGCGTCGCGTATCTGTCGACGGGATGGAACTTCCCCGACGCACTGACCGCGGGGGCCGCGGCCGCAAGTCTGGATGCTCCGGTCATCCTCGTCAACGGTCAAGCGGGTGGAGTGGACGCCCCAACGCTGCAACTTCTTCGTGACCTCGGCGTCACGAGTGTGAGGATCGCGGGTGGGGTCAACAGTGTGAGCCCGGGCATCATGTCCGATCTGTCGCACGAAGGCTTCTCCGTGCAGCGCATCGGGGGGGCCGACCGCTACGAGGCGGCCGCGAACATCAACGCTGGCGTCTTCTCGAGCGCCCCCGAGGTCTACCTCGCGTCCGGCGCTAACTTCCCCGACGCCCTAGCCGGGTCCGCGCTGGCGGCGTTCCGCGGAGCGCCCTTGTACATCGCCACTCCCGGGTGCATTCCCGAGCCCATCGTCAAGGGCATGTCGGCGCTGCAGCCGACGAAGGTCGTGCTCTTGGGCGGGCCGGCCTCGCTCAGTCCGGCGGTGGCGACCCTCCAGCGCTGCTGACTAGGGCAGCGCACCGCCGCCGTACTTGGCGTCGATGCTGCCCGTGAGCGCCCGCATGATCTGGTGGCGCAGCAGGTTGCCGGGCACTCCCGACCACTCGTACTTGTTGAGCGGGTAGGCGCCCACGCTGTTGCCGACCCACACCGCGGTGGCGACGCGGGTCGTGGACGTCACGATCCAGGTCTGGATGGCGTCGTCGGTCGTTCCGGTCTTGCCGAGGATCGGGATGCCGTCGTCCGGGTTCGACGACGAGCCGGTGCCCGAGGTCATGACGCCCTGCAGCGCGATCGAGGCCTGCGCCGCGATCGCCGGGTCGATCGCCTGGTGGCATTGCTTCTTCTGGCCGGGCAGGTCGTCCCCCTCGGGCCCGGTGACGCGGTCGAGGACGATCGGGGTGCAGGCGACCCCGCCCGCCGCGATCGCGGCGTATGCGCCCGCCATGCTGATCGGGGTGACCTCGTTGGTTCCGAGCACGCCCGAGGGGTTGGTCAGGAGCGGCTCGCCGTCCGCTCGCTCGACCCCGAGGGCCTCGGCAGCGCGCCGGATGTCGCACAGGTCGAGCTGGAGGGCCATCGAGATGAACGCGCCGTTGACGGAGGCGGCTGTGGCCGACTGAACGCTCATCGCGCCGCCGCCGCCCGAGTCGTTCTTGAAGGGGTAGGGCCCGACCCACGGCCCCTGGCTGTCGGGGCACGTGTCGCGGAACTTGCTCTGCTCGACCGTCCGCGCGCTCCCGTCGACCACGGCGGACAGCTTCTTGCCCGCCTGCAACCACGCGATGAGGGTGAAGAGCTTGTAGGTGGACCCGGACTGGAAGCCGCTCGAGCCGCCGTGGTCGTAGTCGGTCGCGTAGTTGACGGCGCCGGTGCCGGGGCCACCGCCTTCGGAGCGGTCGTCGAAGGTCTTGTTGACCGCCATGGCGAGCACGCGGCCCGTTCCCACCTCGACCGACACGGTGGCGCCGCCGAGCGCGAACGCTGTCTCGCCCGCGGGGACCCACCCGGTCGTGAGCGCATTCGCCGGGCCCTGGATGTCGAGGTCGAGCGTGGTGTAGAGGTCGTAGCCTCCGTAGCTCCAGTTGGTGAAGCGCTCGGCCTCGGTCGCGCCGAGCGCTTCGAAGGAGTCGACGTTCTTGACGACGTAGTCGCAGAACCATCGGGCCCACTCGAGGCCGTTGACGCACCCGCTGCCGATGTCGCGCGGCGCCACCGTCGAGGCGTCGACGGGGGTCGCGAGCGCCTCCTCGAGCTCCTGGTGGGTGATGCTGCCCTCGTCGTACATCGCGTGCAGGATGACGTCGCGACGCTTCTGGTTGGCCTCGAAGTTCTCCGGGTCGTCGAGTCCGCGGATGCCGGGGTACTGGACGATGGCGATGAGGCTCGCGGCCTGCGGGAGCGTGAGCTGCGTCGCCGGCACGCTGTAGTACCGCTGCGCGGCCGCCTCGATGCCGTAGGTGTTGTCGCCGAAGAACGAGATGTTGAGGTACGCGGTGAGGATCTCCTGCTTGGTATACCTCTTCTCGAGCCCGATCGCGTACTTCATCTCCGAGAGCTTGCGATCGAAGGATGCCTCGGTCGCTTCGTCGTAGGCCTGCTCTCGCAACAGCTCCGAGGGCTCGTTGAGCGCTTGCTGCACGAAGAGGTTCTTGACGAGCTGCATCGTGATCGTCGAGGCGCCGCTGTCGACATCCTGCGAGCGGAAGTTTCCGACGAGAGCGCGCACGACCGACTGGGTGTCGACGCCGTTGTGCTCGAAGAAGCGGTGGTCTTCGCCGTCGACGGCGGCCGAGATGACCCACGGCGAGATCTCGTCGAACGCGACGGCGTGACGGTTCTGCTCGTACACCGACGCGATCACCGCGTAGCCGTTGACGTTGCCGGGCGCGGTGGACTGCCCCCAGATCGTGTTGGCCTCGTGCGTGCGGTCGATCTCGAGGTACTCGGGCAGCTCGTCGAAGACGTTCGCCACGCTCGCGCCGGCCATCCCCACGAGCGCTATGCCGGGAGCGACGGCGGTGGCCACGAGGAGCCCGCCGATCACGCTCGCGGCGATGAGGCCGAGCAGTCCCTGCAGGGCGCTGAGCACGGGCCGGTGCCGCCGTTCGGCGGGCCGGAGGAGGTAGTGCGGTCGCTTCGTCATGTTTTCCAGGAGGCGTGGAGCGTCCAGAAATGACGGAATTCGTCGAAACGCGGCCCCCCGCGCCCCCTATGCTACGCGGAGTTTCGCTCAATTAGTAGCGGTTGACAGACCGTTTCACCATATGTTCAGGTTCGGGCGGTGCCGAGGGCGGCGGAGAACCGAGCGGCGCGGTCCACCTCGGCCGCGATCGGCTCGACGACGAGCTCCCGCGCGACGCGAGTGACCTGCTCGACGATCGCCGCACGCGCCCGGCGACGGCGGTCCGCCGCGACCGCCGCAGAGATCGCCGCCGAGGCGAGGCCGAGCAGGATGCCCAGCAGCACCCCGCCCGCGACGAGCAGCGTCGTCACGGGCCACCCCTCGACGGAGGGCACTGCAGGCGCCTCGAGGCCGAACCGGGGGAGGAACGCGATGCCGAGCATCCACAGCACTCCGGCGAGGGCGGCGAGCACCGACAGCCACTGCAGCACCCCGAAGACCGGCCACCACCACGAGCCGCGGGTCGGCAGGCTCGCGCGGGAGACGGCGAGATCGAGGGAGCGCGGCAGCTCGTCGAGACCCGACTGCGCGGCATCCCGGATGCCCGCCCGCCAGTCCTCGGTGAACGGCTCCGCCGCCGCCTCCGCGAACGACCGCACCGCGAGCGACGCGCGCGCCTGCCCGCCCGCGTTCATCGCCGGCATGCTCGAGCGGTGCAGCTCCGGGTCGCGCTTCGTGCCCGCCGTCGGCCGCAAGCCGAGCCGGGCGAGCGGATCGGCTCGGAAGTGCAGGAGCCACGACACGAGCGGCCAGCCCGTCGCCTGCCCGCTGCGCTTGCGGTACGACGCCGCGACGGCGCTCGCGACGGTGTCCGCTCCGGCGGCGGTGGCGAGTTCCGCCGCGAGCGCGCGCTCCCGGGAGCGATCGGCGGCGGCGGGGCGGGGCGGGATGCCCGGCTCCGGCACTCGCGCGGCGATGGCCGAGACATCCGCCTCCAAGCGCGCCGTCGCCGCGGCGCGGGAGCCGGCGAGCTCGCCGATCGCGGAGCGGAGAGCGGCCACGCCGTCGCCCGTCGCGGCACTCGTGGTGAGGATGCGCACCGACCCGAGCCCGTCGGCGGCGAGCAGCCCCCGGAGCGACTCGACGACGCGGGGCACGTCCGCCGCGGGTAGGAGGTCGACCTGGTTGAGCACCACGAGGGTGACGGCGCCGTGCCGGGAGTGCCGCTGGAGGAAGTCGGCGTGCAGCACCGCGTCGGCGTACTTCTGCGGGTCCACGACCCACACGAGAGCGTCGACCTGCGCAGCGAGCCGCTCCGCGACCGCGCGATGGGCGGACTCCACGGAGTCGAAGTCGGGGAGGTCGAGGAGCACGAGCCGGTCGGCGCGGTCGTCGATGGTCGCGAGCCCCGTGCGACGGTCGCGCACCTCGAGCCAGTCCAGGAGGGCGGTCGCCCCGGTCGGCTCCCACACGACGGCGAGGGGCTCGGATGTCGTCGGTCGGCGGACATGGCTGCGCGCGACCTCCTGCCCGACGATCGCGTTGAGGAGGCTGGACTTTCCCGACCCGGTCGCTCCGAAGAGCCCCACGACGGTGTGATCGCCGGACAGGGCGCGGCGGCCCTCGGCACGCACGAGGAGGGCGTCGAGGTCGGCGAGCAGGGCATCCTGCACCCGTCCGTCACCGAGGTCGCGGACGGTGCGGAGCGCGTCGAGCCGATCGCCGAGCGGGGTCGCGGCACCGCGGCTCACGAGCGCTGACTCTCGACGGCGGCGACGAGGGCGGCCGCGTCTCCGCGCAGGCGCTCGGGATCGGGGCCGCCCCGCACTCCCGCGAGAAGCTCGGTGTAGCGGTCGGCCTCCGACTGAAGGAGGGCGTCGACCCGCCGACCGAGGTCGTCTCGCGCGAGCTTCGCGAGCCGGCGCACGGCGTCCTCGCCGAAGATCGTCTCGAGGAGCTTCTGGCCGATGACCGCCGAGCCGCCGGCGATGACGAGCTCGCCGCCGGTGAGCCCCCCGGTCGACGCGAACACGACGACCATGAGCGCGACGGTCACGGCGTTGAGCCCGAGCGACAGCACCCGCGCACGGGTGCGCTTCGAGCCGACGTTGTCGCTGATGAGCTGCATGACCGAGCCCTGCCAGTCGCGGATCATCCCCGACGCCCGGGCCGGGAATCCCACGGACGCCGCAGACAGCTCCGCGTGCCCCTCGGCGAGCGCGCGACCCGCCCGGCTGCGCTGCAGCTCGCGCCACGCCCCCGCGGATGCCCGGCCCGCCTGATCGACGACGACCGCGTGCAGCCCGTGCTCGATGGTCGTCTCCACGTCGACGACCGGTTGCGGGATGCCGCGGAGCCAGGAGGTCACCGCGTCGCGGGTGCGGGAGAACCACGACTCCACCTGTCGGAACACGTCGGAGGTGCCCACGAAGTCCTGCCAGCGCGCGAGCACCTCGCCGCGCAGGAGCGCGCCGTCCTGAGTGGCGGCGTCGATCGCGGCGTCCGCCGATCGGAACTCCTCGCGGATGGCCCGCTCCGCGTCGTCGGCCCAGTCGAGCTGCGCCTGGCGCGCGGCGGCGATGCGCTCGACCCGGGCACCCAGGTCGACCACCGCCCCGAGCAGGGTCGCCGCCGCGATGCGGGCGCGCTCGGCCCGGTCGCCCGCGATCGACTCGAACCAGCCGCGGATGCCCGCCACCGCCGCCGAGGGCAGCATGCCGGCCGCGTCGAGCGGCTGCTCGGCGATCGTGAAGACGGGGGCGGCCGCGAGGTCGCGCGAGGCGAGCATCCGGCGCAAGTCCTCGGTCACCTCGTCGGCGGCCGCGGCGGGAACGCGGTTGAGCACCACGCCGACGGTGATGGCGCGCGCCGCGGCGTCGTCGAGGAGCCGCCACGGCACGGCGTCCGCGTAGCGGCCGGCCGTCGTCACGAACAGCCACAGGTCGGCGGCGGCGAGGAGCTGGTTCGCGAGGGCGCGGTTCTCGTCGGCGACCGAGTCGATGTCGGGCGCGTCGAGGAGGGCGACGGAGTCGGGGATGCGGCCGTCGGACAGGAGCACGAGCTCGCCGATGCGGCTCGCGTCCGGGGCATCCCCCGCGGTGTCCGCTCGCTCGTCGGGGGCGGAGAGGCGACCGCGGACCCGCGCGAGCGACGGCAGGATGCGGTCGGACGCGAACCAGCCGGCGTCCGCGGGAGCGTGCACGAGGATCGGCTGGCGCGTCGTCGGCCGGATGACTCCCGCCCGCGTCACGGGCGAGCCGACGAGGGCGTTCACGATCGTCGACTTGCCCGCGCCCGTCGATCCCCCGACGACCGCGAGGAGCGGGGCATCGAGGTCCGTCAGGCGGGGCCGCACGTAGTCGTCGATCTGGCGCACGGCCGCCGCGGCCGACTGCTGCGACTCGAGCGCCCCGTCGAGCGGCAGCGGCAACCGCACGCCGTCGAGGTCGGCGCGCACGGCATCCAGCCGCTCCAGGGCGGTCGTGCCGGTCGCGTCCACTGTTCAAGGATGCCCGATGCGAGCGAAAACGGAAGGGGCCGAGGACACCCGATTCACCTCGGCCCCGTTCCTCCTACCTCCCGGTGTACGGGAAGCGGCCCTGGGGGTCGTAGCGGCGACGCACCTCGGCGAGGCGCTCGGCGACCGCGGGCGGCCACGAGCTCGCCGCGCGGTTCGCGGGACCGACGAAGTTGACCTGCGTCGTGCCCGTCGCCCATGGTGCGAGCGCGGTGAAGACGCCGTCGATGACGGCCGGGATGACCGTCTCCAGCAGTTCCGGCACGGGGGCGCCCACGATGTGCAGCCCGTACTCCGCCTCCCGGCCGCCGATCGCGTTGTCGACCTGGGGGGTGCGCGAGAGCGCCCCGCCGAGTCGCCGCACCTCGACGGCGACGAGCGGCACCTCCTGCGTCGGCCCCGTGATCGCGAGCAGGGCATCCGCCGCTCCCGCATCGAAGCCGGACAGCAGGATGCCGCCCTCGGTGACCGGCATCGGGTCGACCGGGTCGGAGTGGATCGAGCCGAGCTGCGCGTACGGCAGCACGCCGACCGTGTCGATGAGAGGCGTCGCGACGGCGCGCAGCGGCGCGATCACCCGCTCGCCCTCCTCCGCGTCGCCGACGTAGGCGATGCGGACGTGGGCGACGAACTGGCCGCGCAGGGGCTCCGGCAGCTGCGGGAGCGGGGGCAGGCGCAGGAGCGCGACGGAGGTCGTGAGCTCCTCGGGCACGTCGGCCGACCACTCCGCGAACGCGCGGAGCACTGCGGGGGCGTCCGCCGCCGCGAAGTACAGCCCGCCGCCGTAGACGTGGGTGAGGGGGAACAGGTCGATCTCCACGGACACGACGACGCCGAAGCCGCCCTTGCCGCCGCGCACCGCCCAGAACAGGTCGGTGTTGAAGGTCGCGTCGGCGGTGACGAGGCCGTCCTGAGGGGTGACGACGGTCACCGAGCGCACGTGGTCGGCCGCGAAGCCGAACGTGCGGGCGACGGGGCCGATGCCGCCGCCGAGCAGGTAGCCGACGACCCCGACGTGGGGGGCCGAGCCGCACAGCGGGGCGAGGCCGAGCGGGGTGCTCGCGTCGAGCACGTCGCTCCACATGGCGCCCGCGCCGACGCGAGCGGTGCGGGCCGCGGCATCCACCTCGACGGACGCGAGCCCGACGGTGGTGAGCGCGATCCCTTCCGTGATGGGCGCGAGGATGCCGTGCCCCCGCCCCAGCACGGAGATGGGCAGGCCGTGGCGGCTCGCGAAGGCCACCGTCGCGACCACGTCGTCGACGCTCGTCGCCGCGACGACGATCTCGGGCGTGTGGACGAGGGCGCGGTTGAAACCGAGCAGCTCGTCGACGTACTCGGCCTCGTCCGGGGCGAACACCCGGGCGACGCCGACCGCGGCGAGCTGAGCGGCGAGAGCGCGAGGGCGCTCGATCTCGATGGTCATGGGTTCTTCCTTTCCGAAGCGTGTGGCTCAGTTCTCCCACCGCCACCTGTCGCCGGTCTTGCACGCGGCGCGTGACGGCCACCCGCGGGGTGCAAGGTCGGTGCAGCCCCGATCGCGGTATAACCGCTTAGTGACCTCCTCTCAGCTGACGATCGCCCTCCTCGGCGAACCGCAGCTGCGCGCCCCCGGAGCCGAGCCCGTCGTGCCCCAGGCGGGTCGCGTCACGGCGCTGCTCGCGCTCCTCGCGCTCGAGCCGTCGCGCGTCGTGTCGACCGAGCACCTCATCGAGCAGCTCTGGGACGACGAGCCGCCCGCGTCGGCCGTGTCCACCCTCTACGTGTACGTGTCGCGGTTGCGCAAGCAGCTCGCCCCACTCGGCGTGGCCGTGACCACGCGGCCCGGCGGGTACAGCCTCGATGTCGCCGCCGAGTCGATCGACCTCGTGCGGTTCTCCCGCGCCGTCGAGGCCGCAGACGCGGCGGCGCGGGGCGGGGACTGGGCAGCCGCGGCGGACGCGCTCGGGCAGGCGCGCGGGCTGTGGCGGGGCATCCCGTTCCAGGGGGCGATCCCGACGAGCGACCTCCAGCTCGAGAGGCAACGGCTCGAGCGGCTCCGCCACCGGGTTGACGAGCTGGATGCCCGAACCCTCCTCGAGCACGGGGACGCCGCCGAGGCTGCCGAGCGTGCCCGCGCGCTCACCGACCTCGAACCCCTCAACGAGGGCTACTGGCTGCTGCGGATGGACGCGGAGCACCGCGCCGGCAACACCGCCGTCGCGCTCTCCGTCTTCGAGGAGTTCAGGGAGCTCGTCGCCGACGCCCTCGGCATCGACCCCGGCCCCCGGTTGCGCGAGCTGCACTCCCGCGTGCTGCGCGAGCCCGCGGTGGGCGCTCCGTCGCCCGCCGCGCCCGCGGGGTCCGGAGTGTCCGCGGGGTCCGCGACGGAGACGGTGGGGCGGACGGCGGCGCGGGCGGACATCGACCGCGCCGTGCGCGGCGCCCGCGAGGGGCGGGGTCGCACCGTCATCCTGGAGGGCCCCACCGGGGTGGGCAAGACGCACCTCGCGGAGCTCGCCGCGCGCACCGCCGTCGGCGCGGGTGTGCGCGTCGCGTGGGCGAAGGCGCCGGACGGCGGGGCGCCCGCGCTGTGGATCGTCCGCGAACTGCTCGGGGCGCTGCCGGGCAGCCCGGACCCGTCGGGCGCGAGCCAGCTCGCCACCCTCCTCGAGTCGACGAGCGGCGTCGACGACGTGGAGCAGTCCCGCCTCATCCTCGCCGAGGCGATCGCCGGCGAGGTCGTCACCGCCGCCGCCGCCGAGCCCGTGCTCGTCGTTCTCGACGACGTGCAGTGGGCGGATGCCACGACCGTGCACGTGCTGCGACTGCTCGCCGCGCGGCTCCGCAGCCTCCCGGTCTCCCTGCTCATCACGGCGAGGCTGCCCGAGTCCCGCCGCCCCGACATCGCGGCCGCCCTCGTCGCCATCGCGGGCACCGAATCCACGACCCGGCACCTCGTCGCACCCCTCACTCCCGACGAGGTCGCCCAGCTGCCCACCGCCCAGGGGCTGTCGGAGGAGCGCATCCACGAGCTCTGGGAGCGCACCGGCGGCAACGCCTACTTCGTCACCGCCGTGCTCTCATCGGGCGACCCGGATGCCCTTCCCGCCTCGGTCGGCGACCTCCTCGCCGTGCGCGCGAGCGCGCTCCCGCCGGAGGCCAGGGACGTGCTCGACCTCGCGGCGGTAGCGGGCGAGTCGCTCGACCTCGCCGTGCTCGGGGTGGCCGGCGGCGGTGGCGCGGCGGTGCTCGAGGCCATCGAGGGCGGCTTGGCGCACGGCATCCTCGTCGCCCGCGACGGCGGGTACCGCTTCACGCACAGCCTCGCCCGCGACGCGATCGTGGCGGCGATCCCGCTCACCCGCCGCACCCAGCTGCACGCGGCCTACGCCGACGCGATCGAGCGGCTCCCGGACGCCGACAGCGACGACCGAGTGCAGGAGCTCGCCGACCACCGCTACCGCGCGGCGGCGGGCGTGCCCGATGCCCGCGCCTTCGAGTCGTGCGTGGCGGCGGCCGACTCCGCTCGCGCCATCCTCGCCTTCGACCTCGCCGCGCTCTCGGGCAAGCGCGCCCTCGAAATGCTGCCGCCCGGCCCCGATGCGGAGCGCACGCGCGCCGAGATGCTCGTGCAGCTCACCTTCGACCAGCGCGACGCCGGCGACGCCCAAGGCGCAGCCGGGACGCTGCGGCGTGCCCTGCGCGCGGCGTCGCGACTCGGCGAGCGCGAGCTCACGGTGCGCTCGCTCGGACTGCTCGGCAGCATCACGCTGTGGAACTGGCGGCAGTTCGGGGAGGTCGACCGCGAGGTCATCCGGCACCTCGACGAGCAGCTCGCCGGCCCGGACCTCACCGACCGGGAGCGCGCCGAGCTCACCGGGGCGCTCGCGATGGAGCTCTACTACGGCGAAGCGGCCGATCGCGCGCGCGGCCGCGAGGTGTCGGTCGAGGCCGTCGCCCTCGCGGAGCGGATCGGCGAGCCGGCGCTCCTCGCCCGCGCCCTCAACGACCGCGTGTTCGCCCTGTGGCAGCCCGCCGACGACGACCTCCGCCTGGAGGTGCTCGACCGCTGGATCGCCCTCGCCGGGGAGGCGGACCCCATCTCCACGGGCGAGGTGGTCGCCCGGCTGCACCGCGGGAGCCTGCGGTTCGCGCGCGGCGACGTCGCCGGCTTCGTCGAGGACCACTCGCGCGCGGGCGAGCTCACCGCGCTCCTCAGCCGCCCCGAGCTCGACGCGCAGTACACCGGTCAGGCGGCGTGCCTCGCGCTGCTCACCGGCCGCGAGGGCGAGGTGCGGGCGCTCATCGACCATGCCCACGCGTCGCTGCAGCGTACGAGCATCTGGGGCGGCGACTGGGCGTACTCGGCCCAGATGTACACGCTCGCGCGCCGCACGGGAGACATCGAACCGGTCGCCCGCGAGATCGCCGACAAGGCGATGAAGGACTCGCACCGCTCGCTGCGCTGGCTCGCCGTGCTGTCGCTCGCCGACGCGGGCCGCGTCGAGGATGCCCGCGCCCTCCAGTCCCGGTGGGGGCTGCACAGCGTCCCGACCGCCGAGTACTGGGGCACCGACCTCGACCGCGCGATGGCCGCGGAGGTGTCGTTGCGCCTGGGGTCGCCTCTGCTCACCGAGGCGTACGACGCGGTCGCGGCATCCCCGTCGACGCTCGTCGTGCTCGGCACCGCCCTCGTCTGCTGGGGTCCTCGCGCGGACCTCCTCGCCCGGCTCGCCGACCGGCTCGGTCGCTCGGATGCCGCGGCCGCCCACCGCGCTGAGGCCGATCGCGTTCGCGAGCGGGTCGCCGTCGAACTCGGCCTCGAGCCGAGGTTCTAGGCGGCCGGCGGTGTCGTCGGCCCGGTCTCGCCGGGCTTCGGCTTGCCGCCGCTCAGGAGCTTCCAGATCGCGAAGCCCGCACCGGCGAGCACGGCGAGGTCGTCCGCGAACCCGAGCGGGCCGGTCAGCAGTTCCGGCACGACGTCGAGCGGCGAGACCCCGTAGACGAGCGCGGCGACGGCGATGAGCACGGCGGCGGCGACCTGACGACCTCGGGACATGCCTTCCAGCGTAAGCGGCGGCTGCGCGTTGTGCGAGGGGGTTGCGCGGCGGGTGCCTAGGGCACTGCGGGCGCCGGGATGCGACGCGGCAGCCGTCGGGCGGAGGCCACGGCATCCCACACGACGAAGGCGGCGACGAGCAGGAGGCAGCCCCGCGTGACCGAGTCGGCGAGCGGCGACACGAAGACGGGGCCGGTCGCCCACCAGATGAGGAGGGCGAGCCATCCCGCGTCGACGGCGATGGCGAGGATGCGCGTGCCCCGCGACCACCGCCCGGCGACGAGTACCGCGATCAGCCCGGCGAAGCTCGCCGCCCACAGCGCGAGCGCCCACGGCGCCCGGGTGGAGAGGAAGCCCGCGTCGAACTCGAACGCGTCGAGGAGGGGCCGCGGCAGACCCGGCAGCACCGACTCGAGGGACACGACGGCGAGGAGCACGGCGACGCCGACGAGGCCGCCGGCGATCGCGAGCACGTACAGGGGTCGCGAGATCCGGTCGCGGTCGAGTGCGGCCGCCTCGCGAGGGGTCCACTCGGCGGTCGAGTCGCGGCGGGACCCGACGAGCGCGGCCACGATCGACAGCGAGACGAGGATGCCCGGCCACCAGAACGCCCCGAGCCCCCAGCTCAGCCACCACTGCGCGAGCCGGTTGAGCCAGTCGCCCTCGCCGACGAAGACGGCGGGCAGTGTGCCGATCCACTGCAGGGCGACGCCGATGAGCGCGATGAGCGCGAAGCGCGGCGCCTCCGCGGGCCGGATGATCGTGAAGCCGGCGGGTCGGTAGCGGTCGGCCACGTCCGCGGGTCGGCCGAAACCGGCGAGCAGGTCGAGCGCGTCGGCGGCGGTGGGCTCGGCGTCGCCGGCACGGCCTTCGAGCTCATCCGCGAGCAGCGACCGCAGCTCGAACGCGACGTCGGCGCGCTGGCGACGCGGGAGGTGCCGCACGACGTCGGCGACGTAGGACTCGATGAGAGCATCCGGCTTCATCGCTCTTCCCCTTTCAGGAGGGTGGTCATGACCGTCGCGAGGGAGTCCCACGACGACGCGAGCTCGCGGTAGAGCGCCGCGCCGCGATCGCTCAGGAGGTAGTAGCGCCGGGGCGGCCCGTTCTCGGCCTGCCACTGAGAATCGAGGAGTCCCTGCGACTCGAGTCGGCGCAGCAGGGGGTAGAGCGTGCCCTCCTCGATGGGCATCCCGCGCTCGGCGAGCGCCTGCCGCAGGGAGTAGCCGTACTGCCGCTCGCGCAGCTGGGAGAGCACGGCGAGCACGAGGACGCCCTTGCGGAGGTCCTGCTCGTGCTTCGACGCGTCTACCATGCGAGACACACTACATAGTGCCGCACAGTAAGGCAAGCACGCGTCGGCGGCAGGATGCCCGCGCGCACGGAAACGGGGGCGGCGCGACCCGAATTCGCACCGCCCCCTCCCGCTCCCGATCGGTGTGAGCGCTAGGAGATCCCACTCCGCCCGGGCCGAGGGGTGACGGCCCGGGCGGTGATCAGAAGGACTGCCGAGGGCGCCGGTTCCGCATCCGGCGCCCCCAGACCTACGCCGCGCCCTGCTCGCGCCTCCGCCGCTGCACGAGCGCGAAGAGCACGCCGCCCGAGGCGAGGAGCACGAGGGCCGCAGCACCCGCCGTCCACAGCACCGTCGCTCCCGTGAGGGCTAGCGGCGGGCGGGCATCCACGACGTCGGAGATGATCGCACTCGACGCGTCGGACACGACCGCGTCGCCTCCCGCGCTCTCCGCCGTCGCGGTCGCCGTGTTCGACAGGGCGGTGCCGTCGAGGTCGGCGGCAACCACGATGTACTCGGCCGTGCAGACCACCGTCTGGCCGGGCAGGACCGTCGTCGTCGGGCACTCCACCTCGGGGGCGGTGCCGCGGCCGGTGAACTCGTCCTCGCTGATGGTGAGCCCAGTCGCGGTGGTGTTGCCGGTGTTCGTCACCGTGAACGTGTACGTCACGACCTGGCCGACGCTCGAGAGTCTCTCGGTGGTCGTGGCCTTCTCGAGCTCGAGGCCGGCGGCCTCCGGGCTCGGCACCGTGACCGTGTCGCTCGGCGGGGTGAGCGGTTCGGCGCCGTCGGGAGCGGTGCCCGACGCGGTCGCCGTGTTGCTCAGGGTGCCGGCATCCACGTCGTCCTGGGTGAGTGTGTAGACGACCTGGCAGACGAACTGGTCACCGGGGGCGAGCGAGACGGTGTCGTCGCACTCGAGCTCCGGGAGGGTTCCCGTGCCCGTGAACTCGGTCTCGGTGACCACCGGGTTGGTGATGGTCACGTTGCCGGTGTTGGTCACGACGAACGAGTAGGTGATCGTGTCGCCTGCGAAGAGCAGCTCGGGGTCGGCCGGATCGGCGGACTTCACGAGCGACAGGGATGCCGAGCGCTCGATCGTGACGGATGCCGACGACTCCTCCGACTCGGCGTCGCCGCCGTTCGCCGTCGCGATCGCGGTGTTCTCGACGACTCCCGCGTCGACGTCGGCCTGCGTCACCGCGTAGGTCGCGGTGCAGGTCGTGTCGTCGCCCGGCGCGAGCGGCGCGGCCGAGCACGTAACGGCGGGGGCGCCACCTGAGCCGGAGAAGGCCGTCTCGGTGATCGCGATGCCCGAGATCGTCACGTTGCCGGTGTTCGTCACGAGGAACTCGTACGAGATCACGTCGCCCTCGGCGTCGAGCGTCGTCGGGCTTGCGCTCTTCACGAGCGTGAGCGCGGCATCCTGAGCGGCCGGGATGCTCTCGCTCGAGCTCTCCGACTCGACCGGCTCGTCGCCGCCGGCCGGAGTGGCGAACGCCACCGCGGTGTTGTCGATGCTCCCCCGGTCGAGGTCGGCCTGGGTCACCTCGTACTGCGCCGCGCACGTGACGCTGTCGCCGGGTGCGACGTCGCCCGTCGGGCAGTCGATGGCGCTCAGCGAGCCGGAGCCGGTGAAGTCGCCCTCCTCGATGCCGACGCCACTCAAGGTGACGTTGCCCGTGTTGGTGACCTCGAAGGCGTACTCGATGACGTCGCCGACCGCAGCGTACGCGTCGAGGTCACCGGTCTTCACGAGCGACAGGCTCGCGTCGATGTTCGCGGTGATGAGCCAGTCGGACTCGGGCGAGGTGACCTCGGCGCCGGTCGGGTCGAGGCCCGTCGCGACGGCGGTGTTCTCGATCGAGCCCGCGTCGATGTCGTCCTGGGTGACCGTGTAGGTCGCGGTGCAGTCGACGATGCCGCCCGGGATGAGCGAGGTCGTCGGGCAGTCGATCGCCGAGAGGGCGCCGCTGCCGGAGAACTCCGTCTCGTCGATCGCAATGCCGTCGATGGTCACGTTGCCGGTGTTGCGCACCGAGAACGTGTACGTGACGACCTCGTCGGCGCCGTTCACGAACGACGTGCTGGCGGTCTTGGTGAGCTCGAGGCTCGCGTCCGGGAGCTGCGGGGTCGTCGTCGAGGACTCGTTCGACGTGACCGGGCCGGCGACCGAGGTGCCCGTCGCCTCTGCCGTGTTCGACAGGGTCAGCGCATCCACGTCCTCCTGGGTGAGGGTGTAGGTCGCGGTGCACGTCACCTGCGCGGTCGGCGCGAGCGTCGTCGCCGGGCAGTCGATCGCCGAGACGGCGTCGGTTCCCGAGAAGGCGACCTCGTCGATCGCGATGTCGTCGACGGGCACGTTGCCGGTGTTCGTCACGACGAAGGAGTAGGTGATGAGCTGGCCGGCGGTGTAGGCGGCCTCCTCCGACGGGGATGCCGACTTCACGAGCGACAGGCTCGCCGTCTGCTCGACGTCCACCGAGGCGGAGGACTCGTCGGACGAGACGGGGCCACCGGGAGCGGTCGCCGTGGCGACGGCGGTGTTGTCGATCGCGCCGGCCGTCAGGTCGGCCTGAGTCACGGGGTAGGTGGCGGTGCACGTCGCCGACTGGGTCGGGGCGAGCGGGCCGCTCGGGCACGTGATCGCCGAGATCGAGCCGCTGCCCGAGAACGCCGTCTCCTCGATCGCGAGACCGGAGACCGTCACGTTGCCGGTGTTCGTCACCTCGAACTCGTAGGTGATGGTGTCGCCGACCGAGTCGACGATCGTCGGGGATGCCGACTTCACGAGCTCGAGGGAAGGTGCCTGCGCCGCAGTCACCGTGACCGAGTTCGAGGAGCCGTTGAGGGCGCCGCCGGTGGGAGGCGTGCCCGTGGACGTCGCCGTGTCGGTGATCGAGCCGTGGTCGAGGTCCGCCTGGCGCACCGTGTACGTCGCCGTGAACGTCGCCGACTGTCCAGCCGCGAGCGTCGTGGTCGCTCCCGAGCAGGTCTGGGTGGGGGAGGTGCGCGTCACACACGTCGCCGCGGGCGCGGTGGCTCCGGCAGCGGCATCCGTGATCACGTCCGTCACGCCCACGTTCGTCAGGGTGACCGTCGTGTTGTTCGTGACCGTGAAGGTGTACGTGATCGTGTCGCCGACCGCGTCGTACTCGGTCACCGACGCCGACTTGGTGATCTGCGGCTGGTTCTCCGCCGCCTGCAGGCCGACGAGGTCGGACTCCGCCGCGCCGAACCAGTTCGTGCCCGCGATGACGTTGGTGCCGACGCTGTTGTAGGCGATCGCACCGCTCGTGGACGTGGGCGTCGAGACGGTGTACGGCACCGAGAAGCTCGTCGGGAACGAGCTGCCCGCGACGCCGATCACGCCGGAGTACGCGATGCGCAGCGCCGTGGTCGCGGAGATCGGGGTGGGCGGCGTCGTCGACCAGTCATCCACGCACCCGGGGTTGGTGGCGAGCACCTCCGGCCGGCAGGGATTCGCGGCCGTCGAGTACGACAGGGTCACGTTCGCCGGGATCGTGCCGACCGACAGCAGCGTCACCGTGAAGGCCGAGTTGCGTGGCGTCAGCTGGCTCGCCCGAGTGTCGCCCACGCGCGGGAGGATGTCGTACATGATCGGGTCGGTCAGGTTCGACGACGTGCCCGAGTTCGCGAAGGTCACGTTGTAGGTGGCCTGGCCGCCCGTCGGGCTCACGTGGCCGAGCGCGCCGCCCGTCGCGGGCGACGGATCGAGATTGCCCTGCACCGTCTTGTTGACCGAGTACGCGGGGTTCATCGCCTCGACGGTGAACTTCGACGAGTAGCCGCAGAAGTTGTTCGCGATCGGGGTCGCGTTCGTCGTGAGGTCGTTGTTGCTGCCGATCATCGGCGGCAGCTGGTGGCGCACCGAGGAGTTGTTGTTGAACAAGCAGTCGCGCACCGGGGCGCCGTAGCCGAGCGTCATGTCGCTCTCGAACGTGCCCGCGCACCCCGCCCCCAGGTTGAGGGTCCAGTTGGCGGTCTGCAGCCGGTAGACGCCGGGCACCGTGATGACGCCGGCCGGGATCACCCACTGGTAGAGGGTGCGACCCGAGCCGTTGTAGTTCGCGGTGACCGTCGGGGTGATGGATGCCGACGTGAAGGTCAACCCGTTGTCGAGGCCGACCGCGCTGAACGCGCGCGCTGCCGAACCTGAGATCGAGGAGCCGATCGGCGCGAGATAGTCGAAGTAGATCGCCTCCGACGGGGCCTTCGACAGCTCGATGTGGTTGCGCTGCGACGCGGTCGGCGAGACGAAGCCGCCCGTCGCCTGGCAATTGCTCGTGTACTGGGCGAACACGCTCGGGTAGAGCACGGTCTGGCCGGTCTGGCCCGACCCGGTCTTCGGGTCGAGGATCACGACCGGAGTCGAGAGTGAGCTCTGGGGCGTGGAGATGGCGCTGCCGCCGTAGTAGGGGGTCGTGTACGAGGTGTTGCGCAGCGTGAAGCCGGGGGCCGCGCTCGGCGAGGCGTAGCCCGCGATCGAGAACACCGTCGTGCCGACGTTGGAGGCCTGGCCCGGGAACGGCGGGATGTGCAGTTCGGCGACACCGCCGCCGGTGGACGGCGCCGGGAGCGTCCAGCCGCCGGAGGCGAACGGGATGTCCTGGGTCGAGCCATCCGCGAAGGTCAGCGTGATGATGTCCGCCGCCGTCGGCGTGAAGCCCGTCGCCGTGATCCGCGTGGGGATGAAGGCCGGGCTCTGGCAGAGCGTGCCGAGCGCGTTGCTCTGGTAGGTGGTGCCCGAGACGTTCGTGAGGCAGGGCAGGGCATCCGAGAACTCGTAGCTCACGCCCGCGCTGTTCGTCGCCGGCTGCGTGCGCGACGACAACGTGTAGGTGAGCGAGTTGTTGCTCTGGTCCCAGTTGCCCGGGAACGTGTAGATCGGGCTCGGGCCGATCGTCGAGGTCACGGCGCCCTTCGCGGGCACCGTCTGCAGGTTCACCGTCGTCGTGCACGGCGACTGGGTGGCGCTCAGCGAACCGGTGACGCCGTCGATGTAGGTGAACGACGCGGTGGCGGCGTTGCAGGCCGTCGAACCGACCGGACCGATGATTGTTCCGACGATGCGGATCGCCTGGTAGTTGCCGGCGTTGAGCGGCGGGTTCGCGCACTGCGCGCCCGTCGGGTCGTCGAAGACGAACGTGCCGCCCTGCGACCCCACCGCCGGCGGGGTGATGGTGACCGTGCCGGGTACCGCGCTGCGCATCGAGTAGCTCGAGTACTGGAAGTTCGCCGGCAGCTGCGACTCGATGTGGATCTGGCTGAAGCCGATGTCGCCGTCGTACGCGTTCGCCGCACCGCAGCCGAACGCGATCGTGTACGTGAACTGGGCTCCGCTGATCGCCACCGAGGGCCCGCTCGTCGCGAGGGACGCGTTGTGGCCCGCCGTGACCGTCAGGACCGCGGATGCTCCGGTCGACGTCGCAAAGCTCGACCCGCTGATCGTCGGGGTCAGCGTCGCCTGCGCCCCGTTGAGGGTCGTGTACTCCGGTGCACGCACCGTGAACGTGCACTGCTTGAGACCCGTCGGCAGGTTGCCGTACGTGAACCGCACCTCGCCCCCCACGACCGTGCGCGTCACCTCCGGGCACGACGACGCGCTGATCCAGGACGCCATGTCGGTGTTCGCGCCGTTACCGGTCACCGTGTTCGTGGGGATCGACACGACCGTGTTGTCGCACGCGCCCGGACCGTTGCAGGTGATGTTGAGCGTGTACGTCGTGTTGACGTTGCTCTCCGCCGTGGCCGACGACGGCGTCAGCACCACGATCGCCTCCGCCGCGTGCGCGGGCGTCGCCTGCAGCACCGGCACGAGCAGGATCGCGAGCGCGGCGACCGCGACGGCGATGCGCGCCGCCCAACTCGGTCGATCGGGTCGCGAGAGAGCAAGAAGAGACACGGTGAAACCCCCAGATCAGATCACCGTCGACGTGACGGACTCGGGCCGTCACTGGTGGCAATCATCTGGAGGCTATGAGCGGGCGGGACAGGCCTGTCTATCCGGTGCCGCCGAACCGCCCAGAATTAACCCTGCGGCTTAACCCCGGTCGGCACGCGCGGCTGCAAGCCCAGCTCGGCGACCCGGGCGAGGGCATCCTCTCGGCTCGACACCCCCAGCTTCAGGTAGGCCGACCGCAACTGCGCCTTGAGGGTGTTCGTCGAGATGTTCAGCGCCTGGGCGATGTCCGCGTTGCTGCCGCCGGTACGCAGTTGCAGGAGCACGGCCACCTCGCGCTCCGTCAAGGCGCGGCGGGCGAGCCGCTCCGAGAACGGTGACTCGGGCGCCTGCTCGAGCGGCAGCCTCAGCGGCGAGTCGGCGGGGAGGGCGGCGGCGAGCATCCCGCGCACCTCCCCCGGCACGACGATCGCCAAATCGCGCACCAGGGCCGCCTCGCCCGGGTGGCTCAGCGCGCCCAGGTTGCGGGCGGCGGATGCCTCGTCCCCGAGCAGCACGAAGCGCCACGCGAGCAGCAGGTGCCGCACCACGACCGCGCGAGGGTCCACCGACGACACGAGAGCCGCGTCGGCGAGCGCCCGGACCGCCTTCGCGTCGTCCCGCTGCAGGAGCGCGATGTGCGCCCGCAGGGATGCCGCCCACACGCTGCGCTGGCGGGCCACGAGCCGCTCCGCCCCCGCGAAGTCGCCCGTCGCCACTCGCGCGATCGCCTCCGCGAACGCGATCGTGCGGGCACCCTCCTCCGAGAGCCGGTTGCGGCCCAGCTCGAACTCGCGCAACTCGCCGAGCGAGCGCACCGTGCGCTCCGGGGCGCCGTCGAGCACATCCGCGAGGTAGCCGACCGTCAGAATCGGCACCCGGAACTCGAGCGCCTTCCGCGGCTCCCACAGGGCGAGGCGCTCGCGCACGCTCGCCGCGTCGCCGTGCATCAGGTCGCGGGCCATCTCCGCGAAATGCAGGAGCGCGCCGGGATAGTTGTTGATCGAGGCATCCGGCCAGCCGATCTCCTCCACCTGACGACGGATGTCGCCCACCGCAACCCACTCACCGCGGAGCGCCGCCATCGCCGCCTGCAGCGACGCCGACAGCATGCCGCCGCGCGGCGACGAGAACGGTACGCGCTCCAGGACGCGGGATGCCTCGTCCCACGACTCCGCCTGGAAGAACGTCGCCGCGCACAACGCGTACAACTCCGTCAGCTGCTCGCCGAACGCGTCCGCGCCCGCCCGCTCGATCAGCTCGAGCGCGTTCCGGGCGATGCGGGCCGCGTCCTGCGGCTTGCCCGATATGCGCAAGATCACCGACTGCGCCACCGCGAGCGTCGCCCGCTCCGCCGGGTTGCGCTGCGACCGCGAGCGCCCCGCCACGAGCGCCGCGCCGAAGAACTCGCGCGCCACCCAGTGCCGGCCGCGCGCATTCTCCGCGAGGCCCCGCGCCATCGCGAGCAGCGGGTACGAGAACGCCACCCGCAACGGCACCGTCAACGACGCCTCCCCGCCGCCCGAGCGCAGCAGCACCGTGCCGCCGCGCGTGAGCACCTCCGTCGCCAGCGGGTAGTCGCGGGCGAGGAGAGCGTGGTGGAAGGCATCCACGAGCTCGCCGCGTGCGAAACGGCTGCGGGCCACGATGCCGTGCAGCCGCGCCAGGTCTCCGGGGAACTGGGCGGCGAGCGCCGCGCTCAACACATCGCGCACCACCGGGTGGTAGCGGTACGCGTCATCCGTGCCCGTGCGGTAGCGCATCAGCAGGCCGCGGCGCTCGACCTCCTCGATCGTCTGCGCGTGATCGCCGGGGCCCACGAGCGCCTCCGCCTCCGCGAGGGTGAAGCTGCCCGCGAGGGAGGTGCGCAGCAAGAAGTGCTGCTCGTCGGAGTCCAGCTCCGCGACGAACCCCGAGATCAGGTCGGAGGCGAGCTCGCCGGGTGTCGTGGCCGGCAGCTCCGAGTCATCCCGGTCGAGCACGAGCGCGCGCAGCAGCAGCGCGTTGCCGCCCGACGCCGCCAGCAGGCGGTCGACCGAGCCATCCGGGGCGAGCTGCCGCACCTCGTCGTGGGTGAACGCGAGATCGTCGACGCCGACGCGCACCACATCCAGGCGCAGGGTCGTGGATGCCTCCTCCAACCGCCCCACCGGCGTGCGGGTCAGCACCACGAACCGGGCCGGCGTCGCCCGAACGATCTCGACGATGTCATCCGCGACCTCCGCCGGATCGTCGAACTCGTGCGCGTCATCCACCACCACCACGACGTCCCCCAGATCGAGGAACGCGTCGGTCAGCGTGTGCCGGCTGGGCGACTCACTGCCGCCCAGGTACATCGCCGCCCGGTCACCGCCGAGCACGCGCGGCAGCAGGTCGCGCCAGAAGCCGTCGCGAGTGGATGACTCCTGCCCCACCGTCACCCACGCGCCCGCGAGCTCGCGTCCCGTCACCGCCTGGCTCGCCAACACCGTCTTGCCTGACCCGCCCGGCGCGCGCAGCACCGTCAGCGGCGGCAGCGGATCGAGCGCCCCCATGAGCCGCGGCCGGAGCACGGCGTCGGCCGGAATTCGCGGCGCGCTCGAATCGACGCGGCGCGGGTACGGATCTTTCCCCACATCCCCCATTCTGATGAATGTACCCCGATGCACTAGCGTCATGTGCGGGGGGAAATTCAGGATGTCGCGAACTCGCGTCTCAACGCGATGGCTGCTCGTGCTCGGCGCGCTCGCCGCCGTGCAAGCCGTACTCATCATCGCCTTCGGGCCCATCGGAACAGCGCTCGCCCTGGCCGGACCGCCGCTCTACGCGCTCGCCGCCTGGGTGTCCGTGCTCGTGCTGGCGGTCGCCTGCCACTTCGACCTGCGGCCCGGGATGATCACGCTCATGGGTCTCGCGGCCGCGATCATCGCCGTGCCGTTCAGTGTGCTCGGGTTCCTGCTCATCCCGCTCATCACCCTGCAGGCGCTCGCGATGGAACTCGCGGCGTTCGCTGCGCGGCGGCTGCCGACCTGGTCGCGAGCGTTTCTCGTCGCGCTCGCCGGTCAGACGGCGTCGTTCTTCATGTCCCTCGTCGTCATCAGCCCCGAGAACCTCGTACCCCTGATGATCCTGCTCATCGTCGCGGCCCGGCTCGTGGGCGTGGTGGCTCTGGCGATCGCGAGCACCTACGTCGCACGCGGCCTGCGCGCAGCCGGCCTCGAGCGGTCGATCGAGGGGCGGGCGTGAGCGCTGCCCTCCCGAAGCTGGGGTCGATTGGCTCCGGGTCCCCCTAAATGATGACTTTCCCTCGCGGAAAACCTGACCTAGGTTCGGTAACGACGGCAAGCGTGGGGAGCGGGACTTGGGCATGCGACGGTTTGCAATTGCGGCAGCCCTTACAACAGTTTTAGTGGGCGCTGCTGGCGCTGTCCCAGCCGCAGGTGATCCCCCGCCCTTGGTCTCGTCCGTCGCTCTCGCGGTAAGTGACGAGGAACCGGCGCCCACGGCCTACTCTCTCCGTCCATTCGAGCACCCCGTTTCCATGGCCGACGCGCTGGAGATCAACGACTCCTTGAACTTGAAAGCGACGGCTGTGCGATTCGAGAATCCAATTGCCGCAGGCGAATACTCCCTTTCAGACGGCTTAAGTCTCCAAGACTTCGAGGACTGGTTTGGCGGGCTTTACGGCACGGAGGCGCAAGCGGTTGGACTGATCGTCCCCGTTCCTTATGAGCAGCCGACCAGCGACGAAGCGAGCCGAGGGGGAGATCAAGTGCCCGATCTCCTCGTGCCCGCTGAGGCGCCCTCGGTCATACCCACGGATGCCGAGACGTTCACAGCCCCCGCGGCGGTCGGAGGGGAAGTGGAGGACATCTTCGATACCGATCTGCCAGCCACGGAGACCGCCACGTCCCAGGCACTACCTTCCCCCTATTCCGACGAGGGCTCGGGCGCGAGTCCATCATCAGCAAGCTACGTGCCGTCTGGACCGCCGGTGGGGCTGTCTTGGGCACCCAGTTACATGGAACTACGAGTCGAGCGGGTCTCAGGACGACAGTACTTCTACCAGTTCGCCAACTGGCGCGGTGGAACGTCGCCCGCGCTCCTTCCCCAGGATTTTCGCTGCTCAGCCGGAGGCGTCTGCTTCGTTGTCAAGTGGGGCATGGAGTTCCAAATTGACACTTTCAACTACAACTTTTCGAGCAACGTTCGACCGTTTTGCTTACCGGGACAAAACGAGTCGGGCTTCCTGGCAGCTAATGAGTCATTCACGTGGGGAGTATCAACCGGCTCGACAAATGTCGCATCTGCTACGACTGCGTACATCGACAACTGGGAGATCGAGGACGCCTGCCACAAGAATTCCTTCGGAGTGGGCCTGCGCTACCCCCAGAACATTCCCGTAAACAGCAACGGGTTCCGGCAGGTGCTCATCTCGATCAACGCGCCCGTCGGGACACAATCGTCGGGACACATTGTCGGATCGGTAACGCTCAACGACGATATGAGGTGCCAGGCGGACCCTCTCATCCTTCCGACGTACTGCATGGGATATGACCTCCAGGTGCCTCCCGCACCCTGGGAGTCGGCACGGTCCACGCTGGCGGGATGGCGCAACTGGTACGCGTCACCCAACAAGTGCTGGACCTCCGCCTCCTGGGGGATGACGGCCCCTGCTTACGTATTGCCGTACGACTCGGACGGATGTTTCTAGTGCGAACCTCGATCGCTCTAGGAGTCGTCGGATTCGTAGAGGTCGCAGCCATCGTCATCGCTACGATCGGCATCTACCAAGCTGCCGTGCCTGGCGAATTGAGCGGATTTACAGCAGCGCAACGGCTCGGGTACGCAGCACTAGCGTTGGGTGTCCTGCCCGCGGTCGCGCTCGCGGGAATCGTATATCGCTGGATAGACCCCCATCGGCCATGGCGTCGGGCGCTTGTTGCTTTCGGGCTGTCGGCGACGACGACCGCGGTTCTGACCGTCGTGTTGTACTTCGTGGCTTACGCGGTCAACGACTACGGAGCGTTCCTTATCGCGGGGTGGTTAGCGCTTGGGCTAATCGGCGCTGCAATCAATGTGGCCCTTGGGCGTCGAACAACCAAGGTCGAGCGGGGAGATTCCGATGGCGAGGACTAGAACCACCAAAGCAGCATGCGTATCCCTTGGGCTGTTGTTGGCTTGCGTCCCATTGATTTCTTGCACGAGCGGCCCGGTCGTTGAGGCTCCGCACTTCGTCGAGCCCGACATCTCCACCTTCGTCGATGCCGCCCACGAACTGCCTCCCGAGCTTGTTCGAGCTCTAGAGCGGGATCTTGGGATCACAGGCCCGGAGTATCTCGCTGCCGGCGCTGCCCTTTCCCAGGCAAACGAGGTTGTTCAATATCTGGCGACGAAAGGCATTGACCCCAACGATGTCTACCTGGACGGTGTGGTGCTCAAGATCGCGGACCCCAATGCGAACGAAATCGCTAGCGCAGTCGGCGCAGCCATTGGGACGCCTTTTGAGGCGACGCCTCCCGCGCACGCTGCCGTTTCGGCCGGTGGCGCCCTAGACGAGCACCGATCGACGAGTGCCGAAGCCGGCAACTTCATGGCGGGTATGCCTATCGGTGGGGTTATTAACGGCTCCTTCCAAACCGTCTGCACCGCTGGACTCAACGGTCACAACGTCGGCTTCACGAGCTACGAGAACTGGATTCTGACCAGCGGCGATTGCGTCGCGGAGAATCCCGGCCAGTTCTATGTGTCCGATGTGACCGCTGCTGGTTCTTCCGCATCACAAGATGCGCCGCTCGGGGCCTACAAGACCGGAGGTGTATTCAATGAACCGGGTGGTATAGCGCTAATCGGGGTTCCCTTCATCCCCTTGGACCCCAATTGGGTAAACCCGTCGCCCAACGTCGCAACGTGGTCGGGCGGAACCGGCGCGCCTGAAGGCGGCACCCCGGTCCCGGTGAGAGGCACCAAGGCGCCTGTAGTGGGCGCTCCCTTGTGCAAGTCCTCCCCCGTTTCAGGGTGGACGTGTGGCCAGATTCTCGCCGTGGGATTTGGCCAGAATGGCAACGGCTTCACCAACTATCGATCGTTTACTGCATCGGTTTGCACCCTGCCGACGGAAACGGGGGCGCCAGGAATGAGCGCCGAGTTCTTCGTTGGAATCGCGCGCTCTTCCACGTGGGACGTGAATTGTGTGGTGGGCGACCAAAGTGCACCACAGCGCTACACGATGTTTCTTTCCTATGAAGCGGTAGTAGCAGGAGACACAACCATCAGATCCGTCCTCAATGGCCAATGGGAACCTGCCATCAACGTTCCGGATCCGGTGCTGACTAGCGCTGTACCGTTAAGCGGAAAGTGCCAGATATCTGGCACGATTCTGGCCGGAGTGGGCTACAAAGTACAGATCAATGGCTACGTCCACGGCGAGTATAAGAAGTTCACCGCGCCTGCGTCATCCACGGTTGATGGGACTTGGGTGATTACCGCGGATCTGGACCCGGGGTCCAATTATCAGCTGTCCGCCTGGGCGTATACGGAGTCGTTCAGCGCGGTGTCCACGCACTTGGTTCCGACTGCGTGCTGAAAAGGTCGGGTCTTCCAGTTCGGGTGACGACGTGAGCGCCGCCGAAGACCTCGCCGCGAGCATCATCGACTTCGAGGCCGGCGGGTACCCCGTCGGCGAGGTCCGGCATGCGGTGTGCGAGTGCGGGAGCATCCGCTTCGGCCTGCTCTTCGACGACGAGGTCGGCGTCGCCGTCCGCGTGTGCGCCGAGTGCGGCGAGGAGTTCGGGATGCTCGACTCCGACGACCACGCCGACGAGGTCGACTCGGTCGACGAGGCGACGTGCACGTGCGGGGGAACGGAGTTCCTCGTGGCGGTGGGTTTCGCGTTCGCGGGCGACGGCGAGGTGCGCTGGGTCTCCGTGGGGCTCTCGTGCCTGGCCGACGGGGTGACGGGCGTGTACGTCGACTGGAAGATCGACTACGTGCCGACGGGTGGGTTGTCGGAGCGCGTATGAGGTGATTTGCCGCTGAATGCAACTTCGCCTATCGGATGCTCGACTACAGCGGCGCAAGATGTCGGCCGAGTATTTTCTCCCGCCAAGCGGACAATAGGTGCCCACAGTCCTCGGGCGCGTCCTCGGCAAGTTGACCGCCGTCAAGTTCGAAGCCACCATGACCACACCGCAGCGTCCGCGGCCTAACCGAAGCCACCAAGACCTTCAGCAGTCCCAAATGTCGCCACGCCGCCTCGGCGGCGAGCGCTATCTTGCAAGCTGGGAACTCGCCCGCGACTTCGTGCGCTGGCTTTCCGGAAATGGGTCAGCCGCCCTCAGGGCAGAAGAAACGGCAGCCTGAGGAAGACTGACGACGGCGATCAACAAAGCGCTCTCGTAGTCCGCGACCCGACTGTCTGCCTTGTCGTCACCAAGTTGTGCCTACACCGAATGTCCTCGCGCGCGGCGGATCTCGACGTACGCAACGGCTGGCGGCTCAGACGCGTCCTCTGGCTGATTCCACGCCTGTTTGGAGCGCCTCCCGTACAGGCGAAGCGCAGTCTCGAGGGCTATGATTGCCCGCTCCAAGATGACGGCGATCGCGGCGGGCGAGGAGGTCATGAGGACCTGCGCAGATTCGTCTTCCTCGTCAACCACAGCACCGCTTCGCTCAAGGGCGTAGATATACGACCACTGCTTACCGTGACTGAGCCCAGACAGGACTTGCCACCACCCGAGCATCGACATTGCACGATCGATGTTGATCGCGGGATCTGCTTCGACTGCTCGATCGGCCAGCTGGACGAGATCGGTGTATTGGACTCGGTCAAACCGGAAGTCGGTCGCCTCGCCGAGCGACGGTCGCTCGCCAACAAGCAACCGAATTTCCTCCTTCACTCCGTTCAGCTTGTCGCGGGCGTCGGGCGCTTCCCGCTCGCGTTCGTGCACGTAGCGAAGTCGCGCGTCTTCTGCCGCTACCCAGTAGGCGCGACGCAGCCGCTCGTCGCGTTCGACGGGCTCCAGTAGATAGATGGCGAGCGCGCTATTCTCGATCGCCGCTCGAAGAAGCGGGTAGAGCCCGATCATTGGGATGACGTTCTGCTCGAGGATGAGCTGCACAGTCATCAAGGCGTCCAGCGCGGCTCGAAACGCCACGCCGTGAAGTCCGCCGCCCCGCCAAGCTCCTAGGTAGCGATCATCAAGACGCAGGCTCGACCGCTCATCGACGATCGCGCAGTACACGCCTGTGACTTTCCGATTCGCTTCATCGACGCGCGGGAAGAGCGCTCGGCATAGTTGCATTCCCAATTCGTCCGCGTCATCGCCCATAACGCGGTTCCACTCGGTGGGGTCGCGAGGGCTCATGGGGGCAGGCTAGCGAAGCTACTCGGCGTTCGTCACCCTCCAGGGTGTCCGTGCTCCACGGCCGAGCAGCTTGCTCGGTCAGTTCGTGCCCGAATCTTGCTGATGCCGCTAAGCGGTTCCGAGTGGAGCGAACACGACGGGATCCGGGGCAGAGTCCCGCCTGCGCGGCATCGGGAAATCGCCAGATCGATGAGTGATGCGCTCTAAGCCGCGACTACCGGCGGGAACGAACGTACGAGTGCCGTTCGAGCCGGTGTAACCCCAGGGATGCTGCCGAGTTGTTGCCACTTGCCACCGATCGCCCGATAAGCAGAGAAAAATTCCTGATTTACATCGGTTTTTCATCGCGGTGCTGGTGGGACTTGAATCAGGAACTGCCCCCTCACGAACGCAGTGAACTGCCCATTCGAGTAAAAGACCACTTGGCCCAGCGATCATCACGGCGTCGTGACATCACCTCGGTCGTTGCCGAACGGCTCGCACAGTCGGAGCCGAATACTCAGACCGACTAGCTGCGTGCGGCAGACCTAGAGGGCAAGGAGACCAGGGGACAAGTTGGGATAGCCACCTGGGGGCTCAGTTGACTCACCCGGCGTGCCCACGACAGTCGCTCCTGAGAGATCGACGTGGCCCATCGCCACCCGTGTCCAGGAGCGTAGATCGGTGGCTGTCTCGTAGTCCTCGTACGACATGTTGAGCCAGAACGGAGTGATGGTCGCCAGCCCTCTTACTCTCCACATTGCAAGGAGAATGTCACGGGCGTTTTGCTCCAATTCGTTGGTCGCGGCGGAATGGTGGAACGCATCCGGCGGTAATGGTCGCGCTTTCGATGGTCGATCATGAGCAATCGATGTGCAACGTCGTTCCGTAGCTGGTGCATCTCAGTTGCGTACGCGACGGCATCGAGAGCGATTGCGCGGTGGTCCTCCGGGAGCCGATGCTTCGCGATCTTGACTCGAAGCTGCTCGAGCGCGGTCCCGTAGGTTAGTTCCTTTGGGTGCTCGTCTAACTTCGGCTGCGGGTCCTTGAGGGGTAGGCCGGCATCCTGGAGCCGTAGCCGGTAGTACCGGACCTCATTTTCGAGATACACGTCGTTTCGGACCATTTCCCCAATCACGAAAGAGAGTTGGCGGTCGGCGTCATCCATCTCGAAACAATAATCGCGTCTCACTTAGCGACGTTTGCGCCACGTGCCGGTCTCACTGGCCGTCAAAGGAGCCAGTGACGATCGCACCCCGCACGCGTTTGCCGTTCTCTTCCGGCAGCAAGCTCACGAGTTCAAAAATCATCAGGGCCGCGTCTGGATCGCCTGCGCGCTCTCTGAGTGCGAGGTAGAGCGCGAATATCTCCGCGAGCACGACGCCGATGGGGTCCGCGATTCTGTCGAGTCCTGCGACGCCTTGCAGACAGAAGGGCAGCAAGGAACTGTTCATCCACGGACGCGTGAGCAAGCTTCGCCACAACAGTCTGAGGTTTCGGGCGGCCGAGGAGTCATCCCCAGCGATCGCAAGTATCCAGCGGCTCGCGGCGTTGGTCGCCGAGGCGAGCAGCTCGGGGTGCTGGGTGTGCGCCTCGATTTCCTCTATCGCGAACTGCACTCGGTCAGGAACTTGGTCGCCATTGGCAAATCGGATCGCATTCGAAACCCCCGCTCCGTCGTCCAGACCTCTTGCGAGTGCCCAAACAGAGCGATCGAAACGAGAGCCGGTATAGCCCGCTGCGATCAGGGTCGCCTCGGCGACGTCGAGTTCTGCGGGGTCGATTAAACCCTCGTCCCTCATTGCAGCGATGAGTTCGAAAGTGCCGAATGCAGCTCCACCGGCGCCGTCTGCAAGATCTCTGAGTACGCGATCGTCTGACCACAGAGGTATGCCTTCAGCGACGGCGTAGTCGAGAGCTAGAAAGATCGGGGTACGGAATTCCTCACCGCGGAGAGCCGCGATCCCGTTGACGGTCGGGTGACTCACCGAGACGACTGAGCTGAATCCGACCTCCGCTCTAATTGCGACGTCTAGCCGTCTAGCGAGTTCTTCGGGCGACGTCGTCGATACCGAAGGGTCTTCTCCTGGACCGCCCGGGCGAACAGAAAGTCCGTTGTCGTCGCGGAAGCGTTCGAGCGCGTTTTGCGCATCGCGATGTTGCTCTGCAACCGCCCGCGCGCCTGCAAAGTGACCGAACAGGAGATCGCCCACAGGGTCTGGCAGTAGAGCCCTCGTGTGCATCGCGGAAGTGTCGAGAACGACGAAGCCCTCGCGAGCTGCTGTGATGGCGGCTCTCTCCGCGGCGGGGTTTCGAGTGCCACTGTGAATCGGTCCACGGCGCTTGATTATCAGTACTTCGAGGTAGCCCCGCCCGTGCACTTCCCCGCTGAACCCCGCCGGCAGAGAGCCGTTGAAGATCGATTCGTCGATGGCTTCGGTATCTGCGTCGTCTCCTATAGCGGCCTTGAGCGAACCTAGCGGGTCGTTCTCATCGAATTGGATCGCCCAGATACCACCGTCCGGAAAGTCACGGAGGTACTCCTGAAGCAGCGTCGCCGAATCCGAACGTTCAATCTCGTTCACTATGGCGTCCGGTGCGTTGCGTGCTTCGCGACCTCCGCCCGTGAACAGAGCCACCACCAAAGCGCGCCGGATCTCTTCATTGGTCGCCCAATCAGCCGCCACGGTGAGCGCGTCGCCCGGACTCGCGAACTCGTCACCAAAACGACGAAGTAGTTCGACCCAAGCTCCGGCTTGCATTTCACTGGCCGGACGCGGACGACCCCGAGCCCTCCAGGTGTACAAGGCACCACCCGGATCACTCGTGTGCAGTTGGCACACGATGAGGGCCCAGGCAGAGTCGGGGTTGTCGGGGTCTTGAGCGAGAAGTTGCGCTGCCGCGTTCCTCGCGTCGTGCCATTTACCCAAGGCAGAATACGCCTCGACAATTCGCCTGTAGGTATCCCCCGTACCGCCCCAGCCAGGCGGCGCGGCTACCAGAGCGTTGTGCAGGTCCACGATCGCGCCGCCGCGCTCGCCACTGTCGTACTTGTATTTGGCCGACTCGACCCAAAGGTCCGAGTCGTTCCATGCCCGCGCTCCGTCTTCGGCCAGTTTCGCGCCGTTCGAGTCGTCGCTGTTTTCTTGGTAGTACCGAAGGAGGAACAGGGTGCCGCGGAAGCTAGAGGCGGCGAAACCACGGAATCGCTCGACGGCGCCGTCTTCACCAGCGAACAGAGAAGCGATCAATCGCAGCTCGGTCACAATCTCAGGATTTGAAGCCTCAGCCTCGTCGAGGAAATCGGCGACTCGACCCTTGAAGGCGAGCTGAAGGGCAATGTCGGCTTTTTCTCCCCAGTCGTCGGTCGACTCCATCGCGCGCTCCCAAGCTTCGACCGGATCTGTCGAGCCTCGCTCGGCAATTTCCGCATCAATCTTGTCGCCTGCCACCCCGAGGGTTGCCCGCATTTCACGTGCCTTCGCCACGTCTCCACGAAACGCGTGAAGGAGCGCGAGCTCATTAACAACGACTGGGTCAGCGATCTCCGCTGGGGTGGCCGACCCGACCGGTGGCGGTGAGCCGAACTGGAGGGCGCCGCGGACATCGCTGAGCATCCTCATGAGTCGAAGGATCAGCGCCAGGGCTTCCCCGCTGGGAAGTCCCCATTTGAGGCAGTCGGCACGTGCGCGACGGGCATAGACGAGCCCATCGGAGATGTCATATCGATGCAACTGAGAGTTGCCGACCATCGATCGCGTCATCATCCCTCGCGCCGCCAGCAGCGCGGCGCTGGTCGATTGATGTTCGTTGACTGCCTCGAGAGCAGTCGCAATGGCCTCATCAACCATCAGGTCCGCCAGGAAGAGTTCTCCGAGAAGCAGCAGTCGAAGTAGGTGCTCACCCGGGTGATCCGGCGTCCAATCGAGCAGAGCGGCACGTGCTGCTTCGCGGCCGTCTTCGGCGATTTGAGCTTCGGCAAGCGGATACCCACGAAAGCCCGACAGGAACTGCGCTGCAGCAGTTCGGTCGTCGACTCCGCGCAGGGGCATCAGTCGTACCATCCAGTACCCCGCCGGTGCAAGACCGGAGGCCAGCCCTCGCTCGATGAATCCTGCGCTGACGTCTCGAAGGTCGTGATCTCCGGCCACGTTCGCCAAGACCCCGAAGACGTCCGCCGGTGCGTCGGTGAGGATTGCTGGAGGATACTTCGACCAGTAGGTCAACTGAGTCTTCGCGTCGCCACTAAGAAGCCCGAGCAAAGTAGGCGTTCTGTCCCAGACGAGCCGAAGTTCTCTGAACTCTCGAGCTCGGAGCGGATGCATATGTTCCAGCCTGCTGTCGAACAATGCCCTATCGTCCGCTGCTGTCGACAGGCGTTCCCCGAGAAGCTCTGTGCGGGCCTCGTCGAGCTGGTCTTTGTGACGCAGGGCCTCGCTCCCGCCCGGCAGCATGGTCAGATAAGCGCGGGACAACGCAGTGCGCAGAACCGCGACGTCCCGCACGTCGCCACTACGAGAGCGAAGCGCTGCCGCCAACTCGAGGTCAACATCACGTCTTGTCGGTTCGTCACGGGCGTAATACCTGTCCCGAAAGGCTGGCGATGAGATTGCGATTCGGAGAAGCTTGCGGTGAATCGGCACGCCGAGCTGCTTCGCCGACTTCGCAACCCGAAGGGAGATCCGGGTTTCCAAGGTTGCCCAACCAAACAACCTCGCAGCGAGTCCTAACAGCGCAATTGCAATATCGACCATGGCAAATCCTTCGGGTCAGAATCGGACACAACCTATCGCCACCGTGCGACTGCGGACCGTGGCTCTGCTGGACCGGACATCGCCCAATCGTTTTGCCTTCACGCCGGCAGCCCGCTACAAGTCACCCTCGTCCCGGCGTTGATCGCGGTGCTCCTCATCGCAGGGCTAGAACAGCAATATCACTATGGCGCTGCCGAGTTGTTGCCAGTTGCCACAGATCCTTCGTCGAGCGCAGAAAAATCCCTGATCAACACGGGCTTTTCAGAGCGGTGCCGGTGGGATTTGAACCCACCGGCACTTCGCGGAAGCTTCTCGTGCCGCACGGGGGCCCAACCGGTGCCGCCGGCACATCGCGCGGCACCACGGAAGTTGCAGGCCACCCGAAAGCGCGCGATGCGCCGGTCGGGGCCCCGGGCGCTCAAGAGACGCCACCCACGCCCCTAACGAAAAGCACCCCAGCTCCAGGAGGAGCCGGGGTGCTTTTTCGTTATGTGCGCGAGGGGGGACTTGACGCCCAACCGGTGCCGCCGCCACATCGCGGCACTACGAAGTGCCCGAGCCACCCAAAAGCGCGCTGCGCCGGACTGCGCCGGTCGGGGCCCCGAGCGCTCAAGAGACGCCACCCACGCAAGGAAGAAAGAACGGCCCGGCTCCAAGAGGAGCCGGGCCGTTCTTTTCTTTCGTGCGCGAGGGGGGACTTGAACCCCCATGCCCTCACGGGCACACGGACCTGAACCGTGCGCGTCTGCCAATTTCGCCACTCGCGCGGACGCAACTGCCGACTTTACCACAGGGCGACTCACAGGCCGGGACGAGCACCAGCGGCTAACATTCAACAAACAGGACCGGCGACCATGGGGAGAGCCTTGGGACTTCTGGACAGCTTCGAGAAGGGTCTCGAGCGTGCCGTCAACGGCGCGTTCGCGAAGACCTTCAAGAGCGGTCTGCAGCCCGTCGAGATCACCGCAGCGCTGCGGCGAGAGCTCGACACCCGGGCCGCGGTCGTCTCGCGCGACCGCATCCTCGTGCCCAACAAATTCGTCGTCGGCCTCAGCTCCGTCGACTACGACCGGATGCACGGCCTCGGCCCCGCCCTCATAGATGAGCTCGTCGACCTCGTGCAGCGGCACGCCACGGCCCAGCGCTACTCGTTCGCCGGCGGCATCTCCGTCTCCCTCGCACCCGACCCGCGCCTCAGCCAAGGCATGATCGACGTGCGCAGCGAGAACGTGAAGGGTGCCGTGAGCTGGACCCCCGTGCTCGAGATCGACGGCGTGAGGCATCCCCTCACCCACTCCCGCACGATCATCGGCCGCGGCAGCGACGCCACCATCACCGTCGACGACACCGGCATCTCCCGCAAGCACGTCGAGATCCTGTGGGACGGCACCCGCGCCGAAGTGCACGACCTCGGCTCCACGAACGGCTCCCGCCTCAACGGCAACCCGGTCTCACGCGCGCCACTCCCGCCCGACTCCGTCATCGACATCGGTCGAACCCGTATCGTGTTCCGGGTGCTCGCCCAGTCCGCCGCAAGCTCTGACGACCGTCGCGTCAGCGACGACACCACCTGGATGGGCGGGCTCTAGGTGAGCGAGCTCACGCTCCTCCTCCTCCGCATCGCCTTCCTGGCGGTGCTGTGGGCGTTCGTGTTCGCGATCGTCTACGCCCTGCGCTCCGACCTCTTCGGACAGAAAGTGCGCCGGATGCCCGCCCCCGCCGCCACCCCGCAGGCCGCAGCACCGGCAGCCGCCCCGCGCTCCGCCGCCCCCGCACCCCGCCCCGCGGCCACCCCCCAGGGACCGGTCTTCGCCACGCGCCTCGTCATCACGTCCGGCGCGAAGGAGGGCCTCGAGATCGACCTGCCCGACGAGCAGCTCACCATCGGGCGTTCGAGCGACTCCGGCCTGGTCATCCGCGACGACTACACGTCCACGCACCACGCCCGCCTCCTCAAGTGGCCGGACGGCTGGGTCGTGCAAGACCTCGACTCCACGAACGGCACGTTCCTCGACGGCAACCGCGTGATCATGCCCACGGTCATCCCGCTGAACACCCCGGTGCGGATCGGCACGACGAGCTTCGAGCTGCGACGGTAGGCCGGTGAGCAGAAGCGCAGCGGTGTCGCACGTCGGCAAGATCCGCTCCAACAACCAGGACAGCGGCTACGCCGGGCGATATCTCTTCCTCGTCGCCGACGGCATGGGCGGCCACGCGGGAGGCGACGTCGCCTCCGCGATCGCCACGAAGCGCATCACCGAGACCGACAAGCAGTACGCCTCCCCCCACGACGCCGAGTTCGCCCTCAAGTCGGCGCTCCTCGCCGCCAATTCCCTTCTCGCCGAGACCGTGTTCGAGCACTCCGAGCTCACCGGCATGGGCACCACCGTCTCCGGCATCCTCCGCGTCGACGACAAGGTCGCCATCGCGCACATCGGCGACTCGCGCATCTACCTCTACCGCGACGGCCACCTCGAGCAGGTCACGAGCGACCACACCTTCGTGCAGCGGCTCGTCGACAGCGGGCGCATCACCCCGGAGGAGGCGGCCGTGCATCCCCGCCGCTCCGTGCTCATGCGCGTGCTCGGTGATGTGGATGCCTCGCCGGAGATCGACACCGCCGTGCGCGAGACCCGCCCCGGCGACCGCTGGCTGCTGTGCTCCGACGGGCTGTCGAGCTACGTCGCCGAGGAGAAGATCGCCGCGGTGCTCGCGTCCGTGCCTTCGGCTCGCGAGGCCGCCGACCGGCTGGTGCGCGAGAGCCTCGACCAGGGTGCGCCCGATAACGTCACCGTCGTCGTCGTCGACGTGGATGACACGGCCGACAACTCCCACGCCTCCCCGACCATCGTCGGGTCCGCCGCCCTCCCCCTCCAGTTCGACGGGGAGACGGAACGCCGTGCCCTGCGCCTGCCGAGCCTCCTGCTGCACCCGCTCAAGGCCACCCAGCCCGACGACAGCCACTTCGAGCCCGAGTCCGACGACTACCTCGCCGCCCTCATCGCGGAAGACCGCCGCCGTGCCCGACGCCGCCGCGTCACGTGGCTGGTGTTCCTCCTCCTGGTGATCGTCGGCATCGTCTTCGGACTCCTGCTCGGCTACCAGTTCACGCAGCGGCACTACTTCGTGGGGGTTGAGGACGGTCGCGTCGCGATCTTCCAGGGCGTGCAGCAGGACATCGGCCCGATCCAGCTCTCGCACGTCTTCGAGGAGACGACGATCGAGATCGACGACCTCCCCGCCTACCGCCAGTCGGCGGTCGAGCAGACCATCAACGCGACCGACCTCGCGGACGCGCGACGCATCGTGGAGCAGCTGTCGAATGACCGACTCCCCTAGCGCCGACGCCCGGGCGACGTTCACGTCGACCATCCGCCTCAAGCTGCGCCAGCCGGCGCGGCTGAGGAACCTCGAGCTGCTCCTCGTGATCTTCGCGATCGCGATCGTGCTCGGCGCGGTCGCCCTCGTGCAGCTCGGGGCGACGGGCGCGATCGACGCGTCGGTGCTCGCCCTCGTCGCTGGCCTCGGCGTGCTGATCCTCGGGATGCACGTGACGATGCGCATCGTCGCCCCCGACGCCGACCCGCTCATCCTCCCCATCATCACCGTGCTCAACGGCCTCGGCATCGCGATGATCTACCGCATCGACCTCGCGGACGGCGCCTCCGGGTGGGAGGCGGGGGGCATCCGGCAGATCGTCTGGACGGCGATCGCGATCGTCATCGCCATCGGCGTGCTCATCGTCGTGCGCAACCACCGGGTGCTGCAGAAGTACCGCTTCATCGCCATGTTCAGCGGCATCCTGCTCCTGCTGCTGCCGATGCTCCCCCTTATCGGCACCGAGAAGAACGGCGCCCGGCTGTGGATCGAGATCGGTCCGTTCTCGTTCCAACCCGGTGAGCTCGGCAAGGTGGCCCTCGCGATCTTCTTCGCCGGCTACCTCGTGACGGCCCGCGACTCCCTGTCCATGGTCGGGCGGAAGTTCCTCGGGATGCAGCTGCCCCGAGCCCGTGACCTCGGCCCCATCCTCGTGGTGTTCGCCGCCTCCATGCTCGTCCTCGTGGTGCAGCGCGACCTCGGAACCGCGCTGCTGTACTTCGGCCTCTTCCTTGTGATGCTGTACGTCGCGACGGGTCGCTCGAGCTGGATCATCCTGGGCCTCGCGCTCTTCGGCACGGGCGCGTTCGTCGCGAGCCGCGTGCTGAGCTACGTCGGCGGTCGCGTGGATGCCTGGCTCGACCCGTTCAACCCCGACAACTACGAGGCGATCGGCGGCAGCTACCAGCTCGTGCAGGGACTCTTCGGGCTCGCGAACGGCGGGCTCATCGGCACCGGCCTCGGCCGCGGCCGCCCCGACATCACGCCGCTCGCGGAGAGCGACTACATCATCTCCGCGCTCGGCGAGGAGCTCGGCCTCGTCGGCCTGTTCGCGATCCTCGGCCTGTACCTGCTGTTCGTCGCGCGCGGGTTCCGCATCGGCTTCGCCGGGCAGGATGACTTCGGCCGCCTCCTCGGGGTCGGCCTCGCGTTCGTCATCGCCCTGCAGGTCTTCGTCGTGATCGGCGGCGTCACCCGGGTCATCCCGCTCACCGGCCTCACGACACCGTTCCTCGCCGCGGGCGGCTCGTCGCTCGTCGCCAACTGGATCATCGCCGCGCTCCTGCTTCGGCTCTCGGACTCCGTCCGCACGCAGCCGCTGCTCGTCATCGAGTCCGACGGCGAGCCGGCCCGACTGGTGGTGGGGCAGCAGTGAACAAGGAGCTCAAGCGCATCAGCATCGTGGTCCTCGCGATGTTCGTCGCCCTCTTCGTGTCGACGACCCTCATCCAGGTCATCACCGCCGACTCGCTGCGCGCCGACGGCCGCAACTCCCGCACCCTCTACGCGAGCTACTCGGCCGAGCGCGGGCCCATCCTCGTCGACGGCCAGCCGATCGCCGTCTCCGTGCCCACCGACGACGAGTACAAGTTCCAGCGCACCTACCCGAACGCCCTGCTCTACGCACCCGTGACCGGCTACTTCACCCTCAACCAGGGCAACACCGGCATCGAGGGAGCCCTCAACGACTACCTCTCGGGCACGTCGAACTCGCAGTTCCTCGACACCATCAACGCGATCCTCACCGGGCAGAACCCGAAGGGCGCCTCCGTCGAGCTCACCATCGACCCGGTCGTGCAGCAGGCCGCGTGGGATGCGATGGGCGACCTCCAGGGCGCCGTCATCGCCATCAACCCGAAGACCGGCGAGATCCTCGCGATGGTTTCCAAGCCCACCTTCGACCCGAACACGCTCGCGGTGCACGACACCGACGCGGTCATCGCCCAATACGAAGCCCTGCTGGATGACCCGGCCGGCCCGCTCTTCAACCGCACCCTCGCCGGGGCGCTCAACCCGCCCGGCTCCACCTTCAAGCTCGTGGTCGCCTCCGCGGCGCTCGAGAGCGGGCAGTTCCAGCCGGCCTCCGAGTTCCCGAACCCCGCGCAGTTGACCCTCCCGCAGAGCGACAACGTCATCACCAACTCCGGCGGCGACGTGTGCGGCGGCACTGCGACGGTGTCGATCGCGACCGCCCTCAGCCTGTCGTGCAACATCCCCTTCGCGGAGCTCGGCCAGGCGCTCGGGCCCCAGGTGATCCGCGAGCAGGCGACGAAGTTCGGCTTCAACGAGTCCATCGACGTTCCCCTCGAGTCGACGGCGAGCGTGTACCCGCGCGCGCTCGACGAGCCGCAGACGATGCTCTCCGCTTTCGGGCAGTCGAGCGTGCGGGCATCCCCGCTTCAGATGGCGATGGTGTCGATGGCGATCGCCAACGGCGGCTCCCTCATGAAGCCGAACCTCGTGGAGAACATCATGACGAGCGACCTGCGGGTGCTGCAGCAGTTCGAGGCGGAGCAGTTCAGCCAGGCGATCAGCGCCGAAACTGCCGCCGCGATCAGCCAAATGATGGTCCAGTCGGTCGCGAACGGCGCGGCCAGTAATGCCAGAATAGACGGAGTCGATGTCGCGGGTAAGACCGGTACAGCAGAGAACGGCGAGGGTGACCCTTACACCCTCTGGTTCACCGGTTTCGCCCCGGCGAACGACCCACAGGTAGCTGTGGCAGTGGTGATCGAGAACGGCGGCGGGCAGGGACAATCCGGCTCCGGAAACGAGATCGCGGCCCCGATCGCGAAGAGAGTACTTGAGGCGGTGCTATTCGGATGAGACCCAGCAGCGGCCTCACGTTTGGGGGCAGATACCAGCTGTCCAGCCGAGTCGCCATCGGCGGCATGGGCGAGGTCTGGCAGGCGACCGACCTCGTCATCGGGCGCACCGTCGCCATCAAGATCCTCAAAGACGAGTACCTCGGCGACCCCGGCTTCCTCGAGCGCTTCCGCGCTGAAGCGCGTCACGCCGCCCTCGTCAACCACGAAGGCATCGCGAACGTCTTCGACTACGGCGAGGAGGACGGCAGCGCCTACCTCGTGATGGAGCTCGTGCCCGGTGAGGCGCTCAGCGCCATCCTCGAGCGGGAGCGCGTGCTCCCCACCGACCGCGTGCTCGACATCGTCGCCCAGACCGCGCTCGCCCTGCAGGCCGCACACGCGGCCGGGCTCGTGCACCGCGACATCAAGCCGGGCAACCTCCTCATCACGCCCGACGGCCGCGTCAAGATCACCGACTTCGGCATCGCCCGCATCGCCGACCAGGTGCCGCTCACCGCGACCGGGCAGGTGATGGGCACGGTTCAGTACCTGTCGCCGGAGCAGGCGAGCGGGCATCCCGCCTCCCCCTCGACCGACATCTACTCGCTCGGCATCGTCGCCTACGAGGCCCTCGCCGGCAAGCGGCCGTTCACGGGCGAGTCGCAGGTCGCCATCGCGATGGCGCAGATCAACGAGCAGCCCCCGCCGCTGCCCGACACCGTTCCCGAGCCGGTGCGCAACCTGGTTTACTCGTGCATCGCCAAGAACCCCGCCGACCGCCCCGCGTCGGCGGCCCACCTGGCGCGTGCCGCCCAATCGCTGCGCCGTGGGGATGTCGCGGCCGCCGCCGCGGCCGTGCCGGGCATCCTCGGCCAGATGCCGTCGTCCCCCGCCACCCAGGTGCTCGGCCAGCAGACGGCCGTCGCGACGACGGTTTTGCCGGTCAACGGCCCGGTCGACACCCCGGTGCAGCCGGAGGCGAAGCCCCGCAACCCGTGGACGTGGCCGCTCGTCGCCCTCATCTCGCTGCTCGCGGTGGTGCTCATCGGCACCCTGATCGCCCTGCTCGCCAACCCGGGCACCGCCCCCGTCGACCCGACGAGCTCGGCTCCCACGTCGGCGAAGCCGACGAGCCCGACGCCCACCCCGTCGAGCGACCGCGTCTTCCTCGACGAGAGCCAGGTGCTCGGCAAGACCGAGGCCGAGGTGAAGGCCTACCTCGACCAGCTCGGCCTCAACCTCGAGGTGCGCGACGGCCAGCAGGCGCCGACGAAGGAGCAGGAGGGCCTCGCGTCGAGCGTGAACCCCCGCGGCAACGTGCGCAAGGGCGAGATCATCACGGTCACTTTCTACACGGCCATCCCCGACCCGGTCGCGACCAAGCCCGGGCAGGTGACGGTGCCCGCCGGCCCGTACACCGCCGGCAGCGTCATCACGATCTCCTGGCCGTCGTACAGCGGATGCCCGTCCGGCTACGTGCACAGCGGCTTCAACTTCCAGATCACGAACGGCACCGCCTCCATCGGCAACGTCGTTCCGGCGAGCACGACGAGCATGGATGTCACGCTCGGCTCCGCGGGCGACACCACCATCGCCTACACCGCCGTCTGCACGGAGTTCGAGTCCCCCGCATCCGACCCCGTGACGATCACAGTCGAGTGACAGACTGGCCGTGGGCCTGACGGCTACACTGGCAGAGGTATTGTCGCGTTCCCCCGAGGAGAGCTTTCGTGACCGATGACGTTGCGCGTCTCATGCGACAGCTCGCGGGGCGCTACGAACTCGGCGAGCTGATCGGCCGCGGCGGCATGTCCGACGTGCACGTCGGCATGGACACCCGCCTCGGTCGCCGCGTGGCGATCAAGCTGCTCAAGCCCTCACTCGCGAACGACCCCGCCTTCCGCACCCGCTTCCGCCGTGAAGCGCAGGATGCCGCGAAGATGGCCCACCCCACGATCGTGCGCATCTTCGACGCGGGCGAGGAGTCGGTGCGCGAGGCGAGCGGCGCCGAGACGCTCGTGCCGTTCATCGTCATGGAGTACGTCGACGGCCGACTCCTCAAAGACATCATCGCCGAGGGCCCCGTCGAGCCCGCCGAGGCGGCGCGCATCGTCGAGCAAGTGCTCACGGCCCTCGAGTACTCGCACCGCGCCGGCGTCGTGCACCGCGACATCAAGCCCGGCAACATCATGATCACCTCGAGCGGCCAGGTGAAGGTCATGGACTTCGGCATCGCCCGGGCCATCTCCGACTCCTCCGCGACGATCGCCGAGACTAGCGCGATCGTCGGCACCGCCCAGTACTTCTCGCCCGAGCAGGCGCGCGGTGAGACGGTGGATGCCCGCACCGACCTCTACTCGACCGGCATCGTGCTCTTCGAGCTCCTCACCGGCCGTGCGCCGTTCCGCGGGGAGAACCCCGTCGCCGTCGCCTACCAGCACGTCAACTCCGAGGCGGTGCCGCCGAGCTCGCTCAACCCGCAGGTGTCCCCCGCGATGGACGCCGTCGTCCTGCGCGCGCTCTCGAAGGACCGCTTCGAGCGCTACCAGAGCGCGAGCGACTTCCGCCAGGACCTGGAGCGCGCCGCCGCCGGCCAGGTGCCGGTGCGCAAGGAGCTCGCGGTCAACGACTTCAACGCGACGCTCTTCGGCGTGAACCCCAGCTCGGTCGCCGGCAGTGAGGCCGCGCTGCGCCAGCTCACCGTCGACAACGACGAGCGCCTCGTGCGCACCCAGAACCGCCCGCCCGTGGCCTGGATCTGGGCGGGCATCGCGAGCATGGTCGTCATCATCGCGGCCGTCATCTTCTGGACCTTCAACCTCGCCCCCGCCGACCTCGCGAGCAACACGTCGCGCGTCGTGCCCGACGTCGTCGGCCAGTCGTACGAAGACGGCGCCGCCGTCATTGAAGAGGTGGACCTCCTTCCCCAGCGGTTCACGGAGGCCAGCGAGTCCGTGCCCGAGGGTGCGATCATCCGCACCGACCCCGCCGCCGACACGACCGTCGCACCGGGCACGCAGATCAAGGTCTATGTATCCCTGGGCGAGACCCCGGCGATGGTGCCCAACGTCAACAACCTCCTCGAGGCCGACGCGATCGCGCAGATCCAAGCCAAGGGGCTCGTCTACGGCACCACGACCCAGGAGTACTCGGCCGACGTGCCGACGGGAGTGGTCATCCGGTCCGATCCGGAGGGCGACGCGCAGCGGCGCACGGATGGGACGATCATCCGTGAAGGCGACACCGTCAACCTGTTCGTCTCCAACGGCCTCGTGCAGGTGCCCGACCTCACCGGTCGCGCCGTGGGTGAGGCGCGCTCCATCCTCGAGGGACTGAAGCTGCCGATCACCCCGCAGGTCGACCTCGGCTGCGGCGGAAACGTCGTCGCCGCTCAGTCCGCCATCGGCGACGTGCCCCAGCGCACCCCCATCACGATCCGAGTCTGCGGCGGCGGCTAGGCGCCCGCCGCTCCCTGCGGCCCGCTGCCCGACCCCGGGAAGGGAGCACCCCGCCCTACCCGCGCGCTCGCCCTACCCGCTCGCCCGCCATACCCGCTCGCCCCCCATACCCGCGCGCCCGCCATACCCGCGCGCCCGCCATACCCGCGCGCCCGCCCTACCCGCTCGCCCCCACGGGGTCCCTCCTCCGCCCGAAAAGACGGAGATTCGGGGCATCCGCCCGCGGTCCTGCGGAAAGGCGCACACCTGCCCCGCGATCTCCGTCTTTTCGGAAGCCGCGGATGCGGTTGGCAGATGCGGATGCGGCCGAACGGGCGAAGAAGGGAACGGGCGAAGGAGGGGGCGGGCGCTGCTACAGCTTGACGAGGGGAGTGAGGCCGCGCGCGGTTTCGGCGGCCTCGGGGAGTCCCGCCGCCGCGAGCCAGTTGCCGAGCATCCGGTAGCCGCCCTCCGTCAGCACGGACTCGGGGTGGAACTGCACGCCGTGAATGGGCAGGCTCTCGTGACGCAGCCCCATGATGACGCCGCCCTCGGTGCGCGACGTGACGATGAGGTCGCTCGGCACCGTCGAGTCGACGACGGCGAGCGAGTGGTAGCGCGTCGCCGTGAACGGCTGCGGTACTCCGTCATAGAAGGCGCTGTCATCGTGGGTGATGAGGGACGTCTTGCCGTGCATGAGCTCCTCGGCGTGAGTCACGACCGCGCCCATCGCCTCCGCGATCGCCTGGTGGCCGAGGCACACGCCGAGCAGCGGCTGACCCGACTCGAGCGCCGCCTTGACGATGGGGATGCTCACCCCCGCGTCAGCCGGAGTCCCCGGGCCCGGCGACAGCAGCACGGCGTCGTACTCGCTCACGGCGTCGGCGGCCGCGTCCGCAGGGAACGCGTCGTTGCGCACGACCGTGGTCTCCGCACCGAGCTGCAGGAGGTACCCGTTGAGGGTGTAGACGAAGCTGTCGTAGTTGTCGACGACCAGTACGCGCATCAGCCGCCCTCCACGGTCACATCACCTTGAGGGATCAGTGTATTGACGAATGGGAACACCCAGAACGTGAGCGCGTAAAGGATGGCGGCGACCGCCACCACGAGGATGAGCACGCGCACCCACCACGGCCCCGGAAGGACCCTCCACAGCGCCCCGTACATCAGCCCGCCGCCGCCGCCGCCTGGGCCTGAACGAGGCCCGCGATCTCCGGCGGGGGTCCGCCGGCGCGGGGGTACCAGGTGTCGTACACGCCGTACGAGATGATGCGCTCCGCCGCGGTAAGGGGCGGGTTGCAGCTCGTGATCGTGATGATCCGGTCGGTCGGGGTGCCGTCGGGCAGCTGCGGCACGGCCTCGAGCACCTCGACGCCGGTGGGCATGACGAACTCGTGCGACCGGTACACGTAGCGGTACCAGCCATCCGGAGTCTCGATGTAGATGCTGTCACCCACCTCGAGGTTCACGATGCCCTCGAGGGGCGCGCCCCACCCGGTGCGGTGCCCGGCGATGGCGAAGTTGCCGACCTCGCCCGGCATCTGGGTGTCGGGGTAGTGGCCGAGTCCCTGGTTGAGCACGTCGTGCACGCCGATGCCCTGGCGCAGCGTGCGGACCCAGTCGGCGCCGAGGCGCGGGATGATGACGTTCGCGATGACTTCGGCGTTACCGGGGGCGGCCATCGTCGGCGGCGGACCCGGGTCGGGGCGGTCCACCGGGGCGGGCGCGAGGCCCTCACCCTTGTCCCACTCCTGCGAGACCTCGGCGGCCTGGTGCTGCTGCTCGTTGCCGACGATCTTGTCGTTGATCCAGATCTGCCAGCCGAGGAACATCAGAACGACGACTCCGGCGGTGATCAGCAACTCGCCGAGCACTCCGACGACGCTGAGCTTCGGGCGGGGTTTTGCGGCGACCGCCGCTCCCTCCCCGAGTTCCTGGGGGGCCTTCGGCACTCGGGGTGCGCGCTTGTTCCCCTTCTGCGCCTCGAGCTCGGCCTTCTCGGCGAGCCGGCGGGCGACTCGGCCGCCCTCCACCGGCACGCGCTCGACGGAGGTGCCGATCAGCGCATCCACCTCGGTGCCGGGGACTCGCGCGACGTCGCTGCCGGGGAGCCGCTCGACCTCGGTGCCGGGGACTCGCTCAAGGGCAGAGCCCGCGACGGTGTCCGCGGTCGGCGCAACGGCCTCCGACTCACGCCGCGCGGCGTTCTCGGAGTCGTCGTCGGCGCCGAAGTTGAACAGGCGCTCCAGATCGTCGGACATGGCTAGATTCTAAGGTCAGATTGCTGGATGCGTACCGTGAGTGGGCCTCAGCGCCGGGCCCGCGTTGCGCACCATCGGCTACAATCTCCGGCATGGCCCGTACTGCACGAACCAAGCCCGAGCGCCCGGTGTCGACCGGCGAGTCCGCCCCGAACCCGGTGTGGTTCAAGCCCGTGATGTTCGGCTTCATGCTGCTCGGACTCATCTGGATCATCGTGTTCTACGTGAGCCAGAGCCAGTTGCCCATTCCGGACCTCGGCAGCTGGAACATCCTCATCGGCTTCGGGATCATGTTCATCGGGTTCCTCATGACCACGCGGTGGCGCTGACGCCGCTCCCCCACTTCAGGGGTGGAACTACACGGCTGTAGTTATACCCACTGTGGAATCACCTGTGGATAAGTCCGACCTGTGAGCCGCGCGGCTTAGACGAGGACGCCCACCACGGTGAGGGCGAGCAGTGCGGCAACGACGCCGCCGACGAGCACGAGCTGGAGCATCCGTTGACTCGGATGCCGCGTGCGCAAGAACACGAACGCTACCGCCGCTCCCGCGACCAACCCGCCCACGTGCGCCTGCCACGAGATATTGAGGTTCGGCAGGAATCCGATCACCAGGTTGAGCGCGATCACGATGAGCAGCTGGATGTTGTTCCCGCCGAGCCGCCGCTGGATCACGAAGAACGCACCCAGCAGACCGAAGATCGCGCCGGATGCCCCGAGTACCGCCGACGCCGGAGCGAGCAGCAGCACCGCCACCGATCCGCCGAACCCGCTGATGAGGTACAGGGCGAGGAACCGCCCCCTCCCGAGGAGCCGCTCCATGATCGGCCCGAAGATGAACAGCGAGTACATGTTCAGCAGAATGTGGATGATCGACCCGTGCAGGAACATCGCCGTGATCATCGTCCACGGCAGGATCGCCGTGTACACCGGGCGGTAGACGCCGAACGTGGTGACGTAGTCCCGCACGCCCGGGATGTTCTGCAGGATGAACACGATCACGCACAGCGCGATGAGCGTGTAGGTGACGACCGGCTGGGTGCCGCCGGGTCGGAACGCCGTCACGATCGCCGGCTTACGGCGAGGGATGCTCGCGCGCCCCTCCTTCACGCACTCCGGGCACTGCACCCCCACCGCCGCTTGCGTCTGGCACTGCGGGCAGATGGTGCGGCCGCAGCGCTGGCAGAGGACGAAGCTCTGGCGGTCGGGATGCCGGTAGCAGTAGTTGCTCGACCGGCCCGCTGAGTCGCTCACCGATCAGACTTCGTCGACGGTGACGCTCTCGATCACGACGTCCTTGAGGGGCTTGTCGCGACCGTCGGTCTCGACCGCCTCGATGGCGTCGACGACCTTCTGCGACTCGGGGTCGGTGACCGCGCCGAAGATGGTGTGCTTGCCCTGCAGCCACGGGGTGGGGACGGTCGTGATGAAGAACTGCGAGCCGTTGGTGCCCTTGCCGCCGCGGAGGCCGGCGTTGGCCATCGCGAAGAGGTAGGGCTGGTTGAAGGTGAGCTCCGGGTGGATCTCGTCGTCGAACTCGTAGCCGGGGCCGCCGATGCCCTGACCGAGCGGGTCGCCGCCCTGGAGCATGAAGTCCTTGATGATGCGGTGGAAGATGACGCCGTTGTAGAGCGGGTCGGTGGTCGTCTTGCCCGTCGCCGGGTGCGTCCACTCCTTGGTGCCGGTGGCGAGGCCGACGAAGTTCGCGACGGTCTTCGGGGCGTGGTTGCCGTAGAGCTCGACCTTGATGGGGCCGTAGTTGGTGGTGATGGTCGCGACCGCGGTAGCAAGAGACATGGCGTCAATTCTTGCATGTCATGACAGGATGGGAGAGTTCGTCGAAACGACCTTTGGAGGTTTCGCCATGGCACTATCGCGCAAGCGTCAGAAGGAGCTCAACCGGCTGAAGAGCCAGGCTGAGGACCTGTGGGAGGACCAGAAGGACCTCCTCGACCACGCGTCTCGCGTGGTGCGCGAGGCCAGCCGTCAGGCTGCGAACTACACGCGCGAGGAGGTCGCGCCCCGCGTTCGCGACACGTTCGAGCACAAGGTCGCCCCGGCTGTGGGAGCAGCCGGCACGGCTGCCCGGAACGCCGCGGGGGGTGTCCGCGACAAGCTCGTCGAGGACGTGCTGCCCGCGATGTCCTCCGCCCTCGGCACTGCTCTGGCGGCTATCGAGGTGGCGAAGAACAAGCAGGTTCGGGATGCGATCGCGCGGGCATCCCGCTTCGGCACCGACCTCGGCCAGAAGGTGGGCATCATCGAGCCCCCGAAGAAGTCGGGCCCGGGCAAGTACATCCTCATCGGCTTCGGAGTCGTGACGGTCGCGGCGATCGCGTACGCAGCGTGGCAGACGCTGCGCGCGGACGACGACCTGTGGATCGACGACGAGCCCGAGGCTCCGCCGGCGAGCTAGCCGACAGTGGCCGACGAACCCGCAGAGCCGGTCGCTGAAGTAGTACCTGAATCGGGGCCCCCGCATACCGAGGCCGCCCGACCCGGATTGAACGCAGTGGCGTGGATCGCAGTGGTCGGCACGGTACTCGGAGGCACCGCGCTGATGGCGGTCGCCGATCAACGTCCGTCAGCTGCGCCCCAGAATGCTGCAGAAGCCTTCCTGCCGCCCGACGGTTCTGCCTCGGAGCTGACGTATAGCACCGGCGAGGAGTGGATTCTCGAGTCCGCTTTCGGGACCGGTCCGCAGATGCTGCTGCAGCTGCCTTCGTACGCGAGCGCCCACCAGTTCAACCTGGCCGACGTCAACGCCGAGGGCTACAACACGGATCGCTACTGGCGGCAGACCTGGAGCGACGTCTCCGGCGAGCGACCCCAGCTCACCGAGCTCTACGAACTCGATGTCGACGGGGTCAGGATGCTCACCCTCACCGGGGGCGAGAGCGGGTTCAGCTTCGAGCCGGGGCTGCTCTCGCTTCCCGCGGACATCCACGACGGGTCGACGTGGTCGAGCGAGGGCTTCGCCCTGCCTCAGCAGCTCATCGAGTACCGCTCGACCGGTTCGGCGAAGGCCGGGCCGGACGGATGCCTCGTCGTGCAGCTTGATGTCGTCTACACCGACCCGGATGCTGCGGACGCCGTTCTCCTCGAGTCCGCGGACACCTCGACCTGGTGCCCCGGCCGCGGCGTGGTCGAGTCGGAGTACACCACCGGCGGAGAACCCGGCACGTCGGCGACGCGGCCGCTGCCCGAGGACCGTCGGCTCGAGTCATCCGCTGCCTCTCCACGCGTCGACCTTCTCGCGCTCGCGGATTCAGCGGCGCAGGATGTTTCGCTGCTCGTGCGCGATCCGCTCTTCGGCGAACAGGACTTTCCCGGCACAACGGATGGCACGGTCGCGGCCACCTCGGACGGGGCGGTGGTGTTCGCGTCCACTCGGGACCTCCTCGCCTATCGGGCCGCGGCTCCCGGCGAGCCGTCCGTTCGGGAGTGGGTCGCGCACCCCGGCGGGACCATCACGACCCTCACCGCGATCGGCGACGTGGTGCTCGTCGGCACCACGGACCGCGCGATCCAGGCCTACGACTCAGCGGGGCGACGGGGGTGGACCGCTCGATTCGACGACGTCGTGCTCGCGCCTCCCGTGCCGGACGGCCGGGGCGGTGCGCTGATCCTGTCCGTGGACGGCGAGCTGCGCCGCGTATCGCTGGGGGACGGCTCTACGACCTGGTCGACCGGCCTGGGCGGGGACAGCGCGATCGCGCCCGCAGTCGGCGACGGTGTCGTGGTCGCGATCAATGACGCCGAGGACGCTGCGATGGTCTACGACCTCGACGACGGCACCCTCCTGTGGTCGCAGGCCGTCGAGCGTCCGTCCCTCGCTGCGGTTGTCGACGGCCGGGTGATCGTGGCGAGCTACGCGGGCTCGGTGCTCGCGTGGGATGCCACGTCCGGCGAAGCGCGGTGGTCGTCCGGATACGTCGGGATACCTCGGGCGATGACCGTGCTGGGCGACACGATCGTGGTGGCCGGCTCCGACATGACCGCCGGGTATTCGCTAACGGGCGCAGTGCGCTGGACCATCGACGCGAGCGACCGGCTCCTGTCGGACGGCACCCTGGTTGCGCTGCTGGGCCCGGGTGCTGTGCGGCTCGTCGATGAGAACGGATCGACCGTGACGACGTGGATGCTCGATCCAGCACGATTCGCCACAACCATGGACATCCTCGCGGTCCCCGGCGGCTTCTGGGTCACCTCGAGCTCCTTCGAGGTCCAGGAGGTGAGGACGCCATGAGCGATGTCCGTCCGGGAATCGCGGGCGGCCTGTGGGCCGCGCTCATCCTGCTCGTGACCAAGGTCGTCGTCGAGCCCATCCGCGAGGGCCGACTCCGGGATGTCCGCATTCCGCTCGGACTGCGCCCTGTCGTCGTGGTGGCCATCGCGGGGTACAGCGTCGCCGTACTCCTGATCGTGGGGGCGGGCGTCATTCGATCGACGTTCGAGCTCTTCTCCCAGGCCGCGTCGAGCATCTCACCCGTCCCGCGTTTCTCGATCTGGCTGCTGTTTGTGCTGATGGCCCTCGCCCTCTCGATCGGTCAAACCGGTGCCATCCATGCGCGGGCGTGGGTGCGCTGGGCAGTGACTGGCTACACCGTTCTCGCACTCGGCTTCCTCGGCGCACTCGATACCGAAGGCGGCCAGGTGGGGCGTGTCGTCGCATTCGTCACCTCGCTGGGGCTGGTGCTCCTGGTCGCCCTTCGGGGTCACCGGTCGTTCGTGTGGTGGGAGTTCCCCATCGTCGCGGCGCTGGTGTTCGGGTCGATCGGCTCAAGCATCCTGTTCATCTCGTCGCGGGGGGCGACCACCGGGTTCGACTTCGTGCCACTGCTGTTCGCAACTGTGCTCGGAGCCATCGGTACGCTCGCTGCGCCCCTGACCATCGCATCGGGCGCCGCGGTCGCGGAACTCGCCGTCTCGACAGCGACGTGGATCGCCGGAGCTTTCCGCGACCGCACCGCTCGAACGGTGCTCATCATCGCCCTCGCCCTCGTTGTCGTGTGGCGAGTCTTCGAGCTCGTGCCGGCGGTCGGACGCGTCATTGACAATCCGGAGGGGGAACTCGTGACGCTCGCAGGTTCGGTGGGGTTCCTGGGCGTTGCCGGGGCCGGCTGGTTCATCATCGGACGCCTGGCGCGGGAGGCGCCCGCCCCGACCGTCACCGTCCTCGTCAAGGCACTCTCCACGGTTTCCCTCCTCATCGCCGCCTTCCTCACACTCATGGTTCCGATCGGCGTACTCAGCACGATCGGCGGAGTGCTCCCCGTATTCGGAGTCCCACTCGAGGTGTCCGCGGCCATCTCGGTCGTCACCGGGATTCTCAGCTCCTCGGTGGCACTCGCCATTGTGCGGATGACGCTCGGGGCGGTGCTCGTTGTGCTCGCGTTCGTGCTCGCGCGCCGCGGTCGACGGGGCACCCCCGAGATCTTCCTCGCGGTCGGCATCGCGAGCCTCGTCGGAGGCGTGCTCGTCCTCGTCAACGGACCGGCCCTGTGGGCCGGCGACTCGCTCGCCCTCATGGCGACACTCGCCGCGTTGGCGCTCCTCGTGTGGACCGTGATCACCAGGCGCGCCACGCTCGACCGGTTGGCTGGGATCACCGCGACGCTGCTGCTGGCTGCACTGTTCGCCCACGCCGACTTCCTGTCCGACCCGCTCGGGGCGATCCTCGGCTCGACCGCTGTCGCCGCCGTTCTAGTCGGACTGGCGTGGTCGCTTCTCACGGGAAATGCTGCCGCGAATGAGGGCAGCCCCCACTACCCTCGACCCTCGCGTGTTCTGCTGCTGCTTGCCAATGCACTGCTCGCGGTGACCACCCTCGCCTTTGTCGCACTGACGCGCGACACGACCAGCGCCTTCGACCTGTCGGTCTTCGCGGAGCTCGGTGCGATCACGTTCGGCTATCCGCTCATCGTGGTGTCGTTGCTTGCGGCTGTGACCTCGAGCATCCGCGACCGGCCTTTCGCCTGACGACCCGCGCTACGCCCTGGTCGACTACCGCTGCCGCGAGTACCGCAGCTGCGCGAGCCCGCTGGGGTAGCCCTCCACGCCGTCGAGCTCGAGCGGGAGCCGCGGCAGCCCGAGACCGAACAGCGGGATGCCCCGCCCCAGCACGACCGGGATGATCGAGACCACCAGGTCGTCGATGAGGTCGGCGGCGAGGAACGACCGGATGGTCGCGCCCCCGTCCACGTAGATGCGACGCACTCCTTCACCGCCGAGGCGGGCGACGAGCTCGGCTGGCTCCTCGGACGAGAACTCTTCGCCGTGCACCGAGGTGCGACCGGGTGAGCTAGTCAGCACGATGAGTCGCTTACCCGTGTACGGCCACTCGGGAAAACCGAGGCCGACCTCGTAGGTGGCGCGGCCCATCACGATCGCGTCGATGGTGTCGATGAAGTCGCCGTACCCGTAGTCCTCGCCCTCGCGCTCTACGGACTCGAGGAAGCCGAGCCCGTCACCCTCCTCGGCGATGAAGCCGTCGAGACTGGTGGCGATGAAGACGGAGCACTGGGGGTTCACGGGCTCATCCTGCCCGCCCCGACCGACACTGCGGCGGGACCGCTTGCTCGCACGCCCGAGCAGGAGTACTTTCATCCTGAAAGTACTGAGAGGCGACGATGGCGCGCAAAGTAGACCCGGATGCGGGCAGCGACGAGCTGCGCCTGCCGTACGAGTCCGACGTGCTCGCTGCCCTCGTGCGCATCATGACGGTGCTCGGGTCGGCAGCGTTTCAGCGCGAGTTGGCGTCGGCTCCGAGCATCCCGGATGACGCGAACGCGATTCCCGCACTGTACGGAATCGCGACTCTCGGCCCCCGGCGGCCGAGTTCGCTCGCGGCCTACCTACACGTGTCGGCGCCGACCGTCAGCCGCCTCGTGGAGAAACTCGCCGCCGCGGGACTCGTGACCCGGATGCCCGACCCCGACGATTCCCGGGCGAGCCTCGTTGCCCTGACCGCCGCCGGAGCCGAGGTCACCACGGACCTGTTCCGCGTGGGCGACGCGCTCATGGGCGAGCTGCTCTCGAGCTGGAGCGACGACGATCGCTCGCGCCTAGGCATCCTGCTGTCCCGTCTCGCCGCCGACCTGTCGCCGCGCACCCCCTGACCCCGCTCGAACCCGTCCACCCGAACCGCACGCACCGCACGAACCGCACGAAGGAGCAACACCATGGGCACCTACGCCGTCACCGGATCCGCCTCAGGAATGGGCAAGGCAACCGCCGACCAGCTGCGGGCGGCGGGGCACACCGTCATCGGCGTCGACCTGAAGGACGCCGACGTCACCGCCGACCTCTCCACGAGCGCGGGGCGCTCCGCCGCCGCCGCCGAGGTGCTGAAGCTCGCCACCACCGGCCTCGACGGTGCCGTGCTCGCCGCGGGACTCGGCCCCGGCCCGGGCGACTCGCGGTCGCGCCTCATCATCGAGGTCAACTACTTCGGCGTCGTCGACCTGCTCGCCGCCTGGCGCACCGAGCTCGCGAAGTCGGGCAACGCGAAGGTCGTGATCTTCTCCTCCAACTCGACGACTACGACCCCGGTGGTGCCGGGCTCCACCATCAAGGCCCTCCTCGCGGGCGACGCCGAGAAGGCCATCGCCAGTGTGAAGAGGTTCGGCAAGAACGCGTCGGCGTTCGCCTACGCCGGCTCCAAGATCGGTGTGAGCCGGTGGATGCGCCGCAACGCCGTCACCGCGGAGTGGGCGGGGGCGGGCATCCGGCTCAACGCGATCGCGCCGGGAGCGATCCTCACGCCGCTGCTGCAAGCGCAGTTGGATGACCCGGAGCTCGCCGGCGCCATCGAGGGCTTCCCCATCCCGCTCGGCACTTACGGCCAGGCCGACCAGATCGCCCAGTGGGTGGTCTTCATGCTCTCCCCCGCCGCCGACTTCATGACCGGAAGCCTCGTCTTCGTCGATGGCGGCACGGATGCCCTCTACCGCAGCGACGACTGGCCCGTCACCGTATCCCTCACCAAACTGCGCCGCTACCTCCGCATCACCAAGGAGTTCAACGCCCGCAAAGCCGCGGCCCGCGCAGCGGAGGGGTAAGGGCGGAGGGGCGCACCGCCTCGCGGCCGGACGGTGCCGAGGTCAGGTCCGCCCGCGGCCGCGCGCGCTCTCGACGAGTGGATTGGGAAGTGGCTCCCCAGGTGTGCCTCGGGTTGGTTTACGTGGCCCTCTTCCTGAGCGGGGATCGAAACAGGACCTGGATTGTGATTGGCCGCGACCAGCCCGTGGTGTAGATGTCCACCGAGGCCGGGGTGCCATTTACAGCCCGGGCGAGGCCGCGCAAGTGCGCGGTGGCATTCGACTCGACGTCGGATGCGGTGCCGAGCAACAGCCCAACGACCTCTATTGCTTCCTCGCCCGCGCTGATAGTCGACCGGTAGCCGTAAAGGGAGTACTCACGCAATACCTGAGCCTCCGCAGAAAAGGGACCGCGAGTCGTTCCTTCTGAGGTGGTGGAAGGTATCCCGCGGGAGACAAGTGCTGCTTGCAGCGAGCCATCGCCTGAGAGCGTGCGCGCGAAGACGACAACGGGACCCTCATTCGAGTCGACCACGAAGTCGAATATTTCCTGGACCCGCGCATAGCTCTTCTTGAGGTACGTCGCGACTACGTCCGGTGCAGGTGCGCCCTCCAGCATGAGCACGTAGTAGTCGGCGACCCTCGAGTTCCCACCGGCCTCTATTCGAGCTACCCGTGCCCCTTTGAATGTACGTCCGTCATAACTCTGAGTCGCGACAAAGCGGCTCCAGCGAAAATCATCGTCCAAGTGGTTATTCATGCGATTTCTCGAGTTGCTTGCAGCTGTACCGCTGACCCGGTGGGCACTCGCCGTAGCGCACACGATAGGCGCGTATCCTCAAATACTCGACCATGCGAGCCTCAAAATATCCCACCCTAGTAGCAATCTCGCGAGCCAAACACGGAGAGCCATAGTGCTCTTCGCATCTAGGCAACTGAGAATTCGGGCGAGTTAGCAAGTTGACCTGGCTCGTTATACCAATCTTCCAAACCGCGCCAGAAGACACATTGAAGATCTCGTATACCGAGTAGTTCTTGTCACTACGCCATGAGGTTCGTTGTGGTCGAGGTACAGCGAGCGGCACAGCTTTCGCGATTTCCACTACCGCGGCAATCACTGCGATGACGACCACGGCGACCACGGCGATGACCATCAACTGGAGGAGATATGCCTCAAGGACCCCAACCGCAATCACGGCTGCGATTTCGCCCGTCAGATCAGACTTGTTAAGGGGGTCTGCCGGGTAGTCGTACGCATTGGTCACGCCTCCCTCGACCGGGTCCACGGATAGGAAACGCCCGAGGGCGGCCACATAGACGCGTACTCCCATTTCGATGGAGGCGATGGATCCGGCGTGCTCGTAGAGTTTCTGGTGTTGCCCGACCCAGGAGTGGTCGGCTTGCCCGTCGGTGTTGTCGGCGACCGTGTCGTCGGCGATGGTGGTGCCGATCTTCCCGTCTGCGGCAATCGGCTGCCCGAACGGGTCGAACTTGAACCGGTCACCAGTGCGGATGCCGTCCTTGTCGGCGGTGAGGACGACGTCGCCGTGGAGGTTCGGGTACGACCACACCTGCTCCGTGGCCGAGGTTGCGGTGATCTGCACGCCACCTGGCAGCGACAGCATGTAGTCGACACTGCTGCCGGTCTTCGTCGCGAACAGTCCCGACGCGGAGTACAGGTACTGCGTCCTCACCGCGGCCGCCGTGCCGACCTTCTCCGTGCGGGACACGACCCGGCCGGTGGCATCGCGCACATACGTGATCAGGGTGGTGACCCCACCACCGACGACCGAGGTCTTCATGTGCCGGTTGGCCGAGTCATACGTCATGGACTGGTTGCCCAGCGTCGTGATGTTGCCGTGGGTGTCGTAGTAGATCGTCGCCGGCGCCCCCGTCGTCGACAACGCCGCACCCAGTACTGGGTTCGCCCCCGGCTGCGCGACCACCGGAGTCGACCCCACCAGCCGGTCGGCGTAGTCGTAGCAGTACTTCACATCCGTCACCAGCACACCGTTGAATGTGTCGGTGAAGCGGGTGCGGTTACCCGACCTGCCCGCCTTGTTGTTCACACACCCGGTGGTGTCCGCATACGAGTACCCGAGCGTGTGACCCGGGATGATCGCCTGTGTGAGTCGACCCGCCGCGTCATACGTGTAGGTGGAGACATCCGTCACCCCCCGATCAGTGACCGTGTTGCGCATGATCCGACCCGACTGCGACCGCACCACCGACTCCGCCACCGACTCAGATGTCACGGTGTCTGACGAGACAGCACCATCGGCCTCGGTCCAGGCATCCTGAACCACCGCAACATCATCAACCAGCACGCTCGAATCCGACGTCGGCGAACCGGTGGAGAACACCACCTCGTTGGAGGTGGCCGTCGCGATGAACTGGCACGTCACCGGCGCAGTGTTCGTGACAGGGGCACGCCCGCATCTCGGCAAGCATTCAGCTAGGCCGAGAGACCGGCTATTGGTCTCGACCGGCTACGAAGCCGAGGACAACCGACACCGCCGATACGATCGCGAATAGCACGAGGACTACCAGGACGAACCTGCGAAAGTTTGCGCCGTCCACCTCATCCAGCGGGAATATCGTGCTGAAAACCGCGAGCATGTAGATGGAAAAACGACGGTAATTGAACAACGCAACGACACTGAGCAACAGAAACACAAATCCAAAGATCACGTGACGTCCTCAAAACCATTGTTCGGTGTGATCGTAGGTAACGCTGCAACCCTCACTAAAGCCTAGCTGCCCCCCGAGCTCATAGAGCCTCCGCCCTGGAAATATGCCCTACCCCCCGCTCCTCCACCAATATCGGTGTCGAAGTTCAGCAAAGTTACGGTGAACCGCCGACAGCACACCACCATGAGCGGTCGACGATGTCAGCTCACCCGACGACGGAACCCACGACGCGTAACCGGGCGGCTCTCGTCTGGTCCGGTGGCAGTAGAACCTGGGACAGGTCACACAAAATGCATCCCGTGCGACCAGGCCGTGAGGGGCCGCGTAACGCCCGTTCGTCCTCATGCGTCGGCTTCGTCACCGCCCCAAGAGCGGCGGAAAGCCGCGATTAACAGTTCTCATTCAGTACGTCAAGTATCTGTGGGTCTCCACCTAAACCGACCATCGCGCCAGGAGGACTCGGCCCCGCAACGTCGAATTGCCCGGTCCAGAATCACAAGCACCGGGACAATGGCGACGCACGCGATCAGGCATCCCAGGAAGATCGAAGGCGCTGCGGTAACGAAGAGGAAGAGGCCAACAGTGGGAGGGATCGCTGCAACAGCCAACACCCTTTCAATAACTCGGTAGCGCCTCACCTCTGTCGATGGTGTGCTGCTCATACGAACCTCATCCTCCCCCCGCCGCCAGCGCCACCCGACGAACCTGTACTTGCACTCGATCCTCCGCCCAACAGAAGTGCGGCGGCCCCTATTGCTAGGCCAGCCTGCACCTTACGGTTGGTCAAGACTGGCTTGATAATCAATTCCTCGATCGGCTCCTCAACATATCTGTGCATTGCGTACATTGTCAGGCCGCCGCTGACGTAGTCGAATGCCTCTTCCGGTCGCGTCTTGTGGCTAACCGCCACATCGAGCATGAAGTGAGGCAGCACGCCGAAGAGGAGCCCGAATGCCGCACCGGCCGCCAAAGGGCAAGCTATGCCGGCGGTCCCCGCGCACGCCGCCGCAGTTGCGGCTACCACCACAACTGTCAACGCCGTGCCGAGGATGATGTGGGCAATGTCGCCGACCGTGAACAAGCCGGGAATGACTTCGTCTTCCCACCCCAGAAACATCCCGGTCAGGTCGAAGCCGTTGATTGGGTCCGCGGGGTAGTCGTACGCGTTCATCACCCCACCTTCGACGGGATCCACGGACAGGAATCGTCCGAGCGCGGCGACGTACACGCGCGCGCCCATTTCGATGGAGGCGATGGATCCCGCGTGCTCATAGAGTTTCTGGTGCTGCCCCACCCACGAGTGGTCGGCTTGCCCGTCGGTGTTGTCGGCGACGGTGTCATCAGCGCCGGTGGTGCCGATCTTCCCGTCCGCTCCGATGGGCTGTCCGAACGGGTCGAACCGGTACCGGTCGCCGGTGCGGATACCGTCCTTGTCTGCGGTCAGGATGACGTCGCCGTGCAGGTTCGGGTACGACCACACCTGCTCCGTGGCCGACGCGGCGGTCACCTGCACCCCGCCGGGGAGGGACAGCATGTAGTCGACACTCGACCCGTCTTGGTGGCGAACAGTCCCGACGCGGAGTACAAGTACTGCGTCGTCACCGCCGCCGCCGTCCCGACCTTTTCCGTGCGGGATACGACCCGGCCGGTGGCATCCCGCACATACGTGATCACCGTCGTCACCCCACCATCGGTCACGGTGGTCTTCATGTGCCGGTTCGCCGAGTCGTACACCATCACCTGGTTGCCCAACGTGGTGGTGTTCCCGTGGGAGTCGTAGACGATCGTCGCCGGCGCCCCCGTCGTCGACAACGCCGTGCCCAGTACCGGGTTCGCCCCTGACTGCGCGACCACCGGGGTCGATCCCACGAGCCGGTCGGCGTAGTCGTAGCAGTACTTCACATCCGTCACCAACACACCGCCCACCGTGTCGGT
>NZ_JAUQUB010000005.1 GCF_030580675.1 Antiquaquibacter soli | reverse complement strand
CGCGCCGCCGCGAACGCACGCTGCTCCTCAAGCAGCCGCTCATCCGACAGCGCCGCCGCATCCGCACGCGAGAACGCATGCAACGCCGGCAGACTCAGGGTGTTCATACCTCAAATCTAGCAGCGACATTCGAACGCGTGTTCTCATGGTGCCGGACTGTGGAAAACTGTCCGCGAGCGGGACGTAGGGACAGAAGGAACCGGGCGACGTCAGCCGACGCGGCGGCGCTCGAGCGCGGCGTCGAGGTCCGGGGTGCGGATGGCCGAGTCATCCACGACGCCCATCGCCGCGAAGCGGCTCGTCGCGGCGGGAGCCACGGGCGGCCCCGCTGCCGCGGGCTGGACAGCGGGCGGCTCGGCGGCACGCAGCGCCTCCTCCGCCTCGGCGGCGGCGCGGCGCAGCGACTCGGCGAGGTCGCTCGCGGATGCCCGTTCCGTCGGAGCCTCACCGCGCGACAGGTACATCGGCTTCGGCACCGGCACGGGCGTCCACTCGGTGCGCACCGGCTGCTCGCTCTCGAACTGGTGGTCGACGATCCCCTGCGATCGACGCACCACAGCCGGAGCACGACGCGCCCGGGAGACCTCCGCGAGCCGCCCGAGCAGCGCGACGGCGCACAGCGCGGCGAGGCCGGCACCGCCGAGGACGAGCCAGCTCCCTCCCGCCGCGGCCCCCGAAGCAAGGACCGGAATCTGCGCGAGGGCGACGACTACGGACCCGAGCAGCACGGCGGCGGCCAGCATCCGGGTGCGGCGCAGTCGCTGCGCGGCGAGAACGTGCGGGGCAGGGCGCGGCGCGGGCTGAACGGGCCGCCCGACGGCGACCGGCCCGGCGGGCGCGCGGCGCAGCGCTTGAGTAGGTGCCTCGGTCGTCTCCGCGAGCACGCGGATGGTCTGTTGGAGTCGCACGGCGTTCCTCTCGGTCGCCATGTACTCGCGACGCTTCAGCCAACTGGGCACGAGGTACACCAGCCACAGACCCGCGGCGATGGCGAGCATGATGCCGCCGCCGAGACCCGTGAGTTCCATGCCCCTTAAGGTACGAGCGGCAGCGCCCGGATCGCGGGAGCCGCGCCGGAAGTCCGGGTCACACGAGCGGTCGCGACGCCTTCGCGCGGTCGAGAGCGGGCACCTCGGCGGCATCCGCGGGCGCTCGCCCGTCGAGCCAGCGGCGCAGCACCCCGGTGGGCACCTCCTCGACGGTGAGGCCGAAGCAGAAGTGGTCGCGCCAGTCGCCGTCGATGTGGATGTACCGCCGCCGCAGCCCCTCGTAGCGGAAGCCGAGCTTCTCCACGACCCGCAGCGAGGGCCCGTTCTCAGGCCGGATGCAGATCTCCATGCGGTGCAGCCCCAGCCCGAAGAAGGCGTGATCCGTGGCGAGCGCGACGGCCGTCGGGGTCGCCCCGCGGCCGGCGAACTTCTCCGACACCCAGTAGCCGATCGTCGCCGACGACAGCGAGCCGTACGCGATCGACGACACGTTGAGCTGGCCCGCGAGCTGGCCGTCGTACTCGATCACGAACGGCAGACCGTGACCGGCCCGCGCGTTCTGCTGCAGGGCCCGGATGCTCGACCGCACGTCGAACGGGCCGGGCCCGACCGGGTTCGTCGCCTCCCACTTGCGCAACCACCCGCGGTTCGCGGCGAGCTCCCTCTCGAGCGCGCGCGCATCCCGCAGCCGGATGGGCCGGATGCCCGTGCGCCCCTCACTGAGGGCGGGGATGCCGAGCGCCATCGCCTAGCCCAGCGTGTCCGCGAACGACTTGAGCCACGGCCGCAGCTCGGGACCGAGGTCGTCGCGCTCGACCGCGAGCTGCACGATCGCCTTGATGTAGTCGACCCGGTCGCCGGTGTCGTACCGGCGGCCGCGGAAGACGACGCCGTAGACGCCGCCCGCGATGTCCTTCCGAGCGAGCTCGAGGAGCGCATCCGTGAGCTGGATCTCGCCGCCCTTTCCCGGGTCGGTTCGCTCGAGCACCTCGAAGACCTCCGGCTGAAGTACGTAGCGACCTATGATGGCGAGGTTCGACGGCGCGGTGCCCGGCGCGGGCTTCTCGACGAGGTCGGTGATGCGCACGACGTCGTCCTCGTCGGTCGTCTCGACGGTCGCGATGCCGTACAGGTGGGCGGATGCGGGGTCCACCTCCATGAGCGCGATGACGGTGGCGTTGCGCTCCGACTGCTCCTCGAGCATCCGCGACAGCAGCACGTCGCGCTCGTCGATGAGGTCGTCGCCGAGGAGCACGGCGAAGGGCTCGTCGCCGACGTGCATCCGCGCCCGCAGGATCGCGTGGCCGAGCCCGCGGGGGTCGCCCTGGCGCACGTAGTGCATGTCGGCGAGGTCGTTGGAGTACTCGACCTTCTGCAGGCGCTGGAAGTCGCCCTTCTGCTCGAGCGTCGACTCGAGCTCGGTGACGCGGTCGAAGTGGTTCTCGAGGGCGTTCTTGTTGCGCCCCGTGATCATGAGCACGTCGGTGAGCCCCGCCTCGACGGCTTCCTCGACGACGTACTGGATGGCCGGCTTGTCGACGACCGGAAGCATTTCCTTGGGCATGGCCTTGGTCGCCGGCAGGAAGCGGGTCCCCAGGCCCGCCGCCGGGATGACTGCTTTCGTGATGCGAAACCCCATGGGACCAGGCTATCTACAATGGAGTCCATGACGGACGGGCCGGAGTCCCAGAAGCGGGCGCTGCGCGCCGAGCTCCGCGAGCGCCGACGCATCCGCACGGCGACGGAGCGCGAGCGCGAGGCGGCGGCGATCACGCAGCACCTGGTCGACCTCGCGAGCGACCTGGGGTCGCGATCCATCGCCGCCTACCTCTCCACCCCGGAGGAGCCCGGCACGCGCGACTTCCTGTCGTGGGCGTGCGGTCAGGGAATCCGGGTGCTCCTTCCGGTCTCGCGGGCCGACGGCCTGCTCGACTGGGCGCCGTACGACGGCGAGCAGGAGGACGAGGACCTGATGGGGATGCCCACCCCCACGACCGAGCTGCTCGGGCCGATCGCCATCAACGACGTCGACCTCATCCTCGTGCCGGCGGCATCGGTCGACCGCTCGGGGATGCGCCTCGGCTGGGGCCGCGGCTACTTCGACAAGACGCTCGGCTCGATGGAGAACTGCCCGCCCGTCTACGCTGTCATCTTCGACGACGAGCTCGTCGACAGCGTGCCGTCCGAACGACACGACCAGCGCGTCGACGGGGTCGTCACCCCGTCCGGCATCGTCGCGCTCCAGCCCTAGAGGAACCATGCCCACCTACTCCTACCGGTGCACCGAGTGCTCCAACGCCTTCGACATCCACCAGTCCTTCACGGATGACTCGCTCACCGTGTGCCCGACGTGCGGCGGTGCGCTGCGCAAGGTGTTCTCGCCCGTGGGTGTGACGTTCAGCGGCTCCGGGTTCTACCGCACCGATAGCAGGGCGGGGTCGGGCGGCGGTTCGTCGGCGGAGTCATCCGGGTCGAGCTCGTCGTCGAGCGCTCCCGCACCCGCGGCGGCCCCCGCGGCGAGCTCGTCGGCCTCGAGCTCCTCGAGCTCCTCGACCGCGAGCTAGGGGACGAGCGTGCTGAAGGGGTTCAAGGAGTTCATCCTCCGCGGCAACGTCATCGATCTCGCGGTGGCCGTCGTCATCGGCGCCGCGTTCACCGGCATCGTCAACGCCATCGTGAACAGCGTGCTCAACCCCGCGATCGGGGCGCTCTTCAACGCGGAGAGCCTCGCCGAGGCGCTCCCCGTGTCCATCCCCACGACCTCGGGCGGCACCGCGACGATGTACTTCGGCGCCGTCATCGGCGCGATCATCCAGTTCCTGCTCGTCGCGATCGTCGTGTACTTCGCGCTCATCGTGCCGATCAACTACCTGAAGCGCGTCTCGTTCCGCAAGAAGAAGGAGGAGGCGGCGGAGGCGGAGCCCGCTCCCCCGACGGAGCTCGAACTGCTCGCCGAGATCCGCGACCTGCTCGCGGCGGAGAAGGGCAAGCACACCGCCTAATCCCTTCCCCCTCCGCGAGGGCTCACCTCGCTCTCACGGGCTCGTGAAAGCCCGCACGCTAGTGCGAGTGAGGCGAGCCCCTGAGGAGCGGCTAGGGGCGCGCGCCCCAGTGCGGGGGCACGTCGCGGCGCAACTGCTCGTCGTTCTCGTCGGCGCGGTGGCGGGGCGGCTCGGCGACGGGGTTCGGGTCGGAGCCGGGAGGGGCATCCGTGCGCACCCGACGGCTGCGCCGCTCGGCCCGCGGTCGGTCCACCGGATCGTCGGCGCGGTGCTCGGCCACGGCGCTCAGGCGTTCGCGACCACGGGGATCGGCTCGGTGATCGGGGCGGGGTCGCCGCCGAGCATCGTGACGACGCGGTTCGCAACGGTGTCCGGCTCGCTGAACAGCTCGAAGGCGTGCACTCGCAGGTAGTGCCAGCCGAGGCGTCGCAGCAGCTCCGGTCGCAAGCGCAGCGACTCACGCAGGCTCGACGAGAGCAGGACGGCGTCCGTCTCGATGGCGATGCACATTCCCCCTCGGGATGCCACGAGCCCGAGCTTGCCCCGGTGCCCGAGCGCGACGCGCAGGCCGCGCGCCTCGAGCCGCTTCGCGAGGTCGACGAGCATCGGCTCGCTGTCGTCGGGCACGTGCTCCTCGAGCTGGCGCGCCCCGATCTCGCCGAGGATCTCGGCGAGCGCGACGGCGCCGTGCTTCATGCGGCCGTCGTCGAGGTCCTCGGGCTGGAACGAGCTCACGATCACCATGGAGCGCCGCGCGCGAGTCATCGCGACAGCGAGCAGCCGTTCGCCGCCCGGCTCGCCGAGCGCGCCGAAGTCGCTCAGCACCCGGCCGTGTGGGGTGCGGCCGTACCCGATGGAGAAGATGACGCGATCGCGGCTCTGGGCGACGGCCTGCTCGATCGTGTACACCGCGAACGGCTCGGGTCGGTCGCCGATGACGTACTCGACGAGCTCCGGGCGGCTCGACAGGGCGCTCAGGACCGCCTGCATCACCCGCACCGCGTGCTTCTCGCTCGCCGTGATGACCATGAGCGACTCGTGCGGCTTGCGCGACGCGTGCTCGAGAACGAGCTCGACGACGCGCTCGACCTCGGCCTCGGGGCTGTGCACGGCGCCGGAGTCCGGGTCGGGCATCCCGTGCCCGTCCTCGACGTAGTCGAGCGCGATGCTGCCGTGACCGAGGAAGCTGCCGGCCCACGGGAGGGACTGGATGCGCCCGCCGTAGAAGCGGCGGTTGACGAGCTCGGCGAGGTCTTCGCCGCCGGGGCGGTAGCTGCGCGTGAGCGTGAGCGTGGGCAGCAGGCTGCCGAGCCGGGCGAGCGCGGATGCCGCGTGCAGGTCGTCCACGTCGGGCGCGGGCAGAGGCGCGCCCTCGCCGACGGCGATCTCGAACGGGGCGGGCGTCTGGGTGACCGGGTCGCCGAAGGCGACCACCTGCTTCGCGCGGCGGATGGCGCCCGCCGCCTCCGCGACGGTGACGGCACCCGCATCCACCAGGATGACCGTGTCGAACGGCATGGTGTCGACGATCGACGGCACCTCGTAGGGCGACGCGAGCCACACGGGCGCGACGGGCCGCGACAGGTGCGGTGCGGTCGTCTGGAGGTCGAAGGATGTCACGGTCTCGCGCTGGAGCAGCCGCTTGAGCAGCGTCGCCTCGTCGGGCCAGTCCACGAGCCCGATCTTCCACGTCTCCGCGAGCTGCCACCCGAGGATCTGCGCGCTGGATGCCGCGTGAGCCTCGTCGACGAGCCGGAAGTCGGCCTCGAGCCGGTCGAGCACGGAGATGTTCGCGCCGAGCAGGGCGCGCTCGGACTCGAGCAAGTACTGCAGCGCCGACTTCCACCACGAGAGCTCGAGCTCGAGCGCGACGCGCTCCTCGGGCACGTGGCGGCGGGCGAGGTCCTCGATGAGCGGGTCGAGATCGAGTTCGCGGAGGGCCCCCATCAGGGCGGTGCGGTCCTGAAGGTTGTGCAGCACGTCCGACTCGGCGGCGAGCCCGGCGATGCGGTCCACGAGCTCGGCGATGGGCAGGTTCTCGAGCTGCGACTCGCGCGTCGTGAGCCCCAGGGGCACGTCGAGCGAGGCGAGGTCCTGGGAGACCTGCTGGTACGCGACCTGCACGTCGCCGATGCCCACGGGCACCTCGGGAACAGCGCCCTCCGCGACGTAGCGGTGCCAGAGCACTCGCTGCTGCTGGATTCGCACGAGTGCACCGTGAAGGTCGCCGATGCGCACTCCGGGTCGGACGTACTCCATGGCGAGCTTCTTGAGCCGGCGGCGGTTGCCGCTCGTCATGTCGGGGAAGTCCTTGCGGGGGGCGGTCGCGGCGATGAGCTCCGTGAGGGAGCGGTCGAAGACCATCGGCAGGAACTTGTCGAGCGTGTCGCGCAGGTCGACGAGGAGGCGCAAGTAGACGCCGAGCTCGCTCACGTTCTGGAATGGGCGCAGGTGGGTGCCCGCGATGAGTTCGTTCGCGCGCTGGATGAGTCGCGGCAGCGACTCGGAGTGCAGCCGCTTGGCGACCTCGTGGGCGCGCAGCGCCTCGTCGCCGTTGGCGAACTGGGCGCCGTACCAGGGCGAGTCGCCGGGCCCGTACTTGAACTCCCCGAGCTTGGCGGCGGCGACCATGATCTCGGCGGCGCGGCTGCGGTCGGCCGCGAGGCGCTCCACGGCGCCGCGGCTGAGTCGCGCCGTCGTGCGGGGCGGCTCCGGCAGGAGGGCGAGGCGGCTGAGCTCCGAGACGCAGTCGAGCACGGAGACGGTGAGCGAGGCATCCGTCTTCCCGAGCGCGCCGCGGTAGTCGAGCAGCACCTTGCGCAGCCGGGTGAGCGCCTCGTCGATCTCCCCGACGTTGGGCTGCTTCGCCTTCTCGCTGCGCGCGATCGAGCGCACGATGTCCCGCCGCAGCGACCGCGGCTGAACGGCCAGTCCGGGAAGACCGACGTCCGCGAGGCGGTGCGAGACCGACTGCAGGGATGCCCGTCGCGGGCTCACCACGAGCACCCGCTTGTTCTGCCCCACGAGGGCGCCGATCGCGTTGACGATCGTCTGGGTGCCGCCGGTTCCCGGCAGGGTCTTCACGACGAGCGAGTTGCCCGCGGCGATCTGGGCGATGACGTGCTCCTGCTCGGCGTCGGCATCGAGGAGCAGGGCATCCGTCTGGGGCGACCGCTCGTCCGCGGGTACCGGCTCGACGGGGGCGTAGTCCTGGCCGAGGCGCTCCGCGACGGAGGTGTTGCCGGCGAGCGCGTCGAGCACGGGGTGGTCGAGGCTGTCGGCGTCCGCGACGAGGGCAGCGGCGACCTCGGCGAAGGAGGAGACCACGAGCCGGGGGCTCACCCGGAAGCCCTCGATGTGCGACGTCAGCCCGCGGAGGCGGTCGATGATCGCGTTGGGCTTGAAGGTGCCCGAGTCGTCGGTGAGGGCGACGAAGGACTGGGCGTCGAGCGTCACCTGGAACTGCTCGTCGAGTGCGCGAGCGAACGCCGGGTTGAGCACGGCGCTGCCCCGGAGCTTGATCTCGAAGTCGCGGCCGTACCGGCGGATGGCGAGCGGGCGCAGCAGCACGGGGGCGCGGAACGAGCGGCCCTCCCACTCCCACTCGGCGATGCCGATGCCGAGGTGGACGGAGTCGATGCCCCGCGCCGTCGCGAGGTCGAGGCTCTTCGCGGCCACGGCGGCGGCGGCGAGCTTGGCGCTGCGCAAGGCGATCTCGTCGCGGATGAGGCTCGACAGCAGAGTGGTCTTGCCGGTGATGAACTGGGCGAGCCCTCCCGGGTGGGTCGTCGAGAGCTCGATGCGGGTGCGCGGCGAGTCCTCGAAGTGCAGGAGCGGGTTGCGACCGCCGACGCGGGAGAGCTCCGCCCGCCAGTCCAGCCAGGCGGGCTCGGCGACGTTGCCGAGCTTGAGGCTCGGGTCGCCGAGGCTCAGCACGTGCGGAGCCGTGACCTGCGCGGAGGCGCGCAAGTGCTCGTCGACCTCGTCCGGTTCGACGAGGTCGGGCTCGACCCGGTAGTCCTCGGGGTGTCTGTCAGCACGCCACACACCGCCACCTTAAGAGCCCGGGTCGCCGAATCCCGGCACAAACGGCCGAGTTTCGCGCATTCCTGCCGCCGTAGACTGACGGCATGGACCTCCTCGGCGGTGCGGCGCTGGCGCTCGGTACCGTCGTCGTGGTGGTCGTCGGGGGCGGCATCGTCGCACTCGTGGTCGTCGCACGGCGGGTGCGGTCTGGGGCGATTCCGCGGTTCGGCGGCACGGGCATCCACGAGCTCACCCGGCGGGCGGGCACCCTCCTGGTGCGGCTCGACGACCGGTTGCGTGACGCTGACAGCGAGCTCGGCTACGCGATCGCCCAGTTCGGGGCGGATGCCGCGAAGCCGTGGGCCGACGCGCTCTCGGGCGCCCGAGCGAAGGTCGCGGAGGCGTATCGGTTGAGGCACGCACTCGACGACGCCGAACCGGACTCCGATCGACGGCAGCGCGAGTGGACGCTGCAGATCATCGCGCTGTGCGAGCAGGCCGAGCGCCAGCTCGACGAGCAGGATGACGCGTTCACGCGCTTGCGCGGGCGCGAGGTCAGTGCGGAGGGGACGCTGCGGGAGCTGCGTAGTCGCATCGAGGATGCCCGGGCGCGAGCCGCGGCATCCCGCGAGCTCCTCTCCGACGCGGCCGCCCGCTTCGCCCCCGCGGCGCTCGCCGCCGTCGCCGATCACCCGGCGCAAGCGGACCGGCTGCTCGACGACGCGGCCGTCCGGGCGGATGCGGCGGCGGCCGGCATCGCCCCCAGCGGGGTGAGCTCGGTCTCGGGCATCCTCGCCGAGGCCGAGCAGATCGTGCACCGCGCGGGGGACCTTCTCGAGTCGGTGGAGCGCACCGTCCGCGACCTGGAGGCGGCGAGCGCCGCCCTCGCGACGAGGCGCAGGGAGCTCGCCGAGGACGCGACGCAGGCCCGCGCCGAGGTCGAGTCGGCCCCCGACCCGGACTCGGGGGCCGCCATCCTCGACGCCCTCCGCGAGCTCGAGGCGATCACGCCCCTCTCCCCCGCGGACCCGGTCCGCGAGCTCGACCGGCTCGACGAGGCGGCGTCGAGGCTCGACCTCGCGCTCGCCGGGTCGCGGAACCAGAAGCAGCGCTTCGCCCACGCCCTCGCCGCGTACGAGGGCACCCTCGTCTCGGCGCGCAGCCAGATCGCGGTCGTGCGCGACCTCGTCGCCGGCGGGCGGGCCGGCGTCTCCGCCCGCACGCGACTCGCCGAAGCGGAGCGCCAGCTCGCGATCGCCGAGGCCGAGACCGACCCCGTCGAGAAGCTCGACGCCGTTCGCCGCGCTGTCACGCACGCCCGCGACGCCGACGCCCTCGCCCGCTACGACCTGGGAGGCTGACATGACCGACCCCGAGCTCGACCACGCGCTCACCCGCCACACGGACTACGGCCAGTTGCCGCTCACCGAGGACGCGATCGCCCCCGACCCGATCGAGCAGTTCCGGCGGTGGCTGGCGGACGCCGATGATGCGGGCGTGTACGAGCCGAACGCGATGGTGCTCTCCACGATCGACGCCGACCGGCTGCCGAGCAGTCGAACGGTGCTGCTGCGCACCGTCGACGAGCACGGCTTCGAGTTCTTCACGAGCTACACCTCGGCGAAGGGCCGGGCCCTCGTCGTGCACCCGCACGTCTCGATCGTCTTCCCCTGGTACACGATCCACCGGCAGGTCATCGTGCGCGGTACGGCGGTGCCGACGACGCCGGAGATCTCCGACGCGTACTTCGCGTCGCGCCCGCGCGGATCGCAGATCGCCGCCGCGGCCAGCGACCAGTCTCAGCCGATCGCGAGCCGCGACCTCCTCGAGGATCGCGTGCGCGAGCTCGAGGAGCTCTATGCGGGCGGCGAGGTGCCCCGGCCGGCGACGTGGGGCGGGTTCCGTGTCACGCCGAGCTCGTTCGAGTTCTGGCAGGGACGAAGCTCACGGATGCACGACCGGCTCCGCTTCACGCGGCAGGCGGGCTCGTGGCAGCTCGAGCGGCTTCAGCCCTAACCGGTCAGAACGCGGCGACTCCGCCCGGTCGCGCCGCGATCAGCTTGGGCGCCTTCCGGCTGCTGCGCGCGTAGACGGTGGCTCGCTCGCTCGACAGGGCGAGCAGGAGCAGGATGTCGAGGGCCGCCGGCACGAGGCCGCCCCCGAGCGTGAGCCGCTCACCGCCGAGCATGATCGTGACGGCCTGCAGCAGGAGCGAGGCGGCGCTGATCGTCATCGCCACCACGCGCGCCCAGTTGCTGCCGAGGAAGACGAACAGCGTGAGGAACAGTTCGAACAGCGCGACGAACCCGAGGCCGGCCGCGACGATCGCCGCGACGAGGGACGCCGACTCGCCGTCGACTTGATCGGCGACGAGACCCGGGAGCTCCACCACCGTCGCGATTCCGACCGCGATGCTCGACAGCGCCCCGAGGGCGAGGATGACGGCCCCCACGATCGTCGGCGCGGGCCGCCGCTGCGTGCTCACAGTGGCGACCTCCCCGCGCGAGCCCGCCGGCGCGACGACCGCGCGGAGGTCAACGACCGGCAGGTCGCCGTCGGTGGTAATGCTGTCGCCGCCGCCGTTTCGCGCGTGGTAGCCCGTCGAGAAGTCCCGGATGACTCGAACCCGGGCATCCGGGTTGGCGGCGGTCACGGTCGCGACGATGTGGTCGCGCTCGGCATCCGTGTCCGCAGCGATCTTGTGGGTGACCTGCAGGGTGAACAGCGAGAGACCGACGGCGCGGTCGTAGGTGCCGGCGGCGAGCCACTCCGCGGGATGGCCGCCGGGGAGCATCCATCCCGGCGGGCAGCGCCAGAAGCGCACGTGGTGGCGCTTGCCGGGCGTCCCGTCGACCTCCTGCTGATACGCGAAGTCCTGCCTGCGGCCGAAGAGGAACAGCGGGCTCACCGGCGCCTCGAGGTAACTGCGGCGCAGCAGGGTGGACGCGACGATCGCCCAGCCGGTGCGCAGCGAGAGGTCGTCGGCGAGGGTCCAGCCGGCCCGGGTCATCGTCTCGTGGATGGCCGGCTCGCCGCCGAGCAGGGCGAGATTGACCGGGTCGCCGAGCAATCCGTCGCTCGTGCGGGCGCGGCCGATGAAGTAGTCCGGCACATAGATGCGTGTGAGGATGCGGTGCAGCCGAGGTAGCACGAGGTAGGCGAGCACCACCCAGAAGACGACCGCCCCGAGGAGCTGCCACCACCCGAGCGTGAAGCTCTCCCGGGCGAGGAGGTAGGCGAGCCAGACGGCCGCGATACCGCCGATCACGAAGAAGCCCCAGTCGAGCGCGGAGTCGACCTCCTTGCGCGGCGCGAACTCGGGCAGCGGGATGTCGACGATCCGGCGGGCCATGCCGCCAGTGTAGGACCCGGTTTGTGCTGGAGTAGAGGCATGCGCTTCTCGTCCTACGTCGCCGTCGGCGACAGCTTCACCGAGGGAGTCGGCGACGACCTCCCCGACGGCCGCGTGCGCGGCTGGGCCGATCTCGTCGCCCTGGGTCTCGCGCTCTCCTCTCCCGAGCCCGTCGGCTATGCCAATCTCGCCATCCGAGGCCGGAAGCTCGCGCCGATCGCCGGTGAGCAGGTGGATGCCGCGATCGCGCTGTCTCCGCAGCTCATCAGCATCAACGGCGGAGGCAACGACATCATGCGGCCGCGCGTCTCGATCGACGGCATCACGGAGCAGCTCATCGACGCGGTGGACCGGGTCGCGGCGGCGGGCATCCACGTCGTGCTGACCAGCGGGGCGAACCCGATGCGGCACATCCCGATGGGTCCGCGCTTCGAGGCGCGCGGCAACGCGTTCGCGCGCGCCGTGCAGCGGCACCTCCCCCGCGACGGCGTGACCTGGGTGGACAACTGGGGCGACCGGGAGCTCGGCGAGCTGCGCTACTGGTCGGTGGACAAGCTGCACCTCGGCCCGCTCGGCCACCGCCGCGTCGCGGCGAACGTGCTCGCCGCGCTCGAGGTGCCGGTCCCCGACTTCGGCCCCGAACCGCTCGAACCGGCGCGACCGAGAACCGCCGAGTACTGGCGCGAGTACGTGCTGCCCTGGATCGGGCGGCGGCTCACGGGACGGTCATCCGGCGACAACCGAGAGCCGAAGTCGGCGACGCTGCAGCCCGTCGAGGTGCCCTAGCGGAGAATCCGCTCCATGAGGTCGACGAGGCGCTCGGCGTGCTGGATGGCAGCGGCAGCCTTCACAGACGTGATCATGAGCGGCTCGTAGGACGCGTCGTTCTTGAGCGAGAGGAGCGCTCGAAGGTGGCCCGCAGCCGCCTCGCCTCCGTGTGCTCGCCGAAGGATCGCGAGAGCGTCGGAGTGCTGACTCGAACTCGAGCGCACACCGAGTGCCCGACCGCAGATCGCATCGGCCGCAGCAATGCCCGCGAGGACTGCATTCGTCGCAATCACATTGGCAGCGGCTTCCACACTGACCTCATCGGAGAAGTCGCTCGTGACGCGCGCCGCTTGGAGGAATGCCCGTGCCTGCGATGCTCTGACCTCGATGTCCCGGAGACCCATGGAACTGGTCGCCCCCGACCCACGCGGACTCACGTGAGCTGATCCGCGGGGAGAAACGGCCCACGCCCGTCGATCGGACGAGAACTAGCGCGAATGGAGCGAACCAGCGGCGAGTGGTGCCGGTCGAGCTCCGCGATCTCGTCATCATTGAGGTGAACGACCTGCCCCGGATTTCCTGTCATAGCAAGAATGAGGTCTTCGATTCCCCTGGCCGCGACCTCCCGCCGCTCCACCGATACGTCTCCCGGTGGCACCACGAGGACGTCGACATCGCTCTGCGACGTGGCTTCACCACGAGCGACCGAGCCGAACAGGGCGACGCGAGCGCGATCACCGAGTTCCTCATGGACTCGCTCGACGATCGCCTGCTCGAGCTGTGCTGGCGCCGCCAGTATGTCCTCGATCGGCTGCCAGTAAAGGTGCTCCCGATTGAGACGGTAGAGGTGGGCGTGCGGATGCTTCTGCACGAGTACCAGGCCAGCTCTCTCGAACTTGGAGAGGAGCCGATGAACCGTGGCCGGACTCGCCTGGCCCGCCAAGGCAGCCAAGCGGCGCCCTGTCACAGGATCGCTGAGGCGTGCCAAGGCGCTCAGCAGCGCCGCCTCGGTCTGACCGAGGAGGTCGGCGCCGACTCTACTGAGTTCCATCGCCCAAGTGTACCAAGTATGAGACACATGTTTCAAAAGTAGAACATGAAACTAGGCCTGCGGACCGGCGATGTTCACCAGCCAGCTCACGCCGAATCGGTCGGTCAGCATCCCGAACGTCGCACCCCACGGAGAGCTTCCGAGCGGCTGGTCGACGGTACCGCCCTCGGCGAGCTTCTCGAAGTAGCCGGAGAGCTCCGCCTTCTCCGAGTTCTCGCCGCTCAGCGAGACGCTGAAGGCCTTGGCGCCCTCCGGCATGGCGATGTGGCTCGGGGTGTCGGAGGCCATGATCGTGTAGCCCGCCGGGGTGTCGAGCTGCGCGTGCATCACGAGGTGCGCCTCGGCCGGCTCGACGGGCGCCCCGAAGTCGGCGAACGTGCTCACCGCGAGGTCGCCGCCGAACACGGCGTGGTAGAACTCGATGGCCTCGCGCGCGTTGTCGACGAAGTTGAGGTAGGGGTTGAGGATCGACATGGCGGCAGTCTGCTCCCGTCCACCGAGATGCCGCTAGTCCCCCTGCTCGCCCCCTGCCCTCAGTTCCACGATCCGCGCGGCGATGCGCGTGACGAGCCCGACATCGATCGGGCGACCGAGCGGCAGGTTCACCGAGTCCTTGCCCGACCGCAGCCGGGCGACCTCGGCCTCGAGCTCTCCGCCGAGCGGCGGCACCGGGTAGAGGCCGATGTGCTTCTTCCACCCGGCGAAGTGGATCGCGTAGCGTCCGCCGAGCATGACGGCGGGCATCCCGTACCGGACCTTCTCCTCGCCGCCGGGCACCGCCGCGTGGATGGCCGCGCGCACCTCCTCGAGCGCGGAACGCACCTCCGGGGAGAACCCCGCGAGGTAGTCGTCGACGGATGCTGCGGCCTCTGCCATGGCCCCGAGCCTAGTAATCCGCCCCTCCGCCGTCCTACGCTGGAAACGGAGTACATCGCAGCACTGGGGGTGCGAATGGACGACAGACGGCCGAACGGGCTGACCCGGCGGGTGGTGCGGGCGTGGTGGAACGCGCGCAAGGAGAGTTGGGAGCGCATCCCGCGTCCGCACGGCGAGCCGAGTGCGAGCGCCGAGGGACCCGACCCCGCTCGAGTGCTCCTCCTGGGCGACGGACCCGCGATGGGGTTCGGGGTGACGAGTCACGACCTCGCCCTGCCGGGGCACCTGGCCCGCCAAGCCGCCCGGGCGACGGGTCGCGGTGTTCGCGTCGACCTGATCACCGACCTGGACCTCGACTCGAGGTCGGCGCTCGCGGCCTACCGCGAGCGGGCCGGAACCGGGCACGATGTCCTCGTCGTGCTCCTCGGCTCCGTCGATGCGGTGCGCCTCACCCGGGTCTCGCATTTCGCGGAACGTGTGGGCGCACTGCTCGACCAGGCGACGTGCGACGGGGTGCGCCGCATCCTGATCGTCGGCATCCCGTCGTTCGCGGCGATGCCCGTCGTGCCCCGGCTGCCCGGTCGACTGGCGCAGCGGCACGCGCCCGCCCTCGTCGCGGCCCTCGAGTCGGCGGCGCGGCGCCGCGTGCACGCGCGATTCGTGCCGTTCTCCCCGCCGCCCGAGCCGTCGACCGACCGGTACCGCAGTTCGGAGACGTACGGGCGCTGGGCTGCGCTCATCTCGCCCCACCTCGCGGCCCAGCTCGAGGAGCTCCGCGACGAAGGGCCGCGCCGGGCGCCGGAATTCGCTACGCGGCTCGAGGAGCGCTGAACGCCGGAGTACCGCCCGCAGCCCGTCACAGCGCGAGCACGACGATTCCCACGAGCGCGAGGCCGACGCCCGCCCACTGCACCGGGGAGATTCGCTCCCGCAGCACCGCCGCGGAGAGTGCGATCGTGCCCGCCGGGTAGAGCGAGACGATCACGGCGACGATCGCGAGCGCTCCCTCCCGCACCGCCAGGACGTAGAGGGCGTTGGCGGCCGCATCGAGGAGACCCGTGGCGAGGGCCGGCCCGAGGCCGCGGGTGGTGAGCCGACCGGTGACGCCGCGGCGGAGGCCGATCACGAGCAGGACGACGCCGAGGACGAGCAGCCCGGCGGCGCGGTTGGCGAGGAGCGGGAGCATCCCGGAGTCGGCGGGCGCGGCGGCGAGGAAGATGTAGAACGCGCCGAACAGCACTCCCGCGACCACCGCGAGCGCGATGCCGCGACCGCGCCTCGGTCCCGCGGAGCGCTCGCCCGTCACGATCGAGACGAGAGCCGCTCCGGCGAGAACCGCGACGAGACCGAACCAGGTCGGCGCATCCGGAAGCTCTCCCCCGGCGAGCGACCAGATCACCGGGGTCGCGCCCGAGATCGTCGCCGTGAGCGGCGCGACGACGGCCATCGGCCCGATCGCGAGGGCTGCGTAGAGGCTCGCGGCGGCGAGCATCCCGACGACTCCGGATGCCGCGCCCCACAGCAGCGCCGCGCGGGATGCCGCTCCCGGCACGACCGCGGCGGCGATCGAGAACACCACGACCCCCACGGCGGCGCTCGTCGCGGCGACGACGAGCGAGGATCGCACCCGCGACGCGAGGCCCCCGACGAAGTCGGCCGCGCCGTACGCGAGGGCCGAGAGCAGCGCGAGAACGACCGCCATCAGTGCCGTGTCATCCCTTCACCGCTCCCGCGAGAACGCCCTCGATGAACCGCCGCTGGAACACGACGTAGAGCACGACGATCGGCAGCGCGACGAGGATCGCGGCCGCCGACATGAGGTTGTACTGGGTCGTGTACTTGTTCGAGAAGCTACCGAGCGCGACCGTCACCGGCAACTGATCGGGGTTGTTGACGAGGACGAACGCGAGGAAGTAGTCGTTCCACGTCCACATGAACGTCAGCAGCCCGAGAGTGATGAGGGCGGGCGCCGACAGGGGCAGCATGATGCTTCGCAGGATGCGCAGGGGGCCGGCGCCGTCGATCATCGCGGACTCGAGGATGCCGCCGGGAACGGATCGGAACGCGGCGCGCATCCAGAAGACGCCGAAGCTCACGCTGAGGCCGGAGTGGGCGATGATGAGCGCGACGACCGTGCTGGAGAACGGTGTCGCCCGCATCGTGAAGTAGAGGGGCACGATGATCCCCTCGAGCGGGATCATGATGCCCGCGAGGAAGACCAGGAACACCCACTTGTGCCCGGGCGCCTTGAGCACGGCGAGCCCGTAGGCGGCGAGCGGCGTGATGACCAGGGTGATCCCGACGACCGCGAGGCTCACAGTCAGGCTCACGAGCAGGTGCGATCCGAAGTCGGACTGCTGCCAGGCGACGACGAAGTTGTCCCAGCGCAGGTCGCCGAACGCGGGACGGCCGTTGGGAGTGGGGCTGAGCGAGGCGAGCACGAGGAGCGACACCGGGACGAGCACGACGAGGGACATGAAGACGAGCACGGCGAGGTTGAGCACCCGTTCCCGGCGCGAGATCATGAGGCCGCCCGATCGGTGATGCGCACGACGACGATGGAGACGAGCAGCGACAGCACCGCGAGGGTGACCCCGATCGCTGCGGCCCCGCCGACATCCTGCTGGGTGAACGCCTTGGAGTAGAGCAGAACCGCAGGGGTGATGCTCGACGTGCCCGGTCCGCCGCGGGTCGTGAGCCACACGAGGTCGAAGACCCGCAGCGCGCCGATGAGGGTGAGCGTCAGGGCGACCGCGAGCTGCGGCACGAGCCCCGGGAGCGTGACCGAGAAGAACTCGCGCACCGCTCCGGCACCGTCGATGCGCGCGGCCTCGTAGAGCTCCGTCGGGATGTTCCCCGCCCCCGACACGAAGAGGAGCATGCACAGGCCCATCGTCGTCCACGTGCCCGCGAGGGCGAGCACGGGGAGGGTGAGCGTGAAGCTGCCGAGCCACGGCTGGGCGAGGTCGCCGAGCCCGACGGCGCGCAGCGCCGAGTTGACCGCTCCGTCGAGGGAGAACAGCTGCCGCCAGATCACGACGATCACGACGGAGGTGAGCACTTGGGGCAGGAAGATGATCGACCGGAAGACGCCCGTGCTGCGGCTCCGCGTGCGCGACAGCAGCGCAGCCGAGATGAGGCCCAGCGTGATGGGCAGCACGGAGAAGAACACCACCATGACGCCGGTGTGGGCGAGCGCCTCGCCGATGAGCGGGTCGGTGGCGAAGTCGGCGTAGTTGCCGAAGCCGACCCACGTGGCCGGCCCGACGCCATTCCAGCGGAAGAGCGAGAACCACACGCTCTGCGCAGTCGGGCCGATGACGACGAACGAGTAGAACGCGAGCGCGGGGAGTAGGAACAGCCAGGCGAGCATCCCGCGTCGGACACGGGATGCACGCCGGCTGGGGAGGTGCGGGGAGCGGAGCGGAACACCGCTCCCCGCCGTCAGGTGCGTCACTTCGTCGAGCGGAACTCGTCGTAGTTGGACTGCGCCGCCTCGACGACCTGGGCCGGAGTGCCCTGCCCGTCGAACATCAGCTGGAGGTTGACGGTGAGCGCGTCGAGCATCGTCGGAGTCGCCCAGTCGAAGTACGGCAGGTAGCCGTTCGCCTCGGTGACCGCGTTGAGCGACTCGATGCCGTCGTTGAGCATCACGGAGTCCGTGTCCGGCGTGAATGAACCGAACATGGGGATGATCTGGTTGTCCATCGCCGCCTCGCCAGCCGTCGGGCTCGCCATCCAGTCGAGGAACAGGGCGGCAGCGTCCGCCTCCTCGCTGTTCGCCGCGATCGAGAAGTTCTGCGACGAGGATCCCACGGCGGTCAGCGGGCCGCCGTCCTGGCGCGGGAGGATGAACTGGCCGAAGCGGTCCGCCTGCTCCTGGTCGGCGAAGGGCAGGAAGCCGGAGTACCAGAAGGTGAAGAGACCGGTCCCCTCGACGAAGTCCTGGCCCGCGTCCGAGCTGGGCACGCCGGCGAAGTCCGGCGTGAAGTAGTCGGCGTCGACCCACTGCTGGTAGATCGCGGCTGCGTCCTCGAGGCCGGTGGATGCGGCATCCCCGCCCTTGGCGAAGACGAAGTCGCGGATCGCGTCGCCGTCGCCGACCGCCGCCTGGATCGCCAGCAGCGTCGCGGACGCCGGCCAGCCGTCCTGGGTGCCGAGCGCGATCGGCACCTCCCCCGCGGACTTCGCCGCCGCGAGCGCCGCCTCGAAGTCGTCCCAGGTCTGGGGCTCCTCGAGGCCGAGGCTGTCGAGGATGTCCCGGTTGTAGAACGCCGTCACGAACGCGCCCTGGTTGATGGGCATGCCGTACTGGCTGCCCTGGCCGATGTCGGTGCCGTCGGACGTCGCCATCGACTGCTGCAGGATGGTGTCCGGCAGCGAGTCCGGCCAGCCGTAGGCGTCGGAGTAGGGATCGAGATTGAGCAGCAGGCCGCTCGCCGCGAGGTCGCCGACGCCCGACCAGCCCTGGTTGGCGGGGACGATGTCGGGCGCACCGGCCTCCGAGAGCCGCAGGCGGAGCGTCGAGTTGACGTCGTTCGAGTTCTCGCTCTGCCGCTCGATGGTGATGTTCGGGTACTCCTTCTCGAAGGAGTCGACGACGGACGTCATCCACCGCCCGATGGGGGACGCGTCGTCGGTGAACGTGTCGAGCACGGTCACGGTGACCTCGCCCATCTTCGAGGGGTCGGTCACGACCTCTCGGTCGGAGTCGGGCGCGGGCCCCGACCCGCCCGGCACGCAGCCGGCGAGGATGAGGGCGAGCGCCGCGATCGGTGCTGCGGCAATCGGCATGGACTTCATTCGAAACTCCGTCGTCTCAAGGGGTGGGTAAGGGGGTTACTGCGCGTCCTCGTGCACGCGGTCGTGCACGAGATGGGCATCCGCCCGGCGCGCGCGGGGGCGCGGGGGCTGACGGTCGAAGGTGCTCTCGATCTCCTGGGTGACCCCGGTCTCGGCGGCGCGCATCGCCCCGAGCATGATCTCGAGCACATGGAACGCCTGATCGGGGCGCGTGTAGGGCTGCTGGCCGGTGAGCACGCAGTCGACGAGGTGGGCGAGTCCGTCCGTCCACGGCCAGTAGGAGCTCTGGCTTTCGAAGACCTGCCAGGCGCCGACGTCGTTGGACCAGTACTCGAGGCCCGCGGGCGCCCAGTCGTCGCCCATGAGCTGGATGGTCCCCTCGAGGCCGTAGACCTCCACGGCGGCGCCGCGGTACTTCTGCATGCCGAACGCGGTGGTGACGGTCGACAAGGCGCCGGACTCGTGCTCGAGCACGATCTGGAACGTGTCATCCGTCTGCACCTGGATGAGCTCTCCCTCGACGACGCGCTCGGGCCGCGTGAGGGTGGAGAGGCACGTCACGCGGCGCACCGGGCCGATGAGTCCCGTGAGCGAGGTGACGTTGTAGACGCCGAGGTCGAAGAGGGGTCCGCCGCCCGGGGCGTAGAACCACGAGCTCCAGTCGGGGCCGTTCCAGCCGTATCGCGCCCGGCCGAGGAGCGGGCGGCCGATCCGCCCGGAGTCGATCGCCTCGTACATCTGCTGGAAGTCGGGGCTCAGCTGCACGTGCGGGGCGCACACGAGCAGTCCCGTGCTCGCCTCGGCGGCGGCGAGCACGCGCCGCCCTTCCTCGAGCGAGGTGGCCATGGGCTTCTCGACGAGCACGTTCTTGCCCGCCTCGAGAGCGCGGATCGTGAGCGCGCCGTGCTCGGGCATCGAGGTCAGCACCAGGACGATGTCGACCTCGGGGTCGCGGAACACGTCCTCGGGGTCGGTCGTGACGCGGCCGACGCCGAACTTGGACTGCACGGCCTCGAGGCGGGCGGGGTCGACGTCGCAGCCGACGATGCCGGCGACCTTGCCCTGCGCGCGCAGGTTGACGATGAGCGGCAGATAGGCGTTCTGGGCGACGCTGCCGCAGCCGATGACGCCGATCGTCACGGGTGCACTCACGGATTCTCCTTTGAAACGGGTTCTCCACGGACCGTACCAGCTTTCATACCAGATAGTCCAGCAGATGCCGAGAATGCTCAGCTGGTACTACCATCGGCCTATGGATGCAACGACCTCGCCCGCGGTCGCGATCGCCGTCGCCCAGACGCTCGAGCTCATCGATCGCGGCGGTCAGGGCGAGGGATCCCGCTTGCCCGGCGAGCGAGCGCTCGCCGAGTCGATCGGGGTCAGCCGCACCACCATCCGGGCCGCGCTCCAGCGGCTCGAGGAGGACGGCGTGATCGAGGGCCACCCGCAGCGCGGCTGGTACGTGCGCCGCCACGAGAGCGTCTCCGACCGGTCGTCCGAACTGGAGAGCTTCAGCGAGGTCGCCCGGGCCCGGGGCTTCACCCCGACGTCGGACATCCTCACCGCGACGACGCGCCGCGCGAGCATCGACGAGGCCGAATCCCTCGATCTGCCGCCCGCAGCGCCCGTGATCGAGCTGACCCGGCTCCGGCGGGTGGACGGCATCCCGATCTGCATCGACCGCACCGTGATGGTGGAGTCCGCATGCGCGGGAGTGCTCGAGGCGGACCTCGTGACAGGGTCGCTCTACGAGGAGCTGCAGTCACGGTGCGGCGTCGCCATCACCCGGTCGGCTTCCACCCTGCAGGCCCGGGCAGCGACCGAGTCCGAGGCCCGTCTTCTCGACCTGTCGACCGGGGACCCCGTGCTGGAGATCGCCACCAAGTCGTCGGCGGGCGGCAGCATCGTGCTGGTCTCGGATGTCGTCTACCGCGGCGACTCGTACCGCTTCCAGGCCGAGCTGCACCGCAGCCGACCGTTCTAATTGGTCTAGCTGGTATGACTCTGGGCTGCTACACTCGCGGCATGTCACCAGCCCCCGCGGTCCCGGTTCCTCACGGCCGGCGCCCCACCCCGCGCCCGCGCTACTCCGAGCCGCGGCTCATCCGCCGATCGGACGCGGTCGCCCACGTCTGGGGCGATGACGAGGCCGGGTACGTCACCGATCGGGTCCTCTCGTCGACCGACCAGCTGCACGCCCTCGAGTTCGATCTCGCTCCGGGCGGCGGCTTCCGGCACAGCGCCATGAACCAGACGGTCTTCGGGGCGGACGTGCTCTACTTCGTGCTCGAGGGCGAGCTGCTGCTCACCAACCCCGAGTCGGGCGAGGTCGTGCGAGCCGAGCAGGGCACCGGGCGGCTCTTCCACCGGGGCACCTGGCACAACGGGTTCTCCGCGTCGGCGCAGCATCCCGTGCGCGTTCTCGAGTTCTTCTCCCCACCGCCGTCCCGCGGCACCGCCTCCGACTTCGCCAAGCGCCAGCCCGCTCTCACCACGGCCGTGTACCGGGACGAGCGCTGGGAGGGACGCTGGCCGGAGGCGCGAGCCGAGCGAGACGCCGCGACCTCGTTCCACCGCGTCTCCGCGGCCGACGGCCTGCTGTCGTTCCGGGACTCGAGCCCCGCCCACCTCGTCGCGACGCTCGTGAGCACGCCCTACCTGCACGTCGTCGAGGGCACGGTTCAGCCTGGCCACGTCGAGGAGTTCCGCGTCGTCGATCGCGAGTCGGTGCTCACCGTCCTCGACGGCGAGCTCTGGGTCGACGTGTGGAGCGACAGCATCGGCTTCCAGGCCACCAACGTCCTCCACCCGGGCGACTCCATGTTCCTGCCGATCGGCTGCAGCGAGCGCCTCCTCGTGAGGTCGGCGACACCGGCGCGCTACCTGCGCGGCGCGGGCGAGGTGCCCGACGGCTGGACGCCGTGACCGCTCCCCTCGTCCTCGGCCTCGACATCGGCGGCACGTCGGTGCGAGCGGCTGTCGCCCGCGACGGCGCTCTGCTCGAGAGGCGGGATGCCGCGAGCGGGCCCGACCTCGCAGAGACCGTCGTCGAGCTCGCCCACGCCCTCGCCGAAGGTCGGGACATCGCGGGCATCGGCGTGGGCGTGCCGGAGTACGTCGACGGCGGTCGCGTGACCAGCACCGAGGTCATCCCCTGGGACGACGGGATCGTGGCCGCCCTCGAGCGGATCGCTCCCGTCGCGATCGAGGCCGATGTGCGCTGCGCCGCCGCTGCCGAGTGGGCCGCGTTCCGCGAGCCGCTCCTCTACGTGTCGTGGGGCACGGGCCTCTCGTCCACCCTCGTGCTCGGCGACGGCACCGCGTGGGCGGGCGCGCGAGGTCGCGCTCTCGCCCTCGGCGAGCGCCGGGTCGACGGGGTCACTCTCGAGTCGATCGCGTCGGGGCGGGGCATCGAGCGCGCGCACGGAACGGGGGCGACGGCTCGAGAGCTCGCGGCTCGGGATGACGCGGCCGACCTGTTCCGCCGCGCCGGCGAGCTCGTCGCCGCCGCCGTCCGCGACGCCGCACTCCTCCTCGACCCGGCGCGAGTGGTGATCGGAGGCGGACTGGGCACGGCGGACTCTCCGGCCCGGCGCACGCTCGAGGAGCTCTGGGATCTGAGCATCCCGCTCACGACCGCCGCCCACGGCGCCGACTCGGGGCTCGTGGGGGCAGCGCTCGTCGCGCTGCGCGGCTAGCGCTCGAGGATGCCGGCGGAGCCGAGCATCCGGTGCACCTCGATGCGGATCGCGACGCGCTCCGGGTTCGGCTGCGGCTGGCGGTAGCGCCCGGCGTACAACGCGACCGCCTCGGCGACGGACTCAGCGTCTTCGAGCACGACGCCCTCGCCGACGAGGGTGAACCAGCGTCCGCCGTCGACCTGGCTGATCGTCGCGTGCCGGCGCTCCCGGATGTTGCGCACCTTCACCGAGCCGCGTCTCGTGATGACCCGCGCGACCCCGTCCACGAGGGTGAACCCGACGGGCACCGCGTGGATGGTGCCGTCCGCCGCGAGGGTCGAGAGGGTGGCGAGGTGGTAGTCGTCGAGGAACTGACGGCCGTCGGGGGTGAGCTGCACCCCTCTAGCCTCGCACGGCGTCGGGCAGCCCGAGGGCGTCGCGCACGGCATCCACGACGCTCGTGGCCCGCCGGTCGTCGATGGCCTCCATGCGGTTCGTCAGGTAGGCGAGGCCGACTCCGGCGCCCGGATCCGCGAACGCGCACTGGCCCCCGGCGCCGTCGTGCCCGAAGCCGCGAGCGGTGAGGTACCGGCGCGGCTCGGAGTCGAGCTGGAAGCCCATCCCCCAGCGCGGCCACGGCCCCGGGACATCCCACACCGGGGCACCCTCCGACTGAACGCGGGTGGCGGCGGCGATCACGTCGTCGTCGAGGAGCCGCACGCCTTCCGTCGGCACGATGACCGACGACCAGATCGTGGCGAGCGCGCGGGCGGTCGCGATGCCGCCCGCGCCCGGGATCTCGGCGGCGCGGATGCGCGCGTCGTTGAAGCCCCCGTCGACCTCGACGAGCTCGGGGGCGAGGGCTCCGCCGAGGGTCATCGCGCGCTCGCTCCAGTCCACGACGCCGGGAGTTCGGGCGGCTGCCTGCTGGCGGGTGAGCTCGACGAGCGTCGGTCCCACTTGCAGGTGGGCGACCTCCGCCTCGAAGTCCGCGGGCAGACCGATCCAGGCGTCGACGCCGAGCGGCTCGGCCACGAGCTGAGCGAAGTAGCGGCCGGGCGAGACGCCGGTGACGCGCCGGATCACCTCGCCGACGAGCCAGCCGTGGGTGATCGCGTGGTACGCGTATCCGGTTCCGGGCTCCCACAGCGGCTCCTGCTCGGCGAGCGCGCCGACGACGCGATCCCAGTCGACGATGTCGTCGACGGTCAGGTCGACGCGTGGCGCCGAGACGCCCGAGCGGTGGGCGAGGATGTCCCGTACGGTGACCGACTCCTTGCCTGCCCGAGCGAACTCCGGCCAGTACTGCGCCACCGGGGCGGAGTAGTCGAGGCGGCCCTCCTGCACGAGCCGGGCGGCGAGGATCGCCATGAGGCCCTTCGTGCAGGAGAAGATGACGCTCGGCGTCGCCTCCTGCCACGGTCGATCCGTGCGCTCGTCGGCGACGCCGCCCCAGAGATCGACGACCGTGCGCCCCTCGAGCCGCACCGCGAGGGCGGCGCCCATGCCGGGCTTCGCGTCGAATCCCGCGGCGAACGCGTCACGGACTCCCTCGAACCCGGGCTCCACGGAGCCGTGGACGACCGGCGCGCTCACGAGAGCCCCGCCTCGGCCCGGCTGAGCTCGAGCATCCCGCCGACGATCGCCACGGGGAGCGGGTCGGAGAGCACACCGGAGAAGCCGCCGTCGGCGGTCGAGTTCTCGAACGCGAGCATCACGCAGCGGCCGGAGCGGTCACGGATGACCCGGCCGCTGTACAGCGATTCGTCGACCACGAGGCGCGCCTGCTTTGCGTCGAACGGCCCCGTCGTCGACTCGGCGACGAGTGCCCAGATTCCTCCCGTGGATCCGGCCCGCTCGCCGGCGAGCGCCGGCGAGTCGCACGAGAAGAGCAGCACCGGAGAGCCGTCGATCTCGACGAGCTGAGGCACCTCGAGGTGGGCGAACCCCGCCCCCGGCTCGCTCAGCGGGGGCTGCACGGTCCAGTGCTCGAGGTCGTCGGAGGTCGCGTGGGCGATGACGCCGCGGTCGCGGACATCCCCGCTCGCCGACCGGGCGGTGAGGAGCATGTGCCAGCCCTCGCCCGACGGGTCGCGGTAGACCCAGGGGTCGCGCCACGCCTCTTCCGGCCACTCCGAGGTGCCGAGCACCTCGTACCAGCGCGGGTCCGCGGTCACGATCGGCCCGGGCAGCTTCGTCCACGAGTGCAGGTCGCGCGACACCGCGACGCCCACGGTCTCGACGTTGGCGTGCGAGTCGGCGGAGAGGAACCGCGACCCCGTGTAGAACATCCGCCACGAGCCATCCGGTGCGGCGACCACGCTGCCGGTCCACGTCGCCGAGCCGTCGAACGCGCCCTCGGGCCCCGGGGCGAGCACCTCGCCGAGGTCGGTCCAGTCGCGGAGGTCGGTCGACGTCGCATGGCCGACGCGCGCGTTGCGGTGCCGAAGGTGCGGGTCGCCGAGCGACTTCGGGGCGTGCAGGTAGTAGAGGTGGAACAGCTCGCCGTCGTCGGCGAGCCAGAAGTCCCACACCCAGTGGGCGTCGAGCGTGAAGGTCATGGTGGTCTTTCGGTGAGCGGGCGCGGCGGGGCTCAGCCCTTGACGGCGCCCTGGAGGAGCGCCTGGATGAACTGCCGCTGGAAGATCACGAACACGAGGATCGTGGGCACGATGATGATGAGCGCTCCGGCGTTGAGCAGCGGGATGCTCGAGTAGTACTGCCCCTGGAAGAAGGTGAGCGCCCCGGCCACCGTGCGGTTGAGCGGGTCGGAGATGAGCACCACCGGCAGTAGGAACTGGTTCCACGTCCACAGGAAGAGCAGGATCGCGAGCGCAGAGAGCGCGGGTCGCGCCAGCGGCAGCTGGATGCGCCAGAACTCCTGCAGGGTGGTCGCCCCGTCCACTCGCGCCGCCTCGGAGAGCTCCTGCGGCACCCCGACGAAGTGGGCGCGCATCCACACGACGCTGAACGGCATGTACAGACCGATGAGCGGCAGGATGACCGCCCACTGGGTGTTGAGCACGCCGAGCGCCTGGCTCTGGTAGTACAGCGGAATGATGAGCGCCTCGAACGGGATCGTGAGCCCGAGGATGAGGAAGAGGAAGAGGAACCGCCCCCCGCGCATCCTGAGGTTGCCTAGCGCGTAGCCGGCGAGCGTCGCGAACAGCAGGCTCACCGGCACGACGAACGCCACGATGAACAGGCTCGACCCCATGAGGCGCCAGACGTTGCCCGTCTCGAACGCCGTCACGAAGTTGCCCCACTGGGGATCGGTCGGCCACGCGAGCCCGGTCGGGTTCGTGTCCGCCGGCTGGAGGGCCGCCGACACCATGTTGAGGAGCGGGATGAGCGTGAGCACGAGCACGACGACGAGCACGATGCGGCCGATGACGGCCTCCGAGCGGCGGACGATCATCGCTCCCCCGCCCTCGCGAGTCGCTGGATCGGCAGCACGCACGCGAGCACGAGAGCCATGAGCACGATGCCGAACGCGGACGCGAGACCGACCTCGCTCTGCGTGAAGCCGATGCGGTAGATCGAGATTCCGGGCACGAGCGTGGCCCGACCCGGCCCGCCGAGCGTCGTCGTGTAGATGATGTCGAAGCTCGAGAGCGCCGCGATGATCGTGATGGTCACGAGCACCGCGATCTCCTGACGAAGCCCCGGCACCGTCACCGTGATGAACTCGCGCCACCAGCTCGCCCCGTCGAGGCGGACGGCCTCGTAGAGCGACTGGTCGATCTTGCCGATGCCTGTAAGGAAGAGCACGGTGCACAGTCCCGTGAGCACCCACGAGCCGATGAGGCCGACGGCGGGCAGCGCGGTCTGGAGGTCTCCGAGCCACGGGCGGGCGAGGAATCCCAGGCCCACGGCGTTCAGGATCTGGTTCACCGCGCCGGTCTGCGCGTACATCCACGACCAGGCGATGCCGGCGGCCGCGAGCGGGATGATCTGCGGCAGGAAGAGGATCGTCTGCGACGCGCTCGCGAAGAACCCGCGTCGCACGGAGCGGATGAGCGTGGCGAGCACGAGACCGGCCGAGACCGGGATGATCGTGAAGAAGCCGATGAGCACGAACGCGTTGCGGATCGAGCCGAGGAGCGTGTCATCCGTGAAGACGCGGATGTAGTTGGCGAGGCCCACCCACTCCGAGGGGCCGACGCCGTTCCACCGGTAGAACGAGTACTGCACGCCGAGCAGTAGCGGGTAGATCACGAACGCGAGGTAGGCGATCAGGGCGGGCAGCGCGAACAGCCAGCCGACGAGGGTTCCCCGCCGGGCCACCGATCGTGCGGTGGCCCGGCGAGGGGCAATCGAAGTCGTCACTCCGTGGTCCTCACCACTCCCAGGCAGCGCGGTTCGGCGCCGACGGTCTCCGTGTTCCGATTGCGGTCTGTCATGGCTATCCCGCGAGCTCCTGCTCGTAGAACGCCTGGACGGCCTTGACGAACTCGTCACCCGTGATCTGGCTCGTCACGAGCAGCTGCGACTCCGGGATGATCGCCCCGGCGTAGATGCCCGCGGTCGCGTTGGCCATGAAGTCGACCTGCCCGTTCTCGGCGGCGATCTGCGCGGACATCGCGAGGGCGTCCTCGATGAGCGAGCCGGGGGCGACCTCGGGCTGCTTCTGGGCGGGGTCGCCGCCCGGGGAGGCGCCCGTGACATCCGTCACGATCTGGCGGGCCGCGTCGTTCGTGTGGATCCAGTTGAGGAAGAACACGATCTCGTTGAGGTGCTTCGAGCCGGCCGCGACCGAGAACGAGTTGGCCGCTCCCATCGCGACGTGGTCGCCGCCCTCCTCGACCGGCGGCACGAGGAAGAAGTCGACGTTCTCGCCCATCTTCGCCTGCGTGTCGGCGGCGGCCCAGTTGCCGTTGAAGGTGAACAGTCCCTCGCCGCCCTGGAAGCGGCTCACGAACGACGCGTAGTCGATCGCGTTGATGTCGCTCGGGAAGTAGCCCTTGTCGGCCCACTCGCGGATGAGCTCGGCGCCCTGGACGTTGCCGGGGGTGTCGTAGGTCGCCCCGGGCACGTTGAGGATCCAGTCCATCATCTCGGCCGGGTCGTTGTACTGGTTCATCGCCGCCTGCACGACGAAGTTCACGACGCCGTCCTTGTCGCCGGCCATGATCGGCAGGATGCCCGCCGCCTTCGCCAGGGCGAGGTCCTCCTCGAGCTCCGCGATCGTCGTCGGCGGCGCGTCGATGCCGAGCTGGTCGGCGAGCGTGGTGTTCATGTAGATGCCCGTGATGCTGTAGCCGAGGCCGAGCTGGTAGAGCGAGCCGGAGCCGCGCACGTTGTCCTCGTTGACGCGCAGCGGGGCGAGCTGCGCTGCCGACCAGGTGTCCCAGCCGTAGGCGTCGAACCACGGGTCGAGGTTCGCGAGCAGTCCGTCCTTGACCGTGTCGCCGATCGTGGGGAGGCGGATGAGGTCGGGCGGCGTGTCGCTCGCGAGGAGCTTCGGCGCGTTGGCGGTGAGGTTCTGGAACGTGTCGCGAGTGATGTTGAACGTCACGTTCGGGTACTGCTTGGTGAACTCCGCGGCGAGCTCGTCGGTAAGCGGGAAGCCCGTCTCGTCGGCGATCGTGAGGACGACGTCCTCGGTGGTGAGCTCGGTGCTCACCTCCACCGAGTTCGTGGGGGCAGGACCGCTGCCCCCGGGCGCGCAGCCGGCCAGCGCGAGCATCGCGACCGCGGTGGTCGCCGCGAGCGCGAGGGGTCGAGAAAGTGCCATCTCGAGTGACTCCTTTGTCTTCTGTGGGTGGTGCAGACCGTCGGCCTTCCGTCGGCATCCGGGTGGTTGCGTCAGGGCCTGGGTTTCTGGCCGGTTGTCAGCGTCAACGCTGACTGCAGCGTGCTAAATGGTTTTAGCATGTCCTATAGTGTGCGTAGGTCCGGCGCTTGTCAAGCGGTGCCGGAGCGCCACCCCGCGAGAAAGGACTGCTCGATGGCGAGCAAGAGAGCGACTCTCGCCGACGTCGCCCGGCTTGCCGGGCTCTCGCCGACCGCGGCATCCATGATCCTCAACGGCCGCCCGGACACGCGGCTGTCGCAGGATGCCCACGACCGCGTCAACGCGGCCGCCGAGGCCCTCGGCTACCGTCCCAATGTCGCCGCCCGGGGCCTGCGCACCGACAAGACGCTCACCATCGGATTCATCTCCGACCTGGTCGCGACCACTCGATTCGCGAGCGGCCTCATCACGGGAGCCCTCGCCGCCGCCGAGGAGGCCGGCCACGTCGTGCTCGTCGTCGAGACCGGGGGCGACCCGGCGCGGGAGTCCGAGGCGATCGGCGCCGTGCTCGACCGCCAGGTGGACGGGATCATCTTCGCGACGATGCGCGCCCGCGAGCTGTTCGTTCCCGACATCCCCGCGGGCACCACCGCCGTGATGCTCAACGCCACCAACGCGAAGCACCCCACTTCGGTGCTGCCCGACGAGCTCGCGGGTGGGGCACGGGCGGTCGAGCTGCTCGTCGAGGCCGGGCATCGCGAGGGCATCGCGCTCCTCGGTCAGAACGACGACGTCGAGAAGGACCTGTTCCGGTCGGCGACCGTCGCCCGTCGCGTCGCGGGGATCCGCGGGGCGATGGCCGGGCACGGTCTCGAGTTCATCGCCGAGGAATCCATCTGGCTGTGGGAGCCCGAGGGCGGCTACCAGGCGATGCGCTCCCTGCTCGACCGCGGCGTCGTGCCGCGCGCCCTCGTCTGCATGAACGACCGGATCGCGTTCGGCGCCTACCAGGCGCTCAGCGAGGCCGGCCTCGCCATCCCCGACGACGTCTCGATCGTCTCGTTCGACAACGACGAGCTCGCGGCCTACCTGCGACCCGGCCTCACGACGGTCGCCCTGCCTCACGAGGCGATGGGGCGCCGGGCGGTCGAGCTCCTCCTCGCGGGAGGCGTCGCGGGCGAGACGCTCATCCCGATGCCGGTGGTCACCCGGGCATCCATCCGCGCCGCGGGTTAGGCGCGGGGTCGACCTCGCCTGCTTCTCCCGTTTCTCAGGAATATCCGGCCGCCGAGTGGATAATCCTGCTCGCGGCCGCGTATTCCTGAGAAACGGGGTGGGGATGTCTCGCCACGGATGCCGCGCCCCCGCCTCCGCACCGCCGCGCCCCGGATCATGAGCGACCGATAACGATGTATCGTTAACTATCGCTATCGCTGAGGACGCACGTGGCGGCCTCTCGTCGAAGGGAGCGCCGATGCGCCAGTCATCCCCCGCCGGATTCGACCTCTGGGAGGCCGTCGACGGCCTGCGCGAGGCGTTCGCCCCGCGCGCCTCGAGCCGCATGGGCCGCGGCGACATTCGCACGGCCATCCTCGCCGCCCTCGCGGTCGAGCCGATGCACGGTTACCAGATCATCCAGGCGATCGAGGCCCGCACGCACGGCGCCTGGAAGCCGAGCCCCGGCTCGATCTACCCGACGCTGCAGCTGCTCGCGGACGAAGGGCTCGTGACTGCGGAGCAGGTCGGCGAGCGCAAGGTGTACTCCCTCACCGAGGCCGGTCGCGCAGCCGCCGAGGAAATAGCCTCCGGTCCACTGCCGGGCCAGCGTCGCGAGCACCCGGGTGCCGAGCGCTTGACCGCGTTGCCGAAAGCCGGGGCCAAGCTCGCCCAAGCCGCCGCGCAGGTCGCGCACAGCGGCACCCCGGAGCAGACCGAGCGGGCCGTCGAGGTGATCGACGAGGCGCGCCGCAAGCTCTACGCGATCCTCGCCGAGGACTAGGGGTGGCGGGTCCCGAGCAGGGACGGCACGCGCGCGCCCTCCGCGCCCGATACCGCCGCATCATGCGGTTTGCCGCCCGTGCGCTCGTGCAGGCGTGGTGGTTCGAGCTGGTGCTGCCGCGGGTCGGGCTCGGCGCAGTGGCGGCGCGCGGTCGCATCCCCCGGCTGCAACGGCTCGCGCGGCGCTTCCACGGTCTCGCCCTCGACCTCGGCGGCCTCATGATCAAGGTCGGGCAGTTCCTGTCGTCGCGGCTCGACGTGCTGCCGCCGGAGATCACGCGCGAGCTGGAGGGGCTTCAGGACGAGGTCGCCCCCGAGCCGTTGGCGGCGATCCGGGAGCTCGCCGAAGCGGAGCTCGGGATGCGGCTCGAGGACGCGTTCGCGTGGGTCGAGCCGCAGCCGATCGCCGCGGCATCCCTCGGCCAGGCCCACCGCGCGCGGCTGTCGCCGGGAATCTCCGCCGACCTGGGCTTCGACGAGGTCGTCATCAAGGTGCAGCGGCCCGGCATCGAGGATGTCGTCGAGGTGGACCTCGCCGCGCTCCGCCGCGTGGGGCGCTGGCTCTCGCGCGTGCGCCTCGTCTCCCGCCGCGTCGACGCCCCTGCCCTCGTCGAGGAGTTCGCCGCGACGAGCCTGCAGGAGATCGACTACCTGCACGAGGGGGCGAGTGCCGAGCGCTTCGCCGACGACTTCGCGGACGACGACCGCGTCACGGCGCCCGTCGTCGTGTGGGATCGCACGACCGCGCGAGTGCTCACCCTCTCGGATGTCACGGCCATCAAGATCAGCGACGTGGCATCCCTCACCGCGGCGGGCATCGACCCGGCGGCGGTCGCCTCCGAGCTCGCCCGGGCGACGTTCCAGCAGATCTTCGTCGCCGGCTTCTTCCACGCCGATCCGCACCCCGGCAACATCTTCGTGACGCCCGGCCCGGCGGGCACGCCGGATGACTGGCGGTTGACGTTCATCGACTTCGGCATGATGGGCGAGATCTCGGACGCCCTGCGTGCGGGCCTTCGCGACTTCATCCTCGCCGTCGTCGCCCGCGACGGGCGCGCCCTCGTCACCTCCCTCGAGCGCCTGGGCGTGCTCCTCCCCGCCGCCGACACCCAGGACCTCGAGCGCGCGATGACCGCCCTCTTCGACCGATTCGGCGGAATGGGCGTCGCCGAGCTGCAGTCTGTCGATCCGCGCGAGCTCGAGCAGTTCGCCGCGCGGTTCGGGGAGACCATGCGCGCGATGCCGTTCCAGCTGCCGGAGAGCTTCCTGCTGCTCATCCGAACGATCTCGCTCATCTCCGGGGTGACGAGCGCCCTCAACCGCGACTTCAACATGTGGGATGCCGTCGACCCCTTCGCGCGCACCGTGCTGAGCTCCACGGGCACGGCCGCCGTGCGCGACCTCGGGCAGCAGGCGATCGGCTACGCTTCGACCCTCGCCCGGCTGCCGAAGCGGCTCGACGAGCTCGCGACCCGGCTCGACCGCGGCCAGGTGGCGGTGCGATCGCCGGAAGTGGAGCGCCGGATGCGCCTGCTCGAGCGCTCGGTGGCGCGGGTGTCGTCCTCGATCGTGTTCGGTGCCCTCCTCATCGCGGGCGTCGTGCTGCGATCGACGGACCCGGTGCTCGGCACGGTGCTCATGGCGGCGTCGGCCCTCCCGATGCTGCACATCCTCGTGTCGCTCCGGCGCTGGTGAGCTAGCCTCACCGGCGGCATACTGGGACGTGGGAGCGCTCCCACACCGTACCGACCGAGAGGCCGATCGATGACGATCACCGCCCAGCCCGCCCGCACCGCCGCGATCGTGACCGCCCTCGCTCTTGTGCTCGGGGGCTGCCAACCGAGCACCGAGCCGACGGTGCCGTCCACCGAGGCCGAGGTGGCCGAGTTCGCGTTCGTCGAATCTGCTGAGCCTGATGCTGTCTCGGGATGCCTGCAGCCCGGCGACATCGCTCTCGCTCTCGACGCGCCGGGCGTGCCGACCGAGGCCATCGCGTACGGCGAGGGCGATCGTGGCGTCATCCTCGCCCACCAGTCCGGACAGGGGCCGTGCTCGTGGGATGCCTACGGTCGCGAGCTGGCGGCGGGCGGCTACACCGTGATCATCCCCATGCTCACCGCAGACGCGGCGCCGCTCCTGCAGGCCGCCGCGGACTGGCTCGGCAGCAAGGGGGTCGAGGACTACGCGCTCGTCGGGGCGTCGATGGGCGGTGCGTTCGTCCTCGCCGCGGGCGGCTCGCTCTCCCCCGAGCCTGCCGTCGTCGTCGCACTCTCGCCGCCGGTCGAGCACGGTGGAGTCGACGCGCTCGCGGGCATCCCGGCGATCACCGCGCCCGTGCTGATCGCGGCCGCCGAGGACGACGAGGATTTTGCGGATGCCGCGCGCGAGCTCGCAGGGGCGCAACCGGCGGCCGAACTGCTCATCGTGCCGGGCACCGCGCACGGCATCGCGCTGCTCGCCTCGGACGAGTCGGTGGCCGGCGCGGTGCGCGAGGCGGTCGCCCGGTAGCGCCTCCGACTACCGAGTCCAGAGATCCCACGCCCGGCGCCCGGGCCGGAAGCCGAAGTGCTCAGCCATCGCCATCGCCTCGGGGAAGTTGCGGGCGAGGGCGTCCGGAGTGTGGGCGTCGCTGCCGATCGACACGGCGCGACCGCCCTCCTCGGCCCACCACTGCGGCACCCACGGCCACAGCCGACCGGTGTTGAGTTCGAGCGCTCGGCCACTGTCGGCGATCGAGCGCATCGCCGCGCGGTAGCCCTCCTCGAACCTTCGCGGGTCGAAAGGACCGAGCCGCTCGGCCGGCCACGCGCGCGCGGCGTAGTCGATGTGCGTGAAGACCTCGAACACGTCCGACCCGGCAACCATGCGAGGAATCTCGGTGAGGTACGCCCAGACGACGTCGTCGGCGGGATGCTCGGAGTACAGCACATCCGGCTCGGCGCGCACGCCCGCCCCGAGGTCGAGGGTGTGCAGCGACCCGTTGACGCGACCGAGCGCGTCGAGGTCGACGATCGCCCGGGCCTCGGCCTCGAACACGTGGGGCTGGCCGAACTCGACGCCGGTCAGGATCGTCAGCGCGGGGAAATCGCGCCGCATCCGATCGATGGCCTCGAAGTAGCCCTCGGCGTCGAACGAGGGGTGCTGCACGAGTCCGTCGTCGTCGAGGAAGCCCCGCTGGTGCTCCATGAGCGCATCGCTGCGGGACCGCCATGTGCCGGGAAAGTCGAGGTGCTCCGTGAATACCATCGCGGGCAGCCCGATCCGTTCTGCCCGCTCGCACGTCGCCCGCATCCGGCCCGCTGCACCAGAGCGCGGGCCGCCCGTATCCCACGACCACTCGCTGTGGACGTGGGCGTCGGCGGTCAGCATGGGCCCATCCTCTCAGGGCCTCCGCTGAGCGGCTACCGCGCGAACGCGTACGCGGGCACCGGGGTGGATGCTCCGACCCCGACGAGCTCGCCGTGCTCGCCGCTGACGATGAGGCCCGTGGAGCTCATCGCCGAGTCCTCGAGCCGCGCCACCCACTCATCGCTGATCGTCGGGATGCGCGACCCTTCGAAATCGAAATAGACGGGCGTCGTGTGAACCATCCAGAGCGAGCCGCGCCCCGAGCCCGCCTCGACGGCGCGCTTCCACGACATCGGGAAGGAGAGCTCGCGGCGGAAGAGCCGGACGATCGCGATCTGCAGGTGAGTCAGCACGCGATCGTCGAACCGGACGATGGTGTTGTCATAGGTGAGTGTGCCCATGGGGGGCCTCCGATGGTCGTGCGGCGAACCCGTGGCATGGCATCCGTCACTGTTTCGACCAGTCTACCCCCGTTCGGGTGACATTCCTCTGAACGTTCCGTATCCGTTGCCGTCCGGGTGCGCAAGGGGTCGCCGCGGCACTGTCGTATCAGTAGGGTGGCTGGACCCCACCCGAGGAGCTCCCGTGGTCTACCGCACGATGATGATCGACGATATGTACTTCGTGATCTCGACTGGTGACCTCTTCGAGCAGTTGAAGCTCGACGTGGTCACGGCCGTGAGCCTCGGGGGCGGGCTCGTCGACATGCCGACGTCGGCCGGGATGCTCAGTCGCAGCGTGCTCGTCACCCCGCAGCACCGCGTCGAGTTCATCGAGCGCGAGAGCGACGACGACGAGGGCGACCACGACGAGCCGTTCCCCGCCCTGTGAGGCCCGCACGCTCGCGCTGTCTCCACCGTCACCCGAGCAGCCGCAGCACCACCCAGCGGATCTCCTCGTCGAGCGCGACCTCCCAGTCCATGTGGGGCTTGTGCAGCCTCAGGGACACGACCCCGTGCAGCGCGCTCCAGAGGGAGAGCGCGAGCCGGCGGGGCTCGCGGGTCGACGTCGTCGCCGTCAGCAGCGCGGTAGCACCGGCGATGAGCTCGTCGCCGGACGCGTGGTGGTCGCCCTCGCCCATTCCGAGGCGGTCGGCGCTCTCGAACAGCAGCTGATACGCGCCGGGATGCTCGAGCGCCCAGTCGGCGTAGGCGAGCCCGAAGGCGACGATCGCGCCGTCCGGATGCTCAGGCGCCGCCCGCACCGCCGCTCCGAGTGACGCGAGCTGGGTGTCGATGACGGCGTCGATGAGCGCCTTCTGCGAGTCGAAATGCAGGTAGACAGCCGCCGGGGAGACGTCGCACGCCCGAGCTACTGCGCGCAGCGACGGGAGCGCGACGGACTGCGGGCTGAGCAGCAGTTCGCTCGCTGCCGCGACGAGCTGGGCGCGGAGCTGGTCGCCAGCCCCGCGCGGGTTGGGTTCGCGCTTGGTCACATCACCTCCTCGATCACTCGCTGGACAACGAAGCTTAACAGGTGTAAACCTACATGGGTAAACAACCGTTCACCCACGAAAGGCGTTGCCCATGGCCCACTCCTACTCCGATTCGACCGTGCTCATCACGGGCGCCAGCTCGGGGCTCGGCGCCGAGTTCGCTCGGCAGCTGGCCGCCCGCGGCGCCGACCTCGTGCTCGTCGCCCGGCGGCTCGACAGGCTCGAGTCCCTCGCCGCGCAGCTGCGCTCCCGCGGTCGCACCGTCGAGGTCGTGGCGGCCGACCTGGCAGCACCGGGAGCCGCTCGCGCGCTCGGAGCGGAGCTCGAGAGTCGAGGCATCCGGGTCGACGGCCTCGTCAACAACGCCGGCTTCGCCACCCGCAATCGCTTCGAGGACGAGGACCCGGCGCGCATTCACGAGGAGGTCGCCCTCAACGTCGCCGCCCTCGTCGATCTCACGCGGGAGTTCTATCCCCAATTGCAGGCGGCGAAGCGCGGCGTCCTCGTCAACGTCGCGAGCACCGCGGCTTACCAGCCGGTGCCGTGGATGGCCGTCTACGGAGCGACGAAATCGTTCGTGCTGAGCTTCACCGAGGCGTTGTGGTTCGAGAACAAGACCACGAGCCTGCAGGTGCTCGCCCTCTCCCCCGGCGCGACCCGCACCGAGTTCTTCGACATCGCCGGCGAGGAGGCGCGGGTGGGCGCGTTCCAGTCGGCGGAGGAGGTCGTCTCCCTCGCTCTGCGGAGCCTCGACGGCACGAACCCGCCGCCGAGCATCGTGTCCGGGGCGCGCAATCGCGCGACCGTCGTCACGTCGAAGCTGCTGACCCGCCGGGCGCTCGTGAACGTCACCGGCTCGCTGACCTCGCGAGCCTAGGAGCGAGCGGCCCACCCTCCGCGAATGCCGTGCGGGCGAAGCGCTGCCCCATCCGCACGAGCGCTCGAGCGTTCGGATGGAGGCCGTCGTCCAGGTCGGACACCTCCGCGGGTCGCAGCAGCGCTCGCCCGTCGAGGTAGTGGAGGGCATCATCCCGTCGGTTCCGCAGCACGGCGGCGAGCGCGTCCCGCACGACCGACAGGCTCATGGCGCCCTCGGCGAGCTGGCGGGGATCGCCGGCCGACGCGGCCATGCCGCCGCGGATGACCGTAGGCCCGGGCAGGGACTCGACCGACGGGCACGGGATCGGACCGATCAGCAGCAGCGGTGCGTCGGGATGCCCGTCCCGGATGGTGTCGAGGAACCCGTGCATCACGGGCTCGAACGCGCGCCTGCGCATGAGGTCGCCGTTGACGACGTTGATTCCGATCTCGAGGCTGATCGCGTCCGCGGGCAGGTCGCGGATGGTCCGCGCGACGAACGGGTCGCCGACCGCGTTCCCGCTGAAGCCCAGGTTGAGCACATCGACTCCCGCGAGCCGCGCGGCGACCACCGGCCAGGTGCGGGTGGGTGCCGACGCCTCTCCCCCCTGGCTGATGGAGGATCCGTGGTGCACCCACCGCGGTCGCGAGCGCTCCGCGGTCCGGAGAGGCGCGTCGCTGCGGATCTCGAGGAGGTCGACGGCGCACGTGTGGGGCAGCCACAGCTCCACAGTCTTCTCGCCAGGCTCGAGTCCGGAGAAGCGAACGGCGGCCGGCTCGCCCTGTCGTCGGACCGCGTAGCGCTCGGGGTCGACGAGCGTGGAGTGGTCGACCCGCACGACGCGACGCGCGCGGGGGACGCCCTCGACGACGAGCTCCAGGACGACGGGCGCGGGCTCGATCCCCGGCGGTGCGATGGAGACGAAGTCGGCGACGAGCTCGATCACGGTCGCCGCGGTCCGCGTCACGATCCGCACGCCCGAGGTCATGGAGACCACGAAGTCGAAGTTCTCCGACGGCATCTGGGACCGCGTCCACGCCGGGAGCCGACGCGGTCGCACTCGGCCCGCGCCCGACACCGGCAGGTCCAGGGCACCGACGACCTCGACGGCGCGGGACGGGAAGACCTCGCGGTACCTCACAGCGTCCACCCGTGCATCCCCGGTCCCACCTCGAGGACGAGGCCGGTCGGCAGCTCGACGACACCCCGGGTACCCGTCGGGATCGTGCACTCGACGCGGACCGACCCGTCGGGCTGGCGCGACCAACCGCTCGCCGCGACGCCGTACGGGGTCGCGAGCTCGGCGCGAGCCGAGTCCAGCCGAGCCGTGACGTGCGGGGCGACGCCCACCACCCGGTAGCCGGGCTCGAGCGCGCTCAGCCCGGCGAGGCGCCGGTGCATCCAATCGGCGACGCTCCCGAGGGCGTAGTGATTGAACGAGGTCATCTCGCCCGGGTTGAGCGAGCCGTCGGGCCGCATGCTGTCCCAGCGCTCCCAGACCGTCGTCGCTCCCATCGTCACGGGGTAGAGCCACGAGGGGCACTCCTCCTGGAGAAGGAGGTCGACGGCGGCGTCGTCGTGACCGGTCGAGGAGAGGGCATCCAGCAGGAGGGGCGTTCCGAGGAAGCCCGTCGTGATGCGGTAGCCGGCGGTGCGGACGAGCTCGGCGAGCCGCTCGCCGAACGCGGGCGCAGCGCCCGGAACGAGGTCGAACGCGATCGCGAGCGCGTACGCCGTCGCCGAATCCGAGGTGAGTCGGCCCGGGCCCGCGACGAATCGAGCGCGGAAGGCGTCGCGAGCCGCGGCCGCGTCGGCGGCGTATCCCGAGTCCGCCGCCCCGAGCAGCGCATCGAGCCGCGCCACGAGGTCGAGCGAGCGGATGTACCACGCCGACGCGACGAGATCGGGGCTCGTCGCGCCGCGCTCGGGATGCTCCGGCGGGGCCGCCGGGTCCAACCAGTCCCCGAACTGGAAGCCCCCCAGGATGAGTCCCGTCCCGTCCGCCCGACGACGCAGCCGATCGGCCCACGACCGCATCGATCCTGCCTGCCGCTCGAGGACCGAGCGGTCGCCGAATCGCTCGAAGAGCACCCAGGGCACCACGGTCGCCGCGTCGCCCCAGCCCGCGACCTCCGTCGGCTCCCACCCGATCACCCACGGGATGACGACGGGCACGATGCCGTCCGCGGCGGACTGCTCCAGCGCCAGGTCCTCGAGCCAGGACGCGAGGAACCCGTCGCAGTCGTACAGGAAGGCAGCGGTCGGGGCGAAGACCTGCACGTCGCCCGTCCAGCCGAGCCTCTCGTCGCGCTGCGGGCAGTCGGTGGGCAGGGCGAGCATGTTGCCGCGCATGCTCCAGACGACGTTCTCGTGCAGCCGGTTGAGGAGGGGCGACGACGACTCGAAGGAGCCGGTGCGCTCGAGGTCGCTATGCAGCACGACGGCGCGGTAGTCGTCGGCGCGCAGATCGTCGACGCCGTCGACCTGCACGTAGCGGAACCCGTGGAAGGTGAACTCCGGCTCCCAGACCTCTGGACCCTCGCCGCCGTGGGTGTACCGGTCGCTCGCTGCCGCTCGGCGGAGGGGGCGCAGCGCGAGCTCCCCGCCCTCGAGCACCTCGGCGTGATGGAGCGTGATGACGTCGCCGGGTCGCCCGCGCGACACCAGGCGGACGCGGCCGACGAGGTTCTGCCCGAAGTCGAGAACGCGCGCTCCGCTCGGCGTCTCGAGCACCCGGCTCACCGGAACGAGCTCCTGTCGGCGCACGGGGGGCGCGCTCCGAGCGGAGGGCAGGATGCCGCGCTCGGCCACCCGCGCGGGCCTCCACCCGGTCCACGTCCGCGTGGCGTCGTACTCCTCCCCCGGATAGATGCCGCTCGAGACGAGGGGACCGGTCGAACTCGCGGACCACGACTCGTCGGTGCGGACGGTCGCAGTGGTGCCGTCCTCGAACTCGAGGTGGAGCTGAGCCGCGACGGCGACCTCGTCGCCGTAGTAGCGGGCGTGGTCGTCGCCGAACCCGTAGGACTCGGTGTACCAGCCGCCAGCGGCGGTGAGCTCGAGGCGGTTGACGCCGAGCGCGACGTGCGCGCTTACATCCCACGACTCGAGCGTCAGGCGCTGGCGGTACGCCGTCCATCCCGGGGCGAGCACGTCGTCGCTGACGCGGTCGCCGTTGAGGTGGGCGACGACGACGCCGCGAGCGGTGGCGAAGAGAGTGGCGCGGGCGACGGCAGTGGAGGTGGTGAACTCGGTGCGGAAACGAGAGGGGCCAGCACCATCGGTGAGGAACTCGGCTTGCCACTCGCCGTCGCCGAGGAACCCCGCGCCGAAGCTATGGGGCGCGCTCCAGGGCGATCGGGACCCGTCGCTCCCGACGACCTGCACCTGGATCGCGACGTCGTCCCGCGGCTGAAGCGGGTCGAAGGGCCACTCGACGTCGACGGACTCGGGACCGTCGTGCCGGCGCTCGGTCGAGAGCCCGCCGCGGGTCAGGCGCAGGAGGGCCGATGCCTGCCGCCATTGCCCGTCAGCGGAGGCGGTCCACGACAGGCGCGGGCGCGACGAGGAGATGAACGGCGCCGTGGATCGATCGACGGTCAGCCGGGTGACGAGCGGAGTGATAAAGCGCTTTGGCATTTGGGGATAGACTATAGCCATGCACGACGGAGTTGTCGCCCCCGGTTGGACAGCGGTTCGCGATGCGTTCGCCGAGACGCTCGAGCTCGACCGGGGCGAGGGCGCGAGCCTCTCCGTCAGCGTCGACGGACGGACCGTCGTCGACCTGTGGGGCGGGACCGACCCGCTGAGCGGATCCCCGTTCGCGCGCGACAGCATCACGATCGCGTTCTCCGTGAGCAAAGGAGTGGCGGCGATCGCCCTCCTGCAGCTGGTCGACCGCGGCCTCGTCGACCTCGATGTGCCGGTCGCCCGGTACTGGCCGGAGTTCGCAGCAGCGGGGAAGGCCGCCATCACCGTGCGCGAGGTGCTGTCGCACCGCGCGGGTCTCCCCGTCATCGAGCTCGACCCGCTCACCCGCGTTGTGGACTGGGAGCTCGCCACCTCGACGCTCGCCGCGCAAGCGCCCCAGTACGACACCACCCGCTTCTTCGCCTACCACGCACTGAGCTTCGGCTTCCTCGTGGGGGAGATCGTCCGGCGGGTCAGCGGCCTCCCCTTCGACGCCTACGTGCAGCGGTACATCGCCGGTCCGCTCGACCTGGACCTGTGGGTCGGCCAGCCCGCGAGCGCCGAACCCCGCTACCTGCCGTCGATCACCGACGACATCGACGCCGGGCCGGTCATCCCCGTGCCCGACGCCCCCGGCATCTGCCGGGCCGTCGCTCTCTCCACCGTCCAGCTCCTGCCGCTGTTCCGGCGCGTCGACGGAGTGCTCGGCTCGGAGCCGTTCAACCGCCCCGAGTTCCGGGCGGCGAGCATCCCCGCCGGCAACGTCGTCACGAACGCGCGGTCCGTCGCCCGGATGTACGCCGCGTGCCTCGGCGAGGTCAACGGAGTCCGTCTCGTCAGCGAGGGCCTCATCGCCGAGGCCGCGCGCGACCAGGCGGCGGGCATCCGCAAGCCGGACTGCGGAGCGAGCGACCCGTGGGCCACCGGAGTTCCCCAGGTGTGGGGTCTCGGATTCGAGATCAGCAACTATGAGAACCCCATGCTCGGCGAGGGCTCGTTCGGGCACTCCGGCATGGGCGGGCGCCTCGGGTTCGCGCAGCTCGGCTCGGGTGTCTCGTTCGGATACGTCAGTCAGCGGATGCTCTACCCGCCCGTCGGATCGCTCGACTCCCGCTCGAGCCGCATCCTCGCGGCCATCTCCGAGGTCCTCGGAGCCTGAGCGGAGCCGCGACGGCGGTCGGATCACGCCGCCGCGGCTCGGTCGTCAGGTCCCCGTTGTCAGCGGGTAGTCGCGGCTCGCGCCGTCCTGACGACCCCCCGCGCGCTCTCCGCAGTGAAGCGCTCGGGGTGGCGGGTCGTGATGCTCCACGTCTCGGTCTCCCCCGGGAGCAGCGTCACGAGATTGCGGTCGGCGTGGGCATCCGCGTCGAGCGCACCGACGGAGAGGCAGGTGTCGCGCAGCAGGCTCCCCGCGCGAACCGTGATGCTGACGCTGCCGCTCGACGGCTGCACCTCCACGTCGAACTCGGCCGGTGCGTCGGGGAAGTCGAGGTCGACGCCCCCGAGCGCGGTCGCCCGGATGTCCCCTACCGTGACGACCACGAGCTCGTCGAGCCCGATCGGCCCGAGGTCGACCCACTGCGTGTCGTGGGGGTCCACCGCGAGGTCCACGGATGCCTCGGACACCCGCCCGCTCGCGGTCCAGCGCTCCACGCGCGCGGCCCCCACCCACGCCTCGCGATCCTCGTTACCGAACGACGCCCGTGCCTGACCATCGACGACCTGCACCGTCGCGACCCGGTCGGCGAACGCCCGACGCATCGCGTAGGCAGCGAGCTTCCAGCGGCCGGCCGAGTCGAGCACCGACCACGAGATCACGGGCCAGCAGTCGTTGAGCTGCCAGACGACCGTGCCGCGGCACCACGGCGACAGCGAGCGGAAGTAGTCGATCCCGAAGCCGACGGCGCGGGCCTGGTTGAGCTCGGCGAGCCAGTACCACTCGTCGAAGTCGGTCGGGATGCCCAGGTGCACGCGCAGGACGTCCTCGATGCGCTCGGTGCCGTAGACGGCCTTCTGCCGTTGCCCGACGCCCGGACTGAACGGCTGAGGATCGGCCTCGTGCACGACCGAGTCGAACAGCGCCCGGCTCGGCGGCCCCTGGAAGCCGAACTCGGAGACGAAGCGCGGCGCGATCTCGCGGTACTCGCGGTAGTCGCCGGGGATCCACGAGTGCACGACTCCCCGCGCCGGGTCGTTCGGCTGCCGATCGCGGGCGCCCGAGTACGGGCTGCCGGCGAGGTAGAAGCGCTGCGGGTCGAGCTCGGCGACGAGCGAAGGAAGCAGGTCGAAGTAGTACTTCTCACCCCAGGTCTTGCCCTCGAGCACCGTCTCCCAGTCGTGGATGAACCAGAACCAGACGTTCTCGTTGTTGCCGTTCCACAGCGCGAGGCTCGGGTGCGGCATGATCCGGGCGATGTTGTCGCGGGCCTCCGCCTCGATCTCGGCGGCGTACGGCCCCTCCTCCGGGTAGGCGGCGCACGCGAACAGGAAGTCCTGCCACACGAGCAGGCCCTGCTCGTCGCACTCCTCGTAGAAGTCGTCGGTGCCGAAGCATCCGCCGCCCCACACCCGGATGAGGTTGGCGCCGAGCTCGGTCGCCTGGCGCACCCGGGTCGCGTACTGCTCGCGCGTGACGGTCGCGACGAGCGAGTTGTCGGGGATCCAGTTGACGCCGCGAACGAAGAGCGGCTCGCCGTTGACCACGAGGCGGAAGGCGCTGCCGTCGCCGTCGGCGTCCTCCGGCTGCTCGACCACGACCTCGCGGAACCCGATGCGCGACGACCACTCGTCGAGCGGCTGGCCGTCGGCGAGGAGGGTCACGGCGACCGGGTAGCGCGACTGCTCCCCCAGCCCTCGAGGCCACCACCGCTCGACGGACGGCACCTCGACTCGAACGACGGCCCTGTCAGCGTCGGATGCGAGTTCCGAGTCCACGACGTGATCGCCCACGGCCACGCGCACCGCGAGGTCGCTCCGCTCGCCGGCGCGCTCCACGTCGAGCACGAGATCGACGATGCCGGTCTCTCCGTCGATCGACACGATCGGTCGCGCGGAGGCGATTCGGGCGGTGCTCCAGTTCTCGATCGCCACCGGCCGCCACAGTCCCGAGGTCGCGAGATCCGGGCCCCAGTCCCAGCCGAAGTCGCACGCCATCTTGCGGATGAAAGGCGGGAAGTCGCTGTAGGCGCTCGGCCGCTTCCCGTACTCGTCGCGACGTTCCGCGCCGAATCGGCGGGGCGAGGTGAAGTGCACCTCGAGCACGTTGCCCGTGTCGCTCAGCACCACCGGGAGGCGATACGTGCGGTGCATGTTCTCGGTGCGAGCGAGCTCCTGCCCGTTGAGCACGACGCGGGCCACCGTGTCGACGCCCTCGAGCACGAGGTCGGTGCGATCGAAGCCCGTCGCCGGCGAGTCGAAGGTCGTCGTGAACGTCCAGTCGGCATCCCCGATCCACCTCAGGGCGTGCTCGTTGTCGCCGTCGAAGGGGTCGGGGATGATTCCCGCGGCCTGCAGATCGGCGTGCACGGAACCCGGTACCGTCGCCGCGAATTCCTCGAGCCGGGCATCCGGCAGCGCGGGTCCGCCGGAAGCGAGTCGGCCGGTCCAGCCGGCGGAGAGGGGGTGTCTGTTGAGCACGAAGGGCGTCCTTTCGGCCGTGGCGACGAGGAATTCGTCGGTTCGGCTTGACTTGGGGCTCGCGAGCGGCGATGCTCGACTCAGCTAAGGTGATAAAGCGCTTTAGCAGCGCTCGGACAAGCTACCACCCGATAGCCAACACAGCAACGAAGCGAAGAGAGAGGTTTCAACGATGAAACGCACCCCCTGGACCCTCGCGGCCGCCACCGCCGCGGTAGCCCTCGCGAGCCTCACCGCGTGCGCGGGAGCCCCCACCGCGGAGGACTTCGAGAAGCAGGACGTCACGATCACGATCGGCAACCAGCCGCCCGCCAGCCAGGAGGCGGAGCTCGCCTACTTCACCGAGAAGGTCGACGCCTTCCGCGAGGCGCACCCCAACTGGACCATCGAGACATCGGAGGCCACGTGGGATCCGGCGACGTTCGCCGCGCAGCTCGCCGGCGGCAACCTCCCGACCGTCTTCGGCGTGCCCTTCACCGACATCGGCAGCCTCATCGAGCGCGGCCAGGTCGCCGACATCACGAGCGCCCTCGAGACCACCGGGCTCTCCGACCAGCTCAACGCCTCCACGCTCGAGATCGCCCAGGACGGCGAAGGACACGTGTTCGGCATCCCGACCGACGCCTACGCGCTCGGCCTCGCCTACAACCGGGCGCTCTTCGAGGAGGCCGGTCTCGACCCGAACAGCCCGCCCACGACGTGGGAGGAGGTCCAGGTCGCGGCGAAGGCGATCACCGAGGCCACCGGCAAGGCCGGTTACTCGCAGCTCACCAAGGACAACCAGGGCGGGTGGATCCTCACCGCGCAGACCTACAGCTTCGGCGGCACGATGGAGAACGCTGAGGGCACCGAGGTGACCTTCGACTCCGCCGAGACCCGCGAGGCACTCGACGTCATCCGCACGATGCGGTGGGAGGACGACTCCATGGGGTCGAACTTCCTGCTCGGCGCCGCGGACCTCGCCCAGTCGTTCGCGGCCGGGGAGGTCGGGATGTTCGTGATCCAGTCGCTCGCCTACCAGCCCATCGTCGAGGTGTTCGGGATGCCCGCGGAGGACTTCGGCTTCACGACGCTGCCGACGGCCGACGGGGGCGACCCGGTCACCCTCTCGGGTGGCAACGTGGAGATCGTCAACGCGAAGGCGACGGAGGCCGAGAAGGTCGCCGCCGTCGAGTGGATCGACTTCTACAAGCTCGAGAAGTACCGCTCGGAGGACGCGGCGATCGCGGATGCCCAGCTCAAGGTCGACCAGAACACGGCCGTGGCCATCCCGGGCCTGTCCCCCGTGAGCGACGAGCAGTACGAGACGTACCTCGGCTGGATCGCCGACCTGAACAACGTCCCGACCGCCAACTTCCAGCCGTACCTCCAGCGGGCGGCCTCCCAGACGGTCATCCCGGAGCCGAAGAGCGACGCACAGGAGCTCTACGCGGCGCTCGACCCGGTCGTGCAAGCTGTACTCACCGACGAGGGCGCCGATGTCGACGCGCTCCTCGGCCAAGCCGCCGACGCCATCCAGGCCCGGCTCGCACGCTGACAGACCGGTGGTCGGGATCGCGCTTACCCGGCGGTCCCGACCACCCCACCAGAAAGACACGATGAGCACCTCGATACACCGCGCGTCCTCGCCGCGAGAGCGGATCATCCGCTGGCGGCGGCGCGGCGGGCTGAGCGCGCTCGCCCTCGCCTTGCCCGTCCTGATCGTCTTCGGATACTTCTCCTGGAAGCCGCTCGTCCAGGGCGTCGTGATGGCCTTCCAGAAGTGGAACTTCGTCTCCGACCCGACGTGGGTGGGGCTCTCCAACTTCCAGTACGTCCTCGCCGACCCCCTCCTCGCGGTCGCGGTCGGCAACACCCTCCTCTTCACCGTGCTCGCGCTCGCGTTCGGATTCCCGCTGCCGCTCGCCCTCGCGGTGGCCGTCTCCACCCTGCGCGACCGCACCCGGCGACTCGCGTCCTTCCTCGCCTACCTGCCGGTCATCGTGCCTCCGGTAGTCGCGATCCTGCTGTGGAAGGTCTTCTACGACCCGAGCGAGAGCGGGCTCTTCAACAGTGTGCTCGCGGCCGTCGGGCTCGGGCCGTTCCCGTGGCTCAACGCCGCGGCATCCGCGATGCCCTCGATCGTGCTCGAGGCGACGTGGGCCGGAGCCGGCACCGCGACCCTCATCTACCTCGCCGCGATCACCTCGGTGCGGCCGGAGCTGTACGAGGCCGCGGAACTCGACGGCGCCGGCATCGCCTCGAGGATCTGGCACGTCACGTTCCCCCAGCTGCGCACGGTCATCCTCATCATGCTGCTGCTGCAGGTCATCGGCGCCGCGCAGGTCTTCGCCGAGCCGTACCTCTTCACCGGCGGCGGCCCCCAGAACGCCACCCTCACCGTCATGCTCCTGCTGTACCGGTACGCGTTCACCGGCGGCGACTACGGGGCGGCGACCGCCCTCGGTGTGCTCCTCGCCCTCGTGCTCGCCGCGCTCTCGGCGCTCTACCTCGTCATCACGAGGAGGTGGAGCGAGTGAGCCGCGCGATCGCGGAGCCGGAGTCGCGCGGGCTGCTCTCCCGCCACGACCTCCGGCGACCCGGCACGAGCATCCTCGTCCGCACGATCCACGTGCTCGTGCTCGTCGGCGTCGTCGTCGCGGGAGCCGGCCCGCTCGCCTGGCTCGCGTTCGCGTCGCTCAACACCACCCAAGAGGTGCTTCGCGACCCCTTCGCGGTGTGGTTCCACGCCGACGAGTGGTCCAACTACACCGCGGCCTTCGGCACGATCGACATCGGCCGCTACCTGCTCAACACGGTCGTCTTCGCGGTGGGCGCCTGCCTCGCCAACCTCATCGTCTCGACCTCTGCCGCCTACGTGATCGCCGTGCTCCGCCCGCGGTGGGGTGGCGTGCTGAGCGGGGCGATCCTCGCGACGCTGTTTCTGCCCGGCATCGTGTCCCTCGTGCCCCTGTACCTCACGGTGCTCGACCTGCCCCCGTTCGGCGTGAACCTGCAGAACACCTACTGGGCCGCGTGGCTGCCCGCCGCGGCGAACGCGTTCAGCATCCTCATCATGGTCGGGTTCTTCCGGTCGCTGCCGCGCGAGCTCATCGAGGCGGCGCGCCTCGACGGGGCCGGCAACCTCCGGATGCTGTGGAGCATCGTGCTCCCCCTCTCGCGACCGATCCTCGGAGTGGTCGCCCTGCTGTCGATCATCGCGGCGTGGAAGGACTACCTCTGGCCGTCGCTGGTGCTCGCGGATGCCTCGGTCCAGCCGATCTCCGTCGCCCTGCCGATTGTCGGCAAGATCACCGACCTGTCGGTGTTCCTCGCGGCGCTCTTCCTCGCGACCATCGTGCCCGTCGTGCTCTTCATGGTCTTCTCGAAGCAGATCCTGTCGGGCGTCGGGGCATCGTCGGGGTTGAAGGACTGACGATCCGGCCCGGCTGAGCGCGCCCGTCAGCTGATGAGGGACTCGAGCACGAGCGAGCGCGGGCTCGTGGTGCCGCCCACCGTGGAGCGGCCCGGCACGAGCATCCCGGGCACCGTCACGATCGTGGGCTTGTCGTCGTCGGCGGCAGGGTCGAGGCGCGCGACCGCGAGGTCGGCGGCGGTCGCGCCGACGACGTCGAACCGCAAGTCGATCGACGTGAGGAACGGGTCGGTGTTGCCGATCATGCCGGCGGCGTTGTCGACGCCCACGATCGCGACGTCCTCGGGGATGCGGATGCCCGACGCGAGCAACTGCGCCTCCAACCCGATCGCGATCTGGTCGTTGCCCGCGAAGATGGCGTCGATGTCGCGGATGCTGCCGTCCTCCACCATGCGGCGGGCGGCGGCGAAACCCCAGTCGCGGGTGAACGAGCCGTACGAGACATCCACGAGCCGCTGCCCGGCGCGCTCGAGCTCCTCGGTGAGCCCGCGCTCGCGGTCGCGCACCGAGGTCAGGCTGGACTCGGCCGTGACGTGCGCGATGCGCGACCGCCCCACCTCGAGGAAGTGCTGCGCGGCGAGCGCGCCGGCGTGCGCGTCGTCGGGCAGCACGCAGATGTCCTGGGGGTCGTCGGAGCGCGAGAGGGCGTACACGACGGGCCCGGAGAACTCGTGCGACACGGAGGCGCTGCGCGAGTCGGTGCCCTCGCCGATGACCACGACTCCGTCGACGTGGCGGGCCTGGAGCCTCCGCACATGCTCGCGCCGGAGCTTCACGTCGTGCGCCGCGTCATAGAGGGTGCTCGCGAGGTCGACGCGGCTGAGGGAGCGGTTGGCGCCGACCAGCACGGGCATGCAGAACATGCCGGACGCGTTCTCGGCGAGGATGCCCACGGTGCTGCTGCGACCGGATGCGACGGAGCGGGCGAGCGCGTTCGGCCGGTAGTCGAGTCGTCTCGCCGTCTCGAGCACGCGCTGGCGGGTCGCCTCCGCGACGCGCCCCGACCCGTTCATGACCTGGGATGCCGTCGCGAGCGAGACGTCCGCCGCGCGGGCCACTTCGACCAGCCGCACCGATCGATTGGACATGGAGCCTCCCGAGTTGTCTCGCTCGAGTCTAGCTGCCGAATCGCTTTTACCCCAGAGGATAGCTCGCTATTTCCCCGGCCCCGCGGCCTCACAATCGCGTTCACGAGCATTGACCTCGGCTGCCGTTCCGTGCCAGGCTGTGCCGTGATAAAGCGCTTTGGCAACGATGCCAGCGCGGAGGAGAACGCAATGATGCATCACCGGATCCTGGCGGCGCTCGCCGCTACAGCCATCGGGATGGCTGCCTCGTTGGCGGCGGTCGCCGCCCCCGCAGCCGCAGTTCCCACGACCTACTACGTCGACGCCGTCGCCGGCGATAACAACGCCGCAGGCACCACCACGTCGTCCGCCTGGAAGACCCTCGCCAAGGTGAACGCCACCACGTTCCAGCCGGGCGACAGCATCCTCTTCAAGAGCGGCCAGACCTGGAACGGGCAGCTGCACCCGCTCGGCTCCGGGACCTCCGGCTCCCCCATCACCATCAGCTCCTACGGCACCGGGTCGAAGCCCCTCATCAACGGCGCGAGCCTCCCGAGCGGCTGGGGCACCGGCGCCGCCGTGTACCTCGTCAATCAGCAGTACTGGACCATCAGCGGGCTCGCGGTGAAGAGCAACTCGGGCGTCGACAACTTCGGCGGGCTGAACGAGGCCGACTGGAAGCTTCAGCGGCACGGAATCCTCGTCTACAACAACGGAGCGGGCACCCTGGGCGGCATCACCATCACCAACAACACGGTGAGCGACGTCAACGGCTGCTTCACGTGCCAGGGCATCGAGGCCCACTCGAACGGCGGCATCGTCGTGCGCGCCGAGCAGGAGAACGACTCCTTCAGCGGCGTGAGCATCGACCACAACTCGGTCAGCAACGTGGGCCGCGGCGGCATCGTGTTCTGGGACGAGTCGACCGGCCTCTCCCTCACCGACTGGGTCATCGACCAGCCCCTGCTCAGCACGGGCGTCAAGGTCGAGGACAACACCGTCAGCACCATCGACAGCGACGGCGTGCTCGTGCTCGGCACGTACAACGCGATGCTGCAGCGCAACGTCGTCGCGAACGCCGGTCAGCGCACGATCGAGAACTCCACCACCGCACCCTCGGCCGGTCTCTGGCCGACGCGCTCCATCGGCGCGGTCGTGCAGTACAACGAGGTCTACGGGACTCTCACGCACGGCACCGACGGTCAGGGCTTCGACGTCGACCTCGCGAGCATCGACACCCTCGTGCAGTACAACTACAGCCACGACAACGAGGGCGGGTTCCTGCTGATGATGGCGGGCGCATCCTCGAACCTGACCGTGCGCAACAATCTCAGCGTCAACGACGGCTACGGCGGCGAGAAGGGCATCTTCACCTTCTCGTACGGCGTCCCGATCAACACCGAGATCTACAACAACACGATCTACGTGAAGTCGGGCCTCGCCTCCAAGATCATGTACTGCGACGGATGCGACGGCTCGACCGGCGGCGCGTGGAGCTTCCGCAACAACATCGTCGTGAACAACGGCTCGGGTGGCTACACCTACCCGAACACCGCGGGTGCCGTCTTCGACTACAACGTCTTCTACGGCAACCACCCCTCGAGCGAGCCGGCCGACCCGCACAAGCTCACCTCGAACCCGCTGCTCGTCTCCCCGTCGACGACCGCACCCACCGGCCTCACCTCGGTCGCCGGCTACACGATTTCGAGCACGTCGCCCGCGAAGGGGTCGGGCACGCTCATCGTCGGCAACGGCGGCAAGGACTACTTCGGTAACGTCCTGTCGCCGACGGCGGTGCCGAGCCGCGGCTTCCACGAGGCGAACACGATGACGGACCCCGGCTCCCTCGGCGACCCGCTGAACAACTGGAACCTCACGACGTCGCACTCGGCGAACATGGTGCTCGACACCACCGGCCCCATGAACCAGATGGCTGGAGACGCGTCGCGGGTGTCGCGGTCGGATGCCTCGGCCGGCTCGGTCACCTGGTCGCTGGCAGGGATGAAGACCTTCTCCGCCCGGGTCTACCACTACTGGTCGACCATTGCGATCACCTGGCAGTCGTCGACGAACGGCACGACGTGGACCACTGTCGCGACGAACACGACCGCCCCGACGGCGACCGCGAACTACTGGTCGCGGACGACGTTCACCCCCACGGCGAACCTGCCCGCCGGCACGACGTACCTCCGAGCCACGATCTCGGATGCGACGCCGTGGGCCGTACAGATCGGGGACATCGTCATCACGAAATAGGCCTGGCCAGACGAAAGAGGGGCCCCGCGGGACGACCCGCGGGACCCCTCCATATGCTGTCTGAAACGACAGGATTACACTCGGGGTCATGAGCACGAGCGACAGGCCCGAGGCGTCACGTCGGATTGCGGCGGACTTCCCCTACCGCTCGGAGCTCCTCGCGAACCTGAGCGCCCTCATCCTGTTGTGGGACTCACCGGCCGTACAGGGTCAGATTCTCGCCAAGACGGGCGGAGCAGTCGACCAGCAGTCGCACGCCGCGCTTCGGCATCTCCTGGCCTGGGGTCCCATGCGCCCTACCGCGATGTCGGAGGTCCTCGGGACCGGCGCATCCCACGTCAGCAAGATCGTGGGGCGACTCGAGGAGGCCGGCCTCGTGGTTCGCTCGACAGACCCAACGGATCGCCGGGCAACCTTGATCGCCCTGACCGAGGAAGGCGAGACCGCAGCCCGAGGCGTCTACGAGCTCGGCGATCGAATGATCAACGAGGTGCTCGAGCAGTGGTCGCGAGAGGACGTGGAGCTCTACACCTCGCTCACGCGCCGGTTCGTCAGCGATGCGATCAGCGCGGCAGACGCGATGCTGGAACGCGGGCTGCGCCCACTGGAGGCGTAGAACCCCTCCGTCAACGACGAGGGGGCCGCCTCCCCGGCAGCCCCCTCGTATCGTTCGCGGTCGCTAGACCGATTCCGACGCCGGCGCGAAGTCGAGCTGGATGACCCGCCCGTCATCGTCCAGGTGGAACTGGTACTCCAGCTCCACCACGCCGCCCGGGAAGTCTCCCTCCAGTCGGTACGACGCACCCACCATTCCGTCCACCTCGCGGGCACGAAGAAAGGTAAGGGTGGTCGAGTAGAGGCCGATCGCACCGTCGATCCACCCACGGATCTCGGTGCGTCCGCGGTAGGTGTGCCCTTCGTCGGATACGACGGCGTTCTCGGCAAAGAGCGCCTCGACCCCGTCGGGCTTACGCCCTTGCCATCCGTCGACGAACCCGTGCACGGCTGCCGGGAGCTCGGCGCTCGTCAATTGCTTGCTCATGTCGTTCCTCTATTCCGCACGATCTCTCGACAAGTCAGCGCGGAGTGCACTACTCAGAAACCGTCCTATAGGACAGTATCATATTAGTGTCCATTACGACAGTAAAGGCGGCCCGCATCAGCCGGATAGGGTGGCCGTGTGAACGGCGGACTCGCAATGCTGATCGATCTCGCCCTGCGCGCGAACCAATGGCTGGCGGCGGATGCGAAGCCGCCAGCCGTCGATCTGCTGTGGATCGACGACACGTTCAAGTTCATCGGGGAGTTCTCGACCGTCACCTCGGGCCTCGGTCGGGTCGATCGGGCGCCGGAGGGCACCGGCGGCTGGTTCGACGCCGTCCGAGATACTGGCGCCCAGCACGTTCGCCTGACCCTCAACACGGCGGCAGGCGGTATGTCACCGTGGCTCGCCTCAGCGTTCGCCAACGGCAACGACTGGGGACTGGTGTCGGTGGGAGTTCGACCCGTGCTCTGGAGGGCGCGCTGGGAGGTCGCCAACCCATCGGCCCCCGATCGCCGGATCTGGCGAGTCACCGTGACCGGAGAGTGGACGACCCTCGCCGCCCCCGCTCCAGACGTCCGCCTGAGCGCCGTCGAACTCGACACCGCATTGCAGGCGCTCGGAGACTTCGCGGCGCGGAGCGGAGAGTCCGGGTGGGCGACCGTGATGCAGCGGGCGCGGTCGCAGCTTTCAGCGGAGAGTCCCGAATGCGCCTACTACCCCGAAATGGTGCCCCAGGGTTCGTTGCCTTTGGATCGCCATCAGCTCCTCGCGGCGGCCACTCACGGTTGGATTTTCGGGGGGATGGGGTCGTGGAACGACTCTGTCCAGGGTGACTCCGACGAATACGAGCGAGTGAGCAGCGACCTCTGGAACGCGCTGACTCGCGCATTCATGGCCGCTGTCAACGCCTAGACGATCCACAGGGGACGGGCGAAGAACTCGACTGCGGCCTCGGTGCCCCTGGAGTGACCTTCCAACCCCAAATGTACCGATCAGTTCGCGGACGCGACTGACGTTTTCCCATCACCGCCCATTCAAAGGTCGGGTGTACTGTTCGACGCGAATGAGGGCGACGTGGTCCCCGGCAGGGTTCGGCACTCGACACCTCTTGCCTCATAGGCGTCTCGGGCTTCGGACGAATCGTCAAACGCGAACTCCGGTTCGATCCCCAGTTCGCTGAGTGCGGTCAGAACACGCATCTTGTGCTCGAGACCGCGCACAGTGTCGCCCGGAGGGCGCAGGACGATGGCGTCCCACCGGACTTCGTGTCGCTCGAGCCAGGATTGGGTCAGTTGCATGGCGATCGACGGGCGACCGCTGACTATCACCACCGGCCGCTCGGCGCTGTGGCTGTCGAGCCACTCGATCTCAGGGAGGAGTGGCGGGTCGTTCTTCGCCGCAAGGCTGAATGCGAGCCAATCGGGGATGCTCGACGCGAGGTGGTGGCGTCGATGTCCCGGATCGGTGAGCGTCCCGTCCAGGTCTGCGACGACGGGCCGGGAACCTCGGGTAAGCCGATGAGATGCCGCCAGCACGCAGGTCGCGATCGTCGACCACGAATGAAAGTCCGCGGCGGAGAGTCGTCCGGGACCCGGCGAGGAGAGCGGCACGTCCATGACCGCGGATCACATCCTCTCGAAGACGGCGAATGCGTGAATGTTCTGCCGGTTGCGATGACGGTCATGGTCATCCATTCGACGCAGTTCATCGACGACCGGTTGCACGATCGTCGCCCACGTTTCTTCGTCAAGGTCTCGAAGGTGACCGTACGAGCGAGTGGCGATTCGATCAGCCATTCCGTCGGGTCGCTGGGAGAACTTCACCACCATGTCACCGGCGGTCACCACACGGAACCCGCACGACTCCGCGAGAGACACGATCGCCGTCTCGCGCTCGACGCGATCCGCTCTGACGACGTCGAGCCGCTGAAGGAGACTGCCGATGACGTCCCACTCCGGATGCGAGGGGATACCGGACAGGTAGAACATCCGCGCGCCGGGGCGAAGAACGCGTCTCGCCTCCGAAAGGGCCCGACGAGGATCTGCCACGTGGTTGAGAACCCATACGGCGATCGCACCATCGAACGTCTCCGCGTCGAAAGGAAGATGCTCGACGTCCGCCTCGACCGCATTCCCGTCGAGGATCGGCGATGCCAGTCGAATCATCTCGGGCGAGATGTCAACTCCGACCACTCTCCGGGTCGCGGTCGTCAGTCTCGCAGCGAGCTGACCGGGGCCGGTTCCGAGCTCCACGACGATACCGTCGCGGCACAAGTAGGGGTCGATCAGATCCGCGAGCGCCGAAATGCGGCCGGCGCCGCCGCGCGACTGCACGTACTCGTGAGAGATCCAGCCGAAGCCAGTCGACATGTCGAGAGATTCCACCCTCGAATTGTGACGGGTGTCGAAGGCCGCTGTCGACGCGGCGATAGCGTGATGCCATGGTCAAACACAACTACTGGCCGCTTGATCGAGTGGCGGACCGTTCGGCGACCGCGGGATACCTTCGAAACGGCGATCCGCCCGACAGCGGAGCTTTCGCCGGCGAGATCCTCCGCGATCTCCGGAACGGTCCAAGCGACGCCACGATCGACGTCTGGGTTCAGGCCCGGAGCGAATCAGTGCCGACCCACACCGAGTCGCGGCCCTACAGTCAGTTTCTCGCGCTCGGGCAGGTGCGACGCGACCTGCGGGAGGTCGGACAGGCGCATCGTGCCGGCCCTTTCGTCCACACGATGTTCGGCAAGACACTGTTGTCGTTCGCGGTCAGCGAGCCGCAGCCCTTCAACTCCAGTCATGAACGCCCGCCCACCGAGCTCGCGTCCTACCTTCTCGGCCCACTCACACGATGCCGGCTGGAGGTGACGATGGCGCCCGACGAAGCTGCCGATCTGCTTCAGCGTGCGGGGTGGATCGCATCCATCGCCAGCGCCGTGACACGGAAGCGCAAGCTTCCGTCCTGGCACGCGGAAAGCGCGATCGAAGAGGCGCTGGCACGCGCGGATAGCGTCGAGGACGACCGAGATCTCGTGAAGTGCTTCACGACGCCTCCTTGGCGTGGTGACGCGTCCGACCTGCTGACGGATGCCCCCCTCACAGAAGACGTTCGCGACCTTCATTTCCCGAAACTGATCAGGGAGAACGAGTTCTACGCCGAATTCGCGTCTCGTCGGGCGCAGGACGACTACTACCTGTTGGCAACCGATGTGCACGGCCTTTTCGACGGGGTGCCCGGACGCTGGGACGGGTTGAGGCGCCTGCTGTTGCCCGGGCTGGAGGACTTCAGGCGCGGAACCATCTCCTTCGCCGACTTCTTGGCGGACGCCTATCGAATCCGCCTCTCCGTCACCCGACGGCTTCAGCACACCTTGGAGGCCCTCGCGTCTATCAAAGGATTGGAGTGCCCGATCTTCGCCCGCGGAGACGGAATCTTCGCGTTTGCGCACGCACGAACCCTGGGCACGATCGTTCGCGACCTCGATGCCTTCGGGCGAAGACAGGATGTGCTCCCCATCGGGGTCGGCATCGTGGAACTGAAGATTGGGCGCTCGCTCCGCGATTCGCTCGCACGCGTCGAAGCAGCACTCTGCATCACCAAGTTGGCGCCAGACGGTTCACCCGAGCGGATTCGCTACCTCTACGGCGAACCCGTCACGGGGCCGACGCAGCAGAGACTCGCCGCCGCTGTCGGAAACGTCAGCCATCAGGAGGGCGGGCCCGCCGTCCTGACGAAGGTAGATCTCGGGGTCCGCGGGTACCACGAACTGCTCGTCCCGTTCAGTCGCGACGCCTGAACGGGACAACTGGGCGGATTTTAGGCGAGGTCCCGCAGGAATGCGTTCAACTCTCTCGTACAGTCGGCTGGACGGGGACGCGAGACTCCGGATCGAAAGTTGTAGGAGTCCCAGACGTCGAGCCATTCGGATGGAGGCTCAGAGAGCAGGATCGGCCAGCCGAGCCCCCGGGCACCGGCTCTCTCTCTGAGCCAGTCGACGAGGCGCGAAGAATTGAGCGATGCAGACTCCCCGAGGACCAGGTCGTATACGTCGGCCAGGTCCTGCCAACGCGTGTGGCGACGAGCACCGGTGCGAATCATGGCGATCCGCGTCCATTTCTGCGCGATGCACTCTTCGCGGCTCGCGGCACGAACTCGGGCCAGTGGGAGGTCGGCGATCTCCGGAAGCGCGTAAGCCGCGACAGAGAACGCCGGGGTCAGTCTCAGGTCGATCCATGCATCATCCCGAGCGTGGAGGGCTTCGATGTCGCGATCGTCGACCGACGCGGGCCACACCCAGTTGATCGCCTCCTCCGCGACGACCTCGCCTCGGTGAAGCAGGTCGACCGTCTGCCAGGAAGCGTTCGGACTGGTCCGCGGGTCGGAGAACGTCACCGCGCGTGCTCGTCCCGATCTCAGTTCGAATGGCCCGCTCGATCGTCGCCATTCGTCCAGCACCGTCGGGGCCGTCGGACCCCCAGAGGAGAGCTGGATGTCGATGTCCTGCGGAAGCCGCGTGAGTTCCTCCGATTGCAGGAGGATCGACCAACTCCCGAAGAGTCGCCACTTCCCACCGCGTCCGAGCGACTCGGGCAGGAGACCGAGGACGACCAAGCCGCTGACGACGCGGAGTGCTTCCCATCTGGCGGCAATCACGACACATGCTTCTTCTTAAACAGTGGTTTCAGGAGCGAACGCGCCGCCGGGGTCGCGACGAGGACAGCGGCCAGGGCCATGGCGATCCCGAGCGCAATGAGGAGCTGGCAGACCGTGCGCTCATCGATTCCCGCCCAGATCGCAATCGCGGAGCTGATCGGAAGGGCGACAACCGTGACGAGCCCCAGCAGCGCGTTGGTGATCTCCTGCTCCGTGCGCTGAACCTGCGCCGAGTACTCCGTCAACTGCGCGGCAACCTCAGCTAGCTGGGCGGGAACCGCGTTCTCGGCCTGGTACGCCCGCAGGAAGTCGTCTTGGCTGCCTTGCGGAGCGATATCGGTGCGCCAGTAGATGCGGCGGAAGTCGACGAGTCGCCGCTCGAGTCGCCAGAGCGCCTGCTTGCCGGTTCCGCTGTTCCGCGCTTCGGCCAACTCATCGCGCAATTCTCCGACCATGATCCGTTGGAGGCGGGCGAAGAGCAGGGTGTCGGTGTAGAGACCTTCCGCAAAGAACTCGAGGCCCCCGTAGTCAAAACCGGTCGCACCTCTTGAGCTTCCATCGTCCGGCAGCAGGCCGACAAGAGCGATCGCCCCGCGGCCGACAAGACCACGGATCCGATTCGACATGGGGATGTAGGTGCCGACGTTCGGCATCATCGTGACGTCCGGCCCGTACCGCCCCGACGCCTCCAGGCTCGCAAGCCACAGGTTGTGACCGTCGATCTTCTTGGAGACCTTCACGAGGGGCGTGTCGGGCATCGTGGAAGAGTCGCTCGTCACGAGAGACACGTGTTCCGCGCGACGGTGCGACGACACGATGCGACCCCAAGGGTCGACGATCTCGTCAACCCACAGGCGCATGGCACCCCCGTGGCTGGGGTTGTGATTGACGACCTTGTTGATGACCCTCAGGACGTCGGCGTCGGGGTCGATCGAGAGGTGAACGATCAAGATCCCGTTGGGACGCGGGCCAGTCGTCGGCAGCCGCCAAACTTCGACCGCCTTGACCTTCGTGACCCCTGCAACCGGCGGCAGCGACAGTGAGGGACTCGACTGATGCCAGCGGTTGTTGTAGAGGATTTCGTCGAGACCCTCAATCAGATACTTCCTCCGGCCCACGCGATCGCCGGATAGCTCCCGGTCAGATCCTTCACGCCATCGGTTGTTGAAGGGGCCCACTTGCCAGGTCGAATCCGGGTCGGCGCTCAGCGCCAAAGGGATCTGCATCGATATGGCGGCGCGGCGGAGAACTGCTGACACGACGCTCCCTACCTCCTGCGAAGTCTCGCGGCCTCGACGAGGCCGGCCAAGTCGTCAAGGAGCTCCGCGACTCGGCTCATCGGCAGATCGGATGAGCTCTCGACCACGTCCGGGCGCGCCCTCAGGGAATAGACATCTGCGAAGGTCTTCTGACCTGGGCTCCGTGCCATCACCGTGACCGTGTCAACGCCGGCACGGGGTGACGCGTGATGGATCTCCTCCGCCGGCTCGTCGTACTCGGATCCCGCGCCGAGGGACACGATCGCATAGCGTGCGAGTCGAGTGACGCCGATGAACTCCAACTCGTCCCCGCGTTCCGGCCAGTACCGATAGTAGTAGTAGTCCTCGCCCGCGGACGACTCGACGTACGTCGCGATCCGGAGCTCGCCGCGCAGAACCAAGGACGCGAAATCCCAGCGATGGTTATGCAGATTGCCGACGGTAGCCGCGTCGGATTCGCTGTCGACACGACTCCAGAAGTGGGCACGGATGAGCGCGCCCGTCGCGGGATCGACGCCGAGCGTCAACTTCTCGAAGCCGTTCTCGTGACGAGAAGCAGGAATCCGGTCGGGTCGGGCGATCGCCTGCTGAACAAGGCCGAAGAGAAGGTCCCGGTCGAGTGCGGCCCTTAGGTCCTGGGACGGCATCGTTTTTGATCTCCCTCGTCCATCCGCTGGCCGCTGCCGTCGGCCCGCCCTCGTGCCCTGCAACGACAAGACTAGCGGCACACTCCAGATGAATCATGATGGCGCAGGTGGGCATTTCTATCCCACGCTGGAGAGCGTTTCCTATGAGATGACATCATCGCAGCTCGAGCGACGTCGGCCATGTCAGAAGCTCGCGAAGGTGTCGCGGCACGCGAGCACGCCACGCTTCGCGAATTCTTCAGGAACTTCCGAATCGGAGGATCGGGTCCGCACCGTCGACTCCCAACCTTTTGCGCCTGATGAACGAACCGGCTTCCAGCATCTGCCCAGGCGCGCGTCGGGAGGTCGTCGTCACTCAGGCGCCAGGCGACAAACAAGAATATTCTTCAAGGTCGCGATCAGTGCCTCGCCGCCCTCGCGACGGTCTGAGGCAACATCGGTTGCTTGCTGACGATCACGCTGGCAGTCGACCCCCACTCTCGTGCTGGCGACCTTGGGCGATGGTCGCTCTGGATTGATAACGCGATGGAAGGACCCCGCGCGGTCAGGTATCAGGAGGCTGAGGAGAGACCGGCACCGCAAGTGGTCCGCGCAAATTGCCACGACGCCGCGGTGCAAGTTGAGCCCCCAACGGTGCTGTGCCGGCCGCGGCAAGGGCCGCAACCCCAACGCCACGATCGCTGAAGTCGCGGGAACGGAGAAGAATGTTGGGGTCATCACCGTTCCCCAGGGGGTTGAACCCCCAGCGGTGCCCCTGGAGGGACTCGACGCCCCACCTAGGCCGCCAGAATGTCGCGGCAGCGCGAAGCCTGCGAGTCAGTCGACAAGCGACATTCTGGACTGCCGAGGCGGGGACCCCAGCGCTCCGAGGTGCCACCCACGACCACGAATGCGAGAAGCCCCGCGGCGCACGCTGCGGGGCTTCTCGCATTCGTGCCCCTGGAGGGACTCGAACCCCCAACCCTTTCCTTAGGACGGAACTGCTCTTCCATTGAGCTACAGAGGCGTGGCGGCATCCAGCTTACCGGCGGGCGCCGATGGGGAGTCTCGCACCGCGAGTGTTCCGAAATTGCCGCTATGGAGGGCCCTATTCCGACGAAATCGGAACACTCGGCGAAGCCAGCGAGCCAGCGGCGAGCCTAGCTCGGCGGGTACAGGAACGACACGACCGACGAGGCCGGGATCGTACGCTGGCTGTACATGCCCGGCACGTAGTTGTACTCCTCGAGCGTCACCGTGCCGTCGGCGTTGACCGACTTGACGTAGGCGACGTGGTTGCCGCCCGTGTAGGCGACAGCGCCGGGGATCGGCACGTTCGACACGGTGCGGCCGAGGGCCTCCCAGTTGTACTGCCACTGGCCGCCGTTGCCGCCGTAGGGGGTCAGGTTCGACCACACCCACTTGAAGGGGGCCGCGTAGTAGCCCTGGTCGCGGTTGATGCGCCAGGCCACGAAGTCCACGCACTCGCGGTAGTAGTAGTTGAGTGGCGAGAGCCCGCCGCCCTGGTCATCCGTCAGCTCGTACGGCCACGGGTAGTCGTCGCCGAGCTCGCGGGCGCCGGAGGCGAGGTATGCCTCGTTCGCTGCGGCGCGCAGCGCGTCCTCGTTGGCCTGGGCGAGCTGCTCCGGGGTGGTGGCGAGGAAGCCGTCGCGCGTCGCAAGCCCGGTGACCGCGTCGTCATCCACCTCGATCGACTGCGCGACGCCGGCGGGAGCGGCATCCGCGGTCGTCGACTCCGCCTCCTGCTGCGCATAGGCGGGAAGACCGGCCACCGCGAAGAGTCCGCCCACGACCGCCATGGTCGCGAGCACGCTCAGCGGGTTGCGCTTGGGCTGTGCCGCGACGGATGCCCGAACCGCCCCCATGGCGGGCTGTGCGAGCTCGCGGCGCACCTCCGCGGGAGCGACGCGCACCTCGGGAGCGACCGAGCGTCGGGCCGGCTTGCCCGCGGCCGAGGACTGGGCGGCGAGCGCCTCCCGGGCTTCGCGGCGGGACGTGTACTGCACCGGCTGCGGGGTCGCCTCAGTGGCGAACAGGTCGTCCGAGGAGCCGGACGGCGTGTAATCGACCACGAAGGAGGTGCCTTTCGGGAAAAGGATGACTTTTCGAGGGTACGCGACGACCCGCGACAAGTCTAATTGTCACAGCAAAGTAACGGCTAGGCCGCGGGAGCGAGGTACTCCTCCCAATCGGGCAGCGCGCGCTCGATGCCGCGCACGAGCCACGACGTGCCGTGCGGCGGCCGCGGGATGATCCGCAGCGTCCAGTTCATCTCCGCGGGGGTGCGGTCGCCCTTGATGTTGTTGCACTTGAGGCAGCAGGCCACGAGGTTCTCCCACGAGTCCTTGCCACCGCGCGAGCGGGGCAGCACGTGGTCGATCGTGTTCGCCGAGCCGCCGCAGTAACCACAGCGCTGATTGTCGCGGCGCAGCACGCCGCGTCGCGACACAGGCACGTTGCGACCGCTCGGGATGCGCACGTAGTTGCGCAGGATGATCACCGAAGGGCGATCCCACGCTCCCGCGGACCCCCAGACCGGATGCTCGGCATCCGCCGCGACGATCGACGCCTTCTGGTTCATGACGAGCACGAGTGCCCTCTTGAACGACACGACGGCGAGGGGCTCGTAGCCCGCATTCAGCACCAGGGTTCTCAACGGAGTCATCCTCTCGACAGAGCCTGCACGGCTTGCAGGCGTGTTCGACTGTCTCGGAGGTGACGCGCGAGAGGATTCCGGGCAAACAAAAAGGCACTGTCGCTAGGACAGTGCCTCGTGTTGGAGCGCGCGGCTGACCGCGCACCGACCGGTGTGCCGTATGAGGAACCGGACGCGCGCATCCACGGTTTGGATGCTGCGCCTGCTCGACATGTGGCTCTCCTCGTGCGAAAGACTCCGAGAGCTACAGGGTAACCCACGTCGGGGCGGCACTGGCTCAGTGGCGCGCCCCGACGGGATCAGATGCCGATACGGACGATGTAGTAGTCGCTCGTGTAGATCGGGCGGATCTCCACGACGCGCCCCTCGCTCGGCGCGTCGATGAACATGCCACCGCCGAGGTAGATGCCGTTGTGGCCGCTCATGGTCACGATGTCGCCGGGCAGGGCCGCCTCGGTCGCGATGGGCGTTCCCATCGCCGCGATGCCCGACACGGAATGCGGCAGCGCGATGCCGAACTGCGCGTAGACGAACGACACGAAGCCCGAGCAGTCGAAGCCGGCGGGGGTGTTGCCGCCGTAGACGTACGGAACGCCCTGGTACTGCTGGGCGACTGCCGCGACCTGCGCGAGATCGAAGTTCGGGTAGGGCGGGTTGGCGAGAAGGTCGCCGATCGACGGGCCGGAGTAGGCCGCGTAGGCGGCAGCCGCCGCGGCGCGAGCCTGCTCGGCGACGATCTCCTCGTGGGTGGTCGCCGAGAACCCGTCGCGGGTGGCGGCGACGGAGGCCGCAGCCGCCGCGACCGTCACGGTCTGCGCATCCGACTCCTTGAGGGCCTGCAGCGCCACCGTCGCGTCGGCCGCAGTCGTGTCCTGGACCGGCTGGAACGCGTAGGCCGGGAGGGCCATGGTCGCGAAGATGCCGGGAACGACGAGCGCGGTGACGGCGACGCTCAGGAAGTTCGACTTGCGCTTGCTCGGGGAGGCCTTCGTGAAGGCGGCGGGTACCGGGAGTCCGGAGGCGAGTGCCGGGGAGTCGTTGCTGGGTGTTTCGGTACTGCGGTGAAGCTCGGGTCCTACATTTGTCAAGAGTTTTTACCTCCTGGCGCCTCGGCAACTCTAGGTTGTTGCCCCATCCGTTTCGTATGTCGATTCACGTACCGGCACTGAGACGGGTTAACGAGACGCTCAGAGCGGGTCCTTTTGGCCCGGGAGCGGCCGATGAGGACTCAGCGAGTTTACGCGAGGCCCCCCGGCCTGTCACGTCGAGACTGCTGCCGCATCATCCTCAAGGCTGATTATCAGCTTGAGGAACCCCCACAAACTGGCTCAGGGTCGGGCCTGATCAGCGCTCGACGAAGATGTGCACGGCGACCTCGTTGGGCAGTTCGAGCCCCTCGCCGAAGCCGTCCACCTGCACGACGACGTACGAACCCGACGCCGAGAGGGTCGCGGTCGCGCCGGGCACGACGCCGGCGTTCTGGAGCTGTTGCAGGAGCTCCGGCTCGAATTGCACGGGCTCGCCGAGGCGGCGGATGACTCCGCTGCGGGCATCCGTCGATCCGGCGACGAACTCCACGATGTTGACGACGCCGTCCATGAAGGCGGGAGCCGGCGAGCCGCCGATCTCCTCCAGACCCGGTATCGGGTTGCCGTAGGGCGACTCCGAGGGATTGCCGAGCATGTCGAGCAGGCGGCGCTCCACTTGCTCGCTCATGACGTGCTCCCAGCGGCAGGCCTCGTCGTGCACGTAGGCCCAATCGAGACCGATGACGTCGGCGAGGAGGCGCTCCGCGAGGCGGTGCTTGCGCATCACGTGGATGGCCCGAGTGCGGCCCTCGGCGGTGAGCTCGAGGTGCCGGTCGCCCTCGACGACCACGAGGCCGTCGCGCTCCATCCGGCCGATCGTCTGCGACACCGTCGGGCCGGAGTGGCCGAGCCGCTCGGAGATGCGCGCGCGCAGGGGCACGATGTGCTCCTCCTCGAGGTCGAGGATGGTGCGCAGGTACATCTCGGTGGTGTCGACGAGGTCCGTCATGGGGTCAAGCCTAACCGGAGGCGACCCTAGGATTGGTGCATGCCGAGCCTCGTCATCCCCTCTGATCTGCTGCCCGCCGACGGTCGATTCGGATGCGGCCCCTCCAAGGTCCGGCAGGAGCAGATCGACCACCTCGTGACCCAGTCGGCCCTCCTCGGCACCTCCCACCGGCAGGCTCCCGTGAAGGACCTCGTGGGCCGCGTGCGCTCCGGTCTCGGCGAGCTGTTCCGCCTTCCCGACGGCTACGAGATCGTGCTCGGCAACGGCGGATCGACCGCGTTCTGGGATGCCGCTGCCTACTCGCTCATCGAGCGCCGCAGCGAGCACCTCACCTTCGGCGAGTTCGGGGCGAAGTTCGCGCAGGCCGCCGCCGCCCCCCACCTGGAGGCGCCGCGCGTCATCTCGGCGCCTGCCGGCTCCCGCGCCGACGTCGAGCTCGACGACGTCGACGTGTACGCGTGGCCGCAGAACGAGACCTCGACCGGCGTCATGGCCCCCGTCACCCGAGTGGATGCTCCGGGCGCCCTCACCGTCATCGACGCGACCTCGGCCGCGGGCGGCATCGACTTCGACGCGTCGCAGGCCGACGTCTACTACTTCGCCCCGCAGAAGAACTTCGCCTCCGACGGCGGACTGTGGTTCGCCCTGTTCTCCCCCGCCGCGATCGAGCGGGTGTTCTCGATCGCGGGCTCGGGGCGGTACATCCCCGAGTTCCTCTCCCTCAAGAACGCGATCGACAACTCGCGCCTCGAGCAGACCCTCAACACTCCGGCGCTGTCGACGCTGCTGCTGCTCGAATCGCAGGTCGACTGGATCAACGGCAACGGCGGGATTGCGTGGGCGGACTCGCGCACGAGCGAGTCGTCGTCGGCGTTGTACGAGTGGGCTTCAGGCTCCTCGTACGCCACCCCGTTCGTGACCGACCCCGCGGACCGCTCGAAGGTCGTCGTCACGATCGACTTCGACGAGTCGGTGGATGCCGCGGCCGTCGCCGCCTCCCTCCGCGCCAACGGCATCGTCGACACGGAGCCCTACCGCAAGCTCGGTCGCAACCAGCTGCGCGTGGCGACGTTCGTCGCGATCGATCCCGCCGACGTGCGCGCCCTCATCGCGTCGATCGAGTACGTGGTCGAGAACCTCTAGCGAGCCGCGACGGCGCGGGATGCCTCGCGCAGCGCCTCGAGGCGGGCGACGAGCGACCGCACCCGGCCGGTGCGCGGCAGGACCCAGTCGGGAAGCGCGGCGGGCCTCCAGAGAGTGAACCACCACCGCGAGGCCAACTCGACCTCCACGGCCGGTCGCGGGACGTGCTGCATTGCGACCGCAGTGGCCTCCGACCACGCGGCATCCAGCACCGCCTCGGCCTGGTCGAGGTCGGTGAGCCGGATGCCCGTGCCGTCCGCGATCAGGAGCCCGGGCCGGTGCGCGCCCGTGCCCCCGCCGTCGACCGGCAACCATGCCGGATCAAGGCCGACGAGCTCGACGATCGCGCCGGTGCTCTGCCGCAACTCGCGGAGCCGGCGGCGAATAGGGGACGTCGCGGCGAGGGAGACGAACAAGTGGAAGGCGGCGAGTACCAGTGCGACCCCGAAAGTGAAGAGTCCCTTGCTGTAGCGCACTGGCTCGGGCAGGTGCAGCCACACCGACCCGAAGAGCGCGAGCACCCACAAGGCGAGCATCACGCGCCAGCTCGCGGCCACAAGGCCCATCGCCCGCCGCCACTCCTCGCTCATGCGCTCACCTTACTGACCCGCGCCACTCGCCGAGTGTGACGTTGTTGCGGGTGCGCGCTGCTGAAACCCGCAGCAACGTCACACTCGGCACGGGCGTCCCCGCCGCGACGCGCCCGCGCTAGGCTCGGGGCGTGCGACTGTGGCTGAAGGACTCCGAGCGGCGGCCTGATCCTGCGCCCGTGAAGACGGATGACCGCAAGGCGATGCTCGTGGGAATCACCCTGTGGCTCGTGGCCCTCGCCGTGCTGCTCGTGCTCCTGCCGCAGCTCACCGCCGCCGGGATGGCGTGGTGGCTGTGGACGGGCATCGCGGGAATCGCCCTCGGCCTCATCGGCCTGCTCTACACGCACTACCGCCACCGCTAGCGGTACGACTCAGTAGGAGCGCTCGCCCTCGTCGTCGAGGTCGTCGTCCTCGGAGTCATCGTCATCGGAGTCGTCTTCGTCGTCCTCGTCGAGATCGTCGATGTCGACGCCGTCGAGGTCGCCGCCGTGAAGGACGTCGCTGCCGAGCAGGTCGTCGTCCTCGTCGTCGGCCTCGTCGTCGAGGTCGTCGTCGTCCAGATCGTCGTTGTCGAGACCCTCGGAGTCGTCATCCACATCGGAGTCGTCGCTCTCGGCGCCCGCATCCTCGCCCGCTGCCGCAGCGGCGGCCGCAGCCTCCGCCTCCGCCGCCTCCTGGGCGGCCTTGTACTCGGCGAGGCGATCGGCCCACGGCACCCAGTCCGGGGCGAGGAGAGCCCCGTCGCCGGGCACGAGCTCGGCCTCGAGCACAGTCGGATCGAAGCCCTCGACGCGGGCGAGCGACACCGTCCACGCCCACCCCGGATATCCCGGGAGCGCGGAGGCGAAGCGCACCGTGATCGACCCGTCCTCCTCGACGGCCTCCGTGAGGAGCTCGCCGATTGTCGCCTCGGGCGTCATGTCGAGGAGCGCGGCCCGGGCGATATCGAGGATCGAGGGCTCAGGCATCCAGCTCGTCCGCGACCCGGCGCAGCATGGCGGCGATCTTCGCACCGTGGGCCTTGTCGGGGTAGCGCCCGCGCTTGAGTCCGGCACCGATGCCGTCCATGAGCTTGACGAGGTCCTCGATGATGACCGCCATGTCGTCGGCCGGCTTGCGATTGATCTTCGTGAGCGACGGCGGAGCATCGAGCACGCGAACCGACAGCGCCTGCGCGCCCTTCTTCCCGTCGGCGATGCCGAACTCGAGGCGCATGCCCGACTTGATGGTCACGCCGGCGGGCACGGCCGACGCGTGGAGGAAGACTTCTTGGCCGTCATCGCTGGAGATGAAACCAAAGCCCTTCTCGTCGTCGTAGAACTTGACCTTGCCGCTGGGCATGACGGAACTCCTTATGCTCGTGCCCTCCAGCCTAGAGGGTCGACCCGAGTCCCGTATCCTTGGGGTTGTGGCCGACACCCCCCAGAACCCCCGACGCATCGAGCGCATCCTCGCCTACATGATCGCCTCGGCGGTGGGTCTGTCGATCCTGTGCTTCATCGCTCTCATCATCGCGACCGCCGTCGGCGTGACCGCCGAGCAGTTCAGCGCCGCGCCGTGGCCGACGATCGTCGTGCTCCCCGCGATCGGCCTGCCGATCGGTCTCATCCTCATGATCGTGCTCATCGTTCTCACCGGAATCCGCCGGGGTCGTGAGTCGAAGGATGCCCGCGGCTAGCGATTCGGCCCTGCTGCTCGCCGGCCAGCTGAGGCAGCGCAGCGACGACGACCTCGCCGCTCTGCTCGCCGCGCGCGAGGTGCGGGCGACGGGCATCCGGGACTTCTTCGACCTCGCGGATGCCCTGCTCGAGCCCTCGAGCGTGCAGGCGGCTCTCTCCCGCCTCGACCGACCCACCCTCACCGTGCTCGCAGTCCTCGCGGAGCTCGGGCCGACGACACCCGCCCGCCTCGACGACGAGGTGCGGCAGCGGTCCTCCGCCACCACGATCACCGCCCCCACCACCGACGAGGCCCTCTCGACGGGCGAGCGGCTCGCCCTCGTCCTCCGCGAAGGCGACCGGGTCGCACCGACGAGCGGCCTCGCCCTCGCTCTCGCCGAGTGGCCGTCCCGGGGACTCCCGGACCTCGCCGAGCTCCTCGGCGACCCCGCGCCGTCGACCCTCGCGCCGGTGGCCTCCGCTGATCCGTCGACGACCGACCGCCTCGCCTCGGAGCGCGCGTTCGCGACAACGGCCTCGGTGGCCGAACTCATCGCGCAGCTGCAGCACGAGCCCGCCCGCGAGCTCGCTCGCGGCGGCATCGCCCTTCCCGACACGAAGCGACTCGCGGCGGCGATGGGTGTCGAGCTCGACCGCGTCGTCGGCCTGGTGGAGATCGCGGAACGCGCGGGGCTCGTGGTTCGCGACGGCGCGCGCTGGTCGGCGGCGGAATCGAGCGAGCACTGGCTCGTCGGCGACTCAGGACACCGCTGGTCGCGGCTGGCTGGCGCGTGGCTCGAGCGGCTCCCGGCGGACGTACGCGGTGTCCTCGCCGAGCGAGCCCACTCGGAGTGGGGCGAGCGGCTCGACCAGTTCACGTCGTGGCTCTTCCCCGCCGGCGGCGACTGGATGCGCGAGCGCATCGCCGTCTACACGCGGGACGCCGAGCTGCTCGGCGTCACCGCGCACCACATCCCGAGCACCCCCGGCGCGGCCCTCCTCGCAACGGGTGCCCCCGCAGCCGCGACCGCGATGGCGGGTCTCTTCCCGCCGGAGGTGGAGCAGGTGTACCTGCAGCACGACCTCTCCGTCGTCTCCCCCGGGCCGCTCGCGCCGCGCGTCGACGCGAGGCTGCGGCAGATCGCCGACCTCGAGAACCGCGGTCTCGCGAGCACGTACCGCATCTCGGCGGAGAGCCTCACCCGGGCACTCGCCTCGGGCGATACCGCGGAGGAGATCCGGTCGTTCCTGTCCCAGATCTCGCTCACGGGCATCCCGCAACCGCTCGAATACCTCCTGCGCGACGCCGCGGTGCGCTTCGGACTCGTGCGGGTGCGCTCGACGGCCGACGGGCACTCGAGCATCCACTCTGACGACGCCGCCCTTCTGCGCACCCTTCTCGTCGACCAGTCGCTGTCGTCGATCGGCCTCCGCGGCGAGCGCGACCACCTCGTGAGCCGGTTCGACCGCGACGTCGTGTTCTGGAGCCTCAGCGAGGCCCGCTACCCGGTCGCCGCAGAGGACGCGAGCGGCCGGGTCGTCGTCCCCGAACGGCGACGCGCCCCGGCGGCGCGGACCGAGGCGGCGCCGGATGCCTCGGCCGCCCTCATCGCGCGACTGCGGCTCGAACCGGCCGAGGCCGCCGACTCCGAGGGCGCGTGGATCGCCCGCCAGCTGGAGGCGGCGATCCGCTCGAAGGCGCTCGTGACGGTAACGGTGCGGATGCCGGACGGCGGTACCGCCGACTACCAGCTCGAGCCTGCGAGCGTCGCCGGCGGCCGGTTGCGCGCCCGCGACAGGCGGGCCGACCTCGAGCGCACGCTGCCGCTGGCGAGCATCGTCGCCGTCGGACCGGCGTAGGACCTAGGACGCCCGGGCTCGCCTCCGCACGAAGGCGAGCAGCGCCCCCGCGGCCAGCAGCACCGCACCCAACGCGGCAGCGAACCACGGGGTGTCGGCGGGGATCTCCAGGTACACCGTGATTCCGAGAATGCGGGACAGCCCCCACGGCAGCAGCCCGAGCTGGTCGTTCCAGACGGTGAGCGCCTGCTCGGCCCCGAGGAGGCCGACGAACGCGCCCATCACGGCGAGAACGGCGCCGACGGCGAGCAGCACCGCGCCGATCGCCCGGCGCGCTCCGACCTGCGTCGACAGCGCCCACCCGGCCGCCACGATCACCCACGCGAAGAGGGCGAACGCGATCGTGATGTAGACGGAGCGCGCCACCGGGTCCGTCCAGAAGCCGAACCAGTAGCCGCCCGGGCCAGTCGGGGTGAGAACCGCGAGCAGGAGAGCGACGCGCAGCATCGCCGCTCCCGCGACGACGGCGACGATCGGCCACACCGCGCGGCGCGCGGCGAGTACGAGCACGACCGCGAACACCAGCCACGAGGCGAGCGACACGAGCAGGTGGGCGGGCGCTTCGAACCAGGTCAGGATGCCCCGGCTCCCCACCAACGCGGCCCCCGGAACCGCGACGAGCGCGACCCGCTGTGCTCTCGTCAAGGGCGCGACGGCTTCGGCGGCGCGCCACGGACGGGTGGCGGCGAGCCACAGGGCACGGGCGACCGCGGCACCCGGCACGCGGCGCAGGCGGGAGCCGAGCATCCCGAGCACGAGCCAGAGCACGACGAGCGCGAGCCCGACGCGGGCCGCCCACGCCATCGCGAGGTCGCGGTCCGCGCGCGCGATGCCGAGATCTGCCGCCTCGAGGTTGAGCGGCGGGTAGTCCACGCTGCCCGAGTACTCGGCGAGGTGCGCGTCGGCGCTGGCGCGGAACGCGTCCCTGGCCGCGGCCCACTGCGTGTACGCCTCGGCCGATCCGGTGTCGTGCCACTGCGCCTGCCGGAGCACCATCGTGCGGTAGTCGGCGAGCACCTCGAAGGTGCTGCGCTGGTAGTCGAGCGTGGCGAGGAACGCGTCGCGGAGAGCGGGGTCCTTCCAGGCCGCGGCATCCGTCGACTCGAGCACCGACTGCATGGACTCGACCGTGTCGAGCGCACGCTGCCCGCCCGCGATCGCCTCGTCGAGGTCGTCGCGGCTCACAGCGTAGATGACGTCGAGCACGGCGCTGTCGCCGGTGAGGATGTCCCACTCGAAGATCCACATCATGGGAGGCGGCTCGAGCCCGATCGCGAACACCCGGCGGTCGGCGTAGGGGCCGATGTAGAGGCCGTCGGTGATCGCGGCCCGGGACTGCGCCATGACCTCGCCGATCGCGCGCACGGTGGCCGGGTCGTCCGAGAACCAGCGGCGGGCCCAGTCGGCGGTGAGCTCCGCGGGGTCGGCCGACGGGTCGCGAGCGAGGCGCACGGCGAGCTCCGTGTTGAGCTCGTAGAGCTGCCAGAACCCGGCCTTGAGCTCGAGGGTCATGGGGCCGGCGCGCCACGGGCCGCCGTCCTGCGTCCACGTCCAGATGCCCTCGACGTTCGGGTTCGCGGCGATGAAGCGCTGGATCGCCTGCTGGTAGAGCGAGCCCAGGTCGTTGGGGAACGCGCCGAACGCCTCGAACTCGCGGCGCGACTGGAACTCGATGATGCGCCGCTGGTCGCCTCCCTCGAGCGTCGTGTTGAGCGGCAGGTGGCTGTAGAAGTCGCCGAGCGTGTACTTCGTCGAGACGATGAGGGCGGGCGAGTCGATGCCGTCGAGCACCGCCGCGTACGAGTCCGGGCTCGTGTGCAGGTCGCCCACGTCGCCGACCCCGACCGTCCAGCTGCGGAAGATCACCTCGCGACCGGTCGCCTCCGCCTGATCGGTGAGCGAGGTGAGCATCGCCCGCACAGCGGGAGTCGTCGTCACACCGAGCTTCGAGTAGTAGTCCCAGCCGGGCAGGTCGTACACGCGCCCCGCCTCCCCGATCCGGATGAGCACGCCGTCGAGGGAGGGCGCCGCGGCGTAGAGCTCGTCGAGGCCCGACGCGTACACCGACCAGAACTCCGGGTTCTCGGTGTCGAGACCGCCGAACCGCTCGTCGAAGTAGCGCTCGAGGGGCGTCGTGAGGGTCAGCATGTCGGTGCGCAGGTACACGCGCATGCAGAGGTCGTGGGCGTACTGCCAGAGCGGGCCGAATGCCGCGCGCATCGCCTCGGCCCGGGCGATGTGGTCGTCGCCCTCGTCGTAGACGCCGAGACCGTCGAAGGTCAGGTACTCGATGAGGCCGGGCACGGCGACGGCGGTGTACCCCTCGGCGAGGGCGTGCTGCACGAAGAGCTCGAAGTCGGCGGTGGCCTCGGCGAGGGCATCCTCGTCGATATAGGGCGCGTCGGCGAGGATGACCCGCTCGAACGCCCTCGAGTTGTGCGAGTAGTCCGTGCCGTCCACCCACTGCGCGGGGTCCGCGTCGACGCCGACCGCACCGAGGTCGACCATGCGCAGCGGTAGCTCCGACTCGACCGTGCCGAACTCGAACTCGCGGCCATCCCTCGCGGCGGCGGCGAGGTCGTACACGCCGCGGACCGCGCCGGTGAGGCTCTCGGCGGTGATGCTGAGCGCGGTAGCGGTGCCCGAGAGGGTGTAGGTCTCGACGGCGGGGTCGCCGTCGCCCGCGGTGACGGAGAGCGTCGCCGTCGTGGGGCCGGCGGCGGCATCCCGCAGCTCGGCGACCGCGAGATCCATGCGCGCGCCCGCCGGGGCCTCGATGGCCGTGAACGTGGGCGCGATCACCGTTGGCTGCTCGGATGCAACGCCGGGCGACTCGACGGGGATGTCTGAGCTCTCGGTGCGGATGCCGAGCGCATCGGTCAGAACGACCGAGACTCCCGCCCCCAGGCCGAGGAGCACGACGGCGGCGACCGCCGCGAGGACGGGGCGGCGCGCACGGCTCATGGGAGCAAAGCTAGCGGGTCGCGGGGGCCGCCGTTCCCCCCGGATCTCGAGGGCGGCACGCGTAGGCTGTAAGGATGTCTCCGAACGGCCCGCTCATCGTGCAGAGCGACCGCACCGTGCTGCTCGAGGTCGCCCACCCCGACGCCGAGGATGCCCGCCACGACCTCGCCGTGTTCGCCGAGCTCGAGCGCGCGCCCGAGCACATCCACACCTACCGCATCACCCGACTCGGGCTGTGGAACGCGCGGGCCGCGGGCCACGACGCCGCCGACATGGTCGCTACCCTCGAGCGCTACTCGAAGTTCCCCGTGCCGCAGTCGGTGATCGTCGACATCACCGAGACCGTGGGCCGCTACGGCAGGCTCACGATCGAGCGAGACGACGACGGTGTGCTCGTGCTCACGGCAACCGACCGCGCCGTGCTCAACGAGATCACCCGGGCGAAGAAGGTCGCGGAGCTGCTGTTCGAGAAGCGGGGCGAGACCGGCTACGTCGTTCAGGCTTGGGCGCGGGGGCAGCTCAAGCAGGAACTGCTCAAGCTCGGCTGGCCCGCGGAGGACCTCGCCGGCTACACGCCCGGCACCCCGCACGAGATCGACCTCGACGAGACCGCGTGGCACTTGCGGCCGTACCAGCATCAGGCGATCGACAACTTCTCCGCCCACGGTTCGGGAGTGGTCGTGCTTCCCTGCGGTGCGGGCAAGACTCTGGTCGGACTCGGGGCGATGGCCGCGCAGGGGGCGACGACGCTCATCCTCGTCACGAACACCGTCTCCGCGCGGCAGTGGAAGGCCGAGATCCTCAAGCGCACCACTCTCACCGACGAGGAGGTCGGCGAGTACTCGGGCCAGACCAAGGAGATCCGGCCGGTCACGATCGCGACCTACCAGATCCTCACCGCGAAGCGGAAGGGCGAGTACGCGCACCTCGCGCTGCTCGACGCCCTCGACTGGGGTCTCGTCATCTACGACGAGGTGCACCTGCTGCCCGCCCCCGTCTTCAAGCTCACCGCCGAACTGCAGGCGCGCCGCCGCCTCGGCCTCACCGCGACCCTCGTCCGCGAGGACGGCCGCGAGGGCGACGTGTTCTCCCTCATCGGACCCAAGCGCTTCGACGCCCCGTGGAAGGAGATCGAGGCGCAGGGCTTCATCTCCCCCGCGTCGTGCTTCGAGGTGCGCGTCGACCTCCCGGAGGGCGAGCGGCTCGAGTACGCCGCATCCGCCGACGACGAGCGCTACCGGCTCGCGGCGACGGCCCCCGCGAAGCTCTCGGTCGTGAAGCAGCTCGTCGCCAAGCACGACGGCGAGCGCATCCTCGTCATCGGACAGTATCTGGACCAGATCGACGAACTCGCGGATGCTCTGGGCGCCCCTGCCCTGACCGGGTCGACGCCCGTCGCCGAGCGCGAGCGGCTGTACCAGGAGTTCCGGGACGGCGTCACGAAGGTGCTCGTCGTCTCGAAGGTCGCGAACTTCTCGGTCGACCTGCCCGAGGCGACCGTCGCCATCCAGGTCTCCGGATCATTCGGCTCCCGACAGGAGGAGGCCCAGCGCCTCGGCCGCCTGCTGCGTCCGAAGGAGTCGGGACTGCCCGCGAACTTCTACACACTCGTCGCCCGCGACACCGTCGACCAGGACTTCGCCCAGAACCGCCAGCGCTTCCTCGCCGAGCAGGGCTACTCGTACACGATCCTCGACGCGGAGTCCCTCGCCGCCGCGTGACCTAGCCCGCTACCGAGTTGCCCCTCGTGGCCGTCAACAGCCACGGTGAGCCGCCACGAGTGGCAGCTCACGGACGCCAGCCAGCGGAGATGAGGGTCGAGGTCACGGTTGACGTGATGTAGGCGTCGGTGTGTGTTCGGCTGATGCGGATGACCCGCCACCCGAGCGCCGCGATGCGGTGAACACGGTCCACGTCTCGGTACACCTGGCGCTCATCGGTGAAGTGGTGGCCGCCGTCGTACTCGATCACGACCTTGAATTGAGGTAGACGAGGTCCCCGAGCGCAACGAAGCGACCGTCCGCATCCGCGATGACCGCGTTCACCTGCGGCTCGGGCAGCCCAGCACGCAGCAGTACCAAGCGGATCCGAGTCTCTTGGGGCGAGTCGGTGCCAGGTCGCACCCACTGTACTGCCTCCGCAAGCGCCACCGCGCCGCGTCGGCGACCCCACCGGGAGATCGCCTCCAGGAGAGCCGGGCGGTCGGCGAGCGGGTTCTGACGACGGAGCAGGGCATCCCCAGCGATGATCAGCTCATCGAGCGTCGCCAGCTCGGCGAGCTCGCACCAAGCCGCCGAGGGTGCAGACATCCGGAGCCCCGCGCGGGTAACGATGTGCGCATCCGTGGACCGGTGACCGACGACTCCCCTAATGCGGGGACTGCGCCCCTGCAGTGTCGTGAGGTGGATGACCCCGCTCTCACTGTGAGGGATGGGAAGGCCGTGCAGCGCGGCCGCCGTCGAGTGGCTGAAGTACTGGTTGGAGGTGAGGCGGGTGGCGAGCGCCTGGCACACCTCGTCGAGGCCCGTGTGGCCACGAGGGATCCGGACACCGCGGTACGGAGCGCTGAGATCCGAGGCCCGCGTGCGTGATCGCGAGACCCCGGCGTCGCTCGCTTCCCGCGTGGAGAAGCCCCGACCGCGCAGAGGTGGAGGGAGAGGGGAGGGCGGGCGCATCCTCGCACTCTTCCGGACACGCGGTTGTGGCGTCGCCTGCCCTCCACAACGCTGGTGAGGTGCCACTCGTGGTGACTTTCAGCGTCCGATGACGACCACCAGTGGCAACTCGGGCGGCTCTAGCCCGAGAGGGCGAGGAGCGCGCGGACGGTGCGGAGGTTGCGCGCCGTCGCGGGGACGCCGAGCTTGCGCGTGAGGGCCTCCTGGTTGAGGGTCGCGGTGCCGGCGCCGTTCGCGTAGCGCAGGTGCAGCTCCCGGCCGATCACCTGCCAGAGGTCGTCGCCGGTCTTCACCGACGCGGCCGCCTCGATGGCCGCCGGCGTCGGCTCGCCCGCGAGGAACGACACGTACGACCACTTCTCGTCGACGACCTCGAACGGGTGCGCCTCGAGCGCTGCCCTCAGCTCCTCGGCCGTGCGCGACATGACCTCGCGCACGTAGCCGTAGCGCTCGGTAAGGCCCTTTTCGACGGCGCGGTCGAACGCGTCGGGGTCGCCGTCGAGGTCGAGCACGGCATTGCCCGAGGCGATGTACGTGCGCACGTTGCGGGCGCCGAGGGAGCCCAGGAGCTCGCGGAACTCCGCCATCGGCAGGCTCGCGCCGCCGACGTTGACGGCGCGGACGAAGAGGATGCGCTGAGCCACCGCTACTCCGAACTGCCCGGGCCGAGGGCATCCCACGTGCCCACCGCACGGCCGTCCTCGACGACGGTCGCCCGCCGCAACGCCGCGAACGCGACGCACGCATGGGTCGGGATGATCTCGACCCGCTCCCCCACCGGCAGTGGGGTCGGCTCGTCCTCGGAGGTCCAGCGCAGCCAGCCGTGCTCCTCCGAGAGCTTCTCGATGACCCAGCCGGGGTGACCGACGACGAGGCCGTAGCCGGGGAACTCGTCGCGGTAGGCGGACGCGAGCAGGAGGTCGGCTCCGAGCGCCTTCGAGCCGGCGTCGAGGCATCCCCGGTCGGCGGCGGCGCGGCTGACGACGGTCGCGACCACGCGGATGGCGGTGGTCGCCTCGGTTGCGACGCCGAGCGCGATCTGCCCGAGGTCGTTCACCGCATAGATGCCCGGCCGCACCTGCGTGACCCCCGGCACGTCGAGCACGGCGCGCGCCGAGGCCGAGCAGCCGAGGGAGACGTGCTCGAGCGGGATGCCCGCCGCGCGCATTCGCTCGGCGACGGCCACCATCGACTCGGCGGCCGCCCGCGCGCGTCGCTCGAGGTCGGCGGGGTCTGCGGCCGCGTATGCGGACCCCTCGTGGGTGTAGAGGCCGACGAGCTCGAGGCCGTCGAGGCCCGCCAGTCGCGCGGCGAGCGCCGGGGCATCCCTCGGCAGCACTCCCTCCCGACCGAGACCCGTGTCGACGGCAAGCATCACGCGGGCCCGCCGACCGGCATCGGCGAAGACGCGGGCGAGAGCCGTCGCGCCTTCGAGGCTGTCCGTGCCGAGCGTGAGGTCGATGCGTTCGGCGAGCGCGAGCGCGCGGCGCGCCTTGTCGTCGCCGACGACGGGATAGGCGACGAGCATGCGCCGCGCCCCGGCATCCGCGAAACCCTCCGCCTCGCCGAGCTTCGCGACGCACAGCCCGGCAGCCCCGTGCTCGAGCTGGAGGGACGCGAGCGCGGGCATCCGGTGCGTCTTGGCGTGAGGCCACAGCTCGACGCCGCGTGCCGCCGCGAGGTCCGCCATCTCGCGGAGGTTGGACTCGAGGATGCCCCGCTCGACGACGAGCACCGGGGTGGCTATCGGCTCCCGGATGATCGCGCTCATGCCCCTCAGGCTACCGGGCACCCCCCCCCTCTCAGCCCGGGCTCACTCGACATCCACATCGCTCCCAGAAAAGTTCCAGACAACTATCAGAGAATGTGTGGCATGGCTGAAGGACCCAAGATTCTCATCGTCGACGACGAGCCCAACATCCGCGACCTGCTCACCACGAGCCTTCGCTTCGCGGGGTTCGCGGTTCGCGCCGTCGGCAACGGCGCCCAGGCGATCTCCGCGGTACTCGAGGAGGAGCCCGACCTCATCATCCTCGACGTCATGCTGCCCGACATGAACGGCTTCGGCGTGACCAAGCGGCTGCGGGCATCCGGCTACACCGCCCCCATCCTCTTCCTCACGGCGAAAGACGACACCGAGGACAAGATCACCGGCCTTACCGTCGGCGGAGACGACTACGTCACCAAGCCGTTCTCGCTCGACGAGATCGTCGCCCGCATCAAGGCGATCCTGCGCCGCACCATGCAGGACGACGAGGAGGCGATCATCCGCGCCGGCGAGCTCACCATGGACCAGGACACCCACGAGGTCACGGTCGGCAGCGAGGCGGTCGAGCTGAGCCCCACCGAGTTCAAGCTCCTGCGCTACCTCATGCTCAACCCCAACCGCGTGCTCTCGAAGGCCCAGATCCTCGACCACGTGTGGGAGTACGACTTCAACGGCGACGCCGGCATCGTGGAGAGCTACATCTCCTACCTGCGCCGCAAGCTCGACCAGTTCACGGAGGAGCCCGTCATCCAGACCAAGCGCGGTTTCGGGTACATGCTCAAAGCCGCGAAGTAGTCTTCTCTGACGATGCATGAGCTCGCGGAGTGGTGGAACCGTGTCTCCCTGCGCACCAAGGTCACCGGCGTCACGGTACTGCTCCTGACGGCCGGCCTGATCGTGGCGGGCGTGGGGACCATGGCCGTGCTCCGCGGGTACCTGCAGGACGAGGTCGACAACAAGATCGGCGCCGCGGCCGCCAAGCTCGACGAGGGCGAGATCGCCCCCGTGGGATCGGGCGAGACGGCACGCTGCTCGGTCTCGCAGTTGCCCAACGACCTCTACCTCGCGATCATCGACGCCAACGGGTCGACGGTGTGCAGCAACCGTCCCACCGACTCCGCCCACCCCGACGTCTCCGACCTCACCCTCCACCGGGTGAGCCAGCTCGACGACGAGATCACCGTCGCGAGCACGGAGCCCGGCGGCCAGTGGCGCATCGGCGCCTACCCGGCGACCAACCGATCGGGCACCGAGTACTTCTCCGTCGTCATCGGCATCGACCTCAAGGACACCAACGCGATCGTCGCGCGCTACGCGGCGATCTTCCTGTTCTTCGGCCTCACCGTCGTCATCGTCGGCGGTGCCCTCACCCGCCTGCTCGTCACCTCGACGTTCGCGCCCCTGCGCGAGGTCGAGGCGACGGCGGCGCGATTCGCGGGCGGCGACTTCAGCCAGCGCCTCTCCGGCGCGACGCCCAACACCGAGGTCGGCCGGCTCAACCGCTCCCTCAACTCCATGCTCTCCCGCATCGACCGCGCCTTCGCCGATCGCGCGAAGACGATCGAGCAGATGCGTCGCTTCGTCGGTGACGCGAGCCACGAGTTGCGCACCCCCCTCGTCTCCGTGCGCGGCTACGCGGAGCTCTACCGCATGGGGGCACTCACCAAGCCCGAGGACGTCGCGCAGGCGATGGAGCGCATCGAGAAGGAGGCGATCAGGATGGGCGGGCTCGTCGAGGACCTCCTCGAGCTGGCCCGACTGGATGAGACGAAGCCGCTGCAGCTCGCCCCGGTCGACCTCGTCCCGCTCGCCAACGACGCCGCCCTCGACGCGATGGCCTCGTCGCCCGGCCGAGTGGTCACCGTCATCGGACTCGAGGACGAGGCGCCGGGTCCTGCCCCGGAGTCGGCAACGGCGGATGATCCGACCCCGCCCACCCGAGTGCTCGAGCTGCCCTCCTCCCCCGCGACGCCATCGCGCGGCGTCGCCGCGCTCGCTACCGGCCCGATCGCGTTCGCCGGAGCGCTGCGACGGCTCGCCCGCCGCACGCGCCCCCCGCGGCCCGCGGAGCTCGCGGTGTCGTTGACGCTGCCCGAGCCTCCGGCGGCCGCGCTGCGCGCCGTGGTCTCTGCGGAGGAGAACAAGATCCGCCAGGTGCTCGCCAACCTGCTCGGCAACGCCATGCGGTTCACGCCCGACGGCTCCCCCATCGAGATCGGCGTCGGGGTGGAGCGCGCGAGCTCGAGGGCGGTGCTCGCGGTCATCGACCACGGCGAGGGCATCCCGCCGCAGATCCGGTCGAAGATCTTCCAGCGCTTCTGGCGCGCGGACACCTCGCGCGCTCGCGAGACCGGCGGGAGCGGGCTGGGGCTCGCCATTGTCGCCGCGATCGTCGATGCGCACCACGGAGAGGTCGAGGTCGTCGAGACCCCCGGTGGCGGGGCGACCTTCCGGGTCCTGCTTCCCCTCCTCCCCAGCGGAACGGATGCCGCGCCCGCTCCCACGGCCTCCTGACAGCCCGCTCGCTCCCCCGCCGCGGAGCTACCGTCACCCCATGACGCGATACCAAGTTGACAGTGAAGCAGTGCTCAACGCGACCGGCGCCGCCCGCGGCACGATCGCTCGGATCCAGGCGGAGGTCGCCGGTCTCTACGGCCAGCTCTCCGCACTGGAGGGCTCGTGGACGGGGCAGGCGGCTTCGGCCTTCTCGGCCGTCGTGAACGAGTGGAAGTCGACCCAGCAGCGCGTGGAGGAGAACCTCGGCGCGATCAGCCAGGCTCTCGGCCACGCGGGTCAGCAGTACGCCGAGATCGAGAGCTCGAACGCCCGCCTGTTCCAGCGCTAGAACAAGGAAGCGGCCGGCCTCCCGAGGGAGACCGGCCGCTTCTCGTGCGCCAGTCGGACTTAGAAGTCCATGCCGCCGGTGGGGTCACCGACGGGAGCGGCGGCCTTCTCCGGCTTGTCGGCGACGACGGCCTCGGTGGTGAGGAAGAGGCCCGCGATGGACGCCGCGTTCTGCAGCGCCGAGCGGGTGACCTTCACCGGGTCGTTGATGCCGGCGGCGAGCATGTCGACGTACTCGCCCGTGGCGGCGTTGAGGCCCTGGCCGACGGGGAGGTTGCGGACCTTGTCCACCACGACGCCCGGCTCGAGGCCGGCGTTGAGGGCGATCTGCTTGAGCGGGGCATCCACCGCGACCTTGACGATGTTCGCGCCGGTCGCCTCGTCACCGGAGAGACCGGTGATGGCGGCGGACTCGAACGCGGTCTTGCCGGCCTGGATGAGCGCGACGCCACCACCGGCGACGATGCCCTCCTCGACGGCGGCCTTCGCGTTGCGGACGGCGTCCTCGATGCGGTGCTTGCGCTCCTTGAGCTCGACCTCGGTCGCGGCACCGGCCTTGATGACCGCCACACCGCCGGCGAGCTTCGCGAGGCGCTCCTGGAGCTTCTCGCGGTCGTAGTCGCTGTCGGTGTTCTCGATCTCGGCGCGGATCTGCTTGACGCGGCCGGCGATGGCCTCGGGGTCGCCCGCGCCCTCGACGATCGTGGTCTCGTCCTTGGTGATGACGACCTTGCGCGCGCGGCCGAGCAGGTCGAGGGTGGCGTTCTCGAGCTTGAGACCGACCTCCTCGGAGATGACCTGGCCACCGGTGAGGATGGCGATGTCGGCGAGCTGGGCCTTGCGGCGGTCACCGAAGCCGGGGGCCTTGACGGCGACCGACTTGAAGATGCCGCGGATCTTGTTCACGACGAGAGTCGCGAGCGCCTCGCCGTCGACGTCCTCGGCGATGATGAGCAGCTGCTTGCCGCTCTGGATCACCTTGTCGACGATCGGCAGCAGGTCCTTGATGTTGGAGATCTTGCTGTTGACGATGAGGATGTACGGGTCCTCGAAGACCGCCTCCTGGCGCTCCTGGTCGGTGACGAAGTACGCCGACAGGAAGCCCTTGTCGAAGCGCATGCCCTCGGTCAGCTCGAGCTCGGTGCCGAAGGTGTTCGACTCCTCGACGGTGACCACGCCCTCCTTGCCGACCTTGTCGATCGCCTCGGCGATGAGCGCACCGATCTCGGTGTCACCGGCGGAGATGGACGCGGTCGCGGCGATCTCCTCCTTGGTCTCGATCTCCTTGGCGCTCTCGACGAGCGAGGCGATGACGGCCGCGACAGCCTTCTCGATGCCGCGCTTGAGGCTGATCGGGTCGGCGCCGGCGGCGACGTTGCGCAGTCCCTCGCGCACGAGCGCCTGGGCGAGCACGACCGAGGTGGTCGTTCCGTCACCGGCGACGTCGTCAGTCTTCTTGGCGACCTCCTTGACGAGCTCCGCACCGATCTTCTCGTACGGGTCGTCGAGCTCGATCTCCTTGGCGATGGAGACGCCGTCGTTCGTGATCGTGGGGGCGCCCCACTTCTTCTCCAGCACGACGTTGCGTCCGCGCGGGCCGAGCGTGACCTTGACGGCGTCGGCCAGGATGTTCAGGCCGCGCTCGAGGCCGCGGCGGGCCTCCTCGTTGAAGGAAATGATCTTTGCCATGTGTGTTTCTCGTCCCTCCCGGACGTCATGCAAACGAATTCTTTAGCACTCGAAACGCGCGAGTGCCAAAGGAAAAACTAGCACTCGACCCTGGGGAGTGCAAGAAAGCACGAAGGAGGGCGGAAAGCACGAACGCCGCCCCGAGGGGCGGCGCAGGTGACTGTGGGGCGACTAGGCCAGCTTGACCGATTCGGCCTGCGGGCCCTTCGAGCCGGTGCCGACCTCGAAGACGACCTGCTGGCCCTCCTCGAGCACCTTGTAGCCGGCCATATCGATGGCCGAGTAGTGCACGAAGACGTCCTGTCCGCCGCCGTCGACGGTGATGAAGCCGTAGCCCTTCTCAGCGTTGAACCACTTCACGGTTCCGTTCGCCATGTGTTACTCCCTGCTGTGATTGCTGCGGTGGCCTGAGGGGGCAACCAGTTCCAGATGGTAGCCGAGCAGAACAGGGCGGAAGCGGGCAGAAAAGGCCAGAACGGGCCTGGGCGGGAAAGTTAAACACGGCCGTAACACGCCCGTTAAACGGCGAGCGATTTCGAGGCCGGTCGGGCCGGTTACGGCGCCGGCGTCTCCTCGTCGGCGGGGGTCTCCTCGTCGGCGCCGAGCACGATCGTGATCGGCGCTCCGGGGAACGTCTCCGGCGACACGAGCCGGATGTCGCCCTTGCCCATCGAGACGACGAGACCACGTGCGACATCCTCGTTCAGCGGGTCGCTGTAGTAGACGTAGGTCTTCTCGACATCGTTCGCCGACGCGTTCGCCATCGTGAGGACGGGCCAGCCGAGCGCCGCGAGCTGCTGCCCCACCGTGTTCTGCAGGCCGACGATCGGAGTGCCGTTGAGCACGGTCACCGTGATCGCCCGGGCCGGGTCGAGAGCCGTCGGGTCGAGCGGGTCCATCGTGGGCGTGGGGGTGGGGGTCGGAGTCGGGGTCTCCGCGACGGGGAAGAGCCCGATCTCGAGGTCGATGTTGAGGAACTTGCTGATGCCGAAGAGGCCTCCGAATACGAGCAGACCGGTCGCGAGGGCAGACCACGCGACGATGATCCAGCCGCGGCCGCGCGGTCGGGGGCCGCGGTGGGCGCCGACGCGCTGCAGGTCCGCGGGCAGCTCGTCGAAGCGGTCCTTAGGGTATGAGGCCATAGCTCAGTCGTTCGATTCTTCGTCGGAGGCGGGGATCCTGAACGCCCTGGCGGCTCGGGCGCTCGTGCGAGCGTCGCGCGCCCGGAGCAGTCTCCTCACCAGCATCGGATCGTGTCGCACCGCTTCGGGCGTATCGATCACCGCGTTCAGCAGTTGATAATAGCGGGCCGCGCTGAGTGCGAACTCGGAGCGGATGGCCTCCTCCTTCGCTCCCGCGTGCGTCCACCAGCGGCGCTCGAAGTCGAGGATGCGCGCGTCACGGTCGGAGAGCCCGGACTCCGGCTCCTGCTCGTGCTGCGGCTGCGCGCCCACTGTTCCTCCCGGTGGTCGCGCCCAGCATAGGGCCCCGGGACACGGCATCCGGGCAGCCTCGCGGGCGACGACGCATTCCCGGCTGCCGCTGATCGCGCACGAGTTAGGATCGCCTAAGTACTTGCTCCGACCGATTGGCCCCCATGCGCACCCGCTCGAGACTCTCCGCCGTGCTGGCCGCAACGGCGGGGGCGGCCCTTCTCGTCGCCCTCGGTGGCTGCGCGACGACGGCGCCCGCCGCGACCACGAGTCCCACGACCACCGGCGACCCCTCGGTGCCGCTCTCCCAGCTCGACGTACTCGACGACCCGCGCTCCTACGTCGGCGAATCGACCGCGGTGCTCGCGGATTCGGGCATCCCGGCGCTCCCGGCTCCCGAGCAGAACCTGCCGGTGACCGTCACGTCCCACGACCTTGACGGCGACCGCGAGGTCACCGTGACGACGACCGACCGGATCATCCCGATGGACCTCTCCGGCTCGATCGCGGCGACCGTCTTCGGGCTCGGGCTCGGCGGATCGGTCGTGGGCCGCGACATCTCCACCACCTTCGCGGAGGCCGCCGACCTGCCGGTCGTCACCTCGAGCGGCCACACTGTCAACAGTGAGGCGATCCTCGCGCTGCGACCCGACGTCGTCATCACGGACGGCACGATCGGCCCGATCGACGTCGTGCTGCAGTTGCGCGATGCGGGGATCGCCGTGGTCTTCGTCGATACCGACCCGTCGATCGACGGGGTCGGGGAACTCGCCCGCCAGGTGTCCGCGGCGCTCGGCGCGCCTGCCGCCGGCGAGGAGCTCGCGGGGCAGCTCGTCTCCGGCATCGAGGCGAAGGTCGCCGAGATCGCCGAGATCGTGCCCGCCGGGGAGCCGTTGCGGATGCTCTTCCTCTACTTGCGCGGATCGAGCGGCATCTACTACCTCTTCGGGGCGGAGTCCGGCGCCGACGTGCTCATCACCTCGCTCGGGGGTGTCGACGTCGCGGCCGAGCTCGGCTTCTCCGGTTCGCGGCCGATGACGGACGAAGCCATGGTCGCCGCGAACCCCGACCTCATCCTCGTGATGACCGACGGCCTCGCGAGCGTCGACGGCGTCGACGGACTGCTCGCCTCCAAGCCGGCGATCGCCCTGACCGCCGCCGGTCAGCACCGCCGCTTCGTCGACATGGCGGACGGGGACATCCTGAGCTTCGGACCCCGCACCGCCGGGGTGCTCGACGCACTCGCGCGCGCGATCTACGCCCCCGGCCAGTAGCCCCGAACGACGAGGGCCCCCACCCGGATCAGCCGGTCGGGGGCCCTCGTGCCGTGCGGGTTACTCCGCGGTGCGGCGGCGCAGCACCAAGACCACGATCGCGACGACGAGCGCGAGGAGCGCGGCGATCGCGATCGCCCACACCCACCAGCCCACGGGCTGCGCGTCGTCGGCGGGAGAGTCATCCACCGGCTGCTCCTCGGGAGCGGCCACGACTTCGCAGCCGCTCGCGAGCACGAGCTCCGCGGACACCGGGTCGAAGGCCTCCCCGGTCTCGTAGGTGCCGAAGGCCTCGGCGCCGGCGGGAAGCAGCACGGCAGGGGCATCCGTCACGGTCAGCACTCCGTCGACGAGCTCGGTGGCGCCTGAGAGGTCCAGCTCCGCGAACTCCACGCCGGGCGCGTCGACGGCGGTGCCCTCCTGGGTGGTGCCGCTCACGTCGAGCAGGAGGATGGCGGTGTCGGCGTCGACGAACTGCAGCCGCGGGTTGGCGACCGTGGTGTTGAGGATGCCGCCGTGGCCGGTGAACGTGATCGAGCCCACGAAGGCCACCACTCCCTCCCCCGTCTCCGCGTCGTACGACCCGTCGCCGTCGGCCCAGCCGAAGTGCGGAGTCTCGTAGGTCGTGCCGCCCGCGACGGTCCACTCCCCGTTGGCGATCGAGCCGGAGATGTAGCTGCGGAACGACTCCTTGAAGCCCCACGACAGAGTCGAGGACTCGACCGTGCAGCCGGTGGCCGCGAGCGCGATGCGCGCGGGGATGTCGAGCACGACGCCGCGGTCCACACTGCCCTGCAGGGTCAGGGTGTGGGTGCCGGTGAGCGTGCTCGGGAGGCGGCCGGACCACGTCACGACGCCGTTCGCGTCGGCACGCGCATCCCGATCGAGCACAACGGGGTCGGAGTAGATCACGACGAGGATCTCCTCCTCGTTCGGCTCGAAGCCCTCGGCGCGGATCGAGATCTCGCCGCCCGCGACGACCTCGTCGGGGTTCAGCACCGTGATGCCCTCGCTCGACGGCGGCGTCGCGGCCGGCTCACGGGGCCCGGCGTAGGCGCTCACGGTCTGCGTCCCGGAACCACCCGAGCTCGGCGAGCCGATGACGAAGCTCACCGGATCGAGGGCGGTTCCCGGCGCATAGAAGTTGGCGCCGTCGAGGGAGAACGCCGACGCGCCCGCGCTCGTCAGGGATGCCGGCACTCCCGACCACCCGACCGCGTTGCCTGCCGTGCTGTACGACCCGGCGCTCAGGTCGAGCGTGGCGAAGGGGACGGGGGCGCCGCCGTCGACCGACACGAGGAGCATCGCGGTCGAGGACGACTGGATGCTCACCACCGGGTTCGCGAGCGTCAGGTCGAGCAGGCCGGAGTGCCCGGTGAAGCGCACCGACCCGGAGTAGTTCGAGGTTCCCGTTCCGGTCGCCGGCGAGAACGAGCCGCCCGTGGACTGGCCGAAGACGAACTCGCCACCGTCGACCCCAGCGCCGCTCGTGGTGATCGCACCCTGGGCGATGCCGCCCGTGACGTAGGACCGGAACGAGGACTTGACACCCCAGCGCAACGAACCGGCCGCGACCGCGGGTGCGGTCACCGAGTAGTCGAGCGTGGCCGCGGAGCCGAGGAACGCGGCAGAGTCGCTGGGCACAAAGTCCGCCCGCAGCGTGGCGATGCCCGCGGTCGTGGCGGTGAAGGCGAGCGTCGCCGTGGAGGAGCCCGACGTCACCGGGCGCGAGCCGAGTACCGTCGAGCCGGAGCGGAAGGTGACGGTGCCGGCGGCCGACGGCGTCACGGTCGCGGTGAGCGTCACGGCGCCGCCGACGGTGGTGCCGCCCGCAGGAGTCGCCGAGAAAGCGACCGAGGTGGCGACCGGCTCGGGGCCCGTGCTCGGCGCCGTCACGACGAAGGTCACCGGGTCGAGCGCCGTGCCCGCCGTGTACCCGCCCACGGTGAACGCCGCGGCGCCCTCAGCGGTGAGCGAGGCTGGCGCGCCGGCCCACGTGATCGTGTCATCGCTGGACGTGCGGCTCGCGGAGGCCAGATCGAGGGTCGCGAACGGGATCGCCTCGCCGCCGTCGACGGACAGCAGGAGCACCGCGCTCGACGCGGAGTCGACGCGGATGCTCGGGTCGGAGAGCGTCAGGTCGAGCGCACCCGCGTGGCCGAAGAAGTTCACCCCGCCGCTGTACAGCGCGGTGCCGGTACCGGTCGCTCCGGAGAACGTGCCGCCCGTGGTGGCCGCGAAGGTGAAGAGGTCACCGCGGCGTCCCGCGTCGCCGAGGGTCGTGATCGTGCCGTGCGCGATCGGACCGGTGACGTAGGTGCGGAAGGACTCCTTGACGCCCCACTCGAGACCGGTGGCCGCAGGGGCGGCGGTCACGGAGTACTCGAGGGAGTCCTGCGAGGGGTCGAAGGCCGCGGCATCCGTCGGCGTGAATTGTGCCGCGATCCCGAGCGTGCCCGCGGCCGTCGGAACGAACTCCGCCGTCGCCGTGGCGGACTCGGCGGTCACCGGCGCGGTCGCGATGACGGTGCCGCCGACCGAGAACGCCACCGTTCCCGCAGCCGCCGGGGTGACGGTCGCGGAGAGCGACACGGTCGAGCCGACCGAAGCCCCCGCGGACGGAGAGGCGGTGAGGTCCAGAGCGGTCGCCTCAGGCTCCTCGACCGTCGGCTCGGTGACCGTGACCTCCTGCTCGTCGCTCGACGCGGCGAACGCGTCGGCGTCGGCCGGCTCGAACTCGGCGCGGAGGGTGACGACGCCGGCTGCGTCAGGCGCGAAGGACTGAGTGACGGTTGCGGAGTCGGCTGTCACGTCGTGTGAGCCGAGCTCGGTCGATCCGGCGAAGAACGTCACGGTGCCCGCCGCAGCCGGCGCGACCGTGGCGGTGAGCGACACCGTGTCCCCTACGAGGATGCTCGCGGGCGCGCTCAGCGTCGTCGTGGTCGCGGTGGCCGGAACGGCGAACGTGACGGGCACGTACAGTTCCTCCGCCGGGTTGACCGCTCCGCTCGCGGGGTAGGTGTAGATACCGTAGTTGGCATTCGCCGACGTGCCTGGGGCGATGTTCAGTGTGGCGGTGAAGGTTCCGTCGGCGTTCAGGGGCACGTACTGAGCGTTGCCCGCGAGCGCCGCCGGAGCCCCCGGCGCGGCCCACTTCTGGTCGAGCACAGTGCGGGTGGATGACGCGGCGCCCGTCGACGGCCGCCACTGGTCGGCGAACTTGCCGAACACCACGTAGACACCCGCCGGGATGCCGGAGAGCGGCGGCCTCGTGCCGAGGTTGCCCGCTGCCGTGAAGCCCGAGCCTGTGACCGTCACCTGCGTCGTCGCGGCCGGGTCGAAGCCGTCCGTCTGCGAGACCGAGATGCTCGGAGTGCGGAAAGTGATCGGTGTGTAGAGCTCCTCAGCCGCATTGACGGCGCCGCTCGCGGGGTACGTGTAGATGCCGTAGTTCGGGTTGGCCGACGTGCCGACGGCGACGTTCAGCGTGGCCGTGAACGAGCCATCCTCGTTCAGGGGCACGTACTGCGCGTTACCCGCGAGCGCGGCGGGCGCTCCGGGCGCGGCCCACTTCTGGTCGAGGACCGTGCGGGTGGATGACGCGGCGCCCGTCGACGGCCGCCACTGGTCGGCGAACTTGCCGAACACCACGTAGACACCCGCCGGGATGCCCGAGAGCGGCGGCCTCGTGCCCAGATTCCCGGTAGTGGTGAACCCGGAGCCGCTGACGGTCACTGCCGTGGTCGCCGCCGGGTCGAAGCCGGAGGTCTGCGACACGGAGATGCTCGCCTGCCCCGTCACGTCGGCGGCCGGCTGCGCGGATACTGCCGCCTCCACCTCGGACGGGAGCAGGGCATCCTGGGCGGCGGGCGCCTCTTCAACGGGCGCCTCGTCGACCGGAGCGTCCTCGACCGGCGCCTCTTCGACCGGAGCCTCCTCCCCCGGGGCCTCGACGGCGGGTTCGTCCACAACGACCACGTCGGGAGTCGCCTCGTCGGCGACGGCGGGGAGCCCGTAGCCGAACAGGCCGGTGAGGACGAGGGCGCCGGCGGCGAGGGCCGCGAACGCCTTCCGGGACAGGGCGCGCTGCTGCGACGCGGCTTTCTTCACGAGTGTTCGCTCCAGTAGACCCGTGGCGCGCACGGCTCGGTTCGAGGGTGCGGTGCTCGGGAGGTGTCGGCTCTGGGGGAGCCGAGCTTTAGCTAAGGCTAAGCTAACTTCGACGCTAGCGGGAGACAGGTCGCGGTGTCAAAAGTTTGGTTAGGATTACCTTACCCAGCGTCCCGGTACATGGAGATGTGCGGGATGCCCGCCTCCTCGTAGACCTCCCCGAACGCGACGAACCCGTGCCGCGCGTACAGAGGTGCAACGTACTCCTGGGCGTGCAGCAGCATCGGCTCGGACCCGAAGTCCTCGATCGCGCGACCGAGGAGGGCTGACGCGAGCCCCTCCCCTCGGCGGTCGGCGCGGGTCACGACCCGGCCGATCACGCGACGCGCGTCGAGGTGCTCGGGGTGGGCATCCTGCAGTACACGCAAGCACGCCGCCGCCGCGCCGGTCTCGTCGAGCACGGCGTAGTGCACGGTCGCGGCCTCGAGGTCGCGCCAGTCGAGCTCCTCCTCGTCGACATGCTGCTCGAGGAAGAACACATCCGTGCGAAGCTTGAGGATCGCGTACAGCTCTCGCAGGGAGAGCTCGTCGCTGCGACGGACGATCACGGAAGATTCGGGCACGCGCCCGAGTTTAATGGTGGTGATCGTCACCCCTTCTACGGAGAACCCATGACCTACAACGTCGACAAGTCCGACGCCGAGTGGCGCGAGCAGCTCAGCCCCGAGGAGTACGCGGTGCTGCGCCAGGCCGCCACGGAGCGCCCCTGGACGGGCGAGCTGCTCGACGAGAACCGCACCGGCGTCTACAAGTGCAAGGCGTGCGGGCAGGAGCTGTTCCGGAGCACCTCCAAGTTCGACTCGCACTGCGGCTGGCCGAGCTTCTACATCCCGAGCGAGCAGGACGCCGTCGAACTCGTCAAGGACACCTCGCTCGGCATGGAGCGCGTCGAGGTGCGGTGCTCCAACTGCGGCTCCCACCTCGGCCACGTCTTCGACGACGCGCCGCAGACGCCGACCGGTGACCGCTTCTGCATGAACTCGGTCTCCCTCTCGTTCGAGGCCGCCGAGTAGGTGGCCGACCACTCGGCGCTCGACGCCGTGCTGCGTCGGCGGTCGCACTCGAGCGTGACCGCCGACGCTCCGACCCACGAGGAGCTGCTGCCCCTCGTGGCCGCCGCAGCGACCGTGGCCGACCACAGCGCCCTGCGGCCGTGGCGGCTCATCGAGCTGCGAGGCGCCGCACGCGAACGGCTCGGCGCCGCCTTCGTCGAAGCGAGCGGGCTCGAGGGCAAGGACGCCGAGAAGCTCGCCGCGAAACCCCTGCGTGCGAGTCTGCTGATCGCCGTGGTGGCACGCACGGTACCCAGCTTCAAGGTGCCCGCGTGGGAGCAGGAGGCCGTCGCATCCGGCGTCGCCCACACGCTGTCGCTGCTGCTGGATGACGCGGGCTGGGGCGTCATGTGGCGCACCGGCGGCCACACCCGCGCCGCCGCCGTGCACCGCATGCACGGACTCGGCGATGACGAGCACCTGCTCGGCTGGCTCTACGTCGGCGGGCGAATCCCCGACAAGGAGAAGCCGCGCAAGCCGATCGACGCGGAGCCGCTCATCAGCGTGCTCGACTGATCAGCGTGCTCGAGCGGGGCGACCGCCGAGCGCGGTGAGAGACACCGCGACGAGCGTGACGATCGTCGAGACGATTGTGGGGATTCCCAGCTCGTGCCCCGCAGCGGGCACCACGATGTCGAGCACGAGCGAACCGAGAAGCTGCCCCGCGATCATCCCCAGCCCGAGCAGCAGCACGCCGATGTAGCGGACCACGATCGCGCCGCACACGATGAACATGACGCCGATCGGCCCGCCGAGGTACACGACCGGGTCGAGCGGCAGCGAGTCCGGCCAGCCGTTCCACGGGCTCGCGACCAGCGTCGCGATGCCGAGGGCCAGGGTGCCGACGACGAAGTTGCCGAAGCTCGCGGTGACGGCCGATCCGCTCACCTCCCGGATCTGCCCGTTGAACGCCTGCTGCCAAGCGATGCCGATGCCTGCCGAGAACGGGAGCAGGAGCATCCAGACGGGGAAGTCGCCGTGCAGTTGGCTGGAGCCCGCGAAGATCACCGCGCCCAGCGCGAGGAGGGCGCCGATGACCCGCAGTGCTGTGATCGGCTTCGGGGCCATCGACCCCAGCCCGCGCCGGTCGATGACGAGGGCGCTGAGCGTCTGACCGGCGACGACCCCGACCGAGAAGAGGGCGACCCCGAGGGTCGCCGCGACCAGGCCCTGGGAGAGGATGAGGTACGCACCGCCGAGTCCGCCGAGGATCCAGAACCACGGGATGCTCCGCTCCCGGATGCTCGCCGCGACGCGGCCCACCCCCGCTCGCCCCGCCGGCGAGAACGCCATCGCCACGATCATGATGATGAGCCCCGTGCCGAATGAGATGAACGCCGCAAGCGGCCCGTTCTCGATGCGCGTCGCGAGCTCGCCGTTGACCCGGGCCTGCGCCGCCATCCCGAGCCCGCACGCGACGGCGACCGCGGTGCAGACGACGGTGACCCATGCGGGGCGGTGCTGAGTGGACATGACTAGTCGAGGCTAGTGGGTGGCGCGGTCACTACTATTTCGGGATGGGCCAGACCTTCGTCATCGTGTGCCCGCTCGAGGCCCTGCATGCGGGGCAGTCCTTCTCCCGCCGAGCGTGGCCGCTGCACGTGACCGTCGGGCAGAACTTCCGATGGGATGGCGGAACAGAGGCCCTGGTCGCGCTCGTCGATCCGGTCCTCCGGCGGGCCCGACGTTGTGCGATCCAGGTCGGTGTCGAGGCGCTATTCGGCGCGCATGGTGCTGTAGAGGTCAGCCTCGTTGAGCCCTCCAGTGTCCTCACGGCGCTGCACGAACAGCTCGTGCTCGACGGGATGGCCTTCGCGGAGCCGCAGTACCTCTCGCCGAACTACCGGCCCCACATCACCCATGTCGGCAAGACCCGCCCGCAGGAGGGCGACCGTGTCACCCTGGAGAGCGCGGCACTGGTGGAGCTCAGGGGCGACGCCGCCGAGGTGGTGGCGACGTGGGCATGGGGGCCGGAGAGCGGCGAGTCGCGCCAGACGTGAATTGACCTCTTCTCATGCCCCAAAACCGGCTGGGAAATCAACCCCTACTCGCCCGCGTCCGCCAACCTCTAGCGTCGAGTGGTCCCCTTCGGGGACAAGCCCTTACCCAGGGCGGAAAGGAATGAAGCAATGAGTATCGGTACCGGAGTTGTCCTGTTCGTGATCGGCGCGATCCTCGTGTTCGCCCTCAACTTCGATCTCGGTGGAGTCGTCAACATCGACCTCATCGGCTACATCCTCATGGGTGCCGGAGTCGTGGTGTTCCTCATCGGACTCATCGCGATGTTCCGTCGGCGCGCGGCCGTGACCACCTCGACGTCGGGTGTCGACCCGGCCAGCGGTGCACGCGTGACCCGCAACGTGACGGAGACCGACGGCCCCGCCGTCTGACCCGCCTCAGCCTGAGACAGGGCCGGCCCTTCGGGGTCGGCCCTGTTTTCGTTGGAGCCCCCTATCGGATTCGAACCGATGACCCTCGCTTTACAAGAGCGATGCTCTGGCCAACTGAGCTAAGGAGGCGCGGACCGGTCAATAGTACCGGGCGCGTGTAACTAGCCCGCGAGCTAGGACGGCACTGAGTAGCGACTTTCGCACCTTCACCGGTGCACAATCCCTCCACGAAGGTGCGAAACTCGCCACTCGCTGAGCCCCACGGCAGGAGTAACCTCACCCCATGGCCCGCAACTCGATCCTGAGCATCGGCTCGCGCGACTCGTTCCTGTCGGTCGGCAGCCGCGGGTCGTTCCTGTCGATCGGCAGCATCGGGTCGATCGGCAGCATCGGGTCGGTGGGGTCGGCGTTTTCGGTGCTCTCCATCGGGTCGTGGGTGGCCTTCGGGAGCATCCTGTCCGCCGCCGCGGTCTTCTCGGTGATGTCGTTCGCAGCTCGGCAAGCAGTCATGCGCAACGGCGCCGCGAGCGCACTCGCCGCGAAGAAGCGCCGCTAGAGCGCCCCGACGATCGCCTCCGCGAGCTCCACGGGCTTCGTGAACTGGGGCCAGTGGCCTGTCGGCAGGTCGATGAGCACGCGCTCTTTCACCGCGGCGAGCTCTGCCACCCACGGCGCCCCGCCGTCGATCATCTGCTGCAGCTGGTTCGCCGTGAACTCACAGCAGATCACCGTCACGGGGACGTCGTAGCGTCGCGGATCGGAGAGCACCTGCTTGTCGCTCGCCACGCGCGCGGGCTCCGGCTTCGCGATCGCCGCGAAGTGGTCGCGCAGCTCCTCGGTCATGTCCACGAGGTCCTCGTCCTCGAACACCGACCAGTCCGGCAGCGGGATCTCCCCGTCGACCACAGGCAGCTCGTCGTTGATGACTCCCCCGTCGCCGAGCGGGCCGGAATCCACGAACACGACGCGGGCCACGAGCTCCGGCCGGGCATCCGCCACGGCCCACGCGATCGATCCGCCGCCGCTGTGGCCGACGAGGACGACGCGCTCGCCGATCGCATCGACCGCGGCGACGACGGCGTCGACGTGGTCGCGCAGGGTGATCCCCGAGCGGTCGGCATCCACCGACTCCAGGCCTGGCAGCGTGAGCGGATGCACCGTGCGCCCCGCATCGCGCAAGCGGGTCGTCACCTCGCCCCACGAATCGCCATCGAGCCAGAAACCGGGAATCAGCAGCAGGTCCATGCCGCGACGCTACCGTGCGCCTCCGACAGGTACCGATAGTCTCTCGGCAACCGCACTCCTGGGGAGGCTCGAGTGGATCTCGCTACCGTCGTCACCTACGTCTACATCGCCCTCTGGCTGTTCTTCATCTACAGCTTCGCCGGGGTGATCGTCGAGATGCTCTACTGCTGGACGATCGAGTACCGCGGCGTCGTCGAGTCTCGACTGGGCCTGCTCTACCTGCCCTTCAACCTGCTGTACGGCACGGGTGGAGTCGTGATCTCCCTCGCGCTCCTGCCGTTCTTCGACAACCCGTTCGCGGTCTTCGGGCTGGGCCTCGTCGTCGGCACCGTGCTCGAATACATCACGAGCCTCGTCATGGAGAAGGCCTTTCACGCGGTCTACTGGGACTACAGCAAGGAGTTCCTCAACATCCAGGGCAGAGTGTGCCTGAAGTACGCGCTCATGTGGGGCGGTTTGTCGCTCGTGCTGATGTACGTGCTCGACACGCTCAACATCCACGTCCTCGCGATGATCCCGGTCGCCATCGGCCTGCCGGTGCTCTCGCTGCTCGTCCTCGCGACGATCGCCTCGATCATCCTCACGCTCCTCGCCTACCGGCGTACGCGGGAGAAGAACGCTTACTTGCTGGCGAAGCGAGACGGCGCGGATGCCACGCTCCCCGACTCCGGATGGCGCCGTCTCGTCGATCGCCTGGTGCCCGATGCCGTACTGGTGAACACCTTCCCGCGCATGAGCCTCATCACCGAGTATCAGGAGCTCTCCGGCCACCACCGCAAGCTCATCGTGTGGCTGCCCACTATCGGCAAGCCGACGCCCGCTATCGTCGCCGCCGGCGAGCGGGCTCGCGAGCAGGAGGCGTCGCGGCTCGTCGCCGCGGGCCAGGTCTGACGCTTAAGGAGCGGGAGTGGGCGTCGGGGTCGACGTCGAGGACTCCGTGAACGCCTCGCCCGCTGCCTGGATGACGAAGGCCTGGAACGACGCGAGGTCGTTGATGGGGCCCTCGTACTTGAGGCCGTTGACGATGACGGTCGGGGTGCCGGTGACCTGGTCGACATTGGAGTTCGGGATGGGTCCGTTGAGGGCTCGCGCCGATGCGTTCGTGACGAACGCCTTGAAATCCTGACCCTTGATGCACGACGCGATCTTGTCAGCGGACTCCACACCGGCCTGCTCGGTGAACCCGATGAGCTCCTCATCGGTGAGACCGGTGGAGTTCTCGGCGGGCTGGTTCGCGAACAGCAGGTTGTGGAAGTCGTAGAACTGGTTGGGCGAGTAGTTCGCGACGCACGCGGCGGCGTTGGCCGAGCGAGTCGAGTACTTGGTGCCCTGCGAGAGCCGGTCGAGGATCGAGATCGGGTGGATGTCGACCGTCGTGCCGCCGTTCTCGAGGAGGCTCGAGATGTAGTCGCCGTTGGTCGCCTCGAACTGGCCGCAGATCGGGCACAGGTAGTCGACGAACATCGTGATGTTGAGCTCGCCGTCGGCGCGCTCGTTCGGGATCGGGTCCTCGCCCGGCTGCAGTGCGGGCGTCTCGGTCGCCACGAAGCCTTCGCCGATCTGGATGCCGTCGCTCGCCATATTGAGCGGGCCCGGGCCGGCCGGCCTGATCGAGTTGACGATGACGAGAGCCACGACGGCGATGATGGCGAGCGAGGCGAGGATGATCCCGCCCTGGAGAAGCAGGCGGGTGCGCTTGTCCTTCTTCTTCTGCTCCTCGCGCAGGAGGCGGGCCTTCTCTCGCGCCGCTTCGCGCTTCTCGTTCTTGCTGAGCCGGGACTCGTTCGAGTAGCTCACTCGGACCTCATTCGGGATGGTGGCGGCTGTGCCTGATGATTCGTGGGCGCCGGCGGGGCGCATGCCTGAGAAATTCTAGGAGAGGTGGCTGGGAATTGACCAACCGCCACGGGCTCGCGGGAAGTGACATACTGGTGCGTGGTGGCTTCTGTCACCGCATCCATTCACTACGGATCGTCCGGCACGTACCTGCCGGTGAAGGAGTTAGTACAACCATGGCATCTGTCACTTTCGACAAGGCAACCCGTCTCTACCCGGGTTCCACCCGAGCCGCCGTCGACCAGATCGACCTGGAGGTCGCCGACGGCGAGTTCCTCGTCCTCGTCGGCCCGTCGGGTTGTGGCAAGTCGACCACCCTGCGCATGCTCGCCGGCCTCGAAGAGGTCAACGACGGCCGCATCCTCATCGGCGACCGCGACGTCACCGACGTGCCGCCGAAGGACCGCGACATCGCGATGGTGTTCCAGAACTACGCGCTGTACCCGCACATGACCGTCGCCGAGAACATGGGCTTCGCGCTCAAGATCGCCGGTGTCAACAAGGAGGAGCGCGCTGCTCGCGTTCTCGAGGCTGCGAAGCTCCTCGACCTCGAGCCCTACCTCAGCCGCAAGCCGAAGGCCCTCTCGGGCGGTCAGCGCCAGCGCGTCGCCATGGGCCGCGCCATCGTGCGCCAGCCGCAGGTGTTCCTCATGGACGAGCCGCTGTCGAACCTTGACGCCAAGCTCCGCGTCCAGACCCGTACGCAGATCGCGTCGCTCCAGCGCCGCCTCGGCGTCACCACCGTCTACGTCACGCACGACCAGACCGAGGCGCTCACCATGGGCGACCGCATCGCGGTCCTCAAGGACGGCGTGCTCCAGCAGGTCGGCACCCCGCGCGACCTGTACGAGGCCCCGAAGAACGTCTTCGTCGCCGGCTTCATCGGCAGCCCCGCCATGAACCTGTTCGACGCCGACATCGTCGACGGCGGGCTCAAGTTCGGCACCGCGACCGCGAAGGTCGACCGCGACACCCTCGGCGCGACGAGCGCCAAGAAGGTCACCATCGGCGTGCGTCCCGAGGACGTCAAGGTCGCGACCTCCGGCCAGGGCCTCCCGGTCGAGGTCGACGTCGTCGAGGAGCTCGGCGCCGACGGCTACCTGTACGGGCACACCGAGATCGACGGCAACCGCGTCGACATCGTCGCGCGCGTCGACGGCCGCAACCACCCGAACGCGGGCGACAAGGTCGTCATCACGCCGGAGCCGAACCACATCCACGCGTTCGACTCCGAGTCGGGCGAGCGCCTCAACAAGAAGGCCGTCGTCGCCAGCTAGTCGCTGCATCAACGCCTGATCGGGCCTGTCGAGTAGTCTCGGCAGGCCCGATCGTTTTGTCAGGAGAACCATGAGCGGATCACTCAACATCACCGCCGCGACCGTCGACCCGGGGCTGCTGGACCTGCCGTGGGCGCTCCCCCTCGAGCTGTGGCCGGAGGAGACGATCGCCGCCCTCCCCAAGGGCATCTCGCGCCATGTGGTGCGGTTCGTGAACCTCAGCGGCTACGTGGTGGCCATCAAGGAGACATCCGCGGAGCTCGCCAAGCGCGAGTACGACATGCTCCGCACGCTCCAACGGCTCGACATCCCCTGCGTCGACCCGGTCGCCGTCATCACCAACCGCACGTCCGCGACGGGTGAGCCGCTCGAGTCGGTGCTCGTCACGCGGCATTTGCGCTTCTCGCTGCCCTATCGGGCGATCTACTCCCAGTCGCTTCGGCCGGAGACGGCGACCCGACTCGTCGACGCCCTCGCCGTGCTCCTCGTGCGCCTTCACGTGGTCGGCTTCTTCTGGGGGGATGTCTCGCTCTCCAACACCCTCTTCCGCCGCGACGCCGGCGCCTTCGCCGCCTACCTCGTCGATGCCGAGACCGGCCAGCTCTACGACGGGCTCTCGAACGGGCAGCGCGAGAACGACCTCGAGATCGCTCGCGTCAACATCGCCGGCGAGCTGCTCGACCTCCAGGCTGGCGGTCGCCTCGACGAGGACATCGACCCGGTCGCGATCAGCGACGGGATCGTCGAGAAGTACCGCAGCCTCTGGAAGGAGCTCACGGGAACCGAGGTCTTCGACTCGTCGGAGCGCTGGCGCATCAACCAGAGGGTCGAGCGCCTCAACGAGCTCGGCTTCGACATCGAGGAGCTCGCGATCCGCACCGACGAGACCGGCACCCAGGTGCGCATCCAGCCAAAGGTGGTGGATGCCGGGCACCACTCGCGGCGACTGCTGCGGCTCACCGGCCTGGACGCCCAGGAGAACCAGGCCCGCCGCCTCCTCAACGACCTGGACGCCTACCGCCTCGCCTTCGACAAGCAGGACGTCGACGAGGAGGTCGTGGCGCACGAGTGGACCGCTCGGGTATTCGAGCCGGTCATCCGCGCCATCCCGAAGGAGCTGCGCGGCAAGCTCGAGCCGGCGGAGATCTTCCACCAGCTTCTCGAGCACCGGTGGTACCTCTCCCAGGACTCCGGCCGCGACGTCCCCCTTGCGGAGGCGATGACGAGCTACATCGACACGGTGCTGCGCCACCGTCGCGACGAGGCGACCATCATCAACCCGCCGACGGGCACCTTCACGGCGCCGGTGGACGTCCTCGACGACGAGGACGACTGGCGCTCGAAGGTCTGAGTCGCGTCAGGACCCGGTCTGACGACGAGCCCGGCAACGGACCAGCCGGGCCCGCCGGGCTTCAGACGAGCATCCCGAGCGGGTTCTCGATGTTCTTCACGAACGCGGCCAACCACTGGGCGGCGAGGGCACCGTCGAGCACGCGGTGGTCGGCCGAGAGGGTGACCGTCATGACCGTCGCGACCTCGATCGCGCCGTCGACCACGACCGCCTCGGGCCGAGCGCGGCCCACCGCGAGGATCGCCGACTGCGGCGGGTTGATGATCGCCGAGAACTCGGTGATGCCGTACATGCCAAGATTCGAGACGGCGAAGCTGCCGCCCTCGAGCTCGTGCTGCCGCAGCTTGCCGGCGCGCGACCGCTCAGCCAGGTCGGCGACGGAGCGCGCGATCTCGCCGAGCGTGAGCGACTCGACCGAGCGCAGCACCGGGGTGACGAGACCGCCCTCGATGGCGACGGCGACCGACATGTCGACCGTCGAGTAGCGGGTCACGGCCTGCTCACCCCACGTGGCGTTCGCCTCGGGAACCGCGAGGAACGCCGCGGCCGCCGCCTTGAGCACGAAGTCGTTGACGGAGATCTTCGTCGGGGCGCTCTCGTTGATCTCTGCTCGCAGCGCGAGGAGACGGTCGACGCGGCAGTCGGCGACGAGGTAGAAGTGCGGCACCGTCGACTTGCTCTCGGTGAGCCGCCGCGCGATGGCCCGCCGCATGGCGGTGTGCGGCACGAGCTGCGTTTCGCCCGAGGCGACCGCCGGCGTGGTCGTTTCTCCGGGGGTGGGCTCCGGAGCGGTGGATGCGGCGGCAGCGTCCACTCCGTCGAGGTCCCGCCGCACGATCCGCCCGCCCGGGCCGGTGCCCGTGATGCGCGCGAGGTCGAGCCCGCGCTCGCGAGCCAAACGGCGCACGAGCGGGCTTGCGAAGCGGCGCGCGTGATCGCCGGGCTCGGGAGAAACCGAGACCGGGGCAGAGGTCTCCGGGGCCGGGGCGGGTGCGGCCGCCGGCTCCGGAGAAGCGGAAATAGATGGGGATGCGGGTGCCGCGGCGGGCTCCGGGGCGGCGGGCACCGCGGCGGGGGCTGCAGGCGCCGCGTCATCCGCGGACTCGCCGGGCGCCCCGACGACCGCGATCGGGTCGCCCACCTTCGCGGAGACCCCCTCCTCGAGGAGGAGCTTGAGAACGGTGCCACCGGTCTCGGCGGCGTACTCGACGACGGCCTTCTCGGTCTCGATCTCGGCGAGCGGCGTGCCGACGGAGAGGTCCTGCCCGGGCTCGACGAGCCACGACTGGATCGCGGCCTCCGAGGCCCCGGCGAGCACCTCGGGCATCCGGATGACGGTGGCCATCAGCGCGCTCCCATCCCGGCGCGCACGCGCTCGAGCCCGGCGACGACCTCCTCGGTCCGCGCGATCGCCGCGCGCTCGAGCACCTTCGAGATGCTCGGGCTCGCCTCCGCTCCCGTGACGCGCTCGATCGGCTGGTCAAGCCAGTCGAAGAACCGGCGCTGGATCTCGTCGGAGAGCCACGCCCCGTATGAGGTGCCCTGCGCGCCCTGCTCGACGATCAGCACGGCGTTGGTCTTGCGGATGCTCTCGCCGATGGTCTCCCAGTCGATCGAGGCCCGGTCGAGCCACCGCAGGTCGATGAGCTCCGCGTCGATGCCGGTCTGCTCGATGGCCTCTGCCGCGTGGCGGACCATCGAGAGGTAGGAGATGACCGTGACATCCGACCCGCTCCGCCGCACGGCCGCGCGGCCCGGCGGCAGGATGTAGTCGAGGTCGCCCTCGGGCACGCGGTCGGCGGTGCCGTACAGGTCGACGTGCTCGATGACGAGCACCGGGTCCTGCAGGGCGAGGGCCGCGTTCATGAGGCCCACGTAGTCGGCGGCCGTCGAGGGGGCGACGATGCGCCAGCCCGGACTCGTGGCGAAGATGCCTGCGGGGTCCATGAGGTGCTGCGAGCCGTAGCCCGAGCCCATCGCGACCTTGGTGCGCAGCACGAGCGGCACGGGGTTGTCGCCGCCGAACATGTGCCGCGCCTTGCCGATCTGGTTGAAGACCTGGTCGGCAGCGACCCACATGAAGTCCGGGTACATGAACTCGACGACGGGACGGTAGCGCCCGTCGAGGGCGAGTCCCTCCGCGAGCCCGGTGAACGCGTTCTCGCTGATCGGAGTGCCGAGGATGCGCCCGGGCCCGTACTTCGCGGCGAGTCCCTTCGTGGCGCCGTTCGTGCCGCCGCCGAGGCGGTGCACGTCCTCACCGAGCACGACGATGCGATCGTCCTGGGCCATGCGGCGGTCCATGACGCCCGAGACGGCCTCGACGAACTTCGTGTCGCGCCAGGCGCCCGTGTACTCCACCGGGTCGGCCACGGTGAGGGACTCGAGCTCGCTCGCATCCCCGCGCACCCCGACGTTGACGAATCCCGGGTCGGGCCAGAGGTCGGGGCGGATGCGGCGCTTCCCCTCGGCCTCGGGGTCGGCCTCGAGCAGCTCCCCCGCTGCCGCGGTCATCGCCGCCTGGGCGCGGGCGCGGAGATCGGCGACCTGCTCCTCACTGATGAGTCCGAGGGCGATCATCTCCTTCGCCTGCCGGTCGAGGGGGTCGCGGGCACGCCACGCGGCCTCCTCCTCCTTGGTGCGGTAGCCGAATGCGCTGCCCGGGTAGGGGCCGTTCTGGTGGAAGAAGCGGTAGACCTCGGCTTCGATGATGGTGGGGCCGTCGCCGGCGCGCATCCGTTCGGCCGCCTGCTCCATGGCGAGGTGCACGGCGAGGGGGTTCATGCCGTCGACGCGCCACGCAGGGATGCTGAAGCCCTGCCCGCGCACGGAGAAGCGGCCGTCCGCGCTGATCTCCGACGCGTTGGTGGCCACGGCGTAGAGGTTGTTCTCGATGAAGAAGCACACCGGCAGCTGCCACGTCGCCGCGAGGTTCATCGACTCCAGCACGGAGCCGATCTGGCTCGCGCCGTCGCCGAAGTAGTTGATGGTGAGGTCGGTCGTGCCGGAGTGCTTCTGCGCCCACGCGTTGCCGGTCGCGGCGGGGGCGCCGCCGCCGACGATCGCGTTGGTGCCCAGCGCTCCCGCCTCGAACCACTGCAGGTGCATCGAGCCGCCGCGACCCCGGCAGTACCCCTGGGCGAGGCCGAGGATCTCGGCGAGGCTGCGCTGCAGCACTTCCTGAACGCGCGCGTCGAACGGCGCGGAAGGGTCGAGAGCGCCGCCGGAGACGTGGGTGATGGCCTTGGCGAGGAACTGGTGGTGTCCGCGGTGGGAACCGTTGACGGCATCCGTCGACCGCAACCCGACGATCGATCCGACCGCGCCGCCCTCCTGCCCGATGCTCGAGTGGGCGGGTCCGTGGACGAGGCCCTCCCCGGCGAGCTCGAGCACGGTCTCCTCGAAGGCACGGATGAGGTGGAGCTGCGTGAGCATCGTGCCGAGGAGCGCCGGATCGGCGGCCTTCCAGTCGGCGGGCGTGGTGGTGAGCTCGATCCAGTCCACACCGGTGCTGAGACGTCGTTGTCGTGCCATGTCGAGCACGATACCCCCAGATTGTTTCCAATACAATCCTTGGGCGGGGCGGTGTCCTGGCTTTTGCCCGACTTTTGGGAGAGACTGTATCCAATAGACGAAGGAGTCGCCATGGCCATCCCCGGAATGCGAGGCATCGACCACATCGGCATCACGGTCCCCGACCTCGACGAGGCGGAGGCGTTCCTCATCGAGGTGCTCGGGGCGCAGCACATCTACACGCTCGGCCCGAAGCAGTCCGATGACGAGTGGATGAGCATCCACCTCGGCGTCCACCCGCGCACGGTCATCCGCGAGATCCGCTTCTACCGCCTCGGCAACGGCAGCAACATCGAGACCTTCAAGTACGACTCGGCCGACGGGCAGGCGCCCCAGCCGCGCAACAGCGACATCGGCGGGCACCACCTCGCGCTCTACGTGGACGACATGGATGCCGCACTCGAGCACCTCCGCGCGCACGGTGTCGAGATCATGGGTGCCCCCACCGCGAGCGCGGGCCCCGCGCTCGGCCAGCGCTGGGTGTACTTCCGGAGCCCGTGGGGCATGCAGTTCGAGCTCGTGAGCTTCCCCGGCGGCAAGGCGTACGAGGCCGATGCGCCGGTGAAGCTCTGGCACCCGGCGCACCCGGCCGAGCCGGTGCCCCCGGCCGAGGGCGGGGCCGCACAATAGTGACCATGACCGCCACGCCCGCGCCGCACGGCGCCGCCGGTACCCGCATCGCCGACGACCTGCGCCGGTCCATCCTCGCCGGCGAGTTCGAGCCGGGAGCGCGCATCCGTCAGGAGGACCTCGCCGACCGCCACGGCGCCAGTCGTCTGCCCGTGCGCGAGGCGCTGCGGATGCTCGAGGGCGAGGGCCTCGTCACGCTCGTCGCCAACACGGGCGCGTGGGTGTCGCGGCTGAGCCTCGCGGAGTGCGAGGAGATGTACCAGATCCGCGAGCGGATCGAGCCGCTGCTGCTGCGCTACAACGTGCCGCTGCTGAGCGAGGGCCAGATCGACGAGCTCGACCGGCTCGCCGCCGCGATGGAGGCCACCGACGACCTCGAGGAGTTCATCGGACTCGACCGCGAGTTCCACCTGTCGAGCTACGCGGTCGCGGAGACGAGCGTGCTCGGCGACACCGTGCTGCAGCTGTGGAACCGCACCCAGCACTACCGCCGCGCGTTCATGCGCGTGCGCGGCTCCGACGACCGCAGCGTGCACTTCGAGCACCACCTGCTCGTGTCGGCGCTGCGCCGCCGCGACGCCGAGGATGCCGAGCGCGTGTTGACCGGCCACATCCGTCGCACCCGACTGGAGCTCGCTCGCCACCCCGAAGTCTTCTCCGACTAGCCCCGCTTCGAGACAAGGAACACCATGCCCATCGCCACGATCGACCCGACCACGGGCGAGACCGTCGCCGAGTTCGAGCCGCACGACGCCGACGAGATCGAGCGGCGCATCGCGCAGTCGCACGAGGCGTACCGCGCCCTGCGCTCGACGACCTTCGCGGAGCGCGCCGCGTGGATGCGCGCCGCCGCCGACCTCATGGACGCCGAGGTCGAGGAGACGGCCGCGATGCTGACCCTCGAGATGGGCAAGACCCTCGCGCAATCGCGCGCCGAGGTCCGCAAGTCGGCCACCAACCTGCGCTACTACGCCGAGCACGCCGAAGAGTTCCTCACCGGCCGCGAGCTGGATGCCGCGGCGGTGAACGCCTCTCGCGCGTACACGGTCTACGAGCCGATCGGCGTCGTGCTCGCCGTCATGCCGTGGAACTACCCGCTGTGGCAGGTCATCCGCTTCGCCGCTCCCGCGCTCATGGCGGGCAATACGGTGCTGCTCAAGCACGCCTCGAACGTGCCGCAGGCCGCGCTCTACCTCGACGCGATCTTCGAGCGCGGCGGGTTCCCGGCGGGGTCGTTCAACACTCTGCTCATCGGGGCGCGCGAGGTCGAGGGCGTGCTGCGCGACCGCCGCGTGGTGGCGGCGACGCTCACCGGCTCCGAGCCTGCGGGGCGGTCCGTGGCATCCATCGCCGGCTCCGAGGTGAAGCACGTCGTGCTCGAGCTCGGCGGGTCGGACCCCTTCCTCGTCCTCCCCAGCGCGGACCTGGATGCCGCGGTCGCGACCGCCGTGACGGCCCGCACGAGCAACAACGGCCAGGCGTGCATCAACGCCAAGCGCTTCATCGTGCACGAGGACGTCTACGACGCGTTCGTAGAGCGCTTCACCGCCGCGATGGCCGCGCTCGTCGTCGGGGACCCCCGGGATGACGCGACCGACGTCGGCCCGCTCGCGACGAGCTCGGGCCGCGACGAGGTCGCCGAGCTCGTGTCCGACGCGCTCGCTCAGGGCGCCGTCGCGACGACGGGCGGCACCGTGCCCGAGGGACCCGGCTGGTTCTACCCGCCGACGGTGGTCACGGGGGTGACGAAGGCGATGCGGCTCTACGCCGAGGAGGCGTTCGGCCCGGTGGCGACGGTGTTCCGCGCGTCATCCCTCGAGGAGGCGCTCGAGATCGCGAACGACACGACGTTCGGGCTGAGCTCGGCGGTGTGGACGCAGGATGCCGACGAGGAGCGCCGCGCGATCGCGGGCCTCGACGCGGGGGCGGTGTTCGTCAACGGTATGTCGATCTCGTACCCGCAGGTGCCCTTCGGTGGCACGAAGGACTCGGGCCTCGGTCGCGAGCTCTCGGTGGAGGGCATCCGCGAGTTCACCAACGCGAAGTCGGTCTGGAAAGCCTGACGCGTCCGCGAGTTGCGAGTTCCGCAGCTTCCGCCCGGGATCCGGGCGCCACGAAGGTGCGGAACTCGCAACTCGACCCTGGAAGACTGTGGCCGTGCACTGAGTTGCGGGTTACGCAGCTTCCGCGCGGGACCCCGGCCCCACGAAGGTGCGGAACTCGCAACTCGCGAGCGAACGCGATCAGGTGATGCGCCACCCGCGGTCGATCGCGATGCTCGTGCCGGAGATGCCGCGGTTGCGGAGCAGGAACTGCGTGGCATCCACGACGTCCGCCATCGTCGCGAGCTCGCCGCCCGGCGTACGTGACTTGTAGCCGTCGAGCACTCCCTCGGGCTTGCTCGCCCAGAACGGGCTGTCGCCGATGATGCCGGGGTGCAGGGCGTTGACGCGGATGGGGGCGAGTTCGAGCGCGAGCGTCATCGTGAGGCCCTCGACTCCGCCGTTGATGGTGGAGACCGTCGTCGAACCCGGGTAGGGCAGGTCCTTCGCGCGGCCGCCGAAGAGCACGATGCCGGTGTCGACGGTCGGGTCGAGGCGGTCGAGCATCGTGTGGATGACCTCCGTGTAGCCCACGAGCTTGAGGGTCACGAGCCGCCGTGCGCGCTCGATGCTGTACTCGCGCACGCTGTTCGCGTCGCGCTCGATTGCGGCGAGCACCAAGCCGTGGATGCGGCCGACCCCGGCGAGGTGGCCGGCGATCGCCTCCGGCTCGGAGATGTCGAGCGCCACTCCCGTGGCGCGGTCGCCGAGCGACGCCGCGACCTCGTCGGCGTGGGCCTGGTCGCGACCGGTGAGCACGACGGAGTCGCCGCGGGCGATGGTGTCGCGGGCGATCTCGAGGCCGATGCCCGAGGTGCCGCCGACGACGAGGATGGTGCGGTCAGTCACTGCTGCCTCCTTGCAGGTGGGTGGTTGGTTCAGCTCAGGTCGCGCCGGGCGACTTCGGCGATCGCGGCCCAGTCGGCGTCGGCGAGGGATGGCTCGGCGAGGGTCCGCTCGAACACCGAGCGCAGCGCGGGGGCCGTGGGCAGCGTGACGCCGCCCGCCTCGGCGATCTCCTCGGCGAGCGAGAGGTCCTTGAGGCCGAGGGTGACGGTGAAGCCCGGCGGCACGTACTTCTCTTCGGCGATGATGCGCCCGTAGCCCTCGTACACGACACCGCCGAAGAGCGTGCTCGACAGCAAGTCCGTGAACTCGGCGGCGTCGATACCCTGCCGCTCGACGAGGGCGACGGACTCCCCGATCGCCTCGAGCGCGTGGATGATGTTGTAGTTCACCGCGATCTTGACGGCGTTCGCCATCGGCGGCTTCTCGCCGAGCCTCCAGACCCGGGCGCTGAGCGCCTCGAGGTGCGGGAGCACGGCATCCACGTCGTCGGGCTTGCCGGCGGCGAGGATGTTCAGCCGACCCGCCGCCGCGACCGGCGGGCGCCCGAGCACGGGGGCGGCGACGTAGCGCACTCCCGCCGACTCGAAGCGCTCCTGGAGCACTCCCGCGAGCCGCATGCTGATCGACGCCGTGTTGACGTGGATGCGCCCCGGTGCGTCGCCGATCGCCTCGACGGAGAGCACGGCATCCGCGGCCTCGTCGTTGGCGAGCATCGAGAACGAGACCGGTTGGGCGAGCGCCTCGGCGGCGGTCGCGGCGACGGATGCCCCGGCGATCGCCTCGGCGGGCCCGGCACTGCGGTTCCACGCGAGCACGTCGTGCCCGGTCTCGACAAGGCGCCCGGCCATCGCCGAGCCCATCGAGCCGAGTCCGAGGAATCCGATCACGCTCACGCCTCCCCGCGCCCCCACGTCGTGTTGAGGTGCGACTGGGAGTCGCGCTCGAGGTTGAGGGGACCGTCGATCGTGTAGTACCGGCGCCCGGCGACGATGAGCTCCTCGGCGGGGAACTTGGTGATGACCTCGCACCCGTCGGCGGTCACGACGACCTCCTCCTCGATGCGCGCGGCACCCCAGCCGTCCGCGGACGGCCAATAGGTCTCGAGCGCGAACACCATGCCCTCCTTGAGCTCCTCGGGGTGGTCGAGGGAGACGAGCCTCGAGAAGATCGGCTTCTCCCAGATCGACAGTCCGACACCGTGACCGTACTGCAGGGCGAAGGCGGCTTCCTCATCCGCGAAACCGAACTCCTGCGCGGTCGGCCACACCTTGACGATGTCCGCAGTGGTCGCACCCGGCTTCACGAGGGCGATCGCGCGGTCCATGTACTCGCGGGCGCGGGTGTAGGCGTCGCGCTGGGCGGAGCTCGCCGAGCCGACCGCGAAGGTGCGGTAGTAGCACGTGCGGTACCCGTTGAAGCTGTGCAGGATGTCGAAGAACGCGGGGTCGCCGGGCCGGATGAGGCGGTCGGAGAACACGTGGGGGTGCGGCGAGCAGCGCTCCCCCGAGATCGCGTTGACGCCCTCGACGTACTCCGAGCCGAGGTCGTAGAGCGTCTTGGCGACGACGCCGACGGCCTCGTTCTCGCGCACGCCCGGGCGGAGGAACCGGTAGAGCTCCTCGTACGCGGCATCCACCATCGACGCCGCCTGCGTCAGCAACCGGATCTCGTCGTAGGTCTTGATGCGCCGGGCCTCCATGAACAGCTGCTGGCCGTCGACGACCTGGATGCCGAGCTTCTGCAGCGCGAACAGGATCGGCAGCTCGATCACGTCGACGCCCAGCGGCTGGTCGGCCACGCCGAACTTCTCGAGCTCGCGCTTGATCTTGAGGGCGACCCCTTCGGCGATCTCGGCGTCGGGCGAGAACGCGCCGCGCAGGGTGGAGATGCCGGCGCGGGCGCCGCTCTCGAGCCGGGGCCGAAGGGCGCCCTCGTGGGGGGCGTTCGGGTCCGCGTCCATCTCCATGCTCGTGACGTCGAGCCACGGGTTGTAGAGCTTGTGGTGCTTCGCTGCGGAGCCGAAGTCCCACGAGATCGGGTCGCTCTGGCGGGTCAGGAGGCTGAACCGGATGAGCTTGTCCATCGCCCACGTGCCGATGTGGGTGGCGGTCATATAGCGGATGTTGGAGAAGTCGAAGGCGAGCACGGCTCCGAGCTCGGAGATCTCGAGCTCGGCGCGCAGTCTCGCGAGCCGCTCCCGGCGGAGACGCTCGAAGTCGACGCGCTCCTCCCAGTCGACGCCGTTGGTGCCCGTCGTGCCGGTGTTCCTCATGAGTGACCTCCCCCGAATACGCGTTGCGTATCGTTCAGTGAGACAGAATGGTGTTTAGTAGAGATAAACGGTCGCACCGAGGCTACCGCGACAATGTCGAGGATCTGTGCGCCGGTGCTGGATACTTGGTGAACGGTCGGGTCAATGACGACCCCACGATGGCGGGAGACAGAATGACGGCGGAGGATATCGGCGCACGCTTGCGGGATGCGCGGATGCAGCGGGGGCTGAGCCTCCGCAGCATGGCGCAAGCCCTCGGCGTCTCCGCGAGCCTCATCTCCCAAGTGGAGACCGGCAAGACGCAGCCCTCCGTCTCGACGCTCTACGCGATGGTCAACCACCTCGGCGTCTCCATGGACGAGCTCCTCGGGGTCACCCCCGCGCCGGGCCAGTCGGCGCCCCTGTTCGGTCACACCGGGCCTGTGCTCCCTGCCGTCCAGCGCGGGAGCGAGAACCCCGTGCTCGAGATGGAGAACGGAGTCCACTGGGAGCGCCTCGCCGTCGGCGAGGGCGGGCCGGCGGATGCTCTCCTCGTGAGCTACGACCCCGGAGCATCCAGCTCCATCGAGGGAAAGCTCATGCGCCACTCGGGCATCGAGTACGCGTACATCCTCGAGGGCGAGCTGACCCTCCAGCTGGACTTCGACACTCACGTGCTCGGCCCCGGCGACTCGCTCCAGTTCGACTCGGTGCGGCCGCACCTGTACTCCAACAACGGGACGACCGTCGCCCGCGGCATCTGGTTCGTGGTGGGCCGCCGCCAGCAGAACCAGGCTATGCCGACGGCTCCCGGCGGCGACTCCGCGAAGGGCGCGCCGCTGTCGTCCGCGGTCGACGTGCTGCGGGCGATGGACGAGCTGCACGGCTGAGCGACCGGGGCGCCGCCCGGCGCTCACTCGATCTCCCGGGCTCGGCGCCGGTAGCGCGCGATCATCGGGATGACCGCCGCGATGAGCACGAACGCGCCCTGCAGCCAGTACTGCCACGACAGGCTCAGTCCGAGGTAGGACAGGGCGTTCGTGATGGTCTGCAGCAGGAGGCCCGCCGCAGCGACCGCGATGGCCGAGCCCGAGCCGCCGAAGATGCTCGCGCCGGCGATGACGATGGCCGTCACCGACGTCAGGGTGAGCGCCTGGCCCGTGTTCGCGTCGCCGATGCCGGTGCGGGTGTAGAGCACGAGGCCGGCGAGGGCCGCGAGCACTCCCGCCGCGAGAGCGGCGTAGAGGCGCATCCGCGGCACGCTCACGCCCATCCGATTCGCCTTCACCGGGTCGGAACCGGCGGCCCGGAAGCCGCGACCGAGGCCGGTGCGCTGGATGATGAACCAGATGAGCACCGACACGACGACAGCGACGACCAGCACGAGGGGCACGCCGCCGATCGTCGTGCCGATGGCGGTCATGATGTCGCCGGTCGCGGACCCGCCCGGGCTCGGGCGCAGCACCTGGGCGACGCCCACGATCGCGATCGACGTGACGAGCGTCGCGATGACCGGCGGCAGTGAGAGCCGCGTGACGAGCAGGCCGTTGACGAGGCCCACGCCGAGTCCGACGGCGATCGTGAGCGCGACGCCGAGCGCGAAGTAGCCCGGGCCGCCCTGGCCGAAGAACGAGATCACGACCGTCGAGAGCGCGATCACCGACCCGACGCTCAGGTCGATGCCGCCCGTCATGACGACGAGGAGCTGGGCGAGGCCGACGAGGATGATCACCGAGGCGCCCGCGAGCAGCTGGCTGATGTTGAGGGGGCTGACGAACGCGCTGGAGACGAACGTCGTCGCGATGCCGAGGGCGATCGTGAGGAACACGAGCACCCCGGCTTGCACCTCCCCGCGGAGGGCGGGCGGGATGCGGCGCTTCCGCGACGGCACCGCGTCGACGGTGCGCACGGAGCCCGTGGTGGAGAGCACGGCGGCGCCCGTGATGGCGCGCTCGGTGACATCCGTCCCCGTGAGGGTCGCCTGCACCTGGCCGCGAGAGAAGACGATCACGCGGTCGCACAGCCCCTCGAGCTCGACGGCGTCGGTCGAGAGCACGACGACGGCTACGCCGGAGTCGGCGAGCGCGCGCAGGAAGGCGTAGATCTCGACGCGGGCTCCCGCGTCGACGCCCTGGGTGGGGTCCTCGACGAGCAGCACGCGCGGGTTCCCGAGGCGGGCGCGGGCGAGCAGCACCTTCTGCTGGCTGCCGCCGGACAGTGCCATGACGGGGGTCTCGAGGGTGGGGGTCTTGACCGCGAGGCCGTCGACCGCTTCGCGGGTCATCCGGTACTCGCGGCGCCGGTCGGCGAACCCGGTCGGCATGGCCTCGTCGATCGACGGGGCCATGACGTTCTCGCGCACCGACATCTTGCCGAACATGGCCTTGCCGATGCGGTCACCGGGAAGGAAGGCGACGCCCGCGCGAGTAGTCGATCTGGGGTTGCGGAGCGAGACCTCCTCGCCGCGCACGAGCATCCTGCCCGAGGTCGAGCCGTGCCCGCCGAGAGCGCGGAGGAATTCGCGCTGGCCGTTGCCCTCGACTCCCGCGAGGCCGATGATCTGGCCGGGCAGCAGCGAGAGGGAGATGTTCGAGAAGCCGGGGCCGGACAGCTCGAGCACTTCGAGCAGCGGCTCGTCCTCGGGGGCGTTCGCGGCCTTGTCAGGGAACGTGGTCTCGAGAGACCGGCCGACGATGAGCTCGACGATCTGGTCCTCGGTGTAGTCGGCGACGACGCCGCGACCGACCACCTTGCCGTCGCGGAGCACGGTGAGGTCGGTGGCGATCTCCACGACCTCGGGGATGCGGTGCGTGATGTACACGATCGCGACATCCTGGGCCAGCAGCTCCTCGATGCGGTCGAAGAGCCAGCGTGTCTCCTCCGGGCCGAGCGCCTCGGTGGGCTCGTCGAGCACGAGCACGGACGGCTCGGATGCGAGTGCCGCCGCGATCTCGATGAGGTGGGCCTCGCGCAGCGAGAGCGACGAGATCGTGGCCGCCGGGTCGATGCGCAGGCCGAGCTTCTCGAAGTGGCGGGTGAGCCACTCCCCCGCCCCGCGGCGCTTCGGCCGCTTCGACTCGGGCAGGAGGAGCAGCACGGCGTCGAGCACCGTGAGCGAGGGGGCGAGGGCGGGGATCTGGTACACGATCGCGAGTCCCCGCTCGCGAGCCGCGCGCGGCTGGATGCGCGCGAACTGCTCGCCGCCAAGGCCGATCGTGCCCGAATCGGGCACGACCGACCCTGCGGCGATCCCGACGAGGGTGGACTTGCCCGCACCGTTCTCGCCGAGGACCGCGTGGACCTTCCCACGCTCCACCGAGACGCTCACGTCATCGAGGGCGCGCACACCCGGGTAGGTCTTCGTGATCCCGGTCAGGGTGAGAGCTGCATCCATCATCGTCGGGTCTCCATTCATCAGCTGAAGAGAGCGGTGATCTCTTCAGGGGTGAGCAGCGTCGACGGCGTGGCGTCCGCCGGCGCGTCGGGGAGGCAGGCCTCTTCCGGGGTGACCGTGCCGGCGGTAGAGCCGGTCGAGTCCTCGAAGAGGGCCAGGTTGTAGATCGACGGCTCCTGGTCGGATCCGCCGAGGTACGCGGCGACGGCCTTGCGGAGGGCGACGCGGCCGATCCACGTGCGGCTCGAGACGGTCGCGAGCTCGTAGGCCGGGTTCGCGGCCTTGAGGTCGGCGAAGCCGCAGCTCAGCGAGTTGTCGTCGGTCGTGGTGATGAGCGGCACCGAGATGCCCGCCGCCTCGTAGGCGCGGATGACGCCCGACGCGGATGCGCCGTAGTCGGCGATCACGGCGTCGATCTTCTCACCCTGCGAGAGGAGGCCGGCCATCGCCTGCTGCGCCTGCGCGGGGTCCCAGTTGGTGGCGATCGGCTCGCTCGACAGGAAGTTGATCTGCGGGTTGTCGGCGAAGACCTCGCTCACACCCTCGAACTCCTGGGTGGAGACGAGCGCGCCGGCCGGGCCGCCGAAGAAGACGACGTTGCCGCCCTCCTCGCCGAGCTGCTCGACGAGCCACTCGGCCTTCGTCTTGCCGACGAACTTCGGGGACTGGTCGGTGTAGTCGAGGTAGTCGACGCCGGCCTCGCCCTGCGGGTCGGACGCGAAGTTGATGACGATCGACCCGGCCTGGGTGGCCTGGCGGATCGCCGGGAGGTGCGCCTCACCCGGGCCGGCGTCGGGGATGACGAGGATGATGTCGGTGCCCTTGGCCGCGAGGCTCGTGATGCCCGACGTCGTCGTCTCGAGGTCGAAGCTGCCCGCGACGTAGTCGACCTTCGAGAGCGCGGGGCACTTGGCCGCTTCGCTCTCGATCTCGGCGAGGACCGTCTTGGACCAGCTGTTGGTGCCGCCGCCGTCGACGACGCCGAGCGTGATGCTGCCGGCCTCGGCGTCGGTGTCGCAGATGTCGGCCATGTCGGCGAACTGGTCGACGGTGCCGACCGAGCCCGCGGCGATGTCCGCCTCGAGGTTGTTGCCGCCCGTCTCGCCGCCTCCGGCGTTGGTGGACGAACAGCCCGAGAGCGCGAACGCGCCCAGGGCGACCGCCGTGGCCGCGACGGCCAGTCGGCGGTGCTTCATGATTCGGATCACTTCTCACTCCTCATTGAGTCGCTGGTGTTGGGGGTGGGTACTGCGGATCTCCGCATGAGGCCCTTGAGCCTCGCGGAGGAGCCGCCCAGCTGGAGCTGGGCGACGATCCCGACGCCGATGATGAGCGCCTGGACGATGTTCTGCACGGCCGTGGCCTGCGTGAAGGTCTGGACGAGCTGGCCGAGCTGCGCGAGGAAGAGCGCACCGAGGGCCGTGCCGATGACGCTGCCCTTGCCGCCCGTGAGGGCGGTGCCGCCGAGCACGACGGCGGCGATCGAGGGCAGCAGGTAGTCGTTGCCGGCGGTGAGCGTCGGCAGCCGGAGGAGGCCGGCGAGCAGCACTCCCGTCGTCGCACCGAGCATCGTTGCGAGCCAGTACGACGAGATCACGTAGCCGCGGGTGGAGATGCCGATGTTGGCCGCGCTGCGGGGGTTCTCGCCGACGAGCTCGAAGCGCCGGCCGAGCCGCGTGAGCTTGAGCACGATGTGCACGATGATCACGATCCCGACGGCGAAGAATGCCAGGACGGGGATGCCCCACAGCCTGCTCAGTGCGAAGTCGCTGAGCGCTTTCGCGCTCTGCTCGCTGAACCCGCCCGAGATCGCCTGCACCGCACCGATCATGAGGGCGTTGCTCGCGATGGTGACCACGAGCGGCGGCAGGCCGAAGTAGGCGATGACGATCCCGCTGAGCAGCCCGAACACGGACGTCCCCACGATCGCGACGACGATGGCCGTCGCGAGGTCCCACTCCGTGCCGAACTTCGCGGCGATGAGCGCGCCGAGCGTGACGGCTCCCGGGATCGAGAGGTCGAGTCCGCCCTGCTGGATCACGAGCGTCTGGCCGACGGCGACGATGGCGATGAGTGCCGCGAACGGCAGCATCGAGACGATCGCGGTCGGGCTGACGCTGCCGATCGCGATGAGCGGGCTCACCGCGAACAGCGCGAGGACCGCGATGAGCGCGCGGGTGCCCGGCCAGGACAGCACCTCGCTCACCGCCGAGCGGCGGTCGGCCGGCGCCGTGCGCGGTGCGGCGGTCGACGTCGTCGTCTGCTCGCTCATCGCCGTCACGCCGACTGGGTCGCGAGGTCGGGGTGCCAGGAGCCGTCGAGGTGCGCCTCGGGCATCTCGCCGACGATGTAGTCGCGCGACGCCTCGGCCTGCGACTTGAGCTTCGCGAAGTCGACGCCGACGAGCTGGCCGTCCTTCTTGACCCGCTTGCCCTGGACGAACACGTCGCGCACGAGCCCGGGGTGGGAGTTGTACACGACGGCGCCGATGGGGTTGTTGAGCGGCGTGAGGGCGAGCGAGCGGTCGTCGAGGACGACGATGTCGGCGGCCTTGCCGACGACGAGCGAGCCGGTCACCGAGTCCAGCCCGGCGGCGTGCGCTCCGTCGATCGTGGCGAACTGGATGACATCGTTGACGCTCAGCCCGATGCGCTCGATGGTCTCGCCGGTCTCGACCGCGGGCGCGTTGTCGAGGGCCCGCTGCATCCCGATCGCGGTGCGCATCGTGCCGAACATGTCGCCGCCGTTGGAGCTGCACACATCGATCGAGAAGGTCGGGCGGATGCCGTGCTTGAGCAGTCGGCCGGTCGCAGGGAAGCCGTGACCCATCTGCATCTCGACGTCGGGGGCGACGGATGCCGTGCCGCCCGAGTCCGCGATCATCTGGAGCTCGTCATCGCCGAGCGTGCAGCAGTGCACGTAGGTGATGCGGTCGGAGAGCAGTCCGTCGTCCTTCATCTTGCGGATCGGGCCGGACTTGCCCCAGTAGCCGTCGCCGACGTGGACGGTGACGCGCAGGTCGAGGTCGTTCGCGAGTTCGAAGTCGTGCTTGTTGACCTCGGGGAGCGTGAACTGCGGGCCGCGCAGGGCGAGCGCCATGGTGACGAGGCCCGTGTTGTCGGAGAAGTACTGGTCGCGGATGCGACGGGCATCCTCGGGGTGGTTGTTCGGCGACGGGAGCGGTGCGCCCCACTGCTTCGAGCCGCCGCCGTGGGCGAAGACGGCGCGCATCCCGGTGTCCTGGAGGGCCTGGATGGCGGCGTCCGCGTGGGCGGGGGTCGCGAGGTTGTGCGACCAGTCGACGAGGGTCGTGATCCCGGAGTCGAGCGCCTCGAGGGCACCGAGGTAGTTGCCGGTGTAGGTGTCCTCGGGGCGGAAGTACTTCGAGAGGCCGGTGTGCAGCCCCGCGAGGTACTCGGTGAGCGACCAGTCGGAGGCGACGTTGCGCACGACCGACTGCCAGGTGTGGCGGTGGGTGTCGACGAAGCCCGGGAGGACGATGCGTCCCGAGACGTCGATGACCTCGGCGTCCGCGGCCGAGAGGTCGGGGCCGATGGCCTCGATGGTGCCGTCGGTTCCGATGAGGATGTCCGTTGCCGGGAGGACCTCGCCGGCCGAGGCCGAAGTGATGACGGTCCCGCCGCGGAGCAGGGTGCGAGTGCTCATAGTCGTCGTTGACTCCAGGTGGTGGGCGACGTGGTTGTCGACCGACCGCCACGACGCGTTGGGTGTGTATCGCCATGCTAGAAGCGGCACTGCACGAGTGTCAAGTGAGAGTGACCATAATGTTTACTCTCAATGAACATTCGTCGGAGAGGGCGCTAGGCGCGCTCCCGGTAGAGGGGGATGTCGATGGGCGGCTGAGGGATGAACCCGCCGTTCTCGTCCATCTGCTGCTGCAAGTACTCGTGCGACTCCTCGAGTCCGCGGAGGGCCGCGGCGACATCCACGTGGACGAGCTCCCCGCCGCGCTTGACGACGCGACCCTCGACGAGAACCGTGTCCACGCAGCCCGCGTGCGCCTGCGCGACGATCGCCCCGGCGGGGTCGCGGCGGTTCCAGCCCGCCTGGCTGACGCCGCCCATCTCGAGGAGCACGAGATCCGCTCGCTTGCCCGGGGTGAGCGAACCGATCTCGTCGCCCATGCCGGCGGCGGCAGCGCCGTTGACGGTGAGCCAGCGCAGGGCATCCCGAGTCGTCCATGACATGACCTGGGGAGCCTTCCACTCCTGGTAGCCGGGCTCGTCGGCGCGGTACCGCGTGGCCTGCAGCACGAGTCGGCTGTGCGAGATCATGTCTCCCCCGCAGCCGCTCACGCAGTCGATGCCGAGGCTGGGGCCGCGCGTGTACTCGGTCACCTCCGCGATCGCCGGGTAGCCCATGCCCATCTGCATCTCGGTCTCCGCGCAGACCGACACCATCGTGCCGGTGTCGCGCAGCAGCTCCCACTCCTCGGCCGTGTTGAACGTGCAGTGCACGAGCAGCAGGTCGTCGCCGAGGAGTCCGTGCTCGGCGAGCACCTCGACATCCTTGAAGAGCTGCCGGACCATGACCTGGTTGGCGTGCATGGTGATGCGCGCACCGAGCTCCCGGGCGAGGGCGAACTCCGCCTGCACGGTCGAAGCCGGCGCGATCGCGAGCTCCTGCGGCGCGATGCCGAAGCGCAGCAGCCCCGAGTCGGTCGGGAAGTACTCGTCGCGGATGCGCCGCGCCAGAGCCGCGCGAGTGGCGAGGTCCGCGGGGTCGACCGCACCCTCCTGGCCGCCCTTGCTCTCGCTCCACGTGTTCGTCGTGATCGGCGTGAGCCCGTGGCCGTAGAGCGCGCGGATGCCCGCGTCCCGCAGCCCCGTCACCGCGCCGTCGGCGCACTCGGGATCGAGGATGTTGTGGCAGTAGTCCACGAGCGTCGTGACTCCGCTGTTGAGGGCGTCGAGCGCGCCGACGTAGTTGCCGGCGTACATGTCGACCGCCCGGTAGCGCGGCGCCATCTGCAGTCGGATGCCCCGGAGGTAGTCGGGGATGTTGCCGTCGGCGAGCATCCCGCGCAGCGCCGTCTGCCAGGTGTGCCGGTGGGTATCGACCATGCCCGGCATCGCGATCTTGGTGGACCCGTCGATGCGCTCGGCGTCGGCCTCGAGCCCCGGCGCGACGGCGACGATGCGGCCGTCCTCGATGAGGATGTTCGCGCGCTCGAAGTCCCCGAGCTCCGGGTCCATGGTGACGACGGCGGCGTCGGTGATGAGGGTCTTCATGCGTGCCTCGCGTGCTCGGCCGGTCGAGCCGACTCGGTCCAGGGGTCGATGAGGGTCTTGATCTGGCTCGCGCCGCCTGCTAGCAGGGGGCGGAGCCCGTGCTCGACGACGTCGTCGAGCGGCACGACCTCGCCCGCGATGTCTGACCAGTCGTCCCGCAGGGCGAGAAGCCTGACAGCCTCCGGCAGGTCGTCGGCGACCGCGTGGGCGACCGTCCCGATGATCGTGTACTCGCGGAGCGTCCAGGCTCCGAGCGGAACCGGCACGTCGGCCTTCTGGATGCCGATCGGCACGATCGTCGCGCCGGGCTTCGCGGCATCCAGCACGGACGCGAGCCCGGCGGCCGAGCCGCTCACCTCGAACAGGACATCCGCATCCATCCCCGCCCGCTCGAGCTGCTCGGCGAGCGAGCCGTCACCCGATCGGAACGTCGCGGTCGCGCCGAGGCGCTGAGCGAGCTCGAGCCGTGCACCGCTCAGGTCGACGACGAGCACGCGCGCCCCGGTCGCGGCCGCCGCGAAGGTGACGAACGCGCCGATCCCGCCGACGCCGACGATGACCGCGTCGTCGCCCGCGCGCAGCCCCGAGCGGCGCACGGCGTGCACCGCGATGGCCATGGGCTGGGCGAGGCCGAGGGTGTCGAGAGGCAGACCCGTGGCCGTGACATCCAGCAGGATGCCCGCCGGCACGACCGCGAACCCGGCGAGCCCTCCGTCCACCTGCAGACCCGCCGTCCGGTAGGACCTGCACAGGTTGGTGCGCCCCTGCCGACACGGCTTGCACTCGCCGCACGAGATGCCCGCGCCGCAGACGACGACGGCACCGGGCGCGAGCGAGGTGACGCCCTCGCCGACCGCCTCGACGACCCCCGCGAACTCGTGACCGAGCGTGACGGGGAGCTCCGTGAGAACGGGGCCGCGGTCGAACTCGGTCGCATCCGACCCGCACACGCCGCACACGGCGACGCGCACGAGCACCTCGCCCGGGCCGGGCACGGGCACGGGCTTGTCCTCCACGCGGAGGTCGCCCGCCGCGTGGAGGACTCCCGCGCGCATCACAGCCACGCGCTCGACTCGACCGGCAGCTGCACCGCCGCCCGCTCCGCGATCATGCGGCCGAGCAGCCGCTCGTACACCGCCGCGTGCGCCGCGGAGTCGAGGTAGGCGTTCAGGCCGTCCTCGTCCGCGACGATCGCGGCGACGCCGAAATCGGCTCCGCCGGGGCGCAAGCGCAGGCTCTCTCCGCAGACATAGGAGCGCAGCTCCGGGATGCCCGCCGCCATGTCGCGCAGCGCGTCGGTCAGCTCGGCCACATCGGCCGCGGTCACGTCGTCCTTCCAGCGGAAGGTGGCGAGGTGCAGGATCATGTGCTCTTAGTCGTCCTCGGTGTACTGGTACGGGTTCTCGATGGGCTCGTCGGGGTTCAGGGGCGGGTGCATCCCCTCTTCCCAGGCCTGCTCGCCGAGCTTGCCGCGCACGTACTCGACCGACTTCGCGACGATGTCGCGAACGGGGGCGAGGTCCATGCCGATGCGGGTGCCCTCGTACTTGACCACGCGGCCGCCGACGACCACGGTGTGGATGTCTGCGGTGCCGGCCTGGTAGACGACGTGCGCGGTGGGGTTGAGGATGGGCGTCATCGCCGGCGACTGGTCGTTCTTGATGAGCAGCAGGTCGGCCTTCTTGCCCGGCGTGATGGAGCCGATCGAGCTCTCCATGCCGAGCGACTTCGCGCCGCCCATGGTGGCCATCCAGATGGCGTCCTCCGCACGCATGCGGTTGACGTTGACCGTCTCGCCCTTGCGGTGGGCCTCGAGGTGGTCGCGGGAGCGGTCGGAGCTGAGCGTCGCGCGCATCGCCGAGAAGTAGTCGGCGCTCCACCACACGCTCGTGTCCATCGACAGCGACGCGGGGATGCCGTACTTGCGGATCTCCCACGTCGACGGGTAGCCCTGTCCGGCGCTCTGCTCGCTCTCGGTCGCGACGGATACCGTGCCGCCGGTTGCAGCGATCTTGTGGTAGCTGTCGGGGCTGAGGCTCGCCGCGTGCACGTAGGTGATCTGGTCGGTCATGACCCCCGCGTCGTACATGTGCGAGATGCCGTTGTCGGTCGTCGCGCCCCATACGCCGGCGTGCGTGGTGACCCGGATGCCGTTGTCCCGCGCGTACTGGAACGCGGCGAGCTCGGGGAAGTCCTCCGAGTCGGGCACGTCGAACGCGATCTGAAGTCCCAGGTGGTCGCTGTGCTTGAAGTTGGCGATCCACGAGCGGAAGGCGGGGTCGGCGGTCCACTCCCACGGGGCTCCGAGGTAGTTGCCGTAGCCGAGCACGAAGCGGCCCGGGATCTCGTCGAAGGCCTGGAGGGCGGCATCCGCGTACTCCGGAGTCCGCAGCGCGTGCGACCAGTCGAGGGTCGTCGTCACGCCGGTGTCGACGGACTCGAGCGCGCTCAGCAGGTTGCCCGCGTAGATGTCCTCCGGGCGGAAGACCTCGCCGTGCTGCAGGTAGTAGAACACGAAGTACTGGCTGAGGGCCCAGTCGCCGCCGTAGCCGCGCAGCGCCGTCTGCCACATGTGGGGGTGGGTGTCGACCATGCCGGGCATCAGGATGCCCCCGCTCGCGTCGATCTCGAGCGTGCCCTCGGGCACGGCGAGCTTCGGGCCGACGGCCTGGATGGTGTCGCCGACCACCAGGACGTCTGCGTCGTGCAGTACTCCGGGGGTGTCGACGGTGATGACGATGCCGTTGCGGAATACGACGGGACGGCCCGCCGAGAAGTCCTCGGGCGCAGGTGCGTTCATCTGTTCTCCTCGTTGAGAATGTTCAGTGACGATTCACACTCTGCCGCTCAACTGGCAGAATGACAAGTCCTACGGCACAAAGTGTTCAATCGAGCTGTAGAACTGTGCACCGACAAAGGAGTGGGAATGCGAATCGCTGTGCTCGGATCCGGCGCGAACGGCGCGTCCATCGGCGCCGATCTGACGGCTGCGGGGCTGGATGTCACGCTCGTCGAGCAGTGGCCCGCCCACGTCGAGGCGATGCGCGCCTCCGGGCTCAGCATCCGCATGCCCGACCGCGAGCTCCACGTGCAGCCGAGGACGATGCACCTGTGCGAGGTCGCGACGCTCAAGCAGCCCTTCGACGTCGTGCTCATGCTCATGAAGGCCTACGACTCGCGTTGGGCGGCGCAGCTCATCGAGCCCTACCTCGCTGCTGACGGACTCGTCGCCGGCGTGCAGAACGGGATGTCGACGCGCACGATCGCCGACGTCGTCGGGGTCGAGCGCACGATGGGCACCGTGATCGAGATCTCGTCGACGATGACCGATCCGGGTGTCGTCCACCGTCACTCCGGGCCCGACCGCTCATGGTTCGCCGTGGGCGCCCTCCCCGGCGGCCCGGTCGGCCGCGAGGAGGAGGTCGCCGCGCTGCTGCGCCACTCCGGGACCGTCTCGATCGTCGAATCGATCGAGGCCACGAAGTGGATGAAGCTCGTGAGCAACTCGACGGTGCTCGTGCCGACGGCGATCGTCGGCCTGCCGATGGCCGACGCGATCGAGCTCGACGGCCTGCGCGAGGTCATGCTCGCGGCCGGGCAGGAAGCGCTCGACGTGGGTCGGGCGCTCGGGCATCCGATCCTGCCGATCTTCGGGCTGACCCCGGAAGACGTCGAGCGTCCCGAGGAGGTCGTGGAGACCCTCCTCGACACGCTCTACCGCGGCTTCGTCCTCCCGGGAGCGACCACGACCGTCCTGCAGGACTGGTCGAAGTCGCGCCACAGCGAGGTCGACGACATCAATGGCACGGTCGTCGCCGAGGGCGCGCGCACGGGCATCCCGACGCCCGTGAACGCGGCCGTCGTCTCCATCGCCCACCGCATCGAGAGCGGGGAGCTCGAGCCGTCGCCTTCCCTCGTCACCCCGCTGCGGCGCGCGCTAGGTTGACCTCAACTGAACGCCGTGTACAGTATCAGCGAACACAAGGGAGTGATGCTGTGAAGATCGCATTCGTCGGCACGGGCGCTCAGGGCGCGGGAATCGGAGCGGATCTGACGCGGGCCGGGCTCGACGTCACGTTCATCGAGCAGTGGCCCGCCCACGTCGAGGCGATGCGCGAGCGCGGCATCGAAGTGCGGTTCCCGAGTCACACCGAAGTCACCCCGGTGCGCGCCCTGCACTTGTGCGAGGTGGCGACGCTCCGCGAGCCCTTCGACATCGTCTTCCTGCTCGTCAAGGCCTACGACTCCCGCTGGGCCGTCGAGCTCATCAAGCCGCTCCTGGCCGACGACGGGCTTGTGGTGGGCCTGCAGAACGGCATGTCGATCGACGACGTCGCATCGATCGTCGGCCGGGAGCGCACCATCGGGGCGGTCATCGAGATGGCCTCGAACATGTTCGAGCCCGGCATCGTCAACAGGCAGACCGAGGTGGCGGGGTCGTGGTTCGCCGTCGGCGCCCTCGACCCGGCGCTGCGCGATCGGGCGGAGCTCGTGCAGTCGGTGCTGAAGCACGCCGGCACCGTCGAGGTCTCCGACGACATCCGCTCCTCGAAGTGGATGAAGCTCGTCGCCAACGCCGGCGAGCTGGTGCCGTCCGCGATCCTCGACGTGCCCCTCGCCGAAGCGGTGCGGATGCCGGGGGTCCACGAGTTCATGATCGAGTGCGGCAAGGAGGCGGCACGAGCCGCCGTCGCCGACGGCTCGCGACTCGTGCCCATCTTCGGGCTCACCGACGATCAGGTGACCAGCCCCGACCAGTACGCGCAGGACCTCCTCGGCGAGGTGCTCGACAAGTACTCCCTGCCCGACACGCGCACGACCGTGCTGCAGGACTGGATGAAGGGCCGCCGCGGCGAGGTCGCCGAGGTGAACGGACTCGTCGTGGACGTGCTCGGTCGCCGTGGCGAGGCAGCACCTTACAACGCGCACACCGTGGCACTCGCCCGTCAGATCGAGGCGGGAACGCTCGAGCGGAGCCCGAAGAATCTCGAGTTGCTGCTGGCGCTGTAACTACCGCGAAGCGCGCAGCTTCGAGATCTCGTAGAGCGTCACGCTCGCGGCGATTCCCGCGTTGAGCGACTCCGTCGCGGCGCTGATCGGGATCGACACGACCGCGTCGCAGTTCTCCGTGACGAGCCGCGAGAGGCCCTTGCCCTCGCTGCCCACGACGACGAGCACGGGCTCGGTCGCGAGCTCGAGGTTGGGCAGCGAGACATCCCCTCCGCCGTCGAGTCCGAGCACGAACACCCCGCGCTCCTTGAAGGCCTTGACCGTCTGGGTCAGGTTGGCGGCCATGGCGACCGGGGTGCGCGCTGCGGCACCCGCGGACGTCTTCCACGCCGACGCCGTCATGCCCACGGAGCGGCGCGACGGCACGATCACGCCCTGCCCGCCGAACGCCGCGACCGAGCGGATGATCGCCCCCAGGTTGCGCGGATCGGTGATGCCGTCGAGCGCGACGAACAGCGGAACCTGTCCGCGACCGATGACCGTGTCGAGCAGCTCGAGCGGGTGGGCGTACTCGTAGGGCGGCACTTTGAGCGCGACGCCCTGGTGCACGGAATCCGGCCCGGAGAGCCGGTCCAGCTCGGGGCGCATGACCTCGAGCACCGGGATGCCACGGCCGGTGGCGATGTGCAGGATCTCCTTGACGCGGTCGTCGAACTCGAGCCGGGAGGCGATGTAGAGCGTCGTCGCCGGGATGCGCGCGCGGAGCGCCTCGAGCACCGAGTTGCGACCGGTGACCATCTCCGACTCGTCGGTCTTCGACTTCGGCCGCGGGGCGCGGGCACCCTCCGTCGCCTTCTTCCGGCCGCCGACGGATGCCTCGTACCGCTCCTTCGCGGCCTTGCGCTTGCCTGCCGGATGGTACGGGCGGTCCTCCGCCTTGGGCGTCGGCCCGCGGCCCTCGAGCGCCTGACGACCCTGGCCGCCCGAGCCCACCTGGGGTCCCTTGCGCGACTTGCGCACGGCTCCCGCGCGCGGCTTGTTGCCGGAGTTCTTCACTGCAGCTCCCAATGCGACCCGTTCGGGCCATCCTCGATCACGATGCCCGCTGCTGCCAGTTCATCACGGATCCGGTCGGCAGTGGCGAAGTCCTTGCCCGCGCGCGCCGCGGAGCGGTCGGCGAGGAGCGAGTCGACGAGGCTCGAGAGAGCACGGTGCGCGGGGGCATCCGTCTCCGACCGCCACGACGGCGACAGGGGGTTGATGCCGAGCACCTCGACCATCGCGAGCACCGTTCCACGGGCCTGGGCGACGGCCGCGAGGTCGCCGTCGTCGAGGGCGGTGTTGGCCGCCCGCACCGTCTCGTGCAGCACGGCGAGCGCTTGCGGCACCGAGAGGTCGTCGTCCATGGCCTCCGCGAACGCGTCGGGCACGAGCTCGACGCCCGAGCCCGCGAAGCGGGTGCCCTCGAGCCTGCGGTCGGCGCGGGTCAGGAACGACTCGATGCGCTCGACGGCCGCCTCGGCCTCGAGGAGCGACCCGTCGTGGTAGTCGATCGTCGAGCGGTAGTGCGCCGCGCCGAGGAAGTAGCGCACGACGAGCGCGGGCGCCATCGCCAGGAACTCCGCGGCGAAGATCGAGTTGCCGAGCGACTTCGACATCTTCTGGCCGTTGACGTTGACGAGGCCGTTGTGCACCCAGTAGCTCGCGAATCCGTCGCCCGCGGCGGTCGACTGCGCGAGCTCGTTCTCGTGGTGCGGGAAGCGCAGGTCGAGGCCGCCGCCGTGGATGTCGAAGGCGGGCCCGAGGTACCGGCTCGACATCGCCGAGCACTCGATGTGCCAACCGGGTCGGCCGGCGCCCCACGGGGATGCCCAGCTCGCGCTCTCCGGCTCGCCCGGCTTCGAGCCCTTCCACAGGGCGAAGTCGCGCGGGTCCCGCTTGGCGCGCGGATCCGCGTCGGCGGCGGCGACCATGTCGTCGGCCTTCTGCCGGGTGAGCTCGCCGTAGGCCGGCCAGCTCTGCACGTCGAAGTACACGTCGCCCGAGTCATCCGGCGCCGGGTACGCGTGACCGCGCTCGATGAGGCGACCGATGATCTCCTGCATCTGCGGGATGCTCGCCGTCGCGCGCGGCTCGTAGGTCGGCGGCAGGATGCCGAGCGCCGAGTACCCCGCGGAGAACTCGAGCTCGACCCGGTACGCGAGCGCCCACCACAGCTCGTTCTCGGTGGCGTTGTCGAGCACCTTGTCGTCGATGTCGGTGACGTTGCGCACGAGGGTCACGTCGAAGCCCCGGTAGTTGAGCCAGCGACGCCACAGGTCGTACACGAGCGCCGATCGCAAGTGGCCGATGTGGGGGCTCGACTGCACCGTCGGACCGCACACGTACATTCCGACCTTGCCGGGGGTGAGCGGAACGAAGTCGACCACCGCGTGGGCGCGCGAGTCGTACAGGCGAACGGTCATCCCGAGAGTTTACCGGGGGCGCCCGCCGCGTTACGCCGTCACGAGCGCTGTCGCGATCACCGCGACGCCCTCGCCCTTGCCGGTGAAGCCGAGCCCGTCGGACGTCGTCGCCGACACGCTCACGGGTGCCCCGACGAGGGATGACAGGTGCGCCTCGAGCTCGACGCGACGGGCACCGAGCCGCGGGCCGTTGGCGATGAGCTGCACCGCGACATTGCCGACCTCGAAGCCAGCGCCCTGCACGAGGGCGACCGTCTCACGGATGAACACGTCGCCATGAGCCCCGGCGAAGCGCGGATCGTCGGTGCCGAACTTGCCGCCGATATCGCCGAGCCCCGCAGCCGACAGGAGCGCATCGCAAATCGCGTGACTCATCGCGTCGCCGTCGGAGTGGCCCGACAGGCCGACCTCGTCGGGCCAGTAGAGCCCGCCCAGCCACAGCGGCTCAGCCGCGTCGTACGCGTGCACATCCATGCCGACACCGGTCCTGATCGTGGCACCCACGGCATCCCCCGCTTCCTGCTCGGCCCGCGCGAGGTCCGCGGCGGTGGTGATCTTGAACGCCAGCGGGCTCCCCTCCACCGTCACGACAATTCCGCCCGCGGCCGCGAACAGCGCCGCGTCGTCCGTGTACTCGGCGGTCGCTCCCGCGTAGGCCCGGTCGAGCGGCTCACGGGGGAATCCCTGCGGCGTCTGGACCGCCGCGAGCCTGCTGCGGTCGACGGTGTCGAGCACGGTCTGCCCGTCGACGAGTTTGATGGTGTCGCTCACGGGGAGCGCCGGGATGACCCCCGCTCCGGTCTCCGCGACGGCCGAAGCCACGGCCTCGAGCTGCTGCCGCGGAGTCAGTGCACGAGCCGCGTCGTGGACGAGGACGATCCGGATGCCCGGCTCGAGCACCGCGAGCCCTGCGGCGACCGACGCCTGGCGCGACGCGCCACCCCCGACGACGACCGCCTCGGGATCGATCGGCTCGACGATGGCCCGGGCCTCGTCGATCGACTCCGGCGGCGCGACGACGACGAGCCGACCCACACCGAATGCTCCGCGCACGGCGTGCTCGAGAACGGTCGCGCCGGCGAATCGTGCGAATGCCTTGGGCACCCCCGCGCCGAGCCGAGTCCCCGAACCGGCCGCGACGATGAGGACGGCGACGTGCGGGGTCATGCTCCCACGATACCCAGATGGGCTCGGGATGCTAGGAGGCGAGCACCTCGTCCAGAACGCTCGAGGCCTTCTCCTCGTCGGTCTTCTCGGCGAGGGCGAGCTCGGAGATCAGGATCTGGCGGGCCTTGGCGAGCATCCGCTTCTCCCCGGCGGAAAGGCCGCGGTCCTGGTCGCGACGCCACAGGTCGCGGACGACCTCGGAGACCTTGATGACGTCGCCGGAGGCGAGCTTCTCGAGGTTCGCCTTGTAGCGGCGGCTCCAGTTGGTCGGCTCCTCCGTGAAGGGAGCGCGCAGCACCTCGAAGACCTTGTCGAGGCCCTCCTTGCCGATGACGTCACGCACACCCACGAGGTCCACGTTCTCCGCGGGGACCTCGATGGTGAGATCGCCCTGAGTGACGTTGAGCTTGAGGTAGAGCTTTTCTTCCCCCTTGATGATGCGCTTCTTCACCTCGGTGATGGTGGCGGCACCGTGGTGGGGATAAACGACAGTCTCGCCGACTTCAAACAGCATGAAGGGGGTCCTTTCGAAGACGCCTAGTTTATCACAGGCAACTTTTACTAAGGTTCGCCTAAGTCGGCGGCCGCGAGCGCGACTGGGTAGACTTGTCGCGTGATCACCCGCAGTCGTGCCGCCCGCGCCGCGGCTACCGTCGTCCTCGCCGCCAGCATCGCCGTCGGCACCACCGGGTGCGTCTTCATCACCCCCACCGCGACGCTCAACTACTACGACCCGAGCGATGGCGTCGGCGCCACCGTCGGCGACGTCCGCGTGCTCAACATGGTCGGCATCATCAACGAGGACGGCCACGCCATCAGCCTCGTGACGGCGATCCACAACAACGGGCGCATCACCAACGTCACCATCCAGGTCGACTCCGACGGCGAGAAGCAGACGATCACCCAGCCGGTCCGCTCGGGCGAGACGGTGGAGTTCGGCAGCACCCCCGATGCGGAGCAGATCGTCGTCCTCAACCCCGACGTCGCTGCGGGCGGCCTTCTCCCCGTCTACGTCCAGCAGGGCGACGCCGAGGGCAAGCTCCTGCTCGTGCCCGTGCTCGAGGCGACGGGCGAGTACTCCGAGCTCGCCCCGCCCGCCGTACTCCGCTAGTCCCGTTCCTCTGAGGAATTGAGTAGCCACTACCTACTCACCGGGTAGCGCCGCGTCCCTAGCCTGGGCACGTCCACTTCCGACCCTTGGAGTACTCGTGCCCGCTCGCACCCTGTCCCGCGCCGCTGCCGTCGCGGTTGTTCCCCTCCTCGCCGCGGGGATGCTCGTCGCATCCCCCCTCACCGCCTCCGGAGTCGGCGTCCTCGACACGATCCCCGTCGGCGACACGCCCCGATTCATCGCCTTCAGCTCCGACAGTTCGACGGCGTACGTCACCAATCGCGAATCAGACACCGTCACCGTGATCGACGTCGCCGCGGCGACCGGCGTCGGCACCATCCCCGTGGGCGACCAGCCCCTGGGGATCTCCACCACTCCCGACGGCTCCGAGGTGTGGGTCGGCAACTGGGGGTCGACGACGATCAGCATCATCGACACGGCAACCGACTCGGTCGTCACCACCATCAATTCGGGCGGCTCCGGCCCCCACGCGATCGACTTCACGTCCGATGGCGCCATCGCCTACGTCACCAACTACTTCAACGGGGTCGTCGCCAAGATCGACGTGGCGACGCGCGCCGTCGTCGACTTCTACGACTACACCGGGTACCCGGAGGGCGCGGCCCTCAGCGCGGACGAGTCGGCCCTCTACGTCACCGACACGAACGCCGACCAGCTCCTGAAGCTCGACACGGCGACGATGGAGCCCATCGGGTCGGGCATCCCGGTCGGCGACTTCCCCGTCGAAGCGGAACTGTCGCCCGACGGCACCGAGATCTGGGTCACCAACAACTCCGACGCCATCGCGGACACCGTGTCGGTCGTCAGCGTCGCGACGGACACCGAGGTCGCCACCATCCCGGTCGGCGGGTACCCGACCGACATCCTCTTCGCTGGAGGCCTCGCCTACGTCACCACGTCGGACACCGACTCGCTGGAGCAGATCTCCATCGCCACGCGACAGGTGATCGGGACCATCCCCGTCGGCGAGAGTCCGTTCGGCGTCGCCCAGTCGCCCGACGGCGCTCACCTCTACGTCGCCAACCAGTACGACGACACCGTGACCGACCTCGGGATCGAGGTGGACCGCATCGCCGGCGCAGACCGCTTCGACGTCGCCGTCAACATCTCCCAGACCGCGTTCCCCTCGGGGTCGGCGAACGTCTTCATCGCCACCGGCCTCAACTATCCCGACGCCCTCTCGGCCGGCCCCACCGCCGGTGTCTTCGACGCCCCGCTCCTGCTCACGAACACCGATGCCCTGCCCCCCGCGGTGGTGGCAGAAATCCAGCGGCTCGGTGCGACGCACGCCGTCATCGTCGGCGGGCCGGCATCCGTCTCGGACGCGGTGTTCGATCAGCTCACCGGCCTTGTCGGCGACGGCAACGTCGAGCGGCTCTCCGGCGCCGACCGCTACGAGGCTTCACGGAACATCGTTGACTACGGTTTCGACGACGTCGACTCGATCTACATCACCACGGGACGCAACTTTCCCGACGCACTGAGCGCGGGCGCGGCCGGTGCAGGCAACGGTACTCCCGTGCTCCTCGTGGACGGGCTCGCGTCGAGCGTCGACCCGGTCACTCTTGCACTCATTGCGAGCCTCACTCCGTCGACCATTCAGATCGCCGGTGGCCCCGCATCCGTCTCTCCTCAGATCGAGTCGCAGCTCAGCGGACTGTACCCGGTGGAACGCCGGTCGGGCGCCGATCGCTACGCCGCATCCATCTCGATCAACGCTGCAGCCTTCGATGTCGCGTCGCACGCGTTCCTCGCGACCGGTCTCAAGTTCCCGGACGCGCTTGCCGGCTCGTCACTGGCGGCGGGGCTCGACGCGCCGCTGTACGTCGTCCCTACCACCTGCGTGCCGGCCGGTGTTCTCTCAGAGCTCGAGCGGCTTCACGTCAGCCGCGTCACCCTTCTCGGCGGACCGGTCTCGCTGACCCCCGCCGTCGAGGACCTCACGGGCTGCTAGGCAGAGGCGAGGGCTCGGTTGCCGGGGAGGCTCAGGCCTCGAAGCGGTAGCCGAGCCCTCGGACCGTGACGAGCATCGTCGGCTCCGACGGCACCTTTTCGATCTTCGAGCGGATGCGCTTGATGTGCACGTCGAGCGTCTTGGTGTCTCCGAAGTAGTCGGAACCCCACACCCGGTCGATGAGCTGGCCGCGCGTGAGCACGCGGCCCGCGTTGCGCAGCAGCAGTTCGAGAAGCTCGAACTCCTTGAGGGGCATCGGCGTCTCCCGGCCGTCGACGGTGACCGCGTGGCGCTCGACATCCATCCGCACGGTGCCGGCCTCGAGGATCTGGTCCTCGTCGAGCTCGGTGTCCGTGCGGCGGCGCAGCACAGCCCGGATGCGCGCGAGCAGCTCCCGGGTCGAATACGGCTTGGTGACGTAGTCGTCCGCACCGAGTTCGAGGCCCACGACGATGTCGACCTCGCTGTCCTTCGCGGTCAGCATGATGATGGGCACGCTCGACCGGGTGCGCAGTTCGCGGCACACCTCGGTACCCGGCAGCCCCGGCAGCATGAGGTCGAGAAGCACCAGGTCGGCGCCGTTCTTGTCGAACTCGGCCAGGGCCGTCAGCCCGTCCGCGGCGATCACGGTCTCATAGCCCTCGCGGTCGAGGAGGAATGCGAGGGGCTCGCTCAGCGACGACTCGTCTTCGACGATCAGGATGCGGGTCATGCGTGTGCTCCCAGTGAAGCCCCCACGGCGCGGTTCGCCTCGGGGAGTCGGATGGTGAAGGTCGACCCGTTGCCGGGCTGAGACCAGACGCGGATGTCTCCGCCGTGGTTCTGGACGACGTGCTTGACGATCGACAGGCCGAGGCCGCTGCCGCCGGTGTTGCGGCTCCGCGCGGGATCGCTGCGGAAGAAGCGCTCGAAGACCCGGTCGAGTTCATCCTCGGGAATCCCGACGCCCTGGTCGGTCACGGCGATCTCCACGATTCCGTCCCTCTGGCTGACGCCGATACCGATGCGCGATCCCTCCGGGGAGTACTGGATGGCGTTGGCGATGAGGTTGTGGAGCGCGGTCACGAGCAGCGTCTCGTCGCCGAAGACCTCGGCACCGGCATCCCCTCCGCTGACCAGGTTGATGCGGTGAGAGTCGGCGACGACGCGGTTCTGATCGATTGCGACGGCGACCACGTGGTCGATGTCGACGAGGTCGGCGCGGGTCAGGGCATCCGTCGCCTGAAGCCGGGAGAGCTCGATGATCTCCTGGGTGATCCGCGCGAGCCGCTCCGACTCCTTGGTCAGCCGCTTCGCGAACCGCTTGACCTGCTCGGGCTCGTCGGATGCGCTCACGAGGGCTTCCGCGAGCAGGCCCACCGCACCGATCGGCGTCTTGAGCTCGTGGCTGATGTTGGCCACGAAGTCGCGGCGGACCTCCTCGAGCCGGTAGGACTCGGTGCGGTCCTCGGCGAGCAGGAGGATGTATCGGGCACCGAGGCGCGCGACGCGCACGAAGAGATAGATGGCCGCGTCGCCGAAGGGACCGCGGCTCAAGTGCAACTCCTCGGTGACGGGCTCGCCGGTGCGCCGCACCCGGTCGACGAGCGCAACGAGCTCCGGATGCACGAGCGCCTGGTGCCAGACGAGCCCGAACGCCATGGCCCCCGGCGACGCCTTCACGACATTGTTCGACGGGTCGAGCACCACCCCCGCGGACTCGAGGGCGTCGAGCACCTGGTCGACCCCGTCGGGCACGGCGGTGGACACGACGTCGGCCGCGCGCTGGCCGCGGCGAGCGGCCATGAGGACGATGGCGAACACGCCCGCCCCCAGCGCGATGCCGAAGGCCAGGGCGGCTGGCACCAGCCACGCGGAGTCCATGGGCACTAGATTAGTTACAGCATCCGGGTGGTCCGGTTACAAGTTGTTCACCTTCCAGATCACTTCGGGTGATGTTCAGTCCTAGGGCACCGAACGTTAACCTGACGACGGCACTGTAGGTCTGAACCGTGCGGGCTTCGTCATGCCCGTGACGAAGGGACTAACGTGCGCGAAGTATTCCAGCAGGAACTGCGAGAGGTGCAGGACCGGCTCGTCGAGATCTCCGGCCTGGTGGCGGTGTCGATCGAGAACGCCACTCGGGCGTTCAACGAGTCGAACGTATCCCTCGCCGAGTCCGTGATCGCGGACGACGACAAGATCGACGCGGCGGCCGCCGAGCTCGACGAGCTGGCGATCAACATCCTCGCCCGGCAGCAGCCGGTCGCCCGCGACCTGCGCATCGTCGTGTCCGCGCTTCGCATCAGCGCGTCGCTCGAGCGCATGGGCGACATGTCCGAGCACATCGCACAGCTCGCGCGGTACCGGTTCCCCGACAAGGTCGTTCCCAAGTCGCTGCGCCCGACGTTCGCGGAGATGGGTGCGCTCGACGTCGAGATCGCGAAGAAGCTCGTCGAGCTGCTCAAGACCGAGGACCTCAAGGTCGCCGAGGAGATCCGCAACGAGGACGACAAGGTGGACGCCCTCCACCTCGCGGTCTTCGACAAGGTGCTCGGCGAGACCTGGAAGGGTGCGGCGGTCGACACCGTCGATGCGACCCTCGCCTCCCGCTATCACGAGCGCTTCGCGGACCACGCCGTGTCCATCGCGAAGAAGGTGCAGTACCTCGCGACGGGCGATTGGGTGCCCTCCGACGTCTAACGTGGACTCGTGACGACAGAGTCCGAGCTCGCCTCCGCCCTCCGCGCCGATGAGGCGCGACTGTACGCCGAGTACGGCGTCGCGCCGACGGAGCGGTTCGCCCACGTCGCCGGAACCGATGTGCGCATCGTGTCGATCCCCGGCTCGACGCGCCGCACGCCCGTACTCCTGCTGCACGGCATCGCGTCGGTGACGGCGGCCGCGATCCCGCTCATCCCGGCGTTCGACGGCGCACCGGTGATCGCGGTCGACTGGCCCGGCCACGGGCTCTCCGGCGGCTACCGGTTCGGACCGCGCACCGATCTGCGCTCGTTCGCCACGGACGTCATCGAGGCCGCGACCGAAGGCATCGAGTCGTTCGACATCGTCGCGCACTCGCTCGGCGGGCAGTTCGCGCTCTACTTCGCGGCCGGGCATCCGGAGCGCGTCCGTCGACTCGTGCTCGTCGGCGTGCCCGGGGCCGCGTTCGAGAACCTGATCGCTCCGATCGGGATGCGGCTGGCCGCGATCCCGGGGCTCGGGCGGGCGCTGCTGAAGCCGGTCTCCCTCGAGCAGTACCGCGCTAACAGCGCCCTCACTCTCGGGCCCGGAGCGGTCGACCCGTGGCCGCCCGAGCTCGTGTCGGTCGGCTGGTACGCATCGCGTCGCGCCGTCTTCGCCGAGACATTGCCCGGACTCTTCCGCGCGATCGCGTCGGTGCTCGGCGTGCGCCGCCGCGCCGCCCTCACGCCCCTCGAGCTGTCGAGCATCAGCTCGCCCACTCTCCTGCTGCTCGGCACCGATGACGTCTTCGGCTCGCCGGAGCGCAGCCGAGCGTCCTGGTCGCGGATGCCCGCCGCCGAGCTCGTGGAGGTGCCCGGCGGTCACGCCCCGTGGCTGAACAGCCCCGAGGAGTCCGCCGCGGCGGTCCGAGAGTTCCTCGGGCGACGCTAGCCGAGCGGCCGGACCCCGAACGGCGAGCACTCGAACGGACCCCGGTAGTCCACGCCCGACTGCGAGCACGCGGCGGCCACGACTCGCATCCACTCGACCGCGATCTCGGCGTGGTCGAGGTCGCCCCACTCGACGACGACGATCGCGGTCGCCGCATCCACTGCCGCGGCGAGGTCGTCGATGAACCGCGCGATCGCGTCGACGTCGTCGCTGCCGGGGGCGCCACCGAGGTCCATCGGCAGCAGTAGCGGCAGCTGGTAGCTCTCGTCGTCGAGGAACATGAACCACAGGCGAAGCGCGAGTCCCTCCTCGAGGAGATCATCGAGGCGGCTCAGCACTGCGTCATCGGTAGGGAGGGGCTCGTCGCGAACGGTGTCGTAGTGGGGAATCGTCATCGCCCCAGCGTGCGCGCCCCACCTCGAGGCACGGACCCGAACACCGTCATCTGTGCACAAGGTCGTGCTGTTATGAACTCGAGACCCCACCCTCCCGCGAGCCGAGCTATGCTCGTGAGTCCGCGCCACCGTGGCGCACGTCCCCAGGAGGCTTGTCGTGACTCGCAACGAGTACACCGTCGAAGCGCAGCTGATCACTGCGCGGCTCGATCGCGCCTTCCTTCGCCTCGCCTGACGGACCTCCGTCCCGGGCGAGTTCCCGGGACATCCTCTTCGACACTGCAGGGTCGGATGCCCGGGTACCCCACCCCACTCCACCCCACAGAATCGAAAGGACCATGAAGAAGATCACGAACCGGCTGGTGAGCTGGGCGTCCATCCTCGACGAGAAGGCCGAGGCTCAGGCGCGCACCACCTCCACCATGCCGTTCATCTACCCGCACCTGGCACTCATGCCGGATGCCCACCTCGGGCTCGGCGCTACCGTCGGGTCGGTCATCCCGACACTGCGCGCGGTCATCCCCGCAGCAGTGGGAGTCGACATCGGCTGCGGCATGATCGCGGTGCGGACCCAGTTCACCCGAACCGACCTCACCGGCAGCCTGGCGGAGCTGCGCCAGCAGATCGAGCGGGCCATCCCCACCTCGGCAGGCGCGTACAACCGCAAGGTCGTCGCCACGGCTGAGCCGCGCACCCGCGAGCTCGCCGAGCTCGCGGACGCGAGCGGTTTCGACCCGAAGCAGTACGCGGGCAACTGGCACCTGCAACTCGGCACGCTCGGCAGCGGCAACCACTTCATCGAGGTGTCGGTCGACGAGTCAGACGACGTCTGGCTCTTCTTGCACTCGGGGTCCAGGGGCGTCGGCAACAAGATCGCCCAGGCTCACATCAGGGTCGCTCGCGGCCTCATGGAGAAGTGGTGGATCGCGCTGCCCGACCCCGACCTCGCCTACCTCGTCGAGGGCACCAAGGAGTTCGAGCGCTACATTGCCGAGCTCCGGTGGGCCCAACGGTTCGCACTCCTCAACCGCGAGGAGATGATGGACCGGGTGGTCCGGCAGGTGTCGGAGTGGATGCACGAGCCGGTGATCGAGCAGGAGCGGATCAACTGCCACCATAACTTCACGCAGGTCGAGGAGCACTTCGGCGAGCGCGTGTGGGTTTCCCGGAAGGGCGCCATCTCGGCGCGGGTGGGCGAGGCAGGCCTCATCCCGGGTTCGATGGGTACCGCCTCCTACGTCGTCGAGGGGCTCGGCAACCCGGTGTCCCTGATGTCGTCGCCGCACGGCGCCGGGCGCGAGTACTCGCGGTCGGCCGCGCGGAAGGTGTTCACGGCGGACGACCTGAGGGCCGCCATGGTCGGCATCGAGTACCGGGACACCGAGGCGTTCATCGACGAGATCCCGGCGGCCTACAAGCCGATCGACCAGATCATGTCCGACGCCGCCGACCTCGTGACGATCCGGCACACCTTGCGCCAGATCGTGAACGTGAAGGGCGACTAGCACCGGCCCGTCCATCGCACTCGGTGCGGTGGACGGGCCTGTGGGAGGCCACTCGCCCTCCCGCAGTGCACCGCGTACTCTCGAATGCATGAGCGCCTACGTCTCCGCGTTCGAGTTGTTCTCCATCGGCGTGGGGCCCTCGAGCTCGCACACAGTCGGCCCCATGCGGGCGGCCCGCGATTTCGCGCTGCGCGTCGCGGATGCCCGACCCGCCCGTGTCACGTGCGACCTGTTCGGCTCCCTCGGGGCCACCGGCCTCGGTCACGGCACGCCCGACGCGATCGTCTCCGGGTTGCAGGGCTTCTCCCCGGAGACGGTGCACCCCGAGCAGGTGCGCGCCTCGTGGTCCGACTGGCTGGACGGAAACGCGCTCATGCTCGCGGGAGTGCACCCGGTGCGGTTCGAGCGGGCCGATGTGCGCTTCGAGCCGCGGACCAGGCTGCCCGGGCATCCGAACGCCCTCACGCTTAGCGCGATCGACGCGGCAGGCGCGGAGATCGCGCGGGAGACCTACTACTCGATCGGGGGTGGATTCATCCGCCGCGAGGGCGCCGCGGAGGCACCGTCGGCGTCGTACCCGATGGCGTTCTCGAGCGCGGACGGCCTGCTCGCGCTCTGCGAACTCGAGGGCACGACGATCGCCGCCGTCGCGCGCGTCAACGAGGAGTCCCGCCGCTCCCCGGCCGAGGTGGATGCCGGGCTCGACTCGATCTGGCGCGCGATGGACGACTGCATCACCGCCGGCCTTCACGCCTCGGGCACGCTGCCGGGCATCCTGGGGGTGAAGCGGCGGGCGGGGCTGATCCGTGAGCAGCTCGAGTCGGACGCGCACAGCGGACCGGTGCTCCCGGGCGAATGGCTCGCCGCGTTCGCCCTCGCCGTGAACGAGGAGAACGCGTCGGGCGGTCGAGTGGTTACGGCTCCGACGAATGGGGCGGCGGGCATCCTGCCGGCCGTCGCCCGCTACTGGGCGGAGTTCGTGTGCCCCACGGATGACCCCGCTCCCGGGATGCGGGAATTCCTGCTCACCGCCACCGCCCTCGGCTCGCTCTTCAAGGCGAACGCCTCGATCTCCGGTGCGGAGGGCGGCTGCCAGGCGGAGGTCGGCTCGGCGTGCGCGATGGCGGCGGGCGGCCTCACTGCGGTGATGGGCGGAACCCCCGCGCAAGTGGAGAACGCCGCCGAGATCGCGATGGAGCACCACCTGGGCCTCACGTGCGACCCCGTCGGCGGGCTCGTGCAGATTCCGTGCATCGAGCGCAACGCGATCGCCGCCTCGACCGCGGTCACCGCCGCCCGGCTCGCGATGCGCGGCGACGGGTCGCACTACGTCTCGCTCGACACCGTCGTGGAGACGATGCGGCAGACCGGCCTCGACATGTCGACGAAGTACAAGGAGACGAGCGAGGGCGGTCTCGCCGTCAACGTCGTCGAGTGCTGATCAGCCCTCGTCGATGAGCTCGAGGAGCTCCTTCGTCGCCTTCGCGATGTCGTCGTGGTCGAACTGGGCCGCGCGGCTCTCGAGGGAGATCACGGCGCACCGGTGCACCCTCGTGAAGTCGCCGAAGGGGAAGCTGAAACGTCCCTTCGTCTCCTCGGAGGCGTCGGCATCCTCGCCCAGGTGCCATTCGGCGAAGTCCTCCCACCCGTGCTTGTCGATGAAGCTGTTCTCGTCGTCCGCGCTAGGGGCGTGTTCGCTCCAGTCATCGCGCTCGTCACGGACCACCTTGCCTTTCTTGACGAGGGATCGGGCGTGCTCGAGGGCTGCCTTGTTGAGCTTCGCGGTCATCCGTGCTCCTTCCGCAGGCAGGCCACGATAGGCGCGGTCGGCGGGCGTGTCCACCCCCTTGCGGATGCCCGTCGCCCGGCGTCGACTGGGGCTATGAGCGACACGAACAGCACCCCAATCGACCCGGACACCGGTCTTCCGATCGACGAGGAGAGCCCCGTGGGCGGCGGCGGAGAGTCCGTCTCGCCACCCGAGGACCCCACCCCGCCGGACACCGCGATCGGGGATGCGGCGGGCGAGGGCAGCGAGGACACCCTCCTCTCCCCCGACCTCGCCGGCGACAGCCTCATCCAGGGCGGCGACGAGCTCGGCGGCGCGGAAACGGTCCTGGAGAACGACGAGCTCGACGGGGACGTGGAGCGGTAGCTCGACACCCCTGATTCGCCGAGTGGCGAGTTGCGCCCCTTAGCGAGCCTTCAGTGAAGGCAGGAAGGGGCGGAACTCGCCACTCGGCGCGGGAACTCGACTACTTCTTGCCCTGCGCCGCCACGGCCGCGGCCCCCGCAGCCGCCGCCTCGGGGTCGAGGTAGCGAGCCGGGCCGGTGGGAATGAAGTTGTTGTCGAGCTCGTAGACGAGCGGGATGCCCGTGGGGATGTTGAGCTCGGCGATATCCTCGTCCGAGATGCCGTCGAGGTGCTTGACGAGGGCGCGGAGGGAATTGCCGTGCGCCGTGACGAGCACCGTCTTGCCTGCGGCGAGGTCGACAGTGATGTCGGAGAACCAGTAGGGAAGCATCCGGTCGATCACGATCTTGAGGCTCTCGGTGCGGGGGATCTCGCCGTCGATGCCCTGGTACCGCTCGTCGTGCACCTGCGAGTACTCGGCGTCGTCGTCGAGCGGCGGCGGCGGGGTGTCGAAGCTGCGGCGCCAGGTCTGGAAGAGCTCGGGACCGTACTTCTCCAGCGTCTCGGCCTTGTCGAGACCCTGAAGCGCACCGTAGTGGCGCTCGTTGAGCCGCCAGCTGCGCTTGACCGGGATCCACAGCCGATCGGCGACCTCGAGCGCGAGGTTCGCCGTCTGGATCGCGCGGGTCAACACGCTCGTGTACAGCACGTCGGGCTTCAGACCGGACTCGGCGAGCAACTCGCCGGCGCGCTTCGCCTCCGCGACACCCTGGTCGCTCAGTCGCACATCCACCCAGCCGGTGAAGAGGTTCTTCTGGTTCCAGTCGGAGTTGCCGTGACGGAGGAGGATGAGCGTGAAGGTCATGGCCTCTAGCGTAGCGACCGCTCGGGGAACGGGCGCCTCCGCCCGCCGGGTCAGAAGACCTCGGGGAACGGGACGGCGGCGGAGACCCACTCGCCCAGCTCGGGGCTGCGCAGCGCAGCGAACTGCACGACGACGCGACGAGTGAGATCGCCCGCTTCGTCGCCCGAGACGATCGCGAAGGGCTCGAGCCCCTGTGCGCGTCGCACGGCGAGCGCCTCCACGACGAGGCCGAGGGCCGTCCGCGGCGATCGCGGCGTGTCGAGATCGTCCCAGACCTCGGCATCGAGGAGCAGCCTGCGCGACTCCGGATCGGCGTGGTAGCCAGCGTTGGCGAGGGAGAGCTCGACCGTGCGCACCCGCCGATCCGCGAGACGGTTCACTGCTGCGGCCGAGTCGTCGGCAACCGGACGATCGTCGACGGTCAAGACGGTGGCACCGGGAGCGCCCTCCAGCCGGACGCGGACGACCCGCGGGGCGGCGCCCCACCTCACCCCCGCGGTTCGTCGAAACTCTGTCACCAGGCGAGATTAGGCGGTGGGCTCGGACGGCGCCCGGCATTGTCCACAGGGCACACTAGTGGTATGCCCATCGGCCAGGTCACCCGCGGAACCACCGGAACCAACCGGCTCCGCCGCATCGACCGGTGGATCGCGCAGCTGCCCGCGCTACGACGGGCCGAGCATCCGCTCGTCGTCGACCTCGGGTACGGGGCGTCCGCGACGACCACGCTCGAACTTCATCAACGGCTCAGTCGCGTCCGTCCTGAGGTTCGGGTCGTCGGCATCGAGATCGACCCCGCGCGCGTCGCGATCGCGAAGCCCTTCGAGCGCCCGGGTGTCAGTTTCCGGCTCGGCGGCTTCGAGGTCCCGGGCGACCGACCCACCGTCATCCGCGCGCTCAACGTGCTGCGGCAGTACGACGAGAGCGAGGTCGCGGGAGCGTGGCGGCTCATGGTCGAGAGGCTGGAGCCCGGCGGCGTGCTCGTCGAGGGCACGTGCAACGAGGTCGGCCGGGTGGCGAGCTGGGTGGATGTCACGGCCGACGGCCCCCAGAGCTTCAGCATCTCGCTGCACCTGCCGTCGCTCGAGAGGCCGAGCGTTGTCGCGGAGCGACTGCCCAAGGCCCTGATCCACCGGAATGTGCCCGGCGAGCGCATCCACGATTTCCTCCGCGACCTCGACCGGCAGTGGGCGACGCACGCGGGCCTCGGCGTCTACTCCCCCGCGCAGCGCTGGGTCGCGGTCGCGCAGTCGATGAAGGATGCGGGATGGCCCGTAACGGGCGGCCGCTCACGCTGGCGACTGGGCGAGCTCACGGTCGCGTGGGCCTCGGTCGCGCCGGCGTAGCCGCCCGAGGCGTGGGGAGGCGCGGCTAGCGCGCTCGTAGAGCGTCGATCGCGATGCTCAGGACGCGGGCCCGCTGCTCGGGGCTGTCGAACGCCGCGCCCGAGACCCCGGCGAGCATCCGCACCGCGTCCTCGATGGAGATGTCGGCCCGCGCGACCCCGGCAGCTTGTGCCCGGTCGAGGATGGGCCGGCCCGCGGAGTACATCGTGGCGCGGCAGACGGCCATCACCTCGGAGTCGCGGTTGAGTCCTTCGACGAGGGCGCGCTTGGTGCGCAGATACTCGGTGAAGCGCAGCAACCAGGTCTCGAGCGCCGACCAGGGTTCGGCGGACTCCACTGACTCCGCCACCCGCACGAGCGCTTGGATCTCGCCGACGTAGACCGCTTCGAGGAGGTCCTCGCGGGTGGCGAAGTTGCGGTAGAGGGTCCCGATGCCGACTCCCGCCCGTCGGGCGATCTCCTCGAGGGACCCCTGGGCACCGTCCTGGGCGAACACGTCGCGCGCGGCAGCGAGCAGGGCATCGAAGTTGCGGCGGGCGTCGGCGCGCTGGGGGCGGCGGACCACGTCATCGATGGTCGTCACGGCGGTGCCTCCGTCCTGCGGGTTGCGAAACGGAGGCTCCCTCCGGTACGGTACTAAGCGGAGGGACCCTCCGAAAGGGTCTGCTCCATCATACGACCCTCCACCCGAGGTGTCTTCCGTTCGGTAAGGACCCCATGACCGTCACCCCCGCCCCCGCGACCCCGCGTCGCACCTTCGCGGCCCTCGCCTTGAGCGTCGCCGGATTCACCACCCTCCAGAACCTCGTCGTGCCCGCCCTCCCGCTCATCCAGGAGGATCTCGGCACTGACACATCCGGCGTCACCTGGACCGTCACCGCGTGGCTCATCGCCGCCGCCGTCGCGACCCCGCTCCTCGGCCGTGTGGGCGACATGGTCGGTCGCCGACGGGTATTCCTGTTCTCGATCGCGGGTGTGGTCGTCGGCAGCATCCTCGCCGCACTCGCCCCCACGCTCGGGGTGCTCATCGTCGCGCGCGTCATCCAGGGCGCCGGAGGGGCGATGTTCCCGCTCGCCTTCGGGCTGCTTCGGGAGGCGTTCCCCCGCGACCGCGTTCCGTCGGCGATCGGCGGGATGTCCGCCGTCATCGCCGTGGGCGGCGGAGTGGGGGCCGTCCTCGCCGGTCCCATCTCCACCGCGTTCGGCTGGCGCGCGGTCTTCGTCGTGCCGCTGCTCCTGAGCATCCCCGGCGCCGCCCTCGTGCGCTTCCTCGTCCCCGAGTCGGCCGACCGCGCGCCGGGTCGCCTCAACGTCGTCGCCGCCCTGCTGCTGTCGGGATGGCTCGTCGCGCTCCTGCTCCCGTTGAGCTCAGGATCGACGTGGGGCTGGGGGTCGCCGCTCGTTGTCGGGCTCTTCGCCCTCGCGGCGGCGCTGATCGTGGCGTGGGCGATCGTCGAATGGCGCTCCCGTGAGCCGCTCGTCGACATGCGCACCATGCTGAGCCCCGCGATCTGGCCCATGAACGCCGCCGCCGTGCTCATCGGCGCCGTCATGTTCGCGGTGTTCGCGTACTACCCGCGATTCGTGCAGGAGCCCGCCGCGTCGGGCTACGGGCTCGGCCTCACGGTCGCGCAGTCGGGACTGCTCATGCTGCCGATGCTCGCAACCATGGGCATCGCCGGGTTCCTCGTCGGGCCGATCGGCCGGGTGCTCGGCTTCCGCGCCCAGATCTCATGGTCGATGGGCCTCATCGTCGTCTCGACCCTCGGTCTCGCGTTCATCCACTCGACGGTGTGGCTCGTCGCGATCGAGGCCGCCGTCTTCGGCTTCGGCCTCGGCATCGTGTACTCCGCGATCACGAGTGTCGTCGTGCAGTCGGTTCCTGCGACCGAGACCGGCGTCGCGAGCGGCATGAACGCGAACCTCCGCACGATCGGCAGTTCCGTCGGCGTCGCGATCATGACCGCCATCGTCACCGGGTCCGCGGTCGGGGCGGCGGGCATCCCCACCGAGCAGGGCTACGAGACCGGGTTCCTGACTGTCGCGATCATCGGGAGCGGCGCGATCGTCGTGACGGTGGTGGGCAGCATCCTCGCCTACCGCCGCGGTCGGCGCCCCGCCGACGACACGTCCGGGATCGAGACGCCGGTGCCGGTCGCGGCCTAGTCCGCCACCGGGGGCAGCAGCGCTCGCGCGTCGTCGGCGGCCATTCCGGTCGCCACGAGCAGGTCGACGACGAGGGGCCGCATCAGCACGACGACGACCGCCTCGCGCAGCGCCCCGCCGGGAACGATGACGGCGGGGTCGAGGCGCGTCGCGAGATCCTCGAAGACGCTGCGGGCCGCACCGGTGAGCTCGCGGTCCTCCACCTGCTGACCGAGGAGCCGGATGCCCGTGCCGAGCTCCGAGATGAGCCCGGCGAGCTCGGGGCGCTCGTGCCCGTCCTCGACGAGCACGGTGACGCGGCGGGCGATCGAGCGCAGGTGCCGAGACGTGAGGTCGGCGGCGTGGAGGACTCGCGCCTGCATCTCGAGCTCCGGCCGTTGCCGCTGCAGCCACGGCGAGATCCGGGCGATCGACTGCGCGGTGTCGAGCGCCGAGGTCCACGCGTCGACCATCGACTGGGTGCGCCTCAGCCGCTCGAGGGCGAGCTCCGTCGCGGGATGATCGGCTCTCGCCACCCCCTCGGCCAGGCCCTCGATACTCTCCCGGAACACCGAGAACAGCACCCGCGCATCCCGCGCCGCCGCCGTGCGCGGATCCCGCGGGATGAGCGCCGTCGCGGCGAGGGCGACCGCCCCGGCCACGAGGCCGTCGAGCGAGCGGGTGAAGGGGCCGCCGACCGGATCGGGCAGGAGCACCACGAGGCTCGACTGCACCGCCGCGGCGATCGCGAAGGCGGGATTGGCGGAGAGCGCTCGCGTCACGGCGAGGGTGGCGAAGAGCACGACGGCGAGCTGCCACCAGCCCTTGCCCACGACGAGCACGACGACCTCGCTGAGCGCGATGCCGACCGTGATGCCGATCGAGGTCTCGAGAACTTTGCGCGGTCGCGCGTCGCGGTTGAGGCCGAGCGTCGTGATCGTCACCGTCACGGCGATGAGGGGGGCGGCATGGCCGAGCCCCCAGTGGGCGATGGCGTAGGCGGCGACGGCGGCGAGAACGATCTGCAGCGCCGCAGGCAGGGAGTCCAGCATCCGGCGCCACCCCGTCGAGACGAGGGCGCGCACGTGAACGCGGCGTGCGAGCCGGCGCAGGGGCGCGGAGTCCGCCACGGCCTAGCTCGCGGGTCGGGCCACTCGGCCGAGCTTGGGCAGGCGGGGCACGTTCGCCTCGGCACCCGCGTCGGTCGGGACGATGACCTCCTGCGACGCGGCGACCGGCACCTCTCCCCCGACCACGAGCGCGGCAGCGGGGTCCACCGAGCGCTTCACCACGGCAAGCGCGATCGGGCCGAGCTCGGCGTGCAGAGCGGGGCTGGTGACGCGACCGACCTCGGCCCCATCGAGCAGCACGGGCGACCCCGCGGGCGGCGGCACCGGGCTCTCGGAGCCGTCGAGGTGCAGAAGCACGAGCCGGCGCGGCGGGTGCCCGAGGTTGTGCACCTTGGCGATCGTCTCCTGGCCGCGGTAGCAGCCCTTGCTGAGGTGCACGGCGCTGCGGAGCCAGTCGAGCTCGTGCGGGATGCTCCGCTCGTCGACCTCGGTCGAGAGCCGCGGCCGCCACGCCGCAACCCGCAGCGCCTCGAGCGCGAGGGTGCCGGCGTGAGGCAAGGAGGAAAGATCCGTGCCGCGGGCGACGAGGACCTCGCGGTACGTCCAGTCGGCGGCCGGATGCTCCGTCGCCGTCGAGTACTGGTGGCCCCCGACGACGACTTCGCGCCACGGGTCGGCCCAGACGAGGGGCACTCCGTTCGGTGCGGAGGCGAACCGCTCCGTGAGCTCAACGGCGGCGGATCCCTCGAAGGCCCCCACCGTCAGGAACTCCGCCGAGCGGTCGGCGACCTCGACTCGGAGCATGAAGCGCATGCGGTCGAGCCAGGCGGCGAGCGGCGCGCCCTCGGGCCCGTCCACGAGGAGCCAGGTGGTCTCCCCGTCGTCCACGACGCGCATCGCGTGCTCGAGCCGGCCGGTCGGGTCGAGCAGCAGGGTCTCGGCCGACTCCCCGGGCTGAAGGCTCGCGATGGACTGGGACGTCAGCGAGTCCAGCCACGAGAGGCGGTCGGGGCCCGTGACGGTGACGACGGAGCGGTCGGGAAGCTCGACGACGGCCTCGCCCGCGGCGAGCGAGCGCTGCTCGACGAGCGGGTTGCCGAAGTGGGCTCCCGCGGCCTCGAACTCAGTCGACACGGGCGAGCCTCCCCGATGCGTGAGACGTGAGCGGTAGTCCGAGGGCGGCGATGTCCCACGCCCACAGGAGGTGCCCGTCGACGAGACCGTACAGCCGCGTGGCCGCCGCATAGTCCTTGGCGCCCGCGGTGCGCACGACGGCGTCGGTCGCGAGGTCGATGCGCGGGCCCTTGACCTGGCCGAGGTACAGTTCGCTCACGCCGTCCGGGTGCAGGATCGAGACCTCGAGGTCGAAGCCGTCCTCGGCGTTGCGCAGCGTCTCCACGGCGGCGGCCGAGGTGAAGGGGCGGGCGCCGACGCCCGCGAGCATCCCGGGTCCCGGATCCCCGGGGCCGAGCGGCCGGCTCAACCGCCAATAGCCGAGCTCGGAGACGTGCGGGGCGCTGTCCTCGGTGAGCAGCCACGTCGAAGAGGTGTAGTTGAGGTACGGGAGCCCGTCGTGGGAGAAGCTCACCCGGTGGCCGAACTCGAGGGTGTCTGTGGTCTCACCACGGTTGTAGTGCACGACGCCCGTGCCCTCCCACACGCCGATCAGCCACGAGAGGGGTGCCAGTTCGGCCGGGAGGTCGGCGCCGAGCTCGATCACGAGCCGCGCCTCAGCGCTGGCCGCGGAAGAGGTTGTACAGCACCACGACCGACACGTAGCCGATCGCGAGCACTGCCAGGCCGAGGAGGCCGACGAAGAACAGCTCAAGAGCGAGAAGCATGCTTCTAGCCTACTCTCCCCCGTCCGAGCACCCGGCTACAGGAGGACGGTAAAAACCGCGGTTGTTGCCGCCAGGATCACGAGCGACCCGCCGATGCCGGCCATGGTGCGCACGACGAAGCCCTCTTTGCGCTGGATGGCCAGCTGGATGACGAAGGTCGCGACGATCGACGCTGCGAAGGCGATCCCCACCCAGGTGATGCGCTGCTCGGGAGCAGATGCGACGCCGATCAGAACCGCCGCGGCGAGGCTGAGTACCCACACCGGCAGCACGCTGAGCAATTGCCACGTCACAGTGCGATTGTACGGGGACGTAGACTAACCCCACGCACTCTGGAGGACTATTGGCGCAGCTGTTGATACTCACCTCTGCGGTGGACAGCGAAGTCTTCCCGGCACTGGGGCTCCTCAGCCACTCGACGAAGCAGATTCCGGCATCCCCTGCTTCGCTCATCTCCGCGCCGACGTGCGATCTCATCTTCGTGGACGCCCGGCAGGATCTGGCGAGCGCGAAGTCGCTGTGCAAGATCCTCAACACCACGGGCGTGACGGTGCCGCTCATCCTCATCCTCACCGAGGGCGGCCTCACCGCCGTGTCGGCGGACTGGGGCGTCGACGATGTCATCCTCGCGACGGCCGGTCCGGCGGAGGCGGATGCACGCATCCGCCTGGCGCTCGGACGGCAGGCCCAGGACTCGTCGAGCAACAAGATCCAGGCATCCGGGGTTGTCATCGACGAGGCGTCTTACTCGGCGAAAGTGCACGGCCGCCCCCTCGACCTCACGTTCAAGGAGTTCGAGCTGTTGCGCTTCCTCGCGACCCACCCCTCCCGCGTGTTCACCCGCGAGCAGCTGCTCAGCGAGGTGTGGGGCTACGACTACTTCGGCGGTACTCGCACGGTCGACGTGCACGTGCGTCGGTTGCGCGCCAAGCTCGGCGACCTCGAGTCGCTCATCGGAACGGTGCGCAACGTGGGCTACCGCTTCAACGTCTACGACGAGGATGCCGAGCGCGTCGGTTCGGCGCAGACCGCTCCCTAGCCGTCCCGGTTGCACTTAACCCGCAGTTCACGCGGCGGTGGCAGGATGGGCGCATGGACAGCTCCCCCCTCGGCGACGCGACCGCCGCGACCGACTCGTTGGACGAGTACGACCTCGACGAGTCGTCGAGCGTCGACGACGGCACGCTGCCCGTCGATCGCTACCTCGACCGGGAGCTGAGCTGGCTCGCGTTCAACCAGCGCGTGCTCGAGCTCGCCGAGGACGACCAGCTGCCGCTCCTCGAGCGGGCCAACTTCCTCGCGATCTTCTCGAGCAACCTGGACGAGTTCTTCATGGTGCGCGTCGCCGGCCTCAAGCGCCGCATCGAGACGGGTATCGCCGTGCCGACGAACACGGGGCGCGCCCCCGCTGACGTGCTCGCCGACGTGAGCGCGAAGGCCCACGAGCTGCAGGAGCGGCACGCGCGCGCCTACCGCGAGCAGGTCAAGCCCGCACTCGACGAGGCGGGCATCCACATCGAGACGTGGGCGGATCTCGCGGAGTCGGACCGCTCGAGGATCGACGAGATCTTCTCCAGCCAGATCTTCCCGGTGCTCATGCCGCTCGCGGTGGACCCCGCGCACCCGTTCCCCTACATCTCGGGCCTCTCGCTCAACCTGAGCGTGCGCGTGCGCAACCCGAAGACGGGCAAGGAGGAGTTCGCCCGCCTCAAGGTGCCCACGAACCTCCCGCGATTCGTGGAGCTACCCGACGACGAGAGCGGCCAGATGCGCTACATCCCGCTCGAGGACCTCATCTCCAACCACCTCGAGGAGCTCTTCCCAGGCATGGAGATCATCGCTCACCACGAGTTCCGCGTGACCCGCAACGAAGACGTCGAGGTCGAGGAGGACCCGAACGAGAACCTCCTGCAGGCGCTCGAGAAGCAACTGCTCAACCGCCGCTTCGGCCCGCCGATCCGCCTCGAGATCACGGACGACATGGACCCGGTCACCCTCGACCTGCTGGTTCGCGAGCTGGGCATCACTGAGCAGGAGGTCTACCGCCTCCCCGCTCCCCTCGACCTCGGCGGCCTGTTCCAGCTGACGCGGATCGACCGGCCCGCCCTCAAGTATCCGCGGGCCATCCCGACGACCGCCGTGAGCCTGCTGCCGAAGGACTCCAACTCGGCTCCCGACATCTTCGCGTCGATCGCGAAGCAGGACATCCTGCTCCACCACCCGTACGAGTCGTTCTCGACGAGCGTGCAGGCCTTCCTCGAGCAGGCGGCCGCCGACCCGAACGTGCTCGCCATCAAGCAGACGCTGTACCGCACGAGCGGCGACAGCCCGATCGTAGAGGCGCTCATCGACGCCGCGGAGGCGGGCAAGGCCGTGCTCGCGCTCGTCGAGATCAAGGCGCGCTTCGACGAGACGGCGAACATCTCGTGGGCCCGCAAGCTCGAGAAGGCGGGAGTGCACGTCGTCTACGGGCTCGTCGGGCTCAAGACGCACTGCAAGCTCGCCCTCGTCGTGCGCCAGGAGGGCGGCGTGCTTCGGCACTACAGCCACATCGGCACGGGCAACTACAACCCGAAGACGAGCCGCATCTACGAGGACCTCGGTCTCCTCACCGCGAGTGACACCGTCGGCAAGGACCTCACCCGACTGTTCAACGAGCTCTCCGGCTACGCGATCGAGAAGAAGTTCAAGCGCCTCCTCGTCGCCCCTCTCCACTTGCGCAAGGGACTTCTCAAAGCGATCCAGGGCGAGATCGACAACGCCAAGGCGGGTCGGCCGTCGGGCATCCGCATCAAGGTCAACTCGATCGTCGACGAGGCGATCATCGACGCGCTCTACCGCGCGAGCGGTGCTGGCGTGCCGGTCGACCTCGTGGTGCGCGGGATCTGCGGCATCAAGCCCGGGCAGCCCGGGCTCAGCGAGAACATCCGGGTGCGCAGCATCCTCGGCCGCTACCTCGAGCACGCCCGCATCTTCTCGTTCCACAACGACGGCGACCCCCTCGTCTACATCGGCAGCTCGGACATGATGCACCGCAACCTCGACCGCCGCGTCGAGGCGCTCGTCCGCATCACCGACCCCGACCACTTGGCCGAGTTGGAGCAGATCTTCGACCTCGCGATGTCCGACGAGACCTCCTCGTGGTGGCTGGACGATTCCGGCGAATGGAGCCGTCACGCGCGCTCGGAGTCGGGCGCACCGCTGCAGGACATGCAGAATGTCCTCATGACGCGAATCGCATCACGCAAGCGGACGGCTGCTCTGCGGTGACGGACCCCGTCGTCGCGGCGGGAGTGGTCTGCTGGCGCCTCATCGGCAAGCAGGCCCGAGTGCTGCTCGTGCACCGCACCCAGCACAAGGATGTCTCGCTCCCCAAGGGCAAAGTCGACCCCGGCGAGCTCCTGCCGCAGACCGCGGTGCGCGAGCTGCAGGAGGAGACCGGGTTGAGCGTCGCGCTCGGCGCACCGCTCGGAGAGGTGCACTACACCCTGCCGAACGGCCGGCCCAAGGTCGTGTACTACTGGTCGGCCGAGGTGGATGACCACGCGCTCGAACTGGCGAGGTTCCGCGCGAACGACGAGATCGCCGCCCTGGAGTGGCTGCCCCTCGACAAGGCTGTGAAGAAGGTCAGCTACGAGCACGACGTCGAGATGATCGAGGCGCTGAGAGCGCGACTCAAGGCCGGCACGGCGCGGACGTTCGCGATCGTCGTCGCGCGCCACGGCAAGGCAGTGCCCCCTGGCACGTGGGACGGGCCCGACTCGACGCGGCCCCTCATGCACCGCGGCACCGATCAGGCCGCCGCCATCGCCCCGTCGATCGCCGCGTTCGCCCCCGAGAAGATCATCTCGAGCTCGGCCGCGCGCTGCGTCGCCACCGTGACGCCGCTCAGCGAGCTCACCGGGATGCCCATCAAGCAGACCGCGGCGATCAGCCAGGACGCCTACGAGTTCGGGCAGTCGAGCGTGCCGGAGGTGGTGGCGAAGCGGCTGAAGCGCAAGGACTCGGTCGTTCTGTGCAGCCACGGCCCGGTCATCCCGCACATCGTCAGCGAGATCGCCCACCTCACCGGGGCCGCCCCGAGTGCCGCCCTGCGCACGGCGGCGATGCCCTCGACGGGCGACTTCTCGGTGCTCCACGTCTCTCGCGCGAAGCGCAAGCTCGTCGCCGTCGAGTCGCACAGCCCCGGCTGATCGAGGCGATTGCGGGGAGTCGCGCGCACTGTTCGTGCCGCGTTTACTCGTCGTTCACCTTTCGGGACAACGGTGGTTAACCGTTCTTCTTAGGTTCAGGCAGTGGGTCGCACCGGCCCAGTCCTGTATCTAACTCCCCGAAGGGAAAACTGTGAACCTGAAGCGAATTGGCACCATCGGTGCCATTGCTGTCGCAGGAACCATCCTCCTCGCCTCGTGCGCTGCCAACGAGGGTGGAGAGACCCCCGCCGCCGGCCTGTCCGGCACGATCGACGGCGCGGGCGCGTCGTCGCAGGGTTCGGCTCAGGAGGCGTGGATCGCCGCGTTCCAGACCGAGAACCCCGACCTGACCATCAACTACGACCCGTCGGGCTCCGGCGCCGGTCGTGAGGCCTTCATCGCGGGCGGCGTGAGCTTCGCCGGCACCGACTCCGCCCTCAAGCAGGAGGAGATCGACGGCGGCTTCGCGGCGTGCGTTCCCGACACCGGCTACATCCAGGTCCCCGCCTACATCTCCCCGATCGCGGTCATCTTCAACATCGAGGGCGTCGACGAGCTCAACCTCGACGCCGTGACCCTCGCCAAGATCTTCAAGGGCGAGATCACGACGTGGGATGACGCGGCGATCGTCGCGCTCAACCCCGACGCGACCCTCCCGTCGGCCCCCATCACCGCCGTGCACCGCTCGGACGACTCGGGCACCACGAAGAACTTCGCGGACTACCTCTACAAGGTCGCCCCCGAGGTGTGGGACGCCGAGCCGGCCGACCCGTTCCCCTACGCGACCGGCGAGGCCGCCCAGGGCACCTCGGGCGTCGTTGACGCGGTCACCAACGGCACGAACACGATCGGCTACGCCGACGCGTCGAAGGCCGGAGACCTCGGTACCGCCGCCATCAAGGTCGGCGACGAGTTCGTGAAGTACACGCCGGAGGCGGCCGCGGCCGTCGTCGACGAGTCGCCCGCCGGTGACACCAACAACGGTGAGACCGACCTCGCGATCAAGCTCGACCGCACCACGACCGACCCGACGCACTACCCGCTCGTGCTCGTGAGCTACATCGTCACGTGCGTCGAGTTCCAGGACGCCGAGGTCGCGCCGCTCGTCAAGGGCTACATCTCCTACATCACGAGCGAGGCCGGCCAGGCCGAGGCGGCGTCCGCTGCCGGTGCTGCGCCGCTGTCCGCGGACCTCTCGGCCCGCGTCGCCACCGCGCTCGAGGCGATCGTCGCCGAGTAGCACCCTGTGATCTGTCGGGCTGCGGCCGGGCTCCCCGCCCGGTTCGCAGCCCGACAGACATGACAGACCACCTCGACCCCCACCGCACGCCGCAGGAAGACAGGAATGACGACAGCAGCCCCGTCGGTCCGCGCCAAGCAGCGCCCCGCCGACCGCATCTTCGCCACCTCGACCGTCGTCGCAGGCTCGCTCATCCTCGCCGCCCTCGCCGCCGTCGCGGTGTTCCTCATCGCTCAGAGCATCCCGGCCCTCCTCGTCGACCCGGCCGAGCTCAAGGGCTCCCCCTCCAGCTTCTGGGCCTACGTCGCCCCGCTCGCCTTCGGCACGGTCTGGGCCGCATTCCTCGCGCTCCTCATGGCCCTCCCGGTCTCGCTCGGCATCGCGCTCTTCATCTCCCACTACGCGCCGCGTCGCGTCGCCCAGGGCCTCGGCTACGTCATCGACCTGCTCGCCGCCGTCCCGTCGGTCGTGTTCGGGTTGTGGGGCATCAAGGTGCTCGCGCCGGCCGTCACGCCGCTCTACACCTGGCTCACCGAGAACCTCGGCTGGATTCCGCTCTTCACTCCGCCGGTGTCGGGCACGGGCCGCACGATCCTCACGGTCGCGATCGTGCTCGCGGTCATGATCATCCCCATCATCACGGCGCTGTGCCGCGAGATCTTCCTCCAGACGCCCGTGCTCCACCAGGAGGCGGCCCTCGCCCTCGGCGCCACCCGCTGGGAGATGATCCAGATGGCGGTCATCCCGTTCGGACGCCCCGGCATCATCTCCGCAGCCATGCTCGGTCTCGGCCGTGCGCTCGGCGAGACGATGGTCGTCGCGATGGTGCTCTCGCCGGCCGCGCTCATCACGTTCGTGCTGACCGGCTCGCAGAACCCGTCGACCATTGCCGGCAACATCGCCCTCAACTTCCCCGAGGCGCACGGCGTCGGCGTCAACGCGCTCATCGCGACCGGCCTCATCCTGTTCCTCATCACGCTCGTGATCAACTCGATCGCGCGCATCGTCATCAACCGCCGCAAGGCCTTCTCCGGAGCAAACTGATGACCGCGACCCAGCCGGCAATCGTCAACACGCTCACCACCGGGCGCCTCCCCAAATGGGCGCCGTGGGCGCTGCTCGCGGGCAGCTGGGTGGTCATGAGCGCCGTCTTCGCCCTCATGTCGGCGGGCGGCGGGGGCGACTTCAACATCGCGCTCGCGATCTTCCTCGGCACCGTGCTCTTCGATGTGGCGATCTTCGTGATCGCCTACCTCGTGGAGGGGGCCCGGCAGGCCAAGAACCGGCTCGTAACCTCGCTCGTCGCGACCGCGTTCATCATCGCGCTCCTGCCCCTCATCTCCCTCATCTTCACCGTGCTGTCGGAGGGACTCCACCGCTTCGACCTGCAGTTCTTCACGAGCTCGATGCGCAACGTCGTCGGGGAGGGCGGTGGAGCGCTGCACGCGATTACCGGCACGCTGCTCATCACCGGGATGGCGACGCTCATCTCCGTGCCCGTGGGCCTGCTCACCGCGATCTACCTCGTCGAGTACGGGCGCGGTCCGCTCGCGCGGGCGATCACGTTCTTCGTCGACGTCATGACCGGCATCCCCTCGATCGTCGCCGGCCTCTTCGCGTTCGCGTTCTTCGCCCTCGTGCTCCAGGACCCCGGCATCCGCTTCGGCTTCGGCGGCTCCGTCGCCCTCTCCCTGCTCATGATCCCCGTCGTCGTGCGGTCTTCCGAGGAGATGCTCAAGATCGTCCCGAACGAGCTGCGGGAGGCCTCCTACGCGCTCGGCGTGCCGAAGTGGCTCACCATTCTCAAGGTCGTCATCCCCACCTCGATCGCCGGCATCGCGACCGGCGTCACGCTCGCCATCGCCCGCGTCATCGGCGAGACCGCGCCCCTTCTCATCATCTCCGGCTTCACCGCCTCGATGAACTACGACCTCTTCAGCGACCGGATGATGACGATCCCCGTCTTCGTCTACACCCAGTACGCCAACCCCGGCAGCGACGTGCAGGCCTACCTCGACCGGGCGTGGGCTGGCGCGCTCACGCTCATCCTCATCGTCATGGCGCTCAACCTCATCGCGCGCCTCATCGCCCGCATCTTCTCCCCCAAGCTCGGCCGCTAGCCGCCGTCATCCACAGAACAGGAAACCCACGTGTCCAAGCGCATCGAGGTCAATGACCTGAATGTCTTCTACGGCAAGTTCAAGGCGGTGGAGGATGTCTCCCTGACGATCGAGCCGCGCACCGTGACGGC
>NZ_JAUQUB010000004.1 GCF_030580675.1 Antiquaquibacter soli | reverse complement strand
TCCTGCTCTGCTACTGGCACCACCACACCGTCGACACCGGACCCTGGCACTGGCGCATCACAGACGGACTCCCCGAAATCCGAGGACCCGGCATCCCCCACTGGACACCCACCAGATCAACCACACCACGCGTCGCCGCAGCGTAGCCGCCCGCCTTCAGCGAGATGAGCTGCGCCAAGCTGCCGGCAAGTGGCGTCAGAGCTGGTTCGCGCCCGCGCCCGCGCCGGGCTCGTCGTAGCGCCCGATCTCGCTCTGCCCGTGCGCTGCGGGGTCCCACCGCTCGAGGGGGGCTTTCTCGCCGCGCAGCTCCTCGAGAAGGGCGGTGATCGCCTGCATCACCGAGTTCGTCGCCTCGGCGTAGGTCGCTCCGGTGCGGGGCTCGTCCCTCCACGGCGAGAGATCCAGGGGCTCGCCGATGACGATGTCGACGTCCTTGCGCGGGAACAGGCTGAGCTTCTTCGAGTAGCGCGGCAGGATGCGGTGAACGCCCCACGTCGCGCACGGATAGATCGGCACGCCGTGCTCCAGCGCGAGACGCACGGCACCGAACTTGCCGCGCATCGGCCAGATCTCCGGATCGCGAGTGAGGGTGCCCTCCGGGTAGACGATAACCGCGAGGCCATGGTCCACGAGTCGGGACGCAGCAGCGAGCGGGTCCGCTCCCCCGGCGACGGCACCCTGCCGCTCCACCGGGATCTGCCCCGACGCGCGCAGGATCGCGCCGACTACCGGCACCCGGAAGAGACTCGCCTTCGCGAGGAACCGCGGCACCCGGCGGGCCCGCCACAGCGTGTACGCCGTCACGAGCGGATCGAGGTTCGTGTAGTGGTTGGGCGCAAGGATGAACGCGCCCGACTCCGGCACGCGGTCGAGGTGGTGGAAGCGGTATCGCCCGCCCAGCTTGAGGAACGGGATGACGATGGCCGCGAGCAGCCACCAGCCGAACGTCCGCTCGTCGCGCCGCCGCGCCACCGAGCTAGTCCTCGAACGAGAAGTCGGCGCCGAGGTCGGCGAGCTTGTCGATGAAGTGCTCGTAGCCGCGGCTGATGAGTCCGATGTTCGACACCGTCGAGGTGCCATCGGCGGTCAGCGCCGCGATGAGGTGGCTGAACCCGCCGCGAAGGTCGGGGATCTCGACATCCGCCCCGTGCAGCGCGGTCGGGCCGACGATGACCGCGGCCTGCTCGAGCGGACGACGGGGCACGCGCCGCGTCACCGACTCGAGGCCATCCTTGTGCACGACGATGTCGGCGCCCATCTCGATGAGCGCATCAGTGAAGCCGAAGCGGTTCTCGTACACGGTCTCGTGCACCACGCTGCGGCCCTCCGCCTGCGTGAGAGCGACGATGAGGGGCTGCTGCCAGTCCGTCATGAAGCCCGGGTGCACGTCGGTCTCGACGACAACCGGCTTGAGCGGAGTGCCGGGGTGGTAGAAGCGGATCCCGTCCTCGTGGATGTCGAACTTGCCCCCCACCTTGCGGAAGATGTTGAGGAACGTCATGAGCTCCTGCTGCTTCGCGCCGGCGACGAAGATGTCGCCCTTGGTAGCGAGCGCAGCGGATGCCCAGCTCGCGGCCTCGTTGCGGTCGAACAGCGCCCGGTGCGTGTAGCCCTCGAGCTTCTCGACGCCCTCGATGAAGATGACGCGGTTCGGCTCGACATTGATGATCGCGCCCATCTTCTGGAGGATCGCGATGAGATCCATGATCTCGGGCTCGATGGCCGCGTTCTTGAGCTCGGTGACCCCCTCGGCGAGCACCGCCGTCAGGAGCACCTGCTCGGTCGCGCCCACGCTCGGGTAGGGCAGCTCGATGTTCGCGCCCTTGAGCCCGTTGGGCGCCGTCAGGCGGATGCCCTCGTAGCTCTTGTCCACGATCGCGCCGAACGCACGCAGAGCGTCCATGTGGAAGTCGATCGGCCGGTCGCCGATGCGGCAGCCGCCGAGGTCGGGGATGAGCGCCTCGCCCAGTCGGTGCAGGAGCGGACCGCAGAACAGGATCGGAATGCGGCTCGAGCCGGCGAGCGCGTCGATCTCATGGAACTGCGCCTTGAGCACGTTCGTCGGGTCGAGCAGCAGCTCGCCCTCGCCGACCTTCGTCACGGAGACGCCGTAGGCACCGAGCATCCCGGTCACGACACCGACATCACTGATGTCGGGGACGTCGAGAAGGTGGCTGGGGCTGTCCGCAAGGAGAGCGGCGACCATCGCCTTCGTCGCGAGGTTCTTGGCCCCGCGCACATCGACGCGGCCCTTGAGCGGCTTTCCGCCGTTGATCACGATCTTGTCGGACAGTAAACCCACTCGCTCGGCCGCCTTCTGGGCATCCTTGGTCAGTGAATTCATGGTCACCTCTTGTTCTCGGTTCGCCGAGCCCGATTAGCGAGCCGGAAGTGTGGTGGGCCGCCAGCTCTCGCGGCGGGACTCGAACTCGGTGATGTGGTTCTCATCACGGAGCGTGAGGCCGATGTCGTCAAGGCCCTCGAGCAAACGCCACCTAGTGTAATCGTCGATCTCGAAAGGGAAGCTGGCAGTTCCGACGGTCACTGTCTTGGCAACAAGGTCGACCGAGACCGCTATTCCCGGATGCTCGTCGACGATCAGCCAAATCGTCTCGATGTCCTTCTCACTCAACTGCGCCGCGAGAAGCCCCTGCTTGCCGGAGTTGCCCCGGAAGATATCGCCGAAGCGCGAACTCAGCACCGCAGCGAAACCGTAGTCGCGCAGCGCCCACACGGCGTGCTCACGGCTCGACCCGGTGCCGAAGTCCGGGCCGGCGATGAGGATGCGCGTCTCCGTGCCCGGCTGCTCGACGCGGTAGGGCTCGCGATTCAGCACGAAGTCCGGGTCCTGACGCCACCCGTAGAACAGGGCGTCGTCGAATCCGGTCTTCGTTACGCGCTTGAGGAACTGCGCAGGGATGATCTGGTCGGTGTCGACATTCGAGCGCTGGAGGGGGACTCCGATGCCGGCGACAGTCGAGATGGGCTCCATTATGCGGACACCTCCACGCTCAGGTCGGCGGGGCTCGAGAGCGTTCCCCGGATGGCGGTCGCCGCGGCGACGACAGGCGAGACCAGGTGCGTTCGACCGCCCTTGCCCTGCCGCCCCTCGAAGTTGCGGTTCGAGGTGGATGCACAGCGCTCCCCCGGCGCGAGCTGGTCGGGATTCATACCGAGACACATCGAGCAGCCCGCGAAGCGCCACTCCGCACCGAACTCCTCGACGATCTTGTCGATGCCCTCCGCTTCGGCCTCGATGCGCACGCGCGCCGAGCCCGGGACGACCATGACCCGCACATTGTCGGCCTTCTTGCGACCCTTGATGATCTCCGCGAACGCGCGCAGGTCCTCGATGCGGCTGTTGGTGCACGATCCCATGAAGACGGCGTCGACGGGGATCTCCTTCATCGGCGTACCCGCCGTGAGGTCCATGTACTCGAGCGCGCGCTCGGCGGCAGCGCGGTCGTTGGGGTCGTCGAATGCCGCAGGATCGGGCACCGAGTCGTTGAGCGAGACGCCCTGACCGGGATTGGTGCCCCACGTCACGAACGGTTCGAGCTCGTCCGCGTCGAGGAAGACCTCGGCGTCGAACACGGCGTCGTCATCGGTCGCGAGCGTGTTCCAGTAGGCGACGGCGGCATCCCACTCGGCACCCTGAGGCGCGTGGGGCCGTCCCTTGAGGTAGTCGTACGTGGTCTGGTCGGGGGCGACCATTCCCGCGCGGGCTCCCGCTTCGATCGACATGTTGCAGATCGTCATCCGGCCCTCCATGGAGAGCGAGCGGATGGCACTGCCGCGGTACTCCAGGACGTAGCCCTGACCGCCGCCGGTGCCGATCTTCGCGATGACCGCGAGGATGATGTCCTTCGCCGTCACCCCCGGCTTGAGGGTGCCCTCGACCGTGATCGCCATCGTCTTGAACGGCTTGAGCGGCAGCGTCTGAGTCGCGAGCACGTGCTCGACCTCGCTCGTGCCGATGCCGAACGCCATCGCGCCGAACGCGCCGTGCGTCGAGGTGTGCGAGTCACCGCACACGACCGTGATGCCCGGCATCGTGAGGCCCAGCTGCGGGCCGACGACGTGCACGATTCCCTGCTCGATGTCGCCCAGCGAGTGCAGGCGGATGCCGAACTCCTGGGCGTTCGTGCGCAGGGTCTCGATCTGAGTGCGGCTGATCGGGTCGGCGATCGGCCGGTCGATCAGCAGGGTCGGGGTGTTGTGGTCCTCGGTCGCGATCGTCAGATCCGGTCGGCGTACGGGACGACCGGCCATCCGGAGCCCGTCGAACGCCTGCGGCGACGTGACCTCGTGCACGAGGTGCAGGTCGATGTAGATGAGGTCGGGGCTGCCGTTCTCGCCCTTGACGACCAGGTGGTCATCCCACACCTTCTCGGCGAGAGTGCGGGGTCGTGCTGCTTCAGTCATGGATGCTTGTCCTTCTTCGATTCCGTATCCAGCCCATAGCGGACTCCGCGACGAGGGAGGCTAGTGGCTAGGCCCCGTCGCGGCGACGAAGAAGAAGTCGGCCGAAACGCATTCTCCGAGAGTAGCACTGCCGCCGAGCGCTACTCGGCGGGGGTGCTCTCGCTCGGCTCCTGCTCGATGGCGGGCGAGCGCCGGGCATCCACGCGGATCTTGATGAGGCTCGCGACGACCGCGATGGCCATCGCGACGAGGATGACCGCGAGGGAGGTCCACGTCGAGATCTCGGGGGCCCAGTCGACGTGCTCGCCGCCGTTGATGAACGGCAGCTCGTTCACGTGCAGGGCGTGGAAGAAGAGCTTCACCCCGATGAATCCGAGGATGAACGCGATGCCGTAGTGCAGGTACTCGAGCTTGTCGATGAGGTCGCCGAGGAGGAAGTACAGCTGACGCAGTCCCATAAGGGCGAACACGTTCGCGGTGAAGACGATGAACGGATCCTGCGTGATGCCGAAGATGGCCGGGATCGAGTCGATGGCGAAGACGAGATCGGTGAGACCGAGGGCGATGAAGACGACGAGGATCGGCGTGAAGACCTTGCGCCCGTCGATGACGGTGCGCAGCTTCGCTCCGTCATAGGTGTCGGAGATCGCGATGCGCTTGCGGAGGAAGCGGATGACCCCGTTCTCGGTCTCCTCCATGTCGTCGTGCTTCTCGAAGGCCTGCCGGATGGCGGTGTAGAGCAGGAACGCTCCGAAGAGGTAGAAGATCCAGGAGAAGTTCTCGATGAGCTGAGCGCCGAGCAGGATGAAGACGCCGCGCAGCACGAGGGCGATGAGGATGCCCACCATGAGCACCTCCTGCTGGTACTTCCGGGGCACCGAGAACCTCGCCATGATGATGACGAAGACGAACAGGTTGTCGATCGACAACGAGTACTCGGTCACCCAGCCGGCGATGAACTCCGCCGCGTGGTCGACCGAGCCCTGCCAGAGCATGAGGCCCGCGAAGACGAGCGCGAGCCCGACATAGAACGCCACCCACAGCGCCGACTCTCTGGTCGACGGGATGTGCGGGCGCTTGTAGGCGAGCACCAGGTCGGCGGCGAGGATGAGCAGGAGGACGACGAACGAGGTGATCTCGAACCAAGCGGGCAGTGCGGCTTCCATGGGATCCGTTCAGGAGAGGAGGGTATGGGGAACTGCCGAAAGTCTCTCCCCCGCGCTGCCCTCGGAACTGCTGCGCGTCACCGGCCCGGAACCACGGCGTCGGGGTTCGTACTGACGGGCTCGATGGGGCGGGATACTCCCCTTCGCGTCGCCATTCTAGCGCGATAGTCTCGGGTGCATGAACGATGACGAATTGCGCTCACTCGCAGTGAAGCGCCTCAAGGCACGCTCCGACTTCTACCGCTATCTGCTCGTCTGGCTCGCGGTGTCCGCCATTGTCACCTTCGTGTGGTGGATGACCGGCGCGGGCTACTTCTGGCCCGGCTGGGTCATCGGCGGCATGGGCATCGCCGCGCTCTTTCAGGCCATCGACGTGTTCGGCAAGCACGGCGTCATCACCGACGCCGCCGTCGACGCCGAGGTGGAGAAGCTCAAGAAGGGCTGACGCCCGAGCATCCCGAACAGCAGAAAACCCCCGGCAGGACCGGGGGTTTTCGCTATTGTGACCCCAGCGGGATTCGAACCCGCGTTACCGCCGTGAGAGGGCGGCGTACTAGGCCTCTATACGATGGGGCCGTCAGACAACTAGAAGAGTATGCCACACCCGGCACACCCTGACCAAAACCGTCCGAGCACCTGACCATTCCCGGGGGAACCGAACCATGGCCAGCACCATGCGCACCGCTCTCATCCTGATTCTCACAGCGGCCTCGCTCGCGGGCTGCTCCGTGCTCGGCCTCGGCGGCCCCGCCCGCGACGCCGACGGTCGAGTGACCGAGCCGGCGGACATCCGCTCCACTGCTCTCACCGTCGGCGACTGCTTCAGCTTCATCGACGGCACGAACATGGCCGAGGCGACCGTCGTGCCGTGCGCCACGACGCACACCCACATCGTCATCGGACAGGGATCGCTCACGAAGGCCGACATCGACGCGGGCGGCGGCCTGCAGAATGCCGTGTCGGCGGCGTGCTCCGACTCGTTCGAAGCCTTCGTGGCGTCGGCGGCGGAAGGCGCCAAGCCGAAGCAGGAGTTCGTCGTGTCCACTGCAGAGGAGGACGGCGTCGAGGTGACGCGCTACTCGTGCGTCGCCACGGACGCCGCCGCCTAGCTGTACCCCTAGCCGCGAGTCTCGAGCAGGCGCAGGGCGTTCGGCACGACCTCGATGTCGATGGGAAGCGCTCCGAACCGCTCACCGTCGGCGTAGGCGACGAGACCGTCCGCCTCGATGCGGACCCGCTTCGCGCGATGGATGCTCACCCGCGGGTCGGTAACGTGCGTGCCCTCGAAGACGCGAGGGAAGATGCGCAGGAACGACACCCGCGAGAGCGCCTTCACGACGAGCACGTCGAGCAGGCCATCGTCGAGCTCCGCATCGGGCGTCACCTTCATTCCCCCGCCGAGGGAGACGTTGTTGCCGACGCTGATGAGGGCGCCGCTCGTCTCGAGCACCTCGCCGTCGAGCTCCAGCCGGTAGTGGATGGGCCGCAGCCGGGCGAGCTCGAGGCCGAGAGCGATGAGGTACCTGCTGGCACCCCGCGGGCGGCGCATGTGGTTGGCGCGCTCGTTCACGATCGCGTCGAAACCCGCCGAGAGCACGCACGCGAACCAGCGCTCGGCAGCCGCGCCGTCGTCGTCGACGAAGTGCACGCGCCCGGCATCCACGACTCGCGGCGGGCGTTCGAGGGCGTCGATGAGAGCGCGGATCGCCGCCTCGGTGTTGTCGAACGGGATGCCCAGGCCCCGCGCCATGTCGTTTCCCGTACCGGAGGGCACGATGCCGAGTGGCACCTTCGTCTTGGCGACGAGGTTGGCTCCGAGGTTGACCATGCCGTCGCCGCCGACGACGATCAGCGCGTCGGGCTTCGAGGCGACCGCCCGCCGCCCCGACTCCATGAGCTGCTCGAAGTCGGGTTCCTGCAGGCTCGTCACGTCGTGGCCGAGAGCCCTGAGTGTCTGGACGACGGCCGGACCCACATCACGGCCCTTGCCGAACGAGGCGGTCGGGTTGATCGCCACGACGAGGCGGCGGGACATCGACGTCATGCGCCCAGTATGGCGCGGATCGGCGTCACTCCCGACGCGCGGCCGATCCGAGCCGAGTGAGGCGCAGCAGCTGGGCGTTGAGGGCGACGACGATCGTCGAGACGGACATGAAGACAGCCGCGAGCGCGGGCGGCAGCAGGATGCCGGCGCCGTACGCCGCCCCCGCCGCGAGCGGGATGCCGATCGCGTTGTAGCCGGTCGCCCAGAAGAGGTTCTGCACCTCCTTGCGCCAGGTCGCCTTGCTGAGGGCGAGCATCGAGGCGACACCGCGCGGGTCGCTCGAGGCGAGCACGATGCCGGCCGACTCGATCGCGACATCCGTGCCCGCACCGATCGCGATGCCGACGTCCGCCTGGGCGAGCGCCGGGGCATCGTTGATGCCGTCGCCGACCATCGCGACGCGACCCGACTGCTGCAGTCGGCGCACCACGTCCGCCTTCTCGCCGGGCAGCACCTGGGCGAAGACCTCCTCGATGCCGAGCTGGCGCGCGACCCACGTCGCGACCTCGTGCGAGTCGCCGGTGAGCATCGCCACGCGAACACCGCGAGCGGTGAGGTCGCGCACAGCCTCGAGGGACTCGGGGCGCACGGTGTCGGCGAGGCCGATCATCCCGAGCACCTCGTCCCCGGAGAGCACATAGACGATCGTCGCCCCGCTCCCGGCGAGGTCGCGAGCCGACTGCACGAAGGACACGGGCAGAACGAGGCCACGCTCGGTGATGACGCGCTGGCTCACCACGAGCACCTCGCGGCCGTCGACGGTCGCCTGCGCGCCGCGGCCGGCGAGCGCGGCGAAGCCCGTCGCCTTCGCAACCGGGACGCCCCGCTCCGCCGCCTCCGCGACGATTGCCCGGGCGATGGGATGCTCGGACGACGCCTCCACGGACGCCGCGAGCGCGAGCACCTCCTCCTCGGTGCGGCCGTCGGCGACAGCCACGGCAGCCACGCCCTGCGACCCCGTCGTCAGCGTGCCCGTCTTGTCGAAGAGCACCACGTCGATCGTGCGCGCCTCCTCGAGGGCGAGGCGGTTCTTGACGAGGATGCCGTTCTTCGCGCCGAGGGCGGTGGAGATCTGGGACACGAGCGGGATCGCGAGGCCCAGGGCGTGGGGGCACGCGATGACGAGAACGCTGACCACGCGCTCGAGGACGAAGGCGGGGTCATCCGGCACCAGGAGCGCCCACACGAGCACCGTCACGATCGCCGAGCCGAGCGCGACGTAGAACAGGAGGGCGGCAGCGCGGTCGGCGAGAAGCTGGGCCGTCGACTTGCTCGACTGGGCGTCGGCGACGAGCTTCATGATTCCGGCGAGGGCGGTGTCGCCTCCCGTACGCGTCACGCGCACGGTGAGCGCACCGGCACCGTTCACCGCGCCGCCGATGACGGTCGAGCCCACCGACTTGGCGACCGCGGCCGACTCGCCCGTGAGGAGCGACTCGTCGACCTCCGACTGCCCCTCGACGACCTCGCCGTCGACGGGGACAGCGGCTCCGGGCCGCACGAGCACGAGGTCGCCGACCGAGAGACTCGACACCGGCATAGTCATGACGTGGTCGCCGTGCAGCACGTCCGCCTCGTCGGGAAGCAGCTTGGCGAGCTCGCCGAGCGCGTTCTGGGCGCCCATGACGGCGCTCATCTCGATCCAGTGGCCGAGGAGCATGATCGTGATGAGCGTAGCGAGCTCCCACCAGAAGTCCATGCCGGGCAGACCGAGCGTGACCGCCGCGCTGTAGCCGAACGCGACGACGATCGCGAGGGAGATGAGCGTCATCATGCCGGGCTGCTTCGCGCGAAGCTCGGTCACGGCGCCGCGGAGGAACACGAGGCCGCCGTAGACGAAGATCGCGAGCCCGAACACTGCGGGGATGAACTGGCTGCCGGGGAAGCGCGGGCCAGAGAGCCCGAGGATGTCTTGGAGGCCCTCGGAGAAGACGAGCGTGGGGATCGTGAGGGCGAGACTGATCCAGAACTTGCGGCGGAAGATCGCCGGGTCGTGGTGCGAGTGGTCGCCGCCGCCGTGGCCCGCGTGCGCGTCGTGCCCGCCGCCGTGGTGGTGGGAGCCGTGGTCGTGCGAGCCGTGGCCCTGGTGATCGTGGTGCATGTGGCTGTGGTCGGTCATGGTCCTACTCCGAGCGGTTGTTGGAGATCTCGTACACGCGCAGCAGTTCCTCGACGGCGTGATCGACGTGCTCGCCGCCCTGCTCGAACATGTCGGCGACGTGGGTGCGCAAGTGGTTCTCGACGAGCAGTTTGTTGAGGCTGCGCAGCGACTTCTGGATGGCCAGCGACTGCGTGACGATGTCGACGCAGTAGTCCTCGTTCTCGATCATCTTCTCGAGTCCGCGGATCTGGCCTTCGATGATGCGGCTGCGGTGCAGCGCGCGTTTCTTCAGGTCGGCGATCATGCTGTCAACCCTATACCCCCCGGGGGTATCATCCGCAACTACCCGGTTCTAAGCTCGAGGCATGAAGGTGACCAAGCACGAGCACGCCTGCCAGGTGATCGAGAAGTCCAGCAGTGCGCTCATCATCGACCCCGGTGCGTTCACGCTCCCCCTCGACGACGTCACCGGCGTCGTCGCGATCGTGATCACCCACGAGCACGCCGACCACTGGACGGCCGAGCACATCGAGCGCATCCGGCAGAAGAACCCGGATGCCCGCCTCCTCGGCCCCGCCGGCGTCGCCGCCGCCGCGGGCGACCTCGAGGTCGAGGTCGTGGCTCCCGGCGACACGGTCGAGATCGAGCCCTTCACGCTGAGCTTCTTCGGCGGCGAGCACGCCGTCATCCACGAGTCCATCCCGGTGATCGACAACGTCGGAGTGCTCGTCGACGGCGAGTACTACTACGGGGGCGACTCCTACTCCGTGCCGGACGCGACGGTCGAGGTGCTCGCGGCTCCGATCGGAGCGCCGTGGCTCAAGATCGGCGAGGCGATGGACTACGTCGTCGCCGTCTCGCCCCGCCGAGTCTTCCCCGTGCACGACGCGACCATCTCCGCGATCGGCAAGAACCTCTCCAACCCGCGCCTCGAGTGGGCGGCGGCGCAGGGCGGGGGCGAGTACGTCGTGCTCGAGCCCGGAGAGAGCCTGGACCTGTAGCCGTGGCCGAGGCGTACATCGTCGAGGCGGTGCGGTCGCCCGTCACGCGGCGCGGCGGATCGCTCGCCGGCGTGCATCCGCTCGACCTGGCGGCACACCCCCTCAAGGCCCTCTTCGAGCGCGTCGACCTCGACCCGGCCGCCGTCGACGAGGTGATCCTCGGCTGCCTCGACCAGATCGGCCCCCAGGGCATGGATGTGGCCCGCAGTGCCTGGCTAGCCGCGGGCCTTCCCGAGCACGTGCCCGGCACTACCGTGGACCGGCAGTGCGGCTCTGGCCAGCAAGCCGTCTCGTACGCGACTCAGGCCGTCATGAGCGGCACGAGCGACCTCGTCGTCGCGGGCGGCACGCAGCACATGTCGGCGATCCCCATCCAGGCCTCGCTCGGCATAGCTCGGGAGTTCGGGTTCGACGACCCGTTCACCGGTTCGAGCGGCTGGGAGGAGCGCTACGGTCGGCAGGAGATCTCGCAGTTCCGCGGCGCCGAACTCATCGTCGAGCGCTGGGGGCTGTCGCGCGAGGAGCTCGAGGAGTACGCGATCCGCTCGCACGAACGCGCGCTCGCCGCCGTCGCCGACCGTCGCTTCGACCGCGAGATCGCGCCGCTCGGCGACGCCGCCGCCGACGAGGGGCCGCGTGAGCCGAACCGCGAGAAGATCGCGTCGCTGCCCCCGATCCGCGAGGGCGGCGCACACACCGCCGCCACCGCGTCGCAGGTCTCCGACGGCAGTGCGGCGCTCCTCATCGCCTCCGAGCGAGCGGTTCGGGACCACGGACTCACGCCTCGGGCGCGCATCCACCACCTCTCCGCTCGCGCCGGCGACCCCGTGGTGATGCTCACGGCGCCCATCGAGGCGACGCGGGTCGCGCTGGACCGCGCGGGGATGACGCTCGACGACATGGACGTCGTGGAGATCAACGAAGCCTTCGCCGCGGTCGTGCTCGCGTGGGAGCGGGAGCTCCGCCCCGACATGGCGCGCGTGAACCCCAACGGCGGCGCGATCGCCCTCGGCCATCCGCTCGGTGCGACCGGCGCCAAGCTCCTCACCGGCATGCTGCACGAGCTCGAGCGCACCGGGGGCCGCTTCGGTCTGCAGACGATGTGCGAGGCCGGGGGTCAGGCGAACGTGACGATCATCGAGCGCCTGTAGCGGCTACCGGTGCCGGAACTCCGGCGGTCGCTTCTCGATGAACGCTGCCATGCCCTCGGCACGGTCATCCGTCGCGAACAGCCCGTAGAACGCGCGGCGCTCGAACAGGAGGCCCTCGGCGAGGGATGACTCGAACGCCCGGTTCACGGACTCCTTCGCCGCGATCACCGCGGGCCGCGACCGCCCCGCGATTCCGGTGGCGACGGAGATCGTCTCCTCGAGGAGCGAGTCCGCGGGCAGCACACGAGCGACGATGCCCAGTCGCGCCGCCTCCGCCGCGTCGATCGTTCGACCCGTGAGCACGAGGTCCATGGCCGTCGCCTTGCCGACCGCGCGAGTCAGCCGCTGCGAACCGCCGAGACCCGGGATGACCCCGAGCGAGATCTCCGGCTGACCGAACTTGGCCGACTCCGAGGCGAACACGGTGTCGCACATCATCGCGAGCTCGCACCCGCCGCCGAGGGCGAAGCCTGACACCGCCGCGAGAATCGGGATGCGGATGCGCCCCAACCGGTCCCAGGTCGAGAAGAGGTCGCGTGCGATCACCTCCGCGTGGCTGATGGCCGCCATCTCCTTGATGTCGGCGCCCGCCGCGAAGGCGCGCTCGGACCCCGTGAGCACGATCGCTCCGATGCCCTCGTCGGCGTCGAAGGCCTCGAGCGCCTCGATGAGCTCTCGCATGAGGGTGGTATTGAGCGCGTTGAGGGCGTCCGGTCGATGCAGGGTCACGATGCCCACTCGGCCACGGGTCTCGGTCAGGATCGTCTCGGTCATGGGTCCTCCAGGAAAACGCGGGATTGCGGGCGATCAGAAGGCCGCGGGGGGTGGCGGCAGCTCGAGGTCTCCCTCGGGAAGCGGCTCGAAGAACGACTCCACCTGTGCGCGGTCGACGGCGCCGATCGTCGGCGGGTCCCACTGCGGAGCCCGGTCCTTGTCGACGAGCTGAGCGCGAATGCCCTCCGCGAAGTCGGGTGTGCGCAGCACCCGCGCCGCGACCCGGTACTCCTGCTGGAGCGCCGATTCGACGTCCGGGAGCCGCTTGCTGCGCCGGAGCGACTCGAGGGTGAGCACGAGCGAGGTCGGCGAGCGCTGCAGGAGCGCCTCGAGGGGCTCGGTGCGGTCGGCGGCGCGCAGGGCATCCACGATCTCGGCGACGTCGTCGTACGCGAAGGCGGAATCGATCCATTCCCGGTCCTTGTCGAGGGCCGTTCTGGGTGGGATCGCGGAGACCGAGGCGATCGTCTCGTCAGGGCCGGCGGTCGCGAGGGCGGCCCGGAGCTCCGGGATGCGGCGCTGCGGGACGAACCAGTCCGCGAGCCCCGCGGTGATGGCGTCCGCGGGCCCGACCGCGGTCGACGTCAGGGCCAGCCAGGTGCCGACCTCGCCGGGAAGCCGCGACAGCAGCCACGTACCGCCGACATCCGGCACGAAGCCGATCGTCGTCTCCGGCATGCCGACGCTCGCCCGCTCGGTCACGACCCGGTGGCTGGAGTGCCCCGCGAGACCGACTCCGCCCCCGAGCGCGAGCCCGTCCATGATCGAGACCACGGGCTTCGGGTAGCGGGCGATGCGAGCGTTGAGGGTGTACTCGTCGCGCCAGAAGTCGAGCGCCGCCGACCCGCCGGCCAGGGCATCCCGCCGCAGCTCGACGACGTCGCCCCCGGCGCAGAACGCGCGATCTCCCGCCCCCTCGATGAGAACGCGGAGCACGTCGGCGTCGTGCTCCCACTCGTCGAGGTTCGCCGCGATCGCCCGCACCATGTCGTGGGTGAGGGCGTTGAGGGCCCGTGGACGATCGAGGGTCACGATGCCGACCGCCCCGTCGACCTCGAAGCGCACGCCGGGCTCGTTCACGTTCTCTTCCATCACTCCTCACCGTAGACCCGTCCGGTTCGGCGGCACCCTACAAAGTCTGGGCGGCGGCGAGTCGGCGGCGGTATTTTTGGGGCTGAGGATGCGCCGACGCTTCCTCAGCAAAGGATCGCGCTCATGAAGATCGTCGTTCTCGTCAAGCAGGTGCCCGACACGTGGGGCGACCGGCGGCTCGACACGTCCACCGGCTGGCTCGATCGCGGCGCGAGTGACGCGATCATCGACGAGATCGGCGAGCGCGCCATCGAGATCGCCCTGAGAGCCAAGGACGCCGACAAGTCGACCGAGGTCGTCGTCGTGACGATGGGCCCGGCATCCGCCGCCGACGTGCTCAAGAAGGGGCTCGCGATGGGAGCCGACTCGGGGGTGCACGTCGTCGACCGCGCACTCGCGGGGGCCGACCTCGGCTGGACGGCGACCGTCCTCGCGGCCGCGATCGGCACCGGCTGGGACCTGGTGGTCACCGGCAACGAGTCGACGGATGGCCGGGGCGGGGTTCTGGCCGCGATGCTCGCCGAGCGCCTCGGAGTGCCCCACCTCACGTCCCTCGACGCTGTGGACATCTCGGCCGACCGCGTCTCGGGCGTGCGCGCCACCGAGTACGGCACAATCGACGCGCACGCCGCGCTGCCCGCTGTGATCTCGGTCACCGAGCGCAGCGCCGAACCGCGCTTCCCGGGGTTCAAGGGCATCCTCGCGGCCAAGAAGAAGCCCGTGACCACGGTCGGGATCACCGATCTCGGCGTCGCTGCACCGGCGGCGAGGTCGGTGGTCGTGAGCGCCGCCGAGCGGCCGGCCCGTCAGGCTGGACGGCTCGTCACCGACGACGGCACCGCCGCCCAGCAGCTCGTCGACTACCTCGCCGCCGAGCGGCTCATCTGAACCGCGGACCACCGGGAGACACCATGACCACCGTTCTCGCCCTCATCGACACCGCCCCCGACGGCGCCGTCCGCCCGACCGCGGGCGGGGTGCTCGCCGCCGCGACCACCCTCGGGGACGCCGTCGCCGTCGTCGCCGTTCCCCCGGGCGCGGGAGCCGCCGTCGCCGAGGAGCTCGGCGCCCTCGGCGCGACCTCCGTGCGCGTCACCGAGTCCGCCGACGCCGCTGCGCTGCTCGGGGCCGGCCTCGTGGATGCCGCGGCCCTCGCCGTCGCCGACCTCTCCCCCGCTGCCGTCATCGTCTCGCACACCGTCGACGGGCGCGACGCCGCCGGCCGCCTGGCCGCACGCATCGACGCCCCGCTCGCCGTCGACGCGGTGGCCGTGCGCTCCGATGCCGGCCGCATCGACGTCGAGCACTCCGTGTTCGGCGGCGCCTACACCGTGCTGTCGTCCGTCGAGCCGGGCGACGCGCCCCTCGTTGTCACGCTGCGCACCGGTGCGGTGGATGCCGCACTCCCGCCCGCGTCGCCCGAGGTCTCGAGCGTTCCGGCGGCACCCGCATCCCCTGCCGCGGCGATCGACGCCGTGCACGACGCGGTCGGCGGCGGGGACCGGCCCGAGCTCGCTGGCGCGTCTGTCGTGGTGTCGGGCGGGCGCGGCCTCGGCTCGCGGGAGAACTTCGCGCTCGTCGAGCGGCTCGCCGACGCCCTCGGCGCCGCGGTCGGGGCATCCCGCGCCGCCGTCGATGCCGGGTTCGTCCCGCAGTCATACCAAGTCGGCCAGACGGGCGTCACCGTCGCCCCGAAGCTCTACATCGCCCTCGGCATCTCGGGCGCCATCCAGCACCGCGCGGGAATGCAGACCTCGGGGCGGATCGTCGCGATCAATACCGACGAGTCGGCACCCATCTTCGACATCGCCGACTTCGGTATTGTCGGAGACGTGTTCACCGTCGTGCCCGCACTCGTCGAGGCCCTCGAGGCCCGACGCCCGTGACCGAGTTTCGCAAGAGCCGCTGGTTCGCGCTCGTCTGGGCTGTGCCCGCGGCCGTCGTGGTCGCCGCCGGCGTCGTGATCCTCGCCCGGTTCATCCGCGACCTGCCTGCCGTGCAGGACTGGCTCGTCACCTACCCGGGGCACTCGCCGCTGCCGGCCGGCACCCCCGAAGGGTTCCCGTGGTGGCTCGGGTGGCTGCACTTCCTCAACTCCCTCTTCATGCTGCTCATCGTGCGCACCGGGTGGCAGATCCACACCACGAAGCGTCATGAGGCCTACTGGACGCGCAACAACTCGGGACTCATCCGCACAAAGAACCCGCCGACGCGATTGAGCCTGCCGCTGTGGTTCCACCTGTCGCTCGACACGCTCTGGGTGCTCACCGGCGTCGTCTACGTCGTGCTGATCTTCGCGAGCGGCCACTGGGCGCGCATCGTGCCGACGAGCTGGGACGTCTTCCCCAACGCGATCTCCACCGGCCTGCAGTACGCAACCCTCGAGTGGCCGACGGAGAACGGGTGGGAGGGCTACAACGCGCTGCAGCTGCTGCTGTACTTCGTGACGGTGTTCATCGCGGCTCCGATCGCGATCCTCACGGGCATCCGGATGTCTCCCGCCTGGTCGATCCGCCTCAAGCGCATCACCCCGTACGTCCCGATCGCGTGGGCGCGTCGACTCCACTTCCCGGTGATGGTCTACTTCGTCGCGTTCACGTTCGTGCACGTCGTGCTCGTCGCCGCGACCGGGCTGCTGCGCAACCTCAACCACATGTACGCCAACCGCGACGACGTGAGCTGGGTGGGCTTCTGGGTGTTCCTGGCGTCGGTCGCCGTGATGGTGGGCGCGTGGATCGCCGCGCGGCCCGTGGTGCTGCGGGCGATCGCCGGCCTGGGCGGCACGGTCAGTCGGCGCTAGCTAGCCCTCCAGCAGCTCGCGCAGCGGCGTCCAGCCGACCGGCAGGGGACCTCGGATGTCGGCGCGCTCGCGATCGGCGGAGGGCGACCAGCCCTGGGCCCCGCCGTCGAGGCCGCTGACGGCACCCCGGGCGACGCGGAAGCCGACGTCCTCGATGCGGGCATCGGGAGCGCTGCCGCGGCGCACGGATGCCCGGCAGCTCCACGAGGGATCGGCCCACCCGCCCCCTCGCATCGAGCGGTAGTCGGCGTACCTCGCCGGGTCGGCGTAGTCCCAGCACCACTCCCACACGTTCCCGAGCATGTCGTGCAGCCCGAACGCGTTGGGCCGCTTGCCGCCGACCGGCTGCGGACCGACGACGTCGTCGAGCCTCGTCCAGGCGATCTCCTCCAGGGCGCCGTAGGCGGGACCGACCGTTCCGGCTCGGCACGCGAACTCCCACTCGGCCTCGGTCGGCAGGCGGTAGCCGTCGGCGGCGGTGTTCCAGCGAACCCGACGACCGTCGACGTGGTACGCGGGGTCGAGCCCCTCCGCGGCGGAACGCCGGTTGAGCCACTCGACGGCGTCGAACCAGGAGACACCGTGGGCGGGCATCCCCTCGCGACCGCCCTCGAAGACGCCCTCGGTCATCTCGACGCGGGCGATCTCGAAAGGCTGGAGCTCCGCGATCCAGCGGGAACCGGTCCGCGCGTCATTGAGCACGATCTCGCCCGCCGGAATCGCGACGAGATCCAGGGGATCCGCCGTCATAGTTCGATCGTAACCCCGCGAGCTCGGGGCGGAGCGGGCTTGACTACGCCGCGGGCACGGTGATGCGCATCACCGTCTTGCTCGTTCCGATGTGCCGCTCGAACACGAAACCGGCCTTCTCGAACATGCGGCGCGTGCCGTTGTGCAAGAACGACGACGAGACGCGCTTCCCCTCGGCAGGCTCGTTGGGGAACGAGACCACTTCGCCGCCGCCCGCACGCGCGATGAGGGCGAGCGCGCCGTCGAGGGCCTCTCGCGCGACGCCTGAGCGACGATGGTCCCGGTCCACGAAGAAGCACGTGATGCGCCACGGCGCCGGCCTCGACTCCCCCGCGTCGTACTGCTTGCGGTGATAGATGTTCGGGAGCTCCACCGGGCTGCCGTACTCGCACCACGCGATCGCCTGATCGCCGTCGAATACGAGCGCGGCGTGGGCGACGCCCTCGTTCACGAGTCGCTCCTTGAACGTGACCCGGTCGTAGTCGTCCTTCACCGTGGTCGCGGTGTCGCCGTGGAAGTAGCTGCAGTAGCACCCGCCCCAGACGCCGTTGTGCTTCTCGGCGAGCGCGCGCCACGCAGGGAACGTCTCCGGGGTGAGCGGTCTGATCTCGTGGGGCACGGGCATCCTCTCCGCAGCGAGTGGGTCGACTTCACCCTAGCCCGGCGAGCGCCGCGCGCCCCTACAATGCACCCATGGAGCGCGTGGGCCCGGCGCAGCTGCGAGCGCTGCTCGACGAGGTAGCGCTGCTCGCGCCGGTGACGACGCTCGCGGGGCTGCGCGGCCAGGTGCCCGACCAGCTCATGCGGCTCGTCCGGTCGGAGCGCGCCGGCTGGGTGACGATGAACCGCCTCACGGGAGTGATGAGCGGAAACCACGTGCCCGAGATGCTGCCCCATCTCATCCCCCTCATGCCGCGCGACCTCGGAGACGTCCCCATGGTCGCGGAGCTCGTGGCGGCCGCGACCGCCGGTTCGCTGCGCATCTCCGACGTCGTACCCGCGGACGAGTGGAAGCGCAGCCGTCTCCGACGCGAGATCTACGAGCCGCTCGGCGGGCAGTTCCAGATCGGCAGCCTCATCGCGTCGGATGAGGGGCTCCTGGAGACAGTCGCCGTCTTCCGCAACGACAGCGACTTCTCGGACGCCGAGCTCGAGACGATCGAGGCGTTCGCCCGCCACGTTCGGCTCGTCGCCGCCCGGATCCGTCGTGCGGAAGGGAGGGCGGCGGAGCATTCGCTCACGGCCCGCCAGCGCCAGGTGCTCGCGGCGCTCGAGGGAGGGGCCACCGTGCGGCGGGCGGCGTGGGAGCTGGGCGTCTCGGAGAAGACCGTCGAGAACCACCTCCAGGCGATCTACCGCCGACTCGGGGTCACGAGCCGCGCCGCCGCCCTGCTCGCGGTGCGCTCCTAGGGACTTCCCCCTATCGCGGAGTCGACGCCGACCCTTCTACCGTGCGGTTGTGACCTCGCGAACCCTCCTGATATCCAGCGCCTTCCTCGTCGTCGTCCTCGCGGGGTGCTCCGCTCCCGCGTCGGCGCCGACCGAGTCATCCCCGACCTCCGATCCGGCGAGCCCGACGGCGGAGCCGACCACGGCGGCCCCCGCCGACCCGGACGGCACCGAGGCGGGCGCGAGCGCCCCGGCGGGGTGCGATCTCGTGACGGCCGACCTGGTGTCGAGCATCCTCGGCGTCGACCCGGGCTCGTGCGAGCCGATCACGAGCTGGGCGGACGGGCCGGCAGGACTCTACCCCGCGATCACGATGGCGATCGACACGACCGCCTCCGCGCCGACCATCATGCCCGTCGAGGTGTGCGGCGGAGGGGGGATCGACGGGGCACTGCCCGTACGCGGCGCGGACTACGGCTACGCCGTCGAGGGCGACCTGTGCGTCGTCGTCGGCACGCTCGGCGTGAAGACGAGCGCTCTGCTCGACTACGGGGTGGCCCCCGCGGAGAAGTGGCAGCAGCTCGCGATCGCGCTCGTGGAGCGCCTCTCGTGAGAGGACGCGCGATCGGGATGCTCGGCCTCGGGGCGATCGCGGTGGCGTTGACCGCGTGCACTCCGCCGGGGCTCGGCGAGCCTGAGCCCACCGACGACCGCACCGCGATCGCCGAGGCCGGAGAGATCGGGGTTCTCGCCGACATGACGGGCACCGAGTGCGCCGTCGCGGGGGCGCCGTGGTACCTCGACGACCACCAGTTCGACCGCGATTACAGTCTCGCGATGATGGCGCTCGACCCCGAGGTGGCCTCGAGCGGTATCGGGGGCAACTACGCCCTCGACCTGTGGGCCGACGGGCGCATCCGCATCGCCACGGTCGGTTACACCGTCTCGACGACCTCGAAGGCCGTCGACGAGACCGGGGCGTTCGACCACATCCGCCTGCGCGGCAGCGAGGGGTCGGCTACTGCGGAGTGGGCGGAGGCGTCGGATGACGGGGCCACCGTCGTCTTCCTCGACTGGTCGAGCGACATCGTCGACAGCGCGCCCGTCTGGGACGACGGCACCCCGTATCCGGGCACGCTGCCGGCGTGGCAGCTCCCCGGTCAGACCGGTGCCGTCTTCGAGTGCACCGAGGACGGCACGGGCTTGTGGGTGCGCCCCACCACGCCGGGCTACCTGGACCTCTACTTCGTGCGCTGAGGGGTCGTCGCCCTCGCGACCACCGCGAGCACGGCGACGAGCGACGCTGCGGCGATCGCTCCCCCGACGGCGAGCGTGAGCGCGTCCGGCTGCACGATCGACTGACCGCGCAGTGCCTGCCATGTGAGCAGCGCGAGCACGGCCGCGTAGGCAGCGGCGACGATCGTCACGAGTCGGGCGCGCACCGCGCTGTCGCGCAGCAGGGGGACGCGGCGCGACGCGAGCTCGACGATCAGCAGGACGAGCGGGATGACCTGGAGCGCGTGCATCCCGACGAAGTGGGGAATTCGCAGGTCGCCCGCGACGGTGCTCCACCCGAGCAGGGGCAGCCCGGGACCGCCGTCGGCGACGCCGACCGCGTGGGCGCCGGCGACGCCCTGGAAGTCGCTCAACTGGTCGGCGTTGGGGCCGGTCATGAGGAAGGCGAGGCCCATCCCCACGAGGGCGATGATCGCTCCCGACCGGACCGCGATCGATCGCGCCGGGTCGGCGGACGGGTTACGGAACAGGATGACGCTCACCACGAACGTCGCCACCCACAGCGTCGAGATCGAGAACGCCATCACCGCCCACATCGCCGTGTGGAAGGGAGTCGTCACGTTGAAGTGACTCGTCTCCCCTGCGGCGGCGAAGCCGACGATGATGACGAGCTCCACGACGAGCAGGCCCGCCGCGATCGTGCCGGCCCACCACGCGACCCGGCGGAAGCGCTGGAGCTGGCCGATGAGCCACGACCACGTGACCGAGTAGACGAGCGCGGAGAGGGCGAACTTGAGGGGCTTCTCCCACACGCCCACGCCGAGGAGGGTGCGGTCGTCGACGAGCATCCCGATTCCGCACACGACGGAGAGGGCCGCCATCGCGACGGCGAGCCACAGCAGCGGGCGGTGCCAGCGCACCGCAGCAGTGCGATCGGCGTCGCGGTCGGGCGCGGTCGCGGTCGCGGAGTGGTCGGCGGGAACGATGACGGTACTCACTGGTTTTCTCCTACGGGGTAGCGACGGTTGGACTCGTTCTCCTGAGCGAGACGACGCAGTGACTGGATGAGGGTGTCGCCGAGCACGGTGCCCACGACGACGTTCTCGGCCATGTCGGCGCGGTCGTCGTGGTGGCCGAGGGTGGCGAGGTCGGCTCGCGCGATCGTCTCGGCGGCCTCGGCGTACTGCGGGAGGTACTCGGCGATGTGCCCGTGCCCGAGGGAGTCGAGCGCGTCGAGCACGCGGGCGGCGCCGAAACGACCGGGGTTGTCCGCACTGACCGTCCAACCCCGCTCGTCCACGAGATCGTCGACTGTCTCGAGGCCGGCCCCGGACTCGACCTCGTCGAACACGCGGCCGTCGGAGATGGCGTACTGCGCAACCCCGAACACGTACGTGAGTGGAAGCTCGTCGTCGTCGATGGCCTGGATGACGCGCTGCGCAGTGGCGACGGGAAGCCCGCCCACCTCGAGCAGCGCCCGCACGAGCTTGAGGCGCTGCACGTGCTGCTGCCCGTAGTCGGCCTGGTTGGCGGCGGTCCGCTCGCCCGGGGGCAGCAGACCCTCCCGCAAGTAGTACTTGATGGAGGGCAGGGGCACCCCGCTCACATCGCAGAGCTCGGAAATTCGCATAACGGATAGTGTAACTATCGGATAGCGGTGGTGTCCACTATCTGTCGCCGAGCGAGGCTTCCGCGGCAACAAAAAAGGCCCCCTTCCGGGAGCCTTGCTTTGCTGGGGTACCTGGACTCGAACCAAGAACAACTGAACCAGAATCAGCCGTGTTGCCAATTACACCATACCCCACCGGTTCCAGCCGAGGCCGGACCGACTGTCTACTTTAGCGCACGCGGGACGCGCTCGTCACATCGGCGGGCCTGAGCTCAGCTCGAGCCTCAGGAACGCGACATCCAGCCACTGACCGAACTTGGTGCCGACCTCGCGGAGCACCACCGGTTCCTCGAAACCGAGCGCGCGGTGCATGGCGATCGAGCCCGCGTTGCCCGCCTCGATCGCCGCGACCATGACGTGGATGCCCGCCGCCCTAGCCCGCTCGATGAGCTCGACCATCAGCGCCCGACCGATGCCGCGGCGCTGGAAGTCGTCGTGCACGTACACCGAGTTCTCCACGGTGAACCGGTAGCCCGTCTTGGAACGCCACGGCCCGTACGCGGCGTAACCGGCGACGCGGCCCTCGACCTCCGCGACGAGAACGGGATGCCCGACCGCCTCGTGATCGGCGAGCCACGCCTCCCGGTCCGCGAGGTCCGCCTCCTCCTCGGTCCAGATGGCGAGTGAGTCGCGGATCGCGGCGTTGTGGATCTCGAGGATCGCGCCGAGGTCGGCGTGCGTGGCATCCCGGATGATCATGCTCACCATGATGGCAGCGTCAGCCGACCGGCGCTGCCGAGTAGGTGAGGGCGCAATAGCCGCTCGTGTCGCACGATGCCGTCGCCGAGAGGGCGAGACCGAGGCGGTCCGAGGGCCCGACGGCGACCTCGTAGGGCTCCCCCGCCCGGGTCGCCTCCTCGACCATGGCGAAGATGGCGTCTCGATCGAGGGTCCACCCCGAGGTCGCCGACTCCCGCTCGAAGCGATCGAGCGCCTGGCGGAACGGCAGCACGTCGACGAGGTCCGCCTCGACGCGCGTGACGAGTCCGCCCGCCGTCGTGATGCGGATCTCCGACGCCGTCAGTCGGAGACCGCCCGGCGCCTCGCCGCCGCCGTTGAGGATGAGGTCGTAGTCGAGCTGGACGTCGAGGTTGTCGATGCGCTCGAGGACGAGCGTCGCATCCGGGTCCAGTCCGATCGCTGCCGCCTCCACCGGCGGTCGCGAGAGGTCGATGCGCACGTCGCGCGACGAACGGATGTAGTCGAGCCCCGTCTCGGTGAAGCTCGACCAGTTGAGGTCGGTGACCTGGCCCTCGGTGGGCTTCGGCGTCGGCTTGCCCAGCCCGCCCTGCAGGAGGACCCCCGCGACGACGAGCACGCCGACGATCACGACGGAGAGGATGACGGCCGGCAGCCACGCCAGCCAGGGCCTCCTCCGCGCCGCCATCACAGCTGCGCCCGGAGCCTCTCGATGCGCTTGAGCGTCGACTCCTTGCCGAGCAGCTCCATCGACTCGAACAGCGGCGGGCTGATGCGTCGACCGGAGATCGCGGACCGCAGCGGACCGAATGCCACCCGCGGCTTGAGACCGAGGGTGTCGATGAGCTCGGCGCGCAGCGCCTCCTCGATGGCCGCGTGTCCGAAGCTGTCGAGACCCGGAAGGACGCGCAATGCGGCGTCGAGGACCTCGGCGCCCTCGGGGCCCGGGAGCGCGTCGGGCTCGACGACGAGGTCGTCGTCCGCGGTGAAGAGGAAGCCGAGCAGGCCCGGCGCCTCGCCGAGCAGCTGCATGCGCTCCTGGACGAGGGGCGTCGCATCCCGCAGCTTCTGACGGCGCTCATCGGTCGTGATGAGGCCCGGCAGGTACGCCTCCAGTCGCTCGGCGAGATCGTCAGCGGAGAGCAGGCGGATGTGGTCGCCGTTGATCGACTCGGCCTTCTTGACGTCGAAGCGTGCCGGGTTCGGGTTGACGCTCTCCACGTCGAACGCGGCGACGAGCTCCTCGATGGAGAACACGTCGCGGTCCGCAGAGAGCGACCAGCCGAGGAGGGCCAGGTAGTTGACGAGCCCTTCCGGGATGAAGCCGCGGTCGCGGTGGTGGAACAGGTTCGACTCGGGGTCGCGCTTCGAGAGCTTCTTGTTGCCCTCGCCCATCACGTAGGGCAGGTGGCCGAAGCGCGGGATGAACGTGGTCAGCCCGATCTCGATGAGCGCGGAGTACAGCGCGATCTGCCGAGGCGTGGACGACAGGAGGTCCTCCCCGCGGAGGACGTGGGTGATGCCCATGAGCGCGTCATCCACCGGGTTCACGAATGTGTAGAGCGGCGCGCCGTTCGGCCGCACCACGACGAAATCGGTGAACGACCCGGCCGGGAAGGTGATCTCGCCGCGAACCAGGTCGGTGAAGCTCAGGTCGCTGTCCGGCACCCGCAGCCGCAGCGCCGGCTGACGCCCCTCGGCGCGGTAGGCGGCGCGCTGCTCGTCGGTGAGGTCGCGCTCGAAGTTGTCGTAGCCCTGCTGCGGGTCGCGGCCGTTCGCGCGGTTGCGCGCCTCCATCTCCTCGGGAGTGACGAACGACTCGTAGAGGTGGCCGGATGCCTTCAGCTTCTCGATCACGTCGAGGTAGATGTCCGTGCGCTGCGACTGCCGGTACGGCGCCTGGGGCCCGCCGACGTCGATGCCCTCGTCCCAGTCGATCCGGAGCCAGCGCAGCGCGTCGAGGAGCTGCAGGTAGCTCTCCTCGCTGTCGCGCGCGGCATCCGTGTCCTCGATGCGGAACACCATCGTGCCGCCCGTGTGGCGGGCGTAGGCCCAGTTGAACAGGGCGGTGCGGATGAGGCCGACGTGCGGGGTTCCGGTCGGCGAAGGGCAGAACCGGACGCGGACATCGGACCCGGTGGCGGTGGAGAATGGCGCAGACATCGCGCTCAAGTCTAGGGCCGCGTCACCCGTGCGGGATCAGCGCACGGGGTTGGTGAGCGAGCCGATGCCCTCCACCGTCACCTCGACGCTGTCACCCGAGACGATCGGGCCGACCCCCGCCGGAGTACCCGTGAGGATCACGTCTCCGGGGAGGAGCGTGAAGGCCGCGGAGATGTACTCGATGAGCGCGGGCACCGAGTGAACGAGGTCCTTGAGGGACCCGGCCTGCTTGATCTGCTCGTTGACCCGTGTACCGATGACCTGGTCACCGACGACGAACTCGGTCTCGATGACCGGTCCGATCGGGCAGAAGGTGTCGAAGCCCTTTGCTCGAGCCCACTGCCCGTCCTTCGCCTGGAGGTCGCGCGCCGTCACGTCGTTCGCGACGGTGTAGCCGAAGATCACACTCGCGGCGTCTGCGGCAGTCACGTTCTTCGCGAGCGCGCCGATGACGACGGCGAGCTCGCCCTCGAAGTCGACCTGCTCGCTCTGCGGCGGGAGGACGATGGCCTCCCCCGGTCCGATCACGGAGGTGTTGGGCTTGAAGAACAGCAGCGGCTCGGCGGGCACCTCGTTGCCGAGCTCCTCGGCGTGCGCCCGGTAGTTGCGCCCCACCGCGACGACCTTCGAGCGCGGGATGACGGGGGCGAGCAGCCGGACGTCGGCGAGAGGCAGCCGCTCGTCCGTGGTCTCGAAACCGACGAACATCGGGTCGCCCTGGAGGACGACCACCTCGTCGTCGTCGACGATGCCGAACCGGGGGTCGCTGCCGGGGCTGGAGAATCGCGCGATCTTCACCCTACGAGCCTACGATGCAAGACATGACGGAGCTGCTGTGGGATGTGCCCGACTCGTACTCGACGACGATCCTGCTCGCCCACGGCGCAGGAGCGCCGATGGACTCCCCTGGGATGAACGACGTCGCCGCCGTGCTCGTGGCGCGGGGCATCCGGGTCGCCCGCTTCGAGTTCGCATACATGGCCGCGCGTCGGTCGGGCACCCGCAAGCCGCCGCCGCGCGCAGACACGCTGCTCGGCGAGTACCGCGACGCGATCGCCGCTGTCGGTGGCGGCTCGCTCCTCATCGGCGGCCGGTCGATGGGCGGCCGCGTCGCGACGATGGTCGCCGACCACGCCGCGGATGCCGGGCTCGTGCAGGGCGTCGCGTGCCTCGGCTACCCGTTCCACCCGCCGGGCAAGCCCGAGCAGACCCGCACCGCGCACCTCGAGCACCTGAGGACGCCGACCCTCATCGTGCAGGGCGAGCGCGACGAGTTCGGCACACCTGCGGATGTTGCGGGCTATACGCTCTCCCCCGCCATCGAGGTGCTGTGGCTGCCCGACGGCGACCACGGCCTCGTGCCGCGCAAGAGCGTGTCCGGGTTCTCGAAGCGGGACCACCTCGAGACGATCGGCGACGCCGTCGCGGAGTTCGCTTCGAGGGCCTCAGAGAGCGGGTCGGCCTAGGCGTCGAGCCGCAGCATCCAGCCGTGCCGGTCCTCGACGCGGCCGTACTGGATGCCCGTGAGCTCCTCGCGCAGCGACATCGTCAGCTCGCCCGGTAGTGCATCCGCCGAACCGATCTCGAAGTCCTCGGCCTTGATGAGCCCGATGGGCGTCACGACCGCCGCGGTGCCGCACGCGAACGCCTCGACGATGTCGCCGTTCGCGGCGCCCTCGCGCCACTCCTCGATGCTGACGCGGCGGCGCTCCACTCGGTGGCCGCGGTCCTCGGCGAGCTGCAGGATGGAGTCGCGGGTGATGCCCTCGAGGATGCTGTCCGACGCGGGGGTGACGAGCGTGCCGTCCTTCTTCACGAGCACGATGTTCATGCCGCCGAGCTCCTCGAGGTACTTTCCCTCCTCGGAGTCGAGGAAGAGCACCTGGGCGCAGCCGTGGTCGTACGCCTCCTGCTGGGCGACGAGGCTCGAGGCGTAGTTGCCGCCCGTCTTCGCCGCGCCCGTGCCGCCCTTGCCCGCGCGCGAGTAGGTCGTCGACAGCCAGATGGAGAGCGGCTCGATGCCGCCGTGGAAGTACGCGCCCGCGGGGCTCGCGATCACGTAGTAGTTCACCTTCTTCGCCGGACGCACGCCGAGGAATGCCTCCTTGGCGAACATGAAGGGCCGGATGTACAGGCTCGTCTCGGGGGCCGACGGAACCCAGCGGCCGTCGACCGCGATGAGCTGCTTGAGCGACTCGATGAAGTACTCGGTGGGCAGCTCCGGGAGCGCCATGCGCCGAGCGGAGCGCTGCAGACGCGCCGCGTTCGCGTCGGGGCGGAACGACCAGATCGAGCCGTCTGCCCAGCGGTACGCCTTGAGCCCCTCGAAGATCTCCTGGGCGTAGTGGAGCACCGCAGCCGCCGGGTCGAGCGAGATGGGGCCGTACGGCTGGACTCGCGGTCGGTGCCATCCGCCCCACTCCGACCAGCAGATGTCGACCATGTGGTCGGTGAAGTGCTTGCCGAAGCCGGGCTCCGCGATGATGTCGGCGTGCTCGGCGGCCGAGCGGGCGTTCTCGTTGGGGGTGATGGCGAACTCGAGGGTCGCCGGTGCGAGGAGGTTCTTCATGGGGTGTCCTTAAGGAACGGAAGGATTCAATTCTGCGCTACTGCTGCCGCGATCGCGTCGCCGATTTCGGCGGTGCTGCGTCGGGCGTCTCCTCGGGCGGCGAGGTCGGCCTCCACGGCGGCGCTGATCCGGTCCGCCGCCTCCTGCTCGCCGCGGGAGGCGAGGAGGAGCGAGACGGACAGGATCGCGGCCGTGGGGTCCGCGAGCTGCTTGCCCGCGATGTCCGGCGCCGAGCCGTGCACGGGCTCGAACATCGAGGGGAAGGCGCCGTCCGGATTGATGTTGCCCGAGGCCGCCAGTCCGATGCCGCCGCTGATCGCGGCCGCGAGGTCGGTGAGGATGTCGCCGAAGAGGTTGTCCGTGACGATCACGTCGAATCTAGCAGGATCCGTGACGAAGAAGATGGTCGCGGCGTCGACGTGGAGGTAGTCCCAGTCCACGGACGGGTGATTGGCCGCCTCCGCCTGGACGATGCGCTGCCAGAGCTGACCGGCGTTGGTGAGAACGTTCGTCTTGTGCACGAGGGTGAGCTTGCCGCGCCGCTTCTCGGCCTGGTCGAACGCGAACTTCACGACCCGCTCGACGCCGAAGGCCGTGTTGACGCTCACCTCGTTGGCGATCTCCTGCGGCGTTCCGCGGCGGATGATGCCGCCGTTGCCGACGTACGGGCCCTCGGTCCCCTCTCGCACGACGACGAAGTCGACCTCGCCGGGGTTCGCGAGCGGGGAGGCGACGCTCGGGTAGATGCGCGTGGGGCGCAGGTTGACGTAGTGGTCGAACGCGAAGCGCAGCTTCAGCAGGAGTCCGCGCTCGATGATGCCGCCAGCGAGCTTGGGGTCGCGCGGGTCGCCGCCGACGGCGCCGAGGAGGATCGCGTCGTGCTTCGCGAGCGCGTCGAGGTCCTCCTGCTCAAGGATGCGGCCGGTGGCGAGGTAGTGGGTCGCCCCGAAGGGGTACTCGGTGGTCGAGACATCCACGCCGGTCGATCGCAGCACCTTGAGTGCCTCGGCGATCACCTCCGGTCCGATTCCGTCGCCGGGGATGACTGCAAGATCGAGGGTGCTGGGCATGGCTCCAGGCTATCGCGGCGCGGGGCCGCCGACTCGCGGGCTACGGCTCGACGATGTCGATCTCGCGCAGCAGGCTCGCGTCGATCGCCGAGGCGACCTTCGCGAGCAGCTCGTCGGGCACCGGGGAGTCGACGGTGAGCACGGAGAGGGCCTGCCCTCCGGCGCTCTGGCGCGCGATCTGCATTCCGGCGATGTTGATGGATGCCTCGCCGAACTCCTTGCCGTACACCGCGACGATGCCGGGGCGGTCGGTGTAGACCATGACGATGAGGTGCTCCGCGATGGGGACCTCGACGTCGTAGCCGTTGATCTCGACGATCTTCTGGGTCTGGCGGGTGCCGGTGAGCGTTCCGGACACCGAGATCTGCGACCCGTCGCTCAAGGCGCCGCGGATGGTGAGCAGGTTGCGGTACTCGTCGCTCGTGGCATCCGTGAGGAGGCGGACGGAGACGCCGCGCGCCTCAGCGAGCAGCGGCGCGTTCACGTAGCTCACCGACTCGCTGACGATGTTCGAGAAGATGCCCTTGAGCGCGGCGAGCTTCAGCACGTCGACCCCGAGGTCGGCGATCTCACCGCGCACTTCGACGTCGACGCTCGTGATCGGCGAGTCGGCGAGCCCCGAGAAGACCTGGCCGAGCTTCTCCATGAGCGGGATGCCCGGCCGAACCTGCGGGTCGATGACGCCACCGGCGACGTTCACCGCGTCGGGGACGAGCTCGCCGTCGAGGGCGAGGCGCACCGAGCGGGCCACGGAGACTCCCGCCTTCTCCTGCGCCTCGTCGGTGGACGCCCCGAGGTGCGGCGTGAGCACGACGTTGTCGAGCCCGAGCAGCGGCGAGTCGGTCGGGGGCTCCGAGACGAAGACATCCAGCCCCGCGCCCGCGATTCGCTTCGACTTCAGCGCCGTGAAGAGCGCGGCCTCGTCGATGAGCCCACCGCGAGCCACGTTGACGATGAACGCGCTCGGCTTCATGAGGGCGAACTGGTCGGTCGAGATCATCCCCGTGGTCTCGGGGGTCTTCGGCATATGGATGGAGATGAAGTCCGACTGGGCGAGGAGTTCGTCGAGGGTCAATAGCGTCACGCCGAGCTGCTGGGCGCGCGCGCTCGTGACGTACGGGTCGTACGCGACCACCGTCATCCCGAACGCCTGGAGGCGCGCCGTGATGAGCGCGCCGATGCGGCCGAGACCGATGATGCCGACCGTCTTCTCGAAGAGCTCGACGCCCGTGTAGGCGGAGCGCTTCCAGGTGCCGGCGGCGAGGCTCGCGTGGGCCGCGGGGATGTGCCGGGCGAGGCTGAGGATGTGACCGACCGTGAGCTCGGCCGCCGAGATGATGTTGGAGGTCGGCGCGTTGACGACCATGACGCCGGCCTCGGTCGCCGACTTGATGTCGACGTTGTCGAGGCCGACTCCGGCGCGGGCGATGACCTTGAGCTGCTTCGCCGCGGCGATGGCCTCGGCATCCACCGTCGTCGCGGAGCGGATGAGGATGGCGTGGGCATCTGCGAGGGCCGCGAGCAGCGCGGGGCGGTCGGTGCCGTCCACGGAGCGGATGTCGAAGTCGGGGCCGAGCGCCTCGACGGTAGCGGGAGAGAGTTCTTCGGCGATCAGCACGATCGGCTTGGCCACGGGATCGAGTCCTTCGAGTAGCGGAGAGCGGCGCGGTGTCGCGCGCAACGCAAGCCACTTTACTGGGCGAGCGGGCGGCCCGGCGCCACGTGACGCCGGGCCGCGCGCTCAGGGCTCCAGGAGTACCTTGCCGAGCGTGTGGCCCCGCTCGAGGTGGGCGATCGCGTCGGCGGCGCGCTCGAGAGGGTAACGGTCGGTGATCACCGGTCGCAGCGCCCCCGCATCGACGAGCCGGGCGACCTCGAGCAGGCTGTCGGTCGTCGTCTGCGCGGCGAGCATGCGGATGCGGCGGTCGAACGCCGCGGCCGCGATGCGCGGGAGCGGCCCGAGCAGCGCTCCGCCGTCGCCGGACGACAGGACGAGGGTGCCGCCGGGGCGAAGGAGCGATGCCGTGCGTCGCAGCGGAGCTGCGACGGCGAGCTCGACGATGAGGTCGTACTCGCCGGCGATGTCCTGCGTGGTGTAGTCGATCACGTGGGCGGCGCCCTGCGACCGGACGAAGTCGGCCTTGGCACCGGAGCACACACCCGTCACCTCGGCGCCGGTCGACGCGGCGAGCTGGACGGCGAACGTACCTACTCCCCCGGCCGCGCCGATCACGAGGACCCGGCTCCCCGGCCCGAGCCCCGGCCCCGTGCCGGACGCGAACTGGATCGCCTGCAGCGCGGTCGTCCCCGCGACGGCGAGGGAGGCGGCATCCGCGAGGGTGATCGCCGAGGGCGCGGGGGCGAGGAACTTCTCCCGCGGCGCGACCCGCTCCGCGAAGGCTCCCCTGCCCTGACCGAACACGCGGTCGCCGGGAGCGAATCGCGTGACGGCGGAGCCGACGGCGACGACGGTCCCGGAGACGTCCTCGCCGAGCCGGGGGTCGCGGGGAGCGCGAAGCCCTTCGGAGGCGCGCACGAGCCGCGGCGTCGCCCGCGTCAGCCGCCAGTCGAGGGAGTTGAGCCCGCCCGCAGCCACCTCGACGAGCACCCGGTCGGGCTCGAGCTGCGGCTCGGGTCGGTCGACGACACGCACGACGTCGAGGGGGTCGCCGTAGCGCTCCCGGATCGCGGCCCTCATGACGCCGCCGCCCGTCGGCGCGCCTTCACGAAGCCGCCGATCGTCTCGACGATCGCGTTGACACCGAGCAGGGCGATCACCACGACGGTGATCGTGCCCGCCGCACCGGCGCCCCAGCCGATCGTGTCGAAGAAGGCGGCGTTGAGGAACAGGTCGTTCGTTGCTGCCACGACGAAGAGCCCGAAGCCGCCGAGGACCACGATCGCGTTGGCGAGGGCGAGCGGGATGCTCCACCCGGCGTACTCCGTGACGACGGCGAACACGATCGCCAGTGCCAGCACTCCCACGATGAGCGGCGCCCAGGCCGGCCACAGTGCCGGGGAGAGCACCGGGATGCCCTGGCCGCTGGGATCGACGACTGTCGTGAACCACGGCGAGAGCACGAGGAGCGCCCCCACCCCGAGGAGGAACGCGATTCCGCCGAGCGCGCTGCCGACGCTGTCGCCGCCCTCCGGCAGGTTCACGGGCGCCCACGGCTCCGCTCGGCGCGGAAGCCGCTCGACGACGGCGAAGAGCGCAGTGAGCGCCGCCGCGGACACGGCGGTCGCGGCGAGCCCCGCACCGACGCCCGCGAGCAGCGCGAGCCCGAGCGGCACCGCGTAGAGCACTTGCGCCACGGTGACGACGATCGCGGTGCCCGGGCCGATCGTCGTCAGGACGCCGAGGAGCCGACGGTAGTCCCCGTAGTAGCGCGGGCCGATGAGCGCGGTGGGGCGATCGGTGTAGCGGGCGGCGAGGAGGACGGGGTCCCCGAGCTCGGCGAGGGTCTCGCGCTCGGCATCCCGCTCGCTGGCGCCCGCGTCGAGCCGCTCGTCGACGGCGTCCGCGATCGAGGCGCGCAGTTCTTGAGCGATGTCTTTGCGCTGCCGCGCCGGCAGCAACCGGGTGAGGGCCGACACGTAGCGGTCGGTGAGGGTGGGGCTCATGTCGTGCCTTTCAGGGTTCGGAGGGACCGGTCGATGTCGACCCAGTCCCGGTAGAGCAGTTCCGCGAGCGCGGCGCCGTCGGGGCTCGTCGCGTAGAACTTGCGGGGCCGGGCCTCGTCCGTGTTCCACTCGCTCGACAACAGCCCCTGCTTCTCGAGGCGCCGCAGGAGGGGGTAGAGCGTGTTGGCGTCGACGGGGAAGCCAGCCCGCTCGAGCGACTCGAGGAGCGCGTAGCCGTAGTTCGGCTGCGCGAGGGTCAGCAGGCACGCGAGCACCACGGTGCCGCGGCGCACCTCCTGGCGGTGGGTCGCGAGGACCTCGTCTTCGTACATACGAGTTACATTACTGTGTGCCACACACTATTGCAACAGACGCAGCTCCGCCTCGAGGCGATAGGAGATCAGCCGAGGACGCCGGAGAGGAGCGCCGGCCGCAAGACGGCCTCGAGCGCGATGAGTCCGAGGCTCAGGGCCGCCACCACGGACAGCCCGACCAGGAGGAGCAGCGCACGCTCGGCGAGCGACCGGCGCCGCCCGGCCCAGAGGGCGAGCAGGAACACGACGACCGGCAGCACGAGCATCAGTACGAGGACCCACCACGGCAGCTGGGCGACGTCGAAGCCGAACGCCTCGTAGAAGGTGGGCAGCTCGAAGAACGTCGAGACCGCCTCCCACAGGTCGTAGGCGTAGAAGAGGCCGAAGAGAGCGGCGACGACCACGGAGGGCCAGCCGTATCCGGGAGCGGGGGCGGGCCCTTCGAAGGCCTCAGGAGTCGGGGCCTCAGGGGTGGGTGTCGCCTCAGGGGTCGAGTCGGTCATCTCACACCCCCAGCAGGAAGGGCCAGGGCACGACGACGGTGAGCCCGATGAGCAACCACAGCAGGCGAACGACCGGCTTGCGGCGCCGCGTCAGCACGAGCACGGCGGCGAACCACAGGGCCGGGCTCGCGATCGCGAGGAACTCGCCGAGCTGGAACATGATCTCGCCGAGCAGGCTCGGCAGGCTCGTCGACGACCGAGTGACGGTGATGATCCACCCCACGGTGTAGATCAGGTAGAGCCCCGCGAGGATGCCATAGGTGATCAGGAGCGGACCGGGGATCGAGTCGCCCTCTCGGGGCTCGCGCGCTCTCGGCGGCGGGACAGCGGCGGCATCGCGCTCGTCGCCCGCCCAGCCGAGTGCCTCCTCGTCCGGGTCGGCGGCGTCCGCCGTCACTGCGCGAGCCTCAACTCGATGACCTCGACGACGTGCGGGAAGAGCGGATGCGACGGCTCGAGCCCGGTGATGGTCTCAGCGAGAGCATCCGCGGGCGCCCCTCCCGACAGCAGCGCCTGGAGCTCCACGCTCTCCGCGTCCTCCTCCACGTCGAAGCGCAAGGCGGCGCCGACGGCGTTGAGGAGGTTCCATACCTCGAGCCCGCGCTCGGCGAGTTCGGCGGCAGGGCCGATGAACCTCTCGTGCCGGGAGAGCTTGCGAAGAGGACTCCGACCCACCCGTTCGCACGTGTCGGGGAGGTGGGGGTTCGAGATGCGCTTGAGCGTCTTCTCGATGTACGCCTGCTGTTCGTCGGGGTCGAAGCCGTGCTTGACGACGAGCAGCTCCTTGGTCTCGGCCAGCACGGCGCGGATCTCCGCCTGGAGCTCCGGGGTCGCGAGGGCCTCGCGGATCGAGACCCAGCCGCGGTCGATGCCGTGGTACGCCGCCGCGGCGTGGGCGGTGTTGACGGTGAAGAGCTTGCGCTCGATGAACGGTCCGAGATCGTCGACCCACGTGACACCGTGGATCTCGGGCGTGGCGCCGGCGAACGGGGTGCGGTCGACGACCCACTCGAAGAAGGACTCGATCGTGACATCCAGGCCGCCCGACTGCTCGGGCACAATGCGGTCGATCGCGCAGTTCGCGAAGACTGCGTTGTCGGCGGGGTCGTGCTTGCGCACCTCCGCAGCGAGGATGTCGGTGCCGCCGATGGCGTTCTCGCACGCGATGACGACGAGCGGCTCGGGGCGCGTGCGCGCGGCGAGGCCCTTCGCGATGACCGGCGCGACGAACTGCAGGATGCGCGCTCCGACGGCCGTCGTGACGATCTCGGCGTTCGCGATCTCTGCGATCACGTCGGCCTCGTGGGTCTTCGAGTTGATGGCCCGGTAGCCGTCGACGACGCGGTCCTGAGCACCTTCGCCGACTTCGAGAACCCGGTAGCTCGGCTGCTTCTGCAGGGCTCCGATGAGCTCCTCGCTCACGTCGGCGAAGACGACCTCGTACCCGCTCTCGTGCAGGAACTGCGCGACGAACCCGCGCCCGATGTTGCCAGCTCCGAAGTGCACCGCGGTTCTCATGGGGAAATCCTACGGCGCTCGCCCCGGAGCGGGCCGCGTCGCTAGACGGCCGGGTCGGTCGGAGGAGCCGAGGACTCCGCCGGGGCGACGGTCTCGGTAGCGGGGTTCGTGCGACGACGGCGGATGACGCTGACCGCGATGAGCGCTCCACCGAGCACCACGACGCCGCCGACGATGATCGCCGGGAGGATCAGCGCGTTGCCGTCCGACCCCGTCGCCGCGAGCGCCGGACCGGGTGCCGGGACTCCCAGCCGCTCGAAGACGCCGAGCGTGTAGAGGCCGCTGTCGCCGATCGCCGCGGGCTCGATCGTCCCGTCGAGGAGCTCGCGGATCTCCGACGCGCTCGCGTCGGCCGACTGCTCGAACGAGGTCGGCCCGGAGAACGTCTCGGGGATGAACGGCAGCACGACTCCGAGGTAGATGTACCCACCACTCGACAGGGGGCCCCACGCGGCGTTCTCCCCGTCGGTGATGCAGAGGAACGGGACCTCGTCCACGGTCGTGATGAGGAAGTAGCTGTCCGGCGACTGACCGGTGATCGTATACGTCCACTCGGCACCGTCGACGGTCTGCGTGAAGGTGGTGTCGATGGGGTCGTACGAGGCGACGTATCCGCCGAAGTCGAGCTCGTCGTACTCGCACAGCGACACGACGTCGGCGGGGACCGTCTCCGGGTCCGCCGCCGTGAGGGAAGAGATCTTGGCGATCACCGTGGCGCCGTAGGTCTGCGAGTTCGACTCCTCGTCGAGGATGGTCTGCGGGAGGATCGGCGCGATCGAGTAGGGAGCGTCCTCCGCACCGAAGTAGGCCTGGAGCGCGGCGGCGTCGGTCGTGGTCGTCACGGTGATCGGAGAGTCCTCATAGGCCGCATCGTCAAGAGTGACGAAGTCCTCGGGGAAGTCGACAGCCGGGTTGTCCTCGTCGGGGACGATCGTGAACTCGACCTTGCCCAGGCCGTACTGGGGGATGCAGTTCTCGAACCACATCTCGGCGGGGTCGTTCGACGAGCCGAGCGAGCCGATCTGCTCCTCGATGTTCGCGCAATCGGTCACCGGGGCCGGCTCCGCGTTCGCGGGGGCGGCACCGACGGCGACGGCCGATCCGAGGCCGAGAACGGACGCGCCGAGAGCGGCGATGGTCTTCTTCACGATGGGGTCCCCCAGGGTGGTCGGAGCGCGCGGAGAGCGCTGGGCTCGACAATAGCAGTATGAAGACTGCTCGGAACGCACGGTACGTGCGACGCGGCCGCCTGTCCTCCGGGCTGTGGGACGTCGCCGCCTACGGGGACGACTCGGTGGCCGACGGCACGATCGACGACGGTGGCGCGGAGCCCGACATCGAGGCGGCGTGGAGCGTCACCGAGGCGGATGCCGGACTCGCCCACGTCGCGATCGGCCGGTACCTCCTGCCCGAGCAGCCGGCCCTCTGGTTCGTCTGGGTCGACGAACCATCGGCCTCGCCCGCGGCGACGAACCTCGTCGCGTTCGGTGGCGACCGCTTCCCCGCGGGCACGATCATCTCCCGGTACGCGTTCGCCACCGCTCGCGTCCCCAATGGCGAGCAGGCGGGGGCGGTTCGGTGGTACCCGCGCGACGGTCTCGTGCACCAGATCTTCGTCGCACCCGAGTGGAGGCGACGGTTCGTCGCATCCACCCTCCTGTACACGGCGGACGCCTTCCATCAGGCCAACGGCTGGGCGGGAAAGCTCCACGGCGACGGGCGCCGGACCGCGTTGGGGCAGGTCTTCACCGCGGCGCTGCGCCACCCCAACCGGGCGCGCCAGCTCACCGAGGAGATGCCGCCGATGGACGAGGGCGCGCTGGGCCGGGCGCGCGAGTAGGCGGATCGCGCTACGCCAGTACCGCCTCGGCCGCGGACTCCCCCGAGCGCACGGCGCCCTCCATGTAGCCGTTGAAGACCGGCGAGCACTCCGTGCCCGCCCAGTGGATGCCTCCGACGGGCTCGCGCAGGGCTGGTCCGTAGGAGGTCCAGGTGCCGGGTGTGAAGTGGGCGCCGTAGCATCCCCGACTGAACTCCTCGGCCATCCAGTCGCGCTCGTGGTACTCGACGGCGTCCCTCGCCCGCCCGCCGAAGTAGGGCACCACCGAGTCGATGAACGCCTGCCGCCGCTCCTCCGGCGAGCGCCGGGCGTATTCACGGCCATCCGCGCCCTCCATGAAGCCGAGCAGGATGCCTCGCTCGTAGCCGGGAGGCGAGTTGTCGAAGGTGACCTTCACCGGGCCGCGGTCGGAGCCCGCTTGACCGTTGAGGCCGTCCTCGCGCCAGAAGGGCGACTCGTACACGAGGTACTGCTTGATGACGGACCCCGCCGGCACGCGCTGGGTGAGCTGATCGCGCCAGCTCGGCAGCGCCGGCTCGTACTCGAGTCGACCGGCGAGCGTCGGCGGGAGCGTCACGATGACGCGGTCGGCGTCGAAATCGCGACCGTCGCGCGTGGTGACGGTGACACCCGACCCCGACTGGGCGATGCGGCGCACCGGCGCACCGAGGACGACGCGGTCGCCGAGCGACTCCGCCATCCGCTCGCTCACCAGCACCGATCCCCCGAGCACGCGGTCTTGCTGCGCCCCCTGGTCGACCGCCATGAGGGTCTCGAGGTCGGTGCCGCTCTTGCTGTAGAACGCGGCGTGCAGGAGCGACAGGTCGCCGGGCTCGGCCGACATGACCGCCTCGCACGCGACACGGAAGTACTCGCGTCCGTTCTTCGTCTTGAGAGTGCGGCGGATCCAGGACTCGAAGGTCTGCCCGTCGAGCACCGTCGCGTCGGGGGTGTCCCACGGCCGCTCGAGGGGCACTCGCCGGGAGAGGGCGGCGAAGCGAGCGAGTCCCTGGCCGAGATCGACGAGGGAGAAGGGGTCGAGCCTCGGGACGGCGCCCTTGAGCTCGCCCATGAGCGTGCGGCGCCCGCCGAGGTGGATGACCGTCTTGCCCGTGTTGTAAGTGGGGACCGTCTCGAGGCCGAGCTCCGCGACGAGCCCGTACATCCGGTCGTGCCCCGGGCCGAGCCACTGCCCGCCGAGCTCGATCCACTGCCCGTCGGAGAGCACCCCGCCCTCGGTGCGCCCGCCGACCCGGTCACGCGCCTCCAGGACGGTCACGGATGCCCCTGCCGCCACGAGCGCGCGAGCCGCGGCGAGACCCGCCAGCCCCGCCCCCACGACGATGACGTCACTGCGCATGAGCCCTCCCGAGCTGCTCGAGAACCGCGGCAGGGCGGTTCGTGGTGATCTCGGGAACGCCCAGCTCCACGAGGAAGTCGACGTCGGCGGGGTCGTCCGCGGTCCAGACCCGGACGGTGAGCCCCGCGGCGATCCACGATCGGACGCGGTCGGGCTGCTGCCGGCAGAACTCCAGCTCGGGACCCGCCCCGCCGACGACCGCCCCGTCGAGAAGCTGAAGTCCCGCGGCGAGCGCCCGCTCGAGCTCCGCGGCCGCAGCCTCCCCCGCGGCGCCCGGGGGTAGCTCGGCGGCGACGTCGTCGATCGTGATGACGCCCGTGAGGATCATCACGAGCCGCGGATCGATGCCGAGGGCGGCGACGCTGAGCGGGTTGAAGCTCATGAGGCTCACCGTCACGTCGTCGACGCGCGCCCTGGCACGGTCCCAGCCCGCGGCGTCCAGGACGCCGACGACGGCCGCCTCGAGGGCGGTGCCGACGGGGTTCGGATGCTTCAGCTCGACCGCGAGGACGAGCGGGCGCCGGGCATCCCGGAGCAACTGCAGCAGCTCTCCGAGGGTCACGAGCCCCGGGTCGAGCGCCCGCAGCTGCTCGAGGGTGAGGTCGACCACCGAGCCCGGGACCCCGAGCGTGCGATCGAGGGTGGCGTCGTGGAAGCAGACGACCTCGCCGTCCGCTGTGACCCGCACGTCGCACTCGACCCCGTCCGCGCCCTGCTCGAGTGCCAGCTCGTAGGCCGCGCGGGACTGCTCCGGGGCGTCGGCGCTCGCCCCGCGATGGGCGATCACGAGCGTCACCGGGGACCGCCTTGCGCGCCGCTGCCGAACGGGTCGTTCCAGCGCCGGTGGCCGGTGCGGTTCGCCCACGCCGTCCAGGCGAGGAAGCCCGCGACACTCGCCATCGCCGCCCCCGTCACGACCTGCCCGGTGAGCGGATCCCAGGACTCGCAGCCGAGGCCGTTGTCGAGGGGAGCCGCCACGAACTGCTCGACCGGGTCTCCGAGGTCCGCATTGGCCGTGAGCATCCGGTTGCCGAGGTCGAACGACGAGGGGCTCGCGAAGTGGGGGGCCCCCGCTCCGGGATACGCGCCGCCGAAGTGGTACTCGTAGTCGGTCACGAGCCATCGCTCGGTCGCGGCCCGCGCCGGGGCGTCCACGACTCCGAAGTAGTCGAGGAGCCGCAGGCCGAGGGGCGGCTCCTCGCGCAGCTCGTGCGCGCCGCTCGAGTCGATCGCCCAGGCCCAGCGGCCGTCGGCCGTGATCGCGCGGTCGACGAGGGCGAGCTCGACCGAGAGGGCGCGGTCGAGGAGCCGCGCTGCGGCGGTCGGGCTCTCGTCGAAGGCCGCGAGGATGCGGAAGCCGACCGCGACGGTCGCGTTGTCCGTCGTCACGAACGGGAAGTCGGTGGGATCGTCGGTCGGGAGCAGGAAGGTGCCGTACAGGCCGAGGTCGGCGTCGAACCACTCCGCGAGCTCCGCGCGGTAGTGGTCGAGGAAGGCGGCGATCGCCGGCTCGCGGAGCACCGAGCGGTCACCCGTGGAGTCGGTGTAGCGCCAGATCGCGAGGAGCGGCGCCGTGAGCTCGTCGAGCTCGAAGCCCGGGTAGAGCCGCTGACCCGTGATGTACAGGGCGTGGTGGGCTATGTCGGACCCCGCGGAGGCGATCGACTCGACGAGCACGCGACGCGCCCGGGCGGGGTCGGCGAGCAGGATCGCGGGGAAGGTCCACCAGTACGCGTCACGACTCCAGAAGGCGCCCGAGACGTAGTAGCGCGGGCTGCGCGAGGTGAGCATCACCGCGCGACCGGAGTCGAGGCAGTCCGCCTGGGCGAAGAAGTAGCTGAAGAAGAGGTTCTCGTTGAGGCGCGCGTCGAGCGCGTCGTCGCCCGTGCCGAGGGACCGGGCATCCAGCCAGTCGAGCGTTCCGGCGAGGAGCGCGTCGGCGCCTCGCCGCCGCAAGTGCAGCGCGGTGGCGCCCGAGCCGTCGGGTTCCGTGGCGACACCGATGAAGACCTCCAGCGACAGGGAGTCGCCGGGCTCGAGGGTCCCGGAGCGCTCGGTGAGCCAGCCGTGCGCGGGATGCCCGCCGTGCGCCGCGCCCTCCCCCGCCCGCCACGAGATCGACAGCAGGAGGCGGTCCGCGCCGGCGTACACGGTGCGCGCGCCGGTCCACTCGTCATCGCGCTCGCGCAGCCCCACGGACAGCCGCTTGGCCTTGAAGTGGTGCACCTGCACGGCGCTCCACTCCCCCGTGAACGCGAGCGCCACCTCCTGAGGGGAGCCGGTGGTGTTCGTCCACTCCACCCGCGCGACGACGCCCTGCTCGGCGACCGGCGCGAGGTAGGCGAGGCCGAGTTCGCCGCGCTCGTCCGAGCCGCGCGCCGAGGGGACCCAGTGGCCGAGCCTCCTCCACTCGAGACCGGGCGAGGCCTCGACGCCGTCGACGGTGACGACCGGGCGGATCAGCGCGGAATCGGAGTGCGCCGCGACGAGACCGCGCTGGCCCTCGTGCGCGATGTTGATCGAGCGGCACCAGCCGCGGTCATCGATCTCGGGGAGGGCGACGAGCAGGCTCCCGGTCGGGTGCAGCGACTCCGGCGTCTCGATCGGCGCGAACGTCGTCAGCGATTCGGACATCGCCTCAGCCCTCCCCGTCGCCGTCGAGCGTGCCGTCGAGCCCGAGGAGCCGAGCCGCGTTGCCCGCGAAGACGAGATCGCGATCCGCGTCCGGGATGCCCGCCTCCGCGACCGCCTCGAGCTGGAGCTCGTAGTACTTCCGTGCGAGTCCGCGCGGGAACGACGCCGAGTCCGAGCCGAACAGGATCCGCTCCGGCCCGACGGTGTCGTGGAAGCGGTGGAAGAGGTCGGCGAGGGACAGCGGGTAGGGCATCCAGCGAATCCACTCGTTGTTACCGGACGTGTCGACGTGCACATTGCGGCACGCCCACATGAGCTGCAGGAGCTCGCCGGGGTACGAGCAGCCGAAGTGCGGCACGATGAACGGCACGGTCGGGAACGCCTTCGCCACATCGTGCAGTCGCAGGGGGCTGATGTTCTCGTGCCAGGCGGTACCGCCTCCGCCGTCGTTCGTACCGAAGTGGACGAGCACCGGGATGCCCAGCTCCTCCGCGACCGCCCACACCGGGTACAGCTCCCGGGAGTCGATGGGCCCGGGCAGCGCGGGGGCGATCACCTTGTACCCGCGCAGGCCGCGCTCCGCGACGGCGCGGCGCAGCTCGGCAGCGGCGGCGGGCGAGAACGGGTCGTGGTGGGCGAAGCCGAGCATCCGCGGATGGCCCTCGAGGGCCGTCGCGAGAGTGTCGTTGCTTCCGCCGGTCATGAAGACGACCGCCTCGAGCGACGCCGCATCCACCTCCTCCTGCCAGCGCCGCGCCTGCACGTCGGCGGCGGGCTCGACGTCCTCGGGGAACGGGAACCCGAAGCGCGACCACCACTCCTCCTGGTACCAGCGCCAGTCCGAGCGCACCTTCTGCCACTTCTCGACGCCGTGCTCCGCGACGTAGGTCTGCTCGAGCCAGTTCGGGTACTCGTCGGGCACCGGGAAGTGGCAGTGCACGTCGATGATCGGGAACCCCCACGCCGAGTCACGCACGAGCACCACCGTCCCCGTCGGGCAGGACGAGGTCGGCGTAGATCGCCGTCTCGATCTGCTGCCCCTCGAGCGGATGACCGGACCCCGGCGACAGCGCCCCGGTGAGCTGCACGAGCTCCTCCCGCGGGCCGTCGTCGACCACCCAGTCGGAGATCGCCAGGAACTCGGTCTTGTCACCGGCGTAGACGTCGTACTCGGCGGTGCCGCTCTCGCCGTTGCCCACGAAGCGAGCGGGATCGCCCGAGGCGACCCGGGACGTGATCGACGACTGGCCGTCGAAGAAGAGGTCGACGAGGTTGCCCGTCATCATCGGGGTGACGTTGTAGCGGAACCGCACCGTCGGGTCGGCGACCGCCCGCCACGTCGACCCCATCCACTCGAGCGGCTGCCACGCGCCGCTCTCCACGGGGAAAGCCCAGGGCCCGGGGTTGGCGTCGGCCTGGATCATCACGTCCACGTCGAGGGCGTCCTGAGCGGCCGCGTAGCTCTCCCGCAGGTCGGCGAACGGGTCGAAGCCGTCGGGCCGCTGGCCGAAGGGGTAGCCGTAGGCGAACGCGGGCAGGCTCGTGGCGAAGCCGACGCGGAAGCCGGCGACATCGACCCAGCCGGCGTTGCGCCGGGCATCCTCGCCCTCCGCGGGTCCCTCGGCGAGGCCGAGGAAGTCGAGCTCCATGTCGGTCAAGGGGATCTTCTCGTTGCGCACGACGAGGTTCGACTCGCCTGCCGGGGCGTCGGCGCGCACGGTATCGGGAGACCAGAGGAACGTCGCGTTCGTGACGTGCGGGGTCGTGGCGACGTAGGCGACGCCGTCCGCGACCTCGGGGTCGCCGAAGAGAGCGACCTCCTCGGGGTCGCGCGTCTCTCGGTAGGGCGGCTGATAGTTGCCGGCGACGACCCACACGCCGTAGTCGCGCGCGATGTCGCTGAACGTCTGGGAGAACGCGCGCGCCGCGGTGTCCGTGGCTGCCAGGAGCAGGGCCGATCGAGGGTCGAGCTCTCCGAACAGGCCGATGTACCCCACCAGCTGGCGCTCGTAGGCGGCGGCGAGCATCCCCATCCCGGCGGCGAGCGCGGCGGGCGCCTCGACCGCGGGGGCCGAGGGCAGGGCTCGGAACGCCTCGCCCCGGGCCCCGATCGCGACGGTCGGCAGCCCGACCGCCTCGGGGAACACCACGAGAGCCGGTCGGCCGGGCACGAGGTGCGGCACGACGAGCGAGTCCATGAGCTCGCGCATTGCGGAGCGGTAGGACTCGTAACTGTCGGCGTGGGCGACGTCGAGCCGGTACTGGACGGCGAAGACGCGCAAGTCGCCGGCCGGGTCGTCGTGCCCGCGGACGGGCTGGCGGCCGGTGCGGATGCCCGGGATCGGGCTCGTCGGATCGGTCATTGCTCCGCGCGTCTCCCTCGTGCTACAAAGTTGCTCACAGAGTAGGTCATAAAGTTGCCTACCGGCTAGCGGCCCACCCGACGAAAGGCGCGCCATGGCGACGAAGGCGATCAACTCCCCGCTCACCTACGGCCTGGGCAACCTCGCCATCATGCTGCCGAGCACCGCGTTCTCGCTCTTCTACAGCTTCTACTACATCGACACCCTCGGGCTCGCGGTCGGCCTGTACGCGATCGCCCGCTCCATCTACGTCGTGTGGGATGCGGCCGTCCAGCCGGTGAGCGGGTTCCTCAGCGACAAGACGCGCACGCGATGGGGTCGCCGTACGCCGTGGATCGTGACGGGCATCCCCCTCTACGCCCTCTTCTTCGTCCTGCTCTACAGCGTGCCGGACGCGGTCGAGGGCCTGGGGCTGTTCTTCTGGTTCCTCGCCTTCATGCTGCTCTTCGAGACGGCGATGGCGATCATCTCGGTCAACTACCTCTCGCTCTTCCCCGAGATCTTCACCGACGCCAACCGGCGCACGCGCGTCTCCGTCATCCAGCAGGCGTTCTACATCGTCGCGCTCCTCGTCGGCACCGCCGTGACGCCGCTGCTGTACGACTCGGTCGGCTTCTCCGGGATGGCGATCGCCTACGCGATCGCCTTCGTCGTGCTCATGGTGATCTCCATCGCGTTCACCCGGGAGAACCCGCAGGCCTCCGTCGAGGAGCCGCTGCCCTTGCGGGAGGCGTTCGCGATCACCCTCAAGAACGGCCCGTTCTGGATCTACAACGTGTCGTACACGTTCGCCGCCGCCGTCGTCGGACTCATCTCCTCGACGATCGCCTTCTACGCGAAGTACGTGCTCCTCATCGAGGGCGGCCTGGTGTCCATCACGCTGCTGACCACCTTCGCGCTCGTCATCCCGATGGCGGTCGCCTGGTACTTCGTCGTGCGACGGGTGGGCATCCTGCGCAGCTACAAGGTGTCGATCGCCGTCTTCGCCCTCACCGTGCTGCCGTTGTTCTTCGCTCGCGACTTCATCTCGGGGCTCGTCGCCGGCGCCATCCTCTCGATCGGCATCGCCGGTCACTTCGTGATCCCGCAGCTCGTGCAGTCGCAGATCATCGATGTGGATGCCGCCAAGACCGGCCGCCGTCGCGAGGGGATCTACACCGCCGTCGCCAATTTCATGGCAAGGACGTCGGCGCTGCTCACCGCCCTCGCCTTCGCGATCGTGGGCGGTCTCTTCGGCTACGTGAGCGGCGAGCAGGCGGGGCCCGACCCCGCCGGGACGTTCATCTTCCTCACCTCCGCCGTGCCGCTCGGGTTCCTCGTGATCTCCTTCGTCATCGCGCTCTTCCTGAAGCAGCGGGATGTCACGGTGCCGGGCGCCGACCGCGAGGACGAGCCCGACGCCGAGCTGCCCGTCCAGCCGCTCGTGCCATGACCCTGGAGCCCGCCTCACCGGCCCACGGGGTTCCGCCCGCGGGATCGCCGAGCCTGCTCTGGTCGATCAACGCCCGCGCCGTTCTCGACATCGTCGCGCGGCTGGCCCCCGTCGCTCGCCCGGAGATCCGGCGGGCGTCCGGGCTGTCGAAGACGGCGGTCGCCCAGACCCTCGCGGAGCTCGAGCGCCGCGGCATCGTCGTCGTCGCGGGGCACGACTCCGACCGTCGAGGTCCCGTCGCGACGCTCTACGCCCTCGACGAGCGATACCGGGTGGCCGCAGCCGTGGACGTCGGGCACCACCGTGTGAGGGCGGTGCTCGTGGGGACGACGGGAGAGGTGCTCGCACGGGCGGATGCTCCCGCCGAGCACTCCTCGGCGGCGGCGACCGCGGCCGAGGTCGCGGCGGTGATCGAGCGGTGCTGCGCGACGGCGGGACTCGCCCTCGCCGACCTGGCCGGCGCGGTGGTCGGAGTCGCCGCGACCGTCACCGCGTCGGGCGCCCTGCTGCTCGCCGACGGCCTCGCCGACGAGGGCCGGGGACTGCCCGAGGCGCTCGCCGCCGCGCTCCCGTTCGCCGTGACCCTGGAGAACGACACCAACCTCGCGGCGATCGCCGAGCAGCGCGTCGGCGCGGCGCGGGAGCTCTCCGACTTCGTGCTCCTGAGCGTCGGGGCGAGCGTCGGAGCCGGCATCGTGATCGGCGGCCGGGTCCACCGCGGTACTCGAGGAGCGGCGGGCGAGGTGAACTACCTCCCGGGCCGCGACGACGTCGTCGACGGCACACTGGGCAGCGCGAGCGTCGCCGCGGACGCCGCCGAGGAGGGCCTGCCCTCGACTCTCTCGGCGCGCGACGTGTTCGAGCGGGCGAGGACCGGGGATGCCGCGGCACTCCGCGTCGTGGATCGGACGGCCGCGCGGCTCGCGCGCGTGATCGCGACCCTCGGCCTCGTACTCGATCCGGAAGCGGTCATCCTGGGCGGTGCGATCGGCGGCAACGGGGACCTCCTGACGGGGCCCGTCGCGGATCGGCTCGCCGACGCCTTCCCCCACGCGGGAGTCGCCGTGCTGACCGCGACCGCGGGCGAGGACGCCGTGCTCGACGGGGCGGCATCCCTCGCCGCCCAGCTCGCCCGGTCGGCCGCCTTCGACGCCGCTACCGCGGTCTAGCCGCACCCACGACGTCAGCCGGCGAGCACAGCATCCGTCGCCACGAGCTTCGGATGCTGGAACGCCAGCCACGCCGTGAACTCGTCGTCCTCGGCCGAGTAGCGCCCCTGGAGCCCCGCCCCGACGATGTTCCACGGCCGCGAGTTGGAGATGATCGAGGGCTGCCCGTTGTCCGGCAGGAACTGGTGGTAGTCGAAGTCGGCGCTGTAGGGCTCCGCGAGCCGGACCGATCGAGTGTCGACGGCGACCGCTCCGCCGTCGAGGTCGAACTGGAGCATCCTGAAGAACCCCGTCGCACGCTCGCCCGTATGGGTGCGGAACTCCTGGTAGTCGGCGAGCACCTCGACGACGGTGTGGCCGGGAATGCCTCCCGCGTTCTCGGTGACGATCTGGCCGAGCCCGTGGAAGTGGCCGGAGAGCACCATCACGACGTTGCGGTTCGGGGCGATCACGCGCTCCCAGAGCTCGCCGCCCCGCGACACCCAGCGGGATCCGGTCGACCGCAGCGCCCCGACCTCGAGCGTCTTCGGCTGCACGTGCTCGTGGGTGGCGACGATCACGTTGTGATCGGGGTGCGCGGCGACGACCTGCTCTGCCCACGCGATCTCGCGCTCGCCGTAGGCGTACGGCAGGCTCAGCACGAGGAACCGCGCGCCCGCCTCGTCGAACGTCGAGCAGCTCGCACTGTTGTCGCCCGGCGCGATCGAGCCTCCGTACCAGTCGTTGCTCTCGTAGCGGCTCGGCGGGAAGTACTCGTTGAAGAGGTCGTTGGTCACCCCGCGCTTGTTGTCGTGATTGCCCGGCAGCACGCTCGACGCCACGCCGGCGTCCTCGAGGATGGACTGGATGGCCGATGCCCGCTCGAACTCGGCCCGGGCGCGCGTCTCGTTCTGATCGGGGTCCACCCAGTTCTGGATGAGGTCGCCCGTGTGCACCGCGAACGCGATCTCGCGCGACTCGGCGTTGTCGGCGACCCAGCTCGCGAGCTGCGCGTACACCTCCGGGTAGCTCTCCGTGAGGTACTGGGTATCGGTGATGTGGGTGATCGCGAAGTCGTAGTCGGTCGGGTCCTCGAGCATCCCGTCGCGCTCGGTGGTCACGGTCGGGGTCGAGCGCGGCCCGTCCTGCACGAGCAGCTCGACGCGGCCGTTGACGATGTCGCCGTCGGCGAGCGCCCCGGAGAGGAGCCCCGAGGGGCCTGAGTCGATGAGCCGCCACCCGCCGGGCGACCACACGCTCAATTGGAGCTCGCCTCGGTCGACAGTCGACCCGCTCCAGCCGACGAGGTCCCCGCTCGACAGGGCACTCGCGTCGAGCACGAGGCGCACGTAGGGCAGACCCCAACCCTCGTCGGACACAGGGGCGGGATGCCCCGGGTCGAGCTCCTCCTCCCCCGGAGCCGACCGGTGCGTGAGCGGCGCCGCGGACACCCCGCCCCACGCCTCCACCACGGTCGCCGCGGCCGTCGGCTCATCCCCGGCGACGGCGCGCTCCCGCACCGGCACCGCGAGCGCGGCGGTCTCGACGGTCGCGACGCGAGCGGTGGGGTCGGTCCAGTCGAGGTCGTCGATCACTCCCGGAGTCGCCGGTGCAGCCACGTAGTCATCGGCGTCCGAGCCGGTGAACTGGGCACGGTGGAACGTCTCGCCGAGCATCCGATCGGGGAGGTACACCGTGAGCGCCGCGCCGTTCGTGCACGGGCTGCCCACGACGTTGCTGGAGTCCATCTCGTTGGTGGCGTAGACCCCGACCCGGTCGACGCGGTTGCCGTCAGCATCCTCGATCCAGAGTCCGGTGCCGAGGAAGTTCAGAGACTCGTCGTAGGTGACGTCCGCGATCGAGGCCGCGTCGGTACCCGATCGCGCGGCGAGGAAGACACCGCCCGGCTCGACCCGCGTGCCCTCGGGGACCGTGAACTGCAGCTCGGCGGCCCGCGTTCCATCGGCTTGGCACCGGCGGACCGTCCAGTTGCTCAGATCCACCGGGGTCGTGCCGTAGTTGCCGAGCTCGATGAAATTGCGCTGGACGCTGCCCGCGGGCATCCCCTCGGTCGAGGGATCGGTGGCGAGCTCGCTGATCGCGACCCCCGTCGCGACGGTGGGATGCGCGTCCAGCACGCTCTCGGCGACGACGGCGTTGGAGGTGCCCGGGGTGCGCGGGGCGACGAGGTACTCGCCGTCGGCGGTGCGCTGGTACGACTCCCCCGCGACGCCGTCGAGGATCGCCCGGAGCTTGCCGTCGCCGTCCTGGCACGCCGAGTCGTCGTGGGCGGAGACCGCGACCCGGTCGACGAGAGCGCCCGAGCCGGTGCGGAGGAGCACGCCGAACTCGACGTTGGCGAGGGAGTGGCCGAGCGCGGCATCCCGCTCCCCCGCGAATCTGTCGCCACCGATAACCCAGCGCTCGCCCGCAGCGAGCAGTGTGCCGTCGGGAACGACGAGTTCGAGCGAGCCGGGGTTGGCTCGGCCCGACGCCGTGCACCGGTAGAGCTGCCAGCCGCCCACGTCGACGGCCTCGGTGCCGGTGTTCTCCAGCTCGACGAACTCGTCCTCGGCTCCCGCCGGGCCGAAGGGCGCGACCTCGGAGATCACGACGGGCGACTCGGCGGAGGCGGACGGAGCCGTGCGATTGGGGGCATCGATCGTGGCCGGCGCGACGACGAAGTCGCGCTCGAGGTCGCCCGTGGCGGAGACGCGCTGCCAGCTCTCCCCCGCCGCGAAGTCGAGCCGGTTCGGCAGGTTGCGCCCGACGGTGCACTCCGACTCGGTCATCCACGGCTCGTTCGGGTACACGCCGACGGCGTCCGCGAGTCGGTCGTCGGGGTCCTCGAGGTAGAGACCGAAGCCGGTGAGGGCGAAAGCCTCCGTGATGTGCAGGCGGCCGGGCATCCCGACCCGGCTGACGGTGACGATCTCACCCGGCTGCAGCACGATGCCCGCGAGGTCGCCCTCCGTCCGACCGACATTGCTCCGCAGCCCTTGCGCGCTGCAGCGGAACACCTGCCAGCCCGTCAGGTCGACCGGCTCATCGCCCCAGTTGCGCAGCTCGAAGAACGAGTCGGAGTCGGACCGCGGTCCGCCGTTCGCGAGCTCGTTGATGAGGATGCGGGGGGCGCCCTCGGCGGGATCCTCCGCCGCGTGGGCGGTGACCGGGATGCCCACCGCGAGCAGCGCGGACAGGGTTGCAGTGGCGACGAGGGCGCGGGAGAGCCGGATCACGGCGCCAGGCTCCCGCCACCGGGTGAACGGACGGCATCACCCGGGTGGGTGTCGCGTGAACATCAGCCGCGGGCGGCGATGACCTTCCGGAGCCAGTGGTACGACGCCTTCGGGGTGCGCTCGAGCGAGTCGAAGTCGACGTGCACGAGGCCGAAGCGCTCGGTGAATCCCGCCGCCCACTCCCAGTTGTCCATGAGGGTCCAGACGAAGTAGCCGCGCAGATCCACGCCCTCCACGGAGAGCGCGGCGGCGATGTGGTCGCCGAGGAACTCGATCCGAGCGGAGTCGTCGACCGAGCCATCCGGGCCGACCCGGTCGGGGAAGCTCGCCCCGCCCTCGGTGATGTAGACCGGCGGCAGAGCGTCGCCGTACCGGGCGACGTAGTCGCGCAACGACTCCGCGAGGAACTGCGGCGCGATCGGCCAGCCGAAGCCGGTCTTCGGGTACTCCGGCCACTCGGCGAGGTGGAAGGGCAGCTCCTTCATCGCCTCCGCGTCGCCGTCGGGCGTTGCAGCATCGGTCGGCGCTCCGGCCGCGATCCGCGTCGGCATGTAGTAGTTGAGTCCGTAGAAGTCGATCGGCTGGTGGATGATCGCCAGATCCGCCGGATCGGTCTCCGTGAGGGCGCGGAACTCCTTGCGCGCGAGGAACGGCACCTTCGGATAGCGCCCCAGCAGCACCGGGTCGGCATAGATGCGGTTGTGCACGAGATCGAAGACCTTCGTGTACTGGCTCGTGACGAAGCCGCGCCGCGCGGGCACCACGGGAGAGTGCACGTTGGTCACGCCGATTTCGCCGGCGACGGATGCTGCGCGCAACGCCTGCACGGCGAGGCCGTGCCCGAGCAACTGGTGGTGCACCGCCGTGAGCGCCCCGAAGAGGAGCTGCTCACCGGGCGCGTGGATGCCGAGCGCGTACCCGTTGAGCGTCACGGTCGTCGGCTCGTTGAGGGTGATCCACTTGTCGACACGGTCGCCGAGCGCGGCGGCGGCGAGGGCCGTGAAGTCGGCGAACCGGGATGCGGTGTCCCGCGTCATCCAGCCGCCTGCGGCCTGAAGCGGCTCGGGCATGTCCCAGTGGAAGAGGGTCGCGACGGGCCGGATGCCCTGCTCGAGGAGTTCGTCGACGAGCCGGTCGTAGAAGGCGAGCCCCTCGGCGCTCGCCGGCCCCGCCCCGTCGGGCTGCACCCGGGGCCAGCCGATCGAGAATCGGTAGGCGTCGACGCCGAGGTCGCGCATGAGCTGCACGTCCTCGCGATAACGGTGGAAGTGGTCGGTCGTGACCTCGGGAGTGGTGCCGTCGACGATGCGGCCCGGCTGCGCCGCGAAGGCGTCCCACGTCGACGGGCCGCGACCACCGGCGGTCACCGCGCCCTCGATCTGAGTGGCCGCCGTCGCGACCCCGAGGGCGAAGCCGTCGGGCAGCAGGGCGGCGAGCCTCTTCGGTTCGGCCGCCCAGCTCATGCGCCGAGCACGCGGTCGAGGTAGGGGTTGGCGAAGACGCGGTCCGGATCGAGCCGGTCGCGCAGCGCCACGAAGTCGCCGAAGCGGGGATACGTCGGCGCGAGGTCCTCGGCGGCGCGCGTGTGCATCTTGCCCCAGTGCGGGCGGCCGTCGTACTCGCGGAAGATCGCCTCGATGGCCGTGAAGTACTCGGTCGGGTCCTCCCGGAAGTAGCGGTGCACCGCGATGTAGCCGGTCGCCCGGCCGCTCGCCGTCGAGAGCCACAGGTCGTCGGGAGCCGACGCGCGCACCTCGATCGGGAAGGAGATGCGCCACCCCTTCTCGTCGATGAGCCGCCGGATTCGCTCCACCGCCTCGGGAATGACCTCGACCGGGAGCGCGTACTCCATCTCCCGGAAGCGCACCGTGCGGCTCGTCGTGAACACCTCGGTCGAGACATCCGTGAACCGCCGGTCGCCGGTGAGCCTGACCGAGAGGCGGTTGAGCGGCGGGATGACGGGCGGGATGGCCCTGCCGAGGTTGAGGGTCGCGCGGTAGACGCCGTTAGCCATGAAGTCATCATCGAACCAGCGCTGGAATCCGCCCAGGGGGTTGCGCTCGGCGTCGATCGGCAGTCTCGTGTTCGTCTTCGTGAGGACCGTGTCGGTGTGCGGCCAGACGTAGAACTCGAAGTGGTCGCTCTCGGCGATCCTCTCGCTCCACTCCGCGAGAACGGTGCCGATGGGCTCCGGCTTCTCCACGGCGCTCAGCACGAACGCGGGCACGCACTCCACCGTCACATCGACGAGCACGCCGAGCGCGCCGAGACCGAGCACGGCCGCCGGGAGGAGCTCCGGGTTCTGCTCCGCGCTCACCGTGAGGATCTCCCCGCTAGCCGTGACCAGGGTCACTCCGCGCAGCTGCGTAGCCAGTCCGCCGAAGGCCGCCCCCGTGCCGTGGGTGCCCGTCGAGGTCGCCCCGGCGATCGTCTGCCGGTCGATGTCGCCCATGTTGGTGAGCGCGAGACCGTGCGGCTCGAGAAGAGACGGCAACTGGTAGAGGTTGGTGCCGGCTCCGAGGGTGACGAGGGTGCCATCGACGTTCAGCACGCCGTCGATCGCCGAGATGTCGAGCTGGACCCCGTCGGTCGCGCCGATCGCGGTGAAGCTGTGGCCCGCACCGATCGGCTTGACCGTGAGCCCCTCGTCACGGGCGAACGCGATCGTCTCCGCGACCTCCTCCACGTCGTGCGCGCGCGCGACGACACGGGGGCGGGAGGACTCGGAGCGGCCCCAGTTGCGCCAGCGGCCGCCGGGCTCGAGAACTCCGGCACGGACCAGCGGAGAACGGATGTCGGTCACAGGAACGCCTTTCCCTCGCCCCGGTAGGTCGGGAGCGATTCCACGATACTGTCGCCGTCGACGACGGCGAACTCGGTGAGGTGCTCGCTGAGCTCCCCCGCCTTCGTGTGCCGCAGCCACACCCGGTCGCCGACCCTGAGATCTTCCGCGGCAAGGCCCCGCAGCGGCGACTGCACCTCTCCCGCGCCCTCGCGCGGCTCGTAGCGCAGCCCCTGCGGCCACGCGAGCTGGGGCAGTCGGTCGGGAGCGGCCGGGCCGGAGGCGATCCATCCGCCGCCGAGGAGCGTCGCGATCTCCGGGCTGGGCTTGCGCACCACCGAGAGGGCGAAGGCTGCCGCCGGCGCTGGCCGGAAGTGGCTGTAGCCGTCGAACAGGTGCGGGCCGAAGAGGCCGCTTCCCGCAGCGATCTCGGTCACCGAGGGGTCCGCCGACGTCCGCTCGAGGGAACCGGTGCCGCCTCCGTTGACGAACTGCAGGTCGGCGATCTCCCGCACCGCGGCGACCGCGCGACCGCGGCGCTCGGCGAGCTCGGCCGCCGAACTGCGCTGGATCCAGTCGACGATGCGACCGCGAAGCGGCTTCCCCGGCGGCCGGTTGGTGAGCCCCGCGATCTGGGCCTCGTACGCCATGATGCCGACGAGCTCGAACCCGGGGCGGCCGACGATCTCGAGGGCGAGGGCCCGGGCGGCGTCCGCGGTGTGCACTGGCGACCGGAAGACGCCGATGTGGCCGAGGATCGGCGAATCCCACGAGGCATCGAGCTCGAGGCAGACGCGGATGCTCTCCCGCTGACCCGCGAGCAGAACCGAGTCGATCACGTCGAGTTGCGCGACCGAGTCCACCATCACCGTCACCCTGCGGGCGAGTTCGGGCGTCGTCGCGAGAATCCTGATCGCCTCGCGGTCGACGCTCGGGTAGCCGACGACCACATCGTCGATCGTCTCGGCGAGCCACAGCGCCTCCGGCAGGGTGTACGCGAGAACGCCCGCATAGCCGGGCAGTGCGAGCACCTGCTCGATGACGCCGCGCACGCGGATCGATTTGCTCGCCACCCGGATCGTCGTGCCGTTCGCGCGGTCGAGCATGTCGTGGGCGTTGTGCGCGAGCGCGACGCGGTTGAGCGCACCGATCGGGGTGTCGAGGGATGCCGTGGCGGCGGTCATCCCGCCCCAATAGCTGCTCGGCTCGAGCCAGGGCTGCGACGTCGGTCGGGTGAGGTCCATCAGCGCACGCTCCGGATCGGGAGGACCGCGATCGCACCGAGGAGGGCGGCGACCGCGGAGAGGATGAAGAGGCCCTGGAAGCCCACCAGGAGGGCGACGACGAACGCGCCGAGGAGCGGCGCAACCGCTTGGGGAACGGCCGTGGCGATGTTCATGATGCCGAGGTCCTTGCCGCGGGTGTGCGGGTCGGGAAGCACCTGGGTCGCGAGGGCTTGGTCGACGGAGAGGAACGTGCCGTAGCCGAGGCCGAGGAGACCCGCGGCGATCATCGCGATCGTGACATCCGGGGCGAACGCGAGCAGCAGCGCGGCGACGCCCTGCAGCGCCGCCGCCACGAAGACGAACGGCTTGCGCCTGCCCAGGCGGTCGGAGAGCTTTCCGAACACGAGGGAGGCGATGATGACGAACACCATGTAGATGACGCTGAGGACGATGAGCATGTCCTCCGCATCGGCGAGCTCGAGCCCGTACATGAGGAACTGGAGCAGCAGCGCGGTGCCGAACGCGTTGCCGAAGTTCACGAGCACGCGGGAGAGCAGCGTCCAGCCGAAGTCCGGGTAGGAGCGCGGGCTGATCCAGAAGCCCTCGATGAGCGCGCGGAAGGTCAGTCGCGGTGCGCGGTCGAGCGGGGCGTCCGGCACCCAGAGAACGAACGGGAGGACAAGGAGCACGAGCAGCACCGCGACGAGGGTGTAGCCCAGGAACTGGCCGAGCGCGAGGGCGGTGACGAGCACGAGACCGAGAATGGTGCCGATCGCCTGCGGAGCCGAGATCCACCCGGAGACGAACCCGCGCTGACCGACGGGGACCTGGTCGGAGATGACCGCGGTGAGGGCCGCCGTGAGGATGCAGTAGCCGATGAGCGCGAGCGACCAGAACACCCCGATGCCGACGATGTCCGACTGCAGGCCGAGGAGCACGAGCGAGCCGGCGAAGACGAGCGTGCCCGCGAGGATCCACGGGCGCCGTCGCCCGAAGCGACCCGTCGTGCGGTCGGAGAGCGCCCCCGTGAGCGGGTAGGCGATGAGGGCGAACGCTCCCGCGATGCCGGAGACGAGCCCGAACGCGACGACGTTGTCGACCCAGTTTGTCGCGTGCAGCTGGGCCTCGACCTGAAGGGGCAGCAGCAGTTGGACGGGCGTGAGCTGGGCCATCCAGATCCCGAGCCATGCGGTCGCGAACAGCGCGATCCAGCCGCCCGTGACGGTCTTCGTGGGCTCGGCGAACGGCGCGGGCGCCTCGGCGTGGTGGTGCGTCTCGGCGTGGTGGGGTGCGGTCACTGCGCTGCCTCTCGTACGGCGATCGGGACGGCCAGGGTGGCGATGCTGTCGGCGGCGAAGTCGAGCGTGCGTCGGGCCGCGGCCTCGTCGCGGTCGGCGAGGTAGGCGAGCGTGACGCCGTCGGTCGTCGTGACGATCAGCCGCGCGACCTCGTGCACGGGTCGGCTCCACGTGACGCCCGCGGCGGCCGCTCCCCCGACGAGGATCTCGGTCACGGCGCCGCGGTAGCTGTCGTACTGCTCCTTGGCGAGGTGCTCGAGCCCGGGCGTGCGCATCGTGTACTGCAGGAGCTCCTGCATCACCTGCTCGTGGCCGGGGTCGGCGATGACGTAGTCGAGGAACGCGTTGAACCCCGCGGAGAGGAGCTCGCGGATGCCCGCTCCCGGCTGCAGCACGGCGAACACCGATGCCGACTCCTGCCCGACCACGTGGGCGATGAGCTCGCGCATCATCTCGTCGTGCGACCGGAACGCGTAGTGGAAGCTCGCGAGCGACATCCCGGCCTCGGCGACGATCGCCCGGGTCGTCGCCCCGGCGACACCGCGCTCGGCGATGACCCGCAGGGCGGCGCGCACGAGCAGCTCACGGCGCTCGGAGGCGGGGATTCGAGGGGATGCGGTCACAGTGGGTCAACTGTCCCAGACGAGTGACCCGCACGCAAGACACTCGCTCAGGTTTTACGCGCGCGAAACAGTCAGCCCCCAACGCAGAACGCCGAGTGTTCCGATATGGCCGCTTCAGACCTGCTCGAAGCGGCACAATCGGAACACTCGGCGAAGAATCGGTGCCCCGGCTGGGGGTCGAACCCAGACTGTGACGATTTTAAGTCGCCTGCCTCTGCCAATTGGGCTACCGGGGCGAGCGGATGCTCGGAGCATCCGGCCCCAGCGTACCGACCGGCTCGGCGCTACGCCTTGGGGCGCGAGGCGAACTCCTCGAACGCCGCGCGCGGAGCGATGCGGGTCGAGAGCTGAACCGTGTCGCGGCGCAGCAGGAAGTTCATGATCCAGTTGCCGAAGACGCGGATCTTGCGCTCCCACATCGGGATCGCCAGGCCGTGGTAGCCGCGGTGCATGATCCAGGCGACGAAGCCCTTGATGGCGATCTTGCGCCACTGGTAGACGCCGTTGTAGAGGCCGAGACCGGCAACCGCGCCGAGGCTCTTGTGGAAGTACTCCTTGGGGTCCTCCCCGCGGAGCGAAGCCGTGATGTTCTTCGCGAGGAGCTTGGCCTGGCGGACGGCGTGCTGCGCGTTCGGCACGCAGAATCCGCCGACGCCGGCGCCGGTGAGGTCGGGCACGGCGGCGACGTCGCCAGCGGTCCACGCATCCGCCACCGGGCCCTCGTCGTTCACGATCTGGAGCGCCGCGTTCGCGCGGAGGCGGCCGCGCTCCTCGATCGGGAGGTCGGTGTTGCGGATCATCGGGTTGGCCATGACGCCGGCCGTCCAGACGATCGTGTCGGCCTCGAAGGACTCGCCCGTCGACAGCTCGATCCTGCCGTCGACCGCCGAGCTGAGCTGCGTGTCGAGGTGGATGGTCGCGCCACGCTGGTCGAGGGACTTGATGACCCACTTGCTCGTCTCGAGCGACACCTCGGGCATGATGCGGCCCATCGCCTCGATGAGGTGGAAGTGCGTCTCCTCGAACGAGATGGTCGGGAACTGCCGCACGAGCGACGAGGCGAGCGAGCGCATCTCGGCGAACGCCTCGATGCCGGCGAAGCCGCCACCGACGACGACGAACGTCAGGAGACGCTTCTTCTCCTCACTGCCCTCGGGCAGGTTGGCAGCGAGCTCGAAGTTCTTGATGATGCGGTCGCGGACCGCGATCGCCTCCTCGATGTTCTTGAGGCCGATCGCGTTGTCGGCGACACCCGGGATCGGGAACGTGCGCGAGACGGCGCCCGCCGTCATGACGACGATGTCGTAGGTCTCCTGCCACGGCTCGCCGAGCTCGGGCGTGATCGTCGCGGTCTTCTCCGCGTGGTTGACGTACGTCACTCGCGCGTTGATGACGCGCGTGCGCTTGAGGTGACGGCGGTGCGAGACGACAGCGTGGCGCGGCTCGATCGAGCCCGCGGCGACCTCCGGGAGGAACGGCTGGTAGGTCAGGTACGGCAGCGGGTCCACCATCGTCACCTGGGCCTCGTTGCGGCCGAGCCACTTCTCAAGCTTCTTGGCAGTGTAGAAACCGGCGTAGCCGCCGCCGACGATCAGGATTTTGGGCACGGGTGGGATGCTCTCTCTGGTGGAAGGTCGCTAAAACTCTACTCCGACTTTCGGGCCCTCTTTGTCCGTCTGATACCAAGCGCGACGGCCGCGCCGGCGATCGCGAGGAACACGGCGAAGACCAGGAGGGGGATGCCCGCCACCCGCAACTCGTTCACCGTCGGCAGGAGCGTGCCGAGCGGGCTCGACGGTGCGAGGGCGATGGGCTCCGGCACCGTGTACGGCACTCCGCTCGGCAGCGGTGCGGGGGTCGAGTCCGCCCGGCGGTAGAGCGTGATCCACTCGGACAGCTCCCCCATGGGGTTGGCGCCGACCGTCGGCACCGACGCGGTGACGGCCGCCGCGGCATCCACGAGTCCGAAGCCGTAGATGGGGTCGGCTCCTGCCGCGCCCGCATCGCGCGCCGTGGAGACAACTCGGTTGATGACGTTCGCGGCGTCGAGGCCCGGGTGCGCGGCCATCACGAGCGCGACGATGCCCGAGACGATCGGCGCCGCGCCGCTCGTGCCGTTCCAGCGGACGTGCCCTCCGCCGGGCACGACGCCGACGAGGTTCTCGCTCGGCGCGGCGACGGCGATGGTGATGCCCTGGGATGACGCGTCGAAGCTCGCCTCCCCCGCAGCATCCACCCCGGCGACCGTGAGCACGCCCGGCATCGTCGCGGGGGCGCCGACCTGCGTCGTGCCGCTGCCGCGGTTGCCCGCCGCCGCGACGACCACGACGTCGTGCTCCGCCGCGTACAGGAACGCATCGTCCCAGCTCTCAGGCCAGTCGATCGTGTTGCGGGTGAGCGACATGTTGATGATGTCGGCGCCGTTGTCCACCGACCACTTGACCGCGGCGGCGATCTGGTCGTCCGAGCTCATCGTGCCCTCGCCGAAGCCGATCGAGACGGACAGGATGTTCGCTGCCGGCGCCGAGCCGATGACGCCGTTGTCTCCCCCGGTGCCCCGGCCCGCCGCGAGCGAGGCGACCATCGTGCCGTGGTCGGAGCCGGTCGACCCCACCGGCGTCTGGCCGTTGGAGGACCCGAGGCCCGAGAAGTCGGCTCCGCCGGTAACGGCGCCGCGCAGCTCCGGCACTGAGCCGTCGACGCCCGTGTCGATGACGGCGATCGTGATTCCCGCGCCCTGGGTCGTCGCCCACGCCGCGCGGATGCCGTACTCGTCGAGCCAGTACTCGCCGTCGCGGACGGCGTCGGCGGATGCCGGGGCGGCACCGAGGGCGACGGATGCCACGAGCCCGAGCACCACGGCCGCAGCGACGCGGCGCGTCATCCCGCCACCTCCACAGTGACGGCGCACTGGCAGACCTCGGGGCTCCACCCGCACTCGGCGAGCGCCACGTCCCCGATCGGGTTGACTCCGGGTCCGGCGGCGAGGGCGTGGCCGACGAGGGCGTGCAGGCACTTCACGCGGTCGGGCATCCCGCCCGCGGAGATCCCGTCGATCTCGGGCACGTCGCCGAACTGCCCGCGATCGGCCAGGTACTGCTCGTGCGCGGACCGGTAGAGCTCCGCGGTGGCACCCTCGAGGAGCGCGGCGAGCTCGGGCATCCTGCCCTCCGCCTCGAGCGTCGAGACGGCCGCCGTCGCGGCGGGGTGGGTGAGGTAGTAGAACGTCGGGAAGGGGGTGCCGTCGGTCAAGCGCGGCTTCGTCGAGACGACGGTCGGCCGTCCGCACGCGCAGCGGGCTGCGATGCCGACGACGTCGCGGGCCGGTCGCCCCAGCTGGCGCGACACCTCGGCGATGTCGTCCTCGGAGGGCGGGTCGAACGGGGGCCGGGTCATGGCACGGTCTCCAGGTCCTGGGCCGGAGCTGTCGTCAGCCCGGCGGTGTAGATCGATGAGAGCAGCGTCGCGAGCCAGTCCGTCTTCGTGGTCTGGATCTGGTCGCTGATGGGCAGGCCGTTCTCGGTGCCCTGCTGGGCTCCCGTGTCGCCCACGACGAGGTAGCTGATGTCGCCGGGCAGCACGTAGTTGAGCCGCTCGCGGGCCTGTGCCTCGATGTACGCGGGGTCCTTCCACCGGTCGACCTCCTCGGTGAGCTCGCCCACCGACGACTCGGCCTCGGCGACGGTCTGCTCCAGCTGGGCGATCTGCGCGCGCTGCTCGAGCAGGATGCGCAGGTTCGGCGCGAGCACGATGACGGCGAGGATGACGAGCGCGAGCATGAGGAGCGTGAAGCCCGAGAAGCGGAGGTTGCGGAGCCATCCCTCGGGCGCCGTCTCCTCGCGAGGCAGCGTGACCGGCACCCGCCGGGTGCCGTCCTTCTGCCGAGTCTGTCGCGCCACCCTCCCAGGGTAGGCGGTGAGGCTGCGAGGATGCCTCGCGACGCGGCCTGTCCCGTCACTGGCCCGGGCACGCCGATGGCCCCCGCCACGGGGCGAGGGCCATCGGGCGGGCGCGACTACTTGCCGAAGCGCGGGAACGCGGAGCGGCCGGCGTACACCGCGGCGTCGCCGAGCTCCTCCTCGATGCGCAGCAGCTGGTTGTACTTCGCGACGCGGTCGGAACGCGCCGGGGCACCGGTCTTGATCTGTCCCGCGTCGGTCGCGACGGCGAGGTCGGCGATCGTGGTGTCTTCGGTCTCGCCCGAGCGGTGCGAGATGATCGCCGTGTAGCCGTGGCGCTGCGCGAGCGAGACGGCGTCGAGGGTCTCGGTGAGCGTGCCGATCTGGTTGACCTTGACGAGGATCGAGTTCGCGACCCCGAGGTCGAGGCCCTTCTGCAGGCGGGTCGGGTTGGTGACGAACAGGTCGTCGCCGACGATCTGCACCGTGGAGCCGACGCGCTTCGTGAGCTCGACGTAGGCGTCCCAGTCGTCCTCGGCGAGCGGGTCCTCGATCGTCGCGAGCGGGTAGTCCGCGACGAGACCGGCCCAGAAGTCGGTGAGCTGGTCGGCGGAGAGCTGCTGCTTCTCGAACGAGTACACGCCGTTCTCGAAGAACTCGGTGGCCGCGACATCCAGGCCGAGGGCGAAGTCCGTGCCGGGCACGAAGCCGGCCGTCTCGATCGCCTTCACGATGAAGTCGAGAGCGGCACGGGCACCGGGCAGGTCGGGGGCGAAGCCGCCCTCGTCTCCGAGGCCGGTGTTCTGGCCGGCCTTCTTGAGCTCGCCCTTGAGGGCGTGGTAGACCTCGGCACCCCAGCGCAGGCCCTCGGCGAACGTGTCGGCGCCGATCGGCAGGACCATGAACTCCTGGATGTCGAGCGCGGTGTCGGCGTGCGCGCCGCCGTTGATGATGTTCATGAGCGGGACGGGCAGCGTGTGCGCGTTCGGGCCGCCGAGGTAGCGGAAGAGCGGGAGGTCGGCCGAGTCCGCCGCAGCCTTGGCCACGGCGAGCGACACGCCGAGGATCGCGTTGGCGCCGAGCTTCTTCTTGTTGTCGGTGCCATCGAGCTCGATGAGCTCGGCGTCGATGAGGCGCTGGTCGGCGGCGTCGAAGCCCTCGATGGCCGGGCCGAGCACGTCGAGGACCGACTCGACGGCCTTCTGAACGCCCTTGCCGAGGTAGCGGTCCTTGTCCCCATCGCGAAGCTCGTAGGCCTCGAAGGCGCCAGTGGACGCGCCAGAGGGGACGGCGGCGCGGGAGACCACGCCGTCCTCAAGCAGGACCTCGACCTCGACGGTCGGGTTGCCCCGGGAATCAAGAATCTCGCGAGCGCCTACAGCCTCGATCAATGCCACGGGAGAACTCCTCAGAAAAGTGTGGTGGTGGTTGCGGGTACGAGCCTACTGCTAGCGCAGCGGCTTGAATTCGAGCGAGTCGGCCGTCGACTCGGGCGTGACGGTGGCCACGCGCGAGAAGCCGGAGGCCGCGAGGTGGGCGAACAGCGGGCCGAGGTTGCGGGGCTTGCGCTCCACCCGCACCCGCAGGCCGCGGGCGACGAGGTCGCCCTGGAGCCGGGCGAGCGAGGCGAGCGGCACCGTCCCGTCGTGCAGCAGGGCCACAGCATCCGCGCCGTCGGCGTCCGGCAGGTCGACGAGGTCGACCAGTCGCTCGAAGCCGAGCGAGAAGCCTGCGGCCGGGACATCCGTGCCGAGGAAGCGGCCGATCATGCCGTCGTAGCGGCCCCCTCCCCCGATCGAGTAGCCGAGCTCCGGGTGGGCGACCTCGAAGATCGTGCCCGTGTAGTACCCCATGCCGCGCACGAGCCACGGGTCGAACACGACGACCTGCCCGCCCGCGACCTCGTTGACGGCCTCGCCGATCGCGGCGAGTTCGGCGACCGCGACCGGGTCTGCTCCCTCCGGAAGGGCCTTGCGGATCGCCGCCTCGCCGAACGGGAGGTACTCCATCGTCGTCGGCCTGCGGAAGAACGACTCGAGCGCATCGGCGGCGGCGGAGTCGAACCCGCGCTCGCGCAGCTCGGCGAGCACGCCATCCTGACCGAGCTTGTCGAGCTTGTCGATCGTGATGAGGGCCGAGTCGTGCTCTGCCGCGGGGAAGCCGAGGACGGTCAGCGCGCTCGCCAGCAGCCGACGGTCGTTGACCCGGATGCTCGCCCCCGAGATGCCGAGGGCGGCGAGCGTCGCGGCGGTCGCCGTGATGAGCTCGACCTCCGCCGACGGCCCCGCTTCGCCGATGATGTCGATGTCGCACTGCACGAACTGGCGGTAGCGGCCCTTCTGCGGTCGCTCGGCTCGCCACACCGGAGCGATCTGGATGGCGCGGAACACCGTCGGCAGCTCGGCGCGGTGCGACGCGTAGAAGCGGGCGAGCGGAACGGTGAGGTCGAATCGCAGACCCAGGTCGGCGAGGTCGAGCGGCTCTCCCGCCGCGCGCAGGTCGTCCACGGTGAGCCCGCGCTTCATGACCGCGAACGCGAGCTTCTCGTTGTCGCCGCCGAGGCCGGAGTGCAGCCGCGACGAGTCCTCGACGACGGGCGTCTCGATCTCGTCGAAGCCGTGGGCGCGGTAGCTCGAGCGGATCACCGACAGCACGCGCTCCCGACGGGCCTTGTCCGCAGGGAGGAAGTCGCGCATGCCGCGCGGAGGGTTCACGACAGAGGCCATGCCTCGATTGTCTCAGGTCGCCGGGGCGCTCACGCTCGCTCGCTCAGGAGCGCCGCGACGCGCTCACGATGCTGCTCGGCCGCCCGATGGAGCGACGCCGTTGCCGACTCGGCGTCCCCGTTGAGCACGAGGTCGTACTGGATGCCGTGGAAGGTGTTGACGATCAGGCGCGTCTCCGCGTCCGCATCCTCCGGCGCGAGTCCGAGCTCCTCGAGCGCTCGGCGACCGATCGACATCCACCGCTCGTACAGCGCGCGCGTGGTCGAGAGCCCGTCGGGGTGCACGGCCTCGAGCATCCCGGCCTCGAACTCGAGTCGCTGCAGCTGCCGGTTGCGGGGCTGCACCGCCCACTCCCACGAGAGCACGAGCCCCTCGATGTAGTCGTCGAGGCTCGACTCCGGGGTGAGGCGGGCCTGGATCACGGTCGTGCGCGCGGAGATCGCCTCGACGATGTCGCGGACGAGTTCGGCGCGGGAGCCGAAGTGGTAAACGAGCACGTACGTGGAGACGCCGAGCGCCTTCGCGAGGGTGCGGAACGACAGCTCCGACAGCGGCTTGTCGAGGAGGTAGTCGAGCGTCTGCTCGAGCAGTGCGGGCTTCCGTGCCGGGTCAGGGGTCCTGGCCATGCCATAACCATAACGACTGTTTTGCGGTATCGCTGCCATCGTTGTACTCTGGTCCCGGCGTTCCGTCGACGACGGTCCGGCGCGCCCTGAGAAGTTCGGGGGGACTTCGCCTCCGACAGGGCCGGTGGCTCGGGTAAATCCACCGGTCCGAGGGGCAAGCCGCGTGCTTCGGCCGCGGGTGCCCCGGTGCCCTCTCCATTCGGGTTGGAGAGGGCACCGCTCTACCCGGCGGTCTCGGCCGCCCGGATCTCCGACTGGAGCTCGCGCAGCGCCGATCGCAAGGCGCGCTCCGAGTCGAGCCCGTTGGCCTTCGCGGATGCCACGATCGCGAGCAGGAGCGGGCCGAGCTCGTCCTCCGTCTGCACATTCACGGCGCCGGGCTGCGTGGCATCCAGCAGCCCCACCTTGTGCGCCCGGCCGAGGAGCTTGTCGGCGAGGGCGAGCGCGGGCATCCCCTGCGGGACTCCGTCGAGAACGCTCGTGCGGCCGGGCTTCTCGGCGCGCTTGAGCACGTCCCAGTTCTCCATCACCGCGTCCGGGGTGTCGGCGACGGCGTCGCCGAAGACGTGCGGGTGGCGGCCGATCATCTTCGCCGTCATGTGCGCGGCGACGTCCTCGAGCGTGAAGCGCCCCTCCTCCGCCGCGATGTCGGAGTGGAAGATGACCTGGTACAGCACGTCGCCGAGCTCCTCGACCATCTCGTCGCAGTCGCCCGACTCGATCGCATCGACGAGCTCGTACGTCTCCTCGATGAGGTACTGCACGAGCGACTCGTGGGTCTGCTCGCGATCCCACGCGCAGCCTCCGGGAGCGCGCAGCCTCTCGAGCACGGCGATGAGTTCCTCGAGCTTCGGATGCGTCGACTCCATGCGCCCAGTCTGGCAGCCTCCGGCACGGGCATCCGTCAGACTGGGATCGTGCGCCGAGTGCTGACCGTCCTGCTCCTGATCGGATGCATCGCGCTGCTCGGCTGGGCCGTGCTCACCGGCTGGAACCCCGTGCCGCAGGCCACCGGGTCCGCCGGGTCGGTCGAGGCGGGCGAGTCGACGCGTGCGCCGGATGCCGGCGCCTCGGGCATCCCCGCGGGCGCGACACCCGCCGTCGTGAGGTACGTCCACGACGGTGACACCCTATTTCTTGAGGATGGGCGCAAGGTGCGACTGCTCGGCATCAACACCCCGGAGATCGGGGAGGTTGCGGAGTGCTGGGGCGATCAGGCCACGAGCGAGTTGCGCGGCCTCCTCCCCGAGGGCTCGACCGTCTGGGTGCTCGAGGACGTCGAGCCGCTCGACCAGTACGGTCGGTCGTTGCTGTTCGTGTTCCTGCCCGACGGCACGAACGTGAACGTCGAGATGGTGCGAGTGGGGGCCGCCGAGATCGAGCAGTACTCCCCCAACTGGCTGTACACCGACGAGCTGCATGACGCCGAAGACGCGGCGTACGCCGACCGGGTCGGGCTCTGGGGGCAGTGCTAGAAGAACTAGCCGTAGACGTGGTTCTGGGCGATCGCGAGGAAGCGGATCGGCACCTCGACGAGCTCCTGCGGGCCGTGCGGCCCCTCGCCGTCGATGAGCAGCGAATCACCGGGGCGCAGCGTGTACGTATAGGCGCCGTGCCCGTAGACCATCTCGCCCTCGAGCATGTACAGGAACTCGGTGCCCGGATGCTGGAACAGGGGGAACACGGCCGACCGCTCCGTGAGCGTCACGAGCGTTGGCTCGAGGGCACCCTCCACCCCGCGCAAGGCGCCGAGCAGCTGGTACTCGTGGCCGAGGCGCGTGCCGCTGCGCACCGTGATGCCGCCGGCGCCCGCGGGCGTGAAGACCGCCTCCCGGTCGGTGTCGGCGCCGCGGAACAGGGCGGTGACGGGAACCCCGAGACCCTTGGCGAGCCGCTGCAGAGTCGTGAGGCTCGAGGAGGTCGCGGCCGCCTCGATCCGCGAGATCATCGCCTTCGAGAGCTCCGTGCGCTGGGCGAGCTCCGCCGCCGACATCCCCGCCGCCACGCGGTATTGCTTCACGCGCTCGGCGATGATCTCCTCGAGTGCCCGCTCCTCCGCCACACTCCGACCCTAGTGCGAGGCGAGGAGGAAGGGCTCGGGAGCGCGGGCACCGCGCGCGACATCGGCGATGATCGACCCCGTGAGCGGGGCGAACTTCGCCCCGTGACCCGAGCAGGGCGAGGCGATCACGAGTCCGTCGACGGAGTCGATGATGAAGTTCTCGCTCGGCGTCGACGTGTAGAGGCACGTCTGGGCGGCGAGGGGCTGGGGCTCGACGGCGGGCAGGAACTCGGTGACGTAGCGGATGATGCGGTCGCGAGCCGCGGCATCCACCACTCCGTCCCTGCCGCTCGCGGTCGTGCGCGACCCGCCGTCGTGCTCGGCGATCTTGAACGCGGCCGGCAGGTCGCGAGCGGCGGGGAGCGAGTACACCGAGAGGTCGCCCTTGTGGACGAAGATCGGCCAGTCGTCGAGCTCCGCGGGGCGCTCGAAGAAGAACGCGTTCTGCTGGGAGACGGTGAGAGCCGGGAGTTGCGGGAGAGGCAGGTCTGCGGCGAGCTCCGGGAGCCACGCTCCGACCGCAAGGACCACGACGTCGGCGACGAGCTGCCGGTCGCCGAGGTCGACGACCCACTCCGGGCCGCGCTTCGCGACGCCGGCGACGGGCTCTCCCGTGATGACCTCGGCTCCGGCGTCGGCGGCGAGGCCCACCATCGAGTGCACGGCGAGGTCGGCATCCAGGACCCCGGCCCCGGCGTGCCACACGGCATCGGTGTCGAAGGCGATGTGCGGGAAGCGCTCGCGGGCCGCATCGCGGCTCAGCCGCTCGTGCTCGAGGCCGAGCGCCGAGAGCGACGCGGCGATGCCGTCGAGGTCGCGGTGGGCACCGAAGTCGAGTCCGCCGGTCTGCCGCACGAGCGCGACGCCCGCCGCGTCCTCGAGCTCGCGCCACCGCTCGAGCGCCCGCACCGTGAGCTCCGCGTGGAAGGCGTCGGGATACGCGTGCCGGAAGATTCGGGCACTCCCGTGCGAGCTCCCGCCGCCGTGCGCCGGCGTGAACGCCTCCACGAGGACGACGTCGTCTCCCCCGGCGGCGAGCCGCCACGCCGCCGCAGCGCCCGCGAGTCCGGCACCCGCGACGACCGCCCTCACAGCTCGGTTCCGGGGATCCAGTTCGTGCCCGCGAGGGGCACGCGCGCCATCGCCGCCGACTCGAGCGTGAGGGCGACGAGGTCCTCCGGCTCGAGGTTGCGCACGTGCGACTTGCCGCACGCGCGCGCGATCGTCTGCGCCTCGAGCGTGAGCACGCGCAAGTAGTTGGCGATGCGCCGTCCGCCCTCGATCGGATCGAGGCGCGCCATGAGCTCGGGGTCCTGCGTGGAGATGCCCGCGGGGTCGCGGCCGTCCTGGAAGTCGTCGTAGAAACCCGGGGCCGAGCCGATCTTCTCGTACTCGTCGGCGAACTGCGGCGAGTTGTCTCCGAGAGCGATGAGCGCTGCGGTTCCGATCGACACCGCATCGGCTCCGAGCGCGAGCGCCTTGGCCACGTCGGCGCCGGTGCGGATGCCTCCCGAGACGATGAGCTGCACCTGGCGATGCACTCCGAGCTCCTGCAGCGCCTCGACCGCCATCGGGATGGCGGCGAGGATCGGAATTCCGACGTGCTCGATGAACACCTCCTGGGTCGCCGCCGTGCCGCCCTGCATGCCGTCGAGCACGACGACGTCGGCCCCCGCCTTCACGGCGAGCGACGTGTCATAGTACGGGCGGGATGCTCCGATCTTGACGAAGATCGGCTTCTCCCAGTCGGTGATCTCGCGCAGCTCCGCGATCTTGATCGTGAGGTCGTCGGGACCGGTCCAGTCCGGATGGCGCGACGGCGAGCGCTGGTCGATGCCGACGGGGAGAGTGCGCATGCCCGCCACTCGCTCGGTGATCTTCTGGCCGAGCAGCATCCCGCCGCCGCCGGGCTTGGCGCCCTGTCCGAGCACGACCTCGATCGCGTCCGCCTTGCGCAGGTCGTCGGGGTTCATGCCGTACCGGCTCGGAAGGTACTGGTAGACGAGATGCCGGGAGTGGCCGCGCTCCTCCGGTGTCATGCCGCCGTCACCGGTGGTCGTCGACGTGCCCGCCTCGGATGCCCCGCGCCCGAGCGCCTCCTTCGCGTTGGCCGACAGCGCGCCGAAGCTCATGCCCGCGATCGTCACCGGGATGTCGAGGTGCAAGGGCTTCGACGCGTGGCGGTCGCCGAGCACGACGTCGGTGCCGCACGCCTCGCGGTAGCCCTCGAGGGGGTAGCGCGACATGCTCGCCCCGAGGAAGAGCAGGTCGTCGAAGTGCGGCAGTGGCCGCTTCGCCCCCCATCCCCGGATGTGATAGACGCCCGTCTCGGCCGCCTGCTGGATGCGTCTGATCGTCGCCCGGTCGAACGTCGCGGATTCGCGGAGTGCGCTGGTGTCCATGAAGCGGTGCCCTTTAGTAGGTGTTGTGGGAGTGGAAGTGGTAGAGCGTGCGCGCGGACCCGTACCGGCGGAAGTCCGCGGGGTCGTCGCTGCGGCCGGCTGCGGCAAGCAGGTCGCCGAGCTCAGCGAGGTGCTCGTCGCGCATGGGCTTCTCGATGCAGTCGGCCCCGAGAGAGGCGACCGTGCCCTTGACGTAGATGCGGGCCTCGTAGATGGAGTCGCCGAGCGCCTCGCCCGCGTCGCCGCACACGACGAGCCGGCCGGCCTGCGCCATGAACGCCGACATGTGGCCGATGTCGCCGCCCACGACGATGTCGACGCCCTTCATGGCGATGCCGCAGCGGGCTCCCGTCGAACCGTCGACGACGATCAGGCCGCCGTGACCGGTCGCGCCCGTCGACTGCGAGGTGCTGCCCGTGACGTGCACGGTTCCCGACATGATGTTCTCGGCGAGGCCCGTGCCGGCGTTGCCGACGATCTCGAGCCACCCCTTCTGGTGCATCCCCGCGGCGAAGTAGCCGACGTGGCCCTCCACCGTCACGCGGATGTCCTCGTGGATTCCGACGGCGACGTTGTGGGCCCCGCGCGGGTTCTCGACGCGCCAGCGGCTCCCCGGCTCCGCCTCGTGCAGCGCCTTGTTGAGCTCGCGCACGGGCGTCGAGGCGAGATCGACCACGGTCTCCTCTAGAACGTCCACGAGTACACCTCCCCCGGCTCGGGCTCGAAGATGCGGGCATCCTCGATGCCCGGAAGGCCCGCGAGGGCGCGGTACTCGCTCGCCATAGCGACCCACTGGTCCGTCTCGGCGATGATCGCCGGCTTGCACGCGATCGGGTCGCGCAGCACCGCGAGGCCGTCGGCGGTCGTCACGACGAGCGTGTAGAAGCCGTCGAACACGGCCTTGAGGTTCTCGAGCGCCTCGGGCAGGGTGTCCCCCGCCTGCAGGCGCGTCGCGAGGTAGCGCGCGGCCACCTCGGAGTCGTTGTCGCTGTCGAACTCGACCCCCTGCGCCTTCAGGGTGCGCCGGATGCTCGCGTGGTTGGAGAACGACCCGTTGTGCACGAGGCAGAGGTCGTCGGCGACGGTGAACGGGTGCGAGCCGGACGCCGTGACGGCCGACTCCGTCGCCATCCGGGTGTGCGAGACGCCTTGCGTGCCGCTCACCGACTCGAGACCGAACTGCTCGGCGAGCCCGACCGGGTCGCCGATGCCCTTGAGCGTAGCGACGGAGTCGCCGCGGCCGATCTGGCGGGCGCCCGGGGCGGCGATGCGGAGAGCGGCGGAGAGCTCGTCGGTGGATGCTGCGGCGCTCGCGAGCGTCGTGTCCCCGAGCGTGGTTACCGTCGCGGGCACCCCCAGCAGGTCGGTGAGCGCCGCGGCGATATCGCCGTCGGGACGGCCCGCATCGAGGAGGCTCACGGTCGCCACCCCCTCGGGGTTGAGCCGGGCATCCCCGTACACGGAGATCCCGGCAGAGTCGGGGCCGCGCTCGACGATCTCGCACAGCATGCCGTGCATGAGGGTGCCGAGCTGCGAGCGCAGGGCGGGGTCCTTCAGTTGAAGGGCAGCGATGCCGCACATGGGTCGTGTCTTCTTTCTCGTGGTTCTCAGAACGCGGTCAGGTAGCGGTCGATCTCCCAGGGGGTGACCGTGTTGTGCCAGGTGAGGAACTCCTCCTCCTTGACGTCGGCGTAGTAAGCGGTGACGGCCGGGCCGAATGCTTCAGCGAGCAGCTCGCTCGTGCGCAGCGCCTCGACGGCGTGCAGGAGGGTCGGCGGAAGCGGGGTTGCGGCGTCGCCGGGGATGCCCGGTCCGTTGGGCGCCCCCGGATTCGCGCCGCGCGAGATGCCGTGCAGCCCCGCGGTGAGGGCCGCCGCGATCGCGAGGTACGGGTTGGCGGATCCGTCGCCGCCGCGGAGCTCGATGCGGTTGCCGTCGGGCACCCGGATGAAGTGCGTCCGGTCGTTGCCGCCGAAGTCGGCGACGCGCGGCGACCACGTCGCCCCGCTCGTGGTCGTGCGGGCTCCCGAGCGCTTGTAGGAGTTCACCGAGGGCGCGATGAAGGCCTGCAGCGCGGGCGCGTGGTCGAGGATGCCCGCGATGAAGCTGTACGCCGTGGAGCTCAGGCCGAGGCCGTGCGCGTCGCCCTCGGCCGGGAAGAGTGAGTCGCCCGATTCGCTCCAGAGCGACAGGTGCAGGTGCATCCCGTTGCCCGAGCGGTTGGAGAAGGGCTTGGGCATGAAGGTCGCCGTCATGCCCTGCGCCTCGGCCACCATCGAGATGATGTAGCGCAGGGTGATGACGCGGTCCGCCGTGGTGAGGGCGTCGGCGAAGGTGAAGTTCTGCTCGAACTGGCCGTTGCCGTCCTCGTGGTCGTTGGCGTAGTTGCCCCAGCCGAGGTCGTTCATCGCCTTGCTCGTCGTCGCGAGGTGCTCGAACATGCGGGTCACCCCGCGGGCGTCGTAGCAGGGCTGCCCCGAGGAGTCGCGAGTGTCGGCCGTGTGGATGCTGCCGTCGGCGTCGCGGGCGAGCAGGAAGTACTCGATCTCCGCTCCCACCATGGCGGTCATCCCCTTGCCCCGGAGCGTCTCGAGGACGTTCTTGAGGATCACGCGCGGCGCGAACGGCCACGGCTCGCCGTTCACGTACGGGTCGCACTGCACCATCGCGAGGCCCGGCTTGATGAAGTCGAGGTTCGCGTAGCTGTCGGGGTCGGGGATGACGCAGATGTCGGGGTCCTGGGGCCGCTGCCCGATGGCACCCGCGGCGAAGCCGGCGAAGCCGAGGGCTCCCGCCTCGAGCTCGTCGAGCGCCTCGATGGGCACGAGCTTCGCGCAGGGCTTGCCGTTCATGTCGACAAAGGTCGCCAGGATGAAGCGGACGCCATCGGCCGCTGCCTTCTGTGCCAGCGGGGTGGTCGCTGGGATGGTGATGACGTCAGTCACGACGGGCTCCTCTACCGTGTCGTGTTGCATGGAAGTGAACTGAATTGCTTGTCAGTACACTAACCCGGTCACGTCACGGTGGAGGCCACCGCATGTAAAAGGTTTGTTACGCCTCCGCCGGCTCCGCCGTCGGAGCCGGCTGCACCGGCGTCTTCGGCATGGCGAGGACCGCGACGAACGTCGCGGCCATCACGATGAGCACACCCAGGAAGACCGCCGCGGACCCCGCGACGATCGCCTCCGGCGCAGGCTCGACCGCGTCGCCGAACACCGAGTTCGCGATCGCACCGAACACTGCCACCCCGACCGCCGAGCCGATCGACCGCGCGAACAGGTTGGTGCCGGTCACCACGCCGCGCTCGTTCCACTCCACCGACGACTGCGCGGCGATGAGCGTGGCCGTCGCGAGGAGTCCCATCCCGAGACCGATGACGAAGGAGGCGATCGTGACCACCGCGACCGACGGCGACGTCGCGAAACCCGCGAGGAGCGCGGTGCCGACGAGCGAGACCGCCGAGCCGATGAGCGCGGTCGTGCGGAACCCCAGCCGCAGGTAGAAGCGGCCGGAGAACGACGCCGACAGCGGCCAGCCCAAAGTGAGAGCGGCGAGCGCTGCACCCGCGACGAGCGGCACCACCCCCAACGAGCCCTCGAGGTAGGTCGGCACATACGAGGTGAGGCCGATCAGGAGTGCGCCGACCCCGAGGCCCGCGAGGGTCGTCGTCAGCAGGAGCGGTCGCGTGAACACCCACAGCGGCAGGATCGGCTCGGATGCCCGCCGCTCGACGAGCACGAAGGCGACGAGCAGCGCGCCGCCCACCGCGAACGAGGCGACCGACTGCCACGAGTCCCACGCCCACGCCTGGCCGCCCTCGAGCACGGCCAGGATGAGGAGCGTCATCGACGCCGCGAGGAGTGCGGCGCCGGCGAAGTCGATGCGGTGCGAGTGGCGCTCCACCTTCTCGTGGAAGTGGCGCACGAGCATCCAGCCCGCCACCAGGCACAGCGGGATGTTGACAAAGAAGACCCACCGCCACGCGTCGAACTGGGCGAAGAGGCCGCCGAGGGTCGGACCGACCACGGAGGAGACCGCCCACACGCTCGCGACGTAGCCCTGCACGCGGGCGCGCTCGGCGACCGAGTAGATGTCGCCGAGGATGGTGATGGACATCGGTTGGACGGCGCCCGCCCCCAGCCCCTGCAGCACGCGGAACGCGATGAGGGCCGGCATGCTCCACGCGACCCCGCACAGGATCGACCCCAGCAGGAAGAGGCCGATTCCGATGAGGATGATCGGCTTGCGGCCGAACAGATCGGAGAGCTTCGCGTAGATCGGCACGGTGACCGCTTGAGCGAGCAGGTAGACCGAGAACAGCCACGGGAACTGCGCGAAGCCACCGAGCTCGCCGACGATCGTCGGTACCGCCGTCGCGAGCACCGTGGCGTCGATCGCGACGAGACCCGTCGTCACCATGAGGGATGCGAGGACTGGCCCCCGCTCGGACCGGAAACCGACGTCGCTGCTCATATCGAGGAGTAATCCTTGCACGGGGTGCAGATATTCCGTCGTGCAACGATGGAGGGATGCTCGACCCGTCGTGGCCCTGGACCCCGCTCGTCGCGTGGGTGCTCCTCGCGGCGCTGCTCGCCCTGCTCGTCGTGCGCACCGCGCTCAAGGACCGTCGGGAGTACCGCCGCTTCACCCGCTACCGCACTACCCTCAAGCGCCAGGCGATGATGCGCAAGTGGCTCCTCGACTCGCTGTGGTCGATCGGCGGCGTTGCAGTTGTCGTCCTGGTCGTCGCCGGCCGGTTCGTCGCCCCGCTCCTCGCCGAGCTGCAATCGTGGCTGCCCATCGATCCGGGCCTCGTGTGGGGCATCATCTCGGGCGGGGCCGTGGCCCTCGCGGTGCTGACGATTGTCGGCATCCACTCCGCCCGCCACTCGCCGGACGACGTCGCGACGATCGGCGACATCGCGGCGATGCTCCCGCGCAACCGGCAGGAGCTGCGGCTGGGCTGGCTGCTCTCGATCAACGCCGGCGTGTCCGAGGAGCTGCTGTTCCGACTCGCGCTGCCGGCACTCGTCTTTGCGGCGACCGGGAGCGCGGCAGTCGCCGTGATCGTGCCGCTGCTGCTCTTCGGCGCCCTCCACGTGTACCAGGGGGTGGCCGGCGTCGTCGGCACCACGGTCGTCGGCGGGGTGCTCGCCGCGTCCTACATCGCGACCGGCTCCATCGTCGTCCCGATCCTGCTGCACGCCCTGTTCGATCTGCGCTCGCTCGTGCTCATCCCCACCGCCGTGTACGGTGCCCACCGCATCGACGGACGGGAGCACAAGTTCATCGCGCGGCCTAGAGCTGCGACTCGAACATCGTGAAGAACTCGCCCCTCTTCGCGATGAGCTCGTCGGCCGTGCCGCGCTCCACCACGCGACCGTCCTTGAGCATGTAGATCACGTCGGCGCGCTCGATCGTCGTGAGGCGGTGGCTGATGATGATGAGCGTCTGCTCGGTGTCGGCGAAGAGGTGGTTGAAGATTCGCGACTCGGCGAGCGCGTCGATCGCCGAGGTCGGCTCGTCGAGGATGATCACGGGCGCCTGGCGGTAGAAGTTGCGGGCGAGCGCCATGCGCTGCCACTGCCCGCCCGAGAGGTCGACGCCGTTCGTGCCGTCGGGGTGGGCCATCCACGGCGACACGTAGCTGTCCTCCCCCTTCGGGAGCTTCGAGATGAACTCCGCCGCCTCGGCTTTGGCGAGCGCGGCGTCGAACGCCTCCCGGTCGAAGGGTTTGGCGATCTTGCCGTAGTACACGTTGTCGCGCGCGGTCGCGAAGCTGTAGCTCAGGTAGTCCTGCTGGAGAACGGCGAGCTGCTTGTGCCAGGAGTCGAGGGAGAACTCCCCGAGGGGCGTGCCGTCGAGCGCGATCGAGCCCTCCGTCGGCGAGTACAGCCCGCTCAACAGCTTGATGAGGGTCGACTTTCCCGCCCCGTTCTCGCCGACGATGGCCACCCGCTGCCCCCGATCGATGCTGAGCGAGACATCCCGCAGCACGTCGCGCTCCGAGGAGGGGTAGCGGAAGCTCACCGAATCGACGACGATCCGCGCGGGCGGCCCCTCGAGCTCCCGGTCGCCGCCCTGACGCACGTCGAGCGCCATGAACTCCTGGTAGTCGAAGAGGTTCGCGAGCTGCTCGTCGAGCGAGCTCACCTCCGTGACGAAGCTGTTCATCGCGGCGAGCGCGCGCTGCACGATCTGCTGCACGTACAGGAACTGGCCGATCGGCTGGAGGTGGGCGATGATCTGCACCGTCACCCACAGCAGCGAGCCGACCTGGGCGGCGAGCTCGAGCGCATCCGCGGCGAGCCGCTTGAGGATGAACCGGCGCTCGAACACGATGCGCTCCCGCTCGTCGGCGTCGCGCAGATCCTGCCGGAGGTTCAGCAGGTAGCGCACCATCCCGTACAGCCGGAGCTCCGCGATGTGCTCGGGCTGGAACAGTTGCCGCTCGATCGTCCCCTTCGCGCGGCGCACGTCGACGGTGGCGTTCCAGTGCCGCACCTGCGCCCGCGAGAGCGAGAACTGGAGGTACACACCCGGGATGATCGCGACGACGAGGATGAGCGCGAGCCACCAGCCGACGAGGAGCAGCGCGACAACGCTCGCGACGAGCGTGATAACCTGCGACGCCATGCGCGAGAGCGTCGTGAACGCCTGCGAGTAGAACAGCGAGAACCGCTGCGCCCGGTCGTACATGTCGATGGTGTCCTTGTCGTCGTAGCGCCAGAACTCCAGCGACAGGAACCGCTCGTACATGATGTCGCTCACCTTGGCCTCGAGCTTGTAGCGCATGAGGCGCTGCACGTACTGCTGCAGGCTGTTCCAGCCCATCGTGAGCAGACCGAGCACACCCGTGACGATGACGTACGCGATGGCACGAGCCCCCGCATCCGGGTCGCCGGCGAACGCGTCGCCGAGCGCCGTCGTCGTCAGCGCAGCGAAGTAGGTGGTGACGATGGGCAGGACGGCCGTGATGACCGCGCCCGCCGCTTGCAGGATGATCGTGCCGGGCGTCGTCTCCCACGTGAGCTTCGCGATGTCCCGCGCCGCGACGAGGTACTGCTTCGGCCCGAAGTTGGACTGCTGGATGCGGCGGTTGCGACCTGGAGGCATGCCTCCAGTTCTACCCCCTGCCGCCGTCGGCATCGGCCATGTGCCACCAGCCCGGCACGAGGTGCGCGACCGCCTCCAGGAATGCCTCGGGATGCGCCGGCTCGCGCAGCCACACGGCGATCGCGCCGACCGTGCCGTCCGCGACGTACCGGATGGAGGCCTCGGCGACCACCTCGGGGGCGAGCCCGGCGACCGGGGGCGGCTGCAGGAGACCGCGGTCGAGCAGGAGCCGCGACGAGCCCTGGAAGTGCTCGCTGAGGAAGTCGTGGAGGCCGCCGCCGGAATCGAGCCCCCGCCGGTAGACGTCCGCGTGGCGGAGGACGTGCTCGAGGACGGCCCGAGTGACATCGCGGAGGGCGGCGGGCAGCGCCGCGGGGTCGACGCCCTCGAGGTAGCGCTCGCGTGCGGCATCCAGCTCCACAGCGAGCGCGGAGCGCAGGAGCGCGAGGGGCGAGCCCGCGTGCTCGTAGAACGTGGAGCGATGGATGCCCGCCCGCTCGGCGATGGCGGTGACGCTCAGGTCGTCGGCGCGAGTCGCGTCGGCGAGCTCGAGCACGGCGGCGTGGAGCCGCTCGCGGCTGCGGCGCTGTCGTGCATCCATGATGTCCTCCTCGCACGAGCGTAATGTGGATGACGATCAAACCGACAACTGTCGGTTAACTGAGGAGAGGAAGAAGCCATGGCCAGCTACGACGTCCAGGATCGGTCCGCGATCGTCACCGGAGGGGGGTCGGGGATCGGTCGCGCCGTCGCGCTCGAGCTCGCCCGGAGCGGGGCATCCGTGCTCGTCACCGACCTGAAGCAGGAGAGCGCCGACGCCGTCGTCGCCGAGATCCGGGAGGCAGGCGGAGTCGCCGAGGCCTTCGTCGCCGACTCCTCGGACCCGGCATCGTCGGAGGCGGCCGTCGCCGCCGCGAACGCGCTCGCGCCCCTCAAGATCGCCGTCAACAACGCCGGCATCGGTGGTGCGGCGTCCACGATCGGCGACTACCCGCTCGACAGCTGGCAGAAGGTGATCGAGGTCAACCTCAACGCCGTCTTCTACGGGCTCAAGGCGCAGCTGCCCGCGATGGTCGCGAACGGCGGCGGGTCGATCATCACCATGGCCTCCGTGCTCGGCTCCGTGGGCTTCCCGATGTCATCTGCGTATGTCACCGCGAAGCACGGACTGCTCGGCCTCACCAAGAACGCAGCCCTCGAGTACGGCGCGCAGAAGGTGCGCGTCAACGCGGTCGGCCCCGGCTTCATCCACACCCCGCTCGTCGACTCGAACCTCGACGCCGGCGCGCAGGAGTTCCTCGCCGGCAAGCACGCGCTCGGCCGCCTCGGCACGCCGGAGGAAGTCGCCGCCCTCGTCGCGTTCCTCGCCTCCGACGCCGCGTCGTTCATCACCGGGAGCTACCACCTCGTCGATGGCGGGTACGCGGCGCAGTAACCGCAGCGGCCAGTGGTCAGGCGTTGTCCCCGCCGGTGTCGCGGGCGTCGGCACCGGCGCCCGCACCCGCCCACGACCACTGCGCCACCTCGGGGATGTCCTCCCCGAACTCGCGGGTGTACGCCTTGGCGCGCAGCCGGGCATCCTGCATCTCCTGACGCAGGGCGCCCTCGCGCTCGGCGAGACCGGGCACGCGATCGATGACGTCGATGACCAGCTTGTAGCGGTCGAGGTCGTTGAGCATGACCATATCGAAGGGCGTGGTCGTGGTCCCCTCCTCCTTGTACCCGCGAACGTGGAGGTTCGCGTGGCCGGCGCGCTTGTAGGCGAGCCGGTGGATGAGCCACGGGTAGCCGTGGTACGCGAAGACGACCGGCTTGTCGCGGGTGAACACGGCGTCGTAGGCCGCGTCGGAGAGCCCGTGCGGATGCTCGCCCTCGCTCTGCAGCCGCATGAGGTCCACGACGTTCACGACGCGCAGCCGAAGCCCCGGAACCCGGTCGCGGAGGATGGAGGCCGCCGCGAGCACCTCGACGGTCGGCACGTCTCCCGCGCACGCGAGCACGGCATCCGGCTCCTCGCCTGCCACCTCGGTGCCGGCCCACTCGAGCAGCCCGAGCCCGCGGGTGCAGTGCTCGATCGCGCGCTCCATGCTGAGCCAGTTCGGTGCCGGCTGCTTGCCGGCGACGACGACGTTGATGTAATCGACCGAGCGCAGGCAGTGGTCGTAGGTGGACAGGAGCGTGTTCGCGTCGAACGGGAGGTAGACCCGCACGACGTCGGCCTTCTTGTTGACGACGTGGTCGATGAACCCCGGGTCCTGGTGTGAGAAGCCGTTGTGGTCCTGCCGCCACACGTGCGAGCTCAGCAGGTAGTTGAGGGAGGAGATCGACCGGCGCCACGGCACCTCGCTCGACGCCTTCAGCCACTTCGCGTGCTGGTTGACCATGGAGTCGACGATGTGGATGAATGCCTCGTAGGAGTTGAGCAGGCCGTGCCGCCCGGTGAGCAGGTAGCCCTCGAGCCATCCCTGGCACTGGTGCTCGCTCAGCATCTCCACGACGCGGCCCGCGCGGGCGAGGTGGTTGTCCTCGTCGATGGGCTCGTAGTCGGCGTCCCACTGCTTGGCTGTCGCCTCGAACACCGCCTGCAGCCGGTTGGATGCGGTCTCATCCGGCCCGAAGATGCGGAAGGCGTCGGGGTTGGCGCGGATGACATCCCGCAACCACTCCCCCAGCACCGTCGTCGCACTGCTCGTCGAGCCGCCCGGCTCCGGCACCTCCACCGCGTAGTCGCGGAAGTCGGGCAGCGCCAGCTCGCGCCGCAGCAGCCCGCCGTTCGCGATCGGGTTGGCGCTCATCCTCCGATCGCCGTCCGGCGCGATCGCGGTCGCCGCGGGAACGAGAGCGCCCGACTCGTCGAAGAGCTCCTCCGGCCGGTAGGAGCGCAACCACCCCTCGAGGAGCCGCGTGTGCTCCTCGGTGTCGCGGGCGTTCGCGAGCGGCACCTGGTGGGACCTCCAGTTGCCCTCGGCAGGGTGTCCGTCGATCACCGGCGGGCACGTCCACCCCTTGGGCGTGCGCAGGATGATCATCGGCCACGCTGGCCTGCCCTCGAGCGAGCCGTCGGCGGCGCTGCGCTTGATCGCCGCGATGTGGTCGAGGGCCGCGTCGAGGCTCTCGGCGAAGCGCTCGTGCACGAGCATCGGATCCTCGCCGTCGAAGCCGCCCGAGACGAGGTACGGCGTGTAGCCGTAGCCGCGCATGAGCTCGAGGAGCTCCTCCTCGGGGATTCGCGCGAGCACCGTCGGGTTGGCGATCTTGAACCCGTTGAGGTGGAGGATGGGCAGCACGACGCCATCGCGCACCGGGTCGAGGAACTTGTTGCCGTGCCACGCCGTCGCGAGCGGGCCGGTCTCCGCCTCGCCGTCGCCGACCACCGCCGCGACCGTGAGGCCCGGGTTGTCGAACGCGGCGCCGTAGGCGTGCGACAGCGAGTATCCGAGCTCGCCGCCCTCGTTGATCGACCCGGGAGTCTCCGGCGCCGCGTGGCTCGGGATGCCGCCGGGGAACGAGAACTGCCGGAACAACCGGCGCACCCCCTCCTCGGAGCGGTCGATCGACGAGTACAGCTCGGAGTAGGTGCCGTCGAGGTAGGCGTTCGCGACCATCCCCGGCCCGCCGTGGCCCGGACCGCACACGTAGATCGTGTCGAGGTCGCGCTCGCGGATGACGCGGTTGAGGTGCGCGTAGATGAAGTTCAGGCCGGGCGTCGTGCCCCAGTGCCCGAGCAGACGCGGCTTGATGTGCTCCGGCCGCAGCGGTTCGCGCAGCAGCGGGTTGTCGAGCAGGTAGATCTGGCCCACCGACAGGTAGTTGGCGGCGCGCCACCACGTGTTGATCGAGTCGAGGGAGTCGGCATCCATCGCCCCAGCCTCGCAGCGACCCCGCGCCCGAGGCTAGGGGCTTTCGGCCTAGGCGGGTGCTGTGCTTCCCTCCGCCTCCGGCGAGGGCACCGGGGCGATGGCGACGAGGAAGCTGCGGGTCCACTCGATGAGAGCCGCGTCATCCAGGTCCTGCGGCAGCGGGGCGAGCACCGCGCGCCCGGCTGCGAGGTAGCGCGCTCCCGGGTACATGCGCTGCAGGCGCACCTGGATGGAGTCGGCGAGCTCGAGCGGCGCGACGCGCAGCTTGTCGCCCATGACGACGACCTCTCCGAGACCCGCCTTCTGGGCCAGTCGCCGCAGCCGCGAGACGGCGACGAGGTTGTCGACCTGCGTGGGAGGGGCGCCGTAGCGGTCGGCGAGCTCCTCGACGACGCGGTCGAGGGCGTCATCGCCGGCCGTGGGTGCCGACGCAGTCGAGAGCTTCTGGTAGGCCTCGAGCCGCAAGCGCTCCGACTCGATGTAGTCCTCGGGGATGTGGGCGTCGACGGGCAGCTCGAGCCGCAGCTCCGTCTGCCCCTCGGCGACGTCGCCTCGGAAGACCGAGACCGCCTCGCCGATCATCCGGAGGTAGAGGTCGAATCCGACTCCCGCGATGTGACCGGACTGCTCGCCGCCGAGGAGGTTGCCCGCCCCGCGGATCTCGAGGTCCTTGAGGGCGATCTGCATGCCCGCGCCGAGCTCGTTGTTGGCGGCGATCGTGTTGAGCCGCTCGTGGGCGGTCTCGCTGAGCGGCTTGAGCTCGTCGTAGAGGAAGTAGGCGTACGCGCGCTCGCGACCGCGGCCGACGCGACCGCGCAACTGGTGCAGCTGCGAGAGGCCGTACTTGTCGGCGCGGTCGATGATGAGGGTGTTCGCGTTGGCGATGTCGAGGCCGGTCTCGATGATCGTCGTCGCGACGAGCACGTCGAACTTGCGCTCCCAGAAGTCGACCATGACCTGCTCGAGCGCGCTCTCCGACATCTGACCGTGGGCGACCGCGACGCGCGCCTCGGGCACGAGCTCGGCGATCTGCGACGCGACCCGGTTGATCGAGCTCACCCGGTTGTGCACGTAGAAGACCTGCCCCTCGCGCAGCAGCTCGCGGCGGATCGCGGCGGCCACCTGCTTCTCCGAGTACGGGCCCACGAACGACAGGATCGGGTGACGGTCCTCCGGCGGCGTCGCGAGGGTCGACATCTCCCGGATGCCCGTGACCGCCATCTCGAGCGTGCGCGGGATCGGCGTCGCCGTCATGGCGAGGATGTCGACGTTCGTCTTGAGCTTCTTGAGGGCGTCCTTGTGCTCGACTCCGAAGCGCTGCTCCTCGTCGATGATGACGAGACCCAGGTCTTTGAAGCGGATGTTCGGGCTCAGCAACCGGTGGGTGCCGATCACGACGTCGACCGTGCCGTCGGCGAGCCCCTCGATGGTCTCCTTCGCCTCCTTGTCGGTCTGGAAGCGCGAGAGAGCGCGCAAGTGCACGGGGAAGCCGGCGAATCGCTCGGCGAACGTCTCGAGGTGCTGCCGCACGAGGAGGGTGGTGGGCACGATCATGGCCACCTGCTTGCCATCCTGAACCGCCTTGAACGCGGCGCGCACGGCGACCTCGGTCTTGCCGTAGCCGACGTCGCCGGAGAGCAGCCGGTCCATCGGAATGGGCCGCTCCATGTCGGCCTTGACCTCGTCGATCGTCTGCAGCTGGTCGGGCGTCTCCGCGAACGGGAAGGCCTCCTCGAGCTCGCGCTGCCAGGGGGTGTCCGGCCCGAAGGCGTGTCCCTTGCTCGCCATCCGGGCGCTGTAGAGCTTGACGAGCTCGACCGCGATATCCCGAACCGCCTTGCGCGCCTTGCCCTTCGCGGCGGCCCAGTCGCTGCCGCCCATCTTGGACAGGGCCGGGGCCTCGCCGCCGACGTACCGCGAGAGCAGGTCGAGCTGGTCGGTGGGCACGAAGAGCTTGTCCCCCGGGTAGCCGCGCTTGTTGGGCGCGTACTCGAGAACGAGGAACTCGCGCTGCGTCTTGATCGCATTGCGGCCTCCCGTCGACACTTCGCGCTGGACGAGCTCCAGGAACTTGCCGATGCCGTGGGTCTGGTGCACGACGAAGTCGCCCGCCTTGAGCTGGAGCGGATCGACGACGTTGCGGCGGCGGCTCGCGAGCTTCTTGACCTGGCGCGAGTCGTAGCCCGCGGCCCGGCCGAAGAACTCCGCTTCGCTGAGCACCGCGAGCCTCGACTCCGCGAGCTCGAAGCCTGAGTCGATCGCCGCCTGCAGCAGGTAGGCGACACCGGGCTCCGGGTCGGCCGGGAACTCCTCGACCGCTCGCCCCGAGAGCTCCTTCTCGGCGAGGAGATCGGATGCCCGCTCCACGAGGCCCTGACCGGCGGCGGCGACGACGACGCTCCACCCGTCGCGCAGCAGCTCCGCCACGTGGTCGAGCGCCCCGTCGATCTGGCCCGCGAAGCTCGGGACGGTCGCGGCATCGAGGCGCACGTAGCCGTCCTCCGGCTCGGCTCCGGAGTCGAACGGGCTGAGCGTCCACCACGGGCGGTCCCCCGCCGACTCGCGCAGGCTCGTGAGAGTCACGAACTCGCCCGCCTCCAGATCGATCGGCGCCTCGGCGCCCGCGGTCGCGGCGTTCCACGCGGCGGCGAGGAACTCGCGGTTGGTCTCGACGAGGTTTGCGGCGCGCCCGGAGACCCGCTCCGGCGAGATCACGGCGATCGCGGCATCCGGCGGAAGGTAGGAGGTGATCGGCACGAGCCGGTCCACGAGCGCCGGCGCGAGCGACTCCATGCCGTCGACGGGGATGCCCTCCCCGATCTTCGCGAGCATCGTGGACAGACTCGGGAACTCGTGCTGCATCTCCCGGGCCCTCTGGCGCACGGACTCGCTCAGCAGCAGCTCGCGACTCGGGCCGAGTTCGGCCCGCTCGATCACGGTCGGCAGCGACCGCTGGTCGGCAACGGAGAAGGCGCGCAACTGCTCGAGCTCGTCCCCGAAGAACTCCAGTCTCAGCGGGTGCTCGTCGGTCGGGGCGAACACGTCGAGGATTCCGCCGCGCACCGCGAACTCGCCGCGCCGCGTGACCATGTCGACTCGCGCGTACGCGAGGTCGACGAGCCGCGACGACAGCTCGGGCAGGTCGTACCCGCGACCGCCCGCCACGAGATCGATCGGCTCGATGCTCGTGAGGTTGTCCGCGAGGGGCTGCAGGGCGGCGCGCACCGACGCGACGAGCACGAAGTGACCGGATGGCTCGGCTCGCCAGTCGCGGAGGGCGCGCAGCGCGCGCATCCGCTTGCCGACCGTCTCCGCGCTCGGGCTCAGGCGCTCGTGCGGGAGCGTCTCCCACGCGGGGAACTCGACGATCTGCGCGGTCGGGGCGTAAGCGGCGAGGGACTGGCGGAGCGACTCGGATTCGCGCCCGGTGGCGGTCACGACGAGGAGCGAGCGGGGTGCGTCATCCGGGCCGAGGAGGGCGGCGAGCAGCGGCGCGCGGAGCCCGTCGACGAGCGAGAAGTCGGCGCTGCGGGAGGCGAAGGAGAGGGCGCTCTCGACCGTGCGGGCGCGCGAAAGCCCCGTGATAATTCCTGCGAGAGTCACCGAACGAGTCTAGTTGCCCCGTCCGACAGCACTCAGGTCGCGGTGTGGAACTTGAGTTGCGCGGCCGTCAGTCCGTCGGTGCTGATGAGCTCGACGGCGTCCGCGGCATCGGCGAGGAGGTTGGGGAGCACCGTGCGCTCGTCGGCCGAGAAGTCGCGCAGCACGAAGTCGGCGGCGGGCTGGCGGCCCGGGGGCCGGCCGATGCCCACCCGGACGCGGGTGAACTCGTTCGTGCCGATCGCGGCGATCGTGTCGCGGACGCCGTTGTGGCCGCCGTGCCCGCCCCCGAACTTCAGGCGCACGGTGTCGAAGGGGATGTCGAGCTCGTCGTGGATGACGATGAGTCGTGACGGGTCGATCTTGTAGAAGCGCAGCAGCGCGGCGATCGGCGCCCCCGACACGTTCATGTAGGTGTGGGGCTTGGCGAGAACGAGGCGCGGCGCACCGGGAGCGGTGCGGCCCTCCGCGACCGCGGCGTTCGCCTTGTGGTTCTTGAAGGGTGCCGACATGCGGTCGGCGAGCTCGGCCAGCACCATCTGGCCGACGTTATGGCGATTGCCGGCGTAGCCGGGCCCGGGGTTGCCGAGCCCGGCTACGAGCCAGAGATCGTCCACGAGGGGTGGATGCTACTCCGCGTCGCCCTCGGCGGCAGCCTCCTCGGCGGCCTCCTCGGCGTCGCCCTCGGCAGCCTCCGCGGCGTCCGCCTCGGCCTCGGTCTCGTCGCCGAGGTCCTGCGCGACCTCGCCGGTGATGCCGACGATGAGAGTCTCGGGGTCGCTCACGAGTGACGCGCCCTTCGGCAGCGTCACATCGGCGGCGGTGACGTGGGTGCCCTCGCCGAGTCCCTCGATCGAGACGACGACGTTCTCGGGGATGTGGGTGGCCTCGACCTCGAGGGAGATCGTGGTGGCGTCCTGGTTGACGCTCGTGCCGGGGGCCGACTCGCCCTCGAGGTGCACGGGGACGTCGACGGTGACCTTCTCACCCTTGCGCACGACGATGAGGTCGATGTGCTCGATGATCTGGCGCACCGGGTCCTTCTGCACGTCCTTGACGAGCGCGAGCTGCTCCTTGCCCGCGATGTCGAGCTCGAGCACCTGGTTCGCCTTGCGCAGGAGGAGCGAGACCTCGTGGCCCGGGAGGGTCACGTGCTGCGGCTCCGTGCCGTGGCCGTAGATGACCGCGGGGATCTTGCCGATCGCGCGGATCTTGCGAGCCGCGCCCTTGCCGAACTGGGTGCGGGCTTCCGCCACCAGGTGGTTACTGATTTCCTTCTCAGCCATGCTGGATCGTCTCCTTGGGCTCTCGCCCTGATCGGTGTCTGTTGTTCAACTCGAACGCACTCGTGCGTGAGGAAAAGCCCGCCGGACTCGCCCACCGCGTCGATTACGGAACCGGATGCCGGTTCCCTCGCCGAAGTTCAGTGACCCAGAGTACCAGCGATTTGCTCGGCGAGCTCCCGCGGTGTCGCCGAGACGTCCACGGTGATCGAGCGCTCGTCGGCTCCGGGCGGCTCGAGGGTGTCGAGCTGCGAGTCGAGGAGGGTCGAGGGCATGAAGTGGCCCTCGCGCGCCGACATCCGCTCGACGAGCAGCTCGCGGGAGCCGTGGAGGTACACGAACACGGTCTCCGGGGCGCGGTCGCGGATGAGGTCGCGGTACGCGCGCTTGAGCGAGGAGCACGCCATGACGAGACCGGTGTCACGGGCTGCGGCGAGGGCATCCCCGACCAGAACCAGCCACGGCCCGCGGTCCTCGTCGTCGAGCGGGTGCCCGGCGCGCATCTTCTCGACATTGGCCGACGGGTGCAGGTCGTCCGCGTCGGCGAACGGGATGCCCAGCCGGTCGGCCACGAGCGCCCCGACGGTCGACTTCCCGGACCCGCTGACGCCCATGACGACCACGAGCGGGGCGGGAGACATCCCTCCACGGTACTAGCCTGTACAGGGGTTTCGAGTCGGCGGAACGCGCCGCACCCGCAAGGAGAGCACACGTGGCACAGGCAAACATCGGCGTCGTCGGACTCGCGGTGATGGGTAGCAACCTCGCCCGCAACCTCGCCAGCCGCGAGGGCAACACGGTCGCCGTGTACAACCGCACGTGGGCCCGCACGGAGACGCTCATCGACGAGCACCCGGAGGCGGGCTTCATCCCCGCGAAGACCATCCAGGAGTTCGCCGACTCGCTCGCCAAGCCGCGCACCGCGATCATCATGGTCCAGGCCGGCAAGGGAACGGATGCCGTCATCGACGAGCTCGTGGCCGTGTTCGAGCCGGGCGACATCATCGTCGACGGCGGCAACGCCCTGTTCACCGACACCATCCGCCGCGAGGCCGCGGTGCGCGAGACGGGCATCAACTTCGTCGGCGCCGGGATCTCCGGCGGCGAGGAAGGCGCCCTCAACGGCCCGTCGATCATGCCGGGCGGATCGGCCGAGGCGTGGCAGACGCTCGGGCCGATCCTCAAGTCGATCGCCGCCGTCGCCGAGGGCGAGCCGTGCGTCACCCACGTCGGCACGGACGGCGCCGGCCACTTCGTGAAGATGATCCACAACGGCATCGAGTACGCCGACATGCAGCTGATCGCCGAGGCCTACGACCTCATCCGCCGCGGCACCGGCAAGAGCCCCGCCGAGATCGCCGACATCTTCGCCGAGTGGAACAAGGGTGAGCTCGAGAGCTACCTCATCGAGATCACCGCCGAGGTGCTCAAGCAGGTCGACGCGGAGACGGGCAAGCCGCTCGTCGACGTCATCCTCGACCAGGCGGGCAGCAAGGGCACCGGCGTGTGGACGGTGCAGACCTCGCTCGACCTGGGCATCCCGGTCTCTGGAATCGCCGAGGCCGTGTTCGCGCGGTCGCTCTCGTCGAAGCCGGCGCAGCGCGCCGCAGCATCCAGCCTCCCCGGCCCGTCGGAGGACGCGTTCAAGCCAGCCGACCCGGAGGCCTTCATCGAGGGCGTCCGCCTCGCGCTCTACGCGTCGAAGGTCATCGCCTACTCGCAGGGCTTCGACGCGATCGTCGCCGGTGCCGAGCAGTACGGCTGGGACATCAAGAAGGGGGACATCGCGAAGATCTGGCGCGGGGGCTGCATCATCCGAGCCCGCTTCCTCAACCGCATCACGGAGGCGTACGCCGAGAACCCTGGCCTCGTCGCCCTCGTGACGGCTCCCTTCTTCGTGGACGTCATGGCGAAGGCTCAGACCGCGTGGCGGAACGTGGTCGCGGATGCCGCGCACGCCGGCATCCCCGCCCCCGCGTTCAGCTCCTCGCTCGCCTACTACGACGGCCTGCGCGCCGACCGACTGCCCGCCGCTCTCGTCCAGGGCCAGCGCGACTTCTTCGGCGCGCACACCTACAAGCGCGTCGACAAGGAGGGCACCTTCCACACCCTGTGGTCGGGCGACCGCTCGGAGATCGAGTCCGAGGGCTCCTCGCACTAGCTCAGCGCGCGCTCCAGAGCCCTCGCCTGGTGGCGGTAGCCGACCGTCTCGAACCCGACTACCGTCACCGCCGGCGCGAGCGTCAGCACGACCAGGCACACTCCGATCGACGCGCCGATCAGGGCGAGCACCACGGCGAGCGCGAGCACCACGAGCGTCCCGACGAAGAGCAGCAGGTGGAACGGGTCGTTCTGGCGGAACAGGTAGGCGTAGATGAGCAGCGCCGCGACGGTGAACACCGCGACCGGGATGGCGATCGCGAGCACCGCTCCCACGACGCCGATCTGCGACTCTCCCTCGATCACGTAGGCGACGACGTGGAGGCCCGCACCGACGGCGGCGATCGCGGCGAACACGACGATGTGGCCGTATCCCCACCCGAACGACCGGTTGCGGTGCCGAGCCAGGAGCGGGCCCGAGGGCAGCAGGAAGTAGACCCACCACAGCCCGAGGGCGATTCCCACTCCCGCCACGACGACGAGGATCGCCTCACTGCTCCAGTCCTGGCGCTCCACGAGCGCCGACACCGACGTCACCGTTCCGAGGATGACCTCTCCCAGCGCGATGATCGTCAGGAGCCCGTAGCGCTCGGCGATGTGGTGAGGATGCCACGGAGTACCGCTGCCCTTGCGCTCGGCGAGCACGGGCCCGGCGAACTCGACCCCGAAGAGCACGAGCGAGACCGTGAGCGCCAACGCCGTGGGCAGGTCGAGGATCGCGACCACGACCCAACCGGCTTGCGCGAGGCTGACGAACAGGGCGTAGGAGAGCGCCGTGCTGCGGTGCGCCGGGTCCTGTTTCGCCGCACGCAGCCACTGCGCCACGAGCGCGACGCGCATGACCACGTACCCCGCGACGACCACCCGGTTGTCGACGTGGGCCCCCTCCTCGAGGGAGTGGAACAGGTCGGGTAGCCCCAGAGCGAGCACGATGACGCCGATCATCTGCACCATCGTGGTGACCCGGTAGAACCAGTCGTCGGTGTCGAAAGCCGACGCGAACCAGGTGAAGTTGATCCACGCCCAGCAGATCGCGAACATCGCGAACGAGAATCCCAGGAGCCCCGCGCCGACGTGCTCGACCGCGATGAGGTGGGCCAACTGGTCGGCGGCGATACCGAACGCGACGACGAAGGTCAGGTCGAAGAGCAGCTCGAGGGGCGTCGCGGCGCGGTGCTTCGCCAAGGGGTCCCGGCCGGTCATGCGCAGGAGGCGGGATTCTCGCGGGGAGGTCATAGCAGCCATCGTGGCATCCCCACCCGGGTGCGCGCGCGGATCAGCGGGCGACCGGCTCGCCGCCGTCGAGGAGGGCGAGCTCGGCTCGGCGGGGGTAGCCCTCCCAGTCGCCCGGGCTCAGGCACGCGAACGCGCCGGTACGGACGGCGGTCGCGAGGCGGTCGGCAACAGGGAGGCCGGCGAGGAGCTCGGCGAGGTATCCGGCGACGAAGGCATCCCCGGCGCCGACGGTGTCGACGGGCTCGATGCGCACGGCGGGCTGGGCGTGCTCGACGCCGTCGACGAGGGCGAGGCAGCCGTCCGCACCGAGCTTGATGACGACCTGGCTCGGCCCGAGAGCGGCGATCGCCCGGGCGAGGGACGCCGGCGTCGAGCCCTCGGCGAGCAGGCGGGCCTCGTCCTCGCCCGCGAAGACGATATCGGCGCGGGCGGCGAGCCCGCGGTACACGGCACCGAAGTCGCGGTCGCGCCACAGCGAGGAACGGTGATTGACGTCGAAGGAGACCGGGATGCCCGCCGCCACGGCCTCGTCCACGGCGGCGTCGACCGCGGCCGCCGCCGAGTCGCTCAGGGCCGGTGTGATGCCCGAGACATGGAGCAGGCCCGCCTCCCGGATGCCGGCGGCGGCGAGGTCGACCGGCGAGAGCCGGCTCCCGGCGCTGCCGGCCCGGTAGTACATGACGCGCGTCGAGGCGGGGGTGCGGCTCTCCTTCACCATGAGGCCGGTGGGGGCCGCGGGGTCGACGACGGCCCGGGCATCCACCCCCTCGGCGCGGAGCTCGCGGAGGATGCGCTCCCCGAGCGGATCGGAGCCGACGCGGCCGACCCACGTCGTCGGGGTGCCGAGCCGGGTGAGGGCGATGGCCACGTTGCTCTCGGCACCGCCGACGCCGAGACGCAGCTCCGACTCGGTCGCGAGCGAGCCCACGTGGGCCGCGCGGACGAGGGCCATCGTCTCGCCCAGGGTGACGACGCGCGCGCTCACGCCTCGGCTCCGGCCAGGAGCGCGACGGCCTCGGCGCTCAGTCGGGCGATCTCGTCGAAGTCGCCCCGGGCGATCAGGTCGCGCTGCACCATCCAGCTGCCGCTGATGGCGAAGACGGACGGATGCCCGAGGTAGTCGCGCGCGTTGGCGGGGCTCACCCCGCCGCTCGGCATGAAGCCGACCCCGGGGAACGGGCCGGAGAGTGCCCTGATCATGTCGAGTCCGCCGAGCCGGTCGGCCGGGAACAGCTTGACGTCGCGGAGACCGGTCTTCAGAGCCCGCTGCAGCTCGGTCGGCGTCGCGATACCCGGAAGCACGGTGAGTCCGAGCTCCAGGGAGCGCTGCACGACCTCGTCATCGAATCCGGGGCTCACGACGAAGGCGGCTCCCGCATCGGCGACCTCCTCGACCTGGCGCACGGTGAGCACGGTTCCCGCCCCGATGACGGACGACGAGCCGGCTACCGACCGGATCGCGTCGAGACCGGCGGGCGTTCGCAGGGTCAGCTCGACCGTGTCGATGCCTCCCGCCGCGAGCGCCGCGACGAGGTCGGGAGCGACTCCCGCGTCGTCGAGGACCACGACGGGCACGATCGAACCGGACAGAGTCTCGCGCGCGGAGGGCATCTCCTTAGTCTGCCCGACTACGCGTCGGTCGACGAAAAGCGCACCGTCGCGTCGATCCGATGCGCGGTGAGCCGGTAGTCGGTGAGCACACCCGGCCCGCACGCGGCGGTCCCGACCCCGTACTGGGCGAGGTCGAGCACGACGTGCGTGCGGCCGTCGGGCTGCAGCTCGTCGGAGTGGGTCGCGGATGCGACGGCCTCCGTCGACCAGGGCCGGGCGGTCACCGCGAACTCGCCCTCGGCGGTGAGTCGCCGCGCTCCGTCGGTGAAGGCGACCTCGCGCACTGCCCGCCGGGACCCCGACTCCTGCGGCCGCACGTGCGGCACCGGGAGGTCGGCGACGGCGGCCGCGTGCCAGCCGAGGCGAGTGCCCTGGCCCGTGTCGGGGTATCCCTGTCCGGGGCCCAGGCCGAACCAGCGCATGCCGGCGAACGCTGCGGGGAGCGTGAACGAGATCCCGACCCGCGCCCACTCCTGCTCCGTGTCGACGAGAGGCTGGACCCTGACATCCAGCAGCACGCCGCCGTCGACCGGGCGCCAGCGGCAGGTGAGCTCGACGAGCTCGTCGCGGCCGGCACCGCCGACGCGAGTCACGACGCTCGAGCCGTCGATCGAGACGAGCCGGCTCGCGAGCTGGTCGAGGCCGATGGCCCGCCACCGCTCCTCGAGCGGCCGGCCGTCGGCTTCGCCCCACGCGACGCCGAAGTCGTTGTCGATGGGGGCGCGCCAGAGCTCGAGGCGCCAGTCCGCGACCGGGATGCCCGCGATCGAGGTCGGGGCGCCCGTGCGCGGGTCGAGGGTGACGGCGGGGATCGCCTCGAGAGCCTCAGCGGACGTCGAGGCCCCAGGGAGCGACGGTGCCGCGACGAGCGACTCCTGGCCCCACGCGACCTCGTGTCCCGCGGGCGCCCACTCCGCATCGGACGCGAGCCGCGCGCTCACCGTGAGCACGCTGCCCGGCACGGCGGGAGCCGGGAGGGAGACGGTGGCCGATCCGCGCGGCGGGATCGCCGGGACATCCACGCTTCCCCGCGAGAGCACGCCGTCGGCGCGCTCGATGACCCAGTCGAAGACGAGGTGGGAGGTGTCGATCACGTCGTAGCGGCTCCGGACGGTGAGGGATGCCCCCGCCACGGTGAGGACGACGGGAGCGAACACCGCCTTGAGGTCCTCGAGCTGGGGCCGCGGCTCCCGGTCGGCGGACACGAGCCCGTCGATCACGAAGTTGCCGTCGTGCACTCGCTCGCCGAAGTCGCCGCCGTAGCGCATCCGGCCGCCGGCGTCGCGGATGCCGTGCTCGAGCCACTCCCAGACGAAGCCGCCCGCGATCCGCTCCGAGCTCTCGAAGAGCTCGTCGTACTCGCTGAGGCCACCGGGGCCGTTGCCCATCGCGTGGGCGTACTCGCACTGCATGAACGGCATCGCCCGGCGCCGGGCATCCAGCTCCGGGTCGTCGAGGGCGGGCTCGTCGCGCGTCGCGATCGCCGCGACCTCCGCGTGCGACGCGTACATGCGCGACCAGATGTCGACGTACTCGCAGTCGTAGTCGCCCTCGTAGTGCACGGGGCGGCTGGGGTCGCGGTCGTGGATCCACTCCGTCATGGCCCGCAGGTTCTGGCCCGTGCCCGCCTCGTTGCCGAGCGACCACAGGATGATCGAGGGGTGGTTCTTGTCGCGCTCGACCATGCGGGCTGCGCGGTCGAGGTAGGCCTCGCGCCACAGCGGCTCGTCGGAGGGGTTGCGCCGCCAGCCGACGTCGCCGAAGCCGTGCGTCTCGATGTCGCACTCGTCCACGACGTAGAAACCGAGGCGGTCTGCTGCGTCGAGGAGGGCGGGGTGCGGCGGGTAGTGGGAGGTCCGGATCGCGTTGACGTTGTGCTGCTTCATGAGCGCGAGCTCGGCATCCATCACCTCGCGGGGCACGGCGCGCCCGAGTTCCGGGTGATGCTCGTGCCGGTTGACGCCGCGCAGCGTGATGGCGACGCCGTTGACACGAAGCACGCCGCCGTCGACGCTCACCGAGCGGAATCCGACCCGCAGCACGACCCGCTCCGAGTCGGTCGAGACGATCGCCTCGTAGAGCCGGGGCGACTCGGCCGACCACGGCTCGGCGGGCACGTCGAACCGTTCCCCGCTGGAGCCCCGGATGCCCAGCTCCGGCACCTCGACGGTCGCGGGCACGGGCGTCTCCACGAGCAGCGAGCCGACGCCGTCGGCCCACGACACGCGCGCGAAGACGTCGTCGAGACCGCCCGCGGGACGGGTGCGCAGGGTCACCTCCCGGATGATGCCGGGCGCCCACCACTCGTCCTGGTCCTCGAGGTAGCTCGCGGCGGAGAACTGGGCGACGCGCACGTCGAGGCGGTTGACCCCCTCCTGGAGCGCCGCGCTCGCGTCGAACGACGTGGGGAGCCGGCTGCCGCGCGTCGTGCCCAGTTCGACGCCGTTGAGCCAGACCGTCGCGGCACCCTCGACGCCCTCGAACCTCAGCACGGCGCGCTCGGGCACCTCGTCGAGCTCGAACACGGTCGCATAGTCGCCGACCGGGTTCGCGTCGGGCGGGAAGGGCGGGTCGAGCGGGAACGGGTAACGCACGTTCGTGTAGACCGGAGAGCCGTGCGGGCCCCCGGCCGCAGCATCGAGCGCGGGCATCACCCACGAGGCGGGCACGGGCATCCGACCCCATCCGGAGGTGTCCGGGCCGGGCATGTCCGCTGGTGCGTCGGCGACGGTCGGCGCCCAGCGGAACGACCACGTCCCGCTCAGGTCGAGCACGGGCGCGTCGGACTCCAGGGCGGCGACCGGCGGCAGTGCGCCGCGGCCGGGACGAGGATCGGCGAGGTCGTCGCGGAAGGTCGTGGAGCCGGTCATCGCGCCGCACCCCGAGCGACGCCCCGGAAGCGGAGGGTCACGAACTGGAACGGTCGCAGCGTCAACTCCGCCGCTCCCGGGAGCTCCTCGAGCTCGCGCTCGAGAAGGTCGGTGAGCACGACGGAATCGAACCCCGCATCGAGCGTGATCGTCGCGGTCTCGCGCTCGCCCAGGGACTCGTACACGCGAACGACGACGTCGCCCGAGCGGTCCTCCGCGAGCTTGACGGTCTCGATGACGACTCCCGGCGCGCTGCTCGACACGAGCGGGGCGACGGGCGATCCGACGACGGTGCGCAGGGCGATGTTGCGGTCGTAGCCGGCGGCCACGGCCTCGGCGATCCCCGCGTCCGGAGCGATCGAGTAGCGCACCGAGTGCGGCCCCTGATCCGTCTCCGGGTCGGGGAACAGCGGCGCGCGGAGCACCGAGAAGCGCGCCGTCGTCGTCGTTCCGCCGTCGTCTCGCGTCACGCGGTCGACGTCGTAGCCGTACGTCGAGTCGTTCGCGATCGCGACGCCGAAGCCCGGCTCACCCAGGTGGAGCCACTTGTGCTGAACAGCCTCGAAGCGAGCAGCCTCCCACGAGGTGTTCGTATGCGTCGAACGGAATACGTGCCCGAACTGCGTCTCCGCCGCCGTGCGATCGGCGCGCAGGTCGAGGGGCATCGCGAGCTTGAGGATCTTCTCGCGGTCGCGCCAGTCGACATCGAGCTCGAGGTCGACGACCGCCGCGCCGGGCCGCAGGATGACGCGCTGCACGATCGTCGAGGGCCCCGTCGAGAACCTCGCGACGACGGCCACGGAGCCGTCGTCACCGGACTCGAGGGCGACCGACTCGGGCTCCGACAGCTCGCGGACGGTGCGCTTGTAGTGGGCGTCGAGATCCCACGCGTCCCACAGGTTCGGCAGGTCGCGGTGCAGGCGCAGTGCGCCGAGTCGGGCTCCCGGCGGCACGACCTCGCGCCCGGAGGGGCCGCGCAACGACGTGATCGCGCCGTCCGTGACGACGACGGTGAGGATGCCGTTGCGGAGGGTGGCGACGTGGTCCCCGTCGAGAGCCTCGGCGGACGGGGTGGCCTCGGCGGACGGGGTGGCCGCTGCCGTCCCGATCGCGAGCGCCCCGACTCCCGCGCGCGGCAGGGGCGAGGAGTTGACGAGCAGGGACTCGCTGCCACCCGCGGTGAGGGCGGCGAGGGCATCCGCGATCACCGACTCGAGCCGCTCGGCCACCTCGGCGTGCCGCCGTTCCGCCTCGCGGTGCACCCACGCGATCGACGACCCGGGCAGGATGTCGTGGAACTGGAGCAGCAGCACCGTGTGCCAGCACTCCTCGAGGAGGTCGTAGGGGTACTCGAACCCGGTGCGGATCGCCGCCGAGGTCGCCCACAGCTCCGCCTCGCGCAGGAGCTGCTCGCTGCGCCGGTTGCCCTGCTTCGTGCGCAGCTGCGAGGTGTACACGCCGCGGTGCAGCTCGAGGTACATCTCCCCCGACCACACGGGCGCGTCGGGGTACTCGGCGTGCGCGCGCTCGAAGAAGGCGCTCGGCCGGTCGATCGAGACGGTCGGCGAGCCCTCGAGTGAGGCCAGGCGCCTCGCGGCCGCGATCATCTCGCGAGTCGGTCCGCCGCCGCCGTCGCCCCAGCCGAACGGGATGAGCGAGACCGTCGCCCTGCCCTTCTCGGAGAACTGGCGCTCGGCCCGGTGCACCTCCATCGCGCTCAGGTCGGAGATGTAGGTGTCCGCGGGCGGGAAGTGAGTGAAGACGCGGGTGCCGTCGATGCCCTCCCACCAGAACGTGTGGTGGGGCATCCGGTTCACCTGGTTCCAGGAGATCTTCTGGGTGAGGAACCAGCGCTCGCCCGCCGCCGACACGATCTGCGGGAGCGCGGCCGAGTAGCCGAAGGAGTCGGGCAGCCACGCCTCCTCGCACTCGACGCCGAACTCCTCGAGGAAGAACCGCTTGCCGGCGACGAACTGCCGCGCCATCGCCTCCGAGCCCGGCATGTTCGTGTCGGACTCCACCCACATGCCGCCAACGGGCACGAACTGCCCCGCGGCGACCTTCTCCTTGATGCGCTCGAAGACCTCGGGGTAGTAGTCCTTCATCCACCGGTACTGCTGCGCCGAGGAGCACGCGAATACGAAGTCGGGATGCTCGTCCATGAGCGCCATGACGTTCGTGAACGTACGGGCGCACTTGCGCACCGTCTCGCGCAGCGGCCACAGCCAGGCCGAGTCGATGTGGGCGTGGCCGGTCGCCACGAGGTGGTGGGCGCTGGATGACGCGGGCCGGGCGAGCACGTCGGAGATCTCGCCGCGCGCCGCCTCCGCCGTCCCCGCGATGTCATCGGGGTCGAGGGCGTCGAGCATGCGCTCGAGCGCGCGGAGGATCTCGTGGCGGCGCGGGGAATCGACCGACAGCTCACCCATGAGGCCGCGCAGCGTCCACACGTCCTGCAGGAGCTCCCACACGGTCACGTCGAGGAGGGCGACCTCGAGCTGCTTGAGCTGATAGAGCTCCTCGGGGCCGACCGTCGCGAGGTCGCCGAGCGGGGTGGGCTGGAAGGTGTACTCCCCCGCCACGTCCGGGTTCGCGGCGGCCTCCACGATCACGTCGATGTGCTCGCCGGGCGAGGCGGGCAGCCAGGAGTTGAGCGGGTTGATCGCCTTGATGGGGGTGCCGTCGGGCCGGTAGGCGAGGCCCTCGGCCTGGAAGCCCGCGCGCGAGCGGTTGTAGCCGAAGTCGATGAGGATCTCCGGGCGGGTGCCGGCGACTGCCGCCCACTCCGCGGGCACCTCACCGGTGATCCGCAGCCACACCGTGCTCCACGCGGTGCCCCAGCTCCAGCCGAGCGGGACGGGGTCGAAGGCCTGCGCGATGGCCTCGGCGAAGGGCACGGGCTCGCCGGGGACCCGCCACGCCGTCGCGGCGAGGGGGCGGGCATCCCGGTACAGGGCGGGGGCGAGGTGATCGTCGACGAAGCGCTTGAGGCGCGCTTCGACGAGGACGCGGTCGTCGTGCATGGGTTACTGAACCTCCACGAGCAGCAGCCACGAGGTGACCGTGCCGTTCTTGTCGTCGAGTGGGATGCCGTCGGGGCCGAGGGCGAGCTCGGCGCCCGAGGCGAGGTCGGTGACGCGGTACTCCCGCGCGGGGTCGAGGTCAGGGCGCACAGCCACGGGCGCGGCGCCCCCGGGGAGCACGAACTGGGCGATCACCTGCCGGTCGCCGCTCGAGAGCTGGAAGGCCGGCGCTCGCTCGCCGAGGCCGCCCCGGCGGGGCTGGTCGGTGAGGCGGTGCAGCGCCCCCTCGCGCACGAGGTCGGCGATGGTGCCCGTGTACAGCGCGACGTGCGCACGGAGCACCTCGAAGTGCGACTCGCGCAGCGCGGGCAGTCGGAGCGAGACGCCGAAGCGGTGCAGCATCGCCGCGCGCAGGGTCGTCGCGAACTGCTCGTCGGTGAGCGCGGCGAAGTCGAGCTGGGAGGCGGGGTGGTCGCCGCGCCACTGCGACCACGACCAGTGGAGGATCGAGACCGGCGGCAGCAGCAGGCTCGCCCCCCACAGCACCTGGAGGGCGTGCTCGGTGTAGTCGGGGTCGGAGAGGAAGAAGCAGTGCACGTGCCGGGCGAGGCCGAGATCGATGCGGAGTCCGCCGGAGGAGCACGCCTCGAGCACGACCTCCGGGTGGCGGGCGCGGAACTCGTCGAGCACGGCGTAGAGCCCCTCGTAGTGGCGCAGGAGGCCGTCGCCGGCACCGTGGCCGTGGTCGGTGCGCGAGCATCCCGCGTCGGGGTCGACGTTGAAGTCGAGCTTGACCCACTCCGCTCCCGTCTCGGTGACGACTCGGCTCATGCTCTCGAGCACGAACTCCCGGGCGGCGGGCGAGCCGAGGCAGACGTAGCCGAGGAAGGCGGGGTCCTCGGGGTCGAGGGACTGCGAGCCGACGCCGTACGAGGGATCGTGGCGACGGCCGTCGACCGCGAGGGCCATGAGCTCGGGATGCTCGCGCCGCAGCCGCGCCTTGGAACCGACCGCCTCGGCCTCCTCCCAGATGCCGGGTCGAGCGCCCGCCGCGCGGATGGAGTCGCCGAGCGCGCCGAGCCCGCTCGGGAAGCGCGCCGTGTTCACGAGGTCCCAGTCGCCGCGGTAGTCGCCCCAGTAGGTGTCGGGGTCGGCGGGCCCGAACCAGCCCGCGTCGACGGTGACGACGCGGATGCCGAGGTCGGTCGCGATCATCGCGTTGTCGGCGATGACGCCCTCGGTGACCTCGACGTCCTCGTACGGCCACCAGTGGTTCCACTCGACGTCGAGGCGCTCGGAGGCGACGGATCGCGGGATGATCGCGCCGGCCGCCGTCGTGAGCGCGCGGGCCGCGGCATCCCGCGTGCTGCCCACCGCGAGCACGACGCGGGGCGCCGACACGGTCTCACCGGGGGCGAGCTCGACGACGAGCTGCCAGGTCGAGACGCCGGCGGAGACGCGGGTGCCCTCGTCGAGGTCGATGTGCCAGTTGCCGCTCCAGGCCGGGCTCACGACGACGCCGGCGCCAGCGCGCTCGAGGCCGAACCAGGGGCTCATGCCGTGCGACGAGCGCCCCGACCGCGTGCCGAGGCGGTGGTGGTAGTCGGTCGTGCCGGTGACGGGACGCCATTCGTCGCCCCACGCCGAGTCGAACGCGAGGGTGCTCCAGCGCCCGCCGTCGAGGTGCGCGGCGAGCGGGTCCATCCGGGTGATCGCCAGCGTCGACGCTCCCGCGTTGGTGAGCTCGAGACCGAATTCCCAGACGCCCTCGCCGAGGGGGGTGGCGCTCCAGCGCGCGTCGAGTCCGGTGCCCTCGAGGCGACCGGTGACGACGGTGCCGGCGGCGGAGTCGTGGATGCTCGGATCGACGAGCCGCTCGACCCGGTGCCGATCGATCTCGACGTGAAGGAGCCGGGACGGCGCGATGAGCCGATCGGCTCCGACGTCGAGGCTCAGGGTGCCGGAATCGTCCGCGCTCACGTGCAGCACGGCGGGCGTCTTCGATGACATGCGATCTCCCAGGGTCGCAATAATCATACCTAAGCGGACCAGACTCCGTCGAGCCGGGTCTATTGCGGGGCGCAGCGAGAGGTTTAGTAGTATTTTTCCTGAGCGCTGCCGCAACCGAAGGAGCTTCCCATGTCCGACGCTACACCGCTGAAAGTCGGGGTGGTAGGCCTCGGCTACGCCGGCACCACCCACGCCGAGTCCTATCTCGGCATCCCCGGGGTGGAGGTCGTCGCCCTCGCCGGGAAGGAACCGGAGCGGCTCGCCTTCCTCGGCGAGAGCCTCGGCATCCCCAAGCTCTACAGCGACTGGGAGGACCTCGTCGCGCTCCCCGAGCTCGACATCGTGAGCGTCGCGACGCCGAACGCGCTCCACGCCCCCATCTCGATCGCCGCCCTCGAAGCGGGCAAGCACGTCTTCTGCGAGAAGCCGCTCGCCATCCACGCGGACGAGGCACGGCGGATGGGTCAGATCGCCCGCGCCAACAACCGAGTGCTCGAGGTGGCGTTCAATCACCGCCGCCGTGCCGACGTGCAGTACCTCAAGCGCTACCTCGACGACCCGGGCATCGGCGAGATCTACCACGTGCGCGCGACGTGGAAGCGCCGGGCGGGCATCCCCGGCCTCATGTCGTGGTTCACGAGCAAGTCGCTCGCCGGCGGCGGGGCGCTCATCGACCTCGGACCCCACGTGCTCGACATCGTGCTCTTCCTCCTGGGCGAGCCGCGCGTCACGACGGCGAGCGCCGCCGCGCACGGCGCACTCGGCCGCGCAGGCTACGGCGCGATGGACAAGGGCGCGCAGTTCGCCGGCGGCCACACCTCCTTCGAGGTCGAGGACCTCGCGAGCGCCCTCCTACGCACGGACCGCGGTCAGTCGATCCAGTACGAGATCAGCTGGGCCGGCCACACCGCCGACGACGAGGACATCTCGATCGAGCTCCTCGGCGTCGAGGGCGGGGCGCGCATCCTCGTGAAGCGCTATGCGACCGACGGCACTCTCACGATCTACCGCGACATCAACGGCGAGCAGGCGGACATCACCCCCGCCGTCCACGTCGTCGACAAGGGGCATCCGACGGTCATCGCCGAGTTCGTCGACATCGTGCGCTCGGGCGACTGGGCCGACCACCACGGCGACACCGCCGTGCATCGCACCGAGATCATCGACGCGTGCTACGAATCGGCCCGGCAGGGCAAGGAGGTCGTGCTCTGATGCGCATCACCATCTACAACGAGGGCGTCCACGAGCAGCAGGAGGGGTCGACGACCCAGCGCCTGTACCCGGAGGGGATGCACGGCGCCATCGCCGCGGGACTGCGCACCCACCTCCCCGAGGCGAGCATCCGGTTCGCGCACCTCGACCTTCCCTCACACGGGCTCACCGACGACGTGCTCGCCGAGACCGACGTGCTGCTCTGGTGGGGCCACGAGGCGCACGACCGGGTCGACGACGCCGTCGTGTCATCCGTGATCCGGCGCGTGCACGAGGGGATGGGCTTCCTGCCCCTGCACTCGGCGCACTACTCGAAGCCGTTTACGCGGCTCATGGGCACGACGTGCTCGTTGCGCTGGCGGGGCGGCAACGACCGCGAGCTCGTGTGGACGGTCAGCCCGACGCACCCGATCGCCGCGGGGGTGCCGCACCCGATCATCATCGAGGGCCAGGAGATGTACGGGGAGCACTTCGACATCCCCGAGCCCGACGACCTGATCTTCATCTCCTCGTTCACGGGCGGTGAGGTGTTCCGCTCGGGAGCCACGTTCACGAGGGGGCTCGGCAAGATCTTCTACTTCTCCCCCGGCGACCAGGAGTACCCGGTCTACCACCACCCGGACATCCACCGCGTGCTGGCCAACGGTGTGCGCTGGGCGATGCCGACCCTGCCGCCGACGACCCTCGACGCGCCGATGGCACCGCTCGGCTGGTTCGAGAAGGGCTAGGGGCGCCCGGGCGACACGGGGCCGTTCAGCACGACCACGACCTCGCGCGTGCGCGCCTCGGTGACCGGCACAGCGCCCCACAGCGCGCCCACGACATCGAACGGGATGGGGGCATCCGCCGCCTCCACGAGGACGCCCCACGGCGCGTCAGGATTGCGCGGATGCTGCACCGCCGTCGCTCTCCCTTCCGGTAGCACCCCCGCGGACCCCGTCGCATCGAGCCACACCTCGACCTCCCCGTCGAACGCTCCGAGCGCAACCGTCGCGGGAGGGTCCGCCACCGGCCCGACGATGCGTTCGAGGACCTCCCGGTCGATGCGCACGTCGGCGACCCAGTTCAGTCCGTCGCGGGTCATGGCCTCGCGGCGGGCATCCGCGCCCGCCAATCGCGATCGCGCCTGCAGCACGACGCCCACCACGGCGACGAGCGTCACGAGCGCAATGACCACGAGCGCGCCGAGGTGCAACGACGAGGGATCGGTCGCGAGCCGGATCGCGGCGACGACGGTCAGCCCGATTCCGATGTACACGGCAGTGCGGCTCATGCGCCGAGCCTAGCCAGTGGTCGCTACCGCTCGAACTCGACCACGAAATCGCTGCCGTACCAGTCGCCCCCGGCGAAGTCGAGATCCTTCACGAAGAGTCGGGCGCGGCGGCCCAGTCGCAGTGACGTGCGCCGGGCATCCACGTCCTCGGTCGTGTTGAGCGGCTGCAGCGACGGGTACCAGAGCGTGCGCCCTTCCCGCTGGAGCAGCAGCTCGGGGATGGACCAGTCCTGCGCGTTGTCGCCCTCGCCGAGGTCGCGGTGCGGGTTGAACGAGATGAAGACGCTGTCGCCCTTCCAGTACCCGGCGTCGACGCGGCCGAGCAGCATGACCCAGCACTCGAGGTACTCGTTCCAGGATACCGACGGCCCCCAGTAGTACTTCTCGTCGCCGGCGGACACGGCGCCGCCGCCCTGCTCGACGGGGATCTGCAGCGACCGGATGGGCTGCCCCACGCCATCCGGCGGTCCGATGAACGCGACGCCGTCCCAGCGCCGGGCGCGCCCCACCGGGTCGTCGAGATCGGCGAGCGGGATGCGCGCGACGCTGATGCACTGGCCCTCGGCCTCGATGGCCGGGTCGTGGTGCTCCGCGCTCCACGGTGCCGGATAGGCGTACTCGCCGAAGAACACGTAGAGGTGCTCCCCGCTCGCGACCGCCGAGGGGTCGCCGACACCGCCGGGGAACGTGTTGTTGCGGTTGTGCGGGAGCCGGATCATCCGGTCGTCGCGGTCCTCGAGGATGACCCCGCGGTCGCTCCAGCTCTCCCCGCCGTCGACCGACTTCATGATGCCGATGCGCGGCACCGCCTGGATGGAGCTGTCGCCCTGCAGCCCGGGCGGCCAGCCCTCGTCCCGGTAGCCCTCCCCCGTCGCCTCGTCGAACGGCAGCGTCGAGGGGTAGTTCTCGTTGTGGTAGAGCGCGAAGAGCGTGCGGCCGCTGGCATCCCGCTCGTCCTGGTAGACCGTCTCGAACCACACGGCGCCGTGCAGGCCCGGGGTTCCGGGAGCGGCGTTGGCGGGCATCCGGGGTCGGGTGAAGCCCTCGTGCGGCGTCAGGAACGCCTCATCCGGATCGGCGCCGTCGGCGAACATCAGCTCATCGGCGGGCCCCCACACCGGGTCCTCCCCGTACTTGCCCGGGAAGATCCGGAAGCGGTCGCCCACCCACGCCGTGGCCATGTTGCAGTCGACGAAGGAGCCGAACGCGAACCTCTCGGTGGGGACGAGGCGGAACCCCGGCACTAGCGGCTGACCCCGACCGCGAGCCCGCGCATGATGTACTGCGAGGCGACCGCGAGCAGGAGCAGGGGCACGGATGCGGTGAGCAGCAGTCCCGCGGAGACCAGGGGCTGCTCGTTCAGGAACTTGTCGCCGATCTGCGCGAGGGCGGGGGTCAGCAGTCGCTTCGAGTTGTCCGGCAGGAGGATGACCGCGAACAGCAGCTCGTTCCACTTGCCGAGGAACTGGAGCACCGCGAGGGTCGCGATTCCCGCCACGCCCATCGGCGACACCACCGACCACAACGTCCGGAAGAAGCCGGCGCCGTCGAGCTTGGCGGCCTCGAGGACTTCGTTGGGGATGCTGCGGAAGGTCACCGACAGGAAGAACACCGAGAACGGCAGTCCCGTGGCCACGTAGACCAGGATGAGCCCGGAGAAGTCGCCGACGAGTCGGAACTGCGACAGCATCAGATAGATCGGCAGGATGAGCACCTGGCTGGGGATGAGCATCACCGAGACGAACGACGCGGTGATGAACTTCGAGCCCGGCACCGGGTACTTCGCGAGCGCGTAGCCGGCGAGGGTCGCGAGCACGAGCTCGATCGCGACGGCCGTCACGACGACGAACAGGCTGTTCATGAAGCCCTGGCCGGCGCCGTAGCGCGTCCACAGCGCGATGAAGTTGTCGAACGTCCACTCGCCGGGGAGGCCGAGCGGGTTCTCGAGGTAGTCGAGCTTGGGTCGCAGCGACGAGGTGATCAGGAAGAAGAACGGATAGATCACCGAGGCGGCGAGCAGCAGGAGCGCGATGAAGATCGGCCAGCGCGCCTTCTTGTTGAGGGTTGCACTCGTCGTGGTCATGTCAGTCCTCCTCCGAGACTCGGAAGACCTTGTTCTGCAGCACCGTCAGGAGCCCGATGAACAGGAAGAGCAGCACGGCCAGTGCCGCGCCCGGTCCCTTGTTGCCGGTGTCGAACGCCTTGAGGAACACGAGGTAGTCCACCGTCGTGGTGTCGTAGCCGGGCCCGCCGGCGGTCATCACGTAGATGAAGCCGAAGAGCGACGTGAACGTGTAGAGCACGTTGATGATGAAGACGAAGCCGAGCACGCGACGGATGTTGGGCAGCGTGATGTACCACAACCGCTTCCACCAGCCGGCGCCGTCGAGCGCGGCCGCCTCGAACACCGCGGGGTCGATCGAGGTGAGGCCGGAGAGCAGCAGGAGCGACTGGTAGCCGAAGCCCGACCAGACGAGGGCGGTGATGATGACGGCGATCGCGAGGTTGCCGGTCGTGAAGAACTGGATGCGCTCGCCGCCGAGAGCGGCGACGATCTCGTTGACCACGCCGTAGTACCCGAAGATCTGCTTGAACATGATGCCGATGACGACGGCGGAGAGCACGTTCGGCAGGAAGTAGATGAAGCGGAAGAACTTCCACCCGCGCACGCGCTCGAAGAGCAGCACCGAGACGATGATCGAGACGAAGATCACCAGCGGCACGGAGATGAGGAACTTGAGGTTCGTCAGGAAGACGCCGTGCACGAGCGGATCGGTGAGGATGCGGACGTAGTTGTCGAGGCCGACCCACTTGAAGGAGCGGCCGTTCGAGTTGTTGAACGAGATGAAGAGCGCGAAGAGCACCGGGTAGATCATGAAGCCCAGCACGACCACGAGGGCCGGGAGGACCGCGGCGAGGCCGATGATCCTGCCTCGCCGGTTGAGCGCGCCGGGCTTGCGGGGCCCGCCGGCCGCGGGAGCCGCTTCAGCGGCCCCCGCGACCAGGGGTGTGGAACTGACCGAGGTCATTTAGCGCTCCGCGTCGAGTGCTGCCTGCAGCTGCGAGACGGCCTCTTCCGGGGTCATCGTGCCGAGGAACACCGAGGCGTTCACGCGGTAGAAGAGGTCGATGACCGACTGCGGCATCACGTTGTCGAACGGGTAGATGAGGTCGCCGACCTCCTTGAGCTGCTCGGCCTGGGCCTGCAGCAGGGGGTTCTGGATGACCGAGGCATCCGCCGACTTGCTGTTCGAGGGCTCCACCTGCGTCATCTCGACGTAGAGGTCCTGCAGCTCCGGCTGGGCGAGGTAGCGCAGGAAGTCCTTCGCCTCCTCCTGGTGCTCCGAGTAGTTCGTGATCGAGAGCGCCTGCACCGGTCCGCCGGCCGCGACCGAGGGGTACTCGGCCCCGTCGAGGACGGGGATGAAGAACGAGCTCACGTCCTCGCCGAAGGCGTCGTTCATGTTCACGTCCTCCCACATGCCGACGATGTAGTAGGCGCCCTTCTCCTGCAGGAAGCCGGAGGTGGAGTCGCCGTTCGAGACCTCGCCCGCATCCGGGTTGGTGAGTCCGCTCGCATAGAGGTCGGCCCACGCCTGGTAGGCCTTGATCATGCCCTCGGAGTCGATCGACTCGTCACCGCGGTACTGCGCGGTGAAGCCGTCCGGGCCGAGCTCTCCGCCGCCGAGCGCGCCGATGACCCACGCACCGACGTAGCCCTCGAGGTTCGCGACCCAGAACGGGTTGAGGCCGCCCGACTTCTCCTTGTACTCCTCGCCCATGGCGATCATGTCCTCCCACGTCTCGGGGACGTAGTTGGGGTCCATGCCCGCGGCCTCGACGAGCTTGTGGTTGACGAAGACCACGAAGTAGGTGCCGGAGCCGTACGGGAGGCCGTAGAGGGCGCCGTTCGGGTCGTAGTCGGCGCGGACCGTGTTCCACCCGGTCAGGTCGTCGAACGTCTCCTGGTCGAAGGTGTCGCTGAGGTCGAGGAAGAAGTCGGAGAACGACAGCGTCGGGCCGCCCGTGTACTGCACGCGGATGTCGGGGCCGTTGCCCGCGATCGACGCGGCCTCGAACTGCGCGGCGTTGCTGCTGATGTCGCCGCTCTGCTGGACGATCTTGATCGAGATGTCGGGGTTCTCGTCCATGTACATGCCGGCGGCCTTGTCGAGGAACGAGTTGTCCGCGGCCGAGCCGTCCTCGTTGAGCTTGCCGAGCAGTCCGGTGTCCCAGATCACGAGCTCGACGGGGCCACCCTCATCGGCAGGGGCACAGGCCACGAGGCCGGTGACAAGACCCATCGCCGCGACTGCGGCGATGACGCTTCTCTTCTTCATTGCTGTGTCCTTTCAATCGAAAGTTCCGACCGCGCGGTGCGGTGCGGGGTGGAACGCCCGGCACGGGCATCCGCCATTGGATGACTCGGCCGTGCGCAGTCCCGGCGCCCCAGGGTGAGGGCGCCGAAGTCGGGGTGAGCGGTCGCGGCTGCCATCAGAAGGTCGCCGTCAATCCGCCGTCGACCACGAGGACGTGGCCGGTGATGTACCCGTTGTCCGGGGAGAGCAGGAAGGATGCCGCTGCCGCGACCTCCTCGGGAGTGCCCGGCCGACCGAGCGGCAGCTTGCCGTGCTCGACGTAGACCGACCGGAAGCCCGCGGTGTCGTGCTCGTTCGTGCCGTCCTCGAGCACCGCCATGGGGGTGTCGATGAAGCCGGGGGCGATCGAGTTGACGAGGATGCCGTCACCCGCGAGCTCGACCGCGAGAGCCTTGGTGGCGGCGACGAGACCCGCCTTCGACACCGCGTAGGCGCTCGAGCCCGCCTCGGCGAACTGGCTGTGGATCGACGACACCGTCACCGCGCGGGGCGCCTCCGCGGCGCGCAGCCGGGGGACGAGGGCGACGAGGAGCGCGACCGACGAGGTGAGGTTGACCTCGAGCACGCGGCGGTAGTCGTCGATCGAGAAGGCGTCGACGGGAGTCGCCCGGTAGATCCCCGCGCACAGGGCGACGCGGTCGAGGCCGTCGAGGTCGGCGGAGCCGACGAGGCGCGCCACGGCGTCGCGGTCGGTGACATCCAGGACGACGGCCGCGGCCGAACCGCCCGCCCGCTCGATGGCGCTGATCGTCTCGTCGAGGCCGACCGCGTTCGCATCGGCGCACACGACTCGGGCGCCGTCGGCGGCCAGTCGTGCCGCGACGGCTCTCCCGATCCCGCTCGCCGCCCCCGTGACGAGGGCGGTGCTGGTCGTGTCGGCCATCTGATGATCCATCTATTCGAACGTCATTGGTCTTACTTAATCCTAACCACGAGCCCCAAAAGCTGGCTAGTGTGTCGGGAATATCAGCGAATATGGGATTCACTGACGGGTTCTTGTCCCGTAATGTAGCACCCAACTTCGCTTTAGATAATACCTTTACACCACAGACGCAGATTTGGCACAGTCGCCGAGAGCAGGACGGGAGGGGTCGACGATGGCGCACATCACTCTCGCGGGAGCAGCCGCCACCGCGATCGTGTCGCCCGTCGCGGGCATGCTCCTCGACGCGGCCTTCCTCCTCGACGGAGTCCCTCACCGGCCATTCGCCCGCGCCCCCTGGCTCGGCGAGGCCGGTCTCGACGACCACCCGGGCCACCTTCGCGAGCTCGGCGGGGAGTTCGTCGCCGTGCCCTTCGGATCGGTCGGAGCGCCGGCCGAGATCTCGCCCGACTGGTCCGCGGTGGTGCCCGCCGACGCACCCGACCGCCCCCACGGACCGTCGGCCGACGACGAGTGGGAGGTGCTCGACCGCTCAGCGTCGAGTGTCACCCTCGGCCTCGAGTACGGGCCGTCGGAGGGGATCGAGCGGCTCGAGCGCACCGTCTCCGTGCGACCGGATGCCCCGGCGCTGGACTTCTCGCTCACCCTCCGCTCCCGCCGCCCCGTGGACACCGCGGTGGGCCTGCATCCCATATTCCGCCTGCCTTCCGAGCCCGGCGAGCTCTCGATCGACGCCGACTTCGAGCAGGGCTTCAGCTACCCAGGACCGGTCTGGCCGGGAGTCGGCCCCACCCGCCCCGGCCAGACCTTCTCGCGCCTCGACGCCGTCCCGGCGCGGGCGGGCGGCACGGTCGACCTCTCCCGGCTGCCCCTTCCGGGCACGACGGAGGACGTCGTCCTCCTGGCCGGTGCGCGCGGGCCCGTCGAGGCGCGCTTCGCAGACTCGGGAACGCGCGTCGTGCTCGACTGGGACCGCTCGATCGTGCCCCACGTGATGCTGTGGATATCCGACCGCGCCCTCGAGGAGGAGCCGTGGCGGGCTCGCTACCGCGGCCTCGGCGTCGAGCCGATCGCGGCGGCCTTCGACTTCCCCGACGAAGTCTCCACGGCGCCCAATCCGTTGTCGTCGGCGGGGTTCCGCACGAGCGTCCGGGTCGCCCCCGAATCGCCGGTGACGATCCGCTATTCGGTTGAGGTATCTTCCGTTGTCCAATAGGTATGATGTAAATTCGCTGAGCACCCAGAACCAGGGGTGCTTTGCGGGAGAAGAGTCAGGCTTAAATATGATCAATGTCGACATGACGGCCAGGATCCCGGAGTTGCGCGCATGAAGATCGACAGCGTCGAGTTCTTCTACGCCGCCATGCCCGAGGTCACCCTCGCCGCCGACGGCAGCCAGGACGCGCTCCTCGTACGCGTCACTGCCGGCGGCTACGTGGGTTGGGGCGAGTGCGAGGCATCCCCCCTCGTCTCGATCGCCGCGTTCGTCACGCCGCGATCGCACGGCGTCTGCCAGCCCGTCGCCGACTCGGTGCTCGGCGAGACGCTCGACTCCCCTGCCGACATCGCACGCATCGCCGCCCTCGTCGAGCGCAACAGCATGGACCTCCTTCAAGCGGCCCACACGTTCTCCGGCATCGAGATCGCGATGTGGGACCTGCTCGGCCACCGCTTCGATGAGCCTGTCTGGAAGCTGCTCGGCTACGAGCGCTCCGCCCCGAAGGTGCCCTACGCCTCGATGCTGTTCGGCGCGTCGCCGGCCGAGACCCTCGAGCACGTGAAGGCGGCCACCATCGCCGGGTTCCGCGCCGTGAAGGTCGGCTGGGGCGGATTCGGCGAGTCCACCCCCGAGCGGGATGCCGATCACCTGGTCGCCGCGCGCGAGGCCCTCGGCGACGACGGCCTGCTCCTCGTCGACGCCGGACAGATCTTCGTCACCGACCTCGACGCCGCCGCCGCGCGCATCCCCGCCCTAGCGGCCGCGCGCGCGACGTGGCTCGAGGAGCCCTTCCTCCCGGACGCCTACCGCGTTCACGACCAGCTCGCCGCGCGCAGCCAGGGAGTCGGCATCGCCGGCGGCGAGGGCGCGCACACCGTGCACATGGCCACCAACCTCATCGACTACGGCGGCGTCAGCTTCGTGCAGATCGACACCGGCCGCATCGGGGGAATCGGCCACGCCAAGGCCGTCGCCGACTACGCCGCCGCGAAGGGCGTCACGTACGTGAACCACACGTTCACGACGCACCTCGCGCTCTCCGCGTCGCTCCAGCCCTACGCCGGGCTCGCCGACCACCGCATCTGCGAGTACCCCGTCGAGCCGAGCGCGCTCGCCCGCGACATCACCCGGTCGGCCCTCGAGCTCGACTCCAACGGCGAGATCAGTGCGCCGGATGCCCCGGGCCTCGGTCTCGAGGTCGCGCTCGAGCGACTCGGCCCGTACCTGCGCACCGTCGACATCTCCGTCGACGGGACGACCCTGTACGCTAGTGGGAATTCCGCCGGGCGCACCGCGACCGTCGACGCCTGATCCCGGGTGAAGGAGCTTCGTGGCCGACTTCGCAGCTGACCTGGACTCCGGGTCCGGCTACAGCATGCGCGGCCTCCAGGGCCGGGTGATCGAGGCGCTCGGGGCCGACATCGTCGGTGGCCGCTACCTGCCCGGCGACCTCTTGCCGAAAGAGGCGGAGCTCACCGAGCAGTACGGCGTGAGCCGCACCTCGGTGCGCGAGGCGATGAAGGTGCTCGCCGCCAAGGGGCTCGTCGAGATCCGGCAGAAGATCGGGACGCGCGTGCGCGACCCGCACCTGTGGAGCGTCTTCGACAGCGACATCCTGCGCTGGTACGCCATGCAGGGCCGCGGCGACGAGATCATGCGCGACCTCATCGAGCTGCGGCAGATCCTCGAGCCCGCGGCCGCACGGCTCGCCGCTGGCCGCTCGAGCATGACCGACCTGCGGCGCATCGAGCTCGCGCATTTGAGCATGGTGCAGAACGCCCACGACAACAACCGGTATGCGCAGAGCGACGTCGAGTTCCACATGGCCGTCTACGGCGCCTCGCACAACGCCCTCTTGCAGCGCTTCGGCCAGCTCGTCGCCGACTTCATGCAGCTCACCTTCAACGTCCAGCAGCGCGTGCGAGCCCACGACGACGCTGACGTGGACTTCACCGACGACGCCTCGTCGCACGGCGATGTCTACAACGCCATCAACCGCGGGGACGCCGCGGCGGCGGCCACCACCATGCTCGACGTCGTCCTCGACGGCAAGAGCGCGCTCATCGAGGCGCTCGCGCACCTCGACCGCACCGCCGACTGACCTCCCCCGTCTTCCGAGGAGACCTTCCGTGTCCGAGACACTCCAGCCGTTCCTGCACGACCAGGTGGTCGTGCTCGCCGCCCCCGCGCAGGCGTGGTTCGCCGTCGATGGCACGATGGGGGGTGCGAGCATCCAGGGGCTCTACGTCTCCGACGTGCGCGTCGTCAGCCGCCTCGAGTACTCGGTCGGGGATGCCCGCGCCGAGCACATCGGCACCTCCCGGCTCGATGCCGCCACCGCGCGCGTCGACCAGCTGCACCGCTCCCTCGACGGCCCCGGCGCCGACCCCGACGTGCGCTCCACCCTCACCCGCCGCGCCCGCATCGACGGGCTCGCCGACGAGTTCGTGCTCACCTCCCGCCTCGGCGTTCCCGTCGAGACGACCGTGCGCGTGCGCCTCGCCGTCGACGCCTCCGCCCTCGACGCCGTCAAGGCCGGCGTCGAGCTGCCTGACGCCCCGAGCCCCGCGGTCGTCGCCGACGGCGCGAGCTGGACGGACGGCGACATCACCGCCACGCTCAGCGCCCCTGGCGCGCACGTGCAGATCGAGGGGGACGGGGTCGTGCTCGAGTGGAGCCTGACCGTTCCGCCCCGCGGGAGCGCGGCAGTGCGCTGGTCGGTGCGCGCCGAGGATGCCCGAGCCGTAGTATCCGGCGTCGACGAAGCACCCGAGTGGAGCGGCGTGCGCGTCACGGCGTCGGATGGTCGGTTCGAGCGGTGGCTCGGGGCATCCCTCGACGACCTCGCGGCGCTGCGCCTGACGACGACGCACGCGCCCGGCGAGCAGTTCCTCGCCGCGGGCGCGCCCTGGTTCTTCACCCTGTTCGGCCGCGACTCGATCTGGGCCGCGCGGATGCTCCTGCCCCTCGGCACCTCGATCGCGGCGAGCACCCTCCGCGTCCTCGCCGCGCTGCAGGGCAGCTCGTCGAACCCGGACACCGCCGAGCAGCCCGGCAAGATCATGCACGAGCTGCGCCGTGGCTCGCTCGAGATCCCCGGGGAGGGAATCGTGCTGCCGCCGCTCTACTACGGCACCGTCGACGCCACACCCCTGTGGGTGTGCCTGCTGCACGACGCGTGGCGGTGGGGGATGCCCGACGCCGAGGTCGAGGCCCTGCTGCCGAATCTCGAGGCCGCCCTCGGCTGGATGCGCGACTTCGGCGACGCGGACGGCGACGGGCTCCTCGAGTACATCGACGAGTCGGGCCGCGGCCTCGCGAACCAGGGGTGGAAGGACTCCGGCGACTCCGTGCAGTTCGCGGACGGCACCCTCGCGACCGGGCCGATCGCCCTCGTCGAGGTGCAGGCGTACGCCTACGAGGCCGCGCTCGGCGGTGCCACGCTGCTCGAGCGCTTCGGCCGCCCCGGAGCCGACGAGTGGCGGGCGTGGGCTGCGGCGCTGCGCGACGTCTTCCACGAGAAGTTCTGGCTCGAGGACGCCGACGGCGCCTACCTCGCGATCGCGCTCGACGCGCACAAGCGCCCCGTCGACTCGATGACGAGCAACGCCGGCCACGTCCTCGGCACGGGACTGCTCTCCCCCGCCCAAGCCGCCGTCGTCGCGCGGCGCCTCGTGACGAGCGACATGTCCTCGGGCTTCGGCCTGCGCACGATGTCGACGACCGCGGCGGGCTACTGGCCGCTGAGCTACCACGGCGGCACCGTCTGGGCGCACGACACGGCGATCGCCGTGGCCGGCCTCACGCGCGAGGGCCGCACCGACGAGGCAGACGTGCTCATCTCGGGCCTCCTCGCGGCCGCCGAGGGCTTCGACTCGAGGATGCCCGAGCTGCACTCGGGCGACGGCGACGTGTCATCCCCGCTCCCCTACCCGGCCGCGTGCCGACCGCAGGCGTGGTCGGCGGCCGCGTCCGTCGTCGTGCTGTCGAGCGTGCTCGGGCTGGATGCCGCGGACGGCGAGCTGCTCGTCTCACCGCGCCCCACCGTCGGCGCGTTCGAGGTCGCGGGGCTGCGGGCGGCCGGCGCCGCGGTCTCGGTGAACGTCGATCACGCCGGCGACGTGGTCGCCGCATCCGGCCCGGTCGCCGTCGGGTAGACCCCCAGCGACCGGTGGCAGAATGGCGACCGTGGACGACGACGAGGAACCCGAGCTCGCCGGGTACCAGCCGCACGAGCGGCCGCTGCGCGGACCGCGGCTCCGGCTCATGATGCGCGTCGTCGTCGTGCTCGGGCTCGTGGCGCTCGTGCTGCCGGGCATCCTCATCACCGCGAGCACGGCGAACCGCACCGCGAACCGCACGTGCTCGATCTACACGGACTATCTCGCCCCCGAGGCGATCGGGTTCTCGAGCCGGTTCGAGCTCGTGAGCCCGTCGGGAATCGGCTGGAACTGCTACGCGCGCCTCTTCGGCGGCGAGGAGGTACTCGTCGCAGCGCTCGGGCTCATCCCGGGCGGGGCACGCATCCCGAGCTTTCCGACGGAGGACAGCTAGGCGCTCGACCCCAGGAGCGAGTCGCGCACCTTCTTGCGCAGCACCTTGCCGATGAGCGACTTGGGCAGCTCGTCGACGACGACCACGCGACGCGGCACCTTGTAGGGCGTGAGGCTCTCGCGCGCGAGGTTCCGGATGCCCTCCTCGTCGAGCTCGGCGCCCGGCTCGAGCACGACCGCCGCGACCACGTCCTCCCCCGAGTGCTCGCTCGGCAGCCCGACGACGGCGACGTCGGCGACGGACGGATGCCGCCGCACGACCTCCTCCACCTCGCTCGGTGCGACGTTGAAGCCGCCCGTGATGATGAGCTCCTTGATGCGGTCGACGATCGTCACGAAGCCGTCGGCATCCATGGTCACGATGTCGCCGGTGCGGTACCAGGATGCTCCGCCGTCCGTCGCATCCACGAACACGGCCTCGGTCTCCTCGCGCTTCTTCCAGTAGCCGCTGAAGACCTGGGGGCCGCGCACGACGAGCTCGCCCTCCTCGCCGACCGCTCGATCCTCGGTGGGCTTCTCCGGGTCGACGACGCGGATCTCGGTGCCGGGCAGCGGCAGGCCGACGGTTCCGGCCCGGCGCGTGGGAGCGACCGGGTTCGCCATGAGCACGGGACTCGTCTCGGAGAGCCCGTAGCCCTCGACGAGGTAGCCGCCGGTCCGCGCCTCCCAGGGCTCCACGACCGCGGCGGAGAGCGGCATCGCGCCCGAGATGGCGATCTTGATGCCCTTCAGGGAGACGCCCTTCTCATCGGCCGCCTTCGTCAGTCGCTCGTAGATCGGGGGCACCGCGGGGAGGAACGTCGGGGGCCGCTTCTTGATCACCGGTAGCACGAGGTCCGGGTCGAAGCGCGGGAAGAGCACGAGCCTCGAGCCCATGCTCATCGCGAAGGTGAGGCACAGCGTGAGTCCGTAGGCGTGGAACATCGGCAGGACGGCGTACACGACGGCCTTGCCGCGCTCGATCCCCGGGACCCACGCGCGCGCCTGGGCGGCGTTGACGAGGAGGTTGGCGTGCGACAGCGTCGCGCCCTTGGGGTGACCGGTGGTCCCCGACGTGTACTGGATGAGCGCCACATCCTGCGATTCGGGCCGGATGATCCGCGCATCGATCGGGGCGGACTTCAGCAGTTCCTCCCACTCGATCGTGCCGCTCACCTTCGTCGTGAGCGCCGCGCGCGACTCGCGCGCTCGCGCGATCGGCAGCCGCAGGAGGGCGCGAGTGGTGAACGGCATCGCGCGGGTGATGTCGACGGAGATGATCGTCTCGACCGCGACATCCGAGGGGAAGTCCTGGAGGGTGGCGACGACCTTGTCCCAGGTGATCACGAAGCGCGCGCCGTGGTCCTCGAACTGGTGCCGCAGCTCCCGCGGCGTGTAGAGCGGGTTGTGCTCGACGACGATCGCTCCGAGGCGCAGGATGGCGTAGAACGCGACGATGTGCTGCGGGCAGTTCGGGAGGACGAGGGCGACCGGGTCGCCCTTCTGCACACCGAGCAGGCGCAGGCCCTCGGCCGCCCGGTCGATCTGATCGAGCATGTCGGCGTACGTCGTCTCCCGCCCGAAGAACTCGAGTGCGACATTCGGGCCGAACTCCTTCGCGGATGCGGCGACGAGGTCGTAGAGGGAGCCCGAGGGCACCTCGATGTCGGCCGGAACCCCCTCGGCGTAGGACGAGACCCAGGGGCGGTCGGCGTACGACATCTAGGCCGCCCCGTCGAACATGCTCGTCACGGACCCGTCGTCGAAGACCTCGTGGATGGCGCGGGCGATGAGCGGTGCGATCGGCAGCACCGTGAGGCGCTCCCACCGCTTCTCCTCGGGGACCGGCAGGGTGTCGGTGACGACCACGGAGTCGATGAAGTCGCTCTGCAGCAGGTCCGTCGCCGGGTCGGAGAACACCGCGTGCGTCGCCGCGACGACGACGCCCGTCGCGCCGTTGGCCTTGAGCGCCTCGGCCGCCTTGACGATCGTGCGACCGGTGTCGATGAGGTCGTCCACGATGAGGCACACGCGCCCCTCGACCTCGCCAACGATCTCGTGCACGGAGACCTGGTTCGGAACGAGCGGGTCGCGGCGCTTGTGGATGATCGCGAGCGGCGCGCCGAGCTTGTCGCTCCAGATGTCGGCGACGCGCACCCGGCCCATGTCCGGGCTCACGACCGTCAGAGTGGAGGGCTCGAGCTGCTTCTGAAAGTGCTCGAGCAGCACCGGCATGGCGAAGAGGTGGTCGACGGGCCCGTCGAAGAAGCCCTGGATCTGGGCCGCGTGCAGGTCGACGCTCATGATGCGGTCGGCGCCGGCGGCCTTGTACAGGTCCGCGACGAGCCGGGCGCTGATCGGCTCGCGACCGCGGCCCTTCTTGTCCTGGCGGGCGTACGGGTAGAACGGGGAGACGACGGTGATGCGTTTGGCGGATGCCCGCTTGAGGGCATCCACCATGATCAGCTGCTCCATGAGCCACTCGTTGATGGGGCTCGTGTGCGACTGGATGACGAAGGCGTCGCACCCGCGAACCGACTCGTCGTACCGGGCGTAGATCTCGCCGTTGGCGAAGGTACGGGCATCCGTGTGCACCAGGTCGGCGCCGAGCTCCGCGGCGATGTCCACTGCGAGCTGCGGGTGAGCCCGCCCTGAGACGATCACCAGCCTCTTCTCACCGGTGATCTTGATCTCGGACACTGCTCCCGCTTCCTGCCGTACGACGCCGTACCAGTGATTCTATCGAGTCGGGGTCACACGTTTCCGTCGAGGATCTCGACGAGGTCGCTGACGAGGTCGAAGTCGCGCACGTTACGGGTGAGGAGCGGAACTCCCAGCGTGAGCGCCTGTGCGGCAATCAGAATGTCCTTGGTCCGGGCATGCGCGGGGCGCCTGGGGGCGACGCGAGCGGCGAGCACCCCGTAGTTCTCCGCATCCGGTTCCTCGAACGGAATCCACTCGAATATCGAGCGATACGTTGCGACGGCTCGGGTGCGCTGAGCGCGAATCGCCGCTGTGGGAGCCTTCTGCACGCCGAACTGGAGCTCGGCCAAACATATGGTGCTCGAACCGAGAATTGCGCCGGGCCAGTGCGACGGTGGGGCGAGGAGGACAGAGGTGTCGAGAAGGATCACCGACGTCGCTCCCACGGATCCTCGATCGGGTCGTCGTTACGGGACTCGTACCATTCCTCGTACCACCCGGTCGTGTCCGGCGGAATGCTCGCCAGAGCAGCGCTCAGCTCCTCCGCGCTGACCCAGCGTTTCCGACGGGGTGCGAGCGGTGTGATCAACGCGGCGGGCCGCCCCTGCACGGTCACGGTGATCGTCTCGCCGGCCTCGGCGCGCGCGATCACCTCGCTGGGGTTCTGCTTCAGTTCACGAAGTCCGACGCTGCTCATCTGTCGAGCATACGCCGGATGTAGCACATGGGCTACTCAGTCGCCGGATGCCTCGTCCGCCGCCTTCGCGGAGTCGGTGCCCGCGCGGTTCTCCTGCACCCAGTTCTCCCGGTTGCGCTGGGGGGCGACGGTGATGGCGAGGGCGCCGGGCGGGACATCCTTGCGCACCACGGTGCCCGCCCCCGTCTTCGCGCCGTCGCCGACCGTGACCGGGGCGACGAACACGGTGTGCGAACCGGAGTGCACGTGCGAGCCGATGACCGTCTTGTGCTTCTCGACGTCGTCGTAGTTGGCCGTGATCGCGCCGGCGCCGATGTTGGTGTGGTCGCCGATCGTCGTGTCGCCGATGTAGGAGAGGTGCGGCACCTTGCTGCTCGCGCCGATCGTCGAGTTCTTCGTCTCCACGAAGGTACCGATCTTGCCCCCCGCGCCAAGGTAGGTGCCCGGGCGCAGGTACGCCCACGGGCCGACGGTCGCGTTCTCCCCGATGACGGCGAGCGTGGCATCCGTGCGCCGAACCGTCGCGCCGGGGCCGACCTCCGTGTCGACGAGCGTCGTGTCGGGGCCGATGATGGCGCCCTCGCCCACGATCGTGGCGCCCTTGAGCTGGGTGTCGGGCAGCAGCTCGACGTCGGGCGAGAGGGTGACGTCGGCGTCGATCCACGTCGACGCCGGGTCCTGCACGGTGACGCCCTCGAGCTGCCACTTGCGCACGATGAGCTGGTTGAGTCGGCGCGCGGCCTCCGCGAGCTGCACGCGGTCGTTGACGCCGGCGACGCGCCAGCCGTCGGCGACGGGCATCGCGGCGACCTGCTCGCCGGCCCGGCGCAGCAGCCCGATGACGTCGGTGAGGTACTTCTCGCCCTGAGCGTTCTGCGTGGAGACGAGCGGCAGCTGCGAGCGCAGGGCTGTCAGCCGGAACACGTAGGTGCCCGAATTGACCTCCGTCACCGCGAGCTCCTCGGGGCTCGCGTCCTTCTGCTCCACGATGCGGTCGAGCGAGTCGTCGTCGGCCCGGATAACTCGGCCGTACCCCGTGGCGTCCTCCATGATCGCCGAGAGCAGGGTCGCGGATGCCGCGGCAGCGCGGTGCGACTCGATGAGCGCGGCGAGGGTCTCGGCATCCAGGAGGGGCACGTCGCCGGAGACCACGACGACATCGCCGTCGAAATCGGCGGGAAGCGCCTCGATCGCGACCTCGACGGCGCGACCCGTGCCGGGCACGTCGTCCTGGTCGACGATGATCGCGCCGGGCATGATCTCCGAGACCGTCGCGACGACGGCCTCCCGCTCGTGCCGCACGACGGCGACGATGTGCGCGGGCGACAGCTCGGCGGCGGTCGCGAGCACGTGGCCGATGAGGCTGCGGCCCGCGAGCGAGTGGAGCACCTTGGGGCGCGAGGACTTCATCCGCGTCCCCTGCCCTGCGGCGAGCACGACGACGGCGAGGTTCTGGGTCATGCGACTATTCTGCCGCGTCGGACTCCGGCGCCGCTGTCGAGCCCGTTCCGCGGCCGCGAGCACGCCCCGCGATCTGGGCCGCGGCGGGCAGCAGCGCACGCTTCCACGGGGCGACCCCCTCGATCTCGATCTGCAGCGAGAAGCTCAGCACGGTGCGGATGAGCACGATGATCGCGAGCACGAGCGCGTCGGTGAGCGACGGCGTGGATGTCACGGTCCGCACGAGGTCCGCGGCGACGAGGATCTCGACCCCGAGCAGGATCGCGAGCCCGATGGAGTCGCGCAACGTCGTGAACGCGGCGCGCCCGTCGCGAGTGCGCACGAGGCTGCGAATGCCGAGGATCGCCGCCACGAGGATGCCGAGCACCATCGCCCCCACCCCGGCCACCTCGAACGCGAGGGCCACTGCCTCGAAGAACGACTGCATGGGCCCATTCTGCTCGCCTGGAGCCAGTCGGTGCACGCCCTCTGGCAGACTGGAGGGCGCGCGAATCGCGCGGTCCGCCTTGGTGTAATGGCAGCACGACAGCCTTTGGAGCTGTGAGGTCTAGGTTCGAATCCTGGAGGCGGAGCGGGTCAGCCCCGCGAAACTAGCTCGATGACGAGATAATTGTGGGATGCCCGCCAGCGACGAAGTCGACCGCATCGTCGAAGCGTGGTCGCGCGAGCGCGCCGACCTCGACTTCTCGCCGTTGCAGGTGCTGAGCCGCGTCGGCCGGCTGGCGCGACACCTCGAGCGGGCCCGGAAGACGGCGTTCGCGGCATCCGACCTGGAGCTCTGGGAGTTCGACGTGCTCTCCGCGCTCCGCCGGGCGGGAGCGCCCTACCAGCTCTCCCCCAAGGCGCTCCTGCAGCAGACCCTCGTCTCGAGCGGCACGATGACGAACCGCATCGACCGACTCGTGGAGCGGGGGCTCGTGGAACGGCGCACGGACCCCAACGACGGCCGGGGCATCCTCGTCGTCATGACTCCCGGCGGGCGGGAGCGCGTGGACGCCGCGATCAGCACGCTGCTCGCCGCCGAGTCCGAGCTTCTCGAGCGGCTCAGCGCTGCCGACCAGGAGCGCCTCAGCGCGCTGCTGCGCAAGCTGAGCCTCGACTTCGACGAGCCCGCCGACCCGCAGTCCTAGTATCGCTTCGAGAGCTGCCCCGCGACGAAGTTCACCGGGAACAGCGCGAACCACGACCACATCGCCGCCTGCCCGTCCCACAGCAGCGCGATCGGGATGGACGCCCAGAACACGATCGGGGTCGTGAGCTGGTTGAGGCGCACCCACCGGAAGAGCCCCTCGTCCACCTCGGTGCCGACGAAGCCCTTGCGGTAGGCGTACTGCCACGAGGCCCACTGGAGCATGCTCAGCAACCCGACGACGAAGGCGTAGAGCACGACGGCCGGCGCCTCCCCGCTGTACGAGCTCAGGAGGCTCGTCGGGAAGGGCAGTAGCGCCACGAAGAACAGCAGCACGAGGTTGAGCAGCAGCAGCCGTCCGTCGTGGTTCTTGATCACGCGGTAGCGGCGGTAATGGCCGACCCAGTTGATCGCGATGATCGTGAACGACAGCGCGTACGCGACGAAGCCGGGAATGCTGTCGAGAAGCACCTCCCCCGAGGTGCCGCTGTGGTCCTCGGGCACCTGGAGGTCGATGACGAGCAGGGTCATCGCGATCGCGAAGACGGCGTCGCTGAAGAACACCATGCGCTCGGTGTTGCTGCCGTCGTCGAAGATGCGGCGATATCGTGAGCGGACGTCGTCCATGCCGTTAGATTAGCGGCGTGCCGGTAGCAGAGGACCTCATCGCCCCCACTCGCGAGCGAGTGCTCAACCCCGTGCTCGACGGCTTCGGCCTCAGCGCCCGCGCCCACGAGCACCGGCTGCTGAGCGCGGCGCGCCCCGCCCTGCCCTACCTGAACTGGCTCGGGATGCTCGCCCGCCCGCTCCTCAAGGTGCCGGGCCTCGGCTGGATCACCGCCGACCCGCTCACCGCCCGCGCGGTGCTCACCGACCCGGACCACTTCACCCTCCTCAGCGAGGGCGGGGTCGGCCACTTGTGGGCGCAGATCCTCGGGGACTGGGTGTACGACCTGTTCGACGGCCCCGGCCACCACGACCTGCGCACTCGCAGCCGCGAGCTCTTCACCGAGAAGACGAGCGTCGCGTTCGTCTCCCACGCGTGGGACGGTCGGCTGGATGCCGGGCGCGCGCAGTTCGAGGCGGGCGAGGAGCTCGACCTCGCCGACCTGTCGCGCGTGCTCGTCGGGCAGATGGTCGTCTCGCTCCTGGGTCTGCCGGTGGACCGCTCGCGAGGGGATGCCGCGTACCGCGAGATCTTCGAGACCGGCGAGGAACTCGCATCCATCGCCCTCGGCACGACCGCGGACACGGTGCTGCCGCCCGAGAAGATCGCGATCGCCCGCGAGGTCGTCGAGCGGCTCACGGGGCACATCGACGCCGCGTTCGAGTCGGCGTCAGGCGACACGATCATCGGCCGCTGCCGCGACCTCGGCCTCTCGGTCACCGAGACGAAGGGGCTCTCGACGCTCCTCATGGTCGCGGGCACGGAGACGGCGGCCTCCGCGATGGCGCGGATGGCCGCCCTGCTCTACGACACGGGCGAGCAGCACCGTCTCATCGAGAACTCGGCATGGCGCGAGAACGCGGTGCGCGAGGCGCTGCGCGTCACCTCGCCCGCTCCGCTCATCGGGCGCTCCGTGCTCGCCGACCTCACGATCGGAAAGCACACCCTGAAGGCCGGCGAGCGCATCATGGTGCTCACCTGGACCGCCAACAACCTCGCCGGCGAGTACCGCGTCGACCGGCCCTACATCCCCCAGAACCGCCAGCTGTGGTTCGGGGCGGGGCGGCACCTGTGCCTCGGCGGACCGCTCGCCCGCGCCGAGCTCGACGCCGTGCTGACCCTGCTCATCGGGGATGGCCGCCCGTTCGAGATCGTATCGCGAGAGTACGGCAAGCGAGTGCTCATCCCCGCCTACCGGTCGCTCATCGTGCGGAAGCAGCGCTAGGCACGCGACGGCGGGAGCGGGATGCCGCGGCCAGCTCCCTCAGCAGGTCGGCCGTGTCATCCCAGCCGAGGCACGCATCCGTCACCGACTGGCCGTAGACGAGGCGCTCGCGGGACTCGTCGGTCAGCTCCTGGCGGCCCGGCTCGAGGAAGCTCTCGAGCATCACCCCGGCGAGGGCGGGGGCATCCGCGAGCCGCTGCGCGATCTCGCGGGCGACCACCGCCTGGCGCACGTGGTCCTTGTTGCTGTTGGCGTGGCTCGCGTCGACGACGATGCGGGTGGGGATGCCCGCCCGCTCGCCCTTCGCGGCCGCGTCGGCCACGTGCTCGGGCGAGTAGTTCGGTCCGCTCTTACCACCGCGGAGCACGAGGTGGGTGGCCGGGTTGCCCGTCGTGGCGACGACGGCCGCCGCTCCCGAGTCGTCCGCCCCGAAGAAGACCTGGCCGCGTCGGGCGACGAGGCAGCCGTCGATCGCCGACTGGAGGTCGCCGTCCATGCCGTTCTTGAACCCGACCGGCATCGAGAGGCCTGACGCGAGCTGCCGGTGGACCTGGCTCTCGGTCGTGCGCGCGCCGATCGCGCCCCACGAGACGGCGTCGGCGATGTACTGCGGGCTCACCGGCTCGAGGAACTCGCACGCGATCGGCAGCCCCTCATCGAGGACGTCCGTCAGCAGACGGCGCGCCGTGCGCAAGCCGCGGACGACGTCGTGCGACCCGTCGAGACCGGGGTCGTTGATGAGCCCCTTCCAGCCGCCGTTCGAGCGCGGCTTCTCGAAGTACACGCGCATGACGACGAGGAGGTCGTCGGAGAGCTCGGCGGCGAGCGGGGCGAGGCGGCGGGCGTAGTCGAGCGCGGCGACCGGGTCGTGCACCGAGCACGGCCCGACGACGACGAGCAGGCGATCGTCCTCACCGGAGAGGATGTGCTCCACCTCGGCGCGCGAGCGGTTCACGAGCTCCTCGTTGGCCTCGCTCAGCGGCAGCTCGTCGCGCAGCGCCGCGGGCGAGGGAAGTGTCGTGAACGAGGTCACTCGCTGATTGCGGGTGGTGGTCATGGGGCGATCCGTTTCCCGGCGGGCGACCCCTGGCCAACCGCCGTCTTAATGACGAAAGGCAGACCGTCGTGGTCTGCCTGTTGGCTCTGGAGTGCTGTGCGTCAGCGTGCGAAGACGGCCCCTCCAGAGCCAACCTCATACGCATACCAGCGGAATTCCATGAGCCGACCGTAGCGGGGTCCGCTCGGGCTCGTCAAATCAGTCCGCACTCAATCGTGGGTCGGATGCTCGTGCTCGCCGTGCGCCGCCCGCTCGAGCTGGAACGTGGAGTGCTCGATCTGCACGGGGAAGTGCTGGGCGACGCACGCCTGGAGCTGGTCGAGCATCCGCGGCGCGTGGCCGTCGTAGAAGCACTCGTCGTCGACGACGACGTGGGCGGTGAGCACCGGCAGGCCCGTCGCGATCTGCGTCGCGTGCAGGTCGTGGACCGATTGCACGTGCGGCACGTCGAGGAGGTGCTCGCGCACGGCCCCGAGGTCGAGCCCCTTCGGGGTGGCCTCGAGCAGCACGTTGGCGGTGTCCCGCAGCAGGATGATCGCGCGCGGCACGATGAGGACCCCGATGAGCACGGCGGCAATCGCATCCGCCGCCTGGAATCCGGTGAGCCAGATGACGACCGCCGCGACGATGACGGCAACGGACCCGAGCGCGTCATTGAGCACCTCGAGGAACGCGGCGCGGAGGGTGAAGCTCGACGCCCGATCGGACGCGAGCACCGCTATGGAGGCGATGTTGGCGACGAGCCCGATGACGCCGAACACGATGAGCTCGGGCGCGGCGATCTCCGGCGGCTCCCAGAAGCGGCGCACCGCCTCGATGACGACGAACACCCCCACAGCCAGCAGCACCGCGGCTTGGGCGGTCGCTCCGAGCACCTCGGCGCGCTGCCAGCCCCACGTGCGGCGCTCGGTGGCCGGACGGCGGGCGAGGGTCGCGGCGGTGAGCGCGATCACGAGACCGCCGGCGTCGGTGAGCATGTGCGCCGCATCCACGAGCAGGGCGAGCGACCCGGTGATGACCGCGCCGACGATCTCGGCGACGAAGACGCTCGCGGTGATGGCGAGCGCGATCGCGATGCGGCCGCGGCCCGTCGAGGCCGCTCCGTGATCGTGGTCGTGGCTCACGCGCGCGCCCCCTCGTTGTGATCGTCGTCGTGCTCGTGGTCGCCCTCGAGGATCATCCCGACCGAGGTCGCGCATGAGTCTCCTCTCCACGCCTCGATGCCCTCGCGCACGGCGAACACGACGATCACGAGCGCGGCGACGGAGTCGGCCCACCACCAGCCGAGCAGGGTGTTGAGGGCAAGGCCGACGAGCACGGCCACCGAGAGCGCCGCGCAGATCAGAGTCTGGCGCGAGTCCGCGACGGCGGTCGCCGAGCCGAGCTCGCGGCCGGTGCGGTACTCCGCGAGGGACAGCAGCGGCATGACGGCGACGCTCACCGCCGTGAGGACGAGACCGACTGCGCTGTGCTCGGCACGCGTCACTCCGGCGAGGGCGAGCACAGCGCTCACGGCCACGTAGGCGGCGAGCAGGAAGAACGACACCGCGATGACGCGCAGGGTCGGCCTCTCCCAGCGCTCCGGTTCTCGGCGGGTGAACTGCCAGGCGACGGCGGCGGCGCTCAGCACCTCGACGACCGAGTCGAGGCCGAACCCGATGAGGGCGGCGGATGACGCGGTCGCCCCCGCGGAGATCGCGACGACCGCCTCGATGGCGTTGTACGCGATGGTGCCGGCGACGATGAGTCGGATCCGCCGCCGCAGCGCCTCGCGGCGGGAGTCGGCGAGCACCGCGATCATCAGCAGCACTCCTCCGCGACCGCGGGCTCGTGAGTGGAGGCGTTCTCGTCGATCTCGAGGACGACCGAGACGAGCTCGCGCAGCGCGTGCGCGAGGAGCGGGTCGGAGATCTCGTAGCGGCTCTGGCGCCCCTCGGGCTCGGCGACGACGATGCCGCAGTCCCGCAGGCACGCGAGGTGGTTGGAGACGTTCTGCCGGGTGAGGCCGAACTCATCGGCGAGGCCCGCCGGGTAGGCCGGTCCGTCGAGGAGCCGCAGCAGGATGTGCGACCGGGTGGGGTCCGCCATCGCCTTGCCGAGTCGGCGCATGACGTCGAGGCGAGAGGCGACCGTGAGCATGCTCCGATAGTACAGCGCTGGCTGTACTGTTACCAGTCCTCCGCCCCGGCGAGCGAGGTGGGTCCCGGGCGGTACCCGAGCGCCTGCCTCGCCTTCGTGAGGTCGAGGGTGCGCTCGAGCCCGAGCTGGCTCACCGCGTAGCGGGTGAGGCGCGGTCGCCGCCGGGCGATCCGCGCGGAGCGCTCGAGAACTCCGGCCACGGCGAACGCCGCGCCGTACGGGATGCTCGCGATCGAGACATCCCCCCGCCCGCGACGCACGAGGAACTCCTGCAGAACCGCCGACAGCAGCACTTCGGTGTCGTCCCCGACGTTGTACACGCCCGCGGGCCCGGTGAGGGCGAGCTCGACGGCGAGCACGAGATTGTCGATGTGGGTGAGCGTGTGCCGCACGCGCGCTCCTTCGGGGAGCACGAGGCGCCTCCCCCGGATCCCGTCGAGCACCCGCGGGAGCAGCGTCGTGTCGCCCGGCCCGTAGACAGCGTGCGGGCGCAGGATGACGGCGTCCGGCGGCAGTTCGAGCTCGGCGGCGGCCTTCGACTCGGAGTAGGCGCTCAGGTACCGGGTCGGGAGCGGCGCATCCTCCGTCACGCGCACGTTCGGCGCGAAGGCGTCGTAGACGCTCGAGGTCGAGACGTGCACGATGCGGGCGTCGGGAAAGCTCGCGACCACATTGCGCGTGCCGATGCGATTGGCGAGCATGGCGTCGCCGGGGCTCGCCCAGTCGTCGGCGAGGGCGGCGCTGTGGACGACCGCGTCGACGGGTGCGCCGTGCGGGCCGTGCGCGATGTCCCACTGCTCGTAGCGGCCGCCCGACCAGCCCTCCGGGCGGCGGCCGAAGCCGATGACGTCGTGGCCGCGCGCGACGAGCGCCGTCGCGACCGCTCCCCCGACGAACCCGCTGGCGCCCGTCACTGCGACCCTCACGAGAGCCTCCTCGCGAGCTCGGCGCGGTCCAGCTTCGCGCTGCGTCCCTGGGTGGGGAGCTCGTCGACCTCGACGATGCGGTCGGGCAGCACGGCCGCGTCGATGAGGCCGGGCAGGGCGTCCCGCACCGACTCGACCGTCGTGCCGTCGAGCACGAGGGCGAGCACGAGTTCGTCGTCGCCGATCGCGTCGGGGATGCCCGCGAGCGCCGCCGCGCGGACGCCCGGCAGCCCCGCGATCACCGGCTCATAGAGCCCGGGGTACACGTTGGTCGTGCCGCGGATGAACATGTCCTTCGCGCGACCCGCGAGTACGAGGCGATCGCCGTCGAGGCTCGCGAGGTCGCCGGTGCGCAGCTCTCCGTGCGGTGGCCGGCCGAGGTACTGCGCGAGCCCCGCCCCTGACACCACGAGCTCCCCGTCGGCGATCCGCGCCGCGACCGAGGGCACGACTCGGCCCACGAAGTCGCCCTCGCCGGCGAACGCGAGCTTCTCGTCCCCGTCCGCGACCGCGACGGGCAGGATCTCGGTCATGCCGTAGACCGCGCGCACGGCCGTGCGCGGGAAGCGCTCGCGCACCCGCTCGAGGAGCGGGCGGAGCACGGGTGCGCCGCCGAGCACGAGCGCGCGCAACTCGGGGGTGCGGTCGGGGTGGGAGTCGAGCATCCGCAGCAGCGCGTCGAGCGCGGCGGGAACCGCGAACAGCACGTCGGCTCGCGGCAGGAGATCGAGGTACTTCTCGGGAGTCGCTCCGGGGTCGAGCCCGGGCGGCGGGAGCTCCCAGTGCGCCCCCGCGATGAGGGCCGGGATGCCCACCATGAGCTGATCGGTGAGCACCCGCTCCCCCGGCACGAAGCCGACCGCGGTCGCGAAGTCGTCGAGGCCGGTGCCGAGCGACTCGCGCGAGTGGACGACGGCCTTGGGGGCATCGGTGGTGCCGCTCGTGAAGATGATCAACGCACTGGAACTGGCGGCAGAGGCCATTTCTGGCCTCTGCCGCGACGCCAGCGCCGACGCCCGTCCCGGGCGTCGGTCGACGAGTGACCTCAACGACACCGACGACCGCGGCACCCCCGGCAGCCACCTCCCGGAGTACACGTGCCGGGCATCCGGCACGACCGCGGCGTAGTCGGGGAGCTCGATGCCGCGGCGGCGCGCGATCCTCCGCAGGGGACCCGAGGATGCCGCGTACAGCAGCGACTCCGCCGCGACCCACCGCGGCGCCGCGAGCGCCGACCGCGCCCGGAACATCGCCTCGCCGGCACCCGGGTCCGCGAATACGACGGTGCCGCCCGCATGGATGATCGCGAGGGCGAGGGTCACCGCCTCGACACCCGGGCGGATCGAGAACAGCACCCGGTCGCCGGGCTCGAGCCCGAGCGTCCGAAGGGAGGACGACACGCCGAGCACCCGGTCGCGGAGCTCCCCGTAGCGGAGTGTCTTCCTCCGGAACGTCATCGCGGGGGCGTCCGGCGTGCGCTCGCACGCGGCGAGCACGGCCTGGAGGAGGTCGGTCACCGCGCCACCACCAACCGCTCGTACGAGGGGATGAGCACCCCGCGCGCCGGAGCCCGGTCGACCACGGCGGCCCCTCCCGCGTCGAGCACCGCGTCGAGGGTCGCGCGCACCTGGGCCATCGCGAGCGGCGCACCGAGGCAGTAGTGGCTGCCCGCGCCGAACCACAGCTGCTTGAGCGACGCCGCCGGGTTGGCCTCGGGATCGAAACCGCCGAGCGCGCGGTTCGCCGCGAACGTCGCGAGGATGACGCGCTCCCCCGCCCGCACCCGGACTCCGCCGATCGACGCGTCCGCCGTCGCACTGCGCAGCATCACCGGCGACGGGGTGGTGACGCGCAGCCCCTCGGCGATGGCGGGCTCCACCCCGGCCCGGTCGGCCGCGAGCCGGGGCATCCAACCCGAATCCGACAGGAGGGCGATGAGCCGCGGCACGTAGGAGACGAGGGTCTCGGTGCCGGTGAGCACGAAGGCCCCGACGGCGCCCATCGCCTCGCGCTCGCCGAGGTCGAGGGCGCGCATCCGTCCCGGCACCGTCGACTCGTCACCCGCACGGTAGGCGTCCCGGGCGTGGGCCGTCAGCTCCGCGAGCACCGCCCGGGCCTCTGCAGCCTGGCGAGCGGTCAGTCGGGGGCGCGACAGCCGCACGACCCGCGTGATCGACGACACCCGGCGGAACAGCGAGTCGTCGACCGCCTCCGCCCGCAGGCCCACGAGCTGGCTGATCATCGCACTCGCGTTGCGCTTCGCCTCCGCTACGACGTCGACGCGCTCCCCCGCGCTCAGTCGGCGGGTGAGCGCCGCCATAGACGTGGCGAGGGATGCCTCGACGAGAGCGCCCACGTAGGCGGGGCTGAACAGCGGCGCGAGCCGGCGGCGCAGCGCGAGATGGTCGGCGCCCTCCATGTTGAGCAGCACGGAAGGGCCGAGCACGGGCGTCCACAGGTCGCTCGGGGCGCCGGGTCCGTTCTTCGTGAAGTGCTCGGAATCCATGAGCACGTCGCGCAGGAGTGCGGCGTCGCGCACGAGCACGCCGAGGCCGGGGACTCGCTGAACCGGGCGCGACGACGCCAGCAGTGCGGGGAACGCGATCGGATGCGCGGCCCGCATGACGCGGTCCTCCCAGCGCTGCGCGAGGTCGGTCACCGCTCGCCCGCCCTCACCGGATGTCCACGTGATCCGGCCGGTACGCGTGGTCCTTGTACCAGAGCAGCGTGTTCTTGAGCCCCCACGCGTTCACCCGGCGCGACGACCCGAACACGACGACGTCGCCGCGGCGCGCATAGCGGTTCGTGATGCGGCGCACCGCGTTGACGAGCGCACGGTCCTCGTGAAGGTCCTCGATCGCCGTGCGCGGGAACCCGCCCGCCGCCTCGTAGAGCTCCGCGGTGATCCCGACGTTGCAGCCGGCGGCCATCATGTACGGGCCGAGGTACGCGGGGTCGCGGTTGCCGGGCCGGATGCGACCGAACGCCTCCGCGAGATGCACCGCTGCGCGCAGGAGCGTTCGGGTCGCCCACGACAGCCCCTCGTCGCGACGGGGCACGAGCTCGCCGCCGACGAGTCGCAGCCCGCCCGTCGTGAGGGAGCGCCGCACGGCTTCGGTCCAGTCCTCGCGCGGCAGGCAGTCGGCGTCGGTGCGGGCGAGGAGCGTCGCTCCCGCCGCGATCGCGGCGCGCATGCCCGAGTCCGCGGCCGCGCCCGTTCCCTTCTGCGCCTCCTCGATCACGCGCCACCGGTCGAGGCCGTGGTCGCGGGCGAAGTCCAGGATGATGCGGGCCGAGTCATCCGTCGACCCGTTGTCGACGAACACCGCATCGAAGTCCGCGTCGCGCTGGGCGGCGAGCGCCTCCAGTGTCGGCAGGATGCCCGCCGCCTCGTTGAAGACGGGGACCACCACCGCGAGCCGCTGCACGACAGCCACCCTAGCGGGGCGACGGCAGCGGGATCAGGTGGCGCTAGGCGAGTGCGCGGCGGCGGGCGATGAGAAGCGCTCCACCGAGGGCGAGGAGGAGTGCGGCACCACCGGCGACCGGGGCGACCTCGAGGCCGGTAGCCGCAAGCTGCTCCGGGTAGGGTCCGGTTCCCGTAACCGTGATCGCCTTGCTCTCGACCGCGGGGGTTCCGACCTCGACGGCATCCACGGCGACGTCGACCGGGCCGCTAGTCCGCGAGACGCCATCGTTGTACGTGAACCACAGCACGCCGTCGGCGTCGAAGTCGCCCTCCGAGTAGTAGCCGCCACCAAGGGAGGCCGCCACCGCCGGGTACTGAACGAGCTCGCCGATCGTCAGCGTGTCGAAGTCGAAAGCGACCGTGCCGGGGAGGCCGTCGTCCAGGTCGGCGAGGAGGTAGGTGACGCCGTCGACGGGATTCGTGGCGATGCCCTCGAAGTAGAGGTCTTCGTCGAGGGAGTCGAGATCGACGATGGGCGTGACGACTCCGGTCACCGGGTCGACCGAGGTGAGGTACATGCTGACGGAGCCCTCGACGTCGAGGCGGGCGTAGGCGAGCAGCGTGCCGTCGGCGCGAGCGTCGAGAGCGTAGAACTCGGCGACGAGGGTCGCCCCACCTGCGCCGGAGGCCACCACACTGCTGAGGACCGCGCCCGTCGCGATGTCCCAGGTCGCAACGAAGGGCAGCTCCTCGTCGTAGTCGGCGCCGATGGCGTAGCCGACGCCGTCGACCACCTCGACCGAGGTGTAGTAGATGTCGTCGACCGGCGCGCCCAGGTTCGTGGCGGCGGCGTCGGTCTTGCTCAGCTGCACGAGGTTGTTCCCGGCGGTGCGATCGGTGGCCGACCAGAGGCCGCCGGTCTCGGTGACCGCGATCGCGGGAGCCGCGGCCCCGGCGAAGGCGAGGCTCGCCACGACGGCGGTGGCGAGAGCGAATCGAGCAGTGGTTCGGCGTGCGGACATGCGTCGGACCCTTCGGTGCAGGCGGATTCACACCAAACTAGCAGACTTCCTCACGTCGGCTGAGTCGCCGCTACAGCCGCACCACCATGAGCCCGAGCGAGATACCGCCGGCGAGGCCGATGAGGAGCACGAGGCTTCCGGGACCGACCATCCCGCGCTCCCGCGCGATCGACAGCTGCAGCGGGAGCGTCACCGAGGCGAGGTTGCCGTGGTCGGCGATCGTGATGACCGACTTGTCGTCGGCGACGCCGAGCCGCTCGAAGATGGGCGGCAGGTAGGGCAGCGCGACCTGGTGGATGGCGACGAGGTCGAAGTCGCTCCACGTCAGGCCGTTGCGCTCGAGCAGCGCCAGCACCGGCTCCGGGCCGAGCTCCAGGAACGCCTTCTGCAGTCCCGCACCGTCCATGTCGAAGTAGGCGTGCTCGATGCTGCGCGGGTTCATCGACCCGCCGGTCGGGAGCGTGCCGATCTCCCAGTGCTTCGAGACCGCCACGAAGCTGGAGTCCAGGATGCCCGTCGCCGGGTCATCCGTCGCCTCGAGGATCACGGCCGCACCCCCGTCGCTCATCGTGTAGCCGGGGAAGGAGCGGATGAACTGCGCGTGATCCTTCAGGCTCCAGCGCACGCCGTGCGAGGGCTGCTCGCCGCTCGCGATGAGCACGCGGCGGTACTGCCCGCCCGCGATGAGCGCCTCGGCGACCTGCATGGCGTTAATGACCGAGTTGCACGCGTTCTTGACGTCCATCACCGGGCAGGTGAAACCGAGTTTCGCGGCGACGATGTGGCTCGTCGCCGGCTCGATGAGGTCCTGGCTCGCGCTCGCGAAGATCAGCAGATCCGGCTCGCCCGGCGACTCGGCGAGCGCCGCGCGGGATGCCGCGACCGCGAGGTCCGACGTGTGCCAGCCCTCCGGCCGCACGTGCACTCGCTCGACGCCCGTCATCCGACGCACCAGCCCCGTCGCGAGCTTCAGGCGCGGGTTGCCCGCGCGAAGGTCGCGCTCGGTCTGCTCGGTGGTGCGGACCGTCTCCGGGAGGTGGATGCCGATACCGGCGATTCGAGCGGAGGCGGCGTGCACGACAGCGAGCCTAGTGGCCGAGCGCCGCGCGCTCAGCCGAGCCGCTCCGAGACCTCGAGCCAGCGGTCCTCCGCCGCCGAGACCTCCGTCTCGAGGGCGCGGAGCTCCTCCGCGAGCGCGGAGATTCCCGCATAGTCGGACTGGTCGTGCTCCGCCATGCGTGTGTGGATGGCCTCGCGCTGAGTGGCGAGCTTCTCCAGCCGTCGCGACAAGGACTGCTCCTCCTTCTGCAGGGCGCGCAACTCGGCGCCACCCAGGGACGGGGGCGCCGAAGTGCCCTCCGCGGGCGCAGCTGCCGCTGCGCGCGCGGGAGATGACCCGAGCCCGTTGGCGCGAAGCTCGAGGTACTGGTCGACGCCTCGCGGGAGGTGGCGGAGCATGCCGCCGATTACCGCGTACTGCTGGTCGGTGACGCGCTCGATGAGGTAGCGGTCGTGGCTGACGACGAGGAGGGTGCCGGGAAAGCCGTCGAGCAGATCCTCGATCGCGGCGAGCATGTCGGTGTCGAGGTCGTTCGTCGGCTCGTCGAGGATGAGCACGTTCGGCTCGTCGAGCAGGATGAGCAGGAGCTGCAGCCTGCGCTTCTGCCCGCCCGAGAGATCCTTGACCGGCGTGCTCAGCTGCGCGCTCGTGAAGCCGAGCCGCTCGAGCAGCTGGCCCGGGGTGAGCTCCTTGCCGCCCGTGACATACGTTCGGCGCAGTCGCCCGATGACGTCGCTCACGCGGTCGTCCCACACGTCGCGGAGCTCGTCGAGCTGCTGCGTCAGCACCGCCACGTTGATGGTCTTGCCGCGCTTGACCCGGCCGGTCGTCGGCTGCAGAGTGCCGGCGACGAGGGCGAGCAGCGTCGACTTGCCGGCGCCGTTGACCCCTAGGATGCCCGTGCGCTCGCCGGGGGCGATACGCCAGGTGACATCCCGCAGCACGTGCCTCTCGCCGAACGACACCGACACGTTCTCGAGGTCGACGACGTCCTTGCCGAGCCGCTGCATCGCCATGCTCGCGAGGCTGACGGAGTCGCGGGCGGGCGGCTCGTTCTCGATGAGCTGGTTCGCCGCGTCGATGCGGAACTTCGGCTTGCTCGTGCGCGCCGGCGCTCCGCGGCGCAACCACGCGAGCTCCTTGCGCATGAGGTTCTGCCGCTTCGCCTCGGATGCCGCGGCCATCCGGTCGCGCTCCACCCGCTGCAGCACGTACGCCGCGTACCCGCCCTCGAAGGGCTCCACCACGCGGTCGTGCACCTCCCACGTCGCCGTGCACACCTCGTCGAGAAACCACCGGTCGTGCGTCACCACGACGAAGGCGCCTTGGCCCGCGGGCCACCGCTTCTTGACGTGCTCGGCGAGCCACGAGATGCCCTCCACGTCGAGGTGGTTGGTGGGCTCGTCGAGGAACACGATGTCCCAGTCGCCGATGAGCACGGCGGCGAGAGCGACCCGGCGGCGCTGGCCGCCCGAGAGGTCGTCGACGCGAGCGTCGAGGTCGAGGTCGCCGAGGAGTCCCGCCATGACGTCGCGCGTGCGGGCATCCCCCGCCCAGTCGTGCTCGGCACGATCGCCGACGACGACCTCCCGCACGGTGCGGCCCGTCGCGAGGTCGTCGGACTGGTCGAGCATCCCGAGCCGCACCCCGCCGCGGCGGGTCACGCGGCCGGAGTCCGGTTCGAGGCGGCCGGCGAGCATCCTCAGGAGCGTCGTCTTGCCGTCGCCGTTGCGCCCGACGATGCCGACGCGGTCGCCCTCGTCGAGCCCGATCGTCACACCGTCGAACACGGTCTTGGTCGGAAACTCGAGGTGCAGCGCCTCAGCGCCCAGCAGGTGTGCCACGGGCTTCGAGTCTACGCGGGGGCGCGCCCGCTCCCGCGCCCGCGCAGCGCCACGCGTATCCGCTCCGTGACCGAGCGGGAGTTCCGCAGCTGGCGTTTCGTCACCTGGATGAACTCCCACCCCGCCGCGCGAAATCGCTCAGCCCGCGCGATGTCCTCCTCGAATACGTCCTCCGCCCGATGACCCCCGCCCTGGTATTCGATCGCGATGCGTTCACGGACGTAAGCGAGATCAGGAGTGCCGACCCAATAGCCCTCGTGATGGACGGTGTGGCCGATCACGGGCTCGGGCAGCCCCGAGGCGACGATCATCAGTCGCAATTCGGTTTCCTTCGGCGAGTCCGTTCCTGCGCGGACGAGCTCGAGGGCCGCCGCCGCTCTCCGAACGCCTCTCGCACCGCGGGCCTCGGTGAGCAAGGAGGTGATGCTGCTCATCGTGGAGAGAGGGCGCTTGCGTCGGACGAGGCTATCGCCCGCAACGACGAGTTCGTCACGTGTCAGCGTGGTGGCCAACTGCAGCCACACTCGCTCGGGCACAACCACCGGCAGGCCGTCGACGTAGCGGACATCCATCTCCTGCAGGCGGTGGGTGGTCACCCCGGCGCGTCGAGGCTGCCCTGAACTGACCGCCACGTGCACACCGGCGTATTGCTCGACCCGCCGGGGGACCGCCATGCCGTAGAGCACCGCTGCCGTTCCGTGGGAGAACGCGAAGCCGCTGGTCGCGACGCTCACATAAGCGCGACACATCCTCCGTGTGTGTGCGGCATCCCTCTCCCACGGCACCGTGGGCTCGTCGACGTATCGACCGCGAGTGCCGTGGAGCGGTGCATCCAGGCGACGAAGCGCGCGGTCGGAGAGCCCTGCCGAACGCGCGTCCCGGACGGAGAACACCTCGCCCAACTCGTCGACCACCCGCCCACGCTGTCACACCCCCTCGAGGCGGAGGCAAACTCTCCACACCGAGCGTCGAGTGTGACGAAAACGTACGGAATGGGGCACCAAAGCGTACGTTTTCGTCACACTCGGCGACCGACGCTGAGTGACGGCGGGCTCAGTCGCGGGTGTGCAGCCACTCCGGGCGCGGCGGGAGGTCGGGGAAGGCGCGGTATGCGACCGTCGACTGCGGGAAGAACACGACCCACGCCGTGAGGAACACGAGTCGAAGATCGGTCCAGAGCGACTTGCGGCGGATGTACCACATCTCGAGCTCGCCCTTGTAGGGGGCGATGTGATCCTCGTAGAACGCCCGCGGGTCGATGCCGGGCTGGGAGAGCAGCAGCTCCTCGTCGCGGAACACGATCGAGCCGATTCCCGTCACGCCCGGGGGCACCGAGTAAATGGCGTCGCGCACGTGCTCCGGGTAGATGTCGAAGTCGACCTGCATCTGGGGGCGCGGTCCGACGAAGCTCATCTCGCCGGTGAGGACGTTGATGAGCTGAGGCAGCTCGTTGATCTTCGTGGCCCGCAGCACCCGCCCCACCGAGGTGACTCGCGGGTCGCCGCGCACCGTGAGCGAGCCTGTGCCCATGTTGGGGCTGTTCTTGAGCATCGTCGCGAACTTCCAGATGCCGAACGGCTGGTTGCGGTACCCGATGCGCGACTGGCGGTAGAACACCTCGCCCTCGCCCGTAAACCGCAGCGCGATCACGATGATCAACAGGGGGACGAAGAGCACGGCGAGCGCGAGGAAGGCCACGACGAAGTCGCAGATGCGTTTGACGATCCGGTACATCCCGCTCACATCTTCTGGTCGAGGCTCTTGCCGGTCTCGACGTGCTGGAAGGTGGGCACGAGGCGCACGAGCTCGGAGACGATGGCGTCCTTGGGCAGGTCGTCGCGCGAGAACAGGGTGCGGAGCTCGTCGCGAAGCGACCGGATGCCCGCCACGTCGTAACTCGCGCGACCGTGCACGACCCCGAGCGCGGCGAAGCGCTCGAGGTCGACGTCCTCGTCGGCGGTGTGGAACTCCTCGAAGGACTTCTCTCCCGAGGTGTCCGACTCGAAGTAGTACACCGGCCACGTGGTGTCCGTCGGGGGCGTCGTGCGCGCCTCCTCCTCGGTCGAGCAGTGGACCGGGGTGTAGCCGAGTTCGGCGAGCAGGGCATCCGCGATGCTCGAGAACGTCAGCATCGCCGGCTCCTCGAGCCTCGGGAAGAGGATGTCGCCGGGGGCGCCCAGGATGCACGCGAGCAGGCACAGCTGGCCCGACTCCGCCGGGGAGACGAAGTAGCGCCGAACGTCGGAGGGCGCCGACAGCGGCTGGCCCTTCGCGATGCGCTCGAGGAAGCCGGCGGGGAGGCTCCCGTTCGAGAAGGCGACGTTCGCGAACCGCGCCGTCGTCGCCGGCAGCACCGACGAGTAGGCGAGCACGGCCTCCTCCATGAGCTTCTTCGACGCGCCCATGACGTTGGCGGGGTTCGCCGCCTTGTCCGTCGAGACGCAGAAGAAGTGCTTCGGCGGGAACTCGGCGAGCAGGTCGAGGAGGCGCGCGGTCGACAGCACGTTGTTCTCGACCATCGCCTCGATCGAGTAGCGGTCCTTCTCGCTGCGCACGTGCTTGTGGGCGGCGAAGTGGGCGACGATGTCGAAGGGGCCGGAGGCGCGCAGCATCCGCTCGAAGACGGCGTCGCCGAACGAGATCGGGTAGGTGAGGTACTGGTCGGGCACGAACTGGCCGGGCGTCGATCGCAAGTCCCGAGTGAGCTCGGTGAGCCCGTTCTCGCTCAGGTCCACCACGACGAGTCGCGCCGGTCGGAACGGCAGCAGGGCGCGAATGAACGACGAGCCGATCGTCCCGGCCCCGCCGATGACGAGCACGGATGCTCCCTCGATCGCCGCGCGCAGCTCGGCGTCGTGCGCAGCGAGGTCCGCGGCGAACATGCTCTCCGATCGGCCGGTCACGTGCCGGGCGAGGAACCCGTCGAGGTCGAACCGCGTGCTCATGCGCTTGCCTCCGGAGCGGTCGCCTCGACCGCGGCCCGCACAGCGGCGACGACCTCGTCGACCTGGGCGTCGGTCAGGCCGTTGTACAGCGGCAGCGTGATCTCGTTCGAGTAGAGGCGGTACGTCTGCGGGTAGTCGGCGATGTCGTAACCGCGGTTCCGGAACAGCGTGAGCATCGCCATCGGGATGTAGTGCACGTTGACGCCGATGCCGGCCTCCGAGATGTGCTGGATGATCGCATCCCGCCGCTGCTCGTCGGCTCCGTCGACTCGCAGCATCGCGAGGTGGCAGCTGGACTCCCGGTCGCCGTCGACGATCGGCCGCAGGTGCGCCCACGAGTCGTGCGCGAACCCGGCGAGGTAGCGCTCGTAGATCCGCTTGCGATCCGGCAGGAGCTGCCCCGGGTACTTGCGCATCTGCGCGAGGCCGATCGCCGCGTTGATGTCCGGCAGGTTGACCTTGAGACCCTGGTCCACGATGTCGTAGCGCCAGGCGCCCGTCTGGTTCTTCTCGAACGCCGACTTGTTCTGCCCGTTGAGCGCGAACGCCTTGAGGAAGGTGTACTCCGCCTCGTTGTCGAACGGGTCCGGGAGCGCCAGGGCGATGGCGCCGCCCTCGCCCGTGGTGACGTTCTTCACGGAGTGGAGCGAGAAGACCGTCGCATCCGCCCACTGGCCGATGGGCCGATCGCGGTAGACCGCGCCGATGGAGTGCGCGGCATCGGCGACGACGAGGATGCGACCGAGCTGCTGCTGCCGCGGGGTGGCCGCCTCGAAGAGGCTGCGGGCATCCTCGACGACCTCGCGAATGCGCGCGTAGTCGGCAGGCCACCCCCCGATGTCGACCGGCAGCACCGCCTTGGTGCGCGGGGTGATCGCGGCGGCGAGCTTCTCCGGGTCGATCGTGAAGTCGTCGAGCACATCGACCATGACGACGGTCGCACCGATGTTCATCGCGCACAGGGCGGTCGCGCTGTACGTGTACGCGGGGACGATGACCTCGTCGCCGGGTCCGATGCCGAACCAGCGCAGCATGAGCATCGCGCCGGAGGTCCACGAGTTGACGCACAGCACGGGGGTTCCGGTGAGCGCGCCGATCTCGGCTTCGAGGAGCCGCACCTTCGGCCCCGTCGTCAACCAGCCCGTATTGGTCAGCGCGTCGTTGACCTCCGCGATGACGTCGTCATCGATGAGCGGCAGCGAGAACGGGATGGGCACCAGTTAAACCTAGTCAGTCGGTGACGATCCGGGCGCCGTGGACGGGCCCGGTGGCGCGCACGACGGTCAGCTGCGCGGCGCTCAAGGCGATCTGCAGCTCGAGCGCCGAATCGATGTCCGCGGCGAGGAACGCGACCGTCGGCCCCGACCCCGACACGATGCCCGCGAGCGCGCCGTTGCGCTCGCCCAGCTCGAGCACGTCGGCGAGCGACGGTTCGAGGTGGATGGCCGGCGCCTGCAGGTCGTTGTAGAGGCACTCCGCCAGCATGTGCGGGTCTCCCGCTCGCAGCGCCTGCAGCACGTTCGCGTCGACCGACGGCGCGACCGGGGCGGGCGAGATGTCCTGGATGTGCCGCGCCCGGTGCTCGTCGAGCTCGCGGTAGACCGCCGGCGTCGACAGGCCGAAGTCGGCGAGCGCGAGCACCCAGTGGAACTGGCCCTTCGCGAGTGCTGGGCTCAGCTGGTCGCCGCGGCCCGTACCGATCGCGGTTCCGCCGGTGAAGGCGAACGGCACGTCGGCGCCGAGCTCGGCCGCGAGATCGAGCATGTCCTCCCGAGGGAAGGCGGTACCCCAGAGCGCGTCGCACGCCAGGAGGGTCGCCGCGGCATCCGCGGACCCGCCGCCCATGCCGCCGGTGACGGGCACGTGCTTGTCGATCTCGAGTCGGACTCCCCCGCGGTAGCCGGTGCGGGCGGCGAGCAGCCGCGCCGCGCGGATCGCGATGTTCGAGCCGTCCGTGGGCACTCGCGAGAGCTCGACAGTACCCGTGACACTGACCGAGAAGTCGTCGGCGGGGTAGGCGCGCACGTCTTCGTAGAGCGACACGGCCTGGTAGGCGATGGCGACGTCGTGGTAGCCGTCGTCCTCGAGCGCCCCGACCTGCAGGAAGACGTTGATCTTGCCCGGCGCCCTCGTGTGGATCATCGTCGGGGCGGCCTCGGCGGTCATGAGACCACCCTAGGCGAGCGAGGCTGATGCTGTCCCCAGCCGATCACGGCAGCGCGCGAACGACCCTCAGGTAGTCCTCGACGGTGAGCTCCTCGCCGCGGGCCGTCGGCGGGATGCCCGCTGCCTCGAGCCGAGCGGTCGCGGTTGCCGCATCACCGAGCACCCCCGCGAGCGACTGGCGCAGCATCTTGCGGCGCTGCCCGAAAGCTGCGTCCACGAGCGCGAACGTCGCGACGCGCTCCTCCTCGGTGCCCGGCTCGGGCCCGCGCTCGAACCGGACGAGAATGGAGTCGACGTTGGGCACCGGCCAGAACACCTGCCGGCTCACCTTGCCCGCGGTCGAGAACGACCCGTACCACGCCGACTTCACGCTCGGCGCCCCGTACACCTTCGAGCCGGGGCCGGCGGCGACGCGCTCCCCCACTTCGGCCTGCACCATGACGACGCCGCGCGAAATCGTCGGGAACGACTCCATGAAGTGCAGCAGCACCGGCACCGACACGTTGTACGGCAGGTTCGCGACGAAGACGGTCGGGTCGTGGGGCAGTTCGGTGACACGAAGGGCGTCCTCACGGATGACGGTGAGCCGGGCATCCGGGACCAGCTGCGACACGGTCACCGGCAGCTGGCGCGCGAGCCTCTCGTCGATCTCGACGGCGACGACGGATGCCCCCGCCTCGAGCAGCGCGAGGGTGAGCGACCCCAGTCCGGGGCCGACCTCCACAACGGTCTCGCCCGGCGCGACGTCGGCGACGCGCACGATGCGCCGGACCGTGTTCGCGTCGATGACGAAGTTCTGACCGAGCTTCTTCGTCGGCTGAAGGTCGAGCAGGGCGGCCAGATCGCGGATCTCGGCCGGACCCAGGAGGGTCACTCGGGCCGGTCCAGCGACTCGACGATCTCGGGGAGGTCTTCGTCCCACTGACCGTATACCTCTTCGGTCGTCGACGAGATCTGGGCGGCGAGCATCGTGACGTCCGTCTCGAGGTGGGCGGCCATGGCCCGCAGCGTCGTGGGGATGAGGTACGGCGAGTTCGGCCGACCACGGTACGGGTGCGGCGTCAGGAACGGGGCATCCGTCTCCACGAGGATGCGATCGCGCGGGATCGCCTCGAGTGCCTCGCGCAAGTAGGCGGCGTTCTTGAAGGTCACCGTTCCCGCGAACGACAGGTACCAGCCCTGGTCGGCGCAGAATCGCGCCATCTCCGCGTCGCCGGAGAAGCAGTGGAACACCGTCTTCTCGGGAGCGCCCACCCGGATGAGCGTCTCCATCACGGCCTGGTGGGCGTCGCGGTCGTGGATCTGCAGGGCGATGCCGTGGCTCTTGGCGATCGCGATGTGCGCCTCGAACGACCGCAGCTGAGCGTCGCGCCCGTCCTCGCCGGTGCGGAAGAAGTCGAGGCCGGTCTCGCCGATCGCACGCACGCGGGGCTGCGCGGCTAGGGCGTCGATCTCGGCGAGCGCGGCATCCAGTGTTCCGGATGCCGCATAGCCGGGCACCTCGTTAGGGTGCAGCGCGACCGCCGCGAGCACGCGCGGCTCGCGCTCGGCGACCTGGGCGGACCACCTCGAGGTCTCGAGGTCGCCTCCGACCTGCACGACGCCCTTCACCCCGACGCTGGATGCCCGATCGAGGTGCTCGCGGTAGTCGAGTTCGCTGCCCGGCGTGCCGTCCGAGATCTCGAGGTGCGTGTGGTTGTCGTACACGCTGACGGAGAGCGCCTCGGGCAGCGGCGGGTAGTCGAGGTCACGAGAGGGGTCGGGCTCCCGCTGGCGCACATGCAACTCGGTCGGTTGCTGCGCCCACTCGCTCATCCTGCGTCCTCTGCCGTTTCGATCCGGGGGAACAGGGATGACTCGAGAGCCGTCACCGTTCCATTCCCGCTCCACGAGTATGCCTCGTGGATGGGGTGGGCATCCACCTCCCCCTCGCCGCCGACCGCGGGCCAGAGCCGAGCGGTCGCCTGCGGGAGCACGGGCGAGAGCAGGATTGCGAGGGTGCCGAGTCCGTGCACGGCGGTCGCGAGCACGGCCTCGAGCCGGTCGCGCTGCGCGGGGTCCTTGGCGAGCGCCCAGGGCTCCTGCTCGGTGATGTAGAGGTTCAGGGCATCCACGAGCTTCCACGTCTCGGCGATCGACTCGCCGAGTGCGAAGCGGTCGATCGCGGCGTTCGCGGCGGCCGTCGCGCTCCGCTCGAGCTCCGCGATCGGAGCATCCACGGCAGCGTCGGGCACCGCTCCGTCGAAGTACTTGATCACCATCGCGATGACGCGGGAGGCCAGGTTGCCGAAGCCATTGGCGAGCTCCGCCTGGTAGCGGGCGCTGAGGTCCTCCCACGAGAACGAGCCGTCCTGGCCGAACGTGATCGCGGACAGGAAGTAGTAGCGGAACGCATCCGAGCCGAACGTGTCGGTGATCTGCGCCGGCGCGATGCCGGTGAGCTTCGACTTCGACATCTTCTCGCCGCCGACGAGGAGCCAGCCATGGCCGAACACGGCCGTCGGCACCTCGAGGTCGGCCGCCATGAGCATGGCCGGCCAGATCACGGCGTGGAAGCGCGCGATGTCCTTGCCGACGATGTGCACCGCCGGCCAGCGCCGCTCGAGCTGCTCGTCGTCGGCGCCGTAGCCGACCGCGGTGACGTAGTTGAGAAGCGCGTCGAACCACACGTACACGACGTGGGACTCGTCCCACGGGACCTTGATGCCCCAGTCGAAGCTCGACCGGGAGATCGACAGATCGGCGAGGCCCTGCTTGACGAACTGGACGATCTCGTTACGCACGCTCGCCGGCTGGACGAAGTCGGGCCGGGTCTCGTAGAGGTCGAGCAGCCGGTCCTCGAACGCGCTCATGCGGAAGAAGTAGTTCTTCTCCTTGAGGATCTCGACCGGGCGACCGTGAATCTTGCAGACGAGCGCGCCGAGGAACTCCCCTTCGCCGGGCTGCAGGTCGTCGGGCTGCTTGTACTCCTCGCAACCGACGCAGTAGTAGCCCTCGTACTCGCCCGAGTAGATGTGGCCGTCGTCGTAGAGCCGCTGCAGGAAGGTCGCCACGGCCTTCTCGTGCCGCGGCTCGGTGGTGCGGATGAAGTCGTCGTTGCGGATGTCGATCGTCTCGAGGAGCGGCTTCCAGGCGCTCTCGACGAGCTGGTCGGCCCACGCCTGCGGAGTGGTGTCGTTCGCGACGGCGGTGCGCAGGATCTTCTGCCCGTGCTCGTCGGTGCCGGTGAGCAACCACGTGTCGTCCCCGCGCTGGCGGTGGAACCGGGCGAGCACGTCGGCAGCGACCTCGGTGTACGCGTGGCCGATGTGCGGCACATCGTTGACGTAGAAGATCGGCGTCGTGATGTAGAAGGAGTCACCGGCGGGCATGACGTCAAGTCTACGGATGCGCGCGACACCGTTACGCGGACGTGCTCGCATCGCGCCCGATTTCGACGCCTTCACCGAGGACGATGATGGAGAGTGGTACGGGCAGTGAGACTCCTGCTCAACACGCACGTCATTCTGTGGTGGCTCTCGGCTGACGTTCGATTGGACTCCGCGGCCCGCCGGGCGATCGCGAGCGGCGCCAATGATGTATTCGTCTCGGCAGTGAGTCTCACCGTCGTCACGCGCGATTCACGCATCGCCGCGTACGACGTCCCGGTCATTCCCGCCTAGCGCGGAGCGCCGCCTCGTACAGCTCGCGCTTGGGCAGCCCCGTGGCCGCGGCGACGTCGGCAGCGGCATCCTTGAGGCGCACGCCCGACTCGACGAGCGACTGCACCTCCGCGAGCGCGGTCGGCAGGTCGGATGCCCGTGCCGGCGCCCCCTCGACGACGAGGCAGATCTCTCCCCGGGTGCCCTCCGCGAACCGCTCCGCGAGCTCGGCCGCCGTGCCGCGCGCGACCTCTTCGTGGAGCTTGGTGAGCTCGCGGCACACGGCGACGCGGCGGTCGGGCCCGAACTCGGCAGCCACGTCGGCGAGGGCATCCGCGATCCGGTGCGGCGACTCGAAGAAGACGAGGGTGCGGGGCTCCGCCGCGAGCGACCGCAGGTGCGCCGCCCGGCCCTTTCTCGGCAGGAAGCCCTCGAAGACGAAGCGGTCGGTGGGCAACCCGCTCACGGCGAGGGCGGTCAGTACGGCGCTCGGCCCGGGGAGCGCGGTCACCGTCACGCCGGCGGCCGCGGCCGCGGCGACGAGCGGGAAACCGGGGTCGCTGATGGCGGGCATTCCCGCATCGGTGAGCACGAGCACGTCGCCGTCGCGCGCGAGCTCCACGAGCTCGGCCGCCTTCTCCGTCTCGTTGTGCTCGTGGAGCGCGATGAGCCGGGGGCGGTTCTCGACGCCGAGCGCGCGCATGAGGTGGATGGTCGTGCGGGTGTCCTCGCTCGCGATCACCTCGGCGTTGGCGAGGGCCTCGATGAGCCGGCGCGACGCGTCGCCGAGGTTGCCGATGGGCGTGGCGGCGAGGATGATCACGCCCCATTCTCCCATCGGGCCTCCCATCGGCCCGCGCCTCAGACGCCGAAGTACCATGGGCGGGTGAGCGACCGCCCCGACTTCGACGAGCTTCTCGAAGCCGACGCCGAAGCCGTGGAGCGCGACGCGGAGCGGTTCGAGGGACCCACGGGCTCCTGGCTCGACGACCGCTGGGAGCGACTGTCGCTGCGGGCGCAGAGCGTCCTGCGCTGGCTCGCTCCGGCACTCGTCGTCGTCGTGGCGGCGGTCACCCGGTTGTGGAACCTGGGGCACCCGGCATCCCTCGTCTTCGACGAGACGTTCTATGTGAAGGATGCCTGGACGCTCGTGAACCTCGGCTACGAGGCCCAGTGGCCCGCCGAGGCCGACGTGCGCTTCAACGCCGGCGACACGGGATTCTTCCTGACCGACCCGTCGTTCGTGGTGCACCCTCCGCTCGGCAAGTGGATCATCGGCTCGGGGATGCTCGCGCTCGGCCCGGACGACCCGGTGGGCTGGCGCATCACGACGGCGCTCGTGGGAGTCCTCGCCGTCGTGCTGCTCATGGTCGTCGCGAAGCTCCTGTTCGGCTCGCAACTGCTCGCCACCCTCGCCGGGTTCCTGATGGCGATCGAGGGCAACGCGATCGTGATGAGCCGCGTCGCGCTGCTCGACAACTCGGTGATGTTCCTCGCCCTCCTCGGAGTGCTGTTCGTGCTGCTCGATCGGCGCTGGAGCAGAGTGCGACTCGCCGCGTGGATCCGGGCTCGGGAGGAGGCCGGGCGACCGACCGACTGGGGGCCGGCGCTGTGGTGGCGGCCGTGGCTCATCGCCGCGGGCATCGCGTTCGGGGCGACGGCCGCGGTCAAGTGGAGCGGGCTGTACTTCCTCGCCGCGTTCGCGGTGTACACGCTCGTGGTGGACGCCCTCGCGCGGCGACGGTCGGGCATCCAGTTCTGGGCGTCGGGGACGGTGTTCAAGCAAGGGCCGACCACGTTCCTGCTCATGGTGCCGATCGCGCTCGTCGTCTACCTCGCCAGCTGGAGCGGGTGGTTCCTCTCCGACAACGGGTACGACCGGCACTGGGCGGAGGGCGACGGGAACGCGTGGGGCGGAGCCCTGTCGTGGGTTCCGCTGAGCATCCAGAGTCTGTGGCACTTCGAGTCGAGCGTGTACGCGTACCACCTCGGCGAGAACCGGCCGCACGGCTACCAGGCCAACCCGCTCACATGGCTGTTCCTGATCCGTCCGACGAGCATGTTCTACGAGGGCGCGGCAGCGGGCGAGAACGGGTGCACGGCCGACCTCTGCGGGTCATCCATCACGGGGCTCGCCAATCCGCTCATCTGGTGGGCGGCGACGGCGGCGGTCTTCTATCTCGTGTACCGGCTCGTCCGCTTCCGCGAGTGGCGCGTGGGGTTCATCCTCATGGGGCTCGCGGCGGGCTACCTGCCGTGGCTGCTCTACCTGAACCGCACCGTGTTCCAGTTCTATACGATCGCGTTCGAGCCGTACCTGATCCTCGCGCTCGTCTTCGTTCTCGGCCTCATTCTGGGACGACCGGATGATCCGCGCGACCGTCGATCGAGCGGAGTCGGTGTCGTACTCGTGTTCCTGGCCCTCGCGACGGCGGCGAGCGCATTCTTCTGGCCGCTGTGGACCGGCATCCAGATCCCGTACGACTACCTCCGAGCCCACTGGTGGCTCGTTACGTGGCGGTAATACGCCGCGGATATACTGGCCCGCACCCCTGGCTCCCCCCTCCCCCGCAACGAGGCGCCGCATGTCCCCGATCCGCCGTACCGCCGCCGCTACCGCCGCGCTCGCCCTCATCGGCGCGACCATCGCTCTCGGCGCGCTGCCCGCCGCCGCCTACGCCCCCCTGAGCGTCTCGATCGATCCCCTCGGATTCTCGGTGCAGACCGACTCCGGGCCGGTCTCGATCAGCGGAGTCACCGATCACTCGGGCGGGGGCGACCAGACGATCGACGTGTCCGTGTCGTTCAACGGCGGTACCGCGCAGCCCTACTGCTCCGGGTCCTTGACGATCTACGACCCCATCGACCCGGCGGTGCCGTGGTCGTGCTCGAGCTACGCCATGTCCGGCCTTCAGTACGGGACTGCGCAGTTCACAGCCGTCAGCTACGAGAACGCCACGCCCGCTGAAGTGAGCCCGGTGAGCTCGCCGGTGGACCTCGTGGTGGGCAGCACCGACCCCGCCGTGATCACGTCGCCGGCTCCCGGAGCATCCACCCTCGACTCGACCCCGACGTTCACGGGGACCGGACCGCACATGGGGTCGGTCACGGTCTCGGCGAATGGGGCCGACCTCTGCTCGTCGCCGGTCGACGCGAACGGCGACTGGTCGTGCACGTCGACTCCGCTTGCGAGCTACGTCGAGGATCCCTATGCGACGTCGATCACCTACCCGGTCGTCGCGACGGGCGCGGAGGCGGATGGCTCGCCGCAGGCTCCATCGGCCCCCCAGGATCTCACGATCCTGATGCCGCAGACCCCCACGACCGACCAGACCTTCGCACCCTGGTACACGAGCGGGGCGACCCCCCAGGTTCAGGGCTCGATGGGGCAGTACACGACGAGCGTGACCGTGTGGCGGTCGACCGACGGCAGTTCGTGGTGGTGGTACTGCAACGCCCCGACCGCGGAGCTCGCCACCGTCTGGTACTGCGACGCCTCTACCGATTCGGTCGCGGACGAGCTCGACTACGGCGTCAACTACCTCGCCGCCTCGACGACGAACGAGCAGGGCCAACTGTCCATGCTCGGAACGCCGATCGAGATCTACCGGCTCCAGGAGCCCACGATCACCAGCCCCGCCGCGGACGACTTCTACACGAACGACACCACCCCGACCTTCTCGGGAACGGTCGACCCGCTCGCGACGAACGTCGACGTACTCGATGGGGAGGACCCGTACTGCTCGGACCCCACCCCGTCGGGCGGAGCCTGGTCGTGCACGCCGGACTCGCCGCTGCTCGACGGCACGTACTCCTACTTCGTCTTCAACGACCCACTGCCGGGCGGGTTCTCGGAGACGCGGACGATCACGATCGACACCGCCGCGCCCACCGACCCGGGGGTGTTCACGTCGGGGACGACGACCGACAACACGCCCACCATCACCGGCAGCGCCGAGGAGGGCGCGCTCGTGACCGTCTACATCGACGGCGATCCGGTGGCGTGCGAGAGCGCGCCGGTCGGCGATGCGGGCGGCAACTGGTCGTGCGACCTGATCGCGCCGCTTGCGCTGGGCCCGCACACGGTGAGCGCGGTGCAGGCCGACCGCGCCGGCAACGTCTCGAACGCCGGCGTTCCCCCGGCCTTCACGACGCTCACGGTGGAGGCGCCGCCCGTCCCGCCCGCGACGGACATCATCAGCCCGGTAGACGGGTGGGAGAGCTACCAGCCGACGATGTTCGTGGAGGGCCAGTTCGAGAACGTCGACTCCGGCCAGTACATCGTGCGGGTCACCGCGACGTGGCCGGGCGGGTCCGACCAGTGCGAGGACTCCATCGCCTACTTCGAGTCCGACTGGGCCTGCACCCTCGGGATCGGCCCCGGGGGGCCCGTGTCGATCACCGCGGTGCTGTTCGACGACGACGGCGTGCTCGACAACCCCGGCCCGACGAGCGCGGCATCCACCGGCACTCGCCTCGTGCTGGCGAAACCGACGATGTCGTACGACATGGGTCCGGCATCCATCGGCATCGCGGGCACCGCGGAGCCCGGGTTCGACATCGGAGTGTCGGTCTACACGGTCGGCAACCCGAGCGGCTCGTACACCTACTCCCTCCTGAGCTCGTGCGGCACCGGTGGTGGCGGAGAAGGGGGCGAGGGCGGCGGCGAGGGCGCAGAAGGCACCGCGGTCCCGGCGATCCAGTCGACCGGATGCTCCCTCACGGGTCTCGCGCCGGGCATCTACAACGTCTACGCGAACCAGCAGAGCGAGAGCGGGAGCAGTCCCTACCAGAACGACTACATCCTCATCCCGTCGACCCCGACAATCACCGCCGCGGGCGGCGAGGAGTCGGTGACGTTCCGCGGATCGGGTACGCCCGGCTACACCATCGAGGCCCGCTCCGCCGAGGGAGTGACGTACTGCCTCGCCACCGTCGGCTCGGACGGCTCGTGGTCGTGCTCGACCGCCCTGGCCGCGGGCAGCTACGGAGCGGTCGCCGTGCAGCGCGCGCAGGGCTTCGTCGCCCAGACCGGCAACGAGGCAGACATCCCCGACCTGTCCCTGTCGGGCTTCTCCGCCCTGACGGGTCCCGTCGCCTTCGCCGTCACGGCGGAGACCATCGTCACCCCGCCCACGGTCTTCCTGCCCTGGACCTTCATCTTCACCACGGGCGGCACCGAGTTCCAGCCCGGCGACTCGACGACGCTCAGCGGATCGGGCCTGCCGCCCACCGCCGCGGTCGACGCGGAGTTCCATTCCACCCCCGTCGACATCGGCTCGACCGTCGTCGACGCCGCCGGCAACTTCCTGCTCGGTGTCACGATCCCCGAGGACGCGGAGCCCGGCGAGCACGAGATCGTCGTCACCGTCACCCCGGCGGCCGGCACGGGCATCCCCTCGACCAGTCGCGTGCCGGTGACCGTCCTCGAGCCGCCGCGCACCCGGGCGGAGCCGCCGCTCAGCACCAAGAGCGACGCGCTGCCCCTGACGGGAGGCGCCGGCGTCGACCGCAACGACCCCGCGGCACCCACGTCGCTCACGACCGTGCTCGAGCCCGCTCAGGCCGTGCTCACCAACCCGGTCGCGCTCGGGGGCGCCGCCCTCGCCGGGCTCGTACTGCTCCTGCTCGTCGGTCTTCCCGCTGAACTGCTCAACTCGACGATCTCCGAGAACTACGAGCGCATCACCCGCGGGCTCCCGCGTGTGCGTGCGCCCTGGTGGGAGCGCTTCGGGGCGTGGTTCCAGTCACGTCACGTCTTCGGCGCTCTCGCGCTCACCGTTCTCGCTGCCCTCATCTTCGGCTTCGCCGACCCCGGGTTCGGCGCCGACCTCGCGTCCTTCCGCCTGGTGCTCGCGTGCGCGCTCGCGCTGTTCGTCGTCGGGTACCTCGCGAGCATCATCTCCGGCACGATCATCCGTCGCCGGTGGGGCCTCGACTGGGTCGTGGAGCTCAAGCCCCTCGGCATCCTGATCGCCGTGGTCGGCGTGTTCCTGTCGCGGCTGATCGACTTCAGCCCCGGGTTCCTCCTCGGACTCGTCATCGGCATCACGGTGCTCGACACGACGAGCGCGGCGCAGCGGGCCAAGGTCGCGCTCGTGCAGGCCGGTGTGGTGTTCACCCTGGCGATGCTCGGCTGGACGGCGTACAGCATCCTGTCGGCCACTACCGCCCCCGACTCGTTCGGGTCGGCGCTCGCCTTCGAGACCACCGCGGCGATCACCGCGGAGGGCCTTACGGCCCTGGTGGTCGGGATGCTCCCCTTCAAGTTCCTCGACGGCTCCGAGATCGCGGAGCACTCCCGCTGGCTCTGGGCTGCCGTGTACGCCTTCATCGCCGCCGCGTGGATCCTGGTGGTGCTACCGACCTCGTGGTCCGAGCAGACCGGACCGGTCTGGGTCACGGTCGCCGTCCTCGGCGCCTTCACCGTCCTCGCCCTGGCGGTGTACTTCTTCTTCCGACTCACCGGCAAGGAGGAGACGAAGGAAGACAATCCGCACACCGAGGTCGACGAGTCGCAGCTCGAAGACGTGCAGCTGTGACCGCGTCAGACTCACGGCCGCTCGTCGTCGCGGACTCCCCCGAAGCCCGACGCGGTGCGGAGGTCGTCGTCGATTTCTTCGACCGCGTGCTGTCGGCTCGGCGCGACCCAGCCGCCGCGGGCGAGTTCATCGCGGAGGACTTCGTCGACCACGACCCCGCCGGGGACGACGCCGGTCCGACCGGCGTCATCGCCAAGCTCGGGGGGCTCTGGACCGCGCTGCCCGACGGCGCGTACCGCCTCGAGAGCGTCGTCGCCGCGGCAGACCTCGTCGTCACCCGCTCCGTGCTGGAAGCGCGCGGGGTGACGGTCGCCTTCGCCGACTTCTACCGGGTGCGGGAGGGGCGCATCGCCGAGCACTGGCACGTCGTGGATGCCGGCGAACTCGCGCGGCAGCTCGCCGCCCGGGCCGGGGACGCGTAACCGCGCGCAACACCGGGAAATACCGCGTCACCGGTTCGGTAGCCTGATCGCATGGCAGATAGAGAGTACGGCTTCCGTACCCGCGCGATCCACGCAGGCAACATTCCCGACGAAGTCACCGGCGCGCGCGCCCTGCCCATCTACCAATCGAGTGCGTTCGTCTTCGACGACACGGCGGATGCTGCGGCCCGCTTCGCCCTCCAGAAGTACGGCAACATCTACTCCCGGCTCGCGAACCCGACGGTCGCGAGCTTCGAGGAGCGGGTGGCATCCCTCGAGAATGCGCTCGGCGCCGTGGCCACCTCGAGCGGTCTCGGGGCGCAGTTCATCACGTTCGCCTCGCTCGCGGGGGCCGGCGACCACATCGTCGCCTCCGCGAACCTCTACGGCGGCTCGATCACCCAGCTCGACATCACGCTGCGGCGATTCGGGGTCGAGACCACGTTCATCCGTTCGTCCGACCCCGCCGAGTACGCTGCGGCGATCACCGACAAGACGAAGGCCGTCTACGCGGAGACCATCGCCAATCCGTCCGGCGAGATCGCCGACATCGAGGGACTGGCCGATGTGGCGCACGCCCACGAGGTGCCGCTCATCATCGACTCGACGGTCGCAACGCCCTACCTCAACCGCCCGATCGAGTGGGGCGCCGACATCGTCGTGCACTCGGCGACCAAGTTCCTCGGCGGAGCAGGCACCACGCTCGGCGGCGTCGTCGTCGAGTCGGGGCGATTCCACTGGGCGAACCACCGCTTCCCGCTCTTCGACCAGCCGGTGCCGTCGTACGGCGGGCTCAACTGGCACGGCAACTTCGGCGAGTACGCGTTCCTCACCCGGCTCCGCGCCGAGCAGCTGCGCGACATCGGGCCCGTGCTCGCCCCGCACTCCGCGTGGCTGCTCGCCCAGGGCGTCGAGACCCTTCCGTTCCGCATGCAGGCGCACGTCGACAACGCGCGCATCGTCGCCGAGTGGCTCAAGGCCGACCCGCGCATCGAGTTCGTCAATTGGGCAGGTCTGCCCGACCACCCGCACTTCGAGCGCGCGGCCAAGTACCTCCCGAAGGGCCCGGGCTCGGTGTTCTCGTTCGGAGTGAAGGGCGGCCGCGCGGCCGGCCAGAAGTTCATCGAGTCGGTGAACCTCGCGAGCCACCTCGCCAACATCGGGGATGCGAAGACCCTCGTCATCCACCCCGCCTCGACCACGCACGCGCAGCTCTCGGAGCAGCAACTGATCGACGCGGGCGTCCTGCCGGGCGTCGTGCGCATCAGCGTGGGAATAGAGGACCCCGAGGACATCGTTGATGACCTCGACCAGGCACTCGCCGCCGCGACCAAGGAGTGACATGAGCATCGCAACCGACACCGCGACGGAAGAGACCGTCACCACGCAGCTCGCCAACGGCCTCACGTGCGACATCCCCGCGAGCTCGCCGCTCGCGAAGCTCCTCAAGTCGCAGCGCACCTGGGTCGGCCCGACTGCGAAGGAGCGGCTCGCCATCCTCCGCAAGGCGAAGTCCATCGCGATCGTCGGAGCATCGCCGAACCCGGCGCGCTCGAGCTACTTCGTGGGCACGTACCTGCTGCAGTCGAGCGACTACGACGTGTACTTCGTCAATCCGAACGCCGACGAGATCCTCGGGCACAAGGCGTACCCCGACCTCAAGTCGCTTCCCGTGGTGCCCGACATCGTCGACGTGTTCCGCAAGGGCAGCGACATCCCGAGCGTCATCGACGACGTGCTCGAGGTGGGCGCCAAGACGGTCTGGGTGCAGCTCGGCATCTGGAACCAGGACGCGGCGATCTACGGCGAGTCGAAGGGTCTCACCGTCGTGATGGACCGCTGCATCAAGGTCGAGCACGCCCGCTTCCACGGCGGACTGCACCTCCTCGGCTTCGACACCGGGGTCATCACGGCGCGCAAGACCGTCCGCTGACGTAACACTGCGCGTAACACGGTTACGCGGTGTTGCGGTCGGCGTTGGCGAGCGGGATGCCGCGGCCTACCGTGGTGGCCATGAGCGCACCCCACCTCGATTCCCCCCTCGTGTCCACGCAGTGGCTCGCCGACCACCTCGGCACCGAGGGCCTCGTCGTACTCGACGCCACGGTGCTGCTGTACACGCAGCCGAACGGGCGCCCCGGATACCTCGGCGGCCACGAGAGCTACATCGTGAACGGCCACGTGCCGGGAGCGGTGTTCGCGGACGTGATCGAGGAGCTGTCGGATCCCGAGGAGCGCTACCCGTTCACCCGGCCCGACGCCGAACGATTCGCCACGGCGGTCGGCGCCCTCGGGGTCGACAACGACACCACCGTCGTCGTCTACGACGCGGTGGTCGGCCAGTGGGCGTCGAGGGTGTGGTGGCTCTTCCGCGCATTCGGCTACGACCGGGTCGCGGTTCTCGACGGCGGTCTCGACAAGTGGGTCGCCGAGAACCGGCCCGTCGACATCGGCCACGTCGAAGCGACCCCCCGGGTCTTCACGGCGGCACCACGCCCTGAGCTCTGGGCGTCGAAAGCCGAGGTGGCGGCGATCGTGGCGGGCGAGGCGCCGGGTGCGCTGGTGTGCGGCATCCCGGCGAAGGAGTTCACGGGAGAGGCGGGCACTCGAGCGCGCAAGGGCCACATCCCCGGGAGTGTGAGCGCGCCGGCCGGCCAGCTCGTCGACCGCGAAACGAACGCGATCGCGCCGACCGAACGGCTCACCGCGCTCTTCGCACCGGTGCTCCGCGAGGAGCGAGTCGTGACGTACTGCAACGGCGGCATCGCGGCGGCCTCCGATGCACTCGCCCTGACCCTGCTCGGTCACCGCAACGTCGCCATCTATGACGAATCGCTCAACGAGTGGGCGGCTGACGCCGACGCGCCGCTCGTCACGACAGCAGCCGCATGAGCTCCCCCGGCTCCGTCACGGGCAGCCGGCACACGAAGTCCTCGCACACGTAGGCGGTCGATCGACCGCCCTGCTCGACGCGGCCGTCGAAGAGCTCGAAGCCCGCGGCAGACCACGACGCAGCCTGCTCGGGGCTCACGATCGCCACGAGACCCGGTGCCCTTGCTGCCGCCTCGGCGAGCTCGCCGTGCCCCACGACCACGAGCTGACGCGCTGGCGCGGCGAGGCGCGAGATCACGCCGAGCGCGGCGCCGAGCGAGACGGGATGCGTCGTCGCGGCGTGCGCGACGCGCTGGACGGCGCGGGATGCGGCATCCCGGTACCGTCGCTCGGCGGTGAGCTGGTACAGCACGAGCGCCGCATCCGCCATCGCACTGCGGCCGGAGGGGTGGGCGCCGTCGCTGTCGTCGGCCTCGACGACGATTCCCTGCGCGGCGAGCACGGGGTCGCCGCCGCCGGGAACGCCGAACGGGTCGCCCGCCTCCAGGCTCGCGTCGACGAGGTCTCGCCCGGCCTCGGCGTAGCGCACCTCCCCCGTGGTGGTGGCGAGTTCGAGGAGGCCGCGGGCGAGCATCCCGTAGTCCTCGAGGGTGACGGGCGCGCTCGAGGCGACACCGTCGATGGACGAGTGGATGATCGGGCCCGCGAGAAGCACGTCCGCGGCTTCGGCCGCCGCCTGCACCCACTCGGGCCGGCCGAGGAGCCGACCCGCGAGGGCGAGCGCCTCGATCGCGAGCCCGTTCCAGCCGGTGAGCACCTTGCCGTCGATCGGCGGAGGGTCGAGGCGGGACCGGCTTGCGGCGTCGAGCGAGTAGTAGAAGCCCTCGACGCGCTGGCCGTCGACGGTGGACTCGCTGTCCTGGGCACTCGCGAAGGTACCCGCTGGGGTGCGCAGCGTGTCGAGGAGGAAGGAGGCGATGCCGTCCGCGACGTCGGCGAACCGCGTTCCCGGGGGCTCTCGAAGGGACCCCGACGTCGCCGCCCCCACCGCGTACGCCGCGAGCAACTGCGCGTTGTCGTAGAGCATCCGCTCGTAGTGGGGCTCGCTCCAATCCCGCCGCGTCGAGTAGCGGAAGAACCCGCCGTCGACCGGGTCGCGCAGCGGGGACGCCGCCATGGCGTCGAGCAGGCGCATCCCGAGCGGCTCGCCGCGGTCGACGAGGAAGCGCACGACGGGCGCGACCGGGAACTTCGGAGCCGTGCCGAAGCCGCCGAACTCGGGGTCCTCCTGCGCTTCGAGCGCCGCGACGACGGGTGAGAGGTCGGTCGGCAGTTCGCCCGTCGCCGCGCGCGGCTGGGTCAGCGCGGCGACGATCGCGTCCCCGTTGGACTCGACCTCCGCGCGCCGGTCGCGCCACGCATTCAGCACCGCCTCGACCACCTGCCGGAATGACGGGATGCCTTGCACGGGCTCGGGCGGCCAATAGGTGCCGGCGAAGAAGGCGCGACCCTCGGGGGTGACGAAGACGTTGAGCGGCCAGCCGAGGTTGGGGGTGAAGGCACCCGCTGCGGCGAGGTAGGTGGCGTCGACCTCGGAGTGCTCCTCGCGATCGACCTTGATCGCGACGAGGTTCTCGTTGAGGTAGGCGGCCACCTCCGAGTCGCTGAAGCTCTCGCGAGCCATGACGTGGCACCAGTGGCACGTCGAGTAGCCGATCGAGACCAGCACGGGTACATCGCGCCGACGGGCCTCGGCGAACGGCTCGGGCCCCCACGCCCACCAGTCGACAGGATTGTCGGCGTGCGAGCGCAGGTAGGGGCTCGCGGCTGCGGCGAGGCGGTTGGGCATGGGTCCAGGCTACCCCGCGCGTTGTCCACAAGTATCGAATCTGTGTTCGATGGATGATAGACTGGAGGCATGCAGACACCGGGCGTTCAGACCTCCACGAGTGTGGTCGTGCTGCCCGACGTGTCCGGTTTGGGTGCGGTGTCCGATGAGGCGCTGCTGCAGTTGCAGCGCGAGTCCGGTGCGGCCCGGCGCCGGGTGGATGCGGTGGTCGCGGCGATCTCGGGTGAGCTCGCCCGACGGTCGGCTCGGGAGCTCGGGCAGGGCGGCCTCGCCGCCCGCACCGGCGCGCGGACACCGGAGAAGGCGGTGCAGCAGCTCACGGGGGTGAGCCTGAC
>NZ_JAUQUB010000003.1 GCF_030580675.1 Antiquaquibacter soli | reverse complement strand
GGGACAACATCCGACGACACGGCACCATCGGTCTCGGTCCAGGCATCCTGAACCACCGCCACATCATCAACCAGCACACTCGCATCCGACGTGGTCGAGCTCGCAGAGACCACCACCTCATGCGACGTGCCCGTCGCGACGAACTGGAACGTCACCGGAACCCAGGACACCACACCCGACACCGCCGCGGTGGCGGTGACCGGGGTGGATGCACCCACACCCGTCACCCCGACACTGACATCCGTCACCACCGTGTCGTCATCCGTCGACGCCAGCCACCCCGAAACCGTGTACTCGCGACCCACTGTCAGGCCCGTCACGGTCTGCGACAGGGTCGCCGAGGTGGCTGAGGTCTGCTCGAGGACCGCCGACAGCAGACCGCCATGCGCCGTGGAGGATGTCAGCTCACCTGACGACGGAACCCACGACGCGTAACCGGACTCGAAATCACCGCCCACCACCGGGGCAACCGGGTGATTCACATCGACGCGATCCTTGAAGTTCCACGTCATCGACACCGCGGCGCCCGTCGGCGACGGTGCGATGTTTGTCAGCGTCGACCCGTTCAAGTAGGAGATCGACTCCAGCAGCTGGTTCGTCGCATACACCGGGTCAGCGATCAACGCATTTGACAGACCCAACGCCGCAGACGTGACCTTCACATCCAGGACCTTGCCGTCCAAGTCGTAGGAAAACGCCTGCGCCAGGGCCGGAACTCCCGACACTGATGTCGTAATTGCGGTCATCAGGCCCGTGCGAGCTTCGTAGGTGGGCGTGGTCACCGTGCCGTACACATCGGTGTAGCTCACATTACGACCGAGAACATCAGTCTGCGTGCTGATCGAACCCGACACCGAGCTATCCGTCACCGTCACTAGCTGGCCGGTGGTGTTCCAGGAGTAGCTCGTCGTCACCGTGCGAGCCGGCTGGCCCGAGAAGGCCGGGTAGCTCACCGCCGTTACGCGACCGCGGTTGTCGTAGGTGGTGCAAGTCCACCCCGCCAAGCTGCTGCCGACGCGGGTGCCCGCAACGCGGCCCCAACTGTCGTAGACGAACCATGTCGCGCGCCCGTCATCCACGTTGGAGGTCGAGCTCGGCTCGAGAACCTTCCGCAACAGGCCGTACTGCGGTTGGCTCGCCGGAACACCACAAATCGGATCAGTTGTCCCATAAGAGCTGCCGAGAGTGCCCGTGTCAGTGTTGTAGGAGTACTTCGTTGCTCCAACGGAGGTCGACGACAAGCCCTCCGCGACCGCTCCCGGCAGCATCCGCGACGTACGGCGCAGCCACCCCGTCGACGTCGAGGGCGACTCGAAGGTCTGCGTCGTCGTCAGCGCGAGGCCCGTGGGGTCGATCGTCGAGGACGTTACCGCTCCCAACCAGGGGTGGTCGTACTGGAGTGTCGTGACGGCGTCGGGAACCGCGGCATCCGACAGTCCCGAGCCCGCGGGTGCGGCGTCTTCAGTGGTTACGCGATTGGCGAGGCCGTAGTTCGGCGACAGCGCGGATCCCGGGACCACAGTGGAGTTGTTCGCTCCGGGGAGGATCCACTTCAGCTGGAGGGAGGCGACACCCGTCTGCTCGAAGTACTCGACTCGGATGCGCTCCACCTGCCCGGCTGTCGCCGAGAACACGACCGCGGTTGCCGACGTTCCGGCCGATTGTGGCGCCCAGTTGTCGACCACGAGTTGGTCGTCGACGTAGACGCGTGTTCCGTCGTCGGCGACGGTTTGAAAGACGTAGTCACCGGTTGTCGGGAACGTCACGAGGCCGGTGAGCCTGACCGAGAAGTTGTCAGCGGGGATGGCGCTTCCACCGGTCACTCCCGTCGCTGGCGCTGCGGAGCCCCAGTTCTTGTCGACCCCACCGCCGGTCACGCCCGGCAGGCCCAGAGTCAGCAGCTTCGGTTTGCCCGACAGGTTCTTGTTGTCGTACCACGCAGCGTGAAGACCGTCGAGACTGTCGTCGTACACAGTCTGCGAGTGCGCCGGCGTCACCGCGCATGGCGTGATCGGCAGGCGGGTGGTGGGGTTGAAGCACGTGGACGGCGCTGGCCCATAGGTGTCCGTCGCTCGATCGAGCTGGTCGTAGATCGTTGTCGACATCCGACCCCAGTTGTCCACGGTGGACATGAGCATGTCCTTGTGGTTCCAGTTCTTGGTGGATGTCACGCCTAGGGCGGACGTCGTAACAGTCGAGCGCCACGCATCGTCGAACGCCGCCTTGGAGGCATGCCCCGCAATCGCCGAGTCCGAGGTGTCGAGACCGGCGACGTCGACATACGTGTAACCCGCGCCGTTGACACCATTGGCGTAGGTGTAGGAGTAGCTCTTCTGCGGACGGGCGCTGGCGGTCGACCCGTCCGGCGCGGGAAGGGTCACCTGAGTCACCTTGCCGGCCGTGGAGACGATCGAGGTCTTCGACGAGTCATCCGTGCTCCCGAGCATGCCGGGCGTGGTGCCGTTGCGCGCGAGCCAGTCCGTCGAGTTCGAGTCGCGGATGAGCTTGATGGCACCGGTTGCGTCGTAGGCGAAGTCCGTGATCTCGTTGCCCGGATCCTTGATGCGAACCAGCTGCTTGTTCGAGTTGTAGAGCAGGCGCGTCTCCGAGGCATCCGGGTACTTGATGAGGCACAGCATCCCGCTGTCGTCCTGGAAACCGGAGACAGCCGGGCACTCAGCAACGCCGGCGATGTCGTAGTAGAACTTCACGGACCGCTCGCTGGTGGTGCCGACACCGCCGGGGACGGGGTCGACGACCTTTGTCGCGCGGCCCGCCGTGTCATAGACGACATAAGGTGCGGCGGGCTTCATCACGTCAGCCGGCGATGTCGCCGACTCGACCTTGCCGGCGGCGTTGAACTGGATGACCGTGCCGTCCTCCGTCGTCAGCACGACCCGCCCTGCCGAGTCCAGCGACAGGATGCCGAACTCGCCGAACGGGGGCTCGTATCCTCCATCGGACTTCTTCGAGTACGTGTGCACCCCGCCGGAGGTATCGGTCAGGGCGACGGAGCCCTCGGCGATCTTCGCCGACGAGTACATCGACGCGGCCGCGGCGATCGGCGTCGAGGCCGACCACTTCGGCGGGAGGACCTGCTGAGTGCGGGTGAACCAGTCCGCCGGAACCAGCTTCGTCGAGCCATCGGGCAGCTTCACGTAGAGGGCCACATCGGAGTTGCCCGCCCGCTCGAAGTACTCGAACGTGATCGGGGTCGACACTCCCGCCGCGAGAGTGACGGCCGTCGTGTAGGTCGGGGTGTCCACGTTCGCTGCGACCCACTGGTCGATCACCTTCACCGAGGTTCCCGACGAGCTGCCCGACGTGCTGGTGACCCACGCCTGGACCCCGTCGTCGCGAGTCGCACCGAAGTAGTACGTGCCCGTCGTCGGCGGCGTGATGAAGCCGCTCCACCGCGCCAGGAAGTAGTCGTTCGGAACACCAGGGCCGGGCGAACCCTCGCCCCACTGCCCGTTGATCACCGAGTCCGTGCGCTGCAGCACCGGCTGACGGTTCGTGAACGAGAACGTCGTCGTGGACGTCTGACCGGAGTCCAACGCATTGAAGTACTGCGCCGTGAGACCGCGGTTGTCCTCCTGCGAGTTGTACGTGAACGACATGCCCATGCTGCCGCCGACCGCCGCGACCGTCGGCGACGTGAACGACAGGGTCGCGTTACCGTTCGCAAGGTTGACCGTGACCGGGCCCGCGGTGTCGTACGGCGAAGGACCGGATGCTCCCAGCCGCAGGTCGAGCTTGAACTTGCGGAACCAGTTCGGATCCCGCAGGTCCGTGCCCGTCTTCGACCCGACACCCCAGACGTATGTGCCGCCGTTGCTCAGCGAACCGGAAGGGAGCGTCCACGTGAGGACACCGTTCGCGTCTGCGCTGCTGGAGTTCAGCCATCCGGACTGCACGATCATGCCGGTGCGACCATCCGAGCCGGTGGACACCTGGAACTGGTATTGGTCGGCACGGTTCGGAGCCGACGGAAGCACGACCTTCAGAGTGGGCGTGTCATCCGAGAGGACCGACTCGTCGAGCGGGGTCGCCGTCGCGTCGTCCGCGGGGTATGCCGCGAGAAGGGAGGTTACGAAGGTGCGGTTGGGCGCCCATGAACCGACCGTGGTGGTGCCATAGAGCATGTCCGCGCGGTCCTTGACCTGAACCGACCAGCGGTACGTCTTGTTCGGATCAAGACCAGGGTTGTACTGGTATGTGGAGGATGACTGCCAGGGGGTCAGCACGAGAGTGTCCCACTGACCGCTCGGGTTGCCGTTCCTGACCTCCTGCTCCTGGATGCGGAAGCGGTAATAGAGGCCCCATCCCTGGGGGTCAGTACCCTTTGCCTCAAAGCGCGGCGTTGTAGTCGTAGCTCCGGACGCTGCAGGTGTGAGCTGCGTTACCGACGGGAAGTCCTTCCAGACGACCACGATCGCGGTGTTGAGATCCTTGTATGTGTATGCGCCCGCGGACTCGTCGCCGGTGAACGTCATCGCGTACTGGCCGTAGCCGAGGCGTCCGACCTGAGCGAACTTGTTGTTTATCGCCTCGGACTGCCGGTCGTCCTGGCCGGTGCTCACCCCGTAGTACGTGAGCAGAGTGCCGACACAGCCCCAGCCGGACTGGCACGGCGCGTCGTACACTCCGCCACCGCGCATATCTGTCGTGCCGTCACCGGCATAGGCCATCGATACTTGCCCGCCATACAGCTGCTTGCCGATAAGGCTTCCGAAGTCGTACCTCACGACGCTGCGCCAAATCGTATCGCCCCCAGCGCGCGAGTTGCCGACGAGAACCCCGTCCGTGCGGTAGGCACCACTGCTGTTGTAGGCGTAGATCGCCGCTTCATACGTCGTGACCTGCGGGTCCACGAACACCGGGTACACCCGGTCGTCGTCGGCCAGCCACGCGGGGTCGGCGGCGAGGGTGATGGTCCACTCGTCGCCGTCGGGGGCGACCGTGACATCCAGGTTGTCGAGGGCGGGCTCGCGGACGCCCTCGACGCCGGAGGAGTCCCACACGACCGGTGCGGGGATGTGCAGCTGCACGGTGCCGTCGCTGTCGACGAAGTTCACGACGCCGTGGTCGTCGATGACGAGGTCGAGTCCGTCGGTGTCGACCCGCCACGTCCACGACGACTCTCCAGGGGCGGGGGCCTCGTCGAGGACGAGGGTCTCCTTCACGCCCGACTCGGTGAGCTCGAAGGTCTGGTCGACGCCGTCGAAGACCTCAGGGTAGGTGATCTCGCTCGACAGCGGCTGACGCGGGAGCTGGGTGCGGGTGAACGGGGACGACGCCGCACCATCCAACGTGAAGGACACGTTGTAACCGTTGGTAGTGACGCTGAACGCGCCCTCCTCGTCGGCGGTCGCCGCGAACTCCGGCTTCAGGGGGTGGGCTTCCTCGGCGTACGAGCCATCGCCGACCGGGTCGACCACGGTGTCGATGTCCACCCACTCGCCGTCGACCTCCGCGTGCACCGGCGTGGGGGAGAACTCGGTCGCGAACGTGCCATCCGCGTTCTCGTACGTCGTCGAGAACTCGTCCCGGTCGATTTCCACGGACGTCTCCGGGTCGTAACCCTCCACCCGCGGCAGTGCCTCCGCGACACCGCGACCGACGACCGTGTCCTCACGGGCGGCCGCCTCGAGCTCCGGGAAGAACTCACCCTCCGGCACGGTGCCCGCCTCCACGACGAGCGGCTCGGACTCCAGCGGCGGCACGATGTCGGCCACGGGCACCTGGTCACTCGGAGTGACCGGCTCGGCCACCTCCTCGGCAGCAACCGGCGTCACCAGCGTCCACGTCAGGACCAGAGCAGCAAGCGAAGCAACAACACCACGGATCACACCAGCGCGCACAGGAACTCCACAGGTAGGGCAAGTAGCTCTGACCCTAGGGAGTTAAGAGAAACTCACACAGTCCGCATTTATGAGGACATATCGCGTTCCACCCCTGTTTGGGGGTCAGTCGCACGCCTCGTCGGTATAGGTGCCGTCCACCAGCGCGACCGGCAACACCCGGCCCGCCTCCCCGAGAGACCCAGCTACCCGACGAGCTCCACCGCCGCCCGCGCGATCGCCGCGCTCGAGGCCGCGTCGCGGAACCAGAGCGGCACGGCGCGAGCGGTGATACCGGATGCCTCGAGCTCGGGCACGGCCGCGGCATCCACCTCGTCGACCAGCCAGCCGTCGAGCACGCCACCCGCCGACCGGGCGCCGAGATACTGCCCGACGGCGAGCGCGGAGGTCTCGACGCCGACCGCGGTGAGGCACTGGTCGGCCATCCCGCGCACGACGGCGCCGCCGATGATCGGCGACAGGCCGACGACGGGCGCGGATGCCTGCCGCACCGCATCCCGAACGCCCGGGACTTCGAGCACCGGCCCCAGCGAGACCACCGGGTTCGAGGGGGCGAGCAGCACGAGGTCGGCGGACTCGATCGCCTCGAGCACCCCGGGCGCGGGCACCGCCGACGAGACACCGCGCGACACGAACCCGCGTGCGGGCAGTGCTGCGCGGTGGCGGGTCCACCACTCCTGGAAGTGCAGCTCGCCGTCATCCGTCACGACGTACGTCTCGACCTCGTCGTCGGTGGACGGCACGAGCCGCACGCCGAGGGGCCAGCGGGCGGTCATCCGGGCGACCACCGCCGAGAGGGGCAAGCCGTCGCGCAGTAGAGAGGTGCGGGTGATGTGCGCGCCGAGGTCGAGGTCGCCGAGGGTGAACCACGGCCAGCCGACGCCCCACTCCTTGAGCTCGGCGGACACGCGCTCGGTGTCGCCGACGCGACCCCAGCCGCGGGCGACATCGTTGACTCCGGCGAGCGCGTACATCACCGTGTCGAGGTCGGGAGTGATGCGCAGCCCGGCGAGCCAGATGTCGTCGCCGACGTTGACGACCGCGGTGATCTCCGGCGGCTCGGGCAGGGAGCGCGCGTACTCGCGCAGGCCGAGCAGGAAGCGGGCGTTGCCGACGCCTCCGCCGAGGACGGTGATCGTGCGAGGGGCCATGGTCCGTCGATTCTCACACGGGATGCCGCCGGCATCGGCGCGCTGACCCGCGAAAACGGGTGACGCGCACGGCGTCCCGCTGCTGCCATGATGGAGCTGTCTCGGTGGGCGAGACGACCCGAAGCCCCGTCCGCACGAAAGGGTGCCCATGCCCGGACTGTCGCGCCGCCAGTTCCTCGCCGGAGCGACCGCGCTCGCTGCGGCGACCGGCCTCGGCCTCGACCGGCTCGGCGCGCAACTCGCCACCGCGGTGACCCCCGCGAGCGGCGCCCCCACGACTCTCCTGCAGACGGTGCTGCAGGGCTCCGTCGTGCAGGGCCAGTACCGCCGGCTGACGACTGGGCCGGGCGAGCCGTACGTGCCGCGGCTCGATGTGCTCGGGCGTCGCGCGGGCGAGGGGCGCGAGGCATCCCGCCGCTCCCTGCTCTATCTGGCGCACCTGTCGGACATGCACGTCATCGAGGCCCAGTCACCGGGCCGCATCGAGCCGATGATCGTGCAGGACCACTCGGCGTGGGCGTCCGCGTTCCACCCGCACGACCCGTTGTCGCCGCACGTCGTCGCCGCGATGGTGAAGGCGTTCTCCGACGCGCGGTACAGCCCGCTCACCGGCGCGCCGATGACGGCGGCGATCGTCACGGGTGACAGCGCCGACATGCACTCGCACAAGGAGCTGCGCTGGTACATCGACCTGCTCGACGGCGTCGAGGTCGACCCGACCGCGGGAATCGGCGACGAGTTCACCGGCGTCCAGGCGTGGGCGGAGGCGGTGTGGGCGTACCGGCCGCGCGACCCCGCTGGCGGGCAGTTCGGCGACTACGGCTTCCCGAAGCTGCCGGACCTCCTCGACCAGGCGATCGGCGAACCGATCCAGTCGGTCGGGATGCCCGCCCCCTGGTACGCCGTCTACGGCAACCACGACACCCTCCTGCTCGGCACCTTCGACCTTTCGTCGCAGTTGCACGCGCTCGCCATCGGAGGCCAGAAGTCGTACTCCGTCGACGCGACGGCGAGCACCATCCTGGCCGGGTACGCGGCGACCGGTTCGGCGCTGCAGCGCGGCGCGGATGCTCTGGGCCTCGCCCTCGGACGCCCCGGCTTCAAGGCGGTACCCGACGACCCGCAGCGCTTCCTCTTTGAGCAGCGCGACTTCATGGCCGAGCACTTCCGCACCCAGCCGACCCCCGGGCCGGTCGGCCACGGCTTCACCCAGCACAACCTCGACTCCGGCGAGACGTGGTGGAAGGCCGACCTCACCCCGCAGGTTCGCGCGTTCGGGCTGGACACCTGCAACCAGGTCGCCGGCCCCGACGGCGCGGTGCCGGACGACCAGTTCCGCTGGCTGCGCGCCGAGCTCGAGCAGGCGCAGTCGGAGAAGAAGCTCGCGCTCATCTTCAGCCACCACAACTCGCTCACCCTCGAGAACCGCGCCCAGCGCCCCGGCGAGCACCAGGTGCTGCACGGCGCGGAGGAGTTCATCGCGATGCTGCTCGAGTTCCCGGTCGTGATCGGTTGGCTCAACGGGCACACCCACCTCAACCAGATCCTCGCGCACCCGGGGCCGAAGGGCGGCTTCTGGGAGATCACCACCGCGTCGTGCATCGACTTCCCGCAGCAGCAGCAGACCGTCGAGCTGCTCGACAACCGCGACGGCACCCTGTCGATCTTCACGACCGTCATCGACCACGCGTCCCCCGTGACGCCCGGGGGCTCCGGCTCGTACCTCGACCTCGCCGCGCAGAGCCGCGAGCTGGCCGTCAACGACTGGGCGGCCTTCCCGCTCATGCGCCGCGGCTCTCCCCTCGACCGCAACACGGAGCTGCTCGTGAAGGCGCCCTTCGACCTGTCGACGATCAGCGACGCCGCCCTCGAGTCGCAGCAGATGGCGGCTCGAGCGCGCATCCTCGCCTACGAGGACGGACTCGACGGATGACCCGGCTCGCGCTCATCCCCGTCGCCGCCGCCGCGGCGCTCCTCCTCGCCGGCTGCTCGCAGCTCGCCGCGATCGCGCCGGTCGGCGGCAACCGGCTGTCGGACGTCCGCTACGCGGCCAACGACATCCTCGTGCGCGAGGAGGTCGACATCCTCACCGCGCCGGTGTGTGCGGAAGCCGACGACAAAGCGGTGACGTGCTCGGGCGAGACCTTCGACGGCGACGCCATCACGGTCGAGTCGCCCGCGGACGACCAGACCCGGCTCACCATCACGGTCGGCGGCACGGTGCTCTTCGAGGGCGTCATCCAAGACGTCCTCGACGAGGCGATGAGGCCGGCATCGTGAGCGGGCTCGTGCGGGCGCTGCTCGTCGCCGCGATCGTGATCGTGCACGCCGTCGTGCAGGCGCTCACCGTGCTCGGTGACCCGGTGCCGATCGTGTCGTGGGGCTTCGCGGCGTCGGTGCTGCTCTCGGTGGCAGCCCTGTCGGTGGCGGGCTGGGCGGTCGTGACCCTCGTGTGGCGGGCCCGGTGGCGCTGGCAAGGACTGGCGTGGATGCTCGGCACCGTCATCCTCGCGACGGCGCTGTCGATCCTCTCCCCCGTGCTCCCGCCCCTCGCCCTCCTCCTCGGACTCATCGTCGTGCCGGCGGTCGTGGCGGGCGGGACGCCGCTCGACGGGTTCCGCGCGTTCCGCCGCCACTGGGTGCGCCACACGTTCGGGCTGCTCGGCGTGCTCGCCCTCATCGTCGTGGGGTGGGCGGCGGCGCTCGTGCTCGGGCTCTTCGTCACGGGCTTCGCGGCGGCCGTCGCGACGTGGCTCGTGTTCGGGGCGTTCGGCGCGCTGGTGCTCGCCGGGTGGTTCGAGCGGCCGAGGCATCCGGTCGCCTGACGCCGCGGTACCAGCTAGCGCGACCGCCAGAGCGCCATCGCCGTGTCGACGAGTTCGACGGTGGGAAGGGCGTCGACCTCGTCGAGCGGGATCCAGCGGGCATCCGCCGTCGAGCCGTCGGTCTCGGGCGACAGCTCACCGCCGACGACCGTCGCCTCGTAGATGATGGCGAGGCCGTGCCGGTCGCCGACCACGAGCGAGTCGATGCCGAGGATGCCGCCGAGCTCGGCGTCGTAGCCGGTCTCCTCGCGGATCTCGCGCACGGCCGCCTGCTCGGGATGCTCGCCGAACTCGAGTCCCCCGCCAGGGAGGGTCCACGAGCTCGAGCCCGTCTCGGCGAAGTCGAGCTGCGAGAGCAGCACCGACCCGTCGCGAACCATGACGCCGTACGCGCCCACCCGGATGCTCATCGCCCCAGGCTAGCGGGCGCTACGGCGCGGGGGTCTCCTCGACCTCCTGCTCGACCTCGGTGTCCTCCTCGCTGTCGCCCTCGACGGGGGCGAGGCCGCACTGGTCGATCTCCTGATCGACCTGCAGCGTGAGGCGCTCCTTGCCGGCGGCGTGCGCGTCGGCGACGGTGCCCGAGTAGATGGTGTTGTCCTCGGACTCGAGGTTCACGGCCGAGGCGCCCTCGCACAGGTGGTACACCTTGCCGGACTTAGTCCAGTACACGAGGTTCTCGCCGGTGAGCTCGATGACGTAGTTGGTCTCCTCGTCGTACTGCTCCACCGACGGCGGGTTGATGCTCGTGCCGAGGAAGCCGGCGACGAGCAGGAGCAGGATGCCCGCGCCGCCCGCGACCGCCTTCTGCGTGCCGTTCATGTCCTTGTTGAGGAAGATCAGGATGATGAGCGGCAGGAACGCGATCACCGCGATGATGGCGCCGAGCTGGTTCTGCACGAAGAAGCGCACCGTGTCGGACTTGCGCGCCGGGTCGAGTCGGTTGGCCTGCTTCCACAGCATCGAGCCGCCGATCGAGAGCCCCGCGATGACGACGAGGATCGCGACGAGGATGACGGTGTGGGTCGTCGTGAACGGCACCTGGCGCAGCAGCCAGAAGATCGCGAACGCCTCGCCGCCGATGGCCACCGCCCACAGGATGAGGGCGATGATGCGGCGCGTCGTCGCCTTGCTCTTCGCCTCGGGGGTCGGCTTCCAGGTCTCGGCCGCCTCCTCCTGAGCCTCCGGCGTGGACTGCACGCGAACGGTCTTCTTCTGGGTCTTCTTGGGCTCGGCCACCGGGGGTCCTCTCGTCGATGCTGCGAACAAGTCGGCGAAGTGCGGTTTCAGGATAGTGGTGCGCCGGGCCGCGCCGCACCGCTGTCTCGGCGCGCTGTCGCCGCCCTGTCGCCGCCGGGGTCGGCGCGCTGTCGCCGCCCGCGAGTAGGGTTCCCGCATGGACCTCTCCCCGACGACGCGTGACTGGCTCCTCGACAGCGACCCCGCCCTGCGCTGGCAGGTGGAGCGCGACCTCATCGGAGCCCCCGAGGAGGAGTGGCAGGCGACCCGGGCTCGAGTGGCGACCGAGGGCTTCGGCGCCGGGCTGCTCTCGAAGCAGGACCCCGACGGCCAGTGGGCGGGCGGCGCGTTCTTCCCGTCCGACTTCGACTTCCAGGGGAAGGAGGCCCAGCACGGCCAGCCGTGGACGGCGACGACGTGGAGCCTCAAGTCCCTGCGCGAGTGGGGGGTGGATGCTGCAGCCCTCGGTGACACCGGCAGCCGCATCCGCGCGAATTCGCGCTGGGAGTACGACGACCTGCCCTACTGGGACGGCGAGGTCGACGCGTGCATCAACGGCTTCACGCTCGCCTCGGGTGCGTGGCTCGGCGAGGACGTGACTCCGATCGCCCAGTGGTTCGTCGACCACCAGATGGCCGAGGGCGGCTGGAACTGCGAGTGGGTGGAGGGGTCGACGCGCGCGTCGTTCCAGTCGACGCTCAACTCGCTCGTCGGCATCCTCGAGTACGAGAAGCTCGGTCTCGGTACGGCCGAGCTCACCGCCGCGCGGCACCGGGGTGAGGAGTACCTGCTGCGCCGCAAGGCGATGTACCGGGAGACCACCGGGGAGGTCGTCGCGCCGTGGGTCGACAAGATCGCCTACCCGTTCCGTTCTTTCTACAACGTGCTCTCGGTCACCGACTACTTCCGCGCGGCGTCGCTCCACGACGGCACCCCGCCCGACCCGCGCCTCGAGGACGCCATCGAGGAGCTGCGGTCGCAGCGCCAGCCCGAAGGCACGTGGCTGCAGGCGCGTCGGCACCCCGGTCGTGTGTGGTTCGAGGTCGACGTCGACCGGGGCGAGCCCTCGAAGTGGGTCACGTTCCTGGCCCTGCGGGTGCTCGACTGGTGGGATGCGGCGCGCGCGTAACACCCCCGCCACACGAGGTGTCTAGCCTGGGCGCATGAGCGCCTCCGCTGCCGACGCGATCGGCACCCTGTCCCGTGTCATCGCGGACTTCCCGAGCCCGGGCATCCAGTTCGTCGACCTCACCCCGGTGCTCGCCGACGCGGATGCTCTCGCCGCGGTGTCGACCGCGCTCGTCGAGCCCTTCGCCGGACAGGTGGACTACATCGCGGGCGTCGAGGCGCGCGGTTTCGCCTTCGCCGCCGCGGCGGCCGCGGCGAACGGGCTCGGGGTGGTGCTCATCCGCAAGGCGGGCAAGCTCCCCGGCGAGCGCATCGCCGAGTCCTACGCCCTCGAGTACGGCGAGGCGACCCTCGAGGTCCACACCGACCAGGTGCCGGCGGGGTCGCGCGTGCTGCTCGTCGACGATGTGCTCGCCACCGGCGGCACGCTCGGGGCGGCGGCATCCCTCATCGAGCGCGCCGGCTGGACGGTGGCAGGAATCTCAGTGGTGCTCGAGATCCCGGCGCTCGGCGGCCGCGCGGCTCTCGGCCGCGAGGTGCACGCGCTCAGCACCTACTGACCCGCGAACCCTGTTTCTCAGGAATATCCGGCCGCCGACTGCACTATGCACTCGGCGAGCGCATATTCCTGAGAAACGGGGTAGGTGACGGTTGCCCCTATCGGGCGAGCGTGCCACCCATCCCCACCCGGGCGAGCACGATCGACTCCACGAGGGCGACGAGGTTGTAGAGCAGCAACGTCACGAGCGTGATGACGGCGACGGATGCCCAGAGCTCATCGAACCTCGCCGACGCGCTGAACTTCTGGATCATGCCGCCGACCCCCGTTCCCGTAGAGAGCCACTCGGCGAGGAGCGCCCCGGTCACCGCGCCCGGCACCGACACGCGCGCGGCCGCGAACAGCGACGGCAGCGCCCCCGGCAGCCCGACCTTGAGCAGCGCGGTGAGGTTCGAGCCGCCGAAGACGCGGATGAGGTCGAGGCTCTCCGCGCTCGCCCGGCTGAGTCCGAACATGATCGAGGCGAGCGCCGGGAACAGCACCACGATCGACCCGATCACCGCGACCGACGCCGTCGTGCCGCGACCGGTGATGAGGATGATGACGGGCGCGATCGCGACGAGCGGCACGCTACGCAGCAGCAGTGCGAGCGGCATCACTCCGGCCTCCACCGCCTTCGAGAGCGTGAAGAGGAGGGCGAGCACGAGGGCGGCGATCATTCCGGCGACGAAGCCGACCGCGGCATCCTGCAGCGTCTGCGCGATGAGCGGCAGCAGCTCCGCCCAGTGCTCGGCCGCCTCCGGGTCGGTGACGAGGAACGCCCACACGTCGATGGGGCCCTTCGCGACGAACGGCGAGATGCCGGTGAAGCTCACGACCGCCTGCCACAGGGCGAAGACCACGACGAGCGTGAGCGTTCCGTTGCCGAGCGCCCGGAGCCCCGCCCGGGCGAGTGCGCGCCGGCGGTCGCGGGCGAGACCCGACTCGATGGTGGCGACGGCGGTCATGCGCGGCTCCGACCCGCGATCCACGGGGTGACGAGGCGCGCGAGCATCCCGACGACCGCGTAGCCGACGAGCGCGACGGCCGCGCACAGCAGGAACACCGCCCACACGCGCTCCGAGTCGAGGTTGCCCTGCAGTCGGATGAGCAGGATGCCCACGCTCCGGTCCGTGGCCCCCATGTACTCACCGAGTACCGCACCGAGGAACGCCGTCGGCACCGCGATCTGCAGTGCGTTGAGGATGGCGGGGAGCGCGGCGATGAGGCGCACCTTCACGAGTTGCGTGTACCGGTTGCCGCCGAACACCCGCACCACGTCGAGGCTCGCCGGGTCCGCGGAGCGGAAGCCGAGCAGGGCCCCGACGACGGTGGTGAAGAACACGGCGAGCGCGGCGAGGAAGATCGCCGTCGCTGACGGGTCGCCCGCGCGCTTCGCGCCGCCGAGGATGACGATCGCAATGCCGCCGATGGCCACGATCGGCAGGCAGTAGGTGACGACCGCGATCTGGGTGACGACGGTCTCGAGCTTCGGCAGCAGCAGCACCGTCGAGGCGAGAAGCAGGGCGATGCCGTTGCCCCACGCGAAGCCGATGAGCGCTTCGGTGATCGTCACCTGGAAGACCTGCCAGTACGGCGCGAGGCCGTCGGCGATGAGGGTCTGCAGCACGGCGAGCGGGGTGGGCACCGGCGTGAAATCGGTGCCCGGCGCCGGCGTGAACACCGTGAGCGAGAACACCCACCACGCGGCAATGAGCACGACCAGGCCGATGAGTCCCGTGAGCCAGCCGGGGAGACGACGGCGTCGCATCCCTAGTCCTCGCTCGATCCGTCGGAGCCGAACAGCAGCTCGGACGCGTGGTCGACGAGGGCGTGGAACTCGGGCGTGCGCATCATGTCCGGGGTGCGCGGGCGCGGCAGGTCCACCTCGATGATCTCCTTGATGCGCCCCGGTCGCGGCGACATCACCGCGACCCGGTCGGAGAGGAAGATCGCCTCCGAGATGCCGTGCGTGACGAGCAGTGTCGTCGCCGGCTTCTCCGTCCAGATGCGCAGCAACTCGAGGTTGAGGCGCTGGCGGGTCATGTCGTCGAGGGCGCCGAACGGCTCGTCGAGCAGGAGCACACTCGGCTTGAGGGCGAGCGCGCGCGCGATCGACACACGCTGGCGCATCCCGCCGGACAGCTGCGCCGGCCGCGCCTTCTCGAATCCGCGCAAGCCGACGAGGTCGATGAGCTCGTCGATGTACGCGGTGTCGGGCTTGCGGCCCGCGACCTCGAACGGCAGCCGGATGTTGGTGAGCACGCTGCGCCACGGCAGGAGCGCGTGATCCTGGAACGCGATGCCGAGCTCGCTCGCCTTGCGCAGCTCGTGCGGCGACTTGCCGTCGACGCGGATCTCGCCCGCGGTCGGCTGCTCGAGGTCGGCGAGGATGCGCAGGATCGTCGACTTCCCGCAGCCCGACGGCCCGAGCAGCGCGACGAAGGAGCCGCGCTCACTGTGGAGCGAGGCATCCTGCAGCGCGACGACGGGCTTGCCGCGCGCGCCCGTGAACGTCTTGCTGAGTCCGGTGATGTGGATGCCGGTGCCCGAGGGGGCACCGGCATCCGGCGTTGCTGTAGCCATCAGTTAGGGAAGATACGCCTTGAGCTCGGGGAACTCCGCGTAGATCTCGTCGATGATCGTCGTGTCGAAGAGCTCGTCGACCGTCACGTCCCAGCCGGCGGCGGCGAGGGATGCCACGGTCTGCTCCTTGAGCTCGTCCGTGATCGTGAAGAGTCCGTTCGCCTCCGTGTCCTCTGTCGAGATGAGGAGCTTCGTCGCCTCGAGTCCGAGTCCGGTCTTCTCCGGGTCGAGCGAGCCGAAAACCGCCTCGAGTCCGTCGCCGGTCTCCGCGGCCTGGTCGTAGTACTTCGTGATGAGGGCCACCGAGTCCTCGGTGCTCTCCGTGAAGGCGTGCGTCCAGCCCTTGATCTCGGCGATGAGGAACGCCTTGAGGAGGTCCTTGTTCTCCGCGAGGTACTGGTCGGTGACCGAGAAGGTCTCGGCGACGAACGGGACGCCGTTCTCCGCGTACGGGAGGTTGGTGATGTCGTAGCCCGCGAGCTCGACCGTGAGGGCCTCGTTCGTGAGGTACGCCATGAAGCCGTCGACCTCGCCGTTCATGAGCGGGGTCGGGTCGAAGTCGACCGGCACGACCGTGACCTGGTCGGGCGAGATGCCGTTGGCGTTGAGGAGCGCGGCGAACACGCTCGCGTTGGAGTCCTGCACGCCGATCGTCTTGCCGATGAGGTCCTCGGGGGTGGCGATGTTGCCGCCGTCGGCGAGGGAGAGGATCGTGAAGGGGTTCTTCTGGAACGTCGCTCCGATGATCTTGAGCGGGGCATCCTGCTCGGCGATCGCCGCGCCGATCGAGGCGGAGTCGCTCAGCGCCACCTGCACCGTGCCGGACAGGAGCTTGGCGACTCCGGTGTCGGGGCCGGAGATGCCGATGACGTCGTCGAAGCCGGCCTCGTCGTAGTAGCCGTTCTCGTAGGCGTAGAACTCGCCGGTGAACTCCTCGTTCTTGATCCAGGAGTACTGCACGCTGATCTCGCCGTACGAGGCGGACTCGCCCTCGGCAGGCTCTTCGGTGGTGCCGCTCGCGCACGCGGCGAGCAGGAGGGACGTCGCGGCGACGACGCCGAGGAGGGCTACGCGGCTGCGGCGCGATGCTCCGGGAACGGCCATGAGGGCAGGATCCTTCCGTTGCGAGGGAATGTGATTCTCCGCACGCTAGCCCTGCCGCGTTTCGGGGGCGCGTTCGGCGTGTGTCGTCGGTGTTACGGCGCGCGCTTCAGCGCCGGTTCAGCGTCCACCCGCCACACTGGGGGGATGCGCGTGCTCGTGGTCGACGACGAGGAGCGGTTGGCCGCTGCCGTGCGCCTCGGGCTCGAGGCCGAGGGCATCGCCGTCGATGTCGCGAACAACGGAGTCGAGGGACTGTGGCGTGCGCGCGAAAACAGCTACGACGCGATCGTGCTCGACATCATGATGCCCGGCATGAGCGGCTACCGCGTGTGCCAGACCCTCCGCGATGAGGGCGACTGGACGCCCGTGCTCATGCTCACCGCGAAGGACGGCGAGTGGGACGAGGTCGAGGCGCTCGACACCGGAGCCGACGACTACCTCACGAAGCCGTTCTCGTCCGCGGTGCTGCTCGCTCGGCTGCGCGCGCTCGTGCGGCGCGGAGCACGAGAGCGGCCGGTGGTGCTCGAGGCGGGCGATCTGACCGTGGACCCGGCATCCCGCACCGTCCACCGCGGCGGTCAGCCGATCGACCTCACGAGCCGCGAGTTCGCGGTGCTCGACTTCCTCATCCGTCGCAAGGGAGAGGTCGTGTCGAAGACCGAGGTGCTCTCGAACGTGTGGGACGACGACTTCGACGGCGACCCCAACATCGTCGAGGTGTACGTGCGGCACCTGCGCAACAAGATCGATCGACCGTTCGGCCGCGACTCCATCGAGACGGTGCGCGGTGCCGGCTACCGGCTCGATGCGCACGGCGGGCGGGATGCCCGTGCCTAGCCCGAGCGGACTCTCAGTGCGCTGGCGCACCACCCTCGCCGCGACCCTCGTCGTGGGCGTCGCCCTCGGCCTCGGCTCGGTCGCGTTCAGCTCGATCGTCGAGCGCTCGCTCGTCGACGGCGTCACGGAGACCGCCGAGCGCGACGCCGACACGGTCGCGAGCCTCCTCGAGGGATCGGGTTCGACCATGCTGCCCGAGCTGGATGACGCGCTCGTCCAGCTCGTCGACGGGGCGGGTGTCATCGTGGAGAGCTCGGCCGATGCCGACGACTGGGCGCTGCCGGCCGCGGCGTCGCCGAAGCGCGCCGACGTGGACGGCGCCCTCTACCTGCTCGTCACCCGGCCGGTCACGGTCGCGGGGGCCGACTTCGAGCTGCGCCTGGCCCTCCCGCTGCGCGACGCCCTCGACAGCGCCGACACCGTGCGGCGGCTGCTCGCGATCGCGGTTCCCGTGCTGCTCGTGCTGCTCGCGGCCGTCATCTGGTTCGTCGTCGGTCGCGCCCTCACCCCGGTGGAGCGCATCCGAGCCCGAGTGGAGGCGATCGGACCCGGCGACCTCGACGCGCGCGTGGACGTGCCGCCGACCGGCGACGAGATCGCCCGGCTCGCGGCGACGATGAACCGGATGCTCGACCGCCTCGACTCCGCCGCCGCAGCGCAACGGCGCTTCATCTCCGACGCGTCCCACGAACTGCGGTCGCCGCTCGCGTCGATCCGCCAGCACGCCGAGGTGGCCCGCGACCATCCCGACCGACTGACCGGGGTGGAGCTCGCGGACGTCGTGCTCGCGGAGGGCATCCGGCTGCAGGACCTTGTCGACCAACTGCTCGTGCTGGCCTGGCTCGCCGAGACCGGCGGGGCGCTCGCGCGCAAACCCGTGGACCTCGACGACCTCGCCCTCGGCGAGGCCCGGCGGTTGCGCGACACCACTGCATTGACGATCGACTCGAGCGCGGTCGCGGCCGCGCGAGTCGAGGGCGACGAACGACTCCTCGCCCGGGTGCTGCGCAACCTCGCCGATAACGCGGCGCGCCACGCGCACTCGCGGGTGGCTCTCGCCGTCGGCGCCCGGGGCCGGGAGGTCGAGGTCGTTGTCGAGGACGACGGCACGGGCATCCCGGAGTCCGACCGCGGGCGGGTGTTCGAGCGGTTCGTCCGCCTCGACGAGGCGAGGGCGCGCGACACGGGAGGCTCGGGCCTGGGGCTCTCGATCGTCGCCGAGATCGTGCGCGCGCACGGGGGGCGCGTCTCGGTGGGCGAGTCCGCGCTCGGCGGCGCGCGGTTCGTCGTCACCCTGCCCGGCTGAAGAACGGTTCAGGATGCTTCAGGCCCGGTTCAGCACCCTCTCGAGACAGTAGGACCATGAACGAGACAGAACAGCTCCCCACTCCCCCGGCCGACGAGACCCCCGCGGCCGCCGCCCCCGCTCGCCGCAGCCCGCTGCGCCCGGTGCTCATCGGCGTCGCCTCCGGGCTCGCCGTGCTCGCGCTCGGCATCGGCGGCGCCGTCATCGCCGACTCGCTCGACGGGGACGACGACCCCGTCGTGGTCTCGAGTCGGGATGACTCGCCGAGCGCGGCGCCGTCGCCGATGAGCACCGACGTGCCCACGCCGACCGCGAGCCCCATGCCCATCTCAGACGACACCCCCGTCTCGAACGACGAGTACGCCGCCGTCTCCGCCGCCGCCATCGCTGCGGCCGGCGGAAACGGCACCATCGAGGAGCTCAAGCGCGAGGATGACGGCGCGGTCGCGTGGGAGGTCGACGTGCGGCTGGACAACGGCGTCAAGGTCGAGGTCGAGCTCGCCGCCGACCTCTCGGTGCTCTCCACTCGCATCGACGACTGACCCCCGCCGAGCAGAACGGGCGGTGCCTCCGGGCGCCGCCCGTTCGCTATGCCGGGGCGACCGGCTGCCGCAGGATCGTGCGCAGCTTCTCGGGCGCGACCGTGCGGAAGTCGCTGAAGTAGATCTCGTGGTGGTGACCGGTCATCGTGAGGCCGTGCTCCGGGATGAACCGGTCGTGCAGTTCCGCGAGGGTGGCGGCCTCATCGTCGAATGAGCCGACGTGAAGGGTCTGCACACAGCGCCCCTCGGCGAGAGTCTCGAAGCGGACGCGGCTGACGGCGGCCGGGGCATCCGTCACAGCGGCGATCGCGTCGGCGACCAACTCGGCGGTGATCCACTCGGGCTGCATGATCATGAGGGTCCAACTCCACGTCGACTTGTCGCGCGCGCTCGTGAAGTTCGCCGGGGTGTCCGACCACCACAGCCCCTCGAGCGGCATGACGACGTAGTCGCGGCCGAGCTGCTTCTTGCTCGCGAACTTGACCTTGTACGCGATCGGGTAGAGGGCGGCGATCGCCTCGGCGAACGCGGGAGACGTGTTCGGGTCGCCGTGCCCGTCGATCATCAGGTACTGCAGGGGCGGCACGTCGACGACGCGGAAGACTCCGCGCTTGGCCTGGTACGAGTCGAGCGTCTTCTTGAAGTCGGTCTTCTCGGTCTTGTCGGTCCTGTCGGTCGTGTCGGTCATCGCGTCATCCCGATCTCGTCGCCACCGGTCTCGAAACCCGTGGGCTGCCGTCGCCCGTCGTCACGGAAGCCGTTGCTCTCGTAGAACGCGATCGCCCGCGCGTTGCCGTCGAGCACCCACAGCCGCGCCGGCTCATCGCCGAGCACCGCATCGAGGAGCGCCTGCCCCGCGCCGGTACCGTGATGCCCCGCGAGCACGTAGACGAGCCACAGCAGTCGGTGGCCGTCGTCGTCGATTCCCGAGTGAGCGATGCCGATCGGCTCGCCGTCCACCTCCGCGACCGCGGTGCGCCAGTCGGCGCGGGGCTCGGTGCAGATGGCGGTCCACATCCGGATGCGCTGCGCTCGAGCATCCGGCCCCCACGCACTCGGCGGGAAGTGCCCCGAGTACGTCTCCTCCCACGTACGCAGGTGCAGCTCGGCGAGCGCCTCTGCCTCGTCGGGACGCGGCGCGCGGATCGTGAACGGCATGCCCCGAGGCTACTCGGCACCCCTGTCGCGCACCCCCGACGCCGCCACCTCTTGCGACCCGATCACCGCGAGCAGCCGCAGCTTGTCGTAACTCTCCGACCCTGGCTGCGCGGTGAGCACGAGGAGTGTCTGACCGAGCTCCGGCTCGACGAGGATCTCGCACTCCAGCTCCATGACGCCGACCTCGGGATGCTGCAGCCGCTTCTGCCGCGCGTGGTGCGCGCGCACCTCGTGCGCTTGCCAGATGCTCGCGAACTCCGGGCTGGACTGGAGGAGGTCATCCACCATCGCGCCGGCCCGCGACTTCGCGCCGTGCTTCGCATACACGGTGCGGATGTCCGCCGCGAAGTTTCGCGAGTGCTGCGGGTGGTCCTCCTCGGGGTAGACGGCCCGGGCACCGGGGTCGGTGAACCACCGGTACCCAACGCTCGCCGCCATCCCGGTGAACCGGGTCTCATCTCCGAAGACGACGCGGGCGACGGGCGTCTGCGCGAGGGTCTCACCCAGCTCGGACATCACCTGGGCGGGAGTGTCAGCGAGCCGGTCGAGAACGCGCATGAGCCCGGGCGACACGTGGTCGGTGCGGCCGATGCGCGTCGGAGCGTTGTGGCCCGCGAGGTGGAAGAGGTGGTCGCGTTCGGTGCTCGACAGCCGCAGCCCGCGGGCGATTGCGGCGAGCATCTGCTCGGAGGGCTGGGGTCCGCGACTTTGCTCGAGCCTGCTGTAGTAGTCGACGGACATGTCGCTCAGGGCAGCGACCTCCTCGCGGCGCAACCCGGAGGTGCGCCGCCGTGGACCGCGGCCGAGGCCGACGTCCTCCGGCTGCAGCGCCTCCCGGCGTCGGCGGAGGAAGTCCGCGAGTTGTGCCCTGTCCACCATCCGAGTCTCCGTTCTCGGCGGTCCCCGTGCAAGGGACCGCCGATCCCTCCCTCCGAGCTACTTCGCGACGCCCGCGAGGAGCTGCTCCGAGACATCCCAGATCCGCCGCGCGTCCGCCTCGCTCGTGAGGCGCGAGTAGACGGGCTGCTCGGCCGGCGGGCCGCTGAGGTTGCGGAAGCGGCTCGGGCCGTAGAGGTGGCCGCCGCGGGCATCCGGACTGGTCGCCGCGAGAACAGCGGGCAGCGCCGCCGACCGCGGAGTGCCGAGGATGCCCAGTCGCGACATCAGCCGGATCACCCGAACCTCCCGGGTGTCCTGGGGCCGACCCATGCCGGGCTGGGCGGCGAGCAGGTTCGTCGGGGTGACACCCGGGTGCGACAGCGCGCTCAGGATGCCCCACCCCTCGGCCTCGCTGCGGCGGTTCAGCTCCACAGCGAAGAGTCCGAACGCGATCTTCGACGAGCTGTACGCCGCCATCGCGTCGTAGGACTTCTCCCAGTTCAGGTCGTCCCAGTTCACGGCGCCCTGGTTCGCGGCGATGCTCACCTGGCTCACCACGCGACCGCGCGCCTCGCGCAACAGCGGGAGCAGGCGGTTGGTGAGCGAGAAGTGGCCGAGGTGGTTGGTCGCGAGCTGCAGCTCGAAGCCGTCAGCGGACGCCTGTCGGGTGGGCGGCGTCATGATCCCGGCGTTGTTGATGAGCAGGTCGAGCGGCCGGCCGTCGGCAAGGAGACCGTCGGCGAGCGCCGCGACCGACGCGAGAGACGACAGATCGAGCTCGCGCTCGTGGATGACCGCGCCGGGGGTGCGGTCGCGAATCGTGTCCGCGGCGGCGCGCCCCTTCGCCGCGTTGCGCACGGGCAGGATGACCTCGGCACCCGCTCGGGCGAGGCGTGCGGCGATCTCGAGACCGACGCCGTCGCTCGCTCCCGTGACGAGGGCGAGGCGGCCGGACTGGTCGGGGACGGTGATGTCGATTGTTCGTGACATGAGTCCATGCTCGGCGGGATGCCCGTTCCGATTCAGGGCGCGGTTATCGGGGGATCGCCGATCCCCCGTTCGTCGCAGCGTTCGCGACGGCGCGCCGGGGCCCCGCGTCAACCCCCGTATCGACCCTCCGTCATTCAGCGTCCCGCGAGGTAGGGTCGACCTACGGTCACGCGTTCAGGGGGGATTACCCGTGTCATCAGTTTCCGTCCTCCGGCAGCCGCCCGTGCTGTGGTCGCGCGTCGACCAGGACTTCTATATCTGCACCGTCGACACTGAGGTCCTCGGATACGTGGAGCGACATGGGCTCGCCTACGCCGGGTTCGACGAGCGCTCTCGGCCCGTGGGATCGTCCGCGTCGCTCACCGATGCGATGGCCGCCGTCGTGGGCGAGCGCGCACCGGGCCGGGCCACAGTCCCGCAGCGCGCGGAGGGACAGTTGTACGCGCTGGTCTACACCAGTCTCGCGGCAACGGCTTTTCTCGACAGCCACCTCGATGAACTCCTCGAGAGCAGTCGAGACGCCAATCGGAAAAACTCGGTGACGGGCATCCTGCTCTACCGGTCGGGTCGGTTCGTGCAGTACCTGGAGGGCTCCCGCTCGAGCCTCACCGCACTCATGGCGTCGATCGCCGCCGATCCGCGGCACTCGTCCGTCGAAGTTCTCGTCGAGGGACCGGCCGCGGCACGACAGTTCGAGGACTGGACCATGGGCTACGAGCGGCTTGCCGAGCCGAGCGACCCGCTGCCCGAAGGCTTCCGCAGCTCGTTCGACGACCTCGACAGCGAGTCCGGCGACGAGGCGATGCGCGCACTCAGCGAGCTCAGCTTCTGGTTCCGGGTGCGCAACACCGCGTAGCGCCTGCTCGGTGTCGCGGTAGCCGGCGAGCGGCACAGCGCGACGGGGCGCCGGGCATCCGTCACGATGGAATCGGTCCGGAACTGTCGGGTGCCGCCGGTCGCCGCGCCCGAGGCTGGAGTGCGAAGGGAGTCCCCGTGATCGCCGAGCTCAACCGACTGGTCGACTACATCGAGCAGCACCTCTCCGAGGACCTCGATGTCGCCGCTCTCGCGTGGGAGCTCGGCACGACCGAGTACCACCTGCGGCGCATGTTCTCGTCGCTCGCCGGAATGCCGCTGTCGGAGTACATCCGCCGACGGCGCATGACGATGGCCGCGGCCGACGTGGTTAGGGGCGATCGACTGCTCGACATCGCGACGTGGTTCGGCTACGGCTCGACCGAGGCATTCGGCCGCGCGTTCCGGGCCGTGCACGGCGCGAGCCCGGCCGAGGTCCGGCGAGACGGCGGCCCCCTTCGCACTCAACCGCTCATCAGGTTCCGCCTGACTGTCGAAGGGAACACCACCATGGACGCTCGGATCGTCGACCGCCCCGCATTCCGCCTCATTGGCCACGCCACCCGCGTGCCGCTCATCCACGTCGGAGTCAACCCGGCCATCCAGGAGTTCGTCGCCGCGCTGCCCGCGGCCGAGCACGAACGGCTGAAGTCGCTCAGCTCCGCCGAGCCGGCGGGACTGCTCCAGGTCACCGCGGACGTGTCGCCCGATTATGCGGAGGGCACCGAGCTCACCTACCTGCACGGAGTGGCGACGGATGACTCGGCTCCCGCCCCCGACGACCTCGACGCGATCTCGGTCGAGCCCGGGTCGTGGGCCGTCTTCCGCACGTCGGGGCCCTACCCCGCCGCGCTCCAGTCGACGTGGGCCGCCACCGCGAGCGAGTGGTTCCCGTCGAACCCCTGGCGACTGCGGCCGGGTCCGTCGATCGTCGCCGTGCTCGACCGAGCGGACGACTTCTCTACCGCGACGACCGAACTCTGGATGCCCGTCGAGGCCAGCTGAGTCGGACTCCGCTGCCCCGAGTCAAGCCCCCTTCGCCACCCCGCCCTCCACGCTAGGGTCATCTGGGCACAAGCGAAGGGGGCTTGTCAGTGGCGACGGGTCAGGACACCGATCACTCGCCCGCGCTCTGGTCGCGGGTTGAGGACGGCTTCTACGTCTGCACGGCTGCCGGGGCCTTCGTGGGCTATGTCGACCACCGGGCCGGTGCCCACCACGCGTTCGACCAGTTCTCTCGAGCCGTCGGCGCGTTCGCGACACTCACCGACGCGATGGTCGCCGTGGTCGGATCGCGCGGTGAGGGGGTAACTTCGTGAGCGTGAATCACCGTGCGGAGGATCGCCTCGTGTCGCTCGTGTACTCGAGCACCGGGTCCGAGGAGTTCGACGACGAGCGCCTCGACACCCTTCTCGCGGAGAGCCGCGCCGCCAACCGGGAGAACGGCGTCACGGGCATCCTGCTCTACCGGGCCGGTCGGTTCGTGCAGTTCCTCGAGGGCCCGGCATCCCGCATCGCGTCCCTCATGCGCTCGATCGTCGCCGACCCCCGGCACCGCAACGTGCGCGTTCTCCTTCAGGGCGACGCCGAGCGGCGGCACTTCCCCGAGTGGACCATGGGCTACAAGCGCGTTGCCGAAGCGACGGGCCCCCTGCCCGAAGGCTTCCGCAGCTCGTTCGAGGACCTCGAGGGCGGCGACCCCGACGGGATGCTCCGCGCCGTGCGCGAGCTCAGCTTCTGGTTCCGGGTGCGCGCTCGGGACGCCGACTGAGAACTTCGCGGGAGAAGAGGACTGTGCGCGGGAGCTTTAGCACCCGCGGTCGGCAGTATCGCCCGCGCGAGCTAACGAAGGACGCCCCGCTCGAGGCGGGGCGTCCTTCGTTCGTGGAGCCTAGGGGAATCGAACCCCTGACCTCCTGCTTGCAAAGCAGGCGCTCTACCAATTGAGCTAAGGCCCCGCGCTGGAGCTTGGAGCGAAGGCCATTTCTGGCCTTCGCCGCGACGCCAGCGCCGAAGCCCGTCTCGGGCTTCGGTTACGAGATACCTCGCCGCAAATACGTCGCCCTCCAAAGGGAGGAACCTCTTGTGGAGATTCCAGTGGGGGTACCAGGACTTGAACCTGGGACCTCTTCATTATCAGTGAAGCGCTCTAACCGCCTGAGCTATACCCCCGAAAAGGCAGATACGAGCGTATCGCACCCGCCTCGATTCAACTAATCCGCTAGTTGTTCGTGAAGCCCACGAGCAGTCCGCCGGTCAGGCGGACGCTGAAGTTGTAGAGCAGGGCCGCGATCGCGCCGAGAGCCGTGCCGACGACGACGTTGAGCACGGCGACGACGAGGGAGAACAACGCCACCTGCACGAGCGAGAAGCTCGCCGCGATACTGAACTCGGGGTCGCCGAGGATGTCGGAGAGGATGCCGTCGAGCGAGCCGAAGATGCCCGTCGAGTTGAGCACGATCCACAGCAGCAGCGTCGCCACGATGAGGATGATGCCGAGGCAGACCGCCACGAGGAACGAGAACTTCACGGCCGACCAGAAGTCGATGTAGACAAGCTTCAGCCGGACCTGCTTCGTGGCAACCGTGCGCTGCGACTTGCGTTGCAGCTTCTCCGCGACACTACTCATCTACTGACTCGTCCTTCCCAGTGGCTTCGTCCTGGCCCTCGGCCTGGTCGTCGGCATCCTGACTGTCCAGATTGCGCTCGCTGTTTCGGGCAATTGCAATGATCTTGTCGTCGTCGGCGAATCGGGCGAACACCACGCCCATGGTGTCTCGACCCTTGGCCGGCACCTCGGCGACAGAAGAGCGTACCACCTTGCCACTGGCAAGAACCACAAGGACCTCGTCCTCCTCGTCGACGATGAGCGCCCCCGCGAGGGTGCCTCGATCGTCGTTGAGCTTGGCGACCTTGATGCCCAGACCGCCTCGGCCCTGCACCCGGTACTGGTCCGCCGCGGTGCGCTTCGCGTAGCCGCCCTCGGTCACGACGAACACGAAACCGGTGTCGCTGACGACGGATGCCGCGAGCAGGGCATCGCCCTCGCGGAAGTCCATCCCCTTCACGCCGGAGGTGCTGCGGCCCATCGGGCGCATGGCGGTGTCGCTCGCCGTGAAGCGGATCGACATGCCCTTGCGCGAGACGAGCAGCACATCCTGATCCTCGTCGACGAGCATCGCCGAGACGAGCTCGTCGTCCTCGCGGAGGTTGATCGCGATGATGCCGCCGGAGCGGTTGGTGTCGTACTCGGTGAGCGCCGTCTTCTTGACGAGACCGCCGCGCGTCGCGAGCACGAGGTACTTCGCGGCCGCGTAGTCGCGGATGTCGAGGATCTGCGCGATCTCCTCGCCGGGCTGCATCGCGAGCAGGTTCGCGACGTGCTGGCCCTTCGCGTCGCGGCCGGCTTCCTGGATCTCGTACGCCTTCGCGCGGTACACGCGACCGGTGTTCGTGAAGAAGAGCAGCCAGTGGTGCGTGGTCGTCACGAAGAAGTGGTCGACGACGTCATCCGCTCGCAGCTGGGCGCCCTTGACCCCCTTGCCGCCGCGGTGCTGGCTGCGGTAGTTGTCGCTGCGCGTGCGCTTGATGTATCCGCCGCGAGTGACGGTGATGACCATCTCCTCTTCGGGGATCAGGTCCTCTACGCTCATGTCGCCGTCGAAGCCGAACATGATCTCGGTGCGGCGGTCGTCGCCGAACCGGTCGACGATCTCCTCGAGCTCCTCCTTCACGAGGCGGCGCTGCTCGGCCGGCGTCGCAAGGATGTGCTTGTACTCCGCGATCAGCCGCTCGAGCTCGTCGTGCTCGTCCATGATCTTCTGGCGCTCGAGCGCCGCGAGGCGGCGCAGCTGCATGTCCAGGATGGCTCGGGCTTGGAGCTCGTCGACATCGAGGAGCTTCATGAGCCCGTCGCGGGCGTCCTCGACGGTCGCCGAAGCGCGGATGAGGGCGATGACCTCGTCCATGGCGTCGAGCGCCTTGAGGTAGCCGCGCAGGATGTGGGCGCGCTCCTCCGCCTTCGCGAGCCGGAAGGTGGTGCGCCGGACGATGACCTCGATCTGGTGGTCGATCCAGTGCGTGATGAACCCGTCGAGCGCGAGGGTGCGGGGCACGCCGTCGACGATCGCGAGCATGTTCGCGCCGAAGTTGTCCTGCAGCTGCGTGTGCTTGTACAGGTTGTTGAGCACGACCTTCGCGACGGCGTCGCGCTTGAGCACGATGACGAGGCGCTGGCCGGTGCGGCCGGATGTCTCATCCCGGATGTCGGCGATGCCGCCGACCTTGCCCTCCTTGACGAGCTCCGCGATCTTGAGCGCGAGGTTGTCGGGGTTGACCTGGTACGGCAGCTCGGTGACGACGAGGCACGTGCGCCCCTGCAGCTCCTCGATCGTGACGACCGCACGCATCGTGATCGACCCGCGGCCCGTGCGGTACGCGTCCTGGATGCCCTTGACGCCGAGGATCTGCGCGCCCGTCGGGAAGTCCGGCCCCTTGATGCGCTGGATGAGGGCTTCGAGGAGCTCCTCGCGCGGGGCGTCCGGGTTCTCGAGCGCCCACAGCGCGCCCGCGGCGACCTCGCGCAGGTTGTGCGGCGGGATGTTCGTGGCCATGCCGACCGCGATGCCGACCGATCCGTTGACGAGCAGGTTCGGGAACCGGCTCGGGAGCACCACCGGCTCCTGCGTCTTGCCGTCGTAGTTGTCCTGGAAGTCGACGGTCTCCTCGTCGATGTCGCGGACCATCTCCATGGCGAGCGGCGCCATCTTCGTCTCGGTGTACCGAGGGGCGGCCGCACCGTCGTTGCCCGGCGAGCCGAAGTTGCCCTGACCGAGCGCGAGCGGGTACCGAAGGCTCCACGGCTGGACGAGTCGAACGAGCGCGTCGTAGATCGGCGCGTCACCGTGCGGGTGGAACTGACCCATCACCTCGCCGACGACGCGGGTGCACTTCGAGAACCCCTTGTCGGGGCGGTACCCGCCGTCGTACATGGCGTAGATCACGCGGCGGTGCACGGGCTTGAGCCCGTCGCGCACCTCGGGGAGGGCGCGACCGACGATCACGCTCATCGCGTAGTCGAGGTACGACCTCTGCATCTCGAGCTGGAGGTCGACCTGGTCGATCTTGTCGTGCCGGTCGTCGACGACCGGAGTCTCTTCGTCAGCCATGGCCTGCCTTAGATGTCGAGGAAGCGGATGTCTTTGGCGTTCTTCTGGATGAACGCGCGGCGGGACTCGACGTCCTCGCCCATGAGGGTCGAGAAGGTCTCGTCGGCCGCGGCCGCGTCATCCAGCGTCACCTGGAGCAGGGTGCGGGTGGCGGGATCCATCGTGGTCTCCCACAGCTCGGAGTAGTCCATCTCGCCGAGTCCCTTGTAGCGCTGGATGCCGTTCTCCTTCGGGATGCGCTTGCCTGCGGCCAGGCCGTCGGCGAGCAGGGCATCCCGCTCCTTGTCGGAGTAGACGAACTGGTGATCGGCGTTGGTCCACTTCAACCGGTAGAGCGGCGGCTGCGCGAGGTACACGTAGCCGCGCTCGATGAGCGGGCGCATATAGCGGAACAGCAGCGTGAGCAGCAGCGTCGTGATGTGCTGGCCGTCGACGTCGGCATCGGCCATGAGCACGATCTTGTGGTACCTCGCCTTGTCGGGATCGAAGTCCTCGCCGATTCCGGCGCCGAACGCGGTGATCATCGACTGCACCTCGTTGTTGGCGAGCGCGCGGTCGAGCCGCGCCTTCTCGACGTTGAGGATCTTGCCGCGCAGCGGGAGGATCGCCTGGAACTCCGGGTTGCGTCCCTGCACCGCAGAACCGCCGGCCGAGTCGCCCTCGACGAGGAAGATCTCCGAGAGCGACGGGTCCTTGCTCGAGCAGTCGCGTAGCTTGCCGGGCATGCCGCCCGACTCGAGGAGCCCCTTGCGGCGGGTCTGCTCGCGCGCCTTGCGGGCGGCGATTCGGGCCTGGGATGCCTGGATCGCCTTGCGCACGACATCGCGCGCTTGCGTGGGGTTGCGGTCGAACCAATCGCCGAGCTGCTGGCCGGCGACGCGCTGCACGAACGCCTTCGCCTCGGTGTTGCCGAGCTTCGTCTTGGTCTGGCCCTCGAACTGCGGCTCGCCGAGCTTCACCGAGATCACCGCGGTGAGGCCTTCGCGGACGTCGTCGCCGGAGAGGTTCTCGTCCTTCTCCTTGAGGATGCTCTTCTCGCGCGCGTACTTGTTGACGAGTGTCGTCAGCGCAGCCCGGAAGCCCTCCTCGTGGGTGCCGCCCTCGTGCGTGTTGATCGTGTTCGCGTAGGTGTGCACCGACTCGGTGTAGCCCGTGGTCCACTGCATCGCGACCTCGAGCGAGATCTTGCGCTCGGCATCCTCCGACTCGAAGGCGATGACCTCGTCGTGGATGAGGTCGTTCTTCTTGGTCTTGTTGAGGTATTCGACGTAGTCGACGAGGCCGCGCTCGTAGAGGTAGCTCTCGACGACCTCCTCCTCGCCGCGCTCGTCCGTAAGGGTGATGCGCAGCCCCTTGTTGAGGAACGCCATCTGCTGGAACCGCGCGCGCAGCGTCTCGAAGTCGAACTCGACGGTCTCGAAGATGTCGGCGTTCGGCCAGAAGGTCTGGCTCGTGCCGGTCTCGCTCGACTCCTCGCCGCGCTCGAGCGGGGCGCGCGGAACACCGTTCTCGAAGCTCATCCGCCAGACGTATCCCTCGCGGCGCACCTCGGTGTCGACCTCGCGCGAGAGGGCATTGACGACGGAGATACCGACGCCGTGGAGTCCACCGGAGACCGCGTACCCGCCGCCGCCGAACTTGCCGCCCGCGTGCAGGATCGTCATGACGACCTCGACGGTGGACTTGTTCTCCTGCTTGTTCAGTCCGACCGGGATGCCTCGGCCGTTGTCGACGACGCGCACTCCGCCATCCCGGCGCAGCGTCACGCTGATCGTGTCGCAGAACCCGGCGAGCGCCTCGTCGACCGAGTTGTCGACGACCTCGTAGACGAGGTGGTGGAGTCCGCGGGGGCCGGTGGAGCCGATGTACATTCCGGGCCGCTTGCGCACCGCCTCTAGGCCCTCGAGGATCTGGATCTGGTCTGCGCCGTACTCGGGGGACGTGTCAGTCATGAAGTTTCGTAACTCCTGCCGGTGGTGGTGGTGCGCGTCATTCGGGGCGGATGACTCCCGAGCGGAGGTGCTCCCGACGACTCGTCAATTCTATCAGGGCGGTGGCCCCAATCAGGGGCTAGACGCCCCTGTGGGGAGCGATCTCGGCCTGTGTGACCAGATTTGCCTTCCTAGCCGTAGGTATCGCGTGGGCCGCGGCCTGGAACGGACTTGGGACCGCGTTTCCAGCTCGGGGCGTTCGGTCCTGTGAAGTTCACCGTGGTGATGCCCGCTTCGGGGTACCTCGCCGCGATCGTCGTCGTGACTTGCGACCGCATCAGCCGCAGCTGAGTCGCCCACGCCGTCGAATCGCAGCGGACGGTGAGGATGCCGTCCTCCGCACTCACCGGCTCCGAGTGCTCCGCCGTCTCCGCGCCCACGATCTCCGCCCACGACGAGATGAGCTCGGAGCGCGCGAGCGGCGACGTCCACCCCATCCGGTTCGCGAGACCGTCGATCACGTCGCCGAGGCCGAGCGGGTCGCGCCCCTCCCCGAACGGCACGCTCGTGCCCTCCACCCGCACGCGGCGCTTGCGCGCGGCCGCCGATCGGTCCGCGGGATTGCCGAAGACCTCGCGCAACCGGAGGTACACCCCGACGTGCTCCGGCTCCTCGCTATCCGGCATCCTCGATCACCTCCCCCGCCCGGATCCGCACGACGTGGGCCGCGAGCTCCTCGGGCACATCGTCGAACACGGCAGCGGTGATGAGCACCTGCTCGAAGTCCCCGACGGCCGCCGCGAGGCGGCCGCGCCGGGACTCGTCGAGCTCGGCGAACACGTCATCGAGCACGAGCACGGGATCGCCGACGGATGACTCGCGCCTCAGCACCACCGCCGACGCGAGCTTGAGCGCGAGCGCGAACGACCACGACTCGCCGTGACTCGCGTAGCCCCGCGCCGGCATGCCGTTGAGCGAGAGCACGAGGTCGTCGCGGTGGGGACCCACGAGCGTCAGTCCCCGGTCGAGTTCGGTGCGACGCAATCGGGCGAGAGCGGCGCGGAAGGCATCGGCAACGAAATCCTGAGCGATCGCGCCGGTGGCGGTGGCCGCGGCATCCTGCTCGTCGTCATCGGAACCGGCCGAGCTCGCGAGGATGCTCAGGTAGGTCGACAGGGCGGCCGAGTGGTCCTGGCCGGCGACCGCCTCGTAGGCCGACGCGACCTCGGGAGCGAGCTCGGCGACGAGGGCACTTCGGGCGACGATGAGTTCCGTGCCGAGCGAGACGAGCCGGTCATCCCAGATATCGAGCGTGCTCAGTTGCGATTCGCGGACGCCGGATGCCCGTGCCGACTTCAGCAGCGTGTTGCGCTGCTTGAGCACGCGCTCGTAGTCGGCGAGAACGCCGCTCATCCGCGGAGCGCGCAGTACGAGGAGCTCATCGAGGAACCGCCGACGCCCCGAAGGCTCACCGCGCACGAGCGCGAGATCTTCGGGAGCGAAGATGACGCTCGAGAAGTAGCGCGGAAGCTCTCGGGTCTTGATCGCGACCCGGTTCACTTGCGCGCGGTTCGCGGATGCCCGGTTCAGCTGCACCTCGGCCAGGATCTCCCGCTCGCCGAAGGCGAGTCGCGCGCGGATGATCGCCGAGTCCTGGCCCTGCCGGATCATCGCCTGATCGCTCGACACCCGGTGCGAGCCGAGGGTGCTCAGGTACCCGAGCGATTCGACGAGGTTGGTCTTGCCCTGGCCGTTGCTGCCGACGAACAAGTTGGACCCCGGCGCGAGGTCGATGTCGAGCGAGCGGTAGTTGCGGAAGTCCGAGAGGGTGAGGTGCGTGACGATCACGGCACGTCAGCTCTGGCGGACGGCGTGCCCACCAAACTGGTTGCGCAGCGCGGCAACGGCCTTCATCGCGGGAGAGTCCTTCTGGCGCGAGACGAATCGCGCGAAGATCGCGGCGCTGATCGTCGGCACCGGAACCGCGCGGTCGAGCGCGTCGTGCACGGTCCACCGGCCTTCGCCCGAGTCCTCGACATAGCCGGCGATCTTCTCGAAGTCCGGGTCCTCCTCGAGCGCCTTCACGAGCAGGTCGAGGAGCCACGAGCGCACGACGGTTCCGCGCTGCCACGCCTTGAACGAGCCGGTGACGTCGTGCACGAGGTCGCTCCGGCTCTCGAGGAGCTCGTACCCTTCGGCCCACGCCTGCATGAGCGCGTACTCGATACCGTTATGAACCATCTTCACATAGTGGCCGGCGCCCGTGGGCCCCGCGTGCACGAAGCCCTCCTCGCGCGGACCCTCCGGACGCAGCGCATCGAAGATCGGCATGGCGAGCTCGACGTCGGCCGCGTCGCCACCGGCCATCAGGCCGTAGCCGTTCTTGAGACCCCAGATGCCGCCGGAGACTCCGACATCGACGAACTTGATGCCCTTCGTCGCGAGGAACTCGGCGTGCACGGCGTCATCCGTGAACCGGCTGTTGCCGCCGTCGATCACGAGGTCGCCGGGGCTCAGCACCTCCGCGACGTTGTGGATCACGTCGTCGGTGATCTTGCCCGACGGCACCATCACCCAGACCACGCGGGGAGCGGGAAGGGCGGCGGCGAGGTCGGCGAGGGATGCCACGTCCGTGACATCCGGGTTCGGGTCGTAGCCCGTGACCGTCAGTCCCTTCTCGCGGAGGCGGGCACGCATGTTGTTGCCCATCTTGCCGAGACCGATGATGCCGAGGTGCATGGTGGTGGCGCTCCTTGCGGTGGTGGTGGATGCCCGGTCGCGCGTCAGCGCAGCAGCAGGTTGGGCTGCAGGAGGTACTTGTAGTTGTCGGCGCCGGGCTGGTCCTTCGACGACTGGCTCGTGATGAGAACCGGTCCCGGCTTGTTGGGGTTCTCGGTCTTCGTGAAGGAGATCCGCACGAACTCCGAGTGGACCGAGCTCAAGCCGTCGAGCAGGAACTGCGGCTTGAGCGAGACGACCGTGTCGGATCCGGTGAGGAACGCGTCGATCGACTCGGATGCCTGCGCCTGCTCGGAGCCGATCGCCTCGAGCGTGAGCCCCTCGAGGCTGAAGCTGAATCGCAGCGCCGCCTCGCGCTCGAGCACGAGCGACACGCGGCGCACCGACTCGATGAGCTCGGCGGTGTTGAGCACGGCGTAGTTGTCGACGGTTTCGGGGAAGAGTCGCTTCACCGGCGGGAAGTTGCCCTTGATGAGGAGCGACGTGACGGTCTTGTTGTCCGCGTGGAACGCGATGAGCTCGCGGTCGTCGGTGTTGGTGATCGCGACCGAGATCGTGCCCGAGTGGCCGAACGTCTTGCCGATCTCGGTGAGGGTGCGCGCCGGAACGAGGGCCGTGGCCTGGTCGATGCCGGAGGTCGCGGCATCCCACTCGATCTCGCGCACCGCGACGCGGTAGCGGTCGGTGGCGACGAGGGAGATGTTGTTCTCCGAGACCTCGAGCTGCACACCGGTGATGACGGGGGTGACGTCGTCGCGCGAGGCGGCGACCGCGACCTGAGCGATCGCTGCGGCGAAGTCCTCGGCCTTGACGACGCCCGCGTTCTCGGACACCTCCGGAAGAGTCGGGTACTCCTCGACCGGCATGCTCAGGAGGGTGAAGTTCGCGGAGCCGCAGCTGACGACGATGCGGCCCTCGTCGGTCGTGAAGGTGACCGGCGCGTTGGGGAGTCGGCTCGCGATGTCGGCGAGCAGTCGACCCGAGACGAGCACGGTTCCGGCCTCGTCGACCTGGGCAGCGATCTGGGTTCGCGCCGAGACCTCGTAGTCGAAGGACGACAGGGTCAACCCTTGGTCGCCGGCCTCGATGAGCACACCGCTGAGGATCGGCAGGGTCGTGCGCTGGGGAAGGAGCTTGACGGCGAACGAGACGGCCTCGCTGAAGACGTCGCGATTGACCTGGAACTTCACGAAGCACCCCTTCACCCGATGTGTGGTCTGGGCGTTAATACTGGCACAGGCCGTCCGGGCGCGGACCCCTCAGGGTTATCCCCTGGATCTCTGTGAAATTTAAAGGACAACATTCTTAACCGTTGTGGAGATTGTGAGTAACCCCGCGGAGGCGGCGCGGGAACTGGAAACTACACCGTTGTGAGTTGTGAGCGGCTGGTGGCATCCGATGAGGACAAATCGAGCCGCTGAGAGTGAAGTCGATTCGATTTCCACAGGAAGCGGATTTTCATCAACAGCCGCCGTGGCGTGTCTCCACAGTTACTCACACGTTGTCCACAGTGTGAAAACTACGGGCGGTTGTTCTGCTTGATTCGACTCGTGAGCTCGGTGACCTGGTTGTAGATCGAGCGGCGCTCCTTCATCAGCTCCGTGATCTTCTTGTTCGCGTACATCACCGTCGTGTGGTCGCGGTTGCCGAACAGCTGGCCGATCTTCGGCAGGGACAGGTTCGTCATCTCACGGCAGAGGTACATTGCGATCTGCCGGGCTGTCGCGACGGCCTGCGACCGGGACGAGCCGTACAGGTCGTCGACCGTGAGCTTGAAGTACTCCGCCGTGTGATTGATGATGTCGACCGGCGCGATCACGTTGTCATCGTCGAGCGTGATGAGGTCCTTCAGCACCGTCTGCACGAGAGCGAGATCGACGGGCTGACGGTTGAGGTTGGCGAACGCGGTGACGCGGATGAGCGTGCCCTCGAGTTCCCGGATGTTCGACGAGACCTTCGAGGCCATGTACTCGAGGATCTCTGGCGAGACCTGGAGCTTCTCGCTCTGCGCCTTCTTGCGGAGGATCGCGATACGGGTCTCCAGGTCGGGCGCCTGCACGTCGGTGATGAGTCCCCACTCGAAGCGGGAGCGCATGCGGTCCTCGAAGCCGGTGAGGTGCTTCGGGGGCAGGTCGCTCGTGATGACCACCTGCTTGTTGTGGTCGTGGAGCGTGTTGAACGTGTGGAAGAAGGCCTCCTGCGTCGAGTCCTTGCCCTGGAGGAACTGGATGTCGTCGATCAGCAGGATGTCGATCTCGCGATAGCGGGACTGGAACACGGATGCGCGGTTGTTCGCGATCGAGTTGATGAAGTCGTTCGTGAACTCCTCGGAGCTCACATAGCGGACCCGGATGCCCGGATAGAGGCTCTCGGCGTAGTGGCCGATCGCGTGCAGGAGGTGGGTCTTGCCGAGGCCGGACTCGCCGTAGATGAACAACGGGTTGTACGCCTTGGCCGGCGCCTCGGCGACGGCGACGGCGGCGGCGTGGGCGAAGCGGTTCGAGCCGCCGATGACGAAGTTGTCGAAGCTGTACTTCGGGTTGAGGCGCGAGTCGCCGCGGCGGCCCGCGCTCACGGTGTCGGCGGTGATCGCCGGCTCGATGTACTGCTGCTGCTCGGGAGCATCCTGCGGCTGTTCGAGTACGTCGGGCTGGATGTCGGGGTTCACGACGATGGCGAAGTTCGATACCTCTTCGTCGTCGCTCAATCCGGAGATCGCGTTGAGAAGGGGAAGGCGGATGCGCTGCTCCAGCATCCCGCGGGTGAGCTCGTTCGGTACCTCGAGGTAGAGGGTGCCCGCCATGACCCCCTTGGGCTCCACGAGGGAGATGAATCCGAGCAGCTGCGGGGTGATGCGTTCGTCGGCGGTGAGGCGCGAGAGCACCGACTGCCAGATCTCGTGAGTCGAGTCCGGAGCATCCGCCATGGTGAAGTCCACATCCCTAGCTGTTGTTATTCACACGGTTATCCACCGAGCAGGGGCTGCGATTGCCCCGAGTTTTAAGGCCTCTGGCCTGCCGAACGGCTGGCATTTACCTTAGTTGTCCACAGCATGTCGTTACCAACCCCAGTTATCCCGATGTGGATAATGCCGGGGATAGTTTGACCGCGCCGGATTAACCCCGTACTTTTAATCAGTTGACTTCCGGCCGTCGCACGGCCTTCCCTTCTTCCGGCCTCGCAGTCGGGCTTTGGAGATACGACTATGAGCAAGAGAACCTTCCAGCCGAACAACCGCCGTCGCGCCAAGGTGCACGGTTTCCGCCTTCGCATGCGTACCCGCGCCGGCCGCGCCATCCTCGCCGCCCGCCGCCGCAAGGGCCGCTCCGAACTCTCCGCGTAGCGCGACCGGTGCTCGCCCAGGCCAATCGGGTCGTGAGACCCGGTGACTTCCGCACTGCCGTGCGCAAGGGCCGACGGGTGAGCACTCCGCACACGACCATTCACGTGCTGGTGACGAGCGAGTCTCGTCCCAGCCGTTTTGGTTTCATCGTCACGAAAGCGGTGGGCGGAGCCGTCGTGCGGAACACGGTGCGTCGCCGACTGCGAGCGGTGTGCCGGGACATCCTCGATACCGTTCCCGACGGCACCGACGTGGTCATCAGAGCATTGCCAGCATCCGCCGATGCGGCCTGGGCTACCCTTCACTCAGAAGTAGCCGACGGGCTCGGCTCGGTGGTGAGGAGATCATGACGCGCGCGCTCGCCTTCGTCGTGCTTCTCCCCCGCAACGTCTGCGTGGCGATCCTCACCGTCTACCGCGCGGTCATCTCGCCGCTCTACGGCGACGTGTGCCGCTACTACCCGTCGTGTTCCCACTACACGCTTCAAGCCATCCAGCAGCACGGTGTCGTGCGCGGGGTCTGGCTCGGAACCCGCCGCATCGCGCGGTGCCACCCCTGGGCCGAAGGGGGCGTCGACGACGTTCCCGCTCGAACCCATGACCGCTACCGGGTCACACGATCCGGCTTCGTCGTCGCGTCCAGCCACGGAAAGGGCTAACTCGCACCATGGATATCCTGTCCTTCTTCGGCACACTGCTGTGGCCCATCAAGTGGGTGATCGAAGCGATCCTCGTGGCGTTCCACACGCTGCTGACGTCGGTCGGCCTCGACCCCGCGGCGGGCATCACCTGGGTGCTGTCCATCGTCGGCCTCGTGCTCGTCGTGCGCGCCGCCCTCATCCCGATCTTCGTCCGGCAGATCAAGAGCCAGCGACGGATGCTCGAGGTCGCGCCGCAGCTCAAGAAGATCCAGGACAAGTACAAGGGCAAGAAGGACCAGTTCTCGCGAGAGGCCATGTCCCGCGAGACGATGGAGCTCTACCGCAAGACCGGCACGAACCCGCTGAGCTCGTGCCTTCCCCTGCTCCTGCAGATGCCGATCTTCTTCGGCCTCTTCTCGGTGCTCAACGATGCTCAGCACAGCAAGGTGGGCGTGGGTCTGCTGAACGAGCAGCTGTCGTCGCAGTTCGCCAACGCTGAGATCCTCGGTGCTCCCCTCCGTCTGGCGATCAGCACGGCCGACGGCAACGCGACGGTCATCATCATCGCGGCCGTCATGGTCGTGCTCATGACCGCGTCGCAGTTCATCACGCAGCTGCAGATCATGTCGAAGAACCAGTCGGCCGAGATGAAGGCCAGCCCGATGTACCGCCAGCAGCGCATCCTGCTCTACCTGCTGCCGCTCGTGTTCGCCTTCTCCGGCTTCACCTTCCCGCTCGGCGTCATGACGTACTGGCTGGTGTCGAACTTCTGGACGATGGGTCAGCAGTTCCTCGTCATCCGCAACATGCCGACTCCGGGGAGCGAGGCGGCCCTCGCACGCGAGGCGCGACTCGCCAAGCGCAACCAGCGCAAGGGCATCGTCGAGGAGGACAAGACGGGCGGCACGGTCGTCGTGGAGGAGCCCAAGAACGTGCAGCGCCAACAGCCCCTGAGCAAGAACCGAGCCAAGAAGCAGAACAAGAAGTGAGCGACGTGACCGACACCCCCACGACCGAGGCAGTCCTGCCCGAGACCGAGTCCACCGAGGACGCACCCACCACGAGCCAGCTCGAGGAAGAGGGCGACATCGCCGCGGACTACATCGAGGAGCTCCTCGACATCGCCGACCTGGATGGCGACATCGAGATCGACGCTCGCGGTGGGCGCGCGTACCTTTCCGTGACCTCGAGCGAGAGCGACAGTCTTCGTGTTCTGTCCAAGCCGGACACCGTGGGCGCCTTGCAGGAGCTCACCCGCATCGCGGTCCAGACGAAGACCGGTTCGTTCTCGCGCCTCATTCTCGACATCGGTGGCTCGCGGGATGCCCGCGCCGCCGAATTGGCAGCGCTCGTCGATCGCGCGGTCGAGCGCATCGAAGCCGGTGCAGCGTCGGCCGCACTTCCCCCGATGTCCTCGTACGAGCGCAAACTCGTGCACGACATCGTGTCCGAGCGCGGGTTCACGTCGGAGTCCGAGGGCGAGGGCAAGGACCGGCACACGGTAATCACCCGCTAGGGCGGATGTTTCCAGAAGGCCCCGGTACAGCTTCGGCTGGCCGGGGCCTTCGATGTTTCACGTGAAACATCGGTGCCGCCGGCGGTGCTCTCGTCGGGAGCCCCGGCGACCGCGCGCCATGACCCTGCCCATCGCGGCGTGCTGACGATCGAAGCGGACACCCCGTCGCCGCCGATGTTTCACGTGAAACATCCGACACAGACCGACCACGCGAGAGCGACAACGAGCACGGGAGCAATATCCGTCTCTCTCCCGCCTGGGCTTTTGGAGCGCGCTCCTCTCCCCTGCGATGTTTCACGTGAAACATTCGCCCGCTCGTCGAGCATGGAACGATAGAGCGGTGATCGATGCGTTAGAGCCTGAACCCGAGATCGCCGCATCCCTCTTCGGCGACCGAATCGACCTGGCCCGGGCCTACACGTCCGACCTCGCCCGTCGCGGCGAGGAGCTCGGACTCATCGGTCCTCTCGAGCTTCCGCGGCTCTGGACGCGGCACATCGTCAACTGTGCGCTGCCCGCTCCCCTGCTGCCCTCTGGGCGAGTCGGGGATGTCGGGAGCGGAGCCGGCCTGCCGGGGCTCGTCCTCGCGATCGCTCGGCCGGATGCTCACCTCGTTCTCATCGAGCCGATGGAGCGCCGCACCGAGTGGTTGACACACGAGTCCGCAGAGCTCGGCCTGGACAACGTCACCGTGGTCCGGGCCCGCGCGGAGGAAGCTCGCCTGGATGCTCCTCTCGACCAGATCACAGCGCGTGCCGTCACCGCGCTGAGCAAGCTCATCCCTCTCACGATCCCGCTCGTTCGCTCGGGCGGCGAGCTCCTCTTCATGAAGGGTGAACGCGTGCACGACGAGATCGAGGCGGCGCAGAAAGCCATCCGGAAGGCGCACTTGTCGAACGTCGAGGTCGTCGTCCTCGGCGAGGGGATAACCCCGGAGCTGACCCGGGTGTTTCGGGCTACAGTGGACTGACCGTACGACCGACTCCCCGAGGGCCGCACTGCCCCGGCACCCCAAAGGTTTTCTGTGACTCAAGCCGACGGCGGCAACGCCGATTCCACCACGACGTTCGACGCCTCGACGCCGCTCGCGCGGGAGCTCGCCGAGATCACCCGTCGGCGCCAGGCCCTCGCGTCCGAGAAGCTCCCCCTCCCCGATCGCACGCGTGTCTTCACCGTCGCCAACCAGAAGGGCGGCGTGGGCAAGACCACCACTACGGTGAACCTCGCCGCGGCCCTCGCGCGGGCCGGCGCACGAGTCCTGGTGATCGATCTGGATCCGCAGGGCAACGCATCGACCGCCCTCGGCGTGGAGCACCGTTCGGAGACCGTGAGCGTCTACGACGTCATCATCAACGACGAGCCGATGGCCGCCGTGGTTCAGAAGAGCCCCGAGTTCGACGACTTGTACTGCGTTCCCGCCACCATCCACCTCGCGGGCGCCGAGATCGAGCTCGTGTCCCTCGTGGCCCGCGAGCAGCGGCTGCGTACCGCGCTCGAGTCCTTCCTCAGCGAGTCGCCCGACCCGTTCCACTACGTCTTCATCGACTGCCCGCCGTCTCTCGGGCTCCTCACGATCAACGCGTTCGTGGCGGCTCAGGAGGTCCTCATCCCGATCCAGTGCGAGTACTACGCGCTCGAGGGACTGAGCCAGCTGCTCAACAACATCCAGCTGATCGAGCGGCACCTCAACCCGCGGCTCTCGGTCTCCACGATCCTTCTGACGATGTACGACTCCCGCACCAACCTCGCCAACCAGGTGGTGCAGGATGTGCGCGACCACTTCCCCGAGCAGGTTCTCGACACGGTCATCCCGCGCTCCGTGCGCATCTCCGAGGCGCCGAGCTACGGGCAGAGCGTCATCAGCTACGACGCCAACTCCCCCGGCTCCCTCTCCTACCTCGAGGCGGCCGCCGAGATCGCACGACGAGGAGCCCCGCAGTAATGGCCGCACCCAAACGAACCGGACTCGGTCGGGGAATCGGCGCCCTCATCCCCGCCGGCGACGACTCGAGCACGCAGCGGCCGGTCGACGTGTTCTTCCCCGGCGGCGCCGCGGACAAGACCGCTCTTCTCGCGGTACCCGGCGCGCGCCTCGCCAACCTCGATCCGGCCGACATCGTGCCCAACGCGGTGCAGCCGCGCACGGAGTTCCGTCAGGAAGAGCTCGACGAGCTCATCGTCTCCATCCGCGAGATCGGTGTCCTCCAGCCCATCGTCGTGCGCCCCCTCGCCGGGGCCCAGGACGGCGGTCCGCAGTACGAGCTCATCATGGGCGAGCGTCGACTGCGCGCGACGAAGGCACTCGGCCTCTCGAGCATCCCCGCGGTCATCAAGAACACGGCCGACGAGGACATGCTGCGGGATGCCCTGCTCGAGAACCTCCACCGCGCGAACCTCAACCCGCTCGAAGAGGCGTCTGCCTACCAGCAGCTCCTTGCCGACTTCGGGATCACTCAGGAGCAACTGGCTGAGCGCATCGGCCGGTCGCGCCCGCAGATCACGAACACCCTCCGCCTGTTGAAGCTCCCCGCCGGGGTGCAGAAGCGCGTCGCGGCAGGAGTGCTCAGCGCGGGCCACGCCCGAGCCATCCTGTCCGCGGGCGATGCGGCGGCCATGGAGAAGCTCGCCGACAAGATCGTCAACGAGGACCTATCGGTGCGCGCGGCCGAGGTCGCGGCAGGTCAGGGATCCGGCAAGTCGGCGAAGCCCGCCAAGCCGGTCGCCGGCAAGCGCCAGGGCCAGCTCGACGAGATCGCGGAGCAGCTCGGCGACCGCCTCGACACCCGGGTGAAGGTGAGTCTCGGCTCGAGCAAGGGTCAGATCGTGATCGAGTTCGCGACGGTCGCGGACCTGAACCGCATTCTCGGCGAGCTCGGGCAGCCGGGGTTCTCGAAGAAGTAACGCGGGTGTTCCCGGGGAACGGCGCCCGCTGAGGTTCTCGAAGCGAGCGGGTGCTACCCGTGCGCCTCGGCGATCGCCGCTTCGGCCAACGCGGAGTACACCCACCCGAGGTCGTGGCCCGCGGCCTCCAGCGCCTGGGGCAGGATGGATGTCTCGGTGAGGCCCGGCAGCACGTTCGCCTCGAGGAACCACGGCGTGCCGGCTCCGTCGACGATGAGGTCGACCCGCGACAGGTGACGCAGCCCCAGGGCCGTGTGCGCGGTGAGGGCGGTCTCGGCGGCTCGAGCGGCGACCTCCTCGGAGATGCGCGCGGGAACGTAGAACCGGGTCTCCCCCGCGTTGTACCGCGCCTCGAAGCTGTACACGCCCGAGAGCGGCTCGATCTCGACCGCGGGCAGGGCCACGGGCCCGGCGCCGCTGTCGATGACACCCACGGCGATCTCCGTCCCCGTGATCTTCTGCTCGATGAGTGCAACGTCGCAGTAGGTGTACGCATCGACCATCGCGCGAGGCAGCAGGGAACGGTCATCCACCATCGTCACGCCCTGTGCGGAGCCGCCCTGCGCGGGCTTGACGACGAGCGGGCCGGAGAACTCGTCGGCGATCTCCTCGAGGATGCCGTTCGCCCCGAGTTCGCGGAATGCGTCTCGAGGAAGCGTGATCGAGGCGGGAGTGCGCACCCCCGCGCGGCCGACCACTGTCTTGGCGGTCGGCTTGTCCCAGGCCAGTCGGGATGCCTCGGCTCGCGACCCCACGTACGGAACGCCGATGAAGTCCAGGAGGCCGCGGAGCGCGCCGTCTTCGCCGCTGGCGCCGTGGAGCGCGGGCCACACGACGTCCGGGCGGCTCTCGCGCAGGTAGTGCAGGAGCGTCGCATCCGGGTCCCGCAGCTCGACGTCGATGCCGTGTTCGAGAAGGCTGTCCGCCACACGGCGGCCGGAGCGCAGCGAGACATCCCGTTCGTGGGAGATGCCGCCGGCGAGTACGAGGATGCGCGGAGAGGCCATGGGTCCTTAGCCGAGGTTGGCGGGCGGGCTGATGATCTTCTCCGTGGGGCGCACGGTCTCGAGCGGCCCGGTCTGGGAGAAGGTGCTGAGGAGCTCGAGCTCCCCGTTGACGACGGTGGAGAGGCGGCGGATGCCCTCGCGGATGAACTCCGGCGTGGGGTAGCAGAACGACAGCCGGAGTGCCGTGCGCCCCGAGCCATCCGCGAAGAAGGCGGTGCCGGGCGTGTACGCGACGAGTTCCTTGACCGCGCGCGGGAGCATCGACTTCGAGTCGAGGTTCTCGGGCAGGGTGACCCACACGTAGAACCCACCGTTGGGGTTGGTCCAGGAGAGGTCGGGGAGGTAGTCGTCGAGGGCGGTGAGCATGGCATCCCGCCGCTCGCGGTAGACGCCGCGGAAGGTGTCGATCTGGCCACGCCAGTCGGCGGCGGAGAGATACTCGCTCACGAGGCCCTGCGTGAAGGAGCTGGGCGAGAGCACGGCGGCCTCATTCGCCAAGATGAGTTTCTCTCGGATAGCGTGGGGGGCGAGCGCCCATCCCAGTCGGAATCCGGGAGCGAGGGTCTTGGAGAACGTCCCGAGGTAGATGACCCCGTCCTCCTCGACCGACCGCATCGCGTGCGGCGCAGGCTGGTCGAAGTACAGCAGTCCGTACGGGTTGTCCTCGAGGACGAGGATGCCGTGAGCCCGGCAGATCTCGAGCACGCGCACCCGGCGCTCCCAGGACATCGTCACGCCCGAGGGGTTGCCGAAGGTCGGCACCGTGTACAGGAACTTGATCGTGCGCCCCTCCGCCTTGAGGGCGAGGATGCGCTCCTCCAGCGCCTCGGGGACGAGCCCGAACTCGTCGATCACGACGTGGCTCACCGTTGCCTGGTACGACTTGAAGACCGTGAGGGCGGTGACGTAGCTCGGAGCCTCCGCGATGACGACGTCGCCGGGGTTGATGAAGAGCTTCGTGACCAGCTCGAGGGCGTGCTGCGAGCCGGTCGTCACCACGACGTCGTCAACGCTGCCACGGATTCCCTCGAGCGCCATCACATCGAGGATGTGCTCGCGGAGGGCGGGCATCCCCTGACCCGATCCGTACTGGAGCGCCATGGGGCCGAAGTCGCGCATCGTGCGCTCGAAGGCGCCCGCGATGAGATCCTGCGGCAGCGCGGAGACGAACGGCATGCCGCCGGCGAGCGAAACCACCTCGGGGCGGGAGGCGACCGCGAAGAGGGCTCGGACCTCCGACGCGGCGAGTCCCGCCGTGCGATCGGCGTAGTGGGAGTACCACGGGTCGAGATTGGTGCCCTGATTCGTCATGCGCTGTCCTCTTCAGTCGCGAAGCTCTAAGAATAGCCAGCTAAACGCAGAAAGCCCCGCCCCCTAGAAGGGGACGGGGCCAGAGTCTGCGGATTGGTTATGCCAGGAACTCCGCGAGGTCGGCCTCGAGGGCCGGCTTGGGCTTGGCGCCGATGACGGTCTTGACGACCTCGCCGCCGCGGAAGACCTTCATCGCCGGGATGGAGGTGATCTGGTACTTCATCGCCATCTGCGGGTTGTCGTCGACGTTGAGCTTGACGATCTTGATCTTGTCGGAGTTCTCCTGCGCGATCTGGTCGAGGATCGGGGAGACCGCGCGACACGGGCCGCACCACTCCGCCCAGAAGTCGACCATGATGGTGTCGGGCGAGTTGAGAACCTCGTCCGCGAACGTGGCGTCGGTGACGTCCTTGGCGTTAGACATTGCTTTCCTTCTCTCTGTGGTCTGGATGGTCTCAGACGGCGGCCGGCTCGGCGGTGGCGCGGGCCAGCGTCTCCTTGGGGAGCGCCGCGAGGTAGTGCTCGGCGTCGAGGGCCGCGACCGTGCCGGAGCCGGCGGCGGTCACCGCCTGACGGTAGGTGGGGTCGATCACGTCGCCCGCGGCGAAGACGCCCGGGATGTTCGTGCGCGACGAGCGGCCGTCGACCTTGACCGTGCCGTCCGGGTTGAGCTCGAGCTGGCCGTGCACGAGGTGCGTGCGGGGGTCGGCGCCGATCGCCACGAACAGTCCGCTCAGGTCGATCGTGCGCTCCGAGCCATCCACCGTATTGACGATGCCGATGCCGGTGACGAGCTCGTCGCCGTAGATGTGCTTGACCTCGTTGTTCCAGAGGAACTCGATCTTCGGGTCGGCGAAGGCGCGCTCCTGCATCGCCTTCGAGGCGCGCAGCTCGTCCTTGCGGTGCACGACGTAGACCTTGTCGGCGAACTTCGTGAGGAAGGTCGCCTCCTCCATCGCCGAGTCGCCGCCTCCCACGACCGCGATCGTCTTCTGGCGGAAGAAGAACCCGTCGCACGTGGCACACCACGAGACCCCGTGGCCGCTCAGCCGCGTCTCGTCCTCGATGCCGAGCTTGCGGTACGCGGACCCCGTCGCGAAGATGACCGTGAGTGCCTCGTGCACGTCTCCGTTGCCGAGGTGCACGCGCTTGACGTCGCCCTCGAGCTCGAGCTTCACGACATCGTCGTAGACGACCTCGGTGCCGAACTTCTCGGCCTGGGCGAGCATCTGGGCCATGAGCTCCGGCCCCTGGATGCCCTCCGCGAAGCCCGGGTAGTTCTCCACCTCGGTGGTCTTCATGAGCTCTCCGCCTGCCTCGACGGAGCTCGCGATCAGCAGCGGCTTGAGGCTCGCCCGGGCAGCATAGATCGCTGCCGTGTACCCGGCAGGTCCCGATCCGATGATGATGACGTGGCGCATGTCGCCTGGCTCCCTCACTAGTCCCAGCCGGTACAACACATGGTAGCCGCCGGCTATTCCGTTGTTCGGCGCCCCAGGCGGGCGCGGATGGGTGCGGCGAACGACCGCAGCTCCGGGTTGCGGATGATCCACAGCACGCCGAAGTACACGACGGCCATCGCGAGCCCGGCCGCGATCATGGTCAGGATGCCCCCCACTCGCGACGACGAGCCGAATCCGCCGTCCGTATACGCCCCGAGAGCCCAGGTGACCGCGGCGCCGACGCCGCCCGCGAGCAGGGCGGACGCGAGGTACTGCACGAACCGGGTGCCGACGTGCCGGGCATCCAGGCCGCCGATGCGCGGACGCAGCAAGATCGCGTAGACGACCATCTGCAGCAGTGACGCGAGGCTCATGCACACGGCGATGCCGATCGCGATGACCGTGGTGGGAGCCATCGCGACGAGCAGCACGCCGACGACGAAGGTCGCGGAGTGCACGACCTGGAGGAAGAACACGGTGCGGGTGTCGTCGAGCGAGTAGAAGACCCGCTGCATGAGGAAGACGACGGTGAAGGGGATGAGGCCGAGCAGGTAGGCGACGATGACGGCCGCGAGGGCGGCGACATCCTCGAACCGGCCTCCGAAGACCGCGCTGAACGGGAACGACAGCACCGCGAGCCCGACCGTCGCGAAGACCATGATGAGGAGGATCGCGCGCAAGGCCGACGAGAGGTCGCTGCGCACGTCGTCGAGGCGGCCGTCGCGCGCGTGAGCGCTCATGCGCGTGAAGTACGCGGTCGTGATCGAGACCGTGACGATCGAGTGCGGCAGCATGAAGACGAGCCACGCATACTTGAGCACGCCGAGCGAGGCGCTCCCCGTCGCGAGGGTCGCGACGCGAGTCTCGACGATCGCCGCGAGCTGGGTGATGAGGATCATGCCGAAGACCCACGCCCCCGCGCTGCCGACACGGCCGAGCCCCACTCCTCTCCACCGGAAGTCGGGTCGGAAGGTGAGTCCCGCCCGCCGCCAGAAGAGTGTAAGCACGAGGGCTTGCGCCGCGATACCCAGCGTCGCGGTGCCACCGAGGAGCGCGATCATCCCGGGAGTCCAGGTCGACGCGTCGCGGTGCGCGGGGTCCGGCCCGAAGACGAGGATGAACACCCCGATGCCCGCGATGGCGATGACGTTGTTCAGCGCGGGTGCCCACGTGAACGGCCCGAACACGTTGCGGGCGTTGAGCACGTTACCGAGGAGGCTGTAGAGCGAGTAGAAGAAGATCTGCGGCAGGCACCAGTAGGAGAGGGCGACCGCGAGGGCGATGCCGCTCTCGGTGAATCCGCGCTCGCCCGACTGCGCGTAGAGGTCGACGAGGAGCGGCGAGGCGAGGGTCGCTGCAATCGTGACGAGCAGGAAGAGCACGACGCCGAGGGTGACGAGGCGGTTGATGAACTGCTGGCCGCCGTCCTCGTGGACGGCCGCGCGCACGATCTGCGGTACGAGCACGGCGCTGAGGAGGCCGCCGGCGATGAGCGCGTAGATGCTGTTCGGGATCTGCGTTGCGAGCGTGAATCCGTCGGCTGCCGCACCGATGTAGCCGATGGCGCCGGCGAGCACGATCGCGTTGACGAAGCCGAGCACCCGCGATACGAGGGTGCCGGAGGCGAGGAGCGCGCTTGCGCGACCCACTCCGCCGTCAGCCATCGGACTCCGGGGCCTCGGGGGCGGGGCCGCCGTCGGTTGCGCTCTCGGACTCGGCCGAGCGCGCGCGCCGCCGACGGAGGATGTTGCGCACGATTCCGATGCCGAACACGAGCACGACGATGCCGGCGATCACGAGCACGATGGGCGTCTCCCACCCTGCCTGCACATTGATCTCGGCGACGGCGGGAGCGCCGATCGCCACTCCGGCCGTGCTCGTGAGGGTGATGAGCACTTGCACGGTGCCGTTGGAGATCGCCTGCACCGGCACCTGCGCCCGCGCTTGGGCGTTCGGTTCGATCGTCACCGCGACGAGCGTGTCGGTGACCGCGAGCTGGGCGGTCTCCGGCCGCACGGTGACGTACACCGTCACGGACTGCCCGAGGTCGTTGCGCACCGGGATCGGCAGGGTCGCGCTGTCGGCGAGCAGGGTGAAGTTGCTGGTCGTGACGATCTGGACCGCCCCGAGCAGGTCGGTCGATGCCTCGAGGAACTCGTCCGTCGCCGTCTGCCAGCCTGTCGGGTTGTCCTCCCAGCCGGTCGCGAGGAGGCCGAGCAGGGCGAGCCGTCGGGGCGACGTGATCGTGGTCGGGTCCTCCACGATGGTCGCGAAGCGCTCCTCGGCGGCATCGGCCTGGAGCAGTCGAGCCACGACCGCGACCCGGTCGGCCGGTTGCGGGGAGTCGACGAGGGATGCTCCTCCCGTGGTCGACCCGGACGCCGCGGTGCTGAGCGGCACGAGGCTCACCGCCGCGTCGGACTCGAGCGCCGCGATCGTGGCCGCGACGCTGTTGCCGGTGAGTGGGACCGAACGGTCGAGGGAGGCGACCACGGCGGCCTGACCGTCCTGCACGGCGCCGGCTTGGGCGATCGCCGACCGCAGCGCGCCGAGGGCGGCGGGGAGGTCGTCGGGGATGAGCGTCGAGGCGGCCGCGTCGAGGGCCGCCGATACGGTGTCGTCGGTCACGATCGCGGAGGTGCCCGCCACGTCGACGGCGGGGCCGAGCCGGGCATCCCGCGACACGTTGCCGGACGACAGGATGACCGTGCCGAACCCGCTCGCCGCGAGCACGCCGAGGTCGCTCCCCACCACGGAGGCGGCGCGCGGCCACACGAGGTCGGGGAACGCGCTGTCCCACTCGAGCAGCTCGTCGCCCGTCGGGAGGGCGGGCATGTCGGGGTCGGCGGTCGGCTCCGCGGTGGGCTCGGCCGACGGCCCGAACAGCGTCGGATCGATGGCGAAGTCGAGCGACCGGGGGGCGAGCACCGCGCTACTGCCCGCCTGGGTGGCGAGGGTCACATCGGAGTCGGCGTACGGCAGCAGGAAGCTCTCGTTGGAGACGGCCTCGAGCCGGGCCAGCCACGCGCTCACCGGCTCGGACGCCGTCGAGCCGAGCAGTCGGATCGAGACGAGGATCATCGGGTCGATCGCGAGGGTCACCGGTCGGCCGGCGACGGCATCGAGCTGCCGGGTGAGCAGTCCCGTAGGGGAGGTGTACTGCTCGAGCAGATCGGCCGGGATGAGACCGGTCGAGCCGGGCGGGGCGACAATGGGGGCGATGATCGCGAGCTCCACGGGGCCGGGATCGGCGGCGCGGGCGGACGGTGCGACTGCGGTCGCGACGCTGACTCCCGCCGCGAGGAAAAGCGCCGCGGCACCCCGGAGTACTCGCGCGGCCAGCATGGCGAGAAGTCTATTCCGTCGGGCCTGGGAGGCGGCTCGGCCCGCGCCCGTCGCGCGGCGACCGGCGCCGGGGGCCAGCGGGAGGCGTGTGCCAAGCTTGATGACCATGGAGAGCGTCGCGACCGCCATCGAGCGACTCGGCGGGATCGCCGATTCCGCGCCCGTCGCCCGGCTCGCGGAGGCCTTCGCCGGCGCCGGTCGCCAACTCGCCCTCGTGGGGGGGCCCGTGCGCGACGCCTTCCTCGGTCGACCGGTCAACGACCTCGACTTCACGACCGATGCGCGCCCCGACGAGATCCTCGACCTCGTGACCCCCATCTCCGACGCGCAGTGGGACGTCGGTCGGGAGTTCGGCACGATCGCGGCCCGCATCGGCGGCACGACCGTCGAGATCACCACGTACCGCGCCGACAGCTACGACGGGGCGAGCCGCAAGCCGGTCGTCGAGTTCGGCGACTCCCTCGAGGGCGACCTCGTGAGGCGCGATTTCACCGTCAACGCCATGGCGCTCAGCCTGCCCGACCGCCGGCTGGTCGACCCCTGGGGCGGGTTCGAGCACCTCATGTCCCGCACGATCACGACCCCCGGACCGCCGGAGGTCTCGTTCGGCGACGACCCGCTCCGGATGCTGCGCGCCGCCCGGTTCTCCTCGCAGCTCGGGTTCACCGTCGCCCCCGAGACCGTCGCGGCCATGACGGAGCTCGCGCCGCGGATCGAGATCGTGAGTGTCGAGCGAGTGAGCGAGGAGCTGTCGAAGCTGCTGCTGACGGATGACCCGGCTCCGGGCATCCGGCTTCTCGTCGACACCGGCCTCGCGCAGCTCGTCCTGCCGGAGGTACCGGCGCTCCGGCTCGAGCGCGACGAGCACGCGCACCACAAGGACGTCTACGAGCACTCCCTCACCGTGCTGTCTCAGGCGATCGACCTCGAGAAGTCGCGGGGGCACTCCCCCTCGCTGGTGCTGCGACTCGCGGCGCTGCTGCACGACATCGGCAAGCCCGCGACGCGACGCATCGAAGCGGGGGGTGTCGTCACCTTCCACCACCACGACGTCGTCGGCGCCAAGCTCGCGGCCAAGCGGCTCAAGGCCCTCCGGATGCCGAACGACACGATCGCTGCGGTGTCGCGCCTCGTCGAACTGCACTTGCGGTTCTTCGGCTACACCGACGGCGCGTGGACCGACTCGGCGGTGCGCCGGTACGTGCGCGACGCCGGCGACCTCCTCGAGTGGCTGCACATCCTCACCCGCGCGGATGTCACGACCCGCAACGTGCGCAAGGCCGACCGACTCTCGTTCGCGTACGACGACCTCGAGGAGCGCATCGCGGCGATCGCGGAGGCGGAGGGCCTCGCCGCCGTGCGTCCGGAGCTCGACGGGCAGCGCATCATGCAGGTGCTGGGCCTCTCGCCGGGTCCGGAAGTGGGGGCGGCGTACAAGTTCCTGCTCGATCTCCGACTCGACGAAGGGCCCCTCGGCGAGGACGAAGCGGAGCGGCGACTGCTCGAGTGGTGGCGCTCGCGGTCCTGAGTGCCTACACTAGACAGGTTGTCCGCACGCCGGACGACCGTCTACACCCTCCTGTTGCAGACCGTCTGCAACCGTTCTAGTCCGAAGGAGGTGGGTTTGTGACGCACCAGTACGAACTCATGGTCATCCTCGATCCCGAGATCGATGAGCGCACCGTGGCTCCCAGCCTGGACAAGTTCCTCAACGTGATCCGCACCGATGGTGGTTCCATCGACAACGTGGACATCTGGGGACGCCGTCGCCTGGCCTACGAGATCAACAAGAAGTCCGAGGGCATCTACGCCGTCGTCAACTTCACGGCGACCTCGGCCGCGACCCAGGAGCTCGACCGTCAGCTGAAGCTGTCCGAGGCCGTCATGCGCACCAAGGTGCTGCGGGCCGAGGCCGGATTCGCCCAGGTCGCCGCCGCCAAGAAGCTCGCGGACGAGAAGGCCGCCCGTAAGGGTACCGCTCCCGCCGCAGCCGCCGCCAAGGACGCCGAGTAAGCCATGGCCGGCGAGACCATCATCACCGTCGTGGGCAACCTCACGAGTGACCCCGAGCTGCGCTACACGCAGTCCGGGCTTGCGGTCGCCAACTTCACCATCGCGTCGACCCCCCGCAACTTCGACCGTGCGACGAACGACTGGAAGGACGGCGAGGCGCTGTTCCTCCGCGCGTCCTGCTGGCGCGAGTTCGCGGAGCACGTCGCGGGCTCGCTGACGAAGGGCAGCCGCGTCATCGCGACCGGCCGCCTCAAGCAGCGGTCGTACGAGACGAAAGAGGGCGAGAAGCGCACGAGCATCGAGCTCGAGGTCGACGAGATCGGCCCCAGCCTGCGCTACGCGACCGCCCAGGTGACGCGCGCCGCATCGTCGCGCGACGGTGGCGCCCCCCGCGGGGGCGGTCAGGTCGCCGAGGAGCCGTGGGCGGCCAGCGCCCCCGACAGCTCGGGCGACGTCTGGAACACTCCCGGCAGCTACTCCGACGAGACGCCTTTCTAGGCATCCGACAACTTTTCTAAGGACACAACACAATGGCAGGAAAGAGCAGCGGCGACCGCCGCAAGCCCATCCGCAAGGGCAAGGACGGCAAGAACGCCGCTCCGGCCAAGGCGATCCGCGTCGGCGTCATCGACTACAAGGATGTCGCCACGCTTCGTAAGTTCATCTCCGAGCGGGGCAAGATCCGCGCTCGCCGCATCACCGGTGTCTCCGTGCAGGAGCAGCGCCTCATCGCGACGGCCGTCAAGAACGCCCGCGAGATGGCTCTCCTCCCGTACGCGGGCTCGGGCCGTTAAAGGAGTATCGACATGTCCAAGCTGATCCTCACGCACGAGGTCACCGGTCTCGGTGCCCCCGGTGACGTCGTCGACGTCAAGAACGGCTTCGCCCGCAACTACCTCATCCCCCAGGGCTTCGCCGTGGCGTGGACGCGGGGCGGAGAGAAGCAGATCGAGCAGATCAAGGCTGCCCGCGCCGCGCGCGAGCACGCCACGCTCGAGGAGGCGCAGGACCTCAAGGCCCGCCTGCAGGCCACGACCGTGAAGCTCACGGTCAAGGCCGGCCAGGGCGGTCGCCTGTTCGGTTCGGTCAAGACCGCCGACGTCGCGGAGGCCGTTGCGGCCGCCGGCCTCGGCGAGCTCGACAAGCGCAAGATCGAGATCACCAGCCCGATCAAGGCGACCGGCGAGCACGAGGCGACCGTTCGCCTCCGTGACGACATCGTCGCGACCATCACCCTCCAGGTCGTCGCCGCCAAGTAGCGCGACCTCTCGATAGCGGCGGGCCTGCGGGCTCGCCGCTATCGCTGCTTAATGGGGAAATGTCAAGAGCCCGAGGGGAGCGATTCGGGCCTTTTCCCGCACCTTTATGCACAGGAACCAGCACAAACGGGGAAGTCTCAACCGGAAGTCTAAACATGTTTCTACACACATGGTGAGGATAGGGAAAGTGCTGATCAAGGCGCGGTAACTGCACGATCATCCACAGTTATGCACAGATGGATGCACAGTTTCCCCACATCAGTCCCGGCGTTTCGTGCAGATTGCCCACAGCGTCATCCACAGGCCCAGTTGGACCCGGGCGGGGGGCATCCCTATCGTGGTCCAGTCTCAGTCGCCGGCCGAGTCGCGGGTCGCTCGGGCGGGGCGCGGAGTGTCGGCGGGTGCGCTTACAACTGGGGCGTAGCGTCATCCATCGGGAGGGGTCGAATGTCCATTGCTCACTTGGGGCTCGCGGGCGATGCGCGACCGGCCGGCGACTCCGGTCCGGCCCGCGGCGACCGCGTCCCGCCGCACGACCTGCTCGCCGAGCAGAGCGCGATCGGCGGCATGCTCCTGAGCAAGGATGCCGTTGCCGACGTCATCGAGACAGTGCGCGCGGTCGACTTCTACATCCCCAAGCACGAGACGATCTTCGACGCGATCCTCACGCTGTACTCGCACGGCGAGCCGACTGACGTCATCGCCGTCACCGACGAGCTCACCAAGACGGGCCAGCTCGGCCGCGCCGGGGGTGCCGAGTACCTCCACACGCTCACCGCGCTCGTGCCGACCGCCGCCAATGCCGGCTTCTACGCGACGATCGTCGCCGAGAAGGCCGTGCTGCGCCGCCTCGTCGAGGCAGGCACTCGCATCGTGCAGATGGGCTACGCGAGCGAGGGCGAGGTCGTCGACCTCGTCAACAACGCGCAGGCCGAGATCTACAGCGTCACCGGCGGCGTCGAGAGCGAGGACTACGTCCCGCTCACCGAGGCCGTCACCTCGGCGATCGACGAGATCGAGGCGGCCCGCGGTCGCGACGGGCAGATGGTCGGCGTGCCCACGGGGTTCACCGAGCTCGACGAGCTCACCAACGGACTGCACCCCGGGCAGATGATCATCATCGCCGCCCGTCCCGCCATCGGTAAGTCGACGCTCGGCCTCGACATCGCGCGGTCGGCAGCCATCAAGCACGACCTGCCGACGATCGTGTTCTCCCTCGAGATGGGCCGCAGTGAGATCGCGATGCGGTTGCTGTCGGCCGAGGCATCCGTTCCCCTCCAGCACATGCGCAAGGGAACCGTGCACGCCAACGACTGGACGACGATCGCCCAGACGCGCGGCCGCATCAACGACGCTCCGCTCTACATCGATGACAGCCCCAACATGACGCTCGTGGAGATCCGCGCGAAGGCGCGGCGGCTCAAGCAGCGCGTCGGCCTCAAGATGGTCGTCATCGACTACCTGCAGCTCATGACGAGCGGCAAGAAGGTCGAGTCGCGTCAGCAGGAGGTCTCGGAGTTCTCGCGTGCGCTCAAGCTCCTCGCGAAGGAGCTCGAGGTGCCGGTCATCGCGATCTCGCAGCTGAACCGTGGCCCCGAGCAGCGCGCCGACAAGAAGCCCGCACTCTCCGACCTGCGCGAATCGGGCTCGATCGAGCAGGACGCCGACATGGTCATCCTGCTGCACCGCGAGAGCGCCTACGAGGCCGACAACGCTCGCGCGGGCGAGGCCGACCTCATCGTCGCCAAGCACCGCAACGGACCCACTCGCACGATCACCGTCGCATTCCACGGGCACTTCTCGCGGTTCAGCGACATGGCGCCGGGATAAGCAGCAGCCGTCTGAAATCCGGCTGATCGCAGGCGATTCCGATATCACGTCCCTCGACTCAGGCGTCGGTCCGGAGGATGCGTTGATAGAGGACGTGGTCCTGCCAGCGTCCGGCGATTTTCAGATAGTCCCGCGCGAGACCGATAGGCGTAAACAGGTTCCCTTCGAGCACGCGCTGCGACGCACGGTTGTGCACGAGCGTCGCCGCCTCCAGTCGGTGGAGGCCATGCTCTTCGCGCGCCTCGCGAACAACCTCGCCCACAGCCCAGCGCGCGAGCCCTCGCCCGCGCTCGTCCTCATCGACCCAGTACCCGAGCCGACCGCTGGAGAACGCACCGTGTTCCACGGCGCTGAGATTGAGCAGGCCGACGATGCGGTCCGCGCGCACCATGACGTACGGGAAAGCAGCGCCCGCGGCTCGCGCTGCGAGACGCCGGTCAAAAGCCGCGCCCTGCCCGTCATCGCTGAAGAATCCGTCGTCGCGGAGTGGTTCCCACGGTGCCAGCGCTTCGCGGTTGCGGCGGTAGGCGTTCGCGAGAGACGGGCCGTCGGCGATGTCGAGCGGACGGAGAGCGATTCGGCCGCGCTCGGCGATCACTCGCTCCACGGGATGCTCCGATCGGCGATGCGAGCGGACACGCCGACATCGTCGAGCAGGCCGCCGAGGGCTCGGCGCAGCGCGGCGACATCGTCGCTGCCGAGAACAGATCGCAGGCGGTCATCGAAGTCGCGTCGTGCGACGCGGGCCGCATCGATGACAGCGCGTCCGGCGTCCGTGAGCGCGACGACGCGCGCGCGCCGATCGTTGCTCGACACGCGGCGGATGACGAAGCCCAGTCGTTCCAGCTCTGCGACGTGCTTCGACGCGCCCTGCTGCGTCATGCCCAGGTCGGCGGCCAGCTCCCCAATTGTCTGCTCACCCGCCAGTAAGCGCTGGAACACATATCCGTGCGCTCGGGTCACCTCGAATCCGCGCTCCCGTATCGCGGCACGAATGAGAGTGTCTGTGGCGGCACCGGCGAGCGAAAGAAGGGTCGCGGTGTCGAGATCGTCGGGCCGGCGCGGGTCAACGGGAAGTGCTTCTGGGCGCATGCGACTAGACTACACAACTAGGGTTGTGTAATCATGTGGGCATGACCGAAGTAACAAAGGACACCCGGACCCTCGACGACCCGGAAGAGGTTGTTCGCCGCTACTACCGCATCGTTTCCGACCTGTCGTCAACCGAAGACGACCTGCGCAGCATCCTCGCGCAGGACGTGATCGTCACCGAGCACCCCAATGCGCTCGTCCCGACTGGAGCGCGGCGTAACCTGACGCAGACGCTCGACGGATTCCGCCGCGGCAAGGGACTTCTGCGCGAGCAGGTGTTCGAGGTGCACGACGTCATCGCCCAGGGCGACCGTGCTGCCGTTCGAGCGACATGGCGCGGCGTCGTCGGCGTCGATGCCGGGCCCTTTCGAGCCGGTCAGGAACTGATCGCACACGTGGCCGCCGCGCTAACCGTGCGCGACGGACGCGTCGTCGCCCACGAGACCTTCGACTGCTACGAGCCGTTCACGACGGCACCCGCCCTGTGAGCGCACCCGTGGTGGGCACCGCCATCCCGTGGACGCCGGGCTGGGCGCCGGAAGCGGTCGACGACCTGCGTGCCCGCCTTCGCTCGACCCGTCGAGCGCTCTCGTCCTTCGGGCACGCCTGGAGCGAGGGGACCGATCCCTCCTACCTCACCGGCCTGCTGGCGTATTGGGCAGACGGGTTCGACTTCGCGCAGGGGGAGGCGGAGGTCGCCAGACATCCCTGGTTCGAGGCGGATGTCGCGTGCGGAGCGCAGTCCCCGCTGCGGCTGCGGTTCATCCACCTTCGCGGCGCCGAGCGCACGGGCGGACGGGCTCCCCTGCCGCTTCTGCTCTGCCACGGATGGCCGGATTCCGCCTGGCGGTACCAGGACGTGATCGACCAGCTCGCCGACCCCGCTTCGCACGGCGGCGACCCGGATGAATCGTTCGACGTCGTCGTGCCCGACATGCCGGGCTACGGGTTCTCCCCCGCGCCCGGTCAGGTGATCGATTCGATCGGCGTCGCGCACGCGTTCGCTGCGCTGATGCGCGATCTGGGCTACGAGCGCTATGCGGTCGCCGGGGGAGACATCGGCAGCTCGGTCGCCCGGTTCATCGCGTTAGAGCATCCCGCCGACGTGGTCGCGGTCCACCGCATGGACGCCGGCATCCCCGTGTTCGCCGGCGAGCCGGCGACGCTGTCAGCCGAGGAACGAGCGTTCCTCGACGCAGCTGCGGCGTGGGCCGCACGCGAGGGGGCCTACGCCGCCATGCACCGCACGAAACCCGCGACGATCGCAGCCGCTCTCTCCGATTCCCCTGCGGGTCTCGCAGCGTGGACCGTCGAGAAGCTGCACGCGTGGAGCGACTCGAGCCACGGGCCCGTGGGAGGGTTCACTCGCGACGCGATCCTCTCCCTGCTGACCACGGTGTGGACCGAGAACAGCACCGGACCGTCGATGCGCATGTACCGAGCCAACGCCGCGATACCGGCCGATCAGCACTCGCGGCGGGTCGAGGTTCCCTCTGGCTTCTCGTTCTTCCCGGCTGACCTCCTCACCCCGCCACGCGCCTGGCTCGAGCGAATCGCGAACGTCACTTCCGTCAGCTATCCAGGATCGGGCGGGCACTTCGCCCCTCGCGAAGCGCCAGAGGTTTACGCGCAGGAACTGCGAGCGTTCTTTCGTTCCTCATGGTGAGATCAGCCTGATCCGGACGTCCGCTTGCTGAGTCTGCCTACCGCGACACCCACCCCGCGGCGTGCAGCCGCTCCATGGCATCGAGCAGCAGCTCCAGTCCGAAGTCGAACTCGGCGTCGTCGTCGCACGCCCCCGCCGGGTTGCGTGCGGTCGAGTCGGCGGCGATCGAGGCGACGTGCGGGAAGGCCGCGGCGAGAGCCGCGAGCTGCGCGGGGTCGGGGGCCGGGGCAGGCGCGGCACCCGGGGCCGGGCTGAACGCCTCCGGCGCGAAGCCCCACACGCGGTGCCCGAGCGCGTGCATCCCGTAGTGGATCAGGTCGTACGAGAACCCCGCGCGGGCGAGATCGCCGGCGACGGCGTCGAGGTGGGCGAGCACTGCAGGCGACTGGCGGGTGGCCTGCAGGATGCCCGACCGGAGCCACGGGTGTCGCTCGAGTGCCGCCCGTGCCGCGTGCACTCGGTACCGCACCGATTCCCGCCACCCCAGCCCGGCGTCGGGCGCGGGGTAGCGCGAGACGACCGTGTCGATGACGCCCGAGACGAGGTCGTCCTTGTCGGCGACGTGCTTGTACAGCGCCATCGGGACCACGCCGAGGCGGGCCGAGAGGGACCTCATGCTCAGGGCATCCGGGCCGGCCTCGTCGGCGAGGGCGATCGCGGCCTCGAGTACGCGCGCCCGGTTCAGCGGGCTGCGGTGCGGCTCGACCACGGCTGACCTCCGGCTTGACGGGTGTACGGCGTACGCCTATGGTAGCTCAGGTGTACGCCGTACACCTGACTCGAAAGGCACCCGATGACTGACGACCGACGACTCGCCCGCTGGGCGGGAGCGCTCTATCTCGCGACCTTCCTCACCTCGTTCCCCGCGCTCGCTCTCAAGACCGCCTATCTCACCGGCGGCGCGCCAACGGGAGCAGCGGCCGCTGGCGCCGTGCTCGAGCTCGCCCTCGCCGCCACCTGCGTCGGCACCGCCGTGACCCTCTACCCGATCACTCGACGCGTGAGCGAAGCGCGCGCGCTCGGCTTCGTGGCCTCGCGCACGATCGAGGCGGCGACCATCATCGTGGGCGTGCTCGCGCTGCTCTCGGTGGTGACATTGCGCGCGGCCGACGAGAGCGACACCGCCGCGGTCGCGATCCACGACTGGGCGTTCCTCCTCGGCCCGGCCTTCATGTCGGCGACGAACGCCCTCCTGCTGGGATCCGTGCTGTACCGGGCGCGGCTCGTGCCCCGCGTCATCCCCCTCGTCGGACTCATCGGCGCACCCCTGCTGCTCGCCTCCTCCATCGCGGTGCTCTTCGGCCTGTGGACGCAGACGTCGCCCGTCGGCGCGCTCTCGGCGCTGCCCATCGCGGCGTGGGAGCTGACCCTCGGCATCTGGCTCGTGGCGAAGGGAGTGCGGACCGTCGGAGCCGAGTGAGGGGCCACGGGGCGCGCCTAGACTGGAACCCGTGAGCTCTTGGATCGCCCTGCTACTGCGCGCCGTGCCCGCGGTGGCCCTCGCGGTCGTCGTGACCTTCTCCGCCGACCACTCCGCGCCGCTGGGGCTCCTCACGTTCGGGATCTTCGGCGCGGCGTCCGGCGCCGTGATCACGGCGTTCGCGCTGCGCTCGGCGGCCGGGCTCGAGCGCACGCTCCAGCTTGCGCAGGGCATCCTCACCGCCGCCGCCGGAATCGCGACGCTCGCGGTCGTCAGCGGAGGGCTCCCCTACCTCGTCTTCATCGTGAGCGGTTGGGCGGTGCTGTCGGGATTCATCGAGCTCTACCTCGGCATCCGCACCCGTCGCACCTCGCCGATCTCCCGGGACCGCATCTTCGTGGGGGCACTCACCGTGCTCCTCGCGGTCGTCCTCCTGGTGATCCCACCGGACTTCTCGCAGCCGTTCACCGGGCCCGACGACGTGGAGCGCGAGCTCACGGCATCCGTCATCGTCGTCGGGCTGCTCGGTGCCTACTGGGCGATTCTCGGCGTCTTCCTGATCATTGCGGCCCTGTCGCAGAAGTGGGCGGATGCTCCGGCCCCCGCAACTCCCGCCTCCGACGCCGTGACCACCCCCGCCCCCGAGCCGAAGGCCTGACGTGAACGCCCCCGCCCCTCGCGACCGCACCCGTCCTGCTGAGCTGCTCATCATCTCGGGTGTGCTGGCGATCTTCGTGGGCCTCGTCGTGCTCATGTCGACGCGGGAGATCGTGCTGTCGCTGATCTTCCTCGTGATCGCGTTCATCGTGGCGCTCGTCGTGCTCGCGATGCTCGCGCTCGCCGTGCAGCCCGACTTCGCGGAGAAGTCCGATATCGACGAGCAGGACCGCGAGCAGGGCGGCCGGCGCGGCCACTAGCGGCACCGGCGCCGGCGCGGCGATCGAGTCATCCATCCCGTTTCTCAGGAATATCGGGCTGCCGACTGCACTATCCATTCGGCGACGGGGTATTCCTGAGAAACAGGGTTCCCGGGGCTACTTCTCCACGTACCGCACGAGGTCGCTCGCGAGCCCCGCGTAACCGGCGGGCGTGAGGACCCGCAGCCGCGCCTTCGCCTCGTCGCCGATGTCGAGGCCGTCGATGAACTCGACGAGTTCCGCCTGCCCCACTCGCTTGCCCCGCGTGAGCTCCTTGAGGATCGCGTACGGGTCGGCGATCGAGCTGCGCCCGGCGGCGACCTCGGCGCGGATGACCGTCTGGATCGCCTCGCCGAGCACCTCCCAGTTCGAGTCGAGGTCGGCGGCGAGGGCCGCCTCGTCGAGGTCGATCTCGGTGAGCCCGCGCTCGATGTTGTCGAGGGCGAGGAGGGAGTGGCCGAGCGCGACGCCGACGTTGCGCTGGGTCGTCGAGTCGGTCAGGTCGCGCTGCAGACGGGATGTCACGAGCGTCGCGCCGAGCGAATCGAGCAGGGCACTCGACAGCTCGAGGTTCGCCTCCGCGTTCTCGAACCGGATGGGGTTGATCTTGTGCGGCATCGTGGACGACCCGGTCGCGCCCGGCTGCGGGATCTGCCGGAAGTAGCCCATCGAGATGTAGGTCCACACGTCGGTGCAGAGGTTGTGGAGCACGCGGTTCGCGTGGCTGATGCGCGAGTAGAGCTCGGCCTGCCAGTCGTGCGACTCGATCTGGGTGGTGAGCGGGTTCCAGGTGAGGCCGAGGGATGTCACGAACTCCTGCGAGATCGCCGGCCAGTCGAGCCCGGGCTCTGCCGCGAGGTGCGCCGCGAAGGTGCCGGTCGCGCCGCTGAACTTGCCGAGGTACTCGGTCGCCTCGATCTGGGCGAGGATGCGCTCCAGCCGGTAGACCACGACGGCGAACTCCTTGCCCATGGTGGAGGGCGTCGCGGGCTGGCCGTGCGTGTGGGAGAGCATCGAGACATCCCGGTACCGCACCGCGATCCCGCGCAGCGACTCGATGACCGCGCGGAACTTCGGCAGCCACACGTCGCGCACGGCGGCCGAGATGGTGAGGGCGTAGGAGAGGTTGTTGATGTCCTCGCTGGTGCACGCGAAGTGCGTGAGCTCGGCGATCGAGTTGAGACCGAGCTCGGCGAGCTTCTCGCGTACGAGGTACTCGACGGCCTTGACGTCGTGGCGGGTTGTCGCCTCGAGGGTGGCGAGCCGGTCGATCTGCTCGGACCCGAAGTCTGCCGCGAACTCGCGCAGCGTTCGGGCCTGCTCGTGGTCGAGACGGCGGCTGCCGAACAGCTCCCGGTCGGTGAGGTAGAGGAGCCACTCGACCTCGACGCGCACGCGCGCCCGATTGAGGCCCGCCTCCGACAGGTGGTCGCCGAGCGCCGAGACGGCCGCGCGATAGCGGCCGTCGAGGGGGCTCAGGGGCTGGTCGGGCAGGCTCATGTGACTCCCTGTCGGATTGCTGGCTTGATCTGCCGAAACAGCGCGGCGCACGCCTGGGTGATCATCCCGAGGACCTGGTCGAAGAGCGCGGCGTCCGAGTAGTACGGGTCCGGCACGTCGACCAGGGGGGCCTGATCGCTGTCGAAGCTCAGTAGTAACTGTACTTTCGACCGGTCGGCCTCGTTGGTCGCCCAGGCCTTGAGGATGCGCTCCTGGCTGCGGTCGAAGACGACGACGAGGTCGAGGTCGGCGAACCAACTCGGGTCGAACTGGCGCGCCCGGTGCCCGCTTCCGTTGTGGCCGCGCGCTGCGAGGGCGGCGAGCGTGCGGTCGTCGGATGGCTCGCCCACGTGCCAGTCGCCGGTGCCGGCGGACATCACCCCGATGCCCTTCTCCAGCCCCGCTTGCTTGACCATGGCCTTGAACACGGTCTCCGCCATGGGCGACCGGCAGATGTTGCCGGTGCACACGAAGCAGATTCGGAAGAGCGCCGACTCACCGAAAGCCCGCTCGAACGTCATGCTCCATTGTGGCGCGGAACCCCTCCCCACCACAGGCCCGGATCGGTGAACAATCCCCCGATCGCGGCCGCGGCTGTCGTCCAGTCGACCGCGGATCGCACGCTGGAGCGATGACTCCCCAGGATGCCGCCCTCGCCGCCGCCCTCGAGTACCAGTACCGCGAACTCGCCCTCGTCGTCGCCCGAGCCGAGCGCATGCGCGCGGAACTCGTGCCCCCTCCCACGAGCGCGTGGCGAGGCAGCGCTCGCCGGGCCTTCGAGACCGCGATGCAGTCGATCGCTGCCGCGCTCGACGAGGCGGTCGCGTCGCTGCACTCCGCTCGGGGCAACACGGCCTCGGCGCTCGGGCAGGTGAATTCCCGTGCCTGACGGCCTCCCCATCTCGGGCGGCGGCGAGACGACCTCCGTGATCACCGACGAGCTCGTCGGGGCCGCGACCCAGCTCGAGTCACTCACTCGCGAGTCGGCGTCGCTGCGTGCCGAACTCGGAGCCATTGACGGACTGCTCACGTGGGGCGAGCTGCGCGACGCCCCGGCCGACGCGAAGCGGGCCGAGGTCGACCTCGACCGCGCCGTCATGTTCCTCCACCAGGCCGAGCTGCAGGCGCAGTTCTTCTCCTGGGCCCTCTCGCAAGCGGCCGACGGCTACTCGGCGGTGGAATTCGGCGCGAGGCGATTGCTCGGCGGCGCTATCGACGGCCTCGGCACCCTCGGCGGGATGCTCGCCCCCCTGCTCGCGCCCCTCGCCGCTACCTCGGTGACCGGTGTCGCGCTCCTGTCCCCCGCGGACCGCAACCGGCTCCTCAGCGACCCGACGGTCGTCGGGGCGGTGCGCGCGGGCGTGATGGGCGCGGACGATGCGCTGATGGCTCGGGCGGGGATCCCCGCACCGATCGCCGCCCTGCTCGGCGACCAGGGCCTCGGACTCTCGGGGCTCTCGACGGCCGCCGGCGCGCTCGGCGCGGTCGGGGCTCTCATCGGCATGCGCCCGGCCCCCGACGTTCGTGTGGCGAGCCAGCAGGCGCTGCCGAGCGCTCCCGCACCGAGCGGATTCGTGGATCGACTCTCGCGGGTGCCCGACCCCTTCACGCGCGGAGGGCCGCAGGTGACGATCGAGAAGTACGAGATGCCCGACGGCGAGATCCGCGCCGAGGTCTACATCGCCGGCACGGTCGACTTCGACCCGTGGGTGGAGGGCCAGCCCTGGGACATGGCGAGCAACATCGCCAACGCGGCGGGCGAGAGCAGTGGCTCCGCCGAAGCGGTGCGGGCGGCGATGCGGGAGGCGGGTCTGGATGCGGACACTCCCGTGCAGTTCACGGGGTATTCGCAAGGCGCTGCGACGGCGGCGCGGCTCGTGTCATCCGGAGACTTCGATGCGCGGGGGCTCGTGACCTTCGGCGGCCCGACCGGGCAGATCCCGCTGCCCGAGTCGGTGCCGACCGTTCTCGTCGAGCACACCGACGACCTCGTGGCCGCGTTGGGAGGCCGTCAAGACAACACGCACGCGGTCCTCGTGCAGCGGTATGCGACGGAGGGGATGGAGTTCGACGGATCCGAGCTCATGCCCGGGCACCGCGTCGAGGGCTACCTCGAGACCGCGCGGCTGATGGACTCCGACCCGGACGCCACGCTCGCGGGCGCCGCCGCGAGCGTGGCGGGATTCACCGAAGGCGGCGTGCTCGTGTCGCGCACCGCCTACGAGATCGATCGGGTCAGCGGCCCTTCTTCGTGAGGGGCCGCAGGAGCACACCGATGAGCCAGCTGATGAGGCCGAGCACGAGAGCGCCCAGCACTCCCCACCAGAAACCGTCGACGACGAGGCCGAAGCCGGTGAGGCTCGAGATCCACGCCACGAGGAGCAGAAGGAGCCCGTTCACGACGAGGGAGATCAGGCCGAGCGTCAGGATGTACAGCGGGAACGCGACGATGCGGATGAAGTTGCCGATGATGCCGTTCACGATTCCGAAGACGAGCGCCACGAGGAGGTACGTGAGCACCGTCTCGAGCGTCTCGGCCGGCGGGTACGGCACGACCTTGACGCCGGCGACGATCAGGGTCGTCAGCCACAGGGCCAGGGCGTTGATGAGGACACGCAGTACGAAGCTCATGCGGTCCACTATGCCCGCGCGGGCAGCCACTGGCAATGACGCCTCGCGGGCGCCGCCCGCGCGAATAGGCTTGACCGGTGACCAGCGACCGCGTGCGCCTCCGCCCCGAGATCGAGTCGATCGTGCCCTACCGTCAGGGCAGGACGGCGGCCGAGGACGCCTTCAAGCTCTCGTCCAACGAAAACCCGTACCCCCCGCTGCCCGCCGTGCTCAACGCCATCGCCCTCAGCAGCGTCAACCGCTACCCCGAAGCGTCAGCCGCCGCACTGCGGTACCGCATCGGCGAGAAGTTCGGGGTCTCGCCCGAGCAGGTCCAGGTCGGGGCCGGATCCGTCTCGGTCATCGCCCAGCTGATCTCCGCGGCGAGCGCTCCCGGCGACGAAGTCGTGTACGCGTGGCGCAGCTTCGAGGCGTACCCGCTGCTCGTCGCCACGGCCGGCTCCACGAGCATCCAGGTCCCGCTCACCGCGGACGCCCGGCACGACCTTCCCGCGATGGCCGCGGCGATCACCGACCGCACGCGCGCCGTGATCGTCTGCAGCCCCAACAACCCGACGAGCACCGTCGTCACCCACGACGAGTTCGCCGCATTCATGGCCGAAGTCCCGCCGCACGTCCTCGTGCTGCTCGACGAGGCCTACGCCGAGTTCGTGACCGACCCGGACGCCGTGCGCGGGGAGCGCGTCATCCACGAGTACCCCAACCTCGTCGTGCTCCGGACATTCTCCAAGGCGTACGGCCTCGCGGGTCTGCGAGTCGGCTACGCCGTCGGGCCGGAGTACGTGATGGATGCTGCGCGCGCCGTCGCCATCCCCCTCTCCGTGACCGAGCCCGCTCAGCGCGCGGCTCTCGCGTCCCTCGAGAACGAGCCCGAGCTGCTCGACCGGGTGCGGGAGCTCGCGGCACTCCGCGACGAGGTGACCCGCGGCCTCGCGGACATCGGGTGGAGCATCCCGACCCCGCAAGGCAACTTCGTGTGGCTCCCCACCGGGGAGCACACGGCTCGCGCCGCGGAGATCTTCGAGTCGTACGGCATCATCGTGCGGGCGCTCGGCGAAGGCGTGCGCGTCAGCATCGGCGAGCACGAGGCTGTCGAGAAACTCCTAAGGGCCGCGGCGGAGGTTGTCTCACTGCACCAAACGGCGGCTTCGACCAGCGGGTTAGATTAGAGCAATGGCCTACACCCCGGCGACGCTACAACTCCTGTCCCCGGCGGGAGAGCTCGTCGCGAGCGAAGAGACCGCCGAGTACCTGCCCCTCATCGAGGCGCTCAGCGACGAGCAGCTGCGGGAGTTCCACCGTCAGATGGTCGTCATGAGGCGCTTCGACGTCGAGGCGAGCAACCTCCAGCGGCAGGGGCAGCTGGCCCTCTGGATCCCGAGCGTCGGCCAGGAGGGAGCGCAGGTCGGCTCCGGATTCGCCGCCAAGGCGCAGGACCACATCTTCCCCGCGTACCGCGAGCACGTCATCGCCCGCATCCGCGGCCTCGACCTCATCACCATCATCGAGATGCTCCGCGGCATCAGCCACGGCGGCTGGGATCCGGCGAAGACCAACAACTTCCACCTCTACACCCTCGTCATCGGCTCGCAGGCCCTGCACGCCACCGGTTACGCGATGGGAATGCAGTTCGACGGCACGACGGCGACCGGCAACCCCGACACCGACGAGGCCGTCATCGTCTACTTCGGCGACGGCGCCACGAGCCAGGGCGACGTGAGCGAGGCGCTCGTGTTCGCGGCCAGCTACCAGACGCCGCAGGTCTTCTTCCTGCAGAACAACCACTGGGCGATCTCGGTGCCCGTCACGCGCCAGTCCCGCACCCCGCTGTACCTGCGGGCTGCAGGGTTCGGGATTCCGAGCATCCAGATCGACGGCAACGACGTCCTCGCCAGCTACGCCGTGACCGCCGCCAACCTCGACGCGGCGCGCTCCGGCGAGGGCCCCCGATTCATCGAAGCGCTCACGTACCGCATGGGCGCGCACACCACGAGCGACGACCCGACCAAGTACCGCGAGCCGGGCGAGCTCGAGTTCTGGACCGCGAACGACCCGATCATTCGGTTCGAGAACTACCTCCGCGCCCAGGGCGCCGACGACGCCTTCTTCGCGGAGATCGCTCAGGAGGGCGAGGATCTCGCCGCCGACGTTCGCCGCCGCACCCTCGCGCTCGAGGCACCCCCGGCGGACAAGGTCTTCCGCAACGTGTACTCCGAGCCGCACCCGCTCGTCCAGGCCCAGGAGCGCTGGCTCGCCGACTACGAGGCGTCGTTCGAAGGGGGTCAGTCGTGAGCATCGAGACGATGAGCATGGCCAAGGCCCTCAACGCCGGCCTGCAGCGCGCGATGGCCGACAACGACAAAGTGCTCCTCATGGGCGAGGACATCGGTCGCCTCGGCGGCGTGTTCCGCGTGACCGAGGGGCTGCAGGCCGAGTTCGGCGAGAAGCGCGTGCTCGACACCCCGCTCGCCGAGTCCGGCATCATCGGCACTGCCATCGGTCTCGCCATGCGCGGGTACCGGCCGGTGTGCGAGATCCAGTTCGACGGCTTCATCTTCCCCGGCTTCGACCAGATCACCTCCCAGCTCGCGAAGCTCACCTACCGCCACGAGGGCGCCATGACGATGCCCGTCGTCATCCGCGTGCCCTACGGCGGCCACATCGGCGCCGTCGAGCACCACCAGGAGAGCCCCGAGGCGTACTTCGCGCACACCCCGGGCCTCCGGGTCGTGAGCCCCGGCAGCCCGCACGACGCATACTGGATGATCCAGGAGGCGATCGCCTCCGACGACCCGGTGCTGTTCTTCGAGCCGAAGAGCCGGTACTGGCCCAAGGGCGAGGTCGATACGGAGAGCGCGGGCATCCCCCTGCATTCCAGCCGCGTGGTGCGCGAGGGCACCGAGGTGACACTCGTCGCCTACGGCCCCAGTGTCTCGCTCGCCCTGCAGGCCGCCGACATCGCCGCGACGGAGGGCACGAGCATCGAGGTCGTCGACGTGCGGTCGATCTCGCCCCTCGACTTCGAGCCGATCGTCGCATCCGTGCAGAAGACCGGTCGCCTCGTGGTCGTGCAGGAGGCGCCCGGATTCGTGTCCGTCGGCTCCGAGATCGCCGCGACCATCACCGAGCGCTGCTTCTACCACCTCGAAGCGCCGGTGCTGCGGGTCGCCGGCTTCGACACCCCGTTCCCGCCCGCGAAGCTCGAATCCGTCTACCTGCCCGACGCCGACCGCGTGCTCGAGGCAGTCGACCGGGCCCTGGCCTACTAAGGAGCGCGCATGTCCGAGTTCAGACTCCCCGACGTGGGTGAAGGACTGACCGAGGCGGAGATCGTCGCCTGGAAGGTCAAGCCCGGCGACTCCGTGAGCGTCAACCAGGTGCTCGTCGAGATCGAGACCGCGAAGTCGCTCGTCGAGCTCCCGTCGCCGTTCGCCGGCACCGTCGACGCCCTGCTTGTCGAGGAGGGGCAGACGGTCGAGGTCGGCACCCCCATCATCTCGGTCGCCGGTGACGGTGCGGATGCTGCGGCTCCCGCCGCGCCCGCCGCGGCCCCCGGGGTCCCGTCCGCCGCAGTGGAGGAGGTCGAGGCGATCGCCGCCACGGCCGCGACCGTCGCCACGGAGGAGAAGGTCGCGAACCTCGTCGGGTACGGCGCGGGCGGGCACGGCGCGTCCCGCCGCCGTCGGGGTGGCGCGAGCGCAGCACCCGCGGCCGCCGCGGCCCCCGCGCCGCCGGCTCCGGCGCCGCGGCCGGCGAGCGTGCCCGCGGCACTCGCATCCGTCATCATCGCGAAGCCGCCGATCCGCAAGCTCGCCAAGGACCTCGGCGTCGACCTGTCGACGGTGATCGCCACCGGTCTCGCTGGCGAGATCACGCGCGACGACGTCATCCGTCAGGCGCAGCAGGCGAGCGTGTTCCGCAACATCGAGACGCCCGAGTGGGGTGCGGAGCGCGAAGAGGTCATCCCGGTGAAGGGGGTGCGCAAGGCGATCGCGACCGCGATGGCGCAGAGCGCGTTCACCGCCCCGCATGTGAGCGTCTTCGTCGACATCGACGCGACCCGAACGATGGAGTTCGTCAAGCGCCTCAAGAACTCCCCCGACTTCGCGGGCATCCGCCTCTCGCCGCTGCTCATCGCGGCGAAGGCCGTGATCTGGGCGGTGCGCCGAAACCCGATGGTCAACTCCACGTTCACCGACAAGGAGATCACGGTCCACCACTACGTGAACCTCGGCATCGCGGCGGCCACCCCGCGCGGGCTCGTCGTGCCGAACATCAAGGACGCCCACACTCTCTCCCTGCGCGATCTCGCGCAGTCGCTCGAGCAGCTGACGATCACCGCGCGCGACGGCAAGACGCAGCCGGCCGAGATGGCTGGGGGAACGTTCACGATCACCAACCTGGGCTCGTTCGGTATGGACACCGGCACGCCGATCCTCAACCCCGGCGAGGTGGGCATCCTCGCGCTCGGCACCATCAAGCAGAAGCCGTGGGTGGTCGACGGCGAGGTGCGGCCGCGGTTCGTGACGACCGTCGCGGGCAGCTTCGACCACCGCGTCGTCGACGGGGATGTCGTGTCGCGCTTCGTCGCCGACGTCGCGTCGGTGATGGAGGAGCCGGCGCTGCTCTTGGACTGATTCGCGCCTGTGGCGCGAACGTGGGGTAGACGACAGCAGCAAGCACCTAAGACACTCTTTAGTGAGGAGTGTTCATGGGATTTTATGTTCGGAAGTCGCTCAAAGCGGGGCCTTTCCGCTTCAACCTGAGCCAAAGCGGTGTCGGCGTGAGCGTCGGGGTCCCCGGTTTCCGAGTCGGAAGCGGGCCCCGGGGCAACTATGTGAGCCTTGGCGCAGGCGGTCTTCACTACCGAAGCGCGGTGGGGGCGGGTGGGCCGTTGCCTCCGAGTCCTCCAGCGCCGATCCAGTCCTGGGCCCCGCAATCCGTGCAACTGGAGGACATTACCGGCGCGGCCGTTACGGAGCTCGTTCCGACAGGACCGGGTGAGTTGGTGAGAGAGCTCAACGATGCGAGCTCTCGGCTGCCGGTCGCGTGGCCGGCCACGATAGCGCTCTTCCTCCTCGGGCTGATCACGATGCCCTGGGGTCTGATCGTCTGGGGATTGGCCGTTCCGGTCTGTTGGTGGCTCTTTCTCTGGGACAAGGCCAGGCGCTCAGCCGTCGTCTTCTACGACGTCAATGACCAAGCCGCCAGTTGGTACGACGCATTGGTGACCACCGCGACAGATCTGAGGGCGAGCCAACGGCTCTGGCGGCTCTCCGAATCGGGTCAAGTACAAACCGCCTATCAGCACAAAATCAACGCTGGCGCCAGCCACATCGTCACCCGTCAGGATCTGACAGTGCAGCTCGGGGGTCCGAGGTGGCTTGTCACGAACGTCGCTATCCCGGCATTGGAACTTAAGTCGCTGGGGATCTACTTTCTCCCCGACCGGATACTCGTCCGTGACGGGAAGAAGTTCTCGGACGTGTCGTACCAGTACCTCAGCGCGCACTTCAATACGACTCGGTTCATCGAGTCCGGCCCTGTCCCCAGCGACGCTCAGCAAGTCGATCGCACCTGGCGGTATGTCAACGCGAAGGGCGGTCCCGATAAGCGCTTCAAAGACAACCGCGTGATTCCGGTCATGCTGTACGGGGAGACTCAGCTTCGAAGCTCGACGGGGCTGCGGTGGGACATCCAGGCCTCATCCGTCCAGCGGCTCCACGCGTTCACGGACGCGATCCTCGCCGGTAAGGCGCTCGACCGCTCCGTCTAGAACGCAGGGTGATCCGACGTCCCGCACGTGTGCTACGTTATTGATAACGAATCTCATTACGGTTATCACCGTTTAGAAAGCACAGCATGAAGACCTCCCCCGCACTCGGCTCGATCGGCGCGCTCGCCGCATCCGCCCTGCTCCTCGCCGGATGCTCGGCTCCCGCCCCGACCGACGGTGGGGATGACTCGCGCCTCTCCGTCGTCGCCTCCACCAACGTGTACGGCGACCTCGCCGCGACGATCGGCGGCGACCTCGTGGACGTTACGAGCATCATCACCGGAGCGAACCAGGACCCGCACTCCTTCGAGGCATCCGCTCGCGACCAGCTCGCCGTGAGCGAGGCCGACCTCGTCATCCTCAACGGCGGGGGCTACGACCCGTTCATGGAGACGCTCGTCGAGGCGTCGGGCACGAGCGCTCCCGTGATCGAAGCGGTCGAGGCATCCGGGCTCCTGGACGAGGACCACGCGGATGATGACCACGCGGACGAGCCCGCCGAGGACCACACCGACGAGCCCGCCGACGGCCACGACGGCCACGACCACATCGAGGGCTTCAACGAGCACGTCTGGTACGACCTGCACGGCATGGTGCACGTCGTCGAACACATCGCGGAGGAGCTCGCCGCGATCGATGCCGCCAACGCGGACACCTACACCGCGAACGCCGAGGCCCTCGCGGCCGATATCGAGTCGCTCGAGTCGCGCGCCGACGAGCTGCACACCGCGCTCGAGGGCCAGGGCGCCGCGATGACCGAGCCCGTGCCGGCCTACCTGCTCGCCGCGGTCGGGCTCGACAACCTCACCCCCGAGGCGTTCACCGAGGCGATCGAGGAGGGCGCGGATGTGCCGCCCGTCGCCCTCCAGGAGACGCTCGACCTCTTCGCCGACAACGCCGTGGTCGTGCTCGCCTACAACTCGCAGACCGCGAGCCCCGAGACCGAGCGGGTGCGGGCGGCCGCCGAGGACGCGGGCGTTCCCGTGCTCGACTTCACGGAGACGCTCCCCGACGGGCAGACTTACGTCTCGTGGATGACCGCCAACCTCGACGCGATCCAGGCGGCGCTGACGTAGTGCCCGCCCTCCAGATCACCCAGGGTGCGCTCGGCTTCGGCGGGCGCACCCTCTGGCGTTCCCTCGACCTCGCCGTCGAGCCGGGCGAGTTCCTCGCCGTGCTCGGCTCGAACGGCTCCGGCAAGACGAGCCTGCTGCGCGCGATACTCGGGCGGCAGCCGCTCGACGAGGGGAGCATCCTGATCGGTGGCGAGCCGGTGCGGCGCGGCGACCGGCGCATCGGCTACATCCCCCAACAGCGGATGATCGCCCCCGGTACGCCGCTGCGCGGACGCGACCTCGTGACGCTCGGCATCGCCGGCCACCGCTTCGGGCTGCCGGTGACGAGCGCCGCGACGAGGAGGCGGGCGGAGTCCGCGATCGAGGCGGTCGGCGCGTCCCGCTACGCGGATCGGCCGATGGGCGACCTGAGCGGGGGCGAGCAGCAGCGGCTGCGCGTGGCTCAGGCCACAGCATCCGATCCGCTCCTCCTGCTGGCGGACGAGCCGCTCACGAGCCTCGACCTCGCCCACCAGCGCGGCGTCGCCGAACTCATCGACCGGCAGCGGCGCGAGCACGACACGGCCGTCGTGTTCGTGACCCACGACGTGAACCCGGTGCTCGGGATGGTCGATCGCATCCTGTACCTCGCGCAGGGCCGCTTCACGATCGGGGCGCCTGACGAGGTGCTGCGGTCCGACGTGCTGAGTGCGCTGTACGGCACGCCCGTCGAGGTGTTCCGTCGCGACGGGCGCGTGTTCGTCGCGGGCGGCATCGAGTCGGCTCACCACCACGACGAGGGGGTCGACGGATGACGTTCGACTTCAGCGACTACGGCGCCCTCCTCCAGCTCGTGCAGGCGTCGGTGCTCGCCGGCGCCGTGCTCGGCATCGTCGGCGGGCTCATCGGCGTGTTCGTGATGCAGCGCGACATGGCGTTCGCGGTCCATGGCATCAGCGAGCTCTCCTTCGCGGGTGCGGCGGCGGCCCTGCTGCTCGGTGTGAACGTGGTCGCCGGTTCGGTGGTCGGGTCGCTCATCGCGGCCGCCATCATCGGGATGCTCGGCTCCCGAGCCCGCGACCGCAACTCCATCATCGGCGTGCTCATGCCCTTCGGGCTCGGGCTCGGCATCCTGTTCCTCGCGCTCTACCCCGGACGCTCCGGCAACAAGTTCGGCCTCCTCACCGGGCAGATCATCTCCGTCGACTTCGACCAGCTCGGACTGCTGCTGGGCCTCAGCGTCGCGGTGCTCGCCGTGCTCGTGGTGATCTGGCGGCCGCTGACGTTCGACAGCCTCGACCCGGAGGTCGCCGCGGCGCGCGGCGTGCCGAGTCGCACCCTGAGCCTCGTATTCATGCTGCTGCTCGGCCTCACGGTCGCCGTCTCGGTTCAGGTGATCGGCGCGCTGCTCGTGCTAGCCCTGCTGGTGACCCCGGCTGCCTCGGCGCTGCGAGTGAGCTCGAGCCCGGTGCTCGTGCCCGTGCTGAGCATGGCGTTCGGGCTCGTGTCGGCGGTGGGGGGCATCCTGCTCGCGCTGCCGACGTCGCTGCCGATCAGCCCGTTCATCACGAGCATCTCGTTCGCGATCTACCTCGCGTGCAGGCTCGTGGGCTGGCGCAGAAGTGCCCGGCGTAGGGTGGAATCGTGAGTCCGAAGCGCAATACCTGGCAGCGAGAGGCGGTGCGCGAGGCCCTCGGTGAGCGGGAGGGGTTCGTGAGCGCCCAATCGTTGTACTCCGCGCTGCGGGATGCCGGGTCATCCATCGGCCTGGCCACCGTGTACCGGGCGCTCGCCGACCTCGCCGTCGAGGGCGAGGCCGACTCGCTGCAGCAGGAAGGCGAGAGCCTCTACCGCGCGTGCACCCCGGGCAGCCACCACCACCACCTGATCTGCCGCAACTGCGGGTTGACCGTCGAGATCGAGGCCGACGAGGTCGAGGAGTGGGCGCGGTCGGTGGCCGCCTCGCACGGGTTCACGCAGCCGAACCACATCGTCGACGTGTTCGGGCTGTGCGCGGACTGCTCGCGCTGAGCCGGCGCTAGCCCTTCGCGCGGAGCTTCCACGCGCGCCACGCGAGCTGCAGCGCGGCCGCCACCACGAGGATCGCGAACAGCACGTTCGACAGCCGCGCCGGGATGACGTGCGCGAGAAGCGCCCCCGGGAACGAGGCGAGCGCCGCCGCCGACCCCATCACGAGACCGTCGATCGGCTTCACCAGCTTGCCGCGCCAGTTGTTGATCGTCCCCGAGATCGAGGTCGGGATCATGGACAGCAGCGAGGTGCCCTTCGCGATCACCGGGTCGAAGCCGAACAGGCTCACGAGGGCCGGCACGATGAGCACGCCGCCGCCGATGCCGAAGAGCCCGGATGCCACGCCCACGACCAACCCGAGGGCGACGAGCAGCAGCGCCGACACCACCGTCACGCCCTGGTGCGCCGCGGTGGGCAGCTCGAGGAACATGCGGACCGCGACGAGCAGCAGCAGCACCACGAACATCCACCGCAGCCAGCCGAGGGGGATGGTGCGCAGTAGGCGGGTTCCGATGAGCGCGCCGACGATGCCGCCGACAGCGATGAACGCCGCCGCCAGGTAGTCGACGGTTCCGGATGCCGCGTACGTGATCGACCCGACGATCGCGGCGGGCAGGACGCCCGCGAGGGACAGCGCGCTCGCGTGCCGCTGGTCGACCTTGAGGATGAGGATGAGCAGCGGGACCATGAGGATGCCGCCGCCGATACCGAACAGCCCGGAGAGGAAGCCGCCGATGAGGCCGATGCCGACGAGGCCGAGGATGCGACGGGTCACCCATCGAGCCTAGACCCGGGCCGCGGAGGCGCTGCGCTGGCGGTCTGTCGCGACTAGGCCCGCGCGCCTTGACGACGCGTCGCGTACGCGAAGGCGAGCGCACCGAGCTTCGCGCGAGTGAGCGACCCGCCCTGCAGCACGTCGCGGATGGTGCGCAGCGCGAACGCGGGGGCCTGCACGACCATCGTCGTGACGACCGACTCCTCCCACTCGGCGAGCTCGTCGCGGATCTTCTCCGGAGGCCCGATGAGCGCGATCTCCTCGACGAGCCGCGTCGGCACCGCGGCCGCCGCCTCCGCCTTCCGGCCGGCGAGATAGAGCTCCTGGATGCTCTCCCCCACCTCCTCGTAGCCGAGGCGGTCGATCGCGTCGCGGTAGAAGTTCGCGCCCTTCGCGCCCATGCCGCCGACGTACAGCGCGATGAGCGGCCGCACCATGTCGGCCGCAGTCTCGACGTCCGGATGCGGGATGACGGGCAGCTGGAGTGCCACCTCGAAGTGCTCGCGCGGAGCACGCTCGGCAGCCCTCAGGGCGAAGCCCTCCTCGAGGTGGGCGCGGGCATCCTGCAGTCCCTTGCGGGAGAGGAGGAAGGGCAGCCAGCCGTCCGCGATCTCGGCGGCGAGGGCCGTGTTCTTGGGGCCGCTCGCGGCGAGATAGATCGGGATGTCGCGGCGCAACGGGTGCACGGTCGCCTTGAGGGGCTTGCCGAGCCCGGAGCCGTCGGCGCCCCGGTACGGGAGGGCGTAGTGGGGGCCGTCGGAAGTGACCGGCGCCTCGCGCTCCCACACCTGGCGGACGATGTCGATGTACTCACGAGTGCGCGCGAGCGGCTTCGGGTACGGCTGCCCGTACCAGCCCTCGACGACCTGCGGACCGGATGCTCCGAGCCCGAGGATCACGCGACCGCCGGACAGGTGGTCGAGGGTGAGGGCCGCCATCGCCGCCGCCGTGGGAGTGCGGGCGGAGAGCTGCGCGATGCCCGTGCCGAGCCGGATGCGGCTCGTGCGGGACCCCCACCACGCGAGCGGGGTGAACGCGTCGGAGCCGTACGCCTCGGCCGTCCACACCGAATCGAAGCCGAGGCGCTCGGCGGTGCGGATGGCACGGAGGACGCCCGCGGGAGGGCCCTGCTTCCAATAGCCGACGCCGTAGCCGAGCTTCACGCGGTGACCTCCGTTGGTGGGGAGTTTCAGCATAGACAGGCCTCGCAGTGCGTGGCGCAACCTTGACCCCGCCCGGCGTGGGCTGGACCTAGGTGGCGCGGGTTTCGGTGGCGACGCGGGCTGCGGTGGCGACGCGGGCTGCGGTGGCAACGCGGGCTGCGGTGGCGACGCGGGGATACAGGCGCTGCTGCTGTACCCGCGTTGGGGCGTCCACCGGTGGGCGCAACCAGAGCTCCCGTTCTCCGCCCGGGCCGTCTTGCTGCCCGATCGACCAGCCGTTCGCGTGCAACTCGTGGTGATGGAATCGGCAGAGCAGGATTCCGTTCGCGAGGGTGGTATTTCGACCGTTCCAGGCTTCGATGTGGTGAGCCTCGGTCATACTCGGTGGTCGGCCGCAGCCCGTCCAGGCACACCCTCCCCACTCCGCTGCGAGGGCCACGCGCTGTGCGCTGCTATGCAGTCGCTGTGCCGCGCCGACGTCGATCGCGCGACTTCCGGAGAAGAGGATGGGCAGCACGCCCGAGGTGCAGATGTGCTTCTCGGCAGTCGTGAGGGAGACGCCGGCGCTCTGACCCTCGAACCAGGCGGAGCCTTCTCTGCGCTCGAGATCGGTGAGCTGCACGTGCACGCGCACCGCGGGGGACCGCGAGCCGAGGATGCGGCGAGCCGCGTCATCCGACCCGGCTACCCGGACCGCGACCTGCACGAGGTCGACGAGGGTGTCGAGTGCGACTTGCGGGGTGGTTCGCGGGTCGGCCGCGAGGGCGTCTGCCGCCGCTCGCTCGTCGTGATCGACGAACCGGGGGCCGCCTCGACGCGGGGACAGGGCCGTGTCGAGCGCGCCGGTGAGGATCGCGGCGGACTCCGGGTCGAGGAGCGCGGTGAGTCGCGTCATCCCGTCGGCCTGCTGGTGCCAGGTGAGGGAGCGCCGTGATCGGCGGTGCTCCTCGAGGTCGGCGACGGAGGCGGCATCCAACTGCTCGCGGAGCTGTCGCGCCGACTTCGCGAGGGATTCCGGCGAGGCGGAGTCCGCGAGCGAGACGAGCTCGACCGCGGCGTCGAGCAGGTCGTCGGGAGCGACATCCGCCGTAGGAGCCCCCAGGCCCGATGCGATCGCCGCGGCCGACGCCACGGACAGCGAGCCCTCGGCGAGAGCGCGATCCACTGGCTCGAGCCAGGGGTCCGCTGCGGCGGCCGCCACCGTCGCGAGATCCCTCGCCTCGGTGCGGGAGACCCCGCCGAGGGATTGAATGGCCTTCTCCGGCGACCCCGCTCCGAGCCGCGCGGCGAGGCCGTCGTGGCCGAGAGCCGGATCCGACCGGCGGACAAGCTCGGCGACGATGGTGACCGTGAGCGCGTCGACGCGTCGGCGGGCCGCTGTGATCTCCGCCTCAAGCTCAAGGAGCCGATCATCCGACACGCCGGCGAGACCGTCGAGAGACGGCAGCACGACCACAGTCGCGGCGGTGTCGGGGCTGGAGAGCATGACCCCAGTCTACGTAGACATTAGAAGATATGTTCTAGTTATCCACAGTCGTGCCGCGGCAGCGGAGGAGTCGGCTTCGCGACGGGCAGCTAGCCCCGCTCCAGCCCGTGCGCGTCGAAGAACGCCGTGATGCGCTGCCACGCGTCGGCAGCCGCGGCCGGGTTCGGGCCGATACCCGCGACGCGCATGAGCGGGTGGAGGATGCTCGGTCCGGTCATCCGGGAGTTCAGGAACGCGTGACCCGCGTCGGGGTACTCGCGCACGTCGGCGGCGACCCCGTGCTTCTCGTACGCGGCCGAGAGGCGAGCCGCGGCATCCTTCAGCGTGCGGTCCTTCGCGCCGAAGCTCGCGACCACCGGGCACGAGCTCTCGACGACGTCCAGGTCGGCGGGCAGCATGCCGTAGTTGACGGATGCCACGTCGTAGTCGCCGCGCGTCGCCGCGAGCAGCGCGAACGCCCCGCCCATGCAGAAGCCGATCACGCCCACCGCCCCGGTGGTGTCGTCGCGTTCGCCGATCCAGGAGCGGGCCGCCTTGAGGTCGCGCCACGCCTTGCCCTCCCCGCTGCGCAGCGCCCGGAACGTCGCCCCGATGCACTTGCGCATGCCGCCCTGGGTGTAGAGGTCGGGCATGACCGCGAGGTAGCCGAGGTGTGCCAGGTGCTGCACCTGCTCCCGCATTTCGGGCAGGATGCCGAAGGCCTCATGCACCACGACCACCGCCGGCCACGGCCCGCTGCCGTCGGGCACACCCACGAGAGCGCGCAGGGTGGGGCTGATCGTGACATCCTGAAGCGTCGGCGCCATGGGGCGATTGTTGCAGACGGGAGCGGGATGCACACCAGGCCGTTGCGACTCATCCTGAAGCGGTGGAAGGCGCTGTACATCGTGGGCTGCTGGCTGCTCACTTTCGGACTGGTGTGGCTGGCTGCTCCGCTGCTGCCCGAGCCGATGTTGCAGACGCTCGCCACGGTCCTCGAGTTCGGGTGGATCTACTACGGCACCCGGATCTTCCGCGGCCGTGAGGAGCTTTTGGTAGTGCCTCGACCCTGGTGGAGGATGACGGCACGGCCACGGGCGGGATTCCTCCTGGGGCCCCTATTCCTCTTCGGAGCTGCCCAAGCGGTGTTGTTCCTGTTCGCGCAACCCGGATGGGCGTGGGCGACTTCCCTGGTCGAGTACGCGGCGCTCGCCGCTCTCTACCTGGGGTCGTCAATCACGCTAGCGCGGCGGCGGCGCGCGCCGAGTGTTCCGAAATTGTCGGAATAGTCCCTGCGATAACGACCGAATCGGAACACTCGCGGCAGGAGCCGACGCACGAGCACCTATTCCGCGGGCTCCCCGTCGGTCGTGGGCATGTCCTGCGAGTCGAACTGGCCGTCCGGGGCATCCGGTTCCGCGCGTTTGGGATCGCGCTCGAGCGACGTGGCGAGCTCCTCGGGGGTGACGACCGACGCGGGCTCGCCGGCGGGGTCCTGCTCGCTCATCGGTCGGCCCCGAAGTCGTGGTCCTGGAAGGCCTTGTGGTCGGCGGTGTGGTCCTCGGCCTTGAGGTCGGGCGAGCCGAAGTCGTGCAGCTCGGCCTCCGCCGCCGCGACGGGGGCGTGCCCGTAGTCGGGCGTGGTGGTGTTCTCCGTGTCCATCAGTTCCTCCTGATCACTCGGTTTCGGTGGGGTAGTCGTCGTCGGCGGTGACCTCGGTCGACTGCTCGAGCACGTCGGCGACATCGGCTTCCGCGGTGTCGGGGAGGCGGGCATCCGTGCCCACCGCCGCTTCCGGATCGAGGTCGCTCTCGACCTCGGGTCGCTCCTGCTCGAGGCGGTCGGCCTCGGGGACGGGGTCTCGATCGAACTCAGCCATGGTTCAAGGATGCGTCGGCCCGGATGCTCCGGCTAGGGGCTTGATCGACGGCGCGGGCCGCGCTAGATGTCCTCCGGCGCGAGGTCGCCCTGCCCGTCGGGCCCGAGCTCGGCGTCGAGCGGCTCCTCGCCCTGGCTGTCGGGCTGGGCCTCGTCGGAGATGCCCATGTCGACCTCCTCGAGGGCTTCGCGCTCGGCCTCGAGGTCTTCCTCGATGGCGGGATCGCGGTCTTCGGCGGCCCCGTCCACCGGGGCGAGCTCGCCCTCGGCGGGCAGGTCGGCGTTCTCGTAACCAGGCATGGTGGTCTCCTTCTCTGCGGCGGTCTACTCGGTGATCCGCGACCGCAGCTCGGTCGCGAAGAACTCGAAGAACGCGTCCGGGTCGGGGCCGGAGTTGTGGAGCACGAGGTGGTCGAACCCGGCGTCGACGAACGACCCCACGGCCGCGGCGTGCTTCTCCACGTCGGGCCCGCACGCGAACGCCTCGAGCAGGTCGTCGTCGCGGACCGTCTGAGAGGCCGCGTCGAAGTTGACCGGGTTCGGTAGCTCGGCCATCACCTTCCACCCGGCGAGCGCCCAGCGCTCCTTTTCCCGCAGCGGGGCGAGCGCCTCCTCCTCGGTCGCGGCGTACGCGAGCGGCACTTCCCCGTACACGGAACCCGCACCGCCCTGCTCCCGGAAGCCGTCGACTAGCTCGGCCCGCGGCTCGACGGCGAACATCCCGTCGCCCAGTTCCGCCGCGACGGCGATGGATGCCTCGCCGCTGAGGGCGACGGCGATCTCGGGCAGCTCGGTCGGGAGATCCCAGACGCGGGCATCCTCGAGCTGCAGGTACTGGCCCTTGTAGCTGTGGTAGCCGCCCGACCAGAGGAGTCGGATGATCTCGAGCGCTTCGCGCAGCATCTCGTGGCGGCGGCTCACGACCGGCCACCCTGCCCCGATGATGTGCTCGTTGAGGTTCTCGCCGGAGCCGACCCCGAGCGTGAAGCGCCCGTCGGAGATGAGCGCCATGGTCGCCGCGGCCTGGGCGATGATCGCCGGGTGGTACCGCATCGTCGGGCACGTGACGCCGGTGACGAGGCCGACGCTGGTGGTGCGGGCGGCGATCGCCCCGAGCATCGACCACGTGAATCCGCTGTGGCCTTGCTCCTCGAGCCACGGGTGGTAGTGGTCGCTGAGCTCCACGAAGTCGAAGCCCGCCTCCTCGGCGGCGACGGCCTGGCGGATGATCTCGGTGGGCGCGAAACCCTCGGTCGCGAGCTTGTAGCCGATCTGCATGTGTTCCACGCTCGTCGCGCACGCCGCGGGGAACTAGGGGTTGAACGCCCAGGGATGTGTTGCTACGGATGCCCGCTCCCCCGGGTCGCGCGGAGCATGCGGGGCTACCCTCGAACCATGCCCAGCCTCGACAGCGCCCTCCGTTCCGCCGCCGAGCGCTTCACCGCCGCGAACCCCGCGAGCCGGCAGCGGTGGACGGATGCCCGGCAGTCGCTCCCCGGCGGCAACACCCGCACGGTGCTCTTCCACGACCCGTTCCCGCTCGCGTTCGCCGGCGGTCACGGCGCCGAGCTCACCGACCTCGACGGGCACACGTACACCGACTTCCTCGGCGAGTTCACGGCGGGCCTGTTCGGTCACAGCGAGCCGCGCATCCTCGACGCCGTCCGGCGGGCGCTCGATGGCGGCATCAACTTGGGCGGGCACAACGACCTCGAGCAGCGGCTCGCGGCGCTTCTCACCCAGCGGTTCGGCCTCGGGCTCGTGCGATTCACGAACTCCGGCACGGAGGCGAACCTCATGGCCCTCGCGACCGCCGTGGAGTACACGCGGCGACGCAAGGTGCTCGTGTTCCGGGGCGGCTACCACGGCGGGGTGCTCACGTTCGGGGAGAAGCCGGGCCCGCTGACGGTGCCGCACGAGTGGGTGCTCGCCGACTACAACGACCTCGCCGGAACGCGGGAGCGGATCCGCGAGAACGCGGGCGACCTGGCGGCCGTGCTCGTGGAGCCGATGCTGGGGTCGGGCGGCGCGATCCCGGCTGACCCGGGCTTCCTCGAGATGCTGCGGGAGGAGGCATCCGCCGCAAAGGCTCTCCTGATCTTCGACGAGGTGATGACGTCGCGCCTGCCGCGGCCCGCCCCGACGCCCGACCTGATGACGCTCGGCAAGTACCTCGGCGGGGGCATGTCGTTCGGCGCGTTCGGCGGCCGGGCCGACATCATGGCCTACTTCGACCCCACCCGGAACGGCCACCTCTCCCACGCGGGCACGTTCAACAACAACGTGCTCACCATGTCCGCGGGCGTCGCCGCGCTGAGCGAGGTGCTGACGGATGCCGCGCTCGCCGACCTCAACGCCCGCGGCGACCGACTCCGCACGGCCCTCAACGAGCTCTTCGCCCGCGAGGGCGTGAGCATGCACGCGAGCGGTCTCGGATCGATCCTGAACCTCCACTTCGTGACCGGCCCGATCCACCGGGTCGAGGATGCCGCGGCCGCCGACGCGCGCCTGCGCCAGCTGCTCTTCCTCCACCTGGTGCACCACGGTTTCTGGATCGCGCAGCGCGGCCTCATCGCCCTGAGCCTGCCGATCACCGACGCCGACTGCGACCGACTGGTCACCGCGATCCAGGGGTTCATCGCGGAGTACCGGGAGGTGCTGCCGCGGCCGCGCACGAGCATCCGGGTGATCCGCGGGGACATCACCGAGCAGCACGTCGACGCGATCGTCAACGCCGCGAGCCCGCAGATGCGCGGCGGCGGTGGCGTCGACGGCGCCATCCACCGCGCGGCGGGCCCGGGCCTCCTGCAGGAGTGCGTCGAGCGGTTCCCCGAGGGGCTGCCGGTGGGCGGCGCTGGCTGGACGACCGCGCACGACCTGCCGGCGCGCTGGGTCATCCACGCCGTCGGGCCCGTCTACGGTCGGGGGACCCGCGACCAGCTGGTGAGCGCCTACGCGAACGCCCTGCGTCGGGCGGACGAGCTGGGTGCGGTGTCGGTGGCGTTCCCGCTCATCAGTGCGGGCATCTACGGCTGGCCGCGGGAGGACGCGATCCAGGCGGGGTTCGACGGCATCGCGGCATCCGGCACGGCGGTGCGCGACATCCGCTTCGTCACCCCGCACGACGAGATGGCGCGCGCCCTCGAGGCGGCGCTGTGGCGGGCGACCCCGCTGCGGATCCTGCAGGCGGTGCGCGTGCTCCACGAGCGCGGCTTCGAGCAGGTGCGCGCGCTGCCGGGCATGAGCCCGTCGGGGATGTACTGGCGCGTCCACGTCCGCGCCGGCTCCGACGACCTGTTGGGCTACACGACGGGCAACGAATCGGACGTCGCCGGCCGGGATGTCTCGGCCGCCACCACTCCGGACGCGGTCGCCGACCACCTGCTCACGCTCTCCCCCGGCCTCGCGCCTGCGGCCGATCCGGGTTACGTGCAGTGGTACCGCGAGCTCATGTCACTCGTCGAAGAGCACGCCGCGCTCCCCATCGCGTTCGCGGACTACTTCGATTCCGCGGGCGGCTGGGAGATCGGGTGGGGGTCCGGGGTGCGGGTGCCGGCGCCGCCGGAGTAGTGCTTGTCGCCGAGTGTTCCGATTGTGCCGCTATGAGGGCTCCCCAAGCGGCACTTTCGGAACACTCGGCGCAACCGTCCGGCCTCAGGCGGCGCGGCGGCGGCGGGTTAGCGTGAGCGCGGCGGCCCCCAGCACGAGGAGGGCCGCGGCGAGCGCGGCGGGAGCCGCGGCATCCGTTCCGGTGGCGGCGAGCGCGGGCGACACCTGCAGCGGCGAGCTGAACGAGCGGCCCGAGGTGGCGCCGGTTCCGCTGACGGTGACGGCACCGGTGGGCGAGCCCGCCGGGAGCGTCACCGACTTCGTGAAGCTGCCGGATGCGTCGGCGGTCGCCGTTCCCAAGTCGACGATGCGGCTGCCGGAGGTGAGTCGCAGCAGCACGGTCTCGCCCGGCTGGAACCCGCCGCCCCGGATGCTCGTGCCCGCCCCCACCGCGACGGAGGCGCTCGCCGGCTCCACGAAGAACGCGGAGTCGACCGCCGCGGTGGTGAGTCGGGCGAGGTTGGCGATGCCGTCCGCGGTGGGGTGGAGGGCGCCGAGCTCGACGCAGATCTCGCCGTTCAGCACCGGCAGGTAGTTGGCGTCGCACGTGGGCTGGCTGTTCTCGTAGGCAGTGAGGCCCCAGATCCACGGCTCGGCGGAGCACAGGGTGTTGTTCGCGGACGACGCCCAGCTCGTCACGAAGTGGAACCCGTGCTCCTCCGCCCCGGTCTGCAGCGCCCCGTCGAGGGCGATCTCGACGGAGTGGATGAACTCGAGGTCGGTCCCGGAGAAGGGCACGGAGTTGGGGGTGGTGGGGTCGGTGAAGCACGCGTTCGTCGCGTCCGCGGGGGTCACCATCGGGTAGCCGACGACGAACACCTGCGCGTTGGGGGCGAGCTCGGCGATGGCGTCGAGCACTCCGTCGATGCGGGGGGCGACGGCATCCGTCATCCGGGTGAAGAGGTCCGCGGTGGGGTAGGTCGTCGGGTCGCCGAAGTAGTCGGCGCAGTTGGGCACGCTGATGCCCAGCTCGAGTGCCAGGTAGACGGGCTCGCTCGACGGGTCGACCCCGGTGCGGATGCACGCCTCCGCGATGTGGGAGAACCCGAGGTCGTTGCCGCCGATGCCCACCGTGACGACCGCGGTGGAGTCGCTGAGCCCGGCCTTCTGCAGCTCCGGGACGGTGAGGCCCGCGAGCGTCACCTGCAGCTCGTCGCCCGTGGCGAGCGCGGGGAGCGGCTGCGCGGCGGGCGGGTTCGTGAACGTGACGCCGTCGGGGTAGCCGATGTTCGCGGTGACCGCGCCGCTGCAGGTCTGGTCTGTGACGTCGAGGCCGAGGGATGCCGCGACCCGGCTCGGGTAGTCGTCCTGCGACTGGTAGCAGCCGTTCGGGTTGCCGGTGAACGGCGTGGTGGTGGAGTACGGCTCGAGGCCGAAGCCCGCCTGGTAGGAGTCGCCGAGGGCGACGTACTCGAGGCCGGTGAGCTCGCCGGGCTGGGCGGCGGTAGCGGCCCCTGTCGCGGATGCTGCGGCGGTGACGGCGATGGCGGCGATGGCGAGTGCGGAGACGAGGGATGCGCGGCGCATGAGACAGAGGGTAGTGGTTACCGCGGTTCCCTGAGGCTCTCGAAGGGAAGACCCTAGCCCGACCACGAGTAGCGGCCCTAGCCTCATAGCATGACCGAAGGATACGGCATCGCTCTCATAACGGTGTTGGGTGCAATAGCGACTGCCGTCATAACCGCCGTTTTTGCTCGGAGCCGTGTCGGGCGCCTCGAAGCAATCTCCAGGATCCTCAAGGACCTACCGGTCCACGACCCGGCTTACGCCGATCTAGCCCAGATTCGCCAGGAGGATGCTCGCGCGCTTCGTCGAGCGCAGCAATATCCCTGGCCGCCGCTCGTCGGTTTTGTTCTCGCGACCCTCTTGCTCGGCTCCGTTCTCTCGGAGTTTGGGGAGCCTATTCGCGAGTGGTCGGATGGACTGTACAACGTGCTTGTGGGGGCGGTGCTCGGAAGCTTCCTGGGAACGGCTCTCCTAGTCCTCGCGTTCCTCGTGCTGGGAACGGTTTGGTTAGGTATGCGCGTGTTCGGATGGCTTGGAAACGGTTCGGGCCGTTTGCGATCGGCACGGACCCGACGCCAGACTCAGCCCGCGCAGAGGGACTAAAACATGTGCGGGGCCTAAATCTCCGTCCCTGTCAGGGGGCGCCCGAATCTGCCGAGTTCCCGACCTATTGAACTGCGCTGTCCGGGAGGACTTCATCCGCGTTCACCGTGAAGGCGGTCAGGTTGTAAGACCTCGCCGTAAATCGCATGTTCGAGTCGTTGCTGGCGATCGCGATACCTGCCGCGTACGGGCGGATCTTTAGGGCCTGACTGAGGATTTCGGAGTCGGCCTTGGGGAGGGGCTGATGCTCGAGGGCGTCGAGGTGCAATACCCAACCTAGCGCTGACTCCATGTCACCCCATGCTTCTCCCCGGAGTTGACGAAACTGTCCTCGTGGGAACTCGTTCTCCAGATACTTGGTCGCCTCGCGAGCTCGCCTGCGAGCCGCTTGTGAGGGGGCGCGGTCCTTGAGGTTGTCGATCTCCTCGAGCATCTTTGAAGTAAGTACGAGCGCGATTGGGACGTGCGGGAACTCGCCCAGCTTCCGGTTCCAGTTGATGCGCTCCACGAGATCCCAAATCTCGAGGAAGACATTGGTGTCGAGGACAACTGCTGAGTATCGGCCCCACTTCTGAACTGCAGCGTCGATCTCCTGCGCAGCAGCATCGAGCGCAGCCTGGCGGGCGATCAGCTCATTGTTCAGGACCTCGGACAGCGCCGGCCCATAGGCGATCGGTTCCACCCCTTGAAGTGACCAATACCGAGGCGTGGTCACGAGCTCATTCAGTTGCCTGTGATCTAGGTGTTGAGCGAGCTGAGCGGTCGCCCGCGCGGCCCAGGTGAGATAAGCGTTGAATCTGTCGACGAGTCCGAGCCCCGAGCCGAGCACGTTGCTTGCCTCGTAGCCCTGGCGGCGGATGTCGGATGCGGCTTGCGCTGGGGACTCGGACTCGAGATGAATCACGATGGCAATGTACTAGTTGGCTCGGCCAGACAACGTACGGCAGCCCGTCCTATGTCGGGGCCGCTCGCTACTGTGGTGGCTTAAGTGAAAATGTTTGTCGCGAGCAGAAAATGATGGAGGAATCGAAATGGCAGCCCTCAAGGACAAGACTGTGACGATCATCGTCAACACTCGATCGCTTCCGTGGTCCGAAAAGAAAATCACCTTCGAACAAGTGGTCGAGCTCGCCGCGCCGGGACAGCCTTATGACCCGGCACTCACCACGGTGGAGTACAGCAGGGGGCATGGTCCGGACCATGATCTTCGACCGGGCAAATCTGTTGAGGTAAAGGACGGCATGGTTTTCGATGTCGAACCCGCCAACCGTTCCTGATCAAGCAATAGCTCGTTTAGTCGACGAAGGCTACGACCTGGTGCTCCAGCAGGGGCACCTTGTCGTTCGTCGGATCGTTTATCGTTCACCCAACGGGCCTCGACGCGACGGCATCCTACTGATCCCGGTTAGCTACTCCGACGGTCTCGTCACGGATGCGGGTGACCACACCATGTGGTTCGCGGGCGACGAACCTTTGGATGAGAACCAAGCTCCTCTTGGGAGCGTTGGAGCTCATGACTACGGTGTCGGTGAGCAGGCGAAGTACATGCTGTCCTTCAAGCCCCATGGCGATAGGTATCCAAGTGTGTACGACAAGGTGCGGCACTATGCGCGGGTCCTCGCCCGCGGGGATGATCTAGAAGGCCTCGCGGCGGATCCGAGGCAGGGTGCGTTTCAGGTCGTTCCGGACGACCTTCCGTTGGTATATCCGGATACCAACGCCACTCGCGTTGGCTTGATAACCCTCAACACCCTGTTTCGTGGTCAAAGAGTAGCCATCGTCGGGATCGGTGGCACCGGCAGCTACATACTCGATCAGGTTGCCAAGACCTGGGTGGATCAAATCATTCTCATCGACGGGGACGAGTTAGAGCCGCACAACGCCTATCGTGCACCCGGCGCAGCTTCGCGAGATGCCGTTTTCTCTCATAGGAACAAGGCTGAGTACTTCGCGGACGAGTACGCTCGGATGCACACTGGCATCGTTGCCCGCCCCGTGGCTCTCACCGCTGACAATCTGCACCTTCTAGACGGGAGCACGTTCGTGTTCCTTGCGGCCGCCGACGCTGAGGCGCGTCCGTACATCATGCGCCACCTTCGAGAGCGTGACATTCCGTTCATCGATGTCGGCATGAGCTTTCGGGAGGGCGATAGCGGTCTCACGGGTCTGGCGAAGGTTTCGACCTACCTCCCTGGTGATTTGGCGGCATTGCCCACAGCGCCTGCCGTGGCTCCGGAGGAGGACGATTACCGCAGCAACATCCAGATCGCGGATCTCAACGCAATGAACGCACTCTTGGCAGTCATACGTTGGAAGAGACATCTCGGGTTTTACGCCACACACGAAGCGTCCAACGTCACCGTTTTCAAGCTCTACCTGAACGAGATCAGGAATGGTGACCTGCATGTCGCCGACTGATCGCTACATTGTTCGATTTGTGGAGTCCTTTCCGACGCCGCTGGAGCCTGCCATTCTCTATGTCTCCGTCGCGTATTCGACAGCGGGTCACCTGTGCGCCTGCGGATGCGGTGGCGAAGTGGTGACCAAGCTCTCACCGGCAAGGTGGCGCGTTAGCTTCGACGGCGAGATCTCCCTCAGTCCCTCTGTGGCCGCGACCGCGCTCCCCTGCAACTCGCACTACTTCATCACCCGTGGTGAGGTCGACTGGCGTCGGCCCCTGAGCGAGCTTCAGACGAATAGAGCGCAGATCGCTGATCGCCGCGCGATCAACGATCACCGCGCCGCGTTCCCAAGACAATGGTGGAAACGGCTGTTCCATCGCCGCTGGTAGGAGCAACGCGCGAATAGCTTCCGCCACGTGCGATCCCGACCGGCGTGCAATTGTGCGGGCACGCGTGGGCAATAAGCCCAGATCGCGGGCGTGGAACGCGACGAACGTCAACGCAAGGAGCACTTTCCGCGGTGGCCCCTACGGGGGTCGATGCCGTGATCTCACGATCCTCAGCCGTGCAGCGAGCGCAGGGCACTACGTGGTTGCCGCGACTGGACGAGCCCTCGGCCCGTCAAGGTCATTCCGTTGCGTATGTCTATCCCCGCTCCCCGTTGTGCCCCGGCCCCGACCGGAACGCCTCCGACGCCACCGCGCCGACCTGCACCCCGATGACGAGCCCGAGCACGGTGGACGCGGTCGTCCAGATCATGTGCTCCGAGCCATCCGAGCCGAGGCTGCTGACGGCGATGAGGCCGAGCGATCCGGGCACGAGCAGCCAGAACACCGGCCGGAACGTGACGATCGCGGGCAGGCTCGGCCACCCGCGCTCGAGGAGGCGCAGCGCCAGGAGAAGCACCGCCGCGGTGACGGCCGCCGCGAATCCCGCGCCGAGCAGCGGCGTCAGCACGAGGGTGCCCGCGTAGGCGAGGAGCAGCGTCGCGGTGATGACGAGCGTCACCGGAATGGTGGCCGACAGGAACACCCCCACCCCGATCGCGAGCAGCGCGACAGCGGGCCAGGCGAACAGGGGGTCGACGGCGGCGAGGGCGGGGCCGCCGCCGGTTCCGAGGACGACGGCCGTGTCATCCAGCCGTCCGCCCAGGATGCCCACGCCGGCGACCGTGCCGGCTGCGAGCATCGCCCAGATCGTCAGCCCCGACACCAACCGCCCACCGCCGGAGACCACGTCGCCCGCGCTCACCTCGATGAGCGCGTTCGTGACCGCGGCGCCCGGGATGAGCATGACGAGCGGCGCGGAGATCGCGTAGAACGGCACCTCCGCGATGCCGGCGAGCGACGCCGTGAGCCCGACGAGCAGCGCGATCACGAGCGCCAAGAAGAAGGGGAGCACGGCGGCGATGCGCGGGTAGCGTCCCGCGACGGTGAGGATGTAGCCGACGAGGATGCCCAGCGCAGCATCCAGGCCAACAGCCCACCACGGATTGCCGAGCACCACCGCGATGCCGCCGGAGATTAGCCCGGAGCCCAGGAGCGAGAGCCACAACGGGTAGCGGGGCCGCATCGTGTAGAGGTGGTCGAGGCCCGCCTGCAGCTGGGGCCACGGCATGCCACGCTCGGCTTCGGCGGCGAGCTTGCCGACGACCCCGACCTGCTCGAACGTGAACGAGGTGCCGGTGGAGACGAGCACGCGGGTGCGGTCGCCGTCGTCCACGAAGACGCCGGTCGGCAGGGCGCCGACGGTGAACTCGGCGGAGTTGCTGCGCGCGACGGCCTTCGCGACGCGGCTCACATCGGTGACGGCGTAGCCCGCGTCGAGGAGCGCGACGCCGAGACGTCCGATCGCCTCGACCTCTTCATCCGGTGCGGGTTCGGGCATGCGGCTCCTCCGTCGCTTGGGGCGGTGCGGGGACCGCGGCTGAGGGAGAGCGTAGCGGCGTGACGCCCGCTCGCCCCACCGAGTAGGCTCCGAGCGTGTCTCACGAAACTGACCAGCCCCGCGCCTGGCTCGTCCGCGGTTCCAAGAACTACAGCTTCGATCAGTGGATGCTCGACGAGGGCTACACCGCCGTGGACTTCCACGAGATCGGCGACCTCAGTGTGGCGCACGATCTCCCGGCGATGCGCGCCCTCGTCGCGCCCATCCTCTCGGATCGGTCGGAGGGCGCGATTGGGAACTATGCAGCGCAGCTCAACGCGTTCGCCAACCGCATGGAGATCGGTGACCTCGTTGTTCTCCCTCTGAAGAATGTCGGCCGCTTGGCGCTGGGCCGGGTGACCGGCCCCTACCAGTACCTCACGGAGCCCGGCGTGCTCAATCATGTGCGAACGGTGGAGTGGGTGCGGACGGATGTGTCGCGCGCCTCGATCAACCAGGACCTGCTCTACTCGCTCGGTGCCTTCAGCACCGTCGTGCAGATCAGCCGCAACGATGCGGCTTATCGTCTCGGCAAGATCATGGCCGGCGCCGAGGTCGATCCGGGCGCGCGGGCTGGCGTCGCGCTCACTCTTCCGCGACAAGACACCGATGTTGTCGACACCGACGAGGCGATCGCCGCCGACGGCCAGGACATCATCCGGTACTCACGCGACCGCATTCTGAGCCGCATCAAGGAGAAGTTCTCCGGCTACCCTCTCCAGGATCTCGTCGCCGAGCTCCTGATCGCCGAGGGGATGACGTGCAAGGTCCCACCGAAGGGGGCCGACGGAGGCATCGACATCATCGCCGGCTCAGGCGTTCTGGGAATCTCGGCGCCGACGATCATCGTGCAGGTGAAATCCCAGACCAGTCGTGTCGGCTCCGAGGTGCTCGACCAGCTGGGCGGTGTGGTCGGTCAGCACCAAGCGGACCATGGCCTGCTAGTGACTCTCGGCGGACTAACGGCCCAGGCCCAAGCGAAGGTGGATGCCCAGCGCCTGCGAGTCGCCGTGTGGGATGCCGAGGAGCTCGTCGAGCGCTTCCTCAAGCACTACGAGGTCATGCCGGAGAGCATCAAGGAAGCGATTCCGCTGCGGCGAGCCTGGGTGATCGACGAGGGCGCGATCTAGCCAAGCCCTGTTGTCGTATCCACGACCGGCCCGGTCACCGCAAGTCGATCAGTCCTCCTTGGACTTCAGAAATTCGTAGAGCATCGCAGGGAGCGCTTTGCTGAGCTCGGCGAAGAGCGCGCTGTCGCCCAAGAGGTCGTCCATGAACTGTGGGGTCTCATCGCGGACCCCCACGACCGCCCTCGCAAAGGCTTTGGGGAGTGCCGGCGATTCGGCGAACTGCTCCGGAGTATTCACCTCCGCCTGATGGATCAGATCCTCGTCGGTTGCGAGTCGGCCAATGACCTGCCCCATGACGAGGGCGGGGGTGCCTTCGCCGTAATTGGCGCCGAACCGCTCGTTGAGCTTGTCGATGATTTCCTGAAGTTTCGTGCGGTGTTTCTCGTGCACTGCGCCAGAGCCGATCGCAGTGATCGGCTCGAGGCTGGCTCCCGCCTCGAGCGTGAGTTTTACGGAACCAGATTTGGTGATGTTGTAGTCCACGAGGGTGACGCTAGAGACGTCCACTGGTTCCATCAGCGTCGCCGTCGACAACTGGGGATAGATCCGCCTGTAGAAATAGTGCCTGCGAGGCAGGTCGGTGTCCTCGAGATTGCGTGCCTGGGAGATGAAGTCGTAGAACTTCACATAGGCTGCGACGTCGCTCTTGAAGAGCTGAAGCAATTCTTGGTCTACCTTCTCAGCATCCGTCACCGCGTCGAACCACCGCTTCGCGAACCTATCGACGGCTGGCGCGGTTGCAGCCGACACCTTGGAGTTCGCTTTCGTGCCCCCAGCGAGCGCGGCATCGAACGCCTGTCGAACTTCGTCCATTGTGTAGATTCCGGACGAGTCGAGCTTGGTCGCCAGGTCGTAAATCAGATTTGGGTCAGTGATCCCCGTCAGTTGCGCCTTTCGGTAGTAGGGCAAGAATGCATCGAGCACATCGCCGGGTTCGTTGACGAAGTCGAGCACGAACGTCTTGTCTTTGGCGGGATACGTGCGGTTCAGGCGGGAGAGCGTCTGCACTGCCTGCACGCCACCGAGCCTCTTGTCGACGTACATCGCGACCAGCCGCGGCTGGTCGAACCCGGTTTGGAACTTCTCGGCGACGATCATCACGTTGTACGTGGATGGTTTGAAGGCCTCCGCTAGGTCGCTTTGAGCGCCAGGGTTTTGGGTGCGTTCGGTGAGGCCCTCGCCGACATCTTCCGGGTCCTCAACCGTGCCGGAGAAGGCGACGAGCGAGCGCACATCGGTGACACCCGCGTAGTCGAGGTACTTATCGAGGTACTTCTTCCAACGCACCGCTTCCTTGCGGGAACCGGTGACAACCATCGCCTTTGCCTTGCCGTCCAGCAGCGGACGCACGTAGGCGCGGAAGTGGTCGACGACAATCTTCGCCTTCTGACTGATGTTCGTCGGGTGCAGCCGAACGTACTGCACGAGCGCCTTCACCGCTGTCGACTCGTCGACTTCCTGGTCGCTGTCGTAGTCGGCGCCAGGATGCTGCAGCTTCCACGCCACCTTGTAGGGCGTGTAATTCTGAAGCACGTCAAGGATGAAGCCCTCCTCGATCGCCTGCTGCATCGAGTACAGGTCGAATGGCTCGGGGGCATCTCCACCTTCCGGCACTCGGCCGAACAGCTCCAGCGTCTTCGCTTTCGGCGTCGCAGTGAACGCGAAGTAGGAGATGTTCGGCGCTGCTGCTGTGACCTCCATTGCCCATTGCAAGTACGCGTCGGAATCGATCGGCGCACCTTCGGCGATCGCGGCTTGCTCGGCCGGCGACAACACCTTGGTGAGCGCACCTGCCGTGGACCCTGTCTGCGATGAGTGCGCTTCGTCGGCGATCACGGCGAAGCGACGTCCCTGCAGCGCGGGGAGAGTCTGGATCGCAGTGATCAGGGCTTCGAACGATTGGATCGTGACGATGACAATGTTCTTCCCGCCGGTCAGCGCTGCCGCAAGCTGCGCGGACTTGGACTCACTGCCGTCTCTCGTGATCGACTGGACCACGCCGGCTTGCTTCTCGAACTGCGTGATGGCGTCTTGCAGCTGCTTGTCGAGCACCGTGCGGTCGGTGACGACGACTACCGTGTCGAAGACCCGGCTGTTGTCTACATCGTGGAGCTGTGAAAGACGGTGGGCGAGCCACGAGATCGAGTTCGTCTTGCCCGACCCTGCGGAGTGCTGCACGAGGTAGCGGTGACCGGGGCCTTCCTCACGGGCAGCTTCGACGAGGCGGGTGACGGCACGCCACTGGTGATAGCGCGGGAAGAGCACCTTTTCGGTGCGGGTCTTCTTGCCCGTGTCGGGGTCGGTATCGATTTCGACCTGCAGGTGCACGAACGACCCGAACAGGTGCAGCCAGCTGTCGCGTTGCAGGATCTCCTCCCAGAAGTAAGAGGATGCTGACCCGTTAGGGTTCGGCGGGTTTCCTGCGCCTTGGTCGTAGCCTTTGTTGAACGGGAGGAACCGCGTCTTCGCTGCCCGCAGGTGCGTCGTCATCCGCACTTCAGAGTTCGACAGCACGAAGTGCACGAGCGCCCGCCTCGCGAACCCGAACAGTGGCTCTCCGGCCGGGTCGCGATCGAAGCGGTACTGGGCAACAGCGTTCCCGATCGGCTGCGTGAAGTTCGTCTTCAACTCGATCGTGGCGACCGGGATGCCGTTGATGAACAGCACCAGATCTAGGGCCTTGTTCGGATGCTTCGCGGAATAATGCACCTGTCGCATTACCCGCAACCGCATCTTCGCGTAGGCACCGAGAGTGTCGGGGTTATGGGTGGTGGCGGGGCGGAACTGCGCCATCTTAAACCTTGCCGTTCCGCCGTGGGGCGGCACAAGCGTGAACCCGTCGTGAAGGACGCGGATGGTGCCGCCGTTCTTCAGCGGATCGTTGTCAAGTGTCTTCGCCAGCCGTTCAAGTAGAAGACGCCGTGCCGCATCCCGCCTCTCCGGAGCGTCGTGCGGGCGCACAACCTTCTCGAACTCCGCCTGTTGCGAGTCCTCGAGCCAGCTGAGCACATCCTCAGGCAGGAGCGCGAGCGAGCGGTCGTAGCCCGCATCGGTCGATGAATACAGCCACCCGTGCGCGGCAAGGTGCTCCGCGATCTCTATCTCAAGCACCGATTCAAGGTGCGCGCCAGCCGCGTTGCTCATGTCGCCACCCCCACATCGACCTTCCCCGTCACCGCCGCCGAGATCAGCGCTGCTCGCCGCTCGCGCGCAAGCTCGATACTCCGGCGCGCAATCGTAACTGCCCTACCCATGCGCTCATCCGCTGCTGACAGGGCTTCAATGACCTCGCGCTGAACATCGATCGCAGGAAGGTCGACAACTAGCTGTGCGAACGTCGACCAGTTCCGGTAGTCGACGCTCCGTTGGCGCACGCTCCATGCGTAGGCTTCGAGAAAGCCGCTCTTTCCGAGCGCCCGAAGCAGCCGGGCAATGTACTCAGGATCTGCCCGCGAAGTCACCTCACACACGTGATAGACGGGCGAGCAAATCCCGTCTGATTCGGCGACGCCCACCGCGCCAGCGAATCCATCGAGTCCGTGATAAACAACGTCGCCCGTCTTTACACCTTGATATGCGCCTCGGCTCTCGGTCTCGGTTTCAGTGAAGCCGTCAATCCGCCGATTTGCCCGGCTCGTGACCTGGCCGTCCCGAAAAGCCGTCACAACTGGGGCATCGTCAGGAGCGATACGACGAAGCTTCCGCAAAACGGCCTTGAGCGGCACCCGCTGGGTCGTCGGCTGCTCGAGAAGTAGCCGCAAACTCTGAGCCTCATGCCGTTCGGTGAGGAGGGCGATCAGTTCCTCGTTCTTCGCGATGAACGCGTCGATCTGCGACGTCTCCCGATCCAGATAGTCCGCAATCGCACGCTGCGCTTCGAGCGCAGGGGCCCACACCCCGATCTGCTTTACTCCGTTCCAGTCCGCTCGCGGCATCTTGGCACCGTAAACCGACGCAATCACTGGCTCCAAGAATGGCTCGGAGAGCACGAGATACGCTAGGTAGCGCGGCACCAATAGCTCGCGATTAGGCCGGTAGACGTGAAAGTCGCCGACTGCTTCCCCATCGCGGCTAGCGAGCCATGCCTTGCGGAGGTTGGGCCGGAGCTTCCCAAAAAGCACGTCCCCGGAACGAAAGACAATTCCGTCGCCGGCATACTCAGCCTCTACGTCGTCGAGAAGTCGCCCGGTCGACTTCTCGACGGCTTCGAGCCCGATGCGGAAGCTTCCGTGTTCGGAAGCTCGCTCGGTTACCAAGCGCACGATGCGCCCGAATGGTGTCCAGGTCACCGTTCTACCTCGGCGAGCATCGCGCGGAGTTCGTCCATAGCGCGTTCAAGGTCGCGGTCGATCTCCTCCAGGGCTCGCGGCGGCATGTACTGATAAAAATGACGCGTGAATGGGATCTCGGCGCCCTCTTTGGTCTTGGTGCGGTCAACCCAGGCCTCCGGGGCGTAGGGGAGCACTTCCCGAGCGGCGTAGGTGTCGATGTCTTCGTCCCACGGGACGTTCTCGGTGTCGCGAAGCGACGGGTCGGGTTCGGGATTGCCCTTAGCGTCGCGGCAAATGTCGGCCGTGTCGTCCTGCTCGCTGAGTTCCGTCGTCACGCTCTTGATCAGCGGTGCGGGCAGGGTCAGGCCTTCGGCTTTCGCAGCATTTTTTAAGGACTTATGAAACTCGGCACGGTTCTTCCAAGCTCGGTCAGGTCCGAGCCGGTTGAGAGTGGCACGAAGGGCGACGGCATCCGCTTCGTTCAATTTCTGCACGGTCTTTGCTTCGAACACGGTGTCGACGCGCTCGGGCGTCGCCCGCCAGTTGAGCTTCAGCGGACGTTCGACTGTGATCGTGCGGTAGAGGAAGTCTTCGTTACGGAAGATCTTGGAGTGCTTGTTTGGTTCAAAAACGGAGTAACACTCGACGATCGTGCGGATGTCCTCGGACGAAAGCTCGTTGCGCTTGGATCCGAGCCCCTTGCGGAGCTTGGTGACCATCTCCCGTGCGTCGATCAGCTGCACGTGCCCGCGGCGTTCGTTCTGCTTGCGGTTAGTGAGCACCCAGATGTAGGTCGAGATGCCGGTGTTGTAAAACATGTCCTTTGGCAGGCCGATGATCGCTTCAACCATGTCGTTCTCAAGGAGCCACTTCCGGATGTTCGACTCGCCGCTGCCGGCGCCGCCGGAGAATAGCGGAGACCCGCTGAGCACTATCGCCATCCGCGACCCGCCGTCTTCGGGCTTGCGCATCTTGGAAACCAGGTGCAGCAGAAACAGCATCGCTCCATCGCTGACGGCCGGAGTGCCCGGTCCGAAGCGACCCTTGAAGCCGAGCTTTGTGTGCTCGTCTTCGATAAGGGCCCGTTGGTCCTTCCAATCGACCCCGAATGGCGGGTTGGAGAGCCCGTAGTCAAACTTCTTGTCCTCGAAGGCGTCCTCGGTGAGGGTGTCGCCGAGCGCGATGTTGTCGACGTCCTGGCCCTTGATGACCATGTCGGCCTTGCAGATCGCGTAGGAGGCGTCGTTGTAGTCCTGGCCATAGAGGCTGAGTTGGATACCGGGATTGAGCCGGCGCAAGTGCTCTTCGGCGACCGACAGCATTCCGCCAGTTCCCGCGGTTGGGTCGTAAATCGATCGAACGACACCCGACTTGGTGAGTGCGTCGTCGTCGAGGGCGAACAGCAGCTGCACCATCAGCGAGATGACCTCGCGGGGAGTGTAGTGGTCGCCGGCGGTCTCGTTCGACCGCTCATTCGCCCACCGGATCAGCTCCTCGAAGACGAGCCCCATCTGGATGTTGCTGACTGTGCGCGGGTGAAAGTCGGCTTGCGCGAACTTCTCCGTCACCGCGAACAGCTTGTTCTTCTCGGTGAGCTTGTTAATAGTCTTCTCGAACTCAAACCGCTCGAAGATGTCTCGCACGTTTGTCGAGAACCCGGCCAGGTAGACGGCCATGTTGGAGCGCAAGTCTTGCGGGTCGGCGATTAGTTTGCCGAAGTCGAATGGGCTTGTGTTGTAGAAGTCTTGCCCGGCCGCCTCGCGCAATTCGAGGTCGCGTAGCACGTCGGGTTTGCCCGCCGTCGTTGAGTATGCCGCGAGCACCTCAGCTTTCGTGTCCGCCAGCACCGCGTCGAGACGGCGCAATACGGTGAAGGGCAGCACTACAGACCCGTACTCGGACGGCTTGAACGGCCCGCGTAGGGACTCGGCGATGTTCCAGATGAAGTTGACGTGATTCACCACAGAGTGGAGCTCCTACTTCCTTAGGCGTTTGTGTGGCTGCAGTTCGAGACACCGGACCCGGGGCAACCGTTCGCCATATGTGTGAATTTAGCTCGGCGGACTTGAAACCGAGCACCCCCACACCGGGGCTGATGCGCGAGGGAATGGAGCGGAGCCACACGTGACTTGCGCAGTTGTGGCGGCGACACAAGTCGCGTACCCTATACAGGTTGCGCATCCGCGCACATCGTATGCCTCCCCACCGCAGCACTCTCGGGGATCAAGGCGTGCCGACAAGTGATCTTGGGTAGGGCATCCCGCAAGGAAGTCCTACGGTAACCAGAACAGGAGTACCGCCATGGCAGCAGTCTGCCAGGTGACCGGAGCCGTTCCCGGCTTTGGGCACAACATCTCGCACTCGCACCGTCGCACCAAGCGTCGGTTCGACCCGAACATCCAGAAGAAGACCTACTACGTGCCTTCGCTTCGTCGTAACGTCACGCTGACGCTGTCCGCCAAGGGCATCAAGGTCATCGACGCACGCGGCATCGAGTCGGTCGTGAAGGACCTGCTCGCGAAGGGGGTCAAGCTCTAATGGCCAAGCAGCAGGACATCCGTCCCATCATCAAGCTCCGCTCCACCGCGGGCACCGGCTACACCTACGTGACGAAGAAGAACCGTCGCAACAACCCCGATCGCCTCGTGCTCAAGAAGTACGACCCGGTGATCCGCCAGCACGTCGAATTCCGCGAGGAGCGCTAACCATGGCCAAGAAGAGCAAGATCGCCAAGAACGAGCAGCGCAAGGTCATCGTCGCGCGCTACGCCGCCCGCCGTCTCGAGCTGAAGAAGGCACTCGTCGACCCCAACGGCACCGACGAGTCGCGAGAGGCCGCTCGCGTCGCCCTGCAGAAGCTCCCGCGCGATGCATCCCCGATCCGCGTCCGTGGACGCGACTCGATCGACGGTCGTCCCCGCGGTTTCCTCTCGCAGTTCGGCATCTCCCGTGTCCGTTTCCGCGATATGGCACACCGGGGCGAGTTGCCCGGAATCACCAAGTCAAGCTGGTAGATTTCAGGCGCTACAAGCGCACCACCTAAATGCATAGTCCGAGGAGGACACCCATGGCTGACAAGTCACTGAACCGTACCGAGTTCGTCGCGGCAGTTGCCGCTGAGTCTGGCCAGAGCCAGGCGACCGTGAACGGCGTCGTCGACGCGATCTTCTCCGTGCTGTCGACCTCGGTCGGCGAGGGCACCAAGGTGTCGATCCCCGGATGGCTCGCCGTCGAGCGCACCCACCGCGCCGCCCGCACCGGCCGCAACCCGCAGACGGGTGAGGCCATCGAGATCAAGGCGTCCTACGGCGTCAAGCTCTCCGCCGGCAGCAAGCTCAAGGCCGCGGCCAAGTAGTAGCCCTACAGACGACAGGGCGGCGATCCGACAGGGTCGCCGCCCTTCGTCGTTAAGTCCCAGCCAGCCCGCCGTAGGGTTAACCCCGTGCCTCGCCTGCTCCGGATCGCCCTGCCCGCGATCCTCCTTCTCGCAGCGCTCGCCGCACTCCTCGTCGGCCTCGCGTTCGGCGGCGGGGCCGACCCCTCCCTCATCGAGAGCCTCGACCCCGGGCCCGTCGTGCGCTACGGGCTCCCCATCTCCACCCTGCTCGTCAACCTCGCCGGCGCCGGCGCGCTCGGGTCCCTCCTCCTCGCCTGCTTCGCGCTGGATGCCACGCGCACCGAGTACAACCAAGCCCTCGACATCGCGGCCGCCTCCGCCGCCGTCTGGACCGTCGCCGCCGGAACCACCGGCTTCTTCACCTTCCTCACCGTCTACAGCCAACCGGTGCGCTTCGACGAAGCATTCGGCGACACCCTCGCCAGCTTCCTCACCACCACCGAGATCGGCCAGGCCTGGCTCACCACCACCCTCGTCGCCGCCGGCGTCACCGCCCTCTGCTTCGCCGTCCGCAACCAGACCCTCGTCGCGTTCGTCACCGCGCTCGCCGCGTACGGGATGCTCCCGCCCACCCTCCAGGGACACCGAGGCGGCACCGCCAACCACGACGCCGCCAGCACCGCCCTGTTCCTCCACGTGCTGTTCGCCGCCGCCTGGCTCGGCGGACTCCTCACCCTCGTGCTCGTGCGCGGCGCCCTTGAGAAAGGCAGGCTCGCCGTCATCCTGCGCCGCTACTCGACGGTGGCACTGGTGTGCTTCGTGGTGGTCGCGGTGTCCGGCTACGTGAGCGCGCTCATCCGCGTCGAGACGATCGAGAACCTGTGGTCGCCGTACGGTGCTCTCGTGATCGTGAAGGTGCTGGCACTGCTGGCACTCGGTGCCTTCGGGGCCGTGCAGCGACGGTTCGTCATCCGGCGCATCGAGAAGCCGGGCACAAGCGAGCGCCCGTGGTTCTGGGCGCTCGTCGCCGGCGAGCTCGCGTTCATGGGCGTCGCCTCGGGTGCGGCCGCCGCCCTCGCCCGCACCGCCACCCCCGTGCCCGAGGTGCCGACGAGCGAGCTCACCGACCCGAGCCCCGCCGAAATCCTCACCGGCAGGCCGCTGCCGCCCCCGCCGAGCTTCGAGAACTACCTCACGATGTGGAACCTCGACATCCTGTGGCTGCTGATCTGCGGCTTCGGCATCCTGTTCTACATCTGGGGGGTCATCCGGCTGCACCGCCGCGGCGACCGCTGGCCCTGGTACCGCACCGTGCTCTGGGTGCTCGGCATGCTCGTGCTGCTGTGGGTCACCAACGGCGGCGTGAACGTGTACGAGAAGTTCCTGTTCAGCTCGCACATGCTCGCCCACATGACCCTCGGGATGATGGTGCCGGTGCTCCTCGTGCCCGGCGCCCCCATCACGCTCGCGCTGCGCGCCATCCACAAGCGGGATGACGGGAGCCGGGGCATCCGCGAGTGGCTGCTCATCCTCGTGCACTCGAAGCCGTTCGCGATCCTCGCCAACCCGATCGTCGCTGCGGCGATCTTCACGGCCTCGCTGTGGGTGTTCTACTACACGCCGGTATTCAGCTGGGCGACCACCAACCACGTCGGGCACGAGTGGATGATCGTGCACTTCCTGCTCTCCGGGTACCTGTTCGTGCAGTCGCTCATCGGCATCGACCCGTCACCGCAGCGGCTGCCCTACCCGGTGCGGCTCGTCATCCTGCTCGCGACGATGGCCTTCCACGCGTTCTTCGGCCTCGCGATCATGAGCGGAACCGGCCTCCTGCTCGCCGACTGGTACGGGGCGATGGGCTGGGACACCGGCGTGACCGCCATCGAGGACCAGCAGGCCGGCGGCGGCATCGCGTGGAGCGTCGGCGAGATCCCCAACGCGATCATCGCTCTCACCATCGTGTTCCTGTGGTCGAGGTCGGACGAACGGGAGACCAAGCGCCGCGACCGGCAGGCCGACCGCGATGGCGACGCCGAGCTCGAGGAGTACAACCGGATGCTCGCCGAGCGGGCGAAGAGCGGGCGGCCGGTCTAGCCGAGGGTGGTTGTCGCTCGCGCGGGAGTTAGTGCGGTGCGCGGGTGTTGCAGCACCCGCGGGCGGCAGCAACTCCCGCGCGAGGAAGAAGGGCGGGGGATGCACGGCCCCCGGGAGGCTAGCCAGCCCTAGAACCGCGTCGTGACCAGCAGCTCGTCGCCCGGCAGGAACGCCACCGAGTAGCTCACCGAGAACGGCACGTCCTCGTCGAACGTCGACACCGAGCCGTCGAACAGGCTCCGCACGTCGACGACGAGGTGCGCCGTCGCGGGCGTCGAGGGGACGATCCAGTCCCCCGACCGGTCGCCGGCGCGCAGGCTCACCTGGGGGTACTGCACGATCGACCACGCCGGGGCGGTGATGATGCGGTTGCCCATGGACTGGCCGAACGGGCATCCCGTCGGCATCAGCACCTGCTGGGTGGCGCACGTGTCGAGGATGTCGTCGACCTGCTCCTGCACCCGCTCGAGCATGAGCGCGTTCGGCTTCACCATGAGCGCGGTGGGCACGGATGCTCCGGCGTCCGCCACCGAGACGGTGACCGGCTCCGCGTCGAGGTAGGTGGTGTCGTGGTTGAGGCGGATGCTCGACGGCGTGAACACCAGGTACCCGGCGGGATCGTTCGGGGTGGGGCTCACGAGGTCGATGCCGTTAGCGGAGAAGCGGGCATCCCCGACGACCGTCACGTACATGGTGGAGAGCGGGCCGGTCACGAACTCCCAGGAGGGGAAGAGCCCGAAGGCGAGCCCCGTCGCCTTCACCTCGAACGTGGTGCGGCCGGGGGCGCCGTCCGCCTTGTAGGTGAACGTGACCTTGTGCACCCCGCCTTCGACCTCGATGTCGCTCGTGAGGCGGATGTCGGTGAGCTCGCTCATGGCGGCGCGGCGCAGCAGGGTGTCGGATGCCTCGTCCGGGTTGTCGTAGGCGCCGATCATCTCGAGGGCCCCCGCCGCATCCTTGCGGGCCAGGGTGTCGAGGTAGCTGCGCACGAAACCGGACGCGTTGTAGACCGTGTTGTTGAGCACGAGCACCGTGAGGCCGAAGGCGCCGAGCAGGATCGCGGCCACCACGGACCAGGTGATCAGCTCGCGGCGCATCCCCACATTCTACGTTTCCTCAGTGCGCCCGAGCCTGAGCGATTGCGCCCGCGCGCGGAACTACAGTGGACCGGTGGCCGACGTCCCTCTCTCCCCCGAGCAGCAGGCCGTCTTCGATCGCATCGAGACGACGATGGACAACATCTTCGTCACCGGCCGCGCCGGCACCGGCAAGTCGACGCTGCTCACCTACCTCTCCGAGGAGACCTCCAAGCAGCTCGTCATCTGCGCGCCGACCGGTGTCGCCGCCCTCAATGTGGGGGGCCAGACCATCCACTCGCTCTTCCGCCTGCCGATCGGGGTCATCGCCGACCACGACATCGAGCAGTCCGATGAGCTGCGCAAACTGCTGAACTCCATCGAGACGCTCGTCATCGACGAGGTCTCCATGGTCAACGCCGACCTGCTGGATGCGATCGACCGGTCGCTGCGCCAGGCCCGCGGCCGCAAGAACGAGGCGTTCGGCGGCGTGCAGGTCGTGCTCTTCGGCGACCCGTACCAGCTCGCCCCGGTGCCCGGCGAGGGCGACGAGCGGGCCTACTTCGCCGACCACTACCGCTCCATGTGGTTCTTCGACGCGAAGGTGTGGGACGAGACCGACCTCACCGTCTACGAGCTCGCGACCATCCACCGGCAGTCCGACAGCGAGTTCAAGTGGATGCTCAACGCCGTGCGACACGGAATGGTGACCGCCGAGATCGCCGAGCGGCTCAACACCACCGGCGCGCGCCCCGCCCCCACGGACGGCGCCATCACGCTCGCCTCCACCAACGCGACCGTCACCCGCATCAACGCGACCGAGCTCTCCCGACTCCCCGGCCGGGCGCTCACGGCGCGGGCGGAGATCAACGGGGAGTTCGGCGGCCGCACCTTCCCGGCCGACGAGGCGCTCGACCTCAAGGTGGGCGCGCGGGTGATGTTCCTCCGCAACGACACCCAGTGGGACGGCGGCCCGCCGCGCTGGGTGAACGGCTCGGTGGGCACGGTGCTCAAGATCGACTCGACCGTGTGGGTGGAGATCGACGGCACCCGGCACGAGGTGAAGCCGGCGGTGTGGGAGAAGTTCCGGTACTCGTACTCGCCGCTCACGAAGTCGCTGCGCAAGGACGTCGTGGCCGAGTTCACCCAGTTCCCGCTGCGGCTCGCGTGGGCGGTGACCATCCACAAGTCGCAGGGCAAGACGTACGACCGGGCGATCGTCGACCTCGGCCCGCGCTCGTTCGCGCCGGGCCAGACGTATGTGGCGCTCAGCCGCATCACCGACCTCGAGGGGCTCTACCTCACCCGCCCCCTGCGCCCGAGCGACATCATCGTCGACGAGAACGTGGTGCGGTTCATGACGCGGGTGCAGGCGATCCCGGCGATTCAGGCGTAGTGGTGCGCGCTACGCCGCCGCCTTCGCCGCGCTCAGGTCGATGAACAGCTCCGTGTTGAAGCGGTATGCGACGATCACCTCGTCGATGACGCGCTCGCGCTCCTCCGGCGACCACTCGACCGCGTCGAGCTGCTCGCGGTAGGTCTCCTTGAACTCCTTGGGGCTCGCGATCTGGTCGAACAGGTAGAACCCGACGCCGTTCGTCTCGAACCCGAAGTGGCGCTGCATGAGCCGCCCGATCGCCTGGCCGCCCGACAGGTCGCCCATGTACCGGGTGTAGTGGTGGGCGATGAAGCCGCCCGCCCAGCCCTCGGCGGCGACCTCGTCGATGCGCTGCACGTAGCGCACGGTCGTCGGGAGCGGGGAGATCGCGGAGCGCCAGTCGGCACCCAGGAGGAACTCGAGGTCCTGCTCGAGGGCGGGCATCCGGGTCAGCTGCGGGGAGATGAACGCGGACGCGACGGGGTCGCTCGCGAAGCGCGCCGCGGCCGCCTCGAGCGCCTCGTAGATGAAGTAGTGCTGGGCGACGAGCGCGATGTAGTCCTCGCGGGTGCCCGCGCCGGTCATGAGGTCCTTCATGAAGCTGGCGCCCTCGCTGTCGCCGTGCGACGACCAGGTGCGCTCGCGGAGTGCCTGCGAGAAGGGGATGACAGACACGGGAGCTCCTGACGTGCGGCGTGCGTGGTGCGGCGGGTAAGGCGACCCTTAGTTTAGCCGCTGTGCCCGTGTTCGTCGAAGGGCGATTCGACGCCCCCGGGGTGGCCGCCGCCCACGACGGTGGCGCCGAGCGCGGGCAGGGTGAGCGCGACCACCACGACGAGCGCGGCGACGAGCCCCACTGCGAATCGGACCGTGCCCGGGATGCCCGCGCGCGGCCCCGACCGCAGGTGCACCCCGAGGGCTGCCGCCACGAACAGCGTGAACAGGCTCGCCACCCCCAGGGATAACGGCGCGAACGTCTCCGGCACGGTGCGCGTCACGAGCCCCACCACCCAGAGCAGCACGGGCACGAGCGCCACGACGAGGGCGACGCGCGGCACGGGCGGGGCGTCACGGGAGAACGTGATGGCGCCCCAGACGAATTCGGCGAGGCCGAGCATCCCGACGAGCACCGCCGCCCACGCGGGGGCGCCGACGACGAGGGCGACGTGGATGAGCCCGGCGCCGATCGCCGCGAACGACACCCAGACGCGCGTGAGCGGGCTCACGAGGGCCGGTTCGCTCCGAGGCCGACGGCGAGCAGGAGAGCCGACGCGGCGAAGTGGATCGCGTTGGCGGTCGAGGTGAGCACGAGCACGTTCGGCTCCGGGCCGACGAGGAACAGCCCGACGAAACCGAGCACGAGGAACCCGAAGCCGACCCACGCGTTCGCGGTGCGCGACGCCCGGAGGCTCACCAGGGCGGCGGCGAGTACGGTGCCCCCGAGGGCGATCAGCATGACCGACAGCGCCGGGTTGATCGCGATAACGCCCCCGAGCGAGACCCCCAGGCCGGCGAAGCCGCCGCCCCACGACACCACGAGTCCGACGAGGCCGAGTAGCACGAAGAGCGACCCGGTCACGAGACCGACCACCCGGTTCGCGACGCGCACAGTCAGTGCTCTCGCGGCTCGACGCCGAGCTTCTCGCACGCGTCGTCGTAGAGGAACACGACCTCGCGGCGGATCTCGGCCCGCTCGGAGATCTCTTTCGACCACGGCACCGTCGCGGTGCGGGTCTGCCCGTCCACCTCGTACTCCCACGTGCCGCCGAGGTGGTCGAGGGTCGTCATCGTGGCCGTGGACGCGGCGGGGTCGGCAAAGGCGCGCACGATGAGCAGGCTGTCGTCGGTGTGGTCGTCGTTCATGTGGTGGAGCACGGCCGCCACGACGTCGTCGGAGAAGGTGGGCACGGGACAACGCTACCCGCCGGCCGCTACTCCTTCAGGTGCTTCTCGAGGAACACGGCAGTGCGGGCGAATGCGAGGGCAGCGGCCTGGGCATCCACCTTTCCCGGCAGACTCGCGTTCGCGAACGAGTGGCGGGTGCCGATGTAGCGGTGCTCGGTGACGGGCGTGCCGTGGTCCTTGAGGCGGGAGACGAACGGCTCGGGCTCCTCGCCCGCGTCCCACTCGTCGGTCTCGGCCCAGTGCAGCAGCACCGGGCAGGGGATGACGCCGTGGTCCTGCGGGGCGAGGCTCGCGTAGTAGGCGACGACGGCGTCCGCGGCCCCGGCCTGCGCGTGCAGGAGCGCGAGCCATCCACCGAGGGAGAAGCCCACGAGGGCGACCTTCTCGTCGCCGGACTCCTGCGCGCCGGCGATGGCATCGTCGATCTCGGCGAGGGCCGTGCCGATGTCGAGGTTGCCCATGAGGCCCTGGGCTGTGGGGGTGTCGACGGTGCACACTCCGTCGTACAGGTCGACGACGGCGACGCGGAGGCCGCGGCTCGCGAGCGCCTCCGCGAACGACACGAGCCCGGGCAACCGGCCGTAGATGTCGTGGACGATCACCACGACGGGGTCCCCCGGTGTGCCGAAGAACACCGGGATGCCCGGCGACGGTATCGGCACGAGCTCGGTCATACCCCCGATGCTAGCCACGGCCCTCGTGTGCGGTCGAGGTCGGCCCTCCGGCATTCGTACCCCGTTCGGGTGACACCCCGCCCGGTCCTCCGGTAGCGTGGAATCCTCGACAACCTTTGGGGGATGCCCGTGAGCGAGATCCTCGACGCCCTGGCCGCTGCCGTCGCGGCGGCTCCGGACTCGACCGCGTTGCGCGTGCACTACGGTCGGCTGCTGCTGGAGGCGGGCCGATCGCCCGAGGCCCTCGAGCAGGCGAGCGCTGCACTGCGGACCGCGCCGAACGACGCCGACGCGCTCGCGCTGCTGCGGGATGCCTCGGCACCCGGCTCCGCCTCACTCACCGACGTCAGCTCGGCGTCCCCGTCGAGTGCCTCAGCGAGCGGCGAGGAGCCGCCCGCGCCCGAGCAACCCGCCACCGCCGTGCCGGCACCGGACCCGGAGCATCCCGACATCGACTGGCACGCCCTCGAGCAGGACTTGGCCGTCGACGTGCCGCCGCCGTTCGCGCAGGCGAGCACCGGCCCCGACCCGCTCGCGTACGAGGGGCTCGGCGAGGTCACCAAGGAGCACATCACCCTCGACGACGTCGGCGGGCTCGACCAGGTGAAGGAGCGCATCCGCATCGCGTTCCTCGAACCGATGCGCAACCCGGAGATCGCGAAGGCGTTCGGCAAGAGCCTCCGCGGCGGGCTGCTGCTGTACGGCCCTCCCGGCACGGGCAAGACGTTCATCGCGCGAGCGATCGCCGGCGAGCTCGGGGCGAACTTCCTGAGCGTGACGCTCGCCGACATCCTCGGCGGCATCATCGGCGAGAGCGAGCAGAACGTGCACCGGGTGTTCCAGCGCGCCCGTCAGCTCGCGCCGTGCGTGGTGTTCATCGACGAGCTCGATGCCCTCGGCGGCAAGCGATCGCAGTACATGAACGTCGGCTGGATGCGCAACGTCGTCAACCAGATGCTGCAGGAGATGGACGGCATCGGCTCCGACAACGACGGCGTCTTCCTCCTCGGCGCGACCAACCACCCGTGGGATGTCGACACCGCCCTCATGCGCCCGGGCCGCTTCGACCGCACGGTGCTCGTGCTCCCGCCCGACGAGCCGGCGCGAGCCGCGATCCTGCGCCACCACTTCTCTGGCCGGCCCATTGCGGGCATCGACATCGACGCGGTCGTCGCCAAGACCGACGGCTTCTCCGGCGCCGACCTCGCGCACATCGTCGCGACGGCCGCCGAGCGCGCGATGAGCGACTCCATCAACTCGGGCACCGTGCGGCCGATCGACATGAAGGACGTCGGCAAGGCGCTCGGCGAGATCAAGCCGAGCATCATGCCGTGGCTCCAGTCGGCCCGCAACGTCGTGACGTTCGCGAACGAGGACGGCCGGTACGACGACCTCGAGGAGTACCTGAAGTCGAGGAAGATGCTGTGACCGGAGCGGGGGCATCCGGAGCATCCGAGCCGATCGACCCGGCCGTTCTCGCGCTGCGGAAGGCGAAAGCGCTCGGCGACCTCGGCAAGCTCGACGACGCGCTCACCGCCGCCGAGGAGGGACTGCGCCACGCTCCGGATGACACCGCCCTCCTCACCCTCGAGGCGTGGCTGCTGCTCAAGGCCGAGCGCCCCGCCGAGGCGAAGCCGCTCCTCGTCGAGCTCGTCGCTGCGCAGCCCGAGGACGCGCTGTGCTTGTTCCTGCTGTCCGTTGCGCACTCGTCGCTCGGTGACCTGAAGGATGCCCGGCTCGCCGCCGACCGTGCGCTCGAGCTCGACCCGCAGACTGCCCGGTACCACCTGCAGATCGCCCTCCTCGCTGTAGAGGGGCCCATCAGCGCCGCGGACCGCGAGCTTGCGATCGCCCGCGTGGCTTCGGCGTTGGAGCTCGAGCCGGAGTCGCCCTCGACGTTGCGCAGCGCGGCCGAGATCTACCGGTCGCTCGGCGACACCGACGCGGCGAAGGGCTTCGTCGCGAGGGGACTCGCGGTCGCCCCCCAGGACCAGTCCCTGCTCTTCATGCGCGCTGTGCTCATCGGCGACTACACCCCGACGAGCGCTACCGACCAGGGCGGACTCCCGCACGTCGCGAACCAGGTCACCGCTCTCGGCGAGCTGCTCGGGATGGCTCCCGACAACGTGCAGGCGGGCCAGGTGCTGTTCGGCCGGGTCTGGGGCCAGCTGCTCCGGCTCGTGGACACACCGCTCATCATGATCGCCATCGTTGCGCTCTCGGTCGGCGCCGCCATGGGCAGCGGTCCGAGCCTGCACAACATCTACTGGGGTGCCGGGTTCGCTGTCGTGTGGCCGCTGTTCCGCGTGATCACGACCAGGTCGGTGCTCTCGAAGGCACCGCGCGGCTACCTGCGTCGGATGACGCGCGGCGGAGCGGATGCCCGGCTCCGGCTCACGGCGAGCGTCGTCACCGTCGGCATCGGCGTCGTGGGTGTGCTGTGCCTGCTGTGGTTGCGCGAAGCATCCCTCGTCCGCTGGCTGCTTCTGCTGCTCGTCGTCGGGGCGGTCGTGGGGGCCGCCGCGTCGGTGCTCTGGTATCGACGCTACTTCGACGCGGCGATCGAGTCCGGAATCTTCGCGCCGACCGAGCTCGGCTTCCGGTCGGCGCGGATCGCCCGGTCGAGCATCGCGCGCAGTCTCACCTGGCGCGTGGTGGTGCTCGTGCTGGCGGGCATCCCTGCCGCCATGATCTCGGTGCTCACGCGCGCGGACGCGGCTCCCGTGCTCATGCTTGCGGTGGCCGCGTGGGTGTCCCCCCTGGTCTACGCGCTGTGGCGCACGCGAGCCATCGCCTCGCGCCTCGCCGACGTGGACCACGCTCCTCCCGGGGTGCGCCCGTCGCTCGTAGGCGGACCGGTCGCTGGGGTCGTTTCGCTCGCCGTCGCCGCGGTCGCGGTGCTCGCGATCGTGCAGGCGCCGTGGCTGCCCTCGGAGCGGGACGCGGCCGGCACCTACATCCAGGTCGACAGCACGAGCGATCTCTACGACGACTGCACCGGCCGCTACGCGTCGCGCCTCACGTGCATCGTCGACAAGAACGAGGAGCGCATCGAGGAGATGAACGACGACCTCGACGAGCTCGACATCCCCGACTTCGATGTGCCGACGCTCCCGCCTCTACCGACGTTCACGCCGCCGCCGACGGTGGGGCCGTAGGGACTAGCCCGCTACGGGTGCGATCACTGCTGCATCCTACGGGCGGCGCGAAGAGGGCGCCGCGATTGTCTAGTCCGGCTCCTCCTCGAAGGCGACGACCGACCCGGTGAAGGTCAACACATCGCCGACGTAGATCGTGGGGATACGGGGAAGCCGCGTGCCCTCGGCGTCGGCGAGCTGATCCCACCAGATGTCGAATCGCGCGCGGATCTGATCCGCGGTGTCGCCTTCGACGACCGTGTAGGTAAGCGGAGTGCCATCGTCGTCCACCGTGACCGGGCCCATTGCGCCCTCCATCGGGCCACCATCGACGACACGCAAGGATGGCACGTCAGTCGGTGCGGGGGCGGCGTGGCTTGCGGTGGGCTCGGGACTCGGCGGCGGCGCGGGGTCAGAGCATCCCGTGAGCACGAGCAGGCCTACTAGGGCGACGCAGGATCGACGATCCCTCATTTAGGCACGCTAACTCAGCCGACCTACATTCGCAACGGCTGAACGCCAACGCCAGCTCAGCCCGCGCGCTCCGCGTCCCCGAACTTCTGCTCGGCGAGCTGCGCGTCTGAGTACTCGCGGCGCACGCCGAACGTCAGCAGCAGGCCGATGAGCGAGAGCACCGCGACGAAGAGCATGAGGAAGCTCCAGTCCGTGGCATCCACGAGTCCACCGACGGCGGCCGGGCCAGCGGACGAGCCGATCGCCTGGGCAACGGCGAAGATGCCGGTGTAGACGCCGAGGAGGCGCTGCGACGGGGCGAGGTTCCACAGCATGACGGCCGCGTTCGCGGCGAAGCCCGCGAAGCCGGCCGCCGCAATGAGGATGCCCACGAGGGTCGCCGTCGTCGAGCCGCTGAAAGCGAACGCGGAGAGTGTGCCGATCGCGAAGACAATGATCCCGATGCGCATCACCCGGCGGCGACCGAAGCGGTCGGAGAGGATGGCGAGGGGGATGATCACCAGGAGGAACGCGACGCTCGCGGGAAGGGTCAGTCCGCCCGCCTCGCCGCGCGAGAGCCCCAGCTGCTCCACCCCGTAGAGGGTGAGCAGGGCGCGCACGGCGGCCCAAGCACCCCACGTCACGATCACCGCAAGGATCATCACGAGTCGACTGCGGTCGCGGTCGGTGACGATGTCTTTGAGCACCCCGAAGAACCCTGTCGTCTCGCGGCCGAGCTCCTTGTCCTCGTCGACGACGGCGCGATAGGCGACCGTGCGCGACTCCTTGAGCGAGACGAGGAGGATCGCGAAGCACGCGATCATCACGACGGCGGAGATGACGTACGCGAGCTCGACGCTCTCATCGACGACGAAGAGGCTCAGCAGCGCCGAGACGATGATTGTGAGCCCGGATGCGAACCTGCCGACCGCATTGGCCTTGCTGCGGTGCTCCGGCACCTGCTGGTCGGCGATGAGCGCCTCGGTGATCGGCTTGAACGAGTTCGCCGTGAGGGAGAACAGCACGATGACCGCGATAAGGATGGGGAAGGTCGGTGCGAGCGGGATGAGCACGAACAGCAGCGCCGCGATCGGCGCCCCCACGACGATGAACGGCGTCCGCCGGCCCCAGCGCCCACGGAAGCGGTCGCTGAAATAGCCCATGAGCGGCTGGACGACGATGCCGATGATGTTGTCGAGCCCCATGATCAGCCCGATGAGGGCGACGCTCGTGGTGTACTCGGCGAGCGTGACCGGGGTCTGCGAGTCGTGGAAGTTCCACACCGACTCCTGCGCGAACACGCCGAGGGCGACGAGGAGGGCGAGGCGCAGCTGGAATCGCCGCTGGGTGGATCGTGCTGGTTGCGCAGTGGTCACGTTGACTCCATTGTCACCGGGGGCACGTCGGCGTGCCGGATGCGCGATGTTACCATTTGATATTGCAAATAGTAAATGGGCGTGGGCCCACCGTCACGAGGGAGTGAAGGACCATGACCGATTCGCGGATGCTCGCTGAAGCGGACCTCGACTACCTCCGCAGCGTCGACAGCCCCACAATCGCCAACGCTCTCGAGCGGCTCGACCTCCGCGACCGGAGCGACGGCTATATCGGTGGCTCCGTCCAGTGCGCGTTCCCGGAGCTCGGCGTCATGGTCGGCACCGCGCTCACGGTCACCGTCGACAACGCCGTCGGCAGGACAGCGCGACAGGAGGGCTACTGGGCGCTGTGGGAGGCTCTCGAGCAGAGCACCGGGCCCACCGTCATCGTCATGAAGGACGCGAGCGGCACCCCGGAGCGCGTGGCCTACGCCGGCGAGATCATGGTCACCCTCGCGAGCCGGCTCGGCGCGATCGGCATCGTCACCGACGGAGCGTTGCGGGATGTCGCGGAGGTTCGCGCTCGGGGCTTCCACTACTTCATGCGCTACCCCGTCGTGTCGCACGCCAACTTCGAGCTCTCGAAGGTCGGCGACCCGGTGCACCTCGACGGGCAGCTGGTGCACACGGGGGACATCCTGCACGGGGATGTGAACGGGGTGGTCATCGTTCCGTGGGAGTCGCTGCCGAGCATCCGCGACGCAGTGTCGGGCATCCAGGCCGCGGAGCGACGCGACCTCGACTACATCGACGGGCCTGATTTCTCGCTCGAGGGCTACAAGCAGATCCGGGGCTACGGCCGTTAGAGGTTCTTGATGGCCGAGCGCGCGTGGCGTCGCATGACCGATTCGGCGGCGTCCTCGTCGCCGGCGGCGAGCGCCTCGACAATCGCGCGGTGGTCGGCGATCCTCCGCTCGACCCAGGCCGGGTCCTTCGCATCCTCGGCGGCTCGGCTCAGCCGGAAGTCGCTGCCGTAGATCGCGTAGCTGTCGAGGAGCGCGCGGAGGGCGGGGTTCGCCGCCGCCCTCGCGATCTCGGCGTCGAAGCGCTGCGCCATCTCGAACTGCTCGGCGAGGGTGAGCGAGTCGCGCGCCGTCACGAGTTCGTCGATGGATGCCCGCATCCGCTCGATCGCGTCGGGCGTGATCTTGCGCGCGGCGAACCGGGCTTCGGCGCCGCGCAGCATGATCTCGACCTCCATGAGCTCGTGGAGGGTCTCGGCGGGATGGTCCGTGACCCGGAGTCGACGGGAGTCGCTGCGCTCGACGAGTCCCTCGTGCTCGAGCTTGCTGAGAGCCTCGCGCACAGGTGTGGGGCTGACGTCGAGGGCGGCGGCGAGCTGTCGCTCGGTGATGCGGCTGCCGGGGGCGAGCCGCCCGTCGGCGATGCTCTCGCGCAGCGACTGGTACACCTGCTCGGACAGCGAGCCGGCTCGCGCCACCTGGGGCAGGACGCGATCGAGACTCTCCACCCCTTCACGCTAGCGGGCGCCGAGCCTCCTGATCGGATGACCCGCTTGACACCATTTGCTATAGCAAATAGATTGCTCCGGGAGAGGGAGCCTCATGACGTCACAGACTCCGGACGCGACGACGCGTTCGGTCCGCATCATCTTCCCCATCGGGATGCTCGGCGGCGGCATCACCGAGGAGACGGTCGCCCGCGGCATCGAGCTCGGCGCCGACGCCATCGCGGTCGACGGGGGCTCGACCGACTCGGGCCCGCACTACCTCGGGTCGGGGATTGCCAAGACCTCGCGTGGATCGCTCAAGCGCGACCTGCGGACGATCCTCGTGGCCGGTCGGCGGGCGGGCATCCCCGTCGTCGTGACGACGTGCGGCACGTCCGGCACCGACTCCGGAGTGGAGTGGGTCGCCGACATCGCCCGCGAGATCGCGGACGAGGAGGGCCTCACCTTCACCCTGGCCCGCATCTACAGCGAGCTCACGCAGCCCACGGTGCTGGATGCCCTGGCCTCAGGTCGCATCGACGCGCTCGAGCCGGCCGGCCCCCTCGATGCCGCCACCGTCACCTCGTGCGAGCACATCGTCGGCCTCATGGGTCACGTGCCGATCACGGAGGCGCTCGCCGCCGGGGCGGACCTGGTGCTCACGGGACGGGCATCCGACACCGCGTCCGTCGCGGGCATCGCGCTCGGTCGGGGCCTCGCCGCCGGACCCACCTGGCACGCCGCCAAGACCGTCGAGTGCGGGAGCCAGTGCACGACCGACCCGATCGGCGGGGGAGTGCTCGTCGAGATCGACGACGAGGGCTTCACCGTGCATCCCCTCACCGAGACGGCGGCCGCGACCCCGATGACGGTCGCCGCCCACATGCTCTACGAGAACGCCGACCCGTACCGACTGCGGGAGCCGGGCGGCACCCTCGACACGAGTGCCGCCGTCTACACGGCGGTCACCGACCGGGTCACCCGCGTCGAGGGCTCGATCTTCGAGGAGGCCGAGCAGGCCACCATTAAGCTCGAGGGTGCGGCGATCGGCGGCTACGAGACCGTCTCGCTCGTCGGCATCCGCGACCCCCACGTGCTCGCCCACATGGACGACTGGATCGCGCGCTTCTCCGGAGAGCTCGCCCGCCGGGTCTCCTCGCACCTCGGCCTGGAGAAGGGGCAGTACGACGCCGAGCTGCGGGCCTACGGCTACAACGCGGTGCTCGGCGACCTCGAGCCGGGCGGCCCGCCACCGCGTGAGGTGGGGGTGCTGTTCCGGGCGCGGGCCGCCGACCAGGCGACGGCGACCGCGATCGCGAAGGTCGCCAACCCGCTCCTGCTGCACCTGCCGCTCGAGGGGATGACCCACCTCCCGAGCTTCGCCTTCGCGACCTCCCCGGCCGAGATGGAGCGGGGTGCGAGCTACGAGTTCGTGCTGCAGCACACCATCGCCGTGGACGACGAGGCCGAGCTGTTCCGCACGGAGTACGAGGAGGTGGCGCCGCGTGGCTAGCCAGACCCTGGACGAGATCGCCGACCTCGTTCGCGCCAAGAACGCGGGGCCGTTCTGGATCACCCTCGACGTCTTCTTGCCGACTGACGAGGCGTATGAGCGGGTGCGAGCATCCGACGTCACCGACCCGCGCGTGATCGCCGAGCTCTACCGCACGACTCCGGAGAAGGTGCGGGTCTTCCCGATGCCGGCGCTCAAGGCGATCAAGATCTCCTTCCCGCGACCGGTGACGCAGGGCAGTTTTGCCGACCGGGACATGCACTCCGGGCAGCAGCATGTGCTGCTGGCGGCGCTGAGCATCCCGTAGGGCTCCCGCAAGCATCGAGCTGAGAGGAGTCGGGGTGCTCGCTCGGATGTGGTGCCCGCCTTGTCTCACCTCGGTGCTGGAGCGGCGGCGGGATGCTCCGCTACCGTGAGCAGATGGCGCGAGCGACGGTCACTGAGCGCGACGATCGGTGGTTTCGCGAGCCCAGGGCGATCGGGGAGGCGAGGCGACGGATCGATCCCTATCGACCACGGTGCGCTCCTCCGGCAAGCCGGACTCGACAAGCGACTGCCCTGGTGGCAGTGGCTGACGGGGATGCGCTGAAGCGCTTTGGAGCGGATGACGGGAATCGAACCCGCGCTATCAGCTTGGGAAGCTGAAGTTCTGCCATTGAACTACATCCGCGAACTGCTTCCCCGATTGTAGCCGGTGTGCCCGCGTCATGTTTGGGCGATGCCGACCTCTTCCCAGGTAACCCTTAACCCGAAGGGCTTACCCGAAGGCTTACCCATGAACATTCGGTCCTTACTGGCGCCTGCGCTCGTCGCGGCGATCATCGTCTCCCTCGTCCCCACGGGCGTCGCGACAGCGGCACCGCTGCCTCCCACCGCCGAGGTGCCCACCGCGGCCACCGTCATGATCCCGTCGACAGAGAAGTCGTCGTGGCAGCGGACCGGTAGCTGGGCGTCGACCTCCGTCGGCACTGGCGCCGAGTCATCCTCGTCGTCCGTTGGCTCGCGAGCGACGCTCCAGTTCGTCGGCAGCGCCGCCGAGATCGTCGGCACGCGCGTGCCTTCGGGCGGCGATTGGCGGATGACCCTCGACTGCACGAAGGTGGTGACCGGCAACTCGTTCTCGGTGCTGACGCAGACCAATCAGACGCTGGCGAGCTTCAGCGGGCTCACCGAGGGACTGCACACTGTGGTGATCGAGGTGCTGGGAACCCAGCCGTGGCCGTCGACCGGATCGATGGTGTCCATCGCCGGTGCACGCGTCACCCCCGGTGCACCCCACCGCGACGCCATGAAGCCCTACATCGGAGGGTCGGGGGACTTCAACGGCGACCCCTGGGAGCTTCGTCGGCCCGGTTGCGGTTCCGCATCCAGCCTTCTGGAGGTCATCAAGTCGCGCACGACCGGTGGCCAGTTCGCCGTGCCCGGTGCCAACGGGATGCTCGGCGAGGTGAACTCGCACGCACTCACCGTCGGTCAGCACCCGTCCGCGATCGATCCGCTGACCGTGGGCGGAGCGCCCCGCGAGGCGGCGTCGCTCCCCATCCTCGATGGGGTGACGCAGCACATCATGCTGGCGCTTCCCGACCGTCCGCGCACGCTCGTGCTCGCCCTTGCGTCCGACGAGGCGATCGGTCGCCCGGTGAGCGTCGCCGTCACGACGGCGGCGGGTGACATCCTTCCCTTCGTCACCGTCGATCAGGACGGCGTCGTCACCGCGCACTCGAGCCCCGCCTCCCTGCCGATCCGATCGCAGTTCGCCGTGCTCGCCGACCTTCGCGACGTTGCCGGCGCCGGCGGCTATGACGACGTCAGGCTGACCGTCATCCCCGACGGACCGCAGCTCGCCGAGCTCACGATTCTCGGCGGACGCACCACCGACGTCGCGTTCGAGAGGGCGGCCAACCAGCTCTCCACGGGCTACGTGACCGCGGATGCCGAGCGCCTGTCAGCCCCCGCGTCGGCGTTCCTCGCCGGCCCCGTCGTGCTCTCGCGTGTCCTCGCCGACGCCAACCGCTACGCCTGGACCGGCACGCAGGCGACGACCCCGACCGACCCGGCACTCGCGGTTCCGCTGCGCTTCGGCACCACCCCCGCCGCCACGGCCCCCTCGGTCAACGGCGTCGCCCAGCCGGTCGACACCGTGACCGTGCAACTTCCGCAGACCCCCGGCCAGGCGACGACCAGTGTCGTGCTCCGCTTCGACATGCAGCAGCGCTGCCGCACCCTCACCGCCTCCGTCGGCATCGACGACAGCACCCCGTCGCGCTCGACCGCGAGCGTCTCGGTCGGCGTCTACGGCGACGGCGAAGCCATGACGATGCACCACAACGGGTCGTGGGCGCCGTCCGTGCAGGCGGGCACCGACAACCCGGTGACCAACGGGTACACCCGCCAGTCGATCGCGTCGCAGCTGCGCGACCTCAAGACCGCCTGGACGACCGGCACGGGCATCCCGGCCGAGTCTGCGAAGGCGCTCACCGCGATCATCAACGCCGAGTACGCGGCCCGCTCCGCCTCAGCCACCGACGGGTCGCACGCGACGATGACCTACCCGCTGCCCAACCCGGCGACCATCGGCGCGGGATCGACCCGCCCGGGACCTCAGATGTACGGACTGCCCCAATCGGATGTCACGTACGCGCACGACACGGCATGGTCGACTCAGCGCCAGGTGAAGGCCACGCCCGAGGCATCCGACTCCCTGCTGCCGATCGCGGTCGACCTGCTCACCGCTCGCGGCAAGGAGATGCTGACTGCCGCCGCGACGCGAGTCCAGGCCGGCGTCGGCCAGGTCGAGAGCGCCCTGCCCCGACTCGTGTCGATCGTGATTTCGGGAACGCCGGGTGCGGTCGTGGACCTCGTCGGTGCCGGCGTCGACTGCGTCAGCGCCCAGCCCGGCGCGGATGGCTCGCCCGCTCCGGTCGCGATGCCGCTGTACTCCCAGCTCGGCGTGCCGCCGCTGTTCCTCCCCGCGCCCCGCAACGCGGCTGGCGACGAGCTCAAGCTGCTCGCCAAGAACCCGGTGTGGTGGGACCTCGCGTGCCCGAACGGCCCGTCGACGACCGGCCTCGAGTACACGGCGACGCGGGAGCGGACCACCACGTACGTGCCCAACTACGGCGCTGCGTCCGGAGGGGGCTACGTCATCGTCGACGGCGGCTACAGCACCGTCGACCGTGCCGTCGCGCAGAAGCCGGCCTGCGGGTTCCCCGCCGACCAGCTCGCCGACGACTACGGAGAATTCGCATTCTCCCACCAGGTTGGCGAGCGCATCCAGCCCGAGTACAAGTACGTCGTGAAGGCGACGATGGTCAAGGACAGCATCCAGGGCCAAATCCAGGAGATCACCAGCAGCTGGACCCTCAGCCAGGCCAACTGGTACGACAAGGTCTGGTCGTGGGCGAGCAATCTCACCCGCGAGACGAGCGAAGACTCGAGCACGATCGCGATCTGGCTTCTCCTGCTGCCGATCGACCTCCCGGGTGCGATCGTGTTCAACCCGATCACTGCGCACGCGCTCCCGCTGTCCGCGCAGGTCGCGCTCGGCGCGGCGATGATGAGCCCGAGCCTCGTCGAAGGGGCGGCCGTGAAGGCACTGCCGGGAGCCTCCGGGCTCGCGCTCGCCGCCGGACGGGGGTTCGAGGCATCCAACGAGCTGCTCCTGCTGAGCACGGAGCAGGCGGCGCGCTCCAACTACGCCGTGCTCAAGGTCGGCGACGAGCTGGCGGTGGGCATTCCGCTGAAGACGGGCACGAGCGAGGTCGTCGCGGATGTCCGCGTGACCACCGAGTCCCGGCAAACCATCGGCACGGATGCTGCGACCTCGCGAATGGCCTCCACCAACGACTTCGCGCCCTGGGTGAGTGACGTGCGGGTGATCGAGCCCGACGAGCCGCACGTAGTGTGCAAGCGCGGGGATGACTTGTGCGATGAGGGGCTGGAGTCCGGCGTCGCGAGCGCTACGTCCCCCCAAAGGCTCACCGCATTCGAGATGCCCGCGAGTGGGCACTCGTTCGGGGGCCGCTACGCAAGCGCCGCTCAGCTCGCGCTCGCACCAGCAGCGAAGAGCGGCCCTGCCGCGTCGGCAGCCTTGAAGGCGACCGAGGCAATGCAGAGCAATACGATCTTCGGAACTCTCGTCTCTGCCGATCAGGTGTTTCTCCAAGATTGGCGCGAGGAGGTCGGACCGGACGCGCCGAAGTTCGCGCCGTGGCTCGCAACGGACACCGCCCCGCTTTACTACTACACGAACCACGACCCGGATGCGGTGTTCGCCTGGGGGCTCGGCCCCGAAATCCACGAGGGAGTTGCGATTCGCGACGCGCACAACCCCTCCGCACCGAACCTCGCCCTCTACAGCTCCCGCACTCGACCGGACGTGACTGGAGCATTCGTGTCCACAAGCCGAGACCCTGACCTTCTCGGGTCGGGGTTCGATTGGGCTGGCGAGGCACCACATTGGCGGTATACCATCGCCCGTCCTGAGGGAGGCGGCGGATTCGACATGGCCGCGAGCCTTGCGGGTGCGGGCGAGCGTGGATTCGATTTCCTCTTGAGCACGCCGAACGTCCAGCACGGCGGCGAGGTGACCTTCTTGTCCGTCCATACGAGCTTCATCGTCCGCGCGGACTACATGGAGTTCGACTCCCTCAGCCACCGGTTCGTCGTCACGGAGACCGTTCAGAACGAGAGGTTCTCCTCCAGTCTTCCTCAATGGACCGGTGCTGGTCGGATCCCTAGCGGAATCGAAGCCGCCGGGGCCTCCGTGAACGGCTCACAGGCGCACAAGTGGGCTGACTTCGACTGGGCGCCGTCAAATGCCGAACAAGATGTCAATATCCCGATCGTCCGGCCTGACGCGTCGCTCTATGAGGCGGCTGCGGCCGGACACGGCACGATCTACTGGTCGCGGGGCTCGCAGAGCTGGCGCATCCTCGATCTCTCGCGGGTCGGGCTTTCCGCGGAAGCGCTTATCACCCGACGGCACGACGGGTTCCAAGCGTGGTTATTCGATCGCAGTGATCGAATCGTATTCATCCCCGAGGAGCGAGTGGGAGAAAACGGAGCGCATCCCGTTGTCGTGGAGGTCTCTGGCGACGACTACTCGGACTTCTATCCGGATACGGACCCAGGATCCGACCCTGACACCGACCCGTTGCCGACCCACTTCGAAGACCTGAATCCGTACGACTTCTATTCAGACGACGACTCCGCGCATACTGCCCCCGCCGCTCGCGGCGAGTGGCCGACCGCGCCCATCACGATCAACTCCGCATCCGGCGTGCTCGCCGACACGGGCACGACGTACCGGGGCATGGGCGGCGTACACGTCGTGGGCGTCTCGACCGGTGGCTCGTTGGCGGGGGCATCCTGGCGCCTGCAGCCCGTGGGGGATGGCTCGTTCCGCATCCTCAACACTGAGACCGGCACCGCGCTGCACGCCACCGGCAACCCGTACGACAACGCGCCGTCCGGCGCTTCCCTGAACGTCGTCGCGACGCCCGAGTCGTGGCACAGCGCGGAGCAGCGGTGGACGCTCACGCAAAACCCGAACGGCACGGTGCGTATCACGAGCACGTCACACCCGGGCCTCTCGCTCCTGAGCGACAAGGGCACGTGCGCGGCGTGCGGTTCAGCGGCCACCTCGGTCGCCGCCGCGACGATGGGCACGGCATGGGGGCTCCGGGCACTCCCGGCGTTGCCCACGTCCACCTTCGCCCTGAGCATCGGCGGTAGCGCGATCGTCGACACCGACGAGACCTATCGGGGCGTCGCTGGCGCCCACGTCGTCGGCGTGACGACGGATGTCGCGGCCGCGGGATCGGGCTGGAAGCTGCAGCCCGTCGGCGACGGAACCTACCGCATCCTCAGCACCACAGAGGGAACTGCGCTGCACGCCACCGCCGACCCGTTCGACGGCGCGCCGGGCAGCGGGGCGATGAACGTCGCGGCCACGGGCGAGTCGTGGAACTCCGTCGAGCAGCGGTGGCGCCCGACAGTGTTCGCCGACGGATCCGCGCAGTTCGAGAGCGTCGGGCATCCCGGCCTCTTCCTCCGACTCGATGGCGGCACGCTGAGCGCCAGCCCGACCGGAGCGGCGGGCAGCATGCGGTGGTACTTCGGTGCCGACGCCAGCGGTGAGCTCACGCTGACCACCCGCGGCGGGTCCATCGTCGACGCGGGAGGCTCCTACCGCGGCGTGGCCGGCGCCTCCACCACCGGGATCTCCACGGCTCCGGCGACCACCGGCCACTGGGTCGTCGAGCGGACAGCGGCGGGGTCGTACCGATTCATCAACAGCGGCAGCGGAAGGGCGCTGCAGTCAACGGGTGAGGCGCTCGACAGCGCGCCGACGAGCGGTGCCTTCAACGTCGCCGTCACGGAGGCGTGGTGGAACCACCCTCACCAGCAGTGGCTCATCACCCGGAACCCCAACGGAAGCCTGCGGATCGAGAGCGTCGGGCACCCCGGCCTCCTCCTCACGGTGAAGAACGGGGCAGTCGCCGTCGCACCCCCGCCGGCCGCGAAGTGAGAGACGGGGCTCGCGCTCGCGCCACAAGCGCGGTGCGAGCCCCGCGCCCACCGCTGTCAATCCCTTCACTGCCTCCGAATCGCGGTGGCAGCGTGGCGGGCATGAACGTGACAAACAACTCGCTCCGCGCGACCCTCCTGTTCGCCGCCACGAGCATCGTCGCCGCGATCGTGGTGGGGGCGATGCTCGTCTCCGGCTGGGGCGGGGGCATCCTCGACAACCGGGTGGAGTGGGTCTACTGGGCGGGGGCGATTTTCGGCGCGGTCGGCATCGGGCTGCTCGGCGCAGCCACCGTGGCGCCGGAGCGAGCTTCGGGGAGGCTTACCGTCGCGGGTGTCGCGCTCTTCCTCGTCGCCCCGGTGCTGTGCGTCGTGGCGGTGTTCACCGACTACTGGATCTAGCGCCCAGCATCCTTCGGCAGCAGGTCATCCGGCACCGGAACCTCCACGACGAGCCGCTGCTCCGCGTCGAGGATGTCGCGCGCGTGCGTCGCCGAGGGCTGCCACACCTGGTCGAGGGATGCCCCGAGCAGCCCCGACCCCGGAGCGCTCGCCCCGCGCATCCCCGGCCGCCGCATCACGAGCCGCGCACCCACGAAGAGCCCCGCCACGACCGCGGCGAGCGCGCCGGTTATCAGCAGCCCCTTGAGGATGCGCCCACCCTACGCCGACGCGTCAATAGACTGAACCGCATGCTGCTGTCAGACCGCGACATCCGGGCCGAGCTGAATGCGGGACGCATCGGGCTCGAGCCGCTCGACCTCGAGATGATCCAGCCGTCGAGCATCGACGTGCGGCTCGACCGGTTCTTCCGGCTCTTCGACAACCACAAGTACCCGTTCATCGACCCCGCCGAGGACCAGCCGGAGCTCACGCGGCTGATCGAGACGAAGGCGGACGAGCCGTTCATCCTGCACCCCGGCGAGTTCGTGCTCGGCTCCACCTTCGAGCTCGTCACCCTGCCCGACGACATCGCCGCCCGCCTCGAGGGCAAGAGCTCGCTCGGGCGCCTCGGCCTCCTCACTCACTCGACCGCGGGCTTCGTCGACCCCGGGTTCTCGGGCCACGTGACGCTCGAACTGAGCAACGTCGCGACCCTGCCGATCAAGCTGTGGCCGGGGATGAAGATCGGGCAGCTGTGCTTCATCCGCACGAGCTCGCCGGTCGACAACCCGTACGGCTCGGGGCAGTACCTCAACCGCTACCAGGGTCAGCGCGGGCCGACGGCATCCCGAAGCTTCCAGAACTTCCACCGCACGGACGTGCGGTCGACGGATGCGGGTGCCGCCGGTAACTAGCCCTGCCGGTGTGAGAAACAGGGTTCGGGCTACTTCGCGACCGCGAAGCCGCCCGTCCACCCGATGACGTCGCGGGCGGCGCGCGAGATCTGAAGGAAGCCGAGCGACTCGAGCTCGCGGGCGCGCTTGAGCGATCCCGCGTCCTCGGCGTTGACGCCGCCGGCGGTGACGAAGGCGATGACGGCATCCTTCGCGTCTTGGTCGTCGCCGGCCACGAGCACGGTCGTGGTTCCGGTACCGACCGAACCCGAGGCGAGGGTCGCGGCGAAGGTGGTGTTGAAGGCCTTCACGACCTTCGCGGTCGGAACCGCGGCGGCGATCACGTCGGCAGCCGAACCGTCGGCGGGGACGACGAGTCCGTCGAACGTGGAGAAGTCGACCGGGTTGGTGATGTCGACGACGATCTTTCCGCCGAGCTGCTCCCCGTAGGTAGCCAGGATCTCCTCGACCGCACCGAAGGGCACGGCGAGGACGACGATGTCGCCGGTGAGGGGGGCGCCGAAGAGTGCTGCGGTCGCGCCGGTTCCGGCGGCGAGGGCATCCACCTTCTCCTGGTCGCGGCCGACGACCTGGACGGACGCTCCGCTCTTCGCGGCGATGCCCGTGATGGCCGAGCCCATGTTCCCGATGCCGATGATGCTGATGCTTGTCATGATGACCTCCATTAGTTGTCGCAACAACTATAAACACAGATTACTTGTAGATACAACCATTGCTACACTGGGGTCATGGCCACCGTCCCCCGGATGAACGAGCAGGAGTCGGCCGCGTGGCTCTCGCTCATCAGCCTGCTCGAACTGCTTCCCGCGGCCCTCGACGCGCAGCTGCAGCGGGATGCCCGACTCACTCACTTCGAATACGTGCTGCTCACCATGCTCCAGCGCGCGCCGAAGCACGTCATGCGCATGAAAGCGCTGGCCGCCGCGACGAGCTCGACGCTTCCGCGGCTCTCGCACGTGGTGTCACGGCTGGAGGGCAGGGGACTGGTCGAGCGCTACCCGTGCGAGGAGGACCGCCGCGCGACCAATGCCCGGCTCACCCCCGAGGGCCGGCGCACTGTCATCCGTGCGACTCCCGAGCACATCGCGACGGTCCGCCGACTCGTCATCGACGTCGTGAGCCCCGAGCAGCTCGATCAGATCGCGGCGATCGGCGATGCGATACTGCCGGGCCTCGATCCCGAACGGCGCCTCACCCGTCTGTTCGACGGCGACGTCGCCGACTAGCCCAGCTGCGCGAGCTGCCACCCGAGCCAGGGGCTGAACGCGTAGGGCGCGGCGGCGGCGGCCGTGGCGAGCGATGCGGGGTCGACCCACGCGAACTCCGCCACTTCGGCCGGGTTCGGCGCCACGACGGACGTCGTGAAGGCCCGATAGACGGGGCACACCTCGTTCTCGACGATGCCCGAGGCATCCACCGCCCGGTAGCGGAAGTCCGGCAGGATGACCTCGAGCCCGGTCACGACGATGCCGAGCTCGTCGGCAGCCCGCCGTGCAATGGCCGACGCGATGTCCTCGTCGGGAGCCGGATGGCCGCAGAAGCTGTTGGTCCACACCCCCGGCCAGGTCTGCTTGGACAGCGCCCGGCGGGTGACGAGCACCTGGCCGGATTCGTTGTAGACGTGGCAGGAGAACGCGAGGTGCAGAGCGGTGTCCGTGGTGTGCACGGCGACCTTGTCCGCGACGCCGATGGCCGAGCCGTTGTCGTCCAGAAGCACTACCTGCTCGGGGTGGGTCATCGCGGTACTCTGCCTATGTGGACGGAACTGGACTGCTCGCACTCTCGGAGGAGAGGCAGGGGCAGGTCGACGCCGTTCTGGCGCGCTTCTTCAGCCTAGCCAAGAACCGCGCGGCCGCCTTCGGGCCGCAGTACGTCACCCTGTGGGAGACCCTCGAGCAGAACACGATCGGCGGCAAGCGCTTCCGGCCCCGCATGGTCATGGCCGCGTACCAGGCGCTCGGCGGGCAGGATGCCGAGGCCGCCGCCAACATCGGGGCCGCGTTCGAGCTGCTCCACACCGCGCTCATCGTCCACGACGACGTCATCGACCACGACTTCGTGCGCCGCGGCGTCCCGAACATCTCGGGCACCTACCGCGACTTCGCGACGGCGAACGGCCGGTCCGATCGGGTCGCCGAGCACAGCGGTATCTCGGCCGCGGTCATCGCCGGCGACCTCGCGCTCTTCAACTCCTACCGGCTCATCGACCGCAGCGGGGTGAACGACGTCACGCGCGCCCGCCTCATCGAGGTCATGGACGAGGCGCTCTTCGCGAGTGCGGCCGGCGAGCTCATCGACGTCGACTTCTCCATTCAGGCGGAGGTGCCGCGCGTCGACGACATCCTCACGATGGAGCGGCTCAAGACCGCGGTCTACTCGTTCGAGTGCCCCCTGCAGGCCGGTGCCATCCTCGCGGGTGCGAGCGACGAGGTCGTCACCACTCTCGGCGACTTCGGCCGCGAGATCGGCATCGCGTACCAGATCGTCGACGACCTGCTCGGCGTCTTCGGCACCGAGGCCGAGACCGGCAAGACCACCGTCGGCGACTTGCGCGAAGGCAAGCGCACCGTCCTGATCGCCTACGCGACGAGCACCCGCGAGTGGGCGGAGGTGGGCGACCTGTTCGGTTGCGAGGACCTGACCGACGAGGATGCCGCGCGCCTGCGCGACGTACTCGTGGCGTGCGGCGCCCGCTCCTTCACCGAGGGGCTCGCGCGCTACTACGCGAACCGCGCCCTCGCTCGCCTGGCGGAGCCGCACATCCCGCCCGCGCTGCGGGCCGAACTCCATCCGGTCGCCGACGCGGTGCTGGGGAGGGTGCGGTGACCACTCGCCTCGCCCTCTACGACCGGGTCGCGGAGGAGACGGCGAGTATCGTCATCCGCCGCTACTCGACGTCCTTCGGTCTCGCCTCGCGCCTCCTCGGCTCGGACGTGCGCCAGCACGTCGAGAACATCTACGCCCTCGTCCGAGTCGCCGACGAGATCGTCGACGGCCCCGCGACGGAGGCCGGTCTCGACACGATCGGGGCGGGGCGCGCGCTGAACGAGCTCGAGCGCGAGACGCACGGCGCGATGGACTCGGGCTTCAGCTCCAACCTCGTCGTGCACGCCTTCGCCATCACCGCCCGCGAGGTCGGCTTCGGCGAGGACCTCACGGCCCCCTTCTTCGAGTCGATGCGCATGGACCTCAGCGAGACGGTCCACGATCAGCCGAGCTTCGAGAGGTACGTGTACGGGTCGGCGGAGGTCGTGGGGCTCATGTGCCTCGAGGCCTTTCTGCACGGGCATCCTGTCGACGACGCGGAGAAGGCGCGATTCGTCACCGGCGCCCGGGCCCTCGGCGCGGCCTTCCAGAAGGTCAACTTCTTGCGCGATCTCGCCGCCGACTTCGAGACGCTGGGCCGCAGCTACTTCCCCGGTGTGAACGTGGGCAGCTTCACCGAGGCGGACAAGCATCGGCTGCTCGACGACATCGACAAGGACCTCTCCGTCTCGGCCGCGGTCGTACCCGACCTGCCGAAGTCGAGCCGTCGCGCGGTCGCGCTCGCCCAGTCCCTCTTCGCGGAGCTGTCGGTGCGCTTGCGCGCGACGCCCGCCGATCAGCTCGTCCGCGCCCGCGTGCGCGTGCCCAACCCGGTCAAGGCGCGGCTCGCGCTCGCGGCCGCACTCGGAGGAAAGCCGTGAGTCGCATCATCGTCATCGGCGGCGGTATCGCCGGGCTCGCGAGCGCCGCCCTGCTCGCTCGCGAGGGCAACGAGGTCACCCTCCTCGAGGGGCGACCGGAGGTCGGCGGTCGTGCGGGCTCGTGGGAGCGCGACGGCTTCCGGTGGGATACGGGGCCGTCCTGGTACCTCATGCCGGAAGTCTTCGACCACTTCTACAAGCTGCTCGGTACTAGTGCCGACGAGCAGCTCAACCTCGTCACGCTCGACCCCGGTTACCGCGTGTACTTCGAGGGGGAGGCGCAGCCGCTGGATGTCGCGGCCGAGGTGGAGGACAACCTCGCGCTCTTCGACCGCGTCGAACCCGGCGCGGGCGATCGGCTGGCGCGCTACCTCGACTCCGCGCGCGAGACATACGAGCTCGCCAAGAAGCGATTCCTCTACACGACGTTCGCCGACTTCCGGCCGCTCCTGCGCAGCGATGTGCTCTCGAAGGCGCCGCGGTTCGTGCAGCTGCTGCTCGAGCCGCTGTCGAGCTTCGTCGGACGCAAGTTCCGCGACCGGCGCCTGCAGCAGCTGCTCGGCTACCCGGCGGTATTCCTCGGCTCGTCGCCGTACCTGACCCCGAGCATGTACCACCTGATGAGCCACCTCGACCTCCAGGACGGTGTGCTCTACCCGCTCGGCGGGTTCACTCGCGTGATCGAGTCGATCGCGGACCTCGCCCGGGCCGAGGGGGTGAGCATCCTCACCGACGCGGAGGTGACGCGCATCGTCGTCGACGACGGCGCCGCCACGGGCGTCGAGTACACCGACGGGGCCGGAGCCTCGCAGCGCCTCGACGCGGACCTCGTCGTCTCGGCTGCGGACCTGCACCACACCGAGACGCAGCTGCTGGCCCCCGAGCAGCAGACCTACCCGCAGGAGTACTGGGATTCCCGCACCCCCGGTCCCTCGGCCCTGCTGCTGTACCTCGGCGTCGAGGGGGAGCTGCCGCAGCTCGAGCACCACACGCTGCTGTTCACGCGCGAGTGGGAGAAGGGCTTCTCCGCCATCTTCGGGCCGGAGCCGAGCATCCCGGAGCCGGCATCGCTGTACATCTGCAAGCCGAGCGGTGTCGACCCGGATGTCGCGCCGGAGGGTTCCGAGAACCTCTTCGTGCTAGTCCCGATCCCCGCGGAGCCGGCGCTCGGCCGCGGCGACGCCGACGGTCACGGGGATGCCGAGCTCGAGGCGGTGGCCGACCGGGTCATCGCGCAGATCGCCGACTGGACGGGCATCCCGGACCTCGCGGAGCGCATCACCGTGCGCCGCACGGTCGGTCCCGGCAACTTCGAGCAGGAGCTCCACGCGTGGCGCGGCACAGCCCTCGGGCCCGCCCACACGCTCAAGCAGAGCGCGTTCTTCCGGGCGGGCAACGTGTCGAAGAAGGTGCGCGGGCTGTACTACGCGGGAGGCTCGAGCATCCCGGGGATCGGGCTGCCGATGTGCCTGATCAGCGCGGAGATCCTCGTGAAGAGGCTGCGGGGCGACACGTCGACGGGCCCGCTGCCGGAGCCTCTGGCGCCCTCGTCCGTTCGAGAGCCGCAGGAAGCCTAGTGCCGCTCGTCTACCTCGCCGCGCTGCTCGTCGCCCTCACGGGGATGGTGCTTCTCGACCGCCGCTTCCGGCTGTTCTTCTGGCGCGACGCCCGGCGAGCGGCGATCGTGCTCGTGGTCGGCGTGGTGTTCTTCCTCCTGTGGGATCTCGCGGGGGTGAGCCTCGGGGTGTTCTTCCGGGGCGAGACGAGCTTCATGACGGGCATCCAGATCGCCCCGGAGGTGCCCCTCGAGGAGCTCTTCTTCCTCACTCTGCTGTGCTATCTCACGATGAACGTCTACGGCTTCACGACGCGGAAGCGGCAGGGCGCATGACGTACTGGCTGCTCAACGCGGTGTTCCTCGTGCCGGTTGTGATCGTCGCGGTGCTCGCATCCCGCCGCATCCGCTGGGCCGCGCTCGGCCTCACGCTCGCGGTGCTGCTCGTCATGACCGCCGTGTTCGACAACATCATGATCGGCATCGGCCTGGTCGCCTACGACCCGGCGCTCATCACCGGGTGGTTCATCGGCATCGCGCCGGTCGAGGACTTCGCGTACGCCCTCGCCGCCGTGCTCGGTCTCCCTGCGCTGTGGCACCTGCTCGCGCGGCGGGAGGAGCCGCGTGATTAGGGCGCTGTTCGTGTCATCCCGCCCGCTCAGCTGGGTCAACACGGCGTTCCCGTTCGCGGCCGCCTACCTGCTGACCACGCGCGAGGTCGACCTCACGTTCGTGCTCGGCACGATCTTCTTCCTCGTGCCGTACAACCTCGCGATGTACGGCATCAACGACGTCTTCGACTACGAGTCCGACCTCCGCAACCCGCGCAAGGGCGGCGTCGAGGGCGCCCTGCTGGATCCGCGGATGCACCGGCCGACGATCATCGCGTCGATCGTCACGACCGTCCCCTTCGTCGTCTACCTCGTCGCCGTGGGGTCGCCGCTCTCGTGGCTGGTGCTCGCGATCAGCCTGTTCGCCGTGGTCGCCTACTCGGCGAAGGGCCTGCGGTTCAAGGAGCGACCGTTCCTCGACTCGGTCACGTCGAGCACCCACTTCGTGTCGCCGGCCGTCTACGGGCTCGTACTCGCGGGCGCGGAGTTCACGCCGCAGCTGTGGGCGGTGCTCGCGGCGTTCTTCCTGTGGGGCGTGGCATCCCACGCGTTCGGGGCGGTGCAGGACATCGTGGCCGACCGCGAGGGCGGGATCGCGTCGATCGCGACGGTCATCGGCGGTCGTGCGACGGTGCGCTTCGCGGTGATCGCCTACGGGCTCGGCGGTCTGCTGCTTCTGCTGAGCGCCTGGCCCGGCCCGCTCGCGGCGGTGCTCGCGGTGCCGTACGTGCTGATGTGCGCACCGTTCTGGAACGTGACGGATGACGCGGCCGAGACCGCCAACCGCGGCTGGCGCAAGTTCCTCTGGCTCAACTTCGTCACGGGGTTCTTCGTGACGCTGCTGCTGATCTGGTACTGGGTCATCACGGCCTGAACCCCGCTTCTCAGGAATATCGCTCCGCCGACCGCACTATCCAGTCTGCGGCGGCGTATTCCTGAGAAACGGGGTTCGGGTGGTGGCTTCCGGTCGGTGCTACTCGGTGTCGACCAGGTCGGGGTCGATGAGGTCGTGGTCCGGGCGGCGCGGTCGGCGCTGCCATGTCGTGTCGACCCGGTCTCCGATCACGATCGATCGAATGGTCGCGACGGGCAGCTTCGGCCTGCGGTCGGCATCCACGAGCCCGTTGGCCTCCTGGCGGGTGTCGCTGAACTGCGTGTAGCAGAAGCCCGCGACGACGGGGCTCAGCTGGATCGCCGAGAACAGCGCCCGCAGGAGCGCCTCGAATTCTTCGGGAGTCTGAGCGGTCGAGTAGCCCCACGCCTTGTCGTCACCGGGGTTGACATAGCCGACCCCGCCGAACTCGGTGACCATGAGCGGTTGCCCCCGGTCGGCGACGTCGAGCAGGCGCATCCGTCGCCCGACGGGCCCGATGCTGTCCATGAGTTCGAGGGCCGTTTCGGCGTTCGCGTAGCTCGCGGCCACCTCGGCGTGGGTGGTGCCGTAGTCATGGACCGTCCAGATGTCCGAGTCGGCGTGCTCCCACCCGTCGTTGCTCACCACGGGACGCGTGGGGTCGAGCGCCTTCGTGAGGTGGTAGAGCCCCTGCGCGTAGCTGAGCTGCGCGGGGTCCAGGGAGATCTGAGGAACGCCCCAGCTCTCGTTGAGCGGTACCCACGTGACGATGCAAGGATGCGAGCGGTCACGTTTGATCACCGAGATCCACTCGGTGGTCATCCGCTCGATGGCGGTGGGGGAGAACTCGTAGGCGCTCGCGTTCTCACCCCAGATGAGCAGCCCGAGTCGGTCGGCCCAGTAGAGAAAGCGCGGGTCCTCGACCTTCTGGTGGATCCGAGCAGCGTTGAAGCCGAGCGCCTTGATGAGCTCCACCTCGCCGCGCAGGGCGTCGTCGCTTGGTGCCGCGAGGTGCGACTCGGGCCAGAACCCCTGCTCGAGCACCGAGCGCACGTAGTACGGACGGTCGTTGAGCAGGAAGTGGCCGTTCGCGACCGACGCGCTGCGCATGCCGAAGTAGGACGCGACCTCATCGCCGGCACCGGCGCCGGTCACCGTCACGATCGCCTCGATGAGGCACGGGTTCTCGGGGGACCACTGGAGCGACCCCTGCTCGGGCCCGTTGCGGTAGCGGTCGATTCGGATGCTGTGAGTGGCGGTACGGGCACCGGGGGCGAACGTCACGCGTTCGAGAACCTCGCCGCCGAGGTGCAGCACGACGCCCACGGTGGTCTCGGGGCTCGGGTCTCGGTTGAGCTCGACTGCGAGCTCGACGGAGCCGGAGGTGAGGTCGGGCGTCCAGCTCAGGTGCTCGATGAAGAGCTCCGGTACCTCCTCGATCCACACGGGCTGCCAGATGCCCGTTGTGCGCTCGTACCAGATACCGTGCGGATCGTCCTGCCAGTCCTGCTTGCCTCGCGGCTGCGCGACATCTCTGGTGGCGTCATGGGCGCGCACGACGAGCACGGGCGACGACGGGCCCTCCGCCAGGAGATCGGTGACGTCGAACCAGAACGGCGTGCTGCCGCCCTCGTGGCTGCCGAGGTACTGCCCGTCGAGCCAGACGTCGGCGCGGTAGTCGACCGCGCCGAAGTGCACGAGCGCCCGCCGCCCGTTGCGGCGCTGAACGGGCAGGACCCTGCGGTACCAGACGATCGGGTGAACGCCGGTGTCGGCGATGCCGGAGGCCGTGGACTCTGGCGGGTAGGGGACGACGATCTGCCGGTCGAATGCCGCGTCGGCGGCAGTGCCCGCGGTGTACCAGCCGTCCGCGATTCCGCGGTCGTCGTCGTCATGGCTGAAGTCCCAGTGGCCCGAAAGGTCGGTCCACGGCGAGCCGGGCCGCTGCAGCTGCGGGCGGGGGTGAGAGGGCGCGAGAGCGCCGGAGAGGGGAGCAAGGGTGTTCACGAGAGACATCCTCCGGCATCGGCATCCAATTTTGCAACGCTGAAATGCCACGTTGCAAAATTCGCTTCGCTCTGTCACAGTGGGGACCAGGCAGCACCCGGACCCTCGTGAATCGGGCCGCGACGACCTAGTAGCAATCACAACCCCAACAGAAAAGGTGCACAACGATGTCACTTCACTTGTCCCGCGTAGTCGCGGGAGTCGCGACGGCCGCGGTGGCCGGAGCACTCCTCGTCGGATGCTCGTCCGGCGGTTCCTCGGACGGCGGCGTCACCACCATCAGCCTCTGGGCCCGCGACGCTCAGGAGTCGTTCATGCCGGAGCTCGTGGACGGCTTCAACTCCACGCATGACGACATCCAGGTCGAGCTGACGATCATCTCGGGTGGTGAGTTCACCCAGAAGTTCGCGTCTGCGACCGCCGGCGGAAACCCGCCCGACGTGGCATCCATGGACCTCGTCCTCGTGCCGTACTACGCGCAGGCGGGAGCGCTCCTCGACCTGAGCGACCGCGTCGCCGGTCTCGACTACTGGGACGACTTCGACAACGCGCACATCAAGACGACCGAGTGGGACGGCAAGACCATCGCCGTGCCGTTCTCGGCCGAGGCGAGCGTGCTGTACTACAACAAGGACCTCTTCCGTCAGGCCGGCCTCGACCCCGAGGACCCGCCGTCGACGTGGGACGAGATGACCGCGGCGGCGGAGAAGATCACCGCCCTCGGCAACGGCAACTACGGCTTCTACATGTCGGGCAATGCGACGGGCGGCAACCTGTTCACGGTGACGCCGTACATGTACGCCGGTGGCGCGGACCTCCTCACCGAGGGTGCGGGCTCGGCGAACATTGACTTCGACTCGGAGCCGGCGACCGAGGCGCTCGCCTTCCTGCGCAACATGTGGGAGTCCGGCTACATGCCGCAGGACGCCAAGTCCGACACGGGGGCGAACTTCTACGCCACCTTCGCCACGGGCACCATCGGCATGCAGGGTGGTGGAGCGTTCGGCATCCTCGACGTGATCGACAAGGGCACCGTCGACCTCGGGGTCACCTTCCTGCCCGGCAAGAACGAGGGCGAGAAGTCGAGCTTCGCCGGTGGCGACGACCTCATCATCCCCGCGGGAACCAAGAACCCCGATGCGGCGTGGGAGTTCGTGAAGTGGGCGACCTCGGTCGAGGCTCAGGAGAAGTACCTGGCCGACCTCGGCACCACCCCGACCCGACTGAGCGTCGCCACGGGCTACTACTCGGACATCGACCCCCGACTGGCGACTCTCGCTCAGGCGCTCGCCCTGGGCAAGACCCCGGTGAGCCCCGACGTCTACCCGATCTTCAACAACTCGGGCAGCCCGTGGAACAACCTCCTGCAGGGCGCGATCTTCGGGTCGGACAGCGTGGAGAATGTGGCGACGACTCAGCAGGAGGCTGCTGAGAAGCTCATCACCACAGGCAAGTAGCTACGACAGGGAGCCGGCGCTCGGGACGGGCGCCGGCTCCCTCAGCAAGAAGAGGTGTGAATTGACCGCGACAACCCGCAGCGTGCCCGGCTCGAAGGCGAGCCAGCGCAGCAAGCGCTCGAAAAGGGAAGCCCGCATCGGGATGCTTCTTGTCCTCCCGGCAGCACTCATGCTGCTGATCTTCTTCGCGGTCCCCCTCGTGCAGATGATCTGGATGTCCCTGTTCGACTGGCCCCTGCTCGGCCAGCAGACGTGGGTGGGCATCCAGAACTACATCACGATGTTCCAGGACTCGAGCTTCGTGCGCAGCCTCGCGTTCTCCGGCGCCTACACCCTTGTGCTGGTCCCCGTGCTCCTCGTGCTGGGGATGGCGCTCGCGCTGCTCGTCCGACCCAAGCGGCGCGGCGTCGGGGCGTTCCGCACCATCTTCTTCGCCCCGGTCGTCATCGGCTTCTCGTCGGCGGCGTACATCTGGATCTACCTGCTCAACCCCCGGGTGGGCCTCTTCGACGAGCTACTGCAGACCCTGGGCCTGACGCAGGAGCCGGTCTACTGGTTCGCATCCCCGAATCTCGCGCTCCTCTCGGTCGTCGTGATGGTGGTCTGGAAGTCCGTCGGATTCGGGATGCTCCTGCTCCTGACCGGCCTGCTGGCGATTCCCGACGAGCTCACGGATGCCGCACGCATCGATCGCGCGGGCCGCTTCCAGACCTTCCGCTACGTGACCCTTCCCCTGCTGCGACGGCCGATCGCGCTCACCCTCGTCTTCAGCGCCGTCGGCTCGGTGCTCGCCTTCGAGCAGTTCTACCTGCTCACCGGCGGCGGACCGGAGGGCAGCACCACCACTGTCGTGATGGAGATCTTCCGCGTCGGGTTCAACAACTTCCAGCTCGGCCTCGCGTCGGCGATGTCCATCTTCCTCATGGTGATCCTCGTGGTGATCAGCGCAGTCCAGCTCGTGCTGCTGCGCGACCAGAGCAGCCTGAACGACTAGTCCGGAGAGAAGCAAGACCATGCGCAAGGCATCCGTGTTCCGTTCGCTCGGCTGGGCGGTGACGTGCATCGCGATCGCGATCGCATTCCTCTTCCCCCTCTATGCGGTCTTCACCGCCGCGTTCAAGGACCCGACCGAGCTGACCACCACTCCCGCGACGCTGTTCCCGCAGTCGTTCACGCTCGAGAACTTCCAACTGCTCAACGACCTCGGCGACGGCGTGTGGACGCACATCGGCAACAGCGTGTTCCTCGCGGTGTTCACCGTCGTCGGAACCGCGGTGCTCGCGACCCTCGGCGGCTGGGGCTTCGCCCGCTACCGTTTCCGAGGGCAGGGCATCCTGTTCATCGCGATGCTCTCGGCGCTCATGGTGCCGTTCCAGCCGCTGCTGACTCCCCTCTTCCTCGTACTCAAGTCGCTCGGCGTCGGCAACAGCCTCGTGGGTGTGGGACTCGTCTACGTGACCTTCCAGCTGCCCTTCGCGCTGTTCGTGATGCGCAACGCGTTCCTCAACGTGCCGCAGGCGCTCGAGGACGCGGCCCGCGTGGATGGCGCGACCGGTCCGAAGCTGTTCATGAATGTGCTCCTCCCGGTGGTGCGTCCGGGAATCATCACGGTCGCGCTCTTCGCGTTCCTCAGTTCGTGGAACGAATTCCTGGCGGCGCTCATCCTGCTCAACAACCAGTCCCTCTTCCCGCTCCCGGTGGCGCTCGCCGCGGGCGCCGTGAACGGCAACAACGGCGTGCGGTGGCCCATGCTCGAGGCCGGCGTCGTGGTGACGATGCTGCCGTGCCTGCTGCTGTTCTTCATGCTCCAGCGGTACTACACGTCAGGTCTCGTGGCGGGCGCGGTGAAGGAGTAGGACGCCTCGCATTCGGCGTTTGCAGCGATGCAACATCGGCCCGGATCTTGGTAGTGTGATCAAATGTCGAAACGACAGACCCTGCTCGACATTGCGAACCGCGCGGGCGTCTCGCCACGTACGGTGTCCAATGTCGTCAACGGGTACGTGCCCGTCTCCGACAAGCTGCGTAAGCGCGTCGAGCAGGCCGTCGAGGACCTCGGCTACCGCCCCAACTTCATGGCTCGGAGCCTGCGCAACGGTCGCACGGGACTCATGGCGCTCGTAGTGCCCGAGATCGACGTGCCGTACTTCGCCGAGCTGTCGCGCACGATCATCGAGGAGGCGGATGCCCTCGGCTACCGCGTGATGATCGACCAGACCGCCGGGCAGATGGTGCGCGAGCGCGCGCACATCGCGAATGCCACCCAGTCCACGCTCTTCGACGGCATCATCTTCAGCCCGCTCGCCCTCTCGCCCTCCGACCTCGCCGACATCGCGGGCAGCACGCCCTTCGTCGTGCTCGGCGAGCACTCTCACGGCGGGCTCTTCGACCATGTGGCCCTCGACAACGTTCAGGCGGCGGCAGACGTCATCGCGCACCTGCACTCGATCGGGCGCACCCGGATCGCCGCGATCGGCCAGGGCGTCGGTCCGTCGGACGGAACGAAGCAGCTCCGCTACGACGGCTACGTGCGCGGGCTCGAGCAGGTGGGTCTGCCGTTCGACCCCGGGCTCGTGCCGCAGAGCTCTCGCAGACACCGCGAGCTAGGGTTCGATGCGACGATGCAGTTGCTCGATCGAACGGACTTCGACGCGCTGTTCTGCTTCTCCGACCTCATCGCGATCGGCGCGATGCGAGCCCTCGCGAGCCGGGGCATCCGTGTTCCTGAGGACGTCGCGGTGGTCGGCTGGGACGACATCGCCGAGGCCGAGTTCAGCAACCCCCCACTCACGAGCGTCGCCCCGGACAAGTCCGTGCTCGCGAAGACGACGCTCGGCTACCTCATCGACCGGATGTCCGACCCGGCCATTGCGCCGCGGGACTTCGTCGTGCCGCACACCCTCCAGATCCGCGAGAGCTCCGTCGGCGTCGCACTCTAGGCGTGGCCGTGTTGCGCTCGCTGCCTTTCGCGCACTAGATTTGCAGCGTTGCAAAATGGGAATGCAGAGACGCGCCCGCGTCCTCCGCTTTGCAGAGGGAGGAACCAGTGGCGGTAGCGGGATCCGGACTGCTCGAGGCCGTGGGCGACGGCGACGCGAGAATCGCGCTCGAGACCGATGAGTGGTCCATCGAGGTCGACGGCGTGATCATCCGCTCGAGCGACCTCTCCCTGTCGGCCGACCCGGATGCCTCGGTCGAGCGCTTCCTCGGCGCGGCGGGCGCCTTCGCGATCGCCGTCGACTACCGAGCCATCACCGTCGCCGAGCGACGGGCCGTCCAGCGGATCATCACCGTCAGTGGCGACGGGCCGTTCCGGGTCGGCCGTGTCTCCTTCCGGGTTGTCCCCGCCGAGCCGGTCCACGACGCCTTCGAGCTTCGTACCTTCTCCGAGAGCCCGTTCGCGGCCGTCGCGCGGCTCGACCGGCTGTCGCTGCTCACGGGAGTCCAGAACCCGCACACCACGACGAGCGTCGAGTCGGGCATCCTCATCGAGTACTCCGCCGACCTCGTCGCCACCGACTCGTTCCAGACCTCGGCACAGTTCTTCGCGGTCACCGAGCGCTCCGGCGTCACCCTGCAGCCGGTGCATCCGAAGTCCCGCACGGGTGTCGGCGAGGCGCGGCCGCGCGGTCGCTTCCGCAACCCGTCGGAGGCCCGCGCGATCGACACCGGAGAGATCGGGGCGCTGCGCGCCGTGGTTCGCGACTACCTCCAGCCCCTGCCGGAGCGCAACCGCTTCATCCTCTACACGTACTGGTACCCGCTGCCGCACGCCCCCGAGACGCCGGCGGACGAGCGGCGCTGGGTCGACACGATCGACAACTTCGCCGACCTCGGTGGCGAGCTGCTGCTGACCGTCCCGATCGCTGACGCCACCACCCCGACGGCGAGCAGCGACGCCTATTGGGACCTCGAGCCGGAGGGGTCGAGCGCCGCGCGCATCATGAACCACGCGCGCGAGTTGGGTCTCGAGGTCGGCTATTACATGGGCGTCGCCGCCGGCAATCTGCCCTACTCCAACGCGCCCGGTCTCGGTCTCCCGCTCGACGGCCCGGATGCCTGGCGCAAGGTCCGCAGCGACGGCACGCTCGCGCTCGAGAACTGCCTCGCTCACGAGGACTACGCCCGGTGGCTCGAGTCGGTCTCGGCGAACACGATCGAGCGGTTCGGGCTCTCCGCGTGGTCGTGGGACCCGGGGCCCGGTGACGGAGCGCACTGCTTCGCCTCGCACCACGGGCACGAGCCCGGCCGCGGCGAGCACCTCGGATGGCTCCGCGGGATGGCGCTGGCGCGAGCGCTCCACGCCCGCTTCCCCGGCTTGCACCTGCAGGGCTACTACGGCCAGAAGCAGGACGGCACGTGGGGCCTCGCGGGCATCAGCCAGCACGAGGGCTATTGGGAGCAGCAGGGGGAATGGGGCGGCGGCCTCTACCCGGAGGTGAGCGCCGAGCGCCTCAACGCCAACGGAGTGCGGCACCAGGCGTGGTGGAGCCAGAACTTCCGCTTCCTCCCCGCGGAGACCAATCACGCGCTATTCGGTCGGATGAGCCAGATCTGCGTCGAGGACCCGGTACTCGCCGACGACTTCGACTGGTGGGGGTGGCGGTTCGGACTGCTCTCCGCGATCGCGGTCGGAGGAGCACCGACCGCGGCCACGCTCCCCCCGAGGGACGCTCCCGCCGCGCTCCGCGACGAGTACCGCTGGTGGCTCGAGTGGGCCCGCACCCACGCTCGCCCGTGCCTCGTCGATGTGGCCGGTGGAGCGCAGGTCGAACTCGGGGCCGGCGACTGGTACCTGCGGTTCGATGGAGACGAGGCCCACCTCTTCGTCTGCAATCCCGGCGCGCGCTCCACCCGAGTCGCCGTGCCCCTCGCGCAGCACCTCCCCGTCGAACTGCTCGCGGGTGCCCGGCTGATACGCCTCCAAGACACCGGTGCGGATGCAGCCCCCGACGACTCCCCCGTCCCCGATGTGCTCGAGCTCGAGGTGCCCGCCTCCGACGTTCTCGCCTTCACGATCAGCCGCACGCCCGAGCGGGTCGCCCGGCGGACGGTGCCGAGCAATGAGCTCCCGGGCAGCGCGATGGTCGCCGTCGATCGGTGGTGGGACGACTCCGGTGCCGCGGTGACCGTCGCCCCCGCCGCGGGAACGACGGCGCGTCGCATCCGCACCGTCCTGCCCGCGCTGCCCCGGCCGCTCGATACGACGCACTGGGCCGCCGAGCTGCGCGAGCGCCTGCCGCTGATCCCCGAGACCTTCGCCTACGTCGACGTCGATCGAGTGGTACTGGTCATCCCGCTGCTCGACGCGGACGCGGTCGGAGAGCTTCGCGTGCGGGTGGGCGGGGCGGATGCCCGAGCCGAGGTCTTCGAGTACGTCCACACGCAAATGGGCCGCTACTCGATCGCTCCTCCCGACCTCGCCCAGTGGCCGGAGTCGAAGGTCGTGTGGTGGTGCGACCTCACCCCGTATCTCGGTGCTGAGCCGGTCGATCTTGTCATTGAGCTGCCCGACCTCGGCCCCGAGCAGTTCCTCGGTCCCTACGTGCAGGTGCCCCTCGATCTTGCGTCCACCTACGCTGTGCTGTCCGATTCCACGGCCGGCTACGCCGGGCGACCCTTCGGTTCGCTGCCGCCGTTGACCCCCGCCGGAGAAGGTGGGCCGCGCGTTCTCGACGCGTGGATCGAGCAGCACGCGGTGCCGTCGAACTCTGAGTTCACGCTGTTCGCGCGGGCTGAGAACGCCGACGAGGTGTACGCCGGGCTGCACGTCGGCTCCGGGAGCCTCAGCGATCGACGGATGACGCCGGTCGAGGGGCAGCCGGGGCTGTGGAGGCTCGACGCCCATGTGTACCGGAGGGCGGCGATCATCCTCGACCGGTCCGCCGCCGTGATCTGGGCGACCCGCGGCACCGAGGTCGGCGACGATCACCGGGTGGCGATCCCGTGGGAGCTCGACCCGCTGGAGTCGACGCGAACTGGAGGATGAGCCGCCCGCTTGACGGGTAAAATGTTAGTCACTAACATTTAGGCGTGACCACACCACCAGGCAAGAAGGAGCGCACGCGCGCCCGCCTGCTCGCCGTCGCCCTCGAACTCTTTGCCGACCAGGGCTACGACGACACGAGCATCGCCCAGATCGCCGAGCGCGCGGGGGTGAGCGAGATGACGTTCTTCCGCTACTTCCCCTCCAAAGAGAGCCTCCTGCTCGACGACCCCTATGACCCGCTGATCGCCGCCGCGGTCCGCGATCAGCCCGCCGACCTTGCGCCGCTCGCCCGGGCCGCCCGGGGAGTTCGATCGGCATGGCATGCCCTGCCCTTCCCCGCCACGGACGAGGTGCGCACTCGCACCAGGATCGTCGCCGAGTCCCCGGGACTACGCGCGGGCATGTGGCGCAACAGCGCTCAGACCGAGGCATCGATCGCTGTCGCCCTCGGCGGTGATGCCGTGGCGGCGCGGATCGCGGCCGCGGCAACGGTCGCCGCGCTCAACACCGCCTTGCTCGAGTGGAGCCTGGGGTCGGACACCGACCTTGGCGCCGCCATCGACGCCGCGCTCGACGTTCTGGAACACCGTGGCTGAGGCGCGGCTCGCGGCTCAGGGGCTGGTGCGCACCTTCGACGGCGGGGTTGGCATCCGCGGTGTTGACATCGATGTGCAGCCGGGGGAGATCCACGCCCTGGTCGGTCTGAACGGTGCTGGTAAGTCGACCCTCATGCGCGTGCTGCTGGGCATGCTCCGGCCGAGCGATGGTTCGGTCGCGATCGAGGGGCACGATCTGCGCGCCGCGCCGAACCGGATCTGGGCGGGGGTCGGACACCTCGTCGAGTACCCACTCGCATACGCCGAGCTCACGGTCCGCGGCAACCTCGCGCTCGGCGCGAGGTTGCACGGCGTGCGGGCGGAGGACATCCCCCCGACGGTAGCGTCCGTGATGGAGGAGTTGAATCTCGAGCAGTACGCGGATCGGCGCGCTGGTCGACTGTCGCTCGGCAATCGGCAGCGTCTCGGCCTCGCGTCCGCTATCCAGCACGACCCACGGTTGATCGTCCTTGACGAACCAACGAACGCCCTCGACCCCTCCGGCGTGATTCTGTTGCGCGAGGCACTCCAGCGCAGGGCTGAGCGTGGCGCTGGAATCCTGGTGTCGAGTCATCACCTCGATGAGGTGGCGCGCATCGCCGACAGGGTTACCGTGCTCAACTCCGGCATCATCATCGGTTCTCTGGATCCGAACGGAATCGACATCGAACGGGCCTTCTTCGATCTGGTCCACACGCACGACAAGGAGTCGGCATGAAGGCCGCACTGATCACCGAGACGATGAAGTTCGTTCGAGCGCGGGTGTCGATCGCGACAACGATCATGCTCACGGTCGGAATCGGCCTGCTGTGCTCGTCGATGCTGCTGGCCGCCTCGGGCGACGACCCGAACCTTGCCGCGAAGCTCGGTGCCCTCGTCGATCCGGGCGGGTGGGCGGGGTATCTGTCCACCGCCTCACAGATCACGGCGATCGCTGGTCTTCTCGGCTTCGGAGTTGTGCTGTCGTGGCTGTACCTACGGGAGTTCTCCGAGGGCACCGTCACAGGCCTGTTCGCTCTACCGGTGGGGCGGGGGACAACCGCACTAGCGAAGCTGATCGTCTACCTGCTCTGGGCGGCCGTTGTATCTGCCGTCCTTGTGGCGGCGCTAGTCGCGCTCGGGTTCGTATTCGGATTGCCGAGCGTTCCGGATGCCGCGGCGCTCGCCACGCAACTTATCGTGTCGCTCTTGACGGCCTGTCTCGCGCTCCCGGCGGCGTGGGCTGCCACACTCGGCCGTGGTGCTCTCGCCGGGATCGCGACGATCGTCGGCGTCGTCGTGGTGGCCCAGGTCGCGGCCATCGGCGGGATCGGGGCGTGGTTCCCGTTCTCATCACCTGGTTTGTGGGCAACGGGTGCGCCTGTGTGAGGGCAGCTCGCACTCGTGGCTCCTGTGCTCGTTCTTTTCGCCGCCGCGACCGTCCTTAGCTGGCGCCGACTTCAGCTGGACCGCTGAGCGCCGACTGCGCCCCTACTCGCTCCACCCGAGGTTGCGGGCCATCCGTTCGAGCACCGCGACGGTCTGCTCGTACTCCTCGGGCGCGACGCCCTGCGCGACGATGGTGCGCTGCTCGGCGACGACGGCCTCGAGCCGCTCGAAGGCGGAACGGCCGCGGTCGGTGAGCTCGTAGCCGGTCGGCGTCGCGTCCACCCAGCCGCTCTCGATGAGTTCGGTGAGGTGCTCGACGGATGACTCGGGCTCGCCGACTCCGACGCCCTCCCCGCTGGCCCCCGCAGACAGGAACGGCGCCACCGCCGCATCCAGCTGCTGCACGCTCGACGCCTCTCGAGAGAGGACGTTGAGCAGCTGCCACTGGCGCCGGGTGACGCCGTGCTCCTCGAGGGTGGCGGCGAACTGCTCGTCGATCAGTCGATCGACGAGCTTCAGCCAGTACCCGATGGGTCGAGTCGCGGTCATGGTTCGAGGCTACGCCTGGGTGTCTTCCGTGGGGAAGGGCCGCTCGTCGCGGTCCTGACGGCGGAAGCCGCGGGCGCCGAACGGGTGGCCGTGGTGACCGGAGCCGGCGAACGGATGCCCGGGGCCGAAGCCGCGGCGCGGAATCTCTTCGCCGTCGTAGCCGAGGTTGCGGGCCATCTTCTCGAGGGTCGCCATGGTGGTGGCGTAGTCCTCGTCGGAGATGCCCTCGCGCGCCTGGTCGGCGAGCGAGTCGCGGAAGGCGCGGCGCTGCTCGCGCATCAGCTGGTGCTTGCGGTACTCGATGGCCCGGAGCCAGTAGCCCGGGCGGTTCGTCTTCGTGGCGTTCATCGTGAACTCTCCTTCTGTAATGCATGTCATATGACAATGAATGTAAGATTACATATATGTCCGACTCGCGTCAAGCGGATGCTGTCCGCCAGATCGAAGAAGCCCTCCTCGCCCTGCGACCCGGGCCGGGGAGGGGCGGCCCGTTCCCCGGCGCGCCGTGGGGTGAGCGGCGACCGCCGTGGGGCGACGGCCCGCCACCGTGGGCGGGAGGTCACGGGCCGGGCCATCCCGGGCATCCGGGCGCGCGGATGCACGGGCGCGGGATGCACGGGGGTGCACGTATCCGCCTGCTCGAGGTGCTCGCCGCCGCGTCACCCGACGCCCGGCTCGGGATCTCCGAGGTCGCCGACGCGATCGGGGTGGACCAGCCGCGGGCATCCCGGCTCGTCGCCGACGCGGCATCGCGGGGTCTCGTCTCCCGGGAGGTGGACCCGCGGGATGCCCGCAAGAGCGTGCTCGCGATCACTCAGGCCGGGCGATCGCTCCTCGACCAGATCCGCTCCGGCCGCCGCTCCGCGGTGACGGACGCGCTCGCGGGCTTCAGCGAGGAGGAGGCTGCCCAGCTCGCCGAGCTCCTCACTCGATTCGTCGCCGCCTGGAAGCCCTAGCGCCGCTACTTCTCGTCGGCGAGCTCGTGCCGGCCGAAGCGCGGCACCTTCACGAACACCAGCAGGATGGCGCCGACGAGCAGCACGAGCGCGACGCCGAGCACTCCGAAGATCGTCGAGCCGAAGATCGCGATCGAGAGCGCCCACAGTCCCGGCGAGATGAAGCTCGCGACGCGGCCGGTCGTCGCATAGAGACCGAACACCTCGCCCTGGCGGCCGTCCGGCGTGACGCGCGCCAGTAGCGACCTGCTCGCCGCCTGCGCCGGTCCGACGAAGGACGTGAGGATCAGACCGCCGACCCAGAAGACGATCGGCCCGAACCCGTGGAAGACGAAGAGGGCGACCGCGAGGATGACGAGCCCGAAGAGGGCGAACAGGATGACGCGCTTCGGCCCGAAGAAGTCGTCGGCTCGGCCGGCGAAGATCGTCGAGATGCCGGCGACGATGTTGGCGGCGACGCCGAAGAGGATGACCTCGTTGTCCGAGAACCCGAAGCCGACGGCGGCGAGGATGCCGCCGTACGCGAACATCGCGGCGAGCCCGTCGCGGTAGACGGCGCTCGAGACGAGGAACCAGAACGTCGGCCGCGACTCCCGGAACAGCCGGCCGATGTCTTTGACGAGCACCACGTAGCTGGCGAAGAAGTTCACGCGGCCGGCGGCGGCTCCCGTCGCCGGGGCCTCGGGCACGTTGAAGGCGAGCGGGAGGGAGAACACGACGGTCCACACGGCCGCGCCGACCGCGATGAGGCGGTAGGCGAGCCCGTTGGAGGTGTCGAGCCCGAACCACGAGAACGACTGCAGCACGACGACGATGACGAGCGCGACGATGCCGCCGATGTAGCCGAGGCCCCAGCCGAGGCCGCTGACCTTGCCGATCGTGCGCCGGTTCGAGACCTGCACGAGCATCGCGTTGTAGTTGACGCCCGCGATCTCCGACACCACCTGGCCGAGAGCGAGCAGAATGGCGCCGAACCAGAAGAACTGCGGGTTCGCGAACACGAAGAACAGCAGGAACTGGATGAGCGCGAGCACGGCGGTGGCCAGCAGCAGCCAGCGCTTCTTCTTGCCCGAGGCATCCGCTCGCTGGCCCAGCACGGGGGCGAGCAGCAGGATCAGGAGTCCGGCGATGAACCCCGCCACGCCGTAGCCGGCGGAGAGGTCGGCGAGCGCCTTGACCTTGAGGGGGTCGCCGTCGTCGAGGGCCGCGATGTCGGCGGGCAGGAAGTTGTCTGAGACGAGGTACAGCGACGCGAAGACGAACGTCAGGATGACCGAGTTGAACGGCTGGGTAGCCCAGTCCCAGAAGGCCCAGGACACGACCTGCTTGCGCGGGATGACCCGGTCGTCGTCGAGCGCGCGCGGGGTGACGCCCACGGCGAGCGTGTTGGCGGGCATGGGGGGAGTGACCCCGGTCGGGTCCGGCGTGCTGTCCGTCATGGGGGAACCTTAGTGGGTCGAGGTGTTCTCGGGGTTAACCTTGCGGACCCAGCCCTGCGCGGTGGTGTGGATCAGCACGAGGGTGATGGCCGCGAGCACGGCGTTGCGGAAGGCCGGGTCGAGGCCGTTCCACGATGTCGAGCGCCACATCTGGAACCACTCGCCGCCGATCGTGATGAAGCCGCCGAAGAACAGCACGATGATCATGAGGAGGCCGATCGTCGAGAGGGTGCGGGCGAGGTTGTACGGGCCGCGGATGACGAATGCCCGCAGCCACGCGACGCACGCGCCGATCAGCACCAGGGCCGCGAGGCTCTCCCACACGATGACGCCGATGTAGGCGATGTTCCAGATCACCGGATCGGTGATGGCTCGCCACATGACGTCGGGGTCGAGGCCGGTGCCTTCGGCGGCGCCGAAGTTGGTGGTGTCCATCGAGAGCACGTGCTGCACGAAGGCGAAGTTGGTGTCGTAGTCGGTGATGTTGCCGAGGGCGACGAGGAAGATGTAGAGCGCGTTGCACGCGACGAGCACGGCCACCGCGAAGGGGAGCGAGCCGAGCTTCTGCCACCAGGTGCGGTTCTCCGACGACGTTGTCATGGCTGCACCCTAGCCCGGGCATCCGTCGCGGTCACCTTGAGTCGAGTCGGCTCAAGTTCGACTTGACAGAGTTATCCACAGGCTGCCAAACTTGATACATCGCGGCTCAAGGCTGCGAGCAGACCTAGCAGGACGAGCAACAAAGGAGAACAGAGCACATGGCTCGAGCAGTAGGAATCGACCTCGGTACCACCAACTCGGTGGTCGCGGTCCTCGAGGGCGGCGAGCCCACGGTCATCGCCAACGCCGAGGGCTTCCGCACGACCCCGTCGGTCGTGGCATTCACCAAGGACGGGGAGGTGCTCGTCGGCGAGACCGCCAAGCGCCAGGCCGTCACGAACGTCGACCGCACCATCTCTTCGGTCAAGCGCCACATGGGCACCGACTGGAAGACCGACATCGACGGCAAGAAGTACACCCCGCAAGAGATCTCGGCGCGCATCCTCGCCAAGCTCAAGCGCGACGCCGAGCAGTACCTCGGCGAGCCCGTCACCGACGCGGTCATCACCGTTCCCGCCTACTTCAACGACGCGGAGCGCCAGGCCACCAAGGAGGCCGGCGAGATCGCGGGCCTCAACGTCCTCCGCATCATCAACGAGCCCACCGCTGCTGCCCTCGCGTACGGCCTCGACAAGGGCAAGGAGGACGAGCTCATCCTCGTCTTCGACCTCGGTGGTGGAACCTTCGACGTCTCCCTCCTCGAGGTGGGCAAGGACGACGACTTCTCCACGATCCAGGTGCGCGCGACCGCCGGTGACAACCGCCTCGGCGGCGACGACTGGGACCAGCGGATCGTCGACCACCTGATCAAGCGCTTCAAGGAGACCACCGGCGTCGACGTCTCGAACGACAAGATCGCCAAGCAGCGCCTCAAGGAGGCCGCGGAGCAGGCCAAGAAGGAGCTCTCGAGCCAGACCTCGACGACCATCCAGCTGCCCTACCTCTCCCTCACGGAGAACGGCCCGGCCAACCTCGACGAGACGCTCACCCGCGCCCAGTTCGAGCAGATGACGAGCGACCTGCTCGACCGCACCAAGAAGCCGTTCGAGGACGTCATCAAGGAGGCCGGCATCAAGGTCTCCGACATCGACCACGTCGTGCTCGTGGGTGGTTCCACCCGCATGCCGGCCGTCACCGAGCTCGTCAAGAAGCTCACCGGCGGCAAGGACCCCAACAAGGGCGTCAACCCGGACGAGGTCGTCGCCGTCGGCGCCGCCCTCCAGGCCGGCGTCCTCAAGGGCGAGCGCAAGGACGTCCTGCTCATCGACGTGACCCCCCTCAGCCTCGGCATCGAGACGAAGGGCGGCATCATGACGAAGCTCATCGAGCGCAACACCGCCATCCCGACCAAGCGGAGCGAGACGTTCACGACCGCCGACGACAACCAGCCGTCGGTCGCGATCCAGGTCTTCCAGGGCGAGCGCGAGTTCACCCGGGACAACAAGAACCTGGGCACGTTCGAGCTCACCGGCATCGCGCCGGCGCCGCGCGGCATCCCGCAGATCGAGGTCACCTTCGACATCGACGCGAACGGCATCGTGCACGTGTCCGCCAAGGACAAGGGCACCGGCAAGGAGCAGTCGATGACGATCACCGGCGGCAGCTCGCTGTCGAAGGAGGACATCGAGCGCATGGTGCGCGAGGGCGAGGAGCACGCGGCGGAGGACAAGGCCCGCCGCGAGGCGGCCGAGACCCGCAACAACGCGGAGCAGCTCGCGTACTCGGTCGAGAAGCTCATCAAGGACAACGAGGACAAGCTGCCCGAGGACGTCAAGTCCGAGGTGCAGGCCGACGTGGATGCCCTCAAGTCCGCTCTCGCCGGTGACGACGAGGCCGCGGTGAAGTCCGCCGCCGACAAGCTCGGCGAGAGCCAGCAGAAGCTCGGTGCGGCGATCTACTCGGCGCAGTCGGAGCAGCCGGCCGAGGCATCCGAGCCCGCAGCCGAGAGCAGCGACGAGGACATCGTCGACGCCGAGGTCGTGGACGACGACGAGGACAAGAAGTAACCGATGGCTGACGAGAACATCAACCCGGAGGAGAAGGACGAGCCGGTCATCCGGGACAAGCGTCGCATCGATCCCGAGACGGGCGATGTTCGCGAGCCTCAGGCCGACAGCGCTGCTGCCGAGGAGGCGGGGGACGACTCCGCCTCCTCGGAGGGCGACGCCCTGAGCGAGGAGGACCGCGCGCTGCTCGATCAGGCGGAGCGCGACCTCGTTGCCGAGATGCGCAACGACATGCTGCGCGCCCAGGCCGAGCTCGTGAACTTCCGCACGCGCGTCGAGCGCGACCGCGCGGCCAACCGCGAGGCGGTCATCGCCGAGGTCTTCCGCACGTTGCTTCCGACGATCGACGACCTCGCCCGGGCCGAGGCCCACGGCGACCTCGTCGAGGGCGCCCCCGTGACGCTCATCGCCCAGAAGCTGCGGACCGCGTTCGACAAATACGGGCTCAAGCCGGTCGGCGAGAAGGGCGAGCCCTTCGACCCCGCCTTCCACGAAGCGGTCGTGCAGCTGCCGACGCCGGACGTCACCGAGAACACCGTCGCCGACGTGATCGAGCTCGGCTACGTTCTCGGGGAGCGGCTCATCCGCCCCGCGAAGGTGGCCGTCTCGGTCCCCGCCGAGTAACCCCGTAAGAGAGGTACCAGTGGCAAGCCAGGACTGGTTCGACAAGGACTTCTACGCGGTGCTGGGCGTCTCGAAAGATGTCTCGGAGGCCGAGCTCAAGAAGGTCTACCGCAAGCTCGCCCGCCAGTACCACCCGGACTCGAACCCGGGGGACGCGGCGGCCGAGGCGAAGTTCAAGGAGATCAGCGAGGCGCACTCCGTGCTCTCGGACCCCGAGCTGCGCCGCGAGTACGACCAGATCCGCGCGATGGGCTCCGGCGCCCGCTTCACGGCGGGCGGCGGGGGCCAGGCGGGCGGCTTCGAGGACGTCTTCGGCGGCATGTTCGGCAACCGCGGCGGCGCGTACCAGAGCGCGAGCTTCGAAGACCTCCTCGGCGGGATGTTCGGCGGCCAGGGCGGCTTCCGCACCGGCCCGACGCCCGGCCGCGACATCAGCGCCGCGACGACGCTCGACTTCGTCACCGCCATCAAGGGCGAGACGATCAAGCTGCAGGCCGCGGGCGGCGCCCCGATCACGGTCAAGATCCCGGCCGGCGTGAGCGACGGCCAGAAGATCAAGGTGAAGGGCAAGGGCGAGCCGAGCCCCAACGGCGGCCCGGCAGGCGACCTCGTGCTCACGGTGACGGTGCGCAAGCATCCCGTCTTCGAGCGCGACGGCCTCAACCTGCGGGTGACCGTCCCGGTCACCTTCACCGAGGCCGCGCTCGGCGCGACGATCGAGGTGCCCACGCTCGGCGGTGAGCCGGTGAAGCTGCGCGTCGCCCCGGGCACTCCCAGCGGCCGCATCCTGCGCGTCAAGGGGCGCGGGGTGACGACGGCGAAGGGGTCGGGCGACCTGCTTGCCGAAGTGGAGGTGGCCGTGCCATCCCGCATCCCCGACGACGCGCTCGCCGCGCTCAAGGCGTTCGCCGATGCCATGCCCGACGAGAACCCGCGGGCGGAGCTGCTCGAGAGGGCCAAGGCCTGATGGATGCCGAGACCCCCGTCTTCGCGATCGCCGTCGCCGCGGAGCTCGCGGGGATGCACCCGCAGACGCTCCGCCAGTACGACCGGCTCGGACTCGTGAGCCCGACGCGGACGGCGGGCCAGTCGCGGCGCTACTCGATGCGCGACGTCGTGCAGTTGCGCGAGATCGCGGCGCTCAGCGCCCAGGGGCTCAACTTGGAGGGCATCCGGCGCATCCTCGAGCTCGAGAACCAGGTGAGCGAGCTCTCGAGCCGCGTGCGCGAGCTCGAGCACGCGCTCGCCGAGGAGCTCCTCAACCGCCCCGGCCGCCGGGTGTTCGCCGCGGGCGCGGCGGGCGACGTGGTCTCGCTGCGAGCCGGCGCCCGCGCCGAGAAGGCCAACCAGGTCGTCGTCTGGCGCCCCCTGCGTCGCGGCTCGGAGTAGCCGACCTCCCACCTCGTCGAGGTGAGAATAGGCGGGGCGCCTGACGGCCCGTCGAGCCCGGCTTCTCTCACCTCGCGCCGCGACGAGCGGCATCCGCGGCGTCGGCGGCGATGTTGCGGGTGGATGCCGCGGCCTTGAGCGCCTTCTCGGCGGCGGCGAGCTCGGCCTTCAGTGCCTTGAGGGTGCGGGCCGCGTCATCCACCCGCTCGGCGATCGCGTCGCGCGCGCGGATCGCATCGGCGACCACGCGCTCCGCCTTCTCGTGCGCCGACTCCGCCGCCTCCAACGCACGCTGCGCCTCCGCGCGGCGCTCCTCGTCTTCGGCCCGCTTTCGCGCGCGCTTCGCCTCGAGCTCGTCGACCGGAGCGACCCGCGCCCGCTCGATCGGCGAGCCGGCGACCGCCCCCTCGAGGTCGACGGAGAGCCCGACGGCCTCGAGCGAGCGCACGAGTACGCCGCTGCGGACGGCGGCCGCGGCATCCGCGTCCGACATGCCGGCCTGCAGGGTCTGGGCGACCTCGTCCACGACGGCGTCCGAGACGGGCTTGCCCGCCACATCGGCGAGCGCCGCGCCGTTGCGGGCGAGCGCGCCCACAAGCTGGCGGCGCTGCCGAGTGAGCTCGGCGAGGGCATCCCGGTCGAGTTCCGACTGGGCCTCGCGCAGCTGCGCACCCAGCTCGAGCACCTGGTCGATCTGATCGGGCCGCTGACGCACGAGCAGGTTCACGACCCACGCAGCCACCGACGGCCGGGGGAACGCCATCACGACGGCGCGATCGGCGGGCTCGAGCGACTTCGCCGCCGCGTTGCGGGCCGCGGTGAACTCGGTCGGGATAAGCCCGTACAGCTCGGCGGCGATGGCGTCGGTCTCGCGCGTGGTCATGCATCCATCTTGACGCTCGCGGGATGATGGGGGGATGACCGACCTCGACCTCTCCGCGCTGCGGCGGTGGCCGGACGTCGAGTCGCCCGAGCTCGTCGCCGTGGATGCCACGGACCGGCTCATCCTCGACACCGCCGCCGAGGCCATCGCGGCGCACCCCGACGGCGTGCTCGTGATCGACGACAACTACGGGGCGCTTACCCTCGGCGCCATCGCGCTCGGTGCGCGCGGCGTGCGGGTGCACCAGGACTCGATCGTCGCCGAGCGGGCGCTCGCCGCGAACGCGGGGGAGCGCGCCCGCGAGTACCGCACGGTAGCGCTCGACGACGAGGGCTTCGCCGGAGCGCGTGTCGTGCTGTGGCAGCTGCCGCGCTCCCTCGACCGGCTCGACGACGTCGCCCACCTCATCTCGGACGCCGGTGGCCCGGAGACCACGGTGTACGCCGGCGGTCGCATCAAGCACATGACGCCGCGGATGAACGAGGTGCTGGGGCGCTACTTCGACCGGGTCGATGTGACGCACGCGCGGCAGAAGTCCCGCGTGCTCGTCGGGAGCGAGAACGCCATGGTGTCGTGCCGCGGCATGCTGCCCGACGTGCGGGACGAGGGCGCCGTGCGGTACCTGGCCGCCCCCGGAGTGTTCAACGGCGGCCGCCTCGACATCGGCACCCGGGCGCTCCTTGCCGTGCTCGACGAGCTGCCGGATGCCCGCACCGTCGTCGATCTGGGCTGCGGGTCGGGCATCCTCGCCGCGAGGCTCGCGCAGCGCTACCCCGATGCGGACGTCATCGCGACGGATGTCTCTGCGGCGGCGGTCGCGGCCGCGGCCCGCACCGCGGAGCTCAACGGCCTGCCGAACGTGCGGGTGCTGCGGGATGACGCGGGGCAGGGCATCCCGGACTCGAGCGTCGACCTCGTGCTGCTCAACCCGCCGTTCCACGACGGAGGGGCGGTGCACACCGGCATCGCGTCGAAGCTTTTCGCGTCGGCGGCCCGGATGCTGCGTCCCGGCGGCGAGCTCTGGACCGTGTACAACTCCGCCCTCGCGTACCGCGGGGAGCTGCAGCGCGTCGTGGGGCCGACCCGGCAGGTCTCGCGGACCCCCAAGTTCACGGTGACCTCTAGCACTCGCCAACCCTGAGTGCTAAAATTGAGCCAGAACGACTCAAGTTTTCAGATCGGCGCAACCGCGCTAGAAAGGGCCTCATGGCCAACATGCAGGGCGCTCCCGGCACTGACGAGGAGCAGAAGACCGCGCTCGAGCAGTACGGGGTCAACCTGACCGCCATCGCGCGCAGCGGCAAGCTCGACCCCGTGATCGGGCGTGACGCGGAGATCCGCCGAGTCAGCCAGGTGCTGACCCGGCGCACCAAGAACAACCCCGTGCTCATCGGCGAGCCGGGCGTCGGAAAGACCGCCGTCGTCGAGGGGCTCGCCCAGCGCATCGTCGCCGGCGACGTCGCCGACTCGCTCAAGGACAAGACCCTCATCGCGCTCGACCTCGCCGCCCTCGTCGCCGGCGCCAAGTACCGGGGCGAGTTCGAGGAGCGCCTCAAGGCCGTCCTCAAGGAGATCAACGAGTCCGACGGCCAGATCATCACGTTCATCGACGAGCTGCACACCCTCATGGGCGCCGGTGGAGGCGAGGGGTCCGTGGCTGCGGCCAACATGCTCAAGCCGATGCTCGCGCGCGGCGAGCTGCGGCTCATCGGCGCCACGACGCTCGACGAGTACCGCCAGTACATCGAGAAGGATGCTGCGCTCGAGCGCCGCTTCCAGCAGGTGTTCGTCGGCGAGCCCAACGTCGAAGACACCGTCGCGATCCTCCGCGGCCTCAAGGAGCGCTACGAGGCGCACCACAAGGTCGCGATCGCCGACTCCGCCCTCGTTGCGGCGGCCACGCTCTCCAACCGGTACATCTCCGGGCGCAAGCTCCCCGACAAGGCCATCGACCTCATCGACGAGGCCGCGTCGCGGCTCAAGATGGAGATCGACTCCTCGCCCGTCGAGATCGACCAGCTCAAGCGAGCGGTGGACCGGCTGCGGATCGAGGAGCTCGCGCTCAAGAAGGAGAAGGACGAGGCATCCAAGGCCCGGCTCGAGAAGCTGCGCGAGGACCTCGCCGAGCGCAGCAAGGAGCTCGAGGAGCTCGAGAAGCGGTGGAAGGCGGAGAAGTCGTCGCTCACCGGGGTCGGCGACCTCAAGACCCAGCTCAACGACGCCCGCATCCAGCTCGACCGCGCCATGCGCGAGGGCGACTACCAGAAGGCGTCGAAGCTCAACTACGAGACCATTCCCGGCATCGAGGCCGCCCTCGCGACCGCCGAGCAGTCGGAGCCGACCGGCCCGCGCATGGTCAACGACCAGGTGACGGAGGAGGACATCGCGGCGGTCGTCGCGGCGTGGACGGGCGTTCCCGTCGACAAGCTCACCCAGGGCGAGACCGAGAAGCTCCTGCACCTCGAGGCGGAGCTCGGCAAGCGGCTCATCGGGCAGAAGGATGCCGTGGCCGCCGTATCCGAGGCGGTACGCCGCACCCGCGCCGGCATCTCCGACCCCGATCGGCCGACGGGCTCGTTCCTGTTCCTCGGCCCGACCGGCGTCGGCAAGACCGAGCTCGCCAAGGCGCTCGCCGAGTACCTGTTCGACGACGAGAAGGCCCTCGTGCGCATCGACATGAGCGAGTACGGCGAGAAGTTCTCCGTCTCGCGGCTCGTCGGAGCCCCTCCCGGCTACGTCGGTTACGAGCAGGGCGGCCAGCTGACCGAGGCCGTGCGCCGTCGGCCCTACTCGGTGATCCTGCTCGACGAGGTCGAGAAGGCGCACCCCGAGGTGTTCGACGTGCTGCTGCAGGTGCTGGATGACGGCCGCCTGACCGATGGGCAGGGGCGCACGGTCGACTTCCGCAACGTCATCCTGATCCTCACGTCCAATCTCGGGAGCCAGTTCATCACCGACCAGTCGCTGCCCTGGGAGCAGCGCAAGGAGGCGGTCGGCGAGCTCGTGCGGCAGGCGTTCAAGCCGGAGTTCGTGAACCGCCTCGACGACATCGTCGTGTTCGCGCCGCTGTCGACCGACGACCTCTCGCAGATCGTCGAGCTGTACATCGATCGGCTATCGCGCCGGCTCGCGGCCCGCCGCCTCGAGCTCGCCGTAACCCCCGATGCCCGTTACTGGCTCGCGGAGCGCGGCTACGACCCGATCTACGGCGCCCGGCCGCTGCGGCGGCTCATGCAGCGCGAGATCGACGACAGGCTCGCGAAAGCGCTGCTCTCCGGCGAGATCCGCGACGGCGAGACGGTGTTCGTGACGGTCGCCGACGACGGCGACGGACTCTCGGTCACGCGGCTCGGGGAGTAACCCGCCAGCAACACGGGAGGCGTAGCCTGAAACCATGCTCGCCACCGTGATCTCCGCCGCCCGTGACATCCGCGTCGAGGAGGTCGCCGACCCGGCGGTCCTCGCGCCCACCGACGCCGTCGTCCGCGTCGTCGCCGCGTGCGTGTGCGGCTCCGACCTCTGGCCCTACCGCGGGGTCACCCCGACAACGAAGCCTCGGCGTATCGGCCACGAGTTCGTCGGGATCGTCGAGGAGGTCGGCTCCGACGTGTCGAAGGTCTCGGTCGGTGACTTCGTCATCGCCCCGTTCTACTGGTGCGACATGACGTGCGCGAACTGCGTCAACGGCGTCAGCACGAGCTGCCTCAACGGCGGCTGGTGGGGTGCCCCGGACCGCCACGGCGACTTCGTCGACGGCGGGCAGGGCGAGCGAGTGCGGGTGCCGCTCGCCGACGGCACCCTCTACCCGACGCCCGGGACGCCCGACCCGTCGCTCATCCCCTCTCTCCTCACTCTCTCCGACGTCATGGGCACGGGTCACCACGCTGCCGTGTCCGCCGGAGTCGGCCCCGGCAGCACGGTCGCCGTCGTGGGCGACGGGGCGGTCGGGCTGTGCGCGGTGCTCGCCGCGAAGCGGCTCGGGGCATCCCGCATCGTCGCGATGTCGCGGCACGCCGACCGCCAGGCGATCGCGCGTCAGTTCGGTGCGACGGACATCGTGGAGGAGCGCGGCGCCGAGGGCATCGCGCGCATCAAGGAGCTCTTCGACGGCATCGGCCCGGACTGCGTGCTCGAGTGCGTCGGCACCGCCGAGTCGATGGATCAGGCGCTGCGCTCCGCCCGCCCCGGCGGCATGGTGGGCTATGTGGGCGTGCCCAACGGAGGCGCCGAGCTGCCCATCCAGACGATGTTCGGCACCAACGTGGGCGCGAACGGCGGGGTCGCGCCGGTGCGCAACTACGTCGCCGAGCTGCTGCCGGAGGTGCTCGACGGCTCCCTCAACCCGGGGCTCGTGTTCGACCTCGAGCTGCCGCTCTCCGAGGCCGCCGAAGCCTACGCCGCGATGGACGAGCGTCGCGCGACGAAGGTGCTGCTGCGGCCCTAGCCGTTCGCGTGAGCCTGTCTTGCCCCCGCACGGGCTCGTCTCAATGGCAGGAGCGCGTCTACTTCGCCGCGCCCTAGCGACTGGGGTATGCCCTTGTCGCTGGGCGATCGACGTCCGGGCCTCCTTCGACGGGGTAAACCTACGCTGACAACTCGCGCGCGATCGCCGCCACGAACGCGTCGATGTCGCCCTCGGTGGTGTCGAACGCGGTCATCCAGCGCACCTCGCCGGTCGCGGGGTTCCAGTCGTAGAAGCGGAAACTCTCGCGCAAGCGGTCCGCGACGCCGGCGGGCAGGGTGGCGAACACGGCGTTGGCCTGCGTGGCCTGCGTGAAGCCGAGGCCGGGGAGCGCGGCATCCTCGAGGGCCGACCGCAGGCGCGCGGCCATCGCGTTCGCGTGACCCGCGGAGCGCCGCCACAGGTCGTCGGTGAGCAGCGCGATGAGCTGCGCCGACACGAACCGCATCTTCGACGCGAGTTGCATGTTCAGTTTGCGCAGGAAGACGAGGCCGTCGGATGCCTCGGGGTTAAGAACCACGATCGCCTCCCCGTACAGCAGTCCGTTCTTGGTGCCGCCGAAGCTCAGGATGTCGACGCCCGCGTCGGTCGTGAACTCGCGGAAGCCCGTGCCGAGCGCCGCCGCCGCGTTGGACAGCCGCGCTCCGTCCATGTGCAGCACCATGCCGCGCTCGTGCGCGTAGTCGGCGATCGCCCGAACCTCCTCGACCGAGTACAGCGTGCCGAGCTCGGTGGTCTGCGTGATGCTCACCGCGAGCGGCTGCGCGCGGTGCTCGTCGCCCCAGCCCCACGCCTCGGTTCCGATGAGCTCCGGGGTGAGCTTGCCGTCGGGGGTGTCGACGGTGAGGAGCTTGAGGCCGCTCACCCGCTCGGGGGCAGCGTTCTCGTCGGTGTGGATGTGCGCCGTCGAGGTCGCGATCACCGCTCCCCAGCGCGGCAGCACGCTCGTGAGCGCGGTCACGTTGGCGCCCGTGCCGTTGAACACGGGGAACGCCTCGGCCCGCTCGCCGAAGTGCGACTTCATCACGTCCTGGAGGCGCGCGGTGTACACGTCCTCCCCGTAGGCGATCTGGTGTCCGCCGTTCGCCTCCGCGATCGCGGCGATCACCTCCGGGTGCGCTCCCGCGTAGTTGTCGCTCGCGAATCCTCGGTACGTCGTGTCATGCAGCTGGGTCACGTGGTCAGTCTCTCAGGAGCGAGCGGGATGCGGGTGCCGTTGAGCACCGCGGCGGGGTCGTCCCACAGCGTGGAGATGCGATCGGCGAGAGCATCCACGCCCGTCGCGCCGTCTCCCTCGCCGAGCGAGCGGACCACGAGGATCACGGATGCCGCGGTCCCGCCCTTCGCGAACCCCGAGGCCGCGGCGCGCGCCCACGCCTCCGCCGCCGCCTTGGCCGCGGCGTAGTTCGCGTTCGACCACGTGGGCTTCTCGACGGTCGAGCTCGACACCATCACGAGTCGGCCCGCGGGGGCGGCGGCGAGGTCGGGGTGGAACTCGCGCGACACCAGCCGGAAGGTCTCGATCACCCGCGACTCGAGCCACGCCCAGTCGTCGTCGGCGCGACCCGCGCGCCAGCCGCCGACGAGGTGGACGAGGCCGTCGATCGTGCCGTGCTCGGCGCGCACTCGAGCGGCGAGGGTCTCGACGGCCGACGCGCTCGACAGGTCCGCCTCGTACCTCGCCGTCGCCGGGGTGTCGGCGAGCTGCCAGAGCCGGGAGCCGACCGCGAGGACGCGCGCGCCGTCATCCATGAGCCGGGCGCACACCGCGCGGCCGGAATCACTCCCGGCGCCGGCGACGAGGACGAGCCGGCTCACACCGCGCTGCCGACGATTCCGCGGGTGGACTCGATGACGTCGCCCATCTTCTTCGACAGCGCCTCGTAGAACATCGAGAGCGGGAACTCGTCGTCGAGCACCTCGTCGGTGTAGCCCTTCGGCGGACCGGCGAGCACCTCCTTCGGCAGCCCCGCGGCCCAGTTCGACGCCGGGTTCGGGGTGAGCGTCGAGGACACGAGCTCGTAGGCGGCGAGCCAGTGCGCGACCTTCGGGCGGTCGATCGACTTCCAGTACAGGTCGTTGATCGCGTCGGAGAGCGCGACGACGACGTCGGGCACCTCGGCCCAGTCGATCGCGAGCGACGTGTCCGTCCAGTGCAGCACGTGGTGCTGGTGCAGCCACGCGAACAGCAACTGGCCGCCGAGGCCGTCGTAGTTGCGCACTCGCGAGCCGGTGATCGCGAATCGGAAGATGCGGTCGAAGATCACGGCGTACTGCACGAGCTTCGCGTGCTCGCGGGTCGTGTCATCCGTGTCGTCCGCCCGCTCCAGCCGCACAGCCTCGCGGAAGGCGGTGAGGTCGCAACGCAGCTCCTCGAGGGAGTACAGGAAGTAGGGCATCCGCTGCTTGATCATGAATGGGTCGAACGGCAGGTCGCCGCGCATGTGCGTGCGGTCGTGGATGAGGTCCCACATCACGAAGGTCTCCTCGGTGAGCCGCTGGTCGTCGAGCATGCGCGCGGCGTCCTCCGGCAGGTCGAGGTGGGTGATCGCGGATGCCTCGCGCACGACCCGGCGGAAGCGCGCGGCCTCGCGGTCGGCGAAGATCGCGCCCCACGTGAACGTCGGGATGCTGCGCATCGCCACCGTCTCGGGGAAGAGCACCGCCGAGTTGGTGTCGTAGCCGGCCGTGAAGTCCAGGAAGCGGATCGGCACGAAGAGGGCGTTCGAGTACTCGCCCGCCTCGAGGGCCGCGACGAAGTCGGGCCAGACGACCTCGACGAGCACGGCCTCCACGCGGCGGTCGGTGCTGCCGTTCTGCGTGTACATCGGGAACACCACGAGGTGCCGGAGCCCGTCCACGCGGTCCCGCTGCGGCTGGAAGGCGACGAGCGAGTCGAGGAAGTCGGGCACGCCGAAGCCCTCGTCGGCCCAGCGCGCGAAGTCGGCGTCGAGGGCGCGGAGGTACTCGGCGTCGTGTGGCAGGAGCTCCGCGAACGCGGGCAGGGCAGCGCGGATGCGGTCGACCTGCTGCCGCGCGACACCGTGGCTCGCGGCATCCTCGATGCTGCCGTCGTGCGACTGCAGCGGCTGGAGCGCGGTCGCGGCCGCCTTGATCTCGAGCCAGTCCGGTCGGGTCTCGAGTGCCCGGTCCTCGAGGACCTCGGGTTCTCCAATGATGGCGCTCTGCGTTCGCGACATGGGTCACCTCCGTCCTCGAAATCGGTTGTCCATTCGAGGCTAACCGCGAGGTTGAGGCGTTTGGTTGCGATTCACGACGGAATCGTGCGTCACGCGGCGCAAGCGCGCGCTTTTGTTGAGTCGCGGCTCAGTTCTGCGGAATTCGGATGCTCCGCAGCACGCGCATCGCCTCGAGCGCGACACCGAGGTCGCGCGACTCGCACGCGGTGATGAGCAGCGACTGAGCCCGGCTGATCGACTCCACATCGACGTACTCCGGAAGGTGCAGGCTGCCGAGCCGAATGATGTGCACCACGGAGACGAGCGCGCGCTGCAGCACCGCATTGCGCGAGTGCTCCGCGATGTGCTGCACGAACAGGAAGTTCGCCGTCGCCATGTGCTGAGCCGAGTGGTCGGCGAGGCCCGCGAGGAAGTCCTCGTGCGCGGCACGCAGCGACTCCACCTGCTCCGGGACGAACCCGGGCACGACCTCCTCGAGCACCGCGGTGAAGAGCGCTTGCCACACGATGTACGCCTGCAGGGTCTGCTGCGGCGTGACGTCCGCGACGCGGGTGAAGCGGCTCGCGGATGCCTCGATCACCCCGATGTCGCGCAGCCGCTGGAGGGCCTCGCGGACAGGCGTGCGGGAGACGCCGAACCTCTGGGCGAGCTCGGCGTCGCTGATGCGCTGACCGGGCAGCAGGTCGCCCCGGTTGACGGCAGCGAGGATGTCGTCGAACACCTTCGTCACGACGGGGCTCGAGGAGATGCGGGGGTCGGTCCCCGCGTCCGGAACCGTGGTGTCGCTCATTACTCGATACTATGGTGCGGCGCTCCCGCGGTCGCTCGAGTTGCGCCTGTCGACACCGCGAGGGGAATCGTGATCGGGGTCCTCATCGGTTTCGCGGTCATCGCGACGATCATCCTCATCGGCTACATCGTCGGCCGCTCCGGCGTGCTGGGCGAGCACGCGCAGTTCGTCCTCGGGCGCTTCGCGTTCTACGTCGCGTCGCCGTGCCTGCTTTTCACCGTGCTCGCCGACGCCGACATCCACGTGCTGTTCTCCTCGCAGCTGCTCGTGTCCTTCGTCGCGGCGGTGGGCTCCGGGCTCGTGTTCTTCACGATCGCGAGACTGCTCTGGCGCCGCGAGCTCTCGGAGTCGATCATCGGCTCGCTCGGCTCGGGCTACGTCAATGCGAACAACATGGGCATCCCCGTCGCCGTATTCGTGCTCGGGGATGCCGCGTTCGCCGCCCCGGTCGTGCTCCTCCAGTTGCTCGTGTTCGCCCCCGTCGCGCTCACCGCCCTGGACGTGCAGCAGCACGGTGGAGGGTCCATCGGCCGCATCCTGCTCCGCCCGTTCCGCAATCCGATCATCGTGGGCTCCGCCCTCGGCGTGCTCGTATCGGCGCTGCAGTGGACGCCGCCCGACGAGGTCATGCAGCCGTTCCGCATCATCGGCGCCGCGGCCGTCCCGGTGATGCTCGTGTCGTTCGGGATGTCGCTGCACGGCCAGCGGCCCCTCGCGCCGGGCTCGTCCCGCCGCGACGTGCTGCTCGCGTCATCCCTCAAGCTCGCCCTCATGCCGACGATCGCGTGGGCGTTCGGCTACTTCGGGGTGGGCCTCACCGGGCTTCCGCTCTTCGCGGCGGTCGTGCTCGCGGCGCTGCCGGCCGCCCAGAACGTGTTCAACTACGCCCAGCGCTATGGCCGCGGCGTGATCATGGCGCGCGACATCGTGCTCATCACGACGGTGCTCTCGCTGCCCGCGCTCGTGGTGGTGGCGGCGCTGCTCGCCCCCTAGAGGAACATCGGGCGGTCGTCCTCGTCCTCGGTCTCGAGGTCGAGGTCGACGACGACGGGAACGTGGTCGCTCGGGGCGTCGCCCTTGCGCTCGTTGCGGTCGATGCGCGCCTCGAGCACGAGGTCGTCGAACGGCTTCGAGCCGAGGATGAAGTCGATGCGCATCCCCTCGTTCCGCGGGAACCGCAGCTGCTGGTAGTCCCAGTAGGTGTAGCCCTCGACACCGCGCTTGCGGACGACGTCGACGAGGCCGGCCGCTTCGAGCGCGGCGAACGCGTCCCGCTCGGGCTGGCTGACGTGCGTCTTGCCGGCGAAGACGCCGATGTCCCAGACGTCGTGGTCGAAGGGGGCGATGTTGAAGTCGCCCATGAGCGCGAGCGGGGTGTCCGGATGCTCGGCCAGCCAGTCCCTCGTGTCCGCTGCCAGACCGGCGAGCCACTCGAGCTTGTACGGGTAGTGGGGGTTGTCGAGCTCGCGCCCGTTGGGAACGTAGAGGCTCCACAGCCGCACTCCCGCGACGGTCACGCCGAGCGCTCGGGCCTCCTTCGGAAGGCTGCCGTCGTCGAGCGCCTTGCCGAAGCCGGGCGCGCGGTCGAAGCCGACCGTGACATCCTCGAAGCCCAGCCGGCTCGCGAAGGCGACGCCGTTCCACTGGTTGAGGCCGTGCAGCTCGACCTCGTAGCCCGCCTCCGCGAACGCGTCGAACGGGAACTGCGCCTCCGTGCACTTGATCTCCTGCATGGCGAGCACGTCGACGTCCTCGCGGCCGAGCCAGTCCACGACGCGGCCGACTCGGGTGCGGATCGAGTTCACGTTCCAGGTCGCAACACGCATGGGATCCACGCTACAAGCATCGACCGACGCGGGAACCACGGCCGGTCCTCCCCTCTACTGGGGCAGGACGATGTCGGTAGTGAGGTTTTATCCTTCGAGGGTGACGAAGTGGGACGAGCTGCTCGACGAGGATGTCGCGGCCAACCGCACGGACGCGAAGCGCGCCGTGGTGATCTCGATCGTCGCCTTCGCCGTGATGGTTGCTGCGAGCGCGCTCATCGTGCTCGCGGGCATCCCCTCGCCCTGACTCCTCAGTAGGCTGGCTGGGTGACCGACGCGAAGCAGCAGCTCATCGACTACATCTCCGCCGATGCCGTGTTCCACGGGGACTTCACGCTCACGAGCGGCAAGAAGGCGAGCTACTACGTCGACCTGCGCAAGGTCAGCCTCGACCACCGCGTCGCACCGCTCATCGGGCAGGTCATGCTCGATCTGATCGCCGGAGTTCCGGATGTCTCCGCCGTCGGCGGCATGACGATGGGGGCCGACCCGATCGCCTCCGCGATCCTCCACCAGGGCGCCGCGCGCGGACTCTCGTACGACGCGTTCGTCGTGCGCAAGGAGCCGAAGGACCACGGCCGCGGCAAGCAGGTCGAGGGCCCCGACCTCGCGGGCAAGCGCGTCATCGTGCTCGAGGACACCTCCACGACGGGCGGGTCGCCGCTCGCCGCGATCGAGGCGCTGAAGAAGGTCGGCGCGCAGATCGCCGCCGTCGCCGTCGTGGTCGACCGGGCCACGGGCGCCCGCGAGCGCATCGAGGCCGAGGGCTACCCGTACTTCGCCGCGATCGGCCTCGACGATCTGGGGCTCCCGCGGACATGAGCGAGAGGGACAAGGACGAGCTCGACGGCAGCGACTGGCTGTCGAGCCAGTTCGACACGGATGCGACGCCGGTGCAGTCCGAGCCCCCGGCTGCCCCCGTTCCGCCGGTGCCCCCGACCCCGCCCGCGCCTCCCGCAGCACCCGCGGCTCCGGTGCCCCCGGTCGTCCCTGAGCCGCCGGTCGCGCCGCCCGCTCCTCCCGTTCTGCCGCCGGTCGCCCCGCTCGTGGCTCCCTCTCCTTCTGCACCGAGCGCGGGTGCCCCGTTTCAGTGGGGACTGACTCCGGGCGACGCCGTCCCCGCGCCTCCGACCCCCGCCGCGCCGGAGCCGCCTGCGCCGCCCGTGCCGCCTGCGCCGCCCGTCACCCCGTCGGCGCCGCCCGCCGCGCCCGTGCCCCCCGTCGCGCCGCCGGTGCTCCCCGATCCTCCGGTGATCCCGCAGCCGACGCTGCCGTCGTACTCGCCGCCCGTCGCACCGCCGGAGCCGAGCATCCCGCCGCCCCCGCCGCCCACGCAGGCGTTTCCGACCGAGCCGCCGACGCAGGCGTTCCCGGTGGACGCGCCGACGCAGGCGTTCCCGGGCCAGGAGATGGAGCAGCGGCCCTGGGATCCGTGGCAGGCTCAGCCGGTCGACTCCTCGCTCGAGGGCGTCACCGAGGTCATCGAGGCCGAGATCGTGGGCCTCGAGCCTCCCGCGGGCGAGTCGAATCCGACCCCGACCCCGTCGTCGATCGACGACCTGTTCGGCGACTCGCAGTTCCGCGAGTACGACGGCGACCAGGTCTTCAGCGGTCCGCCGCCGACACCGCCGCAGCCCCCGGGGGAGAAGCCACCGAAGCGCGAGCGCGCGCCGATCTCGACAACGCAGAAGATCCTCATCGGTGTCGCGCTCGGCCTCGTCGCGGTGCTCGCGCTCGTCGCGCTGTTCCTCGTCGGCCAGCGGCTCGCCTCGACCGCGCCCGCGCCCGCCGTGACCGCGAGCCCGAGCCCCACACCGACCGCGACGGCCGGACCTCTCCCGGTCGGGCCCGTCGCCCCCGGGGAATACCAGTGGGACGAGCTGCTCGGCGGCGAGTGCCTCGACCCGTACGAGTCCGCGTGGCAGGACCGCTACACCGTCGTGGACTGCGCGACGCCCCACACGGCGCAGATGGTCTACCGCGGCACATTCCCGGATGACGCGACCGTCGCCTACCCCGGCGTCGAGGAGCTCACCAAGCGCATCAACCTGCTCTGCACCGCTCCGACGGTCATCAACTACCAGATCGCGGGTACGGCGGCCGACATCCAGGTGACGGCGAGCTTCGCGGCAACGGCCGCGGAGTGGGATGACGGCGATCGCACCTTCTACTGCTTCGTGAGCCGCGCATCCGGCGAGAGCCTCACCGCGTCGGTGGCGCAGCCGCAAGCGCCCGCGCAGTAGCGACGCGTCAGATCGCGTCGGTCTCGTACGGCTCGGTCGCGAGAAGGTCGGCGACGGAGTCGATGATCTCGTCGGGACGGAACGGGTAGCGCTCGATCTCCGCCTGGTCGCTGATGCCGGTGAGCACGAGGATGGTGTGCAGTCCCGCCTCGATGCCCGCGACGATGTCGGTGTCCATGCGGTCGCCGATCATGCCGGTGTTCTCGGAGTGCGCGCCGATCTTGTTCATCGCCGAGCGGAACATCATCGGGTTCGGCTTGCCGACGACGTACGGCTCCTTGCCGGTCGCCTTGGTGATGAGGGCGGCGACGGCGCCCGTGGCGGGGAGCGGTCCGTCGGCGCTCGGGCCCGTGGCATCCGGGTTGGTGACGATGAAGCGCGACCCGCCGCCGATCAGCCGGATGGCTTTCGTGATGGCCTCGAACGAGTAGTTGCGGGTCTCGCCGACGACGACGTAGTCGGGGTCGGACTCGGTCATCACGAAGCCGGCCTCGTGGAGCGCCGTCGTGATGCCGGCCTCGCCGATCACGAACGCGCTCCCGCCCGGCATCTGCGACGCGAGGAAGTCGGCGGTCGCGAGGGCAGAGGTCCAGATCGATTCTTCCGGCACGTACAGGCCGGACGCCTTGAGGCGAGCGCTCAGGTCGCGCGGCGTGAAGATCGAGTTGTTGGTGAGCACGAGGTAGGGGTTGCCCTGGTCGCGCCACTGCTGCAGCAGATCGGACGCACCCGGGATCGGGTGGTTCTCATGGACGAGCACGCCGTCCATGTCGGTCAGCCAGCACTCGATCTCGCCTCGGTTGCCCATGCGACCAGAGTACCGGGGTGCTGTTACGGGCCGGTCACGGCCTTGGTCACGGCCTTCGGCCGCCGCCGCCCGGTCCAGCGCTGCACTGCAAGGGTGAGGATGCCCGCCGTGACGATCGCCGCCAAGTTGATGCCGAGCTGACCGGCGGAGCCCCAGGCCTCCTCCGGCGCGCCGTAGGCGATCGCGACGGCGATGTTGCCGGCCGCCGGGACGGTGGTCACCGAGATGAGCACGCCGACCAGCGCGCCCGACTTGGCCGTCGTGAGCGACAAGATGCCCGCCACACCCGCGAGGAACCCGACGATCCACGACAGCGCGTCCGGTCGCCAGATGAAGTCGGTGAGGGGGCGGGGGTCGAGGAGCATCTGCCGGTCGATGAGGCCCAGAGCATCCAGCCCCAGGGTCGACAGGATGGTCACCGCGACGGCGACCGCGAACCCGACGACGAGCGCGATCACCGAGCGCAGGATGACGCGCGGCCGACGGCGGACGACGCCCACGCAGAACGCCGCGAGCGGTCCGAACTCCGGCCCCACGACCATCGCTCCCACGATGAGGATCGGCTGATCGAGCAGCACCCCGATTCCGGCGATGATCGTCGCGATGGTGAGGAAGAGGAGGAACGTCACCGAGAGTCGCGACTCCTCACCGGTGCGCTGCTCGATCTCGTCCCACACGACGGCGTCGCCGCCGTCGCCGGGGGCCGCGTGCTCCGCTTCTGCGCCGCGGTGCGACAGCGCCACGGCGACGGCGTCGAGGGCGATCGAGCCGCTCGAGGCGATGCCGAGGCGCTTGAGCGCGGTGACGACCTCGTCCGCGGACTCTCGAGCGACATCCCCGATGACGACGTCGCCAGCGGGGTCGATGGCCGCCCCGCGGTGCACCACGAGGTTCGCGACCGCCGGGTCGCGGGTCAGCAGATCGAGCACCTCATCCGTACGGTCTGCGGGCGATATGACCCTCAGGTGCATCATCCGAACACCACCTCCTCGCCCAGCCTGGCCCGCATGACCTCGACGGCGTCGGGGTTCTCGTCCACGAGCACGAAGCGCCGCCCGAGCGCGGCGGCGACGGCGCCGGTGGTGCCGCTGCCGGCGAAGAAGTCGAGTACCCAGTCATCCGGCGCGCTGGAGGCCTGGATGATGCGGCGCAGGATCCCCTCCGGCTTCTGCGTCGCGTACCCCGTCTTCTCGCGACCGGTCGGCGACACGATCGTGTGCCACCACACGTCCGTGGGGAGCTTGCCGAGCGCGACCTTCTCGGGGGTGACGAGCCCGGGCGCCATGTACGGCTCCCGATCGACGGACTCGCTGTCGAAGTAGTAGCGGGCCGGGTCCTTCACGTAGACGAGGATCGTGTCGTGCTTGGCCGGCCACCGGCTCCTCGTGCGGGCGCCGTAGTCGTAGGCCCAGATGATCTCGTTGAGGAAGTTCTCGCGACCGAAGAGCGCGTCGAGTGCGACCTTCGCGTAGTGGGCTTCCCGGTAGTCGAGGTGCAGGTAGAGGGTGCCCCGGTCGTCGAGCAGCCGCCACGCCTCGGCGAGCCTCGGCTCGAGGAACTCCCAGTAGTCCTCGAAGCGGTCGTCGTAGCGGTAGAGCGTGGTCTTGACGACGTCGTAGCGCTCGCCTTTGAAACCGCCGCGGGTGCCCTCCGGGTTGCGCGTGGTCGTGATCGTCTGGCGTCGCTGGGTGCGGCCCGTGTTGAACGGCGGGTCGAGGTAGACGAGTCGGAAGCTCGCGTCCGGCAGCGCGCGGATGACCTCGAGGTTGTCGCCCCGGATGACTCGGCTCGGGCCATCGGGCGACCAGGGCTCGTGCATCCCCCGACATTAACAGAGGGCTACCCTCGGAGTCGTGACCGACAACCCCAGCCACGAGCTCACGACACACGGCGTCGGACCGTGGCAGGGGCAGTGGCCGGACGACCCGCGCTACGACCCCGAGCTGCTCGAGAAGGGCGACACGCGTAACGTCGTCGACCGGTTCCGGTACTGGAGCGTGGAGGCGATCGTCGCCGACCTGGATGAGCGGCGGCATCCGTTCCACGTGGCGATCGAGAACTGGCAGCACGACCTCAACATCGGCTCGATCGTCCGCTCGGCCAACGCCTTCCTCGCCGAGGCGGTGCACATCGTGGGTCGCCGACGCTGGAACAAGCGCGGCGCGATGGTGACCGACCGGTACCAGCACGTGCTCCACCACCCGGACATCGCCGATCTCGTCGCGTGGGCGCGAGAGCACGAACTGCCTATCGTCGCGGTCGACAACGTCGAGGGGAGCGTGCCGATCGAGTCGACGGTGCTGCCGGAACGGTGCATCCTGCTCTTCGGCCAGGAGGGGCCGGGACTCTCCGCGGAGGCGCTCTCCGCGGCAGACATGGCAGTGGAGATCACCCAGTACGGGTCGACGCGCAGCATCAACGCGTCGGCCGCGGCGGCCATCGTGATGCACTCATGGGTGCGGGAGCACGCTCGGTAGGCTCGACGAACGGGCACGACGCGGTGCCCGACGTGCGAGAGGCTCCCGTGAGCGAACGAACCCCCGTCCTGGTCGACTGCGACACCGGCGTCGACGACGCCATGGCCCTGCTGTACCTCCTGCACCGCGATGACATCGACGTCGTCGGAATCACGAGCGTGTTCGGCAACAACACCGCCGCTCAGTGCGCGCACAACTCGATCCGCGTGCTCGAGCTGGTCGGCCGTGAGGACATCCCCGTCGCCATCGGGGCGGAGAACCCGCTCGTCGGCGAGGTCACCTACCTCGCCACGCACGTGCACGGCGGCGACGGGCTGGGCGACTCGGGGTTGCCCGTGGAGGTGTCGACGAGCGTGTCATCCCTGTCCGCGGTCGAACTCATCGACCAGCTGTCGGCGCGCTACCGCGGTCGGCTCCGGATGCTCGCAGTCGGCCCGCTCACGAACGTCGCGCACGCGCTCGACGCGATCGATGACCTCACCGAGCGCGTCGTCGACCTCGTCATCATGGGGGGAGCGGCGGATGTCGCGGGCAACCAGTCCCCCGCGGCGGAGGCGAACATCATCCACGACCCGGAGGCGGCGCGCCGCGTGCTCGGCGCCCCGTGGCCGACGACGCTCGTGCCCTTGGATGTGACGATGACGGAGATCGTCACCGAGGAGCACCGCGAGCGGCTCGTCGCCGCCAACACCCCCGTGACGCGGTTCGTTGCCGCGACGACGGACTTCTACTTCGGCGGATACGGTTTCGAGTCCTACGGACGGCGGTGCTCCCCCTGCCACGATGCGCTCGCGGCGGGCATCCTCACCGGGGAGATGGTGCCGAGCGTGTTCCCGCTCCTGCACGTCGAGGTCGACTGCAGCGACGGGCCGGGACGCGGTGCGACCATCGTCGACACGCGTGGTCGCTACCGGGGCTTCCCGGACCAGCCCGGGGCCACCTGCCGCGTCGCGCTCGTGACCGACGGGAGCTTCCCCGACAAGCTCGTCGCCGCGCTGGGAGCGTGAACGCTGAGCGCCGCTATCGGTGGGCGTCGACCCGCCGCTAGGCTCGGCTCGACCGCAGCACCCTTCGGACCCGAGAGGCCACCGTGCGCCGATTGATCGCTCTCAGCACCGCCGCCGTGATCGGCCTCGGCGGGGTCGTCCTCGCCGCGAGTCCCGCGTCGGCCGCGTGCACTCCCGCACTGCCCGACCCGTCGACGACGATGATCGAGGCCGCGGCCGGGGGTGAGGCGACGTTCGCAATCCCCGGGTTGTGCGTGGGGCCGAGCGGCTCGCTCGCGGTGACGAACAACCCTTCCGCCGCGGACGTCTCCTGGACGGAGACCGCGGGGTCGATCCCGAGCATCACGGTGACGGCAGCGAACGACACCCCCGCAGTCGCTCCCGTCACCCTCGTCGCCGACCTGGGCGACGGCACGCAGCGCTCCTACTACCTCGCCGCGTACTTCGGCGTCTCGTCGGAAGTCGTCTGGCCGGCCGCGGCCGTGCCCGCCCAGATCGCGATCCCCGCGGGCGGCGGCATGGGCGAGTTCGAGCTGCCGGGCCTCTACTGGCCGCGCTACTCCGAGTGCGAGATCCGCGTCACCTCGGTGCCGGAGAACGACGATTTCGTGGTCGGGCCGCCCAACGGCACCGGTGGTCCCATCCAGATCGGGTTGAAGGAGGGCACCGAGTTCGTCGGCGTCCTCGACGTCAGCTACGCCCTCGCGTGCACCCCGCCGGGCGGCGAGCGATCGGGCGCCACCTACCGCATCCTCCTCTACGTGGGCGTGCCCATCCCGGTCGCGCCCCAGCTCGCGGCGACCGGGTCGACTCCGTGGGCGCCCGCGGCGCCGATCGCCGCCCTGCTCGCACTCGGCGGCGTGCTCGTGCTCCTGCAGTCGCGTCGCACGGCCCGCCGGTAGACTGAGGCGTAATCCCCACCCGCATCGGCGTCGCCCGATGCCGCCGCGACCACCACCGCGGCCCGACTCAAGGGAGCCCCCGTGCCAGCAATCGTCATCATCGGCGCCCAGTGGGGCGACGAGGGCAAGGGCAAGGCCACCGACCTCCTCGCCGACCGCATCGACTACGTCGTCAAGTTCAACGGCGGTAACAACGCCGGGCACACCGTCGTCGTCGGCGACCAGAAGTACGCACTCCACCTGCTGCCGTCGGGCATCCTCACCCCCGGCGTCGTTCCGGTCATCGGCAACGGCGTCGTCGTCGACATCGAGGTGCTGTTTGACGAGCTCACCGCGCTCGCGAGCCGCGGAGTGGATGTCTCGAAGCTCGTCGTGAGCGCGAACGCCCACGTCATCACGCAGTACCACCGCACCCTCGACAAGGTCACGGAGCGCTTCCTCGGCAAGCGCCAGATCGGCACCACCGGCCGCGGCATCGGTCCGGCCTACGCGGACAAGATCAACCGGGTCGGCATCCGCATCCAGGACCTCTTCGACGAGAACATCCTGCGCCAGAAGGTCGAGGGCGCGCTCCACCAGAAGAACCACCTGCTGGTCAAGATCTACAACCGTCGAGCGATCTCCGTCGATGAGATCGTGGACGACCTGCTCTCCTACGCCGACCGCCTGCGCCCCATGGTCGCCGACACCGGGCTCCTGCTCAACCAGGCGCTCGACGCCGGCAAGACCGTGGTCTTCGAGGGCGGGCAGGCGACGATGCTCGATGTCGACCACGGCACCTACCCGTTCGTCACCTCGTCGAACTCGACCTCGGGCGGGGCATCCACCGGCTCGGGCGTTGCGCCGAACCGCATCGACCGCGTCATCGGCATCGCGAAGGCCTACATCACTCGCGTCGGGGCGGGCCCGTTCCCGACGGAGCTGCACGACGAGTCGGGCGACTGGCTGCGCACGCGCGGCTTCGAGTTCGGAACGACGACGGGTCGCCCGCGCCGCACCGGCTGGTACGACGCCCCGATCGCCCGGTACTCGGCGCGCATCAACGGCATCACCGACTACGTCATCACGAAGCTCGACATCCTTACCGGCCTCGAGACGATCCCCGTGTGCGTCGCCTACGACGTCAACGGTGAGCGCTTCGACGAGATGCCCGTCAACCAGTCCGACTTCCACCACGCGAAGCCCATCTACGAGGAGTTCCCCGGCTGGTCCGAGGACATCTCGGGCGCCCGCTCCTTCGAGGACCTCCCGAAGAACGCGCAGGACTACATCCTCGCCCTCGAGGCCATGAGCGGGGCGCGCATCTCGGCGATCGGCGTCGGGCCGTCGCGAGACGCGATCGTCGTGCGGCACGACCTGGTGTGACCGACCGGTTCGCCTATCCGCTGTTCGCAGCGGTACTCGTCGCGCTCGCGGTGTACGGGGTGGTGCGTGCCATCACCCACGCGCGCGGTCGTCGCCTCGCGTGGGCGGCAGTGGTCGTGTGGATGCTCGCCACCGTGTTCATGACGGTGCGCCCGGGCACCGGTCGCGGCGTGCGCCTCAACCTCGTGCCCTGGCCCGACGGTCGCGGATCGGCGTTCGACGCGATCCTCAACACCGGGGTCTTCGTGCCGCTGGGGCTGCTGCTCGCGACACTCGGGTGGCGGCTCGTGCTCGCGCTCGCCGCGGGACTCGCGGTCTCGCTCACGATCGAGGTCGTGCAGTACGTGTCCGATCTCGGGCGTACGGCCGACGTGAACGACCTCATCACGAACACCCTCGGCGCGGGGATCGGGTGGGGTGCGGCGTGGCTGCTGATGTCCTTGCGATCCCGCCCGCGCGGGGGCTAGTGCCGCGCGCTGGTGCCGCTGCTCCCGCGGTCGGCAGCACCTCCCGCGCGCGTCGAGCTCTGCGAGTCACCCCCGCCGGTTCGCCGCGCGCCACTGCGACGGCGTGACGCCCGCCACCCGCACGAACGTCTCGTGGTAGGCGCTCAGCGACTGGAAGCCCGCGCGCCCGGCGACCGCCGCCGACGTCAGGTCGGTGGTGAGCAGCAGCCGCTGCGCCTCCGCGACCCGGAACTGCCCGAGGTACGCCGTCACCGAGGTCCCGAAGACCGACCGGAACAGTGCGGATGCTCGGTTCTGGTGAAGCGGGATCGACGCCGCGATGTCGGCGAGCCGAATGTCCTCCCCGGCGTGCTCGGCGATGAACGACGCCATGCGGCTCGCGCGGTCGAGGTCGCGGGATGACCGATCCCCCGCCGGAACAGTCGATGCCCACGTGCCCCCGGCCATCCGGTAGAGCAGTGCCTCCACCTCGAGGGCGGCGGCGCGGTGCCCGAGCGCGGACGGCGAGCCGAGGTCGTGGGCCCAGCGTTCGAAGGAGTCGAGCAGCGGCATCCGGTCGTCTCCGATCAGGAGTGCGCCGTGCAGGAGGCCGTCCGCGATCGACTCGTGCACGCCCCACGACATGAACTGCGCGAGCGGCACGGTGACGAACGCGAAGTCGTCGCCCGCCTGGATGAGCTGGTGCGGTCGGGCGCCCCAGAACGCGCACGGCACCCCGGCAGGGAAGACGGTCGTGCGGCCACCGGACTCGTAGACGAGCTCGTCGGGGCACACGTTGATCTCGATGTCGTTGTGCGCGTGCGGCGCGGGCATCACCCACGGCCTCCCGCGCCACGCGGAGAACCCGAACGTGTCGCCGTGCTGGGCGGGTTCGACGAGATCAGGCACGGTGGTTTTCCGGAATCGTCGGGGCGGAAGCCGGATGCTCCGCGGGAATCCCAACCCTACTGTGGCTGCATGACGACCACCATCTCCCCGTCGACGCCGACGGTCACGCCCCGCGACTACCACCTCACCCCCGAGGAGATCGCCCACTTCGACGAGCACGGCTACGTGATCCTGCGCAACCGCATCCCCGCCGACCTCCTCGCCAAGCTGCAGGATGCGAGCACCCGCTGGATCGCCGACGGACACGCCCTCGAGAACGAGACCGACGGCGACGGCGACTACAACTTCGCGACCCGTCCCTCCGGCCGAGTGCTGTTCCGCATCAACTACCTGCACAACAAGCAGGAGGCCGCGTCGCTCGAACTGCTCGGCAGCCCCGAGATGCTCGGCATCGCGGAGAGCCTCGCCGGTCCCAACTTCGTGCCCACCTACGAGTCGCTCGTCTTCAAGAACACCGGCGATGGCGCCCCCATCGACTGGCACCAGGACGCGGTGCACCCCCGCAACTTCCGCATCTTCAACGTCGACGTGTACCTCGACGAGAGCCGCAAGGGGGCGGGATCGCTCCGCGTCGCCCCGGGGTCGCACAAGCAGATCGTGGACGTGTGCCAGCTGCAGGAGGAGTACGGGTGGGATGCGCCCGGTGTCATCCAGACCGAGCTCAACCCCGGCGACGTGCTCGTGCACGACGTCATGCTCGTGCACGGCTCGGAGGCGACGCTCGCCAACAAGCTGCGCCGCACCATCTACTACGAGTTCCGCTCGGCCGAGCAGATCCTCGCGGAGGGCCCGTGGGATGCCTCGTTCGTCGACCAGCGCCTGCGCCTCATCGCCCTCGGCCGCGCCGAGTGGCAGCGCCAGAACCCCGGCACCCCGGGCTTCGCGTGGAACGTCTCCGAGCGCTTCGAGCCCGAGCTGACCGACGACGCCGAATTCGAACTGCGCGTCGCCCACGGCGTGCACAGCCCCGGCTCGTACTGCAGCGCCGGCAACGTCGCGACGAAGCCGAACGGGCGCCCGGTCTGAGCGATCGGCTCGTCCTCGGCATCCACACCGACACCCTCGCGGACCTGCCCGAGCACTCGGAGCTCGGGCAGGTGCCGCCGTCGGAGCGCTATGCGGCGGCGCGGGCCGAGGGGTTCGTGCTTGCCCAAGGCGCGCTGGAGCTAGGAGCGAAGGCCATTTCTGGCCTTCGCCGCGACGCCAGCGCCGACGCCCGTCCCGGGCGGCGGTTACGCGGTACCGCTCAGCTCGCCACCGCTGCCGGCCTCGAGTACGCCGGGATGGGTCGCGTGGTCGCACCGGGCGACGCGACCCGGATCGCCGAGGCCCACGCCGAGCTCGGCGCGAGCCGCGTCTCCCTCCACGTGGGCACCGGCTTCGAGAGCGACCAGGACGCGGATGCCCTGCTCGACGAGATCGAGGCAGCGGGCATCCGCACCGGCGTCGCGATGCTCGTCGAGACCCACCGCGCCACGATCACGCAGGACCCGTGGCGCACCGTGCGCCTCATCGAGCGGCACCCCGGCCTGCGGCTCACGGGCGACTTCTCCCACTGGTACACCGGCGTCGAGATGGTCTACGGCGACTGGGACGCGAAGCTCGGGATGCTCGAGCCCGTGTTCGAGCGCGTCGAGCTGATCCACGGCCGCATCGGCTCGCCGGGGAGCATCCAGGTGGATGTCACGGCGTACCCCGACGCCCCGTTCGTGGAGCACTTCCGCGAGCTGTGGTCGCGCACGTTCTCCCGCGCCCGCGGCGAGGTCGTCTTCGTGCCGGAACTGCTCTCGCCGGTCAACTACTACGCGCCGGCCCGCGACGGCGTCGAGGAGGGCGACCGCTGGCTCCAGGCGCTCGCGCTGCGCGACCTCGCGGTCGAGCTCGCCGCCCTCAGCTCGCGCGGAACCAGCTGATCGCGAGGAGCACGCCGAGCGCGGCCGAGACCGCAGGCACGAGGAACCCTGCGAGCGCGTGACCCGCGTTCGGCGTGACGGTGCCCTCCGCCGGCGCGGTCATCGACATGAGGGAGCGGCGGTCGCCGTTCCTGAACGCGAAGGCCTCGCCGCCCGCGGTGCGCGAGCCGATGAACGCCCGCGCCGCATTCGCGCGCAACTCGAGCACGAGCGGCGCCGCGCCCATGAGCACGAACAATACGCACACGAACCAGTTGCTGACCCCGCCGCCGATCGCGAAGGGCACTGCGAGGCCGATGAACAGGATCGCCCACGCCCACGCCGTCAGCTGTGCGCCGAACCCGTTCGAGAAGAAGACGCCGATGCCGACGGCGATCAGCCCGCCGAAGATGCTGAGGGGCGCAAAGGCGACGACGTTCTCGGGGCACTCCACGGCGATCTCGTAGGGGCCGCCGCTCGCGCAGTACCCGCCGAGCGCGATGACCGCGAGCGCCACCTGGTAGAGGAGGCCGAACGCGAGGGCGAAACCGAACCAGGAGACCGCCGACGCCGCGACGCGCACGAGCGGAGTCCGAACCCAAGAGTTGTTCACGCTGCGAGGATAGTGGGATGGCAGCCACGAGACCCGCACCTCGCACGATCGAGGGCCGGTTCATCCGCCTCGAACCGCTGACGCGGGATGCGCTCCCCGAGCTTTTCGTGGCGATCGGCACCCCGGAGGTCTTCGCGGGCGGCTACGGCGGTGGTCCGGCCGGGTATCGCTCGACCCTCGAGGGCTTCCTCGAGTTCGCCGACGGCTACTACGCGCTCGAGCGCAACAACGTCTACGCCGCGCGGCTGCCCGACGGCCGGCTCGTCGGCACCTCGACCCTCGGCGACTTCGACGAGGCGCGCGAGCACGCGCACATCGGCTGGACGGCGTGGTCGCCGTCGGTGTGGGGCACGGCCGTGAACCCCGAGGCCAAGCTCCTCATGCTCGGCGAGGCCTTCGATGCCGGCTTCGGCCGCGTCAAGCTGCAGGCGGATGCCCTGAACTCCCGCTCCCGGGCGGCGATCCTCAAGCTCGGCGCCACTTTCGAGGGCATCGTGCGCCGCGACCAGTTGCGCGCGGACGGCTCGTGGCGGGACACCGCGGTGTACTCGATCCTCGTCGACGAGTGGCCCGAGGTGCGCGCCCGGCTCGAGGAGCGGCTCGCCGCGTTCGAGTAGGCGTGGCTGAGCATCCCGCCCACCCTGTTTCTCAGGAATATGCCGCCGCCGAGTGGATAGTGCACTCGGTACCCGGATATTCCTGAGAAACAGGGTTAGGAGGTGGGAGGGGCCGGCGCCGGCACCGGCTCGAGGTCGCGCAGCCCGCGCGCCCGCAGGGCGAGCACCACGATGACCGCCCACACCGCCGCCGTCGCCACCGCCCCGGCCTGCACCCCGCCCCAGCTCACGACGAGCCCGGCAAGCAGCACGCCCAGGGGGAACGCCGCGAGGTAGCCGGCGTTCTGCAGGCCCAGCACGCGACCGCGGGCGGACTCCGGGATGCGCTCCGCCACGAGCACCGGGAACATCGGGTTGAGCACCCCGAAGCCGAAGCCGACGCACACCGCCGCGCCGAAAGCGACGGCGGGGATCGGCGCGACCGCGAACGCCGCCACCCCGACGAGCGACACCGTGAGAGCCGTCACGAGCACCCGCCGCCGACCGATCCGCCCTGCGAGAGGGCCGTAGCCGAGCGACCCGCCGATGAGTCCGACCGCGAACGTCGCGAGGGTGAGGCCGAGCAGCCCCGGAGCATCGATCGCCTCGAACAGCACCGGGAGCACGACCCCCTGCAGCGGGCTGATCGCGAGCACCGAGCCGACCGCGAGGAGCGTCGTCGCCAGTGCGACGGGGCTGCCGCGCAGGGTGCCGAGTCCCTCTCGCAGGGCGGCCCAGCCCGCCTGCTTCGGTCGCTCGGCGGGGGTCGCCCCGACGGTGCGGGGGAGAGCGAGCGTCAGGAGCGCGGCGAGAGCGGAGCATCCGGCCGTCAGCCACAGCACGGTAGGCGCGGGCAGCACGGCGAGCCCGGCTCCCGCGAGCAGCGGCCCGGCGAGGAACGACGCCCCGAACAGCGACTCCCGGATGCCCGACACCCGGTCGATCGGCAGGCCCGAGGCGCGCGCGACGTCGGGGAGCAGCGCGTCGCGCGCGGTCATGCCCGGCACATCGAACAGAGCGCCCAGGATGCCCAGGCCCACGAACCACGCCACGGAGAGGCCGAGCGTCGCATCCACGACGGGCAGCAGCGCCACCGCGACGGCGCTCCCGACGTCGGCGAGGATCGTCACGCGCCGTCTCCCGAGCCGGTCGATGAGGGCGCCGCCGACGATCGCCGCGACGAAGCCGGGAGCGGCGGATGCTGCGGCCACGAGCCCCGCGGCCGCGGGGTCGCCCGTGCGCACCAGAACGAGCCACGGCAGCACGAGGCCGATGGCCGAGTTGCCGAGGAGCGAGGCGAAATCGGCGGCGAAGTACAGGACCGCGGAGCGCCTCATGACCCCAGCTTCGCAGGTAGATTGGGGGCATGAGCGAGACCACGCCCGCGGAGCTCCTGGCCCTGCGCCAGAGCATCGACAACATCGACGCCGCGCTCGTGCACCTGCTCGCCGAGCGCTTCAAGTTCACCCAGCAGGTCGGCGTGCTCAAGGCCCGTACGGGGCTGCCCGCCTCGGACCCCGATCGCGAGGCCGTTCAGGTCGCGCGATTGCGGGCGCTCGCGGAGGAGTCGCACCTCGACCCCGCGTTCGCGGAGAAGTTCCTGAACTTCATCGTGGCCGAGGTCATCCACCATCACGAGTCCCTCGCCACGGGCGCCGTTCCGGTCGCCGACAACTCGTAGGACTTTTTTTCCACGCTCGCGTCATGACTCGGGCCGACGCCCCTCTCACTAATCAGAAGAGGGGCAGAAGGCCCTGATGGAACCGCCGGGTGGCGCGACATCGGAGCCGGATCCCCTCGGCGCAAGCTCCCTCGCGCCGCCCGAAGCTCACGTCGTCCAGACGAGGGTTCACTGCAGTCGGTTCGTCCCCCCAGAACGTGGTCCGGCAAGAATGCAGAGTTCCCGTTGCGGACGTGGAAGACGACACCGAGCCCGGGTGGCGCGAGGGTCCTCCAAGCGCGGTGATCCACCGCGAGCCTGCGAAGGGCTGCAAGGGCCTCGATCGGGGTGGTGCCCTCGAGGTCAGGCGACGGTCGAGAGCCGAGCGAATCGCTCGGCCTCCTCGGCCGTCGCTTGCTGTCCGGTGCCACCCGCCGCGCGAGTCGAGAGCGTCCCGGCCGCGACGCCCCAGCGCAGCGCCTCCGTCGGTGGGAGGCCGCGGAGTATCGCCGCGAGGTATCCCGCGGCGAGGCTGTCACCCGCACCGACCGTGTCGACGAGAGGCCACTCGAGCGCCGGCGCGGTGGCGAGCGTGCGGGCATCCCCGCTCGCGAGCACCGCGCCCTCGGCCCCGCGCTTCGCGATCACCCGCGCATCCGCCGGCATCGCGGCCAGCAGCGCGTCGATGGCGGCATCGAGCGATTCCTCCCCCGTGATGCCCGTCGCCTCCTGCTCGTTGCAGAACAGCACATCGACGTGCTCGAGGAGCGGCAGAAGCCCGGAGTCCCACGTCTCGGCGGGGTCGAAGTTCGGGTCGAGCGAGGTGGGGATGCCGCGAGCGCGGGCCTCGGCGAAGAGACCGGGCAGTCCCGGCCACAGCGCGTGCTGCAGGAAGTAGCTCCCGACGTGAATCCGAGCGGCGCCCGCGAGGTCCACGTCCTCGGCCCTGACGGCCCCGATCGACCCCATCGCGGTGAGGATGGCGCGGTCGCCGTCGGGGCGGGTGAGGTGCGTGGACGAGCCGGTGGGGGTGGAGGCATCCACGCGCACCTGGCTCTGCTCCACGCCGAGCCGATCGAGCTCGCTCGCGAGGAAGCGGCCGAAGACGTCGTCGCCGCGCACGGAGACGAGCGACGTGGGCACGCCGAGGCGCGCGGCACCGCACGCCGTGATCGCCGAGGAGCTCCCCATCGCGAGAGTCGTCGAGGGAACGATCCGCTCGGCCTGCCCGAAGTCGATGGGCCCGTCGAGCTCGACGATGAGGTCGACGCACAGTTCTCCCACCACGAGAAGCCGACCCATGGCCGCCACTCTAGGCCCCGAGCCCGGGCTCGACCCACTCGGTCCAGACCCCGCCGGTCGGGATGCCCGCCTCTCGTGCCCACGAGCGCACCGCCGCCTCGGCTGCCGCCACTGCCCCCGCCTCGAGGTCGCCTCCGCGTCGCGACCCGTGGAACGCGACGATCGGCCACGAGTCCGAGCCGGCACCCGGGCCCCCACCCGACGCGACGGTCGCGGAGACGGGCACGAACGTCGCGATGACATCCCCGCCCCCGAGGCCTAACGCGTGAGCGACGCCGTCGGCGAGCTCGGCGAGCAGGGCGGCGACGTCGCCGGCCTCGGGGGCGAAGACCTGGACGACCGGCATCAGTCGACGGAGAGGACCGAGCGGTTCAGGAAGGGGGGAGTATCCGGGTTGCGACCGCGCAACGCCGCGAGCGCCACGGCGAGTCGGTGCGCCATGACGAGGCTCGCCTGCGGGTCGAGGGTGGCGCCGTGCAGCGTCGCTCCGGTCTCGAGCACGTCGGCGGCGACCGAGTCGGGGACCTCGCCGAGAACCCACACGAGGGAGCCGGGGCCCGCGCACGAGATGGGGCCGTGCTGGTACTCCCACACCGGGTAGGCCTCGGTCCAGAATCCGGCCGACTCGCGGATCTTGAGGGCGGCCTCCTGGGCGATGCCCGAGGTCCAGCGGTGGCCGAGGAACACGACGTGGCGCACGTCGGCGGGATCCATGGGCAGGTCCGCCGCGAGGGCGGCGACGGCGTCGTCGACGAGCGAGTCGGGGACTGCGCCGATGGATGCCCGCAGCGTCGTGAGCACGGTGCTCGCGAACCGCGTCTGCACGATGGACTTCTCGTCCGCGAACCCGAGGTGGACCCGGCGGGGCACGAGCTCGCCGAGCGGCGTGTCGAGATCGCCGATGATCGCGGTGATGCGGTGGGTCGACTGGTAGCGCTCGACGATGTCGATGACGTCGGCGGTCGTGCCGGAGCGCGAGATGACGACGATGTGCTCGTCGTCGTCGACCCAGTTCAGCTCGGTGGGGATGGCGGCGCGGGTGCGGCCGACTCCCGCGTCGTTGCGGAGGTAGGCGTAGGAGTCGCCGATGTAGTACGAGGTTCCGCAGCCGACGACGAGCACCTTCTCGCCCGCCTGGGGGAGCAGCCCGAGCACGTCGGAGGGCAGGCTGAGCGCCTGTCGCCACATCTCGGGCTGGCTGGTCAGCTCGGCGGTGGTGATCGCGCCCGGGAGCGCGGCTGTGTCGGTCATCGGCACGTCCTCACGTTGTTGCAGGCATCGCTCGTCCGACTGCCGGACGCAGCGATATGAGCAGATTCAATCAGAAACGCGCAGAGTTTGGAAGTTATTGACTATTTCGTCGCCGGTCAGTCATACTTCCGAGAACCACGGGCGCGACGCGGCACCTCTTCCGCGGCGGGTCGACTGATCTCTCGAAGGGAACAACGTGCACCACAGCAAAAAGCTCCTGGGCACCGCCAGCGTCCTCGCTGCGGGCGGGCTCCTCCTGTCCAGCTGTGCCGGCTTCGGCGGCGGCGGCGGCAACTCCGGCGAGGGCGAGCCCCAGACCCTGACCTTCACCACCTGGGCGAGCGAGACCGAGCAGGCCGCGTTCGAGCAGCTCATCGCCCAGTTCGAGGACGAGAATGAGGGGGTGACCATCGACCTGAACGTGGTTCCCTACGACCAGATGTTCAGCAACATCGACGCGCAGCTCGCCTCCGGCGACGCCCCCGACATCTTCCGTGTCGACTACGGCAACCTCGGCGTCTACTCGAGCCAGGAGCAGCTGCTCGACATCACCGACTACTTCACGCAGGAGGAGGCCGACGCGTTCGTGCCCGCCCTGTGGGAGGCCGTCTCCTATGACGGCGCACAGTACGGAGTGCCCCACCAGACGGATGTCTCGGCCCTCCTGCTCAACACCGCCCTCCTCGAGGCGGCCGGCATCACCGACATCCCGACGACCCTCGAGGACGCCTGGACGTGGGACGAGTTCGCCGACGTGGCGGAGAAGCTCCGGGCATCCCTGCCGGCGGAGCAGTACCCGTTCGTCTACAACTGGCAGCTCGGCGGCACGCCGCGCTGGCTCAGCTGGCTGTTCGAGGCCGACGGCGCGCTCCTCGAGGAGGACGGCGTGACGCCCGCGATCGACTCCGCCGCCGGCGAGAAGGCCCTCGACTTCACGAAGAGCTTCTTCGAGAAGAACTGGGTGCCGCCGACGAGCTCGGTGAAGTCCTCCGGCTACGCCGACTCGGTGTTCGCCGAGCAGACCGCCGCCATGGCGTTCGTGGGCTCGTTCCTCGTTCCCGACATGGAGTACTTCAACGAGTTCGAGTGGACCGCGACGTTCATGCCGGTCGACGAGCGCGGCGCGACCGACCTCGGCGGCAACGCCCTCGTCGCGACGGCCGGCACCGACAGCCCCGACCTCGCCGCCAAGTTCCTGAAGTTCATGGTGCAGGAGGACTCGATGGAGACGTTCTGCGCCCAGACCATGGAGCTGCCGACGCTGCTCTCGCTCGCCGACAAGGACATCGCCTACACGACCCGTCCCGACCTGATGCCGATCTTCGTGCAGCAGGCGACGACGATCGAGCCGAGCGACGTCAAGCAGCTCACCTCCCCGTACATGGCCGAGATCGCCGTGGTCCTGCAGGACCAGCTCGAGCTCGCCTTCGTCGGCGGTCAGTCCACCGCCGACACGCTGGCCAACATCTCGGCCGGCATCACGGAGATCACCCAGTAGTGACCAGCACGACGGCGACCGGCCGGGGCGGGGTTCGCACCTCGCCCCGGCCGGGCGCGCCTCGCATCACCTCCCGGCTGAGGGAGGCGGCGGTCGGCTACGGCTTCCTCGCCCCCAACCTCATCCTCATGGCCGTGTTCCTCTTCTGGCCGATCCTCTGGGCCATTGGCCTGAGCTTCCAGGAGACGAAGGGCTTCGGCGACCCGGAGTGGGTCGGCCTCGACAACTACGCCAAGCTCGTCGGCGACCCGGTGTTCTGGCAGAGCCTGTGGAACACCGTCGTGTTGACCGTCTTCACGGTGCCGATCGACATGATCGGCGGGCTCGGTCTCGCCGTGCTTCTCAACTCGGTGCTTCCGGGCCGCGGCGTCTTCCGCACGATCATCGTGCTCCCCATGGTCATCTCGGGCGTGGCATCCGGCATGATCGCGGTCATCATCTTCTACCAGTCGACGGGCATCATCAATAAGACCCTCCTCGCGCTGGGCCTGCCGGCCGTCGAGTGGCAGTCGGGCAGCATCCCCGCGATGCTCTCGGTCATCATCGCCTCGATCTGGCTGCGCATCGGGTTCAACATGATCATCTACCTGGCGGGATTGCAGGGCATCTCGCCCGAGCTCTACGAGGCCGCGCGCATCGACGGCGCGAGCCGCTGGCAGCAGTTCCGCTCCATCACGGTGCCGCTCGTCGGGCCGTCGACGTTCTTCCTGCTGATCATGAACGTCATCGCCTCCTTCCAGGCCTTCGACCTCATATTCGTGATGACGGGCGGCGGCCCCGGCTACTCCACGTCCGTGCTCGGGACCTACGCCTACCGCAACGGGTTCCAGATCCGTGAGCAGGGGTACGGGGCGGCCATCGGTGTCGTCCTGCTCGTCATCACGCTCGCATTCACATACATCCAGTGGCGCACGAGCCGCACCCGGGACCTGGTGGAGTAGGCATGGCGATCGATTCCCCGCTGGCGCTCGACCAGCCGATACAGAAGAGGCGCCGCGGCCGCCGGGACGGGCATCCGCTCGCCCTCGCCGGTCGCGTGGCGATCGCGGTCGTCGTGTCGGCGATCGTCATCTTCCCGCTGTACTGGATGCTCGTCGTCGCGTTCTCCCCCCGCGGCGAGCTCTTCACCCAGGAACTGCGCTATTGGCCGAGCACGCTCACCCTCGAGAACTTCGAGACGGTGTTCAGCCGCTTCCCGGTCGCGGACTGGTTCGTGAACTCGGTCGTGATCGGGCTCTTCGTCACGGCGTTCACGGTCGTCGTGAACATGCTCGCGGGCTACGCGTTCGCCCGGCTGAAGTTCCCCGGCAACACCGCGATCTTCCTGCTCGTGCTCTCGACGATGATGATCCCGGTGCAGGTGATCATGGTCGCCCAGTTCAAGCTCGTGTCGGGCCTCGGCATTGCGGGAACGTACTGGTCGGTCATCCTGCCGTCGGCGGCCGCGGCGTTCGGCATCTTCCTCGCGCGGCAGTTCATCATCAGCATCCCGAACGAGCTCATCGAGGCCGCGCGCATCGACGGCGCCGGCCACGTGCGCATCTTCGTGCAGATCGTGCTGCCGCTGTGCAAGCCGCTGCTGGCGGTGCTCACCCTGCTCACGCTCATGGGCACGTGGAACGACTTCGCGTGGCCCCTCATCGCGCTCAAGGACCCCGACCTGTTCACCCTGCCGATCGGCTTGCTCTACCTCAAGGGCCAGACCACGCCGGACTACAACGCGATCATGGCGCTCGCGCTCATCTCGGTCATCCCGATCGTCATCCTGTTCCTGGTCTTCCAGCGCTACTTCGTGCAGGGCTTCGCGAGGAGCGGCATCCGCTAGATGGCACCTCTGACCTACCTCTGCACGCTGCCCCTGCCGGACAGCTGGTTCGCGGAGCTCGCCTCCCGACTGCCGCACGTCGACATCCACCGCGTGGAGGCCGGCGCGCCCGTCGACCCCGAGCTTCTCGCCCGGGTCGACCTGCTCCACACGAGCGCGTGGTTCCCGGCGGCGTCGCTCGTTCCGGCGCTGCGCTGCGTGCAGCTCGACACGTCGGGCGTCGACCACGTGCGCGTCACCGACCTGTGGGGAACGGGCATCCCGATCGCCACCCTCGGCGGCATCGCCCCCGTGCCGATGGCGGAGTACGCGATGATGTCGATCCTGCAGCTCGCTCACCGCGGACCTCTCATCGCCCAGTACGTGGAGCAGCGGCAGTGGCCGTCGAACGCGGAGCGGCTCGAGCGCCTCACGCCGTACCCGCTGCCCGGGTCCACGGTGACGATCGTCGGCTACGGGCGCATCGGGCGCGAGATCTCCCGGCTGGCGACGGCGTTCGGGATGCACGTCATCGGCGTCTCCCGCTCGGGTGCGCCCGCGGCATCCGACCACAAATTCGACACCGGCCGGCTCGCGCACGGCGAGGACCGCGCCGAGATCGTCGGCAGGGACGGACTGACGGATGCCCTCCGCCGAGCCGACTTCGTCGTCGTGGTCGTTCCCCTCACGGCCGAGACCGCGGGCCTCATCGGGCCCGCCGAGCTCGACCTGCTGAAGCCGGGCGCCTTCCTCGTGAACATCGCCCGGGGCGGCATCGTCGACGAGGCGGCCGCGCTGGAGCGACTGCGCGACGGGCGCATCGGCGGCATTGCGGTCGACGTGTTCGACGAGGAGCCGCTGCCCGCCGACTCCGTGTGGTGGACGGAGCCCGGGGTCGTCATGACGCCGCACGTCGCCGGACTGGCTCCGCAGTATCATGCACAAACGCTCGACCTCGTGGTCGAGAACCTGCGTCGGCTCGAGGACGGCCGACCCCTACTGAACGAGGTGGACCGTGACGCCGGCTACTGAACCCCTGCTCGGACCGAAGCGCCAGCGCGAGCTGCTCAACTACATCCGCGCCTACGGCACCGGGCACGTCACGGAGCTCGCTCGTGTGCTCGGGGTGAGCGCGTCGACGGTGCGCCGCGACCTCAACGAGCTGCAGGAAAAGGGACTGCTCGAGCGAGTGCACGGCGGTGCCGCGCCGCTCTCCGACGACGTCGAGCCGATCCGCCCGCTGCGCGAGGTGTCGTACCCGGCCGAGAAGCAGCGCATCGGCGAGCGCGCCGCGACGCTCGTCGACGACCACTCCACGGTCCTCATCCTCGGCGGAACGACGACCGAGGCGATGCTGCCGTACCTCGGGCTCAAGCACGGCCTCACGGTGCTCACGAACAGCCTCATGGTCGTCAACCGCCTCTCCCAGTACCCGGAGATCGACCTCGTCGTGCTCGGCGGGGTGCTGCGCCGCACCGAGATGTCGCTCCTCGGCCACCTGACCATCGCCGGCCTGTCCGAGTTCGGCGTCGACAAGGTGTTCTCGGGAGCGTTCGGCGTCGACCCGGAGATCGGCGTCACCGGAACCAACCTCAACGAGACGCAGACCGACCGCTCGCTCGCCTCGAGCGCCGCCGAGCTCATCCTGCTCGCCGACCACAGCAAGTTCGCCCAGCGCGGCCCCGCGAAGCTCGTGCCCATCTCGGCCGTGACGACGCTCATCACCGATACGGGCGCCGACGAGGACACGCTCGAGCGGTTCCGAGCGCTGTCCATCGACGTCATCACATGCTGAGCACCGCCGCCGAGATCCTCGCGGGCGGCCGTGCGGTCGCCGCGTTCAACGTCATCACGCTCGAGTACGCGCAGGGCATCGTCGCGGGGGCGGTCGCGCGCCGCTCGCCGGTGCTGCTCTCCGTCTCGCACAACGCCGTGCGCTACCACGGCTCGCTCGCGCCGATCGCGGCGGCGTGCCTCGCGCTCGCCGACGCCGCCGATGTGCCGGTCGGCCTGCACCTCGACCACTGCGAGGACCCGGCGCTCATCGAGCACGCCATCGACCTCGGCTTCGGCTCCGTCATGATCGACGCGTCCACGCTCCCCTACGACGACAACGTGGAGCTCACCGCTCGGGTTGCCGAGCTCGGCCGCTCGCGCGGCGTGTGGGTGGAGGCGGAGCTCGGCGAGATCGGCGGCAAGGACGGCGCCCACGCGCCCGGAGTGCGCACCGACCCCGCCGAGGCCGCCGAGTTCGTCGCCGCCACCGGCGTCGACGGGCTGGCCGTCGCGGTCGGCACGTCGCACGCGATGACCGCGCGGGATGCCCGCCCCGATGTCGCGCTCATCGAGTCGCTCGCGACCGCCGTGCCCGTTCCCCTCGTGCTGCACGGCTCGTCGGGGGTGCCGGATGCCGCGCTCGCCGAGGCCGTGGCGGCGGGCATCCGCAAGGTCAACGTCGGCACGCAGCTGTCCGTCGACTACTCCGACGCGCTGCGGGCGGGGCTCGCCGACGGCAAGGCCGACCCGCGGGCCGCCCTCACCGCGGCGCGGGCATCCATCCAGTCCACGGTGGAGCGCCTCGTCGGCGTGATCACCTCCGTCTCCTGAAAGGACCTCTCGTGTCTGTCACGACCCCGCCCACTCTCGACGAGCTGCTCGCCGCCGGCGACATCCAGGGGGTGCTCCGCGCCGGCCACGAGCGGCGGCTCGAGCGGGAGGGCATCCCGATGATCCTGGGCCTCGCCGACGAGCGGGGCACGATTCCGCCGAGCACGGATGCCTCGGCTCTCGCGACCGGCGCCGCCCTCGTCGAGGTCGTCGACGAGTACACCGCCGCGCTCGTGCCGTGGGCGCGACCCGACGACGAGGGAGCGGTCATCACCGTGATGCAGGTGCTCGCTATGACGCACTTCGCGCCGGGCTCGACCGAGGGGGCAGCCCAGTGACCAAGCCGAGCCTCGACACCACGCGCGCGCAGTTCGCGGCGGGCCACTTCATCCGCGTCGTCAACTACCACTCGACGCCCCGCAGCGACGCCGCCGAGCTCGAGCGCGAGCTCGAGGGCTTCGCGCGCGACTACGCCCCCGTGACGCTCGACGACCTGGACCGGCTGTTCGAGACGGGCACGTGGCACAAGGACAAGCCGGGGCTCATCCCCGTGTTCTACGAGGGCTACCGCAACTCGGCGACGGTCGCCGCTCCCCTGTGCGAGAAGTTCGGACTCACCGGGTGGTTCCCCATCGCGACGTCGTTCGTCGACTGCGACCCGGAGTTCCAGGAGGCGTTCGCGCGCTCGCACTGGATCTCGCTCGTCGAGGAGGACAAGCAGGGCGGTCGGATCGCGATGAGCTGGGACGAGGTCGCCGACCTCTCCACGCGGCACGTGGTCTTCCCGCACACCGCCCACCACGAGGGCTTCGACACGGTGCTCGACGAGGCGGACATCCGGCGCGAGGTCGTCGAGTCGAAGGCCGCGCTCGAGGCGGTCACCGGTCAGCCGGCGCCCGCTTTCGTGTGGCTGCACGGCTCGTCGTACGGGCAGAGCCCGCTGCACGACCGCGCGGTGAAGGACGCGGGCTACCGCTACCAGTTCGCGAACACGATGATCCACCGCGTGAACTGACGCGCGGACTCAGGCGAGGGGCACGGCGTCGTGGTGGAGGGCGCCGTCGCGGCGGTACGCGAGCTCGAGCATCCCGCCGTCGCGCGTCGAGACCGCGATCCGCAGCGTGCCGGGGTCCGCGTCGGTCGGAGTGACCTCGTGCCAGGGCAGAGCCGGGTAGTCGCGCGCGCTCGCCGCGAAGACCCGCTCCCCGAGCTGGAGGAGGAACCCGCGCTCGTGCTCCGACAGCACGGCGGCCCCGCTCCCGGGCAGCATGCCGTCGCGTCGTTGGAACCCGGGCCCGGGCGACCAGTACCAGGACTCCGCGCCGCCGTCCGCGCGCACCGCGATCACCTCGAGGTAGTCGGGTCCGCGTCGGGACTGGTGGATGACCGCGCTCTCGTACGCGGTGCCCTCGGCGAACAGCATCCCGCCGCTCCACTGGCCCGGCTCCACCCCGGAGACCGGCTGCGTGCCGAGCGGGTCGGCGTTGAACCAGTGCACCCACAGGCCGTCGACGGCGTCGGCGACGATGAGCTCGAGGTTTCCCGCGGCGCCGTACACACCCTGGGCGATCGAGGCGGGGCCGCGCGTCGGCCGGGGCGTCGTGATCTGCATCTGCTCATTCTTGCTCATTTCTGCGCACTTGTGACAGGATGATTCCGTTCGAAGGAGATCCGCAATGAGAGTCGCCCGTGCGCTCGTCGAGGGCGCCCCGCGCCTGATCCTCACCGACGGAGTCACCGCCGTCGTCGCGCCCGAGGAGCGCGACGACCCGCTCGAACTCCTGGGCGCCGAGAGCGCCGACGTCGCCGAGTGGTCCTCCGTCGACCTCGACACCGTCGAGTTCCTCGCCCCGATCGCCCGCCCCGGCAAGATCATCGCCGTCGGCCTCAACTACGTCGACCACACCCTCGAGACCGGCTTCACCGCCCCGACGGCGCCGCTCACGTTCGCGAAGTACCCGAGTTCGCTCACCGGCCACGGCAGCGACATCCTCGTCCCCGACGCGATCGCGACGCAGGTCGATTACGAGGTCGAGCTCGCCGTGGTCGTCGGCCGGCGCTGCGGCGGCGCCGAGCCCGCCACGATCGACGACATCGCCGCCTACACCGTCTCCAACGACGTGTCCGCCCGTGACGTGCAGTTCTCCGACGGCCAGTGGACGCGGGCTAAGTCGTTCGACGGGTTCACGCCCCTCGGCCCGTGGCTCGTCCCCGCCGCGGAGGTCGCCGACCCGCACGCGCTGCGGCTCTGGACCACCGTCAACGGCGAAGTGCTCCAGGATGACTCGACCGCCTCCCTCGTCTTCGACCTCCCCGCGCTGCTCGCCTACATCGGCCGCGGCACCACGCTCGAGCCGGGCGACATCATCCTCACCGGGACGCCCGCCGGCGCGGGCGGCTTCCGCACGCCGCCGCGGTACCTCCAGCACGGCGACGTCGTGGAGGTCGGCGTCGACGGCATCGGTCGCCTCAGGAACCGCATCCTCTACCGCAGCCTCGCAGAACAGGAGACCGCATGACCGACCGCCGCACCCTCGTCCTCATCGGCGCCGGGTCCGCCGTCTTCACCCGCGGGCTCCTCGCCGACCTCATCGGCGCGACCGACCTCGGCGCCTGGGAGATCCGACTCGTCGACGTCGACGAGGAGAACCTGAGCGTCGCCACCCGGCTCGCCGAGGCGATGGTCGCCTCCCGCGGCGTGGGCGACAGCATCCGGGTCACCTCGAGCCTCGACCGCCGCGCGGTGCTGCCCGGCGCGGACTTCGTCGTCACGTGCGTCGGCGTCGGCGGGCGGCCCGCGTGGCAGGCCGACTGGGAGACGTGCATGAGGCACGGCGTCTTCCAGCCCGTCGGCGACTCGATCATGCCCGGCGGAATCTCGCGACTGCTGCGCACGACTCCCGTGATCGTCGACATCGCACGCGACATCGCCGAGCTCGCGCCGGACGCCTTCTACTTCAACTACTCCAACCCGATGACTGCGAACATCCAGGCGATCACGCAGTATGCGGGCGTCGAGGCGGTCGGCCTCTGCCACGGGATGCACCACATCCAGCGAGAGCTCGCCCAGCTGATCGACGTTCCGTTCGAGCGCACCTCCACGCTCTACGCCGGCATCAACCACCTGACGTTCATCTACGACTTCCGCGTCGACGGCCAGGACGCGTGGCCGATCATCCGCGAGCGCGTCCACCGTGAACTCGCCGAGACCCCCGACCCGGCGGTCATCGGCAACATCTTCTACGACACCCCGAGCGCGTGGCACAACCCGTTCGCGTGGGAGCTCTTCGACCGATACGGCGCGTTCGCCGCCGCCGGCGACCGGCACGTCGTCGAGTTCTTCCCCGAGCGCTTCCTCACCGGGGACTACTACGGCAAGAAGCTCGGGCTGGACGCGTTCTCCCTCGAGGAGATCCTGGAGTGGGGAGAGAACCGCTACCAGGGGATGCGCCGGCAGGCGATCGGCGAGGAGCCCCTCGACGAGTCGATCTTCGACCGCTCCGGAGGCGAGCAGGAGCAGCTCATCGCCATCATCCGCTCCATCACGAACGACTCGCGCGAGATGTTCTCGTGCAACGTCATCAACAACGGCCTCGTGCCGGGACTGCCCGACGGCGCCGCCGTCGAGATCCCCGGCGTGGCGACGGCTCGGGGCATCCGGCCGATCTCGGTCCCCGACCTGTCGGCGCCGCTCACCGCCATCCTCCAGCGGCGGCTCGCGTCGGTCGGCATCGCGGTCGAGGCCGCCATGACGGGCGACCGCGACCTCGTCGTCGAGGCGATGCTCGCCGACGGCGCCGTCTTCGACCCGGATGCCGCGGCCGCCCTCACCGACGACCTCATCGCCGAGCAGCTCCGCTTCCTCCCGCAGTTCCAGTAAGGGGAACCATGACGATCACCAACGGCGAAGCAGCGTCGCTTCGCAGCCAGCAGTGGTTCGGCGCCGAAGGCAAGACCGGGTTCATGCACCGGTCGTGGATGCGCTCCGAGGGCCTCCCGGATGACACGTTCCGCGGGCGGCCCGTGATCGGAATCGCCTCCAGCTGGAGCGAGCTCACGAGCTGCAACATCCACCTCCGTGCGCTCGCGGAGCACGTCAAGCGCGGCATCTGGCAGGCGGGAGGCGTGCCGTTCGAGTTCCCGACGACCTCGGCGGGCGAACCGCTCGTGCGCCCCACCGCGATGCTGCTGCGCAACCTCATCGCGATGGACCTCGAGGAGACGCTCCGCGCCAACCCGCTCGACGGGGTGGTGCTGCTCGCGGGGTGCGACAAGACCACTCCGGCGTACCTGATGGGCGCGGCATCCGTCGATATCCCCGCCCTGCTGCTCACCGGCGGGCCGATGCTGAACGGGCGCTACCGCGGCACCGACATCGGGTCGGGCACCTCGGTGTGGCGCTTCACCGAGGAGTACCGCGCGGGCCGCATCGGCGCCGAGGAGGTCGCCGAGGCGGAGGCCGGGATGTCCCGCAGCCAGGGCCACTGCATGACGATGGGCACCGCGTCGTCGATGGCGTCCGTCGCCGAGGTCATGGGCATGCAGCTCCCCGGCAGCGCCGCCCTGCCCGCCGCCGACTCGCGCCGCGCGACCCTCGCCCACGTCGCCGGCCGCCGCATCGTCGAGATGGTCGCCGAAGACCTGCGCCCCTCGAAGGTGCTCACCCGCGAGGCGTTCGAAAACGGGGTGCGCGCGAATGCGGCGCTCGGCGGGTCCACCAACGTCGTCATCCACCTCCTCGCGCTCGCGCGGCGGGTGGGTGTGCCGCTCGAGCTCGACGACTTCGACACCCTCGTGCGAGACATCCCGACAATCGTCGACCTCATGCCCTCGGGCCGCTTCCTCATGGAGGAGTTCGAGCGGGCGGGCGGTGTCGGCGCGTTCGTCTCCACGCTCGGGCCGCTGCTGCACGAGAGCGCGTTCACCGTCACCGGGTCGACGCTCGGAGAGAACTACGCCGACGCGCAAGCGTGGGATCGCGAGGTCATCCGCACCCTCGACAACCCCGTGAAGCCGGCCGGCAGCGGCATCGCCGTGCTGCGCGGCAACCTCGCCCCGCGCGGCGCCGTCATCAAGCAGGCCGCCGCCGCCCCCGAGCTCATGACCCATCGCGGCCGCGCGCTCGTGTGGGACTCGCTGCAGGACTACCTGCGCGACGCCGACGACCTGTCTCTGGATGTCACGCCCGACGACATCCTCGTCGTGCGCAACGTCGGCCCGCGCGGCTACCCCGGCATGCCCGAGGTCGGGAACCTGCCTCTGCCGCGCAGCATCCTGCAGGCCGGCGTCACCGACATGGTGCGGATCTCGGATGCGCGCATGTCCGGCACCTCGTACGGCACGGTCATCCTGCACGTCGTGCCCGAGGCCGCCGCCGGGGGCCCGCTTGCGTTCGTGCGCACCGGCGACATCATCGAGGTGGACGTGCCGAACCGCCGACTGCACCTCGAGGTCTCCGACGAGGAGCTCGCCGCACGGGCCGTCGGCTGGTCGCCCGTCGTCGTGCCGGGCAGCGACCGCGGCTGGACGAAGCTCTACGTCGAGCACGTCGTACAGGCCGACGAGGGCTGCGACCTCGACTTCCTGCAGGGCGCCTCTGGCGCGGCGGTCGGTCCGCAGGCATTCTGATTCCCATGCGAGTGCTCGTCGTCGGCGCCACCGGTATTCTCCGGCCGGCCGCGGCGACGCTCGCCGCGGAGGGCCACCGCGTCACCGGGGTCGCGCGGGATGCGTCATCCGTGCCCACCGGCGTCGTGCCGCTCTCGGCGGACGCGACGGTGCCCGGCTTCATCGGTGACGGATCGTGGGATGCCGCACTCGTGTACGACCCGGCGGTGAGTCCCGCGTCGCTCGAGGCGATCCGCACCGCCGTCACGGGCCCCGTCGTGCGGGTGCTGACGAGCGCCGCGGCGGCCCCCGACCTCCCCTCCGCCCTGTCCGAGCCGCTCGTGCTGCAGCTCGGGTGGGTGCCCGTCACTCGGCGCTGGCACACCCCCGCCGAGGTGTCGTCGGCTGCACTGCAGGTGCTCGAGGACGGCGACTCGCGCGGCCTCGGGGTCGTGCGGCCGTGGGAGGACCGGCCGTGATCCTGTGCCTGGCCCTCTCGCCGAGCGTCGACGTCACCTACCTCGTTCCGGGGTTCGCGATCGGCGAGGTCAACCGCACCGAGTCCGTTGTGCGCGTGCCGGGCGGCAAGGGGCTCAACGTGGCGCGCGCGGCGCTTCAGCTCGGCGCTGACGTGGCGGCGGTCGCGCCGCTCGGCGGCTCGTCGGGCGAGTGGATCGCGTCATCCGTACCCGGACTTGACCTGCGCGTGGTGCCCGTCGACGCGCCCACTCGCTCGTGCCACATCATCGTCGACCCGCTCGGTTCGTCGCCGGTGTCCACCGACCTATACGAGCCGGCCGCGGAGCTGTCCTCGGCCGAGCTCGCCGCGGTCGGGGCGGCCGCGCTCGCCGTGACCGGATCCGGATGGCTCGCGCTCTCCGGCTCGGTGCGCGCCCCGCTCGACGAGCTCGCGTCCCTCCTCGAGCAGCTGCGGTCCCGCGGGTGGCAGCTTGCTCTCGACACCCACGGCGACGCGCTCGCGCGGCTGCTGCCCCTCGCCGACCTCGTGAAGGTCAACGTCGCGGAGGCGTCGGCCCTCGTCGGCGGCGGAACGGATGCCGCGGCTCTCGCCGCCACGCTCGCGGGGTACGGCGGCTCGCGCCGTAGCGCCGTCGTCACCGACGGGGTGCGCGGAGCGGCGGCCGTGTCATCCGACGGCTCCGTGCACTCCTCCGCCCCCGCCCGCCGCGGCATCCACCCCGTCGGCAGCGGCGACGCGTTCTTCGCCGGCCTGCTCACGTCCCTCGACGCGGCGCCGCCCCCGGCCACGCTCGTGACGGCGCTCCGCGCCGCCACGGCCGCCGCCGAGCGCAACGCCCTCACCCCCGGCCCGGGGATACTCGCCCCGGAGTAGCACCCCGCCCGATCATCGAGGTGAGGGAAGGTGGGCGTCGCCTGCCCCGGCGGACCCCGACTGCTCTCACCTCGGTCTGGTGAGAGCGGCGCGCAGGCGGGAGAGAAGGCGGTGTTTGTCGGCGAAGAGCACTCGGTCGACACGCATGACCCGCCAGCTCTCCGCCATGATCACGTCGAGGCGCTCGATGTCGATGGCGAACTGCCGAGGATCGGTGTGCTGGCGCCCTTCGTACTCCAGGAGCACCCGTTCGCGCCGGAACACGAGATCCCCATGGCCGAGCAGCACGCCGAACTCGTTGCGGATCTCCCCGTTGACCTCGGGCTCCGGCAGGCCCGCTCGCACAACGAGCAGGCGCAGTTCGGTCTCTCTCGCAGAGTCGGTCCCCGGGCGGATGTGCGCGAGCGCTTTCTCGAGACTGCGGAAACCTCGACGACCGCGATGCCCCTCGACGGCCGCCGAAAGGAGGGGCATCGTGGCCTGCGGTCTTCGCCGCCGGACGAGCCCATCGCCCATCACGATGAGATCGTCGAGAGCGAGGATGCTCGAGCACTCCACCCACGCGACCACGGGCGACGACGCGGGGAGGTCGTCCACCGTGACCGTTTCGGTTACCGACGACCGGTGCCCGGCCACTCCCGCGATCTGTGGCGCTCGCGGGCGCTGGGTCGAGGTGAGGTGCATGGCTACCTCCCGATGCCCGGACGGCAGCCGCATCCCGTGCAGCAGGGCGGCAGTGGTGTGGGAGAAGCGGTCGCCGACGGTCAGGAGAGGAGCGAGAGCGTGCGCGCGCTCCTCGACGGACGAGGGCGCCGCGGTCGACCGGGTGCCCCGGTGCGGGGCCACGAGGCGACGTGCGCGCAACTGATCGGGGGTCAGTCCGGCGCGGAGGCCGTCGCGAACGGAGAATCCGCGGGGGTCAAGTTCGTCGGGTAGGGGCATCCCGTCACTGTGGCTCCCTCGCGCCACTTACGCCGTCTGCTATCCCCAGCACGTGCCGAGGTGAGAGAAACCGGGGTTTCGGTGGCCTCCTGAACCCCGATAAGTCTCACCTCGACCGGCGGCGCGCCGCCCTAGTACCCGACGACGGGGCCGAAGGCCTCGGCGAGGGTGGAACGGGATGCCCCCCGCAGCTCGTCGATCGAGAGCGTGAAGTGATCCTGCAGCTCGAGCTGTCCCGAGTTCTCGGTGACGCCGATGCGGAGCACGGGGTACCCGCGTCCCTCGCACAGTCCGCGGAACTTCACGTCGTCCTCGCGCGGCACCGACACGAGCATCCGGCCCGTCGACTCGCTGAACAGAGCCGCCGTCGCATCCACGCCGTCGCGCTCCATGATCTCCGAGATCCAGACGCGGGCACCGACGCCGAAGCGCAGCACGCTGTCGACGAGCGCGGTCGCGAGGCCGCCGTCGGCGAGGTCGTGCGCGGACGCGATGAGGCTCTCCTGCGCGCCGCCCGAGATGAGACCCGCGAGGGACGCCTCGCCGGCGAGGTCGACGAGCGGCGGCACGCCGCCGAGGTGGTCGTGGATGACTCCCGCCCACGCCGAGCCGTCGAGCTCGTCGCGCGTGGTGCCCAGCAGGTAGATGTTGTCGCCCTCGTCCTGCCAGCCGGACGGGATGCGGCGCGCCACGTCGTCGATCGTGCCGAGCACCGCGACCACCGGGGTCGGGTGGATCGGCACATCCCCGGTCTGGTTGTAGAACGACACGTTGCCGCCCGTGACCGGGATCTCGAGCTCGAGGCATCCGTCGGCGAGCCCCTCCACCGCGCGGGAGAACTGCCACATCACCTCGGGGTTCTCCGGCGAGCCGAAGTTGAGGCAGTCGGACACCGCGACCGGCGTCGCGCCGGTGGCGGCGACGTTGCGGTACGCCTCCGCGAGAGCGAGTTGCGCGCCGCGGTACGGGTCGAGCTGGCAGTAGCGGCCATTGGCGTCGGTGGCGACCGCGAAGCCGAGACCCGACTCTTCGTCGACGCGCACCATGCCGCCGTCGTCCGGGAAGGACAGCGCCGTGTTGCCCATGACGTAGCGGTCGTACTGGTTGGTGATCCAGGCCTTGTCGGCGAGGTTCGGGCTGCCGACGAGTCGCAGCGTGTCGGCGCGCAGGTCGGTGGAGCGCGGCAGGCTCGCCGTGGTGTCGGCCTGCAGGGCATCCAGCCACGCCGGGTAGGCGACCGGGCGGTCGTAGACGGGGCCGTCGACGGCGACGGTGCGCGGGTCGACGTTGACGATCTCTTCGCCGTGCCAGTTGATGATGAGGCGGCCGGTGTCGGTGACCTCGCCGAGCACGCTCGTCTCGACATCCCACTTGGCGGTGACCGCGAGGAAGCCCTCGAGCTTCTCCGGCGTGACGATCGCCATCATGCGCTCCTGGCTCTCCGACATGAGGATCTCCTCGGCCGTGAGGGTCGGGTCGCGCAGCAGCACCTTCTCCAGCTCGATGAACATGCCGCCGTCGCCGTTGGAGGCGAGCTCGCTCGTCGCGCACGAGATGCCGGCGGCGCCGAGATCCTGGATGCCCTCCACGAGGTCGCCCGCGAAGAGTTCCAGGCAGCACTCGATGAGCACCTTCTCGGCGAACGGGTCGCCCACCTGGACCGCGGGGCGCTTCGTCGGCCCGCCCTCGGAGAAGCTGTCGGACGCGAGGATGCTCGCGCCCCCGATGCCGTCCCCACCGGTTCGGGCGCCGAACAGCACGACCTTGTTGCCCACGCCGCGCGCGTTCGCGAGGTGCAGGTCCTCGTGACGGAGGACGCCGACCGCGAGCGCGTTGACGAGCGGGTTCGCCTGGTACACCGGGTCGAACCAGGTCTCCCCGCCGATGTTCGGCAGGCCGAGGCAGTTGCCGTAGAACGAGATGCCCGACACGACTCCGTGCACGACGCGCGCGGTGTCGGGGTCGTCGATCTGACCGAAGCGGAGGGCATCCATCACCGCAACCGGGCGAGCGCCCATGGAGATGATGTCGCGCACGATGCCGCCCACGCCGGTGGCGGCGCCCTGGAACGGCTCGATGTAGCTCGGGTGGTTGTGCGACTCGATCTTGAACGTGACCGCCCAGCCCTCGCCGACGTCGATGACGCCCGCGTTCTCGCCCATGCCGACCATGAGATTCTTCTTCATGTTCTCGGAGACCTTCTGGCCGAACTGGCGCAGGTACTTCTTCGAGCTCTTGTAGGAGCAGTGCTCGCTCCACATCACCGAGTACATGGCGAGCTCACCGCTCGTCGGGCGTCGGCCGAGGATGCTCTTGATGAGCTCGTACTCGTCGGGCTTCAACCCGAGGGCCGCGAACGGCTGCTCCTTCTCGGGGGTCGCAGCGGCATTCGAAACGGTGTCGGCACCGGAGGTGGGGGTCACGAGGCTCCAGGGGAGAGGGCGGCCGGATGCCTCGATTCTACCCGGGCGCATAGGCTGGTCCCGTGCCCGCCGACGCCGCGATCGACGACCCGAAGCCCGCACTGTCGTGGGCGCTGCTGCCGGGCATCCTGCTGTCCGGGTCGGCGCTGTTCCTGTTCGCGTGGCGGCACGCGTCGGTCCCCGTCATCGTGACGGGCTACGGGATGCTCGCCGCCGCGCTCGTGACCGCGTTCCTGTTCGACCGCCGCCGCCTCACGCGCGAGCTGTCGCGCGACCTGCTCCTCATCGCGATCGGCATGGTCATCGTGTCGACCGTCTCGGTGGAGGCGGACATCTCGTGGGGCAACTTCTTCCTGTTGGGCTTCGTGCTCGCCGCCGCTGTCGCGGTGCCGTACCTGGTGTCGAGGTTCGTGTTCCGCGACTACCGCATCCGCTTCCGCTGGCGAGGGGGATGGCCTTGGACGCGCGTGCAGTGGGGGTACCTCGCGGTCGTGCTGCTGCTGGGCTGGCTCATCCTGCCGTTCTACTTCATCAGCTCCGGCGTCTACCTCAACTGGCCGGCGGTCACCGAGCCGAGCGAGATCGCCCGTCTCTTCGTGGGCGTGAACGCCGTCGGCACGTGGGACGAGCTGTTCTTCATCCTCACCGTATTCGTGCTGTTCAAGCGGCACTTCGCGACGTGGCAGGCGAACATCCTGCAGACCGTGATCTTCGTGTCGTTCCTGTGGGAGCTGGGCTACCAGGCGTGGGGGCCGCTGTTGACGATCCCGTTCGCGCTGCTGCAGGGCTGGATCTACTCGCAGACGAAGTCGCTGCCGTACGTGCTCACCGTGCACCTGCTGTTCGATGCGATCGTGTTCCTCGTGATCGTGCACGCCCGCAACCCGGGCAGCATCCCGATCTTCCTGCTGTAGCGCCTTTTCCGCGGGAATGCGGGCGCGGTACCCTCGCCGCATGGCGACCGAACCGAAGACCCGCCCCACCGACGCGGACGTGACCGCGTTCCTCGAGTCGGTTCCGGATGCCCGCCGCCGAGCCGAGGGGCACCGGGTCCGCGAGCTCATGGAGCGGGTCACCGGGGAGCCGGCGGTGATGTGGGGTCCGTCGATCGTCGGCTTCGGGTCCACGCCGTACACGAACACCACCGGGACGTACGACTTGCCGGTCGTCGGCTTCTCGCCGCGCAAGGCCGCGCTCACCTTCTACGGTCTGCACGAGTCATCCGGCGACGCGCTCCTGGAGCAGCTCGGCCCGCACACGACGAGCGTCGCGTGCCTCTACGTGAAGAGGCTCGACGCGCTCGACGAGAGCGTGCTCGAGCAGCTCGTCGCGAAGGCGTGGCAGCGGGCGTAGCGGCGGATCCGCGAGTTCCGGCGCGATCCGAACGCCGCGGCGTCCGGATTCCGCCGGAAAGGGCGGATGCGGCGGCTAGCGCGAGACGAGTGCCGAGATCGCACTCGTGAAGAACGTCAGGCCGTCGACGCCCGAGCGCATCGCGGCGGGGGTGTCCGGGCCGAAGCCGGGCTCCGTCGCGTGCTCCGGGTGCGGCATGAGTCCGACGACGTTGCCGCGCTCGTTGGTGATGCCGGCGATGTCGTCGATCGAGCCGTTCGGGTTGACGTCGAGGTAGCGGAACACGACGCGCCCCTCGCCCTCGAGCCGGGCGATCGTCTCCGCGTCGGCGATGAAGCCGCCCTCGCCGTTCTTCAGGGGGATCGTGATCTCCTGGCCGGCCGTGAAGCCGTTGGTCCAGTCGGTGGAGGTGTTCTCGACGCGCAGGCGCTGGTCGCGGCAGATGAAGTCGCCGTGGTCGTTGCGGATGAGGCCGCCCGGCAGCAGGTGCGCCTCGACGAGGATCTGGAAGCCGTTGCAGATGCCGAGCACGGGCATCCCCGAGTTCGCGGCGGACACGACCTCGGTCATGATGGGCGACACGGCGGCGATCGCGCCGCACCGCAGGTAGTCGCCGTAGCTGAACCCGCCGGGGAGGACGATCGCGTCGACGCCCTGGAGGTCGTGGTCGCCGTGCCAGAGGGCGACGGGCTCGGCGCCCGCGAGCCGCACGGCGCGCTGCGCGTCGCGGTCGTCGAGCGAGCCGGGGAAGGTGACGACGCCGATGCGCACTAGTGGGTCTCCCCCGCGGCGACGGTCTCGACATCGGCCTGGTGCACACTCACCACGTCCTCGATGACGGTGTTCGCGAGCAGGTCCTCGGCGATCTCGCGCACCTCGGCGAGGAGCGCCTCGTCCACGGGGCCGTCGACGGTGAGCTCGAAGCGCTTGCCGATGCGCACACCGGTGAACTCGCTCTTGCCGAGTCGCGCGAGGGCGCCGGCCACGGCCTTGCCCTGGGGGTCGAGCAGCTCCGCCTTGGGCATGACCTCGACGACGATGGTGGGCACGGTGGTCTCCCCGATTTCGACGGTGGGTGGGATGGCCCCAGTCTACCGTCCGGCGTCCAGCGCGATCACGTGGTCGGCGCGGCTCGCGGTGGCGGCGATGAGGCGGGCGTTGGACTCGTCGGGTCCGAGGGCCCAGGCACGGGCATCCGGCTCGCTCTTGCCGAAGCGGATGTGGCGCGCGACGAGCCGTTCGATGCGCACGGCGTCGTCGACCTCGATCACGAACGACTCGTCGAGCAGCGGCGCGACGCGCTCCCAGCCGCCGGAGTCGAGCAGCAGGTAGTTGCCTTCGACGATGACGGTGCACTTCTCCGGGGCGATCGTGATCGCGTCGGGCACGGGCTCCTCGATGGTGCGGTCGAACCCGCGGGCGAGCACGGCGACGTCGGAGACGCGAACGCTCTCGAGCGTCGCGACGAACGCGTCGACGTCGAACGTGTCGGGCGCCCCCATCCGGTCGCGGCGGCCGAGGTCGCGCAGCACCGATTGGGGGTAGTGGTAGCCGTCCATCGGCAGGAGCGCGGCGGTCGGGATGCTCCGCGCCACCGCTTCGGCGATGGTCGACTTGCCCGCCCCGGGTGCCCCCGCGATCCCCACCACGCGGCGCCGCTCGAGCGGCCTCGAGAGGTGGGTGACGAGCTCCTCGACCGACTCGAACCGCGACACGCCACCAGCCTAGGCAGCTAGCGCACGTAGGCGTCGAGCAGGGCCGCGTAGCCGATGTCCGCCGAGCCGCACGGGGTGCTCGTGATGGCGGACACGGACACCGACCACACGCCGGTGACATCCACGGTCTGCCGTTCGAGCGGCTGGCCGCGCGTGATGCTCCAGCGACCGATTTCCCCCGAGTAGTTCTCGGGCAGCACAAGTCGGCTGTCCTCCTCGGCGACGGCGCGCATCTCGATGTCCGCCGTCATCCCTTCGGGCGCGTGCGCCTGCAGTCCCAGGCCGAAGCTCAGCTCGGTGTAGTCCCCGTCGAGGTAGAAGATGATCTTGTGGGCCTTGCCTTCGCAGCCCACCCACACGCTCGAGCTGTGCTGGAACACGACGGTCCCGTCACCGACCGGAACCGGGGCGGCGACCTCTTCGGCGGGGTCGGCGACGATCTCCTGCGGCAGCTCGTACAGCCACGACGCCCCGGCGGGCTTGTCGTCGAGTTGCGTGGGGTCGCTGTAGCCGAGGGTGAATTGCACCGTGTTGGTCTGGCTGAGCTCGCGGCTGAGCCCGTCCATCTGCGTCGCGAAGAGTCCGGGCCCGGTGGTGAGAATGCTCAGCAGTGCGCCGCCGGCACCGGTGAGGATGCTCGCCGCGCACCCCCAGACGGTGCGCCAGGTCTCCCCGCTGGGCGACGAGGTCGCCGACTTCACGACGTCGACCAGGCACTCGGCTTTCGAGATGAGGTCGAGCCACTTCGACGGGAACATCATGCTCAGGCCGAAGAGGAGCGTGGTGACTTGCGACAGACCGGGCTCGACCTGGAGCGCGATCGTGTAGGGAGCCTCCCCGAGCTCGAACGATCCCTTCACGGTCTCGAGCGGCAGGAGCACGGTGTCGCCCTGGAGGCCCGCCGCGACGGTCTTGGCGAGCTCGATCGTGGCAATGCCGGAGAGCGTGAGGGCGGTGAGCGGCTCGTAGTCGGCCTGGGGTTCGGTGAGCACCTCCCACACGAGCCCGGAGTTCGACTGGAGGCTGAACTCCACCGAGTCGCCCTGCTCCGTCGCGCACGGCCAGACGATGTTGTCCGGGATGCTCGAGAACGTGAGTTCCTCGTCGGCGCCGACGCAGTCCGGGCGCGCGGTGTTCACTCCGGCGGACTGCTCGATCCAGTCCGCGACGGTGTCGCTGAACTTCTTCTCGTCGACGGCCACGGGGGAGAACCAGGAGAGGTGGTCGACGGTCGCCGTGACGACCCCGCGCTCGGCATCCCACTGAGAGTCGACGAACGCGGTGCCGGTGCCGGTGCTCGCGTCCTCGCCGAGGACGAAGACCGGGTCGTCCGATTCGGGCACGCTGAACTCGACCTCGAGCGGCTCGGCGGGCTGGAGCTTTCCGCCATCCAGGGTGAGGGAGACGGCGGTGCCCGTCGCGGCGGCGAAGGAGCTGACGTCGCCCGGGAGGGGCGCGTCGATCGCCTCCAGTCGCACCTCGGTGCCCTCGGGGGCGACACCAGCGGGACCCGAGACCGTCACGCCCGCGATTCGCGCGATGAAGCCCTCGCCGCCGACGACGACCCGGCTGGAGTCGCCGGGCAGGCACGCGGTCAGGGCGGTGGCGGTGAGGAGGGCGGCGAGCGCGGCGGCGACGACTCGGCGGACGATCATGAGGCTCCTGTCGAGTCCCGGGCAGTGAGGCGCGATCAGGATATCGGAGCCGCGGGTGCCGCATCGCCGGGTCCCCGGCAGGGCGTCGCAGGGCAGACTAGGCGGGTGAGCACCACCGTCCAATCGCGCATCGTCGGAACCCTCGTCGCGGGGCAGATCCTCCAGGGGCTCGGGCAGGGCGCGACGCTCGCGATGGGCGCCGTGATCGCCAACGAGATGGCCGGGCCGAGCTTCTCCGGCGCCGCGGCCACGGGGTCGACGCTGGGGGCGGCAGCAGCATCCATCCCGCTCGCGCGCTTCGCCCGCCGTATGGGGCGTCGGCCGGCGCTCGCGCTCGGGGCAGGGCTGTCGGGTGTCGGCTCGGTGCTCACGGTCGTCGCGACGGGCATCCAGGTGTTCCCGCTGCTCGTGCTCGGGTTCGCCCTGCTCGGCGTCGGCACCGCGGTGGGGCTCCAGGCGCGCTTCGCCGCGACGGACAATGCCGAGCCGGAGCGCCGCGGTCGCGACCTGTCGCTCGTGGTGTGGTCGACGACGATCGGCGCGGTCGCCGGGCCCAACCTGTTCGGCCCGGGGGAGGGCATCCAGCTCGCCCTCGGCCTGCCGGAGCACACCGGCTCCTTCGTCATCGCGATCGCCGCGCAATTCGTCGCGGTGCTGCTCTACCTCGTCGCGCTCCGGCCCGACCCGCTCGACCTCGCGCGCGGTCGCGTCGTCGAGCTCGCTCCGGCCGACGAGGGGATCGTTCGGGGCCGCACCGCTCTCGTGTTCGCAATCGCCGCGATCGCTGCGAGCCATGCCGTGATGGTGTCGATCATGTCGATGACGCCCGTCCACCTCACCACGCACGGCGCGAGCCTCACCGTGGTGGGCTTCACGATCAGCCTCCATGTCGCGGGGATGTTCGCGCTCTCGCCGCTCTTCGGCTGGCTCAGCGACCGCTGGGGCCGCATCCCGCTCATCCTTCTCGGACAGCTGCTGCTCGGTCTCGCCGTGCTGACCATCGGCTTCGGGGCGGAGAACGAGCTCGCCGTCGTCGTCGCACTCATCCTGCTCGGACTGGGCTGGAGCTCCGCGACGGTGGCGGGGTCGGCTCTCGTGTCCGACCTCGTGACGGGCGAGGCGCGGCTCAAGGTGCAGGGCCGCACCGACACGATCATGAGCCTCGCCGGGGCGAGCGGTGGTGCGCTCGCCGGACCGGTGCTCGCCCTCGTCGGCTACGCCGGGCTCGCGTGGGTCGCGGGGGTGCTCGTCGTCGCCGTAGTGCTCGCGGCTAGCATCGTGGGGCGGCGGGTAGCGCTCCCCCGCTGACCGGGTCGGCGACCGCCCACCCGCTCCTAGCGCGGGAGCTGGTGCCGAGCGCGGGAGGTGTGACTCCCGCGCGAAGCAGCACCTCCCGCGCGTGCGGTTGGGTGCGCCGGGTCGACGCCACGAGCGCCTCAGCCGCGCAGCATCCCCGCGCTGACCGCGTCCTCCACCGCGAACCGCGCCCAGTCGCGGTAGCCGATCGGGCCCGGGTGGAACAGGTCGCTCGCGAAGAACCCCTCCGTGTACGGCGGGGGCGGCGGCGACATGTGCGCCCCGGGAAACGCCTCGACCACGGCCCGCGCGCCGTCCTCGAGACTGCGGGAGTGCAGGTACAGGTGCCACTTGAGGGGTTGCGGCAGCAGCTCGAAGCGGAAGAACGCCGGCAGGCTCGACATGAGGATGGCGGCATCCGGCGACGCCTCCCGCAGCCGATCGAGCAGAACCCGGATGTCGCGCACGAACGCACCCCGCGAGCGCAGCCCGAGGGCGTCGTTCGCCCCGATGCTCAGGAACACCACGTCCTGCGGCCCGAGTGCGCACGCCTCGTCGAGGTAGCGCTCGATCAACTCGCGGGCGTCGGCGCCGTTCTCGCCGATCGCGCGCCAGCTCACCCCGCGGCCGGTGAGCGCGGACAGCTCGCGGCCGAGCTGACCGGGGAGGGCCTCGTCCTGGGTGTCGGCACCGACTCCCGCGGCGGTCGAGTCGCCGAGCACGAGCAGTCGGAGCGGGTCGGGGCCGGGGAGCTCCCCGTGCCAGGGGAGCGCGGCATCCGGCAATCGCGGGACGTCGCGGCGCAACCGTCGGCCCTGCAGGTAGACGACCGCACCGGTCGGGATGACGGCCACTCGGCTGAGTCGGCGAAGGGCGTTCACGGGGCCATGCTAGCTACGCTGGAGGCCATGGACACCTCCGGACTCGACGCCTTCCTCGCCGACCACGACTTCAGCGGGGCGGTGGTCGTTCGCCGCGGCCCGACGACGCTGTTCGAGCAGGCGACGGGGCTCGCGAGCCAGCGCTGGGGAGTGCCGAACACGCTCGACACGCGCTTCGACACCGCGTCGATCACGAAGCTGTTCACCGCGGTCGGCGTGCTGCAGCTCGTCGGCAAGGGCGAGCTCGACCTCGAGACGAGCATCCACCACTACGTCGACCTGGCGGGCACGACCATCAGCCCGGCCGTCACGCTGCTGCACCTGCTCACCCACACGAGCGGCATCGCGGATGACGCGGACGAGGAGGCCGGCGAGAGCTACGAGGCCCTCTTCACCGACATCCCGAACTACTCGATCATTCAGACGAAGGACTTCCTCCCGCAGTTCGTGCACAAGGAGCCGCTCGCGGAGCCGGGCACGGTGTGCCGCTACTGCAACGTGGGCTACGTGCTCGCCGGGCTGGCCATCGAGAAGGTCACGGGCGTGCCGTATCGGCAGTACGTGTTCGACGAGGTGTTCACGAGGGCCGGGATGCTCGACTCCGGTTTCTACGACCGCCGGGACGCCGCCCCCCGCGTCGCGGAGGGCTGGGACCTCGTCGACGGGGTGTGGCGCTCGAACATCTACTCCTACCCGCCCATCGGGTCGCCGGATGCCGGGGCGCAGGTCACCGCGGCCGATCTGCTGCGCTTCCTCGACGCCGTCCGCGACGGCACCCTCCTCGACGCGGAGCACACTGAGGAGTTCTTCACTCCCCAGGTGGAGCACGACGAGTCGACGATGTTCGGTTTCGGTCTCGAGTTCGACATGAACGAGGACGGCACGGTGCGCTCCTACTACAAGGAGGGCGTGAACCCCGGGGTGTCCGGGATCGTCCGCCACTACCTCGAGGACGGCGTCGACCTCGTCGTCCTCTCGAACTCGGAGGAGGGCGCGTGGCCGGTCATCCGCGAGCTCGACGAGCGGCTCGGCGGCTGACCGGCCACGCGAAGCCCTAGCTCGCCGCGACCACCCGAATGAGGTTCGCCCAGGGGTCGTCGAAGCTCACCGACCTACCGTCGTCTCGGGTCTCGACGCCGTAGTGCCTCATGCGCTCGACGAGCGCGCCGACGTCGTCCGTCGACGGCACCTCGATGTCGACCCGGCCGAGGCCGAGCGCGAGGCCGCGCTTGCCCGCGCCCTGGCTGTTCCACGTGTTCATCGCCATGTGGTGGTGGTACCCGCCCGCGCTCACGAAGAGCGCTTGCGGTCCGTAAGCGGCGGTCTCGTCGAAGCCGAGGCGCGACACGTAGAACTCGCGGGCGGACGGGATGTCCCCCACCTGAAGGTGCACGTGCCCGACACGGGCCCCGCCGATCGCGGGTGCCTCCACGGCCGCCTCGGTGAGGTGCTCCTGCAGGAACCGGTTCGGGTCGAGGAACACCGTCCCCATCTCGATCGTGCCGTGCGCCCAGCTCCACTGGGTGCGGTCGCGGTCCCAGTACAGCTCGACGCCGTTGCCCTCGGGGTCGGTGAAGTAGAACGCCTTGCTCACGAGGTGGTCGGAGCTGCCGGTGAACGTGTTCGGGTACTGGCGGGCGACCGAGTACACCGCGGCGGCGAGGGCCTCTTCGGTGTCGAACAGGATCGCGGTGTGGAAGAGCCCGGCATCTCGGGGGCTCGCGTGCTTGAGCTCCGGGGCGTGCTCGAGCACGATCGACGGGACGGCGCCGCGGCCGAGGACGACCGAGGAGGGGGTCTCCTCGAGGATGCTCAGGGCCACAGCATCCCGGTAATAGCGGGTCATCGCGTCCAGATCGCCGACGCGCAGTGTCACCGGGCCCATGGCGGTGTCGGCGGCGAGGAGGGGTTCGTTCGTGCTCATGTCGAACCCAACTTAGTTGAGAGTTCAAATATTCCGATAGCCTGGGGCGGTGGATGCCCGGCAGCAGGAGGCCTGGCGAGCGCTCGTGATGCTCGCCCACTCGCTCGATGAAGCGCTCGACCGGCAGTCGCGCCGGGACGGCGGCATCCCGCACGCGTACTACAAGCTGCTCGTCTTCCTGTACGAGGCGGGCGAGCACCGACTCACGATGTCCGAGCTCGCGGCAGAACTCGGGTACTCCACGAGCCGCCTCACCCACGCGGTCGCGAGCCTCGAGCGGTCCGGTTGGGTGCGCCGCTCCAAGTCGGCGAGCGATCGCCGCGTCACGCACCTGGAGCTGACCGGCGCGGGAGAGGGCGTTGTGCGCGCCGTCACCCCGGGACAGGTCGCGGAGGTGCGTCTCCCCGCCCTCCACGGGCTCGCGGATGCCGAACTCGAGACCCTCGCGGCGCTCGCCACCGGCATCAGCGCGCGACTGCGCTAGCGGTACTCCACGCTCTCGAAGACGGCCGTGCCCGACTCGTCGATCGAGCTGATCGCCCCCGACTGCTCGAACCCGTCGATCACGCTCTGCGCGGTGCCGCGCTCCGTCGCGGTCTCGTAGTCCGCATCCAGGCGCAGGGTGCCGGGGGAGGCGGGGATGACCGCCCACCCGTCCCCGGCGGAGTACTCGCCGAAGGTCACGGCGGGGCGGGTGACGAGGGTCCAGCGGACGTTCGAGTAGGTCGCGTCATCCTGGGCGACGGAGAATCCGCAGTTCGGCTGGGGCGCGAGGACCGGTTGGGCGAGGCACGCGTCGAGAGTCGCATCCACGGCGGAGGTGGCGGCGGCGACTCCCGCGTCGGTGAGTCGCACCGGGAGCGCGACGGTGGCCGGGTCATCCGTGTCGTCGAAGCGCAGCGAGACTGTGACCGGCTCGGCGCCGTAGTAGTCGGTGCCGCCGATCGGCTCGAAGTCGTACGTGCCGGGGAAGGCTGGGACATCGAGATCGAAGGCGCCCTCGAGCCCGCCGAACTCGGTGCCGTTGACCTCGAGCCCCATGCTGTCGGGCCGCGCGAACGTCACGTACACGGAGGGGAGGGCGTCGCTCGAGATGCGCCACACGTCGAAGAGCCCGAGATCCTTGCGCACGAGCACGAGAGGCAGCTCCTGCGTGTACCGCTCGCCCGCCTGCTCGAACTCGACCTCCGCCGTGGCGCTCGATCCGTCCACCGCGGTGGAGAGCACCGTGTAGCCGTCGAGGCGGTCGGAGGTCGCCGCGTACGTGTCCGGCTGGAGGAGCACGGGATTGCCGCTCGGGATGCTCGCCAGGAGCGACTGGGCGCCCGCGGCATCCCCGGCCACGAGCTCGTCGAGGAACGCCGACGCCGCGGCCTGCGGCGTGCGTTGGGCGGACACGATCGCGACGGCGACCGCCGCGCCGCCGAGGAGGGCGAGCAGCGCGCCCCCGGCGAGCACGACCGGGACCCACCGCCGACGACGGCCGGGGACGGCCGGGATCTCCGTGTGAACGACCGGCGCGGCGGGCTCGAGGGGAGCGGGGCCGGGCGGCGGCAAGACGGTCATGCGATTAGCATGCCCGACGCGGGGGGCGCTGGGTGAGCTTTACACACCACCGGTGAGGCGCTCGAGGAGCTCCCGGTAGCGCGCGGCGGTCTGCTCCACGATCTCGTGCGGGAGAGTCGGCGGGGTTCCTGTCTTGTCCCAGTTCGCCGCGAGCCAGTCGCGCACGATCTGCTTGTCGAAGCTCGAGAGCCGATCGGCGCCACCGGCGGCGTAGAGCTCGGCGTCCCAGTACCGGCTGCTGTCGGAGGTGAGCACCTCGTCGGCAAGGGTCAGCTCGCCGGTCTCCGGGTCGGCGCCGAACTCGAACTTCGTGTCGGCGAGGATGACACCGCGTTCCTCCGCGATCGCCGAGGCCGCCGCGAAGATCGCGAGCGAGGCATCCCGCAACGCCGTCGCGGCGTCGAGGCCGACGAGCTCGACGCTGCGCTCGAAGCTGATGTTCTCGTCGTGCTCGCCCATCGGTGCCTTGAACGCGGGAGTGTAGATCGGCTCCGGCAGGCGGTCGCCCTCGCCGAGGCCGGCGGGAAGCGGGATGCCGCACACCGACTGCGACTGGCGATACTCGGCCCACCCGCTGCCGACGAGGTAGCCGCGCACGACGCACTCGATCGGGTACATGTCGAGGGTGCGGACGAGCATGGCGCGGCTCGTGACCTCCGCCGGGATCGCCGACTCGTCCGCGGCCAGATGGTTCGGAACATCCAGGTGCGCGAACCACCAGCGGCTGAGCCGCGTCAACAGCTCCCCCTTGCCCGGGATGCCCGGCTCGAGCACGTGGTCGAACGCGCTCACCCGGTCGCTCGCGACCATGAGCACGAGGCCCGGATGCTCGGCCGACCGGTACAGGTCGCGCACCTTGCCCGAGTAGACGTGCTCCCAGCCGTCGAGCACCTGCCCGGCCCCCTTCGTCGCGTCGTCGCTCACTGCGCGACCCGCTGGGCGATGTCGGTGCGGTAGTGGGCACCCTCGAGGGAGATCGACTCGAGGGCGGTGTAGACCTTGCGCCGGGCATCCGCGAAATCTGCACCGAGGCCGACGACGCTGAGGACGCGACCGCCGGTGGCGACGTACTGGCCGTCGACGAGAGCGGTCGCGGCGTGAGCGATCGAGACGTCGTGGACGATGTCGAGGCCGGTGATCGGGCGGCCGGTGATCGGGTCCTCCGGGTAGCCCTCGCTCGCGAGCACGACCGTGACCGCGACGTCGTCCGAGAACTCGGGGCGTGGGTGCGACGCGAGCTCGCCCGTCGCCGCCGCGAACAGCAGCCCGGAGAGGGGGGTGCGCAGCCGGGGCAGCACGACCTGAGTCTCGGGGTCGCCGAAGCGCGCGTTGAACTCGATGACGCGGATGCCCTTGCTCGTGACGATGAGCCCGCAGTAGAGCAGACCGATGAACGGGGTGCGCTCGCTCGCGAGCTGGCGGATCGTCGGGACCGCGATCGTGTCGATGACCTCGTCGACGAAGCCCTCCGGCAGCCACGGCAGCGGGCTGTACGCGCCCATGCCGCCGGTGTTGGGGCCCTCGTCGCCGTCGAAGACGCGCTTGTAGTCCTGCGCGGGCGACAGCGGAAGCACGGTGTGGCCGTCGCTCAGCAGGAAGAGCGAGACCTCCTGGCCGGCGAGGTACTCCTCGACGAGCACCGCTCCCTGGGCGAGCCAGTAGTCCGCGTGGGCGACGGCGGCGTCGCGGTCCGGGGTGACGAGCACCCCCTTGCCGGCGGCGAGTCCGTCGGCCTTGATGACGTAGGGGGCGCCGTACTCGTCGATGGCCTCGAGCGCTTCGTCGATCGTGCCCGCGCGGGTTGCACGGCCGGTGGGGACGCCCGCGTCATCCATGATCCGCTTCGCGAACGTCTTCGAGCCCTCGAGCGCGGCGGCGGCCTTGCCGGGACCGAAGACGGCGATGCCGCGCTGGCGGAGGGCGTCCGCGACACCCGCGACGAGCGGTGCCTCCGGGCCGATGACGACGAGCTCGATGTCGTTGTCGAGGGCGTAGGCGCTCACGACGTCGCCTCGCGTCGGGTCGAGGGCGACCGTGTCGACGACCGCCGCGATGCCCGCGTTGCCCGGTGCTGCGATGATCTCGTGGCCCGCGTTCTCGCTGAGCAGGGAGGTGATGATGGCGTGCTCACGCGCACCGGAGCCGAGGACGAGGATTCGCACGCCTCAACCCTACCTAGCGCGTGGATGCACGGAACCGACACAATAGGGCCGCCGCCGCATCCCACCGCATCCTGCCGCATCCCACCGCAAGGGAGAGACCATGACCGACGCCGAGCACGTGCGCCCGAAGGCGCCCCTCACCCAGCGAGTGTGGCTCGCCGTCTACTGGGCGGCGGCCGTCATCAACACGTGGCTGCTCGTGATCGGTCTCGCGAGCGCCGCCGAGTTCGAGCTGCCGTCGCTCGTCGCCGTCGCGCTCGCCTTCGTCTCGACCCTCATCGGGGCACTCTTCGCGACCTTCATCCTGCGCCACGGCGTCACCACGACCGTGTTCGTGAGGTCAACGACGACGGTGCGCGTCATCGCCGTCGCGTGGGTGCTGCTGGAGCTCGCGATCGTCTCGACCGGCGTGCTCTCGGTGGTCACCGGGATCGACACGCGCGACCTCGACTGGTCGGCAGGGTTCGCGGGCGCGGTCGGGTCGATCTCGATCCTCGCGGTGCTCGGCCCGGGCTACAAGGAGTACCGCGAGGCGGTTGCGCCGTAGGGCCGTAGCGTGGGCGGTGGTCGCGCGTAGCGTAGGGGTATGCCTCCGAAACGGATTCCTGCCGAGATCGGCGTCGCGGCGGTCGAGGCGGCGCTCGCCGGTTCCGCGCCCGACCGGGCGACCGCTGTGCGCTACCTGCTGCAGGTGCTCGCCGAGTCGGCCGAAGGCAATTCGGTCGAGGTGCGTGTGCCTCCGTTCGGTGCGGTGCAGGCCATCGAAGGGCCGCGCCACACGCGAGGCACGCCCCCGAACGTGATCGAGATGGATGCCGCGACCTGGCTCGCCCTCGCGACGGGGTCGCAGCCCTGGGCGGAGGCCGTCGCATCCGGGTCCGTGCACGCCTCAGGCTCCCGAGCCGACCTGTCCGGCTATGTCCCCGTCCGGTGGGTGGGAGAATAGTTCCGTGACCGATCAGCCCACCGAAGTCCGCGTGCGCCGCGCGCCCAAGTTCGGCGCGTTCATGGTCGTGGGCGGCGGGCTCGCGCTCATCGCGACGCTCATCGTCACCTCTCTCTTCCCGTCGGATCCGGCGGTCGGCTTCGCGGCGCTGTTCGCGTACTTCTCGCTCTACACCGTGCCGTTCGGTGTTGCGGTGGGGGCTCTCGTCGCGCTCGTGCTCGACCGCCGCTCGTCGAAGCGGGCGCGCGTCGTCGCGGCGGAGGTGGAGTCGGTGGAGGCGCCGGCCTTGGAGGCCGAGGTTGTCGACGAGGACGACTCTCCTCAGAAGTAGTTCTCCACAGATTCTGATTCAGTCGAACATAGGTTCGATAGTCCGGGCAAAATGGGGGTATGACTTCTCCTGCCCTGACCGCTCTGCGTGAGCTGCTCGACGCCCTGCCGTCGGGTGTGGACGGGGTGGTGGCGGTGGAGGAGATCGGTCGGGTCGTGGATGCCGCGCGGGTGCGGGTCGCGGGTTCGGTGGATACGGGGGCGGCGGAGGCTTTGGGGTTCGCCTCGCCGGTGGCGGCGGTCGCGACTCTGGCGCGGGTGTCAGAGAAGACGGCCCGGGCCCGGTTGGCGGTCGCGGCGGTCACACGGGTGGACCGGTCGTTGACGGGGGCGGAGGTGCCGGCACGGTTGCCGGTGCTGGCTGCCTCGTTGGAGCGGGTGGGGTTGGATGCTGCTGAGCTCATCACTCGACAGCTCGGTGCCGTGCAGGCGCACGTGGAGCCGGGGTTGCTGGGGGCGACCGAGCAGGTCTTGGTGAACTTGGCCTCCGGGTCGGATGCTTCTGGTTCGCACCCGGTGGTGCCGCAGTCGGTGACGTCGCTGGCGGGACAGTTCTCGCTGATCACCGCCGCGATCGACCCGGACGGGGCCAGGCCGCGGGAGGAACGCGCGAGGCGGCGCCGGTCGTTTCGAGCCGGCAGCCCGGATGCGGATGGTCTTGTCCCGGTGTCAGGGCTATTGATGCCTGAAGTGGGGTCGCTGCTGCTGGGGTTGATGGAGGCCCACCGCCGCACCCCCCGGTTCACTGAGGAACCCGACCTCGCGCTCTACGAGCCAACTGATACCCGCACCCCGGAGCAGCGCCGCCACGACACCCTCGCGACCATCCTCATCGCCGCCGCCCGCGCCAAAGACGCCCCCGTGTTGGATGGGATGCCCGTGACGGTGGTGGTCACCACCACCCTGGAGGATCTCGCCCACGAGGACGGCCGCGCGGGTGACCCGATCGGTGTCATGGCCGGATCGAATGTCCCCGTCTCCCGGGCCAGTATCGAGCGCTTCATCGACGCGAACGGGTTCCGCATCGTCACCCTCACCGCCGCCGGCGCCGCGTTCGGGATCAGCACACCCCAACGCTGCTTCACCCCCACCCAACGCCTCACCATCGCCGCCCGTGACGGCAACCGCTGCTCCACCCCCGGCTGCACCAGCCCCCACTACGCCTTACAGGTACACCACGTCACCCCCTGGAGGGACGGCGGACCCACCCACGTCGACAACGGCATCCTGCTCTGCTACTGGCACCACCACACCGTCGACACCGGACCCTGGCACTGGCGCATCACAGACGGACTCCCCGAAATCCGAGGACCCGGCATCCCCCACTGGACACCCACCAGATCAACCACACCACGCGTCGCCGCCGCGTAGCCGCACGCCCGGGGGCGGTTACGCGCGCCGGTAGCCCGAACCGTCGGCGGCGCGGTGCAGGAGTCCGGCATCCACGAGATATCGGCGCAGCGTCGCGACGTCACCCGTCACGAGGGACAGGTGCTCGCCGACCTCCGCCTCGGTGAGCTCCCGCTCGGGCAAGCGGGCAGCGACCCACCGCAGCAACTCGAGGCGGTCCTTGGGCCGGGCCGGGAACGAGTCGATGCGTCCGTCTCGCAGCCAACGGTCGACCCCCTCGCGCGTGACCGCCGGGTTCTCGGCGAGAAGCCGCGCGAAAGCATCCGTCGCCCGCCCGTCGGCATCGACGAGACCCGCCGCCGCCAGCTCGTCGAGAGCCTTGCGAGTGCGCTTGTCGTCAGGCTGCTCCTGGCCGAGCAACGCCCGCGCCCACGTCTCGGCGCGGTGCGGGTCGGCCAGAGCGGCCGCGAGTCGACGCCACTGGTTCATGCGGGTCATCCTGCCAGGCTCACCGGTCAGTACGAGTACGCCGACGTGATGCCGAAGTACTCCTCGACAGTCAGGCCGGTCGTGACCAGCTCGGTCGCGAGCGGCACGCCCACGAAGCGGAGGTGCCAGGGCTCCCAGATGTAGCCCGTGATCGCCTCCTTACCGGGCGGGTAGCGAACGATGAAGCCGAAGCGGTGGGCGTTGTCGCGCACCCAGATGCCCTCCGGTGTGGAGCCGAACGCCTCAGTGATCGAGTTGAGGTCGAACGTCAGACCCGTCTGGTGCTCGCTGTGACCGGGTCGAGCCGAGTGCGTGTCGGCCTCCGCCTGACCCTGCGTCGCCACATAGTTTCCGTAGATCGCCTCCTGCGACGCGAACGACCGGAACCCGCTCGAGATGTAGAGGTCCAGACCCAGACTCGCCGCCTCCGCCTGCATCGCGGCGAACGCCGCCTCCGTCTCCGGCGTCAGCCCCGCACCATAGCTGCTCGGGATCCGAAACGTCTTGTTCGCGATGAGGGTGCCGTTGATGATCGTCGGCTGCACCGACGCAGCGTCCAGCGAGCGCGACGCGACCTCATGCGCGGCGAGGGCCGTCGTGAACGCGGTGCGGAACGCGGTCACGAGACCGACGAGGTCCGCATCATCCGCGGGCTCCGCCAGCGCGTCGAGCGCGGTCGTGTACGCGGCAGCCGCATCGGCGGGAGCGTGCGGCGGGGTGGGCGTGTTCAGCCCCCACGCGTGCACGGACGCCACCACCGAGCGGGATGCCCCGGCCACAGCATCCCGGTCCGCGGCAAGCGACGCGACCCGGTCCTCGAGCACCGCCGTTTCCCCCTCGACACGGGCGGTGACCGCATCGATCGCGGCAGCGTCGCCGGGGCTCGCGGGCACTGCGGCGGTCACGGGCGGCTCGCCGGCATCGACGGTGACGGCGGCGAGGGCATCCAGCGTCGCGGGGTCCGCGACCGCACCCCGCCCGACGACCGCCACGAGCCCGGATGCCTCGTCCCCCGCCGCGAGCAACGCCGCCCGGGCCTCCTCGACCGCCGCCGCAGCGGCATCCCGTTCGCCGACGGCGGCAGCGAGCCGCGCGGTCGCCGCGTCGAGCTCCGCCCGCTGCGGCACGACCACCGCGACGACGACGATCGCGGCCGCCACGAGAACGGCGACGATCCCGACGATCGGAAACAGGAAACGGCGCCGATCGACCTGCATCAGCTCAGCTGGGTCGCCTCGACCCACGCGAGGTACTCGGGGGTGACCGACCCGGTGACGTAGTCGCCCGTGAAGCAGCTCATCTCGAGGGCCGTGACATCCGAACCCTCGATGATGGCGGCCTGCATGTCGGCGACCTCCTGGTAGATCAGGTAGTCGGCACCGAGCTCGGTCGCGATCTCCGGGTAGGTGCGCCCGTGCGCGATGAGCTCGTGGCGCGACGGCATGTTGATGCCGTAGACGTGCGGGAAGCGCACGGGCGGCGCCGCCGACGTGAAGGTGACCTTGTTCGCGCCGGCCTCGCGCGCCATCTGCACGATCTCCTTGGAGGTGGTGCCGCGCACGATCGAGTCGTCGACGATGAGCACGTTCTTGCCCTTGAACTCCGTCGACATCGCGTTGAGCTTCTGCTTCACCGACTTCTTGCGCTGCTCCTGGCCGGGCATGATGAACGTCCGGCCGACGTAGCGGTTCTTGTAGAAGCCCTCGCGGTACTCGACCCCGAGCTTCTGTGCCACCTGCATGGCGGCCGGCCGCGACGAGTCAGGAATGGGCATGACGACGTCGATGTCGCCCATCGGCGTGTACTTCGCGATCGTGTCGGCGAGCCGGTTGCCCAGCCGCAGCCGCGCCTCGTACACCGAGATGCCGTTCATCACCGAGTCGGGTCGAGCGAGGTACACGTACTCGAACGAGCAGGGGATGAGCCGGGGGTTCGCCGCGCACTGCCGGCTCGTCATCTCGCCGTCCGGGGTGATGAAGACCGCCTCACCGGGAGCGATGTCGCGCACGAGTTCGTAGCCACCCGACTCCAGGACGAGGGACTCGGATGCCACGACCCACTCCGCTCCGACGAATCCTGTGCTGCGCTTACCGAGCACCAACGGGCGGATGCCGAACGGGTCGCGGAACGCTAGGAGTCCCTTGCCGGCGATGAGGGCGATGGCCGCGTAGGAGCCCTCGACGCGCTCGTGCAGTCGGGTGATCGCGCCGAAGACCTGATCGGGGTCGAGGTCGTTGCCCGAGATCTGCGCCTGCAGCTCGTTCGCGAGCACGTTGACGAGCAGCTCGGTGTCGCTCGACGTGTTGAGGTGGCGCCGATCGATGTGGAAGAGCTCCTCGGTGAGCTCTCGCGTGTTCGTGAGGTTGCCGTTGTGCACAAGGGTGATGCCGTACGGCGCGTTCACGTAGAACGGCTGCGCCTCCTCCTCGCGGTTGGCGTTGCCCTTCGTCGCGTAGCGCACGTGGCCGAGACCCATCGTGCCCAGGAGGCTGCGCATGTCGCGCGTGCGGTACGCCTCGCGCACCTGCCCCTTCGCCTTGAACATGTGCAGCGTGCTGCCCTCGGAGGTTGCGATGCCGGTGGAGTCCTGGCCGCGGTGCTGGAGCAGCGAGAGCGCGTCATAGACCTGCTGGTTGACGGGATGCGTGGAGACGATGCCGACGATGCCGCACATGAGCTGCGGGGACTCCCTGGTGCTCGGAGGGGTGTCGTACCAGAGGCGGTACATCTAAGTTTCGCATACAGTTCGCCGGGAACCGCCTGTCATCACTTCGGATGAAAGCTCGCCTTCATGCTGGAATCCGGGGATGACGCGGCCTACCGTTGCGGCATGGAGAAGCTCAAGCCCGCGGTACGCCTGCTGCTCAAGCACTTCCGCTGGATCCCCGTCGCCGGGGCCGTCGCCTACCTCGTGCTCTGGATCATCGCCGAGGCCGGTCGCGCGAGTCTCGACGGGAAGACCGTCGTCTTCGCGCTCTTCGCTGTCGCAATCGGCCTGTCGGGGTTCCTGCCTCTCGTCTCGCTCGGCCTCATCACGGTCATCCCGATCCTGCAACTCGTGGGGGTGCTGTATCCCGTCGCGGCGCAGACCTGGCCCATGTACGAGGCGGCGGGATTCGTCGCCCTGGTCGTCGCCTTCACCGGAGAGGGGCTCGCGCGCAAGGTCGTTCTGCCGGTCGGAGTGGTGACCGCGCTGCTGTTCGCGTCGAGGATGATGATTCCGAGCATCCAGGAGGGCTACTGGACCAGCTGGGTCGGCGGGGTCAACTACTCCGGCTCCTACCCCCACCGCGAGCACTTCATCACGCTGACCGTGGTCGCCCTCGTCTTCTACATCTCGCTCTGGTCGATCGGGATCGCCGGTCGCAGCCTGCTGCGCGAGCGCCGCATCGGCCGGGAGCTCTCGACCGCCGAGGTCCGACTCGTCGAGACCGACCTCGAGCTGCGCCTCGCCGAGGACCGCGCGCGCATCTCCCGCGACGTGCACGACGCCCTCGCCCACTCCCTCGCCGTCATCGTGTCGCAAGCGGAGGGCGCGCTCGCGCTCCAGTCGAAGAAACCCCGGGTCGCCGGCGACGCGCTGTCCACGATCGCGGAGGTGGGTCGCGGAGCGCTCACCGATGTGCGGACACTCGTGGAACGCATCCACGACGACGACCTCACGGCTGTCACCCCGGGCATCCAGGACCTCGACGACGTCATCAAGCGCATGCGCGGAGTGGGGATGGATGCGACCCTCCAGATCCTCGGGGAGCCCCGCGAGCTCGCTCCCGCCAAGCAGCTCGCCGTATTCCGGATCGTGCAGGAGAGCCTCACGAACGCCCTCAAGCACGCGGGCCCCTCGTCGACGGCCCGCGTCACCCTCGACTGGCAGGGACCGGGCCTCGCGGTGCTCGTGGTCTCGAGACCGGGCGGCGACGCGCCCGCGACGTCGGCCTCGCGCGGCGTGGGCATCGCGGGGATGAAGGAGCGCGCCCGACTCGCGGGCGGCTGGTTGAGCGCCGCGCCCGACGGCGAGGGGTTCCTCGTGACGGCGCTCATCCCCACTCGGCCCGTGCCGGCATCGGAGGATCTCGTCGATGCCTGAGCGGGTTGTGAAGTCTGAGCAGGCGCCCACCCGCGTCCTCGTCGTCGACGACCAGCCGCTCTTCGCGTCGGGCATCGCGATGCTCATCGACGCGCAGGACGACATGGAGTGCGTGGGCACGGCGGACGACGGTACCGAGGCGGTCGCGCTCGCGGCTGCGGCGCATCCCGACATCGTGCTCATGGATCTGCGGATGCCCGGAAGCAACGGCATCGACGCGACCCGATCCCTCCTCGCCACCGCGGACGCCGACGGCCGCCCGCGCGTGATCGTCCTCACGACCCTGCGGCGCGACGATGTCGTGGTGCAGGCGCTCGACGCGGGGGCGAGCGCGTTCCTCACGAAGGACGCCCGCCCCGCGCAAGTGCTGTCGAGCATCCGCACCGTCCACGCGGGCGACGCGATCCCGGACCTCGCCGAGACCCTCGAGCTCGTCGCACAGATGGGCGGGCCGACTTCGTCGTCACGGCGGCAGGCGGCGCTGGATGCCCTGAGCCCGCGGGAGCGCGAGATCTTCCTGCTCGTCGCGCGAGGTCTCTCGAACGCCGAGATCGCGACCGCGGCCTACGTGAGCGAAGCCACCGTCAAGACCCATGTCGCGGCGATCCTCCGCAAGCTCGACCTGCGCAGCCGAGTGCAGGCTGTCGTGTTCGCGCACCGGCACGACCTCGTGATCGCGTGATCGCGTGACGGCGAGGCGCGATCACGTGACCGGTACGCTGGTCGGGTGAGCGGCAACTCCTCCAGCTACGCCCGCGCCGGTGTCGACACCGAGGCCGGCGACCTCGCCGTCGAACTCATGAAGTCCGCGGTCTCGCGCACGCACGGCCCGAACGTCTTCGGCGGCGTCGGCGGCTTCGCGGGCATGTTCGACGTGTCGTTCCTCAAGGCCTTCGACCGCCCCATCCTCGCCACCTCGACCGACGGCGTCGGCACGAAGGTCGCGATCGCCCAAGCGATCGACAAGCACGACACGATCGGCCAGGACCTCGTCGGCATGGTCGTCGACGACATCATCGTGGTCGGCGCGACTCCCCTCTTCATGACGGACTACATCGCGTGCGGCAAGGTGTACCCGCAGCGCATCGCCGACATCGTCCGCGGAATCGCCGAAGCGTGCGAGGCGACCGGCACCGCTCTCGTCGGAGGAGAGACGGCCGAGCATCCCGGACTCCTCGGCCCCGACGACTACGACGTCGCGGGCGCGGCGGTCGGCGCTGTCGAAGCGGATGCCCTGCTCGGCCCCCACCGCGTCGCCGACGGCGACGTCGTGATCGCGATCGCCTCGTCCGGGCTGCACAGCAACGGCTTCTCGCTCGTGCGCCACATCCTCCGCGAGCGCGGCATCGGCTTCACCGATACCTCGGCGGAACTCGGCGGTCTCGTGGGAGAGGTGCTGCTCGAGCCGACGCGCCTGTACACGACGCCGCTCGTGGGGCTGCTGGGCGAGCATCCCGGAGCCGTCCACTCGCTCAGCCACGTCACCGGGGGCGGCATCGCCGCGAACCTCGCGCGCGTGCTGCCCGCGGGCACGTGGGCCGAGCTGGAGCGCTCGACGTGGTCGCCGCCGGAGGTGTTCCGCGCGCTGTCGACCATGGCGGGCGCGACCCTCGAATCGAGTGAGGGCACCTGGAACCTCGGCATCGGAATGATCGCCGTGGTGGACCCGGATGCTGCGGACGCGGTCATCGCGTCGCTCGCCAGCTCGGGGCTCCCGGCGTGGGTCGCCGGTCGGGTGAGCTCGGGGGCCTTGGCGCCGAGCGACGACTGGGTGCAGGGTGCCAAGGGAGTCGACGGCGGCGCCGTACGACTCACCGGGGAGTACCGCCCGTAGCGGAGTCCGCGCTAGGCGGTCTTCGACTCCTCGTCGGAGTCCTCGAGGTCGTCCTCGTAATCATCGGCGTACGTGTCGACGTACTCCGGCCACTTCTCCAGGTCCTCGGACAGGCGCGCATCGCCGGAACCGGCGAGCTCGCGCTCGAGAGCGTTGTAGTTCGTGTCCGGGCTGAAGTACTTGAGGTCTCGAGCGACCTTGGTGTGCTTTGCCTTTTGACGGCCGCGCCCCATGCGAGACCCCCTCTTGTGTCTGCGAACAGGGTGAATGAAAACTAGCGACGATCTTATCACGCAGGCCCGAGCCCGGGCCGCTATCCACTACGCTCTCGGCGCACTCCGGGTAACGTTATGCCAGTGACCGATGAGCGCGCCGACACCTCCGTCGTCGTCATCGGTGCTGGACAGGCGGGGCTGTCCGTCGGCTACTACCTCCGGCGACTCGGACTGGACCCGGGCAACGATTTCGTGCTGCTCGATCGCGGCCCCGGAACCGGCGGCGCGTGGCAGTTCCGCTGGGAGTCGCTGCGCATCGGATCGGCGCACAAGATCAACGACCTCCCGGGCATGGAGGAGCTCGGCCTCAGCTTCGAGACGGCCGACCGCCACGCCCCGGCCAAAGACATCGTGGCCGAGTACTACCGGCAGTATGAGCAGCACTTCGGGCTGCAGGTCGTGCGCCCCGCCGACGTCACATCCGTCGAGAACTGGGGGACCGACCTCAAGGTCAACTTCACCCTCGACGGTGACGACGAGAAAGAGGTGACCACGGTGACGATCGTCAATGCGACCGGCACGTGGGGCGCCCCGTTCATCCCGTGGTACCCGGGTCTCAAGTCCTTCGAGGGCCGCCACCTCCACACCGGCGAGTACCGCTCGGCCGAGGACTTCCGCGGCCAGAGCGTCGTGGTCGTCGGCGGGGGCACGTCGGCGATCGGCTTCCTGCTCGAGCTCGAGGGCGTGGCATCCGACCTCACCTGGGTGAGCCGGCGTCCGATCGACTTCCTCGAGGACGGCGACCTCAACCTCGAGGCCCGCATCGAGGCGGTGCGGATGCAGGACGAGGCGGCCCGCGCGGGTCGGGCGCTCCCCTCGATCGTCAGCGGCACGGGAGTGCCGCGCACGCGCCGCATCCAGGCGGGAATCGACCGGGGTGTGCTCACCCCCCGCCCCATGTTCGCCTCGATCGAGCCCGACGGCGTGCGCTGGGCCGACGGCGCGTTCAAGAAAGCCGACGCGATCATCTGGTCCACCGGGTTCCGGCCCGAGCTGCGCCACCTCGCCCCGCTCAAGCTGCGGGAGAAGGAGGGCGGCGTCGTCGTCGCTCAGGGCGCATCCTGGAAGGACCCCCGCATCTTCTTCGCAGGCTACGGCCCGCAGGCGTCCACCATCGGCGCGAACCGGGCGGGCAGGATGATCGCCCGCCAGGTCATCGCGACTCTCTCCAAGCTCCAGGCATCGAGGTAATCCATGACCGAATCCCCGACCGTTCCCGCCGCCCGAGCGTCGCACCGCTGGTTCTGGCTGACCCTCGCGATCGCCGTCGTGATCGTCGCCGTCGACCAGCTCACGAAGTGGTGGGCGGAGGAGAACCTCTCCGACGGGCAGGTCATCCCGGTGATCGGCGACTGGATCCGCTTCGTGCTCGTCTACAACCCGGGGGCCGCGTTCGGCCTCGGCACCGGCTACACCTGGATCCTCGCCCTCGTCGCCGTCGCGGCAGCCGTCGCGGTGGGCTGGTACGCGTGGAAGGTGCGCTCGCTCGCGTGGGCGATCGTGCTCGGGATGATCCTCGGCGGGGCCATCACGCATGCCGGCGACCGGCTCTTCCGCGAGCCCGGCTTCGCGCGCGGCCACGTCGTCGACTTCATCGGCTATTTCGACTGGTTCGTCGGCAACGTCGCGGACATCATGATCGTGCTCGGCGCAGCCCTCGCGGTCATCCTCGTGCTGTTCAAGGTCGACACCGGGCGCGTGCCAGCCGAGACGGCGGCGTCGGAATCCGCGACGGACACCGCAGCGAGCGACGCCGACTAGCGCAGAGCGAGCGTTCTGGCAACGGGTTGACGGCCCCCGAACGGGGGGCGCACGGTGGATCGCAGGGTTTGAACGATCAAACCCACCGCCGGCCGAAGGAGACCCGTGGCGCGATTCCCCACGATCGAGGACGTCGCGCGCGAGGCATCCGTCTCCCGCCAGACGGTGTCGAACGTGCTCAACGCGCCCGACATCGTGCGCGAGGAGACCCGCGAGCGAGTCCGCGACGTCATCGACCGGCTCGGCTACCACCCGCACGCGTCCGCCCGACGACTGCGCTCGCAGTACTCGTCGACGATCGCGATCCGCATGGACCCCATCACCAACGGCATCTCCGGGTCCATCCTCGACCGCTTCCTCCACGACCTCACCGCTCGCGCCGCCGAGCGGGGGATGCGCGTGCTCCTGTTCACGGCGACCGACCCCGCCGACGAGCTCGCGCAGCTCCGCGCCCTCCGCGACGGCGCCGACGTCGACGCCGTCGTCATCACCTCCACCTACTACGGCGACCCGCGCATCCCCTGGCTCATCGACGCCGGGATGCCGTTCGTAAGCTTCGGCCGACCCTGGGGCGAGGAGCACGCCGAGTCCCCCGACCACCGGTGGGTCGACGTCGACGGCTTCGCGGGAGTGCTGGATGCCACGCGCCACCTCATCGGGCGGGGCATCCGTCGCATCGGGTTCCTCGGCTGGCCCGCCGGCTCCGCCACCGGCGACGACCGCCGCCGCGGCTGGACGACGGCGATGCGCGAGCAGTTCGACCTGACCGACCACGAGCTCGAGCTGCTCACCGTGCGCGTCGAGGAGAGCGTGCCCGGGGCACGTATGGCCGTCGAGAAGCTGCTGCCGCTCCGGCTCGTCGACGCGCTCGTCTGCGTCAGCGACTCCGTCGCCCTCGGCGCCATGATGGCGGTCACCGAGGCCGGCCGCCGCGGCTTCCCCGTCATCGGCTTCGACAACACCCCCGTCGCGAAGGCGGTCGGCCTCTCCAGCGTCGACCAGCGCACCGACGAGATCGCCGCGACCGCCCTCGACCTGCTCATGGGCGAGCAGGGTCACCGCGTCCTGACAGCCGACGAGGTCACGGAGCGCTCGGCGCACCGGCTCGTCGCCCCCAAGCTCATCGTCCGCCGGTCGAGTCACCTGACGGTCGTGGAGGAGGCCGGGAGCGATCCCGGCGGCAACTGAGAGGAACAGGCAATGAGAAACACGACACGGAGCGCCCTCGCGCTCGGGATCGGCCTCGCGGTCGTCCTGGGCGGGTGCGCGGCAGGGGGCGGTGACTCGTCCGACGGGGGCAACGAGCTGGAGATCCTGATCGGGTCGAGCGGCGACGCCGAGACGGAGGCCGTCCAGGCCACAGCGGACTCGTGGGCGGCCGACAACGACGCGACCGTCACGGTCGTCGCGGCAAGCGACCTGACCCAGCAGCTCAGCCAAGGATTCGCGGGCGATGACGCGCCCGACCTCTTCTACATGAGCTGGGACCAGTTCGCGACGTACGCGAGCAACGGCTACCTCGACCCCTATGCGGAGGAGCTCCCGAACGCGGGCGACTTCTACCAGGGGCTCGTCGACACCTACACCTACGACGGCACGTTCACGTGCGCACCGAAGGACTTCTCCACCCTCGGCCTCATCATCAATACCGATCTGTGGGCGGCGGCGGGACTGACGGATGCCGATATCCCCACCGATTGGGCCGGCCTCGAAGCCGCGGCGCGCACCCTCACCTCCGCGGGCACCGTGGGACTGTCGTTCGGTCTCGAGTACGCGCGAGTGGGCGTCTTCATGAACCAGGCGGGCGGACAGCTCGTCGACGGCGACACCGTCACCGCCGACAGCCCCGAGAACCTCGAGGGCCTGCAGTTCGTTCAGAAGCTGCACGACGAGGGAGTGCTGAAGTTCCCGTCCGAGCTCTCCGCCGGCTGGGCCGGTGAGGCACTCGGCGCCGGCAAGGCCGCGATGGTCATCGAGGGACCGTGGATCAAGGGCATCCAGGGCGACTTCCCCGACACGAACTACCAGGCGGTCGAACTCCCGGCGGGACCGGGCGGGAAGTCCACCTTCACGTTCAGCAACTGCTGGGGCATCCCCGCGAACTCCGACACCCGCGACGCCGCCGTCTCGCTCGTCGAGTACCTCACCTCGGACGAGCAGCAGCTCGCCTTCGCGGACGCGTTCGGCGTCATCCCGTCGACCCAGTCGGCTGCGGCGACCTACAGCGAGAACTACCCCGAGAACGCGTCGTTCGTCGCTGGCAGCGACTACGCCGTCAGCCCCGTGAACTTCGCCGGGTCGGCGACCGTGATCGGCGACTTCAACGCGCAGCTCGAGGGGCTCGTCGGAGGGGATGCTGCGGCAATGCTGGCTGCGCTGCAGTCGAACTTGCAGGCGGCGCTCGACGAGGCGGAGTAGCTCGTCCCCGCTGCGGCGGGTCGATCGGACGGCTCCGCCCGTAGAGGCCCGGCCCACCCGAGCCATCCGATCGACCCGCCGCAGCTTCCGTATACATCCAGCTCCCCGTGGTGGGGATGGGCCTAGGAGTAACTCGTGTCGAAGCTTCGTCGGAGTGACAGGTACTACGGGTGGGCGTTCGTCGCGCCCGCGATCGTCATCATCGGGTTGTTCCTCGTGGTGCCGATCGGGCTCGCGCTGTACGTGAGCTTCAGCAATTGGAACGGGCTCGGGTCGCCGCTCGGCAACTCGTCGCTCGTCGGCGCCGAGAACTATGCGGCGGTGCTCACCGACCCGGGACTCGCGCAGAAGGACTTCGGCACGTCCATCCGCAACAACGCGTACTACGTGCTCGCGGTCGTGCCGCTGCAGACCGCGCTCGCCCTGTTCCTCGCCGTGCAGGTGAACCGCCGGGTGCTGCGCGGGCGCGGCTTCTTCCGCACCGCGTTCTACTTCCCCTCGGTGACGAGCTCGGTCGCGATCACCACGATCTTCATCTTCCTGTTCACCGCCTCCGGCGCGGTCAACGCGCTGCTCGGGTGGTTCGGCGTGAACGGCCCCAACTGGTTCGCCGACCCGCGCGGAGTCATCCACATCCTCCTCGCCGGCGTCGGGGTGACCTCGCCCCCCGAGGCGCTCGCCGCGCCCGGCTTCCTCGGGGTGAGCGGCTGGGAGTGGCTCAGCGGGCCCTCGGTGGCGATGTGCGTGCTCATCACCCTCGCCGTCTTCACGACGTCGGGCACGTTCATGCTCATCTTCCTCGCCGCGCTCCAGAACGTCGGCGAGGAGATCGACGAGGCCGCCATGGTCGACGGCGCGGGAGCCGTGCGCACCTTCTTCTCGGTGACGTTGCCCATGCTCAAGCCCGCCCTCTTCACCGTGCTCACCCTCGGCCTCATCGGCACGTGGCAGGTGTTCGACCAGATCTACCTCACCGGTCGGGGGGCTCCCGGCAAGACCCTGCTGACCCCCGCGTTCCTCGCGTACGACACGTCGTTCAGCGAACTGAACTGGGGCGAGGGGGCGGCGATCTCGTTCATCCTCTTCCTCATCATCGTCGCGCTCACCCTGCTGCAGCGGTGGGTGCTGAGGGATCGCGATCTGGGGCGGTCGGGCATCCGGCGCGCCCGCAAGGCGGACGCGCGGCTGCACGCCCTCGCGCAGCAGGGGGCGGCGAACACTGCCGTCGGGGCCGCGGGCGCCGAGGGGGTGGTGCGGCGATGACCGCTACCGCGCTGCCGAAGCGGCGGGCACGGATGACTCCGCGCGCGAGAACCTCGCTGCTGATCGGCTACCTCCTGCTCGTGCTGCTCGCGCTCGTCTACATCTACCCGTTCCTCATCTCGGTCGCGGGGAGCTTCAAGACAGACGCGGATGCGACGCAGAACCCGCTCTCGCTCGTGCCGCAGATCTGGACCGCCGCCGCCTACGAGCGGCTCTTCACCACGGTGCCGCTGCTGCAGTGGACCGCGAACTCCGCGATCATCACGGTGATCGTGACCGTGTGCCGCGTGTTCTTCGACTCGCTCGCCGGCTACGCGCTGTCGCGGCTGCAGTTCCGCGGGCGCGGGATCGTCTTCGCCGGCCTCATCGCGGTGATGGCGGTGCCGAACGTGGTGCTGCTCATCCCCCGGTTCCTCATCCTCAAGGAGCTCGGCCTCTACAACACCTTCGGCGGGATGATCCTCCCGCTCATCATCGACGCGGGCGGCATCTTCATCATGAAGCAGTTCTTCGAGTCCGTTCCGGCGAGCATCGAGGAGGCCGCGCGAATCGACGGGGCCGGAGTGTTCCGCACGTACTGGTCGGTCGTGCTGCCGATGGCGCGGCCCGCGCTCATCACCCTGTTCATCCTGAGCTTCCAGGGGTCGTGGAACGAGTTCTCGCACTTCGTGATCTCGCGGCAGAGCGCCGACCTCAACACGCTCACCACCGGTGTCGCGTCGCTCACGTCCGGCGAGCTCGGCTCCGGCAACCAGTACCCGCTTCAGCTCGCGGCGGCGGTGCTCATGTCGATCCCGGTCGCCGTGCTGTTCTTCATCTTCCAGCGCCGCATCATGAACACCACCTCGGGGGCGGAGAAGGGGTAGCTACAGCAGGCTGAAGCGCTCCGCGATCTCGTCGCCAAAGCGGGCGATCGAGCCGGCGGGGTCGGGTCCGAGCACCCCGAAGTGGAGGTGCTGGATGCCCGCCGCGGCGAAGGCGGCAGCATCCCGCAGCACCTCGTCCGGATCGAAGTCGGGCAGCAGCCGGAACTGGGCGGTGCGCTCGATCGAGTCGTAGTCGCGCCCGACCGCGTCGCAGTGCTCGCGCAGGATCTCGAGCTTGCGGGTGACGGTCTCGGCGTCGGGGGCGATGAGGTTCGTGGCATCCGCGTACTGGGCGACGAGGCGCAGCGTCTTCTTCTCGCCGCTGCCGCCGATGACGATCGACGGGCGCGGCGACTGCACGGGCTTCGGCACGGAGATCGTCTCGGCGAGGTGGTAGTGCTGCCCGACGAAGGGGCCCTCGTCGTCGCTCCACATCTGCAGCACGATCTGCAGGGTCTCCTCGAGCCGCTCGAAGCGCTCCTTGAGCGGCGGGTACGGCACACCGAGGGCGAGGTGCTCGCGCTCGTACCAGGCCGCGCCGATCCCGAGGAACGCGCGGCCCTCGCTCAGCACGTCGAGCGTCGTGACCGTCTTCGACAGGATGCCCGGATGCCGGTACGTGACGCCCGTGACGACGGTGCCGAGCTTCACGCGCTCGGTCACGCCGGCCGCGAAACCGAGGGTCGTGTAGCCCTCGAGCATCGGGTCGTGGGCGGTTCGGAACTGCTCCATCTGGAAGAAGTGGTCCATCACGGTGAACCAGCTCGCCCCGATCTCGTCGGAGGTGCGGGCGGCCGAGCGGATCGCCGGCGCGAGGCCCGCGGGGCCGCCGGGGAGGGTCATGTCGAAGAGGTGGAATCCGAAGCGCATGAGCCCACGCTACGCCTGTCGGCGCGCGCGGTTAGCCTGGCGGGATGCTGCGCACCCTCGCCGTCGAGAACTACCGCTCGCTGCGTCGCCTGGTGGTGCCGCTGTCGGGCCTCACCGTCGTGACGGGCGCCAACGGCACCGGCAAGTCGAGCGTGTACCGCTCGCTGCGGCTACTGGCCGAGGCATCCCTCGGCGGCGCGATCGGGGCGCTCGCTCGCGAGGGCGGCCTCTCGAGCACGCTGTGGGCGGGCCCGGAGACGGTGAGCCGCGGGATGCGCTCGGGCGAGGTGCCCGTGCAGGGCACGCGCCGCACGGGCCCGGTCGCGCTGCGCCTCGGCTTCGCCGCGGACGAGCTCAGCTACTCGATCGAGTTCGGGCTGCCGGTGCCGTCGGAGCGCACGATGTTCGCCCTCGACCCGGAGATCAAGGTCGAGTCGGTGTGGAGCGGGCCGGTGCTGCGCCCGGGCACGGTGCTCACCGAGCGCCGCGGTGCCGACGTGCGGTGGCGCGACGGCTCGGGCGAGTGGGCGCACCACCCCCACCGAGTGCGGGCGTACGACAGCATCCTCAGCGAGTTCGCGGATCCGGATGCCGCTCCCGAGCTGATGGCGCTGCGCGAGCAGCTGAGATCCTGGCGCTTCTACGACCACGTGCGCACCGACGCCGAGGCGCCGGCCCGTCGGCTCGCGCCGGGAACCCGCACTCCCGTGCTCCCCGCGGACGGGTCATCCCTTGCGGCGGCGCTGCAGACGGTGCGCGAGCTCGGCACCGGTCTCGACACGGCGATCGACCGCGCCTTCCCCGGCAGTCGGCTCGAGGTGGACGACCGGGACGGCTGGTTCGGCTTCGCCCTGCGCCAACCCGGGATGCTCCGGCCGCTCGCGGCCGCCGAGCTCTCCGACGGCACGGTCCGCTACCTGCTCTGGGTGGCCGCGCTCCTCAGCCCGCGCCCGCCCGGGCTGCTCGTGCTCAACGAGCCCGAGACGAGCTTGCACCCCGACCTCACCGAGCCTCTCGCCGAGCTCATCGCGGATGCCGCGACCCGGTCGCAAGTCGTCGTCGTCACCCACTCGTCGCGACTGGCGGCGGCGCTCGCCGACGCCTCCCGCATCGACTTGGAGAAGCACACGGGCGAGACCGTCGTCGCGGGACGCGGGATGCTCGAGGAGCCGCCCTGGAGCTGGCCGAAGCGCTAGCCCGCGCTGCTGTCGGTGAGCTGCGCCGGGCAACCGGACTCCGCATCCACTCCGGGCACGTGCTCGAAGTGCCACAGTTCGTTCGCGTAGATCTGGCAGAGGCCGAACTCGGCACCGAACCGGTTGAGCCAGTCCATGGCGTCGGACGTGGCGACGTCCACCGCGCCGCCGGTGACGTGCCGGGACTCGTCGGCGCGCTTGACCCAGCGGCTCGCCTCCTCCTCGCTGCCGTACTCCTCGACGGCCCGATCGAAGAGGTACTGCTGGTAGGCGGCGCTGCGCCAGCCGTTCGTGAACGAGAACTCGACACCTCGTTCCCGGGCGGAGAGGGCCGCCGCATCGAGGGCAGCGCGGAGGTCGTCCTCGAGGTTGGTGATCGCCGGCACGTCGTCGTCGAGTGTGAGCCACACCCCTGGGGCGACATAGCCGTCCGCCTCGGTGAGCCCCGCACTGCCCAGGTCGGGAGGGGCGGGGATGCTCGACCCGGGCTCACTCGATTCCATGCTGCGGTCGGCGGCCGGGGTCGCGCACCCGGCCAGCACGCCGATGAACGCGACGGCCAGGGCGAGGCGGGCGAGGGGACGGAGGAGGGGCTGACGCACGGGATGTCCTTTCGACTCCCCTAGCCTCCGGCGCGAGGCGGCCGCGCCGGATCATCCGCGGGGACCGGTCCCCTGGTCCTCAGGTACCGGCTATCGCGCGATCAGGTAGCCGATCGCCGCCGCCGCGATCCCGAGCACGAGGTTCGCGCCGACGCTGACGATCGCTGCGCGCCCGCGGCCGTCGAGCACGAGCTGCACCGTCTCCACGCTGAAAGTCGAGAACGTCGTGAGCCCTCCGCAGAATCCGGTGAGCAGGATGAGCCGCCACTCCGGCGAGACCGCGCCCGCCTCCGCGAGCCCGAGCACGATGCCGCCGATGGCCGACCCCACGACGTTGACGAGCAGCACCGCCCACGGGAACCTCGGGCGGGTGGCGAGGGCGCGCGAGACGCCGTAGCGGGCGAGTGCGCCGAGGGCTCCCGCGAGGAGGACGGTGACGATGACGGCGGGAGTCACTCGTCCACCAGATCGAGGGGGGCCGTCGCGCGCGGGCGACCGATGCGCAAGCCGAGCCAGGCGGCGCCGAGCCCGAGGGCCATCGTGGCGACGAGGTAGGCGAGGGCGGGCATCCAGTCCCCCGCCGCGCCGAGCGAGACGAGCGCCACCGCGAGGGCCGAGAACGTCGTGAAGCTGCCGAGGAGTCCCGCACCGAGTCCGGCGCGGAGCCAGGAGGGTACACGGTCCCACAGGCGGGCGACGAGCATCCCGAGCGCCAACGCTCCGACCGTGTTGGCGACGAGCGTCGACACGGCGAAGCCTTCGTGGGGCAGCACCGAGTCCAGTCCCAGGCGCAGCCCGGTGCCGACGAGCCCGCCCGCGAGCACTGCGAGCACGTCGCGCACGGACTACTTGCCCTTGGCCTTGCCGGCCGGCTTGGGCGCCGGGGGAGCCGGCGGCATCGGCTTGCGCTGCACCGGGCGGCGCGGCTCGCCGCGGCGGTCCTGGCCGGGCACGGGGCGCGACCGGCGGCCGTAGATGAGGTCCGACGAGTCGAGCAGCCACGGCACGATCGCGATCACGACGCCGTGCACGAGCGAGAGCTTCTGACGGATGCGACGGGCCTTGTGGTTGTGGAGGAGGTTCTCCCACCAGTGCCCGACGATGAACTGCGGCGTGTACACCGTCACGACCTCGGCCCCGTGCTCCGCGCGGCGGGACTTGATGTACTTCGCGAGCGGCGCGCTGATGTCGCGGTAGGGCGACTCGATGATCGTCAGCGGCACCTTGATGTTCTGGGCGACCCAGTCCTTCTCGAGCTGCTCGCTCGCGTGGTCGTCGATGGAGACGTGCACGGCCTCGATCGAGTCGTGGCGCGCGGCGATCGCGTAGTCGAGAGCCTTGAGAACCGGCTTCTGCATGCGGCCGACGAGCACGATCGCGTGGTCGCCCGTCGCCCCGAAGCGGGTCGTCGGGTCGGCCTCGATCTCCTTGTCGACATCGCGGTAGTACCGGTTCACGCCGAGCATGAGCAGGAACAGGATCGGCATGATGATGAAGACGATCCAGGCGCCGTGGGTGAACTTCGTGATCGTCACGATGATGAGCACGCTCGCCGTCATGATCGCGCCGATGAAGTTGATGACGAGGCCGCGCCAGACGGATGCCCGGTCGGAGCAGCCGTTCTTGAGCATCCGCCACCAGTGCCGCACCATGCCGGTCTGGCCGAGCGTGAACGAGACGAACACGCCGATGATGTAGAGCTGGATGAGGGTGGTGACGTCCGCCTGGAACAGCACCAGGAGCACGGTCGCCGCGATCGACAGGGCGATGACGCCGTTCGAGAAGATGAGCCGGTCGCCGCGGGTCGCGAGCGACTTCGGTGCGTAGCGGTCGGTCGCGAGCACCGACCCGAGGAGCGGGAACCCGTTGAACGCGGTGTTCGCGGCGAGGAGGAGCACCGCCGCCGTCGCGGCCTGGATCACGAAGAAGAACACGGTGTTGTTGCCGAACGTCGCCGCGGCCATCTGGGCGATGAGGCTGCGCTGCGGGTCGTCGCCGGGTGCGCACCCGGCGAAGTCGACGAGCTCCGTGCAGTCGATGTAGTGCACGCCGGCGATGAGGGCGACCGTGACGAGACCGACGAAGAGCGAGATGGCGATGGCGCCCATCGCGACGAGCGTGCGCTGCGCGTTCTTGATCTTCGGGCGGCGGAAGGCCGGCACGCCGTTGGAGATGGCCTCCACGCCCGTGAGGGCGGCGCATCCGCTCGCGAAGGCGCGCAGCAGCAGGAGGATGAACGCCGCCTGACCGAGGTGCTCCGCCTCGACGACGAGGTCGGCGCTCTCCGCGACGGGCGGGTCGCCGAGGAGGGTGCGGACGAGACCGGTGACGACCATGACCGCGATCGACCCGATGAAGAGGTACGTGGGGATCGCGAACGCCTTGCTCGACTCGCGCACCCCGCGCAGGTTGACGGCGGCGAGCACGACGACGAAGAAGACCGCGATCTCGACGCGGAACGGGTTGAGCTGCGGGAAGGCGGAGATGATGTTGTCGACGCCGGAGGCCACCGACACCGCGACGGTGAGGATGTAGTCGACGAGGAGCGCGGATGCCACGACCAGCCCGGCCTTCTCGCCCAGGTTCTTCGACGCGACCTCGTAGTCGCCGCCGCCGCTCGGGTACGCCTTGATGAGCTGGCGGTAGCTCATCACGACGACGATGAGCAGGATGACGACGGCCGCCGCGACGGGCGGCGCGAAGGAGAGGAACGCGAGCCCGCCGAGCAGCAGGATCATGAGGAGCTCCTGCGGCGCGTAGGCCACGGAGGAGAGGGGGTCGCTCGCGAAGATGGGGAGCGCCAAGTGCTTGGGGAGGAGCTGGCCCTCGAGCTTGTCGCTCGCCAGGGGCTCCCCGATCAGCCACCGTTTGGGTGACCGGGTTTCGTCTGTCACGGAGGGCTAGCGTACTCCTGCCGAAACCCAAGTCAACTCGCGACCGCGCCCTAGAATTCCCCCATGTCCTCCCCTCGCGTCCGGCGCCGCCGGTGGCCGTGGATCGTGCTCGCGGCGGTCGTCGTGCTGCTCGTGCCGGTCGCGATCCTCGCCGTACCGATCCTCACCCACCAGAATCAGGGGTCGGCCAACCAGGAGGCGCCCGTCGACGAGTTCCCCCTCGAGGTGTCGGCGACGGGGGATGACGGTCGCACCCGCGACATGATGGTGCTGTCGCCCGAGGCCGGCGGCACGATCGACACGTCCGCCCTCGAGGTGGGGCAGCGGCTCATCGTGAGCGGGAGCGGGTACGACTCGTCGCGCGGGATCTACGTCGCGATCTGCGTCATCCCCGACGACCCGTCGGTCAAGCCGGGTCCGTGCGTCGGCGGTGTTCCCGACCAGGAGCAGACGGATGTCGCGGCCGGCACCGTGCAGTACGCGCCGAGCAACTGGATCAACGACGACTGGGCGTGGAAGCTCTTCGGCGCCCGCAGCTACGACGACCTCGCCGCGGGAACCTTCACCGCGTACCTCGAGGTGGGCGACCCCGCGGGCGACGGCTTCGACTGCCGAGTCGACCGGTGCGCGATCTACTCGCGCAACGACCACACCGCACTGAACGACCGGGTGCAGGACCTGTACATCCCGATCCGCTACGCGGACTGAGTCGCCGCGCTCCCGCTCGTAAGGGCTCGCGCAACTCGCACGGGCGCCGCTAATTCGCCGCGCCGCTGCGAGCGAGGTGTGCCCGTGCGGGGAAGTCGAGGGGCTAGAGCTGCTTGCGGAGGGCGTCGAGCCCCGAGCGCAAGCGCTCCACGACCTCGGCAGGGAGGTCGGCGCGAGCGGCCCGCATCCTCAGTTCCGTCCGGACGTCGGCACGGAAGGCCGCGAGCAGCGACTCCGCCTGCTGCAGCTGGATGCGCGACTGGACGTGGTCGGGCGTCTGCTCAGCCTTCTGCGACCGTCCCTCGCTGCGGGCCTCGGTGCGAGCCTCCCGAGCGGCGGCGGCGAGCTCGGCCCGCAGGGACCGCATCGCGTCGTTGACGGACGAGCGCACCTCGTCGGCGAGCCGGCGCACCGAGTCGGTGAGGTCGTTCTCGATGCCGTCGAGCTCCGACTGGCGGGCGGCGAGCTCGGCTCGACCCGCGTCGGTGATCTCGTAGACGGTCTTGCGGCCGTCGGCCACCTTCGTCACGAGCCCCTCCTCCTCGAGCTTCGCGAGTCGGGGGTAGATCGTGCCGGCGCTCGGCACGTAGGTGCCTCCGAAGCGGTCGCCGAGTGCCTGGATGAGCTCGTAGCCGTGCATCCCGCGACCCGACTCGGCGAGCAGGCTCAGCAGGTACAGCCTCAGGTGTCCGTGGGCGAAGACCGGCGGGGTCATGCCGTCACCGCGTGGAGCACCGAGATGTCGCCGGAGACGGTGTTGGCCTTGAACTCGAGCCAGCGCTGCTCGAGCTGACCGTAGCGCCCGGTGTAGGCACCGCGCACCCCGCGGATCTCGGAGTTGTCGAGCTGCAGCCGACCGCTCACGGTGTTGATGCGGTACTGGGCGGGCACGTCGGCTTCGAGCCGAGTGGTGATGCTGCCGCTGATGGTGTTGACCTTGATCTCGTCGGGGATGCCCGCGACGTCGAGGAACACGTCGCCCGAGACGCTGTCCGACGAGTAGCGGAGGATCTCCCCGGATGCGGTGATGTCGCCGCTCACGGTGTGCGCGGTGATCGAGCCGTAGTGGTTGCGCACCGAGATCTCGCCGCTGACGGCGTTGAGCTGCAGGTGGCCGGAGACGTCGTCGATAACGAGGTCGCCGTTGACGGTGGAGATCGATGCATCCTCGTGGATGCCCGTGATGAGGCCGCTCGCCGACACGACCCCGAACTTGAGCGCGACGTCGCGCGGCACGGTGATGCTGATGTCGGCGCGGGCGGCCCCGCCGCGCCACTGGGAGAACACCTCGATGAAGTTGTCCCAGCGCAGCTGGGGGTGGTCGACCTCGAGGGTGTCGCCGTCGACGGTGACTTTGAGCTCGCGACCGCTGACGGAGTGCACCTCGACGCGGGCACCGGGCTCGTCGTGGCCGATGATGTTGACCTGCCCGGCGATGAGCCCGACCTTGAGCTTGCGGATCATCTCGATGTCGATGGTCTTCTCGCCATCGATCATCCACTTCTCCTGGGCCATCGGGCCCTCCCTTCTCGCGCTATATCGCGTGTTGTGCTATTCACGTTATATCGCGAGTTGGCGGGTGTCAAGCTATATCGCGTTTCGATCGATCCCGCGCCGCACCCGCAGCACCGAGTCGACGAGAGTCACCGGATGCCCGTCCCGCCCGGTCGCGACGCGGTCGCGCTGCTCGCACGTCTCGACCCGCCACCCGTCGGGCAGCTCCAGGGCGGCGAGCACCTCCTCCGCCGAGGGGAGGGGCGGAGCATCGCCGTGCCCGTGCGCGGACCCGGGAGGGAAAGCGGCGTGCCCGACCACGAGCAGGGTGCCGCCCGGGGCGACGGCTGCCGCCGCTCGGCGCAGGATCCGCTCGCGATCAAGCTCCACGGGGGAGTGCAGGAACGACGCGGTGACCAGGTCGAACTCGCCCTCCGGCCGCCAGTCCGCGAGGTCGGTGCGCACCCACTCGACACGGTCCGTCACGCCGGCCTCCGCGGCAGCAGCCTCGGCGACCGAGAGCGCCGTCGCCGAGATGTCGACGCCCGTCACCCGCCAGCCGCGCTCGGCGAGCCACACGGCGTCGGCGCCCTCGCCGCAGCCGAGGTCGAGCGCTCGGCCCGCCGGGAGGCCGTCGACCTCCTGGGCGACGGCGGCGTTGACGCGTCCACTCCACACCCGGCCGGCCTCCCGGCGCTCGGTGCGGTAGCGGTGCTCCCAGAAGTCGGCAGGCTCGGCCAGGCGCGCCCGCTCTGCGGCCGCCGCCACCTCCTCGGCGACGAGCTCGCCGTTGATCGCGAGCGCGGCCGCCGCCCCCGCGCCCATGGCCACGGGGACCAGGGCGCCCGGGTTCGCGACGTTGCCGACGGCCCACACGCCGTCGATGCTCGTGCGCCCGGTCGTATCGACGGCGACCCAGCCTCCAAACGGCGACTCGGTCGTCTCCGCACCGAGGTCGCGCAGCGGACCGTCCAGGGCGACCGGCAGGGGCTCGGCGAACACCACGTCGAGGCCGACGACCGAGCCGTCGGCGAGGCGCAGGCCGGAGAGGGCGCCGTCACTCGCGACGACGTCCGTGACTGCCCGCTCCTCGACCCGGATGCCCCGTTCCCCGAGCACGCGGTGCTCCTCGGACGGCAGTTCCCCGGCGAGAGCGGAGAAGACCGTGACCTCCGGCGAGTACGGCGCGAGCAGGTGCGCCTTGTGGATGCCCGCCGCGGATCCGAGCAGCACGCCGATCCGGCGACCGCGCGACTCGAAGCCGTCGCAGTACGGGCACGCCACCACTCCCCGGCCCCACTGCTCGGCGAGCCCCGGGATCGCGGGGAGCTCGTCGCGCAACCCGGTCGCGACGACGAGCCGGCGGGCGGTGTAGCGGGTGCCGCCCTGCGTCTCCACGGCAAACCCGCTGCCCGTCGCGGTCGTGCGGATGACCCGGTCGTCGAGCACGACGCCTCCCGCGGCGCGCACCTCCCGTCGGCCGTCGGCGACGAGGTCGAGCGGGGAGTAGCCGTCGCGGCCGAGCACCCCGTGCATGTGCGGTGCGAAGCGGTTGCGCGGCTCCGCGGAGTCGATGACGAGCACCCGGCGCCGGGCGCGGGACAGGATGAGGGCGGCGCTGAGCCCGGCGGCTCCGCCGCCGACGACGATGACGTCCCAGGGGTTCTCGGGGGAGGGCTGCGGATGCGGGTGTGAGCTGTGCATGGTGCCAGGATGGGCGGGCTCGGGCATCCTCGGCAAACTATGATGCCGAATCGGCAAGAATGGGATCATGCCCGACGACTCGCTCTCCCTCATCGGCCCGCGGCTCAAGGCCTGGCGCGAGAAGCGCGGGATGACTCTCGCCGAGCTGTCGGCGGCGACGGGCATCTCCTCGAGCACACTCTCGCGACTCGAGGCGGGCAAGCGCGCGCCCAACCTCGAGCTCGTCGTGCCGATCGCCCGATCGCTTCGGCTCGAGCTCGACGACATCGTTCCGCGGGCCGCTCCGGACCCGCGGGTGCGGCGCACGACGAGCCGCATAGGGCACACGCAGTACGAGTCGCTGTCGCCGGAGTCGAGCGCGGTGCAGACCTACAAGGTGACGTTCCCGGCGAACGAGCCCGGCGTCGTCGCGGTCCCCGAGCCCAAGGTCCACGACGGGCAGGAGTGGCTCTACGTGCTCTCCGGCCGGCTGCGGCTCGTGCTCGGCGACCAGGACCTCACGCTCGGGCCCGGTGAGGCGGCCGAGTTCGACACGCGCATCCCCCACTGGCTCGCGGCGACCGGTCGCGGCCCGGCCGAGGTGCTCTCGATCTTCAGCAAGGAGGGCAAGCGCATCCACCTCCGGGCTCGACCGACGCCCTGAGGAGTCGCTTGACATTGACGCTGCGTCAACCTCTACCGTGAATCAGCGAAGGAGGTGATGGTTGATGGACTGGTCCATCCAGGACATTGCGAAGTTCGCGGGAACCACATCCCGCACGCTCCGGCACTACGACGACGTCGGACTGCTCCCGCCCTCGCGGGTCGGCAGCAACGGGTACCGCTACTACGACGAGCTCGCGCTCGTGCGGCTGCAGCGCATCCTCATGCTGCGCGACCTCGGGCTCGGCATCCCGGCGATCGCCGACGTGCTCGCGGGAGAACGCGACGACGGCCACGCCCTCCGCGCGCACCTGGCCTGGCTGCAGCAGGAGAGGCAGCGCATCGACCGTCAGATCTCGGCGGTCGAATCGACGATCGACAGCATTGAAGGAGGTGAACAACTGATGGCAGAGAAGATGTTCGACGGCTTCGACCACACCCAGTACAAGGAGGAGGTCGAGGCGCGGTGGGGGAAGAAGTCCTACGCGGACAGCGACGCCTGGTGGCGGGCGAAGTCCGACGCCGAGAAGGCGGAGTTCAGGACCTTCGCCGCGGAGCTCGGCTTCGACTGGATGGTCGCCGCGGGCGACGGCGTCGCTCCCGACAGCGAGACGGCGCAGGCCCTCGCGAAGCGCCAGGCCGACTGGCTGAGCACCATCCCCGGCGCCCCCGGCTACGGCACGGGGGCCCCGACGAAGGAGTACTTCACGGGGCTCGCCGAGATGTACGTCGCCGACGAGCGGTTCGCCGCGAACTACGGCGGCATCGAGAACGCGCGGTTCGTGCGCGACTCGATGCTCGAGTACGCGGAGCGCCAGCTGTAGCGCCACGAACGGCCCGCCTCCCCGCGGGGCGGGCCGTTAGCGGCTAGACGATCGGGTAGTAGTAGCGCGTCGGGATGCGGCCGTAGCCGTCGCGGGCGACGAGCTCGATCGTGCCGAGCATCCCCCACAGGGCGATCGCGGCGAGGCCGATGAGCAGTGCGGTCACGTGGTCACCTCCTCGCGCGGCGTCGGTTCGTCGGATGCCGGTTCCGGCACCCTCAGCAGGGGCATGGTCACCCCGACCATGGGTCCGATGAGCAGGGCGAAGGCGAGGGTGCCGATGCCGACGTTGCCGCCGAGCAGCCAGCCGATCGCGAGCACGGTCACCTCGATCGCGGTACGGACGATCCAGATCCGCCACCCCCAGCGGCGGTGGATGCCCGTCATGAGCCCGTCCCGCGGCCCGGGTCCGAACCGCGCCCCGATGTAGAGTCCGGTCGCGACGGCGACGAGCGCGAGCCCGCCGGCGAACAGGACGACTCGCGTGACGAGGTCGTCGACTTCGGGGATCACCCACAAGCCGACCTGCGCGCTCGGGCCGACGAGCAGCACGTTGAGGATGGTGCCGATGCCGGGCTTCTGGCGGATCGGGATCCACAGCAGGAGCACGGCGACGCCGATGAGGTTGGTGACGAACCCGAACGGCAGGCCGGTCTGCAGGGAGATGCCCTGGCTGAGCACGTCCCACGGCGCGACGCCGATGGCCCCGCGCACCATGAGCGCGATGCCGAAGCCGTAGCAGAACAGCCCGACGAGCAGTTGGGCGATGCGGCGGGCCATGAGAAGACGTGGACTGGTCACCTGAGTATCCAATTACCGGATTGGACTGGACTCAAGAGGCCAATCCTGTAATCTGGCCCCATGAGTACGCTGTCAGCTCGCGCATTGGCCACCCTTCTCGCCGGGTGGCGTGATGCCGGGGTCGCCTACGCCGCGCTCGCCGACCGCATCCGGCTGCTCATCCTCGACGGTCGCATCCCCACCGGCACGCGACTGCCCGCCGAGCGCGAGCTCGCCGCTCAGCTCGGCGTCAGCCGCACCACCGTCACCGCCGCGTACGCCGAGCTCCGCGCGACGTCGCACCTGCACAGCACCCGCGGCTCCGGGAGCGTTGCGCAGCTGCCGTTGCGGCCCCCCGTGAGCATCGAGGGCGGGCATCCCGACCTCCTCGACTTCAGCAAGGCGACGATGCCGGCGATCCCCCAGGTCGCGGAGGCGGCGCGCGTCGCGGCCGAGCAGCTGCCCACCGTGCTCGGGGAGTCCGGCTTCGACCCGTACGGCCTCACCGAGCTGCGCGAGGCGATCGCCGATCGCTACACCCTGCGCGGGCTGCCGACGACGCCCGACCAGGTCATGGTGACGATCGGCGCGCAGCACGCCATCGCGCTCATCGCCCGCACCGTTATGGGCCGCGGCGACCGCGCCCTCATCGAGCACCCCACCTACCCGCACGCCCTCGACGCGCTGCGCACCGCCGGCGCCCGGGTGCTGCCGGTGAGCGTGACCACCGACGAGGGGTGGGATGCACTCGCCCTCGAACAGGCCATCCAGCGCTCGAGCCCCGCGCTCGGCTACCTCATGCCCGACAACCACAACCCCACAGGCCGCACCATGCCCGACGAGCAGCGCGAGTGGCTGCTGTCGCTCGCCGCGCGCCACGGCACGACGATCGTCGCCGACGAGACCATGGCCGAGCTCGGCCTCGACGGGCAGCCCTCGCCGCCGCCGATGGCGGTGCACGGCTCGGCGATCCTCGTCGGCTCCGTCGGCAAGACCGTGTGGGGCGGCCTGCGCATCGGCTGGATCCGCGCCGACCGCACGCTCATCCAGCGACTCGTGCGCTCCAGGGCGTCGGGCGACCTCGGCACCCCGATGCTCGAGCAGCTCATCGTCGCCCACCTGCTCCGCGACTTCGACGCCGTGCTCGCCCAGCGGCGCGCCCTCCTGCGCGAGGGCCGCGACCGGCTCGCCCGCCTGCTGCACGACCGGCTGCCCGAGTGGCGCGTGCCGCACACCGGCGGTGGCCTCACCTCGTGGGTGAACCTCGGCGAGCCGGTGAGCTCCCAGCTCGCGATCGCCGCCCGCAACGAAGGGCTCGTCATCGCCGCCGGCCCGCGCTTCGGGGTCGACGGGGCGTTCGAGCGGTTCATCCGCATCCCCTTCTCCTACTCCGCCGAGGAGACGGAGCGGGCGGTGGACGCCCTCGCCGCCGCGTGGGCGCACGTGATGCGCTACCCCGTGCCGACCCCGGCGGACGACCTCGCCGCCGTCGTGTAGCGCGCACACTTACTCCCTGTGGAGTACGCCCGCTCCCAGCCCAGCGAGCGATAATCACGTGTGCATCTTTTGTCGGTCTTCAGCCTGCGCAACCGCGCGCTCATCGCCCTCGTCACGATCGTCGTCGGCATCTTCGGCGGTCTCTCGCTGACGACCCTCAAGCAGGAGCTCATCCCGTCGCTCTCGCTGCCGCAGGTCTTCATCGTGAGCACGTACCCGGGGGCGAGCCCCGCCGTCGTCGACAAGGATGTCTCGACCCCGCTCGAGGCGGCCATCCAGGGTGTCGCCGGCCTCGACTCGACCACCGCTACCTCGAGCGCGAACGTGTCGAGCATCACGGCCGCGTTCACGTACGGCACGAACATCGCGACCGCCGAGCAGAAGATCCAGTCGGCGATCAACCGCATCTCCAACCAGCTGCCGGACTCCGTCGACACCCAGGTGCTGACGTTCAACTTCTCCGATCTGCCCGTCATCCAGCTCGCCGTGACGAGCGACCTCGACCCGGTCGACCTCGCAGCTCGGCTGGAGTCATCCACCCTCGTCGACCTCGAGAAGCTCGACGGCGTGAGCGACGCCTCCCTCCTGGGCGCGACCACCCAGCGCGTCGTCATCACGCCCGACCCGCTCAAGCTCTTCGCGAGCGGCTTGACGACCCAGTCGATCCAGAACGCGCTCGACGCCAACGGCGTGCTCCTGCCGGCGGGCCAGATCACCGAGGACGGGCAGACGCTCACCGTGCAGGCGGGCACCCGGCTGTCGAGCGCCGACGACATCGCCGCGCTCCCCCTGCTCGGCACGGCCGGTCTCACGACGATCGCGGACGTGGCGACCGTCGAGATCGTGGACGACCCCGTCACGGGCATCTCCCGCGTCAACGGGGAGCCGTCGGTGACGGTCGCGATCTCCAAGGAGCCGTCCGGCAACACCGTCTCGGTGTCGCGCGAGGTCGTCGCCGCGCTGCCCGGACTCGAGGAGGCGCTCGGCGGCAACACGAAGTTCACCGTCGTCTTCGACCAGGCGCCGTTCATCGAGGAGTCCATCAACTCGCTCGCCACCGAGGGACTCCTGGGTCTCGCGTTCGCGGTCGTCGTGATCTTCCTGTTCCTCTGGTCGTTCCGCTCGACGGTCGTCGCCGCGATCTCGATCCCGGTGTCGGTGCTCATCACCTTCATCGGCATGCAGACGGCCGGATACACCCTCAACGTCATCACCCTCGGCGCCCTCACGATCGCGATCGGTCGAGTGGTGGATGACTCGATCGTCGTCATCGAGAACATCAAGAGGCACCTCTCGCTCGGCGAGGAGAAGCTGCCCGCCATCCTCTCGGCCGTCCGCGAGGTCGCCGGTGCGGTGACGGCCTCCACCGTGACGACGGTCGCGGTGTTCCTCCCCCTCGCCCTCGTCGGGGACATCACCGGGGAGCTGTTCCGGCCCTTCGCGCTCACGGTGACGATCGCGCTCGCGGCATCCCTCTTCGTCTCGCTCACGATCGTGCCCGTGCTCGCGTACTGGTTCCTGGGCAATCGCAAGCACAAGCACGCGGAGGCCCCGCTCGAGGAGGGCCACGACGAGCTCGAGAAGCCGACGCGCCTCCAGAAGGCCTACCTGCCGATCATCGAGTGGACTCTCTCGAAGACGTGGAAGGGTGCCGTGGTGCTCGTCGCGTCGGTGCTCATCCTCGGAGCATCCGGGGCGGCGGCGACCCTGCTGCCGACCAACTTCATCGGCGACTCCGGCCAGAACACGGTCACCGTCACCCAGAAGCTCCCGCTCGGCGCGAGCCTCGAGGCCAAGGACGACGCCGCCAAGAAGGTCGAGGATGCCCTGCTCGACATCCCCGGCGTCGACACCGTCCAGCTCTCCATCGGAACCGGTGGCAGCTCCCTCCGCGCCGCGTTCAGCGGCTCCAGCGGAGCGACGTTCTCGCTCACGACCGACCCCGACGCCGACCAGCTCGAGCTGCAGGCCGACATCCGCGATCGGCTCGAGAAGCTCGACGACGTGGGCGAGGTGTCGCTCTCGGCGGCCCAGGGCGGGTTCGGGTCATCCACGATCAACATCACCGTGACCGCGACGACCGAGGCGGAGCTGACGCAAGCGGCCGACGACATCCAGCAGGCGATGCAGAAGCTCGACGTGGTCGCGCAGGCGACGAGCAACCTCTCGGCGGAGCAGCCGTTCATCGAGGTCGCGGTCGACCGCGACACCGCCGCGCAGTACGGGCTCACCGAGATCGCGGTCGGCGGCATCGTCACCGCGGCGATGAACCCGAGCGCCGTCGGGTCCGTGGTCATCGACGAGAACACGATGTCGATCTACATCCTCAACGAGGACGCGCCGACGACGATCGAGGAGTTGCGGGAGTTCGGCATCCCGACCGCGCTCGGTGTCGTGCCGCTCAGCACCCTCGCCACCGTCGAGCAGACCGACGGGCCGTCGAGCATCACGACCATCAAGGGGGTGCGCAGCGCGACCATCGCGGTGACGCCGAGCAGTGAGGACGTCGGAACGGCGTCGCAGGTGGTGTCGGCGGAGTTGAAGTCGCTCGACCTGCCGGCCGGGGTGACCGCCGAGATCGGCGGAGTCACGGCGCAACAGGCGGACGCCTTCTCGCAGCTCGGGCTCGCGCTGCTCGTCGCGATCCTCATCGTCTACGTCGTCATGGTCGCCACGTTCAAGAGCCTCCGCCAGCCGCTGCTGCTGCTCGTCTCGGTGCCGTTCGCGGCGACCGGCGCGATCCTCCTGCAGCTCGCGTCGGGCATCCCGCTCGGTGTCGCGTCGATCATCGGCGTGCTCATGCTCATCGGCATCGTCGTGACGAACGCGATCGTGCTCGTCGACCTCGTCAACCAGTACCGGGAGCGCGGCATGACCGTGCGGGATGCGGTGATCCACGGGTCATCCCGACGACTGCGGCCCATCCTCATGACGGCGGCGGCGACGATCTTCGCGCTCATCCCGCTCGCGATGGGGCTCACCGGTCACGGCGGGTTCATCTCGCAGCCGCTCGGCATCATCGTGATCGGCGGACTCATCTCGTCGACGTTGCTCACTCTCGTGGTGCTGCCGGTGCTGTACTACCTCGTCGAGGGGGCGAAGGAGCGGCGCGAGGCGAAGCGTGCGGCGAAGGCGGCTGCGGTCGCGGGCTAGGCTCGCGGGGTGGCCACCCCTGAGTTCGTGCTCGCCCTGCGCGAGAAGATCGGCACCGACTGGTTGTGGCTCACCGGTGTGACCGCGGTCGTGCTGCGCGGCGACGAGGTACTGCTCGTCAAGCGCGCCGACAACGGCCAGTGGACCGCCGTGACCGGCATCGTGGACCCCGCCGAGGAGCCCGCGATCGCGGCGGAACGGGAGACGCTCGAGGAGGCCGGAGTCGTCGTTCGCGCCGAGGCGATTACGTGGGTTCACGTGCTGCCGCCGCACGTCTACGAGAACGGCGACCAGTCGCAGTTCCTCGATATCGCGTTCCGGTGCTCGTGGGTCTCAGGGGATCCGTACCCCGCCGACGGCGAGAACACGGAGGCGCGGTGGTTCCCTCTGGACGCGCTGCCGCCGATGTCGGATGACATGAGCCGACGCATCCGGCTCGCCGTCGAGTTCGACGGCACCACCCGCTTCGAGCGCTAGCTCGGCGCAGCTACAGGGGCTTCTCCATGCAGTAGCTGTGCTCGTCGCCCACGTAGGGCCCGAAGTTGGGGATGCGCTCGTAGCCGTGCTTGCCGTAGAGCGCGATCGCGGCGACCGAGAGCGGGCCCGTCTCGAGCCGCAGCACCGGCAAGCCGCGCTCGCGGGCGCGGTCCTCGACGGCGGCGAGCAGCTGGCCGGCGAGACCCTGGCCTCGGGCGCGGTCGTCGACGAACAGTCGCTTGAGCTCGCCGTAGCCGTCGTAGGGCACGAGCGCGGCCATCCCGAGGGCGACGTCGTCGACCCGGGCGACGAAGACCTCGACGCCCGGGGCCTCGAGCTCGGAGACGTCGAGGAGGTAGCAGCTGTCCGGCGGGTAGAGCGAAAGCGCGAACTGCTCGCTGCCGTCGAGGAGCGCCTCGACGTCCCTCTGGCGGGCGGGTTCGATGGCGACGGGCACGGGCCGAGTCTACTGAGAGGCCTCGTCGGCGTCGGCGTCGGCGTCGGCGTCCGGCGGCGTCACGCGGGTGACGGCGTTCAACGACAGGGTGTCGCGGAAGAACGCCACGATGCGCTGCTGCATGGCGGCGTCGAGCATTCCGATCGAATGCAGGCTCCCCTCGACCGTCACGTACGTGACGGGCACGCCCACGCTGCGCAACTCGGTCACGAAGTCGTCGGACTGCGACAGCGGGATGAACTCGTCGACGGAGTGCCCGACGAAGAACGGCGGGTCGGAGTCATCCACCGAGGTGATCGGGGATGCCGCGGCGGCCGCCGCGCACCCCGCGAGCTCGGCGCACCCCGTGTAGGCGAGCTGCACGTCGCCGAAGTCCTGGTTGTAGCTGTCGGTGGTCGGGATGCGCTCGCGCAAGTCCGTCGGACCGCTGAGCTCGGCGACCGCGGCGACGCGCGAGCCGCTCGTCCAGTCGCCGGTTCCCGCGGTGCCGAGGAGCGCCGCGAGGTTGCCGCCCGCCGAGCCCCCGAACGCGCCGATGCGGTCGGGGTCGAGGTTGTAGCGTTCCACGGTGACCGGGTCGCGCAGCCACCCGACGGCCTGACTGACGTCGTCGAGCTGCGCCGGGAACACGGATGCGGGGGCGAGCCGGTAGTTCACCGAGACGACGACGAACCCCTCCGACGCGAGCCACTGGCACACCGCCCGCCAGTTGAGGTTGGCCTTGTCGCCGCGCATCCAGCTGCCGCCGTGGATCGACACGATCGCCGGTCGGGGCTCCGACTCGAGGTCATCGATGCCGTTGTCCGTCGGGAAGCACGCGTCGAGCAGCAGGGGCTGCCCGTCGTCGGCGACGCCGTACTCGATGTCCTCGATCACGGGGACTTCGGGGTAGGTGCGCAGCACCGGGTACACGGGCTGAGCGGTGGGTTCGACGCGCTCGGAATCGTCGCCGGTGGGGGAGCATCCCGCCATCAGCAGCGCGAGAGCGCAGGCCGACGCGAGAAGGGTCGGGGCCGTGCGCATCCGCATACCCTAGCTGCCGAAGCTGGGATGGTGTAACGTGGGTCGGTCGGCTCAAGACAGCGCACTAGTGCGCGCAGTGGGTTTGTGAGTCTTGCGGGCCGGTTCGACAGCTAATCCTGCTGTCGACAATCACACGAATGTATGTGACGGCCTCGGTCAACGACTGCCCGGGTTCTGCATCGCCATGGCGTTTCGCCGTGGTGTGCCATGCGTTGAGAAAAACAACCCGGAGAGAACATCACCATGCCCCAGTTCAAGAAGCCTGCCGCCGGAGCCAAGCGAGGCGCCCCCCAGTCCGGATCGGCCAAGGCCGGTTCGCGCAGCGCCGGTCACCGCGGCTACCGCGCGGACCAGGCCCCCGCTCCCAAGAAGCGTTGGAACGCCGACGAGCGCGCCGCCCGCGCTGCCGACCGCGCCGCCGGCGACGGCCGCCCCGACTGGACGCCGCGCGAGAAGCCGGCGCGTGGCGAGCGTCCCGCATACGGCGACCGCAAGCCCGCCTACGGTGCGCGCACCGAGCGACCGTCGTACGGCGACCGCTCCGAGCGTCCCGCTTACGGTGACCGCAAGCCCGCGTACGGCGACCGCAAGCCCGCCTACGGCGACCGCCCGCAGCGGGATGACCGTCCCGCCCGCGACGACCGCGCCCCGCGCCGCGAGTACGGCGACCGTGCCGAGCGCGCCCCCTACGGCGAGCGCCGCGAGCGTCGCGCGTACGGCGACCGCGCCCCGCGCACCGAGCGCCCCGCCTACGGCGAGCGTCCGTCGTACGGTGACCGCCCGCAGCGGGATGACCGCGCGCCGCGCCGCGAGTACGATGACCGGCCGCGCCGCGACTACGGCGACCGCCCGCAGCGCGACGACCGCGCCCCGCGCCGCGACTACGACGACCGCGCTCCCCGCCGCGAGTTCAGCGACCGCGCCCCGCGTCGCAGCTACGACGAGCGCCCCGCCCGCCGCTACGACGAGCGCCCGGCTCGCACCGAGCGCCCCGAGCGCGCCGAGCGCGCGAGCGACCTCTACCCGAGCCGCGACTCGCAGAAGTTCTCCGCGCAGGACGACGTCGTGCTCGAGCGCCTCGAGGCATCCGCGGTGACCGCATCCGACGTCGAGGGCATCACGTTCGCCGACCTCGGACTGGGTGGCAACATCGTTCGTCAGCTCGCGTCGATGGGCGCCGAGGCGCCGTTCCCGATCCAGGCCGCGACGATCCCCGTCGTGCTGACCGGCCGTGACGTGCTCGGCCGCGGCAAGACCGGTTCCGGCAAGACGATCGCGTTCGGTGCTCCCGTGGTGGAGCGTCTCATGGAGAACAACGGCGGCAAGGACCGCAAGTTCGGTCGTGCCCCGCGCGCCCTCATCCTGGCCCCCACCCGCGAGCTCGCGCAGCAGATCGACCGCACCGTGCAGCCGATCGCGCGCAGCGTCGGCCTCTTCACGACGACCATCGTCGGCGGAGTCCCCCAGCACAAGCAGGTCGGTGCGCTCCAGCGCGGCGTCGACATCGTCATCGCGACCCCGGGCCGCGTCGAGGACCTCGTCGAGCAGGGACGCCTCGACCTCAGCAACGTCATGATCACCGTGCTCGACGAGGCCGACCACATGTGCGACCTCGGGTTCCTCGAGCCGGTGCAGCGCATCCTCCGCGAGTGCGGGGTGGCGTACGTGAAGCGCGGCGGCGCTGACGGCGCGCGGAGCGAGTCGGCCGCAGGGGCGGCGGCCGGCCAGAGAGTACAGAAGCTGCTGTTCTCCGCGACCCTCGACAAGGGCGTCGCGACGCTCGTCGAGGAGTTCCTCGTCGAGCCCAGCGTTCACGAGGTCGCCGGCGAGGACCAGGCGTCGTCGACGATCGACCACCGCGTGTTCCTCATCGAGCAGCGCGACAAGCGCCAGATCATCGAGCAGCTCGCCGGCGGCGAGGGCAAGACGCTCGTCTTCACCCGCACGCGCGCGTTCGCCGAGGAGCTCAGCGACTACCTCGAGGACGCGGGCATCCCGTCCACGAGCCTGCACGGCGACCTCAACCAGAACCGCCGCACCCGCAACCTGAGCCTGCTCACCAACGGTCGCGTGAACGTGCTGGTGGCGACGGATGTCGCGGCTCGCGGCATCCACGTCGACGACATCTCGCTCGTCATCCAGGCCGACGCTCCCGAGGAGTACAAGACGTACCTGCACCGCGCCGGGCGCACCGGTCGCGCGGGCAAGCAGGGCACCGTCGTGACGCTCGTCAACCGCAACCGCCGCCGGAAGATGGACGAGCTGCTCGGCCGCGCCGAGATCGATGCGACCGTCGACCACGTGGCGCCGGGCGACGAGCTGCTCTCGGAGCTCGCGGCGCTGTAACTACCCGCCCGAAAGCTACTTCGGAAACCGACCGCCGGGACGGCGGTCGGCGCTGGCGTCGCGGCGAAGGCCAGAAATGGCCTTCGCCCATAGCTCCAGCGCGCCCCAGCCCGTCACCTTGAGCATCGCCTCCACCACGATCGCGCCCGACATCTTCGACTCGCCGAGCTCCCGGTCGCGGAACACGATCGGTACCTCCACGAGCCGGTAGCCCGCACCCGCGATGCGCCGGGTCATGTCGATCTGGAAGCAGTAGCCGTGCGACTCGACGTCCTCGAGGTGCACGGCGCGCAGCACGGAGGCGCGGTAGGCGCGGAAACCCGCCGTCACGTCGCGGACCCCCAGCCCGAGCATTCCGCGCGCGTACCAACTGCCGCCTCGGCTGATCAGCCGGCGGTACAGCGGCCAGCCGACCACCCGACCGCCGGGCACCCAGCGCGACCCGATGACACCGCCGACCGCGGGGTCGGCGAGCTCGGCGAGCAGCCTCGGGATGTCCTCGGGCGGGTGCGAGCCGTCGGCGTCGAGCTCGACGAGCACGTCGTAGCCGCGCTCGAGACCCCACGCGAAGCCGGCGAGGTACGCGGGCCCGATGCCGTCCTTCGATGTGCGGGTGAGCAGCGAGAGCCGCGGCTCGGAGGCGGCCAACGAGGCGACGACAGCGCCCGTGCCGTCGGGGCTCGAGTCGTCGACGACGAGCACGTCGACCCCGGTCGCGAGCACTCGCGGGAGGATGACCTGGATGCTCTCGCGCTCGTCGAACGTCGGGACGATCACGAGCGTTCTCCCAGAGGCCACCGGGTTAGGGTAGCCCAGTGAAAGCGCGCGCGGTGACCGTCGTCCGCTACGTGCTCCTCGTGGTCGTCGTCGGTTTCGCGGTGGCGTTCTTCGCCCGGCAGTGGAGTGACATCGCCGAGGTCATCCGGGCGATCCCGGTCGGCGCGATCGTGCTGTCGAGCGTCGCGCTGCTGCTGGGGATGCTCGCCAACGTGCTCAGCTGGGTGACGTTGCTGAACGGGCTCGGGCACGTGGTGCCCCTGCCGCGCGGCGCGCAGATCATGCTCGTGGGTCAGCTCGGCAAGTACGTGCCCGGGTCGGTGTGGGCGTACGTCATGCAGATGGAGCTCGGGCGCCAGTACGGGGTCGCGAGGGCTCGAGTGCTCGTGACTGCGCTGTATGCGGCGGGCATCGGGGTCGTGGCATCCCTCGTCCTCGGCCTGTCGATCGTTCCGGAGCTGGCGGCGCAGCACGCGGCGTTCGGCTGGCTGTACCTGCTGCTGCCGATCGGGCTCGTGTGCCTGCATCCGCGCGTGATGACGTGGCTGTCGAACCTCGTGCTCAAGGTGTTCCGGCGACCCGCCCTCGAGCACCGGGTGCGGTTCCGCACGATCCTCGTCGCGGTCGCCTGGTCGCTCGTCTCGTACGTGCTCTACGGGGTGCACCTTCAGTTGCTCGCGGTCGAGTTCGCCCCCGCCACCCCGCTCAGCGTCATCATGCTCGGCGCGGCGCTGAGCCTCGGGTTCACGGCGAGCCTCATCGCGTTCGTGCTGCCGTCGGGGGTGGGGGTGCGCGAGTTCGTGGTGATCGCCGTGCTCGTGTCGATCGTGCCCCTCGCGGATGCCTCGGCCCTCGCTCTCGTGTCGCGCGCGATGTTCACCGCGGGCGACCTCCTGCTCGCGGGGATCGCCGTCGTCGTGGTGCTCCTGATGCGGCGTCGGTTGCGCGCGCGTGACGAGGCGACGAGCGAGTACGAGTGACGCGCCTGCCCGCAACTCGCGGATCAGGCGAGGGCGAGGAGCGCGGCCGCGCCGATGGCTAACGCGAGCCCGACGTACTGCAGCACCGCGATGCGCTCCTTGAGCACGACCGCGGCGAGGATGATCGTGCCCGCCGGGTACAGCGCGGTGAGCACGGCGACGATGGACAGGTCGCCGAGCCGGACGCCGAGGAGCACTCCCGCGTTGGCGGTGACGTCGAGCACGCCGCAGACGACGGCGATGAGGATGCCCGCGCGCGTGGCCCGCGTACTCGCGGCAGCCCCCGTGCCGCGCCGCCAGGCGGCGATGGCCACGACGGCGACGGCGGCGAACATGAGCACCGAGCTCGTGGCCCGGTTGAACACGAGCGGGAGCATCCCCGAGTCATCGGGTGTCGCGTCGATGATGATGAGGAACGCCCCGATCGCGGCACCGGATGCGACGGCCATGAGCAGCGCGCGCAGGCTCGGCCGCACCGCCCCCCGCACGAGATCCCCCGACCCGGGCGGTGTGTAGCCGACGAGCACGATCGCGACGAGAGCGAGGGCGAGGGCGACGTAGCCGAGGGGGCCGAGGCGCTCGCCGCCGATCAGGCCGACGGTGAGCGGCACGATCGCGCTGACGACGGCGGTGAGCGGCGAGAGGATGCTCATCGGCCCGATCGCGAGGCACGCGTACAGCAACGCGATCGCGGTGGCCCCGACCACGCCGGACAGGATGCCGAGCCACACCGCCTCGGTCGACCATGCGCCGCCGAGCAGCGGCAGCCCGATGAGCGCCACCGCCACGAGCCCGGCGAGAGCCGACACGGCTGTGGTGAGCAGCGCGCTCATGCGCTTGGCGGCGAGACCGCCGAAGAAGTCGGCAGCACCGAAGACGAGGGCTGTACCCAGCCCCAGGAGCACGGTGAGCACGCCGCTAGTCCGTCGGCAGTGCTTCGGCAGGCAGTTTGCGCACCTTCGCCCGCCGCCGGCGCCGCTCCGGGATCATGGAGCGCATCTCCTCGAGCTTTCCGAAGCACAGCAGTCGGTCGCCCGCCTCGAGCACGGTGCTGCGCTTCGGGTTCGGGATGACGGTGGCACCGCGGTGGACGGTGAGCACGGTGATGTCGCGCTCGGCGAGGTTCGTGTCGCCGAGCTTCTGGCCGACGAAGTCGCCGTTGTTGTGCACGAGGAGCTCGGCGACGCCGTAGCCGGTCGAGACGCTGAGGCGCTGGCGCACGTCGATCTCGGGGAACGCGACCTGCCCGGCGATGTAGTCGACGATCGCACCGGCGACGTCGAGCTGGGTAGCCGTCTCGATGCCCTCGAGCCCGGGCGAGGAGTTGACTTCCATCACGAGCGGGCCGTCCGCGCCCTCGAGCATGTCGACGCCCGCGACCCGCAGGCCCATGATCTGCGCCGAGCGCACGGCGGCCTGCTCGTACTCGGCGGGCAGTGCCACGGCTTCGACGGAGCCGCCGCGGTGCACGTTCGACCGGAACTCGTCGCCCTTCGCGGTGCGGCGCATCGCGGCGACGACGCGGTCGCCCACGACGAGGGCACGGATGTCCCGGCCGCGGCTCTCACTGACGAAGCGCTGGATGAGCACGTTCTGGTTCGTCGACTGCAGTGTCTCGATGATCGCCTCGGCGACCTTCACCTCGGGGGCGAGGATGACTCCGATCCCCTGGGTGCCCTCGAGCAGCTTGATGACGACGGGGGCGCCACCGACCCGCTCGATGGCGGGTCGGACGTCGGCCCGGTTGCGCACGAACGTCGTGGCGGGCATCCCGATGTTGTGCCGCGAGAGGATCTGGGTGGCGCGCAGCTTGTCGCGAGCATTGGAGATGCCGTTGGCGGTGTTGGGCGTGTACACGTCCATCTGCTCGAACTGGCGGACGACGGCGGTGCCGAAGTAGGTGATCGAGTTGCCGATGCGCGGGAGGATCGCGTCGTAGTCGCTGAGGCGCTTGCCGCGGTACTGCAGGTCCGGCTCATCCCCCGTCAGGTCGATGCCGAAGCGCAGGGTGTTGAGGACGCGGACGAGGTGTCCGCGCTGCTCGGCCGCCGCGCGCAGGCGCAGCGTCGAGTAGGCGCGAGGCGCGCGCGACAGGATCGCGAGTTTCATGGGGGAGGCCCTGCCAAGATGGAGCGGTGAGTAGGACACCCCATTCAAACACCCTCGCGGGCTGGCGAGAATGGGTGCAGCTGCCGGATGTCGGCATCCCCTGGATCAAGGCGAAGCTCGACACCGGGGCGCGCACGTCGTCGCTGCACGCCTACAAGATCAAGCAGTTCGATCGCGAGGGCGAGGACTGGGTGCGCTTCCGGGTGCGCCCGTGGCAGGAGTCGTACGAGGACGAGGTCGTCGTCGAGCTCCCGATCCACGATCGGCGGCGGGTGCGCAGCTCGTCGGGGCACGTGCAGGAGCGCTTCGTGGTGCTCATGCGGGTCATCCTCGTCGACCGCGAGCTCACGGCGGAGGTGACGCTCACGAACCGCGACGCGATGGGCTTCCGCATGCTCATCGGTCGTGAGGCGCTGCGGCACGGCTTCGTGGTGGCCTCGGGTCGGTCGTTCCTCGGTGAGCGGGCGCCGAAGGAGATGAGGCGGCGGAACCGGGGCAAGCCGTCCCTGTAGCGCTCGACATGTAAACGCTGTCCACATAGAGTGGATTCACGATGACGACCGATGACGCCACCCCTGCCACCACCGCCCCCGAAAGCCCCGCCCACACCCCTCCCGCCGACGGCATGCGCACCTTCCTGCAGGTGCTCGTCAACACGGCGCTCGCGAACATCACGACGAGCTACCTGTGGTGGGCACTGACCTTCTGGGTGTACCTCGAGACCCGCTCGGTACTCGCGACGGGCATCATCGGCGGCGCGTACATGCTGTTCGTCGCGCTCTTCTCGATGGTCTTCGGCACGATCGTCGACCGGCACCGCAAGCACGCGGCGATGCTGTTCGCCGGCACCGTCACCCTCGTCGCATTCTCGATCGCGGGCGGGCTGTACCTGGTGTTCCCGGAGGAGGCGCTGCTCGACCTCGGGGGTCCGTGGTTCTGGCTGTTCTCGGGCATCATCCTGTTCGGCGGCGTCATCGAGAACATGCGCAACATCGCGCTCTCGACGACGGTCACGCTGCTCGTGCCGGTCGAGCGCCACGCGAACGCGAACGGCCTCGTCGGCACCGTGCAGGGCATCGCGTTCCTCGTGACAAGCATCTTCTCGGGACTCTCCGTCGGACTGCTCGGGATGGGCTGGACCCTCCTCATCGCGATCGTCCTGACCGCACTCGCCCTCGTGCACCTTCTGTTCCTGCGCATCCCCGAGGAGAAGCCGCACGTCGCCGAGCGAGCGCCCTTCCTCGACCTGCGCGGCAGCATCACCGCGGTGCGCGCAGTCACCGGGCTCTTCGCCCTCATCGTCTTCTCGACGTTCAACAACCTCATCGGCGGCGTCTACATGGCGCTCATGGACCCGTACGGACTCGAGCTGTTCCCGGTGGAGATCTGGGGAGTCGTGCTCGGCATCTCGTCGACCGGCTTCATCGTGGGCGGCCTGCTCATCGCGAAGTTCGGCCTCGGCCGCAACCCGATCCGCACCATGCTGCTGCTCGTCATGGTGATGGGATTCCTCGGGGCGATGTTCACGATCCGCGAGTGGTGGCTGCTCTACGTGGTCGGCATCTTCCTGTACATGACCATCATCCCGGCGGTCGAGGCGGCCGAGCAGACAGTCATCCAGAAGGTCGTGCCGTTCCGTACGCAGGGCCGCGTCTTCGGGTTCGCGCAGGCGTTCGAGTCGGCGGCGGCACCCATCACCGCGTTCCTCATCGCCCCGATCGCGGAGTTCGTGATCATCCCCTACATGAACTCCGACGCGGGCCAGCAGTCGTGGGGCTGGCTGCTCGGGGAGGGGCAGGCGCGCGGGATCGCGCTCGTCTTCCTCGTCGGCGGGCTCGTCATGGTCGTCGCGGCGGCTCTCGCGTTCCTCACGAAGTCGTACCGGCGCATCTCGGCGCAGTACGCCGATAACGAGGAGTCGGTGAAGCCCGTCGAGGAGGTGGCCGCGTGAGGCTCGTCACGACGACGATGGTCTCGCTCGACGGGGTCATGCAGGGTCCGGGAGGCGCCGCCGAGGACACGCGCGGCGGGTTCACCCGGGGCGGATGGTCGCTTCCGATCGGCGACGAGGAGTCGGGCGAGTACATCGTGCGCACCTACTCGGAGGCCGCCGCGTTCCTCCTCGGCCGCGTGACCTACGACATCTGGGCGGACTACTGGCCGCACCAGGAGGGCCCCATCGCCGACGCCCTCCGCGCGGCTCCGCGCTACGTCGCCTCGACGACGCTCACGGAACCGTCGTGGACCGGTACCACCGTGCTCGATGGGGACGTGGCATCCCGGATCCAGTGGCTGAAGGCGAAGGGCGACGGCGACCTCGTCGTGCCCGGCAGCGGGATGCTCGTGCGCTGGCTCCTCGCCCACCGCCTCGTCGACCAGCTCGAGCTCATGACGCTCCCCGTGGTCGTGGGGCAGGGCGAGCGGCTCTTCCCGCCGGCAGGACCGGATGCCGCACTCGACCTGCACTCGTCGCGAGTCACTCCGAGCGGGATCGTGCTGTCGGTCTACCGGCCGACGGGGCGCCCGCCGCAGTACGCGCGCTAGTTCATCGCGGCGATCTGGATGAGATTGCCGACGGTGTCGTCGAAGACGGCCGTCGTCACCGGCCCCATGGTCGTCGGCGCCTGGGTGAAGACGACCCCCGAGCTCACGAGCCGGTCGTACTCGGCCTGCACGTCGTCGACGCCGAACGATGTCCAGGGGATGCCGTCGCCGACGAGCGCCTCGGTGAACGGGCGCACCGCGGGGTGGTCCTTCGGCTCGAGGGAGATCTGGGTGCCCTCGGGCGCCTCCGGCGAGGCGACGGTGATCCAGCTGTGCTCGCCGAGCGGCATGTTCGCGATCGGCACGAAGCCGAGCACGTCGGTGTAGAAGGCGAGGGCCTTCTGCTGGTCATCGACGAAGATCGACATTGCCGAGATCTTCATGGGGTCTCCTTCGGAAGGGGCCAGCGCTCGGCGATCTGCGCGAGCGGTGCGGGGTCGAACGTGTGGAACTTGTAGCGACCGCGCTTCTCCGTCACCACGAGGCCGGCCCGCTCGAGCACGTCGAGGTGCTGCGAGATGGCTTGGCGGCTCGAGGTGAGCCCGTGCTTCATCGCCAGCCGGGTACAGATCTCGAAGAGGGTCTGCTCGTCGCGATCGACGAGTTCGTCGAGGATCGCGCGGCGGGTGCTGTCGCTCAGGGCGTGGAAGACGTCGACCACGAGTCGACAATAGGCAAGTCATTACTTGCCTGTCAAGGCCCCCCGCACGTCATCGGCGACGCGGTAGTCCCACAGCCACGCGGTATCGGTGGCCGGGCGCGGCTTGCCGAAGTACCAGCGCAGCATCGCATCCCGCAGCGGTCGGAAGGGCCCCGGCGCCTTCCCCGCGCTGCTCGCCTTGCCTTGCGCGATGACCCGGTCGACGCGCGGGCGGCGGAGTGCCTCGAAACGGGCGAGAGCGGTGGGAGCATCCGGCGTGCCGGCGACGAGCATCCCGAGGGCGAGCCCGTCCTCGAGAGCCATCGACGCCCCCTGGCCGGACGACGGGGATGCCGCGTGCGCGGCGTCGCCGACGACCACCGCCGACCCGCGGTGCCAGACCGGGACGTCGGGGAAGTCGTGCATCGCCCACGCCGGAGTGATTTCGTCGCTGGCTTCGAGCACGCGAGTGGCGACCGGGTCGTCGCGGTGCACGAGATCGAGCAGTCGCGAGCGCCAGTACTCGCTCGTCATCTCCGCGAGCCTCGCGCGGTCGGGCTCGTGCCGCTCGGCGGGGTTCGCGAACCACCACACCTCGCCGTCGCCCGAGGCGAGCCACGAGAAGAACGTGTCCCGGCCGAACATCATGTGCATGACCCCGGGCTCCGTCGGCACCTCGACACCGCTCGAGAAGCCGCCGGTGTTGAGGAGGCCGAGGTAGCGGGCGCGCGGCGCTCGCGGATCGAGGAGCGACCGCACGCGAGATCCGATGCCGTCGGCTCCCACGAGCAGCGACCCGCTCGCGCTCGTGCCGTCCGCGAAGTGCGCGGTGCTCCGGGTGGGCGACGTCTCGAGGTCCACGATCTGCTTCGAGTAGTGCACCGGGATGCCGGCATCCGCGACGGCCTCGAGCAGCGCGTCGTACAGTTCGGAGCGCCGCACCGAGAGGGTGCCCTCGCCCATCGGGAACTCGGTGAGCACGTCGCCGTTGCCGAGCGCGAGCCGCATGCGCGGGGTCGGGATGCTCGCGAGCGGCCGCACTCCGAGCTCGTCGAGCACGGCGACGCCGTTCACGGCGAGGGTGAGGAACGACCCGACGCCGGTGGAGGCGGTCGGTCGGGACTCGTAGATCGCCGATTCGATTCCGGCGCGGTGCAGGGCGAGGGCGGTCGCCGTGCCCGCGATTCCGCCGCCGATGATGATCGCGGTCATGGTTGCTCCTTCGTTGCTCTTGGTCAATGAGCGATTAGTAAAACATCAACTAATGCCGCATGCAACTATCCTGGCCTCATGGCCGCCGACCGACGCTCCCCCCTCGCGTTCGTCGTGCTCGCCACCCTCGCCGAGCGGCCTCTTCACGTGTATGCGCTCTTCCGCGTGCTGCAGGAGCGCGGCAAGACCGAGATCGTCGCGGTTCCCACCCGCGCATCGCTCTACCCCGTGCTCGAGAGGCTCGGCCGCGCCGGCTTCGTCGAGGTGCACGCCACCGAGCGAGACAGTCGGCGCCCCGAGCGCACGGTGTACCGGGTGACGGCGGCGGGGGAGGCCGAGGCCCGGGCCGCGCTGCTGCACTACCTCGCGTCATCCGAGCGCATCGGCTTCACCGCGGCCCTCTCGTTCGCCATGCTCGCGACGCCGTCGGAGGTCGCGGATGCCCTTGCCGCCCGTCGCGCACTGCTCGAGTCCGAGCGCGCCGCCCTACTCGACGGCCTCGCCGCGGGCCAGGAGATCGGGCTGCCCGACCTGTTCCAACTCGACGAGCGCTACCGCGTCGCGCTCCTCGACGCCGACCTCGACCAGGTCGACGGTCTGCTCGCGCGGGTGCGCTCCGGGGAGCTCACCTGGAGCCGCGAGTGGATCGAGCAGATCGCCGCAGAACTCGAGGGCGCAGCCGAGTAGCGTTCCCGCTAATCTCTCGGCATGAGCACGCCCGAGTCCCCGTCGTCGCAGGTTCGCCCCGGCCTCTTCAGCAGCACCGAAGTGGAGCTGCCCGCCTACCGGATCGCCTGGTTGGCGCGCATCCTGTACGGCAACGCCTTCGAGATCGTCGTCATCGCGGTCATCCTCGCCAATGCCGTCTCGCTCGCGATGCTGACCTTCGCCGACCTCGACCCGGGGGCGGCTCGCGTCGCCCAGATCATCGACCAGGTCGCGATCATCTTCTACACCGCCGAGCTCGTGCTGCGCATCGTCTCGTACGGCACGAAGCCGTGGATGTTCTTCCGCAACCCGTGGAACGTGTTCGACTTCGTGGTGGTCGTGGCGATCCCGTTCCTCAACAACGGCACCGTGATCTTCCGGCTCGTGCGGCTGCTGCGCATCCTGCGCATCTTCCGCTTCCTGCCGGAGGCGCGCATCCTCATGCTCTCGATGATCAAGTCGGTCGCGCCGCTCGCGAACCTCGCCGTGCTCATCGGCTTCCTCATGTTCATCTACGGGATGGCGGGCGTGTACCTGTTCGGTGCGGCCGACCCCGAGCGGTGGGGCAACATCGGCACGGCGATGCTCACGCTCACGGTCATGCTCACGCTCGAGAACTTCCCCGACACCTTCCTCAGCGGGCTCGACGTGACGCCGTTCGCGCTGCTGTACTTCCTCACCTACATGTTCTTCATCGTCTTCACCGTGCTCAACGTGCTCATCGGCATCGTGCTCACCGCGATGGATCAGGCTCGCGAGGAGGTCGGCAAGGATGCGGCCCGGGATGCCGCGCCCACCGAGCACGAGGCCGAGCTCGAGGCGCTCCGCACCCGCATCGCCGAGCTCGAGGCCGGGTACAAGGTGTCGCCCGACCACTTGCGGCGGATCCGGGAGGAGCTCGATCGGCTCACCGCGGGGTAGCCCGCGAGCCTCAGGCCGCGTCGCGGACCCGGTGCGAGCGCCGGTAGGTGGTGGGGGAGACCCCGAGGTGGGTGGCGAGGTGGCGGCGTAGCGAGGTCGCCGTCGCGTAGCCGACCTCCGCGGCGACCGAGTCGATGCCCAGCTCGGTGGTCTCGAGGAGACGCCGGGCGGCGACGAGCCGCTGCTGCGTCAGCCACTCGCGCACGGCGAGGCCCGTGTCGGCGCGGAAGCGACGCACGAACGTCCGCTCGCTCATGTGGGCGTGCTGGGCGAGCCGCGGGATGGTGAGGTCGTCGGCGAGGCGCTCGAGCGCCCAGGCCCGAGTGGCCGAGGTCGACAGGTCCGGGGCATCCGGGATCGGTCGCTCGATGAACTGGGCCTGACCGCCCTCGCGGTGCGGGGCGACGACGCAGCGGCGGGCGGCGAGCGTCGCGAGCTCGACGCCGTGGTCCTCGCGGATGAGGTGCAGGCACAAGTCGATGCCGGATGCCGCGCCGGCGGAGGTGACGAGCGAGCTGTCGCCGCTGAACAGCACGTTCTCGTCGAGCTCCACGTCGGGGTACCAGTCGCGGAACAGGGGCGCGCACTGCCAGTGGGTGGCGGCGGTGCGTCCGACGAGGAGTCCCGCCGCGGCGAGCGTGAAGCTCCCGGTGCAGATGGACACGAGCCGGGCATCCGGTCGCACGAGCGCGAGTGCGGCCTCCATCTCGGCGGTCAGCGACGGCCGCAGCTGGTACGGGTCGACGGGGGCGACGATGACGGTGTCCGCGGTGCGGAGCACGTCGGGGCCGACCGCCGGAACCACCGAGAAGCCCGCGTTCGTCGTGATCGCGCCGCCGGTCGGGGTCGTCAACTGAACGTCGTAGGCGCCGTCCGTGGCACCGAAGATCCGAGCAGGGATGCCGAGCTCGAACGGGTAGGCGCCCTCCTGGGCGAGCACGACGACGCGGTGAGCAGTCATGGCGCAATTGTATCGAAAGGTGACGAACGAGTCATTGGCCCGTCGTGCGGTGCTGCCTAGCGTGGAACCGTGAGCGAGACGATGACGGCTGTCGTGCAGGATTCGGTGGGCGGGCCCGAGCTGCTGCACCTCGGCACCGTGCCGCGGCCCACTCCTGGGATCGGCGAAGTGCTCGTGCGGGTCCACGCTGCCGGGGTCAACCCCGCCGACCACATGAACCGTCAGCGCGGCGTCTTCAGCGGACAGCCCCCGTTCGTGCTCGGGTGGGATGTCTCTGGCGAGATCGCCGCCGTCGGCCCGGGGGTCACCGTGCACCGTCCCGGTGACGAGGTGTTCGGGCTGCTCCCCTTCCCGCGCGGCGCCGGCGCGTACGCCGAGTTCGTCGTCGCCCCCGCCCGCGCTCTCGTGCCCAAGCCGGCCGTGCTCGACCACGTGCGGGCCGCCGCGCTGCCGCTCGCCGGACTCACCGCGTGGCAGGCGCTCGTCGACACCGCCCACGTCGGGCCGGGCGACCGCGTCGTCATCACCGGAGCCGCGGGCGGCGTCGGCCACCTCGCCGTGCAGATCGCCGCGCACCTCGGCGCCGAGGTGACTGCTGTCACCTCCGCGGCGACGATCGACCACGTGCTCGCGCTCGGCGCCCACCGCGCCGTCGACTACCGGTCCGCGGACTTCGCAACGCAGATCTCCGACGCGGACGTGGTGCTCGAGGTCGTCGGCGAGGAGAACTCGCTCCGGGCGCTGCGCGTGCTGCGGCCGGGGGGCATCCTCGTCGTCACGCTGCCGCAATCGCTGCCCGCGCTCGCGCCCGTCGCCGCCGAGCTCGGCGTCCGCGTCGCCGGGCTCTTCGTCGAAGCGGACCGGCTCGGGATGACCGCGCTCGCCGACCTCGCCGCCGCTCGCGCACTGCGCCCCACGATCTCCGCAACATACCCCCTCGCCGACGCGGCGCAGGCCCACACCGGGCCGCACGCCCCCGGCAAAGTCGTGCTCACCGTCGCGTGAGCCCCGCGAAAGGAACACCCATGACCACCGCTCAGCAGACCGTCGTCGCCGCCGTCACTCGGCTCTTCGGGGAGAAGGATCCCTCGGCCATCGACGACTTCTTCGGGCCCGTGTACGTGCAGCACTCCGCCCTCGGGGTGGATGGGCTCGACGGCATCCGGGGACTCATGGCGAACCTGCCGGAGGCCTTCCGCTACGAGCTCGTGCGGTCGATCGCCGACGGCGACCTCGTCGTCACCCACGGGCTCTACTACGGGTACGGGCCGGGGCCGGTCGTCGGATTCGACGTCTGGCGGGTCGCCGACGGCCGCATCGTCGAGCACTGGGATGCGCTCGCCCCCTCCTCGAGCGCCGACCCGCGCGCGGCCGTCGATGGACCGACCGCCGCTGCCACGGACGTCGACGCCGAGGAGAGCCGCCGCGTCGCGCTCGCCGGGCCGACGGGCGACCTCGTCGAGCACGCACCGGCGCTCGGTGCCGCCGGCCCCTACTCGCGCGGAACCGTGCACCAGGTCGTCGCGGACGGCGATCTCGTGTTCACGCGCGGCGAAGGAACGGCCGGGGATGCCCCCGCCATCGTCAACGACCTGTGGCGGGTCTCCGACGGGCGCATCGCCGAGCACTGGACGCTCATCTCGCTCATCCCCGCCGAGCTCCCGCACGGCAACGGGGTGTTCTGACCCGTGGTCCGGGTCGATGTCGCGGTGCTCGGTGCCGGCCCCGGCGGCTACGTCGCGGCCGTCCGGGCCGCGCAGCTGGGCAAGTCCGTCGCCGTCATCGAGAGGCAGTACTGGGGCGGGGTGTGCCTGAATGTCGGGTGCATCCCGTCGAAGGCGCTGCTGCGCAACGCGGAGATCGCGCACCTGCTCACCTCGGAGCGGGGGAAGTACGGCATCTCCGGCGAGGTGGCGCTGGACTACGGGGTGGCCGTCGATCGCAGCCGTGAGGTCGCCGAGGGCCGGGCCAAAGGCGTGCACTACCTGATGCGCAAGAACGGCATCACCGAGTTCGACGGCACGGGCCGCTTCCTCGACGACCATCGGCTGGAGGTCGAGCTCACCGCGGGCGGAACCGAGGTCGTCGAGTTCGACAACGCCATCATCGCGACCGGCTCCACCGTGCGGCTGCCGCCCAGGGTGGAGCTCAGCGAGAACGTCGTCACCTACGAGACGCAGATCCTCGAGCGGGAGCTGCCCCGCTCGATCGTGATCATCGGCGGTGGCGCCATCGGTGTCGAGTTCGCGTACGTGCTGCGCGCGTACGGGGTGGAGGTGACCATCGTCGAGTACCTCGACCGCGTGCTGCCGCAGGAGGACCCGGATGTCTCCGCGGAGCTCGCCCGCCGCTACCGGAGGCTCGGGGTTCAGCTGCTCACCTCGACGAGGGTCGAGTCGGTGACGGACTCGGGGAACGCGGTGACCGTAGCGGTCACGGGAGCGGACGGTGCAGCATCCCAGCTCACCGCCGACCGGGTGCTCGTCTGCGTCGGCTTCGCCCCCCGGGTCACCGGGTTCGGCCTCGAGCGGACCGGTGTCGCCCTCACCGAGCGTGGGGCGATCGAGATCGACGAGACCATGCGCACGTCCGTGCCGCACCTGTTCGCCATCGGCGACGTCACGGCGAAGCTGCAGCTCGCCCACGTCGCCGAGGCTCAGGGCGTTGTCGCGGCGGAGACGATCGCGGGCGTCGAGACGATGACGCTCGGCGACTACCGGATGATGCCCCGGGTCACCTTCGCGCAGCCGCAGGTCGCGTCGTTCGGTCTGACCGAGCGGCAGGCGGTCGACGAGGGGCACGAGGTGCGGGTGGCGGTGTTCCCGTTCCAGGCCAACGGCAAGGCGCAAGGGATCGGCGATGCCGGCGGCTTCGTCAAGCTCGTCGCGGATGCCCGCTTCGGCGAGCTCCTCGGTGGACACCTCATCGGCGCCGACGTCTCCGAGCTCTTGCCCGAACTCACCCTCGCGCAGAAGTGGGACCTGACCGCGGCGGAGCTCGCGCGGAACATCCACACGCACCCGACGCTCGGCGAGGCGCTCCAGGAAGCGTTCCACGGGCTGTCGGGCGAGATGATCAACCTGTGATCGCCGGGCGCACTCTGCGCGGTATCGCTCCAGCGGGCGACGGCCACCGCGTCACCCAGTTCGAGCTGTTCTTCGACCTCGTGTTCGTATTCGCCTTCACGCGGGTCACGGAGCTCATGCTCCACGAGCGCGGGGTGTGGGGAGTCGCGCACGGACTCACGGTGCTCGGCATCCTCTGGCTCTCGTGGTCGACGTACACGTGGCTCGCGAACCAGGTGCGGATGGACCGGGGAGTGATGCGGCTCGGGCTCGCGGTTGCGACCGCGGCTGTGTTCGTCGTCGCGGTGAGCATCCCCGACGCCTTCGGGGCCGAGGTCGCGCCCCGAGTGCTGCTCGTCAGCGCGTACCTCGTGGTGCGGCTCGTGCACGTCGTGCTCTTCATGCTCGCCGCTCACGGCCAGCCGGAACTGCGCCGCCAGGTTTTGCGGACCAATGCGGCTTCCCTGCCGCCCGCGTTCGTGCTGCTCTTCGCCGGTGCTGTGCTCGGAGGGACTGCGCAGTCGTGGCTGTGGATCGCCGCGTGGGTGGTCGACGCGGCGCTCATCATCCTCAGTTCGCGACGCGGCGGGGCGTGGCGGCTCGGCTCGGCGGTGCACTGGGCGGAGCGCTACTCGCTCATCGTCATCCTCGCGATCGGCGAGTCCATCATCTCCATCGGCGCCGGACTGCGGGAGGCCGGGCCAGCGGGACTCGTCGCCGCGCTCGTCGCGATCGGTGGTGCCGTTCTCGTCTGGTGGCTGTACTTCGACGGGTTCGTTCCGGGGGTCGAGAGGGTTCTCGCGTCGCGGGACGGGGCGCGCCGGGTGCGACTCGGCAACCTCGCCTACACCGATCTGCACCTCCCGATCGTCGCGGGCATTGTGCTCATCGCGCTGGGGATCGAGATCGTGCTGGGGCACATCACCGAGCACGAGCCGCTGGGTCTTCGTGGCGCTGCGGCGCTCTGGGGCGGACTCGCCGTGTTCCTCACCGCGACGGTCGTGATCTGGCGGATCGCGACCGGGCGGTGGCTGCTCGCGAGGGTCCTCACAGTCGCAACGGTTGTGCCCGTGGTGGTGCTGTGCGCGGGGCAGCCGCCGGTCGTCACCCTCGCGCTCGCCGTCGGGCTCGGCGTGCTGATCGTCGCCGTCGAAGCGCTCGTGCCGTCGATCGGGCCGCGGGAGTCGAGCAAGTCGAGCTAGACGAGTCCGTGCTCGTAGGCGAACACGACGACCTGCACGCGGTCGCGAAGCCCGAGCTTGCGCAGGATGCTGCCCACGTGGGTCTTGATCGTGGACTCGCTGAGGTACAGCTTCGCTGCGAGCTCCGCGTTGCTCAGGCCACCCGCGATCTCGAGCAGCACCTCGCGCTCCTTCTCCGTGAGAAGGCCGAACTGGGCGGGCGGCGGGGTGCTCTCGCGGAGCGTCGAGCCGAGCAGTACCGACAGGTCGTCGGGCGCGAGCACGGCGGTGCCGGAGTGGACGGTGCGGATGGCGGCGGTCAGCAGCTCCGGGGCGGCATCCTTCAGCAGGAACCCGCTCGCGCCGTAGCGGATTGCTGTCGCGGCGCGGTCGTCGAGGGTGAAGGTCGTGAGCACGATGACCCGCACCGGGGACGTGCGGCGGGCGGCGGCATCCGGGGCGAAGATCTGGCGGGTGGCTTCGACTCCGTCGAGCTCGGGCATCCGGATGTCCATGAGGACGACGTCGGGTCGGGTCTCGGCGACGAGGCGCACGGCTTCGCGACCGTTAGCGGCCTGACCGACGACCTCCAGGTCGGATTCGTGGCCGAGGGTCACGGCGACGCCGGAGCGGAACAGTTCCTGGTCGTCGACGAGCAGCACTCTGATCACGCGGTCGCCCCCTCCGGCCGGACCGGCACGTGTGCGGTCGCCACCCAATCCTCCCCGTCGGAGCGGGTCTCGAGGGTGCCGCCGACTGCGGCGAGTCGGTCGCGGACGCCGTCGAGCCCGCTGCCACCGCCGGGGCCCGGTTCGGGGGCGGCGGTGTTGCGCACGACGATCGCGAGGTCGTCGCGCCAGTCGAGGGCGACGCCGATGCCGTCGGCGGGGACGCCGTGCTTGAGGGCGTTCGTGAGCAGCTCCTGAAGGGTGCGGTAGGCGACGACCGCGAGCTCGGGTGGCAGGGGCCGGGGCATCCCGAGTTCCTCGACCGCGACGTCGGTGCCGCCGCTGCGGACGCCGGCGATGAGGGAGGCGAGGTCGTCGGTCGCGGTGGTGCCCGCTCGGCCGGCGTCGTCGGACAGCACGGTGCGCACGTCGCGCAGGGACCGTCGTGCGGTGTCGGCGATGTTCGCCATGGCGGTGCGGATGCCCGCGATCTCGTCATCAGGGAGTGCGCGGGCGGAGTCGGCCTGGGCGACGATGACGGCGAGGGAGTGGCCGACGACGTCGTGGACGTCTCGGGCCAGCCGCGCCTGCTCGGCGCGCACCGTGGCGAGCTGCTGGGCTTGCGCCGTCTCCTCCTCGGCGACTTCGAGCTCGCGTTCGGCGGCGCGGCTCCGTTCGCGGAGACGCAGCACCAGGCCGAGTGACCACGGTGCACCGAGGAGGGCGGCGACGAGCACGAAGCCGACGGCGAGTCCGGCGAGAGGGTTGTCGTAGAAGGCGATGTCGGAGCCCGACGTCAGGAAGCGCAGCAGATCGGCGAGCCCGGAGTCCTGGATGATCGACGGCCCCCAGAACGCGGCGTAGAGCACGGCGGCGACTCCGCCGACGGGGATGGATGCGACGCTCGCGATGAGCGTGGGGGTGCTGCCGTAGCGGCTCGTGCCGTAGGCGACGATGACGGCGGCGAGCTGGACGAGTGCGATGTCGCGACCGTCGACGACCTGCAGGATCGCGGTGGCCCAGACGAGCGCGAGGGCGACGGCGGGTGCGCGTCGGTGGAGGGTGACGGCCACCGCCATGCCGAGTGCGATGAGGAACGGCACGACGGGGGAGAAGTACAGGGTCATCGCGATCCGGGCGATGCCGATCACGAGGACCGCGGCGCCGAGGACCAGGTCGAGGGGGCGCAGGCCGGTCCGGCCGATCATGGCGAGACCTCGGTGAGCACGGGTCCATTCTCCCTGCGGCTGTGGGGTTGCTCCCTGTGGGGTTGCCCCCTGCGGGTGTGCGGCGATCATGCCTCAACGGTAGGGAGGCTGAGCGTTGCGGGCATCCGGCGGGGGTGCCGGTGCCCTGGTACTCGAGGATGATCCGAGCGAGGGAGCGGGCGAGTCTCTACTGCGTGAATGGGCTTTTGGGTCGGAGGGGTACTTCGTCTCCGGTGGGGGAGATGGCGGTGAGTCCGTGGGGTTGTTGGTGGATGTGCCAGTGGTTGTTGTGGAGTTGCATGTGGTGGAAGCGGCAGAGGGGGATGCCGTTGTCGAGGGTGGTGTTGGTGCCATCCCAGGCTTCGATGTGGTGCATTTCGGTCATGGTGGGTGGTCGGTCGCAGTCGCCCCAGGGGCAGCCGTTCCAGTGTGAGGTGGCGGCGATGCGTTGTCGGGGGGTGTGAAGTCTCTGGGTGTTGCCGACGTCGATGGGGGTGGTGCCGTTGACGAGGACGGGCAGCCAGCCGGTGTCGCAGGCGAGGCGCTGCGCGGTGGCGGTGGACAGGAACGCGGTCTGTCCTTCGAGGTAGGAGAACCCGGTGCCGTGCTTGAGGTCGGCGGCTTG
>NZ_JAUQUB010000002.1 GCF_030580675.1 Antiquaquibacter soli | reverse complement strand
TCCTGCTCTGCTACTGGCACCACCACACCGTCGACACCGGACCCTGGCACTGGCGCATCACAGACGGACTCCCCGAAGTCCGAGGACCCGGCATCCCCCACTGGACACCCACCAGATCAACCACACCACGCGTCGCCGCCGCGTGAGCCCGTGGCCTCAGTGGAGCAGGTGCTCAGTGGAGCAGGTGCTCAGTGGAGCAGGTGCTCAGTGGAAGAAGTGGCGCTCTTTGGTGAGGTACATCGTCACGCCCGCGGCGACCGCAGCGGCGATGACCTCTTCGTCGCGGATCGACCCACCCGGCTGCACGACCGCGCGCACGCCGGCGTTCAGCAGGATCTCCAGTCCGTCCGCGAAGGGGAAGAACGCATCCGACGCGGCCACCGACCCCGCGGCGCGGTCGCCCGCCCGGGTCACGGCGAGGCGGCAGGAGTCGACACGGTTGACCTGGCCCATGCCCACGCCGACGGATGCTCCACCCGACGCCAGCAGGATGGCGTTCGACTTCACGGCGCGCACCGCTCGCCACGCGAACTCGAGGTCGGCGAGAGTCACAGCATCCGCCGCCTCTCCGGCGACGAGCGTCCACTCCGCCGCGGGGGCGAAGTGCGCGTCCGGCTCCTGGGCGAGAATGCCGCCTGAGACCTGGCGGATCTCTGCCTGCCCGCGCTTCGGCATCGGCCAGCCGCCGGGCACCTCCAGCACGCGAAGGTTCTTCTTCGCCGTGAGCACCTCGAGGGCATCCGCATCGAAACCGGGCGCGACGACGACTTCGGTGAAGATCGGCGCGATCGACTCCGCCGTCGCCTTGTCGACGACCCGGTTCGCGGCGATCACTCCGCCGAAAGCGGACACCGGGTCGCACGCGTGGGCGAGAGCGTGAGCCTCGGCGAGCGTCGACGCGGTGGCGATACCGCACGGGTTGGCGTGCTTGATGATCGCGATCGCCGGACCAGCGTGATCGTACGCGGCCCGCAGCGCCGCATCCGCGTCGACGTAGTTGTTGTACGACATCTCCTTGCCGCCGTGCTGGGTCGCGTGAGCGATGCCTGCCGCACCATCGATGCGGTACAGCGCCGCCGCCTGGTGGGAGTTCTCGCCGTAGCGGAGCGTCGCGGCGAGAGAGGCAGACACGTCGAGGGTCTCGGCGAAGGAGGTCGTGCCGGGCTCGGCAGCAGCCCGGTCGTGCTCGGCGCGCAGTCCGATGTTCCTCGCGAAGTAGGCCGCGACCGCCGTGTCGTACGCTGCGGTGTGGGCGAACGCCTCCCCCGCGAGGCGCTGCCGCTGCGCGAGCGTCGTGCCGCCGAGCGTCAGCGCCTTGAGCACCTGCGGGTACGAGTCCGGGGACGTCACGATCGCGACGTTCGCGTGGTTCTTCGCCGACGCCCGCACGAGCGCGGGACCGCCGATGTCGATCTGCTCGACGACGTCGTTCACCGGAGCACCCGATGCGACAGTCTGCACGAACGGGTACAGGTTGGAGACGACGAGCTCGAAGGGCGCGATACCCATCTCGGCGAGTTCCGACTCGTGCGAGGCGAGCCGCAGGTCCGCGAGGAGACCGGCGTGGATGGCCGGGTGCAGCGTGCGGACCCGCCCGTCGAGGGACTCCGGGTAGCCGGTGACCTCAGCCACCTCGGTGACGGCGAGCCCGGCATCCCGGATCGTCTTCGCCGTCGAACCGGTCGAGACGATCTCGACGCCGGCGGCGACGAGCGCCGAGGCGAGCTCGACGAGCCCGGTCTTGTCGCTCACCGAGACGAGCGCACGGCGGATCGGGATGACGTCGCGCTCCCGGTACAGGGACGGGTCGTGCGTGGTGCCGCTCAAGTGAGATCCTTCAGTCGTACGTGGTCGTTGGCGATGTCGAGGATCGCCTGGATGAGCAGGCGCCGCTCGACGGGCTTGATGCGATCGTGCAGCGACGCCTCGGTGTCGTCCGGCAGCACGGGAATGCGTTCCTGGGCGATGATCGGCCCGCTGTCGACCCCGTTGTCGACCACGATGACGCTCGCGCCCGTCTCCGTCACGCCCGCCTGGATCGCGTCGCGGACCCCGTGGGCTCCCGGGAACTCCGGCAGGAAAGCGGGATGCGTGTTGATGAGTTTCGGGGAGAGCGCCTCCACCACTCGCGGCGGCAGGAGCTTCATGAACCCGCTCAGCACGACGAGGTCGGGCTCCCACTGGCGGATCTGCTCGAGCAGTTCGTCGCCCCACGCGTCACGGTCGCCGCCGAACGACGACAACGCGACGGAGAATGTGGGGATGCCGTAGTGCTCGGCGTGCTCGAAGCCGTCCGCCGGCCGATCGGCGCCGACCGCGACGACGCGAGCGGGGAACTCGGCGTCCTCCGAGGCGTCGAGCAGTGCGCGGAGGTTGGACCCGCCGCCCGAGATGAGGACCACGAGTGACAGCACCCGGCAAGCCTACCGTCCGCTGCGAGCCGGGAGCCGGCCCGAGGCGAGTACACCGATCGTCGCCGCGACCCCGACCTCGATCGCGGCCAGGATGCTCACCTGCCACGGGTTCGGACCGACGTCCACGAGCCGCCCCGGACCGAGCCCACCCGAAGCGAACGCGCACAGCACGCCCACCACGGCGCCCGCGACGACGCCGGAGAGCAGCGGTGCCGCGACGACGAGCGGGCCGTCGAGCCGACGCCGGATGCCCGGCCCGAGCACGGCCCCTACGAGGAATCCGGCGAGCACGGGCGCGAGGAGCCCGACGAAGCCGAACGACGACTCGCCGCTCGGCAGCGCCCCGAGCACCGGGATCGCTGGGAGCGGCCCGAGGGTCGTGCCGAGCGGGCTCACGAGCGAGCCGGTACCGAGGGCGAAACCGGGGCCGACGAGCCAGCTCACCGCCCACACCACGAGGGTCGGCAGGAACGCGAGCTGCGCGAGCGTCACGGCGACCCCGCCGAGCACCTCGGTGTGGAGGCTCTCGTAGAGGGTGATGATGCTCGCGTACGAGAGCACGATGGCGGCCGCCGTGGCGAGGCTCGCGAGCAGCACGAGGAGCGCGGCGGCGGCGGCACCCCCGCGCAGCGCGGCGGCGACGAGCTCCTTTGATGCTCCGGGAAGGGCATCCAGCGGCGACCTGCGCCGCTCGCCCAGGTCACGCAGAGTCAGCTGCACACCGATCGCGAGACCGGCGCCGAAGAACAGCACCGGCAGGAGCCCCGCCTGCACGAGCGAGGGCCGGGCGAGCGGATGCAGCGCGGTCGCCGTGATCGCGACGGACGCGACCGCGAACGTGCCGGTCGCGACGATCACGCCGAGGGCGCGGTAGCGCGTCTCCGAGATTCGACGGCCTGCCCGCACCCCGAGGAGCACGGTCAGCAGGGCAAAGCCGAGGGCGGCGACATCCACCGAGAACGGCGACTCGGCCCCGGGAAGACCGAGGCCCGCCGCGATGGCCGGGTCGAGCGTGAACGTCACCGACACCCCGTGCCCGATGAGCCAGATGTCGACGGATGCCCGCCAGAACGCCGCCCAGTCGGCACCGAACCCGAACTGCACCGCCCACATCACCGTGAGGGGCAGCAGAGGGATGGCGAGTCCGATCGCGACGACGAGCAGCGCCTCGAGCGCGGCGAAGACGGCGGTGAGGGGGCGGGAGATCACAGGGAGCGCGCCACCGGTCAGTGCACGGCCGAGTTGAGGGCGATGATGAGCGTGCCGAACAGGGCGCAGCCGATCGCGCCGAAGATGCGGGCGGCGTGACCGGCACCCCGGTTCTTCAGCGCCACGTAACCGAGTACGCCGAGCTGGAGGGTGACGATGAGCAGGGAGTAGTCGACCGCGTCGTCCACCGAGAGCACACCGAAGACGCCGAGCAGTAGAGGCAGCGACGGCAGGATCGCCGCCCAGAGCATGCCGCTCGAGTGTCCGATCGCCTTGCCGATGGCGGTGCGCAGCGGGACGTTGCCGACGTGGTTGACGATCGTGCCCGCGTAGACGTGCGCCGCCCAGAAGATCACGAGCGAGAACACCGACAGGGCGAGCACCTCGAAGGAGTTCGAGTCGTCGTCCGACACCGCGCCGACCAGTGCCGCGTACAGGATGAGACCGTAGATGGCGTCGACCGTGACGAGCCTGTCGCTCAACCAGCTACGGAATCCCATGAGCACTACGGTACTGGGCGCTACCTCAACTCGCGGCGACCCGCGCGGCCGACGATGATCGCGCCGAGGAGGAGCAGCACGAGCGCACCGAGGGCGAGAGGCATCACGTCGAGGCCGGTGGCGGCGAGCGAGGCATCCCCGCCGCCCCCCGCTGGAGGCGACGCGAGGTCGATCTCGAACACGGCGCCCTCGACCTCGGTGAGCGGCTCGAGCGTGAGCTCGACCGGTCCGAAGCTGCGCGATCCGTCGGTGCCCGAGACCTCGTACCGCCCTGCCGGGAGGCCGGAGACCGAGAAGCGACCGTCCGCGTCGGCGACCACGACGATGAGCACGTCGTCGCCGGTGCCGAGAACGCCGTCCGGCCCCGCCCACCGCAGCGTCACCGTGGCGCCCGGGGCGGCGGTGCCGTCGGTGTACCGCACGAGGGCGTCGACGATCGCAGAACGTCCGACGAGCGGCACGTCGAGCACGAGCTCCCCCGAGTCCACGGTCACGGGGATCGCTACGTCGGAGCTGCCCGCTCCGCCGACGAGCACCGTGCCACCGGGGCCGGTGAGCTGGAGCGTCCACTCTCCGTAGGGGATGTTCTCGAGCACGTACTCGCCGTCGGCGTCTGTCGTCGCGGTCGCGGCGAGCGCGGCCGCCGGCTGGCGGCCGGAGACGGGGTCGGACTCGGGAACGAGCTGCACGGTGACCCCCACGAGCGGGGACTCCGAGGCATCCCACTCGCCGTCCTCATCGAGGTCGAGCCACAGCGAACCGCGCACCGTTCCGGCCGGTCCGTCGTAGTACTCGAAGCCCTGGATGAACGTCACCCCGCCGTCGACGGTGAGGACGTCGACGTCGCGCGGACCGACCTGGCCTTCGGGCGAGACCGCCGTGAGCGAGAGTCCGTCCTCCGCGACGACGACCGAGGTCGCGTCGACGCCGTCGATGAGCACGACCGCGTTCTGCCCGTCGGTGCCGACGAGGTGCTCGCCCACGATGGTCACCTCGGTGCCGCCGTCGACGGGACCGCGGCCCGGGGAGAGCGAGTAGATGCTCGGCCCGGGGACCGGCTCGACGTAGGTATACGCGTCCACGAGGTCGGTGGTACCGCCCGCGGTCTGCACCGACACGGTGACGACACCGACCGCGTGCTCCGGGGTGAAGCCCTGGATGAGACCCGGCCCGACGAGCACGACGTCCGTCGCGGGTACTCCGTCGAAGAGGACGACGGGGGTCTCAACGCCGAAGCCGGTGCCGTGGATCTCGAACGGCAGCCCGCCGATCGTGAGCCCCGAGGGCGGGTCGATGTACACCGCGTTCGGCCCCGAGATGAGCCACGAGCCCGCTTCGATGCTGAAGCGGTAGTTGCTCGCGGGCCCCGCCTCAGTGGACAGGATGCTCGCGCCCACCTCGTAGAAGCCGGGTAGCACGGGCACGTCGCTCGACCCGTCGAACTCGAGCTCGCTCGCGAGCAAGGCGTCGCCCTCGATGAGCCCGACCGGGGTGAGGGTGAACGCCGGCGTCGGCTCGCCGAAGTCGGTGTACTCGCTGCTCACCACGACTGTCGCGTCACGGGGCGTGATCTCGAGAGTCCCGGGCGTCACGACGAGGCCGTAGTTGCCGCCTGCGTCGAGCGATCCGGTGAGGATGCGGTACTCGCCGACATCGGCGCCGCTCTCGCGCTCCGGCACGCCGGAGATCGCGTCGCCGCCGACGAGCGAGCCCGACGTGACGCTCCAGGTGAGCTCGGGGTCCTCGTCGCCGAAGACGATCGACTGGTCGTCGACGGTCACGCCGATCGGGCGCTGAGTGATCTCGAAGCTGCCCGCCTCGAACGACACGATCTCATAGTTGGAGCCGGCGGTGAGCGTGCCGCGCAGCACCCGGTACGTTCCGACGTCCTCGCCCGACTCGCGCACCGGCGCGCCGCCGAGCTGGTCGTCGCCGACGAGTCCGTCGACGGTGGCCGAGAGGATCGGGTCGCTCGCGCCGTAGACCTTCTGGACGTCGTCACCGGTGACCGTGAGCGGCCGCGGGGTGATCGAGTGGGTCGCGGGCACGAAGGAGATCTCGTAGTCGGCGTTTCCGAGCGACCCGAGGCGGATCGCGTAGTCGCCGACGTCGTCGCCCGCCTCGCGGTCGAGGGCGCCGGTCAGGGCATCCGTGCCGATGAGCCCGCCGTCGGTGACCGACCAGGAGAACTCCGGGTCAGGCTCGCCGAACACCTCGGTCGAGTTGTCCGCCGTCACCTCGATCGGCCGCGGCGTGATCTCGAACGTGCCGCCCTCGACGGTGAACCGGTAGTTCGGTCCCGCGTCGAGCGTGCCCGGCAGGATGGCGTACTCGCCGACGTGCTCGCCCGCCTCGCGCACGAGCGTTCCCGTTGGAGTATCGCCCGCGGCGAGATCGCCGGACGTGACCGAGTAGGGCAGCAGCGCCGGGTCCGCGTCGCCGTAGACCTTGGAGGCGTCGACGGCGGTGATGCCGATGACGCGCGGCTCGATCGTGAGGGTGCCGGGCTCGACGGTGAGGGAGTAGTTGGACCCGAGGGCGAGTGTGCCCTGCGTGATCGCGTACTCGCCCGCGTCGTCGCCAGCCGCTCGCACGAGGGTGCCACTGAACTCGTCGATCCCGAGCACGGAACCGTCAGTGACCTCGAAGGTCAGCTCGGGGTCGGCGTCGCCGTAGTCGATCGTCTGGTCGTCGGCGGCGACGGTCACCGGGCGCGGAGTGATCGAGTACGCGGCCGTCTCAAAGGTGATCGTGTAGTTCGGCCCGGCCGAGATCGTGCCGACGAGGATGGTGTACTCGCCGACGGCGGAGCCGGCGGTGCGGGAGGGGGCGCCGGACAGCTCGTCGTCGCCGACGAGCCCGTCGGTGGTGACCTCGAGCGGGGCATCCGCGTCTCCGTAGACCGAGGTCGCAGGCTGAGCCGAGACAGTGATCGGCTTCGAGGTGATCGCGAAGTCGCCCTCGCCGAGCTCGATCGCGTAGTTGCCGTTGCCGAGAGTGCCGATCGTGATGGCGTAGTCGCCCACGTCCTCGCCCGCCTCGCGTCCGAGGGAGCCGGAGAGCGAGTCCTCGCCGACCAGCGAGCCCGAGGTCACGCTCCACGCGAGCGAGGGGTCGCCGTCTCCGTACACCTTGGACTGGCCCGACAGCGGGGTGACCGTGATCGGGCGCTGCTCGATCGTCAGGTAGGCCGGCGTGAAGTCGATCGCGTAGTTCGGTCCGGCGGTCACCGTGCCGAGGCGGATGAGGTACGTCGCGACATCCTCGCCCGCGGTGCGATCGAGCGATCCTGTCGTCTCGTCGCCCGGGAGGAGTCCGTCGACGTCGAAGCCGAATACGGGGTCGGTGTCGCCGTAGGTCTTGGACGCGTCCTGAGCCGCAACGGTGAGCGATCGCGGCTCGATGGTGAGCGTGCCGTCGCGGTACTGGATGTCGTAGTTGTCGATCGAGCCGGTCGCGAAGACAGCGTCGCCGGCGACGATCGCGTAGGAGCCCGCGTCCGCCGCCGCACCGTCGATCGCGACCGACACCGATCCGAGGGCGTCACCGGTCACGAGGGTGCCCTCGGTGATCGAGTACCCCACGGCGGGCAGGGAGTCGCCGTAGGCGATGGCCGCGTCATCCGCGGCGATCACGAGGGGGCGCGGCTCGATGGTGAACGAGCCGCCCGACGCGAGCTCGAGCACGTAGTTCGAGCCGGCGTTCAGCGAGCCGAGGCCGATGCCGTACTGGCCGACGTCCTCGCCGGCGAGGCGAGTCGCGGTGCCGCTCACCGAGTCGCCTCCGACGAGACCGTCGAGCGCAAAGGTGAGCTCGGGGTCGCTGTCGCCGTACGTCTTGGTCACGGAGTCGAACGTCACCGTGAGAGTGCGCTCGGTGATGGTGAGGTTCGCGGACTCGAAGGAGATCGCGTAGTTCTCGTTGTTGAGGGTGCCCTTCCGGATGGCGTAGCCGCCGACGTCCTCGCCGGGGTCCCGCGAGAGCTCGCCGGAGAGCGAGTCGCCCTCGAGCAGGCCCGTCATCGCGAAGGTGAGGGCGGGGTCCGCGTCGCCGTAGGTCTTCGTCGCCGCCTGCGCAAAAATCGTCAGGTGGCGCGGTGTGATCGTGACGATCGCAGGCTCGAGCGAGAGCTCGTAGTTCGGTCCCGCTCCGAGCGAGCCGAGCGTGACCGCGTAGTCGCCGACCCCCTCGCCGGGCTCGCGGCCGAGCGCCCCGCTGACGGAGTCGCCCGACTGCAGTTCCTCGGTCAGCGAGTACTCGATGACCGGGTCGGGGTCGCCGTAGGTCTTGATCGCGGCCTGCGCGATGACCGTGATCGGCCGCGGCGTGACCGTGAGCGTGCCGGGGCGGTACTGGATGGCGTAGTTCGCCGCGTCGCCGGTGGCGAAGCGCGCGTCGGATGCCGCGATCTCGACGCTGCCGACACCGGTCGGGCTCGCCGAGAGCTCAACGCCGTCGAGCTCGTCGGCGCCCGCGAGGCTCCCCTCGACGATCGTGAAGGAGTCGGGGTCGATAGCGTCGCCGTAGACGATCTCCTGGTCGTCGGCGGCGATCGTGATCGAGCGCTGCCCGATCGTGAACTCGCCGGGCTCGACGCTGGTGACCGTGTAGTTCGTCGATGCCGAGAGGCTTCCCGCGCCGATCTCGTACTCGCCGACCGCCTCGCCCGGCTCGCGCTCCGGCGATCCCGTCAGGGTGTCCTCGAACACGAGGTCGGCGGAGGTCGCGGTGAGCTCGGGGTCGGTGTCGCCGTACTGCTTCGAGGCATCCTGCACCTGGATGACGATCGGGCGAGCCGTGATCGTCAGGTCGGCGGGAACGAACTCGACGACATAGTTGGGGTTGTCGAGCGAGCCGATCGTGATCGCGTACTCGCCGACATCCTCGCCCGACTCCCGCGATAGCTCGCCGGACAGCGAGTCACCGGGCAGCAGGGAGCCCGAGGTGATCGACCAGCCGAACGAGGGGTCCGCGTCTCCATAGGTCTTGGATGCCGTCTGCGCGGTCACCTCGAGGGTGCGCACCGTGATCTCGAGCTCGCCGGAGGCCACGGTCACGGTGTAGTTGGAGCCGCCGGACAGCGTGCCCGCGGTGATGGCGTACGTGCCGACATCCTCGCCGGGGTCGCGGGCGAGCGAGCCCGACAGGGCGTCGTCGCCGATGAGGGCGGGCGACGACGTCCACGAGAACGCCGGATCGGCGTCGCCGTACTCCTTGGTGATGTCGTCGGCGGTCACGACGATCTCGAGCGGCGATACCCACAGAGTGCCCGTGATGTACATGACGTCGTAGTTGGATGCCCCGCCGTCGATGACCGCACCGCTCGCCTCGAGCGTGTAGGCGCCGGCGTCGCCGGTGTAGCCCAGCACGTCGACGTCGACCGACTCGATCGAGTCGCCGTCGACGAGCGAGCCGCCGATGACCGAGTAGTCGAGCGACCCGAGCGAGTCGCCGTAGACGATCTCCTTGTCCGTGGGGGCGATCGTGATGGTGCGCTTCGTGACCGTCAGGACGCCCGGGTCGACGAACGCGATGATGTAGTTGGGCGACGCCTCGAGCGTGCCGAGACCGATCTCGTACTCGCCGACGGCCTCGCCGGCGTTCCGGGACGGCGCTCCCGAGAGCGAGTCGCCGTTCACGAGTCCGTCGGCACTGTAGGTGAACTCGGGGTCCTCGTCGCCGTACTGCTTCTCGGCGTTGTCGATCTCGAGGGACACCGGTCGCGGCTCGATCGTGAAGCCCGCGTCGACGAAGTCGATGTCGTAGTTCCCGCCACCGAGGTCGCCGAGGGTGATGCGGTACGAGCCGGCGTCCTCGCCGGGCTCGCGGGAGAGGGAGCCGGTGAGCGGGTCGCCCTCGACGAGCTCGCCGCCGGTGACCTCCCACTCGAGGACGGGGTCGCCATCGCCATAGACCTTCGAGGCGGCGTGCGCGGTCACCTCGATGGTGCGCGAGAGGATCTCGAACTCCGCGGGGGCGAGGGTGAGCTCGTAGTTCGGGCCGGCGCTCAGCGAACCGAGCGTCACGGCGTAGCGGCCCACTCCTTCTCCCGAGTCGCGCCCGAGCGCGCCGGAGAACTCGTCGCCGTCGACGAGTACGGGCGATGCGGCGTAGGTGAGCACGGGGTCCGCCTCGCCGAAGCGCTTGTCGAGGGAGTCGGGCGCGATCTCGACCGCGAGCGGGGAGATGACGAGGGTGCCCGCCACGAACGTGATCTCGTAGTTCGACGCGCTGCCGCTGGCGAACGCGACTCCGGTCGGGGTGATCGAGTACTCCCCCGCGTCGGTCGGCAGGATGCCCGGGGCGAACGTCGCGGCACCGAGCACGTCACCCGGCACGAGCGCTCCAGCGGAGACGCTCACGGTGGGGGTCGGCGCGGGGTCGCCGTACTCCGCGGAGAGGTCGTCGGCGCGCAGCTCGAGGGAGCGCGGCGTGATCTCGAAGGTGCCGGCCTGGAACGAGACGGTGTAGTTCGTCCCGGCGCCGATCGTCCCGGCAGTGATCGCGTACGAGTCGACGTTCTCCCCGGGCTCGCGCACGAGCGAACCGGTGAGCGAGTCGCCCTCGACGAGGTTGTCGGCGGTGGCGGTCAGCTGCGGGTCGGTCTCGCCGTACTCCTTCGAAGCGGGGTCGGCGGTGATCGTGAGCGGCCGCGCCGTGATCGTCAGCTCGGCGGGGACGAACGTGATCGTGTAGCTGTCGTTGCCGAGCGAGCCGCGGCCGATGGCGTACTCGCCGACGTCGGTTCCGGGCTCGCGGTCGAGCTGCCCGTCGAGGGAGTCGCCGGGCACGAGCGATCCGCTCGTGACCTGCCACGTGAGGGCGGCGTCGGCGTCGCCGTAGACCTGGGTCGCGGCATCCGCGGTCACGGTGATGGAGCGCGGCTCGATCTCGAGCTCGCCGCCCACGACGGTGATCTCGTAGTTCGGTCCCGCTCCGAGCGAGCCGGGCGTGATCGCGTAGACGCCGACCGCCTCGCCCTCGTCGCGCGAGAGCGTGCCGGTAAGCGTGTCGGTTCCGACGAGCGACCCGCGCGTGACGGTGTAGGCGAGGGGCGACGGGTCGGCGTCGCCGTACTGCTTCGACTGGTCGTCGGCGGTGACCTCGATCGGCCGGGGCTCGATCGTGAGGAGGCCGTCGATGAACGAGATCTCGTAGTTGGCGCCGGCGGTGATGCTTCCGCCGCCGATCGCGTAGGAGCCGACGTCCTCGCCGGGTGCGCGCGAGGGCGAGCCGCTCAACTGGTCGCCGCCGACGAGCGAGCCCTCGCTGATCTCGGCGAGGAGCGCGGGGTCGGCGTCGCCGTAGGTCTTGGAAGCGTCGCCGAGGGTGACCGTGAGCGGGCGCGGCGTGATCGTGAAGGTCCCGCTCGAGAACGAGACGATCTCGTAGTTGGCGCTCGCGCTGAGCGTGCCGCGGGTGATCTCATAGGACCCGACGTTCTCACCGGGCTCCCGCGCGAGGTAGCCGTCCAGGTAGTCGCCGGGCAGCAGCCCCTCCGACTCGCCGGTGAGCTCCGGGTCGGCGTCGCCGTAGACCTTCGAGGCATCCGCCGCCGTGACCGAGATCGGTCGCGGCGTGATGTCGAGCACGTCGTTGAGGTAGGTGATCGTGTAGTTCGGGTCGTCGACGGAGCCCTGCAGGATGTCGTACTGGCCGACGTCCTCCCCCTCTTCGCGGGAGAGGGTTCCGGGCAGAGCGTCGTCGTAGGCGAGCGAGCCGGCGCGAACCGTCCACTCGAACGCCGGGTCCGCGTCGCCGTACACCTTGAACGCGGGGATGGCTCCGATCGTGATCGGCCTCGGCGTGATCGTGTAGTACGCCCACTGGTAGGTGAACGAGTAGTTCGACTCGGCCCCGCCCACGTGTGCGGCGGTCGGCGCGAATCGATAGGTTCCCGCGTCGGTCGGCGGCGTCGTCGACGGGCCATAGCTGGTGCCGTCGATGCCCCAGAACTCGAAGGCCGCTCCCGTGATGGTGTGGCCCGGGCGCAGGCCGGTGCTCGTGTAGGAGAACTCGGGGTCGTCGTCGCCGTACACCTTCGAGGTGTCCACGGCCTTCAGCGTCGCCTCGAATCCGCGGATGATGTACAGCCCGGACACGTACTCCACGGTGTAGTTGCTGATCTGCCCGGGCGAGAGCACGGCATCCGCGGGCATCAGGGTGTAGGTGCCGGCATTCGTCGGGGGCACCGTGCTCGGGCCGTAGCCGTTGCCGCTGAAGACGAACGACGTCGACTGGAGCGCGTCGTCACCGTAGAGCCCCGTCGCCGTCGCGGTGAACGTCGGGGTGGGGTCGCCGAACTGGATGACCCGGCTGTTCGCCTCGATGCGCACCTCCGTAGTGCGCAGGAGGCAGCCGTCGATCGTGAGCGGGCTGCCGCCGGTGGTCGGGCGCACGACGATCTGCGGGTACCCGACGGGTCCGCCCGGCATGCGGAAGGTCACGGAGGTGTCGCTCGACGCGAGCACCGTCGCCGGTACGCCGCCGACGGTCACGGTGGGCGTGCCGCTCGCGCCGAAGCCGGAGCCGGTGACCGTCACCGACGTGCCCGCCTCGGGCGAGGTCTCCCGCGGGCTCACGGCGGAGCAGTTGTCGATGACGGGAGGCGCGGCGACGGTGTACGCCCAGCGGACCGTCGTGGATCCCTCGTTCGTCGTGACGACGAGGTCGTAGCGGCCCGGCGCGAGCGCGGGTGCCCGGAACGTCAGGGACTCGCCATCGGCGGCGACGACGACGGACGTGGCTGCAACGCCGCCGACCGTCACGGTCGCGGGCACGGAGTTCGTGCCGATGAAGTTCTCACCGGCGACGTACACCGTGATACCGCCTTCCGACGGACCGCGCGAGGGCAGCGAGGAGGTGACGATCGGGGTGACGACATCGGTGACGTAGGAGAAGGCGTTGCCCTTCGTGCCCGACGACGGACCCGTGGCGGGGGTCACGACGACGGCGACCGCCCCGGACTCGTGCGCGGGGGTGACCGCGGTCACCTGCGTCGACGACACCCGCACGACCGACGTGGCGGGCACGCCGCCGAACGTCACGACGGGGGTGCCGCTGTCGCCGAAGCCGGTGCCTGTGATCGTGACCTTCGTGCCGCCCCGGGTCGACCCCGCGTAGGGCTGCAGGCTCGTCACGGTCGGGGCGAGGTAGGTGTACGCGTTCGGCTTGTTGAGCGTCGACCCGCCGGCCGGGGTGACCTGGACGGCCTGGGCGCCGGGCGCGCCGGGCTGGGTGACGATGCGGATCTGGGTGTCGCTCAGCCGTTCCACGGAGGCGACGGGCTGGCCGCCGATCGTCACGACCGGGGTGCCGGTCTCGCCGAAGCCGCGACCGGTGATCACGACCGTCTGGCCGCCCGCCGTCGATCCCGACGAGGGGCTGAGAGTGAGGATGGCGGGCGCGTCGCGGTAGGTGAAGGATGCCGCGGCCGTCGCCTGCCCGGTGCTCGTGGTCACGACGACATCGCGCACCCCGGCCACACCCGTGGGCGTGGTCGCGGTGATGGTCGTGGCATCCACGACGACCACGTCGGTCGCGCAGGATCCCCCGACCAGCACGGACGGCGTCGTCGCCGACGTGAAGCCGGTGCCGCGGAGGGTGATGGTGGTGCCGCCGGAGGTCAACCCGCTCGAGGGCGAGACGGAGGAGATGGTCGGGGTGGTGGTGGCCGCGACGTAGGTGTAGCCGCCCGCGAGGCTCGCGGAGCCGCCGCGCGTCGCCGGGGTGACCTCGACGGTGCGCGCGCCGGTGCTCGTGCCGGCCGGCGCGACGAAGGAGATCGTCGTGTCGCTGAGTCGCGTCACGCACGTTGCGGCGCGGCCGTCGATCGTCACGACGGGCACGCCGGTGGCGCCGAAGCCGCTGCCGGTGAGCGTCACGAAGGTGCCGCCCGCGACGATTCCGCTCGCGGGGCTCAGACCCGTGATGACGGGTGCGGGGTTGTACGTGTACCCATTGCGGGAGGTCGCGCGCCCGTCGACGGTGGAGACCTGCACGTCGACGGCTCCCGCCGCGTGCGCGGGAACGACGACGGTCATCGACTTGCCGTTCGTGGCGATCGACTGCACCGTCGCCGAGACGCCGCCGAACGTGATCGTCGCGAGGGAGCCGTTGCCCGCCCGGAAGTTGGTTCCCGTGACGGTCACGCTCTGGCCGCCCGAGACGGGGCCGGAATTGGGGGTGACCGCCGAGATGGTGGGTGTCGCGACCGACGGCGCGACCGTGTAGAGGCCGACCCCGGTGATCGTGACCGGGCCGGGAGCGCCCGCGACCCCGGTGATCGTGACGACGACGTCGCCCACCCCCACCGACGCCATTCCTGTCGTCGCCGTGATCCGGGTCGGGTCGACGCGCACGACGTTCGACGCCGCAGCACCCGCGATGCTCACCGAGACGCTGCCGGACGTACCGAAGCCGGTGCCGGCGATCGTGACCGCCGTCCCGCCCGCGGACGGCCCCGAGGTGGGGCTGATCGACGCGATCGTCGGAGCGACGTAGGTGTACGCGCCGTACTTTGTGACGGAGGTTCCCGAGGAGGTCGTGAGCGTGACATCCACCGACCCGACCGCTCCGTAGGGCGCGATGACGGTGATCGACGTGCCGTTCTCGCCGCGGCTGACGAAGTTGCGCCAATCGATGTCGGTCGACCCGAAGCGGATGCGCTCGACCTGCTCGAGGTAGGCGCCGGAGATCGTCACGGGCTCGCCCGCGGTCGTGGGACCGGTCGCCGGCGCGATCGTATCGAACACCGGGTACTGGGCGGGGGCGGCGTACTCGTAGCCGGACGAGAGGGTGAGCGGCTCGCCGCCGACCGGCGTGACGACGACGTCCGCGAGGCCGGGGCTGCCCGCGGGGATCGTGGCGGTGACCGTCGAGTCATCCACGAGCACCACATCGGACGCGGCGGTGCCGCCGATCGTGACCGCGGGCACCTGGGTGCCGAAACCGAGACCGGTGATCGTCATCGTGCCGCCACCGGTCGTCGGACCGCCGGTGGGGGCGACCGAGGCGATGCCCGGGGATGCCGCGAACCCCACGGCGGTCGGCCCGACGAGCACGAGCACGAGAGCGGTGACGAGCGTCGCCGCGACGATCTTGGCCTGCGACAGGCGCGCGAAGAACTGGCGCGTTTCGAGTCCACGCATAGTGGTGCATCCCCCTAGTGCATGACCGGCGGTAAGACCGGTCCCCCCGTGCGGCCGTGCGAACGGCCGTCCCCCACGACGTTATCGATTGCGCACGTCGGTGTACCCCACCCAGAACGGGTGCCCCCTCGACGGGGGTCAGTGAGCGATGATCAGCACTTCGGGTCGGCCGCGGGTACCTCGCCGCGCACGAAGTACGCGTCGACGACGTCATCCACGCACGCGACGCCCTGGTTGTAGATCGTGTGGCCCTCGCCCTCGTAGCTGATGAGGACGCCGCTCGACAGCTGGTCGGCGAGCGACACCGCCCACGCGTACGGCGTCGCCGGATCGTTGCTCGTGCCGATCACGAGGATCGGCGGAGCGCCCTCGGCGTCGTACTCGGCCGGCGGGGATGACACGGGCACCGGCCAGTGGGTGCACAGCACGTCGAGCACCGCGAAGTCGTCGTACGTGAAGAACTTGCCGATCGTCGGGGCCGCCGCATCGATCTCGGCGACGCGATCGAGCGTCGACTCCGGGTCGTCGAGGAAGTCGCCGTCGGCGCAGGTCACCGCCTGATAGGCGTCCACCGAGTTCCCGGTGTAGGAGCCGTCGGAGTTGCGGGAGTTGTAGTAGTCCGCGTTCGTGAACGTCGAGTTCGGGTCATCCGCGCGCAGATCCACGAACATATCGGTCATGTCGGGCCAGTAGCCCTCGGAGTAGAGGTTGATGGCGATGCCGGTCGCGATCGTCGCCTCATCGAGCACGCGGCCGTCGTCGGCGACGAGTCGCTTCGCTCCGGCGGTCGCGATGAGCTCCTTCGCTTGCGCGAGAGCGGAGTCGACGTTGCCGTCGAAGGGGCACGCATCGGTCGAGAGGCAGTACGCCATGTACGCCCGGAACGCGCTCTCGAATCCGGCCATCTGCGTCTTGAGCCCCTCGAAGTCGCTGAGGCTCGGGTCGACCGCACCGTCGAGCACCATGCGTCCGACGTTCTCGGGGAAGAGCTCGGCGTACGTCGCCCCGATCTTCGTGCCGTACGAGTACCCGAGGTAGTTGAGCTTCTCGTCGCCGACGACGGCGCGCAGCAGGTCGAGGTCCTTCGCGGTGCTCACCGTGTCGATGTGCGCGAGCAGCTCGCCGGTGTTCTTCAGGCACGCGGCCGCGTAGTCCTCGGTGTTCTCGGTGAGCTCCTCGATCCAGCCCTCGGTGTCATAGGGGCTGTCGAACGTGCCGTAGAGCGACTCGTCGCGGTCCGCGTCATCCGTGTAGCACGTGACCGGCGCCGAGCGGCCCACTCCACGGGGATCCCACCCGACGATGTCGAAGGCGGCCTCCAGCCCCGGGAAGCTCGAGTACATGACGTACTCGACGCCCGAGCCGCCCGGCCCGCCCGGATTGACGAACAGAGAACCCTGGCGCGCTCCCGTCGCCTGCGATCGGATGACCGCGAGCTCGATCGAGCCGAGGGACGGGTCATCCCAGCTCACCGGCGCCTCCACGCGCGCGCACTCCATGCCCGCCTCGCACGGCGACCAGGAGACCTCCTGCGCGTAGTACTCCTCGAACGACGCGAGCGGCGTGGCCGACGGCGTCGGCGCGCCCGACAGCGACGGCAGGTACTGGCAGCCGGACAGCAGGAGGAGGAGCGCGGCGGCGGCCGCGACGATCGGGGTGCGCTTCACGCGCCCAGCCTACGGTGGCGACCCGCCCACCCCGCTACCGCGGTGGAGGATGACACGCCGCGAACGACAGAGGAGGGCGGCCGATCACGGCGCGCCCTCCTCCGCAACGTTCGGCTAGAGCGCCGAGTACACCTCGCGCAGCAGCGCCGCGGTCTCGCTCGGCGTCTTGCCGACCTTGACGCCGGCCGCCTCGAGGGCGACCTTTTTGCCCTCCGCGGTGCCCGCACCGGACGAGACGATCGCCCCGGCGTGGCCCATCGTCTTGCCCTCGGGGGCGGTGAACCCGGCGACGTACGCGACGACCGGCTTGGTGACGTTGGCGCGGAGGAAGTCGGCCGCTCGCTCCTCGGCGTCACCGCCGATCTCGCCGATCATGACGATCGCCTTCGTCTCCGGGTCGGCTTCGAAGGCCGCGAGCGCGTCGATGTGGGTGGTGCCGACGATCGGGTCGCCCCCGATGCCGATGGCGGTCGAGAACCCGAGGTCGCGCAGCTCGAACATCATCTGGTAGGTCAGGGTGCCCGACTTCGAGACGAGGCCGATGGGCCCCTTGCCCGTGATCGTCGCCGGCGTGATGCCGACGAGCGACTCGCCGGGGGTGATGATGCCGGGGCAGTTCGGACCGATGATGCGCGTCTTGTTGCCCTTCGCCTTCGCGTACGCCCACGCCTCGGCGGTGTCCTGCACGGGCACGCCCTCCGTGATCACGACGAGGAGCGGGATCTCGGCGTCGATGGCCTCGATCATCGCGTCCTTCGTGAACGCCGGGGGCACGAACGCGATCGACACATCGGCGCCCGTCTTCTCGACGGCCTCGGCGACCGTGCCGAAGACCGGGAGCGAGACGCCCCCGTCGTGCTCGACGGTCGTGCCGGCCTTGCGCGCGTTCACGCCGCCGACGACCTGGGTACCCGCCTTGAGCATGAGAGCGGTGTGCTTCGTGCCCTCGCCGCCGGTGATGCCCTGGACGATGACCTTGGAGTCCTTGGTGAGGAAGATCGACATGAGTTCAGCTTGTCCTTTACGCGTTCGCGAGCTCGGCGGCCTTGTCGGCGCCGTCGTCCATGGTCGTGGCGAGGGTGACGAGGGGGTTGTCCGCCGCAGCGAGGATCGCGCGGCCCTCCTCCACCTGGTTGCCGTCGAGGCGAACCACGAGCGGCTTGGTCGCGGCATCCCCGAGGATCTCGAGGGCCTTCACGATTCCGTTCGCGACGGCGACGCACGACGTGATGCCACCGAAGACGTTCACGAAGACGCTCTTGACCTGCGGGTCGCCGAGGATGACGTCGAGACCCGCGGCCATGATCTCGGCGGATGCCCCGCCGCCGATGTCGAGGAAGTTGGCCGGCTTCACGCCGCCGTGGTTCTCACCCGCGTACGCAACGACGTCGAGCGTGGACATCACCAGGCCCGCGCCGTTGCCGATGATGCCGACCTCGCCGTCGAGCTTGACGTAGTTGAGGTCGTTCGCCTTCGCCTTCGCCTCGAGGGGGTCGGCAGCGTCCTTGTCCTCGAGCGCCTCGTGGTCGGGGTGGCGGAAGCCGGCGTTCTCGTCGAGCGAGACCTTGCCGTCGAGGGCGATGATGTCGCCCGAGCCGGTGAGCACGAGCGGGTTGACCTCGACGAGCGTGGCATCCTCGCCGGTGTAGACCTCGTAGAGCTTCACGAAGACCGGGGCCACCGTGTCCACGAGCTCCGCCGGGAACTTCGCGGCGACCGCGATCTCCTTCGCCTTCTCGAGGGTGAGGCCGGTACCCGGATCGACCTCGACGCGAGCGAGGGCATCCGGCCGCTCCTCCGCGAGCTGCTCGATCTCCATGCCGCCCTCGTAGCTCGAGAGCGAGAGGTACGAGCGGTTGGCCCGGTCGAGGAGCACGGAGAAGTAGTACTCCTGCTTGATGTCGGCGCCCTCCGCGACCATGACCTTCTTCACGACGTGGCCCTTGATGTCGAGGCCGAGGATGTCGCGAGCCGCCGCCTCCGCGTCGTCCGGGGTCTTGGCGACCTTGACGCCGCCCGCCTTGCCGCGCCCGCCGGTCTTGACCTGCGCCTTGACGACAGTGACGCCGCCCAGCTGCTCGGCCGCCGCACGAACGCCCTCGGGGGTGTCGGCTACGATGCCCTGAAGTACGGGGACCCCGTACTTCTCGAAAATGTCCCGAGCCTGGTACTCGAAAAGATCCACGCTGCTAATTCCAATCGCGCGTCGGTGTGGGGAATCGGCCGCGGTCCCGGCGAAAAATAACTCGACGTCAAGACAATTCGGCCACGAAGAACTCTACTCGCTCCGCCTGGGAGCCGCGTCCGCGCGCGGCTCCCCGGGCCCGAAAGTTCGCGCGATCTTTAGGCTGGGGTCGTGGCACTGTCGATCAGGGATGTCTCGGGCGAGGGCATCCTGCTCGCGGGCGGCGCGGCCGCGATCCTGCTGCAGGTCGCCGACCCGCGGATCGCTCGCAGCGTGGCCGCGCACAGCGACTTCGCCGAACGCCCGCTCGACCGGCTGCACGGCACACTCGCCTACCTGTATGTCACCGTGTACGGCTCCCCCGAGGAAGCCCGCGCGATCGCCCGGCGCGTCGGCGGAGCACACGCCGGGGTGCCGGGCGCGACGGATGCCGGGCTCCAGCTCTGGGTCGCCGCGACGATCTACGCGACGGCGATGCGCATCCGCGAGATCCTCGACGGACCGGACTCCCCCGCCGACGCTGAGGCCCTGCTCGCCGACTACGCGGTCGTCGGCACGGCGCTCGGCGTTCCCCGCGCCCAGTGGCCGGCGAGCCGAGCGGCCTTCGCGGCGTACTGGGACGCCTACCCCATCGAGGTCGGAGACGACGCCCGCGGTGTCGCGCACGAGCTGCTGCACCCTGCCCGACTGCCCTGGTGGATGCGCGCCCTCCTGCCCGCCGTCCGCGTCGTCACGACGGGCCTCCTGCCCGCGCCGCTGCGCGACGACTACGGCCTCGAGCACGACGAGCGCCGCTTCGCGCGCTACGTGCGACTCGCGCGGCGGGTGTACCCGCGGCTGCCGCGCCGAGTGCGGGAGTGGCCGAAGGACCACTACCTGCGGCGGTTCCGCGCGGGGCGCTGAGCGGCTGACCGCAGCGGCACCCCTCCCGACATTTTCCGAAACGACGGAGATCGGCGACAGACGAGCGGCTCGTCCGCGGGGTACCGCGAAAGGGAGCCCCGATTTCCGTCGTTTCGGAAGGGATGGCGGGCGGTGGCGGGGCCAATCGGAGGCGCCGACTAGACGAGCACGAACTCGACGACGCCCGTCGGGATGTCCGCTGCCGCGAGCCGCACGCGCACCGTGTCCCCCGCACCCAGGTCGCCCTCGACGGCCGCCGTGACGACAGGATCGGCGAGCTGGATCGTGCCGCCGCCCTCGCGCGCCGAGATCACGACGGCGTCGAAGACCTCGCCCACCCGCGGCTCGAGCAGCGCCGCCTCGATCGCCTCGACCGACGCGCGCTCGAGCCGGGAGGCGAGCCCGTTCGAGCGCCCCATGAGCTTCGGCAGCGTCGGGAGCGCCTCGCGCACCCACGCTGGCACGTCCCGACCGCCGACGAGCGACTCGCACGTGAGCAGCACGAACCGGTCGACGAGCCGCCGCAAGGGCGCGGTCGTGTGCGCGTAGGGCGCGGCGACCGCCGCCTGAACCGGGTTCTCGGGCGGCTCCCCGTCGAACGCGGTGTACCCGGCGCCGCGGAACAGGGACGCCGCGGCATGCACCGCGGCGAGCCCCGAGGGAGTGGAGTGGTCGAGCCCGCGGAGGAACTCGCCGTAGGGCATCCCCTCCGGCCACGGGCAGCCGAGCGCGGCGACCTGGCGACGGAACATCGCGATCGTGTCCGGTAGCGGCTCCGGCATCGTGCGCAGGATGCCCACGCCCCCGTCGATCATGATGCGCGCCGCCGCCATGCCGGTGAGCAGCGAGATCTGCGCGTTCCACGTCTCGACCGGCAGCGGCGCACGGCGCACGAGCCAGTAGCGACCGCCCTCGAACTCGATCTCCTCGTCCGGCCGGTTGAGGCTCGCGCCGCCGCGCTCGCGCTCGAGGTCGAGGCGGAGCATCCCCACCTCGCGCAGCAGCTGCAGCGACTCTCCGGCCTCGCCGTCGTCGATCGCCGATTGCACTTCGGCGTACGAGAACTGGCGGCGGCTGCGGATGCGCGCCCGCTCGAGCCCCACCGAGGTGGTCTCGCCCCGGGCATCCAGCGCGAACGTCCACACGAAGGCACCGCGCTCCGCGCCCGGCAGGAGGGATGCGGCATCCTCGCTGATCACCGTGGGGTGCAGCGGGATGCGGCCGTCCGGCGCGTACAGAGTCTGTCCCCGCTCGCGCGCCTCGGTGTCGACCGCACCGAGCGGCGGGACGAAGGCGGGCACATCGGCGATCGCGTAATGCACGGTGTACCCGTCACCCGCGCGCTCGAGGTGCAACGCCTGATCCAGGTCGGTGGCGCCGGGCGGATCGATCGTGACGAACGGGATGCCCGTGCGGTCCGCGCCGGGGAGCTCATGGGCCGCCACGCTCTCGCGCGCCTCCGCCTGGACTTCCGCGGGGAACGACTCCGGCAGCCCCAGCTCATCGCGGATCTGCCGCAGGGTCGCGGCGAGCACCCCCTCGCGCTGTCGCGCGCGGGGTACGAGGAGCTTCTCGTCCTCCGGGTGCCTAGACCTTCTCAATGGGAGCGATCTTGATCAGCAGCCGCTTGCGCCCGGCCTGCTCGAACTGCACCTCCGCGACCGCCTTCGGCCCCGCACCGGTGACCGCGGTGACCCGGCCGTCGCCGAAGTCGGTGTGCCGGATGCGGTCGCCCACAGCCAGGGTCAGGTCGCCGTTGTCGCGCACCTTGTTGGTGATGGGGGTCGTCCACTCGGTCTTCTGCTTGGGCGCCGGCGGCAGCGAGTAGGAGTCGCGCATCGGCGCGGCCCGCAGCCGGCCCTGCGCCCCGCCGCGGAACCCGCCGCCGGCGCTCTGCCGCCACTCGATGAGCTCGCCGGGGATCTCGGCCAGGTAGCGGCTCGGCATCGCGACGCTCACGTCACCGAAGGACGCGCGGGATGCCGCGAGCGAGAGGAACAGCCGCTTGCGCGCCCGGGTGATGCCGACGTAGAACAGGCGCCGCTCCTCGGCGAGGCCGCCGGCCTCGTTCACCGACATGCGGTGCGGCAGGAGGTCCTCCTCGAGCCCGGTGAGGAACACCGAGTCGTACTCGAGGCCCTTCGCGGTGTGGAGGGTCATGATCGAGACGGACCCGTCGTGGTCGTCGATCTCGTCGGCGGCGGCGAAGAGCGCCACCCCGGTGAGGAAGTCGATGAGCGTGCCCTCCGGATTCGCGGTCCGGAACTCCTTGGCCTGCGAGACGAGCTCCTCGAGGTTCTCGGCGCGAGCCTCGTCCTGCGGGTCGCCCGAGTTCTTGAGGGACTGGTGGTACCCGGTGCGCGTGAGGAGGGCGGTGAGGATGTCCGCGGGCGCCGCGGTCGCGACCGTCGCGCCGATCTCGTCGAGGAGCTCGCCGAGCTCGACGATCGCGGTGGTCACCTTCGGCCCGAGCCCGAGCTGCGGCGCGTCGCGGAGCACCTCGCGCAGGGGCATCCCGAGCCGCTCCGCGTGCGCCTGCATCGCCGCCTCGGTCGCGGGCCCGATGCCGCGCTTGGGCACGTTCATGATGCGGCGCAGCGCGAGGTCGTCGTCGGGGTTGGCGACCTGGATGAGGTAGGCCATCGCATCCTTGACCTCGGCGCGCTCGTAGAACTTCGTGCCACCGGGGATGCGGTACGGGATCGCCGATCGGATGAAGATCTCTTCCAGCGGTCGGGTCTGCGAGTTAGTGCGCACGAAGACGGCGACGTCGTTGTAGCTCGCCCCCGCGTCGCGCAGCTTCTCGATCTCGTCCGCCACGAACTGCGCCTCGTCGTGACCCGAGTAGCCCGTGTAGCCGACGATCTTCTCGCCGGAGCCGACGACGGTGAAGAGGTTCTTCGCCTTGCGGTCGAAGTTGTTCGAGATCACCGCGTTCGCGGCGTCGAGGATGTTCTGCGTCGAGCGGTAGTTCTGCTCGAGGAGGATGACCTTCGAGTGGGGGAAGTCCCGCTCGAACTCGACGATGTTGCGGATGTCGGCCCCGCGGAACGCGTAGATCGACTGGTCGCTGTCGCCCACGACCGTCAAGGACGCCCCGGGCAGCGGCCGCTCGCCGCTGCCCTCCGCGAACCTCGGCGGCTGCACGAGCTCGCGCACGAGGGCGTACTGGGCGTGGTTGGTGTCCTGGTACTCGTCCACGAGCACGTGCCGGAAGCGCTTCTGGTAGAGCGCCGCCACTTCCGGGAAGGCCCGGAAGAGGAACACCGTCTCGGAGATGATGTCGTCGAAGTCGAGCGCGTTGGCGCGGCGCAGCGCGGCCGTGTACTGCCGGAAGATCTCCAGCAGCACGGCCTCCTTCGGGTCCGAGATGTTCGCGGTGCGCGCGAACGCCTCGACGTCGGTGAGCTCGTTCTTCAGCCGCGAGATGCGCGACAGGGCGCCGCCGACGGTGAAGCCGAGGGTGTCGGCATCCAGCTCCTTGATGATGCGCTTCATGAGCGCCCGCGAGTCGGCGGTGTCGTAGATGGTGAAGCTCTGCTTCATCCCCATCGCCTCGGCCTGACGGCGCAGGATGCGCACGCACGCCGAGTGGAACGTCGAGATCCACATGCCGTCCGCCGCCTCGCCGATGAGTCCGCGCACGCGCTCGCGCATCTCGGCGGCGGCCTTGTTCGTGAACGTGATCGCGAGGATCTGACTCGGCCACGCCTCGCGCGACTGCAGGAGCCCCGCAATGCGACGGGTGAGCACGCTCGTCTTGCCGGAGCCCGCCCCCGCGACGATGAGCAGCGACTGGCCGCGGTAGAGCACCGCCTCGCGCTGCTGGGGGTTGAGCCCCTCGAGGAGGGCGTCGCTCACCCCGGTGGTCGGCGGAAGGAGGAGGGGGTCTGACATCGCCTAGCGATTCTACGTGCGGCCTGCGACGCTGGCCCTACCGATCGAGCAGCTCCCGCACCAGGTCGGGCTGGTCGGCGAACACCCCGTCGATCCCGGAGTCCAGGATGATGCGGAACTCCCGCCGCCAGTCGCCGAAGTCGCGCGCCGCCGAGCCGCGCTGCATGCCCTTGCCGAGGAAGCGGTTCTCCGCGCGCAGGGTCCACGTGTACACCTCGAGCCCGGCGGCGTGAGCGCGCTTGACGAGATCGGTCGAGCCGACGACGGCGCCCGAGGCATCCGTGCGCAGCAGCAGCTTCTTGTCGACGCTGATGCCGTCCACCTCGCCGGCGAGCCGAGCGAGCCCCGCATTCGTCAGTTGCGCCGAGTACGGCAGGGCCTTGCGGCCGAAACGCGCGCGCAGGTCGGGCGCCGAGCCGGCCGCCTCGAGCAGGTAGACGAACCGACCCGGGATGCCCCGCTCGCGGATCTGCCCGAGAACCGACTGCTCGAAGCTCTCCACGATGAGGTTCTCGCTCGTGGCCCAGTCGCGGATCTCGCTCGCGAACAACTCCTCGAGCGGCAGCCCGATCGAGGCGAAGTACGTCGCGTGCTTGATCTCGGCGACCATGAGGGCATCGGCGGGCATGAGGTCGACGAGGTCGCGCAAGCGCAGGATGCCCGCGGTGCCGTCGAAGCTCGCCGCGGACTGGCGCAACTGGGGCAGTCGCTCCCGCGCCCGGAGGGTCGCGAGCTCGTCCCACGTGAAGTCCTCGGTGAACCAGCCGGTGACGCGAGCGCCGTCGATCGTCTTCGTGGTGCGCCGCCCGGCGAACTCGGGGCGGTCGGCGACATCCGTCGTTCCGGAGATCTCGTTCTCGTGACGCAGCACGAGCACGCCGTCCTTCGAGGCGACGATGTCCGGTTCGACCGCGTCGGCGCCGAGGCGGAACGCCAGGCGGTACGCGGCGGCGGTGTGCTCCGGCCGGTACCCGCTCGCCCCGCGGTGGCCGATCACGAGGGGCCGTGCTGCGCTCGTCACCCCACTAGCATTCCACTTATGTCGACGTGTCCTTCGTGCGGGGCAGAGCTCTCCCAGGAATGGAAGTTCTGCCTGCAGTGCGGAGCCCGGCTCGAGCGCGCGGGCGACCCGGCCGTCGAACCCGCCGCAGCGGCGCCCCTCGAACGGACTGCGCAGGTGCCTACGGAGGTGCCCGCCGCCATCCGCCCCGACGGTGTCGCGCCCCCGCGCGCGCCGCTCAACCCGCTCGCCCTCGTCGCCCTCGTCCTCGGCGTCATCGGCGGTCCTGTCGCCGCGCTCTTCGGGCACGTCGCGATGCGCCAGATCGCCCGCAGCGGCGAGCGAGGGATGCTCCTCGCCCGCATTGCGACGGTGCTCGGCTACGTCTGGCTCGCCATCTGGGCCGCCGTCATCGCGTGGGTCGTGGTGGTCGGGGTTGGCTGAGGCCGCTTCGGGCATCCCGCCGCAGCCGCGCTGGATCGAGCCGACGCGCTCCCTGCCGCTCACCTGGGGGCGCTACGAGGACCGCTACCTGTGGGGGCTCGTGCTCATCCTCGCGGGGGGCATCGGGCTGCAGGCATCCAACACCTACACGAACTTCTTCCTCCTGCAGGGCGCGACGGTGTTCGTGGTGGGCTGGTCGATCATGCCGTCGCGGGGCTGGCGTCGCATCCTCGTGATCGCCCCGGCGACGGGTCAGCTCTGGATCCTGCTGACGGGCCCGCTCTCGGTCTGGACGCTCGTCGTGCCCTACCTCGGCTGGCTCCTCGTGCGGCATCGGCCCCTGCGCAGCTACCTCACGGTGCTCTTCCCGATCGCGAACGGCATCGTGCTGCCGAACTTCTTCGTCGAGTACTCGGGGATGCTCCCCGCCCTCGTCATCTCCCTCGCCGTGCTCGCCGGCTCCGCCTGGGTAGCACGACTGCTGGCATCCACCGCCCCGCCCCGCCGTACCCTGCCGTCTTCCAGCCAGGACGGGTAAATTAGAACAACTCACTCCCCACTGAAAGAGGAGACATGGCAGGCAACAACCCCGCATTCCGCAACCCGGCGTTCAGCGCCCAGGGTGGCGTCGCCGCGGCGCAGGACATCTCCGCGCAGCAGCTCGACGAGATCTACAACCGCCCGTCGGCCGAGCCCCAGGGCGAGGTCATGACGGTCGAGGACACCATCGCCAAGACGGTGGGCGCGTTCGCTGTGCTGCTCGTCGGCGCGGCGATCGGCTGGCTCACGATCGGAGTCGCCCCGTTCCTGTTCGTGCTCGGCGGCATCGTGGCCTTCGTGCTGGCCCTCGTCAACATCTTCAAGAAGGAGCCGTCGCCCGCGCTCATCCTCGCCTACGCGGCGGCGGAGGGCGTGTTCATCGGCGGCATCTCCGCGTTCTTCGAGATCGCGTGGCCCGGCGTCGTCCTGCAGGCGGTCATCGCCACGTTCGTCGTCGTCGGCGTGACCCTCGCGCTCTTCGCGAGCGGCAAGATCCGTGCTTCGAAGAAGGCCACGAAGGTGTTCCTCATCGCGATGATCGGCTACGCGATCTTCTCGCTCGTGAACCTCGGCATCATGATCTTCGCCCCGGAGGTTGGCGCGTTCGGCCTGCGCAGCCAGGAGATCATCCCGGGCGTCCCGCTCGGCGTCATCCTCGGCGTGTTCGTCGTGATCCTCGCGGCGTACTCGCTCGTGCTCGACTTCGACTTCATCCAGAAGGGCGTGCAGAACAAGGCGCCGCGCAAGTACGGGTGGACGGGTGCCTTCGGCATCATGGTCACCGTCGTGTGGCTCTACCTAGAGCTGCTGCGCATGTTCGCGATCGCTCGCGACTGACGCACGGATGCATCGGCGGGCCGTCCCTTAGGGGGCGGCCCGCTCGCGTTAACGCCCCACCTCGGACCGCGAGTGTTCCGATAGTGCCGCCTCGGAGCGCCCCGACACGGCACTTTCGGAACACTCGCGGAAGCTGACAGGCCCACCCACTAGCCGGGCTCGCGGTCGGGGCGATCGTGAGGCGGCTCGGGTGTGGCGGGCGCGCTGGAGCTAGGAGCGACGCATCGCGTCGCCGCGACGCCAGCGCCGACGAGGCTGCGCCTCGGCGGTTGCGGGGTACGACGACGAGGGAGCCGCGCCTACGGCCTCGCGCGGGACGCGCTCGGAGTGAGGCTGAAAGAGCCCAGAAATGGGCTCCTTCTTAACGCCTCACTCCCACTCAATCGTCCCCGGCGGCTTCGACGTGACGTCGAGCACGACGCGGTTCACTCCCGCGACCTCGTTGGTGATGCGGTTGGAGATGCGCGCGAGCACGTCGTACGGAAGGCGCGTCCAGTCGGCGGTCATCGCATCCTCCGACGACACGGGTCGCAGCACGATGGGGTGACCGTAGGTGCGCCCGTCGCCCTGGACGCCGACGGAGCGCACGTCGGCGAGGAGCACGACGGGGCACTGCCAGATCTCGGAGTCGAGGCCGGCGGCGGTCAGTTCGGCGCGGGCGATCGCGTCCGCCTTGCGGAGCAGATCCAGGCGATCACGGGTGACCTCGCCCACGATGCGGATGCCGAGGCCGGGCCCCGGAAAGGGCTGGCGCGACACGATGACCTCGGGCAGCCCGAGTTCGCGGCCGATCGCGCGCACCTCGTCCTTGAAGAGGGTGCGCAGCGGCTCGACGAGCTCGAACTGCAGGTCCTCCGGGAGCCCGCCGACGTTGTGGTGGCTCTTGATGTTGGCGGTGCCGGTGCCGCCGCCCGACTCCACCACGTCGGGGTAGAGGGTGCCCTGCACGAGGAACTTGATGGGCTCCCCGTCGGAGGCGGCCTCGGCAACGAGGGCGGAGGCCGCGTCCTCGAAGGAGCGGATGAACTCCCGGCCGATGATCTTGCGCTTGGTCTCGGGGTCGGTGACCCCCGCGAGCGCGTCGAGGAACTGGTCGGCGGCATCCACCGTCACGAGGCGCACGCCCGTGGAGGCGACGTAGTCCTCCTCGACCTGGCGTCGCTCGTCCTGCCGGAGCAGACCGTGGTCGACGAAGATGGCGGTGAGCTGGTCGCCCACGGCCTTGTGCACGATCGCCGCGGCGACCGCGGAGTCGACCCCGCCGGACAGCCCGACGATCACCCGACCCGTCCCGACCTGCTCGCGGATGCGCTCGACCTGCTCGGCGATGACGTTGCCGCTGTTCCAGTCCGAGGGGATGCCCGCCGCCCGGTGCAGGAAGTTCTCCAGCACGCGCTGCCCGAACTCCGAGTGCTTGACCTCGGGGTGCCACTGCACGCCGTACATCTTGCGCTCGTCCGACGCGAACGCGGCGACCGGGGTGGATGCACTCGACGCGAGCACCTCGAAGCCCTCGGGCGCCTTCGCCACCGAGTCCCCGTGGCTCATCCACACCGTCTGCGCCTCGGGCTGCCCGGACAGGAGCGACCCGCCGTCGCCGGTCACGGTCATGTCGGTCGCGCCGTACTCGCGCAGCCCCGTGTTGGCGACCTCGCCGCCGAGCTGCTGCGCCATCACCTGGAAGCCGTAGCAGATGCCGAGCACGGGCACGCCGAGTTCGAGGATGCCCGGATCGAGCGACGGCGAGCCCGGCTCGTAGACGCTCGACGGGCCGCCGGAGAGCACGATGCCCGCGGGCTCCTTCGCGGCCACCTCCGCCGCGGTGATCGTGTGCGGCACGATCTCGCTGTACACGTTGGCCTCGCGCACGCGCCGGGCGATGAGCTGGGCGTACTGGGCGCCGAAGTCGACGACGAGGACGGGCTTCGCGGACGTGTCGCTCATGCGGCGGCTCCCGAGGGCTCGGTGGTGGGCGCGGGCTGCACCGCGGCGATGGCGGCCTCGACGTCGCGCGGCACGCGGCGCTCGAGGAAGAAGGACAGCAGCGGGATGATGCCGCCGAGGGCGATGAAGACGAACTTCCCGAAGGACCAGCGGATGTAGCGCCACAGCAGGAGGTCGCACGCGAGGTAGAGCACGTACAGCCAGCCGTGGACGATGAGGATGACCGTCGAGAGGTTGATGCCGGAGATGAGCTCTTTGGGCGTGAGCGCAAGGAACCCGTACGGGCCGAGCAACTCGATGTCGACGCCGAACCCGTAGCGCGTCACCATCATGAGCACGAGCAGCAGCAGGAAGGTGCCGGTGATGATCGACGACACCTTGTAGACGGAGACCGTGCGGCGCACTCGGGGGATGTCAGCGGGGCGGGGGCCGAGGGGCATGGCCCTAGTCTACTTTCGCCGTGGAGGCGTCTTCGGCCTCCTCCGCCTCCTCCGCCTCCTCCGCCTCGACGGCGTCGCGCACGAGGCGGTACCAGAGGTAGAACGCGAACCCGGCGAAGATCACCCACTCGATCGCGTAGAAGACGTTGAGCAGGTTCAGGGAGACCTCCGTCTCAGGCGGCGGGGAATCGATCGCCTCGAGTCCGGCGGGAGCATCCGCGAGCACGAGGTATCCGCCGTAGACCCCATCAGGGGTCCGCGACCACTCGTTGACGAGCGCGGGCACGGCGACGAGCGTCTGCTCCCCCGACTCGACGTCCTGCTGGTCGGGTGACTCGGTGGCGAGGTAGCGCCCTTCGACGCGGCCGGTGGGCGCGGATGCCTCGAGCTCGGCGAGCGCGGCATCCGCTTGCTCCTCGGTCGCCGCCCAGCCGAGCGCGACCGCGAGGGAGGCACCGGTCGGCGCGACGATCGCGTGGCCGATGACCCAGTAGCCCGGGTCGGCGTGGTTGATGCGCTCCGAGAGCACGGCGAAGTCCTCGGGCACGAACTCGACCTCGACGGTCACGCGCTGGCCGATCGTCGCGGACGGCATCGGCTGCTGCGGCTCGGCGATCGACGTGAGCGGCACGCTCGACTCGGTCTGCTCCTCGGTGACCTCGCCGCCCTCGAAGCTGCGCTCGAGCTGCCACTGGCCGAGCGCGGCGAAGGCGGCCGCGACGCCGAGGCACAGCGCGAGCGCGGCGATCCAGCGCGGGCGTCGGGCCATCGCCCAGAATCGGGTTGCTGTGCTCAATACTCCGGGTCCCTCTGGCGTTCGAATACGGCGTCGGACTGCTCGGCCGCTTGGGCGGCGATCGGGTCGAGCGGCTCGGCGGGCTCGTCGAGGGCGGCGTCCGCGTCATCCTCGACGACCGCGGGCCGCGCGCGGGGCAGGTCGGCGCCCGCTCCGGGGTCCCCCGGTTCCTGGTCGGCGGTCACCGCATCGAGGAGGGCGATGCTCTCCTCGCGCATGCGGTCGCGCTCGACGGTGGATGCCCGTGCCTTGCGCTTCGTCCCGAGCACGAGCGCCCCGATCCGTTCGGAGTTGACCGCGAGCACCGGCCCGACGATCGACATGGTGAGCACGTAGAGTCCCGCGAACGGCACGATGCGCGGGTCGAGCCCCGCCGACAGTGAGAGGGTCGCGAGGATGAGCGCGAACTCGCCGCGGTTCTGCAGGATGACCGTCGTGTTGATCCCGGCCTGCGGACCGAGCTTGTTGAGCCACGCCACGAACTGCCCGGCGAGGATGTTGAGCACGATCGTCATGACGACGGCGATGCCGACCGGCACGAGAACTTGCCCGAACGTCGACACGTCGAGGGCGAGACCGAAGTTGAGGAAGAAGAAGGCGCCGAACACGTCGCGCAGGGGCAGCGCGAACTGCTCGATCCTTGCCCGGAACTTGGTGGCGCCGAGCACGAGGCCGATGAGGAAGGCGCCGATCGCATCGGTGACGCCGAGGAGCTCTCCGATGCCGCCGAAGAGCACCGCGAGACCGAAGAAGAGGATGGTGAAGAGCTCGTCGTCTTTGGTCCGGAAGAGCTTCGAGACGACCCGGCCGCCCCACCGGGCGATCGTGAACATGACGACGAGGAAGAGGAACGCGACGCCGAGCTGCAGCACGACCGGCCACACCTCGGTCTGCCCGCTCAGCACGACGCCGACGATCGCGAGGTAGATCGCGATGAAGATGTCCTCGACGACGGTCACCCCGAGGATCATGGGGGTCTCGCGGTTGGCGAGTCGGCCGAGCTCGATGAGGAGCTTCGTCACGATGGCGCTCGACGACGTCGCCGTCATCCCGGCGATGATGAGCGCCTCGCGCGTGCCCCACCCGACGAGGAAGCCGAACGCGAAGCCGACGCCCATGTTGACGAGGATGTATGTGCCGCCTGAGACGAGGAGCTTGCCGGCGTTGCCGAAGAACTCGTCCTGGTCGAATTCGAGGCCGAGGTTGAACAGCAGAAGGATGAGCCCGAAGATCGCGACGAGCTCGACGTTCTCGGAGGCGAAGTCGAGCGGGAACCAGCCGGTCGCGGGGCTGGCGAGCAGCCCGACGAGCATGTAGATCGGGATGGCCGGCAGGCCGATGATCTTGCCCAGCCGGCCGAGGACGTAGGCGATGAGGAAGAGGATCCCGACGACCAGGAGCTCCTCGCCGTGGTGCACCTAGTCTCCCGGCGGAGCGTCGGCGGCGACCTTGGGCTTCATCTCTCCCGTGCGGTAGTAGGCGAACGCCTTGGCGACCTTCTCGGGGGTGCCGGCGACGACGAGGGTGTCGCCCGGGAACACGGTGAAGTCGTCGGAGGGGGCGGGGTTGGCGGACTCTCCGCGCACGACGGCGACGACGGTGAGGCCGACGACGCCGCGACCGGCGAGGCTTCCGAGCTTCTGGCCCGCGATGTGGTCGTCGTAGTCGACCGTGAACCAGTCGATCGACAGACCGGGGATCGTCTCGAGCGCGGAGAGCGACTCGGTGATGCGGGTTCCGCCGAGGAGCTCGGCGAGCGTGTGGGCCTCGTCCTCGTCGAGCCGCAGGGAGACCTTGCTCACGTCGGCGCCGTCCTCGGCGTCGGAGAAGGTGATGAGGTCGCTGTGCCCGGAGCGGTGGGTGATGACGCCGACCTTGCCGCCGTCATCGGTCACGAAGGTGTGGAGGACTCCGACCCCGGGGAGTTTGACCCGCCGAACGTCAACCATGGGAATCCTCCTGTCGCCCCTGCTCTCTACCCATTGTAGAAGAGCGAGACGGGGCCACTCCCGGCGGAGCGGCCCCGTTCGCTGGAGGCGTGGGGATGCCCGGCCGGGGCTTACTCCGACACGACCTCTCGCGCGGCCAGCCGCACTCGGTCCGCCGACTCGTCGTCGGGCTCGAGCTGGCTCGCGCGCTCGGCGGCGACGCGCTCGAGGTACAGCGCGACCTCCCGATCGGTGCGCTCGGCATCCCAGCCCAGCTCGCCCGCCATGAGCGCGGCGGCGACCGGCGCGGCGGAGATGCCGCGGTCCCACGCCTCGATCGAGATGCGCGTCCGACGCGCGAGCACGTCCTCGAGGTGCAGTGCCCCCTCGTGGGTGGCCGCGTAGACCACTTCAGCGCCGATGTAGTCGTCGGCGCCCGGCAGCGGCTCCTGGAGCTCGGGCCGCTCACGGATGAGGTCGAGCAGCTCGTCGGTGAGCACGCCGTAGCGGTTGAGCAGGTGCTCGATGCGCACCTTGTGCACGCCGAAGGCCCGCGCGATCTTGCCGCGCTTGTTCCAGGCGGCGTGGTAGCCCTCCGCGCCGAGCAGCGCGATGTCCTGCGTGATCGACTCGGACACCTTGCCGTCGAGCGCGGCGACCGCCTCGTCGATGGCGTCCTTGGCCATCACCCGGTAGGTCGTCCACTTGCCGCCGGCGACGACCACGAGGCCGGGAACCGAGTGCGCCACGATGTGCTCGCGGCTGAGCTTCGACGTCTGGTCGGACTCGCCGGCGAGCAGCGGCCGCAGTCCCGCGAACACGCCCTCGACGTCGTCCCGGGTGAGGGGCACCGCGAGCACCTTGTTGACGTGCTCGAGCAGGTAGTCGATGTCGGCGGCGGTCGCGGCCGGATGCGCCTTGTCCAGGTTCCAGTCGGTATCGGTCGTCCCGATCAGCCAGTGCCGGCCCCACGGGATGACGAACAGCACGCTCTTCTCGGTGCGCAGCAGCAGGCCGAGCTTCGACTGGAAGCGGTCGCGCGGGACGACGAGGTGCACCCCCTTCGAGGCGCGCACCTTGAACTGGCCCCGCTCCCCGACCATGGACTGCGTGTCATCCGTCCACACGCCCGTCGCGTTGACGACCTGGCGCGCCCGGATCTCGAACTTCTCCCCCGACTCGAGGTCGTGCGCCGTCACGCCCACCACGCGCTCGCCGACCTTGAGGAAGCCCTCGACGCGGACCCTGCTCGCGACGTGGGCCCCGTAGAAGCTCGCCGTGCGGGCGAGGTTGGCGACATAGCGCGCGTCGTCGACCTGCGCGTCGTAGTACGTGAGCCCGCCGCGGAACGCGTCGCCCGCGAGGCTCGGAGCGGCGCGCAGCAGCTGTCGCTTCGTGAGGTGGCGATGGTGCGGCACGCCGGGCGGTCGGCCGCCGGTGTAGCTGAAGAGGTCGTACAGGAGCATGCCCGCGCCGATGTAGACGCGCTCGAACACGGGCTTGGTGAGCGGGTAGAGGAAGCGCACGGGCTTCACCAGGTGCGGGGCGATGCGCTGCAGCAGGAGCCCGCGCTCGATGAGGGCCTCGCGCACGAGCCGGAAGTCGAGCTGCTCCAGGTAGCGGATGCCGCCGTGCACGAGCTTCGACGAGCGGCTCGAGGTGCCGGATGCCCAGTCGCGCGCCTCGACGAGGCCGACGCGCAGGCCGCGGGTCGCGGCATCCAGGGCAGAACCGGTGCCGACGATGCCGCCGCCGATGACGAGGATGTCGAGCTCCTTCGTCCGGAGCGTCTCGACGGCGGCGGCCCGCTCCTCGGGGCCGAGCTTGGCGGATCGGGTCACCGTTCTCATCGTCTACCTTGCGCTGTAGGGCGCGACGACGACCTCGACGCGCTGGAATTCCTTGAGGTCGGAGTAGCCCGTCGTCGCCATCGAGCGCCGCAGGGCCCCCATGAGGTTGACGCGGCCGTCGGCGTTGCTCGACGGGCCGAACAGCACCTCCCGGAGCGGGGCGAGGCTGCCGACCTCGACGCGGTTGCCGCGCGGCAGCTCCGAGTGGTGCGCCTCGGCGCCCCAGTGCCACCCGGCGCCGGGGGCGTCGGTCGCGCGCGCGAGGGTCGAGCCGAGCATCACCGCGTCGGCGCCGACAGCGATCGCCTTGACGATGTCGCCGCTCGTGCCGAGACCGCCGTCCGCGATGACGTGCACGTAGCGGCCGCCGGACTCGTCCATGTAATCGCGGCGGGCGCCCGCGACGTCCGCGACGGCGGTCGCCATCGGGGCGTGGATGCCGAGGCTCGCCCGAGTCGTCGATGCGGCACCCCCGCCGAAGCCGACGAGCACCCCCGCCGCGCCCGTGCGCATGAGGTGCAGAGCCGCCGTGTAGGTGGCCGCGCCGCCGACGATGACGGGCACGTCGAGCTCGTAGATGAACTTCTTCAGGTTGAGCGGCTCGACCGACTTCGAGACGTGCTCGGCGCTCACGGTCGTGCCGCGGATGACGAAGAGGTCCACGCCGGCGTCGAGAACGGTCTTGTAGTGCTCCTGGGTGCGCTGCGGGCTGAGCGCGCCCGCGACGGGAACGCCGGATGCCCGGATCTCCGCGATCCGCGCCGTGATGAGCTCGGGCTTGATGGGCTCGGAGTAGAGCTCCTGCATCCGCTTCGTCGCGGTCGCGGCATCCAGACCGCGGATCTCCGCGAGCACCGACTCCGGGTTCTCGTAGCGCGTCCAGACGCCCTCGAGGTCGAGCACACCGAGGCCGCCGAGCTGTCCGATGGCGATGGCGGTCGCGGGGCTCACGACGGAGTCCATGGGTGCGGCCAGCACCGGGATGTCGAAGGTGTAGGCGTCGATCGTCCACGAGATCGAGACATCCTGCGGGTCGCGCGTGCGCCGCGAGGGCACGACGGCGATGTCGTCGAAGGCGTAAACGCGGCGGGCGCGCTTGGCGCGGCCGATCTCGATGTCACTCACGCGTCGAGCCTACCCGGCGCCGCCGAGCGAACGCCGGTGGTTGCACTGCCGCCACCGCGAGCGCCGACGGGTGCAGCCCGCGCAACCGACGTGCGGCAGGTGCACCAGCGCTACCGGGCGCGGACGACGCGAGCCTCGGTCCACACCGGCTCGGGCGACTCGTACACCGTGCCGTCGGAGCCGAAGACGAGGAAGCGGTCGAACGAGCGCGCGAACCACCGGTCGTGCGTGACCGAGAGCACGGTGCCCTCGAAGCGCTCGAGAGCGAGCTCGAGCGCCTCCGCGGAGACGAGGTCGAGGTTGTCGGTGGGCTCGTCGAGCAGCAGCAGCGTGACGCCGCTGAGCTCGAGCAGCAGGATCTGCAGCCTCGCCTGCTGCCCGCCGCTCAGCGACTCGAACACCTGCTCCGCTGCCCCGGCGAGCCCGTACCGGTCGAGGGCGCGGCTCGCCGGCTCCCGGGGGAGGCCGTCCCGGTTGTCGTCTCCGCGGTGCAGGATGTCGAGGAGCGTGCGGCCGAGGAGCTCCGGGTGCTCGTGAGCCTGCGCGAACCATCCGGGTACGACTCGCGCGCCGAGCTTGGCCCGCCCCGAGTGAGCGACCGGATCGAGGGATGCCGCGACGCTCGTCACGTGCCCCGCGAGCGGATCGGGGTCGCTGCCGCCGAGCGCGAGCAGCCGCAGGAAGTGCGACTTCCCCGACCCGTTCGACCCGAGAACCGCGACGCGCTCGCCGAACCAGACCTCGAGGTCGAAGGGCGCCATGAGCCCGGTGAGCTCGAGCTGCTCGCACACGACGGCACGGTTCCCGGTGCGGGCGCCGCGCAATCGCATCGCGAGGTTCTGGTCGAGGGGCCGCTCCTGCGGTGGGCCGACCTCCTCGAACTTCCTCAGCCGCGTGAGCGCCGCCTGGTAGCGCGACGCGAAGCCGTCCATGGCCGTCGCCTTCGCCTTGAGGTTCGCCACGAGAGTTGTGAGCTTCGCGTGCTGCTCGTCCCAGCGCCGGCGGAGCTCGTCGAGTCGCGTCAGCCGGTCGTCGCGCGCCTCGTGGTAGGTCGCGAAGCCGCCGCCGTGCGTCCACGCGGAGTTGCCCGCCGCGCCGACCTCGATCGTGATGATGCGGTCGACGGCGCGCGCGAGCAGCTCGCGGTCGTGGCTCACGAGCAGCACCGTCTTCGGAGTCGCGCGGAGCGACTCCTCGAGCCACCGCTTGCCGGGCACGTCGAGGTAGTTGTCGGGCTCGTCCAGCAGGAGCACCTCGTCAGGCCCCCTCAGGAGCGCCTCGAGCACGAGCCGCTTCTGCTCACCGCCGCTGAGGGTGGTGACCGCGCGGTACTTCGCGCGCTCGAAGGGGATGCCGAGCGCGGCGATCGTGCACGTGTCCCACACGGTCTCCTGCTCGTAGCCGCCGGCATCCGCGTAGTCGGCGATCGCGGTCGCGTAGGCCATCTGGTTCGCCGTCGTGTCGTCCTCGATGAGGGCGAGTTCGGCGGCGTCGAGCGCGAGCGCGGCGGCCCGCACCGCGGCGGGCGCGACGGAGACGAGGAGGTCGCGCACGGTCGAGTCATCCCGCACGTGCCCGACGAACTGGTCCATGACGCCGAGCCCGCCGTTGATGGTGATCGCCCCCGAGTCCGGTGCGATCTCGCCGCGGATGAGGCGCAGCAGCGTCGACTTGCCCGCCCCGTTGGCGCCGATGAGCGCGCTCGTGCGCCCCTCGATCACGCGGAACGACACCTCGTCGAGCAGCACGCGGCCGTCGGCGAGCGAGTAGGTGACGCCGTTGACGTCGATGAAACCCATGAGAACCAGTCCTGACGCCGCCGGGAGGGCAGCCGACCAGATTACACGGGCTCGGCGTTCGGCCCTACCGGCGGTAGTTCGGCGCCTCGACGACCATCTGGATGTCGTGCGGGTGCGACTCCTTGAGCCCCGCCGCGGTGATGCGCACGAACTTGCCCTTCATGCGCAGCTCGTCGATCGTGCGAGCACCCGTGTAGAACATCGACTGCCGCAGTCCCCCGAGGAGCTGGTAGACCACCGACGATACCGGGCCACGGTAGGGCACCTGGCCCTCGATGCCCTCGGCGATGAGCTGCTCGTCGCTCGGCACATCCGCCTGGAAATAGCGGTCGCGCGAGTAGGAGGTCTTCTTGCCGCGGGTCTGCAGCGCGCCGAGCGAGCCCATGCCGCGATAGCTCTTGAACTGCTTGCCGTTGACGAAGATCAGGTCGCCGGGGCTCTCGTCCGTGCCCGCCAGGAGCGAGCCGAGCATGACGGTCTCGGCACCGGCGACGAGCGCCTTCGCGATGTCTCCCGAGTACTGCAGTCCGCCGTCCGCGATGACCGGGATGCCGTGCTCCCGAGCCGCGAGGGAGGCCTCGTACACCGCGGTGACCTGCGGCACGCCGACCCCCGCCACCACGCGAGTGGTGCAGATCGAGCCGGGACCGACGCCCACCTTGACCGCGTCGGCGCCCGCGTCGACGAGTGCCTGGGCGCCGGAGCGGGTCGCGACGTTGCCGCCGATGACGTCGATGTCGGCGAAGGCGCTGTCGGACTTGATGCGGCGGATGATGTCGAGCACCCCCGCGGAGTCGCCGTTGGCGGTGTCGACGACGATGACGTCGACACCGGCGTCGCGCAGCGCTCCCGCGCGGTCCCACGCGTCGCCGAAGAACCCGATCGCGGCACCGACGCGCAGGCGTCCCTCGGAGTCCTTGGTGGCGTTCGGGTACTTCTCCGACTTGTCGAAGTCCTTCACCGTGATGAGACCGGTGAGTCGGCCGGTCTCATCGACGAGGGGCAGCTTCTCGATCTTGTGCTGGTGGAAGATCGCGATCGCGGAATCCGGGTCGATTCCCTCGCGCGCGGTGATGAGGGGCATCGTCGTCATGACGTCGCGGACGAGCGTCGTGTCGCGCTCGAACGGCGAGACGAACTTCATGTCGCGGTTGGTGATGATGCCGACGAGCTTGCCGTCGCCCTCGACCACGGGCAGCCCCGAGACCCGGAACTGGCCGCACAGCGCGTCGACCTCGGCCACGGTCGCCTCGGGCGTCGTGGTGACGGGGTTGGTGATCATCCCGGACTCACTGCGCTTGACCTTGTCGACGTACGCGGCCTGGTCCTCGATGGAGAGGTTGCGGTGCAGCACGCCGAGGCCGCCGTTGCGGGCCATGGCGATGGCCATGCGGGACTCGGTCACGGTGTCCATCGCCGACGAGATGAGCGGCGAGGCGACCCGGATGCGGCGCGTCAGTCGCGAGCTCGTGTCCGCCTCGCTGGGGATGACGTCGGTGTGTCCCGGCAGGAGCATGACGTCGTCATACGTGAGTCCGATGAAACCAAAAGGATCAGGCTGGTCCATGAGTTCCCTTGAGTGAGATGAATCAAATGACCGGGTTGCTCCGTCGGACACCGGTAAGCAATCTTAACCGGTTAGGCGTGCGGCTATTCCCCGCGCATAATGGCCTGATCGAATCGTGTCCAACTCGAAACACGGGGGACACAAACGGAAAGTATCGTCAACGACGACGATGCGCCAGGACCCGCGGATACACAAGGTTCCAGCTGGGCTTGTCAGGGAGGTTTCGTGGAAGTCACTGGTCTCAGGCGGAGGCGGTTGCCTGCCCTCGCCCTCACCTTCATCGCCCTGCTGTTGGCGATGCTCACCATTGGGAGCGCTCCCGCAACCGCTGACGAGGTCGGACTCGACGAGTACGACTTCAAGGTGAGCGGTCTCGTCGAGCTCAACGACAAGCCGCTCGCGGGAGTGGAGCTCGTGATCGAGGGCAGCGGGTTCAAGGTCGAGGTCGAGTCGGGCGACGACGGCCGCTGGGCCGTGGGCGTCCCGGAGAAGGGCGACTACACCGTCACCCTCAACGAGGAGACGCTCCCCGAGGGAATCGCGGTGATCGACCCCGAGGACGAGACCCCGAACGTGCGCGAGATCACCGTCGGCCAGTCCGGCAGCGCCGTGGCGAACTTCTTCATCGGCAAGGGCGAGCGCAACACGGTCAGCTGGGGCCAGCAGCTCCTCGACCGGGTCATCAACGGCCTCAACTTCGGTCTGCTTCTCGCACTCGCCGCGATCGGCCTCTCCCTGATCTTCGGCACGACGGGCCTCAACAACTTCGCGCACGCGGAGATGGTGTCGTTCGGAGCGCTCATGGCCCTGACCTTCGCGGTTCAACTGGCCCTGCCGCTGTGGCTCGCGATCATCATCGCCATCGTCTTGAGCGCCGGATTCGGGTTCACCCTGGATGCGGCGATCTGGAAGCCCCTGCGCCGCAAGGGAGTCGGGCTCATCCCGATGATGATCGTGAGCATCGGCCTCTCGCTCGCCCTGCGCTACACGTTCCAGCTCTTCTACGGCGGCGAGATCAGGCAGCTGCCCTTCGCGGGCATGGCCGACCTCAAGCTCGGGCCGATCTCGCTCTCGCCGATCGACCTCGCGAGCATGGCCATCAGCCTCGTGGTCCTCGCGGGAGTGGCGTTCTTCCTCCTGCGCACCCGCATCGGCAAGGCCACCCGTGCGGTGAGCGACAACCCGAGCCTCGCGTCCGCGAGCGGCATCGACGTCGACCGCGTCATCCGCATCGTCTGGATCGTCGGCGGCGCGCTCGCCGGGCTCAGCGGCATCCTGTGGGCCTACTTCCGCCCCGGCGTGAGCTGGGACATGGGCTTCCAGATCCTGCTGCTCATCTTCGCCGCGGTCACCCTCGGCGGTCTCGGAACCGCGTTCGGCGCCCTCGTCGGATCGCTCATCGTCGGCCTCTTCGTCGAGATCTCGACGCTGTGGCTGCCCTCCGACATGAAGTACGCGGGGGCGCTTGTCATCCTCATCCTGGTGCTGCTCTTCCGGCCCCAGGGTGTGCTCGGACGGAAAGAGAGGATCGGCTGATCATGGGTGTCGACTTCTGGCAGATCCTGATGAACGGGGCGGTGGAGCTCATCTCCCCGACCACGGCGGCGTACGCGCTCGCCGCCCTCGGACTCGCGATCCACTTCGGCTACACGGGCCTGCTGAACTTCGGGCAGGCGGGATTCATGGCGATCGGGGCCTACGGCTTCGCGATCTCCACCCTCACGTTCCAGTTCCCGGTGTGGGCAGCGGTGCTCGTGGGCGTCGGCGCCTCCGTGGTGTTCGCGCTCATCCTCGGCGTCCCGACACTGCGCCTGCGCGCGGACTACCTCTCGATCGTGACGATCGCGGCCGCCGAAATCCTCCGGCTCATCTTCACTACCAACACGTTCGACCCGGTGACCGGCTCGGCCAACGGCCTCTCGGGCTACAAGGGCTCCTACGGCGACCCGGTGACCCGCGAGGGCGCGTGGGGCTTCGCGGGCCTCAACCCGTTCCCGAAGGGCAGCTACGGCTTCGGGCCCTGGGTGATGGACGAGTACAACTTCTTCCTCACCATCGTCGCGTGGGTGATCGTCATCCTCGCCGCCCTTCTGACCTGGCAGCTCATGCGCAGCCCGTGGGGCCGCGTCATCAAGGGCATCCGCGAGGACGAGGATGCGGTGCGCGCGCTCGGCAAGAACGTCTACTTCTACAAGATGCAGTCGCTCATCCTGGGCGGTGTGTTCGGGACCCTCGCGGGCATGATCTTCATCCTGCCTCGAGCGGTGGTGCCGTCGAACTACGCGACGACCCTCACGTTCTTCATCTACACGATCCTCCTGCTGGGCGGCGCCGCGACGATCCTCGGTCCGGTCGTCGGCTCGATCATCTTCTGGGTGCTCCTGTCGATCGTGTCCGGATTCATCGCCCGTGCGCAGGGCGCCGGCTGGCTGCCGTTCCTCTCGAGCGTGCAGGCCGGACAGCTGCGGTTCATCATCGTCGGAGTCGTGCTGATGCTCCTGGTCATATTCAGACCCCAGGGCATCTTCGGGAACAAGAAGGAGCTGGCCTTTGTCAAGTAACGCCACCCCCAGCAAGGGCGCTCCCGTCAAGAGCACCGGGCTTCACGTCGGAGAACCGGCGCCCGGTGTCGCGAAGGTCGACCCGATCATCGTCGCGGACAACGTCACCCGCACGTTCGGCGGACTCAAGGCCGTCGACGTCGCGCACCTCGAGATCCCGAGGAACGCCATCACGGCGCTCATCGGCCCGAACGGTGCCGGAAAGACGACCCTCTTCAACCTGCTGACGGGCTTCGACAAGCCCGACACGGGAACGTGGACCTTCGCCGGCACCTCGCTCGCGGGCGTGCCCTCCTTCAAGGTCGCCCGGCTCGGCCAGGTCCGCACCTTCCAGCTGACGAAGGCGCTCGGCCTGCTCACCGTGCTCGACAACATGAAGCTCGGGGCGAAGAACCAGAAGGGCGAGAACCTCTTCCGCGCCCTGCTGCCGTTCCTCTGGCGCAAGCAGGAGGAGGAGATCGAGGCCAAGGCTCTCGACATCCTCCAGCGCTTCAAGCTCGACGCGAAGGTGGAGGACTACGCTGCGAGCCTCTCCGGAGGTCAGCGCAAGCTGCTCGAGATGGCCCGCGCCCTCATGAGCGACCCGACGCTCGTCATGCTCGACGAGCCGATGGCCGGCGTGAACCCGGCGCTCACCCAGTCGCTGCTGGACCACATCCTCGACCTCAAGACCCAGGGGATGACCGTGCTCTTCGTCGAGCACGACATGCACATGGTCCGCCACATCGCGGACTGGGTCGTCGTGATGGCCGAGGGCCGCGTCGTCGCGGAGGGTCCGCCCCACGACGTCATGAAGCAGCAGGCCGTGATCGACGCCTACCTCGGCAGCCACCACGACCAGGATCTCGGCGCGACCGAGAGCGAGAACGTCGAGGCGATGAAGGAGCTTCTCCATGACGAAGACTGAGTCCACTCCGGCCGGCGGCGCGACCGCCGTCGCCGAGCCCGTCGTCGCCGTCTCCGGCGTCGTCGCGGGCTACCTCCCGGGAGTGAACATCCTGAACGGATGCTCGCTCACCGCCAACGAGGGCGAGCTCATCGGCATCATCGGACCGAACGGCGCCGGCAAGTCGACGCTGCTCAAGTCGATCTTCGGCCTCGTGAAGGTGCGCGAGGGCTCGATCACCCTGCGCGGCGAGGAGATCACGAACCTCAAGGCGAACAAGCTCGTCGCCAAGGGCGTCGGCTTCGTGCCGCAGACGAACAACGTGTTCCCGTCGCTGACCATCCAGGAGAACCTCGAGATGGGCCTCTTCCAGCGCCCTCGCGAGCTCGCGGAGCGCCTCGAGTTCGTCATCGAGATCTTCCCCGACCTCGGCAAGCGGCTTGCGCAGCGCGCCGGCTCGCTGTCCGGCGGCGAGCGCCAGATGGTCGCGATGAGCCGCGCGCTCATGATGGGGCCGCACGTGCTCCTGCTCGACGAGCCGTCGGCGGGACTCTCGCCGGTCCGGCAGGACGAGGCGTTCCTGCGCGTGAAGGAGATCAACAAGGCGGGCGTCACGACCATCATGGTCGAGCAGAACGCCAAGCGCTGCCTGCAGATCTGCGATCGCGGCTACGTACTCGACCAGGGCAAGGACGCGTACACCGGCACGGGCCGTGAGCTCCTCAACGACCCCAAGGTCATCGGACTGTACCTCGGAACGCTCGGGGACGAGTAACCGCCGCAGAACGACGCACAGGGCCCCGCGGATGCTTCGGCACCGCGGGGCCCTGTCACGTTGCCGTGGGTACTTCCGACGCCCGAGACGGGCGTCGGCGCTGGCGTCGCGGCAGAGAATGCTCTCCAGCTCCAGCGCGCGCTCGGGGACAAAGAAAGGGCCCCGGCGTAGCGCCGGGGCCCTTCCCACTAACGAGAGTTAGTTGATGCGGGTGTACTTGTTGTCCGCACCGTACTCGTAGATACCGATGGTGGCCTCGGTCGGGTCGCCGTTCTCGTCGAACGTGATCGGACCGCTGTAGCCGTCGTAGTCGACGACGCCACCGTCGAGGATGATCTGCGCGGCCGACGCGAAGTCGGTCGCCTTCTCACCGTCGCCGGAACCACCCGAGACCTCCTGGAGCTTCGAGGCGATGTCCGCGCCGTCCGTCGAGTTCGCGGCGAGGGCCGCGAGCGCGATGAGGACGACGGCGTCGTAGGACTCGGCCGCGTAGCTGTAGTCGGTCAGGTCGGGGTCGATCTCGAGCAGGCGGTCGGTGAAGTCACCGAGCTTGCCGGTGTCGAGACCGGGCAGCGTGCCCTTGGCGCCCTCGATGAGGCCAGCAGCGAAGTCCGCGGAGTAGTCGGCGAGGTTGCCGTCCACGAAGTAGAGCTGGTCACCGGGGTAGCCCGCACCCACGAGAGCGGGGACGATGCTCTTGGCCTGGTCGAAGGTGATGACCGCGATCGCGTCGGGGTTGGCCGCCGTGACCTCGGAGATCTGAGCCGCGAAGTTCGACTCGCCCTCGTTGAACAGCGTCTCGGCGACGACCTCACCACCGGCCGCCTCGAACGTGTCCTTGACCGCGCCGGCGAGGCCGGTGCCGTAGGCGTCGTTCAGGACGATGAGGCCGAGCGTGGCCGCGCCGTCCTCGGCGATCAGGTTGCCGAGCACCTCACCCTGGAGGATGTCCGAGGGGGCGGTGCGCCAGTAGAGGTTGTCGTCCGCGTAGGTGGTGAAGTCGGGCGAGGTGTTCGCCGGCGAGAACTGGACGACGCCAGCGCCGACGATCTGGTCGATGACCGTCTTCGACACACCGGACGACGCGGCGCCGATGATGGCGGAGACGTCGAGCGACAGCAGGTCGGTCACGGACACGGTGGCCGTGTCGGTCGTGGTGTCACCCGAGTCGCGGTACTCGACCTCGACGGTGATGCCGAGGTCGGCGTCGTTGATGTCCTGCGCAGCAAGCGCAACACCGGCCTCCTCGGGCGGGCCGAGGAAGGCGAGGGAACCGGACTGCGGAAGGATCGTTCCGATCTTCAGCGTGAGGTCCTCACGGGGGCCCGACGGCTCCTCGGTCTCGGCAGCCGGTGCGCAGCCCGCGAGGACGAGGGCGCTCGTACCCAGGACGGCGATGCCGCCCAGGATCGACTTGAGAGACTTCGAGCGCGAGGACGATGCCTTCACGAATACGCTCATGTTGCTCCTTGCTTGAATGTGATTAGTGGCACGGCGAAGCTGTGCCGTCCTGACAAGTTATTCGGCCAGGGCGTCTTGCACAATACAGACGTGTTACAGCCCTGTAACGCAGCGAAATCGTTACGATCCGCGACGTGCAAGCGCTCCCACCGACGGTTTCCGCAGAAACATGTCGATCGTGAGCAGGATGAGGGCGATCCAGACGAGGCCGAAGCCCAACCAGCGCTCGGCCGGCATCGCCTCCCGCAGCAGCCACACCCCGATGATGAATTGAAGTACCGGTGCCACGTACTGGATGAGCCCCATGTAGACGAGCGGCAGCCGGCGAGCGGCAGCCGCGAACAGGATGAGGGGCGTCGCGGTGAGCGCCCCGAGGCTCAGCATGATCGCGGTGTGCCACGGCGCCTGGGTGCCGATCACGAGGCCGGAAGTGAGCTGCACGACCACGAGAGCTGCCACGGCGAAGGGGCTGAGCACGGCGGTCTCGACGGTCATCCCGCTGATCGCGTCGGCGCGCGGACCGACCGCCCTCTTCACGAATCCGTACATTCCGAAGCTGAGCGCGAGCGTGAGCGCGATCCACGGGAACGAGCCGTAGCCGACCACGAGGACGATGACGGCGACGACGCTCACGCCCACGGCGATCCACTGCAGTGGCCGCAGACGCTCGCGCAGCACGACGACGCCGAGGATGACGGTGAAAATCGGATTGATGAAGTACCCGAGCGCGCCCTCGACGACGTGCCCGGCGAGCGTCGCGTAGATGAACACGCCCCAGTTGACGAGGATGAGGACGGCCGCGAGCGAGAGCAGGCCGAAGGCGCGGGCATCCCGGGCGAGGCTCATGAATCGCGACCAGCCGCGTGTGACCGTGAGCAGGATCGCGCAGAACACGACGCCGAAGACGATGCGCCACGAGACGACCTCGACCGCTCCGGCGGGGGCGAGGAAGACGAACGCGAGCGGCAGGAAGCCCCAGACGCCGTAGGCGGCGAGGGCGAAGCCGAGCCCCGCCGGGGAGACCCGATCGGCGGGAGGCGGGGCGGAGGTCACCGACCCAGCCTAGGACGGCCCGAGCGTGCAGAAGGGCCCGGGGAGCGCATCCCCGGGCCCTTCTGGCAGAAAGTCGTCGAAAGTCAGCGGACCACGACGGCGAGCACGTCGCGCGCCGACAGGACGAGGAAGTCCTCGCCGCCGTACTTGACCTCGGTGCCGCCGTACTTCGAGTAGATGACCTTGTCGCCCACCGCGATGTCGAGCGGGACGCGGTTGCCGTTGTCGTCGACGCGACCGGGGCCGACCGCCACGACCTCGCCCTCCTGGGGCTTCTCCTTGGCGGTGTCGGGGATGACGAGACCCGACGCCGTGGTCTGCTCGGCCTCGACCTGCTTGATGACAATGCGATCTTCGAGCGGCTTGATGGACACCGACACGGTTGACCTCTTTCTCAAAACTCTTGTTGGCACACTCCCTGTGAGAGTGCCAGAACCACTATAGAGGGTCATTGGCACTCGTTCAATGTGAGTGCCAACGGCGCCGTCGCGCCCGGGAGCCCGAGTACGGTTGCGGTATGGACGCAGCCGAACTCCGCGACCTGCTCTCGCTCGAGGGACTGCGCCTGCTCGACGAGCTTCCCGCGTGGGAGTCGAGCGCCGATGTCGTGCGCACCGTGGCGGGGCTGCGCAAGGCGGGCCACTCCCCCGGCGTCGTCGCGGCTGTGCTCAGCCAGTCCCGCTTGCGCGCCCGCGCTGTGGCGAAGTTCGGACCGTTCGCCGAGCGGATGCTGTTCACCGAGGCGGGCCTCGAGCAGGCCACCCGCTTGAGCGTCGCAGCCCTGCACGCAGGTCGGTTCCAGCGGGCCGGCGTCTCCTGGGTCGCGGACCTCGGGTGCGGGATCGGAGCGGATGCCCTCGCCCTCGCCGCGCTCGACATCGAGGTCACCGCGGTGGAGCGCGACGAGGTGACCGCCGCCATCGCCTCCTACAACCTCGCCCCGTGGTCCAACGTCCGCGTCGAGCACGGCTCCGCCGAGGACGCCGACCTCGCGGGAATCGGCGGTGTCTACCTCGACCCCGCCCGCCGCGACGGAGCCAAGCGGCTGCGCGACCCCGCGGACTGGTCGCCGTCGCTCGACTTCGCCTTCGGGCTCGGTGAGCGCCTCCCGACGGGGGTCAAGCTCGGTCCGGGAATCGATCGGGAGCTGATCCCGGTCGACGCCGAGGCGCAGTGGGTGTCCGTCGACGGCGACGTCGTGGAGCTCGGCGTGTGGTTCGGGGATGTCGCACGGCCGGGCATCCGGCGCTCCGCCCTCGTCGTCGGAACGCACGGTTCCGCCGAGCTCTCCGCCGCCGACGACAGCCCCGACGCGGACACGGGCGCGCTCGGCGAATACCTCTTCGAACCGGACGGCGCGGTCATCCGGGCCCGGCTCATCGGCGACCTCGCCCGCTCGCTGGAGGGCCGGATGCTCGACCCCAGCATCGCGTACATCACGGGCGACTCGCCCGCCACGACCCCCTTCGCCACCGCTTTCCGCGTGCTCGAGGACTTCCCGCTCGATCAGCGCTCGCTCAAGCGCGAACTCGCGGCGCGGGGCATCGGCACCCTCGAGATCAAGAAGCGCGGAGTGGACATCGACCCGGCCGCGTTCCGCACGGCGCTGGCTCCGAAAGGCGAGAAGAGCGCGACCCTCGTGCTCACCCGAGTGGGTGCGAGGCGCCGCGCTCTTCTCGTGGAGCGGGTGCAACCGGCCTAGTAGTAGGTGCCGCCGGTGCTGAACGCGAAGGCGAAGATCGCGATCCACACGATGAACCAGATCACCGAGATCGCGATGCCGATGTAGCCGGTGATGATGCCGGTGAGCCAGAACGGCCGGGCGTAGGGCTGGCGGCGCTGCGCAAGGTGGCCCGTGATGACGGCGCCCAGGACGATGAGGAAGCCCCAGCCGAAGAGGGAGAACAGCAGTCCGACGAGTCCCAGCACCATCGAGGTGACCGAGAGGCCCTGGCTGGGACCGGCCGGAGCGGCGGCGTAGGCCGGCTGGCCGTAGGCCGTCGGTGAGCCGTACGCGGGCGGCGGCGGGGGCGTCGAGCCGGGGGCGCCATACGCGGGGGCGGGAGCCGGGGCATCCGCCGCAGGAGCCGCCGGGGCGGCGGGCGTCGACGGGACGACAGGGGCGGCCTCGACGGGCGGCACGGCGGGCGTGACCTTCGCGTCGTCGGGAGGCAGCGGGACCGGAGGGATGTCGTTGTTCTCAGCCATGATCCGACCCTATAACGCGAGCGGGGCCGCGCCGAGAGGCGCGACCCCGCTTGACGAACCGGGTACTAGTAGGTCTGCACCGACGTCGCGGCGGCGAAGATGCCGATCCACGCGATGATGAGGATGAGGCCCGCGATGAGGCCGAGGTAGCCGAGCACGAGGCCGATGATGGCGAGCACGTTGCCCTGCTCGCCCGTCTTCTTGATCTGGCTGAGCGAGATGTGGCCGGTGATGATGCCGACGATGCTGAGACCCACGATCGAGGTGACGAGCGAGACGATCGACAGGACGTTCCACTTGGCGACGGGCGCGGCGGGCGCCGGCGCGGGCACGACGGGTTCGGTCATGGAGTAGCTCCTTAGCTGATGGTTGCTGGAATAGCGGTGCCCATAGTGGCAGCGCGCCAGACAGGTGTCAACCGGTGTCGCGGCGTGTTACGGGCGGCCCTCAGGCCTGGATACTCGTCACCGGAAGCGTCGAATCGGCGCCGAATCCGAGGCCGGAGGGAGAGCGCCCGGCCATGACGAGCTGCGCCCCGAGCGCCGCGATCATGGCGCCGTTGTCGGTGCACAGAGACAGCGGCGGGATGCGAAGCCGGATGCCCGCCGCGGCGCACCGCTCGGCGGCGAGCTCCCGCACTCGAGCATTCGCGACGACACCGCCGCCGAGCAGGAGCCGCGGCACTCCGAGGTCGGTGCACGCCGCGACGGCCTTGGTGAGGAGCACATCGGCGACCGCTTCGCGGAAGCTCGCGGCGACGTCCGCCAGGGGGATCTCGCGACCCTCGTCGCGCTCGCGCTCCACCCAGCGGGCGACGGCGGTCTTGAGTCCGGAGAATGAAAAATCGTACCGGTGCTTGATCATGTCTTTCGGCAGACTGAGTCCGCGCGGGAACCGGATGGCCGTCGGATCCCCGCCGACCGCAGCCCGGTCGATCTCCGGCCCGCCGGGGTAGGGCAGCCCCAGGAGCCGGGCGACCTTGTCGAAGGCCTCCCCCGCGGCGTCGTCGATCGTCTCGCCGAGCAGCTCGACGTCATCGACGAGGTCGCGGACGAGGAGCAGAGACGTGTGGCCGCCCGAGACGAGGAGCGCGACGGTCGGGTACTCGATCGCGGCATCCGCCCCGCTCGTCCCGTCGGTCAGGATGTCGGCGCCGACGTGCCCCACGAGGTGGTTGACCGCGTACAGAGGGGTGTCGAGGGAGACGGCGAGCGCCTTCGCCGCGCCGACTCCGACCATGAGCGCCCCCGCGAGCCCCGGGCCGCTCGTGACCGCTATCGCGTCGAGGTCGTCGAGTGTGACACCGGCCTCGTCGAGCGCTCGCCGCAGCGTGGGGGCGAGCGCCTCGAGGTGCGCTCGCGCGGCGACCTCCGGGACCACGCCGCCGTAGCGCGCGTGCTCCTCCATGGACGAGGCGATGACGTTCGACAGCAGGGTCGTGCCGCGGACGACGCCGACGCCGGTCTCGTCGCAGCTCGTCTCGATTCCGAGGACCAGGGGTTCGCGGATGCTCATGCGACGGTCACCTCCGGGCGCGGGATCTCCAACCGCATGACGATCGCGTCGACGCCGTCGGGCTGGTAGTACTGGGGGCGGACGGCGATCGGCTCGAAGCCGAGCATCCCGTACAGCGACTGGGCGCCGGGGTTGTCGGCGCGCACCTCGAGGAAGAGCTCCGCGGCACCCCGGTCGCGCGCCTCCGCGATGAGCGACTGGAGCAGAACCCGGCCGAGTCCCTGGCGGCGCGCGTGCTCGGCGACTGCGATGGTCTGGATGTCGGCCTGCGGCTCGCCGCGCGGCGAGCGCAGCCCCGCGTAGCCCACGAGATCGCTCGGGTGGTCGACGCGCACGGCGACGAGGTAGTGCCCGTGCCGGTCGCCGAGTTCGGCCGCCATGATGTCGCGCGACCACGCGTCGTTCTCGAAGACGCGCTCCTCGATCGCCATGATCGCGTCAAGGTCGGCGGGCGTCGCGCGGCGCAGCTGCCAGGTCACGAGGTCACCCGCTTCGGGCCGGCGGAGAGGGTGACGTCCGGCGAGCGCAGGTACAGCGGCTCGTCGGGGGCGAACGCGCGGCCGTTCGCGTACAGGGTCTCGGCGAGCATGCCGAGCGCCCCCGCGGACACCTCGGTGGCCTCGATCAGTCGGTGGCCGGCGGGGAGCTCGAGCTCGGCGGCCTTGGCGAGCGCGGGCCCGAGGGTGCGCACGGGCAGGCCCGCGTCATCCGTTCCGCGGTAGACGGAATAGAACAGTTCGCGCCGCCGGGCATCGGTCGCGATGACGACCGGGTCGTCCGCGCCGAGACCGAGACCGAAGGCGATGGCGTCGTGGCTGGCGATGGGCACGACGGGCTTGCCGGCACCGACGGCGAACGCTCGAGCGGCGGCGATGCCGACGCGCAGCCCCGTGAACGGGCCCGGGCCCATCCCCGCAGCGACACCGGACAAGTCAGTTACGGCGATACCGGCGTCATCGAGGCTCGCGCGAATGAGGGTGCCGATGACTTCGGCGTGCGACCGCGTATCGGCTGTCGAGTGCTCGGCGAGGATGCCCCGCTCCCGGTCCACGACGGCGACCGTCGTGCCGGCCGAGGTGTCAATGGCGAGGAGCATCCCAGTCCACCCCCTCCCAGCGCGGACCGACGCCCGCGATCGTCACGGTGCGCGGCTCGGCCTCCGAGTCGGCCTCGCCGCCGTGCGGCCGATCGATGTCGATGCGCAGCCAGGAGTCGCTCACGCCGTCGAGGAGACCGTCGCCCCACTCGACGACGACGATCGAGCCCTCAAAATCGATGTCGAGGTCGTCGAGCTCGATGGCGCTCCCGAGCCGGTACGCGTCGACGTGCACGAGCGGCGCCCCCTCGGCACGCGGGTGCGTGCGGGCGAGCACGAACGTGGGGCTCGTCACCGCGCCCCGCACGCCGAGCGCCTCGCCCAGGCCGCGCGTGAACGTCGTCTTGCCGGCGCCGAGCTCGCCGTTCAGCAGCACGAGATCGCCCGCGCGGAGTTCGGCCGCGACGCGCGCTCCGAGGGCCTCCATGTCGTCCGGGGTCGCGATGATCATGGGACGTACTCCCGGCGCACGCGCGATCCGATGCGCGTGACGATCTCGTAGTTGATCGTTCCGGCGGCGAGCGCCCAGTCATCCGCCGACGGCACCCCTGTGGCGGGGTCGCCGAACAGCACGGCGCGATCGCCCTCTGCGACGGTCGCGTCGCCCACGTCGAGCACCACCTGGTCCATCGCGACCCGACCGGCGACGCGGTGCGTCACGCCGTTGATGGACACCGGACCTCGACCGGACGCGCTGCGCGGGATGCCGTCCGCGTAGCCGAGCGGCACGAGGACGAGCGAGGTCTCGCCCGTCGTGCGGTGGTCGTAGCCGTACGAGACGCCGTGACCGGCGGGAACGCGCTTGACCGAGGCGACGGTCGCCGAGAGGGTCATGGCCGGAACCAGCCCGAGGTCGGCCGAGCTCGTCGAGTCGAGCGGGGAGAGTCCGTAGATGCCGACACCGAGCCGCACCATCCCGAACCTCGCCTCGGGCACGGCGAGGGCGCCGGCGGTGGCCGAGAGGTGCACGAGCTCCGGATCGAGGCCCGCGTCGGTCGCGGCCTCGAGCGCCTGCGTGAAGCGCGCGACCTGCTCGAGATCCTCGGCGCGGCCCGCGTTGGCGAGGTGGCTCCAGACGCCGCGCACGCGCACGCGGCCCGCGGACTGGAGCGCAGCCGCCGCCGTGACGAGCTCCGGCCACTCGGCGTCGGTGGCACCGTTGCGGCCGAGCCCGGTGTCGGCCTTCAGCTGAACGGATGCTCCGGCCCCGACCGCCGCGACCGCCTCGAGTTCCGCGAGCGAGCTGACCCCGAGATCGAGGTCGGCCTCGACCGCCGAGGCGAAGTCCGCGTCCGTCTCGTGCAGCCACGCGAGGACGGGAGCGTCGACTCCGGATGCCCGCAGCTCGAGCCCCTCGTCGATCGTGGCCACCCCGAGCCATCCTGCTCCGCCCTCGAGCGCCGCCCGCGCTGCGGGCACCGCTCCGTGCCCGTAACCGTTCGCTTTGACGATCGCCATCGCCGGCGCTCCCCCGGCCGCAGCCCGGAGAGTCTCGACGTTGCGCGCGATCGCCCCGAGGCTCACCGTCGCGACCCGGCTCACGGCCGTTCCGCCTCGGCGACGACGTACGCGATGGCGATGCCCGCGTCGTGACTCATCGACAGGTGGATCGCGGTGATGCCGCGGGACTCGGCGATCGCGCGAGTGGAATCCTGAAGCTCGAAAGCGGGATTGCCGAGCGGGTCGTTCACGACGAGCATGTCGTGCCAGCGCACCCCGGTGGAATCGCCGAGAGCCTTGATGAGGGCCTCTTTCGCGGCGAATCGGCCCGCGAGCGACCGCAGCGGCATCGGCTTGCCGTCCTTGACCTGTTCGCTGGGGGCGAACAACCGGTCGGTGAGGGTGGGCGTGCGCACGAGCGCCCGCTCGAATCGAGCGAGGTCGACGACGTCTACTCCGATCCCCACGATCACGGTGACCTCTTCTCCCCCCTACCGACGGGACTGGCGGGACGTTACTCCACGGTCACGGACTTGGCGAGGTTGCGCGGCTGGTCCACGTCGAGCCCCTTCGCGGCTGCCAGCTCCATGCCGAAGATGTGCAGCGGCACCACCGCGAGCAGCGGTTCGAAGAGGGAGCCCGCGAGCGGGATCGGGATGACCTCGTCCGCGAACGGGAGGACGGCGGCATCCCCCTTCTCGGCGATCGCGATGACGCGAGCGCCCCGGGCGCGGATCTCCTGGATGTTGGAGACGACCTTGGGGTGCAGCGACGACGGGTCGCGCGGGCTCGGCACGATCACGAACACGACCTGGCCCGGCTCGATGAGCGCGATCGGGCCGTGCTTGAGCTCGCCCGCGGCGAAGCCCTCGGCGTGGATGTAGGCGAGCTCCTTGAGCTTGAGAGCCCCCTCGAGCGCGACCGGGAAGCCCACGTGCCGGCCGAGGAACAGCACCGACTGCGTCTCCGTCATCCAGCGCGCCAGCTGGCCGATCTCCGCCTGCGAGACCTCGAGCACCTCGGAGATCTTCGCGGGCACCGATGCGAGCTCGTCGACGGCGGAGCGGTGAGCCGCCTCGTCGAGGGTGCCGCGCACGGCGGCGAGGTGAAGTCCGATGAGGTAGAGCGCCGTGACCTGGGCGACGAACGCCTTCGTCGACGCGACCGCGACCTCGGGCCCCGCGTGGGTGTAGACGACGGCGTGGGACTCGCGCGGGATCGTCGCCCCCTGGGTGTTGCAGACCGAGAGCACGTGAGCGCCGGAAGCCATCGCGTACTTGACCGCCATGAGCGTGTCCATGGTCTCGCCCGACTGGCTGATCGAGATCACCAGGGTGCGGTCGGAGAGGATCGGGTCGCGGTAGCGGAACTCGTGCGAGAGCTCGACGTCGACCGGGATGCGCGCCCACTGCTCGATGGCGTACTTGCCGAGCATCCCGGCATAAGCGGCGGTGCCGCACGCGATGATGACGATGCGGTCGACGTCCTTGAGCGCTGCATCGCCGATCGGCGCGAGCTCCTCGAGGTGCACGAGTCCGTCGTGGGTGCGCCCGAGGATCGTGTTGCCGACCGCCTCCGGCTCCTCGCTGATCTCCTTCGCCATGAAGCTCGACCAGCCGCCCTTCTCGGAGGCGGAGGCATCCCACGCGATCTCGAACTCGTCGGCCTCGACCGGGTTGCCGTCGAAGTCGATGACGTCGACCGAGTCGGTGCGGATCGTCACGATCTGGTCCTGGCCGATCGCCACGGCGCGTCGCGTGTACTCGACGAACGCCGCCACGTCGGAGCCGAGGAAGTTCTCGCCGTCGCCGAGCCCGATCACGAGAGGGGAGTTGCGGCGGGCGCCGACGACGACGCCCGGCTGGTCCTCGTGCATCACGAGGAGGGTGAACGCGCCGTGGAGGCGCTGGACGACCGCGCGCAGGGCCTCGGTGAGATCGCCCGACTCGGCGTAGGCCTTGCCGACGAGGAGGGCTGCGACCTCGGTGTCCGTCTCGCTCGTGAACTCGGCGCCCTCGGCGAGCAGTTCCGCCTTGAGCTCCGCGAAGTTCTCGATGATGCCGTTGTGGATGAGCGCGAGCTTGCCGTCGGCGGAGAGGTGCGGGTGGGCATTGCGGTCGGTCGGGCCGCCGTGCGTCGCCCAGCGCGTGTGGCCGATGCCGGTCGATCCGTTGCCGAGCGGCCGGTCGGCGAGGTCGTCGACGAGCACCTGGAGCTTGCCCGCGCGCTTACGCGTGCCGAGGCTTCCCGACTCGTCGAGCACCGCGACGCCCGCGGAGTCGTAGCCGCGGTACTCGAGCCGCTTCAAGCCGCCGAGGAGCACCTCCAGGCTCTTGTTGTCGCCGACGTAGCCCACGATTCCACACATGGGGTCGATTGTAGTTGGCCGAACTGTGCTCACCCTCGCCGCTAGGCTGGTCGGGATGCCTGAGCCCTCCTCCTCGACCGGCCACGTGTCGCCGTTCATCGAGTTGGACCGGGGCGACTGGGCGGCCCTCGCGCCACGCATGGAGGCGCCCCTCACCCAGACCGAGGTCGTCGAACTGCGCGGACTCGGGGATGCCCTCGACCTCCGTGAAGTCGAAGAGGTCTACCTCCCCCTGTCCCGGCTGCTCAGCCTCTACGCGGAGGGCGCGCAGCACCTGCACGATGTCACGAGCACCTTCCTCGGGACGACCTCGCAGCCGACGCCCTTCGTGATCGGGGTCGCCGGCTCGGTGGCCGTCGGCAAGTCGACCGTCGCCCGACTGCTCCGCGAACTCCTCACCCGGTGGGAGGGCACGCCGCGCGTCGAGCTCGTCACGACCGACGGGTTCCTCTACCCGAACGCCGAGCTCGAGCGCCGCGGGCTCATGGAACGCAAGGGCTTTCCGGAGTCCTACGACCGGCGTGCGCTGCTGCGCTTCGTGAGCCGGGTCAAGGCGGGCGAGCCCGAGGTCCGCGCCCCCTTCTACTCTCACCTCGCGTACGACATCGTGCCGGATGCCGAGATCACCGTGCACTCCCCCGATGTGCTCATCGTCGAAGGCCTCAACGTGCTCCAGCCGGCCCCCTCCGGCCGCAGTCTCGCGGTGAGCGACCTCTTCGACTTCACGATCTACGTGGATGCCCGCACGACCGACATCGCGCGCTGGTACGAGGAGCGCTTCCTTTCGCTGCAGCGCGGGGCGTTCTCGAACCCGCTGTCGTACTTCCACCGGTTCGCGTCGCTCACCGAGGAGGAGGCCCGGGCACGGGCATCCTCGATCTGGAAGTCGATCAACGAGCCCAACCTCGTGCAGAACATCCTGCCGACGCGGGCGCGCGCCAACCTCGTGCTGCGCAAGGGCGCGAGCCACGCCGTGCACAGCGTGCTGCTGCGCAAGAACTAGCCGGCGAGCTGCTAGCTGCTGCGCACGAGGCGCAGGTCGAAGTCGAACACGTACGACTTGCTGCCGTAATCGCCAGAGACGTAGATACTGATGATCGGCCCGTCCACCTCGGCTGCGGGGTCGCGCGCGACCGACGCGTAGACGTCGGCGTTGTCGAGTGCGGCATCCTCGAGGGCGAGCTCGGCGGCCGCGGCGACCTGTCCGAAGTCGAGCCCGGAGCCGTCGAAGAGCTCGGCCTCAAGATCGGTCGGCTGGATGAACTCGGGACCCTCGCGCCAGGCTCGGCCGTAGCGGTACATGTAGGTGTCGGTCGTCGTCGCCCCGGGTGTGGTCGGCGCGTCCACCACGAGATAGGTGTCGTAGAAACCGATGTTCGTGAACTCGTAGCCGCCGACGACCTCGGCCACGGCATCCACCGCGTCCTGCTGGAATCGTCCCGTGATGAGGTTCGTGCCGTCCCAGTCCGCGGCGGCGGCGCTCTCGGCGGCCCGCGCGATGGACCCCCAGGCAGGGATCGTCGTGGCGACCGCCGTCACGAGGATGATCGAGAGCGAGATCGCGAGCTGCCCGCCGCGAGGAATGAGTCGCGTGCCCGGCCGGAGCGTGCCCGGCGTCGTCGTGGTCGCCGTCTCCCACGCGGGTACGGATGACGCGGGCGGGATGATCGACTGATCGGTACGCGCCTGCTGCGCTCGCGCCGTCACCGCTTCGGGCCCGACGGGCGTGATCGTGACATCCGGGCGCTGCGGACCGAGCCTTCCGACGATCACGATCGTCCCGGGAGTGAAGGTGCGCAGCTCGTCCGTGCGAACGTGCGTCAGCGTGGTGGTCTGGTAGGCGCTCTCGCCCTCTGGGGCGACCGTCAGGCGGACCGCCAGCTCCTGAGCGCCGTCCTGCTCCCGTCCCGTTCGCGTGACGGTCTCCACGCGGGCCACCGCGAACGGGTCAGCACCGCGACCCCGCCGCACGCCGCCGAACACCGCGAGGAGGATGAACGCGGACATCGCGAACGCCCACACGAGGATGTAGATCCAGTCCCCCGTGACGAGAGCCCCCACCACACCACCGAGGAAGGCGCCGGCGAAGATCTTGGTGAGGATCGACTGGATCATGCGGTCAGGCTAGCGGGTCGTGAACTCAGCTCGCCACGCGTCGGTCGCGACGCCGAGTTGCGACTTTCGCACCCTCGTGCGGCTGGCACGGGTCTGCGAAGGTGCGGAACTCGCAACTCGGAGCGCCCGCGCTGCGGGGGGCTACAGGGCGAGGCGCTCGCGCACGATCGCGGCGAGGGACTCCGCCACCTCGTCGGCGACCGACTGGTCGGCCGCCTCGACCATCACGCGCACCATCGGCTCGGTACCGGAGGGTCGCAACAGCACTCGACCGGAGTCACCGAGGCGCTCCTCCGCACTGCGCACGGCCTGGGCGATGACCTCGTCCGCCGCGAGGCCGTGGTGGTCGACGCCGCGAACGTTCACGAGCACCTGCGGGTAGACCGTCATGACGGAGGCGAGTTCCGCGAGCGACTTGCCGGTGCGAGCCATCTCCGCCGCGACGTGCAGACCGGTGAGGATGCCGTCCCCCGTCGTCGCGAACTTGGTCATGATCACGTGGCCCGACTGCTCACCGCCGAGGGAGAGGCCGTGCTCGCCGAGCGCCTCGAGCACGTAGCGGTCGCCGACCGCGGTCTCGAGCATCCGGATACCGTGGTCGGCCATCGCGCGGCGCAGCCCCAGGTTGCTCATCACGGTCGCGACGAGCGTGTTGTCGTGGAGCACCCCGCGCTCGTGCATCGACAGGGCGAGGATCGCCATGATCTGGTCGCCGTCGACGACGTTGCCCTGCGCGTCGACGGCGAGGCAGCGGTCCGCGTCGCCGTCGTGGGCGATGCCGAGGTCGGCTCCGTGAGCGACCACGGCGGCCCGGAGCGGCCCGAGGTGCGTCGATCCGACGCCCTCGTTGATGTTGAGTCCGTCGGGGTCGGCGCCGATCACGGTGACCTGGGCGCCGGCATCCGTGAACACCTGCGGCGACACGCCCGCGGCCGCACCGTGCGCGCAGTCGAGCACGACGTGCAGCCCGTCGAGCCGGTGCGGGAGGGTCGAGAGCAGGTGGACGATGTAGCGGTCCTCGGCGTCGGAGAAGCGACGGATGCGACCCACGTCGCCGCCCGTGGGGCTGAGCTTCGGGGCATCCAGGGCGGCTTCGATGCGATCCTCGACCTCGTCGGGCAGCTTCGTCCCGCCGGTCGCGAAGAACTTGATGCCGTTGTCCGGCGCGGGGTTGTGCGACGCCGAGATCATCACGCCGAGGTCGGCCTTGAAGTCGGCGACGAGGAACGCCGCCGCCGGAGTCGGGATGACCCCCGCGTCGTACACGTCGACGCCCGAGCTCGCGAGTCCCGACGCGACCGCTGCCGCAAGGAACTCCCCGGAGATCCGCGGATCGCGCGCGATGACCGCGACCGGACGGCGCCCTGAGGCGCGCCGGCCGTCGGCCACGCGGCCTTTGCCGAGCACGACGGCGGCGGCCTGGGCGAGCCCGAGGGCCATCTCGACCGTCAGGTCGCTGTTCGCCAGGCCGCGGACGCCGTCCGTGCCGAAGAGACGAGGCATTGTCGCCCGAGAAGCGGGTTTAGCGCTTCGAGAACTGCGACGCCTTGCGGGCCTTCTTGAGACCGGCCTTCTTGCGCTCGATGACGCGCGCGTCACGAGTCAGGAAGCCCGCCTTCTTGAGGGTGGGTCGGTTGTTCTCGCGGTCGATCTCGTTGAGCGCACGAGCGATCGCCAGGCGCAGCGCCCCGGCCTGGCCCGAGGGGCCACCACCGGTGATGCGGGCGGTCACGTCGTAGGAGCCGAGGAGGTCGAGCACCTTGAACGGGTCGTTGATGAGCTGCTGGTGCAGCTTGTTGGGGAAGTACTCGGCGAGGTCGCGGCCGTTGACGGTCGCGGTACCGGCGCCGGGGACGAGACGCACGCGGGCGATGGCCTCCTTGCGGCGGCCGACCGCGGCACCCGACACGTTCAGAACGGGGCGGGGAGCCTTCGGCGCCTCGGCGGCGGGGGTCTCAGTCGTGAAGCTCTCGACGACGGTCTCGTCGATGGAATCCTGGATGCTGGCCACAGTAATAAGTCCTTAGTTCTTCGCTGCCGCTTACTGGGCGACCTGGGTGAGGGTGTACGGCTTCGGCTGCTGCGCGGCGTGCGGGTGCTCGGCACCGGCGTAGACCTTCAGCTTCGAGAGCTGGGCGCGGCCGAGCGAGTTCTTCGGGAGCATGCCGCGCACGGCCTTCTCGACGGCGCGCGTCGGGTGCTTCTCGAGGAGCTCGGTGTAGCTCGTGGCGCGGAGGCCGCCCGGGTAGCCCGAGTGGCGGTACGCCTTCTTCTGCGCGAGCTTGGAGCCGGTGAGGGCGACCTTGTCGGCGTTGACGATGATGACGAAGTCGCCGGTGTCGACGTGGTTGGCGAAGATCGCCTTGTGCTTGCCGCGCAGGAGCGAGGCAGCGTGGCTGGCGAGGCGGCCGAGGACGATGTCGGTGGCGTCGATGATGACCCACTCGCGAGTGATGTCGTCCGCCTTGGGCGTAAAGGTGCGCGTCACAGTAGTGCTGCTTTCCGTTGATCGATGAAGAGGCTCGTGAATCCCGCTCCGGCGGGGCATTCCTCGGCCGATGGCCGGGGAATCCACCCTGTGGAGGGCTCATGATCGGGCGAGACGCGCGCAGGACGCGAAACACCAAGGGTCAAGCTTAGGCGACAGGATGCCCCGGGTCAAACGTCACGGCGAGCGCGGGTCTGCTCGGCTCGCGCCGCGAGCAGTTCGTCGGCCGGATACCCCACCTCGAGGAGCGTGAGGCCGGCGGCCGGCATCACCTTGAACTCGCTCGTGCGCTGGGCCTCCTCGCGGATCCCGAGCAGCCGCTCCCCCGGCAGCTTGCCCTCCCCCACGGAGACGCCCGCGCCCACAAGCGCGCGCACCATGCTGTGGCAGAACGCGTCGGCCTTGAGGTAGGCCACCACGACCCCGTCGGCCTCGCGAACCCACTCGAACTCCTGCAGCTCGCGGATCGTCGTCGACCCCTCGCGCGGCCGGCAGTACGCGGCCCAGTCCGCGAGACCGAGCAGTTGCCGGGCTGCGGAGTTCATCGCCTCGACGTCGAGCTCGGCCGGGTACCAGACGGTGTAACCGCGGTGCAGCGGGTTGCGCTCGGCCGCAGCATCCGCGATCCGGTAGCCGTACCGCCGCCAGACCGGCGAGAACCGCGCATCGAAGCCGGCAGGGGCGACGGATGCTGCGCGCACGACCACATCGCTGCGCAGCCCCGCGATGCCGTTGAGCCGTCGAGCCAGCGCCTCCGCGGGATCGGGGGACGGGCGGGAGCCGTGCGGCTTGGCGAGTCGCGCAAGCTGCCGCGGTGTGAGGTCGAGGTGCGCCACCTGGCCCGTCGCGTGCACCCCGGCGTCGGTGCGGCCGGCGACCGTGAGCCGCGGCGGGTCGGGGGCGCGCGAGAAGACGGTGGCGAGGGCATCCTCGAGCACGCCCTGCACGGTCCGCAGCCCGGGTTGGGCCGCCCACCCCGAGAAGGCGGCGCCGTCGTAGGCGAGGTCGAGCCGCAGGCGGGTAGTCGGCTCGTCGGTCACGGTTGCCAAGCGTAGCCGCCCGGGTCAGTACTCGCGGGTGTAGGCGATGCTGCGGTGCGACTCGACGAAGCCGACCTTCTGGTACAGGCCGAGGGCGCCCGTGGGGCTGTCGGAGTCGACGTCGAGAACGGCCTTCTCGAGCCCCTCGGCCGCCATCGCCCGCATGCTGTGCGCGAGGAGGGCCGGCGCGATGCCGCGTCCCCGGAACGCCCGCGGGACGCCGACGAGATCGATGTACGCGGAGCTGAAACCCTGGCCCTCCCAGTCCTCATCGTTGACGGAGGCGAGCACGAAGCCCGCTACCTCGCCGTCGACGATCGCCACCGCGCTCAGGTCCGGTCGGGCGATGGAGCGCGCGGTGAACGTCTCCCACTGCTCGTCGCTCATCGGCTGGCTTGCCCAGTGGTCCTGGAAGGCGTCCACGACGGCCGCGTGGACTGCGCCCGAGCGCTCGGGCGTGAATGGTTCGATCGTGAGCCCGCCGCCGAGTTCGGGGATGGGCTGGGAGAGGTCGCGCCGCAGCTCGAGGAAATAGCGGGCGATCGACAGCCCCGCCCGCTCGAAGAGGGCTCGGGCATCCGCGACGTTCTCTTGGACATAGGCGAGCACCCACCCGGGCAGGGTCTTCTCGGAGGTCGCGAGCAGCTGCTCCGCTCGTGCGACCTGCCAGCCGAGGATGCGGCGGCCGAGCCCGCGCCCGCGCGCGGACGGTCGCACCGCCCCGGCGAGAATCGTGCGCACGAGCGTCCGCTGCCCGGGCGACAGGATCACCAGGCCCCAGCCCTGGATGGTGCCATCCGGTTCGACGGCGACCACCGTGTCGGTCGCGATGTCGATGAACGAGGCCGCGAAGTCGTCCTCGAACTCCTCGAGCGGGGTCGTGTAGTGCGGGTGATCGGCCGCGCTCACCTCGCGCTCCAGTTCGTAGAGAGCCGGGATGTCATCGGTGGTCGCGCTGCGCCAGGTCATCGCATCCGGGCCCTCGGGCAGGTCCAGGCGGGCCGGGGCGCTGACGCGTTCGCTCAGGGGTCGCTCGGTCATGCCTTAAACAGTAGAACCCCGCCCGGTCAGGGCGGGGTTCACACTGGGATTGCGAGAGACTACTTGGCCTCGTCCTCGGCGGCGACCTCGGCGTCGGCGTCCGCGGCCTCCTCGGCGACGTCAGCGGACTCGGTCGACGCGGTGTCCTCGGCGGCGGCCTCCTCGACCTCGGCGACCGTCTCGGTCTCCTCGGTGCTGTCGGCTGCGCTGCTGTCCTCGGCGGGAGCCTCCTCGGTCTCCTCGACCGGAGCGGCCTCAGCCTTGGCGGGCTTCTCAGCGGCGGCGGACTTCTTCGCCGACTTCGGCTTCGGGTTGACCGGCTCGAGCACGAGCTCGATCTGGACCATCGGCGCGTTGTCGCCCTTGCGGAAGCCGAGCTTGGTGATGCGCGTGTAGCCGCCCTCACGGTTCTCGACGAGCGGCGCGATCTCGGTGAAGAGCTCGTGCACGACGCTCTTGTCGCCGATCACGGCGAGCACGCGACGACGCGCGTGCAGATCGCCGCGCTTCGCGAACGTGATGAGGCGCTCGGCGACGGGACGCAGGCGCTTGGCCTTCGTCTCGGTCGTCTTGATGCTCTTGTGGGTGAAGAGCGCCGCGGCGAGGTTCGCGAGCAGCAGTCGCTCGTGCGCCGGGCCGCCTCCGAGGCGGGGTCCCTTGGTGGGTGTAGGCATTGTTCCAGTTCTCCAGTACTCAGTCGCTGCGGCGCGGGCCTAGGCGTTGGTCTCGTCGTCGTCGTAGCCGCCGTAGAAGTGCGCGCCGTCGAAGCCGGGCACGCTGTCCTTGAGCGAGAGGCCCATCTCGACGAGCTTGTCCTTCACCTCGTCGACGGACTTCTGGCCGAAGTTGCGGATGTTCATGAGCTGCGTCTCCGAGAGGGCGACGAGCTCGCTGACCGTGTTGATGCCCTCGCGCTTGAGGCAGTTGTAGCTGCGCACGGAGAGGTCGAGGTCCTCGATCGGCATGCTCAGCTCGCTCGAGAGCACGGCGTCGACCGGCGCCGGGCCGATCTCGATGCCCTCGGCCGCGTTGTTGAGCTCGCGGGCGAGACCGAACAGCTCGGTGAGCGTGCGACCGGCCGAGGCGACCGCGTCGCGCGGGCTGATCGCCGACTTGGTCTCGACGTCGACCACGAGGCGGTCGAAGTCGGTGCGCTCGCCGGCGCGGGTGGCCTCGACGCGGTAGGTGACCTTGAGGACGGGCGAGTAGATCGAGTCGATCGGGATCTGGCCCGCCTCGCTGAACTCGCTGCGGTTCTGCGTCGCCGAGACGTAGCCGCGGCCGCGCTCGATCGTGAGCTCGAGCTCGAACTTGGCCTTGTCGTTCAGGGTGGCGATGACGAGGTCCGGGTTGTGGATCTCGACGCCCGCCGGAGCCGAGATGTCCGCGGCCGTGACCTCGCCCGCGCCCTGCTTGCGCAGGTAGGCGGTGATCGGCTCGTCATGCTCGCTCGAGACGACCAGGTTCTTGATGTTCAGGATGATCTCGGTGACATCCTCCTTGACACCGGGGACCGTGCTGAACTCGTGCAGGACACCGTCGATGCGGATGCTGGTGACGGCAGCACCGGGGATCGACGAGAGAAGGGTGCGGCGGAGGGAGTTGCCGAGCGTGTAGCCGAAGCCGGGCTCAAGCGGCTCGATGACGAACCGCGAGCGGAACTCGGAGATGTTCTCCTCAGCAAGGGTGGGGCGCTGTGCGATGAGCACTGGTGATTCCTTTCGGCGAGGTGTCCGCTATTTGACACCTGGATACGACGAGTGGCTGGCCCGTCGGTCTGTTGAGTTATTAACGCGCTGGTGATGGTGGTACTACGCAACCGCGACCGAGACGGTCGCGGCGTTTAGCCGGGTGGAGGCCAGAAATGGCCTCCACCCCAACCGAGCTAAACGCGACGACGCTTCGGCGGGCGGCACCCGTTGTGCGCCTGCGGCGTGACGTCGTTGATCGAACCGACCTCGAGGCCCGCGGCCTGAAGCGAGCGGATCGCCGTCTCGCGACCCGAGCCCGGGCCCTTGACGAAGACGTCGACCTTCTTCATGCCGTGCTCCTGCGCCTGGCGGGCGGCCGACTCGGCGGCCAGCTGCGCGGCGAACGGGGTCGACTTGCGCGAGCCCTTGAAGCCGACGGCGCCGGACGAGGCCCAGCTGATGACGGCCCCCGTGGGGTCGGTGATGGACACGATGGTGTTGTTGAACGTCGACTTGATGTGCGCCTGGCCCAGCGCGACGTTCTTCTTCTCCTTGCGGCGCGGCTTGCGCGCGGCGGCCTTGGGTGCAGCCATTCCTCAGTTTCTCCTTGATCCTGGCTGCCGCTTACTTGCGGCCGGCCTTCTTCTTGCCGGCAACAGTGCGCTTCGGACCCTTGCGGGTGCGAGCGTTGGTCTTCGTGCGCTGACCGTGGACGGGCAGGCCGCGACGGTGGCGGATGCCCTGGTAGCTGCCGATCTCGACCTTGCGACGGATGTCGGCGGCCACCTCGCGGCGGAGGTCACCCTCGACCTTGAAGTTGCCCTCGATGTAGTCGCGAAGGGCGATGAGCTGGTCATCCGTGAGGTCCTTGACCCGGATGTCTCCGTTGATTCCGGTGTCCGCGAGGGTCTTGAGCGACCGAGTGCGGCCGACACCGTAGATGTACGTCAGTGCGACTTCCACGCGCTTGTCGCGCGGAATGTCGACGCCGGCGAGACGTGCCATTGTGGCTCTCCTGTTAGTGAGTGGAGGTGTGGACAGCACCGGTGCCAAGGCCTCCAACCCTGGGTGTCCCCGGCCGGAGCCGGTTCGTGGTGCTGTTCTGTTCTGTGTTCAGTTGTTGGTATTTAGCCCTGGTCCGGGGCCGAGACGGCCCCGGCAAAGCCAGGGGCAAGGGCCAGAAATGGCCCTTGCTCTAACCCTGCCTTTGCTTGTGACGCGGGTTGGACTTGCAGATGACCATCACGCGGCCGTTGCGGCGGATGACGCGGCAGTGGTCGCAGATGGGCTTGACGCTGGGGTTGACCTTCATGATGTTCCTTTTCGCTGTCTTCGTACCCCGCGAGGGCGGGGCCGTTACTTCTCAGCGAGCCTTACTTGTAGCGGTAGGTGATACGGCCGCGGGTCAGGTCGTACGGGCTGAGCTCGACGACCACGCGGTCCTCGGGGAGGATCCGGATGTAGTTCTGTCGCATCTTGCCCGAGATGTGAGCGAGGACCTTGTGACCGTTGGTCAGCTCAACGCGGAACATCGCGTTGGGGAGAGCCTCGATCACGGATCCTTCGATCTCGATGACACCGTCTTTTTTGGCCATAGCCTCTTCGTCGCTAAAAGTGTGGTTCGCTGGTCTGCGGGGATTCGGTGCCGACGCTCCGGAGAGCATCGCGGGCACGCCGAAAGCGGCCCAAAACACCAAGGATCCAGCTTACGTCATTCCCGGGCGTTTCGCCACTTGTGTGGTATCGCCAGGAGCGGACGGCGGCTCAGGCCGTCGCAGCGTCCGGGAGGCCGATGCCGCGGCCGGACAGAGCATCCGTGATCCGGGCGGTGACCTCGTCGATCGCGCCGAGCGCGTCGATCTTCACGAGGAGCCCGCGCTCGTCGTAGATGTCGATGAGCGGCTCCGTCTGCTCGCGGTAGACCTCGAGCCGGTGGCGGACGACCGACTCGTCGTCATCGCTGCGGCCCTGCTCGAGGGCGCGCTTGCGCAGCCGCTCGACGACGACGTCCGGATCCGCCACGAGCTCGACGACGACGTCCAGCGCCTCGCCGTGACTCGCCAGGTACTCGTCGAGCTCACGAACCTGGTCGGCCGTGCGCGGGTAGCCGTCGAGGAGGAAGCCGCCCTGGGCATCCGCCTCGGCGAGCCGGTCGCGGATGAGCGCGTTCGTGAGCGAGTCGGGCACGTTGTCTCCGGCGTCCATGAACGCCTTCGCCTGCTTGCCGAGCTCGGTCTCGTTCTTGACGTTGCTGCGGAAGATATCGCCCGTCGAGATGGCCGGCACGCCGTACGCCTCGGCGAGGCGAACCGCCTGAGTCCCCTTGCCCGCCCCCGGCGGGCCGATGAGAAGAAGTCGAGTCATCTACCTGAGCAGCCCCTCGTAGTGGCGCTGCTGGAGCTGGGAGTCGATCTGCTTCACCGTCTCGAGCCCGACGCCGACGATGATGAGGATGCTCGCGCCACCGAACGGGAAGTTCTGGTTGGCGCCGACCCACACGAAGGCGATGAGCGGGATGAGGGCGATCAGACCGAGGTACAGCGAGCCAGGCAATGTCACTCGGGTGAGCACGTAGTCGAGGTACTCCGCCGTCGGACGACCGGCCCGGATGCCCGGGATGAAGCCGCCGTACTTCTTCATGTTGTCGGCGACTTCCTCCGGGTTGAAGGTGATCGCGACGTAGAAGTACGTGAATCCGACGATGAGCAGGAAGTACAGGAGCATGTAGAGCGGGTGGTCGCCCTTGGTCAGGTAGTTCTGGATCCAGGTGACCCACGCGGCGGGTGACTCGCCCGACTGGGGCTGGTTGAACTGCGCGATGAGCGCGGGCAGGTACAGCAGCGACGACGCGAAGATGACCGGCACGACGCCCGCCATGTTGACCTTGATCGGGATGTACGTGTTGTTGCCGCCGTACGTGCGCCGGCCGACCATGCGCTTCGCGTACTGGACCGGGATGCGCCGCTGCGACTGCTCGACGAACACGACGCCCGTCATGACGACGATGCCGATCGCGATCACGATGAGGAAGATCTCCCAGCCGCGGTTCTGCTGGATGCCCCACAGAGCGCTCGGGAAGGTCGCGGAGATCGACGTGAAGATGAGCAGCGACATCCCGTTGCCGATGCCGCGCTCGGTGATGAGCTCGCCCATCCACATGATGAGGCCGGTGCCGGCGGTCATCGTGATGACCATGAGCATGATCGCGTACCACGCGTCGTTGGTGATGAGCTGGCTGCACTCCGCGACTCCCGTGTTCGACGGGAAGAGCGAGCCGCTGCGGGCGACGGTGATGAGGGTCGTCGACTGGAGGACGCCGAGCGCGATCGTCAGGTACCGGGTGTACTGCGTGAGCTTGGACTGGCCCGCCTGGCCCTCCTTGTAGAGGGTCTCGAAGTGGGGGATGACCACGCGCAGCAGCTGCACGATGATCGACGCGGTGATGTACGGCATGATGCCGAGCGCGAAGATCGACAGCTGAAGCAGCGCCCCGCCGCTGAAGAGGTTGACGAGGTCGTAGAGGCCGGAGGTGCCCGCGTTGCTCGCGAGACAGACCTGGACGTTGCCGAAGTCGACGAACGGGGCCGGGATGAACGACCCGAGGCGGAACAGCGCGACGATGCCGAGCGTGAACCCGATCTTCCTGCGAAGGTCGGGCGTGCGGAAGATCCGCGCGACAGCTCTAAACACAAGGCCTCCGATACTTGGGGTAAGCAGTCGGGTGGGGCTCCGTCAGGAACCCCACCCGAGTAAACCGCGAGGGTTGGTTACTTGACCGAACCGCCAGCCGCGACGATCTTCTGCTCGGCAGAGCCGGAGACCTTGTCGACTGCAACGTTCAGCTTAACCGTAATGTCACCCGTACCGAGAACCTTGACCTTCTCGTTCTTGCGGACGGCGCCCTTGGCGACGAGGTCGGCGATCGTGACATCCCCGCCCTTCGGGTAGAGCTCGGCGAGCTTCTCGAGGTTCACGACCTGGTACTCGACGCGGAACGGGTTCTTGAAGCCGCGAAGCTTCGGCGCCCGCATGACGAAGTTCAGGTTGCCGCCCTCGAAGCCCGGGCGCACCTGGTAGCGCGCCTTCGTTCCCTTGGTACCGCGACCGGCCGTCTTACCCTTCGAGCCCTCACCGCGACCCACGCGGGTCTTGTCCTTCTTCGCACCGGCAGCGGGGCGGAGGTGGTGCGCCTTGAGGATCTGCGGGCGCGACGCGACGTCGGCCGCGGGGGCCTTCTTCGCGGGAGCCTTCGCGGCGGTCGACTTCGCCGGAGCCTTGGCGGCAGCGGTGTCGTCGGCCTTCGCGGCGGCAGCCGTGGGGGCAGCGGCCTTGGCCGGAGCCTTGGCTGCGGGGGCCTTCTCGGCGGCAGCCTTCGCGGGCGCCTTCTTCTCGGCGGCCGGCTTGTCGGCCGCAGCCTTGGCCGGAGCCTTCGCAGCCGCGGCCTTGGGCGCAGCGGCCTTGGCAGGGGCCTTCTTCTCAGTGGCTTCGTCAGCCATTAGTCAATCTCCTCAACCTTCACGAGGTGAGCAACAGTCCGCACGTAGCCGCGGTTCTGCTTGTTGTCCTCGCGGACGACGACGTCACCGATGCGGTGCAGCCCGAGGCTGCGCAGCGTGTGGCGCTGGTTCTGCTTCTCACTGATCGTGGACTTGATCTGGGTCACCTTCAGGCGCGCGGCCATCAGACACCTGCCTTCGCTGCAGCCGAGGACTCGGCTTCGGCGCGCAGGAGGCGCGCCGGGACGACGTGCTCGACCTCGAGGCCGCGACGCGCGGCGACCGCGCGAGGCTCCTCGAGCTGCTGGAGGGCAGCAACGGTCGCGTGCACGATGTTGATCGTGTTCGACGAGCCGAGCGACTTGCTCAGGACGTCGTGGATGCCCGCGCACTCGAGCACGGCGCGGACCGGGCCACCGGCGATAACACCGGTACCGGCGGAGGCCGGACGCAGGAGCACGACACCGGCGGCGGCCTCACCCTGCACGGGGTGCGGGATGGTCGCTCCGGCACGCGGGACGCGGAAGAAGTTCTTCTTCGCCTCCTCGACGCCCTTCGAGATCGCGGTGGGGACCTCGCGCGCCTTGCCGTAGCCGACGCCGACGAGGCCGTTGCCGTCGCCGACGACCACGAGAGCGGTGAAGCTGAAGCGACGACCACCCTTCACGACCTTGGACACGCGGTTGATGGTCACCACGCGCTCGAGGAACTGGCTCTTCTCGGCGTCACGGCCGCTGTTGCGGTCGCGGTTGGGGTTGCGCTCACGGCCGCCGCGACGCGCCTCGCGGGGCTCGTTCGCGGTCTCCGTCGCGGGTGCATCCACGACGACGGCCTCAGTTGCCTCAGCGGCCACGTCCTGCTCCTTGTTCGTAGTTTCGTCGCTCACAGCGCCAGCCCGCCTTCCCGGGCGCCGTCGGCGATCGCCGCGACCCGTCCTGCGTAGCGGTTGCCGCCGCGGTCGAAGACGACCGCCTCGATGCCGGCCTTCTTGGCGCGCTCGGCGACGAGTTCGCCGACCTTGCGGGCCTTCGCGGTCTTGTCGCCGTCGAAGGTGCGCAGGTCCGCCTCGAGGGTGGACGCCGACGCCACGGTGTGACCCTTGGAGTCGTCGACGACCTGGACGAAGACGTGACGGGCCGAGCGGGTGACGACGAGGCGAGGACGCTCCGCCGTGCCGACGACCTTCTTGCGAAGGCGGGCGTGGCGGCGGTCCTTGGCCGCCGACTTGCTCTTACCTCTGGTTCCGAGACCCATGACTACTTACCACTCTTTCCGGCCTTGCGACGGACGACCTCGCCCGCGTAGCGCACGCCCTTGCCCTTGTACGGCTCGGGCTTGCGCAGCTTGCGAATGTTCGCCGCGACCTCGCCGACGGCCTGCTTGTCGATGCCGCTGACGGTCAGCTTGTTGTTGCCCTCGACGGTGAACGTGATGCCCGCGGGCGGGTCCACCGTGATCGGGTGCGAGTAGCCGAGCGCGAACTCGACCGAGTTGCCCTTCGCCTGCACGCGGTAACCGGTACCGACGACCTCGAGGCCCTTGGAGTACCCGTCGGTCACGCCGACGATCTGGTTCGCGATGAGGGTGCGGGTGAGCCCGTGCAGCGAGCGCGAGTTGCGCTCGTCATCGGGGCGGGTGACCAGGACCTGGCCATCCTCGATGGCGACGGCGATGGGGCTCGCGACGGTGAGCTTGAGCTCGCCCTTCGGGCCCTTGACCGCGACATCCTGGCCGTCGATCTTGATGTCGACACCAGCCGGGATGGCGATGGGGAGACGTCCGATTCGTGACATGACTGGCTACCACACGTAGGCGAGGACTTCCCCACCCACGCCCTTCTGAGTCGCCTCTTTGTCCGTGAGGAGTCCGGAGGAGGTGGACAGGATGGCCACGCCGAGGCCGCCGAGGACCTTGGGGATCTCGGTCGACTTGGCGTACACGCGCAGGCCGGGCTTCGAAACGCGCTTGATGCCCACGAAGGAGCGCTCGCGGTTGGGGCCGTACTTGAGGTCGATCGTGAGCGTCTGTCCGACGCGCGCGTCCTCGACCTTCCATGCGGAGATGTAGCCCTCGTTCTTGAGGATCTCCGCGATGTGCGCCTTGAGCTTGCTGTTCGGCAGCGACACCTGGTCGTGGTACGCCGAGTTGGCGTTACGCAGTCTGGTCAGCAGGTCTGCGACCGGATCTGTCATCGTCATGTGATGGGTTCTTTCTGTTAGCTGGTTTCGACGAGCGGTACACCGCTGCCGACCTTCTCTAGTGGAGTGTTACTGCTCGTTGGACCGGAACGGGAAGCCGAGCGCCTTGAGCAGCGCGCGACCCTCCTCGTCGTTCTTGGCCGTGGTGACGACGGTGATGTCGAAACCACGGACTCGGTCGATCCGGTCCTGGTCGATCTCGTGGAACATGGACTGCTCCGTGAGGCCGAAGGTGTAGTTGCCGTGGCCGTCGAACTGGCGGTCCGACAGTCCGCGGAAGTCACGGATACGCGGAAGCGCGAGCGTGATCAGTCGGTCGAGGAACTCCCACGCCCGGTCGCCGCGCAGCGTGACGTGCGCACCGATCGGCTGGCCCTCGCGGAGCTTGAACTGCGCGATGGACTTGCGGGCGTTCGTGACCTGCGGCTTCTGACCCGTGATCGCGGTGAGGTCCTTGACGGCCCCCTCGATGATCTTGGAGTCGCGAGCGGCCTCGCCGACGCCCGTGTTGACGACGACCTTCACGATGCCGGGCACCTGGTGCACGTTCGTGAAGCCGAAGTCGCTCTTGAGCTGAGCGGCGATCTCGTTGCGGTACTTCTGCTTGAGGCGCGGCTGGTAGGTGCCCGTGGCGCCAGCCTTCGCGGCAGTAGCGGTGTCAGTCATTACTCGGCGTCCTCTGCAGCTGCCTTGTCCGCAGCCTTCTTGGTCGAAGCCTTGGCCGGCTTCTTGTTCTCAGCACGACGCGACTTCTTGAAGTAGCGCACGCGCACGGTCTTGCCCCGGTCGTCGGTCTCCTCGCGGAAGCCGACGCGCGCCGGAAGCTTGGTGTCGGGGTCGACGAGCGCCACGTTGGAGACGTGGATCGGAGCCTCGTGGGTCTCGATGCCGCCGGTCTTGGTGCCGCGCTGGGTCTGGCCGACGCGCACGTGCTTCGTGACGAAGTTCACGCCCTCGACGATGACGCGGTCCTTCTCGGTCAGGACCTCGATGACACGACCCTGCTTGCCGCGGTCTCCGCCGCGGGCCTGGGACGGGCCACTGATGACCTGCACGAGGTCGCCCTTGCGAATGTTAGCCATGGGTTACAGCACCTCCGGTGCCAGCGAGATGATCTTCATGAACTTCTTGTCGCGAAGCTCACGGCCGACCGGCCCGAAGATGCGGGTACCGCGGGGGTCCCCGTCGTTCTTCAGGATGACGGCGGCGTTCTCATCGAACTTGATGTAGGAGCCGTCGGGACGACGGGTCTGCTTGACGACGCGCACGATGACCGCCTTGACGACATCGCCCTTCTTGACGTTTCCGCCGGGGATGGCATCCTTCACGGTCGCCACGATCACGTCGCCGAGGCCGGCGTAGCGACGGCCGGAGCCGCCGAGCACGCGGATGGTGAGGAGCTCCTTGGCGCCGGTGTTGTCGGCGACCTTGAGCCGGGATTCCTGCTGGATCATCGCTTACTTCGCCTTCTCGAGGATCTCCACCAGGCGCCAGCGCTTCGTGGCGCTGAGCGGGCGGGTCTCGCTGATGATGACGAGGTCACCGATGCCGGCGGTGCCCGCCTCATCGTGCGCCTTCACCTTGGAGGTGCGGCGGATGACCTTGCCGTACAGGGGGTGCTTCACGCGGTCCTCGACCTCGACGACGATGGTCTTGTCCATCTTGTCGCTGGTCACGTAACCACGGCGCGTCTTGCGGTAACCGCGAGCGAGCTCGGCGGTCTCGGCAGCCTTCACTTCGGCCTTCGCCATGACTACGCCTCCTTCGTCTCTTCGGTGGCCTCGGCGGTCTCAGCCGCCTCCGCCTTCTTGGTGGTCTTCTTCGCGGCCTTGACGGGAGCCTCGAGCGGCGCCGGGGTGGCCCGGATGCCGAGCTCGCGCTCGCGGATGACCGTGTAGATGCGCGCGATGTCGCGCTTGACCGCACGGATGCGGCCGTGGCTCTCGAGCTGGCCCGTCGCCGACTGGAAGCGCAGGTTGAACAGCTCCTCCTTGGCCTTCTTCAGCTCGTCGACGAGTCGCTCGTCTTCGAAGGTGTCGAGCTCGACGGGGCGGAGCTCCTTGGATCCGATCGCCATTACGCGTCGCCCTCCTCGCGCTTGATGATGCGTGCCTTGAGGGGCAGCTTGTGGATGGCACGGGTCATGGCCTCGCGAGCGAGCTGCTCGTTGACGCCGGCGACCTCGAAGAGGACGCGACCCGGCTTGATGTTGGCGACCCACCACTCCGGCGAACCCTTACCGGAACCCATGCGGGTCTCGGCGGGCTTCTTGGTCAGCGGACGGTCGGGGTAGATGTTGATCCACACCTTTCCACCACGCTTGATGTGACGGGTCATCGCGATACGCGCCGCCTCGATCTGGCGGTTGGTCACGTACGCGGGAGAGAGGGCCTGGATGCCGAACTCACCGAAGTTCACCGTCGTGCCGCCGGTGGCCTGGCCACTGCGACCCGGGTGGTGCTGCTTGCGGTGCTTGACCTTACGAGGGATCAACATGGTTACGCCTCAACTCCTGCTGCGACCGGCGCCTCCGCCCGGGGGGCGGAGTTGCGGCGCGGACGGTCCCCGTCACGACGCTCGGGACGGGAAGACTTCTGGTTCGCCTGCTCGCGGGCGAGCTCCTTGTTGGTGATGTCGCCCTTGTAGATCCACACCTTCACGCCGATCCGGCCGAACGTCGTCTTGGCCTCGTAGAAGCCGTAGTCGATGTTGGCGCGGAGCGTGTGGAGCGGGACGCGACCCTCACGGTAGAACTCCGAGCGGCTCATCTCCGCGCCGCCGAGGCGGCCGGAGACCTGGATGCGAACGCCCTTGGCGCCGGCGCGCTGGGCGCCCTGCAGTCCCTTGCGCATCGCGCGGCGGAACGCCACTCGAGCGGAGAGCTGCTCGGCGATGCCCTGCGCGACGAGCTGGGCCTCGGCCTCGGGGTTCTTGACCTCGAGGATGTTCAGCTGGATCTGCTTGCCCGTGAGCTTCTCGAGGTCGGTACGGATGCGCTCGGCCTCGGCACCACGGCGACCGATCACGATGCCCGGGCGGGCGGTGTGGATGTCGACGCGGATGCGGTCACGGGTGCGCTCGATCTCGATGCGCGCCACACCGGCACGGTCGAGGGAGGTCTTGAGCAGGTTGCGGATCTTGACGTCCTCGGCGACGTAGTCGCTGTAGCGCTGACCCGCCTTGGTGCTGTCGGAGAACCAGCGCGACACGTGGTCGGTGGTGATTCCCAGACGGAAACCGTAGGGGTTTACCTTCTGTCCCATTACTTCTTCCCTGCCTTCGCGGCCTTCGGGGCCTTGGCCTCGGCGATGTGGTCCGGCGTCGCGAGCACCACGGTGATGTGGCTCGTGCGCTTGAGGATCTGGAAGGCCCGGCCCTGGGCGCGCGGCTGGAACCGCTTCAGGGTCGTGCCCTCGTCGACGAACGCCGCCGAGACGAACAGGTCCTGCTCGTCGAGGTAGCTGTTCGTGGCATCCGCCTTGACGCGAGCGTTCGCGATCGCGGAGGCGACGAGCTTGTACACGGGCTCGCTCGCACCCTGGGGCGCGAACTTCAGGATGGCCAGGGCCTCCTGGGCCTGCTTGCCGCGGATCAGGTTGACGACGCGACGGGCCTTGGTGGGCGTCACGCGAATGTGCTTGACGCGGGCGATTGACTCGACCATTAGCGGCGGCGTCCCTTCTTGTCGTCCTTCTCGTGGCCGCGGAAGGTGCGGGTCGGCGAGAACTCGCCGAGCTTGTGGCCGACCATGGTCTCCGTCACGAACACGGGGATGTGCTTGCGACCGTCGTGCACGGCGATCGTGTGCCCGAGCATGGCCGGGATGATCATCGAGCGGCGCGACCAGGTCTTGATCACGTTCTTGGAACCGGACTCGTTCGCCTTCACGACCTTCTGCAGCAGGTGGTCGTCGACGAAGGGGCCCTTCTTCAGACTGCGAGGCATCTTCTTACGCTCCTACTACTTGCGCTTCTTGCCGACATTGCGGCGACGGACGATGAGCTGGTCGCTGGGGAGGTTGCGCTTGCGCGTCCGGCCCTCCTGCTGGCCCCACGGGGTCACGGGGTGACGTCCACCGGACGTCTTGCCCTCACCACCACCGTGCGGGTGGTCGACCGGGTTCATGGCGACACCGCGGACGGTCGGGCGGACGCCCTTCCAGCGCATACGGCCGGCCTTGCCCCAGTTGATGTTCGACTGCTCGGCGTTGCCGACCTCGCCGATCGTCGCGCGGCAGCGCAGGTCGACGTTGCGGATCTCGCCCGACGGCAGTCGGAGCTGGGCGTAGGGGCCGTCCTTCGCGACGAGGCGAACGGATGCACCCGCGGAGCGGGCCATCTTCGCGCCGCCACCGGGGCGGAGCTCGATCGCGTGGATGACGGTACCCACGGGGATGTTCTTGAGCGGGAGGTTGTTGCCCGGCTTGATGTCCGCGCCGGCGCCCGACTCGACGATGTCGCCCTGGTTCAGCTTGTTGGGGGCGATGATGTAGCGCTTGGTGCCGTCGACGTAGTGCAGGAGCGCGATGCGCGCCGTGCGGTTCGGGTCGTACTCGATGTGAGCGACCTTGGCGTCGACGCCGTCCTTGTCGTTGCGCTTGAAGTCGATCACGCGGTACTGGCGCTTGTGGCCACCACCGATGTGACGGCTCGTGATGCGACCGGCGTTGTTGCGGCCACCCGTCTTGGGCAGCGGGCGCAGCAGCGACTTCTCGGGAGTCGAGCGGGTGATCTCGGCGAAGTCTGCCACCGAGGAGCCGCGACGACCGGGGGTCGTGGGCTTGTACTTTCTAATAGCCATGAGTTATCCCTCTTGCGTTTCTATCGACGCAGGCTTAGCCGACAGCCGTGAAGATGTCGATGGAACCGGACTTGAGCGTGACGATGGCGCGCTTGGTGTCCTTGCGCTTGCCGATGCCGAACCGCGTGCGGCGGGTCTTGCCGGGACGGTTCAGGGTGTTCACCGAGTCCACCTTGACGCTGAAGATCTTCTCGATGGCGAGCTTGATCTCGGTCTTGTTGGCTCGCGGGTCCACCTCGAAGGTGTACTTGCCGTCGTCGATGAGGTTGTAGCTCTTCTCGGAGACGACGGGCGCGATGATGATGTCGCGGGGGTCCTTGTACGTGAGCGTCATGCGCTGGCCTCTTCCTTGGTCTTGGCCGTCTTCGACGCGACGAACGCCTCGTAGGCGGCCTTCGTGAAGACGACGTCGTCGCTGACGATCACGTCGTAGGCGTTGAGCTGGTCGGCCCACAGCACGTGGAGGTTGCGGAGGTTCCGCACGCTCTTGTAGCCGACCTCGTCGCCGCGCTCGAGCACCACGAGGATGTTCTTGCCGGTGACCGAGGCGAGCAGCTCCGCAGCGCCCTTGGTCGACGGAGCGCCGGCCTTGCCGAACGAGTCGACGATCGTGAGGCGCTCGCCACGGGCACGGTCGGAGATCGCGCCGAGCAGGGCCGCGGCGATCATCTTCTTGGGGGTGCGCTGCGAGTAGTCGCGCGGCACGGGGCCGTGGACGGTGCCACCGCCGCGGTGCTCGGGAGCGCGGACCGAGCCCTGACGGCTGCGACCGGTGCCCTTCTGCTTGAACGGCTTGCGGCCGGAGCCGGAGACCTCGCCGCGGCCCTTGGCCTTGTGCGTGCCCTGGCGGGCGGCGGCGAGCTGGGCGACGACGACCTGGTGGATGAGCGGGACGTTGGTCTGCACGTCGAAGATCGACGCGGGCAGCTCCACGCTGCCGGTCTTCTTGCCCGAGGTGTCGACGACGTCGAGGGTGTTCGCCATGGTTAGGCCCCCTTCACAGCGTTGCGGACGAAGACGATGCGACCACGAGCACCGGGCACGGCGCCCTTGATGAGGACGATGCCCTTCTCGAGGTCGACCGAGTGGACGGTGAGGTTGAGCACGGTGACGCGGTCGCCACCCATGCGGCCCGCCATGCGCATGCCCTTGAAGACACGGCTGGGGGTCGAGGAGGCGCCGATCGAACCCGGCTTGCGGTGGTTGCGGTGCGCACCGTGCGACGCCGAGACGCCGGCGAAGTTGTGGCGCTTCATGACACCGGCGAATCCCTTGCCCTTGCTGGTGCCGACGACGTCGACCTTCGAGCCCGGCTCGAAGATCTCGGCCGTGAGCTCCTGGCCGAGCGAGTACTCGCTCGTGTCATCCGTGCGCAGCTCCGTGAGGTGGCGGCGCGGCGTGACGCCGGCCTTCTCGAAGTGGCCGGTGAGGGGCTTGGTGACCTTGCGCGGGTCGATCTGGCCGTACGCGATCTGCACGGCGCTGTAGCCGTCGACCTCGGGCGTGCGGACCTGGGTGACCACGTTCGGGGTGATCTCGACAACGGTGACCGGGACGAGCTTGTTGTTCTCGTCCCAGACCTGCGTCATGCCGAGCTTCTTGCCCAGCAGACCCTTGGTCGTCTTGGTGTTAGACATGGCGGTTTCCTATTGGCTTGACGACGAGCTAGAGCTTGATCTCGATGTTGACGTCGGCGGGCAGGTCGAGTCGCATGAGCGAGTCGACGGCCTTCGGCGTCGGGTCGATGATGTCGATGAGCCGCTTGTGGGTGCGCTTCTCGAAGTGCTCGCGGCTGTCCTTGTACTTGTGAGGGGAGCGGATCACGGCGATCACGTTCTTCTCGGTCGGAAGCGGCACCGGGCCCACCACCGTGGCACCCGCGCGGGTGACCGTGTCGACGATCTTGCGAGCCGACGAGTCGATGACCTCGTGGTCATAGCTCTTGAGCCGGATGCGGATCTTCTGTCCCGCCATGGTTCTCTCTCTCTGCTTCCTGGTCTTGCTGCGAGCGCTGGGCAACGGTCTGCCTCGCGGCATCCTCGTGCTCAGCTCCTGCTGTCGCACCACTGTTTATCTGTCAATGTCGCTCCCCGACCGCGCACGGGGGTGCGCGGCGCATGGAGGAGCGATTGAGCTTGTGGGAGTCCTGCTCCCCGCGGCCTAGCCTCTGGACTCTTCTGAGCCGGACTATGCACTGCCTGGGAGTGATCCGCGCGCTACGCAAGCGGCGAAATGTTGAACTAGAAGAGTTTGCCATATAGCCGCATTTGCTGCAACCCGGGCGTGTCGCGCTCGCGGTTGCGTGCTCCTCGGCACACTCGGAGCACGACGAGGAGGCTCGAATGGCTCGGAACTGGGATGCCCGTCGCGGTGCGACCACTCTATCGACGGCCGCCGTGGGCACTGTCGCCGTGCTCGCCGCGCTCGGGCTGCTGAGCGCAGCGCTCGCGGTACCGTACGCCGATGCCGGAGCCGCATTCGTGGTTGCGGGAGTGTTCTGGATCGGCTCGGCCGTTCTCGTCCTCCCGGTGACGGCGGCCGCGGTGGTCGGCATCGTGCTGGGTGCGCGGACCGGCGTCTGGCCGCCGATCGTGCTCGGTGCGCTCGCGCTCGCCGGCGTCGCCCTCGGGGTGTGGTGGTTCCTGACGCTGTAGGCGCTAGAGCACTCGGCGCACGAGCGGCACGCCGGGCCGGTAGGCGAGGTGCACGTAGGTGGGGGCATCCAGGAGCACCGCGTCCGCGCGAGCGCCGATCCGCAAGTGGCCGATGTCGTCGCGGCGCAGGGCGGCGGCTCCGCCGAGAGTCGCGGCCCGCAGTGCCTCGGCGGGCGTCATCCCCATCTCCCGCACCGCGACGGCGATGCAGAACGGCAGCGAGGTCGTATAGCTCGACCCGGGGTTGCAGTCGCTCGCGAGGGCGACCGTCGCGCCCGCGTCGATGAGGCGCCGGGCATCCGGGTAGGGCTGCCGCGTGGAGAACTCGGCGCCGGGCAGGAGCGTCGCGACCGTTCGCGACCCGGCGAGGGCGTCGACGTCGGCGTCCGAGAGGAACGTGCAGTGGTCGACGCTCGCCGCCCCGAGCTCGACGGCGAGCAGAACGCCGTCGGACTCGCCGAGCTGCGCGGCGTGGATGCGGGCACCGAGACCTCGGGCGAGGCCGGCCTCGAGGATGCGGCGGGACTCCGCCACGGTGAACGCGCCGGACTCGCAGAACACGTCGATCCAGCGCGAGTGCGGCGCGCACGCGTCGAGCATCGGCCCGCAGACGAGGTCGACGTAGTCGTCGCGGTCGATTCCGTCCGGCACGACGTGGGCGCCGAGGAAGGTCACCTCGCTCGTCAGCTGCGCGGCGAGCCGCACCGCGCGCGCCTCGTCGTCGACCGACAGCCCATAGCCGCTCTTGATCTCGATCGTCGTCGTGCCCTGCGCTCGGGCCTCCGCGACGAGCCGCGCGGCGTTCGCGAGCAGGTCCTCGTCGCTCGCGGCGCGGGTGAGGCGGACCGTGCGACGGATGCCCCCCGCCTCGTACCGGCGTCCGGACATCCTGGCCTCGAACTCGTCGGCGCGGTCGCCCGCGAACACGAGGTGCGCGTGGCTGTCGACGAAGCCGGGGATGACGCAGCCCCCCTCCGCGTCGATGCGGGTGTCGGCGGCCGGCGCCGCGGCGCTCTCGCCCCACCACGCGACGCGCCCGTCCTCGATGAGGAGTGCCGCGCCCTCGACCTCCGGTCGCTCCTCGTCGTGCGTCACGAGCAGGCCGATGCCGTCCACGAGGGTCGTCGTCATCGCGCCGCGACCCCGGAGATCACCTCGAGAACGCACAGCGCCATGAGTCGAACAGTACGCCCGTCGGGGGCGTCGGCGGCGGCATCCACCTCGGTGAGGTCGACCGAGACGACGGCGGGATGCCCGCCCGCCGCTCGGGCCGCAGCCCGCAGCTCGAGAGCGCTGATGCCCCCCGGCACCGACGCCGGGCATCCCGGTGCGACGCTGCGGTCGCACGCGTCGACGTCGAGGTCGACGTGCACGGGGCCGAACCGGGCTGCCCGGTCGATCGCCTCCGTCATGAGCTCGACGATCGGGCGCCGGCCGAGCTCGGCGCGCTCGATCACCGTGATGCCGAGCTCGGCGCGCTCGATCACCGTGATGCCGAGCTCGTGGGCGCGGTCGCGGTAGGCGCGGGAGTTGGCGAGCGGCTCGATGCCGAGCTGCGTGATCGCGGGGCCGGGCATCCCGAGCTCGACGAGCTCGCGAACGGGCGAGCCGTTGCTGATGCCGTCGCGGAGGTCGTGGTGGGCGTCGACGGTGACCAGGCCGGCCGCGCCGCGTCCCCGCGCCACGGGAACCGTCGCCGAATTGTCGCCGCCGAGCGCGATCACGACCCGGGCGTCGATCGCGGCCACCCAGTCGGTCGCGTCGACGGCGTCCGGATCGGTCGCGTCGCCCGCATCGACGATGTGCAGCTCCGTGTCGAGACTGTAGCGACGCAGTGCCTCCCGCACGGCGGCGGGGGTGAGGTCGGCGCGCGTCGGCGAGAGTGACCGGCGGAACGTCGGGATGCCCGCGACCGCGACATCCGCCCGCTCCCCCGCCACCGGTGCCGGCCAGCCGCCGGCCCGCGGCCACAGCGGATCGTGCGGCAGAGCCGGCACCGGCGGGGTCACTCCGCACCCTCCCGCATCGGCACGCGGACGTCGAGGCGCTCGGCCGTCGCGATCGCCTCCGGGTAGCCGGCGTCCACGTGCCGGATCACGCCCATGCCGGGGTCGTTGCGCAGCACGCGCGCGAGCTTCTCCGCGGCGAGCGCGGTGCCGTCCGCGACCGAGACCTGGCCGGCGTGGATGCTCCGCCCGATGCCCACGCCGCCCCCGTGGTGGATCGACACCCAGCTCGCCCCCGACGCCGTGTTCACGAGCGCGTTGAGGAGCGGCCAGTCGGCGATGGCGTCGGAGCCGTCGAGCATCGCCTCCGTCTCGCGGTACGGGCTCGCCACCGACCCGGCGTCGAGGTGGTCGCGGCCGATCGCGAGAGGCGCCGCGAGCTCGCCGGAGGCGACCATGTCGTTGAAGCGCAGGCCCGCGACATCCCGCTCGCCGTAGCCGAGCCAGCAGATGCGCGCCGGCAGTCCCTGGAAGTGCACCTTCCTCTGGGCGAGGGGGATCCAGCGCTGCAGCGACTCGTTCTCGGGGAAGAGCTCCAGCACCGCCTGGTCGGTCTTCGCGATGTCGCTCGCCTCGCCGGAGAGCGCCGCCCAGCGGAACGGCCCCTTGCCCTGCGCGAAGAGCGGCCGGATGTACGCCGGCACGAAACCGGGGAAGTCGAACGCCCGAGCAAACCCCGCCGCGAGCGCCTCGGTGCGAATGTTGTTGCCGTAGTCGAAGACCTCGGCACCGGCATCGAGGAAGCCCACCATCGCCTCGACGTGCACCGCCATGGATTCGCGCGCGCGGTCGGCGAACCCGGGGCCGGAGCGAGCGTCGGCCCAGTCCTCGAACTCGACGCCGAGCGGGAGGTAGGCGAGCGGATCGTGGGCGCTCGTCTGGTCGGTGACGATGTCGATCTCCGCGCCGAGGGCGAGGAGCCCCGGGAGCACGGCGGCGGCGTTGCCGAGCACTCCGATGGAGAGGGGGCGGCGGGCATCCCGGGCCTCGTACGCCAGACGCAGGGCCTCCTCCAGGCTCGTCGCCTCGACATCGAGGTAGCCGTGGTCGATCCGTCGACGGATGCGGCTCGGGTCGACATCGACGCACAGGGCGACCCCGCCGTTCATGGTGACGGCGAGGGGCTGCGCGCCGCCCATCCCCCCGAGACCGGCGGTGAGGGTGATCGTGCCGGCGAGGGTGCCGCCGAAGGACTTCGCGGCCACGGCGGCGAACGTCTCGAAGGTGCCCTGCAGGATGCCCTGCGTGCCGATGTAGATCCACGAACCCGCCGTCATCTGCCCGTACATCGTGAGCCCGAGCTGCTCGAGGCGGCGGAACTCGCTCCAGTTCGCCCAGTCCCCGACGAGGTTCGAGTTGGCGAGGAGCACCCGCGGCGCCCACTCGTGCGTCTGCAGGACGCCGACCGGTCGGCCCGACTGCACGAGCAGCGTCTCGTCGCCCCGGAGCGACTCCAGTCTGCGCACGATCGCGTGGAAGCTCGGCCAGTCACGCGCGGCCTTGCCCGTGCCGCCGTAGACGACGAGCTGCTCGGGGTGCTCGGCGACCTCCGGGTCGAGGTTGTTCTGCAGCATGCGCAGGGCGGCCTCCTGGGGCCAGCCCAGGGTGTGCAGCTCGGTGCCGCGGTGGGCGGTGATCATGCGGGCTCCTTCTCGGTGAGGGGGGCGAGGACCGCGCCGGTCGCGACGAGCTCGACCGCCGCGGCGATATCGGGGGCGAGGTAGCGGTCGGGCCCGGCCGGCGGGATGACCCGGCGCACGACCTCCACGAGCGCCCCCGTGATCGGTGCCGGCCGCTCCCCCCGCAGCTCGATGCCGCGCACCGCGGTCATGATCTCGATCGCGAGCACGCGAGTGAGTCCGTCGAGGCTGCGGCGCAGCTTGCGGGCCGCCGACCACCCCATCGACACGTGGTCCTCCTGCATCGCGCTCGTCGGGATCGAGTCGACGGATGCCGGTACCGCGAGCCGCTTCAGCTCGCTCACGATTCCCGCTTGCGTGTACTGCGCGATCATGTGGCCCGAGTCCACTCCCGGATCGTGGGCGAGGAACGGGGTGAGCCCGCCGTTGCGGCTCTTGTCGAGGAACCGGTCGGTGCGCCGCTCGCTCATGCTCGCGACATCCGCGACGGCGATCGCGAGGAAGTCGAGCACGTAGCCGACGGGCGCGCCGTGGAAGTTGCCGTTCGACTCGACGCGGCCGTCGAGGGTGACCACGGGGTTGTCGATCGCGCTCGCGAGCTCCGCTGCCGCCACTCGGCGCGCGTGGTCGACGGTGTCCCGGGCGGCGCCGTGCACTTGCGGGGCGCAGCGCAGCGAGTAGGCGTCCTGCACTCGGGTGAACCCGGTGGCGCGGTGCGACGCGATCGCCCCCGACCCGTCGAGGGCGCGGCGCATCGTCGCGGCGCTCACCGCCTGGCCCGGGTGCGGGCGCAGCGCCTGCAGGTCGGCGGCGAGCACCGCGTCCGTGCCCGCGAGACCCTCGATGGAGGCGGCGGCGGCGAGATCGGCGGTGGTGAGGAGGCGGTCGAGGTCCGCGAGCGCGAGGCACAGCATCCCGAGCATCCCGTCGGTGCCGTTGATGAGGGCCAGGCCCTCCTTCTCGCGGAGGACGAGCGGCTCGATCCCGGCGCGCTCGAGGGCGGTCGCCGCGGGGACGAGCTCGCCGTCGGCGCGAACATCGCCCTCCCCCATGGCCGCGAGCGCGAGGTGGGCGAGAGGTGCCAGGTCGCCGGAGCAGCCGAGACTGCCGTACTCGCCGACGATGGGCGTGATGCCGGCGTTGAGGATCGCCGCGTAGGTTGTCGCGACGAGCGGGCGGACCCCCGTGCGGCCCGTGGCGAGGGTGGACAGGCGCAGGAGCATCGTCGCCCGCACCACCTCGCCCTCGACCTCCGGGCCCGAGCTCGCGGCGTGGCTGCGGACGAGGGAGCGCTGCAGCTCCATCCGGCGGTCGAGTGGGATGTGCTTCGTCGCGAGGGCGCCAAAGCCCGTCGAGATGCCGTAGTGCGGCTGCGGGTCGTCGGCGAGCGACTCGATCACCGAGCGGGATGCCGCCATCGCGTCGATCGCGTCGGGGGCGAGCTCGACGGGCGCGCCGCCGCGCGCGACCGCCACGACCTCCTCGACCGACAGGGGACCGACACCGACGACGACTGACTGCATGCGACCAGTGAACGCCGCCGAGCGCGTGCGCGGGAGGCCGAGCGGAGATACTGTGTCTGAGATATCAGACAGGAGCGACGGATGCCCCAGATCCCGGCCGCGCGAAGCACCCTCGCCATCCTCCGCTACCTCGCCCGCCGCCGCGGGCCCGTCGGCGCCGCCACGCTCGCCCGCGACCTCGGGCTGCCGCGCTCCTCGGCGTACCAGCTGCTCGCCGTCATGATGGACGAGGGCTTCGTCGTGCACTACCCCGAGGACCGCACCTACGGACTGTCCGGCCTCGTCTCCGAGATCGGCACGTCGGCACTGCGCAGCGAGCAGCTCGGCCGACTCGCCCGACCGCTCCTCGACGACCTCGTCGCGCGCTCGCCCACTCCCGTGGTCGCGCACCTTGCCGTGCTGAGCGGGGCCGACGTGATGTACGCCGGGCGGGCGCAGGGGTTCCGGGCGCCCACGACGGTGTCGGCGGTCGGGGTGCGGCTCCCCGCGCACCTCACGGCGACCGGGCGCGCGATGCTCGCGCGGCTCCCGCACGAGCAGGTGCGGGCGATCTACCCGTCGCGTGATCGGCTCGTGCGCCGGGCATCCGCGGGGCCGTCCACGCTCGGCGAGCTCGACCGCCTCCTCGACGCGGCGCGGGAGCGCGGCTGGGCGGTGGAGGAAGGGGATGTCACGGACGAGTACGCCTCTGTCGCGGCATCCGCCCTCGACCGCAACGGGTACCCGACCGCCGCGATCGGGCTCACGTATCGGCGCGACTCCGACCACGACGCGGACGCCCTCGGCCGGGCGGTGGTGGCCGCCGCCGACGCCCTCACCGCCCGGTTGGCCGGGCAGCGGTAGGGGCGAGCTCCCGTTCGCCCGCGCGCGCGGGAGCTACTGCCCGGCGCGGGAGCCAGGCCTCCCGCGCTCGGCATCACCTCCCGCGCAAGCGGGGCACCCCGGGCACCAGACCCAGCTCGAGGAGCTGGGGTCGAAGCGCTCTCGGCGAGAATGCCTCCGCGCTGCCCCACCGTTGGAAACCTCGGACCTGGCGGCGGATCGCATCTTCGCGTCGCTTCTCCGCGCGGACTACCTCTGCGACGCTTCGGCCGCGGAGGAACTCCGGGTCCTCGTATTTCGTCTCACCGTCGCACTCTCCCACCCCCCTGACGGACTCCCAGAAGAAGTCGGTCCACGCGTCGCCGCCATCGACCAGGAAGTGGTGCTGGAGTTCGGGAGCGGGGAAGCCGAGCACAGCCATCGTCACCCGGCTGCCGGACTCGGAAGGAGAGGCCGCTCCCGTCTCCGCGAACTCGATCAAGCGGTGAGCGCGCCGGAATCCGCGAAAAGGCCCCTGCCGGTCCCACTGGTCGAGCACCGCATCCCTGGTGATCAGGGGGCCGGATCCGAACCGTGGGGTGAAGAACGCCGCATCCAATGCAGCCACGGCGCTGTAGACAGGAGAGGTGGCGGCGAGATCGACGAGCGTCCTAGCGAGGGTCGTCACGGCGATGCCGTCGATCACGGTGACATCCCGGTCGTCGACGCCCAATGCGTGCCTGCGGACGCCCGGATCAGATCGACCCCCAGTGGTCTTCGGGACGAGGAGATGGACATCGTCGGGCCACGGCCCGATGTTCGGCAGACCCCACAGAGCCGCCGCCGACTGGTGCGAGAACACTCGCTGCTCTCGTTGGGCGGTCGCCGCCGCGCGGATCACCGCCCGATAGCGATCGTCCGCGCTTGAGGCGGCCCAGTCAGAGCCGAGAGCGTAGGCACCACGCCGAACCCGGACCAGAGTTCCCGACCGCACGCGGGATCGGCGCTCGGACGCCGAGAGGAGCGGGTCGATGGCGGCCGCCGTTATGACAACGGGATCGGTTGGAGACATCCGCCCAGCATGAAGTCCCGCAGAGATCGGTTGCACGGAGCGAGAGGGATCGTGGACTTGAGGGAGAGGGACAATCTGGGGAGGAGCGGTGCGCCCGAGTCCGCGACTGGTGCGCGCGGGAGTCGGTGCCGCGCGCGGGTGCCAGAGCACCCGCGCCCAGCATCAGCACCCGCGCAGGATCAGCACCCGCGCAGGACGGTGCCGGAACGACGAAGGGGTCGGACCCGAAGGCCCGACCCCTGTCGTGTGCTCCTGATGGAGCTCAGAACTACTTGATGATCTTGGTCACCTTGCCGGCGCCCACGGTGCGGCCACCCTCACGGATGGCGAAGCCGAGGCCCTCCTCCATGGCGATCGGCTGGATGAGCGCGACCGTCATGTCGGTGGTGTCGCCGGGCATGACCATCTCGGTGCCCTCGGGCAGCGTGATGACGCCGGTGACGTCGGTGGTGCGGAAGTAGAACTGCGGGCGGTAGTTCGCGTAGAACGGGTTGTGACGCCCGCCCTCGTCCTTGGACAGGATGTACGCGGTGCCCTCGAAGTCGGTGTGCGGCGTAACCGAACCCGGCTTCACGACGACCTGGCCGCGCTCGACGTCCTCACGCTTCGTACCACGGAGCAGGAGACCGCAGTTCTCGCCGGCCCAGGCCTCGTCGAGCTGCTTGTGGAACATCTCGATACCCGTGACGGTGGTCTTCTGCGTGGGGCGGATGCCGACGATCTCGACGTCCGAGTTGATGGCGAGGGTGCCACGCTCGGCGCGGCCCGTGACGACGGTTCCACGACCGGTGATCGTGAAGACGTCCTCGATGGGCATGAGGAACGGCTTGTCCTTGTCGCGCACCGGGTCCGGAACGGACTCGTCGACGGCGTCCATGAGGTCGAGGATGGACTGGGTCCACTTCTCGTCACCCTCGAGGGCCTTGAGGCCCGAGACGCGCACGACGGGAGCGTTGTCGCCGTCGAAGCCCTGGCTGGAGAGGAGCTCGCGGACCTCGAGCTCGACGAGCTCCAGGATCTCCTCGTCCTCGACCATGTCGGACTTGTTGAGCGCGACGAGCAGGTACGGCACGCCGACCTGCTTGGCGAGCAGCACGTGCTCGCGGGTCTGCGCCATCGGGCCGTCGGTCGCCGCGACCACGAGGATCGCGCCGTCCATCTGGGCCGCACCGGTGATCATGTTCTTGATGTAGTCGGCGTGACCCGGGGCGTCGACGTGAGCGTAGTGACGCTTCGGGGTCTCGTACTCGACGTGCGAGATGTTGATCGTGATACCGCGCTGACGCTCCTCCGGAGCCGAGTCGATCGACGCGAAGTCGCGCTGCACGTTGGTCGCCGACGGGTACTTGTCGGCGAGAACCTTGGAGATCGCCGCCGTGAGGGTCGTCTTGCCGTGGTCGACGTGACCGATGGTTCCGACGTTGACGTGCGGCTTGCTCCGCTCGAACTTGGCCTTAGCCACTGTGGGTCCTCCTCAGGACTCGGTGCTTCGGCATCCGGATGGTTTCCGGATGCTTCGGCGATTGGGATGTAGTTACTTTAGTTGAATCTGCCGTAGGCACGAGGTGGTGTACCTCGTAACCGGAGGAATGCCGGTGCGAGCACCGGAATCCCTCCGGCGATTGACTACGTCAATCGCCCTTGTTCTTCTGGATGATCTCGTCAGCTACCGCTTTGGGAACTTCCGAGTAGCTGTCGAACGTCATCGAGTACACCGCTCGACCCGAGGTCTTCGACCGCAGATCACCGACGTATCCGAACATCTCCGACAGAGGCACCTTGGCCGTGACGACCTTGACGCCGGTCGCGTCCTCCATGGACTGGATCTGTCCACGGCGGGAGTTGAGGTCGCCGATCACGTCGCCCATGTACTCCTCGGGAGTACGCACCTCGACCGCCATGAGCGGCTCGAGGAGCACGGGGCTCGCCTTGCGGGCGGCCTCCTTGAACGACATGGAACCGGCGATCTTGAACGCCATCTCCGAGGAGTCGACGTCGTGCGCAGCACCATCGAGCAGGATGCCCTTCACGCCCACCATCGGGTAGCCGGCGAGAACACCGACCGCCATGGCGGCCTGGAAGCCCGCATCCACCGACGGGATGTACTCGCGCGGAACGCGACCACCCGTGACCTGGCTCTCGAACTCGTAGGTCTTGTCCGCCGTCACCTCGAGGGGCTCGAGCGAGATCTGGACCTTCGCGAACTGACCCGATCCACCCGTCTGCTTCTTGTGGGTGTAGTCGTGCTTCTCGACCGTGCGACGGATCGTCTCGCGGTAGGCCACCTGCGGCTTGCCGACGTTCGCCTCGACGTTGAACTCGCGCTTCATGCGGTCCACGAGGATGTCGAGGTGGAGCTCGCCCATTCCCTTGATGATGGTCTGGCCGGTGTCCTGGTTCTGCTCGGTGCGGAACGTCGGGTCCTCTTCGGCGAGCTTCTGGATGGCCGTGCCGAGCTTCTCCTGGTCGGCCTTGGTCTTCGGCTCGATGGCGACCTCGATCACGGGCTCCGGGAACGTCATCGACTCGAGGACGACCTGGTTGTTCGCGTCGGACAGGGTGTCACCGGTGGTGGTGTCCTTCAGGCCGATGACCGCGTAGATGTGGCCAGCGGTCACGCCGTCAACCGGGTTCTCCTTGTTGGCGTGCATCTGGAAGATCTTCCCGATGCGCTCCTTCTTGCCCTTCGTCGAGTTGACGACCTGCTCGCCGGAGGCGAGCTTGCCCGAGTAGACCCGGATGTAGGTGAGGCGGCCGAAGAACGGGTGCGTCATGATCTTGAACGCGAGCGCCGAGAACGGCTCGTTCGCGTCGGCGTGACGCTCGATGACCTTCTCCTCATCGCGGACGTCGTGGCCCTCGATCGCCGGCATGTCGAGCGGCGACGGGAGGTAGTCCACGACCGCGTCGAGCATCGGCTGCACGCCGCGGTTCTTGAACGCCGAGCCGCACAGGACCGGGTAGATCTCGCTCGCGATGGTGAGCTTGCGGATCGCGCCCTTGATCTCGGCGACGGTGAGCTCCTCGCCGGCGAAGTACTTCTCGAGCAGCGCGTCATCCGTCTCGGCGACCGTCTCGAGCAGCACCTGGCGGTACTCGTTGGCCTTCTCGACGAGGTCGGCCGGGATCTCCTCGATCGCGTACTCGGCACCCATCTTCACGTCGCCCTTGGCGTCGCCGCGCCACGTGAGCGCGCGCATCTCCACCAGGTCGACGACGCCCTCGAAGGAGCTCTCGGCGCCGATGGGGAGCTGGATGACCAGCGGCTTCGCGCCGAGGCGCTTGATGATGGTGTCGACGGTGAAGTAGAAGTCCGCGCCGAGCTTGTCCATCTTGTTGACGAAGCAGATGCGGGGCACGTCGTACTTGTCGGCCTGGCGCCACACGGTCTCGGACTGGGGCTCCACGCCCTCCTTGCCGTCGAACACCGCGACCGCGCCGTCGAGGACGCGGAGGTTGCGCTCAACCTCGACGGTGAAGTCGACGTGGCCGGGGGTGTCGATGATGTTCAGCTGGATGTTGTTCCAGAAACAGGTCGTCGCGGCCGACGTGATCGTGATGCCGCGCTCCTGCTCCTGCGCCATCCAGTCCATCGTCGCGGCGCCGTCGTGGACCTCGCCGATCTTGTGGGTGATGCCCGTGTAGAACAGGATGCGCTCGGTCGTGGTGGTCTTACCGGCATCGATGTGCGCCATGATGCCGAAGTTGCGGACCTTCTTGAGGTCGGTGAGCACGTCCTGTGCCACGGGGTTTCCTTACTGTTGAGGATGAACTTGCTGCTGCCGCACGGACCGAGCGGCCGAGGCATCCCGCCGACTGGCGTCGGGGACTCGGCCGGCTCGGGCCGCGCGAGCGGCTACCAGCGGTAGTGCGCGAAGGCCTTGTTGCTCTCGGCCATCTTGTGGGTGTCCTCGCGGCGCTTGACCGCGGCACCGAGGCCGTTCGACGCGTCGAGGATCTCGTTGGTGAGTCGCTCGGTCATCGTCTTCTCGCGGCGCGACTTCGCGTAGCTCGTGAGCCAGCGGAGGGCGAGGGTGTTGGCGCGGTGCGCCTTCACCTCGACCGGCACCTGGTACGTCGAGCCACCGACGCGGCGGGACTTGACCTCGATGGTCGGGCGCACGTTGTCGAGCGCCTTCTTGAGGGTGACGACAGCATCCTGACCGGTCTTGGCGGAGACGCCCTCGAGTGCACCGTAGACGATGCGCTCGGCGAGGCCCTTCTTGCCGTCGAGCAGGATCTTGTTGACGAGCTGGCTGACGATCGGCGCGCCGTAGACGGGGTCTGCGACGACGGGGCGCTTGGGAGCGGGACCCTTACGAGGCATTACTTCTTCTCCATCTTCGCGCCGTAGCGGCTGCGAGCCTGCTTGCGGTTCTTGACGGCCTGGGTGTCCAGGGCGCCGCGGACGATCTTGTAGCGAACGCCGGGGAGGTCCTTAACACGGCCGCCGCGGACGAGCACCATCGAGTGCTCCTGCAGGTTGTGGCCCTCGCCGGGGATGTAGGCGGTGACCTCGGTGCCGTTGGAAAGCTTCACACGGGCGACCTTGCGCAGAGCCGAGTTCGGCTTCTTGGGCGTGGTCGTGTAGACGCGCGTGCAGACGCCGCGCTGCTGCGGGTTGGAACGAAGGGCGGGGGCCTTGGTCTTGGTGACCTTCGGCGAGCGGCCCTTGCGCACCAACTGCTGAATGGTGGGCACTAACTGACTCCTTGTAGTTGCTGCACGGTGACAGCGGGTTGATGTGGGTGACATCCGACCCGGTCCACGCCGACGAATCGACGCGATATGACTGGGTATGCCGTGGGGGCCGCCCGGCGGGCGAATCCCTGATGATGTGGAGTGCCGACCCCTCTCGTACGCTGGGCATACGTCAAGGGCGCGACAAAGCGCACACCCGATCAAGAATAGTCTTCGGCGACGCGCCGGTCAAATGGTTGCGCTGTCGGCGGACGGAGTCTCGGTGGGGGTTACGCGCTGTTTGCGCGCCAGCTGGATGAGCGAGAAGATGCCGATCCCGCTCCACACGATGTTGAGGATCACCGACGGCCACGCCCCGTGCACGGCGCCGTTGATGAGCAGTCCGATCGCCCCGAACAGGTTGAAGAGCTGATAGGCGCGGCCGTTCGGGATGCGGCCGATCGACAGCAGGAAGTAGGCGGCGATGAGCAGGACCGTGCCGACCCACCCGATCACCTCGAAGACGATGTCCATGGTGACTCGAGGCTAGCGGCGCGCGCGGGACAGCGCCCACGTTCCCACCGCCGCGAGGAACGCGAGCACGGCGGCGGCGACCACGAACGGGCTGAGGGCGAAGTGGGCGGCGGCCAGCAGCATCCACGCCGCCGACCCCCGGATGAGCCCGTACCCGACGCCGCCGACGACCACGAACGCCGCGAAGGCGCCGAGAGCGGTGAGCAGCGCCGGTAGCCAGGGGGCGGATGCCCGGGCCGATCGCCAGCACCCTAACCAAGTGAGCACCCCGGCCGCGACCACCATGACGACGCCGAGCAGGGGGCCCGCGTCCGGGTAGTCGATGACGTCCCGGTCGGTGAGGAGGCTGATGATCCCCGAGGATGCCACGACCGCCGCCGCCCACGTGACGGCGGCGAGAACCGGCGGGAGCGCCGGGTTAGACGGCGGAGGAAGCTGCCGCGGTTGCTCGCTCATGCTCGGCCTTCTTCTCGGCGAGCTCCCGTTCCCACGCCTCGCGCGCCTCGGTGTTGCGCACCTTCACGCGGCGACCGCGCCGGGCGATGATCGAGCCTGTCCACAGCGACACCTCGCGGGCGAGGAGCGCCGCGGCGATCACGATCGGGTTGGCGAGGCCGTTGGCGAACATCGCCGCTGCCTCGTCGGGCGTGCGCAGGATGACCCCCGAGCCGAGCAGGACGGCTCCGACGGTGCCGAAGTAGACGACGAGGCCGACGACCACGCTGCCGACGATGTACGCCCACCAGTTGGCTCGGTTGGCGAGCAGCACGAGCAGGACGAAACCGATGACGAAGAAGAGGGTCGGCAGGTAGAAGTTCGCCTGAGCGAGGAAGCCGAACGAGAACCGGCCCGTCGCGACGCCGCCGATAATCGCGGTGATGATCGCCAGCAGGGCGGTGAACACGAGGGCCGAGAGCAGCGCGATGAGGGCGCCGACGCCGCGGTTGCCCTTCTTGACGGGAGCGGCGGGCGCCTGCACGTACACGACCTGCGGCTGAGCGGGGCGAACGGGCTCGGGCTCGACGACGGCCTCCACGACCCGCGGCTCGCTCGACTCGGCGGGCTTAGGAGCGGGCTCGACGGCGGTCTCCTCGACGACGACCGCGTCTTCGATGACCTCGGACTTCTTGGGCTTGCGGGCGCTCGAACTGCTCGTGGCATCGGTCATGCGCGTAAGCCTAGCAACGGGACACACCCCGCCGGCAGGGGGATGGCGGCGGGGTGCGCCCGGTCTGGACCCAGCTCCTAGGGGCTGGGGGTCGGTGACGGCGTCGAGGTGTCGCTCGGCGCCGGGGTCTCGGTGGGGGTGGGGTCGGGGTCGGCGATCTCCTCGGCAGTGGGTACGGGCGCGTTCGGGTCCACGATCACGAAGAGGTAGCCGGTGATGGTGCCGGTCTTGTCCTCGTCGGCGTCGTAGCTGATGTTGGAGATCACGAAGAGGCGCTCGCCCTTCTGCAGGGCGTTGATGAAGGCGAAGAACGGGGCCGGATCGCTCTGGGTAGTGATCGTGACGGCGATCGTGTAGACCCCCTCGGGTGCGGTCGGGATCGGTGGCGCCTCGGCGCCCTGGGCCGGCTCGGGCGCCGGTGCGCCGTCGGAACCGGCGGCGACCCCCCAGCCGCCGGGTTCGGCAAAGATCGCGCCACCGAACGTGACTTGCGCTGCCGCAGCCGCGGCCGCGATCGAGTCTGTGAAGTCGTCCACAGCCGCCGAGTCGGGGATGCTCCGACGCGCGTTCTCGACGTCCGCCTCAAGGTCGTCGAAGTTCTCCTGCTGATCGCGGAGGACCTGGATTTCGGCAGCCTGGGCGGTATTGAGGAGGTCGACGCTGTCGCGCTCCGCGGCGGCTCCCGCCGCTTCCGCCAGACGCGGGGAGATTCCGAGCAGCCAGCCGATCAGCACGATCGCGACGATCGCGGCGGCGGCGCCGAGGACCCACAATCTATTGCCCTTCATCGCTGCCCTCCTCGTCGTTAGTCTCCGCCCCGTCGGTTGAGGTGCCGTCCGTCGACTCGTCCTCGTCCTCGTCCTCGCCCCACCGCGCCGAGAGTGCGTCCGCATCGAAATTGATCGTCACTGTCGTGGCGAAGACCTTGAGGTCATCGAGCCACTCCACGGAGTCGATCGAGACATCCGCGACGCCGTCCACTCCGGCGAATGCCCGGTACAGCCGCGTCGCCTCCGGCGGGGTGGGGCTGACATACCTGAGTTCGAGCGACGCGACGCGCGGAGTGCGCAACGAGCCGGTCACCAGCATCGGCGCCTCCCAGGGCATGGGCGCGAGCCCGGTCATCTTGTTGACGAGGATGACCTGACCGGGTGCGGCGAGGATGAGCTCCTGCATGAGGTCGCTCCACATGACCTCTGTCGATGTCGCCTGCTGCTGGGTGGAAGTGATGAGTGCCAGCCCGCTCGTCGCCGAGATCACGTCGGAGTAGGTCGCCTTCTCCTCGAGGAGCTCCGACGTTCGCGCCTGCGCCGCGGCAAGCCCCGCCTGGGCGGTGAGAGCCTGGATGGAGGCGTACGCGTACCCCGCGGCCGTCGCGATGAGCACGACCACGACGAGGAGAACGAGGTAGCCCCGCACCCTGCGCGCCTTCGCCCGCTCGATAACCTCGGGCGGGAGCAAGTTGGCTCGCGGTTGAGCGCCGAGCACGAGCCCCGGCGTCGTCTTGGCGGCGCGGGCGCTCACGCGACGCCCCCGAGCGCGAGGGAGTATGCGGTGGTCAGAGCATCGTGCTGCTCGCGGGTGGTGCGCGACTTCTCGCGAGGCAGCGGCGCCCCGCCGACCGGCTCGGCCGGCGCGACGGGAGTCCCCGACAGGTCGCTAAGCGCTCGAGCCAGCCCCTGGAGCTGGCTGCCGCCCCCGGAAAGGACGATGCGATCGATTACAGACCCGGGTCGGCTGTTGGTGTAGTACGCGAGGGTGTTGCGGAGCGCATTGACCTGCTCGCCCGCGACCTCGAAGATGACCTCCGCCGCCGGTCGGTACTCTGGCCGCAGCGGGTTCTGGGTGAGGCCCAGCTCTCGCTTGGCGGTTTCCGCCTGACCGGGCGACAGCTGCAGTCGCTGCACGAGCGCACGGGTGATGTCGTCGCCGCCAGCCGGGATGATGCGCACGAACTGCGGTACGCCGTCCTGCACGAGCACGACATTGGTCGTGTTCGCACCGATGCTCACGATCGCGATGAGACCTCGACCGCCGCCCGGGGGAATGAGTCCGCGCACGAGCGCGAAGGGGATGAGGTCGACGCCCACCGGGTGCAGACCGGCTCGCGTGATGGCGGCGACGTTCGCGTTCACCGCCTCCTTAATAGCGGCGACGAGGAGTCCGTGAACAACGGGACCGTTCTCGCCCGCGCCCTCAGAGATCGGGTAGAAGTCCAGGAGCGCCTCGGCCACCGGGACCGGCAAGAGGTCCTGGACGTGGAAGGGCAGCGCCTCCCGAATCTGAGCGAGGGGGGCCCGGGGCACCGAGAGGTCTCGGGACAGGACGCGAGGTCCGCCCATGCCGAGCACGACGTCCTTGGTCGAGAATCTGCCATTCGCCCACAGCCGCTTGAGCGCCGTGGCGACCGTCGCGATCTCGAGCACCTCGCCGCGGCGGACCGACCCCTCGGGAAGCGGCACCTCCGCATACTTGACGATGCTCGGACGCTTGTCCGGACTCTTGACCTCGACCGCGCGGACGCTCGCGCTGCCGATGTCGACTCCCACCAATGAACTCACGGCTCCCCCAAACCGAATAGCGACAGGTACCAGGTGGCGAGCGGGTGGCCCGCCAGGATTCCGAGCCAGGCGCCGGCGAGCATCCACGGCCCATAGGGGATGCCCGTCGAGCGGCCCGCGCGACGGAAGAGCAGGAGGGCGAGGCCGAAGAGGCCGCCCATGACGAAGCCGGCGAGGGCGCCGACGGCGAGCGCGTCCCAGCCGAGCCACGCGAGGAACAACCCGAGGGCACCGGCGAGTTTGACGTCTCCGAAGCCCATGCCCCCGGGCCGAATGACGGCGATGAGCAGGTAGGCACCGCCGAGGATGATCGCGCCGAGCGCCGCGCGGCCCAGTGCCGCGAGGTCGCCGACGAGGAGAGCGGCCGTGCCGAGCAGCACCGCGCCGACGGCGTACGCCGGCAGCACGATCACGTTCGGAAGCCGCTGCACGTCGAGGTCGATGAGTGCGAGGACGAGCGAGATCGCAGCCAGGTAGAGGAAGGCGACCAGGGACAGGACGCCTGCCGCGATCTCGAGCCCGCCCTCGCCTACCGGGATGCTCGGGATGAACCGCAGCGCGACAACGGCGAAGAACACCGCCGCACCGAGCTCGACGAGGGGGTAGCGCGCGGAGATGGGTGCCCCGCAGTCGCGGCACTTGCCCCGCAGCAGCAGCCACGACACGAGCGGGATGTTGTCGTACGGCCGCACCTCGTGGCCGCACGACCCGCACGCGCTCGGCGGCGAGACGATCGAGCGCCCCGCCGGTACGCGGTAGATCACGACGTTGAGGAAGGAGCCGATGAGCGTACCGAAGGCTCCCAGAGCGATGGCCGCGATCATCCGGTCACGTTCCTCAGGGAGAGCACGGTGCGGCTTGCCGTCGAGGACCCCGTCGGAGTCGTCGTGCCCGTCGACAGGTTGACACCCGGAAGACCGATCGGGGTGTAGCGCAGAGTGGCGGAGCCGCTCATCTCGACATCCGCAGCGAAGACCTGACCGGTCACCGTGATGCCGGAGCCGACCACGACCTTGCAGCCGGAGTAGAGCATCGTTGAGATGTTCGTGAACTTCGTGTCGCCGCCGGTGATCTCCAGACTCCCCGGGCAGTTAGGCGTGCCGTTGGCGACGGTGTCGGGGTTGATCAGCCACAACCGCTTCGGCGTCGTCGAGGAGAACCGTCCACTGCCGTCGATGCGGATGTTGTTCGCGATGATCGCGAGGTCGTTGGTGATCTGGATGTTGTTGTTTCCGCCGATGCCGAGGTTGCCCGAGCACGTGCGGCCGTCGATGACTCCCGGAGCGCTCCCGATCGCGGTGATGGCCGCGCGCAGCGCCGTCTCGTTGCAGTTGGTCCCCATCGTGTACACGGTGAACCCGTTCCACACGGTGGTGGTGTAGTCCTCGGCGCGCGAGCCGAAGTCCACCCAGTTCGGCACGACGGGCGTCGCGGGCAGATCCGAGTTGAACGTCGGTGCCGTAATCGGGTTGACGCGCGAGATCTTGGAGTTGCCGCCCCACCAGTCGGGGGGCGTGGGGTTCGCCGTCTGAGTAGTGAGGGTGCCGTTGAGCGTCGTGCCACCGGCGTTCTTCACGTTGGTGTTGCCATAGATGTACGCAGCGGAGCTGAACGTGCCGCCATCCAGGCTGGCGCTGAACGCCTTCACGATGCCAGAGACCGTCGGGTTGCCGGTGAGGGTGATGTCCGAGGTCGACCAGACGCGCTGGTAGATGCGCGTGCTGCCGGACATCGTCACTCCGTTGGCGACCACGAAGCCCTGCACGTAGCCACCGCCGTCGAACGTCATCCGTCCGCTCGAGAACGCGTTGCCGCTGATCTTGCAGCTGCCCCCGACGGAGAGCGAACCGCCGTTGACGACGAAATTCGCCACGCCCGTCGCGTCACCGGTGCAGTTGACGTTGCCTGTCTTGACGAGGACATCCGGAACTGAGCCGTCGACGGAGACCAGGCTGCCGCTGCCCCCGAAACTGCTGGCGCTGTAGGCGTAGATCGCCGGCCCGCTCGCAGCGATGGTGATCGGGGTGGATGACGCGGCGAGGATGGCCTCGAGCACCGTGGAATTTGCTGCGCTGTACCCCGACGCCCCAGGCGCGACGGCGTAGCCTGTGGAGAGGATGCGCACCTGGGTCGACGTGCCGATCGGGCATCCCTGAACCCAGCCGCCGGAGCCGTTGGGTCGCCAGATGGTGGCGGCGTAGGCAGGGACGTCTCCAGTCGCGCTGCGGTAGGTGGGCGTCGAACCGGAGCACGTGCCCGCGGTGAGACCGGCGCGCGCGGCCGCGATGCCAGCCTCCGCCGCGGCCTGCGCCTGCACGCCCGCCCGCGTGTAGCCCGAGAAGCTCTGCGCGCTGACGACCGACGTCAGGATGACAGACGTCAGGATGAGCCCGACGGCGAGCAACCCGAGCACGGCGGCCATGGCGACCCCGTCCTCACGGCGGCTCGACCGAACAATCCTGGTGATTCTCGTCAGTAGCATGACCCCACCTCCGCGACGCCGGTGCGCTTGATGGCCGTCGTGTCGATCGCGACCGGGCGGCCGTTGCTGATCGTGGCGTTGTAGGTGATCGAGATCCCGCCGGCCACGACGGAGAAGATCTGAGTGCCGCTCGCCGGTGTCACTCCCGTGACGAGCGTGCTCCAGGTCGCGAGCTGGGTGGAGTTCGGCGCCGGGATGGCGGCACCTGTCGTCACCTTCGTGCGGATCGTTCCCGTCGACGCCTGGTAGTACCATGCGCGGCAGCTCCAGCTGAGCGTGCTCGTCGTGTTGGCGGTGCGGACGACAAGCAACTGGTCCGAGCCGGTCGGCGTCGAGAGCCGCACGTCGGAGGCGTTACGCACGCCCGTGGCGATCGCCGTCGCGGCGCTCTGCGCGCTCGTCGCCGTCTGCGTGACAGCGGCGACCGTGCGTTGCGCGGACAGGATGCCGACGGTGATGCCGCCGATCGCCAGAAGGACGAGAGAGAGGATGAGGCCGGCGACCATGAGCTCGATGAGCGTGAGGCCGGAGTCACTGCGTCGCATGCTCAGCCCCCCACGTAGACGATCGTGGAGGCTGACGTGATGGTCTCGACCGTGTCGAGACGGACGACCGCCGCCGACACGGACAGCAGGGTCGTGCCGGATTGGCAGAGGCCGGTCGTCGTCGTCACCTGAAGCGGAACGCCACGCCCGTCGGTGAACGTCGTGACGCCGCCGAGCGCGGCGACGTTCGCACAGACGGGACCCGCGGCTTGGGCGAGCTGCATCTGCTCGGAGACGAGCTGCGTAGCTGTGGCGAGCGTAGTGTTCCGCGCGGAGAGCTTGAGGCCCTCGACGAGCAGCGGAAGGAAGGCGACCGCGAGGATGGCGAGCATCAGCATCGCGACGACGATCTCGATGAGTCCGAGGCCCGCGTCCTCGCTGTCTGAGCGGTTGGCCGAGTGGCGGCGCCCGGTCGGTGCGGTGGTCATGCGATCGAGTCCCCCTCTCGAATCGGATGTGGCGGTCGTGCGTATGAAGTTTGGTGCGGAGGTGGGGCGGCACTGGTGCGCCGCCCCACCTCCGGTGCTAGATGTTTACGGCGCGCAGTCGGTGTTGTTCGCGGCGGAGTCGCTGGCCGACAGATACCACGTGGTCGTGCCCGCCACCGCCGACAGGCAGAACGACGCACCGCCCGCCTCGATGGTCACGCTCCCGTCCTTCGGGAAACCGAGAGACTCCAGCTTGTTCGTGGTGTCAGGAACCGTGGCGGTCCCGCTCGGGTTGCTGACCAGGTAGGCCGAGTAGGCGATCTTGGCGTTGGCGAGGTTCGCCTTCGCCGCCGCCTCCTGCGCCTGCGCCTGCTGGCCGAGGAAGACCGGGATGGCGATCGCGGCGAGGACGCCGATGATCAGGATGACGACGAGGAGCTCGATGAGCGTGAAGCCCTTGTCCTCGTTCTTGATCGCGTCGCGCTTAGCGGCGAGCGAGCGGTGAATTGCAGAAATCATGCGTGTTCTCTACTTCCTGTTCCGTTGATATGGACAGGAGGCCCCCCAGTGGAACTGCCCCCACCAGAATGGTGCTCCCCCTCCGACCCCCCGTACATCCCGCGAACAGGGGGTTTTGTCCCCCTGATCCGCCCCCAGTACGCGGGGCAGGTCTTTTAGTGGATCTGTTGAAAGATCGTGAAGATCGGCAGGTACAGCGCGACGATCATCCCGCCGATGACGAGCCCGATGAACCCGATCATGAGCGGCTCGATGAGCGACGTGAGCTGCTCCGTGGTCGTCTGCACCTCGTCCTCGTAGAAGTCGGCGATCTTGTTGAGCATGGGCTCCATCGACCCGGAGTCCTCGCCGACGGCGATCATCTGCACGACCATCGACGGGAAGACGGGTTCCTGCGCGAGCGGAGCCGCGATCGACTTGCCCGTGCGCACCGAGTCCTGCACCTTGTGCAGAGCCTCCTGGATGACCCAGTTGCCCGAGGTGTCCCCGACGATCGCGAGCGACTGCAGCACCGGCACACCGGACTTCGTCATCGTCGCGAAGTTGCGGGCGAAGCGGGCGATCGCGACCTTCTTCGTCAATTGCCCGAACACGGGCAGCTTGAGCTTGATCGGATCGACCTTCGCCCGGACGCGATCCGCGTGCTTGTTGCGGCGCCACCAGATCGCGCCGGCCACGCCGCCGACCACGAGGATCGGCAGGATCCAGATCATGTTGCGCGAGAGCACGACGAGGATCTGGGTCGGGATCGGCAGCTCGCCCCCGAGGTCCGCGAACATCTTCTCGAAGATCGGGACGATGAAGATGAGCATCGCGATGACCGCGACGATCGCCATGATGAGCACGATGACCGGGTACGTGAGCGCCGACTTGATCGTCGCGCGGAGCTTGACGTCGGCCTCGAACGTGCGGGCGATCGACTCGAGCGACTGGTCGAGGAAACCGCCCGTCTCGCCGGCTCGAACGAGGTGGATCATGAGGGGCGGAAACACGTCGGAGTGCCGGGCGAGGGCCTCCGAGAGCGACGAGCCCGACTCCACCTGGGCCCGAACGGTGCCGAGCACCTTCGCGAGCGCCTTGGACTCGGTCTGCTCCGAGAGAATCGTCAGGGACTTGAGCAGCGGGATGCCCGCGCTCACCATCGTGGCGAGCTGGCGGCTCATGATCGCGAGGTCCTTGAGGCCGACCCCCTTCTCGAACGCGCCGAGGGAGATCTCCCGGTTCAGGCCCGTCCCTGCGGAAGCCTCGGTGATCGACACCGGGGTCAGGCCGAGCGTCTTCATGCGCGCCACGACGGCGGACTCGCTCGGCGCCTCGAGCTTGCCCGAAACCACCTTCCCCTCGGCGTTGCGCCCCTTGTAGGCGTAGGTCTGCACGGCGATGGTCATGGGCTACCTGCCCTCCAGTCCGGCGCCGAAGTCCGACGCGAAGGCGGCTGGCGTGCCCGTGCTCTCCTGCCGGTGCACGAGGCGCGAGAACGTCTCGGCGTCGTGCACCTTCGTCAGCGCGGCCCGATGGGTGATGAGGCCCAGGTTGACGAGCTCGGCGAGGTGCTGGTCCATCGTCTGCATTCCGTGTTGGCGACCCGCCTGCATCGCCGAGGCGAGCTGGTAGGTCTGGCCCTCGCGGATGAGGTTCGCGATCGCCGGCGTCGTCACCATGACCTCCGCGGCGACGACTCGACCGGTGCCGCTCGCGTGCTTGACGAGCGTCTGGCAGACGACGCCCTGCAAGGTCGCGGCGAGCTGTGCCCGCACCTGTTCCTGCTGGTGGGGCGGGAAGACGTCGATGATGCGGTCGACGGTCTGCGGGGCGTCCTGCGTGTGCAGCGTCGCGAAGACGAGGTGGCCGGTCTCCGCCGCCGTGAGGGCGGTCGAGATGGTCTCGAGGTCGCGGAGCTCGCCGATGAGGATGACGTCGGGGTCCTGCCGCAGGACGTGCTTGAGCGCGTTCGAGAACGAGTGGGTGTCATGCCCCACCTCGCGCTGGTTGATGAGCGACTTCTGGTTCGAGTGCAGGAACTCGATCGGGTCCTCGACCGTCATGATGTGGTCGGAGCGAGTGCGGTTCACGAGGTCGATGAGCGCGGCCAGGGTCGTCGACTTGCCCGAGCCGGTCGGGCCGGTGACGAGCACGAGCCCTCGGGGAAGCGTGGCGAAGGTGGAGACGGCGTCGGGGATGCCGAGGTCGGCGAGCTGCTTGATCTCCGTCGGGATGAGACGGAATGCCCCGCCGATCGCGTTGCGCTGCTGGTAGAAGTTCACGCGGAAGCGCGCGTTCGCCGAGAGGGTGAACGCGAAGTCGAGCTCGAGCTCGCGCTCGAAGACCTCGCGCTGCTCCTCGGACATGATGCTGTAGAGCGCGCTCGTCACCTTGTGGCGCTCCCACACGACGTTCGACGCGATCGGTCGCAGCGCGCCGTCGACGCGGATCATGGGCGGCGCGTTCACCGTCACATGGAGGTCGGATGCCCCGGACATGAGCACCTCCTGGAGCGCCGCCATGAGGTCCTGGTCCGCTCCCGACTTGCTCGACGCGCGCGTCGCCTCGTGCGGGATCGGGGCTGCGGGCGGCGGGAACGCGGAGAGGTCCGGGGCGGCGGCCGCGGGCGACGGAGGCGCCGGCGGCGGGAATCCCGACGGCGGCGGCGCCGAGGCGAGAGTCGGGGGCACCGGCGGGACGGCAGACCCGGGTGCGGGCGGGGCGCCGACGGGGGCATCCACCACCGGCGGCGGTCCGTAGCCCTGCGGCGCGCTCGGCGGGAAGCCGGGCGGCGGCACGGGCTTGCTGTCGTTGAGTCCGCCGGTGACGGGGATCTCGTAAATCGGCTGACTCATCAGGCCACCACTCTCAGGATCTCTTCAATCGACGTCAGTCCCATCTGCGCCTTCGCCCACCCGTCCTGGCGGAGCGTGGTCATGCCCTGCTGAATCGCGACTCGGGCGATCTCCGCGCTCGAGGCGCGAGCGACCGCGAGCCGCTCGATCTCCTCGGTCACCGTCATGAGTTCGTGAAGGGCCAGCCGGCCGCGGTAGCCGGTGTTCGAGCAGCTCGAGCAGCCCTGCGGCCGGAACAGCTGCCCGATCGGCTGCCCATACTGGTACCCGAACTTGAGCTCCACGAGCTCCGCGGGGTCATGGGTGTAGGGCTGCTTGCAGCGGTCGCACAGCCGCCGCGCGAGTCGCTGGGCGACCACCGAGTCGAGCGCCGAACCGACCAGGAACGGCTCGATGTCCATCTCGGTGAGCCGGGTCACCGCGCTCGGGGCGTCGTTGGTGTGCAGGGTCGAGAGCACGAGGTGGCCGGTGAGCGAGGCCTCGATCGCGATCTGCGCGGTCTCGTGGTCGCGGATCTCCCCGAGCAGCACGACATCGGGGTCGGAGCGCAGGATGCTGCGCAACGCGCTCGCGAACGTGAGCCCCGCCTTCGGGTTGACCTGCACCTGGTTGATGCCGGCCATGCGGTACTCGACCGGATCCTCGACCGTGATGACGTTGATCTCGGGCCGTGCCACGGCGTTCAGCGTCGTGTAGAGCGTCGTCGACTTGCCGGACCCCGTCGGGCCCGTGACGAGGATCATCCCGTACGGCTTCGTGTACGAGCGCCGGTACGCCTCGAAGTTGTGCGGCAGGAGGTTCAGGTCGGACATCTGCATGCTCGACGAGTTGTTGTCGAGGATTCGCATGACGACCTTCTCGCCCCACACCGTGGGCAGGGTCGCGACGCGCAAGTCGATCTTGCGCCCGCCGTGGCTCACCGACATGCGGCCGTCCTGGGGCTTCCGCCGCTCCGCGATGTCGATGTCGGCCATGATCTTGAGCCTCGAGATGACGCCGTTCTGGATGTTCTTCGGGGCCCGCTGCATCTCGTGCATGACGCCGTCGATGCGGTAGCGAACGCCCATGTCGTACTCGCCGGGCTCGATGTGGATGTCGGATGCGAGGTCCTGGATGCCCTGGCTGATGAGGAGGTTGACGAAGCGCACGATCGGCGCGTCGTCCTCCTTCGGCTCGTTCGGCTCCTGCCGGACGAGCTCCGAGGGGCCAGCCTGCTCCTCGAGCTCGGTCGAGAGGCTCGAGAGCTCGCCGTCGGCGCGGTGGTACCGGTCGATCGCCGCGAGCAGGTCGCTCTTCTCCGCGACGACGCACTTGACCTGCTGGCGAGCGATCGAGCGGACGTCGTCGACGGCGAACACGTTGCCCGGGTCGATCATCGCGAGGATCAGGTAGTCGCCCGAGAACGCGATCGGTAGCACTCCATAGCGGCGGCAGACGGCCGCGGGGACGAGGGAGACCGCGCGCTGGTCGACGGCGAAGTCGAGAAGTTCGACGAACGGAAGACCCACGAGCGCGGCTCGAGCGGAGGCCAGCTGGACCTCGGTGAGCACTCCGCGCTCGAGCAGGTCACGGACCGTGCTCTCCTCGTCGGCGGCACCCGACATGCTGTCGAGGCTCTCGATCGGCATGACGCCGCGCAGGATGAGGATCTCGGTGAGCGACGCCATTCTTTCACCCCCCAGTGATAGCGACGTCCCACGCTATCCACACGCGTCACACCGCTACCAGTCCCGCAACCGGGGGGCAGCGCAGCGCGCGAACCGCGGCAGTCCGCGGGAGCTCCCTCGCCCGCGGACCGCCGCTGCCTCCCGCGCTCGATCGGGTTCGATGCGGAAGGCGGCTCGGGTGGGTCAGGACAAGAGGTCGACCCTGACGAGACCCCGCTCGAGCTCCCCCTGAGCCCAGGCCTCGACCCGGGGCTCGACGCACTCGGCGAGCACGTCCCGCAGGTCGTCGGCGCTGTCTCGGACGCGCGAGGCGATGTACTCGCGCACCTCCTCGAAGGAGCCGTTCACGGTCAGTGAGTCGAACACCTGCAGGCTCAGCGACTCGAGGGTGGAGGCGAGCTGGTGGATGAGTTCGTGGGGCCACTCGGAGGTCTCGACGCAGTCAGCGAGGAGGGAGGTGCGGCACAGGGCGCACGTGTCGGCACCCCACTGGCCGGGCGGCATCCACTCGGCGATGGACTCGTACCATCCGGACAGGATTCCGCCCAGGAGGTCGTTTATGGCGGGGCGATTCACGGCTTGCGGCTCCGTTGTGCTCGGGTTACTACCATCGTTGCAGTGGACAGAACAGTCCGCAGTCGTCGAATCCACTGACACCCGTTCGGGGGTCAGTGCGGGTGCATCCCGACGAAACGTGGCATTCTCATAGCAACAACGGGAGGGGCGATGTCGCGAGAGTCCGAGCGGGTGCGCGCGCTGCGCATCGCGCACGTCGACGATCACGAGACCGTGCAGCTCGGCTTCGCCTCCCTCCTCGCCGGCGCTGAGGATCTCCACCTCGTGCAGTCCTCGACCCGAGTCGACGACATCCTGCCGATCGTGCCGACTCTCGATCTCGTCGTCCTCGACATCCGCCTCTCCGACGGGTCGACGATCGCGCACAACCTCTCCGTGCTGCACGCCGCCGGGGCGCGGGTACTCGCCTTCACCGCTGCCGACAACGCCGCCGAGCTGCGCACCGCGTCGCGGGGCGGCGTGCTCGGCATCGTCCGCAAGTCCGAGTCGCGCGACACCATCGTCGAGGCGGTGCGCAGCGCGGCGCGCGGCGTCACCGTCGCCACCACCGAGTGGGCGGCGGCCCTCGACGCCGACCCCTTGCTGGCCTCCGCGGGACTCAGCCCCAAAGAGCGCGAGGTGCTCGCGCTCTACGCCGGCGGGGACAAGTCGGTGACGGTCGCGAACCGCGCCGGGCTCTCGACCGGAACCGTCGCCGAGTACGTCCGCCGCATCCGCTACAAGTACGCCATCGCCGGCCGACCGGCCCACACCAAGGTGGACCTCTACAAGCGGGCCGTGGAGGACGGCATCCTGCCCGCCCCCGAGCAATGAGCGCCGCCACCGCGGAGCGTCAGCGCCTCGGTGCGCTCGACGGGTTCGGCCCGCACGCTGAGGAGCGCGTCGCGCGCACCATCACCGTCGTGACCGCGGCCGCGGCATTGCTGCTGGGCGGCACGGCCGTCGGCGGGATGCTCGACGCCGCGTCCTACCTGCAGCCGTGGTACACCCCGTTCGCGGCCGGCGCGATCTTCGGGGGACTGGGGTTCGTGGCGGTCGTCACGTTCCTCGTGCCGATGCCGGGCATCCGCATCGCTCACGGCATCTACGCCATCGTCTTCGTCGTCGTGCAGCTCGCGTGGTTGCCGGCGCTCGACCACTCCACGCCGGGCAACCTCAACCCCTGGGTGCTCGAGATGACGGCGCTCGGCTCGGTCCCGGCGACGATCGCGTGGCGTGCCTGGATCGCGTGGGCGTACCTCCTGCTGAACGCCGCGGTCGTGGGCGTCGTGCGCTACATCTCCCTCGACGGCACCGACCTCGTCGTGCCGCTCCAGTACGCCCTGCTCACCGTGACTCTCGCGGGGCTCTTCACCGCCCTCGCGAGCGTATCTCTGCGCAACGCGGCCATCGTCGATGCGGCCACGGCGGAGCTCCGCGAGACGGCGGCGAGGTCGGCGGCCGCGACCGCCCGGGCCCAGGAGCAGGCCCGGCTCGATGCGCTCGTGCACGACGAGGTCATGAGCACCCTGTTCTACGCCTCGCGAGACGACGGGTCCCTGCTCGCGAGCGTGCGGTCGCAAGCGGCCGACGCGCTCGCGCAGCTCGAGGCGCTCAGACTCGGCCGGCCCGAGAGCAGCGGCGAGGTGGATGCGGCGACCTTCGTCTCGCGCATCCGCTCCGTGGTCCTCGACGCCTCCCTCGCCTTCGCGTTCTCGCAGCACGGCTCGCGGACCGAGTCCATTCCCGGAGCTGTGGCGGAGGCGTTCGCGGAGGCGACCGCGGAGGCCGCGCGCAACAGTCTCACCCACGCCCCCGAAGCGCGCCATCGCGCGGTCAACGTCGTGCTCACGGACTCGGGCGTCGAGGTGATCGTGCAGGACGACGGTCGCGGCTTCGACCCGCGGGATGTCGCACCCCACCGCCTCGGCATCCCGGTGAGCATCCAGGGCCGCCTCGCCGCGCTCCCCGGCGGTCGTGCCGCGGTGAGCAGCCGTCCGGGCAGCGGAACGGTCGTCGCACTCGGCTGGAGCGAATCGTGAGCCCCGCGGCGCAGCGCCTCGAGCTCGTCGCCCTCACCGGCCCGGGCACGCGGGTGCTCATCTGGGGCTACGTGGTGACGATGGCGGCGCTCGCCCTGTGGTCCCTCGACGAGGTCGTCTCACCCCTGCCGACCCTCCACGGGATCGCGATCCTCGTCGCCGTGGGAGTGCTGCTCACCCTCGACCGCGCCGAGCCGATGTCGCGGACGACCGCGATCGTCGTGGCCGCGGCGTGGGTCGCAACCGCCGTCCTCATCTCCTGGCAGCTTCGCGAGCCGGGTGGGCACTCGCAGTGGTACTACGGCGCCGGCACCGTGAGCATGTTCTTCGTCGGTCTGCGCGGACGCCAGGTCATCTCGTGGCTGGGTTTCGCTGCGCTCTCCGCCGTGATCGCCGCCGCCACCGTCTCGATGGGCTTCGGGCCCGTTGTCGCGGTCCTGCTCATCGGCAAGCAGCTGCCCATCCTGCTCGTGAGCACGCTGTTCGTCTACGGGCTGCGACGCACGTCGGCGAGCATCCTCCGACTGAGCGCTGAGACGTCGACGCGGGCCGCCGTCGAAGCAGCGCAGCTCGCCACGACGGCCGAGCGCAACGCCCGGCTCGCGGAGCTCGACGCGATCGCCACTCCCCTGCTCGCGCGGATCGTCAGCGGGGAGCCGCTCACCGCCGAGGACCGCCTCGACTTCGCGGTCGCGGAGGCGCAGCTGAGGGACGGGCTTCGCGCTCGGGCCCTCGTCGCCCCCGAGGTGGTCGAGGCGGCACGGGATGCCCGCCGCCGAGGGATCGAGGTGGTCCTCCTCGACGATCTCTACCCGGCCGAGGCCGACCCCGCCGTGCTCGACTCGGTGCGTTCGCGCGTCGCCGAGGCGCTGCGGTCGGCGACGGACGGTCGCGTCGTCGCCCGGCTGCTGCCCGAGGGACGCGACGAGATCGCCACGATCCTCGTGGACGGGTTAGGGATGCAGCGGCGCGACGTCGTGCTCGCGGGCTGAGCATCCGCGACGCCAGCCCACCCGCCGCACGAACGACGACGGCCCGCCACCCCGGAGGGTGACGGGCCGTCGTTCGGGTCGCCTTAGTTGTAGGTGCCCGGGGTGTAGTCGTCGGAGCTGAAGCTGTCGAAGTCGACGAAGCTCAGGTCGGACTCGCTCACGCCGAAGTCGTCGGAGAAGATGCGGTTGGGGTACCGCTCCGCCTTCGCCTCGTCGGTCGCCTCGACGGAGACGTCGCGGTAGCGCGCCAGGCCGGTACCGGCCGGGATGAGCTTTCCGATGATGACGTTCTCCTTGAGACCCATGAGCGGGTCGGACTTGCCCTCCATGGCGGCCTGCGTGAGAACACGCGTGGTCTCCTGGAACGACGCGGCCGACAGCCACGACTCCGTTGCGAGCGAGGCCTTGGTGATTCCCATGACCTCCTGGCGGGCGGATGCCGTCTGCTTGCCCTCGGTGAGAGCGGCGCGGTTGATCTCGTTGTACTTCTGACGGTCGACGAGCTCACCCGGGAGCAGCTCGGTGTCGCCGTGGTCGACGACGGTGACCTTGCGCAGCATCTGACGGACGATGACCTCGATGTGCTTGTCGTGGATCGGCACGCCCTGCGAGCGGTACACGCCCTGCACGCCGTCGACGAGGTGCTGCTGCACCGCGCGGACGCCCTTGACCCGGAGGACCTCCTTGGGGTCGAGGTTTCCGACGTGCAGCTGCTGACCGAGCTCGACGTGCTGACCGTCCTCGACGAGGAGGGTCGCGCGGCGCAGCACCGGGTAGGCGATCGGCTCGTCGCCGTTGTCCGGCGTGAGGATGACCTTGCGGGTGCGGTCCGTGTCCTCGATCGAGATGCGGCCGGCGGCCTCGGCGATCGGCGACGCGCTCTTCGGGGTGCGGGCCTCGAAGAGCTCGGTCACGCGGGGAAGACCCTGCGTGATGTCGTCCGCCGACGCGACACCACCGGTGTGGAAGGTACGCATCGTCAGCTGGGTGCCGGGCTCGCCGATCGACTGGGCGGCGATGATGCCGACCGCCTCGCCGATGTCGACGAGCAGACCGGTCGCGAGCGAACGGCCGTAGCAGACCGCGCAGACACCGACGGCCGACTCGCACGTGAGCACCGAGCGCACCTTGATGTGCTCGACGCCCGCGGCGATGAGCGTGTCGATGAGGACGTCGCCGACGTCGCTGCCCGCGGGGGCGACGACGTTGCCCTTGCTGTCGACCGCGTCCTCGGCGAGGCTGCGGGCGTAGACCGAGTTCTCGACGTTGGGGTCGCGGACGGGCTTGCCGTCAGCATCCTTCGTCGCGATCACGAGCTCGAGGCCCTTGGTCGTGCCGCAGTCGTCCTCGCGGATGATGACGTCCTGCGAGACGTCGACGAGTCGACGCGTCAGGTAGCCCGAGTCAGCGGTACGCAGAGCGGTGTCGGCGAGGCCCTTGCGCGCACCGTGGGTCGAGATGAAGTACTCGGCCACGGTGAGGCCCTCCTTGTAGGAGTGCACGATCGGACGCGGGATGATCTCACCCTTCGGGTTCGACACGAGGCCGCGCATACCGGCGATCTGGCGCACCTGCATCCAGTTACCACGCGCTCCCGACGACACCATGCGGTTGATGTTGTTGTCGGCGGCGAAGTTCTCCTGCATCGCGGTGGCCACCTCGGCGGTCGCCTTGTTCCAGATCTCGATGAGCTCCTGGCGGCGCTCCGCGTCGGTCGTCAGACCCTTGTCGAACTGGTCCTGGACCTTCGCGGCCTGCTTCTCGTAGCCGGCGATGATCGCGGGCTTCGTCGGCGGGGTCACGATGTCGGACAGCGACACGGTCACACCCGAGCGGGTCGCCCAGTAGAACCCGGCGTCCTTGATCCGGTCGAGCGCCGCGGCGACCTCGACCTTCGGGTAGCGCTCGGCGAGGTCGTTGACGATCGCCGAGATCTGGCCCTTGTCGGCCACAGCCTCCACGTAGGGGTAGTCCGCCGGGAGTGCCTCGTTGAAGAGCGCGCGACCGAGGGTGGTCTCGAGCAGGACGGTCTTGCCCTCCTCGAAGCCCTCCGGCGCCTGGCCCTCGGCGAAGTGGATGCCGTCGAGACGGATCCGCACCTTCGCGTTGAGGTCGAGCGTGTGCTGGTCGTGCGCGAGGATCGCCTCGGCGACGGACGCGAACGCGCGGCCCTCACCGGTCGCACCCTCCTTGAGGGTGGTCAGGTGGTGCAGGCCGATGATCATGTCCTGCGTCGGGAGCGTCACCGGGCGGCCGTCGGACGGCTTGAGGATGTTGTTGCTCGCGAGCATGAGCACGCGCGCCTCCGCCTGCGCCTCCACCGAGAGGGGGAGGTGGACGGCCATCTGGTCACCGTCGAAGTCGGCGTTGAACGCCGCGCACACGAGCGGGTGGAGCTGGATGGCCTTGCCCTCGACGAGCTGCGGCTCGAAGGCCTGGATGCCGAGGCGGTGCAGGGTGGGGGCGCGGTTGAGCAGCACGGGGCGCTCGCGGATGATCTCCTCGAGCACATCCCACACCTGCGGGCGCGACCGCTCGACCATGCGCTTGGCGCTCTTGATGTTCTGAGCGTGGCTGAGGTCGATGAGGCGCTTGATGACGAACGGCTTGAACAGCTCGAGCGCCATCTGCTTGGGCAGACCGCACTGGTGCAGCTTGAGCTGCGGACCGACGATGATGACCGAACGGCCCGAGTAGTCGACGCGCTTGCCGAGCAGGTTCTGGCGGAAGCGGCCCTGCTTTCCCTTGAGCATGTCGCTCAGGGACTTGAGGGCGCGGTTGCCGGTGCCCGTGACGGGACGACCGCGACGGCCGTTGTCGAAGAGGGCGTCGACCGCCTCCTGCAGCATGCGCTTCTCGTTGTTGACGATGATCTCGGGGGCACCGAGGTCGAGCAGGCGGCGGAGTCGGTTGTTGCGGTTGATCACACGACGGTAGAGGTCGTTGAGGTCGGAGGTCGCGAAGCGGCCGCCGTCGAGCTGCACCATCGGGCGCAGCTCCGGCGGGATCACCGGGACGACCTCGAGCACCATGGCCGCCGGCGAGTTGCCGGTCTGCAGGAAGGAGTTGACGACCCGGAGGCGCTTGATGGCGCGGATCTTCTTCTGGCCCTTGCCGTTGGCGATCTCGTCGTGCAGCTTCTCGCTCTCGGCATCCAGGTCGAACGCCTGCAGGCGCTTCTGGATGGCCTCGGCGCCCATGTAGGCCTCGAAGTACATGCCGAAGCGGTCCTGCAGCTCCTGAAACACCGAGTCCTCGGGCTTCAGGTCGCCGACCTTGAGGTTGCGGAAGTCATCCCACACGCGCTCGAGCTGGGCGATCTGCTCGTCGAAGGCCTTGCGGGTCTGGCCCATCTCCTTCTCGGCGCCGTCCTTGACCTTGCGCTTCTGGTCGGCCTTGGCACCCTCGGCCTCGAGCGCCGCGAGGTCCTCCTCGAGGCGGGCGAGACGGTCCGCGATGCGGGCGTCGCGCTGGCCCTCGAGCGTCTTGATCTCGAGACGGATCTCGTTCTCGAGGCCGGGGAGGTCCTGGTGACGGCCCTCCTCATCCACCGAGATGATCATGTAGGCGGCGAAGTAGATGACCTTCTCGAGGTCCTTCGGCGCCATGTCGAGCAGGTAGCCCAGGCGGCTCGGCACTCCCTTGAAGTACCAGATGTGGGTGACCGGGGCGGCGAGCTCGATGTGGCCCATGCGCTCGCGGCGGACGGAGGACTTGGTGACCTCCACGCCGCAGCGCTCGCACACGATGCCCTTGAACCGGACTCGCTTGTACTTGCCGCACGAGCACTCCCAGTCGCGGGACGGCCCGAAGATCTGCTCTCCGAACAGGCCGTCCTTCTCGGGCTTCAGGGTGCGGTAGTTGATGGTCTCGGGCTTCTTGACCTCACCGTGCGACCAACGACGGATGTCGTCAGCAGTCGCGAGGCCGATCTTGATCTCGTCAAACGCGTGAACGTCGAGCAACTGTGTCTTCTCTCTTCGAAACTTCTGTCTTCGAAACTCTGTGTATCGGCCGGCTTAGATCTCGTCGATCGACGACGACTCGAAGCGCGTGGAGATGTTGATGCCCAGCTCCTCCGCGGCGCGGAAGACCTCGTCATCCGTGTCGCGCAGGTTCACCGCGGTGCCGTCGGCCGAGAGGACCTCGACGTTCAGGCAGAGCGACTGCATCTCCTTGATGAGGACCTTGAAGGACTCGGGGATGCCCGGCTCCTGGATGTTCTCGCCCTTGACGATCGCCTCGTACACCTTGACGCGGCCGAGGATGTCGTCGGACTTGATCGTGAGGAGCTCCTGGAGGGCGTACGCGGCACCGTAGGCCTCGAGCGCCCACACCTCCATCTCGCCGAATCGCTGGCCACCGAACTGCGCCTTACCACCGAGCGGCTGCTGGGTGATCATCGAGTAGGGGCCCGTCGACCGCGCGTGGATCTTGTCGTCCACGAGGTGGTGCAGCTTCAGGATGTACATGTAGCCGACCGAGATCGGGTCCGGGAACGGCTCGCCCGAGCGACCGTCGAAGAGTCGCGTCTTGCCCGAGGAGTCGATGAGGCGCTCGCCGTCGCGCGTCTTGAGGGTCGAGTCGAGGAGACCGGCGATCTCCTCCTCCAGCGCACCGTCGAAGACGGGGGTCGCGACCTTCGTGCCGGGTGCCGCGCTGCGCGCGGACTCGGGGAGCTCGGCCGCCCACTTCGGGTTGCCCTCGACCTCCCAGCCCTGCTTGGCGACCCACCCGAGGTGGGTCTCGAGCACCTGGCCGAAGTTCATGCGGCCGGGGATGCCGAGCGGGTTGAGGATCACATCGACCGGCGTGCCGTCCGCGAGGAACGGCATGTCCTCGACGGGCAGGATCTTCGCGATGACGCCCTTGTTGCCGTGACGACCGGCGAGCTTGTCGCCCGCGGTGATCTTGCGCTTCTGGGCGATGTAGACCACGACGCGCTGGTTGACGCCCGAGCCGAGCTCGTCGTCGTTGTCGGCGTTGAACTCCTTGACCGCGATGATCGTGCCCTCTTCACCGTGCGGAACCTTGAGCGAGGTGTCGCGCACCTCGCGGCTCTTCTCGTTGAAGATGGCGCGCAGCAGGCGCTCCTCGGCCGACAGCTCGGTCTCGCCCTTCGGCGTGACCTTGCCGACGAGGATGTCGCCGGGGCGGACCTCGGCGCCGATGCGGATGATCCCGCGCTCGTCGAGGTCGGCGAGCAGCTCCGGGCTCACATTGGGGAGATCACGGGTGATCTCCTCCTTGCCGAGCTTCGTGTCGCGGGCATCCACCTCGTACTCCTCGATGTGGATCGACGAGAGCACGTCGTCCTTCACGAGGTTCTGGGACAGGATGATCGCGTCCTCGAAGTTGTGGCCCTCCCACGGCATGAACGCGACGAGGAGGTTCTTGCCGAGCGCGAGCTCGCCGTTCTCCGTCGCGGGGCCGTCGGCGAGGACCTGACCGGCCTCGACGCGGTCGCCCGCGCTCACGATGACGCGGTGGTTGTAGCTCGTGCCCTGGTTGGAGCGGTCGAACTTGCGCAGGTAGTAGTCCTGCGTGCCGCCCTCGTCGAGCTGCACGGTGACGACGTCGGCCGACACCTCGGAGACGACACCGGCCTTCTCGGCGGTGATGACGTCGCCGGCGTCGATGGCCGCGAAGCCCTCCATACCGGTTCCGACGAGCGGGGACTCGCTGCGCAGCAGCGGCACCGCCTGACGCTGCATGTTCGCACCCATGAGGGCGCGGTTCGCGTCATCGTGCTCGAGGAAGGGGATGAGCGAGGTCGCGACCGACACCATCTGGCGCGGCGAGACATCCATGTAGCCGATCTGGTCGACGGGGATCAGGTCGACCTCGCCGCCCTTCTTGCGCGCGAGCACGCGGGGCTCGGCGAAGTGCGAGTCGGCGGTGAGCGGCGCGTTGGCCTGGGCGACGATGAAGTCGTCCTCCTCGCTCGCGGTCAGGTAGTCGATCTTCGACGTGACCTTGCCGTTCTCGACGCGGCGGTACGGCGTCTCGATGAAGCCGAACGCGTTGATGCGCGCGAACGAGGCGAGCGAGCCGATGAGGCCGATGTTCGGGCCTTCCGGGGTCTCGATCGGGCACATGCGGCCGTAGTGCGACGGGTGGACGTCGCGGACCTCGACGCCCGCGCGCTCACGCGAGAGACCGCCGGGGCCGAGGGCCGAGAGGCGGCGCTTGTGCGTGAGGCCGGCGAGCGGGTTGTTCTGGTCCATGAACTGCGACAGCTGGCTCGTTCCGAAGAACTCCTTGATCGCGGCGACGACGGGGCGCACGTTGATCAGGGTCTGCGGCGTGATCGCCTCGATGTCCTGAGTGGTCATGCGCTCGCGGACGACGCGCTCCATGCGGGACAGTCCGGTACGGACCTGGTTCTGGATGAGCTCGCCCACGGCGCGGATGCGGCGGTTGCCGAAGTGGTCGATGTCGTCGACGTCGAGCCGGACATCCACCTTCTTGCCGTCGCGGACGCCCTTGATGGTCGCCGTGTTGTTGTCGTGCACGGTGACGATGGGCGACGAGGTGTCGTGGAGGGCGACCAGGTACTTGATCGTCGCAATGATGTCCTCGATGGTGAGCACGGACTCCTTGATGTCCGTGTCGAGACCGAGCTTGCGGTTGATCTTGTAGCGGCCGACCTTGGCGAGGTCGTAGCGCTTCGGGTTGAAGTAGAAGTTGTCGAGGAGCGCGCGGGCGGCCTCGGCGGCGACCTGCTCGCCCGGACGGAGCTTGCGGTAGATGTCCTTGAGCGCCTCCTCCTTGGTGAGGATGGCGTCCTTCTCGAGGGTGAGCTCGATCGACGGGAAGCCCTTGAACTCCTCGAGGATCTGCTCGCTCGTGAGGCCGAGGGCCTTGAGGAAGACGGTCACCGACTGCTTGCGCTTGCGGTCGATGCGGACGCCGACCTGGTCGCGCTTGTCGATCTCGAACTCGAGCCAGGCACCGCGGCTCGGGATGATGCGGGCCGAGTAGATGTCCTTGTCGGAGAGCTTCTCGGGCGTGCGGTCGAAGTAGACGCCGGGCGAACGGACGAGCTGCGACACGACGACGCGCTCGGTGCCGTTGATGATGAAGGTGCCCTTCTCGGTCATGAGCGGGAAGTCGCCCATGAAGACCGTCTGGGTCTTGATCTCACCGGTGAGGTGGTTCATGAACTCGGCGTTCACGTAGAGCGGCGCGGCGTAGGTCTTGCCGCGCTCCTTGCACTCGTCGATCGAGTACTTGGGCTCCTCGAGCTCCGGCTCGGCGAAGGAGAGCTGCATGGTCTCGCCGAGGTCCTCGATCGGGGAGATCTCCTCGAAGATCTCCTCGAGGCCGCTGCGGGTCGCGAGGTCGGTGCGCCCGGCGGCCTCACCGGCGGCCACGCGCTCCTTCCAGACGTCGTTCCCGACGAGCCAGTCGAAGCTCTCGGTCTGCAGCGCGAGCAGATCGGGAACCGTCAGGGTGTCGGTGATCTTGGCGAACGAGAGCCGGGATGCGTTCCGGCCGTTCTTGGGGGACTTTTTGGTGGACGCGGTGCGCGCAGCAGCCAAGGAACTAACCTCCGTGGACCCTCTCGAGGGCCCTCATGTCATCAAATGACGGTCGGCAATGGAAGACTCACCAGGACCCACGAAAGATTTGCCCCGCCGCTATACTCGGGGCGCGCCAGCTGTCCACAATATGACGGCATGGGTGTCTGGGAGCGCAAAGAACAACTATAGGCCGGTTCGACGCGCCATTGCAAGCTTTTTCTTGACCTGATTCGCTGGATCGGCTATAAGCGCGGGGCGGCGTCCCTTCGAGGGCCTCAGGGAACCAGCACGGTGCCGAAGACCTGCGCCTCGACGAGCGGTCGGATGGCTCGCTCGAACCGCTTGTCGACGAAGTAGTCCTTGAGCCGGTCATCGAGCAGCGCATTGCCGATCGCGGCCATGATCATCGACTGGTCGAGCGACAGGTACCGGTCCGCGATCGTGCCGCTGCCCACCGCGACCGCATCGTAGAACCCGCCCGGACCGTACGCGCCGAGGTCGTTCTCGAGCCCGGCGAGGTTCTCGAGCACGGCATCCTCGTCGTAGGGAAGGGCGAGGAAGGCGGCGTGCGGCGTCACGACGCCGTCGCCGAAGGCGGGGTCGGGATTGGTCGCGTCGCGGCATCCCTCGTACCCGGTGTCGACGTCCGTCGACTCGGCGTCGCTCGCGTAGCCGTCGGAGCTGATCCCGAGGTGCTCGACCCCGTACTCGCGGTAGGACGCGAACGGGTCGCTCGCGGGCGAGAATCCCCAGTAGCCGTAGCCGGCCTCCTCCATGCCGTGCCAGCGCTGCGCCTCCACGGTCGCCGGGTGGTTGAGGCCCCACGACCTCGGCCCCCACTCGGCCTCGGGCACGAACAGGTCGGGCATGAGGGCCTCGAACATGCTGCCGCCCCACGACGGCACGAGGCGCATCCCCGCATACTCGTACGTTCCCTCGAAGACGCTGACCCCGAGGTACTCGCGGGTCTCGCCGACGGGCTTCTGCTCCTGCCAGCCGAAGTCGCAGCCCTGGTCGGGCATCGTGCGGTACGTGCCGTAATAGGCGGTCGCGGGGATCTGGCCGTTGGCGATGCCGATGTAGGTCGCGATGCGCGCTTCGCTCACCGTCGTGTCGTACCAGTGGCACGTGTAGTAGACGTCGGGCCCGGAGCCCGCGTAGTTGCCGGGCACCGCGCATCCGTCGCCCGGCGGGTCCACCCAGAAGCCACCGCGGTTGAGGCTCACGCCCTCGCGGGCGCTCAGGTCGTGGAACCACGAGAAGTCCATCGCGTCGTAGAGGGCGAGCGCCTCGCGCTTGAGGCTCGGCTCCGCCTTCGCCACCACGCGCAGAGCGGCGGCGAGCCAGCCGTTGTCGACGGTGGAGAGGAAGGGATGCACGACGTCGCCGCTGTCCGGCCAGGTCGTGAGCTTCGAGCCGTCCGCCGGCGAGTACCAGTTGTAGAACATGCCGCTCGGCTCGTGCTTCTCGAGGGAGGCGAGAGTCGAGAGCGTCGTCGTCAGCCGGTCGCGCGCCTCGTGGCGGTCGATGATGCCGAGGTCGCGGGCGACGACTGTCGACCACAGGTAGCCGCCGATGTTCGTCGGCGACGTGTACGCGGACGGCGCCGAGAGGTCGCCCTCGATGTTGTCGGACGGCAGGCCGGTCGCCTCGTCGGTCATCGCCACGAGAGACGCCCACGTGTCCGCGGCGTAGCGCTCGAGGGTGGCGACGTCGCCGTCGGGATGGCCGCCTCCGCCCGCGTGGGCGGCGAGCGGGGTGGCGACGAGCGCGACCGCGGCGAGCACGGTGGGCACGAGGATGCGGAATCGTGAGCGCACTGGAAACTCCCTTGTTCTCCGTGCTCTCAGGCAAGCATGACCCCCGTTCGGGGGGCAAGGGGTTGCGGATCGGGAAACGGTCGGGTACCCGACACGCGAAGGAGCGGGGCAGCCCGACCAGAGGCTACCCCGCTCCCGGGGAGGGGATGCGCGCTACCGGACGCCGCTCCGAGCACGGCCGCGCCGCATCACCACCGCCCCGATCGCGACGAGCAGGAGCGCGCTGAACGCCGCGAGGGCGCTCACGCTGCTGCCCGTCGACGCCAGGCCCGCCGCGCCGGTGCCCGTCGGCGAGCCGTCCGACGCCCCGCTAGGTGCGTCGCCCGGGCCGTCCGGCTGGGTGGGCAGCTCGGGAGCCGACTCCGCGGGGGTCACGGTGATCGTCACCGTCGCCCACTCGGAGAGGTTCGAGCCATCCGTCACGCGGTACTCGAACGTCGCGTCACCCGTGAAGCCGGCCGACGGCGTGTAGTCGAAGCCGCCCGAAGGATCCACCGAGAGCGTTCCGTCCGAGAGGTCGTTCGTTCCCGAGACGGAGAGCAGGTCGCCGTCGGGGTCGGAGTCGTTGACGAGCACGCCCAGGAGGCTCGACACCGAGAGCGTGCCGCCCTCGGCGACGGTGTACGCGTCATCCATCGCCACCGGCGCGCCCGCCTCGGGCGCCGGGACCTCGGCGAGGACGTGGATGATGACGGTCGCGGAGTTGCTCTCGCCGCCCTGCGGGTCGACGGCGACGTACGTGAAGCTGTCGTCGCCGACGAACCCGGCGGCGGGCACGTACTCGAAGGCACCGGTGAGCGGCGACATTGAGGTGATCGCGCCGTGGTCGGGCACGATGTAGGACGTGAGGCTGAAGCCCGAGTCGGCGTCGGAGTCGTTGCCGAGAATCCCGGGCGCGGGCACCGAGAGCGTCGTCCCCGTCACGACCGAGTACTCGTCGTCGACGGCGACCGGTTCCGCGTAGTCGACGGGCTCCTCGGTCACCTCGATGACGAGGTCCACCGGCGCGGAGTAGTCGATGCCGTCCCACGCCCGCGAGCTCCAGGTACGCGTTCCCGTGAAATCCGTCGGGGGCGTGTAGTACATCGTTCCGTCGAGGTCGTTGAGCAGCATCTCGCCGGGGAGCTTGCCGCCGACGGGCGCCGTGAGGGAGAACATCAGCGGATCCCCATCGGCGTCGGTGTCGTTGACGACGACGCCGGGGGCCGGGATCACGAGCTTCTGGTTCTTGCCGGTGACGTAGGCGTCGGCGACCGCGACGGGCACGTGGTTGACGTCCGGGTCGTCGTCGATGACGGTGATCGTCACGGTCGCGTAGTTGCTCGTGTCGGTGCCGTCGTAGACGTAGTAGGTGAAGGTGACCGGGCCGGAGTAGCCCGCAGCAGGAACGTAGGTGAACAGGCCCGTCCCCGAGTCGAGGGTGAGGAGCCCCGACGGCGGCCCAGAGTTCCAGTCGACGACGAGGGCGTCGCCCTCGGCGTCCGTGTCGTTCGCGAGGATCGAGACGGGCGCGGTGAGGGTCTCGCCCGCCGGCGTCGAGTAGTAGTCGTCGACCGCGACGGGCGCGGTGTTGACGGGAGCCGGGTCGTCCACGGGCGTCACCTCGACCGTGACCGTCGCGGGCGCGATGCTCGACTGCACGTGGTCGTGGGCGAAGTAGGTGAACGTCGAGACGCCGGAGAAGCCCGCCGGCGGGTAGTACCAGAACTCGCAGCTCGAGCCGTTGTAGTCGAGCTGGCCGCCGGCGGACGGGGTGCCCCACCCGACGGCGTCGAGGTCGCCGGCCTCCGGGTCCGAGTCGTTGCCGCACACGCTGCCGGTGATGACGGAGTCCTCGGTCCCGGAGAAGTAGTCGTCGGCAGCGACCGGGGGGAGGTCGACGGGGTCGTCGGCGAAGGCGGGTAGCACGGCCCAGAGGCTGAAGCCGATCGTGAGAATGATCACGAGGATCATCGCGCCGATGCGGAGGGGGTCGGGGGTGATCGCCACGGGCCGGAAGCGGCGTGCGGGCGACTCGAGCGGAGCAGGCATGATCGTCCTTCGGAAGTGTTGAGGATGAGGGGTCGGTGTGCCGATGGGCACATCGACAACAGTGCCGTCGACCCCCCGGGCGCCGGATGGGGAGGTGCTGCTCAATCTCGACGACGCCGTTACTCAGTCGCCGCCGATTACTTACTCCGCCCGTCGCTAGAATCCCTTTCATCCGCCCGAGGAGGCACCCGTGACCCGCTCCGCACCGACCGGCACCCGAGCGGCCGACAGCCGGTGGCCGCTCGTCGGCCGCGGAGCGCTCGTCGACCGGCTCCGCCGCTGGTTGGCGGGCGACGGCGCTCGCGTCGCCGTGCTCTACGGCCCTTCGGGGGTCGGCAAGTCGCGGCTCGCGGCGGAGGTCGCGGCGGCCCTCGTGGCGACCGGCTGGGCATCCTTCCCCGTCACGGCCAGCACCATCATGGCGACGGTGCCGCTCGGCGCCCTCACCCCGCTCTTCGCGAGCGGGCGCGATGCCCTCGACGCGGTCGCGACCGACGCCGGCGCGCTGTTCCGGCGGGCCACCGAGGCGGTTAGGGATGCCTCGGCCGGCCGCCCGGCGCTGCTCGTCGTCGACGACCTCTCGCTCCTTGACCCGCTCTCCACGACACTCATCGCCCAGCTCGTGGCCTCCGGGTCCGTTCGGCTCCTCGCGACCGTCCGCGACGGCGAGCCCCTCCCCGACCCGATCATGACGCTCTGGTCGGCCGACGCTGCGCTGCGCGTCGACGTGCCGCCGCTCACCGTGCCCGATTACGAGGCCCTGCTCGCCGACGTCCTCGGCGGAGCCGTCGCCCACCGCACGGCCGTCGAGCTGCACCAGTCGACGGCGGGCAACCCGCTGTTCCTCCGCGAGCTCGCGATCGGCGCCCTCGAGGCGGAGCGACTCGTCGAGCGCGCCGGGGTGTGGCAGCTCATCGGCGAGCCGGTGGGCACTCCCGCCCTCCGCGACCTCATCCTCTCGCGGCTCCGCCACCTCGACGACGCGGAGCGCGACGTCGTCGAGCGGCTCGCGCTGTGCGGCGAGCTGCCCGTCGATCAGTTGCGCGCCGAGGGCGCTCGGGCCGCTGTCATCCGACTCGAGTCCGCGGGGATCGTCGCGCTCGGTGACGGCCCGCGAGGTCTCGCAGCGCGACTGGTGCACCCGCAGTACGCGGGGGCGGTCGTCGGCTCGCTCAGCCGGCTGCGGGTCTCGGACGTGCTCCTCGAGCAGGCCGGCATCCTCGAGGCCGACCGCTCGAGCGCGAGCGACGACCTGCGCGTCGTGATGTGGCGGCTCGAGGCGGGTCGCGCGACCGACCCCGAGCTCCTCGCGAGCGCCGCGCGCCTCGCCCGACAGGCGGGCGACCACGCGACCGTCGACCGGCTCGCCGCCGCGGCCATCCGCGTCGCCGGGGACCGGCCCGACCTGCTCCTCCTCCAGGGCGAGGCGCTCCTCAGGATGGGCCGGGCCGCCGACGCGCTCGCTGTCCTGTCGCGCTCGCGCCCCGAGGACGCGCCGCCGGAGCTGCGCACCGCCATCGCCGCGACGACGGCGATGGCGCACGCGAGCATCCACGACGGCCTCGAAGCGGGGCTCGGCGTCGTCGCCGCCGCGGAGCAGTCGCTCGACTCCCCCGACGTGGGGCTCGTGCTCACCCGATCCCTCATCGAGCTCTACCAGAATCGCGCGATCGAGGCCGACGCCCTGCTCGCCCGGCTCGACGTGGAGCTCGGGGACTCCCCTGCCGAGCGCGCGCTCATCGCCTCTGCCCGAGCCCAGCCGCACGCGGCCCTGGGGCGAACGGACGAGGCCCTGCGGGATGCCCGGCTCGCCCTCGACTTCGCGCGGGCGACCAACGGGGCGGCGATCCCGGGGCTTACCGTGGCGAACACGCTCGCCACGCTCGCGACCGTCCAGCTCCACGTCGGCGACCTCGACGGCGCGCTGCAGTCGGCGACGTCGGCTCTGCTCGAGTCGCTCGTCGCTGACGACGAGATCGTGGCGCGGTCGATCGAATTCCTCCTCGCGCGCATCGAGTGGGAGCGGGGCAACCTCGACGCCGCGGAGCGCTGGAATCTCGACACCATGAGCGGCGCCCTGTCACTCGGCCCCATCAGCCTCCACGTTCCCGCCGCGTGCGGACTCGCGATCACGCTCGCCACGCGCGGCGACGCCGCGGCCGCGCGCGACGCCCTCGCGACCGTTCCCGATCCCGCCGACCACGTCCCCGGCGCCGTGATCGCCCGCGCGTGGCTGAGCGCCCTCAGCGGGGATGCCGCGGCCGCCCGCACCGCGCTGCTCGGCGGCGCCGAGCGCTTCGGCCGCCCGGGTCACCGCTACCTCGAGGCCGTGATGCTCTTCCACCTCACCCGGCTCGGCTTCGCGGCGGACGCCGCCCCCCTGCTCGCCGCACTCGCCCGCGAGACGGGCAGCGCATTGTTCGACCGGCAGGCCCGGCACGCGGCGGCCGAGGCGACGGGCGACCGAGCCGGGCTCGTCGCCGTCGCCGAGGAGTGGGCGGCGTCCGGAGCACGGCTGTTCGCGGCGGAGGCGTTCGCGTCGGCCGCGCGCGCGGCGCGGCGGGCGGAGGAGCACCGGGCGGCGGTGTCGTTGCAGGCGTCGGCGGACGAGCACGCCCGGGCGTGCGGCGGAGCATCCACCCCCCTGCTGCAGTTCACCGAGGAGCTCAGCCCGCTCACCCGGCGCGAGCGCGAGATCGGCGCGCTCGCGGCTCAGGGTCTGAGCAGCAAGGAGATCGCCGATCGGCTCTTCCTCTCGGCGCGGACCGTCGACAACCACCTGCAGTCGCTGTACGGCAAGCTCGGCATCCGCGGTCGGCACGAGCTCAAGGCCGCGTCGCTGCGCTGAACCGCCCTCGGCTAGTCCGCGGCGGTCTGCAGCGAGACGACCCGGTCGCGCAGCACCGCGATCCGGGCGCGCACCTCGCCGATGGCGTCGTCGCCGACGCCGAGGTCGTGCAGCGCGACCGCGAGGTGCTGCACCACGGCGTCGAATGCTTCCGGGGTGATCTCGAGCCCCTCGTGCGCGACCTCGAGGTCGCGGCCGGCGAAGAGCTCGGGGCCTCCGAGGGCCGCGGTGAGGAACGCGCGCTGGTGGGCCTTGAGCCGGGAGAGGTCGACGCCCTCGAACCAGGGCGCCAGCGAGTCATCCGCCGTCACCCGGTTGTAGAACACGGTCACCGCCGCCTTGACCCCGGCGGCGCCGCCCACCTCGTCGTACACGCTCATGGGTTCGAGCCTAGGGCGCTGTCGTCGCGGCGACCTGAGCAACCACTACTCAGTTCCCGGCATCGCGCCGCTTCACGGCGAGCGCCGCGAAGGCCTCCCAGATGAGCCGGTGAGCGGCATTGACGGTGAGGTCGGCGTGGTCGTACGCCGGGGCGACCTCCATGACGTCGAAGCCGACGACGTCGAACTCGAGCACGAGCGCGCGCACGATGCGCAGGAGGTCGATCGTCGCAAAGCCTCCCGGCTCCGGGGTGCCCGTCGCGGGGGCGTGGGCGGGGTCGAGCACGTCGACGTCGATGGAGATGTAGACCTTGTCGCCGCGCTCCCGACCCGCCGCGATGAGATCGGCGAGCACCGCGTGGACGCCGCGCTCCCAGAACTCCTGCATCATGAAGTGCTTCAGGCCGTGGTCGCGCATCCACTTCTGGTCGTCCTCGCCCGGCCAGTAGCCGCGCAGGCCGACCTGGATGAACTTCTCGCCGGGGATCGCCCCCGACTCGATGAGGCGGCGCATGGGCGTTCCGTGGCTGGCGAGGTTTCCCTCGAGGATGTCGGCGGTGTCGGCGTGCGCATCGAAGTGGATCATCGCGACGTTCCCGAAACCGTGGTGCCGCGCGACCGCGGTCGCCGTCGGCCACGTGATCGAGTGGTCGCCGCCCAGGACGAACGGGATGATCCCGCGGTCGACGACCTCGCCGACGCGCTGCTCGATCGCCGCTTTCGACAGCTCCCACATGCCGTGGCTGATGATCGCGTCGCCGTAGTCGACGACCTCGAGGTGGTCGAAGATCTCGACGCCGAGGTCGAGGTGGTACGTGCCCGGGTCGTACGTGCTCGCGCGGAGGGCCCGGGGGCCGAATCGCGCTCCCGGCCGGAACGTCGTGTTGTCGTCCCACGGCGCCCCGATGACAGCGACGTCGGGCTGCCAGGAGTCGAGCTGCTCGGGCTCGGTGAGGAGGGGGCGCATGCCGAACGTCGCGGGGCCGAGGTAGGACTGCGAGTCGAGCTGGGCGCGGAGCCCCGGCGGGACGGGGCGGGATGGCTCGGTCATGAACTCACCGTATGTCAACGATCGCGGCGCGCATGAGCTCGACCCGGCGCACGACCGTGGCAACGAGCTCGGGGTCCGCCCCGAGCGCGGTGAGCGCGTCGGCGAGGTGCGCGACCGTTCGCGTGTAGGCGTGATCGGTGATGCCGAGACCGGCGTGCGCGGTGCGCATGCTGCGGCCGCTGTACTCTTCCGGGCCGCCGAGGGCGACCGCGAGGAAGGCGCGCTGGTGGTGCTTGAGGGCCTCGAGGTCGAGCTCCTCGAACCAACCGGCGAGCTCGGGATCGGCGGTCATCCGCGCGGAGAAGTCGTCGACGGCGAGCGCGATCGCCGCTTCTCCCCCGAGTTTGTCGAAGACGGACACGAAAACCTCCCGGTGTGGCAGTGTCATGTGGTGGCTGACTTTCCGCACAGAACGCTGACCCATAGTGGCATGCACGCCGTCATTACGCCCGACAAGTGGGTTCCCGGCGCGTACACGCTCACTGTCGACGGTACCCCGCAGTCCCACGTCAACCTCGACGACCCCACCCAACTGTTCTTCGAGTACGTGCAGCGCATGGGGCACGTCATCGACCAGATCGGGATGCCCGGCGAACCGATCACCGCCGTCCACCTCGGGGCGGGCGCCCTCACGCTGCCCCGCTACGTCGAGGCGACCCGCCCCGGGTCGCGGCAGCAGGTCGTGGAGCTCGAGTCGGAGCTCGTCGAGCTCGTGCGGCAGGAGCTTCCGTGGTCGTCGCGGGCGAGCATCCGGGTCCGTCACGGGGATGCCCGCGAGGTGCTCGAGAAGCTGCCCGCCGGACTCACGGGCCAGGTCGACCTCCTCGTCGTGGACGTGTTCAGCGGGGCGCGGACTCCCGCGCACGTGACGTCGGTGGAGTTCTACCGCTCGGCGGCGCGACTGCTGTCGGCTCGCGGCATCCTGCTCGCCAACATCGCGGACGGACCCGGCCTCGCGTTCGCTCGCGGCCAGGCGGCGACCCTGTCAGAGGTGTTCGGCCACGTCGCCGCGCTCGCCGAGACGCAGATCCTCAAGGGCCGCCGGTTCGGCAACATCGTCTTCGTCGCGTCGCCGTCGCCGCTGCCGCTCGACTGGATGCCGCGGTTGCTCGCCGCCGGACCCCACCCCTCCAAGGTCGTCGACGAGGCCGAGCTGCGAGAGTTCATCGGGTCCGCTGCGGTCGTCACGGATGCCACGGCCCTCCCGTCACCGCCGCCGGCGAAGAGCATCTTCCAGGTGAGGCCCGGCTCGGACTGAGCCGGTTGTGGGTGCATCCTCAGCCCAGTCGTGGTGGGATGAAGCATGCGCCGATCGACCGTGACCGCCGGCCTGCTGCTCGCCTCCGGCTTCGCCCTCGCGGGCTGCGCCGCCGCTCCTGCCCCCACCCCGACCCCGTCCGCCTCGTCGCCGTCGCCGAGCCCGACGCCCACGGTCGACCCCGCGAGTCTCGGGCCGGTCATGCCCACCGGCGGCGTGGGCACGATCACCGAGGGGCTCGACGTGCCGTGGTCGATCGTGCCGCTCGCGAGCGGATCGACCCTCATCAGCGAGCGGGACCGCGGCGTGGTCCGCGAGCTCACCCCCTCCGGCGCCCTGCGCGACGTCGCGGTCGTGCCCGACGTCGTCGCGGCGGGCGAGGGCGGGCTCCTCGGCATCGAGGTGGTCGACTCGTTCCTCTACGCCTACCTGACGACCGCCACCGACAACCGGATCGTCAAGTTCGAGCTGCTCGGCAACGCGTTCGACGGGTACTCCCTCGGCGCGGGCACCGACATCCTCACCGGCATCGCCAAGGCGGGCAACCACAACGGCGGTCGCATCAAGGTCGGGCCCGACGGGATGCTCTACGCCACGGTCGGCGACGCCTCGGTGCCCTCGCTCGCGCAGGATCCCTCGAGCCTCAACGGCAAGATCCTGCGCATGACGCTCGACGGGGACGTGCCCGACGACAATCCGTTCCCCGGCTCGCTCGTGTACTCGCTCGGGCACCGCAACCCGCAAGGCATCGCGTGGGACGACGAGGGCCGGCTGTGGGCCGCCGAGTTCGGCCAGGACACCTGGGACGAGCTCAACCTCATCGAGCCGGGCGCGAACTACGGCTGGCCGGTCGTCGAGGGCGTCGGCGGGGTCGCCGGGTACACCGACCCGGTCGCGCAGTGGCCCACCGACGACGCGAGCCCGAGCGGGCTCGCCTACTACCGGGGAACGCTCTTCCTCGCAGGACTCGGCGGCGAGCGGGTCTGGTCGATCGTGCCGTCGACGGGGGTGATCCAGGAGCACTTCACGGAACAGTTCGGGCGCATCCGCGACATCGTCCCCGGCCCGGACGGTTCGCTGTGGTTCGCGACGAACAACACTGACGGCCGGGGCACCATGCGCGCCGGCGACGATCGCATCCTGCAGTTCGACGTCGCGCCGGTCGGCTAGCGCAGGTTCGATACTCCGCGCAGGAGGGACTCGAGGGCCATCCCGAGACCACCCGACCGTCCGGCCTCGAAGTCCCGCCTGCGCTCGGTGAGTCGGAGCCGCCCGAATCCCGCATCGAGGTCGATGCGCTCCTCGGGGAGAACGAACCGCTCGTCGGCTTCTGTCTGATTCACGGGAGCAACGCTACGGAGAGCATCCGCTGTCCACAGGGGGCGATCATCCCCCGCAACCTTCCTGCAATCCGGATGCCCGCTGCCGCCGGGTTAGCCTCGATGAGTGGCTGATCTATTGCGCGTACGCACGTGGGCGAGCACCCTCATCTCGCTCCACCTGGATGACTCGTGGAGCTTCGGCTTCGACAATGCGAAGACGCGCGCCGGTCTGTGCAACTACACGACGAAGCGAATCTCGGTGTCGCGGTACCTCGCCGCCCGCTACGAGGACGACGAGATCCACCAGGTGCTGCTGCACGAGGTCGCGCACGCCATGGCGGGCAACCGGGCCGGCCACGGCCCGAAGTGGAAGGCGATCGCGCGATCGATCGGCTACGAGGGCAAGCGGCTCCACGACGGTGCGGTCGCCGAGGATCTCGCCCCGTGGGTGGGCACGTGCCCCGCGGGCCACGTCGTGCACCGCTACCGCAAGCCGACCCGGCCGCTCTCCTGCGCGAAGTGCTCCCGCCGGTACGACCCGACGAACGCGATCACGTGGGTGCGACGGTAGACCGGGCGATAGCCTGAGGGGGTGCCTCAGCCCTCCTCGGGAGACCGCGTCCGACCCGTCACCCTGTCGGACGTGGCTCGTGCTGCCGGGGTCTCGCAGTCGACGGCGTCGAGGGCCTTCAACGGGAGCGCCCGCCGCGTCGACGAGGCCCTCAAGCAGAGGGTGCTCGAAGCCGCGGCCCGTCTCAACTACGTGCCCAACACCCAGGCGCAAGCCGTGGCGCGCGGCAGGACGACGACGATCGCCCTCCTCGTGAGCGACATCGCCGACGCCTATTTCTCGTCGATGGCCGCCGCGATGATGGCGGAGGCGGAGAGCGCCGGGCTCCGTGTGAGCGTCATCGTCACCGAGCGCCGCATCGAGCGCGAGCTCGAGGTCGTCCGGGAGGTGCGCGGGCAGCACGCGCGGGCGATCGTGCTCGCGGGGTCCGGGTACCGCGACGCCGCCCTCACCGGCACGCTGCGCGCCGAGCTCGACATGGTGATCGAGTCGGGGGGCAGGGTCGTGACCGTGAGCCGCGGCGATCTCCCGTTCGAGAGCGTCGACTTCGACAACGCCGGCGGGGCGCGACAGCTGGGGGCCTCGCTCGCGCGGCTCGGCTACCGGGACTTCCTCGTCCTCGCCGGCGAGCCCGAGCTCGTCGCGACCCAGGACCGGGTCGCCGGCTTCCGGGCGGGGCTCGCGGACGCCGGCATCGAGCTCGACGACGACCGCGTCATCCCGAGCGCGTTCAGCTGGGAGGGCGCTCGAGACGCGGTCCAGCGCCTCGGAGACGACGTGCTCGCCGGCACCCGGCTCGTCTTCGCCGTCAACGACGAGATGGCGCTCGGGGCGGTCGCCGCCCTGCGCGGGCGCGGATTCCGCATCCCCGAGGACATCTCGGTCGCCGGCTTCGACGACATCCGCACCCTTCGCGACGTCGTGCCCGGGCTGACGACGGTGCACGTGCCGATCGCCGACCTCGCCGCCGAGGTGGTCGGCCGGATCGCGCACGGCGTCCCGGGGGCGCCGGGCAGCATCCTGCCGACCTCGGTCGTGCTGCGGGACTCGACGCCCCGGCTGAACTGACGACGGTGCTACGCCTTGACGCCGCCGCTCAACAGGTCGATGCGCCAGAACCGCTGCAGGCTGAGGAACAGGATCACGACGGGGATGATCGATAGCAGCGAGCCCATGATGACGAACGAGTACAGGGCCGCCTGACCGCCGCTGACGCGGAGCATCCCGAGCAGGCCGAGCGTGAGCGGGTAGAGCTTGTCGTTGCTCAGCATGATCGAGGGCAGCAGGAAGTTGTTCCAGATGCCGATGAACTGCAGCAGGAAGACGGTGACCACGGCCGGGGCCATGAGCCGCACGCCGACCGAGCGGAAGATTCGCCACTCGCTCGAGCCGTCGAGCCGCGCGGCCTCCATGAGCTCGTCGGGCACGGAGGCCTCGGCGTAGATCTTGCACAGGTAGATGGCGAACGGGCTCACGAGCAGCGGCAGGATGACCGCGAGGTAGTTGTTCGTGAAGCCGAGCTGGGCGAGCATCAGGTACTGCGGGATCGCGAGGACGATCGCCGGCAGGAGCACGGCGGCGACGATGATGCGGAAGATCGTCGTGCTGCCGCGGAAGCGGTACTTTCCGAGGGCGTAGCCGGTGCCCGCCGCGATGAGCGTCGACAGGATGCCCCCGCCCCCCGCGTACAGCAGCGAGTTGAGCGCCCACTGCCCGAAGATGCCGTCGCGGTAGGAGAAGAGGCCGACGAGGTTGTCCTGGAACCCGCCCGTGAACGCCGGGACGAACGGCTCGGTGCCGAACAGCTCCGCGTTGGACTTCGTGGAGGCGATGAGGATCCACGCGACCGGCACGATCGTGTACAGCGCGCCGACGACGAGCACGGCCGTCGCGGCGAGGTTGAGCCGCGGTCGGGCAACGCGCGCGCTCACGACGCCCGCCCCTGCAGTCGGCGCCCGATCACGTTCACGAGGACGGTGGCCGCGACGGTGAGCACGACGATGACGAGCGCGCTCGCCGCTCCCTGGTGGATGTTGTTCTGAACGAACGCGTCGCTGTACACCTTCATGAGGGGCACCCAGCTCGACGTGATCGCGTTGGACAGCGGTCGCAGCGCGGTCGGCTCGTTGTAGAGCTGGAGGGCGCCGAGCACCGAGAAGAGAGTCACCATGACGAGCGCGGGCCGGATCATCGGGAGCTTGATGCGCAGCGCGATCTGCAGCTCGCTCGCGCCATCCATCATGGCCGCGTCGTAGATCTCGCCCGGGAGACCCCGGACCGCGGTGTAGAGGATGACCATGTTGAATCCGACGACGCCCCACACGGCGATGTTGGCGACGGAGAAGAAGATCTCGCGCGACCCGAAGAAGTCGATGACGTCGCCGCCGATCGGGCTCGTCGCCGGGAGGTAGAGAAAGCCCCAGAGCATGGATGCGAGCACGCCCGGCACCGCGTACGGGAGGAAGATCGCGATGCGTGAGAAACCGACGAGTCGAGCGCCGCGCGCGTCGAGGCAGAGGGCGAACGCGGTTGCGAGGATGACCGTCGCGGGCACTCCGATGACGGCGACGGCGAGCATCCGGCCGATGCTGGCCCAGAACTCCGCGTCACCGAGTGCGGCGGCATAGTTCTCGAGGCCGACGAAGACCGCCTGGGGGTCGCCTCCGAAGAGTCCGCCGGAGATCTTGGTCTGCTGCAGGCTGAGCACGAAGGCGTAGACCGTCGGGGCGACGGTGAAGCCCGCGAGCAGCAGCAGTGCGGGGGTCACGAGCACGACGGCGATGCGGTTGCTGTGCAGCTTCCGGCGCGGGCGGGCGGGAGCGGTGGTCATGCTGTTCCTCCGGGCGGAGCGGGCGCCGCGATCCATTCCGGTCGCGGCGCCCGCCCGAGGTGCTTACTGGGCGACGGTGAAGCCGAGCTTCTCGAGGTCCTCGACGCTCGTCGCCTGGATGGCGTCGAGCGCGTCGGACAGCGAGGTGCCATTCTGCAACGCCGTACCGAAGTCGTCACGGTAGGCGCCGAAGGTCACCGTGGCGTTCGGTCCCCAGATGTCGAAGCTCTTCGCCGTCGGCGCGACCTGCCCGATGAAGGCGTAGTAGTCGGGCTGGTTCGACATGAACGCCGGCGGGGCGTCGAGCTCGGGCAGCGAGCGGCCGGAGGTGGCCGCCGGGTAGACGTTGATGGTGGAGATCTGCAGCGCGAGGGCCTCGTCGCTCGTGTTGAGCCAGTCGAGGAACTTCGTCGCCTCCGCGGGGTGCTTCGAGTCGCTCGTGACAGCCATCGCCGAGCCGCCCCAGATGCCGGTGGCGTCGTCGCCCGCGGTCCACGCCGGCAGGGCCGCCGCGGTCCACAGGCCCGCCGTGTCGGGAGCGATGTTCGGGAACTGGGCGGGGGCCCACGCGGCGCTCACCCAGCCGACGAGGGTTCCGTCATTCATCTCGGCGGACCACTGGGTCGACCAGAACGGGTCGGACTTGATGACGCCCTCGCCGATGAGGCCCTGCCAGTAGTCGGCGACCTTCTTGCTCGCCGCGTCGTTGATCGCGACGGTCCACGTGTCGTCGGCGGCGCTCCACCAGTTGGCTCCCGCCTGCTGGGCGAGGCCGGCGAACCAGCCGGGGTCGCCCGCGCTGAACGTGCCGAGGTACTGGGCGGGGTTCGCCGCGTGGATGGTGCGGGCCGCGGCCGCGTACTCGTCCCACGTCGTCGGCGCGGACAGTCCGAGGGAGTCGAAGACGTCCTGGCGGTAGAAGAAGACGAGCGGGGCGAAGTCCTGCGGCACGCCGTAGAGCGCGCCCTCGAACTGCACCTGCGCGAGCGAGGCGTCGTCGAACTTGCCGGCGAGGTCGCTGTCGTACTCGTTCAGGTCGACGACGACGCCGTTGGCGATGAGCGCGGGCAGCGACTGGTACTCGACCTTGACGATGTCGGGGTTGGCGCCGGCCTGCGCCTGGGTGATGAACTTCGTCACGAGCTCGTCCGCCGACTCGCTCGGCTTGGTGAGCTCGACCTGGATGTCGGGGTTGGCCTCGTTCCAGGTGTCGACGATGGTCTCCATGTTCGGGTCCCAGGACACGAACTCGAGGGTGACGGGGCCGCCGTCCGAGCCGGTGCCGCCGGTGGTGGCGCAGCCGGCCAGCAGGGCGGCGGTCGCCGCGGTGGCAGTCGCAGCCGCGGCGAGGCGGCGGAGCGATCGAGGTGTCACGTGCATCTCCTTTGATGTGATTGCTGACCGGAGGGGTCGGGTGGTGCGGATTCGGTGGGAATGCGCATTCCAGAGAATAGGCATCCCGGGTCGTGCTGTCAATTGCTAGGCCATCGCGCTCAAGTGCTCGCGCAGAACGGGGTACGCCGCGGGGGCGCCGACGACAAACCGCTCGACCTCCTGCAGCACCGACTCGCCGAGCCGGAGGACCTCGTTGCCGAGCGCGCCGGCCACGTGCGGCGTCAGCACGAGGCCGGGGGCGGAGCGCAGGGATGCCCCGGCCTCGAGCGGGTCCGGGTCGGTGACATCCAGGATCGCCCGCAGCCGGCCGGCGCGCAGCTCAGCCTCGAGGGCGGCGCTGTCGACGATGGGCCCCCGGGCCGTGTTGAGGAGTACCGCGGAATCGGGCATCCTCGCGAGCTCGGCCCGGCCGATCATCCCGACCGTCGACGGCAGGAGCGGCGCGTGGATGCTCACGATCGAGCTGCGGGTCAGCAGCTCGTCGAGACCCACCCGGGTCGACTGGAGCGTCACGGGATCGCCGTCGTCGATGAGCGGGTCGTAGAGGAGCACATCGAAGTCGAACGCGGACAGCAGCCCGATCACCCGCCGGCCGATCGTCGACGCGCCGATGATGCCCACGGTTCTGCGGTAGTTGCCGATGTCCGGGTCGTGGTCGACGAGGCCGGGGTCGTGGTCGAAGTCGCGCTCCTGCACCACGAGCGGCAGGACGCCCTTGCCGGCGAGCAGGATCATGGCGAGCGTGTACTCCGCCACCGGGTGGGCGTTCGCGGCCGCGGCGGTCGTGACGAGCACTCCCCGCTCCCAGACCTCGGCGCCGAGGTGGCCCTTGACGCTGCCCGCCGCGTGGAAGATCGCGCGGAGGCGGGGCATCGCGTCGAGCTCTCTCGCGCCGATGGTGGGCGCACCCCAGCCGGTGACGAGCACCTCGAGCTCGGCGAGCACCTCGGGCGCGACATCGTCGAAGGAGGAGATCGGGGCATCCAGCACGACGTCCAGCCTCTCGTCGAGGCGCGAGCGTGCCGCGGCGTCGAAGAGGGCGGGAACGAGTCCCGCGTGCAGCGCGAACGCCGCCAAGGGTCGGCGACCCCGTCGTCCTGCCGCCACGTCGTCTTCCGTTCCGCTCGATGATCCGCACCCACGATAGGGCTATGCTGGGCTGCGGGCAACCGCATTCCCAGAATGCTCGCCACATGATGGCAAGCTCGAGCGCCCCTGTCAAAGACGAAGGATGATTGCAGCTATGACCACGCCCTCCTACCCCGACCTCGCGCTCTACGTCGACGGCGAGTGGATCCCTGCGGTCGAGCGCGAGACGCTCCCGGTCGAGGACCCCGCGACGCGGCGCATCGTCGGCAGCGTCCCCGTCGCCACCGAGGCCGACCTGGACCGCGCGCTCGACGGAGCGGCGCGGGCGGCGGACGGATGGCGCGCCACCTCGCCTTTCGAGCGCGAGCGCATCCTCGTCCGGGCCGCCGCGCTCCTCCGCGAGCGCCGCGAGACGATCGCCGAGGCGATGACGCTCGAGAACGGCAAGCCGCTGCGCGACTCCCTCGACGAGGTCGACTACACCGCCGACATCATCGAGTCGATGGCCACCGACGGCCCCCGCCGCTACGGCAAGGTGCTCCCCGCGGGAGAGGGCCAGGGCCGCATGATGCTCGTCGCGGAACCCGTCGGCCCCGTCGCGGCGTTCACGACGTGGAACTACCCGCTCACGGTGCCCGGTCGCAAGGTCGCCGCGGCGCTCGCGGCCGGCTGCACCGTCGTGATCAAGCCGGCCGAGGAGACTCCCGCGAGCGCCCTCGCCCTCGCCCACGCCCTCCACGACGCGGGGCTTCCCGCCGGCGTGATGAGCATGGTGTTCGGCGACCCCGCCGCGATCTCGACGCGGCTCATCGAGTCCCCCGTCATCCGCAAGGTCTCGTTCACCGGGTCGACCGCCGTCGGCAAGCTCCTCGCCCGCCAGGCCGCGGAGCTCGTCAAGCCCATCAGCCTCGAGCTCGGCGGCCACGCCCCGGTGCTCGTCTTCGACGACGCCGACCTCGACGCGGCGGTCGAGGGAGCGACGGGTGCGAAGCTGCACAACACCGGCCAGTCGTGCGGCTCTCCCATCCGGTTCTTCGTGCACGAGGCGGTGCACGACGAGTTCGTCTCGCGCCTCGGCGCCGCCCTCGACGCCGCAGTCGTCGGCGACCCGTTCGACGACGCCACCCAGATGGGGCCGCTCTCGAACGCCCGACGGTTCGACGCCATGAAGCCCCTCATCGACGACGCCCTCGCGAAGGGCGCCACTCTCGTCGCGGGCGGCACGGGCGACGACTCGACCGGGTACTACTGGCGCCCCACCCTCCTCGACGGGGTTCCGGAGGACGCGCTGCTCATGCACGACGAGCCGTTCGGCCCGATCGCCGTCGTGACGACGTTCAGCGACGAGGACGAGGTCGTCGCCCGCGCCAACGACGTGGCGTTCGGGCTCGCGTCGTACCTCTTCACGGGGTCCGCCGATCGGGCGCTGAGCATCCCCTCCCGCCTCGATTCGGGCATGGTGAGCGTCAACCGGTTCGGGGTCGGCGCTCGCGACACCTACTTCGGCGGGCGCAAGCAGTCGGGCTACGGCTCCGACGGCGGGCCCGAGGCCGTCGAGGACTACATGGTGCACAAGCTCATCGCCCAGGCATGATGGGAGGCGTGACCCGAACCGCGCTGCTGCTGTCCGGAGTCGGCCGGTACGCCGACCCGTGGCATCCTTTCGCCCCGACGAGCGAGGTGATCGCGGCGGTCGCCGAGTCACGCGGGTTCGCCGTGACGATCGCCGACGACGTGGATGCCGCGGTCGCCGCCCTCGAGCACGGCGCACTGCCCGAGCTGCTGATCGCCAATCTCGGCAAGCCGGTCGACGGGATGCCCTCCCCCGCCGCACCGGCGGGCCTGGAGCGGGCTCTCGCCGAGGTGCCCCTGCTCGCGGTCCACGCGGCGGCCAACTCGTTCCCCGACTCGGACGCGTGGGCGGCCGCCGTCGGCGCCCGCTGGATCGACGGCGTCTCGTGGCACCCCGACTACGGGCCGGTGCGGGTGTCCGCGACCGCCGCCGGGCGCGGCCTCGGTCTCGCGGACTTCGACACGGTGGACGAGCGCTACCACGCGCTGCGCCCCGCGGCGGAGCGCTCGGTGCTGCTCGAGGTCGACGCAGAGGGCGGCGGCACGGAGCCCGTGGCATGGCTCGTCGAGGGCGCGCCGCGACGCGCGTACAGTGCGCTCGGCCACGACGCTGCGGCGTACGACGCCGAGCCGGTGCGGGAGCTCGTGGGGCGGCTCGTGGAGTGGGTCACCGCCTAGACCGGCCCCCGATGTCGGCGTAACCCATCACAATGGTTACATGCTGAACCCGACTGCTGCACGACCCGCTCGACCGACCGGCCAGTGGCTCACAACCGACGGAACCCGCTGGTGGTTCGACTCCGGAGCGCTCGCGCTCGACCTCGCCTACACCGGGCGGTTCGACCAGCCGGAGCGGCTCGGATCAACCGCCGAGCTCGCGGCCTGGTTGGAGGAGCGCTTCGAGGAGGTCGACGGCACGGTGTCCGACGGCGACCTGCGCGACGCCCTCGCCCTGCGGGACGCAATCGCCGGGGCCGCGCTGAGCGCGAGCCGCGGCGAGCAGCCGAGCCCCGCCGACGTCGACATCGTGAACCTGTACGCGGCCATCCCCGACATCCCGCCGTCGCTACCCGGCGGAACCCGGCAGGCGGGCCGCACCCGCGCCCGCGCGGCGCAAGCGCTCTCCGCGATCGCGCGGGAGGCGGTCGCCCTCTTCGCGATCGATGAGCGCGAGCGCATCCGGGAGTGCGACGCCGACGACTGCTCGTTCGTGTTCTACGACGAGTCCCGATCCAACAACCGCCGCTGGTGCTCCATGGCGCGCTGCGGCAACCGGGCCAAGGTGCGAGCCCACCGGTCCAAGAAGGGGAAGAAGGAGGCAGTGGCATGACCATCGCGCACATCAATCCGGGGACGATGCACAAGAATCCGGCGTTCTCGCAAGCGGTGCTCGTCGAGAGCGGCCGCACGCTCTACATCGGCGAGCAGAACGGCGTCGACGAGAACGGCGCCATCGTGCCGGGCGGACCCAAGGCGCAGTGCGCCGCCGCCCTCGAGCAGATCAAGCTCGTGCTCGCCGACGTCGGCGCCGACCAGTCCAACGTCGTGCGCCTCACGGTGTACTTCGACCGCAACACCGAGCTCGCGCCCCTCTTCGAGGCGTCCGAGGAGGTGTGGGGCGACCATCCGACCGCCATCACGGTGCTGCAGGTCTACGCGATGGGCCGCCCCGACGCGTGCGTGGGCATCGAGGCCGTCGCGGTGATCTGAGGAGCGCGGCGTCGGCGCGTGCGGCGGCGGCCGTACTACGGCAGCAGGGCGCGGACGGCCGCGATCGCGTCATCCGGGGCGAAGTTGTCGGGGTCGCGGATGATCTGCACCGCCGCTCCCTGCAGGAACGACAGCACGATCGACGAGAGCACCCGGGCGTCGACGCCGCGACGGGCGTCGGACTCGTCGAGCGCCGCCTCGAAGGAGCGCCGGTAGTTCGACAGCGCCTCGCGGATGCGCCGGCGGTACACGTCGTCGCGCCGCGCGAAGTAGAACATGAAGATGAGCTCGACGACGGGCGCCTGCCGACGCAAGCCTTCCATCTCGGCGACGAGCATCTCGCCGAGTCCGCGGCGGCCGGAGTCGGACTCGCCAAGGTCGCGGTCGGCGTTGAGCGTTCGGGCGAGCACCGAGTCGAGGAGGGCGAGCATGAGCCCCTCGCGGCTGCCGAACCGCTCGACGACCGCCGTCGGCGTGACGCCTTCCGCGGCGGCGACCGCGTCGAGCGTCACGGGCTCGAGGCCTTCGCGCAGCGCGATCTCGAGGGCGCTGCGCAGCAGCTGCGCCTTGAGGTCGGGTCGCTCGTCCCTCGCCCCGGCCACCGTCTGCGGGTAGCGCTCGATCTTCCAGCCGGTCTCCCGGCGCACGCGCACGGAGCCGCGTTCGTCCATTGTGTTACCTCGGTCCCAGAACTCCTGAGACGAACCTAACAGCGCGCCGGTCGGCCGGATGACTCGCGGGCGAGCCGCTACTCGACGACCTGGACTTCCTTCCAGAACGCCACGTAGTCGCTGAAGTCCTTGCCGACGCGGTCGAACGCGGTCGGGTACGGGTGCGGGTAGCTCCACGCGCGGTCCTGCAGGAGCCCGGCATCCGTCTTCACGGAGAAGTACTGGCACTCGCCCTTCCACGGGCACGTGTAGGGCGTGGGCGACTTCTCGAGGAGATCGGAGTTGACGCTCGACGGCGGGAAGTACCAGTTGCCCTCGATCTTGATAAGGTCCTCGACCGGGGCCTCTGCGATCACGGTGTCGCCGATGACGGCCTTCATGGTGTCTCCTTCGGTGGGTAGCGAAACGACGTAGGAGCCAACCGTGTCACGGGCGGCTGAATTCCCGCAGAACGTCGAAACCGGCGCCCGCCGCGGCCTCGCGCGCCGCATCCAGGGCGGCCGGCCCGGATGCCTCGAGCAGTTCCTGCCCGCTCACCGACGCCGTGAGCACGTGGCTTCCCGCATTGCGCAAGCCCGCGAAGGCGCCGGCGGCGGCCGCCGCCTCGGGCGAGGTGAAGTCGAGGCCGACGTCGGCGAGCGCATCGATGACCGCGCCCGCGGCGACAAGGTCCTCGACGCTGAAGCGGCCCTCCGGGGTGCCCGCCGCGACGACGGCGACGAACGCCCGGTCGCCGAGCTCCACCTGCCGGTCGAGCACCCACTGGGCGACCGCCGCCCGCGACCCCGTCGACCCCGTGACGATGGCGCCGTCGTGCTCGATCGCGAGCGGGTCGACCGACCCGTCGGGGAGGGCGTCGACCCACACGACGATGTGGGCGCCGGGGGCGATCGCGTTCGCGCCGGCCACCCCCCAGTCGAATCGGACCTGGTAGCGGGACTGATTGGTCGCGGAGCTCACCGTTCGAGGCTAGCGGAGCGGGAGGGGCGGATGACGCCGGTGTACGGCACGCTAGAGCCATGCGCGTGCTGCTCAGGATCGTCCTCGACTGCTCACCGGATGCCGCGTGGGACGCCATCCGCGACCCCCGGGTGTTCGCCGCCGTGTCGGCCCCGCTGCTCTCCTTCGAGTCCCTCGAGGCGGGTGGCTTCCCCGACCGCTGGGACGCCGGCGACCATCCGGTCCGCGTCCGGGCCGCGGGGCTCGTGCCGATGGGCGAGCAGGTCATCGGCATCTCGTTCCCCGAGCTGCCGGGCGTGCGGGCGATGCGCGACACGGGCCGGGCGCTGAGCGGCCCGCTTCGGGTCGTGTCGCGCTGGCAGCACACGCTCACCGTCGCGCCCGCGCCGGGCGGCCGCACCCTCTACCGAGACCGGCTCGTGATCGGCGCGGGGGCCCTCACTCCGCTGCTGTGGCTCGTGTTCTGGGCGTTCTGGCAGTGGCGGGCGATCGGGATGCGCCGGCTCGCGCCCACGTGGGGGCGAGCCGGGCATCCCGGCCGCTAGGCCGACGAGGGGGGCTCCCCGGCGCTAGCTGGTCCGGCGACGCCGGGACCGTGCCACGAGCACGACCCCGCCGAGGACGATGAGGCCGACTGCCGTCGGCAGCACGAACGCGGCGATGCTGGAGCCGGTGAGGGCGAGCATCCCCGGCGTCAGGATGAGCGCGGAGCTCTCGGCGGCGAGCTCGGCCTCTCCCGCGGCGGCGGAGACAGCCTCGACGTGCACGACGTTCGTGACGCTGCCGGCCGGGACGGAGGCGCCGAGGCGCACCGTGAGCACGACGTCGGGCACCGACTGGCCCCAGCCGAGCGGGCGGTCGAGCACGCACGTGACCACTCCGCCAGCGCCTCCCGCGAGCGGCTTGTCGTGGGTGCACGACTCCCACGCGGGGTCGTCGGCGCTGTCCGGGGTGTTGGTCTCGATGGCGAGGAGCGTGGTCTCCTTCGGCAGCTCGTCGACGAGGGTGAGCCCGGTGACCGCGCCGAGCCCGTCGTTGCCGACCGAGATCGTGTAGTCGAACTCGCCGCCCGCCGGGATCATCGCGCCGGATGCCGTCTTCTCGACCCACAGGCCCGGTTCGCGCTCGACGGCGCACTCCGGGGTCGCCTCCGGGTACTGGACGGTGACCGTCGTCTCGGGGTTGATGGCGAGCTCGATCTCGGCGCCCGAGCGCAACCCGTAGGTCGGCAGCGTCGGGTCGAGCACGAGGTTCTCCCACGTGGGCGTCTCACCGGCGCGCGCCGGGCGATAGCCAGGCCACATCACGCCGATGCCGTCGTCGTTCACCTCGGCGCCCGGCCACAGCAGGCGGCCCTCGATGGGTCCGCCGTCGAGGGGCACCTCGTCGGTCTCCACGACAGCCCCGGTGCCGTCGCGCCACGTCACCGTGAGGGTGCGGCCGGTCGTGTCGAGGTTGCGGGCGTCGATGGAGTAGTCGAACCACGGCGCGTCCAGGACGCACTCCGACGCGGCCGTGGCGTCGAGCCACTTCACGAGCACCGTCTCGTCGTCGTCGTCGCCCGTCACCCCGCGAGTCGTCGAGGTGACGGAAGCGGCGTTGAGGATCGAGTCGACGGCGATTTCGGGCAGCACCTCGACGGTGATCGAGAACGGGGTCGCCGATGCTCCCGCCGCGAGCGGCTCGTCGAACACGCACGTGAGCGTGCCGCCGTAGCCGTTCTCGTCGGTGCCGTCGACGGCGCACTCGCTCCAGCCGCTCGCGTCGATGCCCGTGACCCGCAGCAGCGCCGGGATCTCGTCGACCACGGTGATGCCCGCGGCCGGTACGGTGCCCGTGTTCGAGACCGCGAAGGAGTAGTCGAACGACTCGGCGCCCTCGACGATCGGCGTCGAGGCGGTCTTGACGATCTGCAGCTGGCCGATGGTGAAGGTGTTCGTGACGGTGACGTCGACGGTCTCGTCGGCCACGATCGCGATCGCACCCGGGTCGACGCTCGAGCTCGAGGCATCCCCGTCGACCGACTCGGTCACGACGCACACCGCGCCGGCCGGCAGGCCCGAGTAGGTCGCGACATACTCGGGCGACTCGAGCGTGCGCGTGGCGCCGCCGGGCACCTCGACCGCGACGACCTCGCCGTTCACCGACCGCTCGCACTCGAGGGACACCTCGAACGGACCGAAGCCCCACTCGCCGTCGGAGTCCTCGATGCCGACCCCGTCGCCCTCGATCTCCTTGGTCACGCGCAGGTCGCCGAGGCGGAACTCGTTCGTCACGGTGACCTCGGTCTGCTCCGCGTCGAGGGTGAAGACGTTCGGCGAGACCGCCGAGCCGTTCGCGCCGCCGAAGCGGGACTCGGTCATCGCGCAGTCCGCACCGACCGGCAGGTCGTCGAACGAGGCCGCGTAGTCGGGCGCCACGAGGTCGCGGGTCGCACCGCCGGGGATCGCGATCTCCTCGGTGTCGCCGTCCACGTCGCGCGAGCACACGAGGGTCACCTCGAAGTCGTTCTGACCCCACGCCTCGGCACCCTCGCCGGTGATCTGCTTGTCGACCGCGATCGACGTCACGTCGAAACGGTTCTCGACGGCCACCGCGATCTGGCCCGCGGGCACCGTCACCTGCGCGGTCGTGCCCGGCGTCGGCTCCTCGTCGCCGACCGTGATCGTCGTCGCGGTCGCGGCGCCCGTCGCGGTCTCCTCGATGGTGCAGAGGGTTCCGGCGGGCAGGTTCGGGATGACGACGGGCTCGCTCGAGGCGGTGAACGGGTAGGTCGCACCGAGGATCGGCCGCGTGCCCGAGGCATCCGTGAGCGAGCAGACGACCTCGATCTCGAAGTCGGTCGTGCCCCACGCCTCGGCGCCGGCACCGGTCACTAGCTTGGAGAGCTCGATGCTGCCGGACTCGTAGCTGTTCGTGATCACGGCCTCGTTGGTGGCGGCGCCGTCCTCGTTCGCGTCCAGCACGATCGTGACGCTCGCCCCGTCGGTGTCGTCGGATGCCCCGGCCTGGGTCACGGTGATGACCGTGGCATCGGCATCCATCGTCTGGGTCTCCTCGACGAGGCACTCGGCGCCCGTCGGGAGGCCCCGCAGCTGCCACGGAGACGCGCCCGACTCGAGCGAGGCGACCATCGGCGACTCGGCGTCGTAGCCCGTCGCCCACACCGGCTCGCCGAGGAACGTGCACTCGACGGCGACCTCGAACGGGCCGTAGGCCACCGCCGAATCGCCCGAGCGCGCCTCGGTCTCGACGACCTTGCTGACATCGAGGCCCGCGAGCGGGAAGTCGTTGACGACCTCGATCGCCGGCTGGGGCTGGTCGTCGTCGAGGGACTCGGCGTCGACCGAGACCGTGAACGAGTAGCCCTCGGTCGCGTCGGCCGCGACCTCGGCGTCGCCGACCCGCAGCGACGTGGATGCTGCTCCCGCGACATCCGACTCGGTGAGGGTGCACTCGGCGCCCGAGGGAAGGCCGGTGTACGTCACGGTCTCACCGTCGACGATCGATCGCGTCGCGCCGCCCGGCAGCACGGCGGTCTCGCCGTCGCGCACGCACTCGAGGCTCACCTCGAAGGGGCCGTCGCCGTAGTGGGCGCCGGCGCCGGTGACGGTCTTGGAGACCTCGACGGAGCCCGTGAGGTAGAAGTTCTCGACGGCGAGGTAGCCGGGCTCCTCGAGGCCGACGGTGGTGCTCGTCGCGGGATCGCCCGCGGCATCCACCACTCGGTGCGCGTCGGCGCCCGTGTCGCCCGCGTTGGTCTCCTCGATCTCGCACACGGATCCGACGGGGATCGACTCGATCGTCGTCGACCACGAGTTGCCGATCGGCAGCGAGACGGTGTCGTCGAACGCCGTCACTCCACCGGCGGCGACGCACTCGACGTGGATGTCGAACGGTCCGTCGCCGTACTGCGCGGCGGCGCCGCCCTCGAGGATCTTCTCGACCGTGAGGCTGCCGATGCCGTACCGGTTGGTGATCGCGGCGGAGTTCGTCGCGGCACCGGCGGAGTCGCTCGTGACCGAGGCGATCGTCGCGGTCGTGTCATCCGTCGACGCGGACACGGCCGACGTGGCGGTCGCGATCGACGTGGACGCAGCCTCGACGGTGTCCGTCTCGGTCACGGCGCACGAGGCGCCCGCGGGCAGCCCCGTGAGGGTCTGCGAGCCGAGGTGGCCGAGCGAGAACGTCATCGGCGAGGTGTCGAAGCCGGTCGCGAGCACCGTCTCGCCGAGGAAGGAGCACTCCACGGCGACCGCGAACGAGCCGCCCGGGTAGACGGGTTCGCCGTCCTGGTCCTCGGCGTCGGAGAGCACCGTCTTGGACACCGTCAGGCTCGCGAAGTCGTAGCGGTTGGAGACGGTCACGGCGAGCAGGGAGTCCGCGGGGATCGTCGCGGTCGCGCTCGTGCCCGCCGTCGACGTGCTGCCCACGAGGATGCTCGTCGCCGTCGCTCCCGCCGTGTCGGACTCGATGACCGCGCACTCGGCCCCGGCGGCGACGGGCGCCATCTCGTAGGTCGGCGATCCGTCCGTGAACTCGAACGTGTCCTCCCAGACGACCTGGCCCGTCGGCCCGCCGAGGCGGCACTCGAGGTCGACGACGGCAGTGCGGCCCGAGCCCCACGTCAGTCGGGCGTCGCCGGTGAAGGCCTTCGAGAGCGTCAGGATGCCCGACCGGTACGTGTTGGTGACCGACACCGTGTTGCGGGTCTCGTCGCCGAAGTCGGGTGCGAGAACCACGTCGACGGTGGTGGCGTCGGTGCTGCGGGAGCCGTCGAGGTCGACCGTCGCCATCGTGGTCACGGCGGCGCCGCGCGGGTCGCTCTCCGTGACCGCGCACTCGGCACCCGCCGGGAGACCCGTGAGGGTGCGCGACTGGCCGTCCTCGAGGGTGAACGCCATGGCGTTGACCGAGAAGCCGGTCGCGCGCACGGCGGCGCCCTCGAACGTGCACTCGACGGTGAAGCCGAACGCGCCGTACTCGACGAGCGAGCCGTCCTCGTGCTCCGCGTCGCTCACGACGTGCTTCTCGATGGTCAGCGACGCGAACTCGTAGTGGTTGGTGAGGGTCAGTGCGGGTTGCACCTGGTTGTCGGTGCGGCTCGAGGCATCCACGTCGACGACGAAGTCGAAATCGTCGGCCGGACCGAAGGTGCCTTCGGAATCCGTGATCGTGATCTCGCCGGCGCCGAACGAGCCGGGCTCGGACAGCGTGCACAGCGCGCCGGAGGGCAGCAGCGTGTACGTCGTCGACGAGCCGTTCGTGAGGGTGCGGTCAGCGCCGCCCGCGATCGTCACCGTCTTGCCGTCGCGGGTGCAGTCGAGGTGGACGGTGAACGGTCCGGTGCCGTACGAGGCGGCCGGCCCCTCGACCTGCTTGGTGACCGTGACCTGGCCCGTGAGGTACCAGTTCTGCACCGTCACCTGCCGGGTCGCCGAGCCGACGATCGTCGTGCCGGTGCCGTCGAACGCTGTGCCCGAGTTGTTGAGGTAGACGAGCGCGTCGGCGCCGGTGGACGAGAAGTTCGACTCAGACACCGAGCAGACCGAGCCCGCGAGGATGTTGGTCACGTTGGTCGTGCCCGCGGTGTTCTGCGTCACCGTCTTCGAGTAGCCCGAGCTCATGCCCGGCTGCGTGCACGTCACGAGGAACGTGAACGGGCCCGTGCCGAACTGGGTGCTCGCCCCGCCCTGCAGCGACTTCACGATGCGCAGCGTGCCCACCGGGTAGGTGTTCGTGACGAGCGCAGTGTTCGTGCCGGTCGTCGGCGAGGAGTCGGGGGTGAGGGAGGAGATCGTCGCCGAGAGACCCGTCGTCGTCGTCGCGCCGACCGTCGCGGTCTGCGTGCGGATGGTCGTCGTCGGCGAGCCGGGCGGGGTCGCCTCCGTCACGGTGCAGGAACTGCCCGCGGGCAGGCCGGTGAGCGCGCGGCTCTGGCCGTGCGAGAGCGAGAACGTCATCGGGCTCGCCGAGAAGCCGGTCGCGAGCACCGTGTCGGTCGTCCCGGCGTGGGTGAACGTGCACGTGACGGAGAAGTCGAACGGGCCGGGGCGCGTCGCCGCGCCCGCACCGTCGACGGCGTTCGTCGTCACGGTCTTGCTCACGGTGAGGCGCGCGAAGTCGAACGTGTTCGTGACGGTCGCGCTCGAGGAGGACCGGGTGATCGTGACGTTCGACGGCAGGGTCGTCGACGTCGCGCCGTTCTTCTGCGGCTCGGTGATCGCGCAGCTCGAGCCCGTCGCGAGGTTGTCGATCGTGAAGGACGGCGACGTGCGGGTCACCGAGAACGTCTTCGCGAAGACCGTCGTCGAGGTCGCGTTCGAGTTCGTGCACACGACGCGGATGTCGAACGGCCCGGCGGCCCAGTCGGAGTCCTTCGCGAGTCCGGCGAGCGCCTTCGTCACCGTGAGCGATCCGACGCCGAAGTCGTTGGCGAAGGCGACGGTGTTGCCGTCCTCCGCGAGGGTGAACGGCGCGACGGTCGCGTCATCCGTCGCTCCCGTCGTCGAGACGGTCGAGGTCGTCGTCGCCCCGCGCTGGTTGGACTCGGTCACGGTGCAGACCGCACCCGCGGGCAGGCCGGTCTTGACGATCGGCGCCGACGGGGTCACCGGCTCGTTCGTGATCGACCAGATGACGCGCGACCCGGTCCCGTTGTCGAACGAGCAGCTCGCCGTGACGAGCGCGGCGAGGTACGCGATCGGGGTGCCGTCCTGGTCGACGGCGCCGTTCGTGGTCACCGACTTGGTGATCGTGAGCTGGGCATCCGGGTAGTCGTTGGTGACGGTCGCGACCTCGGGGGCCGGCCGGTCCTCGAAGGCGGGGTGCGGGTCGAAGACGGTGGACGTGCCCGAGTTCGGCTGCGCGAGCACGGGCACCGGGGCGCCGGGAGTCGTCACCGTCGTCGCCCCGTACGAGCCTGTCTCCCCGACGGTGCAGTCGGAGTACAGCGGGATGCCGTAGACGTTCAGCGGCGAGCCCGCGGTGACCGCGAACGGGCTGCGCGGGGAGCCGTCCGCGAGGGTGAGTGCGACCGGCTCGTCGTTCGAGGTGCAGCTCACGGCGAGGTTGAAGACGTCGGTGGCGTAGGCCGCGGCATCCCCCGTGATGCTCTTGGAGAGTGTGAGCTGACCGGTCGCGAGCGCGACGCCGACCTTGCGCGGCTCGGTGACGAAGCGGTACGCGAGGTCGAGCGGGTTGCCCTCGGAGTCGTGGTTGATGCCGACCGCGGCCCCCGCGATCGAGTTGTAGGCGATCGAGTCGCGGAACAGGTTGCCCGTCGACTCCTTGATCGCCTGCTGGTTCGCGGTCACCGTGGAGTAGAGCACGCCGACCGAGTTGCCCGGCTCGAGTCCCGACGGCATGCGCACGTCGAACTTGAGGGCGACGACGGACGCGAGGGTCGCGGCATCCGCGCCCGGGTCGAGCACCTTCCACTCGCGGGGGGCGAGGAGCGACGCGCCGTCCGCGGCGAGGCAGTTGCGGTACTGCGCCGTGTTGAGGATGGGCGGGTTGGTCGCCGTCGTCATGCCCATGGTGAGCTGGATGTCCGCGCCGTTGCAGTTGGGCGTCGCGACGCCCGCCTGGTCGGTGTAGTAGACCGTGTACGTCGAGCCGTCGGGCATGCCCGTGACCTCGGGGTAGCTCGACAGCTTCGCCGCCCACTTCGAGGAGCGCGCCTCGTCGATGATGACGCCGCGGTCGTTCGGGGCCGGCAGGACGTCGATCGCGACGAGCTGCTTGATGGAGATGTTGCCCGAGTTGAAGAAGCGGGCGCCCCACTCCTCCTCCGCGCCGGGCCGGGTGATCGGCACGCACGGGAAGCGGTAGAACAGCTCCGAGCGGCCCGGGATCGCCGTCGTCGGCTCCTCGCAGCTCGAGGTGCCCGAGGTGCGCAGCACGCCCAGGTCGTCGAAGGGCAGTCCGGTGTCGGGGTCGACGAGCGGCACGCCGTCCTCGTCGAGCGGTCCCGCCTCCACGCCGCGGACGCCCTTGACGATCGTCATGGGCGAGCTCGGCAGCGGCCACACGGTCGTCGAGGCCTCGCACGTGAAGACCTCGTAGGTCTCGGGAACCCAGCCGGTGTCCTCCGCACCCCGGCAGACGTCGAACGGCTGGTCGGCGGTCGCCGTGACGGTGTTGTCGGTCTCGAGACCCGCGCCGAGGAGCGCGCGGAACTGCAGCGGGGCGTGGATGACGAGGCTCCACCCGAGCGGCAGCGGCTGCTCGAGCTCGAAGGTGATGACGGCGGGATGCTCGGGGTCGTCGTAGCTCGCCGTGACGTCCGGCGCCGGCTGCTCGGCACCCGAGCCGTTGAGGAGCGAGTACGTGAACGCCTCGTCGGCGGTGTAGATCTGGTTGGTGTCGGGGTCCACGGGCACGACGAGTCGCGGGCCCGAGGCATCCGTGTGGATCTCATCGACGATCGTGAGGCCCGTGAGCGGGCTGTCGTGCGCGCCGCCGGTGTTGGTGACGGTGATGTCGAACGGGATGTCCACGCCGAGCGACTGAGGGCCGTACTGGCTCTTGACGATCGAGATGCGCGCCGGGAGGTGCTGCACGAGGATCGAGCTCGAGTCGTCGTCGGAGGCCTGCCACACCGGGTCGGTGTCCTCGGCGTTCAGGGCCGCCGCGACGTCGACCGTGACGTCGTTCGTGTAGACGCCCACCTCGGTCTCGCCGGGGGCCGGCTCGGTGAACGTGAAGAGCGTCGTGGGCACCGGCTCGCCCGCCGGGGCGATGAGAGTCTCCCGTCGCTCGACGGTGAGGTCGATGACCTGGAGCGGGTTGAACGGGCGCTCCCACGCGGAGTAGTCCGACTTCGTGAAGGTGAGGCGGATGCCGCGCACCTCCGAAGGATCGACGCCCGCGGGGAGCGTCGGCGTCGCGGACGGCGTGCCCGTCACCCAGCAGTCCGTCTCCGGGCACGACCACGAGATCGAGCCGTCGCCCGCGACCGTGTACTCCACGCCGACGAGGGCGTCGACCTGCACGCGGTTGATCGGGGTCGAGTACGACAGCGCCGGGAATCCGACGAAGTCGAAGGCGTTCCAGAACGACGGGTCGGTGTCCTCGAGGACCATGCGCGTCGTGCGCACGTTGCCCGTCGGCTGGCCGGTGAGGCGCACCGTGGCCGGCGTCGTCGACTCGTACTGCGTCGCGGGGGTGGGGCCGCTCGCCGTCGTGTCGGCGATGAGCGTCTTCGTCGCCTCGACGCCGTACTCGAAGACCTGGATGTCGACGTGCGCGGAGGCGTACGACGTGACGACGTTGACGTCGCTGCCCTCGGCGGGCAGCTGCGATCCGCCCGGGTCGACGATCGTCGCGGCGACGTCGTTGTCGAGCTGGCGCGCGTCGACGATCTCGTCGCCCGAGGTGCGCTCGGTGGACCGCAGCTGCGTGTCGGCGACGACCGTGATGGTCGCTCCGGCCGGCACGACGCCGTCGAGGGACACCTCGAAGCCGGTGACGTCGGCGAGCTGCGAGCGCGTCAGCAGGAGCGCCTCGGCGATCGTCAGCTCCGCGCCGGACGGCTGCAGCGTGACGGTCGCCGTGGGTCCGTTCGGCACCTGGATGCTCACGAGGTCCGTGAGGGTCACGAACTCGAACGGGTTGACGGTCACGCGGTTCGACGGCTCCGCGAGCGACAGGTGCTCGACTCGCGCGAGGGACGTGTTCTGCGCGGAGAGGGTCATGCGCGCGGTCGGGAAGAGCGACTGCGGGGTCCCCTCCGGCGGCATGCCGAGGGGTCCGCCGGTCCAGGTCTTGCCGGCGACGACCGTGAGCGCCTGGTCGAGCAGGAGGATGTCGTCGCTCCACGTCGAGGAGCGCGTCGAGTCATCCGTCGCGGTGCCGACCACTCGCGCGGTGTTGCGCACGACGCCGTAGTCGCCGGGGCCCGCGTTGTAGAGCGCGAGGCGGCTCGAGCCGAGCACCGGCACGTCCGGGTTCGAGCGGCGCACGTCGCGCAGCTCGAACGTGAGCGCGATGTCGCGGTCGAGCTGGAACGTGGATGCCACGCCACTGCCCACGGGCGGGGCATCCGGGTCGCTGCCGATCCGGTCGCCGCGGGTGGGGCTCTCCTCGAACACGAGCCGGACGCCGACCGCGTCAGCGCGCTCGTCGGCGGTGAGCGTGTAGCCCGGGAATGCGCCGTCGCACGCGCCACTCGCGCACGGGTTCGTCGCCGTCGGCACCCACTCCCCGTCGATGTACAGCTCGACGGCCGTCACCGCGTCGTACGTGAGATAGGGGTCGAGCGAGCTCGTGATCGGCTTGACCGCGACGAGGTCGAAGGCCTCGAAGACGGTTCCCGCGACGCCCGTCGTGGGGTCGGCCGGGTCGCTCACCGCGACGCTCTCGAACTCGAGGTTGCCGGTGCCCCAGCTGACGACGACGTCGGAGCGCTCGCCGGTGCGGGCCGGGAGGGTCTCCTCGGCCCAGCGCTTGGTGACGAGCTGGATGCCGCCACTGCCGCCCGACCCGCCCGGCACCGGGCGCAGCCCGATGGTCTCGACGACGTCGTCCGACACCTCCGAGGGGGTCGCGCTCGAGCTCGTCGCGATCGAGGTCGCGGTGTTGGAGACCGTGACGAGGGCCGGGGCATCCGGGTTCGCGGCGGGCGAGGCCGGGTCGCTGCGCAGCGTCGAGCGCAGCGCCACGCGGAGGTTCGGCTGCACGGCGAAGCCCGGAGCGAGAGTGGAGCCGTCGCTCGGCGTGAACGTGAAGCGCACGCCCGCGACGAGCTCGCGCTCCGCGCCCGACAGGGTGCGGCTGAACGTCGCCGGCCCGGCGAGCGGCGAGACTCCGTCGAAGGAGTGCCAGGCCTCGCCGTCGAAGTACTCGACCGTCAGGGTCACACCCGAGGGCACGACCGTCGGCAGGATCGAGGTGACGTTGAAGAGGTCGAAGAACGCCTCGTCGTCGTCCACGACGACGAGCGAGTCGGCGCCGACCGTCGAGCCGCCGGTGTCCGACGGCGAGGTCGGGCGCGCGTCGAGAGCCGCGGGCAGCACGACGATCGACGACGAGCCCGCGACCGAGTAGATCGAATCGGGGGTCGCGATCTTGCGCACCGTCGTGTTGATGCGCGCGGTGCGGCTCGTGAGGTCCGCGCTGGCGGTCGTGGACGCCGTCAGACCGCCCGTCGTCTCCACGTCGACCTGGATGGTGTTCGAGTGCGTCTCGTCCGCCGCCACCGCCGAGGTCGTCGCGGTGTACGGCACGACCGCGTACTGGTACTGCGGCATGAGGCCGGTGAACGTCACGATGAAGGCCGCGACCCGGCCGGCCTCGGCGTCCGGCGCCGGGAGCGTGTCCCGCGTCGTCGTCGACACGGCGGCGGCGAAGTCCTCCTGGCCCTCGTACCGGTAGGCGACGGATGCCTCGGTCGCCCCCACCGGCCACTCGATGTCGTCCGACACCCAGCCGCCGAAGCTCAGGCCCTGCTCGATGAGGTCGGGGGTGTCGGTCGCGGGCTCGGTGATCGCCATCGACTCGAGGTCGAAGCGCCCGCCGTTGGAGGCGCCGAGCGTCGCGGTCACCTCACGGCCGCCGACGAGGCTGTTCGTCGAGAAGCTCTTCGTCGCGACGGGCGAGATCTCCGCCTTCGTGATCGTCATGCTCGCGGGCTTCGACACGGGGGTGCTCGACTCCTCGCCGAGCTCGACCCACGAGCTCGCGACGTTCGACACCGACGCCGAGCCCGAGATCGAGAGAACGGAGTCGCGCAGCTCGAGCGCGACGGAGACGACGGCCGAGGCATCCCGGGGCAGCGGCGCGCCCGTCGACGACTGGAACACGAAACGGAGTCCGCGCGGGTCGACGCCGTCGGGGATGACCGCCGTCGCGCCGAACGCGCCCTCGCTCCAATCCGTCCCGTCGAACCAGTCGACGCGCACCTCGTCGGCACCCGTCGGCCACGTCGGCACGGAGAGGCCCGTGGCGCGCAGGTGGGTGAACGCGGCGGCCGTGGCATCCTCGATCACCAGCCGGTCGACGCCGATGTTGGACGTGTTGGACGCGGAGAGCGACATCGACAGCGCGCGCCCCGGAACCGACGGCACGTCGGACTCCGAGTAGGACTTGTCGACGCTCGATCGCAGCTGGAGCGGGATGTCGAGCACGACGTCGGCGGAGTCGTCCTTGTTGCTGTTGAGGTTGTCGAGGGTCGCGAACGCCGTGTTCGTGATCGTCTGGCCGTCGAAGTCGGCGGAGACGGAGGTCGGCAGCGTCGCCGTCACTGCGAAGTTGAAGAGCACACCGGCCTGGAGGCCGCGGCGGCCCTCCCCGAGGTCGTCGACGAAGCTCACGCGGAAGCTGTTGGTCGCCGGGTCGGTCGCGACAGTCGCGAGCGACGACTCGCCCCCAGTCGGGAGGGCGACCGAGCCGAGCACGAGGGGAGCGGGGATCGTGTCGTCGATGGCGAGGTTGACGCAGTCGGCCATGGTGGAGGCGCAGTTGACGGCGATCGAGTAGGTGACGGTCTCGCCCGGCGTGATGAGGGCCTTGTCGACGGTCTTCGAGATGTCGACGACGACCGGCGAGAGCGGGTCGTCCTCGTCCGCGACCGCGGGCGCGCCGATGGCGAGCGTGCCGACGAGTCCGATGAGCGCGGCGAGCGCGGCGATGGTCGACCGGCGTCGACTGGAGCCGATGAAACTCATGTGGTGCTTCCCCCCAAGCGTGCGGCTTCCGCGACGCACAGGGGGTGAGGGCCCTGGGGCATTCGGGTTGCCGCCCCCAGGCTAGGGTCCGTCGGGAGGCAGGGTACATTCCCCAGAATGGGGAGGCCCCCGTTCGGGGGGGGTCGGCGACGTGCGGCGGCGGCGCTAGCGGCGGCGCGGCGGCAGGGATGCCGCGACCGCGCGCACGAGCGACACCGCCTCGTCGAGCGACAGCGCGGCGCCCTCCCGATAGCACGCGTTCCACTCGGCCGCCGTGAGCGCCTGCTTCGTGCGGGAGCGGTAGCCCTCGTGCACGTCGTCGTTGATGGCGGCCCGCGGGAAGCCGTACACCGCACCGAGCCGGTCGACGGCGCCGAACAGTCGTGCACCGTCGCGCTGCCGCTCGATCCCCGACACCGCGATCGCCGCGGCATGGAGGGCGAGGATGACCGCGAGCACGTCGCCCTGCGGAGCGAGCAGGTCGAAGCACTGCACGAGCTGCTCCACCGCATCCCGCTCGCGATGGCTCCCGATGAGGGCGTGCGCCAGCCGCCACGACGCCGAGCCCGCCGCCCACGCGTTGTGCGCCGCGAGCGCCGACTCGAGCGCCGCCTGGAGGTCGCGCATCGTCTCAGCGAGCTTGCGGGCGTAGATGTGGCAGATCGACCGGAACGTCAGCACCTCGCTCACCGCCCACGGCTCGACATCGCCGAGGAGCGCCTCCGCGCGGCGCATCCGGGCCAGCCCGCCCGCCGGATCCGCCTCGGCGTCCCACATCGCGTTGCACGCGGTGAAGAGGGCGGTGAGCGTCGGGTCGCCCGAGCGCTCCGCGAGCGGGAGCCCCCGCCGCGCGTAGACCTCCCCACCGAACTTGTCGCCCGAGCGGTAGACGATCATCACGGCTCCCCAGATCGCGCGGGCGTCGGCGCGGGGATGCTCCGGCCCCGGCATCTCGAGCGCCGAGTCGATCCACCCCTTGCCCTCCGCAACCGCACCCCGCAGGAACCAGTGCCACGACATCGCCCCCGCGAGCCGGACGGCCGTCGCCCGATCCCCGCGCGCCACGGAGAACGAGAGCGCGGCGAGCAGCTCGCTGCGGTCGACCTCGAACTGCTCGTGGACGATCGCCGACTCCGGGCCCCGCACGCGCGACTCCAGCTCGTCGGCGGCGTCGGCGAACCATTGCGCGTGGCGCTCTCGCCACCGCTCCCGGTCATCCTGCGCGGGAAGCTGCCGGGCGTAGAGCTTCACCGACTCGAGCAAGCGGTAGCGGCGCCCGCGAACCGCCCCGCCCACGACCGCGAGCAGCGACTTCTGAGCGAGCACGGCGGCAACCTCCCGCACATCGCCGTCCGGGAGCACGCAGATGCCGTCGATCGCGTCGAGGGTCACGCTGCCGGCGAAGTTGCCGAGCTGCGCGAGCAGTTCGAGCTCGGCGGGGCGGAGCATCCGCGCGCTCCACTCGATCGTGCTCTGCAGGCTGCCGTGCCGACCGGCAGCCGGGCCGTGGAGGGTGAGCAGCTCCTCGGACTCGATCGAGCGCACGAGCTCGGCGAGGTCCATGACGTCGAGGCGCGCGGCGGTGAGCTCGAGCGCGAGGGGCAGTCCGTCGAGGAGCTTCGCGAGCCGCCGAACGAGCGGGAGCGAGGCATCCGTCAGCGCGAAGCCGGGCACGACGTCGGCGGCGCGCTCCGCGAAGAGCGCGATCGCGTCGGGGGCGTCATCGCCGAGCATGGGGGCGATCGGGATGAGCCGCTCCCCCGGGATGCGCAGCGGCTCACGACTCGTCACGAGCACGCTGAGCCCGGGGCTCGCGGCGAGCAGGGCCGAGACGAGCGCGGCGGCGGCCTCGAGCACGTGCTCCGCATTGTCGAGCACCAGCAGGGCGCCGCGACCGGAGAGCTGCTGCGCGATCGACTCGACCGTCGCGTTCGTCGCCCCCACGAGCTCGCTCAGCGCGAGCACGACGTCCTCCCCCGTGTCGTAGCTGGCCAGCTCGAGCAGCCACTGCGCGGAGTCGACCGGGCCGAGCGACTCCGCGAGCGACTCCACGGCGAGGCGGCTCTTGCCGACGCCGCCCGGGCCGGTGAGGGTTACGAGCCGCGACTCCCGGCGCCCGGCGGCGACGAGCTCGAGCGCGGAGCTGCGGCCGATGAAGCGCGTGATCGGCAGCGGGACGCCGTGCTGGATGCCCCGCTCCCGCCCGACCGGGGCGACGAGCTCCGGGTCCTGCCGCACGATCGAGAGGCGGGCCGCGGCGAGCGCCGGGGACACGTCGAGCCCCTGGGTCTCTCGCAATCGCTCGGCGAACCCGTCGATCGCGCCGAGGGCGTCCGTCGACCGCCCGGCGCGGGCGAGCGCCGTCGCGAGCAGTCGCACCGGCTCCTCGTGGTCGGGATGCTCGCGCACGACCGCGGGCAGCGAGCCGAGCACGGCATCCAGCTCCCCCGCGTCGAGGCGCAGCTCGGCGAGGGACTCGGCCACCCGGCGCCGGAGGCCGTGAAGCTCCGCCGACCAGTCGGCGACGAACGGCGCCGACACGTCGCGGAAGGGCTCGCCCCGCCACGCCTCCTCCGCCGCCTCGAGGTCGTCCCGCTCGCGAGTGGACAGCGCGAAGGCCGCCCGGTCGCGGAACTCGATCACGTCGACGCGGCTGTCCGCGAGCGTGTAACCGCCCCGACCTCCGACGATGTGCTCGGCGAGGCCCGCGGATCGCAGTCGGGAGATGTGCGCGCGGAGCGTGCCGGCCGCCGTCGGAGGCGGGCTCGACCACAGGTCGGCGACGAACTCGTCCACGGGTACGGGCTCGCCGCAGGTGAGAGCGAGCCGCGCGAGGATCGCCGCGGGCATCGCCCCGCGCACGGGGATCGCGTGCTCGCCGACGGACACCGCAACCCTCCCGAAGAGTCGGAAGCGGGCGATCGCGGACACGGTGCCATTCTGACCCACGAGGTGCTCCACGGTGCGGGCCCCCACTATCCGAGTCCCCGCCAGAACCCGACGATCTCGCGGGAGAGGGCGGCGGGCTGTTCGATCGGGACGAGCATCCGGCTCCACGACACCGTCGTCGCCGTCGCCCCGGCGCGGCGCCCCGCCGCCCGGCGCACCGACTCCGGCGTCCAGTAGCCGCGGTCGTCGCTCGCGACGAGGAGCGCGGGAGCGGAGCCGCCCACGAGGTCGGCCTCGAGGTCGGCGCGGCGCAGCACGAAGGAGGCGATCGAGGTCGAGAGGCTGCGCCGCGACTGCCGCCGCAGCGACTCGCGCACGATCGCGACCGCCTCGGCGTCGACCGCGCGGCTGTAGTCGGTCAGCTGGGCCTCCGCCACGAGTCGCACGACGAACCCGCCGCGGCCCGCGACCCGCAGCACCGGTCGGAGGGCGCGCAGTCGGCGCCGCTCCGCGGTCGAGGCCGGCTCCGTCGGCGACTCGATGGCGACGAGGCTGGAGAGGCGGCCCGGGTGGGCTGCGTCCACCGCGTAGCCCACGTGTCCGCCCCACGCCGACCCCACCCAGTCGACGGGATCGACGAGGCCGAGCGCATCGAGCAGGTCGACGGCCGCATCGGCGCAGCGGGCGATCGTCGTCACGCGCGCGAGCTCGTCGGAGTCGCCGTGCCCGGGGCCGTCGACGACGATGAGCCGGCGGTGCTCCGCGAGCGGCGGGATGACGCGCGACCAGCTCGCCGAGTCGACGAGCAGCCCGTGCCACAGCACCGCCGCGGCGCCTGCCCCGTACTCGCGCACGGCGAGGCGGCCGAGCCTCGTGGGCACGAGCCGGGGCGCGGGGCGGGTCGCGGCGGTCACGATCGCGCGCGGGCCGAGACGAGCTCGTCGACGATGGGCAGGAGGCCGGCGACCCCGGGGGACCGCGCGATGGCCACACCGATGCGGTTCGCGGCATCCGCGAAGGAGGGCGTGCGCAGCACCTCGCGCACCGCCTCCGCGACGGCGTCGTCCGAGGGCCGGTTCGTGCGGAGGTTCACCCCGACGCCCGACCACTGGATGCGGGCGCTGACCTCGATCTTGTCCTCGGTCATCCCCGCGACCACGAGGGGTACCCCGTGGCGAAGAGCGAAGTGCACGCCGCCGTAACCACCGTTGGTGACCATGACGTCGGTGCGCGGCAGCAGCTCGTCGTACGGCAGGTACTCGGCGAGGTACACGTTCGACGGGATGCGGCCCGGGATGCTCGACACCGGTCGGCCCCCGGTCGTGGCGATCACGACGACGTCGTCGGCGTCCGCGAGGCCGCGGATCGTCGGGAGGATGAGCTCCTCGTAGTCCTGGTTGGCGACGGTGCCCTGGCTGACGTGGACGACTCGGCGCGAGCCATCCAGCTCGCCCCACCAGTCCGGGAGCGTCGCCGACGACGGGGCCGACGTCGACACCGGGCCGACGAAGCGCACCGACGCGGGCAGGTCGCTGCGCGGGTACTCGAACTCGGGAACGGTGAACTGCACGAGCGCGTCCGCGCGGCGCGGCCAGTCCAGGAAGAAGCCGCCGAGCTCGCGGCCCGTCGCCGCGAGTACCTGCTCCTCCGCGAAGCGCTGCACGGGGGCGAAGACCGCCTTCTCGGCCATGACCGTCATGACCGCGTTGCGCAGTCGCCCGAGGGGACCGCCCATCGGCAGCACGCCGAGCCCGAACGGCGCCGTGTCCCTGCTCTTCGTGCCGAGCGGCAGGATGCCCAGGCTCACGATCGGCGGACGCGAGTGCGCCGGCTCCACGAGCAGGCCGAGGATGCCCGTGAAGAGGGGCTCCGTCATCACGACGTCCGTCGGGGTGCCGAGCGCCACCCGAACGGCGGCGAGCTGGGCCTGGAGGGGCTTCAGGAAGATCTCGATCATGTCGAAGCGGATGCCCGCGGGGCCGGTCAGGCCGACGCGACCGGGGAACGCGGCATCCATCGACCGGTCGTCGTAGTCGGCGACCGCCGGGAGCGGCAGGAAGGCCGCGCCCGCGGCTTCCACCGCCTCGCGGTAGCGCTGACCGGTGAGGAAGCGCACGTCGTGGCCCGCGGCGACGAGCGCCCGCGTGACGGCAAGGAGCGGGGTGACGTGCCCGTGGACGGGCGTACTGCAGATCAGGATGCTGGACATGGCTCTTACAGTGGCGGCACGGGCATCCCGCCGACGGGCCGTCGGAGCCCGCACAACGTCCGTGCAACCTTGCCTGCTAGGCTGGATTCACTTGCGAAGCCACGACGGCTTCCCTGCGTCGTAGAACGCTTCCTCTTCTCGCCCGCGACCAGCTGGGCTCGTAGACACTTTCTTGCGGCGATCGTGTGCCGACACTCCCGTCCGCCCGCGCCATGCTCCACCCGAACTACAGGACACCCATGTCAACACCCACCTTCAGCACGCTCGGCGTGCCCGCTCCCCTCGTCGCCGTGCTCGCCGCGGACGGCAAGACGGAGCCGTTCCCCATCCAGCTCGACACCCTCCCCGACACCCTCGCCGGTCGCGACGTGCTCGGCCGCGGCAAGACCGGCTCGGGCAAGACGCTCGCGTTCGCGCTGCCGCTCGTCGCGCGGCTCTCGCAGGCCCGCCGCTCCAAGCCGAAGGGCACCCCCCTCGGCCTCGTGCTCGCCCCCACCCGAGAGCTCGCCACGCAGATCACCGCCACCATCCAGCCGCTCGCCGACGCCAACGGGCTCTCGGTCACGACCATCTACGGCGGCGTCTCGCAGAACCGTCAGGTCACCGCGCTGAACGCCGGCGTCGACATCATCGTCGCGTGCCCGGGCCGCCTCGAGGACCTCATGAAGCAGGGCTTCGTGCACCTCGAGCACGTCGACATCACCGTGCTCGACGAGGCCGACCACATGGCCGACCTCGGCTTCCTGCCGGTCGTCACGCGCATCATGGACAAGACGCCCCAGTCGGGTCAGCGCCTGCTGTTCAGTGCGACCCTCGACAACGGCGTGGACAAGCTCGTCAAGCGCTACCTCCACAACGAGGTGCTGCACTCCGTCGACGAGGCCCACTCGCCCGTCGCCGCGATGACCCACCACGTCTTCGAGGTCGCCGGCGTCGACGAGAAGAACGCGCTCGTGCGGATGCTCGCCTCCGGCACGAGCCGTCGCATCCTGTTCATGCGCACCAAGCACCACGCGAAGAAGCTCGCCAAGCAGCTCACCGAGTCGGGCATCCCTGCCGTCGACCTGCACGGCAACCTGTCGCAGGTGCAGCGCGACCGCAACCTCGCCGCGTTCGCCGACGGATCGGCCCGCGTGCTGGTGGCGACGGATGTCGCGGCCCGCGGAGTGCACGTCGACGGAGTCGAACTCGTCGTGCACGTCGACCCGCCCATGGAGCACAAGGCCTACCTGCACCGCTCGGGTCGCACCGCGCGCGCCGGCTCCGAGGGCGATGTCGTGACCGTCGTGCTGCCCGCGCAGCGCCGCGACACCGCGCAGCTGCTGCGCAAGGCCGCGATCACCGTCACCCCGCAGACCGTCACCGCCGAGTCGGCTCCCGTCGTGAAGCTCGTCGGAGACGTCGCCGCCTACGTGAAGCCCGCCCCCCGTGCGGCCCAGCCGGCGCGCGGTCAGTCGCAGGGCGGTCAGTCGCAGGGCGCGAACGCGCAGCGCAAGCGCGCGGCTCGGGATGCCCGCGGCCAGGGCGCCGGGCAGGGCTCCGGTTCGGGTCGCCCGCGCCGGGACCGCAGCGGTCGCCCGGCGGCCGCGGGCTCCTCGCAGGGCTCGGGCACCCGCACGCACTCCGCCGCGGGTCACTCCGCCGGTCGCCCTGAGCGCGCGGCGCAGCCCGCCACCCGCTCGGAGCAGCCGGCAGCGGCATCCTCGTCCCGTCGCCGCGGCGGCAAGGGCCGCGCGCAGTCTGCTGCCGGCCCGATCCGCGTCGGCACCGTCGTGCGCCCGAACGTCCGCGGGCGGTAACCACCCCGCAAGAGCCCGCCTCACTCGCAAGGGCGTCGAGAGTTCTGCAGGCCCTTGCGAATGAGGCGAGCCCTTGCGGACGACGACAGAAAGCCGGGGTGCGCCATTGCACCCCGGCTTCGTCTTCGAGCCACATGGACGACGGCTCGAAGCTAGGGAAGAACCCCCACGGATGCTAGCGCTGCCCGAAGCAGGGCGCCGCGGCCGCCCTCCATGTCGGAGGTGACGGCGTCGGAGGCCGCCTCAGCGGGGCGCAGCCAGGTGATCTCGAGCGCATCCTGACGCGGGTCGCACGTGCCGGTCACCGGCACGACGAACGCGAGGGACACGGCGTGCTGCCGCACGTCCATGAACTGGCTCGACCCCGGCCACGGGAAGTACTCGGCAACCTGGAACGGCACCGGGCTCGCCGGGAGGAGCGGGAACGCCATCGGGCCGAGATCCTTCTCGAGGTGGCGGAACAGGGCGTCCCGCAGCGTCTCCCCGTACATGACGCGGCCCGAGACGAGGGTGCGCGTGATCTCACCGTCGTTGGCCCGCAGCAGGGTGCCGACCTCGGTCACCCGGCCGAGGCCGTCGACCCGCACCGGGATCGCCTCGACGTACAGAAGCGGCAGTCGGCGACGGGTCTCCGCGAGCTCCTCGTCGGAGAGCCAGCCGGAGTTCGGGTCGGGGGTTCCCACGGAGCTCATGCTCCATTGTTGCGCACGTAGGGTGGGGGTCATGAACCTCGACGCATCCGCGGTGCTCTGGTCGGCCCCCGAGCGGGAGCGCGCGGGGCGACCACTGCTCGTGCTGCTGCACGGGTACGGCTCGCACGAGGGCGACCTGTTCTCGATGTCCCCGGCCCTGCCGCTCGGTCCGGTCGTGGCATCCGTGCGCGCTCCGCTCGCGGAGAGCGGCGGCTTCGCGTGGTGGTCGCTGCAGGGCCAGCGGCCCGGCGAGCCGGCGGGGGAGGCGGTGGATGCTGCTGCCGTCGCCGTGCTCGACTGGCTCGACACCCTCTCCTACACCTCGGTATCGCTCCTCGGTTTCTCCCAGGGCGGCGCGATGACGCTCCAGTTGCTGCGGCACGCGCCGGATCGGTTCGCCGCCGCCGTGTGCCTCTCCGGGTTCGTGGCATCCGCGACCCACCCCGGCGACGCCGAGCTCGCACTCGTGAAGCCGCCCGTGTTCTGGGGTCGTGGCACGCAGGACCCCGTGATCCCGGATGCCGCGATCGCCCGCACCGCGCTGTGGCTGCCCGAGCACGCCGACGCCACCGTGCGCATCTACGAGGACCTGGGCCACTCGATCTCGACCGCCGAGTTGGGCGAGTTCGCGCGGTTCCTGGGCGAGCACGCGTAACCGACTCGTTCACAGGCTTCGCGCGACGCGCCGAGCAGTCGACTGCCGGCGGAGCGGGTGATCGACTCTAGGACGCGTTCTCGATCAGGTGCAGCTGTGTGCCGTCCACGTCGACGAGGAAGCCCGCGCGGTGCCCCCACGGCTGCGCGCGAACGGGATGGAGGCGGGGATGCCCGGCCTCCCGCTCCTCGACCCCGGACTCCTTGATGCGCTCGTAGAGTTCGTCCACTGCGTCGACGCGCACGCTGCACATGAAGGAACTCGCCGTCGGGTCGAGGTCGGGGAAGGGAAAGAACTCGAGTCGAACTGCGCCGCGCTCGAGGATCAACCAGTCGTCGGACCGGTAGTTCACCTCGAACCCGAACCCGCCGTAGAACGCGAGCGTCGCATCGAAGTCGCGGGAGGGCAGGTTGGGTACCGCTCGATCCGTCATCTCGCGAGCGTATCGAAGTGGCCCCAGGGAGACCATGCTGCTCCCCCGGAAAGCTGCGGGCAGCAGCGACGGCGGCCGCGCTACGCCGCGACGCGGGCGGGCGACGAGATCCGTGTCCACTCCGGGATGCCCGGCCCCCGCACTTCGGGGAGTCCGTTCACCATCCGCCACTCCCACGGGCCGTCGTCGACCCTCTGGTGATGCCAGTAGCAGAGCAGGATTCCGTTGTCGATGTGGGTCGGTCCGCCCTCGCGCCACGGGATGACGTGGTGCACCTGCAGCGCGTAGTGCGGGCTCGTGCATCCGGGACTCGCGCAGCGCGCTCCGTCCCGCGCGGCGATCTGCAGGCGGTGACCGCCTCCGAAGCAGCGCTGCAGAGCAGACATTCCCGCGACTGAGCCGTCCGCCGCGAGCCGCACGAGCCGGAGCCCGCAGTTGTCGATGAAGCGCTCGACCGCGGACCGGGAGACGGGGACAGGCGAGCCGGCGAGCACCCCGATCGGGTCACCGGCGAGCCCGTCCTCGTCGGCGAGGTCTGCGGCGGCCACCGTGACGATGACCGAGACGGGCATCCCGTCGAGCGAGGGGGCGCCCTCGGCTCGCGCCGCGGCGACGATGATGTCGGCGAGCGCGTCGTGCCGTCGCTGCGCCGGAGTGCGGCTGTCCGTGGGTTCGTGGTGCGCAAGCTCCGGCTCCGCGGTGAACCGCGGCGAGCGCCGGTGCGCCTCCATGAGGCCGAGCAGGAGGCTGCCCACTTCGGGCATCAGGAGCCCACCGACTGGCACCAGTCCGTCGACATCCGGCATGCCCAGGCGGAAGGAGCGCCGACGGCGGGCGCGCTCCTCGCGGGGCCGTGCACCGTCGGGATCGATCGCCGACGCGATCAGGGAGAACTGGCCGGCGAGGGACGTCACGGATTCCGGCATGACCCGCTCGACCCCCGTCGCGTCGAGACCGGAGGCCAGGTTCACCATCACGCGCTCCGCCGAGGAGACGAGCGCCGGATCGAGGTGCGGGCGCACGGCATCCAGCTCCCTGACGATCACCTCCGCAGCATCCAGGCCGATCTCGGGCAGCGCCGCCGCGACCACGGGCAACGCGGCAGGCAACTCCGCCCCGGTGAGCGAGCGATCCTCTCGCGTCGCCGCGGCAATCCGCAGCCGCGATCGGGCGGTCTTCTCCGACACCCGAGAAAGAGTTGCGACCGCCGCAATCGGCGACGCGAACCCCAGCCGTTCGGACTCGCCCGCCGACACCCGACCCGCTGCCGCGACGCGCGCCGCATCCACGACGCGACCGAGGCTCTCGACCGCGACCACGGCATCCACCGGTGACAGCGCATCCAGGCCTGCGGCGACGTGCCGCACGGCGGCGATCGCCGCGTCCAGACCCGGGGTGTTCATGCCTCTAGTCTATCACGAGTTTCGAACTTGTGTTCGAATGCTGTGGATAGTGACGGCGGCCCGGGGGAGGATGGACCCATGGTCCTCGAGCGCTTCTCCCCCGCCACGCGGGAGTGGTTCGAGGGCGCGTTCCCGGCGCCGACAGCAGCCCAGCTCGGCGCGTGGGAGGCCGTGTCATCCGGCCAGCACGCGCTCGTCGTCGCGCCGACCGGGTCGGGCAAGACGCTCGCGTCGTTCCTGTGGTCGATCGACCAGCTCATCACGCAGCCCGGCCAAGGCACTCGCGTGCTCTACATCTCCCCCCTCAAGGCCCTCGGCGTCGACGTCGAGCGCAACCTCCGCGCGCCGCTCGTCGGCGTCACGCAGACCGCCAAGCGACTCGGCCTGGATGTCCCGGCGATCACCGTCGGCGTCCGCTCGGGCGACACGACCGCGCAGGACCGCCGCGTGCTCGCGCGCACTCCCCCGGACATCCTCATCACGACTCCCGAGTCGCTCTACCTCATGCTCACGTCGCGCGCCCGCGAGAGCCTCACCGGTGTGACAACGGTCATCGTCGACGAGGTCCACGCGGTCGCGGCCACGAAGCGCGGCGCGCACCTCGCCGTCTCCCTGGAGCGACTGGATGCCCTGCTCCCGTCACCGGCGCAGCGCATCGGCCTCTCCGCCACGGTGCGCCCTCTCGAGGAGGTCGCGCGCTTCCTCGGCGGACGCCAGCCGGTCACGATCGTGCAGCCCCCGGCGGCGAAGACGTTCGACCTCACCGTCGAGGTGCCCGTCGAGGACATGACGGAGATCGGCCCGACGACGCCCCGCGAGGGCTCCACGAGCGGCGCGACCGCGGCCGCTCCGGAGGCCACGGGGTCGATCTGGCCGCACGTCGAGGAGGCGATCGTCGACCGCATCCTGGAGCACCGCTCGACGATCGTGTTCGTCAACGCGCGCCGCCAGGCGGAGCGCCTGACTGCCCGCCTGAACGAGATCTGGGAGGAGCGGCAGAACCCGGGACTCGAGCGCGCCGTCACGAAGCCCCCGGCGGCGATAATGGCGCAGGCGGGTTCTACGAGGGGATCCTCCCTCGCAAGCTCGGTCGGCGCTGGCGTCGCGGAATCGCTGCGCGATTCTCCCAGCTCCAGCGCGCTCGCCCGAGCGCATCACGGCTCAGTGAGCAAGGAGCAGCGCGCCGACATCGAGGACGCCCTCAAGTCCGGCCGCTTGCGCTGCGTCGTCGCGACGAGCTCCCTCGAGCTCGGCATCGACATGGGGGCGGTGGATCTCGTGATCCAGGTCGAGTCCCCGCCGTCCGTGGCATCCGGTCTCCAGCGCATCGGCCGCGCCGGGCACCAGGTCGGGGAGATCTCCACGGGCGTGCTGTTCCCCAAGCACCGCACCGACCTCATCCACACGTCAGTGGCGGTGGACCGCATGCGCAAGGGGCTCATCGAGGCGATCGCGATCCCGCAGAACCCGCTCGACGTGCTCGCCCAGCAGACGGTCGCGGCCGTCGCGCTCGAGCCGATGGACGTCGAGGAGTGGTTCGACACGGTGCGGCGCAGCGCCCCGTTCGCGACCCTCCCTCGGAGCGCGTTCGACGCGACCCTCGACCTCGTGAGCGGCCTCTACCCGAGCGACGAGTTCGCCGAGCTGCGGCCGCGGGTCGTGTGGGATCGCGTCGCCGGCACCATCGAGGGGCGCCCGGGCTCGCAGCGGCTCGCGGTGACCTCGGGCGGGACCATCCCCGACCGCGGACTGTTCGGCGTCTTCATGGTCGGGTCCGAGTCCGGCCGCCGCGTCGGCGAGCTCGACGAGGAGATGGTTTACGAGTCGCGCGTCGGCGACGTCTTCGCGCTCGGTACGACGAGCTGGCGCATCGAGGAGATCACGCACGACCAGGTGCTCGTGAGCCCCGCGTTCGGGCAGCCGGGCAAGGTTCCCTTCTGGAAGGGCGACGGCCTGGGCCGCCCGTCCGAGCTCGGCCAGGCGATCGGGGCGTTCACGAGGGAAGTCGCCGCCGGCAAGAACGACCACCTCGCCGAGATCGGCCTCGACCCGCGCGCGGTGACCAACCTCGTCGCCCTCGTGCGCGAGCAGAAGGAGTCCACCGGGCAGGTGCCCACCGACACGACGCTCGTCGTGGAGCGGTTCCGCGACGAGCTCGGCGACTGGCGCGTCATCCTGCACTCGCCGTACGGGATGCCCGTGCACGCGCCGTGGGCCCTCGCGGTGAGCGCGCGCATCCGCGACCGGCTCGGGGTGGATGGCTCGGCCGTCGCCGCGGATGACGGCATCGTCGTGCGCATCCCCGACACCGACGCCGACCCGCCCGGCGCGGAGCTGTTCGTGTTCGAGCGCGACGAGCTGCAGCAGATCGTGACCGAGGAGGTCGGCGGCTCGGCGCTGTTCGCGGCGCGGTTCCGCGAGTGCGCGGCCCGCGCCCTGCTGCTTCCGCGTCGCGACCCGGGGCGGCGGTCGCCGCTGTGGCAGCAGCGGCAGCGGGCATCCCAGCTGCTGGATGTGGCGCGCAAGTACCCGACGTTCCCGATCCTGCTGGAGACGGTGCGCGAGGTGCTGCAGGACGTCTACGACCTGCCGGCCCTCCTCGAACTCGTCGGCCGGGTCGAGTCGCGGGAGGTGCGCGTGGTCGAGACGGAGACGCCCGCGCCGAGCCCGTTCGCGCGAAGCCTGCTGTTCGGGTACGTCGCGGCGTTTCTCTACGAGGGCGACTCGCCGCTCGCCGAGCGCCGCAGCGCCGCGCTGAGCCTCGACCCGACGCTGCTCGCCGAGCTGCTCGGGCGGGCAGAGCTGCGGGAGCTCCTCGACCCGGACGTGCTCGAGCAGACCGAGCGCGAGCTGCAGCGGCTCACCCCGGAACGCCAGGCGCGCGACGCGGAGGGCATCGTCGACGTGCTCCGGATGCTCGGGCCGCTGTCGCTCGAGGAGCTGCGGGAGCGGGCGGAGGTCGATCCGGAGCCTGAGCTCACCGCGCTCACGAGAGCCAACAGGGTCCTCCCCGTCACCGTCGCCGGCACCCCGCAGTTCGCCGTCGTCGAGGACGCCGCGCGCCTCCGCGACGCCCTCGGCGTGCCCCTGCCCATCGGCGTGCCGACGGCGTTCATCGAGCCCGTCGACGACCCCGTCGGCGACCTGGTGAGCCGCTTCGCCCGCACCCACGGCCCCTTCACCGCTCAGGATGTCGCGGCCCGCTTCGGTCTCGGCATCGCCGTCGTCACCGACACCCTCCGCCGACTCGCCGCCGACCGCCGCGTCGTGGACGGCGAGTTCCGCCCGGGCGCCACCGGCACGGAGTGGTGCTCGGTCGAGGTGCTGCGCCGACTGCGCGCCCGGTCGCTCGCGGCCCTCCGCCAGGAGGTCGAGCCCGTAGAGCAGTCGGCGCTCGGCCGGTTCCTGCCCGCGTGGCAGCACGTCGGCGGGCAGTTGCGCGGGGTCGACGGCCTCGCGCAGGTGATCGAGCAGCTCGCCGGGGTGCCACTGCCCGCGTCATCCTGGGAGTCGCTCGTGCTGCCGGCCCGGCTCGCGAACTACTCGCCCGCGTGGCTCGACGAGCTCACCGTCACGGGCGAGGTCGTCTGGTCGGGCTCGGGGTCGCTGCCCGGCGGCGACGGCTGGGTGAGCCTGCACCTCGCCGACAGTGCGCCGCTCACGCTCGCGGAGCCGCTCGGCGAGGAGACGACGGAGCTGCAGCGCGACATCCTCGGCGCCCTCGCGGGCGGCGGGGCCTACTTCTTCCGCCAGCTCGCGGCGGCCGTCGGGAGCACCGACGACAAGGCGCTCAACGCCGCGCTCTGGGAGCTCGTGTGGGCGGGGCTCATCACGAACGACAGCTTCGCGCCGCTGCGCTCATCGCTCGGCGGCCCGGCGCGGGCCCCGCGCCCGACACGCACCCGCAGCTACCGCGGCCGGTCGCTCGCCGTCGCGCAGTCCGGACCGCCGACGGGGGCGGGCCGCTGGTCGCTCCTGCCGCTCGCCGAACCCGACTCGACCGTGCGGGCGAAGGCGACCGCGGAGCTGCTGCTCGAGCGGCACGGGGTGGTGACGCGCGGGGCGGTCGCGAGCGAGGGCATCCGGGGCGGCTTCGGGCTCGTCTACAAGGTGCTGAGCGGATTCGAGGAGCAGGGCCGCGCCCGTCGCGGCTACTTCGTCGACGGGCTCGGGGCCGCCCAGTTCGCGACGGGCGCGACCGTCGACCGGCTGCGCGGCTTCTCGATGGACCCGGAGGCGGTGCCGCCGCGGGATGCCGTGACCCTCGCCGCCACGGACCCGGCGAGCCCGTACGGCGCTGCCCTCCCGTGGCCCGCGCCGACTGCTGCCGCCGAAGACGGCAAGGGCCATCGACCGGGCCGCAAGGCGGGCGCGCTCGTCGTGCTCGTGGATGGCTCGCTGACCCTGTTCGTCGAGAAGGGCGGCAAGAGCGTGCTGAGCTTCTCGACCGACCCGGAGGTGCTGCGCGCGGCATCCGCGTCCCTCGTGGCGACCGCGCGACGGGCGCGGGTGTCGCTCAAGGTCCAGCGCATCGACGGCAAGTTCTCCGTGGGCTCGCCGATCGGGGAGGCGCTCGTGGAGGCCGGCTTCGCGCCGACGCCGCAGGGGCTGAGGCTGCGAGGGTAGAAATCTGCTCCCCCACGGTAGAATCGCTCCCATGAGTCTCAACATCAAGAACGAGAGCACCCATGCCGCCGTTCGCGAACTGGCGAGAATCAGGGGCGTGAGTCAGACCGAAGCGGTCGATGAGGCCGTGCGAGCGCGCCTCGAGGAGCTGGCGCACGAGGCCGAGAGCCAGCGCCGCTACGAGCGGACGATGGAGATCAGCCGCGAGACGGGCAGGATTCTGAGGGAGAGCGGCGGGATGCTCGAGACGGACGACCTCTACGACGACCTGGGTCTGCCGAAGTGATCATTGACTCGTCCGCCATCGTGGCCATCATCCGGGCCGAGAGCGACGCCGCGGACTTCGGCAGCGCGATCTCCCAAGCGCGGTCGCCCCGGATGTCAGCAGGCACGCTCGTCGAGTGCGCGATCGTCGTCGACTCGGCGCGGGAGCCGGTCGTGAGCGGCCGGCTCGACGAACTGCTCGCGGAACACCGCATCCAGATCGAGCCCGTCACCGCCCGCCAGGCGGAGATCGCGCGGCGCGCGTACCGGGACTTCGGGCGGGGCAGCGGCAGCCCGGCGAACCTCAACTTCGGCGACTGCTTCGCGTACGCCCTCGCGAAGGACCTCCGCGAGCCGCTCCTCTACAAGGGCGACGACTTCGCCCACACCGACATCCGCAGCGCCCTGGACTGAGCCATGCCCGAGGGCGACACCGTCTACCGCTCCGCGACGAACCTCGACGCGGCCCTCGCCGGCGCCGTGCTCACGAGATGCGACATCCGGGTGCCCGCCTTCGCGACGGTCGATCTCACCGGCGAGACCGTCGAGGCGGTCGTGCCGCGTGGCAAGCACCTGCTCATGCGCATCGGGGCGGTCACGATCCACAGCCACCTCAAGATGGAGGGCAGCTGGCACCTGTACCGGCACGGCTCGCGCTGGAAGCGGCCGGAGTACCAGGCGCGCGCCATCCTCGAGACGGCCGACTGGGTCGCCGTCGGCTTCGACCTCGGGATGCTCGACATCGTGCCGCGCGAGGCCGAGGACTCCGTCGTCGGCTACCTCGGCCCCGACCTGCTGGGACCCGACTGGGACCCGGATGCCGCACTCGAGAACCTCCTCGCCGATCCCGGGCGTCCCGTCGGCCTCGCCCTTCTCGACCAGCGCGTGATGGCGGGACTGGGCAACGTGTACCGGGCGGAGGTGTGCTTCCTGCGCGGGGTGCTGCCGACCCGGCCGGTGGGGGAGGTGGAGCATCCGGAGAAGCTCGTCGACCTCGCGCACCGGCTCATCCACGCCAACAAGGACCGGGCCGAGCGCACCACGACGGGCAACCTCCGGGGCCAGACCTCGTGGGTCTACGGGCGGGCCGGGCGGCCGTGCTCGAGGTGCGGGTCGCGCATCGAGGAGGGCGAGCTCGGCGACTCCGAGCTGCAGCTGCGGGTCACCTACTGGTGCCCCACGTGCCAGCGCTGACAGAAACCGCTGACGCGGTTGTGTCGGGCATGTTACGAGTCGGGGTCACTGACATTACGTAGTGGATTCCTGCGCGCGTCGCGCGTAAATCCGCGGTTTCACGGCCCTGACGCATGCTCGAAACACCGCGGCAATTGACACTTCGTAGTGTCGCTTCGCACGAGACGAAGCAGATTGTCGATTGTGACCCCTCCCTCACGGGTCTGAGCATCGGTTCAAGGGCCCCGCGCCCGTGCAAGTCCCGCACCGCCGCGGCGTCGAGTCTCCGGTGCTGCCGGGTCGACTCATCCGCCGTCCTCCCGTCACACAGACCCGATTGGAAGCAACGACATGAAGCACTTTGCCCCTTCCGCGCCGCGGCGTCGCCTCGCGATCGTCGCGGCTGCGGCCACGGCCCTCGTCCTGGGACTCGCCGGCTGCGCGGCTCCCGCCGCGGAGGAGTCCGGCTCGGCCGAGCTCACCGACGTCAACTACCAGCTCAGCTGGCTCAAGATCACCCAGTTCGGCGGATTCTTCGCCGGCGAGGCTGAGGGCTTCTACGAGGAGGAGGGCATCGCGCCCACCTTCACGGCTGGCGGCTCGAACATCCTCGCGTGGCAGCAGGTCACCGGCGGAGCGGCGCTCCTCGGCGACGAGGACAACACGCTGCTGCTGCAGGCGATCGAGTCCGGCGAGGACCTCGTCGCGCTCGGCGCAGTGTTCCAGAAGTCGCCGATGGCGATCATGAGCCTCTCCGAGGACCCGATCACGAGCCCTGAGGACTTCGAGGGCAAGACGATCGCCTACCCCGACAACGGCATCGCGCAGTTCACCTCGGTGCTCGAGGCGCAGGGCGTCGACACGTCGACCGTGACGATCGTCCCGGCGGGCGCCGACCCGACCCAGCTCGTCACCGGCCAGGTGGACGGCTACGGCGGCTACGCGACCGCGCAGGGCGCCTCGCTCGAGCTGCAGGGCCTCGACGTCGACTACCTCTACCTCGACGACCTCGGCGTGCCGAGCTACGGCAACGTCATCATCACGACGAAGAAGAACCTCGAGGAGAACCGCGACCTCATCGTCAAGTTCCTCACGGCGACCGTCAAGGGCTACGAGTGGATCAACGCTAACCCCAAGGAGGGCGCCGCGATCGTCGTCAACGACGTGAACCCGACCGGCGGCCTCGACCTCGCGACCGAGGAGGCCACCGCCGAGATCCAGGCCGACCTCATCGCCGGCCCGACGGGCGTCCTGCGCCTCGACCTCGACAAGTTCCAGGAGATCATCGACTCCCTCGTCGCCGCCGGCACCCTCTCGGGCCCGCTGGATGCTGCGGACGTCGTCGACACCTCCGTGCTCGACGAGGTCTTCGGCGACAAGACGTCGCTGCTCGACTAACACCACCAACCGATAGCCAGGAAGGGCGACAGCTCATGATCATCGACGCGTACAACAACATCTGGGAAGCATCAGGCAACTCCGACTACCTGACCGGTGAGTCCTTCACCGCGGAGGACCTGATCCCCTTCCTCGATGAGGCTGGCGTGGACATGGCCGTGGGCTGCTCGCTCGGCCAGGCGATCAACAACGAGTACATCGCGGCAGTCGTGGAGAAGTACCCCACCCGCTTCATCGGGTTCGGGGGAGTCAATCCACGACTGCCCGATGCGCTCGAGACGCTGCGGGAGTGCGCGCGGCTCGGCCTCAAGGGCATCAAGCTCCACCCGACGCTCCACGGCTACCACTTCGCCGACCACGGCCTCCTCGACGGCATCTTCAAGGCCGCCACGGAGGAGGGCCTCACCATCCTCGTCAACGCGCTCGACGACCCGTGGTGCGCGCCCCTCTCGATCGAGGAGATCTCCAAGAACTTCCCCGAGGCGCCCGTGCTCATCGCCCACATGGGCACCGTGTGGAACACCACCGAGGCGCTCATCGTCTCCGAGCGCAACCCGCACATCTACCTCGAGACGTCGAGCACCCAGCTCCTCGAGGTGCAGACGGCGTACAAGCGCGTCGGCCCCGAGAAGATCGTCATGGGCACCGACTGGCCGGGATCGGTGCCCGCGCTCGAGCGGATGAAGATCGCCCGGGCCATCCCGAACGACGCCGACCGCGCGCTCATCGAGGGCGACAACCTCGCCCGCATCCTGAGGATCGCCTGATGGGCGCCGCCGCAGCCCCGGCCGAGGCCCGCACCGTCACGATCGACGGCGTCGGCATGGACTTCGCCGTCAAGGGCGGCACGTTCACGGCCCTCGACGACATCGCGCTCGAGCTCCCGGAGGGCGGGTTCACGACCCTCCTCGGTCCGTCGGGCTGCGGCAAGTCCACCCTCCTGCGCATCATCGCGGACGTCATCGAGCCGACGCGCGGCACGGTCGACCTGTTCGGGATGACTCCCCGCCAGGCCCGCACGAGCGGACTCTTCGGCTTCGTCTTCCAGGACCCCGTGCTGCTGCCCTGGCGCTCCGCGCTCGGCAACGTGGAGCTCCCGCTCGAGGCGCAGGGCGTGCCGAAGGCGGAGCGCCGCGAGCGCGCGATGGCGCAGCTGCAGCTCGTCGGCCTGGACGGCTTCGAGGACCGCCTGCCCGCGAAGCTGTCGGGCGGGATGGCTCGGCGCGTGGCCATCGCACGCGCCCTCGTCGTGGAGCCGAGCATCCTGTTCCTCGACGAGCCGTTCAACGGGCTCGACGAGCTGCGCCGGCGCCAGATGAACGTCGAGCTGCAGCGGATCTGGGCGGCAAGCGGCACGACCGCGCTCCTCGTCACGCACAACGTCGCCGAGGCGGTGTTCCTCTCGGACACGGTCATCGTCATGGGCCGCAACCCGGGGCACGTCATCGAGCGCCGCACGATCGACCTGCCCCGCCCGCGCGACATCGACAACGCCCTCTCCGCCGATTTCATCGCCCACGAGCAGGAGCTCACGCAGCTGCTGAGCGGCGACTACCGGAGCGTCGTCGACGAATGAGAGCCCTCCCCCGCCCGGTCATCCCGGCCCTGTTCTTCGTGCTGCTGCTTGTCGCGTGGCAGCTCGTCGGGCAGGCCGTCACCGCTCCCGGCGCCGTGCTCATCCCGCCGAGCACGATCGTGGAGACCCTCGGTCAGCGCTGGTACGCCCTGCTCCTCAACGCGGGCATCACGCTGTCGGAGGCCGGGCTCGGGTTCCTCTACGGGTCGCTCGCGGCGATCATCCTCGCCGTCGTCGTCGACCGGTTCCGCATCGTCGGCGAGGGCCTGTACCGGCTCGCCCTCGTCATCTACGCGATCCCGGTGATCGCGATCGCCGCGCCGCTCACCGCCTCGCTCGGCCTCGGCATGGAGAGCAAGGTCGCGGTCGCGGCGCTCTCCGCCTACTTCCCGGTGCTCGTCAACCTGACGGGCGCCCTGCGCACCCTCGACCCGCGCGTCCAGGAGCTCTCGCGAGTGCTCGCGATGGGCTACACCCGCACCCTCCTCACGATGCGCGCTCCCGCCGTCGTGCCCGCCCTGTTCTCGTCGTTCAAGATCGCCGGCCCTGCCGCGTTCATCGGCGCGATCATCGCCGAGTGGATGGGCGCGGAGGGCGGCCTCGGCGTGATGCTCATCCAGTCGATGTTCAACTTCAACGTCCCCCTGCTGTGGACGGTCCTGCTCGTCGCGACGGGGCTCAACGGCCTCATCGTGCTGCTGTTCGACGTGCTCGGCCGGCTCGCCGCCCCGTGGCACGACTCGTCGAAGGAGCAGTCATGAGCATCGGCCTGCCCCGCATCCGCCGCCGCGTCTCGATGCCGGCGTGGCTCGCGACCGCAATCGTCGTGCTCATCGTGCTGGCGATCTGGCAGCTCGCCGTCACGGTTCTCGGGGTCTCCGCGAACGTGCTTCCCGCGCCGAGCCTCATCGCGGTCGACGCGAACTGGCCCCTCGTGCTCGAGGCCGCCCTCAACACGACCCTCGCGACGCTCGCGGGCTTCGCCGTCGGCAACGCGGTGGGCCTCGCCCTCGCTGTGCTCATCTGCGCCTCGCGCACCTTCTCCGACATCGTCTACCCGATCGCGGTCGTCGTCCGAGCCATCCCGATCGTCGCGCTCGCGCCGTTCATCACCCTCGCGTTCGGCCGCGGACCGGGTGCGACCGTCGTCGTCGCCGCGCTCATCGTGTTCTTCCCGACGCTCGTCAACGTCATCCTGGGCCTGCGCTCGGTGCCGGGCGAGACGATCGAGCTGCTGAAGGTCATGAACGCCTCGACGGTGTTCGGCTACCTCAAGGTGCGCATCCCCTTCGCGATGCCGTCGTTCGTGTCGGCGCTGAAGATCTCCGCGCCGAACGCCGTGCTCGGCGTCATGACCGCGGAGTGGATCATCGGCGGTACCGGTCTCGGCCGACTGGTCGTGCAGTCGTGGCTGGGGCTCGACATCACGACGATGTGGGGAGCCGTGCTCGTCTCGGCGGTCGTGGCATCCGTGCTGTTCAGCATCGTGAGCCTCGCCGAGCGCGCCCTCCTCGGGTGGGCGGTGCGCACGTGAGCGCCGTGACGATCCGCGCGCGGCACGCCCTGTCCGCCGACGCCTCCGAATTCCTCAGCGACGCGGCCGTCGTGATCCGTGACGGCCGCGTCTTCTCCGCCGGACCGTGGCGCGACGCCGAACCCGCGGGCACCCTCGTCGAGGTCGACGGCGTTCTCGTCCCGGGCTTCGTCGACGCGCACTCGCACCTGCGGGGCCTCCCGCTGCCCGAGCACGGCATCCTGCCGCGGCAGTTCGAGTCGTGGATCTGCTCCCTCGGGGCCGCCGCCGCGCTCGACCCGGCCGACGAAGCGCTCGTCGCGACGGCCGAGCTGCTTCAGACCGGCGTGACCGCCGTGCAGGGATTCGTGGATGCCTCGGCCGACGGCGACGCGCTCGAGGGCGCGCGCGCCGCGCTCGCCGGTACCTCGGCCTCGGGCATCCGCGCTCTGGTCGTCCTCGGCTTCGCCGACCGCGCCCTCCGCACCCCGGAGCCGGCCGACGGCGAGTGGGCGCTCGTGCCGCCGAGCGGACCGCACCTGCCCGTCGAGGCGGTCCCCGAGGTCGCGGCCGACTGGCTCGCGACCGAGCGCCCGGAGCGCGTCGCGCTCGGCATCGGCCCGGTCGGCGGCCAGTGGTCGACGGATGCCCTGCTCGAGGCCATCGCGGCCGCGGCGGGCGACAGCCGCCTTCACACCCACCTGCACGAGAGCCGGTTGCACCGCGGCTGGCTCGCCGGGCAGCCGAGCCCGCTCGACCGGCTCGATGCGGCGGGACTGCTCGACGCCCGCCTCTCGGGTGCCCACGCCGTGCACCTCACCGCCGCCGAGCTCGACCGCATCGCCGCGGCGGGCAGCTCCCTCGTGCACTGCCCGGCCTCGAACGAGGCGCTCCTCGTGGGCACCGCCCACGTCTCCGCGTGGCTGGCGCGGGGCATCCCCGCCGCTCTCGGCGTCGACAGCCAGAACACCGCCGCGCCCGACTACTTCGACGTGATGCGGGCGGCGATCGCCCAGTCGGCGACGCAGGGCACCGCGCTCACGGCGGCGGACGTGCTCGCGATGGCGACCGTCGGCGGTTCGCGCGCTCTCGGGATCGCGGGGGGCGGATCGATCGCCGCCGGTTCCCCGGCCGACCTCCTGGAGCTCGACGTCGAGCCGTCGATCGAGGCCATCGTCGCGACCGGTTCGGCCGGCGCGGTGTCTCGCGTCTGGGTCGCCGGCTCCCTCGCCGCCGAGGGCGGCCGCAGCATCGTCGACGCCGGTCCCGCTCGCGCTCGACTGCGCGCCCGGCTCGCCGCCGACCGTGCCGACCGCGAGCGCCGACTCGCCGACCTCGCCCCGGCCGTCGAGCTCGTCGAGCGACTCGCAGGAGCGCGCTCGTGATCGCCGACCTCGCCGTCCTCGCCGCGCCGGGCACCGCCCGCCTGGGCGAGGCGCCGCGAGTCGTCGCCCTCGGCGGCTCCGCGCCCGCCGTCCACTTCACCGACCTCCTGGAGGGCACCGTCTTCCGCCTCGACGGCGACGAGGCATCGGCAGCCCTCGAGTTCCCCGGCGAGACCGCGAGCGCGATCATCCCCCTCGACGACGGCCGCACGGTCATCGCGCTGCACCGCAGCCTCGCCGTGCTCGGCACCGACGGCGACGTCGAGCGCCGCATCGAGCTCGACCTGCCCGCCGGAACGCGGCTCTCCGACGCGACCGCCGGCCCGAGCGGCCACCTCTGGCTCGGCGTCGTGCCCGCGGGGGACGACCCCGCGCCGGGCCAGTTGCTGCGCCTCGGCGACGACGGCGTGCGGGTCGCGCGCGAGGGCCTCGGCTTCTCCAACGGCATCGGCTTCACCGCCGACGGCTCGCGACTGCTGCACATCGATTCGACGCCCGGCATCGTGTGGAGCATCCCGCACGACCCGGCGACGGGCGAGCTCGGCGAGCCCGAGCGGCTCTACGTGCACGACGAAGTCGGGGCGCTCGACGGGCTGTGCCTCGACGAGCACGACCGCGTGTACGTCGCCGTCTTCGGCGGGGGCGAGGTGCTGTGCCTCGACGGCGGCGCGGTCGCCGCGCGCATCCTCGTGCCCGCCCTGCGGGTGTCGAGCTGCGTGCTCGACGGCCGCTCGCTGTACATCACGACCGCCCGAGTCGACGCGCCGGAGGAGGAGCTCGCCGAGTTCCCGCTCTCCGGCTCGCTCTTCCGTTTCGAGCTGGATGCCTCGAACGGCCCTGTGTGGGAAGGACACCTCTCATGACGATCGACACCGGCCTCAGCACGCGATCCGGCATCGCGCTGCCGAAGGGATCGGGCATGGGCGGCGGCATCGTCTCCGGCGTGTTCGAGCAGGCGGAGTCCATGCGCCCCACGATCTACGGCGAGCGCTGGGCGATCGTCGGCGGCCACCCGCTCGTGAGCGAGGTCGGCGCCGAGATCCTCCGCCGCGGCGGCAACGCGATCGACGCGGGCGTCGCCGCGGGCTTCGCCTCCAACGTCGTGCAGGTCGAGATGTGCAACCTCGGCGGCATCGCTCCGATCCTCGTGCGCGAGGCGGGCTCCCCCGAGGTGCAGGCGATCGCCGGGATCGGCACGTGGGGGGCATCCGCCGACCTCGCGACGATCCGCGACGCGTACGACGGCGCGCTCCCGCTCGGCGGGGTGCCGTCGATCGTGCCGGGAGCGGTGTCCGGCTGGCTCACCGCGCTCTCGCGCTTCGGCACGATGGAGCTGCCCGACGTCATCGGCGCGGCGGTCGAACTCGCGCGCGACGGCTTCCTGCTCGACCCGCGCACCGCATCCCACCTCGCCCGCATGGGTGCCGGCTTCTCGCGCTGGGAGTCCTCGACCGCGGTCTACCAGCCCGACGGCGCCCCGCTCGAGGCGGGAGACCGGCTCGTGCAGCCCGCCCTCGCGACGACCCTGCAGCGGCTGTCGGATGCGGCGTCGGATGCCCGTGCCGCCGGCGCCTCGCGCGAGGACGCCATCGAGGCCGCGCACGCGCTCTTCTACCGCGGCGACATCGCCGAGACCATCGCGGCCTTCGTCGCCGAGCGAGGCGGCTACCTGACCACCGACGACCTCGCCGGCTTCCGCGCCGACGTGACTCCGGCTCCCTCGGTGCGCTTCGGCGACTGGGACGTGCACGTCACCCCGACGTGGTCGCAGGGGCTCGTGATCGCCCAGGCCCTCGGGGTGCTCGAGCGGCGGGGCATCCGCGGCATCGCCGACGGCTCCGTCGAGTACGCGCACGAGGTCGTCGAGGCGCTCAAGCTCGCCTTCAGCGAGCGGGAGCGCGCCTACGGCGACCCCCGCTACACGACCGAGACCGCCGACGAGCTCCTCGCGGACGAGCACCTCGCCGCCCTCGCGGCGATGGTCGGCGAGCGCGCCCTGCCCAACCTCCCGACCGTCGCGCAGGCCGGTCCGAAGCTGCCGTCGACGACGGCGATCGTCGTCGTGGATGCCGCGGGCGGCGCCTTCTCGTCGAGCCCGAGCGACACGATCGACGGCGCCCCCGTCATCCCCGAGCTCGGCATCATCTGCTCACCGCGCGGGGTGCAGAGCCGCCTCGTCGAGGGGCACCCCAACGCCTTGCGCGCGGGCGGCCGGCCGTGCGTCACCCCGGCGGCGGTCATCGCGCTCGGCGCGGGACCGGGCGCCGGGGCCGACGACATCTGGGCCGCCGCGTGCCCTGGCGGCGACGTCATCGTGCAGGCGATCGTGCAGGCGATGCTGCAGCACGACGTGTACGGCAAGTCGCCGCAGGCCGCCGTCGAGGCGCCGCGGCTGTTCGGCTCGAGCTACCCCGGCGGCTTCCACCCGCACCCCGTCGGCGAGTCCCTCGTGTTCGTCGAGGCCGGCTTCGGCGAGGAGGTCGCGGCGGGGCTGCAGGAGCGCGGCCACGAGATCATCGACTGGCCCGCGAACGAGTTCGACGCGGGCAGCGTGCAGACCATCGTCTCGACCAGCACCCCGACCGGTTCGCGAGTGCTCGCGGCCGGCGCCGACTCCCGGAGGACCGCATATGCCCAAGCACGCTGAGCACGGCGGGGCCCTCGCGTGGTCGTGGCACCACGCGGGCCTCGTCGTCGAGAGCCTCGACCGATCGATCGAGTTCTACCGCGACACCCTCGGCTTCGAGGTCGAGTTCCTCGTGCGCGACATGGACGACCAGTTCCAGCGCACCGTCGGCGTCGACGGCGTCGTGTGCGACCTCGCCCAGCTCGTCGCGCCGTTCAGCTCCACCCGCCTCGAACTCATCGAGGTGCGGGATGTCCCGGCCGGCCTCGACCCGCGGCTCCCCGTGCACGTCGGGGTGGGGCACGGGGCGTACCAGGTGCGCGAGCTCGAAGCATCCATCGACGCCCTCGTCGAGCGGGGTGGCTCGCTCATGGGCGAGATCGTGCTGTTCGAGGAGGGCCGCGCGGTGTACTGCTGGGGTCCCACGGGCACCGTCATCGAGCTCGAGGAGGCGTGGTGAGCGACACCCTGACCGACGCGCAGCTGTGGCGCGACCGCTACCGCCTGATGGTCCTCATGCGCCGCTTCGAGGAGGCGTGCCTCACGGGAGTCGCGTCGAAGGAGATCCACGGCGAGCTCCACACCGCCATCGGCCAAGAGGCGATCGCCGCCGCCCTCGCCGAGCACATCCGCGACGGGGACTCGCTCGCGAGCACGCACCGCAACCACCTGCACGCGATCGCCAAGCGCATCCCGCTGCACCCGCTCATGGCGGAGATCTTCGAGAAGGAGACGGGGCTGTGCGGCGGCTTCGGCGGCCACATGCACCTCTTCGACCGGGAGCGCCGCTTCTCGACTACGGGCATCGTCGGGGCGTCCCTGCCGGTGGCCCTCGGCCACGCGTACGCGGCGAAGATCTCCGGTCGCGACTCGGTCGCCTTCGCAGTGATCGGCGACGGGTCGGTCAACACGGGCGGCTTCCACGAGACCATGAACATGGCGAGCGTGCTCGGCCTGGCCCTCGTCGTGATCATCGAGAACAACGAGTGGGCGATCTCGGTGCCGTTCTCCGCGGCGAGCTCGACGCCGACGCTCGCGGAGCGGGCATCCGCCTACTCGGCGCCCGGCGAACGCGTCGACGGGCTCGACGTGGATGCCACGTCCGCCGCGATCGGCCGCGCCGTCGCCCACGCCCGCTCGACCGGCCCCGCGATCGTCGAGGCGATGTGCTACCGGTTCCGCGGGCACTACGAGGGCGACCTCGACCTGTACCGCAGCCAGACCGAGAAGACCGACCGCACGACGACGAAGGACCCGGTCGTGCTGCTGCGCGCGCAGTTGAGGGACTCGGGGATGCTCGACGAGGCGACCCTCGGAGAGCTCGAGGCCGAGGCATCTGCCGAGATCGACGCCGTGCTCGCGGCCGTGCGGGCCGAGTCGCAGCCCGACCGCTCGCTCGCGCACGACCACGTGTTCGCCTCCGGCCTGACCGTCGACTTCGGCACGAAGGGAGCCGTCGCATGACCGACACCGCCGTCGCCCCGCGCAACATCAACATCTCGCAAGCCGTCGCCGAGGGGCTCCGCCTGGCCATGGAGGACGACGACCGCGTGCTCGTCATCGGCGAGGACGTCGCCACGCAGGGCGGAGTGTTCGGCTCGACCCGCGGACTGCTCAAGGCGTTCGGGCCCCAGCGCGTGCTCGACACCCCGATCTCGGAGATGGCGTTCACGGGCATGGCCGTGGGCCTCGCGATGGAGGGCTACCGGCCCGTCATCGAGATCATGTTCGTCGACTTCATCGGCGTGTGCCTCGAGCAGGTCTACAACGCGATCGCGAAGATCCCCTACATGTCCGGCGGCCGCGTCGACATGCCCGTCGTCATCAAGACCGCGGGCGGCAGCATCGGCGCCGCCGCGCAGCACTCGCAGACGCTGTGGGGCCTGTTCGGCCACCTGCCCGGCTTGCGCGTCGTCGCCCCGTCGAACCCCTACGACTCGAAGGGCATGATCGCCGCCGCGGTCGCCTCGAACGACCCCGTCGTCTTCATCGAGCACAAGGGCCTCCTGCTCGAGCGCGCCCAGGACTTCGAGTTCGGCGCGAACGTGCCGCGCGAGGCCTACGACGTGCCGCTCGACAAGGCCGCCGTCGTGCGGCCGGGGAGCGACCTCACGCTCGTCACGCTCAGCGGCTCGGTGCGGCACGCGCTCACCGCCGCGGATGCCGCGATCCTCAGCGGGGTCGACGTCGAGGTCATCGACCTCCGCTCGATCGTGCCCATCGACTGGGACACCATCGGCGCCTCGATCGCGAAGACCCGTTCCCTCCTCGTCGTCGACGAGGACTACCTCGGCTACGGACTGAGCGGCGAGCTCATCACGGGAGCCATCGAGCGGTTCGGCCTCGGCTCCCTCGACTACGTCGGCCGACACGGCAACCCGGGTGTCCCGGTTCCCGCGGCCCTGAGTTTGGAGAGGCAGATCGTGCCCGGAACCGAGTCCATCCTGAACGCGATCGTGCGAGCGGGGGCGGCTCGATGAGCGCGCGGCACGTCGTCGTCGTGGGCGGCGCGGGCGCCATCGGCTCCGTCGTCGCGGCCGTGCTCGCCGAGCAGGGGATGCGCGTGACCGTTGCCGACTTCGCGGATGCCTCCGCCGTCGTCGCCGCGCTGCCCGGGTCCGGCCACGCCGCCGTGCCCCTCGACGTCACCGACCGCGAGGGCGTGCTCGCCCTCCTCGGGCCGGATGCCTCGGTCGGGCACTACGACGCCCTCGTGTACGCCGCCGGCACCAACTACACCGGTCCGGTCGCCACCACCGATTGGGACGCGTGGGACCGCGTGCTGACCGTGAACCTGAAGGGGGCGGCCTACTTCGGGCAGGCGGCATCCCTCAACCTGGAGGCGAACCCGCGCGAGTGCAGCATCGTCTACTTCTCCTCCACCGCGGGACTGGTCGGCGAGGGCGGCGCGAGCGTCTACGCGTCGAGCAAGTTCGGTCTCATCGGATTCATGCAGTGCCACGCCTCCGAGATCGCGCGCTTCGGGGCGCGAGCGAACGCGGTGTGCCCCGGCAACATCGACTCCCCCATGCTGCGCACCCTCGCCGCCCAGGTCGGCGAGCGCAACGGCGTCTCGACCGAGGAGACCCTCGCGCAGTTCGCGGGGGCGACCGCGTTCAACCGGCTCATCGACATCCGGGAAGTCGCCCAGGTCGTCGCGTTCCTCGCGAGCGCGGCCTCGACGGGCATGAGCGGGCAGTCCGTCGTCATCGACGGACCGCCGAACTGAGAAGGAGCACCATGATCGACGTCGAGACCGTCATCGCCGACACCCAGAGACTCATCGGCATCGAGTCCACCAACCCCGGGGTGCTCGAGGCCGACGCGGCCGACTGGATCGAGTCGCGGTTGCGCGGCCTCGGCCTCGACGTCGCGCGGCACCCGGTGCGGCCGGGTCGCGACAACCTGAGCGTGGTCATCCCGGGAGCCGACCGCTCGGCCCCGCGACTCGTGCTCGTCTCGCACATGGACACCGTGCCGATCGGCTCCGGCTGGACCCGCGACCCGCTCGGCGGGCAGATCGTCGACGGTCTGCTCTACGGTCGCGGCGCGTGCGACATGAAGTCCGGCCTCGCGCTCACGATCGGCCTCCTCGACGCCCTCGTCTCGACCGGCACCGTGCCGCCCGCCGACGTCGTGTGCTTCTACACCGTCGACGAGGAGGCCCCCGGGATGCTCGGCGCCTACCAGCTCGTCGAGGACGGGCTCCTGCGCCCCGACGACCAGATCCTCGCCCCCGAGCCGTCGGGGATGCGGCTGCGCATCTCCCAGATGGGGCTGCGCTGGATCACTCTCACCGTGACCGGGCGCATGGCGCACGCCGGTCGGGCGCACCTCGGGACGAACGCGGCCCACGTGCTCGCGCACATCATGGTCGAGCTCGAGGCCGCCTTCGAGGCGCTGCCCTTCGACGACGACATCCTCGGGCGGCCGCGATTCACGACCGGGGTCATCTCCGGCGGGGTCGCGACCAACGTCGTGCCCGCGCTCGTCACCGCCGAGCTCGACCTGAGGATCGTGCCGCCGCTCGTCCCCGAGGACGCCGTCACCATGGTGGAGCGCATCGCCGCCGACGTCGTGCGCCGCTACGACGGCGCCTCGTTCTCGATCGAGGCGCTCGGGGCGCGGAGGCCGCCGGTGCGGGCATCCGACGATTCCAAGATCGTCCGCGGGCTGCGGGCCTCGTACCTCGCCGTGGCCGGCCGGGAGCCCGAGGTCGGCGGGGCGGACGGTCACGAGGCCTACACCGACTCGGCGATGATCGCCGCGCTCACCGGCACCACCTCGTCCACGGTTCTCGGGCCGGGCGCGACCGACCAGGCGCACACCGCCGACGAGTTCGTCCCCGTCGCCGACCTCGAGCTCGGGTCCGCCCTGCTGTGGGACCTGGTGCAGTCGTGGTGATCCGGCTGCCCCAGTACGGGCGCTCGCAGAACGAGCTGCCGACCGTCGCGCAGGCGCTCGAGTTCCCCGCGATCCAGCGCGGCGACCCGGTCGTCGTCGCCGGGGCGGCCGGCCTCGGCCGCCGCGTGCGGTGGGTGCACATGAGCGAGGCCGTCAACATCGGCGGGCTCCTGCACGGCGGCGAGCTGCTGCTCACCATGGGCATCGTCTTCCCCGAGGACCCCGCGGGGCTCGCCCTCTACGTGGAGCGGCTCGTCGAGGCGAACGCCGCCGCCCTCGTCATCGGCCTCGGCCCGCGCTACACCGACCGCCTCCCGCCGGCCCTCGTCGACGCCGCCGAGAAGCACGGGCTGCCGCTCATCGCCCTCCGCCGCACGATCGCGTTCATCGACGTGACCGAGGAAGTGCACGCCTCGCTCATCGACGTGCAGATCCGCGACCTGCAGGCGTCGGAGAGCATCCACCAGATCTTCAGCGCGCTCGCCGTGCAGGGCAGCAAGCCCGAGATCGTGCTGCGGCAGGTCGCGAAGCTCTCCGGGTTCGCCGTCGTGCTCGAGAACCGATCCCGGCAGGTGCTCGCCTTCGACCCCGCCGAGCGAACCCCCGGCGACGTGCTCGCCGAGTGGGCGGAGCACGCCGGTCGGCCCCACCGCGCCGTGCGCACCTACTACGACCCGCTGAGCGGCTGGCTGCAGACGACCGTCGGCGCGCGGGGCAACGACTGGGGCCGGCTCGTGCTCATGGCGCCCTCCGCGGGAGCCCGCGACCTCGACGCCGCCCTCGACCCGACGATGACCATCCCGCGCTCGCTCATCATGCTCGTCGAGCAGGCCGCGTCCACTCTCGCCATCGGGCGGCTCGTCGACCGCGAGTCGCACCTGCTCGACCTCACGACCCACTCGAGCCTCCTCAGCCGGCTCCTCACCGGCGACGCCGATCCGGCCGAGCTCGACGAGCAGGCCACCGCGCTCGGCGTCTCGTTCCGCCGCATGCGCCTCGCCGCGTTCGCGTTCCGCTCGCGGGCGACCGGCGCCCAGGACCCGCGCGACCGGCAGCGCGCGCTGCGCACCCTCGCGAGCGCCATCTCCGACATCGCCCAGGAGCGCGGTCTCGCCTCGCTCGTCGCCCCCGTCGACGACTTCACGGTCGGGATGCTCACCACCGTCCCCGCGGGATCGACCGACCTCGAGGTGGGCGAGGCGATCGTCGAGCACCTTCGGCGCGACGGCACCGCGGTACTCGCGGCGGCGGGCGGAGCCGGTCGGGGAGCCGCGGCATCCCGCACCGCTCTCCTCGATGCGATCGAGACCGCGGGCACCGCCGCCAGCATGGGCGTCGACGAAGCGGTCGTCACCGCGAGCGATCTCGGGCTGCGCGGGCTCATCCACACCCTGCGCGACGACCCGCGCGTCGTGCAGTTCGCCGAGCGGGCCATCGGCGACCTCGTCGACTACGACGCCCAGCACAAGACGTCCCTCGTGCCCCTGCTGCGGCACTTCCTCGATGCGGGACGCAACAAGACCGTTGCCGCCCGCAACGCGTTCGTCTCGAGGCCGTGGATGCACGAGCGCTTGCGCCTCATCGGCGACGTGCTCGGCGTCGACCTCGACGACGAGCAGTCGTGCGTCACCCTCCAGGTCGCGCTGCTCGTGCTCGACACGCAGCGCGAGCGGTCCGAGTCCCAGCGGAAGGCATCCCCGTCATGAGCTCCCCCATCGGCCCTGCCACCGCCGCCGTCCGGCGCGCTCTCGACGCGATCGCCTCCGCCGACCGGCCCGAGGTGTGGATCTCGCTGCGCGCCCCCGAGGAGCTGCTCGCCGAGGCGGCAGCCCTCGACGCCGGGCCCGAGCTGCCGCTGCGCGGGAGCATCCTCGCCGTCAAGGACAACATCGACGTCGCCGGACTCCCGACGACCCTCGGTCTGCCGCTGTCGCGCCGCCCCGAACCCGCGGCGACGGATGCCCCGGCCGTCGCCCGACTGCGCGCGGCCGGCGCGATCGTCATCGGCAAGACGAACCTCGACCAGTTCGCCACCGGCCTCGTCGGGACCCGCAGCCCCTACGGCGCCGTCCGGAACGCGCTGTGGCCGTCGCGGATCTCCGGCGGCTCGAGCTCCGGCTCCGCCGTCGCCGTCGCGCTCGGGATGGCCGACCTCTCGCTCGGCACCGACACGGCTGGCTCGGGACGGGTTCCCGCCGCCCTCAACCGCATCGTCGGCATCAAGCCCACCCTCGGGCTCGTGCCGGTGCTCGGCATGCGCGACGCCTGCCGCCCCTTCGACACGATCACCGTCTTCGCGCGCGACCTCGCGGCCGGAGCCGCTGCGGCGGGCATCATGGCCGGGCCCGACCCGGCTGACGGCTTGTCGCGAGTCACCCCCGCGGATGCGCGGCTCGCCGCCCCCGAGAGGCCCGCGCTCGGCATCCCTCGCGAGGAGGACCTCGGCTCCCTCGACGCCGCCGCACGGGAATCGTGGGATGCCGCGATCGCGCGCTGGGGTTCCGTCGCCGAGCTGCACCCGATGGACATCTCCCCGCTGCTCGCGACCGCGAAGCTGCTGTACGAGGGCGCGATCGTCGCCGGGCGATCCGCCGCAGCGGGCGAGTTCATGACCGACGAGCACGGGCTCGACCCGACCGTCGCCGGGATCGTGCGGCGGGCCGCCGCCGTGACGGGCGCCGAGTACGTGCGCGACCGAGCGGCGCTCGAGTCGGCGCGGGCTGCGGCGCTCGTCGCGCTCGACGGTCTCGCGGCGAGCGTGCGCCTCGACGGGCTCGTGATCCCCACCGCGCCGGGCCACCCCACGCTCGACGACGTCGCCGCCGACCCGCTCGGCGTCAACGCGTGGATGGGCACGTTCACCAACTTCGTGAACCTCCTCGACCTGGCCGCCGTCGCCGTGCCGTTCGACGACGGCGCCGACCGAGGCTTCGGCACGACGATCGTCACTCGCGCCTTCGAGGACGGCGTCGCCCTCGACCTCGCCGCGCGGTTCCTCGGAGAGGAGGCTCCGTCCGGACTCGGCGACGACGGTGTCGACCTCGCCGTGTTCGGGGCGCACCTGCGCGGGCAGCCGCTCAACCGGCAGCTCGAGGAACTGGGGGCGCGGTTCATCCGGACCATTGCGACGGCCGAGTCCTACTCGCTGTTCGCGCTCGACACGGTGCCGCCGAAGCCCGGGCTCGTGCACCGTCCCGAGGGCGGGGCATCCATCGCCGGGGAGCTGTGGCGCCTGTCGCCCGGTGCGCTCGGGGAGTTCCTCGCCGCGTTGCCCGCGCCGATGACGCTCGGCCGGGTCGGGCTGTCCGACGGCTCCGAGGTCGTCGGGTTCGGATGCACGCCCGCGGCGCTCGACGGCGCCCGGGACATCACGGCGCACGGCTCCTGGCCGGCGTACCTCGCGTCGCGCTGACGCGGGCGGGGTGTCATCCCGAACCTGCGCATTTCGGCGCGATCCGGACGCCGCGGCGCTCGGATTCCGCCGCACGCAGCGGATTCGCTGAGCTGCTCCGGTCAGCGCGCCGTGTACCCGCCGTCCACGACGAGCTCCGTGCCGGTCACGAACGACGCGTCGCCGGACAGGAGCCACGCGGTCGCGGCCGCGATCTCCTCGGGTCGGGCGAAGCGGCCGGCGGGGTGCATCCCCTCGACCATGGTGCGGAACTCGGGATGCGGCGCGAACTGGTCGCGCGTCATGGGGGTGTCGACGACTCCCGGGCAGACGGCGTTCGAGCGGATGCCCTGGGCCGCGTGGTCGACGGCGATCGCGCGGGACAGCCCGATGACGCCCGCCTTGCTCGCGCAGTAGGCGGGTTCGTCCGCCGTGGCAACGAGCCCCGACATCGACGCGTGGAACACGAGCGACCCGCCCGCGGGCATCCGCAGCACGGCGTGCTTGGCGACGAGGAACGCGCCCGTGAGGTTGACGGCGAGCACCCGGTTCCACTGCTCGAGGGTCGTCTCGGTGAGGCGCACCTCGAGGGCGATCCCCGCGTTCATGACGGCGCCGTGGAGCGCTCCGAACCGGTCGACGACCTCGTCGAGGGCGGCGGCGACGCTCGATTCGTCGGTCACGTCGCACGCCAGACCCAGGGCGGGGGATGACGCGCTCGCGCGCTCGACGGACAGGTCGAGCGACACGGCCGTCGCCCCCTCCTCCGCAAGCCGCCGCACCGTGGCGGCTCCGATGCCCGATCCGCCGCCCGTGACGACGATCACCCGTTCCGCGAGCCTCATCCGCTCTCCTTCCGACCCTGCTCCCACGCTAAGGCGCGGGCCGGTGCCGCGGGCGGGCGGGGGCGCATTCGCTACAGAGTGTCGGCTGGACCCGGCCGCCGGGCTACCGAGCGTCGGCGAGAGACAGCGCCATCGCGACCGGCTCGGTGCTATGACGGCGTAGCCGCGAGCACGCCCGCGGAGTACGCTCGGCCCTGTGACCGGGCGGCCGTGGCTGGGACTCGCCGCGGGCGCCGTGGCGTTCGCGGCCGGCCTCGCTGCGGTCTGGCCTCTCGCGTCCGCTGTGCTGGCGGCACCCGCATCCTCTCGCCCCGCGTGGCCGGCGACCGCGCAACCGCTCGTCGTGCAGGAGGTGCTCTCCGGCGACTCCGTCGTCTTCACGTCGACGCGAACCGGCCCGCAGGTCTCCGATCTCGGCACGATCACGGTGCGGCTGATCGGCATCGACGCCCCGAACTTCCCCACGAGCCGGGAGTGCTACGCGGAGGAATCGCAGGCCGCCCTCGCCGCGATGCTGCCGGAAGGGTCGATCGCGTGGGTCGTCACCGACGAGGTGCTGCAAGACGAGGGCGGGCGCTGGCTCGGCTACGTGTGGTCGGGCGAGGGCGACTTCGTCAACGACGTGCTCGTCGCCAACGGGATCGTGCGCCCCTACGAGATGGCGCCGAACGAGGCGTTCTGGCCGATCCTCGCGCAGAGCGCGGAGGAGGCGTTCCGACGCTCGGCCGGGCTCTGGTCGGCGTGCTCGTGAGCCCCGGTAGGGTGGGCGCATGACGGATGCTCAGACCCCCGCTACCTCGCCCGCCGTGCCCGCCGCCCCCGAGAACGTGAGCCGGGGCACCCTCTTCGCCCTCGCCTCTATCCCGGCGGCCGTCGTGCTCTACGCGCTCGTGGGCGGGCTCTTCGGCGGGTTCTTCGGCCTCGCCGCGCTGCTCGTCCCGCCGATCGCCGTCTGGCTGTACGAGAGGGGCGCGGGTGGTCCGCTCAGCCGCCGGGGCTGGCTGCCCGTCATCGGGATCACGATCGGCTCGCTCGTCCTCGGGATCCTCGCGGGCTTCGTGGGCGCCGCCTACGCCTCCTACACGGCCGTCGGAGGCAAGGAGCTCTTCGGCTCCGCGTTCTGGACCACCGTTCGCATGCTGCTGAGCTCGCCGGATGCCCTGCTCCCGATCCTGCTCGGTCTGGGCTTCGGCATCGTGGCGCTCGTGGGGCTGTTGCGTCGGCCCCGGCCGGGCGCACCCGCGCAGCAGTCGGCCGCGCCCCTCGAGCAGCCTCCGGCGCCGCCGCAGGCCTAGCGCGTCAGTGCTCGGCGCCGCGCCCCCACCGCACGGCGAACACGAACAGCACGCCGATCCCGGTGGCGACGCCGAGCAGCGCGGTCACGGGAGAGGCGATCATGAGCACCTGCAGGAGCGCCCAGTCGACTTGCGACGTGGGGCCCTGATCGTTGAACCCGCTGCTCACGAGCGACGCCATGCCGAGGCCCGCGACCACGAGCGCGACGGCGACGGCAGCCAAGGCGACGAGGAACGGGTTGAGGCGCCGGGCATCCGGATCGGACTCCGGCTGCGGCTCGGCAGTGACGACGATCCGGTCGGGCGCGGCGGGCCGCGCCGGCTCGGGGGCGATCGTCGCCGCGGGCTCGGGACCGTCCCAGCCGCGCTGGAACGCCGGGTCGAAGCGGGGGTCGAAGCGCGAGTCGCTCATCCCGCCACGCTAACCCGTCAGCCGCGGGCCGTCCAGACGAGGTAGCCGGTCCAGATGGCGGGGATCGCCAGGATGACGATGCCGATGGCGACCCACCCGAGCACCTTGCCGGCCCGCCGCGGCCGTCGGACCGCAGCGATGCCGAGCGCGATCGCGGCGAGGAAGAACACGGTGAAGAACAGGACGCCCAGCACCGCGAGCAGCCCGTAGATCCACATCGCGGGCACGAACGACGGATCGCCGGGCGGTGCGCTGCGCACGACGAGCGAGAGGACGTTGAGCAGGATGAGGAACGGCACGGGAATCAGCGCGATCGTCAGGGCCGCGACGCCCCAGGCCTTTCCGGGCGGCTGGCTGCTCAGGATGCTCATTCCGGAACTGTACCCCCGTGCCTCGCGAGTTGCGGGTTACGCAGCTTCCGGGTGCCGAATCCCGCGCTCCAGGCTGCTCAACTCGCAACTCGCCGTTGGACGAGGTGCTCGCGCGCGACTAGGCGACGGGCTGCACCGGGGTGAACGCCGACGCCGCCGGTCGCGCCAGCAGTCCGCGCGTGATCCCGCGGACCACGAGCACGGCGAGCGGCGCCGCGGCGAGCATGAGGATGTCGCCGACAACACCGATCGTCATCGAGACGAGGTACACGTCGAGCGACTGAGCGAACTGGTAGACCCGGGCGGAGATCTGGAGCACGGCGTTGCCGACGACCCACAGCAGCCACCAGACGATGAGCCACGACGGGCGGGTGAGCCCGATCGCCCGCCACAGGTCGGAGACGTTCTGGTAGGGGAAGAAGAGGCTCACGACGGGGATGAACCACGAGCCGGCGTGCCATCCGGCGGAGCGGCGGGTGAGGCCGGGCAGCTGGCGGGCGACGCGGAACTGCCACACCACCCACACGACCGCGGTCGCGATGAGCACCAGCAGGCCGAGGATGCTCACGACGAGCGTGAACTGGTCGTAGGTCGTCAGGAGCGGGGAGGCTGACGCGTCACCGCCGAGGTAGCGGGTCACCGCGGAGATCCCGAAGAGCTCGACCGCGATGGTGGCGAGGTAGACCGCGCCGGTGACGAGCAGCAGCACCTGGGCGGCGAGCGCGAGGCGGGGGATGCTCGGATCCGGCGCGGGAGGCAGCACGGGCGCCGCGGGCGCCGCCTCGGGGACGCGGTCGAGCTGCCACTGCGCCCCGTCCCACCAGGCCTGTCGGCCGGAGCCGTCGGGAGAGGGGTACCAGCCGGCGGCGGGCAGGGGCGTCGAGTCTGTGGTCACCGGCTCACTCTAGCGAGCGGGAGCGACGGGAGCGAGACATCCTCAGTCCGGCGCGCCGTCAGCGCTTGTCGAGCCCGGCCCCGTAGACGGCGGCCTGAGTGCGCCGCTCCATTCCGAGCTTCGCGAGGAGGCCGGAGACGTAGTTCTTCACGGTCTTCTCGGCGAGCTCGAGCCGATCGCCGATCTGGCGGTTCGTGAGGCCCTCGGCGATGAGCTCGAGGATCTGCCGCTCGCGCAGGCTCAGGGCATCCGTCGGGCCGGATGCCGCGGCCGCCTGCTCCACGACGCGCTGCGACACCGCGGGCGCGACGAGCCGCTCGCCCTTCGCCACCCGCCGGATCGACTCGAGGAGCCCCTGGCCGCGGATGTCCTTGAGCACGTAGCCTGCCGCGCCCGCGAGCACCGCCGTGCGGCTCGCCTCGTCGTCGTCGTACGCGGTGAGGATGAGGCACGCGACATCGGGATGACTCGACCGGATCTCCCGGCACAGGTCGATGCCGCTCCCGTCCGGAAGCCGCACGTCGAGCACGGCCACGTCCGGGGACACGGCCGCGATGCGCGGGAGCGCCTGCTTGAGCGTGCCCGCCTCGCCGACGACCTCGAGGTCGCGCTCGGCGTTGATGAGCGCGGCGACGCCGTTGCGGACGATCTCGTGGTCGTCCACGAGGAACACGCGGGTCATCGGCTCTCCTTCACGGGCGCGGTCCACGATAGTACGGTGCCGCCGGTCGGCCGCGCGGTCGTGGTGAACGACCCGCCGCGGCCCTCGGCGCGGGTCGCGAGGTTCGCGAGCCCGCTCGAGCGGGCGGGGGCTTCGGGCATCCCGACACCGTCGTCGACGATCTCGATGCTCACGACGCCGCGACCGGCGGTGACCGTTACCGCGGTCTCGGTGGCGCCGGCGTGCCGCGCGACGTTGGAGAGCCCCTCCCGCACGACGGCGACGACATCGTCGGCGAGGTCGGGGTCGACGAGCAGGTCGACGGGGCCGGCGAACGACAGCCGCGGCGGCTCGGGCAGGATGTCGGCGAGCTCCCCCACCAGGTCGAGAACGCGACGGCGCACCGTCCCGCCGGTCGCCGGGGCGGCCGTGATCGCGAAGATCGCGGTGCGGATGTCGGCGATCGCCGCATCGAGCACCTCGACCTGCTCGGCGATCCGCGAGGCCGATGCGGAGTCGACGCGACCGGCGAGCGCCTGCAGGCTGAGCCCGGCCCCGAACAGGCGCTGGATGACGGTGTCATGGAGGTCGCGCGCGATGCGGCTGCGATCCTCGAGGAGCGCGAGGCGCTCGCGGTCGGCGCGGCCCTCCGCGAGGCGCAGCGCGAGGCTCGCCTGGCCGGCGAAGTCGGCGACCGTCCGCAGATCGTCCTCCCGGAAGCGCGGCCGCCCCGGCCGGCGCGAGACGGCCAGCACGCCGGTCGCCGTGCCGGCGAGAGCAACGGGAACGGCGATCGTCATATCGAGTGGGAGGTCTCCGAGCGCGGGGTTCGGCGCGAGGATGGGCTGCCCCGCCTCGAGCGCGCGACCCGCGACGGAGCCGTCGGGAGCGAAGGTGCGGCCGAGGGCGGACTCCGCGAGGTCGCCCCACGCGAGCTCCACCCGCAGCGAGTCGGCCTCGGCGGGGACGACGATGCACGCGAGGTCGGCGTCGGCGAGCATCCCGACTCGCTCGACGAGGATGCTCAGCGAGTCGTCCACCTGATCGGAGAGCAGAACGGCCGTGATCTCCGCCGAGGCCTCCGCCCAGCGCTGCCGCCGCCTCGTCTCCTCGAACAGCCGGGCGTGGTCGATCGCCGCGCCCGCGGTCGCGGCGAGCGCCGTGAGCAGCTCCTGGTCCTCCGCCGAGAACGGGCCGTCGCGGTGGTCGCTGAGGTAGAGGTTGCCGAAGACCTCGTTGCGCACCCGCACGGGCACCCCGAGGAAGCTGTCCATCGGCGGATGCCCGTCCGGGAACCCGCTCGAGCGCGGGTCGTCCCGCAGGTGCTCGAGCCGGATGGGCGACTGCTCCTCGATGAGCGCGCCGAGCAGCCCCCGACCGCGCGGCAGGTGCCCGATGCGCTCGACGAGGTCGGGCTCGAGACCGACGTGGATGAACTGCTCGAGCATCCCGTCATCGCCGATCACGCCGATCGCGCCGTAGCGCGCGCCGACGAGCTCGACGGCGGCTTCGATGATGCGCTCGAGCACGACGGGCAGGTCGAGCTCGTCGGCGACGAGCTTGCTCGCGCGCAGCAGGCTGCGCAAGCGGGACTCGGTCTCGAGCACCTTCTGCGCCTGGGCGAGCAGGTCGGCGATGGTCTGCTCGAGGTCGGACCGCGGCCCGTCCGGGAACGTCAGCGGATCGCTCACTCGTGGCCTCCTCCCCACGTAGGACCTTAGGCCCTGTCCTGCCCCTCCCGCGAGTGAAAGTCTGTCATAGCACCCAGGGTGGCGAACGGATCGGAGACACGAATCTCGGGGGAGAGGGCATCCCCGATCACCGCTCGCCAGCCGGGGAGCACGGGGGATTGACGGCGGGGGGCCGTCACAGGCGGCGACGAGGCCGCGGGCGCCGTTCGGGTCGGCGCGCGCGACCTCGTCGCGGACCGCGCACCCGGCACCCGCGCACCCGGCATCCGCGCACCCGCGCACCCGCGCACCCGCGCACCCGCGCACCCGCGGGACCTTCGGCCCTGGCCGCCGCCGCTCGCGTGGGAAACGCTGGAGCGGAGGAGGACGGCATGACGATCCTGGTGGGCATCGACGGGTCCACGCCCAGTCGGAGCGCCCTGGAGTGGGCGGTATCGCGGGCGAAGTCGCTCGGCGAGCAACTGCGGCTCGTCCACGTCATCGACGACGAGTGGGGAATCGCCGGACACGATGTCGCCGAGGCCGCAGAGGATGCCGCCGCCGACGTCATCGAGTCCGCCCGTCGAGCGGCCGCCGGAGTGCCCGTCGACGAGCTCGTCCTCCACGGCAGCCCCGCCTGGACCCTCGCCGGCATCACCGGCCCTGACGACCTCGTCGTCGTGGGCACTCACAAGACGGGCTTCCTCCACGGTCGCGCCCTGGGCAGCCGCAGCATCGTCGTCGCCTCCCTCTCGGCGGGCTCGGTCGCCGTCATCCCCGACGCGGCCGTCCCGCGCACGCGACAGTCGATCGTCGTCGGCGTCGCGGCGGGCTCGTGGTCGACGGCCGTCGCGTTCGGCGCGGCCGAGGCCGCGCGCACCGGCGAGGAGCTGCTGCTCGTGCACTGCGTGCCGGAGGACGCCCCCGCGAGCGCGGTCGAGGACGGCCACCGGCTCCTCGAGGAGGCGCGCGGCTTCGTCGCCGAGCACTCCGCGGCCGCCCACGTGCGCAGCCGGATCTCCCGCCGGCCGCCGGCCGTCGCCCTGCTGGACGCCTCCCGCAGCGCTCGACTGCTCGTCGTCGCGCCCACGCGCGGGTCGGTGGACCGCGGGGGGTTCCTCGGCTCGGTCACCCACGCGATACTGCTCAACATCACCTGTCCCGTCGTCATCGCGCGCTGACGGGCAACCGAGGAGGCTGACATGGCCGAACACCTGATCCTGGCTCTGGATGACTCGGCCGGCAGCGACGCCGCCGTCGACTGGGTCATCTCCCGCTCCGACACCCACGACCTCGACCTCGAGCTCACGATCGTGAAGGAGACCGTGCGACTGCCCCACGGGGAGCGCATGGTTCTGTCGAGCACGCCGTTCGAGGAGCTGCTGCACCGAGTCGCCGGACGAATCCTGGCCTCGCGGCCACTGCTCACCGCTCGGCTGGTCGTGCGGGAGGGGCATCCGGCTCGCGCGCTCATCGCAGCGAGCGAGCGGGCGGCGCTTCTCGTCCTCGGCTCGGACCGACCGGGCGCGCTCGTCGGGCTCGTCAACGGCACGGTGCCGCTGCAGGTCGCGAGCCGGGCGCGATGCCCCGTCGTCGTCGTGCCGCGCGATCGCGCCGGCGGGAGCGGCCGCGTGGTGTGCGGCTGGACGGACGACGGCACGGGCGACGCCGCGCTGGAGTTCGCGGCCCGCGAGGCCCGGGCGAGCGGCGAGTCGCTCCACCTCGTGCACGCGTGGCGGGTGCCGCTCCTCGCCGAGTCGGGCGTCACCGCCATCGGGGCGGCGGAGCTCGCCCTCGACGAGGTGGCCGCGGCCGCCGCGAGCGCCCTCGAGGAGGCGGCGCGCGGCGTGCGCGCCGCGCACCCAGGGCTCGAGGTGACGACGGAGGTGGCATCCGGGTCGGCCGCGCACGCAATCGTGGACGCGGGCCGGGATGCCTCGCTCGTCGTCGTGGGTAGCCACGGTCGATCCGCCCTCGGCGGTCTCCTGCTCGGCTCGGTCAGCCACGACGTGCTGCTCGCGCTTCCCGCTCCGGTCGCGGTGGTCCCCGCGCCGGAGCCCATCACGGTGCTGCCGGAGATCGTCGACGAGGACCTGTGAGCGAGGCGCGGCCGCTCGCCCTCCGCTATCCGTGGGTGCTCGCGACGATCGTCGTGGCGGCGGTGGCGGGCATCCTGCTGCTCGGTCCTGCCGCTCCCGCGTCGCGCTGGGTCGCGACCGCGTTCGCGGCGACCGTGGCCGCCCGGAGCCTGTGGTCGATGGTCCAGGAGCTCCGCCGCGGCACTTGGGGTGTCGACATCCTCGCCGTGACGGCGATCGCGAGCACGCTCCTGCTCGGCGACTACTGGGCGGCACTAGTCGTCGTCCTCATGCTCACCGGCGGGGAGGCCCTCGAGGACTACGCGGCGCACCGGGCGCGAGGAGAGCTCGACGCGCTGCTCGCCCGCTCGCCCCGGCAGGCGCACCGCGAATCCCGGCCGGGAGTGACCGACGACGTGGCGGTCGCCGACGTGCGCTCCGGGGACCTCCTCGAGGTCCGACCCGGGGAGGTGGTGCCTGTCGACGGGTCCATCGTCGGCGAGGGGGCCGAGTTCGACGAGTCGTCCCTCACCGGCGAGAGCCTGCCGGTGTGGCACGGCGACGGCGCCGCGGTGATGAGCGGCTCGGTGAACTCGGGCGGCGTCATCCGGCTGCGCGCGACCGCGACCGCCGCAGAGAGCCAGTACCAGTCGATCGTCGCGCTCGTGGCCGCCGCCGCGGGCTCGAAAGCGCCCTTCGTGCGGCTCGCCGATCGGGTCGCCATCCCGTTCACGATCGTCGCGTTCCTGATCGGAGGCGTCGCGTGGGCGGTGTCGGGTGAGGCGGCTCGCTTCGCCGAGGTGCTCGTGCTCGCGACGCCGTGCCCGCTGCTCATCGCCGCTCCCGTCGCCTTCATCGCGGCGATGAGCCGGGCCGCCGGCCTCGGCGTGATCGTCAAGAACGGCGGGGTGATCGAGCGGCTCTCCCGCATCCGCACCGTCGCGACCGACAAGACCGGGACGCTCACGCGCGGGCAGCCCGAGGTGTCGAGGGTCGAGGGACTCGTCGGTTCCGAGGACGACGTCTTACGCTGCGCCGCCTCCCTCGAGGGGGACTCCGCGCACGTGCTCGCGAGGGCGGTCGTCGAGGAGGCGTCGGCCCGCGGCATCCCGGTCCCCGTCGCGGAGGGCGTGCAGGAGGAGGTCGCGCACGGCGTGCGGGGCGTCGTCGACGGTCGGCCGTGCGCCGTAGGGCGGCCGGGATTCGTCGCCCCGGGTGCCGTCGCCGAGTGGCCCACGCCTCTCCAGCCGGGCGAGACCGCCGTGTCCGTCGCGGTCGACGGCCGGCTCATCGGCAGGGTGGTGCTCACGGACCGGCTCCGTCCCGAGGCGGCCGACACACTGAGGTCGCTCCGAGCCCTCGGGGTCGGGCGAATCGTGCTGCTCTCCGGCGACGCGCAGGAGACGGCGGAGCGCATCGGCGAGGAGGTCGGCGCCGACGAGGTGCACGGCGGACTCCTCCCCGCGGACAAGGTCGCGCGCGTCGCCGCCCTCCAACCGCGGCCCGTGATGATGATCGGCGACGGTGTCAATGACGCCCCCGTGCTCGCCGCCGCGGAGGTCGGAGTGGCGATGGGCGCCCGTGGCGCGACGGCGGCGAGCGAGTCGGCGGACGCCGTCGTGCTCGTGGAGGACCTGTCGCGCGTGCCCGACGTCATCCTGCTCTCGAGGCGCACCATCCGGATCGCGCAGCAGAGCATCGGCGTCGGCATCGGCCTGTCCGTGGCGTTCATGCTCGTCGCCGCGTTCGGCTTCGTCCCGGCGATCGTGGGCGCCGCCATCCAGGAGGGCATCGACGTGATCGCCATCCTCAACGGGCTGCGCGCCGGGGTCCGCGGCCGGCGCCGCTAGGCCCGTCGCCCGGCCGCCTGGGTCGGGACCGGGGCGGCGCTACGCCTGACCCACCCCGTTTCTCAGGAATATGCCGCCGCCGTCGACACTATCCAGTCGGCGGGGGCGTATTCCTGAGAAACGGGATCAGTCCTCCCCTGTGACCGCGGCGGGCTCGGAGTACCCAGGTGGCGGCGTGCTCCCCGTGACGGGGTAGTACTCGCCGATGCTGGGCACATGGATCCCGTCGCTCTCGTCCGGGCCCACGGCCTCGTCGCTCCCCGATCGCTCCTGCTGGATGCCGGGGCCACGCCCTGGCAGATCGAGAAGGCGCTCACCGATCGACGTCTCTTTCGGGTTCGGCGGGCGTGGTACGCGGTTCCGGATGCCCCTGCCGACCTGGTGCGCGCCGTTCGAGTCGGAGGGTCCCTGACCGCCGTGTCCGCCGCTGGTCGCGCGGGCCTGTGGACGATCGACGATGGCCTCCTCCATGTCTCCGTCCCCCGGAATGCGGCTCGCCTACGGTCGCCGGATGATCGGCGCACGCCGCTCGGTGATGACTCCGACCGCGTATGCGTGCACTGGCGACGAGTCCCCGGGGCCACAACGCGGCTGATCGAACCGCTCCCGAGCGCACTCATCCATGCACTCGAATGCCAGCCCGAGGAGCACGCCATCGCACTCTTGGACTCGGCGATGGACAAGGGGCTCGTGACGCGGCGGGAGCTCGAGATCGCATTCGGAGACCTGGCGCCCCGCTATCGCGATGCACTCTCCCGCGCCGATGGTCGCGCCCAGTCAGGGACCGAGACCTTGGTGCGTCTGAGGTTGCGGGCGCGAGGCATCCGAGTCCGAATCCAGGTTGAGGTCGGGCCGGATCGGGTGGACCTGCTGGTCGGCGAACGCCTGGTGATCGAGTGCTTGAGCCGCGAGCACCACACCGGTGTCGAGAACTATGCCCGGGACCGCAGTCGCGAGTTGCGGATGGTCGACGGCGGGTACTTGCAGCTGACGCTGTCGTACGAGCAGGTGATGTTCCAGTGGCCGGAGGTCGAGCGAGTCATCCTGCGACGCCTCGCCGACCGCGACCACCTCTGGCCGCGTACGCGCTCCTGACCCGCCCCGTTTCTCAGGAATATGCCGCCGCCGTCGACACTATCCAGTCGGCGAGGGCGTATTCCTGAGAAACGGGGTCAGGCCGCCAGCACCCGCGGCCGCGACGGCGGCGGCTCCGCGCGGCCGGTCGAGCCCGACCGGGCGGCGCTACGCCGCGACGGCCGCCGCCCCGAGGGACACTCGCGAGTCGTCGGCCCGCACGTCGTCCGCGTGGTGGGTGACGAGCACCACGATGCGGTCCGCGAACGCGCGGCGCACGTCGGCGAGCAGCGCCTCCGCGGTCGGCTCGTCGAGGTGGGCGGTCGGTTCGTCGAGCAGGATGACGCTGCGCCTCGACAGCAGGGTGCGGGCTATCGCGAGCCGCTGCCGCTCCCCTCCCGACAGCCGCGAACCGCGGGATCCGATGCGGGTGTCGAGCCCCTCGGGCAGCGACTCGAGCAGGGCCCCGAGCCCCGCGCCGCGCAGAGCGGCGACGAGCTCCTCATCGCTCGGCCGATCGTCGCGGGGGCGGCCGAGGAGCAGGTTCGCTCGCACCGTGGAGTCGAAGAGGTGCGCCTCCTGCGGGCACCACGCGACGGCGGAGGCGAGCATCCCGGCGTCGGCGACGCGACCGTCGAGCAGGATGCTCCCGCGCACGGCCGGCAGGCTGCCGAGCAGCACGCTCAGGAGGGTCGACTTGCCCGACCCCGAGGGTCCGTCCACGACGAGCCACTCCCCGCGGCTGACCGTCGCGGTCACGCCGGAGAACACCGCCGGCGCGCCCGGCCACCCCGCGGCGACGTCGTGGACGGCGAGGGTGGTGACGCCCGGGTCGGCGCCCGGCGCGACGGGAGAGGCATCCAGGTCGAGCTCGGCGGTCTTGGCGAGCGCCGCCGTGAGGGCCGGCCAGTGCGCGATCGCGGCGACCGCCGACAGCAACGGCTCCAGGAGCGCGATGGGCAGGAGCACGAGCACGGCGGCGAGCGCGGCGGGCAGCTGCGCGGTCGCGGCGGCGGAGAGCATCCCGAGGGAGCCGAGGCAGCCCGCGAGGAGAACGAGGGCCGCCCCGAGCCCTTGCGCGAGGGCGACGCGACGGCTCGAGCGCGCGGCGGCCTCGTCGAGCTCGGCGAGCCGGGCCCGCACGCGCGAGTCGACGCCGTTGCCTCGCAGGTCGTCGGCGGCGTCGAGCGCGGCTCCGAAGAGGCGCAGGATGCCCGACCGCTCGCTCAGCCGCTGCGACTCCGCCGCGCGGTCGGCGAGCACGGAGGCGGCGGGTGCGACGAGGAGCGCCACGGCGAGCACGATCCCGAGCGGGACGAGCGCGGACGGCAGGATGAGGGCGGTCGCGATGACCGCGCCGACCGACACGAGCACCCCGCTCGCGGCGGGCACGACGATGCGCGGCACGAGGTCGCGCACGTCGTCGGCGGCTCCGACGAGGTAGTCGAGTGCGGTGCCCCCGTTCTGCAGCGCGCGGGAGCTCGGCCCCTGGGCGGCGAGCGCCGACCACAGCCGCGACCGCAGCCGCCCTGTGGAGCGGAACACCGCGTCGTGGGTGACGAGCCGCTCGCTGTAGCGCAGCACGGCCCGGCCGATGCCGAAGAATCGCACGCCGACGATCGCGACGAGGAGGTACATGATGGCCGGCATCTCGGATGCCCGCACGATGAGCCACGCGGACACCGCGGTGAGCGCGACCGCGAACCCGGCCGCGAGCGTGCCGAGGAGGATCGCCGCGAGGTAGCGGCCGAGCGCCGGACGCACGAAGGCGGCCAGGGCGCCGACAGAACTCGCGAAGCGCCGCTCCGCGCTCGCCGCCGCCGGCGCCGGTGCACGCACGCGTCCGTCGCGCCGGATCTCCGGGCCGGTTGCGGCAGCCTCGGGCGAGCGCACGCGTCCCGCCCCGCCGGTCGCGTCGAGCGCGATGCGCTGCCCCGCGAGCCCGACGACGCTCTCGTCGTGCGAGGCGACGACGACGGTCGCGCGCTCCCCCGCCCAGCGGATGAGCGACACGACCGCAGCGGCGGAGGCGTCGTCGAGGTGCGCGGTCGGCTCATCGAGCAGCACGACGTCGGCACCCGAGTCGACCCGCAGCATCGCCCGGGCGACGGCGATGCGGCGCAGCTCCCCGAGGCTCACTTGCACGGGGTCGGCGTCGGCGACGCCGAGCAGACCCAGCCGGCCGAGCATCCACTCGACCGCGAACTCGTTGTCGGCGTAGGTCGCGAGCTCATCCCGCACGGTCGCCCCGACGGTGCGCGGATGCTGCGGCGCCCACGCCACCCGCGACGGGTCGATGCCCTGCACCCATCCCGTCGCGCTCGCGTCGAGGCGGCCGGCGAGGGCGCGCAGCACGGTCGACTTGCCGGACCCGCTTGCCCCGGTGAGCGCGACGACGCCGCGCACGGGGAGCGTGACGGTGAGCCCCTCGACGATCGGCTCCCGCCCGTCGAAGGCGATCGTGAGACCGCGCACGGCCGGGTCCCCCGCGGTGCGCGGGAGGGTGCGGCGCGGCGGCGCGTCGATCACGGCTTGCGCCGATTCGAGGGCGGCGAGACCGGACCGGGAGGCGTGGAAGGCGGAGCCGAGCTCGCGGAACGGCGCGAAGCACTCGGGTGCGAGGATGAGGGCGAGAAGTCCCGTCGCGAGGGTGAGGTCGCCGCCGAGCATCCGGATTCCGATGAACACGGCGACCACGGCGACGGAGAGCGTCGCGATGAGCTCGAGCACGAGCGCGGAGAGGAACGCGACCCGCAGCGTCGCCATCGTGGTGCGGCGGTAGTCGTCGGAGATCCGGTCGAGCGCCTCCGCCTGCTCGCGCACCCTGCCGAGGCCGACGAGGACGGGGAGTCCGCGGGCGAGCTCGACGACGTGGTCGGAGAGCCGGTCGAGGGCGGCGGTCGCGGCATCCGTGCGCTCCTGCGTGTACTTGCCCACGAGGATCATGAACACGGGGATGAGCGGCACCGTGAGCACGATGATGAGCGCGCTCACCCAGTCGGCGAGCAGGATGCGCGCACCGATGAGCAGCGGGATGACCGCGACCGAGGTGATCGCGGGCAGCACCGCGGTGAAGAAGTCGTCGAGCGCGTCGAGCTCACGGCTGGCGAGCGCGGCAGACGAGCCGACCCGCGGCGCCCCGCCGAGGAGCGCGTCCGCGAGTTGGGCGCGCACGCGCTCCTTCGTGCCGATGGCAGCGCGCGCGGCGGCCGCCTGGGTGGCCCAGGCCGCGCCGGCACGAAGGAGCGCGGCACCGACGCCGAGCACGAGGGCGTCGCGCCAGGCGGTGTCGCCCGCGGCGAGGGATGCCACGCCCCGGGCGACGGCCTCGGCGAGGAGCACGAGGCCGAGGGCCTTGACGGCCGCGAGCGCGCCCAGAACGTAGGTCGCCCCGCGCGGCACCAAGGCCCCCAGTCTCATCGTGCCGCCGAGCCGATCGCCGGCTCCACCTCGTGCGCGTCGGGGATGTGGTGCTCGCCGAGCCGCCGGCGGAACACCCAGTAGCTCCAGCCCTGGTAGAGCAGCACGAGCGGCAGGCCGATCGCGGTCACGATCGTCATGACCATGAGCGTGTAGTCGCCGCTGGAGGCGTTCGACACGGTGAGGTCGTAGGCGCGGTCGATCGACGACGGCAGCACTACCGGGTAGACGGCGGTGAAGATCGAGGCCGCCCCCAGGGCGAGGAACGCGGCGACCCCGGTGAACGCGCGGCCCTCGCGACCCGCTCGGGCGCTCACCCACGCGAACACGACCGCGACGACGGCGAGCACGACGAGCGCCCAGCTGACCCAGTCGCCCGACTGGAACTGCACGATGAGCACCCACGCGACGATCGGCAGCAGGAGCAGGGGCGACCAGCGGACGAGGATGCGACGCGAGCGATCCCGCACGGTGCCGACGGTCTTGAGCCCCAGGAAGGCTGCCGCCTGCACGTAGCAGAAGCCGACCACGGCGAGGCCGCCGATGACGGCATAGACCGTGAGCCACGCGAAGGGGCCGCCGACGCGGTCGCCGTTCTCGTTGATCGGCAGGCCGGTCGTGGTCAGGGCGAGGGCGGCGCCCACGCCGAACGCGGCGGTGAAGCTGCCGAGGCCGAACGCGCGGTCCCACCAGCGGCGCCACCGGTCGGTGGATCCCTTGCCGCGGTACTCGATCGCGACGGCCCGGAAGATGAGCCCGAGGAGCACGATCGTGAGCGGGATGTACAGGCTCGAGAACAGCGAGGCGTACCACAGCGGGAAGGCGGCGAAGGTGCCCGCTCCCGCCGTCAGCAGCCACACCTCGTTGCCGTCCCAGACGGGGCCGATGGTGTTGAGCATGAGCCGGCGCTGCTTCTCGTCGCGCGTGGTGGTGAGCAGGTGCATCCCGACTCCCAGGTCGAATCCCTCGAGGATGAGGTAGCCGACCCAGAGCGCCGCGATGGCGATGAACCAGATGGTGGGCAGGACGTCCATGAGTCGATCTCCTTAGTAGGCGAACGCGAGGACGTCGTCCTTGCGGCCCTGGTCGGTTCCGTCGGTTCCGTCGGCGTCGTGCTCCGCCGCGAGCTCGGGCATCACTCCCGCGATGCCGGCGCGCACGAACTTCACGATGAGCGTCGCCTCCACGACCATGAGCGCGAGGTAGACGAGCCCGAGCGAGACGAGCGAGAAGACGATCTCGAATCCGTTGACGCCGGGCGAGACCGCCGCCGCCGTGAACATGAACACTCCGTCGACGCCTCCGGGCGTCGGGTTGGGCGCCACGACGAAGGGCTGCCGGCCCATCTCGGTGAACACCCAGCCGGCGATGTTCGCCCCGAAGGGCGCCGCGATGCTCAGGAGGGCGACGACCATCATCCACTTCGGTCGCGGCACGGTGCCCTTGCGGGTGAGCCACAGGGCGAGGGCCGCGAACGCGGCGGCGAGCGCACCGAAGCCGATCATGAGCCGGAAGCCCCAGTAGGTGACCTCCATGATCGGCACGTACTGGATCTCCGCGCCCGCCCGTTCGCCGAGCAGCGGGTCGTCGGGCAGGTTGGTGCCGTAGAGCTCCTGGTAGATCGGGATGAGCGAGTTGATGCCCTGGATCTCGGTGTCGAAGTCGCCGTGCGCGAGGAACGAGAGGGCTCCGGGGATGGAGATGATGGTCATCACGTCTTCGCAGTTGCGCGAACCGAGGTCTCCGACCGCGAAGATCGAGAACGCCGTGGTGTCCTCGCACGCCCCCTCGGCGGCGGCCATCTTCATCGGCTGCTGCTCGAACATGAGCTTGGCCTGCACGTCGCCGGTGATCGCCACTCCCCCGAAGCCGAGGATCGCGACGACGGCACCGATCCGCAGGGAGCGGATCCAGACGCTGTGGTCGAGCCGGTCGCGGCCCGGGATGCTCGGGCTCTCGCCCACGACGACGCGGCCCCGGGCATCCACCGAATCGATGCCGTCCCGACGGCGCTGCCACAGCTGGTACCAGGAGATGCCGACGAGGAACGCGGCGCCCACGGCGAGCGCACCCATGAGCGTGTGCGAGTAGGCGGCGAGCGCGGTGTTGTTGGTCAGCACGGCCCAGATGTCGGTCATCACCGGGCGGCCGTCGACGAGCTCAACGCCCACCGGGTGCTGCATCCACGAGTTCGCGACGATGATGAAGAAGGCGCTCACGATGCTGCCGGCGACCGCGATCCAGAGGGTTGCGAGGTGCAGCTTCTTGGGCAGTCGGTCCCAGCCGAAGATCCAGAGCCCGAGGAACGTCGACTCGAAGAAGAAGGCGAGGAGGCCCTCCATGGCGAGCGGCGCGCCGAACACGTCGCCGACGAAGCGGGAGTACTCGCTCCAGGCCATGCCGAACTGGAACTCCTGCACGATGCCGGTCGCGACACCCATGATGAAGTTGATGACGTAGAGCTTGCCCCAGAACTTCGTCATTCTCAGATATCGCTCGTTGCCGGTGCGGACCCACATCGTCTGCATGATGGCGACGAGCGGGCCGAGGCCGAGGGTGAGCGGGACCATGACGAAGTGGTAGACGGTCGTGATGCCGAACTGCCACCGGGCGATCTCGAGGGGATCCAAGGCGACGCCTTTCTCTTGATGCGGTGCGTGCGGTCCTACCTTTTCGGGTGGGGCCTCGAGTCGACAGGGCCGAAGGTCCCGCCTCGGCATGAATTCTACGCTTTGTAGAAGTCGTTTTCTACTGACCGTAGAAATGGTGCGCGATGTGCGCGCCGGCGGGACCTTCGGCCCTGCCGCATCCCGGTGAGCGAATGCTGGAGTGGGAGCATGGCATTCCGTCCCCTCCCCGAGTCCGAGTCGTGGAAGCTGCTCGAGAGCACGAACATCGGCCGGCTCGCCGTGTCGACGCCCGAGGGCGCCGACGTCTTCCCCCTCACCCACCACGTGCACGGGCGGGCCATCTACTTCCGCACGGCCCCCGGCACCAAGCTCGCCGCGATCGCCGACAACCCACGCGTCGCGTTCGAGGCCGACGGGTTCATTGACACGCGGCCGTGGAGCGTCGTCGTTCGCGGCATCGCCCAGCGGCTCGACGCCGACGACGAGATCATCACCTCGGGCGTGCTCGACGTCATCACGCCCGTCGGCGACGAGCAGTGGAACTACGTGCGCATCACCCCCGTCGCCGTCACCGGCCGCCGGGGATGAGCGCCAACGACGTCGTCATCGCGATCCTCCGCGGGCCGGCGCACTGGATGCTCGGCTCCCGCCTCACCGCGCTGCGCGTCACCGGTACCGTCTCGGGGGCCGTGCACGAGTTCCCGGTCGACTACCGACGGGTCGGCCCCACCACGATCGAGGTCGTGCCGGGCGCTCCCGAGACGAAGAAGTGGTGGCGCAACCTCCGCACCGCCGCCCCGGTACAGGTGCTGCTGAGGCGCGAGTGGGTACCGGGTGTCGGCGTCGTGGTCGACCGGCACGGGCATCCGGTCGTCGTCATCGAGCTCGGCGATCAGTACCGAGTGGCGACTTAAGCACCTTCGCGGGGCGCTTTCTCTCGTCGGAAGGTGCTTAACTCGCCACTCGCGGCCAGCCGGGGGTCGCGGAGAGGCCCTCGGCGGAGACGATGAGGGCGTCGACGGGCAGCGCGTCGAGGAGGTCTCCGCAGTGCGCGGTGCCCGCGGCGACGATCGCGGTCGCGACGGCGTCGGCCGTGACGATGTCGTCCGCGAGGACTGTCGCCTGCAGGATGTCGGTGCGGCCGAGGCTCGACCAGATGTGGTCGCCGCGCTCCGCCGAACCCGACGTCGCGATCGCCCGACGCGCGTCGAGGACCGGGTCGGCGAGCACGCGGCCGCGATCGCGCGGGTCGACGACGCCGATGCGGTGGATGCCCGTGCCGATCGCCGCGACGTCGCCGCCGACGCCGAGCAGCCCGCTCCCCCCGGCGGAGGCCAGGAGCTCCACCGCGTCGCCGATCGCGACCGCCTTGATCGTGCCGGAGAGGTCGAGCACGCCATCGGGGCGGTGCGGCGAGAACCAGCCGGTCGTGCGGCGGTTCCAGTCGAGCGCGCGCTCGTACTCGCGGATGACCCGCGCCGGAGCATCCGTCAACCGCAGCCGGCCGTCGCCGATCGCCGACAGCGGCGAGTCGGAGCGGTAGAGGCTGAACTCCGCGTCGTAGTCGGCGAACACGTTCTCGACGGCCTCGATGAGCGAGGCGGGCACCGGGCCGTCGAGGTGCAGCGAGGCGACCGTGCCCATCGTCTCGAACGCGTGCCGCATCAGAACCCCGCCTGGTCGAGGGCCGACTGCAGGGACTCGAGGTAGGCGCGGCTCGTGTACGTCGCGCCCGAGACCATCTGCACGTTCGCGGACTGCGCGCTCAGCACCTCCTGGGCGAGAATGGGCGCCGCCCGGTTGCTGATCTGGACCGACTTGCCGTCGTGGTCGGTCAGGTGCACCGCGGTCACATCGGTGATCGCGCCACCCGAAATCGTGACCTGCACCTGCACGTCGCCGAAGCGGGTGCTCACGCTCGAGCCGGTGTAGGTGCCGTCCGTGGCGCCGGTGGTCGCCGTGGTGGAGCCGGATGTCGCGCTCGACCCGGTACCCGATGACGCCGAGCCCGAGCCGGAGCTGCTCGAGCCCGTCGACCCCGAGGCGCTGCCGGAGGAGCTGCCCGACGTGCCCGTTCCGGTCGCTACCGTCGCCGTCGTCGCCGCGGGCATCGCGGCCCCCGCGATCCACCCGAGGGCGAGGATGGCGCCGGAGACGACCGCCCCACCGACCGTGGCCCGGGCGCTCACCAGTCGAACCTCTCGCGATGGATGCTCTCTCGCGACGCACCCGCGGCGAGGAGTGCCGACTCCGCGGCATCCGCCCAGCCGTCCGGGCCGCACAGGTACACGTCGCTGTCGGCGAGGTCGGGGAACACCGAGCGGGTGGTCACCCCGCGGGCGACGTCGTGCGCGGAGAGCCAGGCATCCCGACCCCGGGCGCGCGAGCCCACCGAGCGGTAGGCACGCATTCCGTTGACGTCGGCCCAGTCCTGGAGCTCCTGCCAGAGGTACAGCTCCGACTCGTCGGAGCCGCGCGCGATGACGGTGACATCGCCCGCGCGGGCGTCGAGCCGCGAGAGCAGGCTGAGCACCGGCGTGATGCCGATCCCGGCCGCGAGCACAGCCACCTTCCGGTTGCGGCGCACCAACGACGTGAAGAGTCCGAACGGTCCGGAGAAGCTCACGCGCGTGCCGGGCCGGAGGCGGGAGAGCGACCGCGTGCCGTCCCCGAGCTCGCGCACCGTGATTCGCGCGCTGCGGGCCGTCGGCACCGCCGACACGGAGATGGGGTGGGCGTGCCACCACGTGCCCGGGGCCCAGAACCGCCAGAAGAAGAACTGGCCGCCGCGAGCGCCGAGCCGGTCGAGGTCGCGGCCCGCGAGGTGGATGGAGAAGGCGTCGGGGGCGATTCGCTCGACACTCTCCACGGTGACCTCGTGGCGCACCGACGCGACGAGCGGGCGCACCACGCGGAACACCACGATCGACCCGAGGGCGACCACGTACAGAGCGATCCAGTACGGGCGCTGCCACGTCCCCTCCGCGAGCACGCCGCCCATCGAGAGCTGGTGCGGGAGGCCCGCGAGAACCGCCGCGTACGAGAGGAGATGCACGACGTGCCACGCCTCGTAGGGCATCCGACGGTGCACAGCGACGAGGGAGGTCACGACGACCGCGACGAGCAGGCCGAGCGAGAGGTACGCGAGCGGCATGTCGGCGCTCGAGAACAGGGTGACGGTCTCCGACACGACCGAGCTGCCGTCGGCGAGCGAGTAGCCGATCGTGAGGAGCGCGGCGTGCGCCAGCAAGAGGGAGAACGCGGGCTTGCCGAGCGAGCGGTGCGCGGCCATCGCGCGGTCGTGGCCGACGGTGCGGTCGATCGCGGGGATGCGCGCGGCGAGCACGAGCATCACGAGCACGAGGTCGCTGCCGATGAGGCCACTCGCGATGCCGATCGACGTGATCGCCGCCGACGGGGAGCCGAGGTCGACGAGCCCGGTGGAGAGGTACAGGGCGAGAGCGAGAGCGGCGGATGCCCACGCCCCCGTCACGAGCAGGTCGGCGCGCAAGCGGCGCCGACGGTGCGGCGCCTCCCGGTCGACCGTGCGGGTCGGCGGGACAACCGTGGGGCGGGTCGCGGTTGCGGTCATGAGAGCTCCTTTCCGCTCTCGAGACTCGCGGAGCCGCCTATGCCGCAGCTTGGAGCGGAGGCGCTGCCGGATGTGAATGCCCACATGGAGCGGCCGCGCGGCGGCCCGATCGGGGCGGGGCTCAGCCCACGGGCATCCTCACCTCGACGCGCAGGCCCGGATGCCCGTCCTCCAGCACGACCGACCCGCCCGCGGCGCGGGCGATCGAGTCGACGAGTGCGAGTCCGAGCCCGCTCCCCGGACCGTGCGCCCCCGGACCGCGGGTGAACGGCTCGAGCGCTCGGGGAAGGAAGTCGGCGGGCATCCCCGGGCCGTCGTCGACGACGACGAGCACGAGCGCGCCGTCGTCGACGGTGAGGGACGCCCTCACCGTCGAACCCGGTCCGGCCGCTGCCGCCGCGTTCGCGAGGAGGTTGCGGACGAGCCGCGCGAACGAGACGGCGTCGACCCGCGCCGAGGCATCCCGAAGCTCGGCGGGGCTCTCCTGCTCGATCGCGACCCCGCGAGCGACGGGGGAGATGCGCACGTCGTCGACGGCGCCGCCGAACGCGTCGCGTAGCTCCGACAGCGGCGCGGCCGCCGGAGCGGTGCCCTGCTCGAGCCGGGCGAGCTCGAGCAGGTTCGTGGCGAGCTCGGACATCCGCTCCGCCGAGGCGTCCGCACGGTCCAGCTCCTGAGCGGCCGCCGCCGGCTCGGCGAGCGACCGGCGCACGACCGCGAGTTGGGCGCGCAGGCCGGCGAGGGGCGTGCGCAGCTCGTGCGCCGCCTCGGAGACGAAGCGCCGCTCCCGCTGCCGCGCCGCCTCCACCGGGCGGAAGCTCAAGCGGACGACGAACCATGACGCCACCGCGAACAGTGCGACGAGGAGAGCCCCGCCGAGCACGAAGAGCCGGTCGATCGACTCGAGGGCCTCGTGCGACGACTCGAGGTCGCGCGCCGCCCAGGCCGTGACGACCTCGCCGGACACCGACTCGCCGGGAAGCTGCTGGCCCACCACCACCCAGGTCCCGCCGCCGCCAGACACCACGGAAACGGTGTCGGGGTCACGGCCGGGCAGGGCGTCCTGGACCTCGTCGGGGAGCGAGCTCACCAGCCAGCGGTCGCCTTCGAGCGCTCCCACGAGGACTCCGGGCGCGGGCTGCTCGAGATGGGCGCGACGCTCGTCGTACTCGACCGTGAAAGCACCGAGGTCGGTGCGGGCGAGGGACACCGCGGCGCTCTCGAGCTGGGAGGCGATGAGCATCCGACCCGCGAGCAGCGCTGCCCCGATGGCGATCGTCGCGAACACGGTCGAGCCGATCACGAGCCGTCGTCGGACGGCCCGCTCGCCGACGTCCCTCCCGCTCACGGCGCGACCAGCCGGTAGCCCTGACCGCGGACCGTCTCGATCGCGGTCGCCGAGCCCGCGTCGCGCAGCTTGCGCCGAAGGTAGGCGATGTATTGGTCGACGATCTGCTGCTCGATGTGGCGCGTGCCCCACACCTCGTCGAGCGCGTCGTCCCTGCTCACCACGTCTCCGCCGCGCGAGGCGAGGAGTCGGAGCAACTGGAACTCGCGCGGGCTCAGCGACACGGGGGCGCCCGCCGCCTCGACGCGCCCGGCGTCGAGCCGCAGCACGAGGTCGCCGGCGACGAGGTCGGTGCGACCCAGCACCTCGTGGCGGCGGGTCAAGGCGCGCAGTCGCGCCGCGAGCTCCGGGAAGGCGAACGGCTTCGTCAGGTAGTCGTCGGCGCCGACATCCAGGCCGCGTACGCGATCCTCGACGGCGTCGCGCGCGGTGAGCATGAGCACGGGCAGCCGGTGACCGCTCTCGCGGATGCGCCGGCACAGCTCGAACCCGTCCATGCCGGGCAGCATCACGTCGACAGCCGCGACGCTGTAATCCGCGCGTCCCAGCGCGATGAGCGCGTCGAGGCCCGTCGTCTCGACGTCGACGTCGTAGCCGTCGTCACGGAGCCCGTCGCGCACGGCGGCGGCGATCGCCTCGTCGTCCTCGACGAGGAGCATCCGCACCGGGCCGGCCATGCGAACACCCTAGACCCGGGGCCGGAGGTGAGTGGCGAGTTCCGCCCCTTCCCGACGCGGTTGCGGATGTCGGAAGGGGCGTAACTCGCGACTCAGTGCGGGCGGCGATCGCGAACGGCCTCGCGCGACAATAGAGCGTGCAGTGCTCCTACTTCGACGCCGGGCTGTGCCGGTCGTGCTCGCTCATGGGCGAGCCGTACGACCTGCAGCTCGCCGAGAAGCAGCGGTACTGCGCCTCCCTGGTCGACGCGCACTGGCTGCCGGCCCGGGCCAGCGCCGAGCGCGACTTCCGCTCCAAAGCCAAGTTCGCGATCGGCGGGACAACGGATGCCCCCACCCTCGGCATCCTCGACCGCGAGTACCGCGGGGTCGACCTCGAGGAGTGCGGGGTGCACACGCCGGGCATCCGCGCCGCCGTCCCCGAGCTGCGCCGGCTCATCACGGCCGCAGGCCTCACCCCGTACAACGTCGCCGCGCGCGAGGGCGAGCTGAAGAACATCCTCGTCACCGAGAACCCCGACGGGGAGCTCATGGTGCGCTTCGTGCTGCGCTCCGACGCGCTGCTGCCCGCGCTGCGGGACGCACTGCCCGGACTCGACCTTCCGGTGCGCGTCGCCTCCGCGAACCTCCTGCCCGCGCATGTGGCCCTGCTCGAGGGAGAGGAGGAGATCCTCCTCACCGAGGCCGGCACCCTGCCGATGCGCATCGGCGGGCTGACCCTGCATCTCGGGGTGCGCAGCTTCTTCCAGACCAACCTCGAGATCGCCGCCGCCCTCTACGCGCAGGCCGCGGAGTGGGCGGGCGGGCTACCGATCCGCTCCGCGTGGGACCTGTACTGCGGCGTCGGCGGGTTCGCCCTCGCCCTCGCGCGGCCCGGGGTCGAGGTGCTCGGCGTGGAGACCTCGGTGGACGCCGTCGCGAGCGCCGCGCGGTCCGCGGCCGACGCGCGGCTCGAGTCGGTGGCATTCGAGAGCGGGGATGCCACGGCCTTCGCGGTTCGGGCGGGCGGGCATCCCGACCTCGTCGTCGTCAACCCGCCCCGCCGCGGACTCGACGCCGAGCTGTGCGACTGGCTGGAGCGGTCGGGCGTGCCGAACGTCATCTACTCGAGCTGCAACCCGACCACGCTCGCGCGCGACCTCGCCCGGATGCCGGCGCTGCGCCCCGTCGAGGGCCGCGTGTTCGACATGTTCCCGCAGACGACGCACGCCGAGGTGATGGTGCGGCTCGAGCGCTGACCGCGGCTACCCCGCGAGGTTCTGGATGCCCACGCCGCCCACCATCGAGGCGAACGCGTCCGTGCCCTCGACCGCGGACTTCGTGGCGACAACGATCGCACCGCCCGCCGTCACGTAGCAGCCGGCCGAGTCGTCCGTGGCGCACTCTTTCGCCGTGAGGTCGGGGTTGGCCGCGAAGGGGTAGGTGATGTCCCCCTCGACGGCGTACACGAGCAGTTCCATTGCGGCGGGCTCCGCTGCGTCGGCCGTGAACACATTCCAGACGCACGCGACCGCGTCACCGTCCCAGCCGTAGCTGGTCGTCGCGAAAGTGAACGGCAGGTCACCGATGTCCGCCAGCTCGGCCCGCTGGTCGTAGGCCTCCTCCATCGCGGCCGAGCGCTGGGCGACGAAGTCCGCGCACGCCGGGTCGGCCGTCCACCCGTTGCTGTTCGTCGCCGGGGCGTCGTCGGTGGACTGGGACGCGGGCGGGGCGGCGGTGTCCGGCGCCGCGGTACCGCCGGTGCTGCACGCACCGAGCAGGAGCGCGACGACGACGGCGGACAGGGCGAGCGGGGTACGGCGCACGGGGTTCCTTCGGGATGACGGCGGACGATTTCTCACCCTAGCGGCCACAGAGCTCCGCTGTCGGCGGGGCGCGCTACGGTCGGCGGGTGAGGTGCGCGATCGAGGGCTGCGGCGGGATGCCCGAGCGGGGCGCACCGCTCGAGCTCTGTGCATCCCACCTCATGGTCGCCTACGACTGGGTCGCGCGCGACGTGGGCGTCACGGACCTGCTTCCCTCGCCGTGCCTCGCGTGCGGCTCGCGGCTCGGCGTGCGCTACCCGTCGGGCTGGTTGTGCGCGATCTGCGAGTGGCGGCTCGGCGAGCTCCCGGATGACGCGGCGAGCGCCCGCGTCGACGTCGTGTACTACGTCCGCGCCGGCGACCGCATCAAGATCGGCACCTCGGGCAACCCGCGCGGCCGGCTCGCCGCCCTGCACTGGGACCAGTTGCTCGCGTTCGAGCGTGGGGGCCGCACCCTCGAGCAGCGGCGGCACGCCCAGTTCGCGGCGCACCGCTACCCGGGCAGCGAGTGGTTCGCGTCGAACGAGCCGCTGCTCGCCCACATCGCGGCCCTCTCCGCGGGAGTGGATGACCCGTGGAACGAGTACGCCCGCTGGGTCAGCGAGGCGCTCGCGCTGCGCTAGCTGCGCCGAGTTGCGACTTTCGCATGCTCAGCGGGCGATGCTCGGCGTGCGGAGGATGCGGAAGTCGCAACTCGGCGCGAGCTACGCCGCGGGCGCCTGGGACGCCGCTTCGAGGAAGAGCTCCCGCAGCGCAGCCGCGTTGGCGCGAGCGCCGAACGCCGGGGTCCCGGGGCCGAGGTGGACTCCGTCATCCAGCCCTCCGACGACGACCGGGTCGAAACCGAATTCGTCGACGAGCTGGGCGACTCGCGCGACATCCGCCTCGTCGTCCCCGGCCACGGCGATCGCGACGCGGCCGAACGCCCCCGCGGGCACCGGCGCCTCGTCGAGGTCGTGGTAGCCGAGGTGGTTGAACGCCTTCACGACGTGCGCGCCCACCAGGTAGTCCTGCACGAGCCGGCTCGTCGAGACGGTCGGGTCGGAGAGGTCCTCGCGGCGGCCGTCGACCTCCCACCAGTAGTTCATGGCGTCGATGACGAGCTTGCCCTCGAGCGCGGCGGCGGGGATGCTCCGGTACTTGCCGAGCGGGAGCGCGAGGATCACGATGTCCGACTGCTCCGCCACCTCCTGCGCGGTGAGGGGGATCGCCCCGGGGGCGAGCACGTCGACGATGATCTCGATGCGCTCCTTGGCGCCCGACCCGGCGATGAGCACGCGGTACCCGGCATCCAGCGCGAGTCGCGCGAGCACCGTGCCGACCTTGCCGGCGCCGAGGATTCCGATCGTCGTCATGGCAGGGGTAACCGGCGGGCGGCGCGCGCTATTCCGTCAGTCGTGCATCCGTGCGCCCTTGAGCACGCGGTCGACGACGTTCTTGGGCCCGCGCAAGCCGATCCCGACGAGGTCGAGGTCGGCGGAGGCGACCGCGGCGACGGCGGCCCGGTTCGCGGCGTCGTGCCCCGTCGAGAACAGCTCGCGCGTGTAGACGGCGAGCGGGATGCCCCGGCCGATCGCCTTCTCGCGCGCCGCTGCGAGCACGTCAGCCCCCGCCGACAGCACGAGCACCGGCTGCCGCAGCATCGGCAGGTACTCCGTGCCGTCAGCGTCGCGGTAGGGCTCGCCCACGAGTCCGGGCTCGCTCGTGGCGATGCCGCTCAGAAGGAATGCGGTCACGTTGAGCTCCTGCCAGGGCAGGAGGTCGTCCCGCAGGACGACGGCGACCTTGGTATCGAAGACGGGGGCGTCGGTCATGAGTCCACCCTCCCGGGGTGGCACGACGGCGGTCTTGTACGTTTGTTGCATGGATCGCGTGCGCGCGTGGCATCCGGATGTCCCGGCCGTCCGCGAGGTCTTCCACGCGACCTTCGACTCCCACGCCTATCCGGCCCACACGCACGACACCTGGACGGTGCTGCTCATCGACGAGGGAGCGGTGAGCTACGCGCTCGAACGATCGGGGCACATCGCCGCGCCGAGGTCGCTCACGCTGCTGCCGCCGCACGTGCCGCACGACGGCCGCTCCGCCGTGGACGGGGCATCGTTCCGCAAGCGGGTGCTGTACCTCGACGAGGACTGGCTGCCCTCGCGGTCGGTGTCGGCCGCGGTCTCGCGACCACTCGTCCAGGATGCTCGAGCGGTCGCCGCGGTGCGTGCGATCCACGGGGCGCTCGAGTCCCCCGGCGACACCCTCGCCGCGGAGGGGAGCATCCTCTCGCTCGCCGAACTGGTGCTGCAGCACTGGGGTACCGCTACCGCCGGCCGCACGGATGCCCCGCTCGCGCGACGCCTCCGGGCGATGCTCGACGACCGCCTCACCGAGTCGTTCACCCTCTCGGAGGCGGCGCGCCTGCTCGGCGCGCACCCCAGCCACCTCGTCCGCTCCTTCTCCCGGGCCTACGGCATCTCGCCGCACCGGTACGTCACCGGGCGCCGCATCGACCTCGCCCGGCGGTTGCTCCTGGTCGGGCATCCTCCCGCGCGCGTCGCCGCGGAGGCCGGCTTCCACGACCAGGCGCACCTGACGCGGCACTTCCGGCGCGTGCTGGGCACGACGCCGGGCGCGTTCGCGGCCTAGCGGGACGGGCGGTTACTCGCCGCCCGCCCCGCCCACGTCAGCGGCGCCGGCCGGCGACCGCGACGATGGCGGCGGTGCCCGCCGCGATCACCGCAGCCCCGATAAAGAGCCACGAGAACCCGCCGGTGAGCGCGTCCGCGGTGCCGACGCCCGACTCGATAAGAGCGTCGGTGCGGCTCGCGGCGATCGAGGCGAGCACGGCGAGCCCGAGCGCGCCACCGACCTGCTGGCTCGTGTTGACAAGTCCGCCGGCGAGTCCCGCCTCGCCGCCGTGCACGCCGTCGACGGCGAGCTGGGTCGCCGTGACGAAGGCGCCGCCGAGCCCGACACCGATGAGGAGAGTCGGGCCGAGCAGGTGCGCCACGAAGGCGGCATCGCTCGGCGCGGCCGCGAGCCACGCGAGGCCGGCGGCAAGCACCAGGAGCGAGCCGACGAGCGTGCCGGTCACTCCCGCCCGGGCGACGGCGGCCGGTGCCACGCCCGCGACGAGCACGAGCGCCCCGGCGAGGGGCAGCTGGGTGAGACCCGTAGTGAGCGCGGAGTAACCGAGCACCGCCTGCATGTAGACGGACAGCGCGAAGAACAGCGCCACCATGGCGGAGCCGGTGAGCAGCATCGCGATGTTGCCGATCGTCACGGTGCGGTTGCGGAAGATCGCGAACGGCACGAGGGGGTCGACCGCGCGCCGCTCGACGACGACGAACGCCGCCCCGAGCGCGAGCGCGGCGCCGACGAGCGCAAGGGTGAGCGGATGCGCGAACCCGACCTGCTCGACGGCGCTCAGTGCGCCGACCGCCGCGACGAGGGCACCGGTCACCGTTGCAGCGCCGGGCATGTCGAGCCGCGACGGTGCGGCGGACTCGTCACGCGTGATGAGCAGGGGGATGGCGACGAGCACGGCCGCGGCGACCGGGACGTTGACGAAGAACACCGACTGCCAACCGAAGGCGCCGGTGAGCACTCCGCCGAGAAGCACCCCGGCCGCGGAGCCGATGCCCGCGATGCCGCCCCACACGGCGAGTGCGCGGGTCCGATCGGCAGCAGCCGGGAAGAGCTGTGTCACGAGGGCGAGCGCGGCGGGGGCGAGCAGAGCGGCGGATGCACCCTGCACGGCTCGCGCGGCGAGGAGCATCCCGGACCCGACGGAGAGCCCGGCGACCGCCGAGGCGACCGCGAAGCCGAGGACGCCGATCAGGAACACCCGGCGGTGCCCGTAGCGGTCGGCGAGCCGACCGCCGAGGAGGAGGAGCCCGCCGAAGGGCAGCACGTAAGCGGTGATGACCCACGCGAGGGCGACGGTGTCCATGCCGAACTGCTCGCCGAGCACGGGGAGGGCGATGTTGACGATGGAGGCGTCGAGCACGACGAGGAACTGGGCGAGGCCGAGCACGGCCAGCGCCAGCCAACGGCGCGAGCTGCGCACGGTCGGCGCAGGGGCGGAGAGAGTGGACATGGGTTCTTCCTTTCGATTGGAGAGTGATTGCTCACTCACTCTTGCGGGCATGCGAACGGGCGGGTGCCCGCCGCACGGGTTACGCGGGGTGGGTGATGCCCTCGGAGAGCAGACGCGCCCACTCCTCGGGGATCTGCTCGACCCGGGTCGTGACGATCAGGTGACAGAGCTGCCCATAGGCGATGAAGCGCTGGACCGCCGCATCGCTCGCGCCAGAGCGCTCCTTCGCGAAGCGGGTGACTCGCTCGAGTCCGGCACGCAGGGCGTCGCCGATCTCCGGCACCTCCGCGACGGACTGCGCGTGCACCTGCAGCATGAGGAGCGTGCGGTCGGCGATGAGGTGCGCGTACGCGTCGCCCATGGCGTCGAGGATGCTGTCGGGCGAGTCATCCGCCGCCTCATCGGCCCCGACCGCGAGTGCCTCCAGCACCTGCTGGAAGCACGATTCGAGGGCTACGGCGAAGAGCTGCTCCTTGCGCGGGAACAGCTTGAACACGTAGGCGGGCGAGATCTTGGCGGCTCGGGCGACATCGGCGACGGTGGCGCCGTGGAGGCCGCCGCGCGCGAACTCGCGGACCGCCGCCGACGCAACGAGAGGTCGGCGAGCGTCCGCGGTGGAGAGGATGGAGCTGCGCTCGGTCATGTGAGTGACTGTACACTCACTCTTGCTTGACGCGCAAGCCGGGGAACGATCAGCAGCCGGGATCAGGCCGCGTCGAGGCGCAGTGTGAGCTCGCGCACGACGTCGCCGACGACGGTGCCCACGATGTTCGCGCCGTAGCGGTCGTACTTGGCGTGGTAGGCCGCGTCGATGGCGTCGTGGTCGGCATCGGGCGAGAGGTGGACGATCGTGACATCCCGCTCGACTCCCCCGGCGCGGATGCGGGCGCGACCCGACTCGACCGCGTGGCGGTACCACGCGCTCTCGGGACGGTACGCGGTGCGGACGAACAGCTGGTCGCCGGAGCGGACGACCCAGATGATGACAAAGTCGCGCAGCGACCCGTCCGCGCGGTACGGCGCGATGCGCAGCTCGTCCGCGGCGCCGACCGCCGCGAGCTCCGATTCCGACCAGCCCATAGCGCGACCCTACCCCGCGAGCATCGACACGACGACCGTCACGCCGCCGATGAGGAAGAGCACGAGCCCCGCGCGGATCGCCACCGACTTCTGCCAGTGGGCCACCTCGACGTTGCCCCAGTAGATCGGGCACCCCGCGTAGCCGATGCCGGCGAGGCCGAGGGCGGCGAGCGCGAAGCCGATCCACCAGGCGACCGCTGCGCCGGCGGGCAGCAGGGAGGGGCGCCATCCGCTCAGCACGAGGGAGGCGACGAAGAGCGTCACGGCGACGAGCGCCGCCGCAAACCAGATCGTGCCGGTGCGGTCGGTGCGCTGCACCTCCGCCCGAGCGGACATCAGGTCGGGCTCATCCATTCCGCCAGCCTACGCTCGCGGTGGCCCGCTCGTGCGGCGCGGGATGAGCGTGGGCGACGTGAGCACGTGCTGGGCCTCCGTGCGACCCTCGAACCGCTCGAGCAGAAGTCGGGCGGCCGAAGCGCCCATCTCGTGACCGGACTGGTCGACGGAGGTGAGGGACACGGGCGGTAGGGCAGCGGTCGGGGTGTCGTCGTAGCCGACAACCGAGATCTCGTCGGGCACCGATCGGCCCCGATCCCAGAGCTCGGTGAGCATTCCGTACGCGGCGACGTCGGCGCCTGCGTGGACGGCGGTGGGAAGCTCCGCGCGCTCCAGGAGCGCGCGGACGGTCGCACGACCACCGGCGTCGCTCCACTGGCTCGGGACGACGTCGATGCGATCGCCCAGGCCCCGGGCGTCCATCGCCTCGCGGTAGCCCCGCTCGCGGACTCGCTGCGGGAGCCGCGGGTCGGAGTTCGCGGCGTCAGTGTGCGTCAGGTAGGCGATGCGCTCGTGGCCGAGCGAGACGAGGTGGTCGACGATCGCCGCCGACCCCGCGAGATCGTCGCCAGCGACCGTATCGTACTCGTCGGCGGGTCCGTGGCGACCGATGACGACTGTCGGCGTACGGCCGGCGATGGCGGAAAGAGCGCCGGACTCGACAACCGGGGCGATGAGCAGAAGTCCGTCCATCTGCCGATCGGCCATGGCCTCGATCATCCTGCCCTGGGCCGCCTCGCTCGCCCCACCCGGGCCGACGAGCAATTCGTAGCCGCTCGCCTCGACGACCTCCGCCATGCCGTCGACGAGGAGTGCGAAGAACGGGTTGTGCAGGTCGGAGACGAGCACGCCGATGGTGAAGGTCTTGCCGCGCATGCCCCGCGCCGAGGCGAGGGGGCGGTAGCCGAGCTCCTCGATCGCCGACTCGACCTTGGCGCGCATCTGGGCGCTGACCCCGTAGGCGTTCCGCAGCACCTTGGAGGCCGCAGCCGTCGACACCCCGGCATGGGCCGCCACGTCGACGATCGTGACGCGCCGGGTCGACTCAGTCATCCTGGCCTCCCGTCCGCGCCGCCGAATCCGAATACGCCATGATCGCAGACTCGGTCCCCTCGAGCGGCCAGCTCGTCGACCGCGAGACGACACCAGTCACGCGATCCTCGCCGTCGCCCAGGTCCAGGATGCCCGTGATCCCCGCAGGCAGCGAGGCATCCACGTGCAGGCGCTCCCCCTCGAGCCACCATGCCACCTCGATGAGGCCGTACGGGCTGCGGTGCGCTGTGCGAGCCCGGGTCACCCCGCCGCCGGGTCGCGGCGCGATCCGCACCTCGCGGTAGCCGGGCGCGGCGGGAGCGAGGCCGCCGATCGTCCGGTGCATCCAGTCGGCGACCGCGCCGAGGGCGTAGTGGTTGAACGAGGTCATCTCGCCGGGGTTCACGCTGCCGTCGGGCAGGAGGGAGTCCCAGCGTTCCCAGATCGTGGTGCCGCCCATGCGCACGGTGTACAGCCACGAGGGGGCCTCGGTCTGCTGCAGGAGGCGGTACGCGTCGTCCCGGTATCCGGCGGTCGTGAGCGCGTCGAGGATGAGCGAGGTTCCGACGAAGCCGGTGCCGATCCGGTGGCCGTTCGCGCGGACGAGTTCCGCGAGTCGATCCCCCGCGGCGGCGAGGTCGGCACCGTTCAGCAGGTCCCACTCGATCGCGATCGCGTAGGCGGTCTGGGTGTCGCTCGTGGCGCGGTCACCGCGCCAGAACCGCTCGCGGAAGGCCGTCCCCACGCGGTCGGCCTCGCTCTGGTAGCGCCGCTCGTCGTCGGTGCGGCCGAGGAGCGATGCGGCCCGGGCGAGCAGCCGAGCGGATCGCGCGAGCGAGGCGGTCGCGACGAGCGCGGTCTCGGTCATGGCCTGCGACGGATGCTCCGGCGGAGCCGATGGGTCGAGCCAGTCCCCGAACTGGAAGCCCTCGTCCCACACCCCGCTCCGGCCCGCGAGCTCCAGAACCCGATCCACCCACGCGCGCATGCTGTCGTACTGCCGCGCGAGCAGCCCGACGTCGCCAGAGCGGTCGAACAGGGCCATCGGCACCGTGACGGCCGCATCCCCCCACACCGCCGTTGGGGCCAGCGCGAGCCCCGGAAGGTGGGCGAGTTCGGCGGGGAGCTCGAGCTCGGGGACGAAGAACGGCACCGTGCCATCCGGTCGCTGCTCGAGTCGCAGATCGGCGAGCCACGACTCCAGGAACCCGCCGACCTCGAAGAGGAACGCCGCCGTCGGCGCGAACACGGCGATGTCGCCCGTCCACCCGAGGCGCTCGTCGCGCTGGGGGCAGTCGGTCGGGATATCGACGAAGTTGCCGCGGGTGCTCCACAGCACGTTCTCGTGCAAGCGGTTCAGGAGCGCGTCATCGGTCTCGAACCACCCCGTGCGCTCCAAGTCGGAGTGCACAACTTCCGCCACGATGTCGCCCGGACGCGGGGACCCCGGCCACTGCGCGACCTCGACGAACCGGAAGCCGTGGTACGTGAAGCGCGGCGCCCACTCCTGCTCGCCGTCGGCACCGAGGATGTACCGGTCGGTCGCCTTCGCAGTGCGAAGCGGCCGCGTTCCGAGCTCGCCGTGCTCGAGCACCTCCGCATGGCGCAGCACGACCTCGTCGCCGGCTCGCCCCTGCACGCGGATACGGGGTCGGCCGACGAGGTTCTGCCCGAAGTCCAGCAGGAGGGCGCCTGACGGCGACCGGAGTGTCGCGACCGGCTCGAGCACCTCCGTCACGCGCACCGGCGGATCCGGAGCCGCGACCAGCGGCACGGGATCAACGATGGGCAGCGCGACAGGCGACCAGTCGCGAGGCTCGCGGCGCGCGTCGTGATGCTCGCCGTCGTACAGGTCGGAGGAGATTATCGGTCCCTCCGCCCACGACCAGTCGGCTCCCGTCGATACGACCTCGCGGCTTCCGTCCGCGTACTCCAGCTCGAGCTGGGCGAGCAGGGCGAGCCCGCTGCCGTACACGTCGGGCCGCACGATGAGCGGGAAGCCGAGTCGCCCCCGCCACCACCCGTCGCCGAGCATCGCGCCCAGCACGTGCTCCCCCGCGGGGAGTTGCCCGGTCACGTCGTACGTCTGGAACTCGAGCCGATGGCGGTAGCTCTGCCAGCCGGGTGCGAGCAACCGGTCGCCGACGCGGACCTCGTCGATGTCGAGCTCGTACACACCGTGCGCGGTGGCGTGGATGCGAGCCCGCTCGAGACCCGCGCGCACCGTGAACCGCGGGCTGCGGAAGAGCGGGAGGGGGTCGTCTCGTCCGGCGCCCGCGGGCGCGACCCACCGCGCGACCCAGTCGTGCGGCTCGAGCAGGGCGGCCTCCACCACGGACGGCTCGCTCCAGGGGGACCAGGGGGAGGCAGCATCCCGCACCCGCACCTGCACCGTGCGGCGCTCGCGGGAGGCCAGCGGCGCGTCCGGCCATGCGACGAGCACCCGCGAGTCGTCGCCGGCGAAGACTCGGTCGCCGATGCGCAGCTCGGAGACCGACTGCCTCAGCCCGAGCGGGAGGTCCCACGACAGGCGCGGCCGATCGCGGCCGATGCCCACGACATCCGCGCCGAGGTGCTCGAACCGCACCGGCCCCGGGGCGAGTCCGGTCATCCCTTGAGCCCGCCCTCGGTGAGCCCGGCGAGCACCTGCCGTTGTGCGAGCAGGTAGGTGATCACGAGCGGCAGGCTCGTCATGATGACGTGGGCGAAGACGAGGTTCCACCGCAGCGACGTCGTCGAGGCCGACGCGAACGAGTAGAGGGTGAGGGGCAGCGTCGCATTGGCCGAGGTCTTGAGCAGGAGCACGCCGAAGAAGAAGTCGTTCCACACGGTGATGACCAGCAGCACTCCCCCCACGAACAGCACCGGCCGCAGCAGCGGCAGCATGAGCGAGAAGAAGATGCGTAACCGCGATGCCCCGTCGATCGCCGCGGCCTCCTCGAGTTCGAGCGGCAGGCTCCGCACGAACCCGGTGATGAGGAACACGACGAGGCCCATTCGGGTACCCATCATCATGAGCGCGTAGCCCGCGACCGAGCCGTCGAGCTGGAGGGTTGTGAGCACGTAGATGGTCGGGATGACCGCGGGCGGCAGCAGGATCGACAGGCTCGTCACGTAGAAGAAGAACTGGAACGAGCGGCTCGTGGTGCGTGCGTAGGCCCACGCGGCCGCCGAGCCGAGCAGGAGCACGACGATGATCGTCGGCACGGCGACGAGGAGGCTGTTGCGGAGCCCCGTGAGGTAGTTGCCCTGCGTGATGACCGCGGAGAAGTTCTCCACGATCGCCCACTGCTCGGGCAGCGCGAGAGAGAGCTCGGCTGCCTCGCCCTGGGTCTTGAACGAGTTGACGACCATGAGCCACAGCGGCACGCCCACCCACGGCACGGCGAACAGCGCGATGAGGGAGTACTTGAGGATGCCCGGCATCCGTACCATCCGCCGGCGCGCCGACGCTGCCGTCACGGCGCTCATCACGCCACCTCCCGCTTGCGCAGCCACGCCACGAGCGGAACGGCGATCACCACGACGAGCACGGTGACGGACAGGTTGAGCGAGCTCGCGGTACCGAAGTAGGAGAGCCCGAACTGCTGGACCGCGGCCATGTTGAGGGTCACGGTGCTGATGCCGGGGCCACCGCCGGTCGTCGAGGCCACGACGTCGTAGGCCGAGAGGGCGCCGATGAGCGTGGTGACGATGTTGAACGTGAACGCAGGCGCGAGCAACGGGAAGACGACTCGCCAGAAGCGCTGCCATGCTCCCGCCCCGTCGAGGGACGCCGCCTCGAGCATCGACTGGGGTATCGAGTTGAGACCGGCGATGTAGACGAGGGTTGCGATGCCGCACCACTTCCACGCGTCGACGAACGCGACCGTGAACAGAGCGGTGGCGGGATTGCCGAGCCACGCGAAGTCGAATCCGGGCGAGAACCACCCGATGACCGAGTTGACGGGACCGTCGGAGCTCACGATGGCGCGCCAGATGTAGCCGGCGGCGAGCGGCGAGAACAGCACGGGCAGGAAGAACACCGAGCGGAAGAACGAGTTGACGCGGTTGGTGTCCCGCAGGGCGAGGGCGAGCGAGATGCTCACCACGTTCTGAACGGTCATCGCGATGACCGCGTAGATCACTGTGACCAGAAGGGCGTTCGGCAGGATGCCCCGCTCCCACATCACGGCGAAGTTGTCGATCCCGACGAACGAAATGACGTCGGTGTAGCCCGACCACGACGAGAACGCGAAGGGCACGTTGAGCACGAACGGGACGACGAAGAAGACAAGGACGAGTACCAGCGACGGCGCCGCGAACCAGAACCACCTCGTGCGGAGCAGGCGGGACGGCCCCCGCCGCGCCGGAGCGCGACGGGAGCCGGTGCCGGTCACCACGGGGGCGGTCGACGAGGAGATCACCATCCGGGCAGGCCCGCCGCCTTCGATGCCTGCTCTACCTGTGCCTGCATGCTGTCCGCTGCTTCGGCGGGCGTCGTCTGGCCCGCGAGGAGCTTCGTGGTCTCCGTCGCAAACCCGCCGAACCCGGCGATGTTCGAGTTGAACGCGACCGCGGCACCGTCGTCGTACGCCGCCTTGAAGGCGAGCTGCAGCTCCGAGAAGTCGTCGGGCGTCGTGACGCCGTCGATCACCGGGAATGCCGGTCCCGCATCGACGAGGTCCTGGTAGCCGGCGCCCGTGGCGAACTCGATGAACTGGATCGCCGCGGCCTCGCGCGCGGCATCCCCAGTCTTCGGCGCATAGAACGTGCCGATCGGTCCGCCCGCATAGGCGACGACCGGCTCGGTGGCCGAGACCGGGACGAACCCGACGGTCTCGTCGAGGAGAGCCGCGTCATCGCCGGCCGCCGCGAGGAAACTCGCGTAGACGTCCGAGTGCAGGGCGGTGAGGGCTGCGGTGCCGTCGTAGACCGCGGTGATCGCGTTCTCGAAGGTGCCGGACGTGGCGTCGGCGTTGAAGCAGCCGTTGTCACGCAGGCTCGCGTACGCCTCGAGGCCCTTCACGAACGGGCCGTCGGGTTCGGTGAGCGGTCGCTCGTTCGCCGCGACCGCGCTGCCGTACTCGTCGCCCGCGTTGAACTCGGAGCCGTAGAGCAGCGGCAGGATCTGGGTCGGCCAGGCGCTGCCCCCGGACTCGTAGATCGGGGCGACTCCGGACCCGGCGAGCCCGTCGCAGATCGACTGGAGGTCCTCAAAGCTCGTCGGGGGCTCGAGGCCCGCGTCGGCGAGCACCTGCTTGTTGTAGTACACCCCGAAGATCGAGGGGAAGCCGGTGATCGCCGCGTACACGACGCCGTCGACCGTTCCCATCGCCGGGTACAGATCGCCCGACTTCTCGACGAACGGCAGGTCGCTGAGGTCCTGCATGTTCGCGGCGGGGTTGAGGGGCAGGAGCGCCGACTTCACGGGGTGGTACTCGAGGATGTCCGGCCGGTCGCCCGTCGCCCACTTCGTCGTCGTTGTCGACTCGAAGGCGTCCGAGGGGATGTCGACGAGCTCGACGGCGATCCCGGTCTCGGCCTCGAACCGCTCGTAGAGGTCGAGCACTGCCGGGGAGTCGGCCGAGTTGTGCCAGATGGTGATGGATGACGCGGCGGCGTCGTCGCCGCCGCCGGGAGCGGAGCACGCGGCGAGGGAGGCCGCGAGGACGACCACCGTTGTGGCCGCCGCGAGGGACGTGGATTTCATGTGAGCCCTCCATTGGGTTCAGATCGCAGTACACGTTAGATTAGTGCAACGTTCTACGGAGAACGTTCCACACAACATGCCAGATGTATCGTCGCAGTGCAAGCGACTCGTTCGATGGAGAGCACCGATGACCCAGACCCGCACCGCCACCGGCCACGTCGAGACCGGCTTCGAGCCCGTCATCGACGCGTTCCTGACAGGCATCTCGCCCGAGCCCTCCGGCGCAGCGCTCTCGCTCTGGATCGACGGCCGCGAGGTCGTCAACGTCTGGGCGGGTCTCGCGGACGCCGAGGCTCGCACCGAATGGTCCGCCGACACGGTCAGCGCGATGTTCTCGGTGTCGAAGGGCCTCAGCGCGATCGTCATCGGCCGGCTCGTGGATGCCGGGCTCCTCGACCTCGATGCCCCGATCGCCTCGGTCTGGCCCGAGTTCGGCGCCCACGGCAAGGGAGCCGTGTCGATCGGCGACGCGCTCGCGCACCGGGCGGGCGTCTCGGCACCGCGCGACGACCTCGAGCTGTCCGATCTCGCCGACACCCGCTCGTGGGCGGCTCGACTCGCCGCTCAGGAACCACTCTGGGCGCCCGGCGAGGCCTACTCGTACCACGCGCTCACCTACGGCACCATCGCCGATGAGATCGTGTGGCGCACGACCGGGCGTACCCTCATCGAGGTCTTCGACGAGGAGATCGCGGCCCCGCTCGGGGCCGACGTCTCCTTCGCCGCCGACAAGGGGATGCTCGCCCGCCGCACCCGCCTCACAACCTCACCCGAATGGGACCGTCTCGCGGTCGGCGACGGCACCTCGGAGACGGACTGGGCGCTGCGCGCCCTCACTCTCGGCGGATCGTTCCCACCCGCCCTCGTCGTCGGAGACCGGGGCTTCAACGACCCCGCTGTCGCGAGCGCGGGGCTTCCCGCCGCCACAGCGCTCGGCACGGCGTCCGCGGTCGCACGCATCTGGTCGGCCGTGGTGACCCCGACACTCGGCCACCGGCTGCTGAGCGATGAGGCGATCGAGGCGCTGCTGCGGGTCCGCAGCTCGGGCGCTGCTGTCTTCGGTGCCGCTGCGCCCTACCCCGCTTGGGGCGCGGGGGTGCAGGTCGCGTCGCCGGGGGTCCCGCACTTGTCGCCGAGCTTCCTCGGGCACGGCGGCGCCGGAGGCCAGGCCGGTTTCGGCGATCTGACCTTCCGCGTCGGCATCGGCTACTGCCGCAACCGGCTCGACATCGTGGACGCCATGCCGCCGATCTACGAGGCGCTGCGGCCCCTCCTCTAGCTGCGGGATGCTCAATGCAGCGCGTGCCGCCGCTCGAGCGCCGCCCCCTCCACGTCGACGTTGGGCAGCACGCGGTCGAGCCACCGCGGGATCCACCACGCCGAGCGGCCGAGCAGCGTCATGACGGCGGGCATGAGCAGCATCCGCACGACGAAGGCATCGACGAGTACCCCGAAGGCGAGGCCGAAGCCGAGCGCGCGCACGAGCACGGACTCGGAGAAGATGAACCCGCCGAACACGGCGACCATGATGGCGCCCGCCGCAATGACGACGGCTCGACCCGCACGGAATCCCTGAGCGACCGCGAGCCGCGCGGGCGATCCGTGCACGAACGCCTCCCGCATTCCCGTCGCGAGGAAGAGCTGGTAGTCCATCGCGAGACCGAACAGGATGCCAACGAGCAGCACCGGCAGGAAACTCAGGATCGGGCCGGTCGAGTGGATGCCGAACACCGGGGCGAGCCATCCCCACTGGAAGACGGCGACGAGCGCGCCGTACGTCGCGAGGAGCGACAGGATGAACCCTCCCGTCGCGATGAGGGGAACGAGCAGCGACCGGAACACGACGATCATGATGATCAGCGATAGCCCCACGACGACCGAGAGGTACAGGGGCAGCACGTCCGCGAGGCTCTCGGAGATGTCGATGTTGATCGCGGACTGGCCCGCGACGCCGAGCTGGATGTCGCCGTCGATCGGGGGCAGCGCGCGCAGCTCGCGCACGAGCCGATCGGTGGACTCGCTGTTCGGACCCTCCTCCGGCACGACCTGGAACGCCGCGAGGCGGTTGTCGTCGGAGACGGCGATCGGCGCGACCGCGACGACGTCGTCCTGCTCGGCGATCGTCCGCGCGATCTCGGCCTGCACACCGAGGAGGTCGTCGTCAACGATCCCCGCGGGCAGGTCCGCCGTGACGAGCAGGGTGCTGTTGGCCCCCTCCCCGAAGGCGTCGGCGGTGAGCACGTAGGCGCGGTACGACGCCGAGTCGACCGGCTCGGACGAGCCATCCGGGAGCCCGAGCCGCATCGACGCGGCGGGCAGCGCGACCGCGACGAGCGCGGCGACGGTGACCGCGATGGTGACGAGCGATCGCAGGATCGACTGCTGCTTCACGACGGGTGCCGCGACCGGCGTCGCGGCGGCTCGCTTGCTCAGCGGCCGCGCCCCGGCGAGTCCGAGCAGCGCCGGCGTGAGCGTCACCGCGAGCAGCACGGCAACGAGCACGCACACGGCGCCGACGACGCCCATCACGCCGAGGAACGGGATGCCCGTGACCGTCAGCGCGAGGAGCGCGACGATCACGGTCGAGCCGGCGAACAGCACGGCGTTGCCCGCGGTGCCGTTCGCGAGGGCGATCGACTCCAGGACGTCGGCGCCCTCGCGCAGCTGCCGCCGGTGCCGGTTGATGATGAAGAGCGAGTAGTCGATGCCGACCGCGAGACCGAGCATGACACCCAACACCGGTGTCGCGGAGGCCATCTCGACGATGCCCGAGAAGGAGAGGGAGGCGAGCACCCCGATCGCCACTCCGGTCACGGCGGTGATGATCGGGAACACCGCCGCGAGCAGCGACCCGAGCACGACCAGCAACACGACGCCGGCGATGAGCAGTCCGATCGCCTCGCCGACACCGAAGATCTGCGGGATGCCCTGCGCGATCTCCGTCGAGAACCCGACCTCCACGCCCTCGATGGGCTCCGACTCGAAGTGCTCGACGACGGCCCGCTTCGACTCGTCCGGCAGCTCGAGCCGGGTCACGTCGAAGGCGACGTTCACGACGGCGGTGGAGCCGTCGTCGGAGACGAGGCGGATCGGCGCGGCCAGCTCGGCGAGCTCGGCACCGAGAGCGAGCTGCTCGGCCTGCGCCTCGAGCTCGGGCGGGTGGGGCATCCCGACCGCGTCGAGCTGGGCGGCCGCGGCATCCAGCTGGGCCTGCCCGGCGGCGAGCTGCTCGAGCTGTGCCTCCCGATCGGCGGTGGTGGTGAACGGGTCGACGACCTGGGAGACGTTCGGCAGGTCGCCGGCGGAGTCGACGAGGCCGCTGATCGCCGCGCGCTGAGCGTCGGTGAGCGGGCCATCCGTCGCGTGGAAGACGACGGTGCCGGCTGCGCCCGAGTAGTCGGGCAGCTTCTCCTCGAGCTCCGCGATCACCTTCGACGACGCCGTGTTCGGGATGTCGAAGTTCGTGACGATGCCCCCGAAGCCGACGAGGAAGCCGCCGACGGCGAGCGCGAGCGCGGCCGCCCACGCGCCGAGCACGACCCAGGCGCGACGCGCAGCGAACGAACCAAGGCGGTAGAGGAGTTCAGCCATGCGCTCGATAATACGAGACGTTGCGTCTCTGAAACCGTCAGTACCATGAGAGCATGCCGACGGAGCGCCGCCCCGGGGCCCTGCGCAGCGAGCGCTCGAGGCTCGCGATCCTGGCTGCGGCCGCCCGACAGTTCGCGGAGCGCGGCTACGACCACCTCACGATCGAAGGCATCGCCGCGGAGGCTGGCGTCGGCAAGCAGACCATCTACCGGTGGTGGGGCAGCAAGACCGCGCTCGTCGCGGAATGCCTCGTCGAGGGGATGCTCATCCCCGTGCCGTTCCAGCCCCCGGTCACGGGCGACCCCCGCGCCGATCTCCAGTCGTGGGTTCAGAGCATCCTCGACTTCCTGCCCGGCAACGAATCGTTGCTGCGCTCCCTCGTGATCACCGCGGCGGAGGACCCCGAGGTCGCGGCGCGCTTGAGCGAGCGTCTGGGGGTCTTCCCCACCGACGCCTCGACGCCGGCTCGGTTCCCGCTCGAGGTCGTCGAGGCGATCACCGGGGCGATCGTCATCAGATCACTGCGCGGCGGCTCGTTCGACGAGGGCTACGCGGCCCGGCTCGTCGACACGATCCTGCGGAGCTGACGAGACTCCCGAGAGGGCGCCCGACGACGATACGCTTCACGGATGGCCCGGTACGCCCGAACGTCCGCCGTCCTCCTGACGACCGTCCTCGCGCTCGCGGGCGTCGCCGCATCCGCTCCCGGCGCCGCCTCAGCGGCGGTGACGGTGAGCGACACCGCCGGGCTCATCGCGGCCATCGACGACGCGAACGCGGGATCGGGCCAGCCGACGATCCGCATCAGCGGCAACCTCGGAGTCACGGGACCGCTGCCGCAGATCACCTCGCCCGTGCGGATCGAGGGCGAGAGCATCGACTTCAACGGGTGGCCCGGGTTCGACGCCGCATCCTCGGCGGTGGAGATCCGCGGTCTGCAGATCAGTGGTGCGACGGGCCCGAGCATCCGTATCATCGGCGACGACGCCGTCCTCGAGCACGTTTTCGTATTCGGCACTGGCTCCGTGGGAACGAGCATCGTCGGCGGATCCGCACGGCTGTCGGATGTCCGGTTCTTCGGAGTCGACCGGGCCTTCGACATCGAGCTCACCTCGGGCACGTCAACGATCGAGCACGTCGAGGTGAACGGCCCCCCTGCAGTCGGCGACGCGCTGCTGTCGGCCTCGGGCGACGCGGTTGTGACGCTCAAGCACGTGTGGGCCAACCTCATGAGCGGGCCGCTCGTCATCGAAGGCTCCGACGACGCCGCAGTGACGGTCGCCGACATCACGGTCACGCAAGCCAGCGGCGACGGCGCGATCCTGCGGACGACCTCGACGCACCCGATGGTGCTCGCCGGCTTCGATTCGTCAGCGGGTCCCGCGACCGCGCTGGGACTCACCGCGAGCGAGGGCGGGACGATCGCGGCATCGGGGATCGAGGTGCGCACGACCCCCACGACAGGCACCGTCGGCCTCGCCGTCGAGGCAGACGGGGGCACCGTGGCGGTCGACGGCCTCTCGACGGACGGGGTCGAGGTAGGAGTGTCTGCGACGATCGACGACGGCTCGGTGGTCATCAGCTCCGGGCAGATCATCTTCAGCACGGGCGCGGGCATCGACGCAGTGGTCGGCGGGCCCGACGGCGCGCTCGTCGTCGATCAGTCCACGATCAGCGCGGCGACCGTCGGCGTGCTCGCGCGGGTCGGGCCGGGGGGCTCCTCCGTCGTCGTGAGCCGCAGCACCGTCAACGACACGCAGACTGCGGTGCAGGCTGACCTGGAGGGCGCAGGGAGCATCGACCTCGTGAACTCCACGATCTCCGGCAACGGCAGCGGACCGGCGAGTGGGCTCCGGTTGGACGGACCCCCTACGGCGAGTGCCCGGATCGTGCTCTCCACCCTCGCCCGCAACTGGGGCACCAGCACGATCGGCGCGTTCGGCCCTGCGCTCTCTATCGAGTCGTCAATCGTTGCCGACAACTCCGTCAGCGCAGAGGACGTCGCAGGGTTCGGCAGCGAGGTGACGATCGACCACTCCCTCATCGGTCAGATCATCTCGCCGGACGTGCGAGCGGCATTCGAGTCGGGGGACGGCAATCTCGGCGGCGACCCTCAGCTCGGTCAGCTCGCCGACAACGGCGGGCCGACGCTCACCCTCCTCCCCGCCGCCACGAGCCCGGTGATCGACGCGGGCGGCTCGCCCGCCGACCCGCCCGCCACCGATCAGCGCCTCGACGCCCGCGTCGTCTCGAGGACGGTCGACATGGGTGCGGTCGAGGTCGGTCGAGTGCTGGCAGCCACCGGAACCACCGCCGGGTGGGAGCTTGCCGGAATTGCCGCTGCCGTCGCGGCCGGCGGCGCTCTCCTGCTCGTCCGATCCCGGCGGCGCCGAGCCGCCTAGGGCTGTCAGGCGCTCGCGAGCACCCGCTCGTCGTGGTCAGAGGCCGAGTCATCCCTCGCCCACTGCACCGATGCGAGACCGGCGAGCGCGCCGTTGAGCATGACGCGGGCACGGGCGCGTTCCGGGGCGAGGAGGGATGCCGGCACGACGCAGACGAGTTCCCGCGCGCCGAGCACGGCGGACTCGAACGGGAGGGCGACACGGCGCGTGCGCTGGGCATCCCACACGGCGACGTCGACGACGCGACCGCGCTCGACGCGCACGGTGAGTTCGCGCGACCCCGACTCGGTCTCGAGGCCGAAGACGAGGGAGTCGCCGCTGCGCAGGATGTCGTAGTGGAGGCCGAACCGCGCCTCCCAGTGGGTGTCGAAAGCCGTGACCGTGATCGACTCCAGGCTGTCCATGCTCGTTCCCTCCCCGATAACGCGACGCTGCGCAAACCAACTACATGGCCAGCAGAGTAGATGACGCCTCATCGACCTGTCCTGGGGTTGTCAGAAGACGGTTGCATGAGCTAGTCGCACACCGCGGCGGGCGTGTCAAGCACCCCGATCCGGGTTGCGGCACCCCGGGCCGGTCCCGCACGGTGGACACATGACCCAGACCTGGCCCGGATCGGCGTACCCCCTCGGCGCGACCTACGACGGGGAGGGGACCAACTTCGCGCTGTTCAGCGAGAGCGCGGATGCCGTCGACCTCTGCCTCTTCGACGAGTCGGGCACCGAGTCGCGAGTGCGCCTGCAGGAGGTCGACGCGTTCGTCTGGCACGCCTACCTTCCCGGCGTCGGGCCCGGTCAGCGCTACGGCTACCGCGTGCACGGCGAGTACGATCCCGCGCGCGGACTGCGCTCCAACCCGAACAAGCTCCTCCTCGACCCGTACGCGAAGGCGACCGCCGGCGAGATCGACTGGAACCAGTCGCTCTTCAGCTACGACTTCGACAACCCGGACGAGCGCAACGACGACGACTCCGCAGCATCCATGATGCTCGGCGTCGTCGTGGACGACGACTTCGACTGGGGGGATGACCGGCGCCCGCGCATCCCCTACAACCGCACCGTCGTCTACGAGGCCCACGTGAAGGGGCTCACCCAGCTGCACCCCGACATCCCGGAGCAGGACCGCGGCACCTACAGCGGCCTCGCCCACCCGGCGATCATCGACCACCTCACCCGGCTCGGCATCACGACGCTCGAGCTCATGCCGGTGCACCAGTTCGTGAACGACTCGGTGCTGCAGGAGAAGGGCCTCTCCAACTACTGGGGCTACAACACGATCGGGTTCTTCGCACCGCACGCCGGGTACTCGTCGCGCGGTGCAGGCTCCCGCGGGGGCCGGGGCGAGCAGGTCGACGAGTTCAAGTCGATGGTGCGCGCGATGCACGCCGCGGGCATCGAGGTGATCCTCGACGTCGTCTACAACCACACCGCCGAGGGCAACCACCTGGGCCCGACGCTCTCCTTCCGCGGGATCGACAACGCCGCCTACTACCGGCTCGTCGAGGACGACCCGCAGTTCTACATGGACTACACGGGCACCGGTAACTCGTTCAACGTGCGCCACCCGCACTCGCTGCAGCTCATCATGGACTCGCTGCGCTACTGGGTCACCGAGATGCACGTCGACGGCTTCCGCTTCGACCTCGCGGCGACGCTCGCGCGGGAGTTCTTCGAGGTCGACAAGCTCGCGACCTTCTTCGAACTCGTCCAGCAGGATCCGATCGTGTCGCAGGTCAAGCTCATCGCCGAGCCGTGGGACGTCGGGCCGGGCGGCTACCAGGTCGGCGGCTTCCCCCCGCAGTGGACGGAGTGGAACGGCAAGTACCGCGACACGGTGCGCGACTACTGGCGCGGGGAGCCGTCGGCGATCGGCGAGTTCGCCGAGCGGCTCGCGGGCTCCGCGGACCTCTACGAGGGGGATGGCCGCCGCCCCGTCGCATCCATCAACTTCGTCACCGCGCACGACGGCTTCACCCTGCGCGACCTCGTCTCCTACAACGAGAAGCACAACGAGGCGAACGGCGAGGACTCCCAGGACGGCGAGTCCCACAACCGGTCGTGGAACTGCGGCGTCGAGGGGGAGACCGACGACCCGGGCATCCTCGCGCTCCGCTCGCGTCAGCAGCGCAACTTCCTCGCGACGCTCCTGCTCTCGCAGGGCGTTCCGATGATCGCGCACGGCGACGAGCTCGGCCGCACCCAGCTCGGCAACAACAACGTGTACGCGCAGGACTCCGAGCTCAGCTGGGTGCACTGGGACGAGGCCGACGAGGAGCTCATCGAGTTCACGGCGACCCTCACGCGGCTGCGGGCGGAGCATCCGACCTTCCGCCGCGTTCGCTACTTCACCGGCCGGCCGGTGACGCGCGGTCGCGGCGAGCCCCTGCCTGACATCGAGTGGCTGACGACCGAGGGCGGCTCCATGGAGGAGGCGGACTGGGAGGCCGGCTTCATCAAAGCCGCGGGTGTCTTCCTCAACGGCAACGGGATCCGGGGCCGGGATGCCCGGGGCGGCCGCATCACGGACCGGCACGCCCTCCTGTACTTCAACGCGGCCGAGGACGACGTCGAGTGCACGCTCCCGCCGGAGGAGTACTCGGCCCGCTGGTCCCTCGAGGTCGACACCGCCCACGGCCCGGACGGCGATCTCGCCGCCGGCACCACCTTCACCCTCGTCTCGCGGTCACTCGTGCTGCTGCTCGGCGATTGAGCCCTGAGGACCGCGATGCGCATCCCCACGTCCACCTACCGGCTGCAGATCCACGCCGGCTTCGACCTCGCCGCCGCCGCGCGGCTCGCCGAGTACCTCGCCGATCTCGGCGCCGACTGGATCTACCTGTCCCCGCTGCTCAAGGCGGAGCCCGGGTCTCCGCACGGCTACGACGTCGTCGACCACTCGCTCATCGACCCGGATCGTGGCGGCCGCGAGGGCCTCGACGAGCTCGCCCTCGAGGCCCGCACCCACGGTCGGCGCCTCCTCGTCGACATCGTGCCCAATCACGTCGGCGTGGCGACGCCGGAGGTGTCGCCGTGGTGGTGGGATGTGCTGCTGCACGGCCGCGAGTCGCCGCACGCGATCGCCTTCGACATCGACTGGGAGCTCTCGCCCCGGCTGCGCATCCCCGTGCTCGGCGACGAGTCGCAGCTCGAGATCGTCGACGGCTTCCTCGTCCACGCGGGAACCCGGTACCCGATCGCCGAAGGCACGGGCCACGGCTCCCCCGAGGAGGTCCACGACCGCCAGCACTACGAGCTCGTGCACTGGACGCGGGCGGATGCCGAGCTCAACTACCGGCGGTTCTTCGCGGTGAACTCGCTCGCGGGCATCCGGGTCGAGGTCCCCCGCGTGTTCGAGGAGTCGCACGCGGAGATCCTGCGCTGGATCGACGAGGGCCTCGTGAGCGGCCTCCGGGTCGATCATCCCGATGGCCTCCTCGACCCCGGCGGCTACCTCGACGACCTGGCGCGCGCGACGGACGGCGCGTACGTGCTCGTCGAGAAGATCCTCGAGGGCGACGAGACCCTCCCGCCGCACTGGCAGGCGGCGGGCACGACCGGCTACGACGCGCTCGGCGACATCGACCGCCTGCTCGTCGACCCGGCAGGACTTCCGCGGCTGGAGGCGCTCGCCCCGGCGCCGCGGTGGGCGGACCTCATCCACGACACTCGCCGCGGGGTCGCCGACGGCATCCTCGCCTCCGAGGTCGCCCGCGTCGCCCGTCAGATCCCGGGCGTGGAGAACGCTCAGGATGCCCTCGCCGAGGTCGCCGCGTGCTTCCCCGTGTACCGCACCTACCTGCCCTACGGCCTCGAGCACCTCGAGGCGGCGATGGCGGATGCGCGGCGCCGTCGCCCAGAGCTTGGCCCCGTGCTCGACGCGCTCTGGCCGGTGCTGTCCGACCCCGAGCATCCCGCAGCCCAGCGCTTCCAGCAGACCACCGGGCCGATCATGGCGAAGGGCGTCGAGGACACCGCGTTCTACCGGTTCCCGCGGCTCGTGTCGCTCACGGAGGTCGGCGGGGACCCCGACGAGTTCTCGATCGGGCTGCCGACGTTCCACGAGCGGCAGTTGCGCCGGCACGCGCAGTCGCCGACCTCGATGACGACCCTCTCCACGCATGACACGAAGCGCGGGGAGGACGTGCGCGCCCGCGTGACGGCGCTCTCGGAGGTGCCGCGGGAGTGGGCGGCGGCACTCGCCCGGCTGCGCGAGCTCGCGCCGATGGGCGACCCGGTGCTCGAGGACCTGCTGTGGGAGACGGCCGTCGGCGCGTGGCCGATCGAGCGCGAGCGACTGCACGCCTACGCCGAGAAGGCCGCGCGCGAGGCGTCGTCGTCGACGAACTGGACCCGCCCCGACGACGAGTTCGAGTCGAGGATGCACGCCGCCCTCGACCTCGCCTACGACGACCCCGCGGTCGCCGCCGTGCTCGACGCCGCCGCCGACCTCGTGCGGGTTGCCGGGTGGTCGAACTCGCTCACGGCGAAGCTCATCCAGCTCACCGCCCCGGGGGTGCCGGACGTCTACCAGGGCAGCGAGCTGTGGGACAACTCGCTCGTCGACCCCGACAACCGCCGCCCGGTCGACTTCGATCAGCGGCGGCTGCTGCTCGCCGCGATCGACGCGGGGGCGCATCCGCCGGTCGACGAGTCGGGTGCGGCGAAGCTGCTCGTCACGACCCGGGCGCTGCGGCTGCGCCGCGCGAGGCCCGGGCTGTTCTCGCGCTACGAGCCGGTCTACGGCATCGGCGAGCGCCGAGACCACCTCGTCGCGTTCGACCGCGGCGACGCCATCACCCTCGCGACGAGGCTGCCGATCGGCCTCGATCGGGCCGGGGGGTGGGGCGACACGAGCGTGCTCGTGCCGGGCCGCGCGTTCCGCGATGCGATCTCGGAGCGAGAGTTCGAGGGCGGCGAGCTGCTGCTCTCCGAGGTCTTCCACCGCTACCCGGTCGCGCTGCTGGAGGCGCTGTGATGGCCCGCGGCCCGTTCGAGGTGTGGGCGCCGCGGCCGCAGCGGGTGCGGCTGCAGGTCGGCGGGCGGGTGGTCGACATGCAGCGGGAGAGCGCCGGCTGGTGGCATCCCGCCGAGCCCGTCGAGTGGATGCCCGGCCTCGAGTACGGCTTCCTGCTCGACGACGAGGAGACCCCCGTGCCCGACCCGCGCTCCCTCGAGCAGCCGACCGGCGTCCACGGCCTCTCCCGGACGTGGGCTCCGCGACCGCCCGCGCCGTGGGACGGCCGCTCGATTCAGGGCGCGGTGCTGTACGAGCTGCACGTCGGCACGTTCACGCCCGGCGGCACCCTCGATTCGGCGATCGAGCGGCTCGACCACCTCGTCGACCTCGGGGTCGACTTCGTGGAGCCGCTGCCGGTCAACTCCTTCAACGGCACGCACAACTGGGGCTACGACGGAGTCGGCTGGTTCGCCGTTCAGCACACCTACGGCGGACCGGAGGCCTACCAGCGCTTCGTCGACGCGTGCCACGAGCGCGGTCTCGGCGTCATCCAGGACGTCGTCTACAACCACCTCGGGCCGAGCGGCAACTACCTGCCGCGGTTCGGGCCGTACCTCGACGACGGCAGCGCCAACACGTGGGGGCAGTCGGTGAACCTCGACGGCGAGGGCTCCGAGACCGTGCGCCGGTTCATCCTCGACAACGCCCTGATGTGGCTGCGCGACTTCGGCGCCGACGGCCTGCGGCTGGACGCGGTGCACGCGCTGCGCGACTCGAGCGAGCGGCACCTCCTCGCGGAGCTCAGCGAGGCGGTCGATGCGCTCGCCGAGGAGCTCGGCCGACCGTTGACGCTCATCGCCGAGTCCGACCTCAACGACCCCGCGATGATCACGCCCGTCGCCGACGGCGGCCTCGGGATGACCGCGCAGTGGTGCGACGACTACCATCACGCCGCGCACGTCGCCCTCACCGGCGAGACGACGGGCTACTACGCAGACTTCGAGCCGCTCGCCGCCCTCGCGAAGACGGTGCGGTCGGGCTTCTTCCACGACGGCACGTGGTCCTCGTTCCGGGAGCGCGAGCACGGCCGCCCGATCGACCGGGAGTCGACCCCCACGTGGGCGCTCGTGACCTTCACGCAGGATCACGACCAGATCGGCAACCGCGCCGTCGGCGACCGGCTGACGGCGACCCTGGACGGCCGCGATCTCGCCCTCGCCGCGGTCCTCACCGTGCTGTCGCCCTACACGCCCATGATCTTCATGGGCGAGGAGTGGGGCGCGGGCACACCCTGGCAGTTCTTCACCTCGCACCCCGAGCCCGAGCTCGGAGAGGCGACCGCCGAGGGGCGCATCGCGGAGTTCGAGAGGATGGGCTGGGATCCCGACGTGGTGCCCGACCCCCAGGACCCGGCGACGTTCGAGCGGTCGCGGCTCGACTGGAGCGAGCTCGGGATGCCGGGGCACGAGCACCTCCTCGAGCTGTACCGGCAGCTCGTTCGGCTGCGGCGGGAGCATCCCGGGCTCACGGACCCGTCGTTCGCGTCGATCGACGTCGAGTTCGACGAGAGCGAGCGCTGGATCCGCGTCGACCGGCCGGGCGTCTCGATCGCCCTCAACCTCGCGCGGGCGCCGCGCCGCGTACCGGTGCCCCAAGGCGCGACAGCTCTGATCGCGACGGTCGAGGATGCGCGCATCGTCGCGGGCGCCGTCGACCTGCCCGAACGGGCGGCCGTGATCATGTCGACCGAGGCATAGTCGGTCCCGCAGGTGTCCCGGTCGGCATATTGCCTCTTCTCACGTAACGAATCAACCCCGTGATTCGGCAGCCATACGCGGATTAAGCTGCTGGTCTACCGCCCGATTGGAGGCCTCATGGGCTACCACCGACTGGTCATCAGCAACAACCCGTACGTGCTGAAGGACGCTGAGACTAAGGACGCCCTCGCCGCCTCCATCGTCGAAGCGGTGCGCTCGGGCGGGGACTTCGTGCACGTCCCGCTCGACGGGCAGGGGCTCGACGTGCTCGTCACCCCCGCCACACCGGTGCTCATCGAGCCCGTCGAGCCCATCGAGCCCCGCGATGCGCGGCGGACCGGGACGATCGACTTCGACCTCGACTGGATCGACTTCGACTCCCCCTCGTGACGCGACGGCCGGGCCGCCCCTAGCATCGAGCCATGCACGAGACGGTATTCGAGCGCCTCGCCCCTGACCCTGTCCTCGTCGCCGAGTCGCTCGCGGGCAGCAGGCACGCGGTCTTCTGGCTCGAGGATGCCCCGGGCGCGCGTCATCCCCACCTCTCCGGCGACCTCGCCGCCGACCTCGTCGTCGTCGGCGGCGGCTACACGGGGCTGTGGACGGCGATCCGGGCCAAGGAGCGCGACCCGGGGCGGCGTGTCGTCGTGCTCGAGGCGCGCACGATCGGCTGGGCCGCCTCGGGCCGCAACGGCGGCTTCGTGGAGGCGAGCCTCACGCACGGCGAGGCCAACGGGCAGCGCCGCTGGCCGGAGGAGCTCGACCGGCTCGATGAACTCGGCGCCGAGAACCTCGACGCGATCGAGGAGGCGGTCGAGCGCTACGGCCTCGATTGCGACTTCGAGCGCACCGGAACTCTCACCGTCGCCCTCGAGCCCCACGAGCTCGAGTGGATCGCGGGGCCGAGCACGGCCGACAGCATCTACCTCGACCACGCCGCGGTGCAGTCGGAACTCGCCTCCCCCACCTATCTCGCGGGGCGCTGGGACACGCGGTCGACGGCCCTCGTGCACCCGGGCAAGCTCGCCGGGGAGCTCGCGCGCGTCGCCGCCGAGCTCGGCGTCGAGCTCTTCGAGCGCTCCCTCGTGCGCTCGATCGACGCCGGCGTCGTGCGCACCGACCGCGGCAGCGTACGAGCGGCGCGCATCGCGCTCGCGACGAACGCGTTCCCGTCGCTCCTCAAGCGCAACCGGCTCATGACGGTGCCCGTCTACGACTACGTGCTCATGACCGAGCCGTTGACGGATGCCCAGCTCGACTCGATCGGCTGGCGCCACCGCCAGGGCCTCGCCGACCAGGCCAACCAGTTCCACTACTACCGGCTGTCCGCCGACAACCGCATCCTGTTCGGCGGCTACGACGCGGTGTACCACGCGGGAGGGCGCATCCGGCCCGCCTACGAGGATCGACCCGCGAGCTTCCAGCGCCTCGCGTCGCACTTCTTCACGACGTTCCCCCAGCTCGCGGGAGTGCGGTTCAGCCACCGTTGGGCCGGTGTCATCGACACGAGCACGCGGTTTTGCGCGTTCTTCGGCACCGCGCGCGGAGGCTCGGTCGCCTACGCCGCCGGCTTCACCGGCCTCGGCGTCGCGGCCACCCGCTTCGCCGCCGAGGTCATGCTCGACCAGCTCGAGGGGCTCACGACGGAGCGCACGCGGCTGAGGATGGTGCGCGAGCGGCCGCTGCCCTTCCCGCCCGAGCCCGCGGCATCCATCGGCATCCAGCTCACGCGGCTCTCCCTCGACCGCGCCGACCACAACCAGGGCCGCCGCAACGCGCTGCTGAGGACCCTGGATGCCCTGGGCCTAGGCTTCGACTCATGACCGTCGACCTCGGCCCGCTGCATCCCGGACTCCTCCTCGACGCGCTCGCGCTACCCCTGGAGCACGAACCGGTCGCCGCCGAGCAGGTCGTGGCGGGTTCGCCGACGACGGGCTACGCCGTGCTCGTCGACGGTCCGCCCGAGATCGGGGTGTGGGAGATGACCCCCGGCACGGCCTCCGACGTGGAGGTCGACGAGGTGTTCGTCGTGCTCGCGGGTCACGGCACGGTGCGCTTCGACATGCCTCTGCTCGAGCCGATCACGCTGCGCCCGGGCTCCGTCGTGCGCTTGACGGCGGGGATGCACACCACGTGGCACATCACGGAGACGCTCCGCAAGCTGTACATCGCGTAGCCCGCGCTGCTACTCCCGGGGTGCGGGAGTCGTCCCGGCGCGCCGCGCGGCCTCGAGCGCCTCGGCCTCCTCGCCGCCGATCGCCTCGCCGCGAGCGACGAGCCCGGCGACGTCCGACAGCGGGATCTCCTTGAGGAACAGCGACAGCACGAACGAGATCGCCACGAACGGCAGCAGGTACCAGAACACGGGGGCGAGCGCGTCCGCGTAGGCCGTCACGATGCCGTCGCGCACGGCGTCGGGCAGCTGGGCGAGCGTCTGGGGGTCGAGGGTCGCCGTGGCGCCGGCCGCGTCATCCGGGTTCGCGCCCGCGTCGGTGAAGACCGACAGCAGGTTCTCGGTGAGGCGCGTCGTGAAGATCGTGCCGAACACGGCGACGCCCAGGGATGCCCCGACCTCGCGGAAGTAGTTGTTCGTGGACGTCGCCGTTCCGATCTCCGAGACGGGCACCGCGTTCTGCACGACGAGGACCACGACCTGCATGATGAGGCCGAGCCCCGCGCCGAACACGAAGAGGTACACGCAGATGAGCCAGATCGGGGTGTCCGCGGCGAGCGTCGTCATCGCGACCATCGCGGCCCCGGTGATGAGCGTTCCGATGATGGGGAAGATCTTGTAGCGACCGGTGCGCGTGATGATGACGCCCGACGCGATCGACGTCCCGATGAGACCCACCATCATCGGCAGCATCAGGAGCCCGGATGCCGCGGCCGACGTGCCCGACGACATCTGCAGGAACGTCGGCACGAAGCCGATCGCCGCGAACATGCCGAGGCCGAGGGTGAGTCCGATCGCCGTGGCGTTCACGAAGATCGGGTTCTTGAACAACGAGAGGGGGATGATCGGGTCCTTCGCGCGCGCCTCGACGAGCACGAAGAGGAGCGCGGCGACGAGCATCCCGCCACCGAAGGCCCACGTGAGCGGCGAGTCCCAGCCCTGGTCGGCGTCGCCGCCGAAGTCGGTGAAGAAGATCAGGCACGTCGTGAAGGCGGACAGCAGGATGACCCCGAGCACGTCGATCGGCGCGGTCGCCTTCTTCGACGGCAGCGTGAGCGTGAACCAGGCGATCGCGAACGCCGCGATGCCGATCGGGATGTTGATGTAGAACGCCCACTGCCAGGTGAGGTGGTCGACGAAGAAGCCGCCGAGGAGCGGGCCGCCCACGGCGGAGAGGCCGAAGATCGCACCGAGAGGACCGAGGTACTTGCCGCGCTCGGAGGCGGGCACGATGTCGGCGATGATCGCCTGGGAGAGGATCATGAGTCCGCCGCCGCCGAGGCCCTGGACGGCGCGCCAGATGATGAGCTGGGTGAAGTCGCCCGCGAAGGCGGCGCCGGCCGAGGCGATCGTGAAGAGCGCGATCGCCACGAGGAAGAGGGTGCGGCGACCGAGCACGTCGCCGAACTTGCCGTAGACGGGCATGACGATCGTGGTGGCCAGGAGGTACGCGGTCGTGAGCCAGACCTGGTGCTCGACGCCGCCGAGCTGCCCGACGATCGTCGGCATGGCGGTGGAGACGATGGTCTGGTCGAGGCTCGAGAGGAGCATCCCGGCGATGAGCGCGCCGAAGATGATCCAGATGCGGCGCTGGGTGAGCAGCAGGGGCTGCTCGCTGTCGGGTGTGCGGGCGGGGGCGGAGGTCACGGTGGTGCCTTTCAGGAGTGGTCGGTGAGGACGGTGCGGATGTCGGCGAGCACGCCGATGAGGGCGGTGCCGAAGTCGGTGATGCCGCCGCCGGAGAAGAGCTGCTCGCCGGCGGCGCGCACGGCGGCGCCGAAAACGGCGACGGTGGCGCGGGCGTGCGGGTCGGTCGTGGGAACCCCCTCGCGGTGGGCCACGAGCTCGACGAGCTGGCGGTCGCGCTCCTGGCTCATGCCCATGAATCGGGCGAGGAGCTTAGGTTCGCGCTGCAGGGCGGCGTGGAGTTCGAGGTGCTCCTCGACGGACAGCCCGCTCGTGACCGCGTGGGTCGCCACAAGCTCCGCGAGGTCGTCGAGTACGGCGGGCCAGCCGCGCGAGGGCCGCGCGAGGAAGTCCTGGGCGAAGCGCTCGAGCTCGCTCTGCTCGTCGACGCCGACGACCGCCTCTTCCTTGGAGGGGAAGTAGTTGAAGAAGGTGCGGCGCGAGATGCCGACCTCGTCGCACACCTCGTCGACGGTGAATCCGGCGAGGCCGCGATCGGCGGTGAACCGGCGGCACGCGGCCGTGAGGCGGTGCGCGGTCTGCTGGCGACGCACCTCTGCCGGGCTCAGCGTTGCACTATCAATCACATAGTGCAGTTTTGCACTATTGACCCGCTAGTGCAACTCGCACGCGGGCGGCTTCGGCACGGCCCTGCGCCCGCCCCGCGGCCACGACAGCGGGGACGACGCTGCGGTCCATGAGCTTGCGGCCCTGCGCGGCCTTGGATGGGGCATCCCGCTCGATCACCGTCACGCGGCGGCCCCCGAGCGCCGCCCGCTGCTTCTCGAAGGACACCCCCGAGCCGAACGATGCCGTCGACGGGGCGAGCACCACGACCGGCCCGGCCCCCGGAGCGAGATCGGCGTTGATCGCCGAGCGCATTCCCCCATCGATGTAGTGCCTGCCCTGGATCTGCACGGGCGCCATCGACAGCGGGATGGCCGAACTCGCCGCGACCGCGTCGACGAGCGCCACCCCGTCATCGCGGGTGAACACTCGGAACTCGCCCGACTCCGCGTCGAACGCGGTCAGCCGCAGATCGATCGCCGGCCAGTCGTGCACCGGAAGCCGGTCGGCGATGATGCGGAGGTGGCGACCGGGGTCGTCGATCTTCGCGTCGAGGGCGAGCCGACCGATCCGCTTGCCCGCGGTCGCGAGCTTAAGCAGCGAGCCGGCCGACAGGTTCGGCGACACCTCTCGCGGGTCGTTCGCGACCTGCACGGCGTACAGCTCCTCAAGGGATGTCCCGCTCGTCACCTGCGCGCCGACGACGGCGCCCGCGCTCGTGCCGATCACGACGGAATCCGGCGCGATGACGACGCCCTCGTCGGCGAGGCCGGCCAGGATGCCCGTCTCCCAGGCGATCCCGGCGACGCCGCCGCCGCCCAGCACCCAGACCGGGCGATCGTCGGTCACGGCGTGCTCACTCTGGTCATGACGGCTCCTGGGGTGATGCTGACTGCCGTCAGTGTAGCGACCGGGGCGGGCATCCCGGCTACGCCGTCGCGCGCTCCCGGGCCCGCGACGCCCACGACCGCAGCACGCGCGAAGCCTCCTCCGCGGTCTCGAACACCCCGAGCGCCTCGCCCGAGCACGCGGTCATCCGGAACCCCGCCCCCGGCACGAACTCGAGAATCGCGAGCGGCCGGTCGTCGAGCCGCGCGACGTAGGCGACGGGTTGTACTCCGCTCACGGGCATCCAGTGCAATCCGGTTCGCCGATCCTCGGCGTGCTTGTCCAATCCCTGCATGATCGATCCCCTTGCCGCGGTCGACACTGACCGCCCAGGTCGACTGTAGGCCGGGTGCGACGAGCGAGCCGAGGGCTTGACAGGCGCCCCGGAGCCCGTGTCAAGCACTTGGCGGCACGCGCCGCGTCTGGTGCCCTGGAGGTATGGCGACGTTCGAGATCATCGACCGGGTGGCGACCGCCGAGGAGCACCGCGCCCTTCGCGACTCGGTGGGGTGGAGCGACCACATCGACGAGTCGGTGCTCGAGGCGTCGTTGCGCGCCTCGGTGCGCGGCGCGGTCGCCGTCCGGGACGGCGAGGTGGTGGGGATGGCCCGGCTCGTCGGCGACGGAGTGCACTACTACTACGTGCAGGACGTCGTCGTGCATCCCGACCACGAAGGGGACGGCATCGCGTCGGAGCTGACCGCCCGGCTCGTGACCTGGGTGGCGGCGACGGCGACGCGGCCCGCGTTCGTCGGCCTGTTCGCGAGCTCCGACGCAGAGGGCGTCTACGAGAGCCTGGGGTTCACGACGGAGGGCGCGACCGGGATGCACGTGCTCCTGCCCGCCCGCGACTGACGATCTGGCACGCTTTCCGGCACACGGCGGGCGCCGCGGCACCCGCCGCCCGCCGAAATGGCGACCGAGCTACGCGCGGCGGCGACGCACCGCGGCGATCGCCACGGCACCGGCGGCGAGCAGCGCGCCCGCGGCACCGGCGACCCACCCGGAGACCGAGGAACCGGTCGCGGCGAGCGCGGGCTTGTCGGGCGCGATCGCCGCGACGAACTCGTAGGCGCCGGCGTCGGACACGGCGCCGCGGGCCACCCCGCGCTGGTCGACGTCGACCGAGGGCGAACCGGCGGGCACGGCATCCACCGCGGGGCTCTGCGCGTAGAGCGCGACCGTCTGCGTCGGTCCGCCGTTGTCGGCGAGCTCGGCGCCGTCGAAGATGAGGGCCGTGGAGATCTCGAAGAGCGTGCTGGCCTGCACGTCGGTGAGCTCGGACTCGGTCGCCTCGGAGGTCGTGAAGATGTTGCCGCCGAGGTCGGTGACGGTGTCCTCGTCGTCGGCGCCGACCTGAGCCACGCCGCCCGCCGAGCCGGCGAAGATGTTGCCGCGCACGTCGATGTTGCCGTCCCAGGCGTAGACGGACTCGGCGTCGGCTGCGCCGTTCTCCAGGAACGTCGACTGGATGACCTGGCCGGAGCCGCCGAGCACGGCACCGCCGAGACCGGCCGAGTTGCTCACGAACGTGGAGTTCTCGATCTGCACCTCCTCGTCGGCGAGGATCGCGCCGCCCGACTCCGCGCCGTTGTCGGCGAAGGTCGAGGCGGTCGCGGTCGCGACGCCGTACGTGAAGATCGCGCCGCCGTACTGCGCCTCGTTCGCGGTGAACGTGGAGTCCGTCGCCTCGACCGAGTACTGGCCGAACACCGCGCCACCGAAGTCGCCGAGGTTGCCGTCGAAGGTCGAGCGTTCCGCGATCGTGGCGTACGAGTAGATCGCCCCGCCATCGCCCTCCGCCTCGTTGTCGATGAAGCTCGAGTCGAGCGCGACGACCGCGTAGGCGTTGATCGCCCCGCCGTCGCCGTCGACGTAGCCGTTCTGGAACGTGATGTTCTGCACGGTCGTCGTGTCGGTCGTCGAGTTGGAGAAGATCTGCGTGTCCCCGCCGCCGTCGAGCACCGCGCCCGAGAGGCCGAAGAGCGTGACGCCGTAATCGGCGGTCAGGGTCGTGTCCACGTCGAAGGTGCCGCTGAGGCAGATGACCGCCGTGTCCGCGTCGAGGAGGGTCTGGATGTCCGCGCGCGTGCCCCCGGCACCCGCATCCACGGTGTTGCCGGCCGTGCAGTCGCTCGCCTCGGCCGCGAGGGCCGGGGCGGTGCCGAGGAGCGTGAAGCCGGCGACCGACGCGAGGCCGAGGGCGACGCGCGTGCTGCGGCGGCGGAGGAAGGACTGACCAGGGGTCGAGGTGGCGGTGGTCACGAGTGGCTCCTGAAAGCCCGGTGTCCCGGGCGATGGCGTTGCGGAATGTGGGCACAGTCTACGGCCTCGTCTACCCTCAGCGCGACTGCTGCTCACTATTAATGTCCTAGGGTCGGTGTCGTGATCTCGCCCCTCGCCGACCTCGACCGGCACGCCGCCGAACGCCCCGCGGTGACCGCGATCTCCACGCCGCGCGGTCGCTACTCGTTCGGGGAGCTGCGCGACCTCACTCTCGCCGTCGCCGAGCGCCTTCGCGGCGAGGGGGTGACGCCCCGCCACGTCGTCGCCCTCGACCTTCCCGCCGCCCTCGAGTGGATCGTCGACCTCGCCCTCCTCCGCATCGCCACGCGATCGGTGTCCGTGCGCGGCGTGCCGGGTCTCGGCACGCTGCAGCCGGACGCGCTCATCTCGTCTCCGGGCGCCTCGCGCGGCCTCGCGCCGATCATGCTCGCGGTGGACGACCTGTGGCTCGCCGGGGCGACGGCAGCCGCATCCGGTGCCGACACGCTCGTCGACTACCCGCGCCCGGACTCGATCGTCCGCCTGATGATGACGAGCGGCACCACGGGCACCCCGCGAGCGGCCGCCTACGCCGCGAACGCGTTCGAGCACCGCCGCCTCGGCCTCGACGCCTACTGGACGGATGCCCGCCCCGAGCTCGACTTCATGCCGCTCTCCACGACCGGCGGATTCCACACCGCCGTCGCCGCACTGCGGCACGGGGAGGCGTTCCGCGCCGTGGACCGCATCGACGCCGAGGTGCTGCGCTTCGCCGCCGACGACGGCATCCGGGTTCTCGCCGGCTCGCCCCAGCAGCTCGCGACCGCGCTCGACGTGGTGGAGGAATCCGGCATCCAGCTGCCGGCGCTCGAGGAGGTCCGGATGGCCGGCGCCGCTCCCGGCCCCGCGCTGCTGCGCCGCATCCGCGAGCTCCTGGCCGTGCCGATCCGCATCGTCTACGGCTCGACCGAGGGCGGCGGAATGACGTCGAGGATGCTCGACGACGAGGACTCGGCGAACGTCGGCTCGGTGCTGCCGGGGTTCGAGCTGCAGGTCGTCGACGAGTCGGGCATGCCCGTCGCCCCGGGCGTCGAGGGGACCCTGCGCTACCGGGGGCCCGGAATGGTGTCGGGCTACCTCGAGAACGGCACCGTGGCGGAGTTCCCTGGCGGCTGGTTCGTCCCGGGCGACCTCGCGTCGATCGACGCGGACGGGTCCGTGCGGCTCAGCGGGCGCGCATCCGAGATCGTCAACATCGGCGGGCTCAAGGTCGACCCCGACCGGGTCGACGAACTCGCGCGGTCCTTCCCCGGAGTGACGGATGCGGCGGCCTTCCCCGTCGAGCGGGCGTCGGGCCGCGCCGAGCTCGGCCTCGCCGTCGTCGGGCGCCCGGGAGTCGACCTGCGCGCCCTGGACCGCAGGCTCCGCGAGCTGCTGCCGGTCGGGCATCCGACCGCCTACTGGGCGGTGTCGGAGATCCCGCGCAACCGCATGGGCAAGGTGGAGCGCGGGATGCTCGCGCAGACCTACGCGCGGGTCGTCGGAGGTTGAGGCCACCCGGCGCGAAGTGGCCGTCGACCCGTCTCGCGCCGGCTGCCTAGATTCGGGGGATGCCCTCCACCCTTCCCGGAACGCCCGCGCGCTCCGGGCTCCTCTGGGGCTTCCTCGGGGTGCTCGCGTTCTCCTTCACCGTGCCGCTGACGCGCATCGCCGTCGCAGGACTCGACCCGCTGTTCATCGGCGCCGGCCGCGCTGTGGTCGCCGCCGTGCTCGCCGCGCTCGCCCTCGTCATCACCCGGCAGCCGCTGCCGCGCGGTCGCCAGTGGCTGCGGCTGGCCGTCATCGCGGGCGGCGTCGTCGCGGGCTTCCCGCTGCTGACCTCGTTCGCGCTCGTGAGCGTTCCGGCGAGTCACGGCGCCGTCGTCATCGCCCTCCTCCCGGCGACGACGGCGATCGTCGCCGTGATCCGCGGGCGGGAGCATCCGCCGCCCGCGTTCTGGGTGCTCGCCGGGGTGGGCGCTGTCGCGGCGGTGGTGTTCGCCTCGATCCAGGGCGGCGGCTTCGGCGGACTGCACCTCGCCGACCTGCTCCTGTTCGGTGCGGTCGTCGCGGCCGCGGTCGGCTACGCCGAGGGCGGGATGCTCTCCCGCGAGCTCGGCTCGTGGCAGACGGTCTCGTGGGCGCTCGTGCTCGCCTCCCCCGTCATGGCCGTGCTCACGGCGGTCTCGGCCGCCGTGCGCCCGCCGAGCGCCACCCCGGTCGAGTGGGCGGCGTTTGCGTACCTCGCCGCGGTGAGCATGTTCCTCGGGTTCTTCGCCTGGTACCGGGGTCTCGCGATCGGACCGATCGCGCAGGTCAGCCAGGTGCAGCTCGTGCAGCCCGTGCTGAGCATCATGTGGGCTGCACTGCTGCTCGGCGAGCCGGTGACGCTGTCCACCCTGCTCGGCGGGGCGGCGGTCATCCTGTGCGCCGGGATCGCGGTGCGGGTGCGCCTGCGGGCCCCCACTGCCTGACGGCGCCCTGACGCCGCGCCCCACCCTGTTTCTCAGGAATATGCCGCGGGCGGGATAATCCACTCCGCAGGGGCGTATTCCTGAGAAACAGGGTGAGACGGGTCGGCAACGAAGGCGGTGGGGAGCCCGTCGCGGAGGCTCCCCACCGGGGGACGCCGGGATTAGGCCTCCCGGCTCCTGCGGGTCAGGGCGAGCACGAGGCCGAGGATGACGAGGCCGAGGGCTCCCCCGAGCGCCGGGAGCGTCGTCATCAGGCCCGTGAGCGCGAGGCCCGCGGGGATGTAGCGGTAACCGTCATCGAGGGTGTCGTCACCGCACTCCTCGGTCCCCACCACCGTCACGTCGACGATGCCCGTCCCCGGCGGCGCGACGGCGACGATGGTGGAGTCGTCGATCACCTCGAACTCGAGCGCCGGGGTCGTGCCGAAGAACACTCCCGTCGCGCCCGTGAAGCACGAGCCGGTGATCGTGACGATCGTGTTGCCCGACTCGGGACCGTGGTCCGGGTCGACGTCGTCGATGCTCGTCGCCGGCAGATAGGTGAAGGTGAGCGGCGCCGAGTTGCCGTTGGGGTGCAGCACTCGCACCTCGGCGGGTCCGACCTCTCCCGGCGGCGTGATGAGCGTGATCGTCTCGTCGTCGACGACAACGACGTTGAGCGCGGCCACCCCGTCGAACGTCACTCCCGTCGCACCGGTGAACCCGCTGCCCGAGACGAGCACCGCGGTCCCGCCCGTGTGCGGTCCCGAGTCAGGGACGAGGCTCAGGATGACCGGGGCGTCGTCCGCGATGTACTCGAAGCCGTCCGGCACGACCTCGTTGCCGCCGCACGAGACGGAGCCGAGGATCGTGACATCCACGAACCCGGGGGTTCCGGGCGGGGTGACGACGGTGATCGTCGTGTCGTTCACCACCACGAAGCTCGTGCCCGGGACCCCGTCGAACAGCACTCCCGTCGCACCGGTGAAGCACGTCCCGGTGATCGTCACGTCCGTGCCGCCGGCCTCCGGACCGAAGTCGGGGTCGATCTCGGTGACCGAGACGAGCGGCGTGTACGTGAAGTCCTCCGGGCCGGAGTTCCCGTCCGGGTGGAGCACGATCACGCCGACCAGGCCGGGGGCGTGCGGCGGGCTCGTGACCGTGATCTGGGTGTCGCTGTCGACGGAGAACACGGTGCCGGCGATGCCGTCGAAGGTGACCCCGGTGGCACCGGTGAAGCCGGTGCCGGTGATCGTCACCACGGTGCCGCCCGACTCCGGGCCGTTGTCGGGCGTCAGCCCGGTGATGACGGGAGCGTCGTCGGCGACGTAGGTGAAGCCGTCGGGCACCGTCTCGTCGCCACCGCACGCGAGGCTGCCCTGGACCACGACGTCGACCGCGCCCTCCGCGTGGGGCGGGCTCACCACGGTGATCGTCGTGTCGTTGACGACCACGAAGCTCGTGCCCGCGACTCCGTCGAAGGTGACCCCGGTCGCCCCGGTGAAGCACGTGCCGGTGATCGTGACAGGTGTGCCGCCCTCGGTGGGCCCGAAGTTCGGGTCGATGTCGGTCACCGACACGAGCGGCGTGTACGTGAAGTCGGCCGGCTCCGAATTGCCGTCGGGATGCACGACCACGACATCCACGGTCGCGGGCGCGTGCGGCGGGCTCGTGACCGTGATCTGCGTGTCGCTGTCGACCGAGAACACGGTGCCGGGCGTGCCGTCGAACGTGACCCCGGTCGCTCCCGTGAATCCGGTGCCGGTGACGGTCACGACCGTGCCGCCGGACTCCGGACCGTTGTCGGGGTCGATTCCCGAGATCGAGGGCACCGCGGCCGCGACGACGTTGGGACCGACGCTCGCCGAGGCGACAGTGAGCTCGAGCGCCTCGCCCAGCGGGCCGGATGCCTCAGGCAGCAGCTGCAGTCGGAACGCCGTCTCGGTGAACAACTGCTCCGCGACCGGGGGCTCCGGGTCCTGGTTGTTGACCGTGAGGAGCAGCACGTCGTCGAGGAGCAGCAGCAGCGGGTTGACGCCCTCGAGCACGGGGTCGACGACCTCCGTCTGAAGGTCGGCGACGAGAGTAGCGATCGTGCCGGTCGTGTCGTCGAGCAGCGGGTCGAGCAGGTCCTGCACGGCGGGCTCGAGGAGCGCTTCGGTGAGGCCGCCGACCGGCACCGCTCCGAGTGCGGTGACCGTGTACGTCCCGTCGCCGGCGAGGATCTCGTCGATGGTGCCGCCGACGCTGACGTTGGCGAGCGGGACGAACCCGACACCGAGGTCGATCGTGAGGTCGACGTCGACGTCGACCGTCGCCGCCCCGAGCGCGGTCTCGACGGCCGTCTCGATGTCATCCGCCAGCAGCCCGAGTCGCGTCGAGATCGCGGTCGTGATCGCCGACAGCTGTGTGCTCGTGAGGATGTTCGTGTTCGGGTCGAGGTCGTTGAGCGTGCCGCCGTTGAGCACCTCGAGGTCGACGATGATGTCGCCCGTGGTGAGGTCGAGGCTGATGCCGCTGCCCGCGTCGAGGGTGCCGAGGTACGGGGCGACCACGGTGTCGAGGTCGACGGTGATCGAGGCATCCGCCGTGCCCAGTCCGAGGAGGCCGAAGACGCTGTCCGCGACGTCGAAAACGCCGTCGACGAGGGAGCCGTCGGGCCCGGTGAGGTCGTTCACGTCGGACTCGACCGCGTCGAGGAGGAGCCCGATCTCGTCGGAGAGTCCTGCGACCGTGTTCGAGTTGATGGTGAGCGTCGAACCCGCGATCTCGTAGTCGCCGACGGGGGTGCCGCCGTTGTCGGCCGTGGCGCTCGCGCTCGTCGCTTCGAGCGCGAGGGTGAGGTTCGCGAGCTCCGCGGCGAAGGTCGCGCCGAGGACGTCGGACAGGTCGAGGGTCATGGGGCTGGGAACATCCCCGGGGTCGACTTCGCCGACTCCGATGGCGCCGTCGCTCGCGACGAGTCCGGATGCTCCGACGGACGAGCCGTCGGCCTCTGCCTGGGCGAAGGACGTCAGCGCCCCCGCGTCGGCGACGTTCAGCGGGATCTGCAGACCGCCGCCGATGTCGATCGCGAGCGACTGCAGAACCGTCGCATTGAGAGCGTTGTTCTCAGTCTGCGTCGCCTGGGTTCCGTCGTTGTCGGCGGCGGCCGACCCGATCTCCGCGAGCTGAGTCGGAGTGAGCGAGTTCAGGAGCGAGCCCGAGAGGTAGGTGCCGGTGGCGTGGGACTCGTCACCGGGGGCCGCCTGAACGGCGATCACCCCCGTGGTGAACGAGGCGAGGAGTCCTGCCGCGAGAGCGGCGAGGGCCCGGAGCCCGAAACGGGCAGGTCGAACAGATCGTGAACGCGACATTGCGAATCCCCCAAATAACGAACAGCGGTTATTTGGCTGACTGACCGAGTCGGGCTCGGGGGGCCCTAACTTCCCCCCGGAGGCTGGTCGGGCCTCGGTGACTCAGGCATACGGATCCTCAACCTGCCCTCACGCTAAACCGCGGGATCGCGCAATCGGTACCCCTAGACACGGCGCGTCCGAGTGCGCTATAAAAATCCGCCTCACTTCGCGGGACGTGTCGCACCCTCGCCATCGTCACCCTGTACTCCGTGGGCGACATCGACCGGCGCGGCCTCGGGGTGCGTCGGCACCGCCGTCGCGATCGGATCCGGCCTCCGCCGGGTCACGAGGTACGAACCGGCGAGCACGAGCGCGAAGCCCACGATCGTCCACACGGTAACCCGCTCGCCGAGAAACAGCACGCCGGCCAGGATCGCCACCGCAGGGTTCACGTACGTGATCGCGGTCGCGCGCACCGGACCGATCTCGGAGACGAGCGCCACGAGCAGCACGAAGGCCAGGGCACTGCAGACCACCGCCAGCACGACGACCGCGACCACGACCTCCGTCGACGGCATCGCGGTCGGCCAGCCGCCGGAGAGCAGCACGACGGGAACGTAGACCACGGCGGCGAGGGCGAGGGACACCGCGGTGATGCCGACACCGGGGAGGTCCGGCATCCAGCGCGACAGGATCGCCGGCCCGAGCGCGTAGCCGACGACGACCACCGCGATCTCGGCGACCGCGATCAGGTCGGAGCCCGCGACGTCGAGCCCCACGAGGGCGGCGACGCCGAGCATCCCGACGACGATGCCGAGCCAGTTGCCTCCCGTGAGCTTCGCGGGACGGCCCATGAGGAACGCGATGCCGACCCCCGCGAGCGGCACCGCCGCGATGAGGAGGCCCGCCGTCGAGCTCGGGAGCCGCTGCTCCGCCGAGCTCAAGAAGTACCACGGCACGATGATCTCGACGACGGTGTAGATGAGCACCGGTCGCCAGCGCCTCAGCACCGGCAGCACCTGCTTGCGGTACAGCGCGAGCGGCAGGAGAAGGATCGCGGCGAGCGCCGAGCGGCCGAGCACGACCATCGCGGGCTCGAGCTCGCTCACCGCGACCTTGATGAACAGGTACGGGATGCCCCACGCGACGCCGAGGGCGAGGAACAGGATGAGGCCACGGCGAGTCATCCGATCATTCTGGACCCGCCCGCCGACGCGCGGCGCAGATTGGCAGGAGTCCGACGACGGGTGGCCGCTAGCCCTCGTCCTCGGTGCGGAACCCGACGAGCTTGTGCGTGCCGTCGCAGTACGGCTTGATCGTCGAGACCCCGCACCGGCACAGCGCGACGGTGCGCCGGTGCGGCTCCGAGCCGTCGTCGAGTCGGAAGTCCCCGCGCACCAGGAGCGGTCCGTTCGGGCACGGCGTGATCGTCACCGGCACCCCCGACGCCGCGCCCGTCACGCCGGCGTCCGCAGGGACGACTCGCCGCGCTCCCACGCGGCGAGCATGTGCTCCCCCACGAGCCCGTCGACGTGGAGGCACGCCGCCGCACCGAACACGATGTCGGGGATGGTCTCCGGGTCGTCCTCGGCGAGCCCGCCGGCCAGGTCGCGGCCCGCGATCTGCTCGTGCACCGCGTCGGCCTCGACGTGCTCCTCGAAGTAGTCCACGACCTCCTCGGCGAACCCGAGCCGACGGAAGCCGTCCGCGTACTTGCGGCACGGGATCGACGAGGTCATCTCGTAGGCGGCGAGGTGGCCGACGATCGCCCCGCGCAGGCGGCGGTGCAGGCCGAGCAACGACATGAGGTTGAGCGACGCGAGGGTGAGGGCGGGCACCACGTCGACGTAGGCGCCGTACCGGGAGTCGAGCCCCGCGGCATCCATCGCCCTCGCGAAGATCGACTGGTGCATCCGCGCCGGCCTGCCCGCGCCGTACTCGTCCGACTGGATCTCGACGAGCGCGACCTTCGCCCGCCCGGAGAGGCGCGGAATCGCCCACGAGTGCGGGTCCGCCTCCTTGAGCGTGTAGATCGAGCGCTGGATGAGCGACTCCACGGCCTGCTCGCGCGTCGCCTTCTTCGCGAGGTGGCGCGACAGGCTCGGCCCCGACTGCACACCCGTCATGCGGAACAGCAGATCCGGGATGCCCGCCGCCCCCTGCTGCTCGTCGGGCACCGGCACCTGGGCGCGGAGGTCCCCCTCGAACCGCTCCTCGAGCGCCGCGCGGCCGGAGAGCAGCTCGGGGTGCCACTCCCACTCCCCCCGCACCCACTCCGCCGGGCCGTAGTGGAGTCCGTAGAGGAGGAACAGCGACAGTTGGAGATCGTCGTCGCGCAGCGCATCGGGTGAGATGCGCGCCGCGGCGCGAGCGAGATCGGCCCATGCAGCACCGTCGTCGGGCGAGCCGGTGAGCACCTGGATGAGCCGCTCCGACACGGGGCCTCGCGCCTGCGGTCGAAGGTCGGCGGCGGGCGGGGCATCGGCGATCATCGTCATACGGCCGACGCTAACCCGGCGAACCGCGAGCGGGGAGGTGGTTGACAGCCCCGTCGGGCCGGGCTAGCCCGAGGTCGTCGACAGGCCGATCGCCGCCCACGAGAGCGGGGGAAGGGTGACACGCAGCATCCCGTCGACGACGCTCGTCCCGAGCGGGCGCATGCCTACCCGCTCGGGGGTCTCCAGGTCGTTGGCAGCGTGTCGGTCCTCGTCCCACAGGACGGAGGCCTCGGTGACGGCGACCTCGCCCCACGCGCTCAGGTCGACCTCGAGCTCGACGGGCTCGGCGGTGCCGCGGTGCTGCACGAAGAGGGCGGCGGCCGAGCCATCCCGCGTCGCGACCGCGTCGATCGACGGCACCGAGCCGTACCGGGCGGTCTCGACCGGCTCGCTCGCGACGGCCACTCGAACCGCCTCACCGCGGGCGAGGCGGGACGCGAGGGAGAACGGGAAGAACGTGGTCTGCCGCCACGCGATGCCGCCGGGCTCCGTCATGATCGGTGCGATCGCGTTCACGAGCTGGGCGAGCGAGGCGCTGGAGACGCGGTCGGCGTGCTTGAGCAGCGAGATGAGGAGTCCCCCGAAGACGACGGCGTCGGTCACCGAGTAGCGGTCCTCGAGCAGTCGCGGCGCGACCGGCCAGTTGTCGATGCCCTGGATCTTCTCGACGTTCTCGAACCGCGACTGGTACCAGACGTTCCACTCGTCGAACGAGATGTCGATCTTCTTGTCACTGCCGCGCACCGCCCCCACGTGGTCGGCCGTCGCGACAACGACCTCGATGAACCGGTCCATGTCGACGCCCGAGGCGAGGAAGCTCGCGACGTCGCCGTCCTTCTCCTCGTAGTAGGCGTGGCAGGAGATGTAGTCGACCTCGTCGTAGGCGTGCGTGAGAACCACGCGCTCCCACTCGCCGAAGGTCGGCATCGAGGCGCTCGACGACCCGCACACGACGAACTTCAGACTGTCGTCGATGAGGCTCATCGCGCGCGCCGTCTGCGCGGCGAGCTTTCCGTAGTCGTCGGCCGAGCGGTGGCCGACCTGCCAGGGTCCGTCCATCTCGTTGCCGAGGCACCACATGTCGACGGCGAAAGGCTCGTCGCGACCGTTCGCGCGCCGACGCTCCGAGAGCTCGGTACCACCGGGGATGTTCGTGTACTCGAGGAGCTCGATCGCCTCGGCGATCCCCCGAGTGCCGAGGTTGACCGCGAGCATCAGGTCGCTTCCGACGAGGTCGAGCCAGTCGGCGAACTCGTGGAGGCCCACCTGGTTCGTCTCGGTCGAGTGCCACGCCGGGTCGAGGCGCCGAGGGCGCTGCTCGCGCGGACCCACCGAGTCCTCCCACTTGAACGCGGACACGAAGTTGCCCCCCGGGTAGCGAATGGTGCTCACCCCGAGCTCGCGCACGAGCTCGACCACATCCCGGCGGAAGCCGTCCTCCCCTGCCGTCGGATGACCGGGCTCGAAGATGCCGTCGTAGATGTGGCGGCCCAGGTGCTCGACGAAGCCGCCGAAGAGGCGGCGGCGGATAGCGCCGATCGTCGACGCCGGGTCGACGGTCAGTCTCGCGGTGCTCATGCGTGTCCTTCGAAGGTGGGGTGGATGCCGCGGGCGTGGCGGCGGAAGCGATCGACGAGGGGAGTGGGGACCCGGGTGAGCCCGTCCGACGTCTCCTCGAGCGAGTAGAGGCCCATGGTGAGCTGGTGGTCGGCCCGGGGGTTCTCCGAGTGGCGCCACGTCCACTCGTACATGTCGAACAACGGCCACCACGTGTAGGCGACGACGTCGACACCCTCGGCGCGCAGGCGGTCGATGCACGCGACGGAGTCATCCAGCCACTCCGCCCGCTCCTCAACGGAGCCCGTGACGCACGTCTCGGTGAGCGCGACGGGAGCTCCGTACCGGGCGGCCGCCGCGCGCAGCAGCTCCTCCAGCCCTGCGGTGCCGTCGTCCCGCACGGGTCGGGGGTCGGCGAACCCGCCCCCGTGCCGCTGCCCCTCCAGCAGCAGCTCGGTGGAGTGGCGCGGGTAGTAGTTCACGCCGACGACGTCGGGCTGCACAGCGCCCCGCCGCAGCTGCTCGAGCACATCGTCGGTCGCGCCGTTCTCGGCGAGGAAGCGGGCGAGCGGATGCTCCGGCCCGCCGCGCCCCGTCGCGAGATCCTCGACGAGCCACACCTGCTCGCGCAAGTGCTCGATCTCGGCAGCGCGAGACTCGTGCCCGTCGTAACGCATCCCCGCATCGACGTGCACGAAGGTCGCCCGGTCGCCGAGCACCTCGGCGATGCCGCGCTGCGTGAGCTGGAACCCGCGCGCGAGCTGCGTACTCATCGTCACGAGCCCCGGGGCCCCCGAGAGGTAGGGCGGCCAGTACGCGTACTGACCGCTGAACAAGGCATGGATCATCGGCTCGTTCACCGGGGTGTAGTCGGTCACCGTGTCGGCGTAGCGCTCCGCGACCGCGACCCCGTATTCGGCGACGCGCTGCGGGTAGTCCGGGTTCGCGAACTGGCGATCGAGCCACACAGGCGTGCCGTAGTGGAGCAGGTCGACGACGGGCCGCAGCTCGAGCTCGGCGAAGCGCGCGAACACGGCATCGAGCCACGACCAGTCGAAGCAGCCCGGTTCCGGGTTGACCCGGTGCCACGGGATGCCCCAGCGGAGCATCCCGGCACCCGACTCGGCCGCGAGGCGGAGGTCGTCGCTGAAGAACCGGTAGTGCTCGGTCAGCTCGTACTCGTCGATCGGCCGCTCGCCGGGGCCTCCCTGCGGCACGAAGGTGTCCTCGATGCCCAGGGCGAAATGCAGGGCACCGTCTCGGAACCATTTGTCGCCGGTCATTTGAGTCCCGTCGTCGCGATGTTGTCGATGAAGCGGCGCTGTACGAAGAGGAAGCCCACCACGAGCGGGAGCACCGCTATGAGGGAGCCCGCCATCATGACGCCGTAAGGGATGATCCCGCCCGGCCCGGTGAGGAGGGTCAGGCCCGAGGTGATGGTGCCCATCTCCGCCTGATTCGTGAACACGAGCGGCCAGAGCAGATCGTTCCAGTTGTTGACGAACGTGAAGACGCCGAGCGTCATCAGTGCGGGGACCGCGTTCGGCAGAACGATGCTGCGGAAGATGCGGAACTCGCTCGCGCCGTCGATGCGCGCCGCGTTGTCGAGGTCGAGGGGAAGCGCGAGGAAGAATTGCCGCAGGAGGAATATGCCGAACGCGTCGGCCGCGCGGGGGGCTATGAGACCCGCAAACGTGTTGATCCACCCGAGCTCCGCAACGAGCTGATAGACGGGGATGAGCGTGGCCTGGAAGGGGATCATGAGACTCGCGATGATGGCGATGAGCAGCACCTTGCGGCCGCGGAAGTCTATGCGCGCCAGAGCATATGCGGCGAGCGAGTCGAAGACGAGCGCGAATAGCGTGACCCCGCCGGCGAAGATCACGCTGTTGATCGCCAGTCGACCGAAGGGCAGCTCGGTCACGATTCGCCCGAGGTTGTCGAGCGTCCAGTTCGTCGGCGCGAGCGTCGGCGGGTAGGCGTTGACCTCGGCGTTCGGCTTGAACGCGGTGAGCACGATGATCGCGATGGGCAGCAGCACGAGCGCGGTGACGACGAGCATCCCGAGCAGGGCGGCGATCGAGCCGGGACGGATGCGCCGGCGCGCGGCGAGCGTGCCGCTCACGTGAGATCCTCCTCTCGCCGCCCGAAGAACACGAACTGCACGAGGCTCAGCAGCAGCGTGCCGATCAGGAGCACGTAGGAGAGCGCTGAGGCGAACCCGAGCTCGAGCTTGCGGAAGCCGGACTCGTAGATCTCCATGACAATCGTCTGGGTGTGACCGTAGGGGCCTCCCCCGGTCATGACGTAGATCTGGTCGAAAGCCTGGAACGAGGCGATGAGCGCGAAGGTCAGCACGAAGGCGAACGTGTTGGAGAGGAGGGGCACCGTGATGTTGGCGAAGCGGCGGAGGGGACCGGCCCCGTCGACTTTGGCTGCCTCGTAGAGCGAGGCGGGGATGTCCTGAAGCCCCGCGAGGAAGATGACCATGTAGAACCCGAAGTTCTTCCAGACCGCGACGAGGGCGACGGCCGGCATGGCGAGCGACGGGTCCTCCAGCACGTCGCCGAGCTGCACGCCGAGACCCTGCAGCCAGTAGTTGAGGAGCCCCAGTCGAGGGTCGAGCAGATACGACCAGGCGAACGCGCCGACCGCGAGCGAGACGATGAAGGGCAGGAAGAGGGCCGTGCGGAAGAACCCGCGGAACGGCAGATTGGGGCTGTTGAGCACGAGCGCGAGCAGGAGCGCGCTGATCACGGCGGTCGGCGTGAAGAGCACGGTGTACCAGAGCGTGTTGAGCACGGCGTCGCGGATATCCGGGTCGGTGAACACCCGGACGTAGTTGTCGAGTCCGACGAACTCCTCGGCGCCGAACCCGCTCGCATCGGTGAAGGAGAGACGGAAGGCCGAGATCATCGGCCATGCGACGAACGCGCCGAGGATGACGAGCGCCGGCGCGAGGAACGCGAGAGCGGTGAGGCTCCGGCGTCGCCCGGCGGCTGACCCTCGTCGACCGCCGAGGGGAGCGGGCGGGCGGTAGGCCCGCGCTGGGGTTGCAGTCATGGTTCCTGAAGGTAGGGCCGGGGGCGGCTCATGGACAGCCGCCCCCGGCCGGTGGGATCGTGCTACTCGAGCGCGGACTCGACCTTGGCCTGGGCATCCTGCAGCAGCGACGCGATGTCGTCGCCCGCCATCGCCCGCTGGGTGAGCTCGTCGAGGGCCGCCAGCACATCGGTGCTGTTGACGACACCGGCGAGCAGCGGCCGCGTGAACGACGTGTACTGCGAGAGCGTGGCGACGGTCGGGTTCTCGGCGACCGCGTCGGCCGGGATGCTCGAGCGCAGCGGAGGCCAGCCCGAGCCGAGCGACCACGCCACGGAGTTGTCATCATCGAGGAAGTACGCCAGGAACTTCTCCGCCGCGTCGATCTTCGCCTGGTCGCCCTGGTCGGTCACCGACAGGGTGAGTCCGATCGCGGACGCCGCCTGGGCCTCCGGGCCCGCCGGGATCGGCGCGATTCCGTAGTCGATGCCTGCATCTGCGGCGATGAATGTCATCCAGGGTCCGCCGAAGGTCATCGCGGCCTTGCCCGAGCTGAACACGCTGTCGGCCTCGATGCCGTCGACACCGGTCGGCGAGATCTTGTCGACGGCGATCGCCTGGTGCCAGAAGGCGAGCGTGTCGGCGTTCTCCGGCGAATCGATGACCGCTGAGCCGTCGGAGACGATGTCGCCGCCCCCGCCCCACAGCAGCGAGGGCCACACGCCGTTGCCGACCGTCGCGTGGTCAGGGATCACGACGCCGTAGCGCTCGGGAGTGCCGTCGCCGTTCTCGTCCACGGTGAGCTTCTTCGCGGCCTCGACCCAGCCAGCCCAGTCGGTCGGCGCCTCAGCGATGCCCGCGGCCTCGAAGGCCGCCTTGTCGAAGTAGATGGCGAGCGGGACGAATCCGATCGGGATGCCGTAGCTCGTGCCATCGACGACCGTCATCTCCTTGGCGCCCTCGACGACGTCCTCCGCGTTGTTGGCGGGGTCCGCGTAGAAGTCGGTGAGGTCGACGAAGGCCTTCTTCGAGGCGTACGCCGGGAAGCGCTCGGCCGGCATCGCGACGAGGTCGGGACCGGTCTTCGAGGAGAGCGCGGGGAGCAGGGTGTCGTCGATGACATCCCAGGTGTTGATCTCCGTGGTGACGACGACGTCGTCCTGGCTCGCGTTGAAGTCGTCGACGATGCCCTGCAGCACGTCGCCGTCGGCCTCGGTGTAGCCGTGCCAGAACGTGAGCTCGACGGGGCCGTCGCTCGGGGTGTCGCCGGCCGAGCAGCCAGCGAGCGCGAGGCCGGCGACGGCGAGAGCCGCGACGGCCGCGAGGGGAGTGCGTGTCATGGTGTGGGTCCTTTGTTCATGCGGGACTTCGGTGTCTGCATGGGCGTCTGCGCGCGCTGCGTCGGCCCGATTTACAACGTTGTAACACCGACAGTAAACGCGCTGTGTGCGCGGTTGTCAAGTCGCGGTCACGCCAGCGGGTCGGTGGACTCGCGCGCGACGATGCCGAAGTGCGAGCGGATCTGCTGCGGCGGCCGCGTGTCGGCGCCCTGGATGCGCTCGAGCAGCAGATCCACCGCAAGGCGAGCGATCTCGCGCCGACCGGGGTCGACGGTCGTCAGGCTCGGCAGCGAGTACTGCGCCTCGTCCACGTCGTCGAAGCCGATGATAGCCACCTGCTCCGGCACTCGGAACTCCCGCTCCCGCAGCACGCGCAACGCGCCGAGGGCGAGCTCGTCGTTGAGCGCGAAAACGGCGTCGAAGCTCACCCCGCGGTCGAGCAGTCGGCGCATCGCCTCCGCCCCGTTGCGTCGGTGCCACGGGCCGGCATCCACGACGAGCGCATCGTCGTACGGGATGCCCGCCGCCTCGATCGCCGACCGGTACCCGCTCAAGCGCAGCCCGGCCGAGCCGATGACCTCGCCCTCGTGGGCGCCGATCACCGCGATACGACGACGGCCCCCGGCCAGGAGGTGCTCCGTCGCGGCCCGCGCGGCATCCACGTTCTCCATCGTCACGTGGTCGACGGGGCCGTCGAAGATCCGCTCGCCGAGCAGGACAAGCGGGAAGTCGACGGCCAGGACGCCCGCATCCTCGTTTCCGAGGCCAAGAGGGCTGAAGAGCAAGCCGTCGGTCATCTGCCGTCGCGCACCGTGCAGGGCCTCGAGTTCGCGGCGAGGGTCTCCCCCGGTCTGCTCGATGAGCACCACGGTCTCCCGCTCCTCGGCGACGGTGATCACCGCGTCGGCGAGTTCGGCGAAGTAGGCGAGGCTGAGCTCCGGCACGGCGAGGCCGATCGCGCCCGTCCGGCCCGATCGGAGGCTTCGCGCCGAGCGGTTGGGCCGATAGCCCAGCCGCTCGATCGCGCTCTCCACCTTGGCGCGGGTGTCGGCGGCGACGTGCGGATGATTGTTGATGACGTTGGAGACCGTCTTGAACGAGACGCCCGCCAGGTCGGCGACATCGCGGAGGGTGACCGTCATGGTGGTCAGACTAGCAACGTTGTAACCCCATGAGCGCTACGCGCTGCGCGCCCGACTGGCAACCCCCTGCGCGTACGGATGCCCCGGCCCTAGGGTCGAGGCATGCGCAAGTACATCTTCTCCTCGAACGTGCTCGGCTCGCTGTTCGGAGCGGTCGGAGTCATCCAGGCCACCCGCCGGGGTCCCCGGGACTGGCGCCTCATCGCGATGTGGGTCAGCTGGGGGCTCACCCTCGCGGTCGCGATCGGCACCGTCGCGGAGAACGCCCGGACGGGTGAGCTCGAGCGCTAGGACGTCGCGCCCGCGAGTCCCTCGTCGCCCGAGCCGCCCGAGCCACCTGAGCTGCCGGCGCTCGACGGCTTGACCCGGTCGACCGCGTCGGCGAGCGTCTCGCCGACGACGGGCACGTTCTTGCGGACCGTCGACTGCACGTCGCTCACGCGCCGCTGAACGTCCGGCCGCCCCCACGCGTCGAGCGCCTTGTCCTTCACATCGTCGATCACCTTGCGCCCCTGGGGCGTCATCGCGAACACGATCCCTGCGAGCGCTCCGAGAAGCAGCAGCCCTCGTGACTTCATCATGTGTCTTCCTCCTTCGTGGTGTGCTCGACGCTACGTCGGGCTCCGCGGAGGAACGAGGGGTTGACAGGCGGCGCGGGTAGGCTCGGAGCATGAGCGACTCCGGCCACCTGCTCGCTGCGATCCGAGAGAGCGGACTTCTCGAATCGCCCGAGGCGCGCGATGGTGCGGTGACCGGTCGCGCCCACCTCGCTGCAGCGGTCGCGGATGTCGACGTCGTCGTCGATCCGGACGACGAGCCGGCCCACCCGGCGGCCCTCGTGGCCGCGGTCTCGCGCATCCTCGACATCACCGAGAGCGAGTGGACCGCGATCATCGACGAGGTCGCCGCCGAGATCGAAGACGCGGTCGGCGACGACGAGGTCGCCGAGCCGGTGGACCTCCGGGCCGACCTGGCCATCTCGACCATCGCTGTGTTCCCGGATGCGACGCTCCTGTCGTTCTCGGCGCCGCGCCAGTTCCCCGACTCGGCGATCCGCGTCCAGCTCGACGAGGACTTCGCCGTCGACGACCTCTCGGTCGACCCGATCAGCGAGGACTGACCGAGTCCCAGAAGTCGGCGAGCACGTCGGCCGTCAGTGCCGGGTTCTCCGTGTTCGGGCAGTGGCCGGCATCCGGGATGACCGTGAGCCGGGCATCCAGGTCCGCGGCCATCTCGCGCTGGAGCTCCTGCGGCCACGCGTCGTCCGTCACACCGAAGGCGACGTGGGCGGGGATGCCGGTCGCCGCCGCCTCGGCGACGAGCGACGGGGCGGTCATGAGCTCGCGCGCGTGGACCTCGAGGGAGCGCGGGTCGGTTGCGAGCCAGCGCCGCTTGAGCATCTCGGGGTCGGCTTCGCCGCGGGCCCAGGCCTCCCGGTCGCCGATCCAGCTCTCCGCCATCGTCTTCGATCCCACCTCGGCGATGATCGCCTCGTAGTTGCCACGGCGGGGGTTCGCGCCCGGGCCGCTGCACAGCAGCGTGAGCGACGCCCAGCGCCCGGGGTCGTCGACCACGGCACGCTGGGCGATGAGCCCGCCGAAGGAGTGGCCGAGCAGGTGCGGTCGCTCGATGCCGAGCGCGTCGGCGAGCGCTGCGGTGTCCGCGGCGAGCGCGGGCACGCGGTAGGCGGCCTCGTCGGCGGAGTGCGACGACTCGTGCTGGCCTCGGTTGTCGAAGGTCACGACGCGGTACCCGCGCTGCGCGAGCAGCGGTCCGAGGGGCGCGAAGTCATCCTTGCTGCCGGTGAACCCGTGCACGAGGAGGGCGTCGCCGCGGTGCTCGGTGGTGGCGGCCGGATCGAACACGATGACCGCGAGCGGTGCGCCAGTGACGTCGAGGAGCATGGTGTTCAGCCTAGAGCGGCGCGCGCGGCCCGCTCGGCCAGGGTGGCGAACGCCTCGGCGAGCGCGACCGGTCGAGGGTCGCTGAGGGGTGCGTCGAAGCGGGCGAAGGACGCCGCGAGTCCCGCCCACGACCATGACGCGAGTTCGACGCGGCACCTCCGCTCGCCGATCGCCTCCACGACGCCGTCGCCGCCGCTGACGAACGGGGCGACCTCGCGCGCGGGCAGGTCGAGCACGACGCTGCCGCGGCACGGCCACTCGGGCGTCGTCGAGCCCCGGAACCGCGCCGTCACGAAGGCACGGACATCCCCGCCGGGCAGGTCGCGCCGGGCGAACCGCGCGCCGCGGGCGGACTTCGGCGTGATGCGGTCGGCCCGGAAGATGCGCCACTCGTCGTGCTCCAGGTCCCACGCGACGAGGTACCAGCGGCCGCCCGTTGTGACAAGGGAGTACGGTTCGGCGCGGCGCGGGGCACGAGCATCCCTAACTTCGCCGTAGTCGAAGCGCAGCACCTCGCTCGCGCGGATCGCCTCGGAGACAGCAACGAGCACGGTCGCATCAACGGATGCCCCGGCCGGCCCCATCGTCGTGACCTCCAGTGAATCCAGCCGATGCCGTACCCGCTCGGGCAGCACCTGCCGCAGCGCGCCGAGCGCTCGGAGCGCGGGCTCCTCGACGCCCGCCCCGGCGACGGACGCGGCGCGCAGGGCCACCGCGATCGCGACGACCTGCTCGTCGTCGAACAGCAACGGGGGAACGGTCGACCCGGGCTCGAGGCGGTAGCCGCCGTCGGGCCCCTTCACCGCCCGGATCGAGTAGCCGAGGTCTCGGAGCCGGTCGACGTCGCGCCTCACGGTGCGGGCGCTCGTGCCGAGCCGCTCGGCGAGGGCGGCACCGGACCAGTCCCGCCGAGTCTGCAGGAGCGAGAGCATCCGGAGCAGTCGTGAGGTCGGTGTGGTCATGGCCCGAGGCTACGCGAAGTGGAGGACACGATCTGACCGCTACTGGCGGAACAGTGGTGCTCGACGCGCACGAGGCGCGGCCCGACAAGGAGCAGTCATGACCATCACCACGACCACCCATCTGAACTTCCGCGGCGACGCCCGCGCGGCGCTCGACTTCTACCGGAGCGTCTTCGGCGGAGAGCTCGCAGCGCTCACCTACGCGGACGCCCACAACGTCTCCGAACCGACCGAGGCCGACTGGATCATGTGGGGTCAGGTCGCCTCCGAGGAGGGCTTCCGGGTCATGGCCTACGACGTGCCCTCCCACACGGCTTACGAGGCCGGCGTCATCCCGGTATTCGTGTCCGTTCGCGGCACCGACGCCACGGAGCTCACGCGCTACTTCGAGGGCCTCGCCGAGGGAGGCGAGGTCGTCGTGCCGATCGCGCCCGCGGCGTGGTCGCCGCTGTACGGGATGCTCCGAGACCGCTTCGGCGTCACGTGGGTGCTCGACCTCGAGGCGAGCTGGTAGCCGAGTGCGGGGCCGCCGTCACCTAGCGGCGGCCTCCCACTCGCGCCGGAGGTACTTCGGAGCCTGGACCCGCCACGCCTCCCTCGCGACGAGCGCGCGGATGTCGGCGAGCGTGGCGGCCATGCGCCCGAGAGCACGGGCTGCGGCCGACGGCGGTCTCAAGCAAGGTCGGTCACGAACGGGGCACCCGTCACGCTCCGCACAGCATCCACCGTAACGCCGGGGCCCAGCGCGCACAGGCGCAGACCGGACTCGGTGACATCGAATACGGCGAGATCAGTGATGATGCGGTCGACGCAGGCAACCCCGGTGAGCGGGAGCGTGCACTCGGCGACGACCTTGGGACTGCCGTCCTTGGCCACGTGCTCCGTGAGGACGATGACGCGACCGGCGCCCACCACCAGGTCCATGGCACCGCCCATGCCCTTGACCATGGCACCCGGTACGGTCCAGTTGGCGAGATCCCCGCCGCCCGAGACCTGCAACGCCCCGAGAATTGCCTGGTCGATGTGACCGCCGCGGATCATGGCGAAGGAAGTGGCCGAGTCGAAGAAGCTCGCTCCCGGGAGAGTGGTAACCGTCTGCTTGCCCGCGTTGATGAGGTCTGGGTCTTCCTCGCCCTCCCACGGGAACGGGCCCATCCCGAGGAGCCCGTTCTCGCTGTGCAGGGTGACCCGGATGCCCGAGGGCACGTGGTTGGCGACGAGCGTCGGGATGCCGATCCCCAGGTTGACGTAGTCACCGTCCCTCAGCTCCCGTGCCGCGATGGCCGCCATCTCATCCCGAGACCACCCCATCGTCAGCTCCTGCTCCGAGTAGTCGTCTTCTCGATGTGCTTGTGGCGACTGGTGCGGATCACCCGCTGGACGAAGACGCCCGGGGTGACGACGGAATCGGGGTCGAGGAACGCACCCTCGAGCACTTCGACTTCGGCCACGGTGACTCGGCCCGCCGTGGCGACGAGCGGATTGAAGTTGCGGGCGGTCGCGCGGTAGGCCAGGTTGCCCTCTCGGTCTCCGCGATGTGCGTGCACGAGGGCGAGGTCAGCGACGATGCCTCGCTCGAGAACGTGGGCACGCCCGTCGAACTCCATCGTCGGCTTTCCAGCCGCCCAGGAGGTGCCGACGCCCGCGCGGGTGTAGAAGCCTGCGATTCCCGCCCCGCCCGCTCGTAATCGCTCGGCGAGCGTGCCCTGCGGCGAGAATTCAACCTCGAGACTGCCGTCGAGGTAGGACTGCGCGAATCTGCGGTTCTCCCCGACGTACGACGCGACGACTCGGCGCACCTGGCCGCTATCGAGAAGCACGCCGAGCCCCACGCCGTCGATGCCCATGTTGTTGGAGACGATCGTCAGCTCCCGGACGCCGGACCGGCGGACGGCGTCGATGAGGTCTTGAGGGATGCCGCTGAGCCCGAATCCGCCGACGGCGATAGTGATCCCGTCCTTGAGTACGCCGGCGAGGGCGGTGTCTGCGTCGTCGCTGATCTTGCCGGAACCCGCGTGGCGGATCGCCCTCACCCTCGAGGTCATCTGCGCACTCCCTTTCGTCTCAGTGCATTGACTTTAACTTAACCGGTTCGATAAATTCCCCGCGACGGGCTCGACGAGCGGGCCCGAGACATGAAGGGGCAAGTGGATGAAGCTGAAGAGGGCCGGCATGGTCGCCGGCGCGCTACTACTGACAGGGACGCTGGCGCTCACGCCGATCGCATCCCAAGCCCTCCCTGGGCCCACATTCACGGTGGACCTGCGGACCTCGGGCAAGACGTACGAGAACACGTTCTCCAACCTCCTGGCGTGGAGCAACGACCACTGGTGGTCTACCGGCGCCTCGAGCATCTCCTCGAGCTACTACTCGACCTACTACCCGGAGCTCGAGGAGGTGCAGCTCCTCTTCATCACGGGCGGGTGCTACACGGGCTACACGAATCCCATCACGTGCGGTCCCGCGCGCGACCCGTTCGTGGACCCCACCGATACGTCGACGATGACGGACTACGACTTCGACAGCATCATGACGGGCCTCGACAACATCGTCCGGAGCGGCCTGACACCGTACCTGAAGATCGGCAGCCAGCCGATCAAGTACTCGTCCTCGCCGAAGATCGGCGTGTTCGGAACGAACACCGCGCCGCCAGCCAACTACACCACGTACTACAACTACCTGCGCGCGCTCGTGAGTCGGGCCGTGACCGAGTTCGGCGCGACCGAGGTGCGCAGCTGGCGCTGGGGGGTGCTCACCGAGTACGACAACCGCGACCAGTTCGAGCACCCGGATGGGACTGCAGCGAGCACGAAGGTCGCCTACTTCAAGCTGTACGACTGGTCCGCCAAGGCTCTCGAGGATGAGCTCGGCGCGGGCAACGTCAAGATCGGCGCGCACGCCCAGGGCAACATCGGCGGGTTCTGGGATTACCGCGAACTGCTCGACCACGTGACGACAGGCACGAACTACGCCACGGGCGGCACCGGGTCCCCGATGGACTACATGAGCATCTCGTTCTACGACAATTCGCCCACGAGCCTCACCAACTTCGCGAACACGCTGGCCACCCTGCGAGCGAAGATCGATGCGGTGGGCTTGAACGGCCTCGAGATCGGTATCGACGAGGGCAGCATGTTCGCGCCTGACGGCGACCCCAACGGCGACCTGTCGACGAGCTTCCAGTCCGCGTTGCACGCTTGGCGGTACCAGTTGGCCACGGACTACGACCTGTCGTGGTGGGGCCGTTGGGGACTCAGCACTGATGGCGTGTACTCGTACTCCGAGCCCGTCATCGTCAACCCCACCGTCACGAACCTCGGCAAGCTCGTCAAGCGGATGTCCGGTTCCCAGCAGCTCGCTGTGAGCTATGCGGGAACACCGTCCGACAACACCAACCAGGTCGGCTCCTACTCAGGCTACGACGCGTCAACGGACACGCTCTACGTCATGGTGTTCAACCGGAACAACAGCCCGACGTCGACGAGCTCCGAAACCGTCGAGGTCAACCTCACCAATATCGCGAACTCCTCGCCGGTGGCGACGAAGTTCCTCATCGACGACACCCACTCGAACTTCTTCCCCACCTGGGCCGCCAACCGCGCCGCCCAGGGCTACGGGGCTTCGGACTATCGAGTGGGCGCCTCGTTGTACAACTGGCTGCTGCCGGATGTGCTCACCACCCCGGCGGCGGCGAGCTACTGGAACAGCCAGAAGAGCACCTACGCGTCACTGTCGGCTCTGAATGAGCTGTCGGCGTCGAGCAACGTGACCTTCACGTCGACGACGGCGAAGATCACGGTGACCATGCCGCCTCAGGGCGTGGCGCTCTTCAAGGTGACGGGGGTCACCCCGATCCCGTAGCACGGGCCGGTGGAGGGAGCGGACGCATCCCTCCACCGGCATCGCCGGTTACACGAACCGGTGCTCCTGGCGCCCCAGTCCGTCGATCTCGACGGCGCAGACATCCCCCGCGGTCAGATAGGGGAACCGCCCGGACAGGGCGACTCCCTCGGGGGTTCCGGTGAGCACCACGTCGCCCGGATCGAGCCTCATGTACTGGCTGAGGTGTCGAACGAGGGCCGCGATTCCGAAGACCATGTCGCTCGACCGGCTGTCCTGCCGAGGCGAGCCGTTGACCCAGCTGCGCAGCCCGACTTCGCTCGGATCGAACTCGTCGGACGTGGTGACCCAGGGGCCCAGCGGGGTGAATCCGGGGGCCGCTTTCCCCTTGGACCACTGACCGCCGGACTCCTCGAGCTGGAAGCGCCGCTCGGATACGTCATTGGCCAGCACGTACCCGGCGACGCACGAGAGAGCGTCCTCGTCGGTGTCGAGCGAGTGGGCGCTCGCGCCGATGACGACGCCGAGTTCCACCTCCCAGTCCGTCCGGGTCGCTCGGCGCGGGAGGGGGACGTCGTCGAAGGGGCCACCGATCGTGTTCGGCGGTTTGAGGAACATGACGGGCAGCTCAGGGGGCGGTGATCCCGACTCGGCCGCGTGGGCGGCGTAATTCATCCCGATGCACACGACGACGCCCGGCCGAGCGAGGGGGGCGCCGATGCGCAATCCTGCGGCACCGGGCAGTGGAGCGAGGATGCCCCGGTCGAGCGCATCCCGCACCCGCCGGGCGCCCCGCTCCCGCCAGAAGGCCGCATCGATGTCGGAAGTGACGGGCCGAAGGTCGAACGCAATGCCGTCAACGAGCGCTACCGGGATCTCCTCGCCAACGGCTCCCAGCCGAGCCAGCCTCACGAGTCATCCCGCCGGGCTCCGAACGCTCCCTCGACGGCGTGGCGGTACCGCTCGGCAGCGTCGGAGTCGTGCGAGGCGAAGCCCCTTCCGGACTTGACCCCGAGCTGTCCGCGGAGAACGAGTTCGTCGACCTCGTCGGCGCACTCGTGGCCGCTCGCAAGGTCGGGCACGAGCCTGCGCAGCACTCGGGCCCACACATCGAGCCCGCCCTGATCCATCACTTCGAAGCACCCCGCCGCGGACCAGCGTGGACCGAGACCCGTAGTGAGCACCCGGTCGATGTCCTCCGCTGATGCGACTCCGCGCGCCCGGAGGTGCATCGCCTCGCGGATGAGGGCGGCCTGCAACCGGTTGGCGACGAGACCGTCCACCTCTCGCTGGAGCCGCACTACCGACTTGCCCGTGGCGCGCAGCATCCTGATTACCGTCTCCACGGCGTCGCGATCGGTCGACTCGGCCGGGACGACCTCGACAAGGGGGACGACGTCGGCGGGGTTGAAGAAGTGGGCGAGGAGCAGTCGACGGCGTTGGGCGGGCGAGGTTGCGAGACCGGAGGGCAGGAAGGTCGATGTGGTGGAGGCGATGATCGCTTCGGGCACAATGCCCTCGAGGTAGCGGAGGAGCGTCCGCTTGGCCGACAGGTCCTCGACGATCGCCTCGATGATGATGTCCACTCCGCGTGCGGCGTCCGCCAAGTCGTTGTAGCGACGGGCGCCGGGTTCATCGGTGACGGGAGCCTCGTCGAACGACCTCAGATCGGTCACGGTGCCCCGGAGTGCGCGGACGATTCCGCGACCCATGGTCCCGAGCCCGATGACGAGGACCGATGCGGGATACGGGGCGCTCATGAGGCTTCGGCGAGAAGGTCGGCCTCGACGAGGAGCCCCGCGGGCAGACCCACGTAGACCGTGGTGCGCGCGGGATAGGGCTCGCTGAAGAACTCGCGGTATACGTCGTTGAGGATGCCGAAGTGGGCGGTATCGGTGAGGTAGACCCGCACGTGTCCGACGCGTTCCGGCACGCCGCCCGCCGCGGCAAGCGTCACGAGCAGGTTGCGGAAGGTCTGACGGGTTTGCTCCTCGATCCCGTTGGCCAGCGTGCCGTCGGGCAGGAATCCGGCTTGCCCCGAGCACATGATGAGTGATCCGATTCGGACGCTTTGCGAGTACGGGCCGGCGGGTGCCGGGGCCTCGGCGGTTCGGCCGACGATGATAGGTATGGTCATTTCTCCTCCAGGGACATGATAGACAAACCGGTTTATAAAGTAGTAGCCTTCTTGCCGCGGATGTGGATGCCCGCGACCATGAAGTAACGGGAGACTCAGAGGGAATCGGTGGAGCAGTCATACGCCAGGCACGGCGGGAAGTCGCCTCTCCGCTCTCTCATCCGCTCGACGGCGGCCTCTCTCGAGTCGCGGGTCGACGAGTGGGGCTACGCGCCCACTTCGCTCAGCGGGGCTTACTCGGGCATGTTCACCCGAGACGCCTCGATCCAGGCGATCGCGATGCTCGCGATCGGCCGGACGGACCTCGCCCGCCGCATCCTGGACTACACCGACCTGTTCGCCGACGATCGCGTCGCCCACGTGTGCCCGCCGCCACGAGTGGTCAGCGCACGCCCGGGCGACATCCAGCCCTGGGTCGATCCGAGCACCTTCCTCGAAGTCGCGGGAGTCAAGGCCGTCGCCGCCCAGTCGTTCCGGACCGGAGCGGGGCCGAGTCCCCGCCGGATCCTCGTTGCCCTGTCCGGCAACCTGCGCGCTGGCATGGCGATCGCTCGGCTGCACCGCGACGGCGCGAGCATCCCCCTGGCGGCGCCGCTGACCGCGGCCTCCACGACCGGATGGCTCGCCCTCGAGCTCCCCGAATCGTTGATCCTCGAGCCGGAGGCGGAGTACCGGCTCGAGCTGCGCACCGAAGGGGCCCTGGGAGAAGTGCGATGGGGGGCGAGCCGCACCCCGGGGGCCACCGACCGGCCGGCAGAGCAGCTGCGGCTGAATCTCGGCGGCTGGGTCACTACCGGCGTGCACGCGAGCCTCACGCTCGACGAGGAGCCCGCCGCCCTCGCGCCCGGTACCGCGCTGTCCGCGCTCTCGACGACCGGGGCGGTGCGCACGGTCCAACCCGATGCCGATGCCATGAACGCCCTCGCCCACGCACGCACCGCCGCGCTCGACGGCCGAGAAATCGACGGGGTGATCCGCCGCCTCCTCGCCGCCGTCGATGACCGCGACGACGCGACGGGCCTCATCATCAACCCGAATCTCGAGCACAGTCGTCGCAGCCACTACCTCACCACGATCGACCTCGTGACGAACGTCTTCGCCTCGCAGGCCTTCCACGAGCTGAGCGCGCTCGCCTCGAGGCCCGACCTGCGCCGGGCCGCTCGCGAGCAGGCCGACGCGCTGGCCGCGGCCATCCACGAGCACCTCGTCGTCGACGCGGGATTCGGTTCGACTTATGTCGAGCTCCTGTGGCTGCCTCTGGGCCGGCGCCGCATCGACGGGTTCTCGTGGGTGAGCCTCGCCCCCGTCGCGGCGGGATGGTTCGCGACCGACGACGGCATCCTCCGCCGCACCGTCGAGCGCTACCGCCGGGTCGCCTCGTCCGACTGGGACGGGCTCGAGATGCTCAACGTGCAGGACGACGACGACAGCGTGATCGGCAAGGGGCTGGCGTGGGAGATCGCCTACCTCCGCACCACCGGCGACCACGAGCGCCTCGAACGGATTGCGCGCTTTCTCGTGGACCGCTCGCCGGGCAGCCAATTCGCCGAGCAGTACAACCGAACCGGGACCAACGACCTCGGCAACCAGGAGCACGCCTCCTGGTTCGTCTGGGCGACCGCAGACCACGACCACCCCTGATCCATTGCGAAGGATGCCCATGCACGACTCCACCCTCATCCCCGACCTCGACAACCACGGGCATCGCACGCGGCTCGAGAACATCCGCCTGGTCGAGTCGGTGGTGCGGTCCCGCCGGGCGCAGCACTTCATCGGCGATTACGTACCCGGGCAGGCCAGCTACAACCTGGGCGAGTACCCATCGCGCGCGCCGTACGACCCGGACGGCTTCGATGAGAAGGCGCTCGCCAACCTCGCAGCGAACGGCATCCGCCAGATCCAGCTCATGGAGGACTGGAACGACCTCCTCCGCCTGCACGGCGCCAGCCGGTTCTCCTCCCCCAACGAGCCGGGCTTGCGCCGCTTCATCGACATGGCGCACGCGGAGGGCATCCGGGTACTGCTCTACGCCTCGTCCGGATACATGCAGTGGGGCGACCCCGACCTGCGCCCCGAGTGGACGCGAGAGTCTTACGACGACCCAAGCCCGGACATGCAGCTCGTGCGCGTCGCCCACTGGCGGCTCGTCCGCTGCTCCCCGGCGAGCGCCGGCTGGCGGGCCTACGTGCTGGAGAAGACCCGCCGACTCCTCGACGAGTACGACATCGACGGACTCTTCAATGACTGGGGCTACCGCTCGCTCGCGGCCCAGACCATGCCCCCGACCCCCGACGAGGTGCTCGCGTGGCCCGAGACATCCGAGCACGATGCCGCGAAAGAGGACCTCCTGGCGTGGATTTACGCGGAGGTGAAGTCTCGCGGCGGCACGTACAAGCTCCACGCCGACTTCAACGACATCCCGAAGTCCGCGATGCGGCTCTACGACTACCTGTGGGTCGGCGAGAACATCGGCGACATCAACCGCATGCGCCTGGAGACTCGCGACCACCCGCCTTACGTCGTGCCACAGTTCGACTACTCGGTCGGCGAGCTGCCCTCCGAGGACGAGCAGTACGCGCAGACGATCCCCTACCTGCAGTTCCCGCAGATCCTCGCGGGTCGCCCCTTCACGGGCGAGCGCGCCTCCATCCCGGGCGTGGACTACGACTCACCGGAGGTAGACCGCGTCGTCCGGCAGTGGCGCGACCATCAGGAGTTCGTGTCCGCAAACCCGGATGGCCCGCATTCTTACGGGCCGTGGGATGTGGGCGCCGCGAGCCCTGACCGCGCCGAGCGGCACCGGTTCTGGCTCGACCAGTACCGCCGGATGGTCGTCCCCGGCACGCGTGCGTCGATCGATGTGCAGTCCGACGTGTTCCACCGCACGGGAGCGCCGGCAGAGTCGGTGGTGAGCCTGTTCGCCAACACCGAGGTGTACGCGGCCCTCGCCAACTACGGTGCGACGACCTGCTCGATCACGTCGACCTGGATGCTCGAGGACCTCGCAACCGGGCACCGCTCGAGCCGCTTCGACGTGGAACCCGGGCGGCTGGTGCTCCTGCGCCGCGTCGGCGACGCCTCCCCGCGGAGTGCCTGAGCTTCTGCTCCGGCGCCCGCTGGTCGTCAGCGGGTCACGCCTCGAGCGAGTCGACAACGACGTCGCTCTGGGCACCGCCTCAGGGGCCGGGACACTCGATGACGCCGTGCTCCTCCCCGGGCTCGTCGACCTCCATACCCACGTCTTCTCAGGTCAGGATCTGGGTGTATCCGCAGACGAGGCCGCCGAGCGGAGCGGGGTGACGGCAATGGTCGATGCAGGTAGCGCCGGCGGCGACCTGTTCGGGGCGTTCGCAGCCATCGCGCTGCGCAGCCGGACGCGGCTTCGGGCGTTCGTCAACATCTCGAGCATTGGCACGACGAGCATCCAGCGCCGCGGCGAGTTGCGCTCGCCCGAGTACCTCGACGAGGAACTCGTGGTGCGCACGATCGCGGAGCATCCCGGGCTCGCGGTCGGGGTCAAGGTGCGCGCCTCCGCGAACGTCGGAGGCCGCTTCACCACTCGCGCGCTCGCGGCGGCCCGGCGTGCGGCGGATCGAGCCGCCGCGCCACTCATGGTGCACCTCGGGCCGAAGCCGGCGTCCATCGACACGATCGTGCGGACTCTCGGCGCCGGCGACATCGTCACCCACTGCTTCACAGGTTTCGCGGGCAACTCCCTCATCGAGAACGGTCGCATCCGCCCCTCGGTGCGCCGCGCCCGAGAGCGCGGCGTGCTGTTCGACGTGGGGCACGGGGTATCGGGGTTCGACCCGGCGATCGCCCGCGCAGCGATCGATCAGGGCTTCCCGCCCGACACCATCAGCACGGACTTGCACGCCTATTCGACCCACGCCGCGGTCGATCTGCCCACCGTCATCGGGCGGATCGTAGCGGCCGGGATGCCGTGGGCCGACGCCCTGCAGGCGGCGACGCGCACTCCCGCTCTCGCCGTCGGACTCGACGGTGCGGGCATCCTGTCCTTCGACTCCCCGTGCGACGTCGTCGTCGCGCGCATCGCCGGTAGCGCGCTGACCGTCGAGCACTGCGTTCGCGACGCGGTGCTCGTGCGGCGCTAGCGCGGGGCGAACCGCTGCCGGTGCTGCGGGTCGTGCATCGCGACGACCTCGAAGCCCTCCGAGCGGGCCTCGACCACGGCGCGACGCGCATCCGCCGCCGACTCTGCAATGCCGATGGGCCGCGACGTCTCGACGTTCTCCTGCAGGAACGCGGTCTCCATGAGCGCGATCCCCCTGCCGTCGTCCGTGCTCACGCGCACCGACGCAGAGGCGGGGTGGTGGCCTCCCGTCACGACGAACTCGACGCCCGGCACAACCCGGTGCCGTCGGTCGACCACATCCAGCCGCCCCTGAGCGGCCGCCTCACCGATCGCTCGCCAGCCTCCCGGCGTGACGTACAACGACGTCGGCGGATGCCCCACTCCGCCCGCGAGGTACTCCTCGAGGCCCGCGCGGGCGAGAACGATCCGCGCGTGCGGGAAAAGGCCTTCCTCGAGCCCGCCGGAACAGTAGGTGACGAGCTGGGTGAGGAGCACGGCATCCACCTCGGCGGGCGCGACTCCGAGGTCGTCGAGCGCCTCCCCGACGCTGCGCACGTCCCGGAACCGCCAGCGGTCCTCGCCACCGGAGTTCATGTCGTCGAGGTGGGCGAAGTCTTCACCGCGCGGCAGTCCTGTGTCGACGAGGCAGACGCCGTCGTCGGTGCGGATCGACCACACGACAAAGTCGAGCTCGACGGAACCTGCCCCGTCCAGCTCCCCCATGAGGGCGAAGTGGCGGGGGACCGACAGGGAGGCGACTCGGACGCCGGTGATCGTCGCCGTCATCCGGTGGCCACTCGCGTCGGAGCCCCACCCGAGCGGGCGCTCGCATATAGCGCATCGGTCGTCCGCGTCACGGCGACCCCGAGACGGGCGGACATCGCGCTGGGCACCCGTTCACCAGACCAGGAGGCGACGAGCGCACGCGTGGGTGATCGCACGTCGGGCCGGCCCGCTTCGGGGTCGACCGAGGAGCCACCGGCGCCCTCCGCGGGGACGAACGAGAACTCGCCGGTGAGGGTGTCGATCGACAGGTCCCCGGCGCTGCCCCGGATCTCGGCGAACCACCGGGTGGGCGCGCCGTGCACCTGCGTGGATGTCGCGACGAGCACCCCGGACGCCCCGGATGCCCAGGACGCGAGTGCCGACATGTGCAGGTCCAGCCCCGCGGCACCGTCGTAGGTCTCGCAGGCGACCGAGGCGACACTGCTTCCGAGCACCCAGTGCGCGACGCTCAGAAGGTGGCACATCGTCACCGCACCGACACCGCCGCCGGAGCGCGAGCGGTCGGTGTAGGTCGACGACTCGGAGCGGGCATCCGGGTCCCAGGCTGCGACCGGGCTGCCGAGGAGAAGTTGCCGAGTGTTCGCGTGGATGGACCAAGACGCGTGCTCCACCCGACCGAGCGCCCCTGATCGGATGAGGTCGCGGGCACGCGCGAAGAGCTCGGCACTGGACCAGGTGAACCCGACCAGGACGGGCACCCCGGCGCTCTCGCCGGCGACGGCGATGCGCTGGGCCTCCTCGCCGGTCAGGGCCATCGGCTTTTCCACGAGGACGGCGATGCCCCGCTCGATGGCGGCGAGCGCCTGATCGAGGTGCGAGACGGGCGGTCCCGCGATCACCGCGATGTCGGGCTCGGCGTCGAGCGCAAGGCGAGGGTCGTCGAAGGCCGACGGGATCCCGAACTGGTCGGCGATCGCGGCAGCCCGCTCAAGTGAGAGGCTCGTGACCGCAACTACCTCGGCGCCCGCCTCCCGCAATGCCGGGATGTGCGTCGATTGCGACCACGCCCCGGCGCTCAGCACGACGGCCCGGGGCGCGGTCACCCCTTCACACCCGAGATCACGATCCCTTGCATGAACCACTTCTGGGCGATCGCGAACAGAGCGATGCAGGGCAGCATGGAGACCATCGCCGCCATCATCATGAGCGGATAGTTCTGGTTGTAGGTACCGACGAAGTTGGCGACTCCGAGCGAGAGCGGGTACAGCTCCTGCGACTGAAGGTAGATGAGGGGGCCGAGGTAGTCGTTCCAGAAGAAGAGGAACGAGAACAGGCCGACCATCATGAGTGCCGGCACCGACAGCGGGAGGATGATCTGGAAGAAGATCCGCACCGACCCGGCCCCGTCGATGCGCGCCGCCTCGTCGAGCTCCTGGGGGATCGACAAGAAGAACTGCCGGAGCAGGAACGTGTTGAAGGGGGTGGCGAAGAAGGCGGGCACGAGGATCGGCAGGTAGGTATCGAGCCACCCGATCTCGCCGAAGAAGACGTACGACGGCACGATGGTCACCCACACCGGGATCATCATCGTGCTGAGCATGACGACGAAGAGGGCGTTGCGACCACGGAACCGGAAGCGCGCGAACCCGTAGGCGGCCAAGGAGCTGCCGGTAATGCTTCCGAGCACGCCGAGCGCAGTGAGCACGACGGTGTTCCCGATGTACTGGGCGAACGGCACCTCCGTGAAGAGTTCGACGAAGTTACCCCAGTCGACGGGATCCGGGATCCAGCGGATCGGAAGATCGTAGATCTGGTCGGGCGTCTTGAGCGCCGTGCTGATCATCCACCCGAGCGGGCCGAGATAGAGGATCGAACCCGCGGTGAGGACGACGAGCGTCGCGAAGATGGCGATGCGACGACGGCTGGTTCGGGTGAGCGAGCGCATCAGTCCTTGGCTCCTGCGTAGTAGACGCGCGATCGGGAGACCGCGAAGAACAACCCGGTGAGCGAGAGGATGATCGCGAAGAGCGCGACCGAGAGAGCGCACGCATATCCGAGCTTCAGCTGCCCGAAGGCCGTGTCGTAGATGTAGAGGGACAGGAAGTACGACCCGTAGTCGGGTCCGCCGCGCGTCAGCGCGAACGACTGGGTGAAGATCTGGAAGGTCCCGATCAGGCCGATCACCGCTTGCAGAAGGATGATCGGCGACATCATCGGGAGCGTCACGCTGCGGAAGGTGCGCCACCACCCGGCGCCATCGAGGCTGGCCGCCTCGTACAGCTCGGTGGGGATGCCCTGCAGCCCTCCGAGGTAGATGATGATCGAGGCGCCGACGCCCCAGAGCTGCATGATCACGATAACGGGGATGACCCAGAACGAGCTCTGGAGCCACGGAATCGGCGGGATGCCGAGGTAGCCGAGCGCGAGGTTGACCACGCCGAACTCGCGGTGGAAGACGAAGCTCCAGAGCACGACGACCGCGACCCCGGAGAGAACCGAGGGGAGGTAGTAGATCGTGCGGAATACCCCGACGCCCACGAACTTCTGGTTCATGAGCATTGCCGCGCCGAGGCCGAGAGCGATGCTGAGGGGCAGGTAGAGGAGGACGAACACGAAGGTCACCTTGATCGCCTGCCAGAACAGCGGGTCGTCCGTGAACATCCTCACGTAATTGTCGAACCCGATGAACTCGGCGCCCGCGGGGGACCAGTTCGTCAGCGACATCACGAATGCCGCTCCGAAAGGGATTGCCGTGAATGCGAGGAACCCGATGAGCCACGGCTGGATCCATAGCCAGCCGACGCGTGCTTCGCGCCGCTGCAGGGGGCCCGCGGTCCTCCTGGGGCGCCTCGCGGCGCCCACCATCGTTTCCATACCCAGCCGGGTGGTGCTCATCGGGTTCCTCTCGACCGCCGCTTAGCGCTGGCGGTTCGTCTCTTCCTGGATCTGCTCGAGAACGGTCTTGGCGCTGTCCGGTCCCGTGAAGAGCGAGATCAGTCGGTTGAACCACACCGTCTCGAAGGCAGTCCAGTAGTCCGGGTACGGCAGGTCGCCGGCGTCGTTCTGGATCTGCCACGGGAACACATTGAGCCGGTTCGCCGGCGGCAGGTCCTCGAGCTTCGAGCGCTCCTGGTAGTCCTTCTCCTGCTGGACGCGCGGCTGCACGGTGCCGAGCTGCAGGAAGGGGATGCTGTCCTGGATGGTCGCCGACGTGTAGTACGACAGGAAGTCGAAAGCAGTCTCGGTGTTCTCCGTGTCCCGGCTCATCACGTAGGTTCCGGTAGCGACCGCGACATCGCGGCGACCCGTCGAGCCCTTCGGGAGCTTGAGGACGTCCCACTCGAACTTGTCGCCGATCGAGTCGCGAGCCCCCTGAACATACCAGGAGCCATCCATCACCATCGCGAGGATGCCGCTTGCGAACGGGTCGACCCCGCTCGGCAGGCCCCCGGGGTCGGGCACCGAGCCGCGCTTCGCCGCGGCGCGGAGCTGCTCGACGGTGGCGATGTTCTCATCGTTGGCGATGATGCACTCCGAGAGGTCATCGCTGAATACCTGCCCCCCGTTGGCGGAGAAGATCCCGCGGAAGGCCCAGCTCCCATGGTTCGCCAGCCCGCCCCAGCGGGTCTGTCGACCACCATCGGTGAGCTTGAACGCCTCGGTCAGGTCGAAGTAGTCGTCCCAGGTCCAGTTGTCGTCGTCGGGCAGCGGGATGCCGAGCTCGTCGAACATCGTCTTGTTGACGTACATGCCGTAGGACGAAAGACCGTCCGAGAGTCCGTACATCTTGCCGTCGCGGGACGTCTGCGAGACGACGGCCGGGAAGAAGTCGGCGGACTGCACAACGTCCTCGTTGCGCTCGATGTAGGGGGTGAGGTCCTGGACCCAGCCGTTCTTGATGTGGGTGCCGAGGTCGAAGCTCGCCACGTAGTACAACGCGGGAAGCTGCTTGGCGAGCGCGAGCGTCTTGAGCTTAGTGGCGTACTGGTCGGCGGCCGCGATGTTCAGAAGATCGACCGTGTTGCCGGTTGCGCGTTCGTAGCCCTGGGTGACACGAAGGAACTCTTTTTCGAATGCGGCCGAGTAGTTCATCATCACCGGGATCTCGGTGCTCTTCGACTGCGAGCCGCCAGGCGTGCAGGCGGCGAGCAGCCCCATGCCGGCGGCCGCAAGGCCGCCCGCAAGGAAGCCACGCCGCGAAGCCTGGGCGGAAAGAAACGTGCGGGGTACTTCCATCTCAACTCCTTTGTATTGGGGGCCGCGGCTCTCCGGTGCCGGAGATCGCTGAAATCAGATACTGGGCCATGGTATCGAATATGTCAAACCGGTTTGTATAATTTTCCTCAGCCGGGTGGTCCGGCGCATCGACCCAAGGAGAAGACACGACGTGCTGCGCAGGACCGAACTCGACGGAGAGTGGATTCTCGAACTCACCCAGCCCGCGGAAGGGGCCACGGTCACGGCCGGCACCAGGCTGGCGACCGACGGGCGAAGCGTGCACGGAACTCTGCAAGACCAGGGGATCATCCCGGACCCATTCGTGGAGCAGAACGAAACGGTGATCCAGTGGGTTGGCCGCAGCGACTGGACCCTCACGCGTTCGCTGGCGATCCCCGATGAGCCAGGGCAGGTGACCGAGCTCGTGTTCGAGGGCATCGACACGATCGCCGATGTCTCGATCGACGGGGCGCGAGTCCTTGAGTCGCGCAACATGCACCTCAGCCACAGCATCGACGTCTCGGGCTACCGCGGGGGGACCTGCTCGCTCGAGGTGGCACTGCTCTCGCCCTTCGCCTATGCCGATGACGTCGAGCGCGAGGTCGGGCCGTACCCCGGTTCCTTCGACGAGACGCCCTACACGTACGTCCGAAAGATGGCGTGCAGCTTCGGGTGGGACTGGGGACCGCGCGTCGCCGACCTCGGGCTCTGGCGACCTGTGCACCTGAGGACATGGAGCACCGCCCGGCTCGACTCGGTCGTGGCGAGCACGAACCGACCAGGAGAGCCGTCGGTGGAGGTACGGGTCGGTATTGCGCGCCAGCCCGGGGTGGATGCGTCGCTCTCTGTGCGGGCGCGAGTGCGCGGAACGGGCCTGGACGTTGAGGGTTCGGCGGTCATGGCGAGCGACGAGCAGGAGGTGATCCTCGTGGTCAAGGCCCCCGGAGCCGCGCGCTGGTGGCCGCGCGGAGCGGGCGCCGCTGCCCTTTACGATCTCGAGGTCGAGCTCCTTGACGGCAGCGGAGTGCCGCTCGATCGCGACGAGCGCCGCATCGGTTTTCGAACGATCGAGCTCGACACGACGAGTTCGGATGGCGCGTTTGGCCTGGTTATCAACGACGAGCCCGTGTTGGCGCGCGGCTTCAACTGGATTCCCGCGACCCTGCTGCCCGGCCTCGCCGACCGCACTGCGGTCCGCACCCTTCTCGAGGCCGCGGTGGCGGCGAACTCGAACATCGTGCGCGTCTGGGGCGGGGGCACGTACGAGAGTCGCGACTTCTACGACGCCTGCGACGAACTCGGCATCCTCGTGTGGCAGGACTTCGCCTTCGCGTGCGGCGCGTATCCGGAGACCGCGGCTATGCGCGAGGACATCGCGAACGAGGCCCGCCAGAATGTCACGCGCCTCGCCAGTCATCCGAGCCTCGTCCTCTGGAACGGCAACAACGAGAATCTGTGGTTGCACGAGGCGCTGAACTGGGAGAACGAGCTCGACCACCGACCCTGGGGCGCCGGGTATTACTTCGACGTGATCCCGCGCGTCATCGCTTCGCTCGCGCCGGACCAGCCCTACTACCCCGGGAGCCCGTGGTCGGGAGGCTGGAATGTCGAGCCGAACGACCCGGACCACCAGACTCATCACGCCTGGGAGATGTGGAACAACCGCGACTACATCCACTACCGCGACGACGCGCCTCGATTTGTCTCCGAGTTCGGATGGCAGGGGCCCGCCAGTACACCGGTTCTCACTGCATCCATCTCCGACGCGCTCGACGGTCCGCACGCGGCCGGCCTCGTATTCCATCAGAAGGCGGCGGATGGCGTGGCCAAGCTGCAGCTCGGGATCTCGCGGCACTTCCCGGTGACCGAGGACTTCGCCGATTGGCACTACATCACTTCGGTCATCCAGGCTCGCGCCGTTACCGCCGCCCTCGACCACTGGGCCTCGCTGTGGCCCCGGTGCCGAGGCGCCATCGTGTGGCAGCTCAACGACATCTGGCCGGCCATCTCCTGGTCCGCGCTCGACGTCGCGGGTACGCCCAAGCCCGTCCTGCACGCCATCGCCGACTCCTTCGACGACCTCCACGTCTCCCTCATCGGCGAGGCGGGCGGTCGACGAGTCTTCGTGCACAATCGCGGTCGCTCTCGGCTCGAGGCCGACCTCGGCATGCGAGGGTTGTCGTCCTCCGGCACGACCCAGTTCACGACGGCCACTTCGCTGCGCCTCGATGCCGGAGCGTCCTCGTTCGTGGATGCCTCTCTCGGCGCCGCCGAGGCCCTCGAGGTGACGCTGCTCGGGAGGCGCCGCTTCGCCTTCGCCGACGCGGACGGGAGCGCGGGCATCCCGGATCCGGGACTCGAGTCCAGCGTCGTGGTCGAAAACGGGGTGGCCTCCCTCGTGGTGACGGCGACGTCGGCGATCGCCCGCGAGGTGCTCGTGCGTCCGGAGCTCGAGGTGGCCGGAGTGACCGCGTCGTCACGACTGCTCACCATCCTCCCGGGAGAGCAGTGCGTGGTCCCGCTGACCGTTGGAGCGGGCGTCGATCGCGACGATCTGGACCGGGTCGCGCGCGGCGATCGGACGGTGACCTCGTTGTTCGACTACCTCGCTCGCAACAGGTGATAACTGTGGTCAGGACGGGGGCGGCGCGGTGCTGTCCCGAGCCACGATCCGACCGGGAGGCTCGCGAACGGTATCCGGCGCACCGCTGCGGATGAGGTCGAGGAGGGACGTGGCCGCTTGCTCCCCGAACGCTCGGATGTCGCGGGCCACGGCCGTCAGGCTCGGGCTCGAGGCTTGGCAAAACAACGAGTCGTCCCACGCAACTATGGAGAGGTCCTGCGGGATCGACAGACCGGTCGCTTGCGCCTCGCGCAGACCGGCGAGCGCCATGATGTCGTTGTCGTACACGAGCGCGGTGGGTCGCTCGGGGCGCGCGAGCAAGTATCTGGTCGCCTCGGCTCCCTGCTCCATCGAGTAGTCAGTCTCGATGCTCTCGTAGTGCTCGATCCCCAACTCGGAACACAATCGCGCGAATGCCTGCCCGCGTTCGGCGATGTGTGCGAATTCCGCGGGTCCCGCGACCCGGCCGATGGAGCGGTGACCGAGGTCGCGCAAGTGCAGCACGGTCTCCTCTACTCCCGGGGCCTCCTCGTGGAACACGGCGGACACCGTCCCCGAGCCTTCCCGGAGCCCGGCGAAAACAGAAGGGATGCCGAGCCCCTGAAGGTACGGGAGCCGCGGGTCGTCCACGCGCAGGTCGTTGAGCAGCAGCCCATCGATGCGGCGTTCGCTCCACCAGTCGTCGTACACCGCCATCTCCGCCTCGATCGAGGGCACCGTCTGGAAGAGCATGACGATGGACTCCTTCGACAGCACCGCCTCGATCCCCGCGATGAGCCTCATGAAGTACGGCTCCGACCCGAGAGTGTCGACGTCTCGCGCGAGGACGAGGCCTATTGCCTTCGACTGTGAGCTCGAGAGTGCGCGCGCTGCGCTGTGCGGTCGCCACCCCAGCTGACGTGCAGTCTCGAGGATCTTCTCGCGATTCTCGGGGGAGATTCCCGCCTGGCCGTTGAGGGCGAACGAGACTGAGCCCTTGGAGAGCCCGACGGCGCTCGCGATGTCGGCGATGGTCACTCGCTTGCCCTCTCCCGAGGCGGACTGCTCGCGACCGTAGCCGAGCGCGGCGGCAGCGTCGAGGACGCGCTGGGTCGTCGAGGGCGACACCCCCTCTCCGCCGCGGAGGACCTTGCTCGCGGTGACGCGGGAGACGCCGGCTTCGTCGGCGACGTCGGCGACCGTCACTCGAGCCATTGGTCACCCTTCCGCTTCGTCCGACTCGCTCTGCCCCTGCTGCCGGTGACGGGCGTCACCCGGCAGCGCCGTGCCGCTGGGCGCCGGTCGCAGATGCGTCGGCCGCACCGTCCGTGTCGGTGAGCAAGAAGCCTAGTCGCTTGGCCGCGCGACGGTCGTGGAGGACAGCAATGAGCACCGCCCCGAAGTACAGCCCCACGAGTGGAACCGCGAGGATCACCATCGATAGGACATCGGCCGCGGGCGTCGCGGTAGCGGTGAAGAGGGTGATCACGAGGATGGCCACGCGCCATCCCTTGAGGATGTCCTTGCCCGAGATCACGCTAGCGAAGTTCAAGGCCACCAGGAACACCGGGAGAACGAAGGCCACCCCTATCACGATGACGAGTTTGAGGACGAAGTCGAAGTACACGTCCGATTGCAGCAGGAAGGTGGAGCCGAACGGAGCAAAGGTCGCCATGAGCTGCACGATGTGAGGGGAGACAGCGGCACCCGCTGCTGCGCCAGCGAAGAACAGCGGAGGAACCGACACCCCGAAGCCGATGGCGTAGCGTCGCTCAGTGCGCTTGAGTGCGGGCACGATGAATGCCCACACCTGGTACAGCCAGACGGGTGAGGACAGCACGATTCCGCCGGTGATCGCGATTCGGACGCGGAGGTCAAAAGCTGCGGTCACGCTCGAGAAGTTGATGGCGGACTCGGCAGCACCCTCGATCTCATGCAACGGCGCGGCCAGGAGCTCGATCACCGTAGTGGAGAAGAAGGCCACGACAACAGCGGCCACCACGAGCGCGGCGGCGGAGACCGCGAGCCGCCGCCGAAGCTCTCGCAGGTGCTCGCGCAGCGGCATGCCCGTGGCGGCGCGCGCACGGCGTGCCGTCATCTCACTCCCGCACGGCTTCTGCCGGCGACGACTCCTCGGCCGCGGTGCCGGGCGATGCCTCGGTGCCTGCTGCATCGTCCGACTTCATCGAGCGCATCTCGCCGCGGAAGACACGCGCCGACTGCCCCACGCTCTTCGCGAGTGCGGGTAGCTTTGCCGCTCCGAACAGCAAGAGGACGACCGCGAGCACGATTACCAAATGCCACCCGGTGAGTGCGTTTCCGAACATCTGTACTCCTTCTACTAAACCGGTTTGTCTAATAGAGTTATAGCAGTTCAGCGTGAGGAAGAGAAAGGTGCCTGCGATGTTTGGTCTCACCATCGAGAAGCTCATAGTGATCGGGGTCATTGCCGGGTTCATCCTGGGGCCCGAGCGCCTCACCGGTTTCGCCGCTCTGCTCGGCCGCACGGTTCGACGCGCCCGAGTACTGCTCGCCAGCTCCAAGGAGCGCATCGAGGAGGAGTTCCCCGATATCGACTGGAAGAAGGTGGACCCGCGTCAGTACAACCCGCGACGGATCATCGCCGATGCCTTGTCCGACGACTGGAAGACGCTCGGCGATGCGCCCCCCGCCGCTCAGCGGGCCGCGGCTTCGTCGGAGCCTCCCACGGAGATCGCTCCCCCGTCGCGCTAGTCGAAGTCCACCACGGTCTTGCCCGCCGATCCGGTGCCCCCGGCCAGGGCTTCGAACGCGCTCTGAGCCTCCTCAGGTCGGACGACGTCGGTGATCAGCGCGTCGAAAATGGCGCGATCGCCCTCCGACACCCACCTGGCGGCGTCCCGGAACGAGCTTGCCGAGTACGTGAAGGCGCCCACCACCGACCGCTCGCCGACACTGACCCGATAGGCGTCCATCCGGATCTCCGGCGACGCCATCCCGACGAGCACGATCGTCGAACCCGGTGGCGTGACGGCGAGGGCATCCGCGAGAGTTGCTGAGGAACCCACGGCATCGATGGCGACGGTGACGTCGTGCCCGCGCCGGGTGAGCTGATCCACGACAGCGCCTTCGTTCGGATCGATGACGAGCGCACCCAATCGGACGCAGAGATCGCGGCGCGCCGCATCGGGCTCGCTGACGATGACCGAAGCTCCCGCTCGCATCGCAGCGAGGGCGACGCCCTGACCGATCGGGCCCCCTCCGAGAACGAGCACCCACTGGCCCCGCACATCCCCTGCGCGGCCGACGCCATTCACGGCGACGGCGAGCGGTTCGATGAGAGTGCCGAGCGCGGGGGGCAGATCCGGGGCGACCGGGACGAGATTGTCGCGTGGGACAGCGACGTACTCGGCGAACGCGGCGTGATGCGTCGGGTCGACGCCGATGACCCACTTACCGGGATCGTGCTGTTCACGGCCGGCGTAGCGGGACGCGTGCGGTCCGCCCACCACCGGGTTGAACGTAACCAGGTCGCCGGCCGACATCCCGCCAACGGGGGCGGTCAGTCGGCCGACGCTCTCGTGCCCCATCACCTGACCGGGGAATCGCCGACCGTTCTCCCCCGTGAAGCCGTGGATGTCCGATCCGCAGATCCCCGTCGCGAGCACCCGGAGAATCGCCCAGCCGTCGCGCGGTTCGGGGTCGGGCACCTCCCGTACCTCCAGTCGACCGTACTCGACCAGCACGAGCGCCCTCATGACCCGACCTCGGCGAACGCGAAGGCCCGCGCGGGGTTGAGAACAGTCATCTGATGGATGTCCTCCTCGCTCACACCTCGATCTCGGAGCATCGGCAGGAAGCGCTCCACGACATTTCCGTAGCCCACGCCGCCGTATGCCGCGAGCTGTCCGAGTTCGCAGATGTCGTTGGAGAGCATCACCCGATCAGCAAGACCCAGGCTGCACAGCCTCGCGACATTGTCAGCGCGGAAGGAGACCGGCGCGTAGCCGGTCACGAAGGCGAGATTGTCGACGTTGATCCAGGCTCCGCGCTCCGCTATGGGCAGGATCGAGTCGATATCGCGACGGTCCCCGAGGTGCGAGATGACCACGTGCCGGGCATCCACTCCCTCCTCCTGCAGCAGGTCGAGTTGCTCCAGGGCGAGCTCGCCGAAGTGGGTCGTGTGAGTCAGGATCGGGATGCCGGTGGCACGGTGTGCACGAGCGGCCGCGCGAAAGACCCGCTCATTCGCGGGGCTGATGCTTCCCCGCTCCGTGCCGATCTCGCCGATGAAACCCGGTCTCACCCCGGTCCCGTCGACACCGTCGACGACTTCGGCGATGAGGCGGTCGGCGAGGGATTGCGAGGTCTCCTCCGCGATGTAGGAGGGGTAGACGATCTCTCGATACCAGCCCGCGCCCATCAGGATGTGGACGCCGGTGGCGCGGCTGATTCGGGCCAGCGCTGCCGGGTCCCGTTTGAGGCCGACGTTCGTCGGGTCGCAGATGGTTCCGCCGCCCGCAGCCTTGAAGCGCGCGACCTCCTCGATGGCGAGGGACTCATCGTCGAGGATCGCCTCGTACAACTGCCGCAGGCCCCAGGCATCCAACAAGACGTGGTCGTGGGTGAGAGTGACACCGAGTTCGGCCGGGTCCACGGGGCCGAGCACGGTCATCGCCCGACCGCTCAGGTCGCTCATCCACGGACCTCGACGATCGCCTCGGCCAGCATCCGACCGTCGCCGGCAAGGAGACCCATCGGGTTGAGCGTCAAGACGCCTCGCCACACCTCCGACTCGCCGACGAACACGGGCACCGCGCGGTCGCGCAGTCGGTGGATGAAGACATCGGGATCCCCCCGGGCTGTGACCTCGAGGATGTCGACGTCGAGCGAATGCAGTCGCTCGCGTCTCACGGGGACACCGGCGCGCACGAGGGTCTCCTCGGCGATGTCCAGCTCGGCGCGGCCGCGATCGAGCCACGTGGATCGCCCCTCGAGATATCTCTCAACCGCGACCACGAGGCCGGCTACCTGCTCCCGACCGACTTTCGCAATCCGACCCACGCCGTGGCGGGGCGGGGTCGCGTCTCCGCTCGGGAGAGGCCACGTGGTAGCACGTTCGTCCATGTCCTGGTGGAACCGGCCGACGAGCGATACGAGTTCTGGCGCACCGCAGAGCAGCCCGCTCGCCTGCGGACCACCGAACGCCTTGCCTCCGCTCATGGCTACCAGGTCCGCACCGTCATCGAGGAGCGCGGCGAGTCGATCGGCCGGGGGGACGTGGACCGCCGCATCGACCAGCACCAGTTTTCCTCGTTCGTGAGCAACTCTGGCCACCTCGCGCAGCGACGCCCCATTTCCCGGGCGCCCGGGTCGGTGGAGCACCGCTACGACGTCGTCCGTCAGACTCCGCTCGAGTTCGCCCAGATGAGTGCCCTCCGGGTACCCGACGGCGACGAGTCGACCTCCCCCGACCTCGACTGCTCGGTCGTAGGGGTCACGATGGGCTGCCTGGATCAGGATCCCATGAGGGGCCTCGGTGCGGGGGAGGGAGTCAGCCAGCCCTGAGTCGCCTCGCGCGATAGCTACCGCGGTGCCGAGGGCGAGTCCCGCGGCAGCTCCGGCGGTGATGTAGACAGCCGGCACTCCGAGAAGCCGGGCGAGGTGGTGACCACTGGCGCTCATCAGCTCGTCGATTCGGACGGGATAGCTCACGGCACTCCTCATCGCCTCCACGACCTCGATGTCGGGAGCGATGCCCCCTAGGCGCGTAGCGGGGCCCACGGCGTTGATCACTCGGCGTACGCCGATCCGCTGCAGAACGTCGTCCATCGTTGCTCCTAAACCGGTTAAGTAAAAACTAGCGGAACCCCGGCGTTAGAGCCAATTAGAGCCCTCGCGTTCGGTCGCGTCGGACTGCAAGGACGGCTGAGGAAGCCCTCCGACCGTAGGCGGGGGCTCCTTCAGTGGCGGTGACGGTGGGATTTGACTCCCTGGGCGCTCCCCCGACCGCGGCTGCGCCGCGCCCGGGGCCCCTCGCGTCCAGGGGCCCACGAGTGCGATCGCGTCCTACCGCCCCAGCGAACGAAGAAAACCCCCGACAGCGTCGGGGGTCTTCTTAAGTGGCGGTGACGGTGGGATTTGAACCCACGGTGGGTGTTAGCCCACACAACTTTTCGAGAGTTGCACCTTCGGCCGCTCGGACACGTCACCGCCGACGAGTTTAGCCCATGTTCGGGCGGCGTAGCACCGCAGCGAGGAAAGCGGCGGCCACGAGCATCCCGAGCCCCGCGGCGAGAAGCCACGGCTCGATCCCGACCTCGAACGGTCGGTACGAGTAGTACCCGCCGCCGACGCGGAAGACCACGAGCCCGGCGTCGCTGTCGATGGGCAGGGCGGCCTCGAGGTAGTCGGCGACGTGGAGCCCCAGCGCGGCGGCACCGCCCAGCAGGATGCCCGCCCCCGCCGCCGCGAGCAGGGCGACGGGCTTCACCGCCGCCACCGCACCGCGTGCAGGAACACCACGCCCGCGAGCGTCGCGAGACCGACGCCGGTCACGATCGGAGCGAGCGACTCCAGTACGGCCGGGAGCACGTAGTAGGTGACGACGTTGTCGACGTTGGGGTTCGCGAAGAGCACCTGCGCGTACCACGTCATCCAGAGTCCGCCTGCGGAGAGGAGGACGGCGAGGAGCCAAAGGACCACCACCCACGGATTGCCTGACAGGTCGGTGGCCGCGGTCGGCGCGACATCCGCGGGACTCTCGCGTGCGAGGGACCGGTGCGGCGCGAACGCGATCGGGTCGCCCTCGTGACCGCGCTGGAACACGGGGTCGAACCGCTCGTCGAGCTGGTCGTCGAAGTCGCTGGATGCCACGTCGCCTCCTCCCCCGACCCTACTCCCGCACCTCGCTCTCCACACCCCGTGCTCCTGCCGCGCGTTGTCGCCGGCCGCGCCTACAGTGGCTGCATGGCCAGACCCACCACGAGCTTCCGCTGCACCGAGTGCGGCTGGTCGAGCATCAAGTGGGTGGGGCGCTGCGGCGAGTGCCAGCAGTGGGGCACCGTCGTCGACACGAGCGAGCCGACCGTGCGGGTCGCTGCGGTGCGTCCGTCGACCGAGGCGCGCTCGATCACCGAGATCGGGGCGGAGGCCGTCGCGCACTGGCCGAGCGGGATCGCGGAGTTCGACCGGGTGCTCGGCGGCGGTATCGTGCCGGGCGCCGCGATCCTGCTGTCCGGCGAGCCGGGCGTCGGCAAGTCGACTCTCCTCCTCGAGGTCGCGTCGCGCGCCGCGTCCGAGGGACAGCGCGTGCTGTATGTGAGCGCGGAGGAGTCGGTGAGCCAGGTGCGGCTTCGGGCCGAGCGCACCCGCGCCCTGCATCCGGAGCTCTATCTCGCCGCGGAGACCGACCTCGCGACGATCCTGGGCCAGATCGACCAGGTGCAGCCACAGCTCGTGATCGTCGACAGCGTGCAGACCGTGTCGTCGTCACTCACCGACGGGCTCGCGGGCGGCCCGTCGCAAGTACGCGAGGTCGCCTCGACGCTCATCCGCGTCAGCAAAGACCGCAACCTTCCCGTTCTCCTCGTCGGGCACGTCACGAAGGATGGCACGATCGCCGGTCCCCGGCTGCTCGAGCACCTCGTCGACGTCGTGCTCCAGTTCGAGGGCGACCGTCAGACGGCGCTGCGGTTCGTGCGCGCCCACAAGAACCGCTTCGGACCGACGGACGAGGTGGGATGCTTCGAGATGACTGGTGACGGCATCGCCGAAGTGGCCGATCCCTCCGGTCTCTTCCTCTCCCGCGCCCGCACCCCCACCTCCGGCACGTGCGTCACCATCGCCGTCGAGGGTCGCCGCGCTCTCCCCGTCGAGGTGCAGGCGCTCATCGTGAAGACGCAGGCCCCGCAACCCCGCCGCGTGGTCAACGGCGTCGAGGGGTCTCGCGTGGCAATGCTCCTCGCGGTTCTCGAGCGGCGGGCGGGGCTGCCGCTGTCGGGCTTCGACGTCTACGTGTCCACGGTGGGAGGCATCCGACTCCTCGAGCCGGGCGCCGACCTCGCGATCGCCCTGGCCGTCGCAGGCGCCTACCGCGACAAGGCGTTCCCCGTCACCCAGGCCGCGGTCGGCGAGATCAGCCTCGCCGGCGAGATCCGCCCGGTCGCCTCGGCGAAGCAGCGCGCCGCCGAGGCTCGACGGCTGGGCTTCGCGACGCTCATCGACTCACAGGCCGTGCACCTGCGCGAGGCCCTGCGGCTCGCGTTCGCGGGCTCGACCGTCGAAAAGGTCGACGTTCCCGACTTCTGAGGCCGACGCCGCGGGCCGCCTACTTGACGACGGTGTTGCCCCAGTCGACGACGTCCCACGCGATCCACCCGTTCCGGCGGGCGAGCTCGACGACCACCGAGTCGGTGGTGCCGTCCGCGGCGACGCGGGTGCACGTGAACTGGTCGCCGATCACCATCGGCGGGGTGGGGCAGGTGACCTCGATCGACGCGCCCGAGAGCCCGAGCGCCTGTGCTTCGACCGAGTTCGCGGCCTCGGCGGCGAACACCCCCGGCAGCATCGCGATGATGAGCCCCGGCAGCACGAGGAACCCGGCGAACACCGACGTGACGGCGGCCGCCCACGCGGCCAGCGGAGCGAAGCCCTTGCCCGTCTCGCGGTAGGTGCGGATGGCGCGCACGAGGAGATAGGCCGGCGACGGCAGCAGCGCCCACCACGCGCTCGCGGGACGCTTGTGGCCCCACACGAGGAGCACGAGCCGGTCGAACGCGGCGATGAAGATGGAAAGGAAGTACGGGCCGAGGGCGAGGAGCACGAACAGCGCGGTGTTCGATCCCAGCCCCGAGAGCACGAGGATCGTCGAGAGCACGAGCTGGATGGCCGGCATGAGGGCGATCACCCAGACCGCCGCCGTGTAGCTGCGCATGTTGTTGGCGACGCGCTCCGGCGCCTCCTCCTCGGCGAGCGCGCTGAGCGTGGATGCTGCGGGCGCGGCGTTCGCGTGCGACGACGCACGGCGAGGCCCCGGCATGACATCCTCGACGGTGTCGGTGAGCGGCGGCTCGAGCTCCTTGAGCGTCATCGCGAGCAGGGGCTGGGCGCTGAGCTCCTCGCGCTCCGGCTCGGTCTCGGTGTCGAGGACGCTGTCGAGGGGCGACTCGAACTCGTCGGCGAAGGGGTCGGCGTACTGCGACTCGAAGGTGAACCCGCTCTGGCGGCGCTCGCGCTCGCGCTGCTCCCGGCGAGACGGGAGGTCGTCGTCGGCGAAGCCGAGTCGAGTCGAGGTCGTCGAGGGCTGGATGATGATGGGCGCGCGCGCTTCGGAGGTGTGCTCCGTCCACGCCTGAGAGTCCCACCAGCGAAGCTGTGGGAGTCCGAGCGGATCCGGGTACCACCCCGCGGGCACACCGAAGCTGTTGTCATCCACGCTCCAAGAGTAACCGGCAATGCTCTTGCGCAGAAAGCCCGTTCTACGCCCTTGACACGCCCAATTCAGGGGAATCCGCCAGATTTTGTCCCCAAAGGTGGGGGATGCTCCGAAAATCGGCCCCCGAATCGCCCCGCAATCCCCACCGTGCGCCGAGCGATCAACTTTCAACTATCTAGCGAGAGTTCACGTCTTGTGCGCACCCCGGGGCGGGTGTTTACTCGTCTTCACTAACCGCGGGACGCCGCCAAAGTAACCCGGAGGGGGACGCCTCACCGGGAGCCCGAAGGGAGACCAGAGGGCGCAGTCCGAGGGGAACCGAGAGGCGCCCGGAGGACGTACCGGCAGGGGTCCGCGAGGAAGCCCGCCGGTACGCCGGAGGGGGTGACCCCGACGGCAGACCCGCGCCGGCCGGGCCCGCAAGGGCCAGACCTGAGCGGTTCGCTCGAGAGGAGACTCGAGAGCACACAGAAGAACCCCCGCTCGCCCTCACGGGCCGCGGGGGTTCTTCGCGTTAAGCCCCGTCACTACGATCGAGCCCATGACCATCGACTCCGCCCTCACCGCGCTCGCGATCATTCTGAGCGTGGTCAGTGTCGCGCTCTCCGGCTGGTTCTCGATCCGCACCGCGCGCTTGAGCCACTCGCTCGCCGCCGAGCGGGAGGAGCGCCTCGAGCAGCAGTCGGCCCTCAAGGCCGCGGAGCAGGTCTACGAGCCGCTCGCCCAGGCCGCCGCGGAGCTGCAGTCGCGCATCTTCAATATCGTCGAGACCGGCTGGGTGCCCCTCATGAAGAGGTACGAGAGCCACGGCGATTACGCGATCGTCTCCACCGCGTTCCTCTTCGCCCACTATTTCGGCTGGATCGAGGCGCGGCGCCAGGCCGTGCTCGCCTCGAGCGGAGAGGGCGGGCGCGACCTCGAGGTGCAGCGCCACATCGACGCGGTGCTCAAGACCCTCCGCCGCAGCGAGGACTCCGAGGGCTTCCTCTTCTTCACCACGGAGCAGCGCGCGATCGGGGAGCTCATGCTCGAGTGGGAGACCGTCGCGAAGACCCGCGTCCCCAAGGTGAAGGGATACGCGGCGTTCGTGAAGCAGTATCGGGCGGATGAGTCGTTCCGCGAGTGGTTCCAGCCGGTGCACGCGGGAATGGAACTCGTCTCGACGGGCGACAACCGCCGGCTCATCGACATCCAGCGGGCGCTCGTCTCACTCATCGACGAGCTCGACCCCAAGCGCAAGTACACGGCCGGCTTCGAGCTCGAGCGCATCGAGCACACCCCGCGCTAGTCCCGGCCGTCAGGGATGCCCCGTCCACGAGCCAGGGCCACGATCACGAGTACCGCCCCGAGCGTCGCCTGCACGACGCCGATCGCTACCCACGACAGAACCGCATCCACCTGCGGGAGGGCGGCGGTCGCCAGGTAGTTTCCGACGTGGAAGCCCCCGTGCACGCCGATTGCGGCCCAGAGCGAGCCGGTCCAGAGCAGCAGTCCCGTCGCGAGCAGCGAGAAGCCGAGAGGAAGTGCGAGGTACAGGACATGCTCGACGGCCGACTGCTGGCCGCCGTTCGAGACGAGATGGATGGCGGTGAAGGACAGTGTCACGACGGTCACCGCGAGAACGGGCCGCCCTCGCAGCGACCACAGCAGCCAGCCGCGGAAGAGGAGCTCCTCCGGGATGCTCTGCTGCAGGAAGGCGAGACCCAGGTAGAACGCGATGAGCAGAGGCACCGGAGCAGCGGACTGGTCGCCGAGGGCGGACGCGCCCTCAGGGACGGACCCTGTCGCCGGCAGAAGCGCGCGCACGGCGAGGAGGGTGAGGGCGGCGACGGTGACGCCCAGGAAGAGCGCGAGGGCATCCCTCCTGGCCCATCGCCAGCCCACGGCGCGGATCGGCGCGCGCTCGAACCAGCGGGCCCACAGGCGCACGGCGAGCACGACGACGAGGAGCACCGCCGCCTGGACGACGAGGGCGAGGGCGAAGCCCCACGGCGACGTGCCGCCGAACACGTCGACGGCGCCCGGGATGAGCGACACGAGCACGGGCAGCAGTCCCGCGACCAGGTTGCCAATGACGAGTGTGCCGATGGCGACGAGGACGCGGACGATGATTCCGAGGGCGCCGAGGCCGAGACGGGGAGCCTCGGCGGTAGGGGGTGGTGTGGTCATACCGCCACCGTAGGAAGGCCGCGCGAGCCGGGGACCGCACCTGAGTCAGGATCGCCCGGACTCGGAGTCACCGGGCGCGGCCCCGAGTTCGTGACCGCGGTCACTGCCCACCCCGCGGCGACGCGCCTACCCTGGAACGATGCCCCGGCTTCCGACCCCCCGAGCAGGACTGCTCGACCTCGCGGCGGGCATCGGTCTGTCCGGTCCCGCAGTCATGGTGCTCTACTCCTTCGATGCGAGACCGCCCTGGATCATCGTGTCAGTCGTCGCGCTCCTCGCGCTCGCGGTCGGGCTGTGGGTGGTCTGGCGTCGCTCGGGGCAGCGGTCTCGCGGTGCCGCCATCGCGTTCGCAGGCGTCGCTGTCGCCACAATGGCGTTGGGCAACGGACCGCTGTTCAACGGCATCATCTGGGCGGCGTGCCTCATGCTCGGCCTCACCTTCGCGGCCACCGCCGTGCTCTGGTCGTACGCTGCGGGTCTCGTCGGCCTTGTCGTGGTACTCCACACGCTCTCGGGGAGCTCTGCCGAAAGAACTGCCATCGAAGCGGTCGCGACGCTGTTCGCCGCGGGCCTCGCCGCGGCTGTGGGCGCGGTGCTGCGGGACAGTATCCGCGCGAGCGCGGCACTCCACGAGGCGCTCGTGCAGTTAGATGCCGCGAACGACGAACTGCGCGAGCGCCTCGACAGCGACCGCGAGCTCGTGCTTGCCCACGAGCGGGAGCGCACCGCGCGCGGGCTTCACGACGACCTCGGCCACCGGCTCACGGCGATCGGGCTCTCGCTCGATTACGCGGTCCGGGTGGGCGACGAGGCAGCATCGCACGCGGAACTCGCGCGGGCTCGCGAACTCGTGGGCGACTCGCTCGATGCAATGCGTCGGCTCGTGCGCGCGATGCATCCCATCGAGCTGGGCGACGTGCGGGAAGTGGAGGCGTTCCGCGCCGTCGCCGAGGCGTTCCGGGGCACCGGCATCGACGTCCAGGTCGACGTGACGGGGGATGATGAGCCGCTCGCTCGTGCGCAGTCGCTCCTCCTGCTGCGCTTCGTACAGGAGGGCCTGACCAATGTTGTGCGGCATTCGGACGCCACCTCCGCCACCCTCGACCTCGTCGTCGGGAGCGAAGGCGTGCACGCCTGCCTCATCGACCGCGGCGGGCGGTCGACTCGGTCGATCGTCGAGGGCTTCGGTTTGCGATCACTGCGCTCGCGCGTGGAATCCGTCGGAGGGCGACTCGATGCGAGCCCGACCGCCGACGGCTTCCGGCTCGCACTGCGCCTGCCCCGGGAGGCTGCATGAGCGGGATCCGCGTCCTCGTCGTCGATGACCAGGAGCTGCTCCGGCGCGGCCTTCGCATGATCCTTCAGACGGTCGGCGGCATCACCGTCGTGGGCGAGGCAGAGAACGGCGAACACGCGCTCGCGCTCATCCCCGAACTCGCGCCCGACGTCGTCCTCGCCGACGCCCGGATGCCGGTCCTGGACGGCCTGGGACTCGTCATCCGCTGCGCCGCCGCCCATCCCGGGCTACCCGTCCTCGTGCTCACGACCTTCGACGATGCTCCACTCGTGCGCGAGCTCCTCGATGCCGGCGCGGGCGGGTTCCTTCTCAAGGACATCTCGACTGAGAGCCTCGTCGACGCTCTCGAGCAGGTGCGCGCTGGCGGGCTCGTCCTCGACCCGCGCGTGGCACGCGCGGCCCTCGCGCCGGCCGCGCCGCCTGCACCGCGACTCGACCTGACCGCGGGCGAGCTTGCCGTGGCGCGGCTCGTGTCGCGCGGGCTCGCCAACGCCGAGATCGCCGAGGAACTCCACCTCGCGTACGGCACGGTCAAGAACACCGTGTCCGCTGTGCTGCGCAAGCTCGGTCAGCCCGATCGGACAGCGCTCGCGCTGCACCTCGCGCGCGAGCTCGACTAGTCGGCCCGCACCCATCTAGTCGTCGAGCGCGGCGAGCCACCCGTTCATGCGGGCGGTGAACGCGGCGTCGACCGGCAACGGTTCGCCGTCGATGGCGCGGATGGGCGCCGCGAGCCGCACGCTCGACACGAGCCACGCAGCATCCGCCGACCTCAGCAGGTCCGGGGTGGTGAGTTCGAACGCGGTCGACATGCCGAGCGACTCGGCCCAGCGGAACACGTTGGCCTGGGTGGTTCCGTCGAGAATGCCGAGCCCGGTGCCGGGCGAGAGCAGGGCATCCCCGCGTCGGTAGACGACCGTGGAGGTCGGGCCCTCGAGCACGATGCCGTCGGATGACACGAACACGACGTCGTCGGCGCCGCGACGGACCGCCTCGCGCACCGCCGCCCGATTGATGGCGTAGCTCAGTGTCTTCGCGCCCGCGAGGAGCCACGGCGACGTGCGCTCCACGTCGTGCCGGTAGCCGCGATCGAGCAGGACGACGGCGAGTCCCTCGGTGCGCGCCGACTCGAAGGACGGCGAGTACGCCCCGTACGCCCACCCCGTCGGGCGGTCGCCGTACTCGATCCCCCGGGTGAGCACCGTCTTGACGAACGCTTCACGGGCGGGGTCGAGGGATGCCACGACCGCGAGGATCGTCTCGCGCCAGGCATCGGCGTCCGGTGCCGGCAGCTCGAGCATCGCGGCCGACCGGGCAAACCGGCTCAAGTGGTGCTCGAGCGCTTGGGCGCGACCGTGGTTGACGCTGAGCGTCTCGAAGATGCCATCGCCGCGGGTGACCCCGAGGTCGAGAACGGTGAGGTGGGCGGCATCCGGATCGACGAAGCGGTAGACCGGCGCACCCGGGTCACCGGGCGCCTCGCGCGACGGGCGCGACAGCAGCGCGAGAACGTGCTCGGCCATCAGTTGAGGAGGAACTGCTTGGTGGTCGCCGACTCGATCTCGCCGATCGAGACCTCGAGGTGGTAGCTCGCCCCGCCCGCGACGACCGGCTCGCGCGCGGCGTCGCAGGTGTCGACCGACGAGCGCGTGCGATCCCACGTGATGGCGGCGCTCTGCTTCGGCACGCCCGGCTGAAGGATGATCTCGGCGGCGACGGGGTCGCTCTGGCAATCCTTCGACGACCAGATGAGCTCCTCGCCGCTCGTGATGCGGAACTCCTGCAGGTCGGAGCCCGCACCCAGCAGGCACGGCTCGGTCATCGTGCTCTTGAGGGTGAACGAGAGCTGCGGGTTGACGCCGGGGTCGTAGCTGTCGGCATCGGTGATCGGGTCGATCGTGATCTTGGCGGGGTCGCACTCGACGGCGTCGCCATCGGAGCCCGAGGCGTTCGTCGAGGTCGCCGACGGCGACGGGCTCGTGCCCGTCGGGGTGGGTGTACCACCGCGGGGCTGCACGACGATGAGCACGACGATGGCGACGATCGCGAGCAGAACGAGGAGCACGACGAGTCGACGGCGCCAGTACACCTTCGCCGGCTGCGGGCCGACAGGGTTCCGGAATGTCGACATGCCCCCAGGGTAGGCGGGCCCGCGGGGCTACAGGTGCTTGAGCATCCGCGTGTTGCCGAGAGTGTTCTGCTTCACGCGGGCCAGGTCGAGGAACTCGGCGACACCCTCGTCGGGCGAGAGGGCGAGCTGGGCGAACACCTCGGGGTCGACGATCTTCTCGCCGATCGGCTCGAAGCCGTGGCGGCCGAAGAACTCGGTCTCGAAGGTCAGGCAGAACAGCCGCGAGAGGCCCAGCTCACGGGCATCCGCCTCGATGCGGTCCAGGATGGCGTGGCCGACGCCCGTGCCCAGGTGGTCGTCGCGCACGGCAAGGGTGCGCACCTCGCCGAGGTCCTCCCACATGACGTGCAGGGCGCCGCATCCCACCGCGACGCCGTCGACCTCCGCGATTCGGAACTCCTGGACGGCCTCGTAGAGCGTGACCCGGTCCTTGCCGAGCAGGATGCGACGTGCCGCGAGCGGTTCCACGAGGGCCTGGATCGCGGGGATGTCGCTCGTGCGCGCGCGGCGCACCTCGAGGGAGGTCACGGAGCTAATTTAGTCCGGACAGGAAGTCGCCGAGACCTCCGAAGAAGGCACCGACACCGTCGAGCGTGTCAGCGGCATCGACGGTGCTCGCGAGATCCGCGATCGCGATGACGGCATCCGCTCCGTAGACGGCGAGCTCGAGGAGCTCGAGCGCGTCGATGGCGTCGAGACCCTCCGTGAGGTTCTGGTGCTGCGTGTCGATCGCCTTCGCCCACTCGCGCTCGAGCCCGAACAGCACGGCGTACGGGAGGAGGCGCTCGTTGAGCAGGAGCATCTCGCGGCCGTCGACGACTCGAGTGGCCGTGCCATCCGGCGACTGCAGAAGCGCGAAGCGCTCCTTCTCCGCCAGGCGGACGTAGTCGTGGATGCCCCACAGGTGGTCGACCACCGGGTACGCCTTCGGCGTGGCGATGACGGGCTCGCGCTTGAGCGGCGTGAAGAACTTCGCCCAGAAGCCGCGCTCCGTCGCGAGCCCGTCGCGGACGAGGGCGGCGGTGATCGCGCGGTGCGGCTCGCGGAGCAGCGCCCCGAGTCCGGAATTGCGGCCGCGGGAGATGACGAGCTCCGCACCGGGCCGCGGGCCCCCGAACAGCGCCGCGAGCACCGATCGCTCGTCGGCGCCCTCGCCGTCTGCGTTCACGAGCCCGAAGCGGAAGCCCTTCTCCGTCCGCGAGATCGTGATGACCTTGCGCACCGCGAAGTCCACGATCTGCGCGGCCATCGCCCGCTTGCCGTCGCCGAGCAGCTCGGCGGCCGCGACGAGACTCAGGCCGGGCGGCGGCAGGTACTGGGGGACGATGATCCGGTCGGGGCGGCGCACGACCGACAGCTTAACGAGAACGAGCCCGCCGACCCCTTCGTCAGGGTCGGCGGGCTCGCCCGCGCAATCTCAGTGCAACCTACGCCTCGAGCGCGGCCGGCTCGGCCTCCGGCTCCACCGCTCCCGGCTGGCGGGAGGTGGTGAACACGAACTGCCCGTCGGCGAAGTCCACGTGGACGTGGTCGCCGGCGTTGAGCTCGCCGTGGAGGATCTTCTCGCTCAGAGCATCCTCGACCTCGTGCTGAACCGCACGACGCAGCGGACGGGCGCCGAGCGCCGGGTCCCAGCCGACCTTGATGAGCTGCTCCTTGGCGGCCTGCGTGAGCTCGATCGTGAGGTCGCGGTCCATGAGGCGGAACTTGAGCCGCTTGATGAACAGGTCCACGATCTGCAGCAGCTCGCTCTGGGTGAGCTGCGGGAACACGATCGTCTCGTCGACGCGGTTGAGGAACTCGGGCTTGAAGTGCTTCTTGAGCTCCTCCTGCACCTTGCCCCGCATCCGGTCGTAGCTCGTCTGCGTGTCGCCCTCGATCTGGAAGCCGACGGGACCGCCGGTGATGTCCTTCGTACCGAGGTTCGTGGTCATGATGATCACGGTGTTCTTGAAGTCGACGACGCGGCCCTGGCCATCCGTCAGACGTCCCTCCTCCAGGATCTGGAGGAGCGAGTTGAAGATGTCGGGGTGCGCCTTCTCGATCTCGTCGAACAGCACGACGCTGAACGGCTTGCGGCGGACCTTCTCGGTGAGCTGGCCGCCCTCCTCGAAACCGACGAACCCGGGAGGGGCGCCGAACAAGCGGGAGACGGTGTGCTTCTCGCCGTACTCGCTCATGTCGAGCGAGATGAGGGCGTTCTCGTCGTCGAAGAGGAACTCCGCGAGCGCCTTGGCGAGCTCGGTCTTACCGACACCGGTGGGGCCGGCGAAGATGAACGAGCCGGAGGGGCGCTTCGGGTCCTTGAGTCCGGCGCGCGTGCGACGGATGGTCTTGGCGAGGACCGAGATGGCCTCCTCCTGACCGATGACGCGCTCGTGCAGGGCCTTCTCCATGAAGATGAGCCGGCTGGACTCCTCCTCGGTGAGCTTGAACACCGGGATGCCCGTTGCCGCGGCCAGCACCTCGGCGATGAGCCCCTCGTCCACGGTGCCGGTGGTGCCGACATCCCCGGACTTCCACTGCTTCTCGAGGCGCAGCCGCTCGCCGAGCAGCTTCTTCTCCTCGTCGCGCAGGCTCGCGGCCTTCTCGAAGTCCTGGTCCTCGATCGCGGCCTCCTTCTGGCCGCGCACGACGGCGATGCGCTCGTCGAACTCGCGCAGCTCCGGCGGGGCGGAGAGGATCGACAGCCGCAGTCGGGCGCCGGCCTCGTCGAGCAGGTCGATCGCCTTGTCCGGCAGGAAGCGGTCCTGCACGTAGCGGTCGGCGAGGTTCGCGGCGGCGACGATCGCGCCATCCGTGATCGAGACCTTGTGGAACGCCTCGTACTTGTCGCGCAGCCCCTTGAGGATGTTGATCGCGTGCGGCAGCGACGGCTCGTTGACCTGCACCGGCTGGAAGCGGCGCTCGAGAGCGGCATCCTTCTCGAAGTGCTTGCGGTACTCGTCGAGCGTGGTCGCGCCGATGGTCTGCAGCTCGCCGCGCGCGAGCAGCGGCTTCAGGATGCTCGCCGCGTCGATCGCGCCCTCGGCAGCACCCGCTCCGACGAGCGTGTGGATCTCGTCGATGAACGTGATGATGTCGCCGCGAGTGCGGATTTCCTTGGTGACCTTCTTGAGGCGCTCCTCGAAGTCGCCGCGGTACCGGCTGCCCGCGATGAGCGAGCCGAGGTCGAGCGTGTAGAGCTGCTTGTCCTTGAGGGTCTCCGGGACATCCCCGCGCACGATCGCCTGGGCGAGGCCCTCGACGACGGCGGTCTTGCCGACACCGGGCTCACCGATGAGGACGGGGTTGTTCTTGGAGCGGCGGGAGAGGATCTGCATGACCCGCTCCATCTCCTTCTCGCGCCCGATGACGGGGTCGAGCTTGCCGTCGCGCGCGGCCTGCGTGAGGTTGCGCCCGAACTGGTCGAGGATCTGGCTGCCCTTGTCGGGGGCGGAGTCGTTGCCACCGACGGCGACCGCCTCCTTGCCCTGGTAGCCGGAGAGCAGCTGGATGACCTGCTGGCGCACCCGGTTGAGGTCGGCGCCGAGCTTGACGAGCACCTGGGCGGCGACGCCCTCGCCCTCGCGGATCAAGCCGAGGAGGATGTGCTCCGTGCCGATGTAGTTGTGGCCGAGCTGCAGGGCCTCGCGGAGCGAGAGCTCGAGCACCTTCTTGGCGCGCGGCGTGAAGGGGATGTGCCCCGTCGGCTGCTGCTGGCCCTGCCCGATGATGTCCTGGACCTGCTCGCGCACCGCGTCGAGCGAGATGCCGAGCGACTCGAGCGCCTTCGCCGCGACGCCCTCACCCTCGTGGATGAGGCCCAGGAGGATGTGCTCGGTGCCGATGTAGTTGTGGTTGAGCATCTTGGCCTCTTCTTGGGCCAGGACGACGACACGACGGGCTCGGTCGGTGAATCTCTCGAACATTTCCACTCCCTGCACGCACCTCTGGGTGGCGCGATACAAAGAGACTAACCACCGGGGGCGGCGAAAAGTCCGCTGTTCGCCGTGGGCGTGAGCGGGGTTGCGCGTCGTGGCCGATCGACGTAGCTTAACGTTTATCGTTATTATCGATATTCGTTACGGACAGTTGCTCAACCCTCTCGTCAGGAGACCGACCATGTCGACACCCCTCCCCAGCCGCAGCGACCGCGGCGCGCTCATCCTCGCCATCGTCCTCGGCATCGGGGTCGTCGGATACACCCTCTTCGAGGCCGTGATCCGCAGCATCCTCATCCTGGGCAACACCAATGTGCCCGTTGTCGCCGCCTTCGACGACATGGCCTCGCTCGCCGTGCTTCCCGATGGTGGTTCGCTCGACGTCGTCGCAAGCCAGGCGATCGTCTCGGCGAGCGGGATGGATCCCGTCACCGTCACTTCGCTCCTCCTGGCCGAGATCATCTCGGCGCTCGCGGTGTCGATCACGGTCGTGTGCACGTGCCTCGTCCTGCGGAACATCATCCGAGGGGAGGCGTTCGGCCGCGCCAACGTCGTCCTCGTCGGCACGGCCACCTTCGCGGTCGCCGGCGGCTGGGTGCTCAACTGGCTCTTCACCACCATGGGCGCCAACGGAGCGCTCGCGGCGCTCGGCGCCCCCACCGCGAACGTCCCCTTCCCCGTCGAGCCCGTCACCGTGTTCGCGATCGCCGCACTCGGCGGCCTGTCGACGGCGTTCGTCATCGGCCACCGCCTCCAGAACGAGACGGAGGGACTCGTCTGATGGCAGAAGACGACGGCCCCAGCCGCATCCACTGCCGACTCGACGAGCTGCTCGCGGAGCGCGGGATGACCGTGGCGCGACTGTCGGAGCTCGTCGGCGTGAGCGTCGTCAACCTGTCGGTGCTCAAGAACGACCGGGCTCGAGCCATCCGGTTTTCCACGTTGACGGCGATCTGCGAGGCCCTGGACTGCCAAGTGGGGGACCTCTTAGTTACTCTCAGGCCATGAGCTACGACGATGACGACGATCGGCCCGTGACCTTCCTCGGCCGGCTGCGCAACCAGAAGGCGATCGTGTGGGTGCTGATCATCGGGCTGGTCGTGCTCGCCGTGGGCGCGGGCACGATCGTCGCGCTCGTGTCGGCGCTGAATCCGTTCTAGTCCTCCCCAGTCTGGAGTCGTCCACAGTCTGCGCCGGATGCCCGCGCGGCCGCTCTCGCGGCGGCTACGGTGGGATGCATGCACTTCGACCACAAGTGCATGCACTAACCTGACGGTATGGGAGTGACGGTGCAGGTTCGGGATCTCGACGCGGGAGTGCAGGAGACGCTGCGGGCAGCCGCGCAGAAGGCGGGGTTGTCGTTCTCGGCCTACCTCCGCCAGGAACTGACGAAGCTCGCCGAGAACATCGAGTTCTGGGAGCGAGCGGAGAAGCTCGGTGCGCGGCGCAATCCCTTGGGGATCGACACCTCGTTCTTCGACGGGATCCCCACCCAGGAGATCGTCGACATGATCCGTGAGGACCGGGACCGATGACCGCCCTCGTCATCGACGCTTCTGTCGCCCCCACGCGGAGCGACGTGCTCGACGGTGCAGAGACGCTCCACGCGCCCGAGCTCATCGACATCGAGATGGCGAACATCGTGCGCAAGTCCGTGCTCCGCCGCGAACGGAGCATCGAGCACGGAGCTGCAGTGCTCTCTGCGTGGGCGCGGAACCGCGTCATCCGGCATTCTCACGCCGCGCTCCTCGATGACATCTGGGCACTGCGCGGCTCCATCACCCCGTACGACGCTTCGTACGTCGCCCTGGCGTCCAGCCTGGGCATTCCGCTCGTGACCGCTGACCGCCGCCTCGCCGCCGCCGCCCGATCGCACTGCGACGTCGTCGTCATCGAGCGTCCGTAGGCTGGCCCCCATGCATCCGCTGCTCGCCGAACTCGTCGCGCCGTTCGACCGGCTGCCCGAGGCCGACGCCGTCGCGGTGCTCGCCGACCACTACGGGCTCGCCGACGTGTCACTCGAGCGGCTCGACACCGAGCGTGATGACACGTTCCGAGTGCGGTCCGGCGAGCGGGACCTCGTGCTCAAGGTGGCGCACCCGCAGGATGACTCGAGCGTGATCGACCTGCAGCTGCGAGCGCTTCAGCACGCGGCATCTGTCGACCCGCTGCTGCCGTTGCAGGTCATAGTGTTCACCACTGACGGGGAGGTTGCGACCGAGGTCGGCGGCCGCGTCGCCCGGGTCTTCGAGTGGGTCGACGGCGCGCTCGCCCGGGGCGGCTCCCCGACGCCGAAGCAGCTGCAGGCGTCGGGGCGGATGCTCGGGCGGCTGTCGCGCGCGCTGCAGGGGTTCGAGCATCCCGCCGCCGACCGCGGTCTCGCGTGGGATATTTCGCGCCTGCCGGTCCTCCGCGAGCTCCCCGCGAACCCGGCCACCGCCGAGATCATCGACCGCTTCGAGGAGAAGGTGCTCCCCGTGCTCGAGGGGCTGCCGCGGCAGGTCATCCACAACGACTTCCACCCCGGCAACCTGCTCGTCGACCCGAACGACGAGGCGTACGTCACGGGCATCCTCGACTTCGGCGACACCGTGCGGTCGGCGCGCGTCAACGACCTCGGCGTCGCGCTCGCCTACCTGTCGACCGGCTCGAGCCCGTGGGAGGCGGCGCGCCCGTTCATCGCCGGGTTCGAGGAGGTCGTACCTCTACTGCCTGCCGAGCGCGCGGTGCTGCCGCACCTCGTGTCGGCGCGACTCGTGCAGCGGGTGCTGCTCAACCAGATGCTCGAGCGGGACGCGGAGCAGAACGGCGCGTTCTAGAGAGCCGGGTCTCGGGACAGCTCCGGCAGGTCCGGGAAAGTGACGTGCACGAGGGGGCTCCCGCTCATCCACGCGCTCAGGGGCGCGACCGGCTGGGCGATGCCGGCGGGGTTGCGCGGCTGGTTGAGGTCGGCGATGACCGAGCGGAACACGCGCTCCCGATGCTGGGGGTCGAGCACCGGCACTCCGTGGGCGGCGAGGTCGGCGCGCACTCCGTGAGTGAGATGGAACGTGAAGTCGGGGTGGGCGACGATGTTGGCGTACCAGGCGCGCCGTGCGGGAGTGGTCGTCAGGTAGATCTCGCCGTCGGCGCGGTAGAACCAGATCTCGATCCGTCGCGGGCGACCCGTGCGGGCACCCGTCGTGGTGATGTCGACGGTACGCTCGCGCGCACTCGACTCGGGGGTGATCTCGAGGGCTCGGCGGACCCGGGCATCCATGTCGACTCCTAAGTAAATAATCGTTTACTTATAGAGTATCAGCAAGCCCAGGGAGGTCGGATGCCCGCACGCAACGCCGAGGCGACGAGAACCCGCATCCTCGACGCGGCACTCGCCGAGTTCGCCGACCGAGGATTCGCGGGCGGTCGAGTCGACCGCGTTGCTCGCGCCGCCGAGACCAACGTGCGGATGATCTACGCCTACTTCGGGGGCAAGGACGCCCTCTTCGACGCGGCACTGACCTCGGCGATCGAACGGATGGCCGCCGCTGTCCCCCCGCGGCCGGCGGACCTCGCCGCGTGGGCCGGGGACCTCTTCGACTTCCACGGGTCGGATGCCACGACCCTCCGCATCGCGCTGTGGGCGCAGCTCGAGAGACCCGAGGCCGCGGCCGAGCCGCTCGACGACTACCTCGCCAAGGTCTCGGCGGTGACCGGCGCGAGCCCCCTCGATGCCGTCGACGTGCTCACCTTCGTGTACTCGCTCGCCCAGGCGTGGTATCTCACCCCCATCGGCCTGCTGCTCTCCGCGGACGGGCGCGACCCTCGCGACCCCGCGCGCGTCGCCGCGCACCGGGAGGCGCTCGTCGCCACCGTGCACCGGCTCACCGGGAAGTGACTGCCTAAGCTAGCGGCATGGCCGGCCCCACCGCGTACTTCGACCCCGCCCGAGCCGCCGAGCTCGACCCCGCGACCCGCGACCTCGTCGAGCGCCGGGCCCGGGTGATGGGGCCCGCCTACCGGCTGTTCTACGAGCATCCCGTGCAGCTCGTCCGCGGGCAGGGCACGAGGGTGTGGGATGCCGCGGGCCGCGAGTACCTCGACGCCTACAACAACGTGCCGTCCGTGGGCCACGCTCACCCGCGGGTGGCCGCTGCGATGGCGGAGCAGGCCGCGACGCTCACCACCCACACGCGCTACCTCGCCGAGCCGACGATCGCCTACGCGGAGGATCTGCTGTCGACGCTGCCCCGCACCGTCGACACGATCATGTTCACCTGCACCGGGTCGGAGGCGAACGACCTCGCTCTGAAGATCGCGAAGATCGCGACCGGCGGCACGGGGGTGATCGTCACCGAGAACGCGTACCACGGCGTGACGACGGAGATCGCGGCGATCAGTCCCTCGCTCGGCGGGCTCGACTCGGTCGCGGACTGGGTGGAGCTGGTGCCCGTGCACGGCGACCTCGGCGCGAGCGTGGGGGCGGCGATCGCTCGACTCGAGGCTCGGGGCATCCGGCCCGCGGCTCTCATCGTCGACACCGTCTTTGCGTCGGACGGCGCGTGGCCCGATGTGGACGGATTCGTGGATGCCGTCGCCGCCGTTCGACGCGCCGGCGGGTTGTTCATCGCCGACGAGGTGCAGCCCGGGTTCGGACGGCTCGGCCACGGTATGTGGGGGTTAGAGCGCTACGGCCTCGAGCCCGATCTCGTGACCGTGGGCAAGCCGATGGGCAATGGCCAGCCGATCGCCGCGACGATGGCGCGGCGCGAGCTCGTCGAGCAGTTCAATGCGCGGTCGCGCTACTTCAACACCTTCGGCGGCAGTTCGGTGTCCATCGCGGCGGCGCGCGCGACCCTCGACGTGCTGCGCGACGAGAAGCTCATCGACAACGCCCGGGAGGTCGGCGAGTACCTCCTCGGCGAGCTCGCCGGTTCGGGGCTCTTCGTCGAGGTGCGGGGCGTCGGGCTGTTCCTCGGTGCGCGACTGGAGAGCGAGAGCCGTGCACTCGCGACGGTGAACGCGCTCCGCGATCGCGGCGTGCTGATCGCGACATCCGGGCCCGCCAACGACACGCTCAAGATCCGGCCGCCGCTGCCGTTCAGCCGCGCCGACGCCGACCTCCTGCTCACCGAGCTCGACCGCGCTCTCGGCTAAGACGGGTGCCCCCTTTCAGGGGTCAGAGCCCGGGGTACACGGACCCCTATGCTGGCGGGATGACTCGCACCCGCACTGCAGCCACCCTGACGGTCGGTACCGCTGCCGCCCTCGCCCTCGCGCTGGGCGCGGCCTCGCCCGCCCTCGCCGCCGATCCGACGGTCGATGTCGACGGCATCATCACGATCGGCGACGCCCACTGGCAGATCGACGAGTACGGCCTCGCGTACGGGTGGGATGCCGCAGACGTCTACGACCTCAGTGGCTACATCTATTACCCGGGCGAGTTCTACTACGACAACTACCTCTACTGCGGCACGGGCATCGCCGATGCGGACGTCGTCGTCGAATCCAACGGCGACCTCACCGTCACGTGCCCCGAGGGCCCCTTCGGCGCCACGGGCCTGACGGGGTCTCTCACCTTCCGCTTCTACGCCGCGGCGGACTCGGGGTACCTCATGCGCCAGCTCGTCACACTCACCAACGAGACGGACGAGCCGATCACCCTCGTCGGGGACCTCGAGGCGTACTACTACGACGGCTACACCGGGGCCCAGGGCGGGCCCGGCTTCATCACCTCGAGCGGCGGGGACACCGTGGGGGCCGACGACACCGGCTACATCGCACACGACCCGACCGGCGGCTCCGTTGTCGAGACCGAGGTGTGGGCTCCCAACGGATCGGCACCCGGCGCCGGCATCGTGGGCGACAGCCACCCGGCGATCAGCTACACGGCGGACTCGACGTTCGCCGCCGGCGAGACGAAGTACTTCGTGAACTTCACGAACATGGTCATCCCGGCGACGCAGGACGAGGAGGGGGCCGCGGCCGCCTTCGAGATCGCCGCTGATCAGACCGAGGAGTACAACGACTTCTCCGGTCGCCTCGTCGTCGGTCTGCCCGAGGGCCGCCCCGTCGTGGCCTGGGGCGTCACGCCGGTTGCTCCCGCGCCGATCGTCCCCACGCTCGCCAACACCGGTTCGGATGTCTCGGCTCTCGGCATCGGCGGCCTCGCAGCGCTGCTCGCCGCGGCAGCTGGCCTCGTCCTCATCCGCCGCACCCGGGCGGCTCGCTAGAACGCCGAGTGGCGAGTTCGTCCCGGGGACGGACTCGCCACTCGAGGCGCCCGAGCCGGCTAGGAGAAGTGCACTCCGCCATTGACGTCGATGACCTGGCCCGTGACGAAACCCGCGAGGTCGGAGACCAGATACGCGACCGCGCCGGCGACGTCGTCGACGGTGCCCGCTCGACCGAGGGGGATGCCCGCGATGATCCCCGCGCGGGCGGCATCCGGGGTGAACGTGTCGTGGAACGCCGTGCCCTCGATGAAGCCCGGCGCAACCGCATTGACCGTGATGCCGCTCGGGGCGAGCTCCTTCGCGAGTCCGCGCGTGAGGCCGATCACGGCCGCCTTGCTCGTCGCGTAGGCGACGGCCCCCGCTCCCCCGCCGTTCTCGGCGGCGAGCGACGACATCATCACGATGCGCCCCGCATCGGATGCCTCGAGCCACGGCACGGCGGCGCGGCTCACCGAGAACGCGCTCGAGACGTTGACCTCCTGCACCGCCCGCCAGTGGTCGTCGCCCATCGCCGCGACCGGCGACCTGCCGACGAGGTGGCCGGCGTTGTTGACGAGGATGTCGATGCCCCCGAGGACGGCGGCCGCCTCGGCGACGAGCCGGTCCGCCTGCGGCGGGTCGGTGAGGTCGGCGCGCACGGCGAGCGCGCGACGCCCGATCGATTCGATGGCGGCGACGGTCGCGCTCGCGTCGCTGCCCCGGTGGTGCACGACGACGTCGGCGCCCGCCCGCGCGAGGGCGATCGCGATTCCCGCCCCGATGCCCTGGCCGGCGCCGGTCACGATCGCGCGGCGCCCGTTGAGGTCGATCATCGTCCGAGCCATCCGCCGTCAACGGGCAGCACGGTGCCGTGCACGTAGTCCGACGCGGGCGAGGCGAGGAAGACGACGGCGCCCGCGATGTCCGACGGCCGTGCCCAGCGACCGGCGGGGATTCGCGCGCTGATCTGCTCGAAGCGCGTGGCATCGGCGACGAGTGCGGAGTTCATCTCCGTGTCGACATAACCGGGCGCGACGGCGTTGACGTTGACGCCGCGCGCCGCCCACTCGTTGGAGAACGCCTTCACGAGCTGCGCGACCCCGCCCTTGCTGGCGGCGTAGCCCGGAACAGTGAGCCCGCCCTGGAAGCTCAGCATCGAGGCGAGGAAGACGATCTTGCCCGAACCGCGCGCGACCATCCCGCGGCCGAGCTCGCGGCTGAGCACGAACGGCGCCGTGAGGTTCACGGCGAGCACCTCGTCCCACAGCTCGTCGCCGTGGTCCACGATCGGCGCACGCCGGTTGATGCCGGCGGCGTGGACGAGGATGTCGGGCACCCCCGCCGCGGAGTGGATGTCGGCGACGAGCCGGTGCACGTCGTCGCGGTCGGCGAGGTTCGCGCCGAGGCCGCGGTAGCGACGACCGAGTCGCTCGACGGGCTCGCGCGCCGCATCCGCCGACGCCTCGCTCGAGGCGATCCCGACGACATCGGCGCCCTCGTGCGCGAGCGCGACGGCGATCGCGAGTCCGATGCCGCGGCTCGCTCCCGTCACGACGGCGGTCGTGCCGGGGCGCAGCGGTTCGCTCACGGGAAGGCCAGCGCGGCCGCGTCGGGGGAGGCGCCGAGCATCCTCGACACTGTGCGCGCGGTCTCGCGCACGAGCGGACCGAGGTGCTCGTCGGACTCCGACGTGACCCGAGCCGCGGGGCCGGCGATGCTCACCGCGGCCACCGCCGTGTTCGAGTGGTCGAAGATCGGGGCGGCGTAGCCGCGGATGCCCTCGCGGTTCTCCATGTTGTCGATCGAGTAGCCGCGCTCGCGCGTGCGCTCGAGGTCGGCGAGCAGGGCGTCCCGCGTCAGCAGCGTGTTCTCGGTGCGCGGCACGAACTCCGCGGGCAGTCGCGACGCGAGCTTCTCGGTCGGCGTCCACGCGAGGATGGCCTTGCCGACACCCGTGGCGAAGGCGGGCACCGAGTCGCCGACGCGGCTGAAGATACGCACGGGCTCGGGGCTGTCGACGACCTCGATATAGATGACCTCGGTGCCGCTGAGCGTCGCGAGGTGGGCGGTCTCCCGCGTCTCGGCGACGAGTTCGCGCATCTCGGGGATCGCCAGCCGCCGCAAGTCGATGCGGCGCAGGTACTCGGACCCGAGCCGGAGGTTGGCGACACCGAGGCTGTAGACGCCGAGCTCCTCGTCGTAGGACAGGAAGTCGCGCGCGACGAGCGTGCGCAGCATCCGGTGCGTCGTCGCTTTGCTGTACTGCAGCAGCGCGCTGCAGGCGGCGAGGGTCAGACCCGGCTGGGGGCTCTCGGCGATCGTCACGAGCACTTCGAGCGCCCGGTCGAGGCTCTGGGTGCCGGCGATCGGCGCCGAGTCGTCCGTCTTCTCCGCAGTCACACCGTGCTCCTCTTGCGTCAATCGTGCATTCATCGAGATCGCCTCACAACCATAGTGATCCGGACCCGCTCTCACCCGAGCTGGGTGACCGCCAGCTGATCCATGTCGGCGAAGCTCTGGTTCTCGCCCGCCATGACCCACACGAACGAGTAGTTCGTCGACCCGGCGCCGAAGTGCACCGACCAGCTCGGCGAGATCACGCCGTCGCGGTTCTTCATCGCGAGCGGGCGCAGGTCGCTCGGCTCGCCCATGAAGTGCTGGACGCGGTGCTCCTCCGGCAGATCCATGTAGAGGTACACCTCCGTGCGACGGTCGTGGGTGTGCGGCGGCATGCTGTTCCACACGCTGCCCGGCTTGAGCGCGGTGATACCGAGCACGAGCTGGGACGTCCGGACCCCCTCGTCGTGCAGGTGCTTGTAGACGGTGCGCTCGTTCGCGGTCGCCTTGTCACCGGTCTCGCTCGTGAGCGCCTCGGCGAGCGGCACGAGGGTCGTGGGGAACGAGGTGTGCGACGTGGCCGAGGCGAGGAAGAACGCGGAGTCGGGGCCGGTCGCTTCGAAGACGACTTCGCGAGCGCCGCGACCGACGTACAGCACGTCCTTGTTGGCGAGCTCGAAGCGCGTCCCGTCCACCGTGATCGCTCCGCCGGCGCCGACGGCGACCGCCGCGAGCTCCCGGCGCTCGAGGAAGTACTCGGCGCGCAGATCGTCGGGAGCCTCGAGCGTGATCGGGGCTCCCTCGAGCGGCACGGCGCCGCCGAGGATCATGCGGTCGTGGTGGCTGTAGACGAGGGATGCCTCGCCCGGCACGAAGAGGTCGCCGAGCAGGAATCGGTCCTTGAGCTCCGCGCTGTCGAGCAGCGCGAGGTCGTCCGGATGGGTGGCGTGGCGAATCTGCACGAAGGGTGTCCTTGATCTAGTCGATGACGTTGACGGGCGAGCCCGACGCGAACGCGAGGATGTTCTCGCCGGCGATGCGAAACACGTCGTCCGCTTCGTCGGTGTGGAAGCCGATGTGGGGCGTGAGGGCCGTGTTGGCCGTCGCGACAGGCAGCGTTCCCTCGACGGGCGGCTCGGTCACGAAGACGTCGAGTCCGGCGCCGAAGATCGCTCCCTCCGCGAGCAGCTCGGCGAGGGCGTCGTTGTCGACGATCTCGGCTCGCGCGGTGTTGATGAGGATCGCGTTGCGGCCGAGCCTGCCGAGGAGGTCACGGCCGATCATCCCGTCGGTCTCCTCGTTGTGCAGCAGGTGCAGGGACACCACGTCGCTCGTCTCGAACAGCTCGTCGAGCTCGACCCGCGGGGCTCCCACCGACCGCTCGGAGCGGTTCCAGTAGACGACGTCCATGCCGAGCCCCTGGCCCATGGCGATGACCTTCTCGCCGATCGCGCCCGCTCCGACGACTCCGAGCCGGCGGCCGGCGAGCTTGAGCCCCTGGTTCTTCGTCCACTCGCCCGAGCGCACGATGCGGTCGCCCTCGACGACTCGGCGCGCGACGGCGAACATGAGGGCGATCGCGTGCTCCGCGACGCTCTGGCTCGCGAAGTCGGGGACGTTCGTGACCGTCGCCCCGACCGAGGCGGCCTCGGCCATGTCGACGAAGCGGCGGGCGCCCGTGCCGACGAAGCTCACGAGCTTGAGCCGGTTCTGCGCGATGAGTCCCGCGGGGACCGGTCCCTGGTCGCCGACGACGTAGAGCGCGTCGTAGCCGGATGCCCGGGCGATCGCCGCGTCGGCGTCGGCGAACGACTCCTCGAACCAGTCGAAGACGTGCCCGGCCTTCTCGAGCGGCGTCTTCACGTCGCGCTCGACGATGTCCTTGTACTGGGCCTCGCCGTCGATGCAGACGATCCTCATGAGTCGTGAACCTTTCGTGGTGCTGGTGGGTGGTGCTGGTGGTGGTGCGGATGCTGCGGAGCAGCGGGTGGAGCGGGGGTGGATGCCCGCGCCGCGTGAGGTCGGCGCGGGCATCCTGTCGTCCCGGGTAGGGACCTATCGGACTACTGGCCGACCCAGCGGTTGAACTGGTCGAGAACCGCGTCGAGGTTCTCGAGGTAGTAGTCGCTGTCCTGGAGCACGGAGCCCTCGACGTTCGAGCCGACCGGCAGGAAGGCCTGGACCTCGTCGGGGAAGTCCGCCGGGGTCAGCGACTTGAGCGACGCCGGGATCGGCGTGGGGATGACCGACGCGAACGCGATCTGCCCCTCGACGTTCTCGATGACGTGCTTGAGCAGCTGCTGCGCGGCGGCGGCGTTCGGCGCACCGGCCGGGATGGACCAGACGCTGTTCGAGTAGCCGGCCTCGTTCCATGTGATGTTCATCGGGAAGCCGTTCTCGGACAGAGCGGTGAACGCGCGGTTCGCCCACAGGATGCCGATGTCGCACGAGCCGTTCTCGAACGACTCGATCGACTGGGCGCCCGAGGTCCACCACGTGATGTCGCCCTTGATCTCGTCGAGCTTCGCGAGAGCGCGGTCCACGTCGAGCGGGTAGAGCTCGTCGGCGGCGACGCCGTCGGCGAGGAGCGCCGCCTCGAGGGTCCAGCCGTACTGCGGGTTGTTGAAGAAGCACCGCTTGCCGGGGAAGGTCTCGAGGTCCCACAGGTCGGCCATCTCGGACGGCTTCTCGTCGGGGTAGGCGTCGTCATCCCACGCGAGGACCATGCCGAACGTGCCGACCTCGATGCCGTACTCGCTGTAGGTGCCGTCGACGAGATCGTCCACGGGCACGATCGACGTGTCGATCTTCTCGAGGAGTCCGTCCTCGGCCGCGGTCGCGGCGTCGTTGACGGTCGGGAAGAGCACGAGGCTCCACGGCACGCTGCCGGCCTCCGCGGAGGCGAAGAACTTCGTCGCCGCCTCGTTGTAGTCGTCCGTGACCGTCACGCCGGTGTCATCCGTAAAGTCCTTGAACAGGGTGAGCGCCTCCTGCTCGTAGACGACGCCACCGGACGTGTCGTAGAACAGGATGTCGCCGCTGATCTCGCCGGCGCCGGTCTCTTCCTCGGCCGCGGGCGCGGAACAGGAACTGAGGGCGATCACGGCGACGAGCGAGCTCGCCCCCGCGATCATGAGGCGTGATGCTGTTTTCTTCATTGCTAACTACTCCTCGATCTCTGAAAGGGGGTGGGACCTAGGCGGTCTCGCGCGGTACCAACGCGGATTCGCCGATACGAACGGACAGGGTGATCCGCTCGCCGACGGCGGGGACCGGACCATAGGGGTCCAGATCCGCCGAACACTGGATGCCCTCGGCCGCGAGGCGCACGGTCTGGCGCTGGCCGAGGAAGCGGCTGTCGGTGACGACAGCCGAGATCAGCTTGTGGTGCCCGGTCGGCACCGTGTCGCTGACGACGAGCTGCTCGGGGCGAACCGAGCAGTAGACGCTCGTGGCGTCCGAGGTCGCGTGCGGTCGCGCGGTGACGAGCGAGTCGCCGATGCGCACGACCGTTCCCGCCGACGTGGTCTCCACGACCTCGCCGGGGAAGAGGTTGGTCTTGCCGAGGAACGTGGCGACGAACAGGTCGTTCGGTGCGCGGTAGAGCTCCTCGGGGGTGCCGATCTGCTGGATGCGGCCGTCGCGCATGACGCCCATCCGGTCGGAGAGGATGAAGGCCTCATCCTGGTCGTGCGTGACGTAGATCGCCGTCGTCTGCGCCTCCTGCTGGATGCGCCGGATCTCCGCGCCCAGGTCCTCGCGCAGCGCGCGGTCGAGGGCGCCGAGCGGCTCGTCGAGCAGCAGTACGCGCGGCCGCTGGGCCAGGGCGCGACCGAGCGCGACCCGCTGCTGCTGGCCGCCGGAGAGCTGGGCGGGATACCGGTCGCCGAGGCCGCCGAGCGCGGTGAGCTCGAGGATCTCCGCGACGCGGGCGGCACGGGCATCCGATCGCACCTTGCGGATCTTGAGGCCGAACTCGACGTTCTCGGCAACCGTGAGGTGCGGGAAGAGGGCGTAGTTCTGGAAGACGAACCCGATATCGCGCTTCTGCGTGGGGGTGTGGGTGACGTCGACGTCGTCGATGGCGACGCGGCCGCGCTGGGGGTCGAGGAGCCCCGCGATGATGCGCAGGAGCGTCGTCTTGCCCGAGCCCGACGGCCCGAGGAGGGTGAAGAACTCGCCGGCGTGGACCTCGATGCTCGCGTCATCCAGCGCGGTGCTGCCGTCGTAGTCGAGGCCGACGCCGCTGGCGACGACGCGCCCTCGGCTGGTGGGTGCGGCGGTCATGCTTCCTCCCGAAGTGCGGCACGTCGCCGCGCGATGATCGAGTTCACGACGCCGCGGACGACGACGATCACGACGACGAGGGTGACGAGAAGGGATGCGACGGCCGGCACGGTCGGCACGATCCCGCTCTCGAGGTACTTGTAGATCGTCACCGGCAGCGTCTTGGTGGGGCCGGTCTGCAGGAAGAGCGCGAGCACGACCTCGTCCCACGAGGTGACGAACGCGATCGCGAACGCTCCGAGGACGCTCGGCAGGATTCCCCGCACGACGACCGTCCAGAACGTGCGGGTCCGAGACGCCCCGAGTGTCCACGCCGCCGCTTCGACGCCGCGGTCGGCGCCCGCCATCGACGCGGAGATGAGCGCGTAGGAGAGGGGCGCGGCGATCACGGTGTGCGCGAGGATCAGCCCGATCACGGTGCCGGTGAGCTTGAGCTGCAGCTCGACGTCGAAGATGCCGATCGCGAGCAGGATGCCGGGGGCGATGATCGGCGCGAACGCGAGCCCGCCGATGACGGCCTTCCACGCCGTCGACCGGATGCCGCTCGTGACCCGCGCGAGCGCGAGCCCGATCGCGACCGAGAGGGCCGCCGTGCCGAGCCCCACCACAGTGCTCTGCATGATCGGACCGATCCAGGTCGGTGTCGTGAAGACCTGCACGAACCAGTCGAGGGTGAACCCGCGGGGCGGGAACACCACCGTGCCGGTCTCGCCGGTCGACAGCGGGAAGACGAAGAGCACCGGGATGACGAGCACGGCGATCGTGACGACGGTGAGCACCGCGGAGACGACCATCGCGGGGCTCCACCGGAAGGGCAGCTCGGCGCTGACGCCCTTGGCCTGCACCGATCCGACGCCGCCGGGGCTGAAGCTGCCCGCGATGCGCACCACTCCGACGTAGCAGACGACCGTCGCGATCAGCAGCAGGATGCCCATCGCACTCGCGATGCCCCACTGGAAGATGTCGATCTGCTGCTGGATGTAAACGGCGATCGTCTGGTCGCGCGGCCCGCCGAGGAGCGCCGGCACGACGAAGAAGCTGAGACCGAGGATGAAGATGAGCAGGGCGCCGCTGAAGAGCGACCCGCGCAGTTGCGGCAGGTAGACGCGGAAGAACGAGTAGGCGGGGCTCGCGCCCATCGTGCGCGCCGCGAGGATGAGGTTGTCGTCGACGGCGACCATGCCGGCGTAGAGCACGAGGATCATGTACGGCAGCAGGTACATGACCGTGCCGACGAGCACCCCGCCCTGCGTGTACAGCAGCTCGAGCGGGCCGAAGCCGAGGGCGATGCTCGCCTGGTTGAGCGGGCCGTTCGGCGAGAGGATCGAGGTCACCGCGAAGAGCCGCACGACGATGGAGACCCAGAACGGCACCAGGATCAGCAGCAGGAGCAGGGATGCCGTGCGCCGCTTGAGCCGGGAGATGAAGTACGCCGTGGGGAACGCGAGCGCCGTCGTGATGAGCGTGGAGTTGATGGCGAGGAGCAGGGTGCGGCCCTCGATGAGCAGCAGGAAGTCGTCGCCGAAGAGCTGCAGGAAGTTGTCGATCGTGAACTGCGGTGCGGCGGCGTCGAATTTGCCGTCGGGGCTGAGGCTGCGCAGCACGACGGTGAGGATCGGCCAGACGAAGAAGATCACGTAGAACGCGAGGATGGGCAGCAGGAGCGCCCACCTCGCGAGCAGCGCTCGGCTGCGGTGCAGCACGGGGGCGCTCGACACCGGGATCGGTGTCGTCGCGTCGGTCGCAGTCACGGTCGGCTCGACTAGCTCGCGGCGGACGCGCTGTAGATCGTGTAGACCTTGCGGGTGGTCTCCTCGACCACCCAGCGGCCCGTCCAGCCGGGGAGGAACTCGACGACGGCACCGGGGGCGATGGGCGAGACCGAGCCATCCGCGTGCTCGATCCGGCCTTTGCCGAAGAGGAAGACGACGACCTCGCCGATGCCCTGCTTGACCGAGTCGAAGACACCGGGGGTGACTTCCCACACGCCGATCTCGAGGTCGGGGGTGTCGACGATGACCCACTCGGCGCACGTCGGGTCGCCCTCGACGATGCGCGCCGGTGCTGGGCTCTCGGTGAGCTCGGCGCTCGCCGCATCCTGCAGGTGGCTGTGGAGGGTCGTCATCGTCAGGGTCCTTCGTCGGGGCTGTGGTCGGTGCGGTGTCGAATTGTGGAACACCGTACCAATATAGGATTTCGGTCGTGTTACGAGCGCGCTAGCGCCGCCCGGTTGGCGATGGTCGGGGCATCCCCCGTCGTCAGCACGCTCGCGCAGCGCTCGGCGAGCAGGTGGCGCAGGCGCCGCTCCGACTCCTCCGAGTACCAGGCGAGGTGGTTCGTGAGGGTCACGTGCGGAGCGGCGAGAATCGGGTCGTCGGTCGGCGGCTCGTGCTCGAGCACATCGAGGGCCGCCCCCGCGAGCCGGCCCGCCGAGAGCGCCGCAGCGAGGGCGGCGCTGTCGATGAGGCCGCCGCGCGACACGTTGACGACGTACGCCGTCGGCTTCAGCCGGGCGATCGCGTCGGCACCGAGGAGGTGGTGCGTCTCGGCCGTGAGCGGCACGTGCAGGCTGAGCACGTCGGCGGCCGCGAGAGCCTCCTCGAAGCCCACGAGCTCGGCGCCCGGCACATCCGTGGCCCACGGGTCGTGCGCGACGATGCGGCCGAAGAACGGCTGCAGGAGGCGGATGGTCTCGCGACCGATGCGTCCGACCCCGAGGAGGGCGAGGGTCATCCCCGACAGCGAACGAATGGGTCGCAGGGTCGGCCAGTCCGCCCAGCGGCCGACTCGCACGAGGGCGTCGGCCTCGAGGACGCGCCGGGTCGCGGCGAGCACGAGGGCGGCCGCGTGGGTGGCGACCTCCTCCTCGCAGTAGTCCGGGACGTTGACGACGGGGATGCCGCGCTCCGCCGCCGCGGCGAGGTCGATCGTGTCCACCCCGACGCCGTAGCGCCCCACGACCCGCCACTCGGGGTGCGCGTCGAGGTCGGCCGCGGTGATCGTCGCGTACTGCACGAGGACGCCGTCGACGGGGGCCGCGTCGGCGCGGGCATCCACGACCTCGACCCCGAGCGGCGCCGCCGCGGCGCTCTCGACGGCGGTGTCGCCGTAGGACGAATCGAGAACTGCGAGCCTCACTGGAACCCCTTCTGCGGAATTTTGATACACCGTTCCATAATCTGTCGCGAGGTGTCAAGATGGAACTCGCAGTTAGAGTTCGAGGGTGAGCAACCTGGAGACCGAGCCGGAGGAGCTCGTGTGCCCGCCCTCCGGCGCGCGCGGAATCGAGATCCTCGAACCCCGCGACGTGCCCCTCGGCGGACCCCGCGCGATGGGAGTGCGGCGCACCCTCCCGCAGAAGGCGCGCAGCCTGATCGGGGCGTGGTGCTTCGTCGACCACTACGGTCCCGAGCGCACGGCGATGGATGTGCCGCCGCACCCCCACACCGGACTGCAGACCGTGAGCTGGCTGTTCTCGGGCGAGATCGAGCACCGCGACGGGGTCGGCAGCCACGCCGTCATCGTGCCCGGCGGCCTCAACCTCATGACCGCGGGGCGCGGCATCGCGCACTCCGAGGTCTCGCTGCCCGGCACGCCGGCGCCCCTCCTCCACGGCGCCCAGCTCTGGGTCGCCCTCCCCGATGCCGACCGGCACACCGATCCGTTCTTCGAGAGCTACACCCCGGCAGCGATCACGGTCGGCGACGCGACCCTGCGGGTGTTCCTCGGCAGCCTCGCCGGGTCGACCTCGAGCGCGCGGGTGTTCACCGAGCTGCTCGGCGCCCAGGTCGACCTGCCGGCCGGGGCATCCGTCGACCTCGACGTCGATGAGCGCTTCGAGTTCGGCGTGCTCCTCGACACCGGGGAGGTCTCGGTCGACGGCGTGGGCGTGCCCGTCTCGCACCTGGCGTACGTGCCGCCCGGGTCATCCCGGCTCACGCTGACGGCGGGGGCGACGGATGCCCGGCTCCTGCTCATCGGAGGAGTGCCGCTCGGCGAGCAGATCGTCATGTGGTGGAACTTCATCGGCCGCACTCACGAGGAGATCGCCGAGTACCGCGAGGACTGGGAGTCGGGACGCCGCTTCGCGCCCGTAACCGGCTATGACGGTGACGCCTTGCCGGCGCCCGTGCTGCCGCCGATCCGCCTCAAGCCGCGCGGGTAGTGGTGAGGCTTTCGCCGAGTGTTCCGATTTGGTCGGAATAGGCGCCCCCAGAGCGACAAAATCGGAACACTGGGCGACGCGGAGGCGCGCTACTCGGCGGGCGGCATACCGAGCCGCTGCCGCTCCTCGGCCTCGATCTTGGCGCGCGTGTCGCGCTCCGTGCGGTCGGCCCGGATGATCGCGCGCAGGATGAACCAGAACACGAGCCCGACGAGGATGGTCGGCGCCACCGAGTAGAGGGCGTTGAGCCAGAAGTCCTGGGGCATGGCTCCAGGTTACCGGCTAGAAGCTGGACACCAGCCAGACGATCGCGACGACGACGAGCATCCCGACGAGGGCGAGGGTCGTGACGAGCCGGGAGGTGCGGCGATCCACCCGGCTAGCTGCCCTTGGTGAGGATGCCGATGACGCCGCTCGCGACCAGGTAGAGCCCGATCCCGCCCACGATCACCCAGATGGCGATGCGGGCGAAGGAGACCTCGCCCTTCTTCTTGTCGTCCTCGCCGGGGAGCTTCAGGTCGGTCATGACTCCTACTTTACGAGGGGGAACAGGATGGTCTCCCGAATGCCGAGGCCGGTGATCGCCATGAGCAGCCGGTCGATGCCCATCCCCATGCCGCCCGACGGGGGCATGCCGTGCTCGAGCGCGCGCAGGAACTCCTCGTCGAGGCGCATCGCCTCGTCGTCGCCCTTGCTCGCGAGCTTCGCCTGCTCGACGAAGCGCTCCCGCTGGATGACCGGGTCGACGAGCTCGGAATAGCCGGTCGCGAGCTCGAAGCCGCGCACGTACAGGTCCCACTTCTCGACGACGCCCTCGATGGAGCGGTGGTCGCGCACGAGCGGCGAGGTGTCCACAGGGAAGTCCATGACGAAGGTCGGCCGGTGCAGGTCGCCCTTGACGTAGTGCTCCCACAGCTCCTCGACGAGCTTGCCGTGCGTGGCGAGCTTCACCTCGACACCGATCGAGTCGGCGTGGGCCTGAAGCTCGGCGACCGGCGTCTGCGGGGTGACGGACAGACCGGATGCCTCGTTGAGGGACTGGTACATCGAGATACGGTCCCAGTCCCCGCCGAGGTCGTACTCGGTGCCGTCGGCCCACGTGACCACGAGCCCGCCCGAGACGGCGCGCGCGGCATCCTGCACGAGCTCTTGCGTGAGGTCGGCCATCTGGTTGTAGTCGCCGTAGGCCTGGTACGCCTCGAGCATGGCGAACTCGGGGCTGTGCGTGGAGTCGGCGCCCTCGTTGCGGAAGTTGCGGTTGATCTCGAACACCCGCTCGATGCCGCCGACGACGGCGCGCTTGAGGAAGAGCTCCGGGGCGATGCGCAGGTACAGCTCGGTGTCGAACGCGTTGGAGTGGGTGACGAAGGGGCGCGCGGATGCCCCGCCGTGGATGACCTGCAGCATCGGCGTCTCGACCTCGAGGTAGCCGTGGCCGGCGAACGTCGAGCGCAGGGAGGCGTTGACCGCGGCGCGCGCGCGGACCGTGTAGCGGGCCTGCTCGCGCACGATGAGGTCGAGGTAGCGGCTGCGCACGCGCGCCTCGTCGCTGAGCTCGGTGTGCAGGTTCGGCAGCGGCAGGATCGCCTTCGAGGTGATCGCCCAGTCGCGCGCGAGGATCGACAGCTCGCCGCGGCGGCTCGAGATGACCTCGCCGGAGACGAAGACGTGGTCGCCGAGGTCGACGAGCTCCTTCCAGCGCTCGAGCGACTCCTCGCCCACCTCGGCGAGGGAGATCATCGCCTGGATGCGCTGGCCGTCGCCGGACTGCAGGGCGGCGAAGCACAGCTTGCCGGTGTTGCGGAGGTGGACGATGCGACCCGCGAGTCCGACGACGTCGCCGGTCGTGGCATCCGGCTCCAGGGCAGGGTACTTGGCGCGGACCTCGGGGATCGTGGTCGTGATGTCGACGCCGACCGGGTAGGCGCCGGCGCCCGAGGCGATGAGGCGCTCGCGCTTCTCGAGACGCACGGCCTTCTGCTCCGAGACTTCGGCCTCGGTCAGTTCGGGTGCGGGAGTGGTCTCGTCAGTCACGGGGGTTAAGCGTACCGGCTCGCCCCGAGTGGCTCGGCGGAGGCGTCAGCCGATGCGGAGCGGCTCGTTGTCGATGAGCCGTGTGCTCCCCAGGGTCGCGGCGACGATCGCGATCGCCGGCCCGCGGTAGTCGTCGTCGACGGGACGGAAGGTCGCCGGATGCACGATCGCGAAGTAATCCAGGTCGACGAGCTCCTCGCCCATGAGTGCCCCCTGGGCCGCGGCGAGCGCCGCGTCGATGCCGCGCTCCCCCGCTGAGACGGCGGCCTCGAGGGCGGCGGACAGGGTGCGCGCCGCCGTCCGCTCGCTCGCGGAGAGGAAGCGGTTGCGGCTTGAGAGGGCCAACCCGTCCGGCTCGCGCACGGTAGGAATGGTCTCGACGCGGGTGGCGATGTTGAGGTCGCCGACCATGCGCTTCACGACGAACAGCTGCTGGGCATCCTTCTGCCCGAACGTGACGACGTCGGGCGTGACGATACCGAGGAGCTTGGCGACGACGGTGAGCACGGCATCGAAGTGGCCGGGACGGAGGCGGCCCTCGAACGTGGAGCCGACGGCGCCCGCCGAGACGGTCGTCGCGGTCGGCCCGGTCGGGTACATCTCGTCGACGCTCGGGGCGAAGACCAGGTCGACGCCCTCGCCGGCGAGCAGGTCGACGTCGGCGTCGAGGGTGCGCGGGTAGCGCTCGAGGTCGGCGGGCTGGGTGAACTGGGTCGGGTTGAGGAAGATGGAGACGACTCGGGTGTCGGCGATCTCGGCGGCGCGGCGCACGTGCGCGAGGTGGCCCTCGTGGAGGGCGCCGAGCGTGGGGGTCAGCGCGACAGTGCGACCGGCGGCGCGCTCGGCGGCGACCGCCTCGCGCATCTCTCGCACGGTCTCGATCACGCGGGGTCGACGCTGAGCACTCACCGGACCATCGTAGGGGGCGGGGCCGCGGGCGTCCGCGGCTGATCAGCCGCGGGGGCGCATCCCGGCGACTCTCCGGATCGACGGAGACGCACGCTGCGGGGGTCGGCGCGCCGCGATGCACCGTGCCGGATGGCTCGGATCTCCGTCGTTTCGGAAGGGAGGCGGGCGGAACGGGCGGGCGGAACGGGCGGGCGGAACGGGCGGGCGGAACGGGCGGGCGGAACGGGCGGGCGGAACGGGGCCAGCGCGCCACGGCTCACCGGCCGCTACTCGGGCGACTGCAGGGCGTTCTCGACCGCGGAGCGCACGAGGGGCGCGATGACGCGAGCGGGGGCATCCAGTCCGAGCGCGCCCAGCATGTCGACCGACTGGCGCACGATCGCCGAGGAGAAGCTCGTCGCCGTCGCGATGGCCTCCGCGTAGGCGGGGCGGTCGGCGTCGGCGATCACGACCGGCTCTGCGCCGAGCTCGACGACGAGGGCCTGGGCGATCGGCAGCACGGGCGTCGGCGCGGTGACGGCGCAGTAGCTCTCGCGGAGCCGCACGAGATCCATGCTCGTGCCCGTGAAGGACATGGCCGGATGCACGGCGAGCGGTATCGCCCCGGCCGAGACGGCCGGCTGCAGCACCGACCAGCCGAGGCCCGGAGCGGTGTGCAGCACGAGCTGACCGGGCTGCCAGACGCCCGCCGCCGCGAGACCGGACACGAACGACTCGATCTCCGCCTCCGGGATGGCGAGCAGCACGAGCTCGCTGCGCTCGACGAGCTGCGGGATCTCGAGGATGGGCGCCTGCGGCAGGAGCGCGTGGGCGCGCTCGCGACCCTCGTCGCTCACCGTCGCGACCCCCGTGACGGCGTGACCCGCGGCGGCGAGGCCCGCCCCGAGGACCGGTCCGACGCGGCCTCCTCCAATGACGCCGACGCCGAGTCGGCCGGCGGCGGTCACGCCTGCTCCGGCTCCGCGGGCGGCTCCACGAGGGGAGCGCGCCAGCGGTGGCTGCGGTCGGCGGTGCCGGCGGCGATCGCCTCGGCAGCGGCATCCTGGAAGAACCGGACGGCGACAGTCTCATCGATCGCGCCGAGCCGTGCGGAGATCGGACCGGCGACGGTGTGCAGCCGCACGGTCGCGAGCCGCAAGCGGCGCAGCAGCGGCCCCTGCGCCAGCGCGACGCTCTGCATGCGCGCTTGCGGCACGATCACGAGCTCGCGCCAGATGGCGCCCTTGCGCAGAAGGACGGCGCTCGAGGTGATCGCGAATCCGTTGCGGCGCCAGGAGAACCAGCGGATCGGCGCGGCCCGGCGCGGCGAGTTCACGAAGCCGTCGTCGCCGCCCTTCGACACGAGGCCGCGCTCGAGGAGGGCGATCGACTCCTCGTCGACCATGAGCGGCAGCACGAGCTCGAGAACTTTGCGCACGTCGGAGAGGGTGCCGACGGGGAGGATGACGGTGTTCGCCTGGCCCGCGGCTCCCTGCGCCGACGACGTGGATGCCCGGTTGATCGACACCTGCCACCACCCCGCGGGCCGCCACAGCAGCGGCTGCATCACCTGCACCGCGTGGATGCGCCCAGGTGGGAGGGTCTCGTTGCTCGTGGAGAGCAGGCCGAATCCGACCCGGACCCCGTCGGGCGTCGAGGCGATGCTGTACCTCAGCGAGCGCGTGACCCGGTTCACGTAGAACGAGCCGACGCCGATGATGCCGGGAACGAAAGCGAACAGGAAGAACGCCTCGCCCGTGCGCACGATGACGATGGTCGCGACGATCGCCGCCGCGAGCACCACGATCGTCGTGCCGCTCAGCAGCAGCGACCCAGCGAGTCGACCGGGGTGCATCTTGACGACCGACTCGGGGGCGGCGAGCGCAGGGTCGAGCTCGGGGGCGAGGAGCTCGGCGACCCGTTGGTCGACGATGCTGCCGGCGGGACCGGCGACCCCGGCGGGAGCGGCAGCCCCTGCATCGGCCGACTCCGCCCGGGCGGACCCCGACGCGAGCCACAGGATCTGCCGGCGCAGCTCGTCAGCCGCACCCGAGGAGAGGTAGGCGAGCGGGATGTTGGCGTCCTGGCCGGCGACCGTCACCTCGAGCTTCGCGGCGCCGAACAGCCGTGCCAGGAACGGCCGCACGATGTTGATGCCCTGGATGCGGTCCAGCCGTCCGCGGCGGTGCGTGCGGAACAGGATGCCCGAGCGCACCTCCACGAGCTCGTCCGTGATGCGGAAGGTGTGCATCCGCCACGACAGGTAGAAGGCGAGGATCGACAGGAGGAGGCCGCCGATGATGGCGAGGATGACGAAGCCGAGGTAGTCGTGCTCGAGGATGAACGTGATCGGGTCGTACTCGTCATCCCAGTCGTTGCCGCCGCCGAAGACGATCTCGATCGCGACGTCGCGGAGGTTCACCACGATGACGCCGAGGATGGCGATGAACGCGATCCCGCCGCGCAGGAGCGGAGTCGCCGGGTGGAGGCGGTGCCACCGCCCGTCGGCGAGGTCGGCGGAGGTCGAGACGGCTCCGTCCACCGCCTCCGGCGTCGGCGCGGGCTCGGTCACAGTCCCGCCCGGCGGCTCTCGGCGAGCTCGACGAGGCGGTCGCGCAGCTCCTCCGCCTCCGCCTCGGGCAGGCCCGGGATGGTGACAGCGGTCGCCGCCGCCGCGGTGACGAACTTGAGCTCGCTGAGCCCGACGGCGCGAGCGAGAGGTCCGCGGTTCACATCGACGAGCTGCATCCGACCGTAGGGCACCGCCACGAACCGCTGGAACATGATGCCCTTGCGGAAGAGCAGGTCGTCCGCGCGGAGCTGGTAGCCGATCGCACGCACCCGCCGGGGGGTGAACGCGAGCAGCACGACGAAGCCGACCGCGAGGGCGGCGGGGATGACCCACAGCCACGTCACCCCGGAGACCGCGGGCGCGATCGAGGTCGCCCCCACGACGACGGCGCCGCCGATGAGCGTGCCGACGAGGTCGACGACGATGTACTTGGGCGACACGCGGCGCCACTCGGTGTCGGGCAGTTCGAGCGTCACGAGAGTCCTCGAGGGTCGGGACGACCCTCGCGCGGGTCGTCGTCGTCGGGCGGGATCGTGCACATGTGCTCGGCCACGAGGCCTCCCACGAGCAGGATGATCGCGCCCACCGTCGAGGCGAGCGCCATCGCCACCGAGCCTACCCCGGGGATCACGGAGCGGCTCAGGAGGTAGGCCGTGATGCCGAGTCCGGCGCCGCCGAGGAGCGCCCCGCTCAGGCTCGACGCCTTGGCGAGCATCACGACGCGAGTCGCGTAGAAGGGGTCGACAGTCGCGCCCTCGACGCGGCGGGACACCCTTCGCACCGGAAGCGCCATGAGCACGACGATTCCGCCGATGAGGGCGAGCGCGAACGCGAGCGTCACCGGGGGCAGCACGATCGCGTTGCCGCTCGCCGCGAGCGCCGTCTGCAGGAACCACGCGAGGGCGGCCCCGAGCGCGGCGAGCACGACGAGGTGCAGGGGCTTCGTGCGGGTCACAGCGCCTCCAGGAGGTCGCGCACCCGGCCGTGACCGGTGAGCCGGGCATCCGGGTCGGCCTGCAGCCACGGTTCGAGCACGAAGGCGCGCTCGGCGGCGCGCGGATGCGGGAGCGTGAGCTCCTCGGTGCGCAGCGTGACCCCGGCGACATCGATGAGGTCGAGGTCGAGCGTGCGGTCGCCCCAGCGCTCGGCCCGGACGCGACCGTGCCGCTGCTCGATCTCGCGGAGGAGGTGCAGCAGGTCGAGGGGCTCGAGCGCCGACTCGACGACCACGACCGCGTTGAGGTAGGCGGGGGCATCCGGGTCCTCCCCCTCGGGCTTGAGGGCGACGGTCTCGACGGCTCCCGAGGCGGCGACGAGCTCCACTCCCTCGAGGTCGGCGATCTCGCGAGTCGCGGCGAGCAGGGTCGCCTCGCGATCGCCGAGGTTGCTGCCGAGCGCGATGACCGCGCGGGCGCCGCTCACGCGCTGAACCCGACGGGCCCCGCGTTCTGCCGTCGACCGCGGGTGATCGTCACGGCGACGTCGTCGAACGGAACGGAGATCGGAGCGCTCGGCTTGTGGACGGTGACCTTCGTGAGCTGCGCGGCGTCGTGGGCGAGCACGACCTCGGCGACGCGCTCGGCGACGGTCTCGATGAGGTCGACGGGGTCGCGCTCGACGGCGGCGACGATCTGCTCGGCGAGCTCGCCGTAGTGGATGGTGCGGTCGAGGTCGTCGGTGCGGCCGGCGTCCGCGAGCGGCAGGTACACGACCACGTCGATCACGAACACCTGACCGGTGCGCCGCTCGTGCTCGAGCACGCCGTGATGGGCGTTCGCGCGCAGCCCGGTGAGGCTGATCTCGTCCATGAAGTCCACTAGCCGCGACCGCCTTCCCACGCCGACTGCACGTCGAGCGCGCGCCGCGTCGACGCGACGTCGTGCACGCGCACGCCCCACGCGCCGGAGGCAGCGGCGAGGGCGCTCACGACCGCGGTGGCCTCGTCGCGCTCCTTCGCCTTCGCCCCCCACGGGGACAGGAACCTCTTGCGGGATGCCCCGACCAGCAACGGGAACCCGAGGCTCGCGAGCTCGTCGAGCCGCCCGAGCAGTTGCCAGTTCTGGTCGGCGTCCTTGGAGAAACCCAGCCCCGGGTCGAGTACGACGCGCTCGGGGTCGATGCCCCACACCGCCATCTCCGCGACGCGCGCCTTGAGGTCGGCACGGACGTCGGCCACGACGTCGCCGTACTCCGCGACAGTGCCGCTCGGGCCGCGCCAGTGCATCGCGATGTAGCCGACGTCGAGTCCCGCTACCACCCGGTACATCTCGGGGTCGTGCAGCCCGCCCGACACGTCGTTGATGACGGATGCTCCCGCCGCCGCCACCTCCGCCGCCGTGCTCGCGTTCATCGTGTCGACGCTCACCGCCACTCCCGCGTCGACGAGTCCCCGGACGACGGGGAGGACGCGGGCGAGCTCCTCGGCGGGGCTGATGCTCGAGGCACCGGGGCGGGTGGACTCGCCACCGACGTCGACGAGGTCGGCACCGGCATCCCGCAGCTCGATTCCGCGTGCGATGGCCGCCGCCGCGTCGACGAGCTCGCCGCCGTCGCTGAACGAGTCGGGGGTGACGTTGAGGATCGCGAGGATGTGGGTCACGATGCGGCCCCGCTCCCGGCGCCGCTGCCGCCCCCGATGAGGGCCATGACCTCGGCGCGCTGCACCGGGTCGGCGAGGGTTCCGCGCGTCGCCATCGTCACCGTCGAGCTCGTCGCCTGGCGCACGCCCCGGGCGGACACGCAGCCGTGCACGGCGTCGAGCACCACGAGCACGCCCGCCGCGTCGAGGCCGTCGGCGAGGGCATCCGCGATCTCCTCGGTGAGGCGCTCCTGCAGCTGCGGGCGGGACGCGAGCGTCTCGACGACGCGCGGGAGCTTGCCGAGGCCGACGACGCGCGACCCCGGGACGTACGCGACGTGGGCCGTGCCGAGGAAGGGCAGCAGGTGGTGCTCGCAGATCGAGCGGAACGCGATGTCGCGCAGCAGGACGAGCTCGCCGAGCTGACCGGGCTCGAGCTCGACGGTGTCCACGAGGTGCTCGCGCGGGTCGACACCCACGCCGGAGAAGAAGTCGGCGTAGGCCTGGGCGACGCGCTGCGGGGTCGACTCGAGACCCGGTCGCGCCGGGTCCTCGCCGATGGCGACGAGGATGTCGGCAACGGCCGCTTCGATGCGTCCGGAGTCGATGGCCATGGGCGGCCTCCTAGGCGGTCGCGATGCCGGGCGTCTTGCGCGGCCGGGGAGCGCGCTTCGGCTTCTCCGGGTAGTCCGACTCGACGCCGCCCTCGGAGAGGCTGCCGTCGACGGGGAGCTTCGACGGGATCGCGACCGGCGGGCGGTCGGAGAGCGGTCGGGCCTCGCTCGACAGCCACGTCGGGCGCTCGGGGAGCTTCTCGACGTTCTCGAAGATCGCGGCGAGCTGCTCGTGATCGAGCGTCTCCTTCTCGAGGAGCTCGGTAGCGAGGTTGTCGAGGATGTCACGGTTCGCGTTGAGCACCTGCCACGCCTCGTCGTGCGCCTGCTCGATGAGCGCGCGCACCTCCTCGTCGATCGTCTCGGCGATCGTGTCGGAGTAGTCGCGCTGGTGGCCCATATCGCGGCCGAGGAACGGCTCGCTCGAGGCCTGGCCGAGCTTCACGGAGCCGACGCGCGCCGACATCCCGTACTCGGTGACCATGCGGCGCGCGATCGACGTCGCCTTCTCGATGTCGTTGGATGCCCCGGTCGTGGGGTCGTGGAACACGATCTCCTCGGCGACGCGGCCACCCATCGCGTACGTGAGCTGGTCGAGCAGCTCGTTGCGGGTGACCGAGTACTTGTCCTCGAGGGGGAGCACCATCGTGTAGCCGAGGGCGCGACCGCGCGGGAGGATCGTCACCTTCGTCACGGGGTCGGTGTTGCGCATGGATGCCGCGGCGAGGGCGTGGCCGCCCTCGTGGTACGCCGTGATGAGCTTCTCCTTGTCGTTCATCAGGCGGGTGCGGCGCTGCGGGCCGGCCATGACGCGGTCGACGGCCTCGTCGAGGGCGCGGTTGTCGATGAGCTGCGCGTTGCTGCGGGCGGTGAGAAGCGCGGCCTCGTTGAGCACGTTCGCGAGATCGGCCCCCGTGAAGCCGGGCGTCTTGCGGGCGAGCACCTCGAGGTTGACGCCGTCCGCCATCGGCTTGCCCTTGGCGTGCACCTCGAGGATGCGCTTGCGGCCCTGCAGGTCGGGCGCGTCGACGCCGATCTGGCGGTCGAAGCGGCCCGGGCGCAGGAGCGCGGGGTCGAGCACGTCGGGGCGGTTCGTCGCCGCGATGAGGATGACGTTGGTCTTGACGTCGAAGCCGTCCATCTCGACGAGCAGCTGGTTGAGCGTCTGCTCGCGCTCGTCGTTGCCGCCGCCGATACCGGCACCGCGGTGACGGCCGACCGCGTCGATCTCGTCGATGAAGATGATCGCGGGCGAGTTCTGCTTCGCCTGGTCGAACAGGTCGCGCACGCGGCTTGCACCCACACCCACGAACATCTCGACGAAGTCCGAACCGGAGATCGTGTAGAAGGGAACGCCCGCCTCGCCGGCGGTCGCGCGGGCGAGGAGCGTCTTCCCGGTTCCGGGAGGGCCATAGAGCAGCACGCCCTTGGGGATGCGCGCTCCCACGGCCTGGAACTTCGCCGGGTCCTTGAGGAAGTCCTTGATCTCCTCGAGCTCCTCGATCGCCTCGTCGGAGCCCGCGACATCCGCGAACGTGACCTTCGGGGCCTCCTTGCCGACGAGCTTGGCCTTCGACTTGCCGAACTGCATGACGCGGTTGCCGCCGCCCTGCATGCGGCTCAGGAGGAAGTAGAAGATGACGCCGATGATGAGGAACGGGAGGAGGATCCCCAGCAGACTCGTGAAGAAGTTGGTCTGCGGCACCTCGTCGTCGAAGTTGTCGAGCTTCGCCGAGTTGATCGCGTCGATGACCTCGGGGCCGCGGGGGGCGACGTAGTAGAACTGCACCTTCGTGCCGTTGTCGCCGTCGGCCTCGCTCAGGGTGAGGTCTACGCGCTGCTCGCCGTCGACGATCTTCGCCGACTCGACGGTCGTGCCCTTGAGGAGGTCGAGTCCCTCCTGCGTGGTGATCTCGCGGAAGCCGCTCGCAGTGAGGAGGCTCGAGCCGATCGCGACGACTGCGATGGCGAGCAGGATGTAGATGATCGGGCCGCGGAAAATGCGCTTGATGTCCATGTTGTTCCGGGCTCTGGGCGCCCCGGCACCTTCCTCACGAGAAACGTCCTGTAAGGCTACCGGTGTTGCGCTGGAGGAGGGCTGGATGTTCGCCCAGCGCGGAGCGCTGCACGAGCATCCCCTCGGATAAGCGTGAAGGGCGCGTCCGGGGGAAGACGCGCCCTTCACAGGGAAGCTGCAAGCAGGGGGGGCTGCTAGCTGCTCTTCGCCGAGCGGCGCAGGAGCAGGACGCCCCCGGCCAGGATCACGGCGAGACCGATGCCGGCGATGCCGAGCACGGAGTTCTCAGAACCGGTCGCCGCGAGCTGCGGCGCCGCCTCCGGCGCACCGCCCATCTGGGGAACGGCGAAGCCGACGGTCACGCCGCCCACCATGCCCCACGTGTAGCGGCCGAGGACGGAGCTGTTGAGGCTGTTGGCGGTCAGCGACGTGGCGGCGCCGTCGACGAGCGCGCCGCGCGGGGTCGTCGGGAACAGCTCGAAGGGGGTAGCGGTCGTGCCATCCCAGTTGGCCCAGCCAACTCCCCAGCGGTAGCAGTCGACGGGGGTCTCCTCGGACTCCTCATCGGTGCACTCCTCACTGTCGACGACGTAGCCGTCTTCCGGGTCGGTCGCGGTGCCGAAGTTGAACTGGATGGTGAAGTCGTAGCCGACCGTGTCTCCGTCGGTCGTCGCTTCCTTGATGAACACGATCTGGAACGTGTTGCTCAGAGTCTTGTCGTTGTCGTCGTCGAACATCTGGACCCGGTACCAGGTGATGACGACAGCGTCCTTGCCGTCGACCGTCGTGGTGCCGAAGTATATCTCCGCCGGCACACCGAAGCCGTCGTCGGTGATCGGGTTGCCGTCGGCGTCCTCGACCTTGTTCTCGAGGTCGATGTCGGCGGCGAGCGCGGCGATCACCGGAGCCTCCGAGTCCTCGGCCAGGTCCGCGAGGTTCTCGTCGTACTCGTCCTCGCAGCTGTCAGCGGTGGTCGGCACCGGGTAGACCACCCCGTTGGTGCTGATGCAGAGGGCCGCGTAGGCGGTCCCGAAGAAGTTGATGGGGAACGGCAGCGCCACGGTCTCCGTGTCGTCGTCCTCGTCGGAGAGCTCCGCGACGATCGAACCGACCGGCCCGTCGGTGCCGTAGATCATGGCGTCGCTCACATCGCCGACGCCAGGCCCTGCGGCGAAGGCAGCCGAGGGGATGCCCAGAGTGATCACCGCCGCTACGGAGAGTGCGGCCAGAGTGGTTTTCGCAACGTTGCGCATGGATGTTTCCGTCCCCTTGGATGCGACCGCGTCCCCGTGCGGCCGTCTGCATCACCCTATCGGGTGCGGGGTACAGCCCGCCTCCGGAGTATGACCCCAGAACGGGGGTCATCCTCGGGCACCGGGTCAGGAGTAGACGTGCGGCGCGAGCACGGCGACGCCGCGCAGATTGCGGTACTTCTCCGCGAAGTCGAGCCCGTAGCCGACGACGAACTTGTTGGGGATGTCGAAGCCCACGTAGCGCACGTCGACCTCGACCTTCGCGGCATCCGGCTTGCGCAGCAGAGCGCAGATCTCAACGGATGCCGCCCCCCGGCTCTCGAGGTTCGCGCGCAGCCACGACAGCGTGAGGCCCGAGTCGATGATGTCCTCGACGATGAGCACCTTGCGCCCCTCGAGGTCGGAGTCGAGGTCTTTGAGGATGCGCACCACACCGCTCGACTGGGTGCCGGCGCCGTACGAGGAGACCGCCATCCAGTCCATCTCGAGGCCAGGCAGCTTGAGCTCGCGGGCGAGGTCGGCCATCACCATGACGGCGCCGCGCAGCACCCCGACGACGAGGAGCTTCTCGCCGTCGTAGTCCGCCTCGATCGCCCGGGCGAGCTCGGCGATCTTCTCGTGGATGTCGGACTCGGTGAGGAGCACCTCCGCCAGGTCGTTCTCGACGTCGCTGAATTCCATGGCGATTCCCTATCCCGTGGCCGTGAAGTGGAGCAGTCCGCTGCGCCGTTCCACCCTAACGCCGGGCAGGTCGACTCCCGACTGCCCGTGCCAGTCGGTGACGAGCCGCGCGACCTCGAGGGTCTGCGCGCGGGAGAGCGACACGTGGAACTCGCTCGCCACCGCGAGCCGGATGAGCCGCTGCCGCAGCGCCGCCGGCTGCACCTCGAGCGCCTTGACGGGCAGCGAGATACCGGCCTCCGAGTGCTCGGCGAGGTCTTCCGCGATCTCCTCCGCAAAGTGGTCGAGCGCGTCGGCGTCCTCCCGGAGCTGCTCCGCGGTGCGCGCGAGCGCCTCCGGGATGCCCGGGCCGAGCTCCTGCTCGAGCACGGGCAGCACGGTGCGACGCACCCGCACCCGCGTGAACGCCGGGTCGTCGTTCTGCGGGTCGAGCCAGGGCTCGAGCCCGGCATCCGCGCACGCCTGCACCGTCGTCGCGCGCCGGATGCCCAGCAGTGGCCGACGGTACAGCCCCGACACCGGCTCCATGCCCCGGATGCTCGTCGCCCCACTGCCCCGGGCGAGACCCAGCAGCACGGTCTCCGCCTGGTCGTCGAGCGTGTGGCCGAGGAGCACCGCGACCGCGCCGGTCTGCGCCGCCACGGACTCGAGTGCGGAGTACCGGGAGGCGCGGGCGGCGGCCTCGGGGCCGCCGTCCCGGCCGACCGCCACTCGCCTGAGCTCCACGGGGTCGAGGCCGAGAGCGTGGGCTTGGCGGGATGCGTGCGCCGCGGCATCCGCCGATTCGGGCTGGAGACCGTGGTCGACGATCACGGCGCCGGCGCGCAGCCCCGCGCGGGGTGCCTCGAACGCGGTCGCGGCGGCGAGCGCGAGGGAGTCGGGGCCGCCGGAGAGGGCGACGATGACGAGCCCGTCGGACGGGAGAGACGCCCGCACCGCCCGGCGCACATCCGCGATCGCGGGGGTGAGTCTGGGGCGGTCGGGCGGCATCAGCTAACGTTAGTGCAGCATTCCGCCGATCATCCAAGGAGCACACGCATGGCCGCCTACGACGTCGTCGTCGAGATTCCCGCCGGGAGCCGCAACAAGTACGAGGTCGACCACGAGACCGGTCGCGTCTTCCTGGACCGCTACCTCTTCACCACGTTCCAGTACCCGACCGACTACGGCTTCTTCGAGCACACGCTCGGCCTCGACGGCGACCCGGTGGACGCGCTCATCCTGCTCGACGCGCCCACCTTCCCGGGCGTCGGCATCTCGGTGCGCCCGGTCGCCGTGTTCAACATGACCGACGACGGCGGCAGCGACGCGAAGGTCATCTGCGTCCAGGCGAAGGACCCGCGCTGGGCCCACATCCAGGACCTCGCCGACATCCCCGAGTTCACGAAGAAGGAGATCGAGCACTTCTTCGAGCACTACAAGGACCTCGAGCCCGGCAAGTGGGTCAAGATCGACGGCTGGGGCGACGCCGCCGAGGCCGAGGCGGTCGTGCAGGCCGGCCTCGCCGCGTACAAGGCGCGCTGACGCTTGGGGCGAAGGCCATTTCTGGCCTTCGCGCGTCGCCAGCGCCGACGCCCGTCTCGGGCGTCGGGCCACCCGCCCCGCCGCCCCTACGGGGTCGGCCGACCCGCGTACGGCATGATGTCGGAGTACCGCACCGGGGTCACCCGCACCGGTACTCCGGGCCGCGGGGCCTCGATCATCATGCCCCCGCCCACGTAGAGCGTCACGTGGTAGAACCCGCCGCCATCGGCGTAGAAGATGAGGTCGCCCGCCACCATCTGGCCGATCGGCACCAACCTGCCCTGGTTCGCCATCGTGTAGTACTGGCTCGACACGAGGTGGGCGCCGATGTACACGCCGACCGACGCGTACGCCGCCTGGGTGAGTCCCGAGCAGTCCCACGCGTCCGGGCCGGAGCCCGCGAACACGTACGGGTCGCCGAGCTGGGCGTAGGCGAAGGCGATCGCCCCGGCGGCCGCTGACGCGTTCGGTGCGGGCGGTGGCGGGTTGGGCGCGGGGCCGCCGCTCGGGGGCGGCGGAGCGTTCTGCTCCTCCTGCTCCTGGGTGACGCCCTCCATGTACCGGGCCTCGACGTCGGCGGTCGTGCCGCGGAGGGTCGCGAGCTGGGCGTACATCTGGTCGGAGGCGGCCTGCTGCTCCGCGACTCGGGCGGCCGCGGCATCCGACGCCGCCTTGGCCGCATCGAGCGCCTTCTGCGCGTCGGCGGCGACCTCCTGGCGCTCCACCTCGGCGACGCGCGCCTGGGCGGTGAGCGACTGGGCGAGGTTGCGGTCGAGGGTCGCCTGCTCGTAGATCTCGCGCGCCTGCTCCGTCACCTTGCTCGCCGTGCCGAGGGCACCGAGGAGGTCGTCCGCGTTCGGGCTGAGGAACAGCTCGAGCGTGAGACTGCCGCCTCCGGTGCGCGCGAGCTGGGCGATGAGCTGCCCGGCACGCTGGCTGGACTGCTCGGCGCGCTCCGAGGCGGCGTCGGCCTGGGCATCCAGCCGATCCGCGCGCGCGGTCGCCGTGTCGAGGGCGACGCGGGCGGCGTTGTACTCCTCGGCCTTGATCTGGGCGGTGCGCCCCAGTTCGGCCGCCTCGTTCTCGAGGCCCACGAGGAGCCCCTCGATCTCGTCGATCGCCGCTTGCGTCTGCGCCTCGTTCTCGCGCGCGGCGAGCACGTCGTCCCACGACGGGTAGTCGTCGGCGGATGCCGGTGCCGCGACGCCGAGCGTCAGCAGCAGGCTCGCGGCCGCAATGGGTGCTCCGAAGTAGCGGTAACGCGCTCGCATCACCGCTCCCTGACTTCGGAGCGATTAGCCAAGCGTGATTCCCTGTCCTCGGAAGAACGGCACCGGGTCGGTCGCGGAACCCCAGATGCGCACCTCCAGGTGAAGGTGGCAGCCGGTGGACGCACCGGTCGTGCCGACGCTCGCGATGCGCGTGCCGACGCCGACGTTCTGGCCGTAGCTGACCAGGATGCCGCCGTTGACGATGTGCCCGTAAGCCGTCTGCACGCCGCCGCCGTGGTCGATGAGGATGAAGTTGCCGTAGCCGCCGTTCCAGCCGGCGTACACGACGGTGCCGGAGCTCGCCGCGAAGATCGGCTGGCCGCAGCCCGCGCCGAGATCGGTGCCCTGGTGGTAGCTCGACGCGCCGGAGGTCGGCGGGATGCGGTAGCCGAAGTTGTCGGTGATGCGCCCATTGACCGGCTTGGCCCAGCCGCTGAGGCTGATCTCGCCGGCGTCGAGGGAGGCCCCCGAGTTGATGCGCTCCTGCACCCCCGCGAGGTAGTCCGCCTCGGTCGCGGCGCGCTTCTCCTTGAGCACGATGAGCTGCTGCTGGAGGCGGGCCTGGTTGTCCTGCTGCTCGGCGAGCGCGGCCTGCGCCGCCTGCGACGCGGCCTGCGCCTCCTGGAACGCCTTCTCGGCGGCGATCTTGAGCACCTCGAGCTCGTCGCGAGCGACCTCGGCCTGGTCGGTGAGGGCCTGCGCGGTGTTGCGGTCGAGGAGGGCGCGCTCGTAGATCGCGTTGGCCTGCTCCGCGATCTTGCTCGACATACCGAGGCCGTAGAGCAGGCTGTCGGCGTTGCCGGAGTTCGCCAGGAGGTTGGCCGTGACATCCCCGCCGCCGGCGCGCACGAGCTGCGCCGCCATCTGGCCGGCCCGCTGCTCGGACTGGGTGGCCGCGGCATCCGCTGCCTCCGCCTGCTCCAGGAGGTTCGCCGCCCGGGCGGACGCCGCCTGGAACTTGGAGTCGGCGGCGCCCCAGATCTCACCCTTCTTCTGGGCGTCCTCCTGCGTGCGCTTGACCTCCGCCTCGAGCTGGCCGAGGAGCGCCTCGATCGCGGCGATCTGGTTCTTCGTGGCCGCCTCGTCGTTGCGCACCGCGGCGACGTCGTCCCACGTGGGGTAGTCCTTCGCGAACGCCGGCGGAGTGCTGCCGAGGATGGTGCCCGTGACGAGCGTGGCGAGCACAGCGGCGATCGCGACGAGGCGGCGCGGTCGTGCGCCGGTCGCCGCGCTGAGTGCCCCCTGGCCGAAGCGCGTCTTGCTCATGAGTCCCCGAATCGTGTCACAGGCCGCGTGAAGTCACGCTGTTAACACAAATAACATTGCTAACAGTAGCAACACGACGCGGTCTTGCCCAGTACTGGATGGCGCTGCGAACGTTCAACGCCGGGTTGAACGTAACCCGGCGTGGTGCCGGGGGCGCGGACATCCGCGCGCTTTCGGGGAATCGGATGCGCGGGTGTGGCGGTCGCTGCGGAGTGCCCCTTGTCCGAAAAGCCCCCATTTCCGAAAAGACGGAGACCCGGGGCATCCGGGCCCCCATCGTGCGGAACCGGGCGCGCCCGCGGCGCGATCTCCGTCGTTTCGGGTGGGGCGGGTCGGCGCGCGGCCTTCGGTCGGAGATTCTGCTCCCCCGCAGGCCCCCCGCGGCGCGAAGCCCCGAAACTCCGACCGAGCACACACCGCGCGGCTGTCGCCGTCCGAAACGACGGAGAGCCGAGGCATCCGGCCCCCAATCGCGCGGAACAGCGCGCGCCTGCCGCGCGATCTCCGTCGATTCGGACAGGATGCGGACAGGATGCGAGTGCCGACAGCGCTGGCCCGGTGCCGACAGGGCACCGCCCCCACGCTGGTTTGGCAATTCGCGCGCGCCCCCGTATGCTTGTCCCTCGGTAGCTAAGCGGTCTGACTGCGAGGCCCCATCGTTTAGTGGCCTAGGACGGCGCCCTTTCACGGCGTTAACACGGGTTCGAATCCCGTTGGGGTCACGAAACACAGAACGAAATAGCTTGGCCCTGTAGCGCAGTTGGTTAGCGCGCCGCCCTGTCACGGCGGAGGTCGCCGGTTCAAGTCCGGTCAGGGTCGCAAGGTACGGCTTCTCTCGCCAGTTGCCGTTCCCCACGGCTCTGTAGCTCAGTTGGTAGAGCGCACGACTGAAAATCGTGAGGTCACGGGATCGACGCCCGTCGGAGCCACCACTCGAAGCCCTCGCAGTATGCGGGGGCTTTCGTCATGTCCGACCGCCCGTTCCCCGACCCTGCGGCTGCGCGTATCGTCGAGCTGATGGACCCCTTCGAATCGCTGCTGTTGGATCGCCGCCGGACGATCCTCGAGGCGATCGACGCCTCGGGCGACGAGCTCGCCGGGATCCGTTTGGCCCGCTCCGACGGAACGGCCGACGACGAGCACGACCCGGAGGGATCGACGCTCGCGTCCGACTGGTCGCGCATCACGAGCCTCCACGCTGACGCGCGAGCGAGCCTCGACGAGGTCGATCGCGCGCTCGAACGCATCCGGCTGGGCACGTTCGGCACGTGCGTCGACTGCGGTCGGCAGATACCGGATGCCCGGCTCCGCGTCCGGCCGTGGGCGGACCGCTGCGTCACCTGCGCGTCGCACTGACCCGAGCCGGCGAGAGCCGCGGGGATCAGCGATCCCGCGCCGCGGCATCCCCGTCCCCCCACCGGAGGGCGAGGGCGAACTCGACGGCGTCGGCGTGCCGCACGGGCGAGTAGCCGGTCAGCTCCTCGATGCGGCGGATGCGGTGGGCGATCGTGTTGACGTGCACGAACAGCGCCCGCGCCGCACGGGACTGCGAGAGGTCGTTCTCGAGGAGGGCCTGCACGGTCTCGACGAGGTACGGGTGACCGTCGAGAGGAGCGAGCCGCGACTCGACGAGGGCCGCGGCCGCTGAGGGCCGACCGTCGAGGAGGATGTCGACGAGCGCGTCGTGGTGCTCGACGACGACGCGCGGCTCCCGCGACCGCGCCCCCGCCCGCGCTGCGGCCGCCGCCTGATGGCACGACGACGCCAGTCGCGCGAGCTCGGCGCTCGACTCGCCCACCCCCACGCGGATGCGCGCGTCGCCGTCGAAGGCCTCCACGAGGTCCCGGATGCTGCGCACCACCGCCTCGCGATCGTCCCGCGCGCACACGAGCGCGAGGGGGAGTCCCCCCTGCTCCCCCGTCAGCACCGCCTTCGCGACGGGGTGGAGCGCGGTGCCGAGCCGACGACGGACCCTCTCCACCTCCAGCCGGTCGTGCTCGGGGTCCTGCTGCTCGCCCGCCGTGTGGACGTCGAACGCGATGGCGAGCCACGGGCCCTTCAGGGGCACCCCGAGGGTGCGGGCGCCCTCGACGAGCAGCGCCTCGTCGGCCGGGTCGGCCTCGACCACGAGTCGCACGAGTTGGAGCTCTGACCGCCGACGCGAGGCATCCATGGCGGTCGCGGTCTCGCGGTAGGCGGCGATCATGCCGTCCGTGAGCAGGTCGAAGGTGGTCAGCAGCAGCTCCACTCGCCGTTCGATGAGTCCGTGCGGCCACGACTCCGACGCCGCGAGGAGGTCGAGCATCATCACGCGCTCGGCGGAGCGGTACGCCTGGATGACCGACTCGAGCGGCACGGACTGCGCGGCCCGCCGCCGACCGAGGAGCCCGGCATCCTTGCCCGCTCCCGGCGCCGCGGACCCCCGATCGATGACCTCGGACGCGAGCTCGATGGTGAGCCGCACCGAGGCCCTTAGCTCGTTCTCGTCGAAGAAGTCGGGCGAGTAGCCCGGGTAGACCTGCCACATAAGGGCGGATGCTCGCGCTGTCAGCTCGGCGATGTCGGGACGGTACCGACTCGATTGTGAAACCACCACAGCAGAGTAGGCGCAACGGGGTCATTTCTGCCATGGCGATTGTGTCTATCGCACGTCAGCCTGGAACTGCACGTCAAGCAAAGGAGCACCGTGGTGGATTCACTGGACCTCATCGAGGAAGAACTGTCCGATCCGACGCCCGGGGTCGCGGAGGACCTCGCCGCCCTCGACGGAGACGTCGTCGTCCTCGGTGTCGGCGGCAAGGTCGGCCCGAGCGTCGCCATCATGGCGCAGCGGGCGATCGCGGCAGCCGGTCTGGACAAGAAGGTGTACGGGGTGGCGCGCTTCAGCGATGCGCGCGCCCGGGCATCCCTCGAGCGCTACGGGGTCATCCCCGTGCCTGCCGACCTCACCGACGACGAGCAGCTCGCCGCGCTGCCGGACGCGGCCAACGTGGTTTACATGGCGGGCAAGAAGTTCGGCACCGTCGGCGACGAGCACACGACGTGGATGATGAACTCCTACCTCCCCGGTCGCGTCGCGCAGCGCTACCGCGACTCGCGCATCGTCGCGTTCTCCACGCTCGTCACGTACCCCCTCGCCGATGCGGGGACCGGCGGCTCCCGCGAGACCGACCCGCCCGGCCCGCTCGGCGAGTACGCGGCATCCTGCGTCGGCCGCGAGCGCGTCTTCGAGCACTTCTCCCGCGTCAACGGCACCCCCGTCCTGCTGTTCCGCCTGGCCTACTCGATCGAGACGCGGTACGGCGTGCTGCTGGAGATCGCGCAAGCGGTCAAGGACGGCGCGGCGATCCCGCTGGAGATGGGTCACACGAGCGTGATCTGGCAGCAGGATGTCGCGGCCTACGCACTGCGCAGCCTCCGCCTCGCGTCCTCGCCGCCGCGGGCCCTCAACATCACCGGGCCGGAGATCGTCTCGGTCCGCTGGCTGGCCCACCGCTTCGCCGAGCGGTTCGGCGTGGAGCCGGTGTTCGAGGGCGTCGAGTCCGGCACGGCGTACGTGCTCGACGGCAGCGAGCTCCAGGCGGAGTTCGGGTTCCCCACGACGACGCTCCAGCGGATGATCGAGAAGGTCGGCGACTGGGTCGAGGCATCCGGGCCGACGATCGGCAAGCCCACGAAGTTCCAGATCCGCGACGGCGGGTTCTGATGGGCGCGGACCGCAGATCGGTCGGCACGGGCGCGCTCATCAACTGGATCGACGTCCACGACAGCGACTACGAGCTCTTCGAGGAGTGGTACCTCGGCCAGCACCTGGAGGAGCGGGTCGGCGTGCCGGGGTTCATCCGGGGGCGGCGGTTCCGCGCCGTCGACGAGCGCTCCCCCGGCCGGTACCTCACCGTGTACACGACGGGGAGCGTCGACGTGCTCGCGTCGGCGCCCTACCTGGCCCGGCTGAACAGCCCGACCGAGCTGACTCGCGAGGTCGTGGCGAAGTTCGCCCTGTTCCGCCGCGCGGCCGCTCGGATCACCGCCCGCGACGGCCTCGCCACCTCCGGGCGGGTCGCGGTCATCGAGCTCGACCCCGAGACGACGGTAGGCGTCGCGGAGGTGCTCGAGTCGAGCATCCTGCCGCAGGCTCGCGAGAGCCGGCAGATCCTGTCGGCCCTGTTCTTCGAGCCCGATACGGCGGCGACGGCCGCGAAGGCGAGCACCCAGGAGGGTCAGGCCGGCACGGAGAGCCTCGGCCCCGCCCTCCTCGTCGTCGACCTCTCCCCCGTGGCGGAGCCGAGCTGGCTCGTCGGCGTCCAGCGGCGGCTCGAGCAGCTCGGCGCGACGGTGCTCGAACCCGCCCGGCTCTACGACCTGATCGTTGACCTCAGCCACGACGCACTGCAGGAAGGACTCGGACATGCGGATCGCTAACCTCGACGGCCGCCTCGCCCTCATCACGCCGGACGGCGCCATCGACGTCCACCGCGCGAGCGACGGGCGCTTCGGCCCCGACCCGATGTCGGCCTTCGACGACTGGGATGCCCTGCTCGAGTGGTCCGAATCCGCGCCCTCGGGCGCCGAACCCGTCGATCCCGCCCGCCTCGGGCCTCCCGTGCCGCGACCACGGCAGATCTTCGCGATCGGCCTCAACTACGTGCGCCATGCCGTCGAGTCGGGCCTCCCCGTGCCGACCGTGCCGCTCGTCTTCACCAAGTTCGCGAGCGCGATCGCCGGCCCGGTGGGCGAGGTCGCCCTGCCGGGCTCGAGCGTGGACTGGGAGGTCGAGCTCGTCGTCGTGATCGGCCGGGAGACCCGCGAGGTCGACGAGTCGGATGCCTGGGCGCACGTCGCCGGGCTCACCGCGGGCCAGGACTTCTCAGACCGTCAGCTCCAGAACGCCGGCTCCCCGCCGCAGTTCAGCCTCGGCAAGTCGTACCCGGGGTTCGCTCCGATCGGCCCGGAGCTCGTCTCCGTCGACGAGTTCGCCGACCCGGACGACCTGCGAGTCACGACGATCATCGACTCCGAGGTGCGTCAGGACTCCCGCACCTCCGATCTCGTCTTCAGCGTTCCCCAGCTCGTCGCGTACCTGTCCCGCATCGTGACCCTCCTCCCCGGCGATCTCATCTTCACGGGCACGCCCGAGGGGGTGGGGCTGGGCCAGACGCCGCCGGTGTATCTGCGCGAGGGTCAGGTGGTCGAGACCGTGATCGAGGGCATCGGCTCGCTCCGCCACGTCATGCGGGGCCAGCGGTGAGCGGCACGATGAGGGCGGCCGTGTGGGAGCCCGGCTCGCCGCTGCGGGTGGAGAGCATCCCGATCCCCGTCCCGCACGCCGGGGAGGCCCTCGTGCAGGTGTCGGCGTGCGGCGTCTGCCACACCGACCTGCACGTCATGAAGGGAGAGGTCGCGTTCCCCGCCCCCGCGGTGCTCGGCCACGAGATCTCCGGCCGGGTCGTCGAGATCGGTCTCGGCACGACGCCCGAGCAGGTGCCCGCGGGCATCGAGCTCGGTGAGCGAGTGGTCGGGGCGTTCATCATGCCGTGCGGCACCTGTCGGCGGTGCCTCGCCGGCCGGGACGACCTGTGCGAGCCCTTCTTCGAGCAGAACCGCCGCCGCGGCGTGCTCTTCGACGGCAGCAGCCGGCTCGCCCGCGCCGACGGCAGCCCGCTCGCCATGTACTCCATGGCCGGTCTCGCCGAGTACTGCGTCATCCCGCTCACTGCACTCGCCCCGCTGCCTCACGACCTGCCCGAGTTCGAGTCGGCGGTGCTCGGCTGCGCCGGGCTCACCTCGTTCGGCGCCGTGCACCGCGCGGCAGGCGTGCGCGAGGGCGACACCGTTGCCGTCATCGGGGTCGGCGGGATCGGCCTGTCGATCGTGCAGCTCGCCCGCGCCGCGGGCGCCGGGATGGTCGTGGCCGTCGATCTCGACGACTCGAAGCTGCAGACCGCCCTCGACCTCGGGGCCACCCACGCCGTCAACTCCCTCACTGCCGGGGACCCCGTGCCCGTCGTCCGCGAGTCGAGCGGCGGGGGCGTGGATGTCGCGTTCGAGGCGATCGGCACGCCGACGACGCTGCAGCAGGCCGTGGGGATGCTCGCGGAAGGGGGCAGGGCGGTCGCGGTGGGGATCGCCGCGGGGGACGCGGCGGCGAGCATCCCGATCACCCCTCTCGTCCGTCGCGCGCAGAGCATCGTCGGGTCCTTCGGCGCCCGCACGCGAAGCGACCTGCCGGAGGTCGTCCGGCTCGCTCGCGAGGGCAGCCTCTCGGTCACCGACACCGTCACCCGCTCGTACGATCTCGACCACGTCGCGACCGCGTTCGACGACCTCGCCGCTCGGGCGATCAACGGCCGCGCGATCGTGCGGATGCGCTGAGTCAGGCGATCGTGCCGAGCACCTCCTGACGGACGAGCCCGAGCAGCGGCTCTCCGTCGAGGTAGCGGCGCAGCTCCTCGATCGCGAACGCCCCGAGGAGCGCGCGCTCGCTGCCCTGGATGCCGGCCGCGTGCGGCGAGACGAAGACGTTCGAGAGCTGGAGCAATCCGCTGCCCGCGGGCAGGGGTTCGGGCTCGGTGACGTCGAGGATGGCGTCGATCCGGCCGCTCGCGCACTCGGCCTCGAGCGCGTCGTGGTCGATGAGCGACCCGCGAGCCGAGTTGATGACGGTGGCGCCGTCCGGCAGCATCGCGAGGCGGCGGGCGTCGATCATGCGATCGGTCTCGGGGATCGAGGGCGCGTGCAGGGTGAGGATGTCGCTCGAGCGGCACAGCTCGTCGAGCGGCAGCGGGGTCGCGCCGAGCTCGCGCAGCCGCTCATCGCCGACGACGGGGTCGTAGGCGCTGACCGTCCACCCCTCGGCGACGAGGCTCCGGATGACGGCCGCGCCGATCCTCGACGCACCGACGACCCCCACGCGCAGGCCGACCTTGCCCTGCCGCCCGCCGACCGGCACGAAGGTGCCCGAGCGGTACGACCCTGCGAGGGAGATCACCCGGTGCGAGGCGAGGAAGACCATGGCCCGCGTGTACTCGATCACGGGGATCGCGCCGATCTCCACCGCCGAGCTGACGAGCACGCCCGCATCCCAGACGTCGGGCGTGAGGTGGCCCTTCACGGAGCCGGCGGCGTGGATGATCGCCTTCAAGCGAGGGGCGTGGCGCAGCGTCTCGGCGTCGATCGTGACCCCGCCCCAGCTGGTGATGAGCACATCGGCGCGCTCGAGCTGAGCGAGACCGTCGGCGTCGAGCTCGGACACCGCTCGCGTCGACAGCACATCCGCGTGCCGCGACAGCTCCTCGAGGAGGGGAGCGGGAAAGACATCGGGCAGGATGTCGGGCCACATGCTGAGAACGACCGTGGGTCGTTCCCGCCGGGGAGCCGCGCTCAGCCCAGGCGTGACCGGAGCCACTCCAGCTTCCTCCACTCCTGCCGCTGGCCGCCGCCCTCGTGAGCCGCGTACGGGTAGATCGCGATGTCCTTGTCGTCCGAGCCGTAGCCGTTGTACGCGGCGAAGACGGTGCGCGGCGCACAGACGGCGTCCATGAGTCCGACGGACATGAGCGCCGGTGCCGTCGCGCGAGTGGCGAGGGTCGCGGCATCCACGTACGACAGGGTGCGGAAGACGGTCTCCTCCCAGTCGATGTGCGTGCGCAGGAGATGGACGATCTCGCCGTACCCGTTGCTGGTCTCGTCGGCGAGCGCGACGGCCTCGGGGAAGTCGCAGAGGAACGGCACATCGGCGGTGACCCCCGCGAGCCCGTCGCTCAGCCCCGCGGCGGCCAACGCGATTCCGCCGCCCTGGCTCACGCCCCCGACGAACACCTTCGTCGCGTCGACCGCGTCGACCGCGCGCACGGCGTCGACCGCGCGAGCCGCGTCGCAGAACACCCTGCGGTAGTAGGCATCCTGGGGGGACAGGATGCCTCGAGTGAGCCACCCGGACGCCTCCGGGCCGGAGCCCCCGACGGGGTCGGGTGTGCCGCCGGCGTTCCACCCGCCGCCGCCCTGACCGCGGGTGTCGACGGACAGGTGGGCGAATCCGGCGAGCGGCCACAGCTGCGGCTCGTGCGCCCACGACCGGCCGCCGCGGTAGCCGTGGAACTGCACGTACGCCGGGAGGGGCGCGGGCGCGTCCGTCGGCACCCGGAGCCACGCGCTGATGCGGTGGCCGCCGAAGCCGGCGAAGGAGAAGTCGTAGGTCGTCACCCCGGCGAGACCGAGGTGCACCTCCTCCATGCGCACGTCGATGTCGTGCGCGCGCGCCTCGGCGAGGGTCGTGCTCCAGAACTCGTCGAAGTCGCTCGGCTCGTTCAGCGGGGGGCGGTGCTCGCGCAACTTCTCGAGCGGGAAATCGAACTGCATGTCGAACGGCTCCTGGACTACTTGATGCCGCTGGTCATGACACCGCGGACGAAATGACGCTGGAAGATGAGGAAGACGATGACGACCGGCACGAGGGTGATGACCGACGCCGCCATCTCGGCGTTGAACGAGAGCTCCTGCGCCTTGAGGGAGTTCAAGCCGAGCGTGAGCGTGTAGTTCTCCGGGCTGCGCGTGACGATGAGCGGCCAGAGGAACTCGTTCCAGTGCCAGAGGAAGGTGAAGATCCCGAGGGTCGCGAGCACCGGACCGCACAGCGGTAGCACGATCTGGAAGAAGATCCGGAAGTCGCCGGCCCCGTCGATGCGCGCGGCTTCGAGCAGTTCATCCGGGATGCCGCGGATGAACTGCCGCATCAGGAAGAGGGCCTGCACGCTCGCGATGCCGGGCAGCAGGAGTCCGGCGAACGTGTCGACGAGCCCGAGTCGCGAGATGAGGATGAACTGCGGGATCAGGTACAGCTGGCCGGGCACCATGAGCACCGCCACACACATCCAGAACAGGATGTCGCGCCCCTTGAAGTTCTTCTTCGCGAACGCATAGCCCGCGAGCGAGGCCAGGAACAGCGTGAGGACGACGGCGAGTCCCGCGAACAGCACGGTGTTGATGAACCACCGCCCGAGATTCGCCCCGGAGATCGCCTCGATGTAGGGGCCGAGGTCGATCTTGGTCGGGATGAGCGAGCCGGGCAGGTCGAAGGGCCCCGGGGTCGAGATCGACATCACGATCATGACGTAGAAGGGGAAGGCGGTCGCCGCGGCGACGATGATGAGCGGGATGTGCGGGGCCCAGCCGGAACGCCGGGTCCATCGCACGAGGCGGTTGCGCCTCCGGGGGCTAGTCGAAACGGTCAACTCTGGTTATCTCCGAACAGTCGCCGCTGGATAGCGGACACACCGAATGTGATGAGGAAGAGGATGACGCCGGCCGCACTCGCGAAGCCGAAGTCGAAGTAGTGGAAGCCCTGGTCGTAGAGGAAGAACACGAGCGAGTAGCTCGACCGCACGGGGCCGCCGGAGGTCATCACGTAGATGAGGTCGAACACCTGGAACGACCCGATGAACGACAGGATCACGACGACCAGCAGGGTGGGGCGCAGCTGGGGCAGCGTGACGTGCCAGTAGCGCTGCCACGCGTTGGCGCCGTCGACCTTCGCAGCCTCGTCGAACTCGGCGGGGATGGCCAGCAGCCCCGCGAGGATGATGAGCATGAAGTAGCCGAATCCGCCCCAGATGCCCACGATCGCGAGCGACTGCACGACGGTGTCGCCCGAAGTGAGCCACGGGATCGGGGGGACCCCGAACAATCCGACGAACCAGTTCGCCGGCCCGTTGTCGGAGAGGATCCACCGCCACACGAGTCCCGCTGCGACGAGGCTCGTCACGACCGGGAGGAAGAACAGCGTGCGGTACACGCGCATCCCGCGGATCGACCGGTTGGCGAGCTGCGCCATGAACAACGAGAAGATGACGCTGCCCGGCACGGCGACCGCCGTGTAGAGGGCGGTGACGCCGAGCGCGTTCCAGAAGAGCGGGTCGGCGAACAAGCGCTGGTAGTTCTCGATGCCGACGAAGTCGATCTTGCCGCTGATCGAGTACGAGCCGAACGACAGCGCGATCGCGGACAGCGCCGGGATGATCCGGAAGATCACGAAGAAGAAGAGGTAAGGCGCGATGAAGAGGAACGCGATCTTACTGGGGCGGCCGATTCGTCGCCGCGCGGGCCGCTCGTCGAGCGTGTTCGCAATGAGTGCAGTCATGTTTCATCCTCGAGGTGCTGCGGCGGGACCTGGCAGTTCCCGCCGCAGCACCTGATCATTAGCGCTGGAGGATTCCCTCGACGTCGGTGCAGGCCTTGGCCAATGCATCCTCGGGGGAGAGCTGTCCGAGCAGCGCGGCCTGGACCTGCGGCTTGATGAGGTCCATGATCTGACGCGCGTTAGGAGCGCTGACGCCCGTCTTCACGAGGTCGAGCTGCTTCTCCTCGCCGGCCTGGAGCGTGCCCTCCTCGTAGAGGCCGGTGTCCGCGGCGATCGGCGAGAAGTAGGTGCGGTCGAGGTTGTACTCGCGCGTGATCTCGGGCTGCGAGAACCACTGCAGGAAGACCTTGGCTGCTTCCTTGTTCGGCGAGCCCTCGAGGAGGCCGAGCGAGCCGACGGCACCGTAGGTCACGGTCTCCTCGTCCTTGAGCGGCGGGAGCGAGAGCCAGTCGTCGCCCGGCTCGATGCCGCTCTGGACGAGCGTTCCGGAGGCGGTCGACATCGTCATCGCGGTCAGCCCGCGCTGAAGGGGAGCGTTCTGGTCCGGCCCGGTCGTGAGGTAGGTGGAGTCGGCCCAGCCGTTCTCGAAGATCGTCTGGAGGAACTCGATCGCCTTGACGCCCTCCTTGCTGTCGAGCGTGCACTCGGTGCCGTCCTCGCTGAGGACGTCACCGCCGGCCTGCCAGAGCAGCGGGTAGAAGGTGAGGTTGAGGCTGGGGCCGGCGTCGCCGTAGTAGTCGACCAGGTAGTAGCCGGCGTCCTTGAGAGCGGGGGCATCCGCGAGCGCTTCGTCCCACGTGGTCGGGTACTCGGTGATGCCCGCCGCCTCCCACGCCGGCTTGTAGATGAGGCGCGAGGATACGGACTGGAGGATCGGCAGCGCGTAGATCGTGCCGTCGTAGCTGACGCCCTCGACCGCGGGCTCCGTGTAGACGGACCAGTCGGGGATGACGTCGCTGACGTCGGCGAGCACGCCCTGCGAGGCGTACTGGCCGATCTGGTCGGGGATGAAGTAGACGAGGTCGGGCGCCTGGCCACCGGCGATCGCCGTGGTGATCTGGGTGTCGCGGTCGGCCCAGGGCTGCACGACGACCTCGAGGTCGATGTTCGGGTAGTCCTCGTTGAACTTCTCGACCTCGTCCGCCCACCAGGCGGCCTCATCGATGTAGGGGTAGACCCACATCGTCACCTCGCCGGTGACGTCCTCGGGGTTCGCGCTGGGGTCGGTCGACCCGGTAGTCGTGCAGGACGCGAGAAGTGACGTCGCGGCCACGGCACCGACGAAAGCTGTGACAAGCTTGTGCCTCTTTGCCATGTGAGATTGTCTCCATTTGTCGTGATCGCCCTCCGTTGGGCGATTGATCGAGTAAGAATCTCCCGAGCCTTTCGGGCAGTCAATGACTGTTCGATCAAACGATCACATTCGATCATCCCACCACTATGCTCTCCGTCATGGACCTCAAGGACGAGAGGCTTCGCGAGATCGCGAAGCTCATACGCTCACGCGGCCGGGTGGAGACCGTAGCACTCGCGACCGAGATGGGTGTCTCCCTCGCGACCATCCGCCGGGACCTCGCCGACCTCGAGCAGCGCGGCACCATCCGCCGGGTGCACGGCGGAGCGATGCTGTCCAGCCGCACCCAGCAGGCGCCGCAACGGAGCGACGCGACCGGCGAGCCGCTCACGATCGGGATGGTGCTGCCGCGGTCCGGCTACTACTACGGCCCGGTCATCCGGGGCGCCAACCGGGCCGCGCGCGAGCTCGGTGCACGACTGCTCGTCTCGATCGCGGACGACTCCCTCGAGCGCGAGCTCGCGCTCGTGCAGCGCATGATCGACAACGGCGTCGACGGACTCATGATCTCGACGAGCGGGGTGGACTACCCCGACGGCGAGTTCCGCGACCTGATCCTGAGCCTGCCCATCCCCGTCGTGATGCTCGAGCGCGATCCGGAGCTGCTGTTCGGCAAGGGAGTGCGGCTCGACTCGGTCGTGACATCCCACGGCGACGGCGTGCAGGACGCGGTACGGTACCTGCACTCGAGCGGTCGCAGCCGCATCGCCCTCCTGAGCCCCGGCTTCTACGCGACCCCCGAGATGCGTCGCGGCTACCTCGCGGCGACCGAGGAGCTCGGCCTCCCGCAGCTGCCCTTCCTCGTCAGCAAGCACTGGTCGCCCGCCCGCACCCGACTGCCGTGGGAGGTCGTGCAGGAGCTGCTCGACGACGGGTGCGACGCCATCCTCATCCACCCCGAGCAGGATGCCGTCGATGCGCTGCAGGACTGCCTCGCGCGGGGCATGAGCATCCCCGACGATCTCGCGATCGTCTCCTACGACGACGAGCTCTCGGCGTTCTGCGAGGTGCCGCTGACGGCGGTCGCCCCGCCGAAGACCCAGGTGGGATTCCAGGCGGTGCAGCGCTGCGTCGAGCTGTGCACCGCGGACGACGACCGGGCGGCCCCGCAGCGGATCGCCGTCTACCCCGAGCTGCGGATCCGCAAGTCCACGGGCGTGGCGGAGACGGCGTAGCCGGCTAGCGGCCGGCCGACTCCAGCCAGCGCTCGGCGGCCGAGAGCGCGTCGCCGAGCGGCGGGATAGACGGATGCCACGCCCGCTCCCATTCGAGCGAGAGCACCCCCGAGTACCCGCGATCGTCGAGCAGGTCGAGCATGTGCTCGAGCGGGATTCCTCCCTCGCCGAGGAGCACGGGGGTGCGCTCGGTCGGGGAAGGCTCGTCCTTGACCTGCACGTACCTCAACCACGGCCACAGGGCCTCGAGGGTGTGCTCCGGTCGCTCGCCGACCGCCCACGGGTGGGCGACGTCCCAGATCGCGCCGCACCGCGCATCCCCGACCGCGTCCAGCACGTCGGCGACCGATCGGCCGGTGGAGTGCGAGTCGTGCGTCTCGAGGAGGATCTCGACATCGGGGCCCGTACCGGCGAGGGCCGAGCGCAGTCGCCGTGCGGGCAGCGCGGTGCCCTCACCACCGGCGAAGACGCGGATGGCGGGCGCGCCGAGGGCGCGCGCGAGGTCGATCGCGGTGAGGAGCCCCTCGACGACGTCGCTGTCGTCCGCGGCCGTGTCGGCGATGAGCACGTAGGTCGAGACGCTGAGAAGGCGCGTGGCGCGGAGCTCGTCAGCGAGCTCGGCGAGGGCGGTCGCGGACATGCCGTCGTTGAGCGGGGTGCCGGCAGCGGCCCGGAGCTCCACCCCCAGGTCGCCGTGGTCGCGGGCGAGGCGAGCGATGCCCTCCGCCGACAGTTCCGGGCAGCCGAGTGTCGAGAACGCGCCCAATCGGCGCATGGCTCCTCCTTGATGATCGAATGTGCAGCTTTAGGAACGATAGGTGGGCGGGCGTGAGCGCAAATGCTACTTTTGCGTTTTCGCTCACGATCGCTCACTGGAGAACGCATGGAATGGACAGCGACGTTCATCGCCCCCGCCGCCGAGATCGACGGGGCCCCGACGTTCCGAGGGCAGTTCGTCCTCTCGCGCGGTGCCGATGAGATCCAGTCCGCCGTGCTGCGCTACTCGGCAAAGGGCGTCATCGAGGTGACCCTCAACGGCCGCGCGGTGTCCGACGAGGTGCTCGCCCCCGGCTGGACGAGCTACGAGTGGCGACTTCGGTACTCGGAGGTCGACGTCACGTCGCTCATCGGGGAGCCGGAGGTCGAGATCCTCGCGACGGTCGCCGACGGCTGGTACCGCGGTCGGCTCGCCTGGCGCGGTGGTCGCGAGGTCTATGGCGATCGGGCGGAGGCGATCATCCAGCTCACCGTCCTCTACCGGGACGGCACCGAAGAGGTCGTCGGCACGGACTCGACGTGGTCGGTCGCCGGCTCCGCGATCACGCGGGCGGACCTCTACGACGGCGAGACGATCGATGCCCGGCTGCGCTCCGCTCCCGCCCAGTGGTCAGCGGTGACCGAGTCCGCCGAGGGCCTGGATCGGCTCGTGCCCGCGCAGTCCCCCGCCGTGACCCGCACCGGCACGCTCGCGCCGGTGCGCACCTGGGAGAGCTCGGGCGCTCTGATGGTCGACTTCGGACAGAACCTCGTGGGGTGGCTCAAGCTCGTCGTCCAGGGACCGAGCGGCCGAGTCATCCGTGTCCGCCACGCCGAGGTCCTCGAGGGGGAGGCGCTCGCCATCCGCCCGCTGCGATCGGCGCTCGCGACCGACGAGTTCATCCTGAGCGGCGGGCTCGACGAGTTCGAGCCGACGTTCACCCTCCACGGCTTCCGATACATCGCGATCGAGGGATGCTCCCCCGAGGTCGCCCTCTCGGAGATCACCGCCGTGGTGGTGGGGTCGACGCTCACGAGAAGGGGGTGGTTCGAGAGCTCGAGCGCCGAGCTGAACCGGCTCCACGAGAACGTGGTGTGGAGCACGCGCGGCAACTTCGTGTCCATCCCCACCGATTGCCCGCAGCGCGACGAGCGACTGGGGTGGACGGGCGACATCGCGGTGTTCGCCTCGACCGCGGCCTTCCTCGTCGACTCGTCGGCGTTCCTCGCGGACTGGCTGGGCGACGTGCGCACCGAGCAGGCGGCGCAGCACGGAGTCGTGCCCTGGGTCGTGCCCGACGTGCTGAAGTACCCCGCCGTGCGGGGCGACCTCGAACTCACCGGCCCGACGGCGATCTGGAGCGACGCGATCGTCTGGGTGCCGTGGGCACTGTGGATGACCCACGGCGACCCGCGGGTCATCCACGACAACCTCGACGCCATGGTCGCGCACCTGCGCGCGGTGGAGTCTCAGCTGAGCGAGCGCGGGGTGTGGGAGGGCGGCTTCCAGTTCGGGGACTGGCTCGACCCGGATGCCCCCGACGACAAGCCGGGGCTGGCCAAGGCGGACCCCGACGTGGTCGCGACCGCCGTCCTCTACCGCTCGAGCGCGCTCGTCTCGCGGATGGCGGCAGCAGTCGAGGATGCCGCGGCCACCCGGTACGCCGCGGACCTCGCCGACCGGACCCTCGCCGCCTTCCACGACGCTTACGTCACCCGGGACCCGTTCCGGATCCTCAGCGACTGCGCCACCGTCTACGCCCTCGCGATCGCGTTCGACATGCTCGACGGCGACGCTCGCGAGGCGGCGGGCGACCGACTCGCCGAACTCGTCGCGGAGGCGGGGTACCGCATCTCCACGGGGTTCGCGGGCACGCCGTTCATCCTCGACGCCCTCACGAGCACCGGTCACGGCGAGACCGCGACCCGGCTGCTCTTCCAGCGGGAGCGGCCCTCCTGGCTCTACCCCGTCACGATGGGGGCGACGACGGTGTGGGAGCGCTGGGACAGCCTGCTCCCCGACGGCTCGGTGAACCCGGGCCAGATGACCTCGTTCAACCACTACGCGCTCGGCGCCGTGGCCGCGTGGCTGCACGAGACGCTCGCGGGCGTCTCACCCGCCGAGCCGGGCTACTCGCGCATCCGCTTCGCCCCGCTGTTCGCCGAGCAGCTCGACCACGCGGGGGCGCGCATCGTGACGGCCCGCGGCGAGGCGGGCATCCGGTGGGAGCGTCGGGATGGCTCGATCGTGATCGACCTCGAGGTGCCTGCTGGCGCGACCGGGGTGCTGTGCGTCGCGGGGGACGACGACCGCGAGCTCACAGCGGGGCGTCACCGCGTGACGGTCGCGGCGCGCTGAGGAGCGAGCGAGCGGTCAGCCGATGTCGCGCAGCGCCGTAATGAGTTCGTCCACCGTGTGCGCCGCATTCGAGGGATGCCGCAGCGGTCGCTCCCCGTGGAGCACGTAGTGGTTCCGGCGCCCGCGGCGCTCCCGCTCCAGGTACCCGGCAGCCTCGAGATCGTTGAGGATGGTGACGGCGCTACGGGTCGAGATGCCGACCGAGGCCGCAAGCTCCTCGAGGGTGGCATCCGGGTTCTGGGCGACCTGGATGATCAGGTGAGCGTGATGGGTGAGGAACGTCCACTGCGGCATGTGTCAATTCTCACCGGTTGCCGTCGGGCTGCGGGGCGCGTCGACCGGTCGACGCCCCTGACCGCGGGTGGCCCACAGGCTCGCGGCGATCGTGACGGCGAGGATCCCGACGATCACGGCGAGCGAGACGGTCGTGGGCACCTTCACGATGTCGTGCAGGGCCATCTTCACACCGACCCAGATGAGGATCGCGGCGAGGCCGATCTTGAGGTAGACGAACCGGTGGACGAGGTCAGCGAGCAGGAAGTACATCGCCCGAAGGCCCAGGATGGCAAACGCATTGGCGGTGAAGACGAGGAACGGCTCGGACGTGACGGCGAAGATCGCGGGGATCGAGTCGACCGCGAACACGATGTCGGTGAACTCGATGAGCACGAGCACCGCGAGCAGGGGAGTCGCCACGAGCGCGCCGCCGACCCGCGTCACGAGCTTCTGGCCGTCGTACTCCTCCGTCATGGGCACGAATCGACGGAAGACCTTCAGCACCCGAGACTGGCTCGGGTCGCCGTGGTCGTTGCGGTGCCGGAGCATCTGGATGCCGGTGATCACGAGGAACGCGGCGAAGACGTAGAGGATCCAGGCGAAGGTGTCGAGCAGGGCGGCCCCGAGGGCGATGAAGATGCCGCGGAACACGAGCGCTCCGAGAACCCCGAGGAAGAGGACCCGGTGCTGGTACTGGGCAGGGACGCCGAAGCTCGCGAAGATGATGGCCCAGACGAACACGTTGTCGACGGCGAGCGACTTCTCGATCACGAAGCCGGCGAAGTACTGCTGTCCGAACTCGGCGCCGAAGAGCATCCAGATGATCGCACCGAAAGTGATTCCGCTGAGGACCCAGAAGATGGACCACCCCGCCGCTTCCCTCAACCCGATGACGTGGGCCTTCCGGTGAGCAACGAGGTCGATGGCGAGCATGAGGACGATGACGCCGATGACGGCGAGCCACGCCCAGAGGGGTACGGTCACGGTTTCCTTTCGACGCGACAAGTGAAGCATGCTTCATGCTTTTGCTGAATACATGAAGCGTGCTTCACAGGAAAGACGCAGCGAGCGGGACCATGAAACTCTCGGACCACTTGCCCTCCCGATCCAGAGGGCCGGTGGGAGCGTCACGATGCCTCCCCTCCGCAGCTGCGGCTGGCTCGCGGGACGCGGGCCAGCCGCCAGCTCGGGATGCTCAGCTCGCGCTCGACGCCGCCGCCGCGATCACGTCCGCGACTGCGGCCGCCTGGGTCGCATAGACGGCGTGGCTGCCGGGCACCGCGGTGATCTCGGAGCCACTGCGCCGGGCCATGTGCCGCAGCATCGCCGGGTCGAACGCGTTGTCCTCGGTGGCGATGACCGCCCAGCTGGGCTTGTCGTGCCAGGCCGCGGTGGTGACGGGCTCCCCGAAGACGGTCATGTTGACGGGCACCTGCGAGTCGCGGAGGAACGCGGCATCCGCCTCGCTCGCGTCAGCGGCGAAACCGATGGCGAACTTCTCGAGGTTGAGGAATCCGAAGCCGTCCTCGCCGATGTCGATGACGAACTCCGGGGTCGGGGCGAAGCCCTCGTACTGCTGGCCGCTCGTCTCGCCTGAGTCCGGGATGAGGGCGGCGACGTAGACGAGGCCGGCGACCTTGTCGTGCGTGCCCGCCTCGGTGATCACCGTGCCGCCCCACGAGTGGCCGACGAGGATGGTCGGGCCGTCCTGGCGGTCGAGCACGCGGCGGGTCGCGGCGACGTCGTCGGCGAAGGAGGTGAGTGGGTTCTGGACGATGCTCACCCGGTAGCCGCGAGCGGTGAGGTTGTCGTAGACGCCCCGCCAGCCGGAGCCATCGGCGAAGGCGCCGTGGACGAGGACGATGTTCGTGATTCCGTCGGTGGTGGTCATGCTGCCGTTCCTTTCGCTGTCTCCGGGAGGAGAAGTCGGCACCACGCCGACGTGTAGTGTGCAACATATTGCATTCCGTTGAGTATTCCCACCCCTCGGGGATTTGCGTGAGGCGGCCGACCGCGCGCAACATATTGCATGCCCATTCCCACCGGCAGCCCCGGCGTCGGCCGCTCGCTGCTCCGCGACGACGTCTACCGCCGACTTCGCGACGCGATCGTCGACGGTACCTTCGCCCCGGGCGAGCAGCTCCGTGACGGCGAACTCGCCGAGTGGCTCGGAGTGAGCCGCACCCCCATCCGCGAGGCATTGCTCCGCCTCGCGACCAGCGGACTCGTCGTCGCCGTCCCAGGTCGATCCACAACAGTCACCGCCATCGATGCCCAGGCTGCCCGTGACGCGCGCGACGTGATCGCCGCCATGCACGCCCTCGCCGCACGCGGGGTCGCCGGCGCGCTTTCGACCGACGACCTCGACCGCATGCGCGCGGCCAATTCGAGGTTCGCCGCCGCCCTGCGCTCCGGGGACGTGGATGCTGCGCACGCGGCCGATGAGGAGCTGCACGGCATCCCCGTCTCCGCCCTCGGCAACCGCGCACTCGAGTCAGTGGTGGAGCACTTCGACCCGCTCGTGCGCCGCGCCGAGCGTCAGCGCTTCAGCAGCGCGGGCGAGTCATCCGTCGAACTGCACGAACGGCTGATCGACCGGCTCGCCGCGGGCGACGCGGAGGGCGCCTCGGCGGTCGCGTTCGACATCTGGCACACCCTGCCGGACGGGGAGTAGCGCGGGCGCCGCTGCCAGCATCGCGCACACGATCCATACTGGAACGGTGGAGCCGTGGGAGATGCGCGAGTGGTTCGCGGAGTACCTCGAGGCGCTGAACCGGCACGACCTCGCCGCGCTCCGCGAGCTCATCGAGCCGGGGGTGCGGCGGGCGCACCGGCCGGGCGGCGTCGAGGCGTGGGTCTCGGAACTGGATGAGCTGTACCGCGGCTTCCCCGACTGGAAGGTGCGCCGCATCCAGCTCGTCATCGAAGACGACCGCATCGCGGCGCACCTGCGCGGCAGCGGGACGCACGCAGGAAGCTATCGCGGAATCGCGGCCACGGGCCGGCACGTAAACACCGCGGAGTTCGTCTTCTGTCGCCTCGGCAACGGGCGCATCACCGAGGTAACCGGCAGCGACGACGCCGAGCTGCTCCGCCAGATCACGGCGTAGCCCGCGACCCGGCCGCTCTTGCTGCGGAGCGGCTTCCCCGCGTCGCTCCCTTCCGAAAGGACGGAGACGGGGATGCCCGGCGGGCCGTTGCGGGGCTGCGGCGTGACGAGGGCGCCGATCTCCGTCGTTTCGGAAAGAGGCGGCGGAGAGCGGTGCGGTGCGGGAGGTGCCGCCCGTCCCCGCAGACGACGGATGCCCGCCGGAGCTCACTCGCTCCGACGGGCATCCAGTAACCCATTCAGGCAGTTACGCCGTCTGCTCCTCGCGGTGCGGGAGCTTCCAGTTGGGGCGCACGAAGTGGCAGGTGTATCCGTTGGGGTACTTCTCCAGGTAGTCCTGGTGCTCCTCCTCGGCCTCCCAGAAGTCGCCCGCGGGCTCGACCTCGGTGACGACCTTGCCGGGCCACAGGCCCGAGGCATCCACGTCGGCGATCGTGTCGAGCGCGACCTGCTTCTGCTCCTCGTTCTCGTAGAAGATGGCGGAGCGGTAACTGCGACCGATGTCGTTGCCCTGGCGGTCCTTCGTCGACGGGTCGTGGATCTGGAAGAAGAACTCCAGGATGTCCCGGTACGAGATCTGCTCGGGGTCGAAGACGATCTCGACCGCCTCGGCGTGGTCGCCGTGGTTGTAGTACGTCGCGTTCGGGACGTCGCCGCCCGAGTAGCCGACGCGCGTGGAGATCACTCCGGGGCGGCGGCGCAGCAGCTGCTGCGCACCCCAGAAGCATCCTCCGGCGAGGATCGCGGTCTCAGTAGCCATGATCAGGCCTCCTTCGTGGTGAACAGGCTGAGGTAGTCACCGTAGCCCTGCGCCTCGAGCTCCGCCACCGGAACGAACCGGAGGGCAGCCGAGTTGATGCAGTAGCGCATGCCGCCGTCGGCGACGGGGCCGTCGTCGAAGAGGTGGCCGAGGTGGCTGTCGCCGTTCGCCGAGCGGACCTCGGTGCGGGTCATCCAGAAGCTGCGGTCCTCCTTCTGGACGATGTGCGCCTTCTCGATCGGCCGCGTGAAGCTCGGCCAGCCGGAACCGCTGTCGAACTTGTCGGTCGACGAGAACAGGGGCTCGCCGGAGACGATGTCGACGTAGATGCCGTCGTCGTGGTTGTCCCAGAACTCGTTGCGGAACGCGGGCTCGGTCGCGTCCTCCTGCGTCACCTTGTACTGCTCGGGGGTGAGCTGGGCGACTGCGGCGGGGTCCTTGCGATAGGTAGTCATTGGAGCTGCTCCTTGAAGTTGTACCGCTGGCTGCGGCACTCGATGAATAGAACAGTGGATGCGGCTGAATAGTTCCCGAGCGGCCGGGTCAGCCGATCACCCCGCGCCGAGCGCCGTCGCCGTGACGGTGAGGATGTCGCGGGCGAGGGTTTCGTCGTCGCGGCCCGCGCGCAGCTCCTCCGGCACCTGGCCGTCGAGGAGGAGCGCGGCGAGCCCGTGCACGAACGACCACGAGCTGAGCACGGCGTCGCCGGGGGTGTCATCCCCGAACGATCCGCGCATGAGCTCTGCGGCCGACGCCAGGCTGTCGGCGCCGGCCCCGGTGAGCGCGCCCGAGAACATGAGCCGGAACAGCGCCGGATGCCCGAGCGCGAAGCGCACGTAGGCGAGCCCGCTCTCGACCAGCCCGCCGTCGGTCGAGCGGGATGCCCCGAGCCTCTCGAACCCGGACGCGGCGAGCGCCGCGAGCAGCTCGTCCTTGCTCGCGAAGTGCCGGTAGGGCGCGTTGTGCGACACCTCCGCCCGGCGGGCGACCTCGCGCAGGCTGAGGGCGTTCGCGCCGTCCTGCTCGAGGAGCTCGGCGGCGACGTCGAGCAGTTGCGAGCGCAGATCGTCGCGGTGGTACGGTCGCGAAGTTGACATTGCCAACATTGCCTTCCTATGATGTGGGCACTGCCAACATCATAAAGGAGATCAGCCATGAGCAGTACCACCGACGTGTGGATCATCGGAGCCTCGAAGGGGCTCGGCCTCGCCATCGCCGAGGAGTTCGCCCGGGACGGACGCCCCGTCATCGGGCTCTCCCGATCGACCCCCGCCGAGCAGGGGCCGTTCGCGGCCTTCCGTCCCGTCGACGTCACCTCCGGCGAGAGCGTCGAGCGCACCGTACGCACGCTCCTCGCCGAGCGCGGCGCCCCCGCGCTCATCGTCTACTGCGCCTCGCAGCTCTACCAGGGCTCGATCGCCACGCGCGACGACGCGGAGCTCGACCGCGAGCTCGAGGTGAACTACCTCGGCTTCGTGCGCGTCGCCCGAGCCCTCGCCGTGTTCAAGGACCCCGCGGCGCGCGTCCGTCTCGTCGCCACCGGGTCGACCCTCGGCTACGTCGGCACCCCGTCCCTCGACAACTACAGCGCCGCGAAGGCCGCACTCATCTCCTTCGCGCGGTCGTCGCGGCACGAGCTCGGCGCGCTCGGAATCGACGTCGCGATCGTCTCGCCCCCGCACATGGACAACGGGGCCGATCTCGTCGGCCCGAAGCGGTACGCGATGAGCTGGGCGGCGCCGCGGTTCGCGAGCGCGGCGGCGGGGGAACGAGCCGAGTACCTGCTCGGAGCATCCAACCGCAGCATCCAGCAGATGACGCACTGGGCGCCCGGCCTCGCGCAGTCCATCATGCGGGGGATCGGAGCGGATGCCCTCGCCCGCGGCGCCTCGACCGTGCGGGCCTGACGCCCGGGGCGGGTCGAGTTGCCACTCGTGGTCGTCCAGGAGCCCGGATGCCCGCCACCAGTGGCAACTCGACGAACGGATCCCGTCTTCGGGGGGTCAACCGGCATATCGGTTTTCTGCCACACTGATCCCGTGCGCACCCGAATGCCTCTCATCGCAGCTGCCGTCGCCGTGCTGACCCTGGGGATCGCGGCCCCCGCAAGCGCTGCAGCCCCGCCCACCGACCCCCCGGCCGGCTGGTACACGAGCCCCGCGCACATCTGGGTCGACCCCACCGTGGGCCTCGAGTTCGACGTCGAGTTCTTCTTCACGATCCCCACCAGCTTCTGGGTGCTGCACGCGCAAGCGCCGGTGCTCTTCGACCGGAATGTCGGCCACTCGGTCACCCACTGCCAGGTCGCGAAGACGGCGACCGGTGCGACGTTCACGTGCGACACCCTGGGTGACGCACCCGCCGCCCCCGGCGACTACTCGGCCACGATCGCCGTGCGCAGCGAGGGCGGCGACAACTACTCGCTCACCGCCCCCATCACCGTGTGCCCCCTCACCGGGTGCAGCCCCGAGTTCGATGTCGAGCTCGTCTCCGGGGATGCCACCGAGGAGCCCGCTGCCTGGGAGACGTGCGCCGGCGCCGACCTCACCGAGCTCGGCTCGGTCGCCTACGCCTTCAACGTGCCGTGGAACGCCGACGCCGTCGAGCTCTCGGGTGTGGTCGGCTCCGCGGGAGACGCCCCCGACGCCGAGGTCGTCCCGATCGGCGGCGCCGCCGCGGGCGACGGCTTCAGCCTCGAGGGCACCATCGCCACCCCCGGTGAGTACACGGTGACCGCGACGATCACCGACGAGTTCGGCGGCGAGCACACCGCCGAACTGCCGCTCACCGTCGCCGACTGCGCGTCGCCGCAGCTCGCCGCCACCGGCTCGACCACCGACAGGCTCGACGGGATGCTCGCTCTCGCCGTCGGATTCGCGGGCGCGGGCATCCTCGCAGTAGCGATCGCAGCGTGGGTCACGCGACGGCGCGTTAGCCTCGGGGGATGATCCGCCACACCGTCCTCTTCCGCTTGTCCCACCCGGCAGGGTCGGACGCCGAGGCCGCCTTCCTGCGGGATGCCCGCATCCTCGGGTCCATCCCCGGCGTCGAGCACTTCGAGCAGCTGCGTGTGCTCACCGGCGACGACTTCGACTACTCGTTCTCGATGGAGTTCGCGGACCAGGCGGCCTACTCCGGCTACAACGAGCATCCCGACCACGTCGCGTTCGTGCAGGGCCGCTGGGTGCCGGAGGTCGCGGCGTTCCTCGAGATCGACTACGCGCCCCTACCGTGAGCGAGGTCACCGCGCAGGACGAGCGCTACCTGCGCGAGTCGATCGACGCCGCCCTCGAGGCGCGGGGCCGCGGCGACCACCCGTTCGGCGCGGTGCTCGTCACGGCGGGCGGGCGCGTCATCCGGGGCTTCAACTCGGTCGTGACCGACGGTGACCCGACCGGCCACGCCGAGTCGAACCTCGTGCGCATCGCCGCCCGCGAGCTGACCGCCGATGAACTGCGCAAGAGCACGCTCTACTCAAGCACGGAGCCGTGTGCGATGTGCGCGGGCGCGATCTACTGGGCGCGGATCCCGCGGGTCGTCTTCGCGCTCTCCGAACAGGGCCTCATCGCGATCGTGTCGCCGGTGAGCGACGAGCCCGTGCTCGATCTGCCGAGCCGCGAGGTGTTCGCGCGCGGCGGGGACGTCGTGGATGTCGCTGGGCCGGCCCTGGAGGTCGAGGCCGCAGCCGTGCACGACGGGTTCTGGGGCTGAGAGCACGCCGGCGCATCCGGGACGCCACCGAGCTGCCGCGGGCGATCCACCGAGCTGCCCGCGGACAATAAGGGGCCGGGCGCGCCGCACACGCACCCGGCCCCGCTTTCGCTCGGACTAGCCGGCGACCTTCTGGAGCATCTCGTGGAGCTCTTCGCTCGTGTGGGTCTCCTGGTCGAGGTTGGCGACGAGGAGCGCCTCCACCTCGGTGGCGCCCATCGCTCGGACCGGCACGAGCAGCGACTGGTAGGCCGAGATCTCGTAGTGCTCGTTGCCGAGCGCGCACGACAGCACGACCTGGTCGAGCAGCGGCTTCGCGGTCTTCACGATGAGGCCCGCGGCTTGCTTCGAGATCCCCTTGGTGCTCGGCGACGGCGCTGTCGTCTCCTTGAACTCGAGGAGCTTGAACACGGAGGCGAGGTTGTCGAGCTGCTCGCGCGTCTCGTCGGCGTGGTGGCGGAACATCTTCTTGACCTCGGACGACGCTGCCGCCTTCTCGAGCTCGCCGAGCGCCGCGAGGGAGTCGTTCTCCATCGTGAGCGCGGTGCGCAGCTGGTAGTGCAGCAGGTCCGTCGGGTTGTCCAGCGTGAGCTGAGCCATGTCGGTGTCCTTTCGTCGGTCCTTCGAGTCAACGCCGACCGCTCGCCCGTCTTCGAGTGGTTGACTTCCCAGCAAGCCCCGCTTAAGGTCGGCGCAAGCCGGCCGCCGTAGCGTATGAGCATGACCCCCGACCTCGTGGCCCACCGCGTGCCCACCCGCCTCGGCGCCCTCTCCGTGCGCGTCGGTGGCGAGGGCATCCCGACCGTGTTCTGGCACGGCATGTTCATCGACTCGACGACGTGGCAGCCGGTGCTGGAGCTCCTGGACGCCCCGCGCCGCGTCATCCTCGTCGACGGTCCCGGTCACGGCCTCAGCGCGCCCCTCCCGCGCGTCAGCTCGATCGAGGAGTCGGCCGCCGTCGCCCTCGAGGTGCTCGATGCGCTCGGCATCGCTGAGCCGGTCGACTGGGTCGGGAACGCGTGGGGCGGGCACGTCGGCCTGCGCCTCGCGGCCGACCACCCGGAGCGGGTGCGCAGCCTCGTCGCCGTCGGCGCCCCCACCGAGCCCGTCACGCCGGCCGCGCGTCGGAAGCTCCGGCTGCTGCTCGCGATCGGTACCGTGATCGGTCTCACCGGACCGGCGCGGTCGGCGGTTCTCGGGACGCAGCTGACCGACGCGGGACGCCGCGACCCCGCCGTGATGGCGGTGGTGTCCGCCGCGCTCGACCGGCCGAGTCGGCGCAGCATGCTGAGGGCGGTGCGGTCGTTCATCCTCGGCCGCACCGAGCTCACGTCGGCGCTGCCCTCGATCAGCTGCCCCACCCTGCTCGTCGTGACGGACGATCGCGACGACTGGACGCCGGCCGACGCCGGGGCCGCGGTCGCCGCCCTGCCGGACGGCCGAGTCGAGCTCGTCTCGGGCGCGCGCACGCTCGTGCCGCTCGAGCGGCCCGCGGAACTCGCGGCGCTCATCGCCTCGTTCTGGAGCGGTCTCGCCGGCTCCCGCGTCAACCCCCTGCGTCGCCGCTCCGCGTCGCGGTAGCGTCGGGGTCGTGTCCCCGCGCCGCACCCGCCTCGAGTACGTGAGGCCGTACGAGACGCCGGGCCTCACCCGCGTCGTCGAGGCCGACTCCGTGGAGTTCCGGGATGCGCGCGGCCGGCGCGTGAGCGCCGCGGTGCGCGAGCGGCTCTCCGCCCTCGTCGTGCCGCCGGCGTGGCAGCAGGTGTGGTTCGCGCCGACGGCGGACGCGCACATCCTCGCCGTCGGCGTCGACGAGGCGGGCCGGCGGCAGTACATCTACCACCCGTCGTGGCGCGAGCAGCAGGACGCGGAGAAATTCGCCCGCGCCCTCGCGCTCGCCGCCGAGCTCCCCCGCGCCCGTCGGCGCGCGGAGGCCGACCGTCGCGCGCCGGCCCTGTCGCGCGAGCGCGTGCTGTGGACCGCCTTCCGGCTGCTGGATGCCACGGCGATCCGAATCGGCTCGGAGTCCTATGCCGCGACGGGCCTCTGCACCCTGCTCGTGCGCCACGTCCGCGTCGACGAGGACGGGCTGACCCTGCGGTTCCCGGCGAAGAGCGGCCAGCGCGCCCTCATCACGGTCGAGGACTCGCGGCTCACCGACGCCCTCGAGGAGCTCTACACCGGTCGCGCCCCGGCGAGCCGACTGCTCGCGTGGGCGGACGGCCGGAGGCGCCGACCGGTGCGCTCCGGGGAGGTCAACGACTACCTGCGCGAGCGCATCGGGGAGGGCTTCACGGCGAAGGACTTCCGCACTCTGCGGGGCACCCTCGTGGCCGCGGCCGCTCTGCCCGTCGCCCTCCCGGACACCGAGCGGGGCATCCAGCGCGCGATCGCGGAAGCGACGAAGCAGGCCGCCGCAGCTCTCGGCAACACGCCCGCCGTGGCGCGCGCGAGCTACATCGACCCGGCGGTGTTCGAGCGGTTCCTCGAGGGGCGCACGGTCGGCGGGCGCGCGAGCATCCCCGCCCTCCTCGACCTGCTGGGCTGACCGGCTACGGGTTCAGCACGACCTTCACGCAGCCGTCCTCCTTCTTCTTGAACAGCTGGTACAGGTCGGGCGCTTCCTCGAGCGAGCCGCGGTGGGTGACGAGGTCGCCGACGCCGAGCGGGTCGGCCGGATCCTCGACGAGCGGCATGAGGTCGTCGATCCAGCGGTGGACGTTGCACTGCCCCATCCGCATCGTGACCTGCTTGTCGAAGAGCGTGAGCATCGGAAGCGGGTCGGCGACGCCGCCGTAGACGCCCGCGAGCGAGATCGTGCCGCCGCGCTGGACCGTCTCGATCGCGGTCATGAGTGCCGCGAGACGATCGATGCCCACGGTCTTCACGAGTCGCTTGGCGATCGCGTCCGGCATGAGCCGCGTCGAGTTCTGCACGAGCGCGGCGACGGGGTTGCCGTGCGCCTCCATGCCCACGGCGTCGATGACCGCGTGCGGCCCACGGCCGTCGGTGCGGTCCAGGATGCTCTGCGCGAGGTCGTCGTCGAGGTCGAGCACATCGATGCCGTGGCGCGCCGCCATCTCCCGCCGCTCGGCGACATGATCGACGCCGATGACGGTGCAGCCGAGGTAGCGGGCGATTCGCGCGGCGAACTGGCCGACCGGGCCGAGGCCGAGCACGAGTACGGTCTGGCCGGGGTCGACTCCGGCGTACTGCACCGCCTGCCACGCGGTCGGCAGGATGTCGCTGAGGAACAGGTAGCGCTCGTCCGGGAGGTCGCCGCCCACCTTGATGACGTTGCTGTCGGCGCGCAGCACGCGCATCAGGTCCGCCTGCCCGCCGGGCACCGCGCCGTACAGCTCGGTGTACCCGTAGAGGGTCGCGCCCGTGCCCTGGTCGCGGTTCTGCGTCGTCTCGCACTGGGTCGTCAGCCCGCGGCGGCACATGTAGCACGTGCCGCACGCGACGACGAAGGGCACGACCACGCGGTCGCCCGGGGAGACCGACTGGACGTCGTCACCCACCTCGAGCACGATGCCCATCGGCTCGTGGCCGAGCACGTCGCCCGCGTGCATGAACGGAGCCATGACGTCGAGGAGGTGGAGGTCGGATCCGCAGATCGCCGTCGAGGTGACGGAGATCACGATGTCGTCGGGTTGCTGGATGACCGCCTCCGGAACGGTATCCACGGCGACGGTATCGGCTGCTGTCCAGGTGAGGGCTCTCATGGCCCCTGTCTACGCCGCCGCTGACGATGCCAAAACCGGGTTGACGATCGCGAGACGATGGCCTATCCCGGGACTCCCCCGACCCGCGAGCGCGGTTCCTTACTCGCCCCTGCCCTGGGAATTCAACCCCTCGCTGGCCTCACACGGTCGACCTAGCGTCGACAGAGTCCAACAGAACAACGAGGAAGAGGAGCATCATCATGGCTCAGGTAGTGGAGACCATCGACATCGAGGTTCCGGTGTCCGTCGCGTACAACCAGTGGACGCAGTTCGAGTCGTTCCCCGAGTTCCTGCCGGAGGTCCAGAGCGTCGTGCAGCTCGACGACGTGCGCAACGCGTGGTCGGTGAACGTGGGTGGAGCGACGCGCGAGTTCGAGACCGTCATCACCGAGCAGCTCCCCGACGACCGCATCGCGTGGACGAGCACCGGCGGCGACGTCGACCACGGCGGCGTCGTGACCTTCCACAAGCTCAGCGAAACGTCGACGCGCGTCGCCGCCCAGATCGACTGGGAGCCCGAGTCCGCCGTCGAGAAGATCGGCGCGGCGCTCAACATCCCGTCGACGGCGGTCAAGCACGCGCTGTCGAAGTTCAAGGACTACGTCGAGCGCCACGGCGCGGACGGCGCCTGGCGCGGCACGGTGGAGAACTAGGAGTCGGGATGACCTCGCTCTGGCTCGACCGGGCTCCGGGCATCCCGACCGACCCCTTCCCCGACGGCGGCCGCTTCGACGCGGTCGTCGTCGGGGGCGGTCTCACCGGCATGACGACCGCCCTGCTCCTCGCCCGCGCGGGACGGAGCGTCGCCGTGCTCGAGGCCCGCTCGGTGGGGGCCGTGACGACCGGGAACAGCACGGCGAAGCTGAGCCTGCTGCAGGGCACGCGGCTGAGCGCGCTGCTCGGCGCCAACGGCCGCATCGTGCTCTCCGCTTACGTGGACAGCCAGCGCGCCGCCGTCGAATGGCTCGTCGAGTACCTCTCCGACTCGGGGGTCGAGTTCGACTACCGGGACGCGGTGACCTACGCCGCGACGCCCGAAGAGGAGTCCAGCATCCGTCGTGAGTACGACACCGCGCGGCTGGCCGGTCTGCCGGTGGTGCTCGACCCGCGAGCGGACCTGCCGTTCGAGACGTTCGGCGCCGTCGTGCTGGCGCGCCAGGTGCAGTTCGACCCGATGGAGGTGCTCGCGCGGCTCACCGCCGACGTCCGCGACGCCGGCGGCGTCGTCGTCGAGGGGGTGCGCGCGCGCCGCGTTCGCGCGGGGGATCCGGTGCGCGTGGGCACCGACGCGGGCGAGCTGCTCGCCGACCGGGTGGTGCTCGCGACGGGCATCCCGGTGCTCGACCGGGGACTGTACTTCGCGAAGGTGGAGGCCCAGCGCAGTCACGTGGTCGCGTTCGAGGTGCCCGAGCAGGACCGCCGCGAGTCGGGGATGTTCCTCAGCGCCGGGCAGCCCGCGCGCAGCATCCGCTGGCATCGGGGCCTGCTCCTCGTCGGCGGGGACGGCCACCCGACCGGTCGGGCGTCCTCCGACGCCGACCCCTACGCCGAGATCGAGACGTGGACCCGGGAGCACTGGCCGCTGGCCCGGCGCACCCACGCGTGGTCCGCCCAGGACTACGCCGCCGCGTCGCACGTGCCGTTCGTCGGCCCTCTGCCCCGCGGCCGCGGCCGGGTGCTGCTCGCGACCGGATTCGAGAAGTGGGGGATGACGGGGGCCGTGTCCGCGGCCCTCACGCTCGCCGCCGACCTCGGCGCCGCTGACCGAACCGACTGGATGCGCGTGCTCCGCCACCGCATCACCCTTCCGCAGGCGCTCGCGCGCGGCATCGGCGCCAACGCCCGCGTGCTCACGTGGTACGCGAGATCGTGGGCGTCGGCCCTCGCCCGCACCAACGCCCTGCCCGAGGGGATGCTCCGCGCCCGCGGCATCCTGCCCGCCGTCGTCGACCCCGCCGCCCCCGACGACTGCCCGATGTCGCTCGTCTGCCCGCACCTCGGCGCCGTCGTGCGCTGGAACGGTGCGGAGCGGTCGTGGGACTGCCCCGCGCACGGCTCGCGATTCTCAGCCGATGGCGCACTGCTGGAGGGACCCGCTCGACGCGGGCTGAGGTCGGTGGAGGGGGTGCCCGCCGAGAGAAAGGTGAGCGATGCGTTCGTGGCTCCGGGATAACGGGCTGCTGCTGTATCTCGGGTCGGCAGAATACGGCGAGGCAGTATCGCGTGCCGCCGCGCACGGGGCGACAGGAGAGGAGGCGTGACGGCCGCAGAGCGGCTGTCGCACCGTGCCGCATCCGCCGGCCTCACGGTCGCCGTCGCCGAGTCGCTCACGTGCGGGCGGATCGCGAGCGCGCTCGGTGCGACGCCCGGCTCGTCGGGCTGGTTCCTCGGCGGGGTGATCGCCTACGACAACGAGGTCAAGTTCGGCGTGCTCGGCGTGCGACGCGGGCCGGTCGTGTCCGGCGAGTGCGCCCGGGAGATGGCGGAGGGAGTTGCGCGACTGACGAAAGCCGATCTCGCGATCGCCGTCACGGGCGTCGGCGGGCCCGCGCACGCGGAGGACCAGCCGCCCGGCACGGTCTTCATCGCCGCCACGTTCCAGGGCGAGACGATCGTCGAGCAGCGCCACTTCCCCGGTCCGCCGGACCGCGTGCTCGACGCGACCATCGAACGTGCCCTTGAGCTCGGCCTGCGCGCCTCACTCGGCGACTGACGCCCTCCCCTGACTCGTCCCCCTTATGAGGGACATAGCACTCGAATCGAAACGGGGTCAAGGGGTGCAGTTTTCAGGCGCTTCTCTGGAATTCTGGTTCAGGCCCCGAGACCCGGGGTCGCCCCATCAGATCCAATTTGGAGGTCACCATGGGCATCATCGCCTGGATCATTCTCGGACTCGCTGCCGGCGCCATCGCCAAGGCCATCCTGCCGGGAACGCAAGGCGGAGGCTGGGTCGTCACGCTGATTCTCGGTGTCGTCGGCGCACTGCTCGGCGGATTCCTCGGCAGCGTCCTCTTCGGTGTCGGTCTCGAGGGATTCTTCGACATCACGACGTGGCTGCTCGCTATCGGCGGCGCGATCATCGTGCTTCTCATCTACGGTCTCGTGACCCGCGGCAGCCGCCGCGCCTAGGCGCAGCACCCCGCACGAACCACGAAACCGCCCCCCGGTCCTCTTCCGGGGGGCGGTTTTTCGTCGTCGGGGGGGGCGGCGCCTACGGGGTCAGCGGCGCTCGCGACCGAACCAGCGGCCGACCCTCTCCCTCACCGTCGCGGGGGGAGGTTCGTTGTAGACGCCCGCGACCTCCTGACCGGTCATCCGTGCGATCTGCTCCATGACCGCGTCGGTCGCCTCGCGGCGAGCGCGACCGGATGACGCGGGCCCGAAGCCGCGCAGATCCATCGGCTCCCCGAACTCGACCGTCACGCGAGCCCAGCGGATGCCGCTGCCGCCCTCCGGCTGGAGCCGATCGGTGCCGATGAGCGCGACCGGCACGACCGGCACCCCCGCGGTGAGCGCGAGCCACGCGACTCCGGTGCGTCCGCGGTACAGCCTGCCGTCGCGGGAGCGGGTGCCCTCCGGGTAGATCGAGAAGGCGTCGCCCGCCTCGAGGATCTCGAGCCCGGCATCCAGGGCCTCCTGAGCGGCCGCGCCGGCGCCGCGCTCGACCGGTACGGCGCCGACGCCGCTGAAGAAGCTGCGGCTCAGCCAGCCCCGGAAGCCGGGGCGGGTGAAGTACTCCGCCTTGGCCATGAACGACACCGAGCGACGGGCCACGAGGGTGATGACGACGCTGTCGATGAACGCGAGGTGGTTGCTCGCGAGCAGAACGCCGCCCGACTTCGGGACGTTACGCCGACCGATGATGCGCGGCCGGAAGACCAGGCGGGCCAGAGGCGCGAAGAAGACGCGACTGAGAAACTTCACACGACATCGTCGCACAGCGCCCGACGCGCTGGACGCGCCTCCACAGGTCAGCCCAGCAGCTGCTTCATCTGGTTCGCGATGAGGAGCGTGGCCCGCTTCGGCGACAGCCGAGCGTAGCGGTCCATGAACTTCGCGTCGCTGCCGATCCGCACCCGGAAGTCTCCTCGCTCGAAGCCCTCGATGATCTGGCGCCCGGCATCCGCGGGGGTCACCGTCTTCGGCGCCTTCGCGGCCATCGCCTCGGCTCCGGCAGGCATAGCCACCCCGGAGTTCTGGGTGATGTTGGTGCCGACTCCGCCGGGGAACACGACGGTGACCGCGACGGGAGTGCCCTGAGTCTCGGCGAAGAGCGCCTCTGTGAAGAGCTTCACCGCCGCCTTGCTCGCGCCATAGGCGGCCTGGCCGGGCACCGGGAGGAAGCCGCCCATGCTCGAGACGTTGAGGATGCCCGCCGCCGGGCGCTGGAGGAGGTGCGGCAGGAACGCCTTCGTGACGTTGACGGTGCCCCAGAAGTTCACGTTCATGACGCGCTCGATCGCGTCGAAGTCGAGGTCGACGAGCTTGACGAACGGCTGGATGATGCCGGCGACGTTGAATACGCCGTCGACCTGGCCGTGGGCGGCGATCACCTGGTCGGGCAGCGCGAGCACGGCCGGGCGGTCCGACACGCTCAGGGCGTGCGTGGTGAGGCGGCCCTCGGGCGCGGCGGCGAGCCGAGCGGTCTCGGCGAGGCCGTCCTCGCTGAGATCGACCGCGGCGACGCGGGCGCCTCGCGCGATGAGGCCGAGCACCACCTCGCGGCCCATGCCGTTGCCGCCGCCGGTGACGACGAAGACCTTGTCCGAAATCTGCATGGCGAATCTCTCCTTCGAGAAACCGGAGCGGGTTGTCCGGTTTGCGCTCCATGCTACGCCCGGGTCGGCACGGATGCACGTGCCGAAAGTCCCGACGGCGTCAGGGGTAGAGCTGCGCGCCGACCTGCTCGAGGTACTCCGTGAGGACCGCCACGCGGTCGGGACCGCCGAGGGCGCTGTACCCGGTGAGCCAGCTGTCCGGGCGGAGCACGTGCACGATCGCGGGCGTGGCGCCCTCGTCGCCGACCTGCACATAGGTCGCACGATCCTCGTCGAGGGTGAGCTCGAAGCCCTCGCTCTCGAGCACCGCGACAATCCCCTCGTGCTGCTGCTCGTCCACGGCTTGAGCGGCGATCTCGATGGTCGACAGGTCGACGCCGTCCTTGCCGTACCAGCACGAGAACGGGTCGCCGCCCTCCTGCGTCGAGGCGATGGGAGCGTAGATGCCGGTGCCGTCGGTGGAGCTGAACAGCACGAGCCCGTCCGCGGCGAACTGCGCCTCGAGCGGGCCGAGCAGCTCCGAGCAGCTCGACGGCGCCGTGAACTCCGCGACCGGCTCGCTCGTCGCGACGGGGCTCGACGCGCTAGCGCTCGGCACCGGGGTGCCGGTGGGCGCGGCCGGGCCGGGATCGCACGCGGCGAGGAGGACGAGGAGGACGGGGGCGAGGAGTACCGCGGCACGACGCATGGGGCGAACCTAGCAGCGCAGCATCCTCGGCGACAGGGGCAACGGGATCGCGGCGGTCAGGCCAGGCCGAGCACGTCGAGCATCCAGGCGAGCTCGGTCGCGAACCGCTCCCGCTCGGCCGAGCGGTTCGTCGGCCCGTCGTGGCCGCCCGGGTCGAGCAGCAGGGTCGCGTCGCACCCCGCCTCGCGCAAGCGGTCGACCCACCGGATCACCGAGCGCGCGGGAGCGCGGGGATCGTGGATGCCGGCCGTCGCCAGCACCGGCGGATAGCGCTCGTCGAGGCGCACCCCGTGCAGGGGCGAGAGCGCACGCAGGGCGCGGTGCCCCGCCTCCGTGCGCGGATCTCCCCACTCGGGCACGTCGACGGCTGCGAGCGCCGATCCGCCGTCGAGCAGCGCCCCGAGCGGATCGACGAACGGCGCGGAGACCACCGCTCCGGCGAAGAGCGCGGGATCGCGGTTGAGGGCCGACCCGACGACGGTGGCGCCGGCACTGGAGCCCTGCGCGACGATCAGCCCGCGGCGGGTCCAGCCCTCGTCGACGAGGTGGCGCGCGACGGCGAGGTAGTCGTCGACCGAGACGTGCTTGCGCAGCCCGCGGGCTGCGTCGTGCCAGGCCGCGCCGAGCTCGCCACCGCCGCGCACGTGCGCGATCGCGAGGAGGGCGCCGCGATCGAGCAGCGACTGCGTGCCCGGCGAGTAGCGCGCCTCGAACGGCACCCCGTACGCGCCGTAGACGAGGAGCACGAGCGGCCGCGGTTCGCCCGGGCGGTCGTCGTCCGGAACGGCGATCGTGACCGGGATGCCCGTGCCGTCGTCGCCCGTCGCCCGCAGCCGCAGCTGCCGGCCGCGAGCAGGGGGCGCGAGACCGACGGAGAGGGCACGGTCGCCACTGTCGAACTCCCAGCGCAACGGCGGCAGCACGAGGGAGGTGACCGCCCCGCGAACGACGTCGCCGTCCGCGCCGAGCACGTCGAGAGTCTCGCCCGGTCGCGCCGGCCGGCGCAGCACCACGCGGGCGGGGCCGCCGTCCGTCGCGGTCGCGTCGAACCACGCGAGCACCGGGTCCCCCGCGACACGCAGCTGCAGCACGACCGTGCCGCCCGCCGTGACGGCACCCTCGACGGAGGCTCCCGGCGGAAGCCCGAGGTCGATCGGTCGGGGCGCGGCGCCCGGTGCCCACTCGGAGAGCTTTCCGTCGGCGAGCAGGAGCAACCGGTCGCCGGGCAGCGGGAGGGCGCGGGCATCCGTGCCGTCGACGGGGAGGGGAATGGGGCGCCCGTCGTCCGCGAGAAGGGAGAGGCGGTCGCCGTCGAGGGATCGGCTCGCGAGGATGACGCGGCCACCCACCGCCGAGACCTCGAACCAGCGCTCCGGATCCGGCTCCGTCGCCAATTCGCGCCGCCCGCGGGACGCGCCCAGCTCGACGGCCGTAGCCGGTCGACCGTCGGCCGCGAGTTCGACGGCGATCACGCTCGACCCGTCGTCGGCGAGCACGAAGTCCGGCGCGACGCCGCGGCGGCGGAGGCGACCCCCGACGACGAGGTCGAACCGCTCCGAGCCGGTGCGGTCGACGGTGTAGGCGACACGGTCGCCGTCGCGGGCGCACTCGAGCCGGCCGACTCTCGCGCGACCCCGGAGCGTCGACTCGTCGAGGAGCACCTCGATCGGAGCCGCCCAGAACTCGTCGGCGGTCGGCGGGATGCTCCCGCTCGCCGCACTCGATCGCGCGTGCACCGCCCGCTCCCGCCCGTCGGGGATGCGCGCGGCGAGCCACCACCGGCCGCGGCGCTCGGGCTCGACGACGTCCACGGGGCCGGAGCGGCCGAGCACCTCGCGCTCGATCTCGGAGCGCAGAGCCGACAGCCGCTCGAGCCGCCGCGCAGCGCGACGGCGCTCGATCGAGAGCACCGCGGCGAGCGGCCTGTCGCGTGCTGGCCGCCCGGTCATGGCGCGAGAGACCGGCTGTAGCTCGAACCCGAGCGAGTGCGGAGCAGGAGCCCCGCATCGACGAGGTAGCGGCGGAGCACCGCCACATCGTCGGTGTGCCGGGAGAGCCGCTCCCCGATCTCGCGCTCGTCGAGCACCTCGTGCTCCGCGATCGCGCGGGATGCGACCCACTCGAGCAACTCGAGCCGGGCCTCGGGATTCGCCGGGTACTGCTCGATGCGCTCCCCCGTGAGGAACCGGTCGACGCCGGTGCGCTTCACCGGGCGGGGCAGGGCGCCGAGCGCTTCCTCGAACGGCTCGGCCCTCGCGACGAACCCGCCATCGGCGCCGGACCGCTCGACGAGACCCGCGCCGAGCAGCGCCTCGAGCGCCCGACGCTCGCGGGAGGTCGTCGGCTCCGGGGTCGCGTGGCCGAGCACGACTCGCGCGTAGGCCTCGCGGGCGCGCGGATTGGCGAGGACGGCGAGGATGCGTCGGGCGTCGGTCATGCGCGGCCCTCCGCCGAGTCATCCGTCATGCCCTTCGCCGCAGCGTCCGCCGCGTCCTCCGCCGCATGCTCCGCTGCATCCTCCGCGCGGGCCGCCGCGCGGGCCGCCGCGCGATTGCGCCGCGAGAGCGAGAGCAGCGCGACGAGCACGTAGGTGACGCACGACACGGCGATGCCCCAGCCGAGCCCGAACGACTGCCCGATCCAGCCGACGAGCGGCGCGAGCGCCGCGACGACGAGCGAGTCGGCGAGCGAGATCGCCGAACCGGCGGTCGCCCGCACCGAGTTCTCGACCCCCGAGTGGAACAGACCGGAGGCGAGGGCGACGAGCACGACGTGGAGCATGACGTGCACGAAGAAGGAGATGGCGATCGACCAGACCTCGGTCGCCAGGCCGAACGCGACCACTGCCGCGACGTTCGCGATCGCGACCGCGGCGACGTGGGCGGTGCGCACCCGGAACCTCGACATGAGCAGCGGCCCGAGGAACGTGGCGCCGTTGAGGATGAGGTAGCCGACGAGCACGAACCCGATCGAGTAGGAGTCGAACTTCACCTGCCACAGCAGGAAGGGCGCGACCGCGCTCGCGTTGGCGAGCACGAGCAGCAGGGCGGCGGGCATCCGGACCACTCGGAGGACCTTCGCGCCGTACTGGCGCCACGAGTCCTCCGGCCGCTCGGCCCGGGTGTCTCGGAATCCGAAGATGACGGCGGCCGCGGCGAGGAAGAACCCGATCGCGCCGAGCCAGATGGCGCGCGGCTCGACCGAGTAGAGCACGACGCCGACGACTCCCCCGACGATGCCTGCTGCCGCGACGAGGTAGCTGATGCGCCCGAACGCCGCCGCCATCGCGTCGGACGTCGTCGACTGGATCTCGTTGACGACGAGCGCGTTCGCGGTGCCGCTCGTGGCGGCGACGCCGAGGCCCGCGAGCACTTGGGCGAGGATGAGCGTCTCGGGGCTGAGGTTGAGGAAGAACAGTGCGAAGGCAACCATCCGGATGAGGTTTCCGGCCTGGAGCGCGAGCTTCGTGGAGTAGCGGTCGAAGAGCACGGCGAACGGCAGCTCGGAGGCGGCGACGGCGAGATTGAAGGCGGCGGTCATGAGGCCGACGAAGGCGAGGGTGTATCCCGCCGCGGTGAAGTAGACGACGTCGACGACGCTGAAGCAGGCGACTCCGGCGGACGACAGGATGATGAACGCGTAGGCGCGGCGCATGGGGTCCTTACATGAAGAGCGACTCGGTGTAGCGCAGTCGCGGCTCGGGGTGCCCGAGGGATCGGGCGAGGTCGTGGAAGCGGTGCCCGTACTCGAAGTACGTGGCATCCATGAGGGCCATTCCGCCGACGAGCACCTTCACGACGGCGAAGGAATCGGTCTCGGCGAGGACGACGCGGTAGGCGCTCAGCCCCTGCTCCCTCGCCGACGCGAGGATCTCGAGCGCGGGGTCCACCCCCGGCAGCGCCTCGACGCCTCCGCCGGGCGGGCGGCCACGGGTGAAGAGGGCGGGGAACAGCGAGCGCGACCGGCCCGTGAACCACGCGTGCCTCATGTCCGTCGTCACCCGGTCGACCGCGATGCCGGTGGAGAGCGAGTGGTACATCTGCATGCACTCGGCGTACGCCCTCCGGATGCTCGACTCGAGCCGCGGCGTCGCCCCGGTGCCTCGAGCAGACCGAGCGCCCTCGAGCACGTCGGACTCGAACGTGACGTGGGCGACGGGCACCCCGAACGGGTTCTCGAGCACGTGCGTGAAGAACTGCCCGCGCATCACCGACATCCCGACCTCGACGTCCCGCGGCAGACACGATTGCGACACGGCGAGCGGCGGGATGCCCGTGCGCGCGTAGTACCAGAAGGCGTCGCGCTCGACCGACTCGAGCAGGGCCTGGCGGGTCGCATCGGCGACGGTCGCCCCGGTCGCGGCGCCGTTCGTGCTCCCGACGGAGATCGCGGGCGCCCCGCCCCCCGGCAAGTACGGACAGTACACGAGGTTCGCGGGAACGAAGCGGCGCTCCCCGGTGTGCAGGTCGTCGGCGAGCACCCACTCGATCTCGAGGTCGTCGCGGTAGCGCTCGACACCCGGGTGCGCGTCGCGGGCGGGGAAGCCGAACTCGACAGTGGGCGAGCACGCGGCATCCCCCAGCTCCTCCCGGGTGGCGATCGTGGCGGGCAGCCGGTAGGCGCCCGCGAGGAGGTACCGCTCGAGCCCCTCGCCGACGCAGCTCGCGAGGGACTGCTCGACGTCGGCTCCCTTGCCTCCCGCGACCTCGTGCGCCTCCGGGTCGCCCGCGACGAAGACGGGCGCGTTGAGCAGGGACACCTCCAGCTCCTCCTCGACGGCGACGGGGTTGCCGAGGATCGAGGCGAAGCCGATCGCGGCGCGATTGCGTGCGACGAACTCGGCTCCGCTCGCGCCGCGCAGACCGGCGGTCGGGTCGTGCTCGATCGCGGGGTGCTCGAGCGGGGCGGGAGCCGGTGCCGCGACGGTCGATGTCGGCGCAGGCTCCGCCACCGTCTGCCCGAGGGCACGGGCGAGGTCGTCGGGCGAGCGCTCCCTCGTCGCGCAGCCCGCGCACCCGGGGACGGCGACGCACACCGACCAGTTCTGGGCGCGGTAGCCGTCCGTCAGGGCGAGCACGACGCCGTGGCGGTCGCGCACGCGGGCCACGAGGGCGATCGCCGCCTCCACGTCGAGCGGATCGTCGCGATCGCCGGAGTAGTAATGGGCGAGAGCGAGCACCTTCGAGTGCAGGCAGTCCGGGCATCCGCTCGACCAGTCGCCGGCGACGATCGCGACGGTCGTCATGCCTGCCTCGTCGAGCACGAGCACGGTGTCGCGCCCCCGAGCCGCCCGCGCCTCGGCGAGCGACCGGACGACGGGATGCCCGCCCCGCTCGCCCTCGCCCGGCCCTCGCTCGACCGGCTCGAGCCCGAGCTCCCTGCACACCGCGCGGTAGCCGCTCTCGACCGCGTCATCCTGCATCGTCACCGTGATATCCGTCACCCCTCGAACTCGCCCCGTACTGCTGTCGCGCCACCGCGCCGGTCACCCGTCGCGCGCACGCCGAGGGGCGGACGCGCGACCCCGCGCCCGCCCCGGTCGTGCTACTTCGGGCCGTAGCTCTGCTTCGACTGCCGACCCGCGAACGACGAGTTCGAGCGCGGCGAGAGGATCGATGACTTCACCATGGGCATTCCTTTCGTGCTTTTATGCATGAGCGCCAGACAGCGCCTATCGAAAGGGAGTGCCCGGTGGGCAATTCATGACGCCGCTAGGATCGAGAGACGACCCCCGAGCTGAGGAATTCATGCATATCGCGGTAGTAGGCGGCGGCCTTCTCGGAACAACCACGGCCCTCCTGGCGGCTGATCGAGGATGGAGCGTCGACCTCATCGAGAAGGAGCCCGGGCTCTGGACCCAGACGAGCACGGTGAACGAGGGAAAGGTGCACCTCGGGCCGATCTTCGCGCTCGGCACCCCGGCGACGCACGACGTCATGCTCCGTGGAGCTCTCGCCTTCGGTCGCGTGCTCGAGCGGGCCGTGGGCGCCGGAATCGACTGGGGCAGCATGTCGACCCTGCCGTTCGACTACCTGGTGATGCCCGACAGCCTCGCCACCCCCGACGAATTGGCCTTGATCTACTCGCGCATGAACGAGCTCGTCCCCGACGGAGCCACCTACCTGGGTCGGCCTCTCGATCGGCTCGTCGACCCCGCGCCGGGCGTTGACGAGCGCACCGGACTGCCGATCTTCCACACGGACGAGATCGCGGTCGACCCCGTACGCCTCGGTGAACTCCTCGTCGGTGCGGTCGAGTCGAACCCGGCCATCACCCTCCGTCTGGGCACCGAGGCGCGCTCGCTGGACACGGTAGACGGGCGCGCGGGCGTGCACCTCTCCGACGGCTCGGTGCTCGAGTACGACCTCGCGGTCAACGCGGCCTGGGATCAGCAGCTCGCTCTGCTGCCGTCGGCGGCCGGATTGACGCGCAACTACCGCCTCAAGACGGCCATCCGCATCCCCGTCCGTGACGAGCACCGACCTGTGACGCTCGTGCAAGGGCCCTACGGCGACGTCGTCGGCCATGCCGACTACACCTACGCCTCGTGGTATCCGGAGGGCCGACTGAGCAATGAGTTCGCTCTCGTCCCGTCCGCGGAGACCTACGCACTCAAGGAGCGCATCGCCGACCCGGACTTCGCGTCGGCTCTCGTCGCACGGCAGCTCGACGCCCTGAGATCCGTCGGCGTACTGCCCGAGGGCGCGACGTCGGGCGAGCTGTTCGGCGGACTCATCGTCGGCCATGGTCCGACAGACATCGACGCGATCGACTCGGCGCTGCACAGCCGCTCGGAGTTCGGCACAACGGTGATCGGTCGTGTCATCGTCCCCTCCAGCTTCAAGTTCGCCTCGGCACCGCTCGCCGCCGAAGAGGCCGTACAGACTGCGCTCGAGGTGACGGGCTGAGGACGGTGCGGACCACCGTAGCGATTCCTCTTTTCCGCTCCTCGGAATGGCTCGACGTCGTCGAGCGGAACGTTCGTCGGCTTCAGGGCGTCGCGCGCATCATCGTCTCCGATCCGCTCGCCTCCGACGACAGCCTCGAGGTCCTCCGCGAGCGGCTCGCGGACCTCGACGTGCAGTGGCTCGGCACCCGTCCGATAGAGCCGGGATGGGTGCCGCACTGCGAGGAGCTGCGGCAGCGCAGCACGACCGAGTTCTTCATGTGGCTGCCGCACGACGACGACATCGATGCGGACTGGGTGCGTTCCGGGGAGAGAGCGCTCGACTCGGAGCCTGCCGCGATCCTCGCACTCGGCTCGGTTCGCTCGGCCGACGGTGGACGCGAGATCCCGGTCTCGCCCGCGTTCCAGCGCGACTCCGCGGCCGACCGCGTTCGCAGCGCCCTCGCCGAGGTCTCGTCCGGCGACGTGCAGCTGCTGGGAGCCGCCTATCGCGGGGTGTTCCGCCGCGAACAGGCGGTCGAACTCCCGCGCGCAATCCCTGGCGATCAGTGGTCCGACGTGCTGTGGGCGGTACGGATGCTCACCCGCGGCTCGTTCGCGGCGACCAACGCGGTATACGTCAAACGCTGGCACGACGCTAACACTCACGGCAATTGGACCAATCCGCGCTCCCGGCCCGAGCTCTACCGTGCACTCGAATCGTTCGTCGCTGAGCTGCCGCCGGCCGAGCGCACCTCGGCGACACCTCCCTTGTGGCGTGCACGCATGCGCGTCGTCGCCGCGCTGCGTCGCGCCGCCCGCCGCTAGAGCTGGTCGCCCGCGACCTCGAAGGTGTTGCACGCGTTGGGGCCGCCCTTCAGGCCCGCGGTGAACCAGCGCTGGCGCATCTCGCTCGATCCGTGGGTCCACGCCTCGGGAGTGACCTGTCCGGTCGTCGACTCCTGGATGCGGTCGTCGCCCACCGCCGAGGCCGCGCTCAGGGCATCCGCGATCTGCGCGTCGGTGACGGGCTCGAGGAACGGCACGCCGTCGTCGGTGAGGATGCTCGGCGCCGCCCCCACCCACGCGCCCGCGAAGCAGTCCGCCTGCAGCTCGAGGCGCACGGCGTCGGAGGTCGGGCCCGTGTCCTGGAGATCGAGGCCGTTCATGATCCCGGAGATGTTCTGGATGTGGTGACCCCACTCGTGCGCGACGACGTACATCTGCGCGAGCGGCCCGCCCGAGGACCCGAAGCGGCTCTGCAGCTCGTCGTAGAAGCTCGTGTCGATGTAGATCGTCTCGTCCGGCGGGCAGTAGAACGGGCCGACGGCGCTCGTCGCCCCGCCGCAGCCGGTCGAGGTCTGGCCCTCGAAGAGCACGATGTTCGTCGTGCGGTAGTCGACGCCGAACTGCGGCAGTTCCTCGGCCCAGTACGTGTCGAGGGAGTCCGCGGTGCCCGCGATGCGGCAGTCGATATCGGCGTTGGCATCCTGGCCCGTGCACGACCCGATGCTCTCGCCGGGCTGCTCCTGCTGCTGTCCTCCCGCGAGCCCGGTGAGGTCGACGCCGAGGAACTGCGACAGGATGAACAGCCCGATGACGAGCAACCCGCCCCCACCGCCGATGGCGATCCCGGTGGTGCGGCCGCGCCGGCTGACCTTGCTCGTGTCGATCCGGGCATCGTCGTTGAACGTCATGCGCCCACGCTAGCCCGCGCGGGGCTACGCTCGCACTCATGACAGCGGAATCCTCGCGCCGGCGCTGGCTTGGACTCGTCTTCATCAGCGTCGCCGTCGCCCTCATCATCGTCGACTCCACGATCGTCAACGTCGCGATCCCGTCGATCGTCGACGACCTCGGCATCTCGTCGACCGAGGTGCAGTGGGTCCAGGAGACGTACACGCTCGTGTTCGCATCGCTCCTGCTCGTGTTCGGCACCCTCGCCGACCGCCTCGGTCGACGGGCCATCCTGCTCGTCGGGGTCGCGATCTTCGCGGCGGCCTCCGTGCTCGCCGCCCTCGCCCCGAGCGGGGAGCTGCTCATCCTCTCCCGGCTCGTGCAGGGCATCGGCGGGGCGATGATCCTCCCGGCCTCGCTGTCGATCATCAACGCGACCTTCCGCGGTCGCGAGCGCGCGATCGCGTTCGCGGTGTGGGGCTCCACGATCGGTGGCATGGCGGCCGTCGGCCCCCTGCTCGGCGGGTGGCTCACCACCTACTTCTCGTGGCGGTGGGCGTTCGGCATCAACGTGCCCCTCGGCGTGATCATCCTCATCGGCGTGCTCGTCTTCGTGAGCGAGTCGCGCGAAGCGAACGACGGCCGTCGCATCGACATCGTCGGCGCGCTCATCTCCGTCGTGCTCTTCGCGTCGCTCGTCTTCGGCCTCATCGAGGGCCGCACATTCGGCTGGTGGCTGAGCGACGCGCCCCCGTCGTGGTGGACGTGGGAGATCTCGCCCATCCCGATCGCGTTCGGCATCGCGCTCCTCGCCCTCATCGCGTTCGTCGCGTGGGGGCTGCGGCGGGAGCGCTTGGGGCGCAGCACGATGCTCGCGTTCGGGCTGCTGCGCATCCCCTCGTTCCGCAACGGCAACATCGCGGCCCTGATCGTGTCTCTCGGGGAGTTCGGCATCATCCTGTCGCTGCCGCTGTGGCTGCAATCGGTGCTCGGCTACGACGCCCTCCAGACCGGCTTCGTCATCCTCGCGCTCGCGATCGGCTCGTTCGTCGCGAGCGGGGCGGTCGGCGGTCTCGGGTCGAAGCTCTCGCCCGTGCTCATCGTGCGCATCGGCATCGTCGCCGAGATAGTGGGTCTGCTCCTCGTCGCGCTCGGCATCTCGCCCGACGCGAGCTGGTGGAACGTCGTGCCCGGCCTGTTCGTCTACGGCTTCGGCGTAGGAATGGCGACCGCGCAGCTCACGAGCGTCGTACTCATGGATGTGCCGCTCGACCAGTCCGGGCAGGGCTCCGGCACGCAGTCCACGTCGCGCCAGATCGGCTCGGCGCTCGGCATCGCGATCCTCGGCACGATCCTGTTCACGTCGCTCGGGACCGGCCTGCAGGCACGGCTCGAGGAGCGCAGCGAGATCCCCGCGTCGGCGGTGACCCAGATCGTGGACGCCGTCGTCGACTCGTCGGGCACGGCCATCCCCGCGATCGAGAAGCAGTCGCCGGATGCCGCGGCCGACGCCCGCGCCGCCTTCAGCGACGCGACCCGGTACTCCGCCTTCGCGGCGGCGGGATTCCTCGCCCTCGGCTTCCTGGCGTCGCTGCGACTGCACTCGAAGCGGGACGAGGAGCAGACCGACTCGGCGGGGGAGGACGCATCGGCAGCGGTCAAGCCCTGACCTCGCGGCCCGCTTCGGCGTAGGCTCGGCCCATGCGCCAGCCCGCCGATGTGCTCCGTCAGATTGTCGTCATCTCGAGCGCCGTCTTCGCGGTGATCGGGTCGTTCGTGGGCTCGGGGGCTGCCGGAGGCACGCCCATCCAGGACGCCGCGGGGGGCGCGCTCGCGGCGGATGCGACGCTCATCGCCCCCGCCACCCCGGCGTTCTCGGTCTGGTCCGTGATCTACCTCGGCCTTCTGGCCTACGCGGTGTGGCAGGCGCTCCCCGGCCAGTCGGCGGCGGAGCGGCACCGGCGGCTCGGCTACTGGGTCGCGGCATCCCTCGTCCTCAACGGCCTGTGGATTCTCAGCATCCAGTTCGACCTCCTGCCGCTGAGCGTGCCGATCATCGTCGTGCTGCTCGCGGTGCTCATCCAGTGCTTCCGTCAGTGCCTGCAGTACCGCCCGGCGGGGACGCTGGATGCCGCGCTCACCGATGTGCCGCTCGGCCTGTACCTCGGCTGGGTGTGCGTCGCGACGGCCGCCAACATCACGGCGTGGCTCGTGGCGATCGGTTTCGACGGGTGGGGTCTGGCCCCCGAGGCCTGGGCGGTCGTCGTGCTCGTGGTCGCAGCGGCCGCGGGAGTCGTGATCGCGATCGTCGGCCGCGGCCGCCTCGCGCCCGCGATCACCCTCGCGTGGGGCCTCGTGTGGGTCGGAGTGGGACGTCTCGCGGGTGAGCCCGCGTCCATGGTGACCGGGGTGACGGCGCTCGTGGCAGCCGTCGTCGTGCTGGGTGCGGCGGCGCTCTTCCGCCTTCGGAGGGCGAGCAGCTAGCTCAGCGCGACCAGAGCTGCAGGAACTCCTGGGTGTACTCGAGATCGTCGACTACTCCCACGGTCAGCTCGGTGCACTCCGCCGAGGTCGTGGTCTCGCAGCCCGCGTCGATCCACTGATCGCCGCGCCACGTCGCATACGAGACGCCCGTCTGCACGGGGACGAGGTCGTCCTCGAGGTCACGGCCGGCGAGGAGTTCGTCGCCGCCGCGGGCCAGTCCGATCCCGTAGGTGAGCAGGGCGAGGCACTCGGGGCGGTCGTCCGCGTTCACGGTGTCGTCGCATCCGCCGCTCAACCACGTGTAGTGCCACTGGTCGAACAGGGCCTTGAGCTCGTCGACGTCGGAGTAGAACTCGTCGTCGTCGACGGGCGCGCCGGTCTCTGTGGGAGCGGGCTCCGGTGCCATCGTGCTCGTCGCGGCAGGGTTCGGCACGGGCGAGCCGACGGAGCAGCCGGCGAGGAGGAGGGCGGGGATCGCGGCGAGCGCGAGAAGTCGAGTGTTCATGACCGTCACGCTACGGATGCCCGGCTCCCGCCACCGGGCCCCATCGGCCCGTGCAATCCGCGCGCAATCAGCCGAGCTGCGCCACGAACCGCAGCAGGTCGGGCACGGTCAGTGCCGCCCCCTCGGCGCGGCCGCGCTCCCAGTCGTCGGGGGTCATCGCCGCGCGCGCGAGGTCGCGGTGCCGCTTGTGGTACCCGCCGTCCGTGCCCTCGATGGAGTACCCGTAGCGATCGCCGAGCGCCTCCGCGGCACCGAGGAGTACGGCGGCGGAGTGCATCCGCTCGTCCTGCGCGCACGCGGCCCCGAGCACGGCGACCGCCGACATGAGGCTCGGCAGGTCCTCCGTCTCGAAGGAGCGCAGCGCGCCGGTGCGCAGGGCCGGCATCGCGTCCTTCGGCTTGTGGAGGTCGAGGAAGGTCTTGCCCGTCACATAGCACGCCCCCTTCACGGGGAACATGTGGCCGAGCTCGGTGCCGCGCCGGTACGCCTCGGCTGAGGCATCCAGCGCTTGCGACGGCCGGCGGAGGGCCCGCAGCGTGTCGCCGCGCAGCATAAGGTCGTCGGCGACGAGCCATCCCGGAATGTCGTGCTCCTCGCGGACCCGGGTCGCCTCGGCGAGCAGCTCGTCCGCGCGCTCGGGCTCTCCGGTGAGCGCGGCGATGTAGGCGCCCATGGTCGCGCCGAACATCCGGATGCCCGGCTCCCGAGCCCCCTCGGCCGTGCGGTTGTAGCGCGCGACCGTGCGCACGACCTCGAGCCAGTCCGCGTCGGTGGACGACATGAACGCGATCGCCCGCAGCGCCCAGCAGTCGTCGTCCGGCGTCGGCTCCCCCGCCATGGCGAGGCCCCGCTCGATGCGCGCGCGGCCGTCGGTCTTGAACCCGCGCTCGTACCAGTACCAGGAGAGCGCCCCGACGAAGCGCATCACGAGGGCGCGGTCGCCGGTCGCGAAGGCGTTGTCGAGGGCGCGGTCGATGTCGTGGCGCGCCGCCCCGAGCCGGGCGCGGGCATCCTTCGCCTCGAGCGTGCGGAGCCGAGCGGCCTGCTCCTCGGCGAACTGGAGGGTGTAGTCGAGGTGGCGCTGGCGCCACGCGTCGAGGTCGGCGGGCGGGTGCGCGGCGCGCACGTGGGCGCGCACCGACTCGAGCAGCCGGAAGCGCCTCGAGCCCTGCTCGGTGACGATCATCGTGAGGAGCGACTTGCGGGCGAGCGCCACGGCGAGCTCGCGCGAGTCGTAGCCCTCGACTCGGCACACGCCCGCGATGGCGGCGTGCCCGAACGTCCCCGCGAACTGGGCGAGCTGCGCGAGGGCCTCGAGCTCGGGGGCGGGCAGGAGGGCGGTCGACCACTCGATGGACTCCTCGATGGAGTCGTGGCGGCCCGCGCGGCCCTCGAGCGCGTGCCCCGCGAGCACCGACTCGGACAGCTCCTCGAGACTCAGCACGTCGAGGCGCGCGGCGGCGAGCTCGAGGGCGAGGGGGAGCCCGTCGAGGGCGGCGCACACGCGCGCCGCGACCTTCTCGTCGTGCTCGGTGAAGACGGTCGATCCGGCGCTGTCGGCCGCGCGCTGGAGGAACAGCTGCAGGGCATCCGGTGCCGACGCGCCCGTGAGCGGTTCGACCTGGATGATGCGCTCCCCCGCCATGCGCAGACCCTCGCGGCTCGTGACGAGGATGCTCAGCCCCTCGCACCGCGCAAGCAGGTCGGAGACGACCCGCGCGACCGCACCGAGTACGTGCTCGGCGTTGTCGAGCACGAGGAGCGCGCGCCGGCCGGACAGCACGTCCGACACGGCGCCGAGCGAGTGCTCCGGCGCCCCGACGACGTCGGCGACCGCGGCGAGCACTCGGCCGGCGTCGCGGCTGAGCGCGAGGTCGACGAGCCACTGCTCGTCGTCGACGGCCGAGGTCGTGCGCCGCGCCGCCTCGATGGCGAGCCGGGTCTTGCCGACGCCCGCCGGGCCGACGAGCGTGACGAGCCGCGACTCGGCGCGCCCCCGCTCGATGAGCTCGAGCTCGCGGGCGCGCCCCACGAACCGCGTGATCGGCACCGGGATGCCCGTGCGCTGCACCGACCGGGCGTCGTCGTCGTTCGACCCGACGACCGAGGGGTCCTGCCGCACGATGGCTCCGCGGAGCGCCGCGATCGCGTCGGACGCGTCGCCGCCGGCAGCCTCCACCGCCGAGCGGTAGGCGTCCATGGCGTCGAGCGCCTCGCCGGTGCGGCCCGATCGGGCGAGCGCCCCGGCGTAGAGCCGCACGAGCTCCTCGTCGCGCGGGTGGAGGGCGACGAGGTCGGCGAGCCCGAGGGCGACGACGGCGTGCTCCCCGCGACCCAGCCGGAGCGCGCCGAGCTCGATCGCGGCGGCCCGGCGCAGCTCGACGAGCGACGCCGCCGCGGGTCCGGCGAACGGGAAGTCGCGGAGCCCCGCGAGGGGTTCGCCGCGCCACAAGCGCTCGGCCTCGGTGAGCGCGTCGTAGCGGGCGGCGCCGGCGTCGGTGACGAGCCGCCGGTAGTGCACCACGTCGATATCGGAGGGGTCCGCGTCGAGCCGGTAGCCGAGCCGGCCGCCCGAGAGCACGTCGCCCCACTCCTGGGCGCGCAACCGCGAGATGTGCGCGCGCAGGCTCGACAGCACCGTCGACGGGGGCTCGTCCCAGAGGTCGGCGATGAGCTCGTCGGCGGTGACGTAGTCGCCCGGCGCGAGAGCGAGTCGCGCGAGCACCGCTCTCGGGATGTCGCCGCGCACCGTGACGGGATGCCCGTCCACGGCGGCCTGGAACGAGCCGAACAGCACGAGCCGCACCGTCATCGGCTGCTCACCTCCCCCGGCCCACGATAGGACATCAGCTGGATCGCGGCAGCCGGTCGAGCAGGGCGGCGATGTCGGCCATGTCGAACCGGCGGCCGGTGGCGACGGCGCGCTCGAAGTCGGCGGGGAGCAACCCGATCGCGACGGCGTCACGGAGGCGCTGGGCATCCTCCCCCTCGGCGACGAGCGGGCTGTAGTTGTAGCGCTCCCCGATCGCGTCGACGGCGCCGATGAGCTGGGCACCCTCCTCGTGCCGCTCGACGAACGCGCACGCGCCTGCGGCGGCGTGGGCGAGGGCGAGGGCGCTCGTCGGGTCCTCGTCGGCGAGCACCCGCGAGAAGCCGCTGCGCAGCAGGGCGATCGCGTCGCGGGGTCGGCGGGCGTCGACGAGGGTCTTCCCGGTGACGTAGAGCGCGGAGGCGGTCATCCACGCGTAGCCGATCGACGACGAGATGCGGTGCGCCTCGGTGAGCGCCTCGAGCGACTCGTCGACACGGCCGAGCGCGCGCAGCATCTGGCCGCGGCTCATCCAGTACTCCGCCTTCGCCCAGTCGGGCGCGTTCTCCACGAGCGCCGCCGACTGGGCGCTGAGCGCCTCCGCCGTCTCGACGTCGCCGAACAGGGAGCGCCCGTACGCGTCCTGGGCGAGCGCGACCGCGGGGATCGCCGCATCCCCCGCCTCGACGCCCTTCTCGTAGGCGAGCGCGATCTGCCCGAACGCGGCTGCCGCATCGCCCGTCTGGTACGCGAGCAGGCAGAGCCCCAGGTGCGCGACCGATTCGGTGGATGCCTCGGCGGACCCCGCGACGTCGAACGCGCGCTCGAGCTCCCGGCGGCCCTCGAGCAACCGCCCCCGCGCGAACCAGTACAGCGCCTGGCCGCCCGCGAGGCGCAGCGCCGACTCGCGGTCGCCGGCCTCGACCGCCGTCGACGCGGCGACGGCGAGGTCCGGTCCGAGGAGGTCGAGGGCGGCCCGGCTCGCCCGCGCGTCGAACGTGCGCAGGGTGGGCTCGAGCGCGGTGACGAACTCGGCCAGCCAGTGGCGGTGCCGCGACATCCACTCCGCGGGGTCGGCGTCGTCGCGCGCCCGGGCGGCGACCTTCACCGACTCGAGCAGGCGATAGGCGCGGCGACCCGTCGATCCGCGCGACACGGCGACGAGCGACTTCTCCACGAGCGAGCGTACCGACGCCTCGTCAGCGGCCGAGCAGATGCCCTCCGCCGCCTCGACAGTGAACGGCCCGGCGAAGCGGGAGAGCTCGAAGAGCAGCGCGCGCTGGTCGTCGTCGAGCAGGCCGATGCTCCACGACACGGCGCTGTCGACGCTCGAGTGCCGGCCGTCGCCGACCGGCACGGCGAGCGCGCGATCGAGCTCCTCGAAACCGTAGAGGTCGAGGCGGGAGGCGGCGAGCTCGAGCGCGAGCGGGATGCCGTCGAGCCGCTCGGCAATCGCGCGAGCCTGGTCGCGCTCGGCCTCGAAGAGGCCCCGGCCACCGAGCGCGTCGCTCGCGCGCTGGGCGAAGAGCTCGACGGCGTCGTCCAGTTCGGCACCGAGGAGCGGGTCGACGACGACCACCTCCTCGTCGGGCAGCCGCAGCGCCTCGCGGCTCGTGACGAGCACCGACAGCCGTGGGCTGCGCTCCAGGAGAGCGGAGACGAGGATCGCGACGGCGCCGAGCAGGTGGTCGGCGTTGTCGAGCACGAGCAGGGTGCTCCCGCCGGAGAGCCGGCGCACGATGCCGTCGACGGTCGGCTCGGTCGCCCCCACCGCCGTCGCGACGGCGGGCGTCACGCGCTCGGCGTCCTCGAGCGACGCGAGGTCGACCATGACCTGCTCGTCGTCCGTCGTCGCGGCGCGGGCGACCTCGATCGCCAGTCGCGTCTTGCCGACGCCGCCCGGGCCGACGAGGGTCAGGAGCCGGGCATCCCGCCGCAGCTCCGCGATGCGGGCGAGCAGCCGCTCGCGGCCCACGAACGTCGTGAGCGGGATCGGCACGCCCGAGCGACGCACCTGGCGCACGGCGGCGGTGCCCAGCACGGCGGGGTCCTGACGGAGGATGCCCTGCCGCAGCTCGAGGAGGCGCGGCGGCGGAGTTGCGCCCGTCTGCTGCTCGAGCCGGTCGCGGAACGCATCGACGACCCCGAGCGCGTCGCTCGTGCGACCGGATCGCGCGAGGGCCGTGGCGAGCAGTCGCGCCGGCCGCTCGTGCAGGGGGTGCGCCTCGATCGCCTCCGCCATGAGCACGGATGCCTCGACGTTCTCGCCGCGCTCGAGGTGGGCCTCCGCGAGCTCCTCGAGCACCGCGCGGCGCTCCTCCGCGATGGCCGCGCGGGCGGGGGCGAGGAACGGCGCCGCCTCCAGGTCGCCGAACGGGATGCCGCGGCTCAGACGCTCGAGGCGGGTGAGCTCGTCGAAGCAGTCCGCCCGACCGCTGCCGCCGTCGCCGTTCCGCGTGGCGCGGAACGCCGCGAGGTCCACCGACTCCGCCGGAAGGTCGAGCAGGTAGCCCTGCCGGGTTCCCTGCAGGGCGTCCCCGAGCCCCGTCGAGCGCATCCGCGAGATCACGGCGCGCAGGCTCGACACCGTGCTCTCAACGGGATTCGGCCACACGGCGGCCAGCAGCTCGTCGGTGGGCACGAACTCGCCGGTGGACAGGGCGAGGCGGCCGAGCACGGCGCGCGGGATCTCGCCGGTGATGTCGAGCGCTGCCGAGTCGACGAGCGCCCGGACGCCTCCGAACACCTGGATCTCGATGGTCATGGGTCGAGGCTACGATCGTCGGTCCGGAATCGCGGGCGGTCGGGCATCCCTTTAACGTTCCTGCAATCCTGCCGGCCGCACCGTGAAGTCGACGTCCCACCGGGTGCCCTCGAGCACGTAGCGCACGCGCACGAGGTGCTGCACCTCGCCCCACCGGTCGCGGCGGTCGAACGACAGCGCGTCGAGCTGCTGGTCGTCAATCGCGAGGCAGGCGGCGGCGACCGCCTCCGAGGGGCGCTGGTCGGGGTGCAGGTCGAGCACGCCCTCGATGCGCGGCGGGTCCACGCTCGTCACGGCGAAGCGCCCCACGCCGAGCAGCAGCATGTGCAGGCCGAGTGCATCCAGCACGCGTCCGGCATCCGGTGTGAGTGTGTCCATGCGACGACGGTACGGATGCCCGCGCCCCCGCGGTCGGCGGCCCCGGCCACTGCAAGCCCCCTGCAATCGCCGGCGGGCGACCCCGACCTACCCACCGCGCCACCCCTGCTCGTTCCGAAACGACGGAGATCGCGGCGCGTTGGAGCACGTCCACGCGCTGCCGCGACCCGCCCGCTCCGGATCTCCGTCGTTTCGGGGGCGGGGGGGGGGAGCGGGCAGCATCCCGGCGGGTGGTACTGGCGACCGACCTACTTCCCGACGACCTTCCGCGGCGATTTCTCGGGCGCCTTCTCCGGGATGGGTGCGGTGCCGGACTCGCGCTGCAGCGCGTAGTAGGCGCGGGCCTCGTCCTGCCGCTCCTTCTCCGCTCCGAGGGCGATCGGGGCGCCGATGAGCTCGGGGCTCAGCTCGAACGCGGCCACGAGCGGGAGGGCGTGCTCGCGCAGCCGAGGGAGCAGTCGGTCGTCGATGTAGCTCGTGATCGCCTGCGCGCGCTGAGCCGAGATGCGGCCGTGGATCAGGTACCACGCCGCGTGCTTCTCGATGAGGCCGAGCCCGAACAGGTCGCGCAGCCACGTGAGCACGGTCTTCGTGCCGGGGTCCTCGATCTTCTCGACGGCGTCCGTGAACGCCTCCCACTGCAGGAGCTCGCCGTGCGCGCGAGCCGCTTCGATGAGCGCGTTCTGGTTGCTGTTGAACAGCTGCGCCGCCTCCATCTTGGGCAGCTTGTTCGCATCCCGCAGCCGGCCCGCGATCTCCGCGACCATCGACTGCACGCGATCGGTGAGCAGCTGCCGCTGCGAGTCCGTGTCGCGCACGTACCCGACCGACCGGGCCGTGCTGCCGAAGTCGACGAGGGTCTGCGCGAGCTTGCGCAGACCGGTGCGGTTGACGGTGGCCTCACCGACCTGGGAGGCGACGTACTGCGCGAGGGCACCGGCATCCGCTCCCGCGAACTTCTTCGAGTAGTCGGTGAGCAGTCGCTTCGCGACGAGCTGGAGGAGCACGTTGTTGTCGCCCTCGAACGTCGCGTAGATGTCCATGTCGGCGCGCAGGCCCACGAGCCGGTTCTCGAAGAGGAACCCGTTGCCGCCGCACGCCTCGCGCGCCTCCTGGAGGATGTCGAGCGCGTGCCACGTCGACAGCGGCTTGAGGGCGGCGGCGAGGGTCTCGAGGTCTTGGCGCTCCGTCTCCGTGTCGGTCTCGCCCGAGAAGACCCCGTGGAACTTCTCGAGGAACACCTCGTGCGCGAAGCTCATCGCGTACGTCGTCGCGAGGCGCGGCAGCAGTCGGCGCTGGTGGCGCTGGTAGTCGAGGATGACCTCTTCATCGGTCTCGCTCGCGGCCGTGAACTGGCGGCGCTGCGAGCCGTAGGTGATGGCGATCGTCATCGCGAGCTTGGATGCGACGGTGGATGCCCCGTCGAGCGAGACGCGGCCCTGCACGAGGGTGCCGAGCATCGTGAAGAAGCGGCGGCCCGGGCTCGCGATCGGGGAGGAGTAGGTGCCGTCCTCGGCGACGTCGCCGTAGCGGTTGAGGAGGTTCGTGCGGGGGATGCGCACGCCGGTGAAGTGCAGGCGGCCGTTGTCGATGCCGTTGAGCCCGCCCTTGACGCCGTCATCCTCGCCGCCGACCCCGGGCAGGAAGTTCTTCTCCTTGTCGCGGATCGGCACGTAGAACGCGTGCACGCCGTGGTTCACGCCCTTCGTGATGAGCTGGGCGAACACGACAGCGGCCTCGCCGTGGAGGGCCGCGTTGCCGAGGTAGTCCTTCCACGCCGCGCGGAACGGGGTGTCGATGACGAACTCCTGGGTCGTCTCGTCGTAGGTGGCCGTGGTGCCGACGGCCGAGACATCCGACCCGTGTCCCGTCTCGGTCATCGCGAACGCGCCGGGGATCTCGAGGCTCATGATGCCGGGGAGCCACTTCTCGTGGTGCTCGGCCGTGCCGAGGTGCATGACGGCCGCGCCGAAGAGGCCCCACTGCACTCCCGACTTGATCTGGAGGGAGGGGTCGGCGAGCAGGAGCTCCTCGAACTGGGCGATGTTGCCGCCCGCGTCGTTGAGTCCGCCGACCGACGGCGGGAACGCCTTGTGCACGGCCTTCGTGTCGACGAGGATCTTGAGCTGCCCGAGCACGCGCTCGCGGTGCTCCGCCATCGTCTGGTCGGGGATGCGCTGCATGTCCGGGGTCGCAGCGAGCAGTCGCGACGTGCGGCGCTCGGCGGCCCAGCGGCCCATGAGCTGCTCGCCCAGGGCCGCGACGTCGACGACCGGGTTCTCGGTGGTCGCGGGGGTCGTGGCGGAGGTCTTGGCGGAGCGGTCGACAGTCTGGCTCATGGTCTTACGGTACGACTGCTACAACGATCGCGAGAGTTTGCCGTAGGGGTTGCACGAACGCGGGCTATCCCGGCGCCCGAGTGATTGGGGAGAGTGCACAACCCACGCTCCCGTCGCTCGCCGAGTTACGAGTTATGCACCCTCGCGCGGCCGGTTTCTGCCTCGGAAGGTGCGGAAGTCGCAACTCGGGTGACCCGCGAATGTTCTCCGCACCCGCGGCTACGCTGGATTGGTGACGGTGGTGGACGCGAGCCCCGCGATCGAGGAGATCCTCGAGCGCGTGTCATCCGGTGCGCGACCGACCGTGGATGACGCGGAGGCCCTGCTCCACGCCCGCGGCGCCGACCTCGACCGCCTGCTGCACCTCGCGAGCCACCTCCGCGACGAGGGACTCGCCCGCGCGGGCCGCCCCGGCGTCATCACCTACTCGCGCAAGGTGTTCCTGCCGGTGACGACGCTGTGCCGCGACCGCTGCCACTACTGCATCTTCGTCGATACCCCCGGCCAGCTGCTCAAGCTCGGCAAGCCCGCATACATGAGCCGCGAGCAGGTGCTCGAGGTCGCCCGCGAAGGCGCCGCCCTCGGCTGCAAAGAGGCGCTCTTCACGCTCGGCGACCGGCCCGAGGAGCGCTGGCCCGAGGCCCGCGCGTGGCTGGACGAGCACGGCTACTCCTCCACACTGCACTACGTCGCCGACATGGCGCAGGCCGTGCTCGACGAGACCGGCCTGCTGCCGCACCTCAACCCCGGCGTGATGAGCCGCGAGGAGCTCGAGTACCTGCGCCCCTTCGCCCCGTCGATGGGCATGATGCTCGAGACCACTTCGGAGCGGCTCTACACCGAGCGCGGCCAGGTGCACTTCGGGTCGCCGGACAAGGACCCGGCGGTGCGCCTGCAGGTGATCGAGGATGCCGGTGCCGCCCGGGTTCCGTTCACCACGGGCATCCTCGTCGGCATCGGCGAGACGGTGCGCGACCGCGCCGAGTCGCTCGTGGCGATCCGGGACGCGGACGACCGGCACGGGCACGTCCAGGAGGTCATCGTGCAGAACTTCCGTGCGAAGCCCCGCACCGCGATGCAGGACGCGGACGACCTCGAGCTGCAGGAATACGTCGCGGCCGTCGCCGTCGCCCGCCTCGTGATGGGTCCGGATGCCCGCATCCAGGTTCCCCCGAACCTCTCCGACGAGACCGAGTTCGGCCTGCTCGTGCGCGCCGGCATCGACGACTGGGGCGGGGTGAGCCCGCTCACCGCCGACCACGTCAACCCGGAGCGGCCGTGGCCGCACCTCGACGACCTCGCCCGCCTCACAGCCGCCGCCGGCTTCGAGCTGCGCGAGCGCCTCACCGCCCACCCCGAGTACGTCGGCGACCCGGAGTGGATCGACCCCGCGGTCGCCGGGCGGCTGTCGCAGCTCGCCGGGCCCGATGGGCTCGCGGCCTCCCCCGGACTCACCACCTCGCACGGGCACAGTTCATTGGCAATGGCGCGCGAAACTCCGGACGCCCTAGCAACTTCGCTGAGCCCTCGCGAGGAGGACTGGGTCGGGATGCTGCTGTCCACGGGCGACGCGCTCGAGGAGCTCGTGGCGCGCGCCAACGACCTGCGCCGGTACACCGTCGGCGAGGCGGTGAGCATCGTCGCCAACCGCAACCTCGACTCGACGCGGCTGCCGGAGTACGGGCTCGAGGGCGCCGAGGCTGTCGCCCGCGACGCGTGGGGGCTCGGCGCGACGGAGCTGTGCGTGCAGGGTCTCGCCCCGGAGGGCGGGTACCTCGAACTGGCCCGGGCCGTGAAGGCGGCGGCTCCGGGCATCCACCTTCACGCCTTCCGGCCGGCGGACATCGACGACCTGGCCCGCCGCCTCGGGGCGAGCCTGGATGACACGCTCGCCGCCCTCCGCGAGGCCGGAGTCGACACCGTCCCGGGCACCGGGCTCAAGGTTCTCGACGACGCGGTGCGGTCACGCGTCGCCCCCGGCGACCTCCCCGTGGAGCGCTGGGTCGAGGTCATCACGGCGGCGCACCGCGCGGGGCTGCGCTCGAGCTCGGTGCTCTTCTACGGGCACGTCGAGTCGGCGGAGCAGCGCGTCGCGCACGTGCGGCGGCTCGCGAGCATCCAGGACGAGACCGGCGGGTTCACCGAGTTCGTGCCGATCCCGCTGCCGGGGCCGTCGGGCGGGGTGCCGCTCGTGCCGGGGCGCTCGGCGATCGACGAGCACCGCGCGATGGTCGCGGTGTCGCGGCTCATGCTGCACGGACGCATCCGGCACATCCAGGTGCCGTGGACGCGCGTCGGCGTCGAGGGCGCTGCGGTACTGCTGCAGTCGGGGGCGGATGACCTCGGCGGCACGCTGTTCGACGGGGGTGTGCATCCCGAGTTCGGGGCGGAGCACGGGCTCGAGCTGCCGATCGCGACCGCGCGGCGCATCGTCGGCCCGCTGTTCCGGCCGCTACGGCAGCGCACGACGACGTACGGCGAGCCGCCCGCGGATCGGAAGCTCGCGTGAGGCACATGCGCGTCGCGATCATCGGCGCGGGCTTCGCCGGGATCGGTGCGGCGATCGCGCTGCGCGACTCCGGCGAGCGCGACTTCGTGATCCTCGAGCGAGCGGAGAGCGTCGGCGGCACGTGGCGCGACAACCGCTACCCGGGGGTCGCGTGCGATGTGCCGTCGCACCTGTACAGCTACTCGTTCCTTCCCAACCCGGATTGGTCGAGCGTGTTCGCGTCGGGACCGGAGATCCACGAGTACCTCGAGTCGGCGGTGCACACGCAAGGACTCGAGGAGCACCTGCGGCTGAACACGGCGATGACGGGACTCGACTGGGATGACGAGTGGGCCGTCTGGCGCGTCGACACCAGCCAGGGCGGTTACACGGCGGACGCCGTCATCCTCGCCGCCGGGCGACTCACCGAGCCGCGCATCCCCGAGGTGCCCGGCATCGAGAGCTTCCGCGGCGAGCTGTTCCACTCGGCGCGCTGGCGCGGCGACGTCGAGCTCGCCGGTCGCCGGGTCGCCGTCGTCGGGACCGGAGCATCGGCCATCCAGCTCGTGCCGCGGCTCGCCGACGCGGGCGCGCACGTCACCGTCTTCCAGCGCAGCGCGCCCTGGATCGTGCCGCGCCCCGACCGGGCCTACTCGGATGCGGAGCGCGCATCCTTCGCCGCCGACCCGGAGGCGATGGCCGCGTTGCGCTCCGCCCAGTTCTGGGAGGGCGAGGCGATGTTCGCGGCTCGCGCCGGCGACCCGGCCGCGGTGGCGGATGCCCGCGCCGAAGCCCTCGAGCACCTGCACGCCCAGGTCGCCGACCCTGCCCTGCGCGCCGCCCTCACCCCCGACTACGAGATCGGCTGCAAGCGCCGCCTCATCTCGAGCGACTACTACCCGGCCCTGGCGAGCGGCGCGGTCGCCCTCGAGGCGTCGGCGCTCGCCTCCGTCGACCGCGGCGTGCTCGTCGCGGCGAGCGGCGCGCGCGTCGAGGCCGACGTCGTCGTGTTCGCGACCGGGTTCGAGTCATCCGAGCAGCCCTACGCGGCGCTCATTCGCGGGGTAGGCGGCACCACCCTCGCCGAGCACTGGAAGCGGGGAATGACGGCGTTCGCGTCGACGAGCATCCACGGCTTCCCCAACCTGTTCGTCGTCAACGGGCCCAACGCGGGGCTCGGCCACAACTCCGCCGTCTACATGATCGAGACGCAGCTGCAGTACATCCTCGGCGCTCTCTCGCACCTCGACGCGTTCGGCGGGGTGCTGGATGTCTCGGCTCGGGCCGAGCGCGCCTACACCCGCATGATCGACCGCATGGCCGCCCCCACCGTCTGGCTCACGGGTGGCTGCGACAGCTGGTACCTCGACCCGCGCAGCGGGCGCCTCACCCTGCTCTGGCCGGGCTCGGCGCACGAATTCCGAGAGCGGAACGGTACCTTCGACCCCAGACCGTACGAACCCAAGGAGACCCATGTCGCACCCCATCCGCTTCGGGTACAAGGCGTCCGCTGAGCAGTTCGCGCCCCGCGATCTGCTGAACTACTCGGTGCTCGCCGAGGAGGTCGGCTTCGACTCGGTGTTCGTGTCCGATCACCTCCAGCCGTGGAACCACGACGGCGGCCACGCGCCCGCCGCCATGCCGTGGTTGGGGGCGCTCGGGGCATCCACCGACCGCATCATCATGGGAACCTCGGTGCTGACGCCGACGTTCCGGTACCACCCGGGGGTGATCGCGCAGGCGTTCGGCACGCTCGGGTCGCTGTACCCGGGCCGCGTCATCCTGGGCGTCGGCACCGGCGAGGCGCTCAACGAGGCGACGCTCGGCATCCCGTGGCCGGAGTCGCCGGAGCGGTTCGCCCGGCTCAAGGAGGCCATCCAGCTCATCGAGACGCTGTGGGCCGAGGACCGCGTCACGTTCGAGGGCGAGTACTACCGGACCGTCAACGCGACGATCTACGACAAGCCGAGTTCGCCGGTGCCGATCTACATCGGGGCAGCGGGACCGGCGGCGACCCGGCTCGCGGGACGCATCGCCGACGGCTTCATCACGACGTCGGGCAAGAAGCCGGAACTGTACACCGAGACCCTCCTGCCGGCCCTCGCCGAGGGGCTCGAGAAGGGCGGGCGAGCGCCGGGCGACGTCGACACCCTCCTCGAGGTGAAGGTGTCGTTCGACCACGACCACGAGCGCGCCCTCCAGGACACCCGCTTCTGGGCGCCCCTCGCGCTGTCTCCCGAGGAGAAGATGGGCGTCGAGGACCCCGTGGAGATGCAGCGGCTCGCGGATGCCCTGCCCATCGAGCGGGCGGCGTCGAGATTCATCGTGTCGACGGACCCCGACGAGCACGTGTCCCGCATCCGGGAGTACCTCGACCTCGGGTTCCGGCACCTCGTGTTCCACGGGCCGGGTCACGACCAGGAGCGGTTCCTCAAGCTGTACGGCGACGAGATCCTGCCGCGGTTGCGCGCGCTGTAGCGCGCTGGAGCTATGAGCGGGTTACCCCGCGGTCCCAGTGCACGTTCCGGCGAGATGCGTCGTGCCGCGGCAGCGCGCATCGTGCCGAAACCCGCACAAGCGCGGGCTCGGTCGGGCTACAACCGGATCCGCAGGAGCTCGAGCGCCCGGGCGATCGCCGCGCGGCGGTGGTCCCGGCCTCCCGCCCGAGCGGCGGCGGAGAGCATCCCGATCGACAGGATGATGTCGCCGGTGCTGTAGTCGGCGGGAACGGTTCCGGATGCCCGGCCCTCGTCGATGACGGCGTCGAGGATGCCGCGCATCCGCCCCTCGAACTCCGCGAGGTGAGGGTCGTCGGCGAGGGATGCGGTGAGCTCGATGAGCACGGAGATCTCGGCGAGCTGCTCGGCGACGACGGTGAGCACGTCGGAGAGCGATCCCCCGCGGTCGACGATCTCCTGCAGGTCGTCGAGGTTCGACTCGAAGGCGGCGAAGGCAAGCTCGCCGCGCGAGCGGAAGTGCCGGTAGAGGCTCGCCTGCCCGACACCGGCGCGCTTCGCGATGGCGCTGAGCGGAGCATCCACGCCCTGCTCGGAGAAGACCTCCGCGGCGGCCCGGATGAGAGCCGCGCGGTTCTGCGCCGCGGCGGCTGGTCCCCGGTTGCTGCGCGTGGTGCTCATCGGGGCAGTCTACGTCGCTCGACTCGGGAGCCTCAGCGAGCGGGCGCGCTCAGCCGGTAGAGCACGTGCGGCCGCAGCGGGCTGCCGACCGGGACCGACGGATGCTCGAAGTCGTCGTCGCTCGAGGTCCCCATGCCGAGGCGCTGCATCACCCGCTGAGACCGCTCGTTGAGCACCGCGGTCATCGAGACGACCTCGTCGAGACCGAGCTCGCCGAAAGCGAAGGCGAGGGATGCCCGTGCCGCTTCGGTCGCGAGACCGCGACCCCACGCGTGCCGGGCGAGGCGCCAGCCGACCTCGGTCGCCCCGCGGAACGGCACCTCGACGGTAACGGGAGCGAGACCCGTGAAGCCGACGAACTCGCCGTCGAGGTCGACGGCCCAGAGGCCCCAGCCGCGCTCGTCGAGGGCGGCCGAGATGCGGTCGAACGAGGCATCCGCCTGCTCGCGCGTGAGAGTCGCCGGGAAGAACTCCATCACCTCCGGGTCGGCGTTCATCGCCGCCCACGGCTCCCGGTCGGACTCGCGCCAGTGGCGCAGGAGGAGGCGCTCGGTGCGGATGTCACCCATAGGAGTCGTAGGGCGGGTAGTCGTCGTCCGGTGGGATGTCGTCGATCGGGAACTCGTCCGCGGGAGGGGCGGTCGGGCGGCGGGAGCGGGCGGGGCGCGGTGCGTCGGGGGTGAAGGAGGAGACGGGGGAGCTGGGCGGGGCGCCGCCGTCGAGAGTCTCGGGCGACGACCCCGCCGCCGGCACCGGTCGGCCGGCGACGACCGCGAGAATCGCCTCGCCGTACTGCTCGAGCTTCTTCTCGCCCACGCCGGAGATCTCCGCGAGTTGCCCGAGCGACGACGGCTCGGTGATGGAGATTCCGCGGAGCGTGGCATCCCCGAACACGATGTAGGCGGGCACACCTTGCGCGCGCGCCTCGCCCGCCCGCCATTCGCGGAGCCGCTCGAAGAGCGGCACGGCATCCATCGGCAGCTCGGCGGCCACCGCCCGGCGCGCCGACTTCGAGGGCCGCGGGGCCTCGCGCCGCAGCAGCACCTGCTCCCCGCCGCCCAGCACCCCGGCGGAGGCGGGAGTGATGACGAGGATGCCGTACTCCCCCTGCACGGCGAGGAGTCCTCGAGCGAGCAGCTGGCGCACGACTGCCCGCCACTCCTGCTCGGAGAGGTCGCGACCGATGCCGTAGGTCGTGAGCTCGTCGTGCCGGCCGCGCGTGATGCGATCGGTGGTCTTGCCGAGGAGGATGTCGATGATGTGGCCGGCGCCGAACTTCTGGCCGCGCTCGCGGTCGAGCCGCACGACGGTGGAGAGGAGCTTCTGGGCGGCGACCGTGCCATCCCAGGTCTCCGGCGGGGCGAGGCACGTGTCGCAGTTGCCGCACTCCTGCGACGACTGCCCGAAGTACTTCAGCAGCTGCACGCGGCGGCACGTGACCGTCTCGCACAGGGCGAGCATCGCGTCGAGGTGGGCGGAGAGGTTGCGGCGGTGGGCGAGGTCGCCCTCGGACTGGTCGATCATGCGGCGCTGCTGCACGACGTCTTGCAGTCCGTAGGCGAGCCACGCCGTCGACGGCAGCCCGTCGCGACCGGCGCGACCCGTCTCCTGGTAGTAGCCCTCGACGGACTTCGGCAGGTCGAGGTGGGCGACGAAGCGCACGTCGGGCTTGTCGATGCCCATTCCGAACGCGATCGTCGCGACCATGACGAGGCCGTCCTCGCGGAGGAACCGCGACTGGTTCGCGGCGCGCAGAGTCGAGTCCATGCCCGCGTGATACGGCAGCGCGGGCACCCCGTTCTCGACCAGGAACTCCGCCGTCTTCTCCACCGACGCGCGAGACAGGCAGTACACGATGCCCGCATCGCCGGAGTGCTCCGTGCGGATGAGCGACAGCAGTTGCTGCAGCGGCTGCGCCTTCGTCTCGATGCGGTATTGGATGTTCGGACGGTCGAAGCTCGACACGAACTCCCGCGCGTCGCCCAGGTCGAGCCGCTGGGCGATCTCGCGCCGGGTCGCGGCCGTCGCGGTCGCGGTGAGCGCGATGCGCGGCACGGAGGGCCATCGCTCGTGGATCATCGACAGACCGAGGTACTCCGGCCGGAAGTCGTGGCCCCACTGCGACACGCAGTGCGCCTCGTCGATCGCGAAGAGCGCGATCCGGCCGCGGTCGAGGAGACCGGCGGCCGCCCTCAGCCGCTCCGGCGCGAGGTACAGCAGGTCGAGCTCGCCCGCGAGGAACGCCGCCTCGACCGCCGAGCGATCGGCGGGCGACTGCGTCGAGTTGAGGAACGCCGCACGCACCCCGACGGCGGCGAGGGCATCCACCTGGTCCTGCATGAGGGCGATGAGCGGCGAGATGACGACGCCCGTACCGTCGCGCACGAGCGCGGGCACCTGGTAGCAGAGCGACTTGCCGCCACCGGTCGGCATGAGCACCAGGGCATCCCCGCCGTCGATGACGGTCTGGATGATCTGCTCCTGCTGCCCCCGGAAGCTCGAGTACCCCCACGTCTTCTCGAGCACGCCGAGCTTGTCGGGCAGGGCGGAGCTGGCGGGGGTCATGCGATCCAGCCTAGGCGGCGCCCCCGACGGCATCGGCGGACGGCATCGCCGGGATGCCCGAACCCCGGTGATCTCGTCGCTGGGGAGGAGCGCTCCACTCCCCCCGGTGCGACTTGCGCGCCGACCGTACTCCCGCCGGAGTATTTCGCCCCCACGGCCTCGCCCCCGGGCGCAAACTGCAGTTACTGTTCGAGAAATTGCAGTTACTGCACATCGCACCCGAGAGGAGCAGCACCACCATGACAGACCTCGTGATCGATGCCCAGGGCATCGGCAAGACCTACGGGAAGGGGTCGGCGCGGTTCACCGCACTCGCCGACGTCACCGTGCAGATCAGGCGGGGGGAGTGCGTCGCGATCGTCGGCAAGAGCGGCTCGGGCAAGTCCACGCTCATGCACTTGCTCGCGCTGCTCGACCAGCCCGACACCGGCACCCTCGCGATCGAGGGCGTCGACACCCGCGCCCTCAACGCCCGGCGCACGAGCGAGCTGCGCAACCGCACGTTCGGCTTCGTGTTCCAGCAGTTCTTCCTCACGCCGGGCACGTCGGTGCTCGACAACGTGACCCTCCCGCTCGAGATCGCCGGGGTCGCCCCGCGCGTCCGCCGCGAGCGCGGTCGTGCCGCCCTCGCCCAGCTCGAGCTCGACGACAAGGCCGGGTCGAATGCGACCGACCTCTCGGGCGGTCAGAAGCAGCGCGTCGTCATCGCGCGGGCGCTGGTCTCCGAGCCGAGCGTCATCTTCGCCGACGAGCCCACCGGCAACCTCGACACCGCGACCGGCGCCGTCGTCGAGGAGACCCTGCTTCGCCTCAACCGCGAGCAGGGGATCACGCTCATCGTGGTGACCCACGACGAGGATCTCGCCGCGCGCTGCGACCGCCAGATCGTGCTGCGCGACGGACGCATCGTGTCCGACAGCGCCCGCGAGGAGGTGGCGGCATGAGAGCGGCAGACGTCGTGACGAAGGCGGTGCGCAACACCTACCGCAGCAAGCTGCGCACCACACTCACCGTCCTCGCGCTGTTCGTCGGCGCGTTCACCCTCACCCTCACGACCGCGGTCGGCGCGGGAGTCACCGACTACGTGACCAAGCAGGTCGCGTCGCTCGGCGCCGACGACGTCTTCATCGTCACCCGCACCGCGGAGACGACGACGGATGGCCCGGCCGAGTACGACCCCGAGACCTCGAGCGCCTCGACCGGCACCACCGGACCCGGGCTGCCCGGCACGGGAGCGAGCGATCCCATCACCGAGGCCGACCTCGACGAGATCGCCTCCTTCGACGGCATCCTCTCCGTCGACCCCGTGCAGACCGCCGCCGTCGACTTCGTGCAGTACGACGACGGGACGAAGCTCGAGCTCACCATCAGCCCCACCTCGTCGGTCACGAACGCCGACCTCGTCGCGGGCGAGCAGCTCGACGAGGGCGGCGACCCGCAGCTCGTCCTGCCCGCCGACTACGTCGACCCGCTCGGGTTCGGCTCCGCGGAGGACGCCGTCGGAAGCACGGTCTCCATCGGCATCACCGACGTGCTCGGCGAGCAGCACACCGTCGAGGCGACGATCGCCGGGGTGAGCCAGGAGTCGCTCCTGAACTCCGGCGCCGGCGCCAACACCGCCCTCGTCGACGAGCTCGTCGAGGTCCAGTCGGCGGGGATCGACTCGGACGACCCGCGCTACGCGATCGCCGTCGCCCGGTTCGACACGAGCCTCTCCTCCGACGAGGTCGCCGCCCTCAAGGCGGAGATCATCGACGCCGGGTTCGGTGCGCAGACCATCCAGGACCAGCTGGGCGTCATCAAGACCGTGATCGACGGCATCATCGGCGTGCTCAACGCGTTCGCCGTGATCGCCCTCATCGCGGCGGCGTTCGGCATCGTCAACACCCTCCTCATGAGCGTGCAGGAGCGCACCCGGGAGATCGGCCTGATGAAGGCGATGGGGATGCGCGGGCGCACCGTGTTCGCGCTGTTCAGCCTCGAGGCGGTCGCCATCGGCTTCCTCGGCAGCGCACTCGGCGTCGGAGTCGCGGCACTGCTCGGGACGGCCCTCAGCGGTGCCCTGAGCGCGGGGCCGCTCGCCGCGCTGCCCGGGCTGACGATCCTGCTCTTCGAGCCGGCATCCATTCTCGGCATCATGCTGCTGATCATGGCGATCGCGTTCCTCGCGGGCACGCTGCCGGCCCGGCGGGCGGCGGCCAAGAACCCGATCGACTCACTACGCTACGAGTAGTCCGGCAGGCAGGGAGGTCATCGCATGGAACGCGGTCCGCGCCACGCGATGACCTCCCGCAGGATCGAGACCGAGGCCGTGCGACTCGTGCGAGAGCGGGGCTACGACGCGGTCACGGTCGACCTGATCTGCGAGGCATCCGGGGTCTCGCAGCGCACGTTCTTCAACCACTTCCCGACGAAGCTCGACGCGATCGTCGGGACCCATCGCCCCCGCGTCGACGAGGGCCAGGTGCGCCGTTTCCTCGCGTCGACCGGAGACGACCTGCTGGGCGACCTGCTTGACCTCGTAGCCGGCATGGCGCCCGGCGGGGCGGACGACCCCGAGCTGATGGCAGCCCGCTGGGCGATCATCACGACCACGCCGGCGCTCCTGCAGTCGGAGATGGAACGGCTGCTGAGCGTGCAGCGCGAGCTCGCCGAGGTCATCGAGCTGCGGATGACGCGGCACGCCGCACCCGGCGAGTCGCCCGACGACATCCGCGCCGAGGCCGTGCTGCTCGCGCACCTCGTCGCGGCCTTCCTGCGCTTCTCCATCGAGGGCGTCGAGCCGGGCGGCCCGCCCGCACGCCCGGATCTCGAGAGCTCGCGCCGCACCCTCGAGCAGCTGCTCCCGAAGCTCGCGCGGCCGCGGGACTGACAGGGCTGACCTGCGCCGGTCAGCGGCGGATCAGCGGCGCATCAGCCGAGCGTGAAGAAGTCGCGCAGCTCCTCCCCCGAGTCGAGCACGCGCGGCGCGGGGCCGACGAACGGCGGCGACGTCACGAGGTTGGGGATGATGTGCCCCGCCCCGGCGAGGGTGATGAGGCGCACCCCGGGCCAGTCGGTGCGGGTGACGGGGCCGTCGGTCGACTCGAGCGGGGCATCCGTCGTCCGGGCGTAGGCGACCGCGGTCTCGCGGGCCGAGATCACCTGGCCCTTGCTGCGGCCGAGCACCCGGACGGTGCCGCCGTGGTACGGCATCACGGGGTCGGCGGTGCCCTGGATGAGGAGGGTCGGGATGCTCTGGCGCAGGTCATCCGGGTACTCGCGGTCCTCGGCGACGGGCAGCCCGGCGGCGATGAGCATCGCACCGGCGAGCGGAACGTCGCTCTCCCGCACGTAGCGGTGCAGCAGCTGGCCGCCGTTGGAGTAGCCGATCGCGAGGGTGGGGCGGTCGAAGCGACGGACGACGGCCTCGACGAAGCCGATGTCGTCGACGTTCTCGCGCTGGGCCGCGGAGGTCTGGAGGCGGCGGCCGTCGTTCCACGCGCGCCGGTACCCCTCGAGGTACACGAGGTCGGCGCCGAGCGACTCGGCGAGGTGCTCGAACGTGCGGCCGCTGAAGCGCCGCATCGTGGCCGGCTTCTGGGTGGTGCCGTGCAGGGCGAGCAGGAGCGGGGCGTCGGGGTTCGGGGTGGTGGGGGCGAGGTGGAGGTACCGGCGTCGGCGTCCTCCGATGTCGAGCGATACGGTCTGGGGGGTGTCGGTGAGGGGCATGTCTTCTCCTATACTTGAGTTCCTCAAGCAGTGTGCCTCATTTGCTTGAGTTATTCAAGTAATGGAGCCACCATGGCGACGCGCCCCCTCACGACGACGATCACCGCGATCGAGCGGATCGCCGGCGCCCACCGCGGCGCCGCCGTTCCCGTGCTCCACGAGATCGGCCTCTCCGAGACCCAGGGCTCCCTGCTGTGGGCGCTCGGCGGCAGCATCACATCCGACCTGACCATGAGCGAGGCAGCCGCCGCCCTGTCGTGCGACGCCTCCAACCTCACCCTCCTCGCCCGGCACCTCGAATCGCTCGAGCTCGCCGAACGCATCCCCGATCCCGCCGACGGCCGCCGCAAGCGCCTCACCCTCACCGACCGCGGCCGTGAGGTGGTCGACCGGATGACTCGCGCCCTCGGCGAGGCGACGCCGCTGCGATCCCTCACCGACGCCGAGCGCGCCACGCTCGACGAGCTGCTCGCGAAGGCGGTCGGGTAGCGGCCTGACCGAACGTGGTCACGCTACTGTCATTTAGTGGGCTAAATGTCAGCAATAATCTGATTTAATGACATTTAGTCCCGTAAGTGTCAGTAAGGAGTCGTGATGGTGTCAGATTCCGTTGCCGTGCCCGCACTGACCTACACCGAGCACGACTGGGTGGTCGAGCATCCCGAGGCAAGCAGGACCGTGAGGCAGCGGGAGAACGGACCGTACCGCCGCCCGACCGTATCCTCGATCGCCGAGCTCGCACTCGCCCTCCCGGGGTCCGTCGCTGCCAGCGTCGATGAATCGACCCAGGAGCTGTCCCGCTTCGACGTGTACGCCACCACACGACTCGGCATCGGAGAGCTCGCGCCCATGGCGGCGATCCTCCTGCGCACGGAGAGCGCTTCGTCGTCGCACATCGAGCAGATCACCGCCGGCGCGAGGCAGATCGCCCTCGCCGAGCTCGGCGAGTCGACCGCCGAGAATGCCGCTCTCGTCGTTCGCAACACGCACGCGATGGAGGCGGCCCTGAGGCTCGCCGACGACCTCGACGAGGCAGCCATCCTGCAGATGCATGCAGAGCTGCTCGCCGACGAACCCGACTGGGCCGGGCGATACCGAGACTCGCTCGTGTGGGTCGGAGGCTCGAAATACGGCCCGCGAAGTGCGAGCCACGTCGGACCGTCCCACGAGGAGATTCCCAGCCTCATCGGCGACCTCGTCACATTCCTCCGCCGCACCGACCTGCCACCGCTCGTGCAGGCAGCGGTCGCGCACGCCCAGCTCGAGACCATCCACCCCTTCGCCGACGGCAACGGCCGCACCGGGCGGGCCCTGGTGCACGCGGTATTGCGTCACTCCGGTATCGTCGCTCGCGCCACGGCTCCCGTGTCCGCAGGGCTGCTCCGCGACACCGAGAGCTACTTCGACGCGCTCACCCAGTATCGGGCCGGGGATGCGGGGCCGATCATCGAGACGTTCGCCGCGGCATCCCGATTCGCCGCCCGCAGCGGTCTCCAGCTCGTCGATGACCTGCACGAGCAGGTCGTCGCCTCGTCGGCGGCGCTCGACGGCATCCGCTCGGATGCTGCCGCGCACCGCGCCGTACCCCTACTCGTCGGACAACCGGTGCTGACCGTGCGATTCCTCCAGGACGCCCTGCAGCTTCCGGAGCGTGCCGCGTTCCGCGCGATCGAGACCCTCGTCGAGCGGGGCGTCCTGGAGGACCGGTCCGGCCGGGCGCGAGGTCGCGTCTACCAGCACCCGGGCATCCTCGCCGTGCTCGACGACTACGCGGCGGGGCTCCGCCGCAGCTGACGACCTCGATACGCTCGACAGGTGTCCGCAACCGCACCGAACCCCTTCCTGTACCTCCAGAAGAACGCCGACGAGAACCCGCGCGGCGTCTTCCTGCACACGCCGACGCTGACGCTGAGCAACGCCGACGCGGTCGTGCAGGTCAAGAAGATCGCGTTCGAGCTGCGGCGGCTGGGGGTACGGGCGGGCGAGATCGTCGCACTCGACCTGCCGGATCAGTTGAGCATCCTGTTCACCGAAGCGGTGTACCACGAGGGCGGGATCAGCACGGTCATCCCCGACGGCACCGACGTCGACCCGCGCGTGCCGGTCGGGTGGCTGTTCACGAATCGCGGCACGACCCCGCCGAGCACCGCGCGCGCGGTGCAGGTGGATGCCCGCTTCCTCCGTCAGATCGAGGAGAACCCGTACGGCATCTCCCCGAGCGAGGAACCCATCGACATCCTCCGCATCGTCTTCTCGAGCGGCACCACCGGCACGCCGAAGGCCATCCCTCTCCATCGCCGCATGGAAGCGCTCATGGATGCCGCGCTGCCGCAGTGGTTCCAGGGCAGCCCGTACCTCTCCCTCATGGACACCGGCACCGTCTCGGGCATCGGCGAATTCTTCCTCAGCGTGAAGGGCGGTCAGCCGTACCTGAGCGCCGGCGGGGTGACGCCCCCCGGGCTCGTCGAGCTCATCGAGAAGCACCAGGTGCGGACGCTCAAGGGCTCCCCCGCGCAGGTCGTCGCGATCGTGGACGAGCTCGAGCGCCAGGGCCGAACCCTGCCGAGCGTGCAGGCGCTCGTGCTCGCCGGCACCGTGATGCCACCCGCCGCCGGTGCCCGCGCACGCGCCGTCTTCGAGGGATGCCGCGTGCTCGCCAACTACGGATCCACCGAGGCCGGCGGCGCCACGACCCGCCCGTACGAGTCCGACGACCCGTTCGATGTCGGCTTCGTGCAGCCGGGCTCGACCGTCGAGGTCGTGGACGAGGATGACTCGCCCGTTCCGGTTGGCACGGTGGGGCGCATCCGGCACCGCAGCCCCGGAATGGCCGACGGCTACCTCGGCAACCCCGAGGCGACCGCGGAGGCCTTCCGCGACGGCTGGTTCTACCCGGGTGACCGCGGCTACTTCCGCGAGGACGGCGGACTCACCCTCGCCGGCCGCGAGTCGGAGGTGCTCAACGCGGGCGGGGTCAAGTTCGACCCCAACCAGCTCGACCACGCCGCCCAGGAGCAGCCGGGAGTGCTGGATGCCGCGAGCTTCACGTTCACGGGAGTCTCCGGCCTGCCGCAGATCGGCCTCGCCCTCGTGACAACCGACGAGGTGGATGCTCCCGCCGTCGTGGCCGCGCTCTCCGCGCGCTTCGGCAGCGCGGCTCCCGTGCTCGTGGCTCGGGTGGAGAGCATCCCGCGCAGCCGCACCGGCAAGCCGCTGCGCCGCGAGCTCGGGGAGCGGTTCGGGGCCTGACGAACGACGAAGGGCGGCGGGAGTCATCCCGCCGCCCTTCGTTCAGATCGGTTCGCTAGCTCTCGCGGCGCTTGCGCGCGGTCGCCGCGACCATCAGGCCGGCGCCCGCGAGCAGAACGCCGAGACCGATCGGCAGCACCGCGGAGTCCGGCGTGGAGCCCGTCGCGGCGAGCGCGGGCTTCCAGCCCGCGTAGTATGTCGCGTTCTCGACAACGGCGGCCGAGAAGTCGATGGGGGTCGTGAGCGCGGCATCCGCGAACCAGCCCGTGAACTCGTATCCCGACGCCGTCGGGTCGGCGGGCTTGGCGACCGTGTAGCCGGCGAGCACCTCCTGCGCGGCGGGCGCGGTGCCCTTGCCCTGCACGTCGAAGGTCACGGTCACCGGCGCGGCAGTGAAGCGCACGATCGCGACACCGGTCGCACCGAGGCGCGACTCCTCCGGCTGGGTCACGGTGAGGCCGCCACCGCCGCCGCCGCTGTTCGGCACGGGGAGGGCGAGCGTGGTGCCCGTCGCGTCGGCCGGGCCGCCGGCGCCGCAGCCCGGGATGCCCTGCACCGTCGCCGTGCCGACGGCTCCGCCGCCGCCGAAGCAGCGCAGGTCGCCGTCGAAGAGCGAGCCCGCGGCCGCGAGGTCGTCGACGATAGCTCCGACGCCGCCGTTCGCGGGCGTGCTGTTGGAGACCGCGCCGCCCGCGCCGCCGCCGGCGCTGTAGGTGCCGGTCGATCCGCCGAGGTTGCCGTTGCCGCTCGCGCCGCCCGTGCCGCCGTTGGGCAGGGCGCCCTGGCCGCCTTGCGCGAAGATCGCCGGGTTGGAGCCCTCGGCCGCGTAGCTGGATGCCCCCGCCGCGGCCACGCCGATCTCGATCGGGTCGGTGGCGCCGTCGAAGTCCACGAGCACGACGGCACCGCCGCCGCCCGCTCCCGCGTAGCCGTTGGTGTTCGGAGCCGTCTGGTCGGCGCCCGTTCCGCCGCCGCCGACGAGCAGGATCTCCAGCTGGGTCATCTGCTCGGTCGGGGTGAAGGTGGAGATCGCGGCATCCGTGTACACGATCTCGCAGATGCCGGGGCCGACGACGCTGCCACCGAGGCACGGGTCGTCGGAGGCCGCCATCGCGGGCGTGGCGCCCAGGAACACGGAGGACACACCGGCGGTCGCGACGGCGGCGGCAGCGGCGGTGGTCTTGCGGACGTCGAGCTTCACGGTTCTCCCAGAGATGCGGGCCCAGCGGAGGGGCCTGAGGCGGGTGCTCTTCGAGTATGGCAGACGCCTGCGAGTCCGGCGCTCCCCATTGACAAACGCCCCGTCAGCGCAATGCGGGTGCAACGTTGCCGCTGCACCCGCATCGCATTCAGCCGAGAACTACCAGACGATCACCACGCGCGGGAACGAGCGGTCGCCCTCGAATTGCGCGGTGCCCTCGTAGCGGACGGTGAGGAGGTGGATGCCTCGGTCGAGCCCCGACACCGGGATGGTGGCTTTGCCGTTCGGTCCCAGCTCGGCCGTCGCGACCACCTCGTTACCGGAGAGGACGGTCACCGTGCCCGTGGGCGTGATGCCCGCGGGGGCGCGGACGGTGGCCGTGACATCCACGGTCCCGCCGCTGCGGATGAGCAGCTTGTTCACGGAGATCGTCGCGGTGGTGTCGACCTTGCCGACGGTGACCGCGTTCGACTCGGCCGGGCCGTCGGAGTAGTCGGCCGCCGACGCGGTGACCACTGCGCTGATGGTCGCCCCGGCGTCGTCGAGGGTGAGCGTGTAGCGGTTGGTCGTCGCGCCCTCGATGGGCTCGCCGTTGCGCAGCCACTGGTAGGTGAGGCTGACGCCGGTGACGCTCCACTTTCCGTCGGAGACCTTGAGGGTCTTGCCGACGTCGGCCTTGCCGGTGATCTTCGGCGCGGTCACCGACTCCACGGGCGGGGCCGTGTAGGTAGTCGTGAGGGTCACGGTCGCGGTCGTGCCCGTCTCCGGGACGGTGATCGTGAGCGGCAGCTCGCCCGCGCGAGTGCCCTCGGGGATCGTGATGGTGACGGATGCCCGCCCCACCTCATCGGTCGTGTTCACGATCGTCGGATCGATCGCCGCGCTGCCGAGCTCGACGCCGTCGGCGGACACCACGGCGGTTCCCGCTCGCGGCCCGTCGTTGGTGAACAGCAGCGACGAGAGGCCGAGGGTCACCTGGTCGCCGGCGCTGTAGCCGTCGGCATCCGGGGCGGACACGGTGACGCCGACCGCGCGCTGGGCGTAGTCGGGGCTCACCGTCGGGTTCGCCTCGAAGTAGTCGACCATGCTCGCGAGATCCACGCGGCCCGAGTCGGCGGAGTTGGTGCCCTCCGCGAAGGCACCGAAGTTGTCGCCCCCAGACGCGAGGAACGAGTTCACGGTCACCTTGTAGGTCGCGTTCGGGTCGAGCGGGGCGCCATCGAGCAGGATGCTCGTGATGCGGCTGCCCGCCGGAGCGGCCGGGTCGTACGTGTAGGTGAGGCCCTCGGACACTCCGAGCTTGAGGAACGGGCGGCTCGCTCCGGCAGGCTGCCACTGCTGCTCGAGGGCGAGCTTGATCTGCGCACCGGTGAGGTCCTTCGTGACGAGGGTGTTCGCGAACGACTGCACCGCGGCCGCCTCCGAGTACGTCACCACGCCAGTCGCGTCGCCGGGGGTGGTGGGGTTGAGCGCGTACTTGAGGTCGGCGCGGAGTCCGCCCGGGTTCATGAAGGCGATCTGCGAGCCGAGCTCCTGCGTCGCCCACAGCTGCACGTCGGCGACGAAGTTGCCGAGCGTCGACTCGGCGCCGCGGTTCTCGGATGCGTTGTCCTGCACGCCGCGGTTGAGGTCCGCGGTGATCTCGCCGAGGGGCACGGAGCCCTTCTCGCGGGCGACGGCAACAGCATCCGACACGATCTGCGCGACCTGCGCGTTGGGGGCGTAGGCGCCCGCGAGGTTCTTGATCTCCGTCGCCATCGTGAAGTCGCCCGTGTCGGGGTCGATCGTGATGGTGGTGTGCGCGAACTTCTCGCCGTACTGTCCGGACGAGATCACGGGACGGGTGCGATCGGTTCCCGGGATCGGGATGGTGTGGTTGTAGGCCAGGTGCGTGTGACCGGAGATGATCGCGTCGATGTTCGCGTTGGCCCCGGTCACGACTTGACCGAAGCGCGAGTCATCCGTCGCGCTCGCAAGATCGGTGGTGGCCGCGCCCTCGTGGATGAGGAGCACGACGACGTCGGCCTCGCCGTTGGTCTCGTCGCCGTCGCTCAGCTGGTCGGCGACGCGGTTGACGGCCGGCACGACCGGGCCGACGTCGATGGATGCGATTCCCGCCGGTGACACGAGGCTGGGCAGCTCCTCCGTCACGGCGCCGACGAAGCCGACGGACACGTCGCCGAAGTCCTGCACGAAGTACTCGGGGAACGCGGGGGTCTCGGTTCCCTTTACATAGAGGTTCGCGGCGAGGTAGTCCCAGTCGGTGAGCGGTTCGATGCGGTTGACGACGTCGTCGACGCCCTGGTCGAACTCGTGGTTGCCGAACGAGCTCGTGTCGAGGCCCATCACGTTGAGCGCTTCGATGGTCGGTTCATCCTGCTGGATGAACGACGTGAACGTGCTCGCCCCGATCAGGTCGCCCGCCCCCACGAACAGCGTGTTCGGGTTCGCGGCGCGATACGAGTCGACCATGCCCGCGAGCACGGCCGCGCCGGCGACGGTGCCGGATGCCTCGAGCCGACCGTGGAAGTCGTTGATGCTCAACAGGTCGATGGTGAGGGGGTCGGCCGCGTGGGCTGGCGCGGTGCCGAGGGCGGTGAGGGCCAGGGCGAGGGCTGCGACCGGCGCGACCCTCCTGACGGCGTGACGGGGGGATCGCATGGGTGCTCCTCGTTGTGTGGGGATTCCTAGGCGTCGGGTGTGCCCCCTTTGGGGGCCACGGATCAGCCTAAGCGAGGTGCGGTTGGGGTGTCGAGGGAACGGGGGGTGAACGGTCAGACGTCTCGCCCGATTCTGAACGCGCGCCTCTGACCGCCAACCGATATAGCGAACTAGTCTCATCACATGAAGCTCATTTCCTTCACACTCGAGGGCTACCGAAGGTTTGTCGCCCCGACGTCTGTGAAGCTCCACGCCGACATGGTCGCGCTGATTGGCCCGAACGAAGCTGGCAAGAGTTCGGTGCTCCGAGCTCTAACCCACTTGAACGAGGACGGTCGTTTTCAGGCCAACGAGCATCCGAGACGTTCGGATGCGAAGCCTCTCCTGAAATGGCAGTTTCAACTGGATGACTTGGACAGGGCGGAGCTGAACTCGGTCTCGGAAGCCAGAGAAGTCCAGCGAGTTTCGATCACAAAGGGGGATGACGGCGTCCGGCGCTGGTCCTTCTTCCCAGCAGTTTGGAGAGATCGTTCAGCTCGCGAGGCAGCTTTCAAGCAGATCATGCACGCGAACGGGTCCCTCGAGCACTTGGCGGGCGAAGCCGGCTATGTATTCGCGATTGATCGTTCCCTAGAGATTCTTGACCTAGACGAACTGGATGCCGCTGAGCTTGCCGAGCTTGAAGCGGTCCTATCTGATATTCGAAACGCCAGAGATACGTTGGGCCCGGAGAACCTCACAAAGGACCAGTCGGAACAAGTCGAGTCAGTCGTGATAGCGCTCCAATCCGCTATCGAAGGCGAAAAGAGCCCACACCCAACCGAGCGAGCGCGCCGTGCGCTTGAGCTACGGGTCCCGCAGATCCGACTCTTTGAGCCGGCCGACCGGAACCTCCAACGCGAATACGATCTCGGGGAGGTGGCAGACAGCCCGCCGCCCGCCCTGCGCCATCTGGCCGATGTTGCGGAGTTGGACCTTCCTGCGCTCAGAGACGAGCTGATCAATAACGAGATCGCAGACGCCTCCACGCGGCGAAACCGTGCAAACGCGCGGCTTGCGGATGTGTTCCGTTCGTGGAACCAGGAGGAGATCGCGCTTCAATTCGAGTTTCAGAACAGTCTCCTGCTTATTCAAGCCACGACGCCTTCCGACTCGGGGCTATCCAGCATTGAGGAGCGCAGCGATGGAATGCGCTGGTTCGCCGCACTCCTCGCGTTCATCCAGGGCTCAGAAGATGGCCCAATCCTCCTCGCCGACGAGATCGAGACTCACCTCCACTACGACGCACAAGCCGACCTAATTGAAGTGTTGGCGCGCCAGCGTTTGATATCCAAGGTCGTTTACACAACGCACTCGTTCGGGTGCTTGCCGTTCGACATTGGAAATGGTGTCCGGGTAGTCCAGCAGACGGGCCTCGGCACGTCTCAACTCGTGAACGGGTTCTGGACTACTGGCTCTGGTTTTTCACCGCTTCTCGCAAGTATGGGTGCCGCGGCCGTTACTTTTACGCCAACTCGCAGAGCAGTCATCGGGGAGGGTCCCACTGAGGCCATCCTCCTTCCAACTCTTCTTCGCCAAGCGTCGGGGCAGCCGAAGCTAGCCTTCCAAGTGGCGCCCGGACTGTCTAGCGTGGCGTCTTCAGCGGTCGCCAATCTCGAGACGGAGGCTGGCCAGGTCGCTTACCTGGTCGACGGTGATCCTGGTGGCCTCTCGATCCACAAGAAGCTCGCGGCCACGGTGCCTTCCCAGCGAATCGTTGTGCTCAAGGATCCTGTGACGGGATCCTCGATGGAGACTGAAGACCTTATCGATCCGTCCGCCTACATGGAGGCCGTCAACGACGAGCTTCAATTGTGGAACGCTTCGCTGCCCACGTTCGCACCAAAAGCGCTACCCACGACAATGCGCTCCAAAGCGGTCGAATCGTGGTGTAAGCGCCACGCAGTTGCAGCTCCCGATAAGGCAGCTTTGGCTCAGCGGATCGCCAACATGAGCGGGGGTAGGGACGTCTTCGATGCGGATCGTAAGGACTATATTGTCGGCGTTCTAGATCAGCTAACCTCGGCCTTAGATTACAAATCGTCATAGCGAGCACGGGGGCTCGTGGCCAGCGAGAGGACCGGCCCACTAAGCTCCCCCTAGTGCGCAAACGCTGGCGCACCCACCAAGGGGAGCCACGACATGACGCACGCCCGAACGTTCCGCCGCAGCATCCCGGCCCTCCTGGGCACCGCAACGCTCGCCGCGCTGCTGTCTCTCGGCGCGAGCCCGGCGCTCGCGGCCGACGCCCCCTGGACGACTCCGGTCGAGGTCACCGACGCCTACGGCGACGCGAGCGCGACGGTCGTTGCGCCGGACGGCACCATCACGGTTCTCACCGAGACGGTCGACGGCATCGTGTCGGCGACGAGCATCGACGGCGGGATCTACTGGGCCGGGGCCGTGTCGGTGGGCAGCGGCGGCGACTACGCGTTTCGGCCGTCGCTGGGCATCACCTCGAGCGGCCTCCTCGCCGCCGCGTGGGTGGAGTCGGCGAGCGGCGACCGCACGATCCACGTCGCCGTGAGCTCGAACGGCGGCTCGTCGTGGGGCATCCCGCAGACGCTCCCGACGATCGATAGCTACGTGGATGACCCGGTCGTCGGTTCGGCGGGCGCCACCGGGTTCACCGTCGTATGGAACGAGGGCTTCACGAAGCTGTCGAGCACCTCGACGGACAGCGGCTCGACGTGGGGCTCGGCGCAGGTCATCACGCAGAACTTGAACTCGTACAACCGGGCGAGCATCGCCAGCCCGGCGTCCGGCGAGCTCGCCGTGCTCTTCCAGGAGTTCGACGGGGATACCGCGCGCTACAGCATCCAGAGCAAGGTCAGCACCGACGGCGGCGCTACCTGGGGACCGAAGGTTCCCGTGGGCGAGGACTGGAGCGGCGGCCTCGGCAACGGCATCTACTCGTACGTCGTGTCGCCGTCCGCCGGCACGCTCGTCGCGGTCTGGGGCCGCGGCACCGTCGACGGCGAGGGGCTCTTCGCGGCCACGAGCACCGACGGTGGAGCGAGCTGGTCGACGCAGTTCCCGGTCGGCTCCTCGGCAGGGCAGCTCCGCTACTTCCGCACCATCGTCGTCAGCCCCACGACCGCGGGCGTGCTGTGGCACGACGGGACGATGGACGGCGCCACCCTCTACTACGCGACCGTGAGCGTCGGGGCGAGCGCAGCATCCACGCCCGTCGACATCACGACGTCGCCCTCCTACGGCCTCGAGAACGTTCCGGCGATCGCCAGCCTCGGCGACGCGCTAGTGGCGGCCTGGCTCGAGTACGACGCTGACGACATTCCGAGCTACTTCGCCTCGGTGAGCTGCGACGCCGGAGCGACCTGGTCGGCGCCCGCCACCCTCGCCAGCGGTGACACCCTCGCCGAGAACGAGCCGCAGGTCACCGGCGTGGGCGCGACCTTCACAGCGATCTGGGGCCAGGATGGCTCGGGCCCGAGCGACCAGTCGCTGGTCGCCTCCTCGCTCACCGGTGCCTGCGGGCTCGTGCCCCCGGCCCCGGGTCCGGCGCTCGCCGCGACGGGGTCGACGGTCGCGACCGGCGGAGTGGTGCTCGCGGGAGTGATCCTCGCGCTGGGCGTCGGGGTCGTCGCCGCGCGGCGGCGCGCCGAGGCTTAGCCAGCGAAGGCCCCGTAATGGCGATCCGCGTCTTTCGGCGCAATCCGCACGCCTCGGCCTGCGGATTGCGCCGAAGAGTGCGGATGCGCTGCGCTCCGTGTCGGCGCGGGTTCCTGCCCTAGCTCACCCGCCGCGGCTGCATCCCGGCGGCCCGGTACACGTCGTCGATCGTCTGCATCGTCTCGACGGCGGCCGCGGCATCCGTCAGCACCGGGCCGCCGGCGATCACCGCGTCGCGGAACGCCTCCAGCTGGAACGTGTAGCTCGCCTTCGACGACGCCTTCTCGCGCAGCCGAACGCCCTCGCCCGTGACGGAGATCTTGCCGCCGGTCTGGGGCGCGTAGGGAATGCGCACCTTCATGGTCGCCGCCGAGCCGACGACCTTCGCGCCGATGAGGAGCGGGGGCGTGGTCCACATCGCGGCACGGACGCGCGCGGGGACTCCGTCGTAGTCGAGCCGGGCATCCATCGACGCGTCGATTCCGTCGCGGTCGGATGCCACGGCCGACACCACCGTCGGAACCGACCCGAGCACGTCCCGCAGCCACCGCAGCGGGTAGCAGCCGAGGTCCATGAGGGAGCCGCCGGCGAGGTCGGGGTTCCAGCGGATGTCGTCGCTCGGTGGCATCGGCACGATGAACGACGCCTCCGCGGAGACGAGGTCGCCGAGCATCCCGCTCGCCACGATCTCGGCGGCGCGCTTCGTCTGCGGGTGGTGCGACGTGTGGTGCGCCTCCATGACGACGAGCGGGCTGGATGCAGCGGCCGCCGCCACCTCGCGCGCCTCGTCGGCATTCGCCGTGAACGGCTTCTCGCACAGCACGTGCTTGCCGGCCTCGAGGGCGGCGAGAGTCCAGCGGCCGTGCAGCCCGTTGGGCAGCGGGATGTACACGGCGTCGATGGCCGGGTCGGCGAGGAGCGCCTCGTAGCTGTCGTGGACGGTCGGGATGCCGTGCTTCGCAGCCCACTCCTGGGCCCGCCCGCGACTCCGCGCCGCGACCGCGGTGACCTCGACGCCGTCGACCTCGGCGGCCGGCTTGAGGAGGGCGTTGTCGGTGATGCGCGCGGCGCCGAGGACTCCGATGGTCAGCATGGGGTCAGCCTACGCGCAGGGTCCGAGAGGAAGGGCTGCGTGCTCCCGCGGGCGCGAAGGGGTGGACCCGCGGGAGCACGCCCTCATCAGCGCTGTCGGGTCCGGGCGATGAGGAGGGTGGCGGCTCCGCCGAGCAGCAGCACGAGCGCGCCGAGCGCGAACGGCATCGGAACCTCCGAGCCGGTCAGGGCGAGCCGGTCGCCGTCCGCCGGGGGCGCGGGCAGCGTCGGGGTCTCGGGGTCTTCCGGGCCCTCGGGCAGGGTCGGCAGCTCGGGCGTGACGAAGCCGAAGTCGAGCGTGAGGTCCTGCGCGCCGTTCGTGGTGAGGTCGGTCGACTCCGCGCTCTCCGTCGAGGAGTCCTCCGCGGGGTCGGAACCGGCGCCCGGCTTCGTGGGCTCGAGCCCCTCGAGAGCCTCGGCCGAGGCATCCGCGTCGATCGTCACCGCGTAGTGCTGGCCGGCCGGCAGCACCGGCAGGTTCGCGAACAGGTAGCGGCCGTCCGCATCGGTCACGGTCGGGCCGACGGGGGCACCGGTGACGTCGGTGACGGGAGCGCCGCCCGGTCCGGTGAGCACGAGCGTGACGCCCGGGATGCCCGGCTCCTCAGCATCCTGGATTCCGTCGCGGTCCTCGTCCAGCCAGACGTAGTCGCCGACCGACACGCTCTGCACGCCGCCGCCGATGCCGCCCGCGTCGGTGCGCTTGATGACGGTGTCCTTGATGGTGGTCACCCCGGCGATCGTCACCTCGACGTGGTTCGCGTAGGTGCCGGAGAGCTGGTTGGTGATGGTGCCCTTGTAGGTGATCGAGATGAACTCGGTCGGGGCGATCGAGTCGAGCACGACGGTGAACGTCGTCGGCGAGCACTCCACCGAGTAGCGCGTCGGGTCGACGGGCGACTTCGCGGCCGAGCCCTCGAGGGTGAGCTGCGTGGTGAGTTCGATCGTGCTGCACTCGATGATGCTGCCCGCGGCGGGGGTGTCGACGACCTCGATGGGGCCCTCGAATCCGGTCTCGTTGCCCGGCAGGGAGATGCGCCACGCGATGTTGGATGACTCGTCGCGGGTGCCCTCGAACGCGCCATCCGTCCAGCCGCCGCTCTTCGCGAGCGAGCGGGTCGTCGGCGTCGGCGGGACCGGCGGGCAGTCGGTCGTGCACGGCGGTTGCGGGGTCGGCTTGTCGCCGATGATCACCTCGACGGCGTTGCTCTCGAACTCGAGCACGATCGGTGCCGAGGTCTCGGGGGTCTGGGTGTGGTCCCACTGCACGGTGAGGAAGCCGCTGCCGCCGACCCCGTCGTGGGTGTCGGCGTAGTCGGTGAGCGTGAAGACGACGGCGTTACCCGACCACTGCGCGTTCGCGACGACGGAGCCGTCGGCGGCGAGCAGGGCGAACTTCGCGAGGCTGACGGCCTTGAGCTCGGGCGGGAGGGCGAGGGTGAACGTGTCGCCGGCGACGGCGGTGTCGGGCACCGACCAGTCGAACGTGAGCTTGAGGCGCTCGGTGTAGCCGTAGCTGGTCTTGTCGGTGGTCACCGAGTGGATGGCGCCGGGGATCTCCGCGGCGGACGCTGCGGCGGTCGGCAGCAGCGCGGCGGCGACGATGGCGAGCGCCGCGGCGAGGGCGGCGAGAGGTCGGACGAGGGTGCGCGCGGCGGATCGGCGCGGAGGTACGTGAATCATGGATCTTTCCGGTTGCGGTCGTGTGAGTCACGGATGCTGGTGGCATCCAGGGAGTACACGGCCCGGGTCACGCCCGCATGACGCGACTTCGGGAACTTTTTCCGGAAGCGCCGCTACTCGACGACGAACGACACCGTCGCGAGCGACCCGACCGTCGCGTCGTCGCTGTAGTACCGCACGGCGACGGTGTGCGCCCCGACCGGCAGCGGCGGGGTGACCCGGTCGATGGGACTCGCACCGAGGGTGTGGATGTTGCCGGTGGGGGTGCCGTCGATGAGGATCTGCACGAGCATCCCGGGTGTGCCGTCGAGGCTGACGGTCACGCTCGCCGACCCGCCGATCGCGGGCACCACGGCGCCGTCGACGGGAGCGAGGATGCTCGGCCGCGTGAACACGAGGGCCGGGGTCGCCTCGGACAGTCCCGAGACATTGCCCGCGGTATCGGTCTGCCGCGCCCGCAGCTGGAGCCCGTCGCGGCCGGGGTCGGGAACGGGGAGCGACCAGGTGCCGTCGCTCGCGGCGCGCACCTGGCCCACCGTGTTGCCGTTCTCGTCGACGACGTCCACGAGCGCGGCGGGTTCCGCGGTTCCGGACAGCGTGGGCAGGAAGTACAGGGGGTCGGTGACGGGCAGGCTTGTGACCGGCGGCAGGGCGACGGTGTCGACCGGGTCCGGGGGCGGCGGCGGGGGCGGCGGGGCCGGGGGCGCGGTGCTCGGTGGCACAGGTTCCGGTGGCGCGGGCGGCGTCGGCGGTGCCGGGGTCGGAGGTGCCGACGGCGGGGGACTCGGGATGCTCGCGCTCGGCGCCGGGGCGGGGGCCGCGGCATCCGTCGCCGGCGTGTTCGCGGGCGCGAGCACCCCCGTCGCCGCGAGCACTCCCGTCGCCGCCGCAGCGACCACGACGACGCTTGCCGACGCGAGCAGCGCGCGGGAGGCGCCGGACCGGGGCGCGGGCCGGGATGCTCCGGCCCCCGCCGCGCTCGCCGACGCGCCCTCCGGCCCCCACTGCGCGATGAGCTGCGCGGCGACCGCCCCTCCGAGCACGGTCGGCAGCAGGAACGCGGCGAGCCGACTGGAGATGGTGTCGACCTCCTCGAGCAGGATCGAGCAGCGACCGCATGTGGCCAGGTGCGACGCGAAGCGCGCTCGAGCCCGCGGGGTGAGGCCGCCGCGCGCGTAGTCGCCCATCCGCTCGGTGGTCCACCGGCACTCGGCGGGCACCCGCAGGTCGCTCACGTGCGCCTGCACCCACGCCGAGCGGAGACCGTCGCGCGCCCGGTAGGCGAGCGCCGCCGTGCTCGCCGGAGTGAGACCCATGAGCGGTGCGACGTCCGCGACCGCCATGCCCTCCACCTCGGTGTACCAGAGCACCGTCTGCCACCGCTCGGGCAGCGAGCGGAAGGCGCGCACGGTGATGGTCGACTCGACGACCGAGGTCTCGACGTCCACCGAGTCATCTGCGAGCTCGTCGACCTCGTCGAGGGGCAGCGCCGACCTCGCCGAGCGCCAGTCGAGCGCGACGTTGCGGATCGTGCGGTACAGATAGGGGCGGAACGCCTCGCGCGGGCCGCCGCCGCGCTGGATGGCACCGAGGATGCGCGTGTACGCCTCCGCGACGATGTCGTCCGGGTCGGCGATCGACGAGAAGTGGCGCGCGGCCGTGTACCCGGGGCGGGAGTGCCGCTCCCACAGCTGAGCGAAGGACTCGGCGTCGCCGGAGCGGGCCCGATCTGCCAGCTCCTCATCGCTGAGTCGCCGGCGAGCGTGCCGGTCCATCCGTCCCCCGTTCCGTCGGGTGCGCGGACACCCTCGAGTAGTAGACCCTCCCTGTCGGCGCACATGACGCGAGAAGGAGAAACGGATGCCCGCCCGCACCTCGGCGGGCGGGCATCCGAGGGCTACTCCTGCTGCGTGCGGCGGCGGCGCAGTGCCACGAAGCCGAGCGCCATGAGGCCGAGGGCCGCAGCGGCCGCGAGGAGCGACGGCGCGAGGTCGAACCCGGTGAAGGCGAGCGGCTGAGGCTTCGCCGCCACCACGGCGGTCGCGGCCTCACTCGCCACGACGACGCCACCGGCCCCGGTCGCGGTCGCCATCGCCGTGTTGCTCACTCGACCCGACGCGGCCTCGGTGCTCGTGATCACGTGCTCGGCCGCCGCGCAGTCCACCGACTCGCCGGGGGCCAGGGTCGTCGCCTCGCACGTCACCTCGCCCGCCGTCGGGTCGAGCACCTCGAGGTCCACGAGTGTGGTGACGCCCGTGTTCGTCGCGGTGAACGACCAGAGGATGCGGTCGCCGGCGGTGATGATGCCGTCGCCGTTCGCGTCCACGGGCGTGCCGGTCTTCTCGAGCAGGAGCCCCTCGACGCCGTCGAAGTCGACGGTCACGCTCGACGGGTCGGACTCGAGCGACTCGTCACCGGGGGCGGTGGCCGTCGCGGTTGCCGAGTTCGACACGGAACCCGCATCCAGGTCGGCCTGCACGACCGCGTACGACAACGCCGTGCAGTCCACGAACTGGCCGGGCAGCAGCGCTCCCGCGGGGCAGGTCACCTCGGGCGCAGTGCCCGCTCCCGAGAAGGAGTCCTCCGCGATCGCGACGGCGTCGATCGACACGTTGCCGGTGTTCGTCACGCGGAAGCGGTAGTCGATGAGGTCGCCGACCGCGTCGAACGTCTCCACGTTCGCCGACTTGACGAGGCTCACTCCGGGCGCCTGGTCGAACGGCAGCTGCACGTCCGAGGGGTCCGCGGGCACGGGGCCGAGGGGCGTGATGGCCGAGGCGGTCGCGGTGTTCGACAGGCTCGCGGCATCCACGTCGTCCTGGGTGATCACGTAGGTCGCCTGGCAGATGAGCTGGGCGTCGGGCACGAGGACCGCAGGGTCGCTCGCGCAGGTCAGCGGCGACAGCTCGCCGGTACCGGTGAACTCGGTCTCCGTGATGACCACGTCGTTCACGGTCACGTTGCCGGTGTTGGTGACCACGAAGCTGTAGGTCACCTCCTGGCCGGCGACGAGGGTGCCCGGCGAGGCGGACTTCACGATCGTGAGCGACGGCTCCGCGGCGAACAGCAGCTCGACGCTCGACTCGTCGGTCACGCTCGATCCGCCCGACGACGCGGCGGTCGCTGTCGCCGTGTTGTCGAGGGTGCCGCGGTCGGTGTCGGCCACGGTGAGCACGTACGTCGCGGTCGCGGTGATGGATGCTCCCGCCGGCAGCACCCCGACGTCCCCGGGCCACGACTGCACCGTGATGCCCGAGAGCCCGGGCAGCAGGTCGGAGATCTCGACCCCCGTGAGCTCGCCGCCGCCCTCGTTGGACACGACGAACGTGTACGTCACGACGTCACCCGGGCGCGGCTCGGAGTCGGGGCTCGACGCCACGACCGCCGACTTCTCGATCGCGATGCGGTCGATGAGGTCGGTGTCGCTCGCCTCGCCGGAGAAGGTCTCCTCCTCGAACGCGGGGTCGGCCGCGGAGGCGGTCGCAGTGTTGGTGATCTCGTCGAGCTCGGTCGCGCCGAGGCGGACCGTCACGCTGACCGAGGCGCTGCCGCCCGCGGCGATCGTCGGGATGACCCACTCCACCGCTCCGTCGGAGAGCACGCCGCCGGCGGTCGCCGACACGAACTCGAGCCCTGCGGGCAGCTCGTCGACGACCTCGACGTCCGTGAGCGCCTCGAGCTCGAGGGGGTTCTCCACGGTGATCGTGTAGGTGGCGAGCTGGCCGACGACGAGGGCGGGGATGCCATCGGACTTCGTCACGGCCAGCTCGCCGCTCGCCGCAGCGGCCGCCGTCGGGATGGCGATCGTGTGCGAGTTGTTGCCCGACTGCGGGTCGTGCAGCGGGCCGGCGACGAGCGCGGTCACCTCGATGCCGTCCTCGCTGAGGATGACGGGGAGCGGCAGGCCGAGCGCCGGGGCGCCGAGGGCGAGAGTCGCGGCATCCGGGGCGCAGATCACGTCGGCGGGGCCCTGGACGGGAACCGCGCTCGTGCTCGAGCAGTCCCAGCCGTCGATGTCGAGGCTGGGGACCTCGACACCGACGGGGATCGAGATCGTCACCTCGGCGGGCGCCGTCGCCGAGCCCGCCGCGAGGGCGAACTCGAAGGGCAGCACGACGGGACGGCCGAGCTGGGCGGCGACCGTCGCCGGGCCATCCGCAGTCAGGTCGGCCTCGGTCGCGACGGCGCACACGGCGGGCGGCTCGAGGACGCCGATCTGCGTGGATGCCACGGCGACCGAGTTGCACGCGACCGCGTCGGCGGTCGCACCCGCTCCGACCTCGGCGAGGTACTGGAAGGTCGCGGTCGCGCCGGGCGCGAGCGATCCCGAGACGGTCATCCGGATCGCCTTCTTGCCGGCGGCGGAAGCCGACCAGTCATTCGTGGTGCCGCCGCCCGAGTAGACCTGCGGGCGCGCGGGCTGGGTGGATGCCGAGTACGCGAGCGTTACGTTCGAGCTCACGTCGCTCACCGAGATGAGGGTCTGCTCGAACTCCGAGCCGCGGGGGGTCGCCGCCGACGAGTCGGTCGTTCCCGTGTCGCCGACGTACGGCAGGATGTCGTAGCCCACGACGCCGGTGAGGTTCGTGTTGCCGGTGTTCTGCACGGTGACGCGGTAGCGGATGTCGTCGGCGACCGTCGAGACCGGGACGGCGTTGCCCGGGTCGGAGATCCAGTCGCAGCCGTCCGCCTCCGACTCGTCGGGGAGGCAGATCTCCTTGAGGATCGTCATGCCGTCCGCCGAGGAGACGAGGACCGAGCCGGTCGTGCGGGAGAACCACTCGGTCGTGGTGCCGTCGCCGTCGACGTCGGCGGTGTCCTGGATGGCCCCCGTGCGGGTCGCCTGGGTGTTGTCCCACGAGTGCGCCGAGTCGCCGAGCCACGAGTCGAAGACGCTCGACGTGCCCGCCGCGACGGCGAACGTGGGCTTCGCGACGACGGTCATCGCCGGGAGGACGACATTGCGGCCGAAGTCGGTGCCCGCGGGCCACGTGGCCACGACCGCCTGACGGTCCACGCCGCCGATCGTCACCGTGCGGTAGCTGACGATCGCGCCGGCGGGCACGGTGCCACTGAATGCCGCGCTGCCCTCGACGACGCTCCACCCGACGGGCGCGATGAAGACGTACTGCGGCACGAACGCCGAGTCGAGCGGGATGTTGTTGGTCGCGCCGCCGACGCTGAACGTGACCGAGCTGCCGGGGACCGCCTGGCCGCCGCCCTGTACCGCGGGGCTCGCGGGGATGGATGCCGCGATCGCGGGCACGGTCGTCACCTTGGGCTGCGCCACGAGGGTCGCCGTGCGGGAGACCGGCGCGACGACCACGTCGTCGAGCTCGGGATAGGCCGGGTAGCTGACCGTCACGTTCGCCGTGTTGGTGACGGAGACTCCGGTGACCGCAGTCCCCGGCGCCACGGCGTACACGAAGCGCACGCGCTGCGGCGTTCCGGTGCCATTGTCCGTGGGACGGATGTTGCCAGCCGCCAGGGTGCCGCTCGTCACCTCGGCCGAGATGATGCGGCAGCCGTTGGCCTGCTGGGTCGTGGTGAGCGTCACCGTCGCGCCGGTGAAGGTCGCCGAGACGGGGGCGGACGTGCCGCACTGGTACTGGTAGTCGACCGTCGCGCTCGGCGACATCTGGATGCTGTTGACGGGCATCCCGGGCTTGTCCAGGTCGCTGTCGACGATCGTCACGACGCCGGGCACGTTGCCGCGGTTGTAGCCGTAGACCTCCCAGTACTTGACGTTGGGCGAGAACGCGGCGAGCGGCTGGCCGGGAGTGCAGGCGCGGCCCCAGTCGTCCGTGCCGCTCGAGGGGCACGTCATCCCGGTGACCGACGGCGGGACGTACACGCCGCGGTTGCTCGCGTTGCCGCCGTCGTTGGTGGTGTCCTTGGCGGCGCCACCACGGCCGAAGGGGTCCCAGCACGCGACGACGATCGACTTGCTGTTCGTCGCGGACTTCTCGGTCGCGGCGGAGTCGAGGTAGGTCACGTCGACGCTCTCCGAGAACGTCACCGACTTCTCGAAGTTGCAGCCGGTCTCGTCGGCCTCGGCGAAGTTGGCCGCGGGGAACGAGACCACCACCGTGCGGTGGTTGTAGCCGCGCTGCTGCGACCACTGCGCGAACGAGGCGGAGCCGAAACCGCCGCCGGCGTCGGCGACCGGGCCCGTGTAGGTGCCGGTCGCGTCGTAGCCGCGGTTCCAGATGATCGAGTGGGTCGCTGCGTCGTAGAAGCCGCCGTCGCTCGCCGACACGAAGACCGCCTCGGCGGGGAGCTTCTCGGAGACGTACCAGCCGCCCGCCGCCTGGAGGCGCGCGAAGCCCGCGATGCGGCCGCTGCCCGCGGGGATGAGGGCACCGGATCCCATGCCGATCTGGTACGTGACGTTGACGTTCGGGCCGACGCTCGCGCCATTGGTGAGGTTCGTGGCGATCGCCGGGCTCGGCAGGGTGTTCTGCCACTCGACGGTCGGCGCCGTCGCCACTCGGTCCTCGACGGCGGTCGGCGAGGAGATCGTCGCGGAGTTCGCGATGTCGAAGCCGTCCGGGTAGTACTGCGCCGCCCAGATGACGTTCGCGGTGCCGGTGTCCGTCCAGTTGTAGACGACGAGGAAGGTGCCGCCGGAACCCGGGGCGAGCGTGCCGAGGCTCACGAGCTTGCCCGTGGCATCCGTGCCCGAGATCGTGCCACCCGTCGTCGGCGGGGTCCAGGTCTCGTACTTGAGGAGCGTCTCGCGAGCCGCCGCGAACGGGTTCTGCGCGGCGAGGCCGTTCGGGTCCGGCTGCGAGGGAGCGAGCTGCACCGTCGTGTTCTCGCACGCCGCGACGGCGCACGTGAACGTCACGCGGTAGGCGACGCGGTCGCCGTGCTGGCCGGTGCCCGCCGTCGACTGCGGGTCGCCGGTCGCGTAGTCGACAGGAGTGATGCCCACCGTGAGCACGCCCGAGCCCGCGGCCGTCGCCGCCGGCAGTCCGCCGACGAAACCGGAGAGCAGCACCGCGACCGTGCCGACGAGGGCGAGCGCGCGCCGCCCCGCCCCGGCGAGCCGGCTGCCCCGCCTCGGAGTCCGACCGGTGCTGGATGCCCGAAGCGAGCTGTTCATGTGTGAGTCCAATCCCCTGCAGCGCGCGACGTGAGGTCGCACTCATCCCCGCCGCGATCGGGGGCCACCGCAGGCCCGCCGATCGCGCACCGGAGCCCGCTGCTGCACTGCCGCACTCCACCCGAGGGAGCGCGGAGCGCGCTGGTGCAGAGGCGTCCGACTGCACCACCCTCTCGGAGCGGCGAGGGCTCGGGTCGAAACTTAACCCCCGCCTTAACACCCGCGAGGAGGCGCGATCAGAGCAGCCCGGCGGTGCGCGCGCGGGCGAGGGCCTGCGCGCGACTCGACGCCCCGAGCTTGCGGTAGATCGACCGCAAGTGCGCCTTCACCGTGTTGGGGGAGAGGTAGAGCTCCGACGCGATGCTCGACGCCGACGAGTGGGTCGCGAGCGCGGCGAGCACCGCCGACTCGGCCGCGGTCAGCCGGTCGAGGCTCGGCCGCGCGGCGAACGGGTCCGCCGAGGGGTCGGCGGCCGGGTCGGCGCGCAGGAGACCGAGGGGCTCGAGGTCGCCAGCGGGGAACGCGGTCAAGGGCGACCGGAGCCCGTGCGACTCGACAAGGAGGGCGGCGGCCCGGGACGCGGCATCCGCGCTCTCCACCACGCCCAACCTCGAGTGCGCGACCGCGCTCACGAGGAGCGCGTGCAGCCGCCAGCGCACCGGCAGGTCGTCGTGATCGAGGATGCGCGCCGCCTGGGCCGCGGCCGCGTCCGGCTCGCCCGCGAACAAGCGCACGCGGGCGCGGGCCACTCGCACCGGCAGAGCGGTGGAGGAGCGCGCCGAGTCGAGGAGGCGCAGGGCTCGGGCATCCTGGCCGGTGGCGAGGAGCAGGTCGACGCGCTGGGCGAGCAGGAGGGCGGTCATCCACTCGCTCGTCGGCGCGCGACGCGCTCGGCGGCGGATGCGCTCGGCGAGCTCCCACTCGGCGGACTCCGTCACCCCCCGCAGCATGCTCGACTGGGCGCGCGACCACAGCATGAGGGGCCAGTGCTCGATCGTCTCGAAGTGCCGCTCGATCGCGTCGAGCCGCTCATCGGCGGTGTCGGCGTCGCCGCGCTCCACGGCGAGGAGGGCCTCCGCGAGGTGCGTACCCGACGCCGAGTAGGTACCGTGCCACGAGCGCGGCTTCGGGGCCGCGCGCACAGTGGCGACGGCCTCCGCCGCGTGCTCGAACTCGCCCTCGAGGGCGAACGTGAGGGCGATCGCGCTCGCGGCGTGCAGCACGCCCCACTCCGACACGAGCGGCGACCGCACCGACAGCTGGAAGTCCTCGCGCGACTCCGCGACGTGGCCCGAGTAGAGGCGCGTCGTGCCGATGTGCACGAGGGCGGTCGGCAGCAGCGGCTCCACCTCCTCGCGGTCGCGCGCGGTCAGCGAGTGGAGGAGCGAGTCGAGGGTCGTCGCCGTCTTGAGCGCGGCGCCGTACCGGCCGCCCACGCGTTGGGCGCCGAGCAGCGAGACGGTCGTCCAGACGGCGTCGACCGGATCGGGGCTCGACTGGAGCCGGTTGCCGATGTGCGAGAGGGCGAGCGCGACCGTCGCCCGGAGCTGGGATGCGCCGCTGCGCGGATCCGCATTCACGAGGAGGGTGTGGAGCACCGCGAGCACCGGCTCGCGCTGGAGCACCACGACGGGGAGGGTGCGGGTCACCGCGAGCCAGTCCTGCTGGTCCATGACGAGCGCCTCGCGGAAGCTGCGCTGGGCGAGCTGCCGCAGCGCCGACCAGTCGCTGATGGACCGCAGGAGACGTGCCGCGTCGGCGCTCCGGCCGGACTCCTCGGCGAGCCGGGCGGCCGCGCGGATGACCTCGGAGTCGCGGGTTTCCGGCGCGCCGCGCTCGAGCACGGAGGCGAGGTGCGGCGCGAGGCGGAACTGCCCGCCGCGCTCCGTCTCCGTCCACATGCCGAGTCCCGCCGAGACGAGCTCCGCGAGAGCGCCGTCGATGTCGACCGCGGGCGCGAGCGCTCCGAGCGCCTCCGCCGGGGCGGGGCCGAGCACGGCCGCCAGCCGGGCGACGCGCTGCACATCGCCCGGGAGCCCGCGCAGAATCACGAGCGCGCCCGACGACTCGCGCTCGAGGATGTCGTCGACGACGTCGCGGAACGCTCGAGTCGCGGTGCCCTCGCTGAGTGCGCGGCCGACGGCGAGAGTGCCCTGAACCCAGCCGCTCGCTCGCTCGTGCACGTACGGGGCGAGCGGAGCGGGCACGCCGACCGCGGCCAGGACCGCCGCCGTCTCCTGCTCGTCAAGGGCGAGCTCGGCGGGAGACAGCTCGACCGCCGCGAGCAGGGGCAGGGCATCCCTCGCGAAGAAGGGAGCAAGACCGATGAGCACGAAACCCGCAGCGCTGCTCGCGACGAGGTAGCGCACATCCTCCGCGAACTCGGGGTCGTCGAGGTGGTCGGTCTCATCGAGGACGATCACGCGCGGCTCCTCCGAGAGCGCCCAGCCGATCGCCTCGCGGAACGCGCCCGGATCGCTCGACTCGAACTCGGCGAGCAAGCGGGACGAGTCATCCAGCTCCAGAGCGCGAAGGATGCGACGCCACACCGCCCGCCGCGACCGGGTACTCGGGTCGAGCGTGACCCAGGCTCCCGCTCCGGCGCGCTGCCGCGCCCACTCGGCAACGGCCACCGTCTTGCCCGAGCCGTGCGCGCCGTGCACGAGCACGAGTCCGCCCGCCGCCGCGGTGTCGAGGGCGCCGTAGAGCCGCGGCCTCGGCGTCACCCAGTCCGGCAGTCGTGGCACATACTGCATGACGTGTGAATCCCCCCGGTGGTCGTGCTCTTCGATCCTAGGGGTGGTCGGGCGAGCGATGTCGTGGTTGCGGTCTGGCCCTCGTCTCTGGCAGTTGTCCACAAGTATCGAATCTGTGTTCGATGGATGATAGACTTGAGGCATGCAGACACCGGGCGTTCAGACCTCCACGAGTGTGGTGGTGCTGCCCGACGTTTCCGGGCTCGGTGCAGTGTCCGATGAGGCGCTGCTGCAGTTGCAGCGCGAGTCCGGTGCGGCCCGGCGGCGGGTGGATGCGGTGGTCGCGGCGATCTCGGGTGAGCTCGCCCGACGGTCGGCTCGGGAGCTCGGACAGGGCGGCCTCGCCGCCCGCACCGGCGCGCGGACACCGGAGAAGGCGGTGCAGCAGCTCACGGGGGTGAGCCTGAC
>NZ_JAUQUB010000014.1 GCF_030580675.1 Antiquaquibacter soli | reverse complement strand
CTGTGACTGGAGTTCAGACGTGTGCTCTTCCGATCTCATGTTCAAGGCATGCAAGCTTCAATTGTCTATAAACTGCGCTGCCATCGAAAGTTGGCGGTCCCAGTCCATCACCAGCATGTCTCTCGTTTCTTTCTTTCCTTTCCATTGTACCTGTCCATCCGACTTGCTCATTGAGCTCGCATTAGATGTCCTCCTGTATCGTATCCTGGAGGCATGGCCCTTAGAGGCATGCGAGTATGGTTGTCATTGCTGAGTGTCGTTGGTGATGGAAGAAGGAATTTAGTGCTTGCAGCAAGAGCAGCTGGTGGAGCAGCTAGAGGCCTCGTGGTTGCAGCAAGAGCAGGGAGACATGTTGATAGTTGTTGGTGAAGAAGGTCTTCAAAAAAAGTTGTAAGTGTTGTGGTGGAACAGTTGACAGAGCAGCCCATGGGCCTTGGTGGGATGCGGTGGCGACAAAGGTTGAGCAAGAAGAGATGTCGACATAGATGTAATGGATTGTATTGTTTTGATA
>NZ_JAUQUB010000013.1 GCF_030580675.1 Antiquaquibacter soli | reverse complement strand
GCTTGTTGCATGTTGTGGGTGACGATGACGATGGTGTAGTCGGTTTTGAGTTCTTCGATGAGGTCTTCGATGGCGAGGGTGGAGATCGGGTCGAGGGCCGAGCAGGGTTCGTCCATGAGGATGACCTCGGGGGAGACGGCGATGGCGCGGGCGATGCAGAGGCGTTGCTGCTGTCCGCCGGAGAGTCCGGAGCCGGGCAGGTGGAGGCGGTCTTTGACTTCGTTCCAGAGGTTGGCGCCTTGGAGGGACTTTTCGACGAGGTCGTCGGCGTCGGTCTTGGAGATGCGCTGGTTGTTGAGTTTGACGCCGGCGAGGACGTTGTCGCGGATGGACATGGTGGGGAACGGGTTGGGGCGTTGGAAGACCATGCCGACTTGGCGGCGCACGAGGACGGGGTCGACTCCGGGTCCGTAGAGGTTGTTGCCGTCGATGAGGACTTCGCCGTCGACGTAGGCGCCGGGGATGACTTCGTGCATGCGGTTGAGGGTGCGCAGGAACGTGGACTTGCCGCACCCGGACGGGCCGATGAACGCCGTCACGGTGCGCGGCTCGATCGTCAGGGAGACATCCTCCACCGCCTTGAACTTGCCGTAGAAGACATTCAGGTC
>NZ_JAUQUB010000012.1 GCF_030580675.1 Antiquaquibacter soli | reverse complement strand
GCGGTGGCGGTGGACAGGAACGCGGTCTGTCCTTCGAGGTAGGAGAACCCGGTGCCGTGCTTGAGGTCGGCGGCTTGCACGTGGATGCGGACTGCGGGGGACTGCACTCCGAAGAGGGTGGCGACATCCTCAGCGCTCGCGCGGGTGGCGAGGCGGACGATGTCCACGAGGGCGTCGAGGTTCAGTTGGGGGAGCGTGCGCGGGTCGGCATCGAGCGTCGCGGCGCGGGTGTGGTCGGTGGGGTCGATGAAGCGGGGTCCGCCGCGGCGGGGTGAGGTGATGGTGTCGATCGCGCCGGTGATGATCGCCGCGGATTCGGGGTCGAGGATCGCGGTCATCCGTGTCGTGCCATCCGGCAGGGGCGCCCAGGTCAGGGACCTCTGGGAGCGGCGGTGCTCCTCGAGGTCGGCGATTCGGGTGACATCCAGTCGTTCCCGCGCCTGGCGGGCAGCGGTAGCGGTAGACTCGGGGCTCGCATCCCGGGCGAACTCCACCAGCTGCCCGGCAGCATCCAGCAGGTCGTCGGCAGCGACATCAGCGGTCGGCGCTCCCAGCCCGCGGGCGATCCCGGCGGCGGTCGCGACCGACAGCTCGCCCGCTTCGAGCGCCTCACTCACCGGGCGCAACCAGGGACTCTCGTCGGTCACCGCGGTGCCGACCGCAACAAGCGCTTTCGCCTCGGTCAGGCTCACCCCCGTGAGCTGCTGCACCGCCTTCTCCGGTGTCCGCGCGCCGGTGCGGGCGGCGAGGCCGCCCTG
>NZ_JAUQUB010000011.1 GCF_030580675.1 Antiquaquibacter soli | reverse complement strand
GCCAGTTCTTGGTGTGGAGGAGTTGGTGGTGGTGTCGGCAGAGGAGTACTCCGTCGTTGGTGGAGGTGTCGCCGTGGTCGCGGTGCCAGTGGTTGATGTGGTGGGCTTCGCACCAGTCGGGTGGGCGGGTGCAGCCGGGGATGGTGCAGCCGCCGTCGCGGGCGGCGAGGCCGATGCGCATGCGGGCGGTGTGGTGGCGTTGGGTGCGGCCGACGTTGAGGATGCGTCCGTCGCTGTCGAAGAGGACGGGGATGAGTCCGGTGTCGCAGCTGATGCGGTGGGCGGTGGCGATCGAGATGGGGGCGGTCTGCCCGTCGATCGTGGCGTACCCGGTTCCGGTGGACAGGTCGCGGTGGGAGACGTGCACGCGCACGCCGACGCGTTTGGAGCCGAGGACGCGGCCGGTGTCGGCGTGGGTGGCGACGGTGATGAGGTCGACGAGGGCGTCGAGGAGCAGTTGCGGCACGGTGCGGGTGTCGTCGGCGTGGGGTTCGGGTGCAGTGGTGGGGTCGACGAAGCGGGGTCCGCCGCGCTGCGGGGCGGTGGCGGCATCCACCGCGGTGGTGATCACGGCCGCGGACTCGGGGTCGAGGAGGCCTGACAGTCGGGTCATCCCGTCCGGCAACGGGGTGAGTGTGAGGAACCGGCGCTGCCGCAGTTGTTCTTCCCGGCGGGGCACGTCGGTCACGTCGAGGGCGGCGCCGGCCTCGCGGGCGCGCGCGGCGAGCTGCTCGAGGGTCAGCCCCGACGCCTCCCGCACCAGTCTCTGAGCGGCGTCGGCCCGGGCATCCGGGTCCACCGCATCCGAGTCACCCAGCCCGGCCTTCACCGCCAGCGCGGCCTCCACCGACAGGTCGCCGGAAGTGACCGCCGCGGCGAGAGGCTCCAACCCGGGTGCGGGCGCCGACACCAGCTCCCCGGCCGACACGAGAGTGCGGGCATCCCGCACCGACACCCCCGTCAACTGCGCAACCAACGCCTCCGGCGTTCGGGCCCCGCGGCCCTGCGCCAACCCCGCCGCACCCAACGACCGATCCGAGCGGGCCGCGATCTCCGCCGCCACCGCCGCAGCCCCCGCATCCACCAACCGCCGCGCCGCCGCGAACGCACGCTGCTCCTCAAGCAGCCGCTCATCCGACAGCGCCGCCGCATCCGCACGCGAGAACGC
>NZ_JAUQUB010000010.1 GCF_030580675.1 Antiquaquibacter soli | reverse complement strand
ACCGACACGGTGGGCGGTGTGTTGGTGACGGATGTGAAGTACTGCTACGACTACGCCGACCGGCTCGTGGGATCGACTCCGGTGGTGGCGCAGTCGGGGGCGAACCCGGTGCTGGGTGCCGCCCTGTCGACGACTGGCGCGCCAGCGACGATCGCGTACGACTCGCACGGGAACACCACGACGTTGGGCAACCAGGTGATGGTGTATGACTCGCAGAACCGGCACATGAAGACCACCGTCGTCGATGGTGGGGTGACCACGGTGATCACTTATGTGCGGGATGCCACCGGCCGGGTCGTGTCCCGCACGGAGAAGGTCGGTACTGCGGCGGCGGTCACGACGCAGTACCTGTACTCCTCGTCCGGGTTGTTCGCCACCAAGACTGGGTCGAGTGTCGACTACATGCTGTCCCTTCCGGGCGGGGTTCAGATCACTGCAGCGTCGAGTTCGGAGCAGGTGTGGTCGTACCCGAACCTGCACGGCGACGTCATCCTGACCGCAGACAAGGACGGTATCCGCACGGGTGACCGATACAAGTTCGACCCGTTCGGGCAGCCGATCGCCGCGGACGGGAAGATCGGCACCACCACTGCTGATGACACTGTTGCGGACAACGCCGACGGGCAAGCGGATCACTCGTGGGTGGGGCAGCACCAGAAACTCTACGAGCACGCGGGATCGATTGCGTCGATTGAGATGGGAGTGCGCGTCTATGCGGCCGCGCTCGGACGATTCCTGTCCGTGGACCCCGTCGAGGGAGGGGTGACAAACGCGTACGACTACCCCGCCGACCCCCTCAATTCTTCCGACCTCAGCGGAGCCTACATGAACCGGTCCTCTCTCGACTCGGATGGATCTCGGGGTACCCCGCCCCCACCCCCGCCCCCGGTTGTAAGGGAGGAACCGCAACAATGCGTCAGAAACTCATGTACCGGTGGCCCAGGTGGCAACGCCGGGAGGGAAGTAAACCTAACACCCAAGCAGATCGACGATAACTTCCGGATCTCAATCAATATCATCGGCGGTATAAGCACGGCCACCGGCATCGCGGCACTAATCCTGACCGCAACCGGTGTCGGTGCGCCAGTTGCTGCTGTTCTGGGCGCGGCCTCTCTAGTGACGGGCATCATCGCGGCCGGCATGGAGTGCGGCCATTTCGGTGCAACCTTGTCGTGTGGGCTTGCAGTGGGAGGAGTAGCGTTCGGAGTCGCTGGGGCCGCGGCGCGGCCCGCGTTCGAGGCCATTGGCGCGACGACTTCGCAGGCTGGTCGAGGCGCTAATCTGGTTGATGGGCTCGGAACTTTCTACGATGTCACGAGCTGGCTTGATGAAGTGCGGTAGGAGGCAATCGTGAAGATTCTGCTGATTGCCCTAGGCGCAGCGGGTACCGCAGCTATCGCCGTTAGCGGATGGCTCCCGGCAGCCGGTCTCGACTTGGTGGTGGAACGTCCCAGCGGTGCGGCATTCGTGTTGTCGGCCTGGATTGGCGGTGTCGGGGTCGGACTTCTAATCGTTGCTCTCGTGATGGCGGCGGTTGTACTGCCACTTGGGCTGACGCTTCGCCGTGTAAGTCGAGCGCTCGGGTCCGACGTTGGGCTATTGGTGGTGGCGCAGAAGACGCCCGAGCTCCAGGAACTCGTCTCGCACCAAACAAATGAAGTATTGCCGACCTACGTGGTAATTCATGTCGGTCGCCAGAGCACTCAAGTTTGGGCGCGCGGGACTCCGATCGCTACTTTTGCTAACAGAGACCTCTTTGACCTGCGCGTCACAGATTCGTTCACGTCTCGCCCCGTGCCTGCGATCCAGGTGAATGTCAGGGGAAAGCACAGCGGGAGCTTGAAGTTTGTCCCGTCTAGAAAGGGTGTCGAACTGATGCCCATACTCAACCGCGACAAAGTCAACGCGCTGGCGAAGCTCATGTGGCCTGGTCTCTCATCGAGTTGAAGCGGTCGGCCGCCCTCCGCCCCCTACCGCTTCGCTGCGCGGGCCGCGGCTTTGTTGAACTCCCTCGTGATGCGGAGGTAGCGGCGCAGCTTGGTGAGAGGTACCGTGACGGGCCAGTCGTCGCTGCGGTAGAGGGCATCCGTGCCGCCGTCGACGAAGACGTGGCTTCCGGTCATGAAGTCGGCGGCGGGGGAGAGCATGAAGACGACCCATTGGGCGATCTGGTCGGCCTGGCCGTTGGTGCCGAGCGGGATGGGGAAGCCCTCGATGGCGCCGGCGAGCTCCGGGTGAGCTGACCTCCTCGACCGCGCATGGCGGTCTGCTGTCGGCGGTCCTCGAGCAGACCTCGACCACCCCGGCGACTCTCTCGCAGACGGTGTCGGGTCTGACTGTGGGTCGCAGTTACACGGTTTCGGGGTGGCTGGCGTCGACGGATGACGACACGGTGGTGACCGATGTCGCTGCTGGGGTGTCGGGTGTGGGTGCATCCACCCCGGTCACGACCACCGCGGCGGTGTCGGGTGCGGTGTCCTGGGTTCCGGTGACGTACCAGTTCACCGCGTCGGCCACGTCGCATGAGGTGGTGGTCTCTGCGAGCTCGACCACGTCGGATGCGAGCGTGCTGGTTGATGATGTGGCGGTGGTTCAGGATGCCTGGACCGAGACCGATGGTGCCGTGTCGTCGGATGTTGTCCC
>NZ_JAUQUB010000001.1 GCF_030580675.1 Antiquaquibacter soli | reverse complement strand
GCCTCCCGAGACACCGGCACCCGCGATCCGGCCATGACACCGATCGGGTCACCCGCGCGGCCGTCCTCGTGGGCGAGATCCTCCAGGGTGGTAGTGACCACCACCGTCACGGGCATCCCATCCAACACCGGCGCATCAACGGCGCGGGCGGCGGCGATGAGGATGGTCGCGAGGGTGTCGTGGCGGCGCTGCTCCGGGGTGCGGGTATCAGTTGGCTCGTAGTGCGCGAGGTCGGGTTCCTCGGTGAACCGGGGCGTGCGGCGGTGGGCTTCCATCAACCCCAGCAGCAGCGACCCCACTTCAGGCATGAGCAACCCAGATACCGGGATGAGCCCGTCGGAGTCCTGCTGACCAACCCGGAACGACCGGCGCCGCCTCGCGCGTTCCTCCCGCGGCCTGGCCCCGTCCGGGTCGATCGCCGCGGTGATCAGCGAGAACTGTCCCGCCAGCGACGTCACCGACTCCGGCACCACCGGGTGCGAACCAGAAGCATCCAACCCGGAGGCCAAGTTCACCAAGACCTGCTCGGTCGCCCCCAGCAACCCCGGCTCCACGTGCGGTTGAACGGCACCCAGCTGTCGAGTGATGAGCTCGGCAGCATCCAACCCGACCTGCTCCAACGAGGCAGCCAGCACCGGCAACCGTGCCGGTACCTCCGCCCCCGACAGCGACCGGTCCACCCGTGTGACCGCCGCCACAGCCAACCGGGCGCGGGCCGTCTTTTCCGACACCCGCGCCAACGTCGCGACCGCCGCCACCGGAGAGGCGAACCCCAAAGCCTCCGCCGTCCCCGCATCCACCGAACCCGCGACACGCACCCGCGCGGCATCCACGACCCGACCGATCTCCTCCACCGCCACCACCCCGTCAGCACCCGACGGCAGGGCGTCGAGCAGCTCACGCAGAGCGGTCAGGGCAGGAGAAGTCATACACCAAGTTTAGCCAACAATCGAACACACGTTCTAATAAACCAGAATCTGTGGAAAACTCCGCCCCGACCTGCCGTCAGCGCACCCCGGCCGCATGCACGACAATGGAGACGTGGCTCAGAGCACCGATTCCCCCCGCCGCGTCGCCGTCCTCGGTTCCGGATCATGGGGCACGACGTTCGCCAAGATCCTCGCCGACGGCGGCTCGAGCGTGGCGATGTGGGCCCGCCGCCCCGAGCTCGCCCGGGAGATCTCTCAGTCGAACCGCAACAGCGACTACCTGCCCGGCATCAACCTGCCCCGCAACATCTGGGCCTCCGCACGGCTGCCCGAGGTGCTCGAGGGCGCCGAGCAGGTGTACCTCTCGGTTCCCTCGCAATCGCTGCGCGAGAACCTCCGCATCGTGCGAGAGATCATCCCCGAGGACGCTCTCGTCGTCTCGCTCATGAAGGGTGTCGAGAAAGGCACCGGTGCGAGGATGAGCGAAGTGATCCGCCAAGAGCTCGGGCTCGGCGGAGAGCGGGTGGCCGTGGCATCCGGGCCCAACCTCGCCCTCGAGATCGCCAAGGAGCAGCCCACCGCCGCGGTCGTCTCCTCTGAGAGCATCGATACCGCGACCGCAGTGGCCATGACCGCGACGAACCCCTACTTCCGCAGCTTCGTGAACACGGATGTCATCGGCACCGAGTTCGGCGGAGTGCTCAAGAACCTCATCGCCGTCGCCATCGGCATCGTCGACGGCGTCGGCTACGGTGAGAACACCAAGGCGTCGATCATCACTCGGGGGCTCGCCGAGATGACCGACTTCGCGGTCGCTTACGGCGCCCGCCCCGAGACGCTCTCCGGGCTCGCGGGCCTCGGCGACCTCATCGCGACGTGCGAGTCGAGCCTGTCGCGCAACAACACCGCGGGTCGCCTCCTCGGGCAGGGATACAGCTACTCCGAGGTCATCAAGCAGATGAACCAAACCGCCGAGGGCCTGTCATCCGTCGCTCCCGTGCTCGAGCTTGCGCTCGCCAAGGGCGTGCAGATGCCGATCGTCAGCCAAGTCGCCGAGGTGCTGGCCGGTACGCTGAATCCGCGGGACATCGCGCCCCACCTCACCACCGACGAACTGCCGCAGGGAGAATGACGTGAGCCGAACCCGAGTCGCCCTCCTGTTCGGCGGCCGGTCGTCGGAGCACGAGATCAGCTGCTCCACGGCGAGCGGCGTGCTGTCGGCGATCGACCGCGACAAGTACGAGGTCGTGCCCATCGGGATCACCAAGACCGGCGCCTACACGCTGCAGCCGGATGACGCCGCCGTCTTCGCCATGAACCCGGAGGCCATGCCGACCGTCGCCGACAACGGCACGCGCGTGCTCTGGCCCGACTCCACGGCAACCCGCGAGCTCGCCTACTTGGATGCCTCCGGCCACCGTCACTCGCTCGGCGACATCGACATCGTCTTCCCGATCCTGCACGGCCCCTGGGGCGAGGACGGGACCGTGCAGGGGATGCTCGAGCTCGTCGGCCTCCCGTACGTCGGCAACGGCGTGCTCGCGTCATCCCTCGGCATGGACAAGCACTTCACGAAGACCGTCCTCGAGGGCGCCGGCGTCGCGGTCGCGCCGTGGATCACGGTCTCCCGCCGGGAGTGGGCCGACGACCCCGAGCTCTGGACGCGCCGAGCGCATGGTCTCGGCCTCCCCGTCTTCGTCAAGCCCGCTCGCGCCGGCTCCTCCGTCGGGGTCACCAAGGTCGACGGCTTCGCGGATCTCGACGCCGCGCTGCAGGTCGCCCTCGCCGAAGACTCGCGAGCCCTGGTCGAGAGCGCCGTCGTCGGCCGCGAAGTGGAGTGCGCCGTGCTCTCCGGTCGGGGCGGCGGGGCGACGCGGGTGAGCGTCGCGGGCGAGATCATCATGCACGGCCGAGAGTTCTACGACTTCGAGGCGAAGTACATCGACCCGGATGCCGCGGAACTGGTGTGCCCGGCATCCCTCGCCCCTGGCGAACTGGCCGAGATGCAGCGCATCGCCGCCCGGGCGTTCGAGGCGATCGGCGGTTCGGGGCTCGCGCGAGTCGACTTCTTCTTCACGGGCACGGAGTTCGTCGTCAACGAGCTCAACACGATGCCAGGGTTCACCCCTATCTCGATGTACCCGAAGTGCTGGCAGGCGAGCGGGATGAGCTATCCCGAGCTCATCGACGAGCTCATCCAGCTCGGTCTCGAGGCGGTGCGCTAGGTTCCTGGCGCGATGCAGGCACCAACCACGGGTAGGCGGGATACCGCAGGGCCCAGGGCCGTCAGCACATCTCGACCGGATGCCGCCTCGCCGTCGATGATGACTTCCACGGCGGGCTCGCGCCCGTAGGTGGTGAAGACGAAGTTCGGGTCGTCCGAGTCATCCCGCAGCCAGTCCACGCCCTCGACCGTGATGCACGGCAGCTCAGCGGTCGGCGCCGGGGAGGGCACCCCGCAGCGCAGGATGACGGCGGTCGGCTCACCCCAGGCGCCGGTCGCCTGGGCGTTCGTCTCGCGGGATGACAGCTCTCCGATGGCCTCCGGGAGGCGCACGCTCACCTCGGCGCACAGCGGGCTCGCGGCGTCGTCCGCGGGCTCGAGTGCGACGGTAGGGGAGCACCCCGCGAGCACGAGGGCAACGGGAACCAGGGCGGCGGCGAGGAGGCGTCTCATCGTCATCAAGGCTAGCCGGTGACTATTCTGACTGCGTGACCAGCGTGCTCGACGTACTGGTGGGAGAGACGCTCGACGCGGTCGTCTTCGTCGCCGACTACTCCCAGGTTCAGTTCACCATCGATTCCCGCCCCGAGCGGGTGAACTTCGGGGCGTGGCCGGAGGTCGCTCAGACGGATCGGATCTACCGTTTCGGCGAGCCGGGATATCGTGACGCTTACTGCGAGTTGATCGGTCGGAAGGTCACAGGAGTCGTCGAGTGGCAGACGCGCGGCCTCGGCATCGAGTTCGACGACCGCTCCCTCATCATCACGATCGCGGCAGGGCTAGCCATCGGCCCCTACGAGATCGCCGACTTCCGCACCTGGATCTGGCGCTCAGATCTGCCGCCGTTCGGCGGTACCTCGTGACCGGCGACCGTCCGCAGCGAATCCCGCTCCGGAGCATCATCGTGATTGTGATCGCGGTGCTCGTCGTCGTGGCGGGCATCGCGCTGCGCGTGTGGATGGGCTGGCGCCTCTGGCCCTGGACGGGGTCCGGTCCGTGGCCCGGGTCGTGAGCGCTAGCGTGGAGGGGTGACCACCCTCGGAACGCTCGGCGAGTCGGCCGTCCTCGCGCGAGTCTTCCCGCGACTGCCCGCCGCCCGGGCACAGCAGCTCGGACCGGGGGATGATGCGGCCGTCGTCGCGGCGCCCGACGGGCGGTTCGTCGTCACGACCGACATGATGATCCACGGCCCCGACTTCCGGCTCGCGTGGTCTGCTCCGTTCGACCTGGGGTTCAAAGCCGCAGCCACGAACCTGTCCGACGTCGCCGCGATGGGAGCCGTGCCGACAGCGCTCGTGGTGGCGCTCGCGGCGCCGGCTGAGACCCGAGTCGACTTCCTTGAGGCGTTCGCCGACGGACTGCGCGCCGCGTGCGACGAGCTCTCGCCCGGTGCGGGAGTCGTCGGCGGCGATCTGTCCGTGTCCGCGACGCTCACGATCGCGGTCACCGCATTCGGCGACCTCGAGGGCCGAGCGCCCGTGCTGCGCTCCGGCGCGAGACCTGGCGACGTGGTGGCTGTGTCCGGCACTCTCGGACTCGCGGCCGAGGGGCTGCGACTGCTGTTCGAGCGGGGCGTCGTCGACGGGCGCCCGGATGCCGCGGCCGCCGCCGAGCTCGCGCGCGAGCATCCCGTTCCGATCGCCGCCCAGCTCAGGCCGCACCCGCCCATCGCGGACGGCAGGGCCGCCGCGATCGCGGGCGCTACCGCGATGCTGGACGTCAGTGACGGGCTCGCGAGGGACGCGTCCCGGATCGCTGACGCGAGCGGCGTCGCGATCGACTTCTCGGGCGTCTCCGCAGCCGAGCTCGCGGGGGCCGAGGACCACGGCCTGCTCGCGTGCTTCCCGCCGGGCATCCCGTTGCCGGGAGGCTTCCGGCAGATCGGTTCGGTGCTCGAGGGCACCGGTGTGCTCTCGGACGGCGAGCGGATCACGGGCTCCGGTTGGGACCCCTACGCGGGGTGGGACGGCGGGTCGGACTAGCTGTCGCGAGCGCGCCTCCGCTACAGTGAAGGCCTCCGGATCGCGAGGGGGAGAGCCCGTGAAGAGCTTCACCGGCGTTGCTGCGGTGGTTGCCGCGCTCGTCGTCGCGCCGATCCTGGGGATCGTGACGCCGGCGGCGGCCATCACGGTGACGTCCAGCCCGGTTTCCTCCGGCGAGCTCCACTACTCCGGTCTTTCGGGGGATGCGTCGCACGCAACCGATGGCGATGACGACTCCCATATCGTGGTGCCGGCGGAAACCCCGGAGCTGGCGGAGACGGGCGCCGGCGACCGCGCGCTCCTCGTCCTCGGCGGGATCGGCGGGGTGCTCCTGCTCGTCGGGTCGGTCGTGTTCGCACTCACCGCTCGACGCAACGCGAACCGTTAGTCGGCGGAGGCCCAGTAGACGGCGGTCTCGCCGTAGTCCTTGCGGCGCTCGAACTCGAGCCCCTCGGGCCAGCTCGGCTCGGCCGAGCGGGAGCTGCGCTCCACCACGACGACTGCACCGGGCGTCAGCCGCGGCACGAGGGCGACCAGGTTGCGATCGAGTTCGGCGGTGGTGAGGTCGTACGGCGGATCGAGGAACACGAGGTCCCAGAACGACCGTGCAGAGTCGAGGAACGACTGCACCGACTGTCCGGTGGAGACGAGTTCCGGCCGTGTACCGGCGGGGGCCTGCTTGAGCACGCGCGCGGCGTTCTGCTGGGCGGTGCGGATGACTCGGTCCACAAGGGTCACGTGGGATGCCCCGCGCGACACCGCCTCGAGCCCGAGCGCGCCGGAGCCGGCGTACAGGTCGAGCACGCGCATCCCGTCGATGGCGTCCCGCGCTTCCAGCGCCGAGAACATGGCCTCCCGCACTCGGTCGCTCGTGGGGCGGGTGCCGCTCGGGGGCACGGAGATCGCGATCGAGCCGGCGAACCCGGAGATGATGCGCGTCACGGCAGGTTCTCCCGCAGCCACGTGACACTCCGGCCCACCAGGTCGAGCTCGTCGACCTCGCCGGATCCGAGTGACGCGATCTCGACGCACACGTCGCCGCGGTAGTCAGCGCGCTGCAGGATGTCGAGGATCGCGGGGAGATCGGCGACCCCGTCTCCGAGGGCGGTGCACACCGGCCCGCCGTCGGCGAGCGGGTCGCCCGCTTCGTGGTCCTTGAGCTGCACGAGCAGGGTGTGCGGGGCGAGCAGGCGGGTGCCCTCCAGCATGTCGTCGCCGACGCGGACGAGGTTCACGTTGTCGAGGCACACCCCGAGGGAGTCGGGGAGGGCGACCGCGTCCAGCAGCGCGACGATGTCGACCGCACGGAGGTCGCCGTGGTTCTCGAGGGCGAGCCGCACGCCCGCCCCCTGGGCGTGCCGGGCTGCTCGCCTCAGCGGTCCGACGAGGCGCTCGACGAGCACCTCGGCCGGCTCATCGCCCCTCGAGGCCGGGCTGCCCGCGGTGATGCGGAGCACGCGGTGGCCGAGTCGGGCGGCGGCGTCGATCCAGCGCCCGAGTTCCTGCTCGGCCGCCCAGGACCGGCCGCCTTCGAGGCCGTGCACCCGGCCGGGCCAGGGATGCCCCCACGAGAGCCCGACGTCGAGCGGGGAGTCGAGCATCCCCGCCGTCACCTCCTCCGGCTCGGGGAGGTAGCAGGTCTCGAGGTAGACCGCCTCGGCTCCCACGGAGAGCGCGTGCTCGAGCACGGGCCGCGGGTCGAAGGGCCAGGGCTCGCGATCGAGCTGTCGCTCGCCCGCCCTGATCTCGCCGTAGAGGCGGTGGTACGAGTAGCTGTCGATGCCCGCGCGCATCACGCGTCGCGCCTGACCCCGACGGTGCAGACGGAGTTGACGGACGTCAGCACGATCGGCGTGCCCGGGTAGTAGAGCGCCTTCACGAACGCCGCCGACACCGCGATGAGGGGGCCGGCGGTGAGGCGGTGCAGTCCGTGCACGATCGACGTCCGGAACCCGCGTCGCACGGGCCCGCGGTACCGGAGAACCTCCAGCCCAGCCGCTTCGGCGAAGTAGGTCATCTTGTAGTACCCGATCTGGGTGACGTGGGTGGGGTCGCCGTATTGCAGGGCGTTGCCGAGCCAGGTGTCGACGTTCGGGTAGCGCAGCAGCATCCGCCCGTCCGGTCGCAGCAGGGACCTCAGTTGCGAGAGGAAGTCGACGATCGTGTCCTGCTCGAGGTGCTCGAGCACGTCGAACAGCACGATGAGGTCGAAGGATGACTCGGCGAACGAGTCGAGGGCGGTCGAGGGGTGCACATCGAACCCCGCCTCGAGGCCGGCGGCGACCTGCACCGATGAGAGCTCGGTGCCGGTCATCCGCCACCCTTGCGACCGGCCGTAGCCGAGGAAGGCGCCGTCGCCGAAGCCGACTTCGAGCACGTCGGCGACCGGTCGGCCGATCGCGGTTGCCGTACGGAGCTCGCGGCGGTAGTAGTCCGCGTCCCCGGCAGTGAACTGCCCGAAGCGGTGGGTGGACCCCCAGCCCTTCCACCGTGAGTACGCGGCGTCGTCGCCCTGCCGGTCAGCCATTGCGTCATCCTATCGAGCCGGGATGCCGCGGCGGAGCGCACCGATGGGGCCGGGGGTCGCCGGTAGCCTCGACGTGTGACCTCTCCGCTGGACCAGAAGCTGAGCGCCGCACTGGGCGGCCGCTCGGCTCAGGCGCTCCAGCGCGGCCTCGGCTTGGAGACCGTCGGGGATCTGCTCAGCCACTACCCGCGGCGCTACGCGCGCAGGGGGGAGCTCAGTTCGCTCGTCGACCTCCCCATCGACGAGAACGTGACGATCGTCGCCGAGGTGCTCGAGGTGCGGTCTCGGTCGATGCAGGCCCGTCGCGGCACGATCTCCGAGGTGCTCATCGGCGATGGCCGAGGCACTCTCACGCTCACATTCTTCAATCAGAAGTGGCGGGAGAACGAGCTGCGACCGGGGGTGCGCGGCATCTTCGCCGGCAAGGTGGGCGTCTACCGCAACTCGAGGCAGCTCGCGCATCCCGACTACGAACTGTTCGACGTCGCGGCGGATCCCTCGGCGGCGCGCGCGTGGGCGGAGACGCCGATCCCGATCTACCCGGCCACATCGACGGTCGCGAGCTGGCAGATCGCCAAGGCGGTCGGGGTCGTGCTCGACACGCTGCCGGAGCTCGACGACCCCGTTCCCGATGCCGTGCGGTCGGCGCGCGGGCTCGTGCCCTTCCGTCGTGCCCTGGAGCTCGTGCACCGCCCCGCGGTCGACTCCGAGTGGCAGGCGGCTCGATCGGCGCTCAAGTTCCAGGAGGCCTTCGTGCTGCAGGCCGGTCTCCTGCTGCAGCGCGAGCGGCTGCGCGCCACGGCGGCGACGCCGCGCGAGGCCGGCGCTCTCCTCGAGGGGTTCGACGCGTCGCTCCCGTTCGAGCTCACGGGAGACCAGCGCGCCGTCGGCGAGGAGATCGCCAGCGACCTGGCGGGCGATGTGCCGATGAATCGACTCGTTCAGGGCGAGGTCGGCTCCGGCAAGACCCTCGTCGCGCTCCGCGCAATGCTCGCGGTCGCCGAGTCCGGCGGGCAGTCGGCGCTGCTCGCCCCGACCGAGGTGCTCGCCGCCCAGCACTTGCGCTCCATCGTCCGCACGCTCGGCCCCGACCTCGCCGCTCGGTTGCGGCCGACCATCCTCACCGGCCAGCTGCCGGCGGCGGAGCGGCGCAAGGCGCTCCTCGCGATCGTCTCCGGGTCGGCGCGGATCGTGGTGGGCACCCACGCCCTGCTCGGTGACGCCGTGACGTTCTTCGACCTCGGTCTCGTCGTCGTCGACGAGCAGCACCGCTTCGGCGTGGAGCAGCGCGAGGCACTCCGGGTGAAGGGCGCACAGCCCCCTCACGTGCTCGTGCTCACGGCGACACCGATCCCGCGCACGGTCGCGATGACCGTCTTCGGCGACCTCGACATCTCGTCGATCGCTCAACTGCCCGCGGGGCGCTCGCCGATCTCGAGCCACGTCGTGCCGCTCGCCGAGAAGCCGGGCTGGATGACGCGAGTGTGGGAGCGTGTCGCCGAGGAGCTCGCCCAGGGCAGGCAGGCGTTCGTCGTCTGCCCGGCGATCGACGAGTCGTCGGCTGAGGATGCCCCGCTCGAAGCCGAGGCGCCGGCCACGAGCGACACCGTCGCGCGCCCCCGCGCCACCGTGCTCGAGACGCTCGCGGAGCTGCGCTCGAATCCGCTGCTCGAGGGCCGCCGCGTCGAGGCGCTCCATGGCCGCATGTCGAGTGACGAGAAGGATGCCCTGATGCGCGCCTTCGCGGACGGGAGCATCGACGTCCTCGTCGCCACCACCGTCATCGAGGTCGGCGTCGACGTGCCGAACGCCTCCACGATGGTCGTGCTCGACGCCGACCGCTTCGGGGTGTCGCAGCTCCACCAGCTCCGGGGCCGGGTCGGTCGCGGCTCCGTGCCGGGGCTGTGCCTGCTGGTGACGGGGGCGGAGGAGGGCACACTCGCCCGGGAGCGGGTCGACGCGGTCGCAGCGACCCTCGACGGCTTCGAGCTCGCCAACCGCGACCTGGAGCTGCGGCAGGAGGGAGACGTGCTGGGGAGCATCCAGTCGGGCGGGCGGTCGAGTCTGCGACTGGTGCGGGTCACGCGCGACGGCGAGCTCATCGGCGATGCACGACTGCTCGCGGGGCAGCTGCTCGCTGACGACCCCGGCCTCGAGCGCCACCCGGCTTTGCGCGCCGCGCTCGACCGGCGGCTCGACGAGCAGTCCCAGTCGTTCCTCTCGAAGAACTGACACGATCCGTCATTGTCACAAACCGGTAACACTCACCGGCTATCGTGAGGAGCATGAGCAGGATCGCCGTTGTTCCTGGGTCGTTCGACCCCGTCACCCGTGGCCACTTGGACGTGATCGAGCGGGCGGCCGGGATCTTCGACGAACTCCACGTACTCGTCGTGCACAATCCCGGAAAGACGGCCCTTCTGCCGATCGCCCAGCGCGTGTCGCTCATCCAGGAGTCCATCGCCGAGGCGGGGATCGCCGGAAGCATTCTCGTCACGAGCTGGAGCGTCGGACTCCTCGTCGACTACTGCACCGACGTGGGCGCGAGCGTGCTCGTGAAGGGCATCCGCTCGGAGGTCGACGTCGCGTACGAGACGCCGATGGCGATCGTCAACCGCGACCTCGCCGGGGTCGAGACGGTCTTCCTGCTGCCGAGCCCGGAGCACTCGCACGTGTCGAGCTCGCTCGTGCGCCAGGTGTCGTCGCTCGGGGGCGACGTGACCCCCTACGTGCCGCCGGCAGTCGCCCGATTCCTGCAGACGCCGCGCGACTAGCCCGCGGGGACGCGGGAGCAGGCTAGAGCCCGGCGACCTGGCGGGCGGTCCGAACGAAGGTCTCCCGGATCGTGTCGGGGCCATCGAGGTAGCCGCCGACAAGGGCGGCATCGCGGAGCAGCACGAGCGCTCCCGCTCGCTCGGCCGCGTCATCCCGCCCCGCCGCCGCGAGCGCGCCCTCGAGCGTGCCACGGAACCATGCCCGGTGCTCGGCGACGGTCTGCCGCACCGCACTCGAGGCATCCGGGTACTCGGCGGAGGCGTTGATGAACGGACAGCCCCGCGTGTGGTTGCGGCTCACGTCGTCGGCGATGCCCTGGATGATCGCCTCGAGCATCTCCTCGGGACCCGCGTCGATCGCTCCGAGGTGCTCGGCTGCCGCCGCGAAGGCGGAACGCAACGCGGCGTCCTCCGCCTCCAGATAGGCGACGACGAGGTCTTCCTTGCCGGGGAAGTGGCGGTAGAAGGTCGCTCGGGTGACCGCACCCTCGGCGACGATGCGGTCGACGCCGACGGAGTGGATGCCCTCCCGGTAGAAGAGGTCGGACGCGGTGCGGAGCAGTCGCTCGCGGGCGTCGGAGGGGCGGGTCGAAGTGGCCATAGCAAGAATGATAGAACGATCTTTCTCTTTTTTCTTGACTTCTGCGGAATAGGTGCCGTAACTTCTCAGTTACCAAGAAAGAACGATCGTTCTCCCTGAGGGCGACTGAGAAAGGAAACCGAAATGACTGCATCGAAGACCCCTATCGTCCTCATCCACGGACTCTGGATGACCCCCACGAGTTGGGACACCTGGGCGGAGCGCTTCCGCGCCCTCGGTCACGACGTCATCGTCCCGGGATGGCCCGGCATCGACGACCGCGACGTCGCCGACATCCGCCGCAACCCGGAGGCGCTCAAGGGCGTCGGCCTCAAGCAGATCGCCGACCACTACGAGGCCATCATCCGTGCCCTTCCCGAGAAGCCGATCATCATGGGCCACTCCTTCGGCGGCGTCATCACCCAGATGCTCGCCGACCGCGGGCTCGGCGTCGCCTACGTCGGCGTGACCCCCGGCCAGACCGCCGGCATCACGACGCTCCCGCCGTCGACGGCGCGCACCGGCTTCCCGATCCTCCGCAACCCCTTCAACAGGAACGGTGCCTCGCCGATCTCGAAGAGCCACTTCCACTTCACGTTCGGCAACGACCTCACCCGCGCCGAGTCGGACGCGATCTGGGAGGAGTACGCGGTCAACTCCTACAACCGGGTCTTCTTCGAGGGCGTCGCGGGAGCGTTCAACGAGAGGGGCGGGGTGACGCACGTCGAGTACGGGCGCCCCGAGCGCGCACCGCTGCTCATCATCGCGGGTGAGATCGACCACGTCGTGCCCCCGGCCATCGCCAAGGCCATCGTTGCGAAGTACACGAAGAGCGGCGGCCCCGCCGTCGTCGACTACAAGGAGTTCGCGGGTCGCACGCACCGCATCGTCAGCCAGGACGGCTGGGAGGAGGTCGCCGACTACGCCCTCAACTGGGCGCTCGCGAACGCGGCCAAGTAGTACTCACACGCACCACGACACGGCGCGGGGCCCTCGGGCTCCGCGCCGTCGGCGTACCCAGAGTCCGCAACCCGCCCGAACGGGGTACAGAGCCGATCGCTCAGCGTGCTCTAAGGTGAACTCACTGTGAGTGCGAAGCCGCGTCAGGCTTCGCACTCGATCCGTTTAACAGCAGGTCCCGCGCCATCCGACCTCGGCCCGTAGGGGGTGATGAGCACCGTGAGCGACACCGTAGCGATGCCGCCCGTCGATGCCCCGTTCGTCACCGGCTCCTCCGCGCCGCCGCCCCCGCCCACCTCGCCGGGCTGGAGCGCCGCAGCGACGGCGATCCACGGTATCCAGCAGATCCCGCGACCGATCCTCGTCTCGCTGTCGCCGGCGGGCTTCTCGTCGATCGCCATCGACTTCCGCCACCAGGAGTTCGTGTGGGCGACTCCGCTGGAGGAGTTCCCCGAGCATCCGTCCGACGTCGCCGTCGGGACCTACCCGATCGAGATGGACTCGCCGCGACTTGCCGGGCAGACGGTCGGGGTGGATGCCCTGCTCTGGCTGATCGGCCTGCACTCGTACCCCGGGCAGCGGGCATCCTGGCTCCGGCCCGGGGACAAGTACCGGCTCAAGTGGTGGCCGGACTTCGACCACCTGCCGGCGACGCCCGAGCAGGTCCGCATCGTCAAGGCGTCGGTGAAGGGGCTCATGACCGTGGAGAAGCTCGCAACCGTCGCCAAGTGCGACGTGGGCGACGCTTACTCGGTGATCAACGCGCTGAGCCTCATGGGTGCCTTGCGCCGGGTCGAGGGAAAGGGCGGCTCGCCCACGCAGCCGATGCCCGAGGGCAAGTACGACCTGCCCGACCGCCAGCGCGGCGGGCGGCACGTCAAGCGCGGTGGCTAGGTCGTCGGCTTCGTCGCCTTGCCGTCGAGCCAGAGCTCGTTCGACTCGTCACGGTGGCTTCCCGTCGTGCCGACGTGCTTGTCGCTGATCGTCGCCCCCTTCTGGATGACGTGCACGATCGCCATCCCGTGCCCCCGGCCGAGACCGTAGTCGGCGGCGAGCCACTCGAGGATGGCGCCGGCCTTAGTGCCCGGGGTATCCAGTCCCTTCTCGGCGGCGAGAGCGATGAGCTGCCGGGGAGTGAGCCCCGTCTTGTCCTCGACCGCGTCGAGGTAGGCCTGGAACGACATGGCGCCAGCCTAGTCGCGGGGCGGCTCCGCGACGGTGGGCCGCCGTCGCTCCGGGAGCAGCAGCAGGATGCCCAGCAGCAGGCTGCTCCCGACACCGATGACGTTGCCGATCGCATCGAGCACCGACAGCCCGACCAGGTGGTGCAGGTGGTAGTAGAGGTGCGGGATGCCGAAGACCGTCCACGCGATGCCGGCCGCGCGCGTCGCCGCCACCGACGGCCAGAAGAACGCGTACGCGGCGATCGCGCCGATCGCCAGATACAGCGCGCCGACATCGCGGATGAGGTGCTCGTTGAACGGACCGTCGATGGCGATCCACATGAAGCCGAAGCCAGGGAACGAGTCGTAGAACGACTGGGGGAGGATGGCCGCCCAGCCTCCGACGTAGAGGCCGGTGACGGCGACGAGGGCGAGCGCGATGCGGTGGAGGAGTCTCATGCCAGCTACGACCGGGCGGGCATCCGGAGTGTGACAGGGCCGTAGCGGCGCGAAGGTGATGCATACTCTCAATGGCACGTGCCAAATACCTGGACCAACGGAGCTCAATGCGTCGTCGAACATGGACAGTCGAAGAACTTGCCCGGGAATCTGATCTCGATGTCGAGCAGGTGCTAGTCGCGTTGTGGTCCGAAGGCGTCGAATATCCCGTTCAACCTTCGCATCGAATACGGAGCGAGCACGCGACGATCGCCGAGCGCGCGACCGGAATCGTCGGCGGACAGGCCAAACGGATCTCCTACTGGACGCAGGCTTTCGGCGTTACGCGAGAGCAACTTGCGGCAATTCTCGACGGCTACGGCATCCGGTTGCCGCGGGACGCGCAGGTGCTTCCAAAGGGCGCAGTTAGGCGACTTCGCGCGCATTTTGGTGCAATGCCCGCCTCAAGCGCCCCCGAGGCTACGGACCTTGCGCCCCAGCTTCCCACAGCTCCACCTTTCGAGTGGTCGGCGCCCGGGACTGCCCGAGACTGCCAGCACCTGACATCAGAAGAGCTCGTTCAGGTCCATGAGGCTCTGGCGGCAGACTTTGCTTCCACGGCGGACCCGATTTCTCCCGCCGGCGTCAAGAGCATGGCCCTTCTGGAGAGCGCAGCGGCCCGGCCCGCCACGAGCTACGGAGACTCCAGGAAGTACCCGACGGTCGAGTCAGCGGCGGCCGCCCTGTTGCACTCGATCGTTCATAATCATCCGTTCCACAACGGGAACAAGCGTTCGGCTCTCGTTTCTACGATGGTTTTCCTGGATAGACACAACCTCGTCATCGAATCGAACGAAGAAGAGCTTTTCCGCTTCATGATTCGGGTCGCTGCACACGATCTCCTGCCCGACGGATACGTCTATGACCAGGTATCCGACCGTGAGGTTGCGGCGATTGCAGATTGGCTGATTGCACGATCCCGACAGATTCGACGAGAAGAACGTTCACTGACCTGGCGGGAGTTGCAAAAGAAACTGAAGCAACGAGGATGTGACGTCGAAGTAATGCGTGGTGGGAAGATCCACATAACGCGCGAGGTTCAAGGGCGACGGCGATTTCTAGGCGGGCACAAGACGGACACCCTTTCGACCTACTTCATCAACACCGGCGACGGTCGAGAGGTTCCGAAAACACAGCTCAAACGAATGAGATCCGATCTTCACCTGGATGCTGACCACGGTGTTGACGCTGAAGTGTTCTACGGCGACCACAAGGACCCTGACTTCTTCATTCTGCGATACTCGCAGTTGCTCAAGCGTTTGGCGCGGGTGTGATCGGGGGCCGTAGTCGCCGCGATGCGCCCGTCAGCTAAGTATATTCGGCCGAGGGCGTCAACTTGACATGCCTAGGCTCGGTGGGGTGAGCAGCCTCGGCTGGATTCGCGCGTGGATCGTGTTCTTCATGGTGGCGCTCGTGGTGAGCGGGGTGACGGCGTTCCCGCTGCTCGAGGAGCTCACGCTCGGATCGAGCATCCTGCACTCCTGGGGGGTGGAGCAGTGGATGCCCGCGCTCGTCGAATGGATCGACCGGGTTCGCGCCGGACTCGCCGACACCTACGCCTCGTACCCCTGGCTCGCTTACGGAACGGACTGGCTGGCGTTCGCGCATCTCGTGATCGCCGTCGCGTTCGTCGGGCCACTTGGCGACCCGGTGCGCAACGTGTGGGTCATCCACTGGGGCATGATCGCGTGCGTCGGAGTGATCCCGCTCGCCCTCATCGCCGGCTCGATTCGGGGACTTCCCTGGGGCTGGATGCTCGTCGACATGTCGTTCGGGGTGTTCGGGATCATCCCGCTCCTCATCATCCTGCGCCTCACTCGGCGAATAGAGCATGAGCAGGCCATCCCAACCAGCGAGTCGCCCGAGCGCCCCGTGTGAGTTCCCTCCGTATCGGAGCGACCCCCTTGAGGCTCGCGCCGGACCTTGGAAGCGTGGAAGCCACCGCTGAACAAGGAAAGGAAGCGCAATGCTCACCCTCACTGAAACAGCCAGCACGGTCGTGAAATCGATCGTGGACCGCGATCCGAACGTCGTGGACGGCGCCATGCGCATCGCCACCGGTGCCACCTCGCACGACTTCGCGATCTCCGTCGTGAGCGAGCCGGAGCCCGGCGACGCCCTCGTCGAGTCGCACGGCGCGCGCCTGTTCGTCGAGCCGGGCGCTTCGCTCGTCCTCGAGGACAAGACGCTCGACGCGACGGTGTCCGAGGAGGGCGCGATCTCGTTCGCGCTCACGCCGCAGACCTGATGGGGAAGCCGAGGGCCAGAAGCCCGAGGTGGGAAGGGGCCGGTTACGCCGGCCCCTTCTTCTGTTCGCGGGGCGGGCGAGGAGCGCGGGCAGGCTTCGGCGGCTTCGGGGGGAGCTCCCCGATCTGCAGGTAGGCGAGGTGCAGCCACTCCACGAGCTCATCCCGCGGCCACGTCAGCGGGAGCCCTACGTATTCGCGCAAGGGCTTCTCGCCGGGGCCGAAGCCGCCGGCGCCCGGGCGGTTCGCGAGTTCGGCGCGGGCCGAGTCATCCGGCAATCGCACCCCGATCGTGTCGCCGATGAGCGCGGCGAACATCGTGCCGTTCACGAACGCCCCGAGGTTCGCGAACATCGGCTTGACCGTGACCCCGGAGAAGTCGGTCACGAGATCGCGGAAGAACTCCTTGCCCTCGTCGGTCGGCCGCGGCATCTTCATGCGCGCCAGGCTAGCGGTACCGTGAGACGATGCTCACCGTCTTCGCTGTCCCGCTGCCTGAGATCGTGCCGGGAGACGACCTCGCTGCCCTTGTCGGTGATGCGCTCGAGGGCAGGCTCGAGGACGGCGACATCCTCGCCGTCACCTCGAAGATCGTCAGCAAGGCCGAGGGCCGCGTGATCGCCGCAGCCGATCGGGAGGACGCGATCACCGCCGAGACGGTGCGCGTCGTCGCCACGCGCGAGCATCCGGGGGGAGTCACGCGGATCGTGGAGAACCGGCAGGGCCTCGTCATGGCGGCCGCCGGGGTCGACGCGTCCAACACGCCGGATGGCACCGTTCTGCTGCTGCCCGAGCGGCCGGATGACTCGGCTCTCGCCCTCGCGACGGCCCTGCGCGACCGCTTCCGCCTCTCCCTCGGCGTCGTCATCACAGACACGCTCGGGCGTCCCTGGCGCCAGGGGCAGACGGACGCGGCGATCGGGGCGGCGGGCATCCACGTCCTCGACGACCTCCGCGGCAGCGTCGACGCGGGGGGCCGGCGGCTGGATGTTACGGTCGCCGCCGTCGCCGACGAGATCGCCTCGGCCGCCGACCTCGTGAAGGGAAAGACGTCAGGGATGCCCGTGGCCGTCGTCCGCGGACTCGCCCACCTCGTCGGACCGCTGGACTTGCCCGGCGCTCGCACGATCACCCGACCGTCGGAGGAGGACATGTTCCGGCTCGGCACGGCGGAGGCGTGGGCGGCGGGCTACGCGGAGGGGGTGGCCGCCGCGCCGGAGGCTCCCTAGGATTCAAGGATGATTCAGATCATCCTGTCGGTCGCGATCCTCGTCGCGACGATCGTCACTCTCGCGAACATCATCACGAGCGCGGACTGGCAGGTGAAGCACCTCCCCAAGGTGTTGTGGGTGGTGATCGTCATCTTCGTCCCGCTCATCGGCATGGTGCTGTGGTGGTGGGTCGGTCGCGACTACGGCGACCGGTCGGAGTCGATCCCCTTCGGCGACCCGCGCCGCTCGCAGGCGATCCGGCCCGCCCCCCGTCGACTCGACGACGACGAGGACATCGACGCCGCGGTGGAGCGGGAGATCGCGTTCTACGAGAACGAGGCCCGGATCCGCCGGCTGGAGGCTGAGCTGAAGCAGAAGCGCGAGACCGGCCAGTAGCGCGGGTGCGCTCAGCGGGCCGTGTCAGACTCGAGGGGTGCAGAACTGGACGATCGTGATCCCGGTCAAGGGGACCGCGGCGTCCAAGTCGCGCTTCGGCCCTGGGGATCACCGGGACCTCGCCCTCGCCATGGCACTCGACACGGTCGAGGCGGCGCTCGCCGTCGCCCCCGTCATCGTCGTGACGGTCGGTGGAGCGGAGTTCCAATCGCTCGGCGCGACGATCCTGCAGGACCCGGGGGCCGGGCTCATCGCCGCGATCGAGGCCGGGCTCGAGGGAGTGGAGTCGCACTCGGCGGTGCTGCTGGGCGATCATCCCGCGCTGCGACCGCAAGAGCTGCAGGATGCCCTCGCCGCCGCCGAGAGGAACCCGCGGTCGCTCGTGCCCGACGACGACGGCACGGGCACCGCCCTCGTCGCCGCCCTCCGAGGCGCCCGGCACGATCTCGCGTTCGGACCGGGGTCTCGAGCCGCTCACCGGGAGCGCGGGTACGCCGAGCTCGAGGGCCAGTGGCCGGGCCTGAGCCGAGACGTGGACCTGGCCGAGCACCTCGAGGAGCTCGCGATTGCGGGCCTCGAGCTCGGTCGGCACAGCCGAGCACTCGCCGGAAGAGTGGCGAGCTAAGCTCACTGACGGCGAACTCACAGGGTGTCCCGGCCGGGTTCTCTGCGAGACTCGGACGGTGGAGACTTCTCGATACGGCCTCAGCGACGAGGGCCTCGCACCGAATGCCGGGCGGTCCGAGCCGGTCGAGGCGATGACCCACGACGAGTTCTACTCGCGGTCGCGGGGCATCCTGCGCAGCATGGAAACCGTCATCGACGGCAAGCGGTCCGCGGTCGAGATGGCGCTCACCGTGCTCCTCGCGGAGGGGCATCTGCTCATCGAGGACGTTCCCGGCGTGGGCAAGACGATGCTCGCCCGCGCGCTCGCGCGCTCCGTCGACTGCTCGGTCAGCCGCATCCAGTTCACTCCCGACCTGCTGCCCGCCGACATCACCGGCGTCTCGGTCTACAACCAGTCCGACCGCCAGTTCGAGTTCAAGCCGGGTCCCGTGTTCGCGAACATCGTCATCGGCGACGAGATCAACCGCGCGAGCCCGAAGACGCAATCGGCGCTCCTCGAGAGCATGGAGGAGCGCCAGGTCACCGTCGACGGCCGCACCTACGCGCTCGCGACGCCGTTCGTGGTCGTCGCCACCCAGAACCCGATCGAGATGGAGGGCACCTACCCGTTGCCGGAGGCGCAGCGTGACCGCTTCATGGCCCGCATCTCGATGGGCTACCCCGATTCGGCCGCCGAGCTCGAGATGCTGCGGAGCCGGGATGCCTCGAGCCCGCTCGATTCGCTCGACCCCGTCGTCTCCGGCACCGAGCTCGCCGCCATGATCGCCACCGTGCGAGGGGTCTTCGCGAGTCGAGCCGTCGAGCAGTACGCCGTCGCGATCGCGCAGGCGACCCGGGTCGATCGCGACCTCCGGCTCGGGGCGAGCCCGCGCGCGACCCTCCAGCTCGTGCGCGCTGCGAAGGCCCGCGCGGCGCTCGACGGACGGGAGTTCGTGCTTCCCGACGACATCGACGCGCTCGCCGTGCCTGTGCTCGGGCACCGGCTCATCCCCGCGCGTCGGGTGTCGGGCGGACTCGGCGGCACCGCGGTCTCAGACGTCATCTCCCGTATCGTCGCGGACACCCCGGTGCCGCTCTCCTCGGCCGGGCCGGCCTGACCGACGTGCCCCGAGCGCCCCGGCACGCCGCATCGCACGGCCTCGCCTCGTTGCGGGTCCGCGGCGTGGGTCTGACGGTGCGCGGGTGGTGGTTCCTGGGCGCCGGCGCTGCGTCGTTCGTCATCGCCTACCTGGGCGGTCGCGAGGCGTTCGTGTTCGTCGGGGCGCTCCTCGTCGCGCTCCCTCTAGCGGCTGGTGTGCTCGCGGCTGTGCGGCGGCCGCGCGTCGAAGTCACGCGGTCGTTCGCCCCTCGCACGATCGCGGCGGGCAGCGCGACGAGCGTAGCGCTCACGGTGCACAACAGAGCCGCCGGGCGGAGCCTCGAGGCGACGTGGTGGGACACGGTGCCCTGGTATCCGTACGTCACCGCCGCCGGGCGCTTGGCTGCGCTCGAGCCGCGCAGCCGCCGGTTCGCGGCCCGGAACCACACCACCGTCGGCTACGACCTGGTCCCGCCGCACCGCGGGGAGTTCCTCATCGGACCGTTGAGCGTGCTCGCAGGCGACGCCTTCGGACTCGCTACGAGCCTGACGGTCGTGGGCGAGCCGCAACCGCTCATCGTCACCCCCGAGGTCGTTCCCCTGCCGAGCGCCGGGTTCTCGCTCCCTGCGGGGGACGGCGAGGCGACGCTCGTGCAGCGCCGCGCGGCGGGCGACGAGGACGACATCATGACCCGCGAGTACCGCAGCGGTGACGCAATGCGACGCGTGCACTGGCGCGCCTCCGCCCGCCACGGCGACCTCATGGTTCGGCAGGAGGAGCAGCGCTCGTTCCCGGAGGCGCGCATCATCGTCGACACGACTGCCGATGCGTACGCAGACCTCTCCACCGAGCCCACCGAGGTCGATCCCGACAGTCTCGCCTTCGAGTGGGTCGTGCGGATGCTCGCGTCGGCTGCGGTGCACTTGCGACGCGCGGGCTTCCTCGTGTCGATCGAGGAGACCGGGCATCCGCAGCTCGACGGCCTCGGCGCGGGCCGACGCCGCACCTGGGGAGACGAGGAGTTCCTTGCCCGGCTCGCCTCGCTCGAGCTGACGGACGAGCCGGAGGAGCGGTCGACCCGCAGCCCTGGATCGACGGGACCGCTCATCGCCCTTCTCGGCACCCCGTCGTCCGAGACCGTCGAGTGGATGCTCGCGCGGCGACGTCCGGGCGAGCTCGCGGTGGCGTTCACCGTGCAGACCCAGACCGCGCTCGACCGGTTCGGCCGACCGTTCGGGATCGTGCCCGAGGCGAGCGCTGTCGCCGAGCGGCTCGCCGACGAGGGCTGGCTCGTGGTGCCGGTGGGACCGGACGACGACCCGGCCGCGGCATGGCAGGCGATCGTCGCCGAGACCGGGCGGGGACGTGCCTAGCCGCGGCCGCCGAGCCCCCGCTCCCACGGACCGGGGGAGCGCGCCCTGGCTCGTCTCCGCCCTGCTCGCGACGATGATCGGGCTCGCCCTCTGGGGGCTCACCCCGGTGCTGCGCGATATCGGCTGGTGGCTCGAGGCCGTCGTCTCGGGTGCCGTGGTGCTCCTCGTGGCGGCCGCGGTGCGCTCGATCGCCCTGCGGCGGTTCTGGGGAACGATCGCGGGTGCCGCGACGGGCCTCGCCTTCCTCACGGCCACGTTCGGCGACGGATCGGGCTTCCTGGGCGTTCTCCCGACTCCCGAGACCATGGCCGTCTTCGGCGAGCTCAATCGCGCCGGCAACCGGGACATCCTCGAGCAGTCGATCCCGGCCGACGCGACCGAGGGCATCCGCTTCCTGCTGTGCGTGGGCGTGGTCGCGATCGCCATCGCCGCGGATGGCATCGCCCACCTCCTCAGGGCGCCGGCGCTCGCGGGCATCCCGGTGCTCGTGCTCCTTCTCGTGCCCTCATTCGTCAGGCCCGACTTCCTGGACCTACCGCTGTTCGCGCTCACGGCTGCCGCGTGGCTGGCGCTCCTCGTCGTGCACTCGCGCCCCGTCGCCCGGCGCACGGCCGTGGGCGTCGGCGCGTCGGCGGTGGTGCTCGCGCTGCTCGCTCCCGCAGTACTCCCTGCCGTCCAGGGCCCGGCCCCCGACGAGGGTTCGGGCGGGGGACTCGCGACCGGACTCAATCCGATCATCACGCTCGGCGACGACCTCCGCCGCGGCAACCCGAGGCACGCGCTCACGTACCGCACGAGCGACGACTCGGAGCAGTACCTGCGTCTGACGGTTCTGGATGACTTCACGGGCCGGTCGTGGGAACCTTCGGAGCTGCCCGAGCCGGGTCGGGACGTGGAGCAGATCGGCCCGGTGCCGGGCCTCGCAGAAGGAGTGCCCTCGACGACCATCACCGCCACGATCGTCGTGGGCGACGTCGCCAGTCGCTGGCTCCCGGTGCCGTACGCGCCAACGTCGATCCGCGGGCTCGACGGGGCGTGGAGCTGGGACCCGGAAGGTCTGACCGTGCGCACCGAACGGTCGAACGCGCAAGGCCAGGGCTACGAGGTGGACGTGGTCCTGCCCGCCCCGAGCGTCGAGCAGCTCGTGGCGGCCGGGAGCGGACCCGCCGCGGGCATGGAGCGCTACCTCGCCCTCCCGCCCGAGCTGCCCGACTCCGTCGCGCGCACCGCTCTCGAGGTGACCGAGGGGCTCGTGTCGAACTACGACCGGGCACTGGCCCTCCAGCAGTTCTTCCGCGCCGGCGACTTCACCTACTCCGAGCAGGCTCCCGTCGAGGACGGCTACGACGGCTCCGGCGCGGAGGTCCTCGGCGCGTTCCTCGACGCGCGCTCGGGGTACTGCGTGCACTTCTCGTCCGCGATGGCAGCCATGGCCCGCACGCTCGGCATCCCCTCCCGCGTCGTCGTGGGCTTCACCCCGGGCAGCTCCGTGAAGGAGGGCGAGGACGACACGATCGTCCACCGGGTGACGACGCACAACCTTCACGCGTGGCCGGAGCTCTACTTCGACGGCATCGGCTGGGTGCGCTTCGAGCCCACGCCGGGGCGCGGAACGCCTCCCGCGTTCGCCCCCCTCGACGAGGACGACCCCGCCACGCCCGATGTCGACGAGTCGGTGCCCCCGCCTCCGACCCCGGCGCCGACCTCGACAGCCGGTCCCACGGGGGCGCCCGAGATCCCGGACGACGAGCCGACGGAGGTGCCCGATGAGTCGGTCGCCTCGCCGGATGCTCCGGCCCGAGCCATCCCGATCGGCGCTGTCCTCCCCGCTCTCGTGCTCGCGCTCCTGCTCGCTCCGGCGGTGCTGCGCGCCCTCCGCCGCGCCCGCCGGCTGCGAGCCGTGGACCGCGGCTCCGCACTCGACGGCTGGGACGAGCTGCGCGACACCGCCTTCGACCTCGGCCTCTCGAGCGACGTCGGTCTGACGCCACGACAGTTCGCGGAGTCTGTCGCGCCGCTGCTCGATGACGATGCGGCTGCCGCTCTCGCGCGGCTGCGCTCCGCGGTTGAGGCTCACGCATTCGACCGGGTATCGACGCCGTCCGATCCGGCCGACGTCTCGACCGTCGTGCACGGGTTGCGCCGCGGGGCGGGAGTCGGCCGGGCTATCGCGAGTGCCCTGCTGCCGCGCTCTCTCGTGCGAGCCTGGCTGCCGACGGCCGCGAGGGACTAGGCGAGACCGAGCCGGGCGTCCTCGCGGTGGCGCGCGGCGATGAGCGCGAACCCGATCACCGGCCCGAACACGATCACGAGCACGGCGTCGTGGAGGGGGATCGGCGGCAGCCACGCGCGAGCGGAGCGCCTCAGGAGGAGGACGATGGGTGCGGCGGCAGCGGCGGCAGCCGCGACGGAGATCGCAGCGAGACCCGGTGCATCGGCGACCACTGCGGAGACGGCGACTCCGATGGCTCCGAGAGCGACGAGCCACAGCGCGAACACGAGCAGCATGTCGGTCTTGCGACGCCAGGTCGCGAGCGCACCGAGGGCGACGAGCGCGGCGGCGGTCAAGAGAACTGTCACGGTGGCGAGAGCCACGGGCGCACGGCGCTCAGCGGTCGTCAGCTCGAGGGACTGCTCGGCGATCAGGGCGAGGGCGACGGCGTAGGCCGAGAGGGCGACGGCGTAGGACGCCGCGAGGGCGAGGGCGGTGGTGACGGAGGCGGGGCGGCGGCGGAACTGGGACACACTGACTAGAGGCGCGATCGCCCCAGTCATGACGGGGGCGCCGAGTCAGGCTCGAGCGGCCGTTGCGAGGGCGAGGGCGATCTCGGCCATTCCCGCGTCGATGAGACCGACCGTCACGCGAACGTGCGGCCTGTCGGGGACCAGCTGGAACGGCGCCCCGCGCGCGACGCGGATCCCGGCGGTCGCGAGGCTCACCATCGCCGCGCGCTCGTCCCCGACCGGCAACCAGGCGTTGAGTCCGTCCCCGACTCGGAGCGGGATGCCCTGCTCGCCCATCGCGCGCGCGAACGCCGACTGGCGGCCGGCGTACGCCTCCCGCGCGGCCTGGACGTGCTCGGTAGCGTCCGAGAGCAAGTCGAAGAGGATCGCCTGCATCATGCGCGACGTCCACCCGGGCCCGAGCAGTCGGCGCGCGACCACGCGGTCTACGAGGTCGCGGGCGCCGCCGAGCGCTCCGATGCGCAGGTCGGGTCCGTGCGTCTTGGAGAAGCTGCGCACGTGCAGCACGCGATCGGGGAGCCAGGTCGCGAGGCTCACGTCGGGGGAGACGGAGATCGCACCGGAGTGGTCGTCCTCGATCACGACGGCGCTGTCGGCGGTCCGGCTCCGGCGCAGCAGCTCGGCGAGGTGCTGCGCCCGCGCCGGCGACATCGAGATGCCGGTCGGGTTGTGGGCGCGCGGCTGCAGGAGCACGATGCGCGGGCCGGAGTTGAGGGCCGCGGCGAAGGCCTCGGGGTGCATCCCCTCGTCGTCCATAGCGACGGGCACGCCTTCGAGACCGTACTGCTCGAGCAGGTCGATGAAGGGCGGGAACGTCGGGCTCTCGACCACCACGCGGTCGCCGTACCGCACGAGCGTGGCGAGGGCGCGGTCGATGGCGTCGAGTGCGCCGTTCGTCACGGTGATCGACTCGACGGGCGAGGGCCAGGTGGCGCGCAAGAGGTCGTGGAGCTCGGGGATGTCGGGTTTGAGCTGATAGCTCGCCGTCTCCGCGCCGAGTCGCACGCGACCGAGCGCGTCGCCGAGTCCGGGGAGGAGGGCGGGATCGGGAGTGCCCCGGGAGAGGTCGAGCGGGGCATCCGTGCCGCCTTCGAAGTCGCGGTAGCGCAGGGGTAGCCACTCGCGGGGGGCCGAGCGGACGGTGCTCCCGCTGCGGCCTCGGCTGACGATGAGGCCCGCTCCCGCGAGCGTCTGCCACGCGTGCGAGACGGTGGCCGGGCTGACCCCGAGTTCGGCCGCGAGGGCCCGCACGGTCGGCAGTCGATCGCCCGGGGCGAGGTCGCCGCTCGTGATGAGTCGGGCGATTCCGGCCGCGATGCCGCGCGGGGTGGGCTCCTCGATGGCGAGGGCTACCGACTTCATGGCGTGGGCCGTAGGGTGCGAAACACGGTTTTACTCCGCCGTCACATTCGGAAACGTTCGAGAAATGTTTACTGCTAAGAATAACAAAAGGCACCATCGAGGAGAGAAGCAATGACCGTAGTACGCGCAGCGATCACCCAGACCACGTGGACCGGCGACAAGGAGTCGATGCTCGACAAGCACGAGCAATTCGCGCGGGATGCCGCGGCGCAGGGCGCCCAGATCATCTGCTTCCAGGAGCTCTTCTACGGCCCCTACTTCGGCATCACCCAGGACAAGAAGTACTACCGCTATGCGGAACCCTCCGACGGCCCGATCGTCACGCGCTTCGCCGCGCTCGCCAAGGAGCTCGGCATCGTGATGATCCTGCCGATCTACGAGGAGGCCCAGACGGGCGTGTACTACAACACCGCGGTCGTCGTGGATGCCGACGGCACCGTGCTCGGTCAGTACCGCAAGCACCACATCCCCGACCTCGAGAAGTTCTACGAGAAGTTCTACTTCCGCCCCGGCAACAGCGGCTATCCGGTCTTCGACACGGCCGTGGGCAAGGTCGGCGTCATCATCTGCTACGACCGCCACTTCCCGGAGGCGTGGCGCGAGCTCGGGCTCAACGGCGCGCACATGGCGTTCAACCCGAACGCGACCAAGCCCGGCCTGTCCAACCGGCTCTGGGAGGTCGAGGGACCCGCGGCCGCCGTCGCGAACGGCTACTTCGTGCTTCAGCCCAACCGCGTCGGGCTCGAGGACAACGAGTACGGCGACCAGGCCGTCAACTTCTACGGCACGAGCCAGGTCATCGACCCGCGGGGCAACTTCGTGGGCGAGCGCGGCTCCGGCGAGTCGGAGGAGATCCTCATCCGCGACATCGACCTCGACCTCGTGCAGCAGATGCGCGACGACTGGCAGTTCTACCGCGACCGTCGTCCGGAGAGCTACAGCGAGATCGTGGCCCCGTAGTCCGACGAGATCGAAGGAGATCGACATGGCAACCACTCTCATCAAGGGCGGCACCGTCGTCACCGCCACGGGTCGTTCCGAGGCGGACGTGCTCATCGACGGCGAGACGATCGTCGCCGTCCTCGCCCCCGGATCGGTGCTGCTCGGCACCGACTTGTCCGCGGGCGTCGACACCGTCATCGACGCGAGCGGCAAGTACGTCATCCCGGGCGGCGTCGACGCGCACACCCACATGGAGCTGCCCTTCGGCGGCACGGCGGCATCCGACACGTTCGAGACCGGCACGCGCGCCGCGGCGTGGGGCGGCACGACGACGATCATCGACTTCGCCGTGCAGACCTACGGCCAGAAGGTGCTCGACGGGCTCGCCGCGTGGCACGAGAAGGCCGCGGGCAACTGCGCGATCGACTACGCGTTCCACCAGATCATCGGGGGAGTGGACGACGACTCGCTCGCCGTGCTGCCCACCCTCGTCGACGAGGGCATCACGAGCTTCAAGCTCTTCATGGCCTACCCGGGCGTGTTCTATTCCGACGACGCCCAGATCCTCAAGGCGATGCAGGTCTCCGCCGAGACCGGGATGCTCACCATGATGCACGCCGAGAACGGTCCCGTCATCGACGTGCTCGCCGCTCAGCTCGTCGAGAAGGGCAAGACCGACCCGTACTTCCACGGCATCGCCCGGGCGTGGCAGGCGGAGGAGGAGGCGACGCACCGCGCGATCATGCTCTCCAACCTCACCGGTGCCCCGCTCTACGTCGTGCACGTCTCCGCGAAGCAGGCCGTGGAGCAGCTCGCCTGGGCCCGCGACAATGGGCAGAACGTGTTCGGTGAGACGTGCCCGCAGTACCTCTACCTCTCCCTCGAGGAGCAGCTCGGGGCATCCAGCGAGGAGTGGGGCGCCTTCGAGGGCTCGAAGTGGGTGTGCTCGACTCCGCTGCGCTCCCGCGAGGAGGGCCACCAGCACCACATGTGGCAGGCGCTGCGCACGAACGACATCCAGATGGTCTCGACCGACCACTGCCCGTTCTGCATGAAGGGCCAGAAGGAGCTCGGCCTCGGCGACTTCCGCAAGATCCCGAACGGCATCGGCTCCGTCGAGCACCGCATGGACCTCATGTACCAGGGCGTCGTGAACGGCCAGATCAGCCTCGAGCGCTGGGTCGAGCTCACGTCGACGACTCCCGCCCGGATGTTCGGCCTGTACGGCAAGAAGGGCGTCATCCAGCCGGGCGCCGACGCCGACATCGTCGTCTACGACCCGAACGGGCACACGTCGATCGGCCTCGGTAAGACGCACCACATGAACATGGACCACTCCGCGTGGGAGGGCTTCGAGATCGACGGCCACGTCGACACGGTGCTCTCGCGCGGCAAGGTCGTCGTGGACGGCAACCAGTACATCGGCTCCCAGGGCGACGGCAAGTTCGTCAAGCGCGGCCTCTCCCAGTACCTGATCTAAGGACCAGTAGCAATGGAATTCGGAGCAGTCCTCCAGACCAACCCGCCGGCGTCGCGCACGGTCCACCTCGCCAAGCTCGCCGAGCAGTACGGATTCGAGTACGTGTGGACGTTCGACTCCCACCTGCTGTGGGAGGAGCCCTACGTCATCTACTCGGCCATCCTCGCCGAGACCAATCGCGTGATCGTCGGCCCGATGGTGACGAACCCGGCGACCCGGGACTGGACGGTCACTGCATCCGTGTTCGCGACTCTCAACGAGATGTACGGCAATCGCACGATCATCGGCATCGGCCGAGGCGACTCCGCGGTGCGCGTCACGAACGGCAAGCCGACGACGCTCGCCGAGCTGCGGGAGTCGATCCACGTCATCCGCGAGCTCGCCAACTCGCGCTCCGTGGAGTACAAGGGCGCGACGCTGCAGTTCCCGTGGTCGAAGGGGTCGCAGACGGAGGTGTGGGTCGCGGCCTACGGGCCGCTCGCCCTCAAGCTCACGGGCGAGGTCGGCGACGGCTTCATCCTGCAACTGGCGGACCTCGACATCGCCGAGTGGATGATCAAGACCGTGCGGGATGCCGCGGAGAAGGCCGGCCGCGACCCGATGTCCGTGAAGTTCTGCGTCGCGGCGCCGATGTACATCGGCGCCGACTGGGACCACATGCGTGCGCAGACCCGGTGGTTCGGTGGGATGGTGGGCAACCACGTCGCCGACATCGTCGCCAAGTACGGCACCGACGGCGCCGTCCCGAAGGCGCTCACGGACTACATCAAGGCGCGCGAGGGCTACGACTACAACTCGCACGGCAAGGCGGGCAACGACCATGTCGACTTCGTGCCCGACGAGATCGTCGACCGCTTCTGCGTGCTCGGCTCGGCTCAGGACCACATCGCCAAGCTGGAGGCCCTCAAGGAGCTGGGCGTCGACCAGTTCTCCGGCTACCTCCAGCACGACAACAAGGAAGAGACCCTCCGCGTCTACGGCGAGACCGTCATGCCGGCGATCCGCGAGAGGATCACGGCCAAGTCATGAGGAGGGGTGCCGCGGCGCTCTGGGGGACGCTCGGCGTGCTCGCCGTCATCCTGCTCTGGGAGGCGTACAAGTTCCTCGGGCCCGCCGAGGGGGTCGTCGTCGGAGCGGACGGCTCGACCGGTTCGGGCGTGATGATCCTGCCGCGCACGAACGACCGCGCGATGCCCCACGTGTGGGACATGGTCGCCCGGCTCTTCCAGTCCACGAGCGGCGGGGACACGCCGCCGCTCATCGTCCCCGTCGTGACCGCGGCGCTCACCACCCTCGGGATCGCTGCGGTCGGCTGGCTCATCGGCGTGCTCGTGGGCACCCTCTTCGGCCTCATGATGCAGCGCTGGAAGCTCGTCGAGTGGGGCATCCTGCCCTGGATCGTCGTCAGCCAGACCGTGCCGCTCATCGCGTTCGCGCCCGTCGTCAACAGTCTGGGGCTGCAGATCGACCGCGGCGGCTTCCCGTGGCCGCAGTGGCTCTCCGTCGCCGTCATCTCGTCGTACCTCGCGTTCTTCCCGGTAGCTGTCGGAGTGCTGCGCGGCCTGGATGCCCCGGATCGGATCCACGAGGACCTCATGCGCACCTACGCCGCCGGGTATTGGCAGACGCTGCTGCACCTGCGGCTCCCCGCCGCGGTGCCCCACCTGCTGCCCGCCCTGCGCCTCGCGGCGGCCAACGCGGTCGTCGGCGCCGTCGTCGCGGAGGTGTCGATCGGCATGCGCGGCGGCATCGGCCGGATGCTCATCCAGCTCGCCGGGCAGGCCTCGAGCGATCCCGCCGCTCCCTGGGGACCCACGTTCGGCACGATCGCGCTCGGCCTCGTCGCCGCCGGCTCGGTCGCGCTCCTGGGCCTCGCCCTCAAGAACTACCGCAGAGGAGAAGCAACAGCATGAGCCCCGCCACCACGACCAGTGCCGCTGCCGTGAGGGCGACCGGCGTCGGCAAGGTCTTCCCGACCAAGGCCGGCGAGGTCGTCGCTCTCACGGGAGTCGAGCTCGAGGTCCGCGCGGGCGAGTTCGTCTCGCTCATCGGCCCGTCCGGCTGTGGCAAGTCCACCCTTCTGCGACTCATCGCCGACCTCGACCCGGCGTCGAGTGGCGAACTGAGCATCTTCGGCAAGCCCGCGGCCCAGGCCCGCGTCGACCAGGACTACGGCATCGCCTTCCAGCAGGCGGGACTCCTGCCGTGGCGCACGGTCGCGTCCAACATCGGGCTGCCGCTCGAGCTTCACAAGGTCGGCAGGGCCGAGCGGACCGCCCGGGTCGCCGAGCTCGCCGAGCTCGTCGGGCTCACGGAGTTCGTGGACCGCTACCCCGACCAGCTCTCGGGCGGGATGCAGCAGCGCGTCGCCATCGCGCGCGCACTCGCATCCCGACCCAAGCTCCTGCTCATGGATGAGCCGTTCGGGGCGCTCGACGAGATGACCCGCGAGTACCTGCAGTCCGAGCTCACTCGAATCGCCGCCGAGACGGAGGCGGCCGTCGTCTTCGTCACCCACTCGATCCCCGAGGCCGTCTTCCTCTCCGACCGTGTCGTCGTCATGAGCCCTCGGCCCGGACGCATCACCGACGTCATCACGACGGACTTCGGTCACGACCGTGACGACGCCCTTCGCGAGTCTCCCGAGTACTTCGAGCGCGTGACGGCGGTCCGCGAGGCCCTGCACGGCGTCAAGGTGGAGAGGGCGAACGAGCGATGAGCACGCTTCGACAGGCTCAGCGAGCGGGATTGCCGAGTTGGCTCCGCTTCGTCGCACCGGTCGTCGTAGGCGCGCTCGGGGTCGCCGTGTGGATCCTGTACGTCGACGTGCTCGGCGCCGCCCCGCGCATGCTCCCCAGCCCGATCGCGATCGGCAACGAGCTCGTCCTGCGCTGGCCGATCATCGGGGACGCCATCATGATCACGGCGACGAACGCCCTCGTAGGCCTCCTCGCCGGTTCTCTGATCGCGATCGCTCTCGCCGGGCTCGCCGCCGCCATCAAGCCCATCGACGGGATGCTCGTGCCGCTGGTCGCCGCGATCGCCGTGGTCCCCATCGTCGCGCTCACCCCCATCCTCAACACCATGTTCGGGGCATCCAGCCAGTTCGGGCGCCAGGCCGTGGCCGCGATCGCCGCGTTCGTGCCCGTGTTCGTCAACGTGCTGCGCGGCCTGCGCCAGACCCGTCCCGTGCACCGCGACCTGCTGCGGGTCTCGGCCGCGAGCCCGCTGCAGGAGTTCCGCGTGCTGACCCTGCCGACCGCGCTGCCGTACCTCCTCACCGGCCTGCGCATCGCGAGCTCCGTCGCCGTCATCGCCGCGCTCGTCGCGGAGTACTTCGGCGGCCCCGCCGACGGCGTGGGCACCGCCATCGCGACGTACGCGAAATCGGGCCGCGCCGCCCTCGCGTGGGCGTTCGTGGCCGGGGGCATCCTCATCGGCCTCGTGTTCTTCCTCGTCACGTCGCTCCTCGAGCGGCTCGTGTCGAGGCGGTCGCCGGTCTAGCCGGCATCCCTGCACCGAAGCACCACCCATCACGAAAGGAAACAGCATGAGACACAGCACTCGACGCGGCCTCGCGGCCGTCGCCACCGCTGCGATCGCGTCCCTCGCGCTCGCCGCGTGCTCCGCTCCGTCGAGCGACGACTCGGGTTCCAGCGAGGACTTCGAGCCGCTCACCTCCATCAAGCTCCAGCTGCAGTGGCTTCCGCAGGCGCAGTTCGCCGGCTACTACGTGGCCGCTGACCAGGGCTTCTTCGAGGAGGAGGGCTTCGACAGTGTCGAGATCGTGCCCTCCGGCGGTGACATCGTTCCGCAGGACGCGCTCGTCGCGGGCGACGTGGACTTCGCCGTCGCGTGGGTCCCCAAGGTGCTCGGCACCCTCGAGGCCACCGGCGTCGAGCTCACCGACATCGCGCAGGTCTTCCAGAAGTCCGGCACCCTGCAGGTCTCGTGGGCCGATAGCGGCATCGAGTCGGTCGCCGACTTCGAGGGCAAGCGCATCGGCTCGTGGGGCTACGGCAACGAGTGGGAGATCTTCGCGGCGATGGCCGCGGAGGACCTCGACTCGACGTCGGTTTCCATCACGACCCAGGACTTCAGCATGAACGCGCTCCTGGACCGTGACGTGGACGCCGCCCAGGCGATGACCTACAACGAGTGGGCGCAGATCCTCGAGGTCGTGAACCCGGCCACCGGCGAGCTGTACCAGCCGGAGGACTTCAACGTCATCTCCTACGAGGACACCGAGGGCGCCATGCTCCAGGACGCGATCTGGGCCGACACCGCACGACTCGCGGATGACCCCGCCTACGCGGACGCCGCCGTGCGCTTCCTCGAGGCCGTCATCAAGGGCTGGGTTTTCGCCCGGGACAACCCGGAGGAGGCCGCGTCGATCACGTACGACGCCGCGATCAACGCCGAGGCCGCCTTCCCGGTGGGCCCCGTGCACCAGCTCTGGCAGATGAACGAGGTCAACAAGCTCATCTGGGCCGGTGGCGACTTCGGTCTCATCGACTCGGCAGCCTGGGACAAGACGGTCGCGGGCGCCCTCGCGGCGGTCAACCAGGACGGCCTGAACCTCATCACCACCGAGCCGGCGGCCTCCGCCTACTCGAACGACTACATCCAGCAGGCGCTCGACGCGCTCGCCGAGGAAGGAGTCGAGGTCGGCGGGGAGTACACGCCGATCGAGGTCACCCTCACCGAGGGCGGCCAGTAATAGTAACGTCGGTCGGGCGGCCCTCCGGCCGCCCGACCGACACCTACCTAGGAACCTGATAAACGATGAGCGACAACCAGCTCACCTACGACCTCGACCGCGCCCACGTCTTCCACTCCTGGTCGGCGCAGGGCTCGCTCACCCCCCTCGTGATCGCCGGCGGCGCCGGCTGCGAGGTGTGGGACTTCGACGGCACCCGCTACCTCGACTTCTCGAGCCAGCTCGTCAACACGAACATCGGCCACCAGCACCCGAAGGTCATCGCCGCGATCAAGGAGCAGGCCGACACCCTCGCCACCATCGCTCCGGCGACCGCCAACCTCGCTCGCGGCGAGGCGGCCAAGCGCATCCTCGCCAAGGCCGGCGCGCACTTCGGCAAGGTCTTCTTCACCAACGGCGGTGCAGACGCCAACGAGAACGCGATCCGGATGGCACGGCTCACCACGGGCCGCGACAAGATCCTCTCGACCTACCGCTCCTATCACGGCAACACGGGCGCCGCCATCGTGGCGACCGGCGACTGGCGCCGCGTGCCCAACGAGTTCTCGCGCGGGCACGCCCACTTCTTCGGACCGTTCGAGTACCGTTCCGAGTTCTGGTCCGACTCGCCCGAGCAGGAGTCGGAGCGCGCCCTCCACCACCTCGAGCGGGTCATCCAGTCCGAGGGGGCGAACTCGATCGCCGGGCTCATCATCGAGACCGTTCCGGGCACCGCGGGCGTCCTCGTACCGCCGCCCGGCTACCTCGAGGGGGTGCGCGCGCTGTGCGACAAGTACGGCATCGTGCTCATCTTCGACGAGGTCATGTGCGGCTTCGGCCGCACGGGCGAGTGGTTCGCCTGGCAGGGCTTCGGGGTCGTTCCGGACCTCATCACGTTTGCGAAGGGCGTGAACTCCGGATACGTCCCCGTCGGCGGAGTGATCATCTCCGAGTCGATCGCCAACGCGTTCGACGCGCAGGTGTTCCCGGGCGGGCTGACCTATTCGGGTCATCCCCTCGCCGCCGCCTCCATCGTGGCCGCGATCGACGCCATGGATGCCGAGGGCATCGTGGAGAACGCGGCCACGATCGGTCGGGACCACCTCGGCCCCGGTCTCGCCGCGCTCGCCGCCAAGCACCCTCTCATCGGCGAGGTTCGCGGTCTCGGCGTGTTCTGGGCACTCGACCTGGTCGACGACCCCGAGTCGCGCCAGCCGGTCTCGGCGGGCCTCGTCGGCGATCTCAAGAAGGCGCTCATGGAGCGGGGGCTGCTTCCGTTCACGGCGGACAACCGCATCCACGTCGTGCCGCCGTGCATCGTCACGCCGGAGGAGGTCGAGCGCGCGCTCGGCATCTACGACGAGGCGTTCACCGCGGTGGAGGCCAATCTCTAGCGCCCCGGCGGTAGAATCGCTCCTCGTGTCCACGAAGCCCCAGTCCCCGTACGCCGTCTCCGTCATCGACCTCCTGCACAAGCCGGGGGAGATGCGGGAGAAGTCGTTCGACGTCGCCGAGCCCGAAGGGTTCGGCAACGCCGTGATCGGCGTTCGGCAGGGTTCGAGCGTGCACGTGGACGTCCGACTCGAGTCCCTCCACGACGGCATCCTCGCCTCTGGCGATGTGGATGCCGTCGCGGAGGGCGAGTGCGTGAGGTGCCTCGTCGACGTCTCGCTGCCCGTCGAAGTCGAATTCCAGGAGCTTTTCGCGTATTCTGAGGACGAAGCTTTTGACTACACCATCCACGATGACTACATCGACCTGGAGCCCGTAGTCAGGGATGCGGTGGTGTTGTCGCTACCGTTCCAGCCGGTCTGTCAGGAAGATTGCCTCGGCCTGTGCCCCCAGTGCGGGGTGCGGCTTCTCGACAACCCCGGTCACGAGCACGAGGCGCCCGTCGATCCACGGTGGGCTGCGCTCGCCGGCCTTGAGGGCCTCACCGACACAGAGTCTGAAGCAGAGAAGAGATAACCATGGCAGTTCCCAAGCGCAAGATGTCGCGGGCATCCACCCGCATGCGCCGCGCCCAGTGGAAGGCTGACGCCCCCACGCTCGTCAAGACGATCGAGAACGGCAAGGTCACCTACAGCCTCCCGCACCGCGCGAAGGTCGTCGAGGACTCGACCGGCACGCCCCTGTACATGGAGTACAAGGGCCGCAAGGTCGCCGACGTCTGATCCGATGGCTCGCGCCTCGGGCGACGAGCTCTCATCGCCGGCCGACGCTGACCAGCTCACCACAGTGCTCGGGGTCGATATCGACCCCGAGCTACTTGTGCTTGCCCTGACTCACCGCTCGTACGCGTACGAGCACGGCGGCCTGGCTCACAACGAGCGACTCGAGTTCCTCGGCGACTCGATCCTCGGGCAAGCAGTCACGGTCATGCTCTATCGCGACAATCCCGAGCTCGACGAGGGGGAGCTCGCGAAGCGGCGGGCGAGCCTCGTCTCGAGCGCCGCCCTCTCCGAGGTCGCCCGATCGATTGGTCTCGGCAGGTTCCTCCTTCTCGGCAAGGGCGAGGAGCAGACCGGCGGTCGGGACAAGTCGTCGATCCTCGCGGACACCGTCGAGGCCCTCATCGGCGCCACCTACCTCGATCGTGGGGGAGAGCACGCCACTGACCTCGTGCTGAGGCTCATCCGTCCGCTCCTGGACAACCCCGAGCGGTTCGGCGCCGCGATGGACCCGAAGACGAGCCTGCAGGAGCTCGCCGCGAGGGTCGGTCGTGGGCTGCCGAGCTACCAGGTGAAGGACTCCGGCCCCGACCACTCCAAGCGGTTCCACGCGACCGTGCTGCTGGGCGGCACCGCGGTCGCGACCGGCTCCGGCTCGAGCAAGAAGCAGGCCGAGATGGCCGCGGCGCTTGAGGCGTGGACGATCCTGCAGTCGGCCTGACGTGCCCGAGCTTCCCGAAGTCGAGGTCGTGCGCGCCGGCCTCGCCCCCGCGGTCACCGGCGCCCGCGTGGCCGCCGTCTCCGTGCTCGATGAGCGCTCCCTGCGCCGTCATGACGGACCCGCTGAGGACTTCGCGGGCCGGTTGACGGGACGCGGGATGCTCGCCCCCCGCCGACGCGGCAAGTTCCTGTGGATTCCGCTCGACGACGCCGACGAGGCGGTCGTCGTCCACCTGGGAATGAGCGGGCAGGTGCTGCTGCGGACCCCCGGCACGGATGACCCGCGCACGCGCATCCGGCTGGAGCTCGAGCATCCCGGCCACGGGCCGCTGCGCGTGAACTTCGTCGACCAGCGCATCTTCGGCTCGATGGCGATCGACCGCCTCGTGCCCACCGCGGACTCCGACGAGCTCATCCCGAGTCAGGTCGCGCACATCGCCCGAGACCCGATCGACCCGCTCTTCGACGACGCCCGGTTCCACGCACGGCTGCGCTCGCGTCAGACGACCGTCAAGCGCGCTCTCCTCGACCAGACGCTCGTGAGCGGCATCGGCAACATCTACGCCGACGAGTCGCTGTGGGCCGCGCGCATCCACTACGACCAGCCGACGTCAGCGCTCAGTCTGCCGAAGTCGAAGCTCCTGCTCGCGGAGGTGCGGGCCGTGCTCGCCCGCGCACTCGAGGAGGGCGGCACGAGCTTTGATACGCAGTACCTCAATGTCAACGGGCAGTCCGGCTACTTCGCCCACTCGCTCCGCGCGTACGGGCAGCAGGGCAAGCCCTGCCCGCGGTGCGGTCGCCCGATCGTGCGCGAGCAGTTCATGAACCGGGGCTCGCACTTCTGCCCGTACTGCCAGCGGGTGCGCCCCGCGTCCACCTAGCGCGCGCCGGGCATCCGGGGGCTATCGTCGAGCCATGAGCGTCACGGAAGCCGCGTTCGGACTCGAGTCCCTCCTCACCGACGAGCAGCGATCGTGGCGCGATCGAGCGCGCATCGCCGGGGCCGTGATCGCCGAGACGATCGACTCGGATGCCGAGTCGGCGGTGTTCCGCCGCGAGTACGTGCGCCTTCTCGCCGGGGCCGGGCTCATCGGGATGGGCATTGCGGGGCCGGGTGCCGGCGCCGACGCCGTCTCGTACGGGCTGGCATGCTACGAGCTCGAGGCGGTCGACACCTCGTGGCGGACGTTCCTGTCGGTGCAGGGGCCGCTCGCGATGGGCGCGATCGCGAAGCTCGGCTCACCGCAGCAGCGAGAGCGCTGGCTTCCCGGCATGGCGGCGGGGGAGCTCCTCGGCTGCTTCTGCCTGACCGAGCCGCAGGGCGGCAGCGACTCTGCGGCGCTGGAGACGACGGCTGTGCGCGACGGGGGATCCTGGCGGATCTCGGGCGTCAAGCGCTGGATCGGCCTCGCCTCGGTGGCCGACGTCGCGGTCGTGTGGGCGAAGACTGCGGAGGGCATCCGCGGTTTTCTCGTCGAGACCACCGACCCGGGGTTCGCGGCGACCGACATCACGGGAAAGTTCGCCCTTCGTGCGTCGCTGCAGTGCGACGTCGTGCTCGACGGGGCTCGCGCCGAGGAGCTGCCCGGGGCCACCGGGCTCTCGGCCGCGTTCACGTGCTTGACGGAGGCGCGCTACGGCATCGCCTGGGGAGCGCTCGGCGCCGCGCGCGCGTGCCTCGACGCCGCGATCGAGCGGTCGACGGCGCGTGAGGTGTTCGGCGGGCCGATCGGCGCCAAGCAGCTCGTGCAGGCCCGGCTCGCCGACGCGTTCGTCGAGTTCGAGAAGGGGATGCTCCTCGCCCTCCACCTCGCCTCGCTCAAAGACGCGCACGCTCTCGCCCCGCTGCCGATGAGCGTCGGCAAGCTCAACAACGTGCGCGAGGCCATCCGTATCGCTTCGGCTGCCCGTGAGGTGCTCGCCGGAGACGGCGTCACCGACGAGTTCCCTGTTATGCGCCACCTCGCCAACCTCGAGGCGGTGCGCACCTACGAGGGCACCGACGACATCCACACCCTCGTCATCGGTCGTGCGCTCACGGGGCTCTCGGCGTTCTAATCGCCGAGCTAGCTGAGTCCGCTCGTGATGACGACTCGGGTCACCTCGGAATCCTTGAGCGCGTCGTACCCTTCGTTGACTTCGTCAAGTGCGATCTCGCGAGACAGCAGGTCGTCGAGGTTGAACCGGCCTTGCAGGTACAGGTCCGCGTACAGCGGAATGTCGTGCTTCGGAGTCGTGGATCCCATGTAGACGCCCTGGATACGCTTCTGCGTTCCGATCAGCCCAATCGTCAGCAGGGGCAGCGTGGCCGAGGGATCGAGGATCCCGATCAGATACAGCCCGCCACCGGGGCGGATCATGTCGAGGCCCGACTGGGTCACCGCCGGGATGCCCACGAAATCGAACGCGGCGTCGGCACCCCGACCGGTGATCGCCATCACCTCGGCGACCGCATCCGTCTTCGTCGAGTTGATGGTGTGGGTCGCCCCGAACCGCCGCGCCTTCGCGAGCTTGTCGTCCGCGACATCGACCGCGATGATCGTCGAGGCTCCCGCAACGAGGGCACCGTTGATGGCGTTGAGACCGACGCCGCCGGCGCCGATCACGACGATCGAGTCGCCCGCCTGGGTGTTGGAGGTGTTGATCACAGCTCCCGCTCCGGTGACGACGCCGCATCCGAGGAGGGCAGCCTGAGGGAACGGGATGGATTCACTCACCTTGACGAGTTGGTTCTCGTGGATGAGCGCCTGCTGGGCGAACCCACCGAGGCCGAACACTTGAGCCAGGGGCTCGCCGCCGACGCTGAGCCGAGGCGGCTCACCCTCGTGGCGCAGCGTCGCCTCGGGGTGCTCGCACTGGAACGTCCGGCCGGTGAGACAGGCCGTGCACCGTCCGCAGGACTGCACGAGGCATCCGACCACATGATCGCCGACGGCGAGTTCCGTCACGTCGGGGCCGACCTGGGCGACCACGCCGGCGACTTCGTGCCCCAGCAACATCGGCAGGGAGCTCCCGAGGTTGGTGCGCGAGTAGGTGAGGTCGGTGTGGCAGAGTCCCGACGCCTTCACGTCGACGAGGACCTCGCGCCCGATCGGGGCGGCGATCTGCACGTCTTCGGTGACGAAGCCTGCGCCAATTTCGCGCACAATGGTGGCCTTCATGGGTGTTCCTTTCCTTCGGGTAGGTATCAGCGAAGTCCGCTGAACCACGACGGCAGGAGTCGGGTGAGGTGTTCGACCAGCTCCTGTTCGTTGAGAGTGACCTCGTCGGTGATCCAGGCATCCAGGAGGCCATGAGCGGCACCGGCGATGTAGCGCGCGGTCGCTTCAGGCTGGAGGTCCGCGGGGCGGTTCGGGTGAGTGTCGAGAGCTTCTTCGATGAGCGCCGCCATCGAGCGCACGCCGGCGAGGTAGCCGTCTTTGGACACGGGGAGAGCGGCGACTGCGGAGTACAGCGCGCGATTCTCTGCGTAGTGCGCGACGAGGAGTTCGTGTGAGGTCCACATGGCGTCGGCGCGGTCGCGTGGATCGTGAGCGTAGATGTCGCTGATGGTCACGAAGGCGTCGCGACGCATTGTGTCAGCGAGCATGTCGAGGCTGGCGTAGTGAGAGTAGAAGCTCGCGCGGCTGATGCCCGCCTCGCGGATGATCGACGCGACGGTGATCGGCTCGCCGCGATCGCTCAACGCGTGCACTGCCGCAGCGATGGCTGAGCGGGTGCGTGCGACGCGCGGATCTCCGGTGGCCCCGATGGTGCGGCGGATTGATGCATTGGTACTCGCCGCGTCGCTCACAGGATGATGGTACGCCTCTGCTGGACACTTGTACAGAAAGTGACCTAGAGGTCCTTCCGCCACGCCCCCTCGTGCGCGATCGGCACGAATCCGACCGCCTCGTTGACATCGAGCATGGGCCGGTTCTCCTCCGCGTTGAACGTGAGGACCGACGGATGCCCCGGCCGCTCCCGTTCGAGGTGGGCGAGGTTCGCCACCTTGAGGAGCATCCCGAGCCGGTGGCCGCGGTGCTCGCGGAGCACGAGTGTCGCGTACTGGTCTACGCAGCGCTCCCTCTGGGCGGGCACGGAGAGCACGGAGAAGCCGACGAGCCGACCCGTCGGCACGTGCTCGACGGCCGCCGTGAGTCGGGTACGAGGGCTCGCGAGGTCCCGCTCGTCCGCTTCGACGATACGCTCGACGGTCCACACGTCCTCGGGCTCCTCGAGGCCCGCGCTCGGGGCATCCGTGCTCATCCGCGTGCCGAGCAGCGCGAGGTCGGACCGCCAGCGCTCGGGCGTGCCGCCGATCCACGTGACGACGCGGTAGTCCGGCCCGCTCGCGGCACTGGCGTCGGCGACGAGGGCGTCGAGGCCGTCCACGGGCAGGCCCAGTCGGCTCACCCGCTCCACCTGTTCGAGAGAGTATCCGCGCGCGAGGAGGAATCGCGTGGCACGAGCATCCCGCGGCACCGAGCCGAACCCGGTGGGCGAGGCCAGCCGCTCCCCGCCTTTCTCGGTGGTGCCCGTGTAGGCGAGCAGCTTCGTGCGACCCTCGGATGCCGCGAGCTCCTCCACCGCGTCGGCGAGGGCGCGCCCGATACCGCGGCCCTCGAACTCCGGCAGCACGTTCACGCCGATCCACGCCGTATCGGTGTCCTCCGCGGCCTTCGTCTCGTACGACGCCCGACCGACGATCTCGCCGTCGACGCGGGCGAGCAGCAGGCGGTGAGGCGAGTGCCGGTCGCGCCAGTGCGGCAGCTCCTCCTCGGGGCGGTAGGCGATGTCGGCGGTGCCGTAGGCGATCGCCTCGACGGCATTGCCGATCTCGACGGCGCGGGCGAATTCGGCGCCCCCGGGCGCGTCGAGCGCGACGGGGATGGGCAGCTCGTCGATGAGCACGGCGTCCTCCTGGGTGTCGGCAGCCTTGTAGGCTACAACGCCGGCCCCGCCGCGCAGGTCACGATCTAGTACCGTTGACTATCCGCTCGCTTCCGACCTGAAGGGCCGCCTGTGTATCTGAAGAGCCTGACCCTCAAGGGGTTCAAGTCCTTCGCACAGCCGACGACCTTCGCGTTCGAACCGGGTGTGACGTGCGTCGTCGGGCCGAACGGCTCGGGCAAGTCCAATGTCGTGGATGCCCTGGCCTGGGTCATGGGCGAGCAGGGCGCGAAAACGCTCCGCGGCGGCAAGATGGAGGACGTCATCTTCGCGGGCACCGCGACGAAGGGCCCGCTCGGCCGCGCCGAGGTCATCCTCACCATCGACAACGCCGACGGCGCGCTGCCGATCGAGTACTCCGAGGTGACGATCAGCCGCACGCTGTTCCGCAACGGCGGCAGCGAGTACGCGATCAACGGCGAGCAGTGCCGTCTCCTTGACGTCCAGGAGCTGCTGAGCGACTCCGGCCTCGGCCGTGAGATGCACGTCATCGTCGGCCAGGGGCAGCTCGACGCCGTGCTGCACGCGACCCCCGAGGACCGCCGCGGGTTCATCGAGGAGGCGGCGGGCATCCTCAAGCACCGCCGCCGCAAGGAGAAGACCCTCCGCAAGCTCGACGCGATGCAGGCCAACCTCACGCGGTTGAGCGATCTCGCGGGCGAGATCCGCCGCCAGCTCAAGCCGCTCGGCCAGCAGGCCGAGATCGCCAAGGAGGCCGCATCCATCGCCTCCATCGTGCGGGATGCCCGCGCCCGGCTCCTCGCGGACGAGGTGGTCGAGCTGCGCGCGCAGATCACCGACTTCTCGCGCTCGGAGTCGGAGCGCAAGACCGAGCGCATCGTGCTGCAGGAGCAGCTCGACCAGGCGAAGCTCCGGGAGGGCCGACTCGAGCAGGCGCAGGTGGGCGACGCCGTCGACCTCGCCCGCCGCACCGCGTTCGGACTCGAGAGCGCCCAGGAGCGCCTGCGCAGCCTGTTCACGCTCGCCAACCAGCGGCTCGCGCTGCTCAGCCAGCAGGCAGAGGGGCCCACTGTGGGATCGACGATCAGCCAGGCGAGCGTGCAGGAGGCCCTCGACGAGGCCGAACGGCTCGCCGCGGGCGTCGCCGACGCCGAGGAGGCGGTCGGCACGGCGGCGGCGGCGACCGCGACCGCGAAGGCGTCCCTCGACTCCCTCGACGAGGAGATCTCGGCGCAGAGCGCGCTCGTCTCGAAGCACGAGCTCGAGCTCGCCGGCCTTGCCGCTCGCGTCGACGTCGCTCGCTCGACGCTCGCGGCCGCGCGCGGCGAGCTGCTGCGGCAGCAGAACGCGCTGGAGGCCGCCGAGCAGCGGCGCGATTCGACCCGCACGGAGTTCGTGGCCCTCGAGGCCGAGGCTGCGACGACGTCGGAGGGCGACGGCTCGCTCGACGCGGCGTACGAGGCTGCCGAGGCCGTGGTGGCTGGGCTCCAAGCCGACATCGAGCAGCTCCGCGACGATCTGCACGCCGCCGAGCGCGAGCGCGACGCCCTGGCCGCTCGCAGCTCGGCGCTCTCCCTCGCCGTCGACCAGAAGGACGGCTCGAGCGCCCTCGTCGGTGCGAAGCTCTCGGGCATCCGCGGTCTCGTCGCCGAGCACGTCAAGATCGAGCCGGGCTTCGAGGCCGCCATCGCCGCGGCCCTCGGCTCGCTCGCCGACGCCGTGCTCGCCGACACGCAGGATGCCGCGTTCGACGCGCTCTCGCACTCCGCCGACAAGGACTTCGGCCGCGTCGAGGTCGTCGTGGCGGAGGCCTCGGCTCCCGCCGCACCGGGGTTCAGCGCCCCGGGCATCCGCTCCGCCGCCGACGTCGTGACCGCACCCGGGGGAGTGCTCGGCCTCCTCGCCTCCGTCCTCGTCGCCGACGACCTCGCCGCCGCCCGGGCCGCGTGGTCGAGCGCACCCGAGACTGCGACCTTCGTGACGAAGCAGGGCGACGTGCTCACCCGCTACGTGCTGCGGGGCGGGTCGGGCGCGAAGCGCTCCCGACTGGAGCTCGTCGCCGAGCGCGACGCGGCAGCAGCCAAGCTCGCCACCGTGACCACCCAGATCGAGCGCACCCGCTTCGCGCTCGCCGAGAAGCGCGGGGCCCTCGAGACGGCGAAGACGGATGCCGCGACGGCCCTCGAGGCGCTGCGCGAGTACGACGCCCAGCTCGCCGCCCAGTCCGAGCAGCTCGGCCGGTACCGCATCCAGCTCGAGGCCGCCCAGGCGGAGTGGGAGCGCCTCTCGCAGTCGCTCGAGACCACGACGGAGGCGGTGCGCGACGCCGAGGCGGAAGTCGAGCGCGCTAAGGCCGCCCACGACGAGTACGAGGCGATGCCCCGCCCGATGCTGGATGTCTCGGCTCGCGATGGGGTGCTCGCCGAGGTCGAGTCGGCGCGCGCCGCCGAGCTCGAGCTGCGCATCCAGCTGGAGACCATTCGCGAGCGCGTGCGCGCCGAGCGAGCGCGCGCCGACCAGCTCGCCGCCCAGCTCGTCGCCGAGCGGGAGGCCGCCGAGGAGCAGGCGCGACTCGCCGTCATCCGGCAGCGGCAGATCGCGGCCGCGAACGAGGTGATCGCCGCCCTGCCCGCGGTGCTGGATGCCGTCGACCGCTCGGTCTCGCAGGCGCGCCTGGAGCTCGCGGCCGCGGAGGCCGAGCGCAGCGCTCAGAACGAGGAGCTCGCGGCGCTGCGCCGCGAGGAGACGGCCCTCCGCGAGCGACTGGCGGCGATCAGCGAGAACGTCCACGGCCTCGAGATGCAGATCTATGAGAAGAAGCTGCACCTGTCGACGCTCCTGGAGCGCGCGGGGGAGGAGCTCGGTCTCGTCGAGGACGTGCTCGTGGCCGAGTACGGCCCCGCGGTGCCCGTGCCGGTGCCGGACTCCGACGAACCGGTGGCGTTCAACCGCGCCGAGCAGCAGGCGCGCCTGGCGTCCGCCGAGCGCAAGCTCGCGCAGCTCGGTCGCGTCAACCCGCTCGCCCTCGAGGAGTTCGACGCGCTCGAGCAGCGCCACAAGTTCCTCACCGAGCAGCTCACCGACCTCACGAACACCCGCAAGGACCTGCTGACGATCATCGAGGAGCTCGACGAGAAGATGCAGGACATCTTCTCGAGCGCGTTCGACGACACGAAGGCGGCCTTCAACCGGGTGTTCCCGATCCTCTTCCCCGGCGGCACGGGGAGCATCCACCTCACCGACCCGGAGAACATGCTCACGACCGGCATCGAGGTCACGGTGAAGCCGGCGGGCAAGAAGATCGAACGGCTGTCGCTGCTCTCGGGCGGGGAGCGCTCGCTCGCCGCGGTCGCCCTGCTCATCGCGATCTTCAAGGCGCGCCCCAGCCCGTTCTACATCATGGACGAGGTCGAGGCAGCGCTCGACGACGCCAACCTGGGCCGGCTCCTCACGATCTTCGAGGACTTGCGGGAGTCGTCCCAGCTCATCGTCATCACGCACCAGAAGCGCACGATGGAGATCGCCGACGCGCTCTACGGCGTCTCGATGCGTCAGGACGGCGTGAGCGCCGTCGTCGGGCAGCGCGTGGGCGACGGCAAGCGGGAGGCGAGCTGATGGCACCGAGCTGGTCGCTCTCCGGAGCGCTCAAGGGCATGTTCTCGCGGGCCACGATCGACGAGTCGACGTGGGAGGACCTCGAGGACGCGCTCCTCGCGGCCGACTTCGGCCCCGACATCGCCGACGCCGTCGTCGAGGAGCTGCGCGCGAACGTCGCAAAATACCGCACGACCGACCCCGCCGACCTGAAGCGGATGCTCCGCGAGAGCCTCGAGGAGCGGCTCGCGAAGCTCGACCCCACGCTGCGCCTCACCGCCCGCCCCGCCGTCGTGCTCGTCGTCGGCGTGAACGGCGTCGGCAAGACGACGACGATCGGCAAGTTCGCGCGGTTCCTCGTCGGCTACGGTCGCTCGGTCGTGGTCGGCGCGGCGGACACCTTCCGCGCTGCGGCCGTCGAACAGCTCGCGACGTGGGCGGAGCGCGGCGGAGCCGAGATCGTACGACCGCAGCAGCAGGGCCAGGACCCCGCATCCGTCGCCTTTCAGACGGTCGAACGGGCTCAGCGCGAGGGCATCGACATCGCGATCATCGACACGGCGGGGCGCCTCCAGACCAAGAGCGGCCTCATGGACGAGCTCTCGAAGATCCGCCGCGTCATCGAGAAGCAGACCGAGATCGCCGAAGTGCTGCTCGTTCTCGATGCGACCACGGGCCAGAACGGACTGGCTCAGGCGGAGGCCTTCATCGAGCACGCCGGTGTGACGGGTCTCGTGCTCACCAAGCTCGACGGCTCGGCGAAGGGCGGCTTCGTGCTCGCTGTGCAGGAGAAGACCGGCATCCCGATCAAGCTCGTCGGCCAGGGCGAGGGAATCGGAGACCTCACGGGGTTCACCCCGCACGTGTTCGTTCAGGGGCTCGTCGGCTGATTCTGGCGTCGTGACCCCCAAACGGGTGTCAAGATGGGGGCATGATTATTTGGTCCCGCTGGGGAACCCTCGTCCTGCTGTTCGTCGGCCTCGGAGTGCTGCTCGGCTTCGGTATCGCCGGTGTGACGGGGCTCGTGGCGTCGAGCGGTCCGATCAACGGAGTGTTCGTGGGCATCGGCCTCGTGCTGAGCGCGGCCCTCTTGTGGGTGTTCACTCGGTTCGTGGTCGGCACGTACATCGACAAGCCCCGCCCCGCGGTCATGTACGAGAAGCTCGCCGAGCCGGTGCGAGACGAGGCGGGTGCGGTGCGCACCCACCGCGTCATCCCGGTGCTGCACCCGGAGACCGGTCAGCAGGTCTGGACCAACCCCGTCTCGACGTTCTTCTTCGTCCCCCTGAGGTATTGGCCGTTCGTCCTCGGAGCCATCGGCGTGCTGATCTTCGTGATCAACCTCGTGGTGGTTCTGACGCGTTAGGCGAGCGGGGTCAGCGGCCGCAGCGTCTCGGGCATCGGGAACGGCAGCGGGAAGTAGACCTGGGGGATGCCCACCGCACCGAAGTCGTCCTGCTTGGCGACGATGCGCGTCGGTGAGACCTCGGCGAGGCGCACGCGAAGCCACTCACCCGAGTCGAGGCGAAGCTCGTACAGGTCGGCGAGGTAGCCGATGCCGATCGAGTCGAGCGTCTCCTCGGCGGTGAGCCAGTCGACGGCGTCGGTCCGATCGCGGCCGAGGAGGTCGATCACCACGAAGCCGTCGCCCTCCGGTCGCATCCATCCGAGGAGTTCGCCGTCGCCGCCGCGGCGGTGCTCGATCCACGCAGGGTCCATGCCGAGGATTCTACGGATGCCCGCGCACCACTACGGTGGTGCCATGAACGCACGCCGTGGTGTCATCCCCCTGCTCGCCGCCGTGGTCGGCGTCGGCCTCATGGCCTGGTCCTTCGCGACCGGCGTCTCCGCTGCGCTTGACGGGTCGGGCGCCGGCTCGCTGGTTTACCAGGTGATCTTCATCGCCGCGGCCGTGCTCGTGCTCGCGTCGCTCGTGATCGCCGTGATCAACCTCGTGCGCGGCGACTCGCGCCCGCTCGCGATCATCACGATTCTCGTGGCGTTCGCGCCCTTGATCGCGGTCATCGTGCTCTCGGTGCAGGCCAGATCCTAGAGCGTCGCCTCCGCGTGTGCGGCCGCGGTCGCGAGGTAGCGCTGCGCGTTGTCGCGGATGCCCGCCTGCTCCTCCGCGGTGAGCTCGCGCCGCACCTTCGCCGGTACTCCGGCGACGAGTGACCCCGGCGGCACGACCGTGCCCTCGAGCACGACCGCACCGGCGGCGACGAGCGATCCCGCTCCGATGATCGCGCCGTTGAGCACGGTCGAGCCCATGCCGATGAGGCAGTCGTCCTCGACGGTGCACCCGTGGAGGATCGCGCCGTGACCGACGCTGATGCGCGCCCCGAGTCGCGCCGGCACTCCCGCATCGCAGTGGATGACGACGTTGTCCTGGATGTTCGTGCCCTCGCCCACGTCGATCGAGTCGACGTCCGCGCGCAGCACCGCGCCGTAGAACACACTCGCGCGATGACCGAGCGTCACCGCCCCGACGAGCGTCGCAGTCGGGGCCACGAAGGCGGAGTCGGGCACGAGGGGGGAGGAGCCGCCGAGCGGCACGAGGAGGGCCATGGCACAATCACACCATGAGCCCCACTCCGCCCGCACCCGGAGCCGCGACCACGCGGCAGTTCCTGCTTGCGGCGCTCGCCGAGGGCGCGCTCCTGCTCTCGATCGTGCTGCTCGAGTTCCTGCCGGCGGAGCTGCCCTTCCTGGTGGTCTCGGCGGCGCTCTTCGCGGTCGGCCTGGTCCTTGCCGTCTCCACGATCTACCGTGCGGTCCGGCTCATGGTCGATCCCGCCACGCGGTCGGTCGCCTACCTCTCGATCGCCCTCGTCGTCGGCGGGCCGATCGTGCTCTGGGCCGTCCTCCAGCTGAACTGAGGCACCGCACGGCGGGGCTCGGTTAAGCTGAGTGCACCATGGCCATGTTCGGAACCCTCACGGATCGCCTCGCCGATACCTTCAAGAACCTCCGCGGCAAGGGCAAGCTCAGCCCCGCCGACGTCGACGGCACCGTCCGCGAGATCCGCCGCGCACTCCTCGACGCGGACGTTGCGCTCGAGGTCGTCAAGGACTTCACCGGTCGCGTCCGGGAGCGCGCCCTCGGCGACGAGGTCAACAAGGCGCTCAACCCCGCCCAGCAGGTCGTGCAGATCGTCAACGAGGAGCTCGTCACGATCCTCGGCGGACAGCAGCGGCGGCTGGAGTTCGCCAAGCAGCCGCCGACGATCATCATGCTCGCCGGCCTCCAGGGCGCGGGTAAGACGACGCTCGCCGGCAAGCTCGCCAAGTGGCTGCGCTCCGAGGGCCACACTCCCGTCCTCGTCGCGGCCGACCTCCAGCGCCCGAACGCGGTGACCCAGCTCCAGGTCGTCGGCGAGCAGGCGGGCGTCCCCGTCTTCGCCCCCGAGCCGGGAAACGGCACGGGCGATCCCGTGAAGGTCGCCAAGGAGGCCGTCAAGCACGCGAAGTCGAAGCAGTACGACGTCGTCATCGTCGACACCGCCGGCCGCCTGGGTGTGGATGCCGAGCTCATGAAGCAGGCGTCGAACATCCGCAAGGCCATCGACCCCGACGAGGTGCTCTTCGTCATCGACGCCATGATCGGTCAGGACGCCATCCAGACGGCTCGCGCCTTCCAGGAGGGCGTAGACTTCACGGGCGTCGTGCTCTCCAAGCTCGACGGAGACGCGCGCGGCGGTGCCGCGCTGTCCGTGGCATCCGTCACCGGTCGCCCGATCATGTTCGCGTCGACGGGGGAGGGCCTCGACGACTTCGAGCAGTTCCACCCGGACCGCATGGCGAGCCGCATCCTCGACCTCGGCGACATCCTCACCCTCATCGAGCAGGCGCAGAAGGCCTTCGACGAGGAGGAGGCTCGCAAGACCGCCGAGAAGTTCGCGACGGACTCCTTCACGCTCGAGGACTTCCTCGCGCAGATGCAGCAGCTCAAGAACATGGGCTCCATCAAGGGGATGCTCGGAATGCTGCCCGGTGCGAAGGGCATGCGCGAGCAGCTCGACAACTTCGACGAGAGCGAGATCACCCGCACCGAGGCCATCATCCAGTCGATGACGGTCCAGGAGCGCCGGCAGCCCAAGGTGCTCAACGGCTCGCGCCGACTGCGTATCGCCAAGGGGTCGGGTACGACCGTGACCGAGGTCAACGCCCTTGTGAACCGCTTCGAGCAGGCCGCGAAGATGATGAAGACCGTCGCGAAGGGCGGCACGCCGCAGATTCCCGGCATGGGACCGATTCCCGGTCAGCGCTTCGGCGGTGGATCGTCGAAGAAGAAGGGCAAGACCTCCCGGTCGGGCAACCCCGCGAAGCGGGCGGCGGAGAACGCGGCGCTCGCCGCCGGCAAGTCGCTCACGCCGAGTGCCCCTGCCGGGTCGGGCTTCGGGCTCGGCTCGAAGGCGGGCGGCCCGAGCGAGGAGGAGCTCGCGAGCCTGCAGAAGTTCCTCGGCCGGGGATGACCGGGCGCCCCATCAGGGTGGGGGTGCAGCTCGCTCCCCAGCACGCGACGGTGCCGCAGCTGCGCGATGCGGCGCTGCGCGCTGAAGAACTCGGCGTCGACCTCCTGCTGGGCTGGGACCACTTCTTCCCCCTCACGGGCGATCCCGACGACGCGCACTTCGAGGGTTGGATGCTCCTCGCTGCGCTCGCCGAGGCCACGAGCCGGGTCGAGCTCGGGCCGCTCGTCTCGAGCGCCCCGTTCCGCAACCCCGATCTCGTCGCCGACATGGCGCGCACGATCGACCACATCAGCTCCGGGTCATCCGGCCGCGGTCGCTTCCTGCTCGGCCTCGGCTCGGGCTGGTTCGAGCGAGACTTCACCGAGTACGGCTTCGAGTTCGGCACGCCCGGGTCCCGGCTCGACGTGCTCGCCGACGCTCTTCCGAGGATCCGGAACCGCTGGGCCGCCCTGAACCCGGCGCCGACGCGCAGCATCCCGATCCTCATCGGAGGCGCCGGGGAGCGCAAGACGCTGCGCCTCGTCGCCCGGTATGCCGACATCTGGCACACGTTCGTGCCGCCCGCCGAGCTCCCGCACAAGCTCGGGGTGCTCCGTGCGTGGTGCGAGGAGGCGGGCCGGGACATCGGCGAGATCGAGATCTCGTCGGGCACGAGCGTGCGGTCGCTCGGCAGCCTCGACCGTTCCGTGCTCGACGAGCAGCTCTCCCTCGGGGTGACGACCTTCATCGCCGCCGTCGACGGGCCCGACTATGATCTGGGCCCGATCCGAGACCTCCTGCGCTGGCGCGACAGCCTGGCGTGACGGATTCCCCCCGCGAGCCGGAGTAGCGTGGAGGGGATGACTCGATCGATTCGCCTGGGCATCCAGGTCCAGCCTCAGCACGCCACCTACCAGCACATCCGGGAGACCGTCGTCGAGCTCGAGCAGCTCGGTGTCGACATCCTCTTCAACTGGGACCACTTCTACCCGCTCTCGGGCGAGCCAGACGGACTCCACTTCGAGGCCTGGACGGAGCTCGCGTCGTGGGCCGAGCTCACGAGCCGCGTCGAGCTCGGCAGCCTCGTGAACTGCAACAGCTACCGCAACCCCGACCTGCAGGCGGACATGGCCCGCACGATCGACCACATCAGCGCCGGGTCGACCGGGACGGGCCGGTTCATCTTCGGCACGGGCTCGGGATGGTTCGAGCGCGACTACGACGAGTACGGCTACGAGTTCGGCACCGCAGGCTCCCGCCTCGACGCGCTCGCGGCTGCTCTGCCGCGAATCGAGGAGCGCTGGACCAAGCTCAACCCCGCACCGACGCGGGACATCCCGGTCCTGATCGGCGGCTCGGGGGAGAAGAAGACCCTGCGCATCGTCGCCCAGCACGCCGACATCTGGCACAGCTTCGTCTCGCCGGAGGACCTGCCGCGCAAGCTCGAGATCCTCGCCGAGCACGGCGAGGCCGTCGGCCGCGACGTGAGCGAGATCGAGCTCTCCAACGAGCTTCGCAATCGCGACGAGTCGGTGGCCGACGCGCTGCTCGATGCAGGCGTGACCCTCTTCACGTTGGGCATCAGCGGCCCCGAGTACGATCTCGAGACGGTCAAGCACTGGATCCGCTGGCGCGACTCGCGCAACGCCTGACCGCCAACTTTCGGCGGCATTCGGACAACGAGTCCGGATGCCGCCGCTCTCGTCGGCGGGCGGCACTAGCGTGAGCGCATGACCACCAGCACCGCCCCCGCCCGGGTGACCCCGATCGTGCTCGTCGCCATCGCCGTGACGATCGTCGCGTGGGCGAGCGCCTTCATCGTGATCCGCGGCACCGCGGGCCACTTCTCCGGGGGCGCGCTCGCGCTCGGCCGACTTGCGGTGGGCACCCTCCTGCTCGGCATCGTCGTGCTGCTCGGGCGGCGATGGGTGTGGCCCAATCGCACGGAGTGGCTGCAGCTCCTCGGCTTCGGCGTGCTGTGGTTCGGCGCGTACAACGTCGCCCTGAACATCGCCGAGCAGACGATCGACGCAGGCACGACGGCGATGATCGTCAACATCGGCCCGATCCTGATCGCCCTGGGGGCAGCGGTGTTCCTGAGGGAGGGGCTCTCGACGTGGCTGGCGATCGGCGCCGCGGTGGCATTCGTCGGCGTCATCCTCATCGGCGTCGCCACGGGCGGCACCTCGTTCACCGATCCCGGCGTCCTGTGGGCGCTCGTGGCCGCCGTGACGTATGCGGCGGGCGTGCTGCTGCAGAAGCCGACGCTGCGCCGCTTGCCGAACGCCCAGGTGACATGGATGGGCTGCGCGATCGGGTTCCTCGTGTGCCTGCCGTTCACCGCCGACCTCGTCCGCGACGTGCAATCGGCGCCGCCGAGCGCGCTCCTCGGCGTGGTGTACCTGGGGGCGATCCCGACGGCCCTCGCCTTCAGCACGTGGGCGTTCGCGCTCTCCCGGATGCCCGCCGGCCAGCTGGGCGTGTCGACGTACATCGTCCCGCCCCTCGCGATCGTCATGGGCCTGCTCTTCTTCGCGGAGGTGCCCGCACCGCTTGCCATCCTCGGCGGAGCGGTGTGCCTTCTCGGTGTCGCCCTCTCGCGCCGGAAGCCCCGCACGAAGGCGACCACCGCGTAGCATCGCTCCATGGAGCGCACTGCCGTCGAGATCGCCGCTGACGTCCGGTCCGGCGCGAGCTCGGCGCTCGCCGAGACGCGAGCGGCACTCGAGCGGATCTCCGGCGACGACGTGGGCGCGTTCCAGATCGTGCGATCGGAGCACGCCCTGGCCGAGGCGGCCGGCGTCGATGCGCGGGGCGATCGAGCCGTCCTCCCGCTCGCGGGCGTGCCGGTGGCGGTCAAGGACAACATCCCCGTCTCCGGCGAGCCGCTCCGGGACGGGTCGGCGGCGACCGACGCCACCCCGCAGGCGCGGGACCACGAGGTGGTCGCCCGGCTGCGCGCAGCCGGAGCCGTCGTCGTCGGCATCACGAAGGTCCCCGAGCTGTGCGTCTTCGGCGCGACCGACTCGGTCTACGGCATCACGCGCAACCCCTGGAACCGCGACCGCACCGCGGGGGGATCGTCAGGAGGGTCCGCCGCCGCTGTCGCGTCGGGTCTCGTGCCGATAGCCCACGGCAACGACGGGATGGGCTCCATCCGCATCCCCGCGGCGAACTGCGGGCTCGTGGGTCTCAAGCCGGGCTCCGGTCTCGTGCCGCAGGACATCGGCGTCGACGCCTGGTTCGGCATGAGAGAACGGCCCGCTCGCGACGACCGTGGCGGATGCCGCACTCATGCTCTCCGTGCTGGCCGGGCGCGCGGCTCTCGCCGATGTCCGCGAGCCGGACCGACCGCTGCGCATCGCGGTCGCCCCGGGAGCCGCATCCCCGCTCGCCCCTGTAGATCCCGAGTGGGTGCGGGGCCTCCGCGAGACGGCCGACGCACTGTCGAACGCGGGGCACTCGGTGACCGAGGCCGTCTTCCCGTACCCGTCCAATCCGATCCCCCTCCTCGCCCGGTGGTTCGCCGGCACCGAGACGGATGCGGCGCTCCTCGACCGCCGCCGCCTCGAGCCGCGCATCCGCACCCACGCGCGCTGGGGTCGCGTGCTCGCCCGGGCGGCGCGCGACCCGCGGCCGGTGGACGCGTTCCGCGCGGCGACGACGGCATTCTTCGAGCGGTTCGATGTGCTCGTCACGCCGTCGCTCGCGCAGCCGGGCATCCCGGCCATCGACTGGCACCGCGAGAGCTGGTTCGCGAACATGAGGGCCAACATCCGCTACGCCCCGTTCGCGTCGCCGTGGAACCTGCTCGGCTGGCCGGCCGCGAGCGTCCCCGCGGGGTGGCACGCCGCCGCCCGCGTCCCGCTCGGCGTGCAGCTCGTGGCGCCGCCGCGACCGGACGGAGCCGGCGAGGCACTCCTGCTCTCGCTCGCCGCCCAGCTCGAGCGGCTGCGCCCGTGGCCGCGCGTCGCCCCCGGGCGCGATCGGTGAGACCAGGATTCCCGCTCTCGGGCAAAACCGTGGCAGAATAGCCAGTCGAGTCCTCTGCCGCCCGACCCTCTAATCAGGCGCGCGAGAGGATCCATCAGAGCTTTCGACGCCGAGTGTGCCCCCACGCCCACGGCTCTCGAGCACGACATCCCTCTAATTCTGGAGAATTGTGGCTGTAAAGATTCGTTTGAAGCGCCTCGGCAAGATCCGTGCGCCCTACTACCGCATCGTCGTCGCGGACTCGCGCACCAAGCGCGATGGCCGTTCGATCGAGGAGATCGGCAAGTACCACCCCACCGAGGAGCCCTCGCTCATCGAGATCGACTCCGAGCGCGCGCAGTACTGGCTGAGCGTCGGCGCCCAGCCGTCGCCGCAGGTCGAGGCGCTCCTGAAGCTCACCGGTGACTGGGGCAAGTTCAAGGGCGACAAGAACGCGGTCAGCACCGTGAAGACGGCGGAGGCCAAGGCCGAGTTCGTCGCGGACGAGAAGAAGAAGCCCGTCCTCAAGCCGAAGGCCGAGAAGAAGGCCGAGCCCGTCGCCGAGGAGACCGAGGTCGCCGAGGTCGAGGCCCCCGTGAGCGATGGCGCCGCCGAGGAGGCCCCCGCCCCCGAGGCCGCCGATGAGGCGCCCGCTGTCGGCGACGAGACCGAGGCGGCGGCGGATGCTGCTGCTGAGGAGCCCGCGGCCGACGACGCCGACAAGGCCTGACCTTGCTCGCTCCCGCTCTTGAGCACCTCGTGAAGGGGATCGTCGATCACCCGGACGAGGTGCGGGTCTCCGCGAAGAACTCCCCGCGTGGTGATGTCCTCGAGGTGCGCGTGCACCCCGATGACCTCGGCCGCGTGATCGGGCGTGCCGGCCGCACGGCGAAGGCACTCCGCACCCTGGTCGCGGCGCTCGCCGACGGCCGTCGGGTGCGTGTCGACGTCGTCGACACCGACCAGTAGCGGTGGCCGCCAAGAAGGCTGCCGGCACCCAGCTCCGGGTGGGGCGATTGACGAAGGCCCATGGGCTCAAGGGCGCGATCAAACTCGAGCTGTACACGGACGCCCCGGAACGACGCTTCGTTCCGGGCGCCGTGTTCACTCTCCAGGTTCCGACGTCGTCGCCCTGGCACGGTAAGACTCTCGAGCTCGCCGAACTCAAGTGGTTCAACAGCCACCCCGTCGCGTTCTTCAAGGACGTCGACGACCGCACGACCGCGGAGACCCTGATCAAGGCCATCCTGTGGATCGAGCAGGACCCCGCGGAGGCGCCCGAAGAGGACGCGTGGTTCGACCACCAGCTCGTGGGCCTCTCGGTGCTCCGTGACGGTCAGAGCGTCGGCACCGTCGCCCGAGTCGAGCACCTGCCAGCGCAGGACCTCCTCGCTGTCACGACCCCCAACGGCGAGATCCTCGTCCCGTTCGTGAAGGCCATCGTGCCGACCGTGGACATCGCCGCGGGCACGCTGACGGTGACTCCGCCGCTCGGTCTCTTCGAGGACCTGCCCGACGACGAGGTGTGACCCGCGGTGCGCGCCTCAGCCGTCTACGCTGGTCGGGTGCGCATCGACATCGTGACGATCTTCCCCGAGTTCTTCGGGGTGCTGGACGTCTCGCTGCTGGGCAAGGCGCGCGATCGCGGCCTCATCGACATCGCCGTCCATGACCTTCGCGACTACACGCACGACAGGCACCGCACGGTCGATGACACCCCCTACGGCGGTGGTGCCGGCATGGTGATGAGACCGGAGCCGTGGGGCGAGGCTCTCGACGAGGTGCTCACCCCGGAGTCCGTCCTCATCGTGCCGAGCCCGGCGGGGGAGCGCTTCACGCAGGCGATCGCCCGTGAGCTCTCGACGGAGGCGCGGCTCGTGTTCGCGTGCGGTCGGTACGAGGGCATCGACCAGCGCGTCGTGGACTACGCGTCATCCGTCGCCCGCGTGCGCGAGCTGAGCCTCGGCGACTACGTCCTCAACGGCGGGGAAGTAGCGGCCATGGCCGTGATCGAGGCCGTAGGTCGGCTCGTGCCCGGTGTCGTCGGCAATCCGGAGAGTCTCGACGAGGAGAGCCACGAGGGCGGCCTGCTCGAGTATCCGAGCTACACGAAGCCGGCCGAGTGGCGGGGGATGCCCGTGCCCCCGATTCTCCTGAGCGGCAACCACGGCGCGATCGCCTCCTGGCGCTACGAGCAGCAGCTCGAGCGCACCCGCCGTGTTCGGCCCGATCTCCTGGGGGACTCGTGACTCGATTCTGGCTCTGGGTGCAGCCGGCGCTCGCCGTCGTGCTGCTCGCTCACATCGTCTACACGCTCGTCGCGTTCGCCTGGCCGGATTTCCCGGGCAGCTTCGTCTCGATCCAGTTCGTCGTCGACGGGGCGTTCGTGCTCCCGGGCCTCGTCATCTCGCTCGCCGTGAACCAGGCGATCCTGATGTTCCGCAAGCCCCGCGTCGTGACGCGGACCGAGGCGATCATGATCGGCATCCTCGTCGCCATCGTCGCGGCGCTCATCGGCACGTCGTTCGCGGAGGATGCGATCGTCGCCGGGCTGTTCCTCTGGCCCGTTCTCATCCTCTTCGCGATCGCCGTGACCATCGTGCTGGGCGTGACGAGCGCCCGACTCGCCCGTGCCGCCTCACCGCAGGGGACTGCGGACGACGCGGAGATGGACGAGCTATTCGCGGGCGGAGAGGACTAGCGGCCCGTCCTCGGTGACCGCGACGGTGTGCTCGAAGTGGGCGGCGCGCGACCCGTCGTCGCTGCGCAGCGTCCAGCCGTCGGCATCGGTGTAGATCTTCTTCGTGCCGAGCATGAACCACGGCTCGATCGCGAACACGAGTCCGGCCTGAAGCGGGAACCCGCGCTTCGGCTTGCCGTCATTGGGCACGTGGAGGTCGCCGTGCATGACGCGGCCGACGCTGTGACCGCCGAAGTCGAGGTTGACCTTGAGCCCGGCCTTACGGGCCACGGCGCCGATGGCGGCCGAGACATCCCCCATTCGATTGCCGACCACGGCCGCCGCGATCCCGGCATCGAGGGCGCGGGAGGTGACCTCGATGAGTCGCTCGTCCTGCGGGCGCGGCGTGCCGACGATGATCGTGACGGCCGAGTCGGAGACCCAGCCGTCGACGGACGCGGCGAAGTCGAGGCTCAGAACGTCGCCGTCCTGCAGTCGGTAGTCGTGCGGCAGTCCGTGGAGGGCCGCGTCGTTCACGGAGGTGCAGATGACCTTGCCGAACGGAGAGCCGCCGAAGGACGGGTGGTAGTCGATGTAGCAGCTCTCCGCCCCGCGCTCACGGATCATGTCGTGAGCGAGGGCGTCGAGTTCGAGAAGATTGACGCCGACCGCGGATGCCGCGGCCGTCGCCGTGAGCACACTGCCGACGAACTCGCCGGCGACCCGCATCTTCTCGAGCTCGGCGGGAGTGCGCAGCTCGATCACGACGCGGAGTGCTGGGAGAGGAAGTCGGCGACGATCTCGCGGAGGCGTGCGATGTAGCGCTCGTCGCCCGCTGCGTCGTACCGGAACGCGCGGTGCAGGAGTGCGTCGCCGATCTCGACGAGCACCTCGATGTCGAATGCGAGCTCGTCGGAGGGACTGAGCTCGTAGCGCGTCACCAGGAGATCGGTGAAGAGCTTCGACAGGGCCGAGGTCGCTCCCGGGTTCTCTCGGATGAAGCGGTCGTCGATCACGTCGCCGAAGCGAAGCGCCCGGAAGCCGGGCTCGGTACGGGCGAGTTCGAGGTAGGCGTCCACGACTCCGTTCATCGCGCCCAGCGCATCCGCGGCGCTCGCGGGGAGCAGCTCGTGGAGCCGGGTGGTGAAGCGGTCGAGGTTGCGTGCGGCGAGCGCCTTGAGGAGCGACTGGATGTTGGGGAAGTAGCGGTAGACCACGCCTACCGAGGAGCCCGATCGGGTCGCGACGTCGCTCGTGGTGAGGCCGTCGATGCCGTTCTGGTCGATGAGCTCGGCCGCGGCATCCAGGAGGCTGGTGATGCGCTCGGCACTGCGCTGCTGCACAGGCTCGGCGCGGACGGACAGGGCGGTGGCGGGGAGATTCATACGGGAGTGAACTTTCTGGTCGTACCCCCGACGATAGTGCTCGGCCATATGAGCCGGCTGAGTGGCACGCCGAGCATCATCTGTGAGAGAATTCTCGATCGTGTCCTGTTCCGGCTCTGCCACAGGGGTTCCGGCAGTCTATGTGACACACCTCCACCTTTTCTGAACTTATCAACACCGCGGTCGACCTGTGGCGGGCGCAGAGAGCGAACAACCATGCACATCCTTGACAGCGTTGACGCAGCGTCCCTCAAGGACAACATCCCCGATTTCCGTGCCGGTGACACCGTCAAGGTGCACGTGAACATCATCGAAGGCTCGCGCTCGCGCATCCAGGTCTTCCAGGGCGTCGTCATCGGCCGCTCCGGCGAGGGCGTCCGCGAGACCTTCACGGTCCGCAAGGTGAGCTTCCAGGTCGGCGTCGAGCGCACCTTCCCGGTGCACTCCCCGGTCATCGACCACATCGAGGTCGTCACCCGCGGTGACGTCCGCCGTGCCAAGCTCTACTACCTCCGCAACCTGCGCGGAAAGAAGGCGAAGATCAAGGAGAAGCGCGACTTCTAAGCGCCTCCCGCGTGTCAACTTTCCTGGGCTCCCTGCGACGTATGCTTGCAGGGAGCTCAGGGGTTTAATGACAGATCACACCAGGGACGAGGCGGTCGCCGCGTCCGACGACAGGCGCGCCGAGTCCGACGGCAAGCGGCCCGCGGGCAAGGGCTGGAAGCTCTTCCTCCGCGACGTCCTGCTCATCTTCCTCGCGGCTCTCGTCATCTCCTTCCTCATCAAGACGTTCCTCATCCGGTCGTTCTACATCCCCTCGTCATCGATGGAGCAGACGCTCCACATCGACGACCGCATCATCGTGAACCAGCTCACCCCCGACCTGATGCCGCTCGAGCACGGCGACGTCGTGGTGTTCCGCGACCCGGGCGGCTGGCTGTCGCCGACGGTCCAGGAGCCCACCAACTGGCTCGTCGGGGCGGTGGATGCCCTGCTCTCGTTCGTCGGGTTGACGGCCCCCGACTCGAACGACCACCTGATCAAGCGCATCATCGGGCTGCCGGGCGACCACGTCGTGTGCTGCAACGACTTCGGGCAGCTCGTCGTCAACGACGTGCCGCTCGACGAGCCGTACATCACGATTCCGAGCGGCAGCACGAAGGCCACGCGCGACGACTTCGACGTCACGGTACCCGAGGGGTCGCTGTGGGTCATGGGCGACAACCGCTACAACTCCGCGGATTCGTCGTTCCACAAGGACGACCCGACCGGCGGGTTCGTGCCGATCGACAACGTCGTCGGCCGCGCGCTACTGATCAGCTGGCCGATCGACCGCTGGGCGTGGCTCGACAACTACCCGCTGACGTTCGCCGGCGTCGACGAGGCTGGGGCCGGCAAGTAGTGGCGGTCGCTGACCCCACGCTCGCCGTCGAGAGGGCGCTCCTGCGGTCCGGCGCCCGGTTCGTGATCGGATGCGACGAGGTCGGTCGCGGGGCGATCGCCGGCCCGGTCGTCGTCGGCCTCTCCGTCGTGGAGGTGGGGGTGCGGGGCATCCCGACCGGGCTTCGCGACTCGAAGCTGCTGAGCGAGAAGCGCCGCGAGGAGCTCGCTCCCGTGGCGCGGGCGTGGTCGCGCTACACCGCGATCGGGGCCGCGACCGCCGACGAGGTCGACTCGATCGGCATCATCGCCGCTCTCGGGCTCGCCGGCCGCCGCGCGCTCGTCGAGCTGCACGAGGCCGAGGTCGCGATCCACGAGTCGATCGTGCTGCTCGACGGCGCTCACGACTGGCTCACCCCCGCACTGACCAAGCCGCCTCGAGTGCAGACCCGCGTCAAGGCCGACCGTGATTGCGCGTCCGTCGCGGCGGCGTCGGTCGTGGCGAAGGTGCACCGGGACCGCATCATGATCGACGCGGACTCCGTGCATCCCGGTTATGGCTGGCCGGGCAACAAGGGCTACGGCTCCGCCGACCACTACGCGGCGATCGCCTCGCTCGGACCGTCGGCGATGCACCGCCAGACCTGGTTGCACGAGCGCACGGCTTAGACTGTCTGAACCATGGATGAGGACGAGTTCGAGGACTACGACCGCGAGGTCGAACTGGCGCTCTACCGGGAGTACCGGGACGTCGTGAGCCAGTTCCGCTACGTCGTCGAGACGGAGCGGCGCTTCTACCTCGCCAACGAGGTCACGCTAGTGCGCCAGGACACCGAGCACGACTTCTACTTCGAGCTCACCATGAACGACGTGTGGGTGTGGGACGTCTACCGCTCCGACCGGTTCGTGAAGTCGGTGCGGGTGCTGACCTTCAAGGACGTCAACGTCGAGGAGCTCTCCGCCAAGGAGCTTGAGCTCCCCAAGGAACTCGCGCTCGACGAGTGATCCTCTGGGTCAACGGCCCGTTCGGCGCCGGGAAGACGACGCTCTGCCGGGCGCTCGAGGCCCGACCGGATGTCACCGTCGTCGACGCCGAGCAGCCCGGCTACCTCCTCCAGCCGATCCTCGGCCCGAAGCGGCCCGTCCGCAACTTCCAGGACTGGCCCGCCTGGCGCGTGCTCGCCGCGGATCTCGTGCGGTCGGTTCATGACGAACTCGGTGGAGTGGTCGTCGTTCCCCAGTCGGTCTTCGTCGAGGCGTACTGGGACGAGCTGCTCGCCGGCATCGGCGAGCCGGTCGTCGCCGTCACGCTGCACGTCGACCGGGCGGCACTGGAGAGGCGCATTCGCCGGGACCTCCGTGAGAGATCGGCGCGACGGTGGCGGCTCGAGCAGGTCGACGCGTACGAGGCCGCGCGACCCTGGCTTGAGTCGCGATCCACGATGATCGACACCACCGAGCTCTCGCCATCCGCCGTCGCGGAGGCGGTCTCCGCGATGGTTCCCTGACATTCGAACATACGTTTGGCGTGTCGCCATTCGGCGGCGTAGCATTCGAACACGAGTTCGATTGTCGAGGGAGTTGTCATGAGCGTTCTGCACGCCACCGGTCTGCGCGTCTGGTTCGAGGGCGGTGTGCCCTACGGCCTCGTCTGGGAGGGGCGCTACTACCGCGTCACCGATACCCCGACCCGGCTGGCGGACGAGCTCGTCGGCATGACCCACCCGCTCGACCTGCAGGGCTGGCGGTTCCAGGGCACCGATGACGACGAGGTGTCGCGCATGTTCGACATCCGCCGCTTCGGCGAGGAGTGGGGCGTCGTCCGCGTTTACGACTGATCGAGACTGCGAGCCGCCGCGGCGGCGATCGCGGCGGCGACACGGTCGAGTGCGGTCGTCCGCAGGGACCACTGCTGCCAATGCAGCACGACGGTGTCGTGGCCGGTCGGGCTGAGCTCCACGAGCCGGCCCTCCCGCTCGGGCTCGAGAGACTGCTGGTCGGGCAGCATCGCCCAGCCGAACCCGAGGAGCACGGCCTCCGCGAAGTCGGCCGACACGGGCACGTAATGCCGAGGTGGTGTGAGGCCCGGCCCCGCGGAGCGCAGGAAACGGTCCTGGATGTCGTCCTTGCGGTCGAACACCACGACGGGCGCCACCGCGAGGCTTCGGGCATCCACCCCGCTAGCGAACCAGCGCTCGGCGAACTCGGGCGAGGCGACGGGGCGGTAGCGCATCGCGCCCAGTCGCACGGACGTGCAGCCCTGAACCGGCCGCGCCTCCGTGGTGATCGCGGCCATGACGGTTCCGTCGCGCAGAAGTTGGGCGGAGTGGTCCTGGTCCTCCCGGTGGATGTCGAACACCATGTCGCCGGCGAGCTCGGCGAGGGCGGGCATGACCCAGGTCGCGAGGGAGTCGCCGTTGACGGCGATCGGGATGCGCGGCAGCTGTTCGGCGGTGCCGGTCGCCTCGGCCGCGGCATCCGTCGCGAGCGCATCGATCTGACGCGCCAAGCGAAGGTAGGCGACGCCCGCGGGGGTGGGCACGACGGGCTTGGAGCGGGCGAGCAGCACGCTGCCGACGGAGTTCTCGAGCGCGCGGATCCGCTGGCTGATCGCGGACGGGGTGACATGGAGGGTTCGGGCGGCGGCCTCCAGGGTGCCGCCGTCCACGGTCGCGGCGAGGGCCTGGAGCTGCGAGAGGTCCATGAAGGAACTCTAATGGACCATTAGGAACTGTAGCTGGACTGGTCGTTGGTCGAGCCGTAGCGTGGGTCGGGTGCTCGCCTCCCTCCTCGCCGGTCTCGGTCTCGGCCTGTCGCTCATCGTCGCGATCGGCGCCCAGAACGCCTTCGTGCTCCGGCAGGGTCTGCGCCGCGAGCACGTACTCGTGATCGTCGCGATCTGCGCGCTGTCGGATGCCGTGCTCATCACCCTCGGCGTGGCTGGGCTCGGCGTGCTCATCGAACAGGCCGACTGGCTGCTCGTCGTGGTGAGGATCGCGGGCGCCGCCTTCCTCACCTGGTACGGCGTTCGATCCGCGATGCGCGCGTTTCGTCCGGGGGCGCTCGACACCGATCCCGCCGGGTCTCCGATCTCGCTGCGTTCCGCGGTACTCACCGTGCTCGCGCTCACGTGGCTCAACCCGCACGTCTATCTCGACACGGTCGTGCTGCTCGGCTCCATCGGAGCGACCCACGGCGACGACCGCTGGTGGTTCGCGCTCGGCGCGGCCCTCGGCAGCGTCGCGTGGTTCAGCGCCCTCGGTTTCGGGTCGCGGATGCTCCGGCCCCTGTTCGCGCGGCCGGCGTCCTGGCGCATCCTCGACGGCCTCATCGCCGTGGTGATGATCGCGATCGCGGTAAGCCTGATCGTGGGGCTCTGGGGGCACTAACCTCCCGCCATGTACAGCGCACTCGTGCTGCTGCAGACCCTCGTGCTGCCGCTCGTGTCGGGCCTCATCCACCTCGTGGTCGCGGGCGGGCATCCCCTCGTCGTCTTCGGGATCTGGTGGGCGTTCTGGGGCGTGGGCACGCGGCTCGTCGTCGCGGGGATCAGTCAGCTCGCGAACCCTGCTCGCACGGCGCAGGGCATCCTCGGTATCGAGGACAAGGGAGCCGAGCAGGTCGTGCACGAGCTCGGGTTCGCCAACCTGTGCCTCGGCGCGGTCGCGCTCGTCGCGCCGTTCATCCCGGCGTGGGGCTACCTCGGCGCGCTGCCGGGCGCGCTGTACCTCGGGCTCGCGGGATTCCGGCACGTCGCCAAGCGGGGTAAGGGACGTGACGAGACGGTCGCGACGTGGACGGACATCGTCGTCTTCGCTGCCGTGGTCACGGGGCTCGTCGGGATGCTCGTGGCCTAGTCACGTCGCGTCGAAGTCGCCGCGCCACGCCCGGATCATGACCCGGACGAAGAACACCTCGAGAGCGACGCCGACGGCAGCGACCCCGAAGGAGAACGGCGAGTCGGTGAACCCCATCACGAGGCTCAGCCCGATCACGGTGACTCCCTCCCTTCCCTCACACCGTCGGTGAGGCAACGGTAGTCCACGGTCTCCCTCCGCCCGCGCCGCGAGTGGGTTCCTGTCACCCAGCCTGGAGGCATGGCAACCAAAGACGTCCTCGGCCGCCGCGGCGAGGAGATCGCCGCCCAGCATCTGACGGCGCAGGGGCTGACGATCATCGAGCGCAACTGGCGGTGCGCTCGGGGCGAGATCGATCTCGTGGCCCGCGACGGCGACGTCCTCGTGATCGTGGAGGTCAAGACGCGGTCGGGGCTCGGGTTCGGGCATCCGCTCGAGGCGATAACGACGGGCAAGCTCGCGAGGCTGCGGCAACTCGCGGCGTCGTGGTGCGAGGCGCACCCGGGGCACTGGCGCAGCATCCGCATCGACGCGGTCGCGGTGATCGCGCCGCGCGAGGGGCGTGTGACCGTCGAGCACCTCGAGGGGGTGTTCTGATGGCGCTCGGGCGCACGCACGCGATCGCGCTCGCCGGGCTCTCGGGAGCGGTCGTCGACGTCGAGGCGGACATCTCCAGCAATCTGCCCGGGGTCGTCATCATCGGCTTGCCCGACGCGGCACTGTCGCAGGCGCGCGACCGGGTGCGCGCGGCCGCGGTGAACTCGGGATGCGGGTTCCCGTCGCACCGCGTGACCGTCAACCTGTCTCCCGCCTCGCTGCCCAAGCACGGATCGGGCTTCGACCTCGCCATAGCCGTCGCGGTCCTCGCGGCGGACGGCGCGGTGTCCGCCGAGTCGATCGATCGGGTGGTGCACCTCGGGGAGCTCGGGCTCGACGGCCGGTTGCGGCCGGTGTCGGGCATCCTGCCCGCCGTGGTCGCGGCATCCGCCGCTGGCTACCGCACCGTCATGGTGCCGGCGGCCAATGCCGACGAGGCCTCGCTCGTGCCGGATATCGCCGTCGTCCCCGTCGCTTCATTGCGCGACGCGGCCATCTGGCACGGCGGAGAGTTTGAGCCAGAGCCCGTCGAGGCGATCGCTCGTCCCGCCGCGCCCGCGCCGGAGACCGCCGGCGGAGATCTCGCCGAGGTCATCGGCAACGTGGACGCGGTCGAGGCGCTTCTCGCGGCCGCCGCGGGCGGCCACCACGTCTTCCTCCTGGGGCCGCCAGGCGCGGGCAAGACGATGCTCGCCGCGAGACTGCCCGGCCTGCTACCCGATCTCGACGCGCGTGCCGCACTCGACGTCAGCTCCATCCATTCGCTCGCGGGCCTGCCCGTCGGGGACTCGCTCATCACGCGGCCGCCCTACGAGGCACCGCACCACACTGCGTCGGCTGCTGCCCTCGTCGGCGGCGGGAGCGGGCTGATTCGGCCCGGCGCCATCGCTCGGGCATCCGACGGCGTCCTCTTCCTCGATGAGGCGCCCGAGTTCGCGCCGTCCGCGCTCGACGCGCTGCGCCAGCCCCTCGAGTCCGGTGTCATCACCATCCATCGCGCCGGGGGAGTCGCGACCTATCCGGCGCGGGTGCAACTCGTCATGGCGGCGAACCCGTGCCCGTGTGGGCAGTACGGCGCTCGCGACTCGGAGTGCTCGTGCCCGCCCATGGCACGACGGCGCTACCTGGGGCGGCTCTCGGGTCCGCTGCTCGACCGCATCGACATCCAGTTCCGCGTGGCGCGCATCACCGCCGCCCAGTTGCGCACGGCGCAGGATGCCCCACGCCTCACCACGGCGGATGCCCGGGCCCGAGTCGCCGCAGCCCGTGGGGCCGCCGCCGCGCGACTGGCCGCAACCCCGTGGCGCCTCAACTCCCAGGCCTCGGGAGCGTGGCTACGTGCCCCGGGCATGCGGCTGCCGCCAGCAGTGACCGTGGACATCGACCGCGCACTGGAGCGCGGCGGCATCACGATGCGCGGCTACGACCGCGTCCTGCGTCTGGCGTGGACGCTCGCCGACCTCGCCGGCGCCGACAAACCGACCGCCGACCACCTCGGTCAGGCGCTGTACCTGAGGAGGGCGATCTCGACGTGACCATGTTCGGACTCAAGGAGGCGGAGGTCGCCGAACTCGTGCGCGCGGTGAGCTCGCCCGATCTCGACCGCGACGGCATCGAGGAGCGGTTCGCCCGATCGGTGTGGTCAGGCCTCGCCGAGCCCGGCGACCGCGTGGCGGGGCTGCTCGTGGCTGAGCTCGGTGCCGCCGGCGCCCTCACCGCCCTGGTCGAGCGCTCGGAGCTCGAAGCGATCACCCGAGCCGCCTCGCCCAGCGGGCTGGGTCCGAGGGACATCCAGTCAGGACTCGATCGATGGATCCCTCGGCTCGCGTCGGCCACAGCGCTGGTGGCTCTGCGGCAGGCGGTGCGCCTCGGGGTGCGGCTGAGCATCCCGGGCGAGGACTCGTGGATCCCCGGCGTCGACGACCTCGGGGAGTCAGCCCCCCTCGCGCTGTGGCAGCGCGGGCAGGGCGGTGCCGTCGCCGCACTCGACTCATCGATCGCGATCGTCGGCGCCCGCGCGGCCACCGGCTACGGGGAGCACGTCACCATGGAGGCGTCCGCCGGGCTCGTCGACCGCGGATTCGCGATCGTGTCCGGCGGCGCGTACGGCATCGACGGGATGGCCCATCGCGCCGCTCTCGCGAGCCAGGGCGCGACCGTCGCGTTCCTCGCCGGCGGCGTCGACCGCTTCTACCCCGCGGGCCACGAGGCGCTCCTGAGCCGCATCGTCGAGCGGGGCTGCGTGATCGCTGAGCTCCCGCCCGGCGCGCAACCGACGAAGTGGCGGTTCCTGCAGCGCAACCGCCTCATCGCCGCGGCGAGTCAGGCGACGGTCGTCGTCGAGGCGGGCTGGCGTTCGGGCGCCCTCAACACCGTGAGCCACGCGCTCCAGCTCGGTCGACCCGTGGGCGCCGTACCCGGCCCGGTCACGAGTGCAGCATCCGCGGGATGCCACCGCGTCATCCGCGAGCACGACGTGCGGCTCGTCACGAGTCCCGACGAGATGGCCGAGCTCGTCGGGGTCGAGCTACCCGAGAGCGCGCGGGGGAGCGCGGGCGACCCCCGCGTCATCCGATTGCTCGATGCCCTCAGCGACCGTTCCGCGCGACGTCCCGAGGAACTCGCCGCGCGGTCAGGGCTCTCGGTCGTCGACGTCCACGCGGCGCTCGGGCTGCTCGAGCTCGACGGGCGTGTCAGGGAGCGCGAACGGGGGTGGGTCCGAGTACTGCCGCGACCGGCATCCGGCACCTAGGGTGGGAGCGTGATCCAAGTCGGGCAGTACCCTGCCGCATCCCACGTTCTCGCCCACATCAGCGACACCCACTTCCTCGGGGGCGGCCGCAAGCTCTACGGGGCGGTCGACACCTTCGGCCACCTCGAGCTCGCCCTCAAGCAGCTCGAGCGCTCCATCGCCCAGCCGCAGGCCCTCGTCTTCACCGGCGACCTCGCCGACCTCGGCGAGCCCGACGCCTACGAGCGGCTCAAGTCGATCGTCGAGCCCGCAGCGGCCCGGATGAACGCGCAGATCATCTGGGTCATGGGCAACCACGACGAGCGCCCCGAGTACTCCCGCATCCTGTTCGGCCAGGAGTCCGATGCTCCGCAGGACCGCGTCTACGACCTCGACGGGCTCCGCGTCGTCTCCTTCGACACGACAGTGCCGGGTTATCATCACGGCGAAGTCACCGACGACCAGCTGGACTGGCTCGCCGACGTGCTCAGCTCGCCCGCCCCGCACGGCACGATCATCGCGGTGCACCACCCGCCGATCCCCACTCCCATGCTGGAGGCGATGGGGATGCTCGAGCTCCAGCACCAGGAGCGCCTCGCCGATGTCGTCCGCGGTACGGACGTGCGGGCCATCCTCGGAGGGCACCTCCACTACTCGACGCACTCGACCTTCGCCGGCATCCCGGTTTCGGTCGCGTCAGCCACGTGCTACACGCTCGACCTCAGCGCCGAGGACCGCATCCTCTCCGGCGTGGACTTCGGCCAGTCGATCAACCTCGTGCACGTCTACGAGCAGCAGCTCGTGCACTCGATCGTCCCCGTCGGCGACACGACGGAGGTCACGGGCGTGCCGGCCGCGGGCTGGGATCAGATCGCTGCGATGACGCCCGAGCAGCGGCAGGACGTCTTCTCGCGCAAGGACTCCGACTTCAACCGCGGCGAGCAATCCTAACGGCGTCGCGCCCACCGTGTGCGGCGCGCGTTCGCCGTCACGAGACGCATCGGTATCGCCCCCATCACGAGCGAGAGCAGCTTGTAGCGCAGACTCGGTATCGAGACGGCTCGACCCCGATCCGCGTCGCGCAGTGCCGCGCGCACGAGCGGCTCGACCTCGAGCCACAACCATCGCGGCGCCATACTCTCCCGCGCGATGCCCATCCGCTCGTGGAACTCGGTGCGCACGAAGCCCGGGGCCAGTGCAGTGATCGTCACCCCGGCCGGACGGTAGTAGGCGTTCGCCCAGCGGGAGAACACGACAGCCCACGCCTTCGCGGCCGAGTACGTCGTCAGGGGCGCGTAGCCCGCGAGGCTCGCGACGGTGATCACCGTGCCGGAGCGCCGCGCGATCATCTGCGGCAGCACCGCATGGGTCAGGCGCAGCGGAACCGTCGCGAGAAGGTCGAGCTGGCGCACCTCGTCGTCCACCGGGTTGAGATCGAAGTCGAGTGGAAGCCCGAACCCCGCGTTGTTCACGAGGACCTGGATAGGCGCGGACGCGAGTCGCGCCTCCACCGCCGCGCGCTCCTGAGGCACCGTCAGATCGGCGACGAGCACCTGGACGTCGACGGCGTACCGCTCGGCGAGCTGCGCCGCGGATGCCCGCAGTCGGCACTCGTCGCGGGCGACGAGCACGAGGTCGAGTCCGCGATCGGCGAGCTGTCGCGCAAACTCCGCCCCGATGCCCGCGGTCGCGCCGGTCACGAGAGCTGTGAGGCGGTCGGCATCGGGGAGCTCTGTCATCCGCAAAACGCTACCGTTGATCCCCCGATGGCGCGCCCCCTGGGCCACGATGGGGTCATGGACCTCAGCGGGGTGATCGACGCCTTCTCGGTGCACCTGGAGGCCGAGCGCGGCTTCAGCGCCAACACGGTCAAGTCCTACCGATCCGATCTCGTGCGGCTGGTCGACTTCGCGATCGAGCGCGGCGCCGAGTCCGCTGAGGACATCGACCTCGAGCTGCTGCGGGACTGGCTCTGGCACGGCTCGCAGTCGGGGCTCGCGAAGTCGACGCTCGCTCGTCGCGCCGCCGCGGCGCGCAGCCTCTCGTCGTGGCTCGCCCGCACCCACGCCACCCCGACGAATGCGGCAGCGCGGCTGAGGGCCCCCAAGTCCGATCACCACCTCCCGAGAGTTCTCACCCGCGAGCAGATGGCGGGCATCCTGCGGCGCGTCGCCGAGCGGGCGAGCACGCACGATCCCCTCGCCGTGCGCGACCTCGCCGTCGTCGAGCTGCTCTACGCCTCCGCCCTCCGCGTGAGCGAGCTCACGGGGCTCGATCTCGGCGACATCGACCTCGGCCGGCTCACGGTGCGGGTGCTCGGCAAGGGCTCGAAGGAGCGTGTGGTGCCGTTCGGTATCCCCGCGAAGGAAGCGCTCGTCGAGTGGCTCGACCGCTCCCGCCAGGCGCTCACCGACGAGACGGCTCCCGCCTCGCCGGTCTTCGTCGGCGCCCGGGGCAAACGGATCACGAGCCGCGCGGTGTACGACCTCGTCTCCGGGCTGCTATCGACGGTGCCCGGGTCGGGGCCGTCGGGGCCGCACACGCTGCGCCATACGGCGGCGACCCACCTCCTCGACGGGGGAGCCGACCTGCGAGCGGTGCAGGAGATGCTCGGCCACGCGAGCCTCGGCACCACCCAGCTCTACACTCACGTCTCGACGGAGCGCCTCAAGGAGAGCTACCGCCTGGCCCACCCGCGGTCGTAGGCGGTTCGGGCAACTGGGCGCGGAACACCTCGAGCACCCGCTCGAGGTAGGCCGTGATGACCTCTTGCTCGTCCGGCTCGAACTCGTCGAGTACGCCGTCGATGCCCATGATCATCGGCATGAGGGTCGCCATGGCGCGCTCGACCGAGGCGGGCTCCGGGACGATCACGATTCCCCGTCGGTCGCTCGGATGCTGCGTCCGGCGGGCATGCCCGACCGCGACGAGTCGATCCACCACCGCCGTGGTCGCCGCGGTGGAGATGCCGAGGCGCCGGGAGAGCTCCGTCGGCCCGAGCGGTCCCTCCATGATGAGGTGCTGCATGGCCTGCAGGTCGGTGGGGTTCACGGTGAGCTCGCGTCCCACGTGGGCCTCGAAGTCCTCGCTGACGTCGAGGAACTCGCGGATGAGTTCGGTGGGGCGTCGCACCGGCGGTCGCGGCCGGAACGGCGCATCCTCCGGCTGAGTTGTCATGGCGAGCAGTCTACCGCTATGTTGTTCGAGCTGTTAGTAATTAGACCATCTAACAAAACCGAGAGAGCCATGCGCCGACTGACGACCTTCCTCACCGCCCGCCGCACATCCTGGGTGCCCCTCGTGCTCGCGCTGCTCTTCGCCGGTGGTGTCTTCGCGCTCGGCTCGGGGGCGACCGACGAGACGGCCCCGGGGGTCGGGCTGCCGGACAGTGCCGAGTCGGCACGAGTCGCCGCCGCGCAGGACTCGCTCCCCGGAGCGGACACGACGAGCGCACTACTCGTCTTCTCGCGCGATGGCGATGAGCTGACGGACGCCGACCTCGAGGCGATCACGGCGGCGGCGGGGGACCTCGCCGAGCTCTCCACCGATGACTTCGTTCCGCCGCCCACCGTCTCGGACGACGGCACCGCGGCCATCCTCGCCGTCCCGCTCGACGTCATCTCCGACGTGGCCGAGCAGGCCGAGCGCGCTGACGAGATCCGCAGCATCGCCAATGCCGACCTTCCGGACGGCCTGTCCGCCCTCCTTACCGGCCCCGAGGGCTTCGCGGTCGACATCGCCGCCGTCTTCGAGGGCGCGGATGTCACCCTCCTCATCGTCACCGCCTCCGTCGTCATCGTGCTGCTCCTGATCACCTACCGCAGCCCGTGGCTGTGGCTCGTGCCGCTCATCGTGGTGGGTACCGCCGACGGGCTGGCCCGCATCGTCGCCACTCGCGTCGCCGCGGCCGCCGGAATAACCCTGGATGCTTCGGTCACCGGCATCCTCTCCGTGCTCGTCTTCGGCGCCGGCACGAACTACGCGCTCCTGCTGATCGCCCGCTACCGCGATGAGCTCCGCCTCGAGCCCGACCGTCGAGTCGCCATGGCCCGCGCCCTCCGCGGCGCCGGGCCGGCCATCCTCGCGAGCGGCGGCACGGTCGTGCTCGCCCTCCTCACGCTCCTGTTCGCCCAACTGGAGGGCAACCGCGCACTCGGCCTCGCCTGCGCGACCGGTGTTGTGATCGCCATGGCGTTCGCGCTCCTCGTGCTCCCCGCGGCGCTCGTCCTGTTCGGTCGGGGACTGTTCTGGCCGTCGGTGCCGAAGGTCGGCAGCGAGGGCAGCACCGAGCGCGGTGTGTGGTTCCGCCTGGGATCGCTCGTCTCCCGCAAGCCTGTCGTCGTCGCGATCATTGGGGCCCTCGTCCTCGGCGGCCTCGCGCTGGGCGCCACGCAGGTGCGGGTGGGGCTCGCGCAGACCGAGCGGTTCACGACCGTCCCGGAGGCGGTGATCGGCCAAGAGCTCATTGCGGAGGCGTTCCCCGCGGGAAGCGGCTCGCCGGCCGTCGTCATCGCGAACGCCGATTCCGTGGACGACGTGGTCGCCGCGGCCGAGGACGTGCCCGGCGTCGATTCGGTGCGGGTCGGGGAGAGCGACGGCGAGATCACTCAGATCGATGTGGTCCTCGACTCGGCGGCCGAGACCGAGGAGTCGTTCGAGACCGTTCGAGCGCTCCGCGAGACACTGCACGAGGTGCCCAGCGCCGACGCGATCGTCGGAGGTCTGGACGCCCAGACCCTCGACGTCAACGCCGCGCAGCAGGCCGATCAGGATCTCGTGATCCCGCTCATCCTCGCCCTCGTGTTCCTCGTGCTCGTCATCCTGTTGCGCGCGCTCGTGGCGCCCGTGCTGCTCCTTGCCACAGTCGTGGCCTCGTTCTTCGCGAGCCTCGGGGCGAGCTGGCTGCTGTTCACGTCGCTGCTCGGGTTCCCGGCGCTCGACACCAACGTCGTGCTGTTCAGCTTCCTCTTCCTCGTGGCCCTGGGCGTCGACTACAACATCTTCCTCGTCACCCGTGCGCGGGAGGAGGCCCTCGGTCACGGCACGCGCAGCGGGATGGTGCGCGCCCTCGCGGCGACCGGCGGGGTGATCACGAGCGCGGGCATCCTGCTCGCGGCGGTGTTCGCGGTGCTCGGCGTCCTGCCCCTGATCACGCTCACGCAGATCGGCATCATCGTCTGCATCGGCGTCCTGCTCGACACCCTCCTCGTCCGCACGCTCATCGTTCCGTCGCTCGCGTTCCTCACCGGGGAGCGGTTCTGGTGGCCGGGGCGGGCGATCTCGGTCGCCGCCGAGGTGCGCACGACGGGCAGCGCGGCGCGGCCCCAGTAGTCGTCAGCGGGTCGGCAGCAGGATCGCCCGGGGGATGCCCCCGAAGAAGGCCATCGGCGAGACGTACTGCCCGTCCACCCGCACGCCGACGTGTACGCACGTCTCGGAGCAGTGACCCGGGATGATCGTGCCGATGGTCTCGCCCCGCTCGACGGCGTCCCCGCGCGAGACGAGGGCGACGACGGGCTCGAAACTCGACACGACGCCTCCGCCGTGGTCGATGGACAGCACCGGTCGGTCGACGACGACGCCGGCGAACCGTACCGTCCCGCTCGCGGGGGCGAGCAGCCGTTCATCGGGTGCGGCGATGTCGAGTCCTCGGTGGCCGGCGGCGTAGGGCGTAGGCGGAGCCTGGAACGGTCGCAGTACCGAGCGCGGACCGACCACGGGCCAGCGCCACGACGGCGCGTCGGCGGCCGTCGCCGACGGGAGCGCGGACAGGAGCAGGAGCGGGATCACCGGCAGAACGAGCAGCGCGCGGAGTCGATGAGGCATGAGGCCGAGCATCCCGCCGGTCGGCGCCTCGCGGCTGCCCGGTCGCGCGATCCGTGCACAGCTGCGCCCGCGCTCGGGATCGTGGGGAGCAGTCGAGGGGCCTGGGTGGTACCATGGTCCCAGCACCTCGGGAAACTGGGGTGACTTCGCGTGTCCGAATGCGCTCGAGCGCGGCACAACCCCATCAGTCATCGAATCGGTGCGGGGCTGCGTCCGGACACCAGGTTCCGCCCCGACCGGTGGCGGGAAGACAACTGAGAACGGCACCCCCGCGTGCCAGAGAAGGAGCACGGCCATGGCCGTCGTCACCATTCGCCAGCTGCTCGACAGCGGCGTTCACTTCGGACACCAGACCCGTCGGTGGAACCCGAAGGTCAAGCGCTTCATCCTGACGGAGCGCTCCGGCATCCACATCATCGACCTGCAGCAGTCGCTCGCCTACATCGACAAGGCGTACGACTTCGTCAAGGAGACGGTCGCCCACGGTGGCACCATCCTCTTCGTCGGCACGAAGAAGCAGGCCCAGGAGGCCATCGCCGAGCAGGCGACCCGCGTGGGCCAGCCCTACGTCAACCAGCGCTGGCTCGGTGGGCTCCTCACCAACTTCGCGACGGTCTCCAAGCGCCTTGCGCGCATGAAGGAGCTCGAGGAGCTCGACTTCGAGGACAGCAGCAAGAGCGGCTTCACCAAGAAGGAGCTGCTCATCAAGAAGCGCGAGCTCGACAAGCTCCACAAGACCCTCGGTGGAATCCGCAACCTCACGAAGACCCCGAGCGCGATCTGGGTCGTCGACTCCAAGCGCGAGCACCTCGCCGTCGACGAGGCGCACAAGCTGGGCATCCCGGTCATCGGCATCCTCGACACGAACGCCGACCCCGACGAGGTCCACTACCCGATCCCGGGCAACGACGACGCGATCCGCTCGGTCGGCCTGCTGACCCGCATCATCGCGGATGCTGCTGCCGAGGGCCTCATCCAGCGTCACCAGAAGCCGGAGGAGGGCGCCGACGTCGAGCCCCTCGCCGCGTGGGAGGCGGAGCTGCTCGCCGCGTCGGAGACCCCGTCGTCGACCGCCGAGAAGATCGAGGCCGTCGACCAGGGCGCGAACGCCGCTGAGGCCGTCGCCGAGGTGATCGCCGCCGAGACACCCGTCGAGGAGAACGACGCCGACGCGGTCGCCGCCGAGCACGAGGCCGCCGCCGACGAGACCGTCGTCCCCGAGCACCACGTCGAGTCCGACGCGGAGACCGAGGCGAAGATCGAGGCCGAGGCCACCGACGCCGAGAAGGCGCCCGCCAAGAAGCCCGCCGCCAAGAAGGCCGCGGCGAAGTCCGACGACAAGTAGACGACACGAACCCAAGTAAGGACAGCACCGATGGCAGACATCAGCCTCGCTGACATCAAGGCCCTGCGCGACCGACTCGGCACGGGCATGGTCGACACCAAGAACGCTCTCGTCGAAGCCGAGGGCGACATCGAGAAGGCCGTGGAGATCCTGCGCCTCAAGGGAGCCAAGGGCAACGCGAAGCGCGCCGACCGCTCCACGAGCGAGGGCCTCATCGCGGCCGTCGAGTCGGCGACCGCCGTGACCCTCATCGAGCTCGCCTGCGAGACCGACTTCGTCGCGAAGAACGAGAAGTTCATCGCCCTCGGCGAGAAGGTGCTCGGCGCCCTCGCCGACTCGGGCGCGGAGACGCTCGACGCCGCTCTCGCGGTGCCGCTCGAGGGGGGAACGGTCGCGAGCGTCATCGACGACCAGGCCGCCACGATCGGCGAGAAGGTGGAGCTGCGTCGCGTCGTCCGCATCCCGGGCGAGAAGTTCGCCGTCTACCTGCACCGCACGTCGAAGGACCTGCCGCCGCAGATCGGCGTCGTCGTCGCCTACACGGGTGACGACGCCGAGACGGCCCGCTCGATCGCGCAGCACATCTCCTTCGCCGACCCCCAGTACCTGGGCCGCGATGACGTGCCGCCGGCCGAGGTCGAGAACGAGCGCCGCATCGTCGAGGAGATCAGCCGCGGCGAGGGCAAGCCCGAGGCTGCCCTCCCGAAGATCGTCGAGGGCCGCATCGGCGCCTTCTTCAAGCAGGTCGCCCTCCTCGAGCAGGAGTACGCCAAGGACAACAAGCTCACGATCGCCAAGGTCCTGAGCGACGCGGGTCTGACCGTCACGGGCTTCGCCCGCTTCAAGGTCGGCGCGTAGTCCTCACGCACGACCGAAGGGCCCCGGCATCGCGCCGGGGCCCTTCGTCGTTGACCCCGCTCCGGAGGAACTACCCTGTACTGAGCGCACTAGAGGGAACGGGGACGCGGATGACGGACGGACGCAAGCGGCGGGTACTGCTGAAGCTCTCGGGAGAGGCGTTCGGCGGCGGTTCGCTCGGCGTCAACCCCGATGTGGTCAGTGCTCTCGCGAAGGAGATCGCCGCGGCATCCGCCGAGGGGGTCGAGGTCGCCATCGTCGTCGGCGGCGGCAACTTCTTCCGGGGCGCGGAGCTCAGCCAGCGCGGCATGGATCGCGGCCGCGCCGACTACATGGGCATGCTCGGTACCGTCATGAACGCCCTCGCCCTCCAGGACTTCCTCGAGCAGGCCGGAGCCGCCACCCGCGTGCAGTCGGCGATCTCGATGACCCAGGTCGCGGAGCCCTACATCCCGCGGCGCGCGGAGCGTCACCTCGAGAAGGGCCGCGTCGTGATCTTCGGCGCCGGTGCGGGGCTCCCGTACTTCTCCACCGACACGGTCGCCGCGCAGCGCGCGCTCGAGATCGACGCCGAGGTCGTGCTCGTCGCCAAGAACGGCGTCGACGGCGTCTACACCGGCGACCCCCGCAAGGACGACTCCGCGTCCAAGCTCGAGCACGTCACCTACCAGGAGGCGCTCGTGCAGGGGCTCAAGGTCGTCGACTCGACGGCCTTCAGCCTGTGCATGGATAACTCGATGCCGATGGTCGTGTTCGGCATGGAGCCCGCGGGCAACGTGACGAAGGCGATCCGCGGCGACCGCATCGGCACCCTCGTCTCCAACTAGGTGCTCGTCGCCCTTCTGGTCGCCGGCGCGGCGATCGCCCACGCCACCTGGAACATCACGGTCAAGAAGACCGGGGCGAGCGGACCGGGCTTCATCTGGGCGGGGATCGTCGTCAGCGCCGTCGCCTACGCGCCCTTCGGCATCGCCTCGCTGCTCGAGTCGGGGGCCGTGGTGGCCACGTGGCTGCCGCTCGCTGTCGTCAGCGGCATCCTGCAGATCGTCTACTTCTTCGTCCTCCAGCGCGGCTACCGGCTCGGGGATGTCTCGGTCGTCTACCCGCTCGCCCGCGGAACGGGTCCCGCTCTCGCCGTCGTGCTCGCGATCGTGCTGCTCGGCGAGCGGCCGGGGTGGATCGCCCTCGTCGGTGCCGCCGTCGTCGTGACGGGGGTCGTCGTCATCGGCCTCGCCGGGGGAGCCGAGCACGCGCGCGGCAACCGGGCGGGCATCCTCTATGGGCTCGGGGTGGGCGTCATCATCGCGGTCTACACGCTGTGGGACGCGGCCGCCGTCACCGTCCACGCGCTGCCGCCCGTCGGGTACTACTGGGCGAGCGTCGTGGTGCAGCTCGTCGTGCTCGCGCCGTGGGCGCTGCGGCACCCGCGGGACACGGTCGGGATGGCTCGGCAGCACCCGATCGCGGTGCTGCTGTTCGGCATCCTCGGTCCCCTCGCGTACATCCTGATCCTCATCGCGATCCAACTGGCGCCGGTGTCGATCATCGCCCCGGCCCGGGAGGTGAGCGTCGTGCTCGTGGGGCTCGCGGGCTGGCTGCTCTTCAGGGAGCCGCACCCCGTGCAGCGGCTCCTCGGTGCGCTCGTCGTCATCGGCGGCGTCGCCCTGCTCGCGATCGCCTGAGCGGCGGTCGTGGCGGGAGCGCGCTCGCCACTAAACTTGCTGAAGACACAAAGGAGTTGCCTGTGATCAGCGACGTGATGGCCGAAGCCAAAGAGAAGATGCAGAAGGCCGTGGAGGTCGCCAAGGACGACTTCGCGACCGTGCGCACGGGCCGGGCCAATCCGGCGCTCTTCCAGAAGGTGCTCGTCGACTACTACGGCACCCCGACGCCGCTCGGTCAGCTCGCCTCGATGGTCAACCAGGAGGCGCGCACGCTCGTGATCACGCCGTTCGACAAGAGCGCGCTGAAGGAGATCGAGAAGGCCATCGTCAGCGCGCCGAACCTGGGCGCCAACGTCGGCAACGACGGCTCGATCATCCGCGCGACGCTCCCGGAGCTCACCGAGGACCGTCGTAAGGAGTTCGTCAAGATCGTGCGCGACAAGGCCGAGCAGTCCCGCGTCGCGCTGCGCAACATCCGTCGCAAGGCGAAGGACGACCTCGACGCTCTCAAGGAGGTCGGGGAGGACGAGATCGCTCGCGCCGAGAAGGAGCTCGAGTCGATCACGAAGTCCCACGTCGAGGCGATCGACGAGGCCCTCAAGCGCAAGGAAGCCGAGCTGCTCGAGGTCTGATGGTCTCCGACTTCGAAGCCCAGGTCCGCGCGACGAACGACAAGATCAACGCGCGGTCCGGTCGACCCCTCGTGCGGGCGATCATCGTGGGCCTCGTGCTCGGGGGATCGCTGCTCGTCAGCCTCATCGTCGTCAAAGAGCTCTACATGCTCTTCGCGGCGGCACTCATCGGCTTCACGTCGTTCGAGCTCGCGAGCGCCCTGCGGTTCGCGGGGCGGGACGTGCCGCGACTGCCCACGGTCGTCGCCGGGCTCGCGGTCGTGCCCGCGGCGTTCTACTGGGGGGCGACCGGCCACTGGCTCGTGACGCTCGCCGGCATCGCGGCGATCGCCGTCTGGCGACTCGTCGAACTCGTTCGGCCGAGTCACCGCGTCTCCGGTCTCGACCTCCTCAAGGACATCGGGGCGGGCGCATTCATCATGGCGTACGTCGCCTTCATGGGCGGCTACACCGTGCTCCTGACCGCCCAGGACGGCGGCCAGTGGTGGACGCTGGCCTTCCTCATCGTGGTCGTCGCCGTCGACACCGGCGCCTACGCGAGCGGCCTCGCCTTCGGCCGACACAAGATGGCGCCCATCATCAGCCCCGGTAAGACCTGGGAGGGCTTCGCCGGCTCCGTCGTCGTGGCGATCGTGGCGGGCGTCCTGCTCGCGCTCTTCATGCTGCAGCAGCCCTGGTGGGTCGGCATCGTCCTCGGGGTGGTCCTCGTGGGCACCGCGACGATCGGCGACCTTGCCGAGTCGCTCATCAAGCGCGACCTCGGCATCAAGGACATCAGTACCTGGCTCCCGGGTCACGGCGGCTTCCTCGACCGGGTCGACTCGTCGCTGCTGTCGGGCGCGGCGGCCTTTGCGCTCTTTCTCATCTTCACCTAGGGCACAATAGAGCGGTGAGCACAACCTTCCCGCGCACCCGCAAGTCGCGACCGGGGTACAACATCGACCAGGTCGAGGACTTCCTCGAGGAGGCTCGACGGGCGTACACCTCCGATCGCGGGGGGCTGAGCGTCGTCACCGCGGAGTCCATCCGCACGACGGCCTTCAGCATGCAGAGGGGCGGGTACTCGACCACGCACGTGGACGCCGCGCTCGAGCGCCTCGAGGACGCCTTCGCGGCCCGGGAGCGGGAGCGGGCCTTCGCCGAGGTCGGGGACGCCGCGTGGTACGCGAACGCGCGCGCCTCGGCCCAGGAGATCCTCAACAGGCTCGCCCGGCCGAAGGGCCAGCGCTTCAACCGCACCGGCATCTTTACCGACGGCTACGACCCCAAGGCGGTCGACGCCTTTGCGGACCGACTCGTCGGCTACTTCCAGCACGGCAAGCCGATGAGTGTCGACCAGGTGCGCACCGTCGTGTTCAAGACGAAGAAGCGCGGCTACTCCGAGCTCCAGGTCGACCTGCTGCTCGACGCGGTCATCGACGTGATGCTGGCGGTTCGCTAGCCCCTCACTGCCGCTGTGCAGCTTTGTTCGGCTAAAATCGTGCAACTGTGGGGAGACACGAGAGACTGAGCGTTCTCCGCGCGGAGCGAAAGAGCGCCGGCGGGGATGTCACGGGGCGCCATGTGCGCACGCCGTGGTCTCTTCCGCTGTTCGCCGTGTTCGCGAGCTCGGCACTCGTGCTGTCGGGCATCCTCACTCCGTACACGTCCGGTGCGACGGCGGCGACGCTGTACCCGGTGGCCCCCGGTGAGCCGCTCGTGGGTGACGTGCAGCAGTTGACGGTAGCGGGCGAGTACTCGCATTCCGCCGCGCGTGACGCGTTCGAAACGAGCGAGGTCGTCGTGGCCCCGGTGGTGTCCGCCGCTCCGGCCGCGGGAGTTCCCGATCCCGGCACGGCCCAGGCGATCGCCCTGCAGATGATCACGGGCATGGGCTGGGGAGCGAACGAGTATGACTGCCTCGTCGCCCTGTGGAACCGCGAGTCGGGCTGGAACGTGTACGCGCACAACGCCTCGAGCGGGGCGTACGGCATCCCGCAGGCGCTTCCCGGTGACAAGATGGCGTCGGCGGGCGCGGACTGGGCGACGAACCCCGCGACGCAGATCCAGTGGGGCCTCTCCTACATCGTGGGGCGATACGGCACGGCCTGCGGAGCCTGGGCGCACTCCGAGACCGAGGGCTGGTACTAGCCGGTCATCGCTAAGCTGGCGCGATGGAGCTGCAGCTGGCCATTTTCCTGGTGATCGGGCTCGTGACGATCGTCGCTGCTGGCGTCTTCGGCAAGAAGCTCGGCATCGCCGCCCCGCTCCTGCTCATCATCATCGGTGCGGGCCTGAGCTTCGTGCCGGGCGCGCCGGACGAGGTCCCGGCCGACGTGATCCTGCTGGGATTGCTCCCGCCCATCCTGTACTCGTCGGCGATCACGGTGCCCGTCGTCGATTTCCGGCGCAACTTCGCGTCGATCGGCGCGCTCAGCGTGCTGCTCGTCATCGGCACGACGTTCGCCACCGGCGTGCTGCTCTGGCTCGTATTTCCGGCTCTGTCACTGCCCGCCGCTATCGCCGTCGGCGCTGTCATCAGTCCGACCGACGCTGTCGCAGCAACCGCCGTCGCCAAGCGCTTCGGACTGCCGCCCCGGCTCGTGACGATCCTCGAGGGGGAGGGGCTCGTCAACGACGCGACCGCTCTCGTGCTGCTGCGATCGGCGATCGCGGCGACCGCGGGGGTCGTCACCTTCTGGGATGCCCTGGGCGACTTCGCCTTCGCCGTGACCGTGGCGATCGCCATCGGCCTGGTCGTCGGGGTCATCACCGTGTGGGTGCGGTCGAAGCTGCGGGACCCCCTGCTCGACACCGCGATCTCCTTCGCTGTGCCGTTCATCGCCTTCGTGCCCGCCGAGTACGTGGGGGCGAGCGGCGTGATCGCCGTCGTGGCGGCCGGGCTCTACTCCGGGCACCACGCGGCTCGACGGTTCTCGCCCCAGATGCGCGCGACCGAGCGGACCAACTGGCGCACCATCCAGTTCATCCTCGAGAACGGGGTGTTCCTGCTCATGGGGCTCGAACTCAGCTTCGTGCTGGAGAGCGTGCAGGAGCAGGACCTGAGCGTGGGACAGGCGGTGCTCCTCGGACTGCTCGTCACGGCCCTCGTCATCGTCCTCCGGTTCCTCTTCGTGGGGCCGCTGCTCGGCTGGCTCCGCTCCCAGGAGCGCAGGTCGGCGCAGCAGCAGGAGCGGTTCCGCTCGCTGCTCGAGGAGCGCACCCCACCGGGGGAGCTGCCCGTGCACCTGCAACGGCGGGTGGAGAGCGCCCAGAAGCGGCTCGAGAGGCGCGACAACGACCTCAAGGAGCTCCGGGCGCAGGGACTCGGCTGGCGTGGCGGTGTCATCCTGAGCTGGTCCGGGATGCGCGGAGTGGTTACGCTCGCGGCTGCCCAGTCGCTCCCCGACACGACGCCCTACCGCTCGCAGCTCGTGCTCATCGCGTTCACCGTGGCGATCGTCACCCTGCTCCTGCAGGGCGGCACGCTTCCCTGGCTCATCCGCGTCACGGGCATCCAGGGCACGGATGCGGCTGCCGACCGCCGGGAGTTCGCCTCACTCCTCGACGAGCTCAACGAAGCGGGACTCGCCGTCCTCGAATCGCCCGTCGACGAGGACGGCGAGGAGATCGACCCCGAAGTAGTGGAGCGGGTCCGTGGCGATACGCTGCTCGGGGCATCCGCCGCGTGGGAGCGTGTGGAACATGAAGGCGACGCGGAGAGGCTCGCCCGCTCGCCCCAGCACCGGTACCGAGAGCTCCGCCGCGCCGTGCTCGACGCCGAGCGGGAGGCACTGCTCGAGGCGCGCTCAGCGGGTAGCTACTCCTCTCGCATCCTCTCGCGCGCGCAGGTGATGCTCGACCTCGAGGAGGCCCGGCTCGAGCAGTTCGACGACTCGGCCTGAGTAGGCTGGAGGCATGCCCCGCTCGAACCGACCCCGCGGACGTCGGGACCGGGACGAGGTTCCCGAGCTCGATCTCGCGAGGGCGCTCCAGGGTCGCCTGCACACCGAGAGCAAGCGCGACGGGCTCTGGAACGTGCAGCCCCTCACGGCCGCGAGTGCGGTCAAGGTGTACACCTGTCCGGGCTGCGGACTCGAGATCGAGCCCGGACTCGCCCACCTCGTGGCGTGGCGCGCCGACGGGTTGTTCGGCGAGGCCGACGACCTGGCCGCGCGTCGGCACTGGCATGTGCACTGCTGGAAGATCAGGACCTAGGAGCCCTATGACGATCGAGATCCGCGGCGCGACCGAGCTGCCCGCCCGGCGCGAAGACATCGAGCTGCACACCGCCGACGGGCTGACTCTCGTGGGGGAGCTCGCGCTGCCCGAGGCCGCAGACCCCGTCGCGACGATCGTGGCCCTGCATCCGCTGCCCACCGCAGGCGGCTTCATGGACTCGCACATCCTGCGCAAGGCGGCCGCGCGGCTGCCCGCCCTCGCGGACATCGCGGTGCTGCGCTTCAACTTCCGGGGGGTCACCTCCCCGCGCGGCACCTCTCAGGGGCAGTTCGGGCACGGCGTCGACGAGCAGCACGACCTCGCGGCAGCGATGGACTTCGTCGCCGACCGCGGCCTGCCGAACCCGTGGCTCGTGGGGTGGTCGTTCGGCACGGAGGTCACGCTCAAGTGGGGGCTCGCGCATCCCATCGTCGGCGCCATCCTGCTCTCGCCGCCGCTGCACAGGACATCGCCCGAGGAGGTCGCCGCGTGGGCGGGAAGCGGCAAGCGGCTCGTGGCCGTCATCCCCGAGCTCGACGACTACTTGCGTCCCGGCGAGGCGCGCGAGCGCTTCGCGAGCGTTCCGGACCTCGAGTTCGTCGCCGTGGAAGGCGGCAAGCACCTGTGGGTGGGGGAGGAGCAGACCTACCGTGTGCTCACGGAGATCGTGGCGCGGCTGAACCCCGGGGTCCTGCCCCTGCCGCGAACGTGGGACGAGTAGCCGCTACAGCTCTTCCTGCCGCGGCACGAAGACCTGGTCGATGACGAGCATGATCGCGGCAGCCACCGGGATCGCGATGAGTGCGCCGAGGATGCCCAGCAGCGTGCCTCCCGCGAGTGCGGCGATCACGACCACCGCGCCCGGCACCTTCACGGCCTGGGCCATGATCCGCGGGTTGAGCACGTAGGCCTCGAGCTGCATGTAGACGAGGTAGTAGATGCCGACGATGAACCACGCGGGCGAGCCGTCGAACAGCAGCACGAGCAGGGTGATGACGACCGACCCCGAGATGGTGCCGACGAGCGGGATGAGCGACCCGAGGAAGGCGATGAACGCGAGCAGGGCCGAGTAGGAGATCTGGACGCCGAACCACGGCAGGATCACCGTGAGCACGAGGAACGAGAGCACCCCGTTGCACAGGGCCAGGAGCACCTGTCCGCTCACGAACCGACCGACGGCCTTGGAGACCTGTTCGGCGAGATCGATGAACGTGGGCCGCTTCGATGCGGGCACCAGGCGGTAGATGCCGCGCTTGAGGCTCGACAGCGACGACACGAAGTAGATCGTGAGGATGAGCACGATCACCGCGCCCGTCGCCCCGGTCGCGATGCCGATGCCGACCGTCAGCACGCCGCCGCCGACCTGCGTCCAGTCGAGGGTGCCCAGCCAGTCCTGGATGCCGTCGAGCATGTCCTGCACGTTGATCCACGGGAACGTGTCCTCGATGAACTTGCGCGCCGTCCCGTCGAAGAACGAGTCGATGAACCTCGGGATCGTCTTGGTCGCCGTCTGCACCTGGTCGATGATGACCGGCACGATCGCGAAGATGAGGCCCGCGAAGACGGCGAGCACGCCCACCAGGACAGTCACGATGGCGAGCGGCCGCGGGAACTTGTGGCGCTCGAGCCAGCTCACCACGGGGTCGAGGCCGAGCGCGAGGAACAGCGCGGCGCCGACGTAGGTGAGGATCGTGGCGAGGGATGCCACGGTCGCGCCGATGCCGACGGCCACGAGCACGCCGAGCCCGCCGAGGAGCCCCACACGGAATGCGTTCTGGATCTTCACACGGGTCCTTCGGGGTCGTCGAAACGCTGGTCAGTGCAGATTACTGCTCCGAGGCGACCTTTTCCGCCTGCGACAGCACGCCGCGCAGGTTCTCGAAGTAGCCGGCGACGGTCTCGCGCTCGATGCGGATCTTCGCGAGCCGCTCCTCGGCGTCGGCGATGAGCTCGGCGTGGCGCTTCTCCGCGCTCTCCACGATCGACTTCGCGCGCGCCTGCGCCGACTCGACCACCTCGCGGGCGTGGGCGTCGGCCTCCTCGCGGACGGCTCGCGCTGCGGCGGTCGACTCGGCCTCGAGTCGCTCGGCCTCGCGGCGCTTGTCAGCCGCGCGCTGGGTGGCCTCCGCGAGCTGCGCCTGGGCCTCGGCGAGGAATGCCTGCGTCTGCGAGGTGGCCTCCTGCTGGGCGGCGAGGAAGGCTTTCTCGGCCTCGTCCCGTCGCGTCGCGAGCTCCAGTTCGAGAGCGGTGCGAGCCTGCTCGGCCTCGCGCTCGAGTCGGGAGCGTGTCTCGTCCGACTGGTGGGCAAGCGCGGCCCGCGTCGACTCCGTCTCGCTCGCGAGCTCGGCGCGCTGACGCTCGATGTCGCGGGCGAGGTCCGTGGTCTGCTTCTCGATGTCGTGCGCGAGCTTCGCCCGCGCCTCCGAGACCTCCTTGTCGAGGGCGGCACGCTTCTGCTTGATCTCTGCGGCGAGGGCGGCCGAGCGCTCGGCCATGTCGGCGTTGAGCGCCGCTTGCGCAGCCGCCGTCTGCGCCTCGAGGTCATTGCGCGCCGCGGTCGTCTCGGACTCGAGAGCCTGCCGGGTCGCGGCGGTCTCGGCCTCCAGCTCGGCGCGCGCGGTCGTGAGCTCGGCGTCGAGGGCCGATCGCGCGGATGCCGTGTCCGCCTCCAGAGCGGCCCGCGCCGCGGAGATCTCGGTCTCGGCCGCCGTGCGCGCCGTAGACACCTCGGCCTCGAGCGCCGCCCTGGTGGAGGACACCTCGGCCTCGAGCGCGGCCTTCGTGGAGGACACCTCGTTCTCGAGGGCCGCCTTCGTGGACGACACCTCGTTCTCGAGCGCGGTGCGGGTCGCGGTGACCTCGGCTTCGAGCTCCGCGCGGGTGCGACGGGCCTCGGACTCGAGCTGGGCGCGCGTGTTGCGCGCCTCGGCCTCGAGAGTCGCTCGGGCCTCGGTGGTCTCGGTCTCCAGGGCGGCCCGAGCTGCGGCGGTGTCCGCTTCGAGGGCGGCTCGAGCCGCCTCGGTGTCGACGCGGAGCTTCTCCTGCGCGGCGGCAGTGTCGTTGGCGAGCTTCTCCTGCGCGGCGGCGGTGTCGTTGGCGAGTTTCGTGCGCGCCGCAGCGGTCTCCGCCTCGAGCTCGGCGCGACCGGTGGCGAGCTCGCGCGCAAGATCCGTGCGGCCCTGCTCGAGGTCGCGAGCGAGGTCGGCGCGCAGTCGGGCGTTCTCGTTCTCGAAGGTCGCGCGGCCGAGCTCCGAGTCGCGGGCGAGCTCGGCGGCGGCCTCACGGGCTGCCGTCGCCTCGCGCGACGCGGCCTCACGCAGCTCCGCGGCCTCGCGCTCGGCGTCGGCCCGGAGGGCGGCGGCCTCGCGCTTCGCGGTAGCTCGGGCCTCGGCGGCCTCGGTGGAGGCGGCGCCGCGCACGGCCGCGGCCTCGCGCAGGGCATCCTGGTTCAGGGTCTCCGCCTCGGCGCGAGCGCGCGCGAGCAGGGAGTCGGACTCCGACTTCGCGTCGGCGAGAGCCTTGGATGCCCGGGCGCTCGCCTCATCGAGCAGCCGCTGCGACTCCTCTGCGGCATCCGCGCGCAGCTTCTGCACCTCGGCGGTGACGGACTGCCGCAGCTTCTCCGCGTCGATGTCGGCCTGCGCGATGAGCCGAGTCGACTGCTCCTCCGCGACGCGCAGCGTGTTCTCGAGCTTCGTGCCGAGCCCGCTGTAGGTGGGGCTGCCGGTCTCGTCGAGCTCGGCCTGCAGGTCTTCGTTGACCGCGAGCAGGCGCTTGACCTCCTTGGCCGCATCCGCTCGGTCGGCGTTCGCCTTGATGAGCTCCCGCCGAAGCTCCTGGATCGCCGCGTCGACCTCATCCTTGCGGTAGCCCCGCATCTCGGTGCCGAATTCGGTGTCGCCGGCGGCCATGGCTCTCCTTGGATCGAACGAGGGGGATCAGTCGAGTGTAGCTTTCCCAGGCACTTCCCAGTGCCTCCGTTACCGTCGTCGAGGGCCGTTCGGCTATTCTTGATTGTCTTTGTTGCTGCCTCTCCCGGGCGTTCCCGGGAGGCCTTCCCCTCGTCAGAACGAGCGGCCGCGCGCTTCGCGGCGGAGGGTGCTGAACCCGAGTTCTCCGGCCAGGTGGCACGAAAGGAGTAGTCCGTGCGGTTCGTACTCGCGATCGTCGCTTTCGTCGTCGCCGCCCTCATGATCGGCTTCGGCGTCGCTCAGCGCACCATCCTCGCGGAACCCGACCGGGTGACCCTGTCCACGACGGTGGACTCGGATGCCACGGTGACCGTCATCGACGGTGCCACCCTCAACGCGTTCGAGGGCAGCCAGACGCTCACCGTGTCCGGATCCGGCGAGGTCTTCGCTGCGTACGGCCGCACGAGCGATGTGCTCGCGTGGATCGGCGACACCACGTACACGGCCGTGTCGCGCGACCCGGAGACCGGCGAGCTGGTGAGCGAGACGGTCACCGGGACCGAGACCGAAGTGCCGGACCCCAACGGCTCCGACCTCTGGCTCGACGACTACGTCAAGGACGAGGACCTCACCCTGACGGTCAATGTGCCGGACAACATCTCCTTCCTCATCGCCTCCGACGGCGTCGAGCCCGCCCCCGCGGACATCGCCATCGCGTGGCCCATCGACAACTCCACGCCGTGGGCGGGCCCCCTCATCGTCGGCGGTGCGATCGTGCTGCTCGTCGGAATCGGATTCCTGATCTGGGCCATCCACCACATGCGCTCCACGCGCGGTCCCCGCCGCAAGATGCCGAAGGTTCCGAAGAAGCCCGTGTACAAGCCCGCTCGCAAGCCCGTCGAGTCCGCGGCGAGCGGTCGCCGCCGCGGCATGATCGCCGTGCCCATCGCGCTCGTGAGCCTCCTCGCCCTGTCGGGCTGCTCCCCGGAATTCTGGCCGGGAGGGGGCACCGGGCCGACACCCGAGCCCAGTGCATCCGTGCCTGCCGGGTCAGAACTGAAGCCGCCCGCCGTGACCGTGCGCCAGGTCGAGCGGATCGTCGCCCGCATCAGCGCGGTGACGGCCGAGGCCGACGCGAACCGCGACGCGGAGCTCCTCAAGACCCGCTTCGACGGGCCCGCGCTGGAGCTGCGCCTCGCGAACTACACGATCCGTGGTCTCGACCCGGCCGCCGCCGCCCTTCCCGCCATCCCCGAGGGCCCGGTGCGGCTCACGCTCCCACAGCAGACGGACACGTGGCCGCGGACGGTGCTCGCTGTCATCCAGGACGACAAGGATGCGACGATCCCCCCGGTCGCCCTCATCCTCGAGCAGCCGGACCCCCGCTCCGACTACAAGGTCACGTACGCGATCACGCTCGAGGCCTCGGCCGTGCTGCCCGACGTCGCTCCCGCGAGCGTCGGAGCCGCGCGGCTCCCCGCCGACACCGGGCTGCTCTCGACCGCGCCGAGCGCTCTCGCCGAGGCGTACGGCGAGATCCTGATGGAGGACGTCGACGCGGACTCCTACCTGGACTTCGAGGCAGAGGGCGACACACTGCGCACGAGCGTCGGGCTCGACGCCAAGAACCAGTTGCGCGGCTCGCTGCCCACCACGGCGTCGATGGCGTTCACGAACGGCCCCGGTCCGGGCGACACGATCGCGCTCGCGACGAACGACGCCGGGGCGATCGTCGCCGTCAACCTCCTCGAAGCCACGACGGTGACCCCCGTCGAGGCGGGCGCTGCCATCAACCCGACCGGCCAGGTGAAGACGCTGTCGGGCATCGCGGTGTCGCAGAAGGGAGTCGTCGCGACCTACAGCGACCAGCTCCTGTTCTACGTTCCCCCCGCGGGCAGCGATGGCAAGATAATCCTGCTCGGCTACAGCACGGGCCTCGTCACGGCAACGGAGATCGGATGACCAACGCCCCCCTGAGCGGCGCGAACCTTCGCGGCGCCGTCGACCTGTCCTCCCTCGTTCGGCCGCCGGCCCCGCCGCAGGGAGCGCCCGCACCGTCGGGCGGGCTCGTCAGGGAAGCGTCGGACGCAACGTTCACGCAGATCCTCGACCTGTCGGCGAGCGTCCCCGTCGTCGTCGAGTTCATCGGGCAGGGTATCGGCTCCTCGCTTTCCGCCCTCATCGGCGAGTACGCCGGTCGCATCGCCCTCGCCACCGTCGACGCGCCCACCAACCCGCAGCTCGTTCAGGCCTTCCAGGTCACCGAGGTGCCGACGGTCGCGGCGGTCATCGGGGGCCGCCCGATCCAGCTCTTCGCGGGGGTGCCCTCCGCGGAGGACGTGCGGTCGGTATTCGACCAGCTGCTGCAGCTCGCCGCCCAGCAGGGCGTCACGGGGAGCATCCCCGCCGATGGCGCGGAGCCCGCCGAGCCCGTCGAGGAGCCGCTGCCGCCGCTTCACCAGGAGGCGTACGACGCCATCACCGAGGGCGACTTCCCGCGGGCCATCAAGGCGTACGAGACCGCGATCGCGCAGAACCCGCGCGACCACCTCGCCGTCGCCGGTCTCGCCCAGGTGTCGCTCCTGTCCCGTCTCGATGGAGCCGTCGCCGCCGACGTGCGCAGTGCCGCCGCCGAGAAGCCGGGCGACGTGGATGCCCAGCTCGCCGTCGCGGACCTCGACGTCTCGGGCGGCCACCTCGAGGACGCCTTCGGGCGACTCCTCGACCTGTTCCCGAGCCTCGACGCGGCGGGCAAGGACGCGATCCGCGCGCGGCTGCTCGAGTACTTCGAGATCGCGGGCGGCGAGGACCCGCGCGTGGTCGCCGCCCGTCGCCGCCTCACCCTCCTGCTGTACTGAGACGACCGCAGGATGACCGCCGTGCGCCCCACCGCCTGGCAGTGGGATCTGCGGGCCCGACTCGCCCAGCTCGGGGGAGTGGCGGGCCTCATCGGGCTGGGGGTGTTCTCCGTCGCCGGGGTACTCGTCGGGGCGGCCGTCTCGGCGGCCGTCATGCTCGCGCTGTTCGCGACCTCGGTGGTTCTCGCGCTGCGCGTGGGGCGGGCATCCGACCTGGAGCGCGCCGCCGGCTACTCGACCATCTTCGACTTCCCCGGCTTCGAGCTGCGCGACGGACGCACCCTGCAGGTGCTGCGCACGGCGGATGTGGCACCCGAGCAGCCCGGTCGGCGCTCGTTGCTGCGCGGGATGCTGCAGAGCATCCGTCTCCCGCGCGAGCGTTAGCCCGTCAGCGCGTCAGCGCGCGGGCGCCAGCCACAGCCCGCCGAGCGGCGGCAACGTGAGCTCGACGGACGCGGGGCGGCCGCCCCACGGCTCCTCCGACGCGGTCACCGAGCCGTAGTTGCCCACCCCGGAGCCGCCGAACTCGGCCGCGTCGGTATTGATGACCTCGCGCCACTGCCCGGCGAACGGCAGGCCGATCCGATACGGTCCGACGGGGTTGCCGCTGAAGTTGAACAGGCCGACGAGGGGCTCACCGGAGCGCGACCAGCGCACGAACGCGAGCACGTTCTGGGCAGAGTTGCCGCCGTCGATCCACTCGAACCCGGCTTCCGAGTTGTCTTGCTCCCAGAGCGCCGGGCTCTCGCGGTAGACGCGGTTGAGCTCGCCGACGAGCCTCTGCAGCCCCTGATGAACGGGCTGGTCGAGGATCCACCAGTCGAGACCGCGCTCCTCGCTCCACTCCGACGGCTGCCCGAACTCGCTGCCCATGAAGAGCAGCTGCTTGCCGGGGTGCGCCCACATGAACGACAGGTACACGCGAACGTTCGCGAGCTTCTGCCACTGGTCGCCCGGCATCTTGTGCAGCAGCGAGCCCTTGCCGTGCACGACCTCGTCGTGGCTGATCGGCAGCATGAAGTTCTCGCTGAACGCGTAGAAGAACGAGAAGGTGATGTCGTTGTGGTGGTACGAGCGGTACATCGGGTCCTCCTGCATGTACTGCAGGGAGTCGTGCATCCAGCCCATGTTCCATTTGATGCCGAAGCCGAGACCGGACGACGCGGTCGGCTTCGTGACGCCCGGCCAGCTCGTCGACTCCTCGGCGATCATCACGATGCCGGGGTTGCGCTTGTAGGCGGTCGCGTTGACCTCCTGGAGGAAGCTGATCGCCTCGAGGTTCTCCCGTCCGCCGTACTTGTTGGGCAGCCACTCGCCCTCTTTTCGCGAGTAGTCGAGGTAAAGCATGGATGCCACGGCGTCGACCCGGAGTCCGTCGATGTGGAACTCCTCCAGCCAGTAGAGCGCGTTGGCCACGAGGAAGTTGCGCACCTGCGACTGGCCGAAGTCGAAGATGTAGGTGCCCCAGTCCATCTGCTCGCCGCGCCGCGGATCGGAGTGCTCGTAGAGCGGTTGACCGTCGAAGCGGGCGAGCGCCCACTCGTCCTTCGGGAAGTGGCCCGGTACCCAGTCCATGAGCACGCCGATGCCGGCGGTGTGCAGCCGGTCGATGAGGTACTTGAGGTCGTCGGGGTGGCCGAAGCGGCTCGTCGGCGCGTAGTAGCCGGTCACCTGGTAGCCCCACGACCCGCCGAACGGATGCTCGGCCAGCGGCATGAACTCGACGTGCGTGAACCCCGTCTGCTCGACGTAGGCGATGAGCTCGTCGGCGAGGGACCGGTAGTCGAGTCCGGGCCGCCAGGAGCCGACGTGCAGCTCGTAGACGCTCATGGCGCCGTTGTGCGGGTCGGACTGCGCGCGCCGGGTCATCCAGTCGCCGTCGCTCCACTGGAACAGCGATTGGCCGACCTTGGACGCGGTCGCGGGCGGCACCTCCGTGTAGCGCGCCATCGGGTCGGCGCGCTTCACCCAGTCGCCGGACGCGGTGAGCAACTCGAACTTGTAGGCCGTGCCCGGCTCGAGGCCGGGGATGAAGAGCTCCCACACGCCGTTGTCGTCGAGGCGGCGCATCGCGTGCCCGACGCCGTTCCAGCCGTTGAAGTCGCCGATCACCCGCACCGCCCGGGCGTGCGGTGCCCACACGGAGAACGACGTGCCGACGACGTCCTCGTGCGGCCGGTAGTGCGCGCCGAGCACGTGCCAGAGCTGCTCGTGCCTGCCTTCGCCCCACAGGTACAGGTCGACCTCGCCGACCGAGGGAACGAAGCGGTACGGGTCGTCGGCCGTCCAGGCGGGTCCGTTGTCGTAGGTCGTCTCGACGGTGTACGCCTGACCCGCTCCCGGGGCGAAGCCGTGCCACAGGCCGGCGTCGACGTGCTCGAGCGGGATGCGGGTGCCGTCCGCCCGCACGAGGGTGACCGTCTCGGCGAGCGGTCGCACGACGCGCACCACCCAGCCGCCGTCGACCTCGTGCTGCCCGAGCGCGGAGTGCGGCTGCGGGTGGGAGCCGGCCACGAGGGAGGCGATGTGATCGGGGTGGAGCTTGGGCAGGGCGACGGTCTTCTTGGCGGGCATCCGGTTACCGTCCCTTGGGGTACTCGACGTGCAGGATGTGCAGCGGCTGGGTGAAGGCGTCGAGGCGGACGTAGTTGTCGCGCCCCCACTCGAAGGAGTCGCCGGTGAGCAGGTCGCGCACGGTGAAGCGCGCGTCGGGCGCGAGACCCAGCCGGGTCAGGTCGAGGTGGACCATCGTCTCGCGCACGGAGTGCGGATCGACGTTGACGACCATGATGAGGGCATCGGTTCCCGCGCCCTCCGTGTAGGCCCCGTCGAGGAACTTCGAGTACACGAGGATGGAGTCGTCGTCGCTCCAGTGCACGTCGAGGTTGCGCAGCTGGCGCAGCGCCGGGTGGGCGGCGCGGATGAGGTTGAGCCGCGTGAGGTACGGCGCGAGGCTCGTGCCCGCCTTCTCGGCGGCGGCCCAGTCGCGCTGCTTGTACTCGTACTTCTCGTTGTCGATGTTCTCCTCGCTGCCCGGCCGCGCGACGTGCTCGAAGAGCTCGTAGCCCGCGTACACACCCCAGCTGGGACTCGCCGTCGCGGCGAGCGCGGCGCGGATCCGGTATGCCGGCAGTCCACCGAACTGGAGGTACTCGGTGAGGATGTCGGGGGTGTTCACGAACAGGTTGGGCCGGAGGAACGCGCTCGTCTCGTGCGAGATCGACGTGAAGAACTCCTCGAGCTCGGCCTTCGTGTTGCGCCACGTGAAGTAGGTGTACGACTGCTGGTAGCCGACCTGGGCGAGGGAGTGCAGCATCGCCGGGCGGGTGAACGCCTCCGCGAGGAAGACGACGTCCGGGAACTCCGTGTTTATCTCGTGGAGCACGACCTCCCAGAACTGGAGGGGCTTCGTGTGCGGGTTGTCGACGCGGAAGATGCGCACGCCGAGACCGATCCAGTAGCGCAGCAGCCGCAGCACCTCGGTGCGGATGCCGACCGGGTCGGTGTCGAAGTTGATGGGGTAGATGTCCTGGTACTTCTTCGGCGGATTCTCCGCATACGCGATCGACCCGTCCGGGAGGTGAGTGAACCACTCCGGATGCTCCGTGACCCACGGGTGGTCGGGGGAGCACTGCAGTGCGAAGTCCAGCGCGACCTCGATGCCGAGCTTGTTCGCGGTCTGCAGGAAGAATTGGAAGTCCTTGACGGTGCCGAGATCGGGATGCACGGCGTCGTGCCCGCCGTCCGCCGAACCGATCGCCCACGGCGACCCCGGGTCGCCCGGCTGAGTGACGAGCGAATTGTTGGGGCCCTTGCGGAACGCGTGGCCGATCGGATGGATCGGCGGCAGGTACAGCACGTCGAAGCCCATCTCCGCCACCGCCGGCAGTCGCTTCGCCGCCGTCCGGAAGGTGCCGCTCGTCCACGTGCCGTCCTTGGCGCGCTTGGCGCCCTCGCTGCGGGGGAAGAACTCGTACCAACTTCCCACTCCGGCCCGGGGGCGCTCTACCCGGAGGCTGAGCGGCTCGCTCTCGGTGGTCAGGCTCGCGAGCGGCTTCGCCTCGATCGCGGCGGTGAGGCGCGGGTCGAGTGCGACGGCGAGCTTCGCCTCGGGGCTCAGGGCCGGGTCGGCGAAGGCGGCAGCGGCATCCGCCACGACCTTGCGGGTGCCGGCGCGCTCGAGCAGATCGCGGCCCATCGTGATCATGAGGTCCACATCGATTCCGGCGGGGATCTTGACCTCGGCGTTGTGCAGCCACGTCGCCCAGTCGTCGGCGAAGGCGCGCACCTTCCACGTCCAGGTCCCCTCGACGTTGAGCTGCAGCTCAGCCCGCCAGCGGTCCGTGCCGGCGGCGACCGACCGCATCCGGAACGTCGTCGCGCGCCCCGTCGGATCGGTGATGATGAGGCGAACACCCAGTCTGTCGTGGCCCTCGCGGAAGACGGTCGCCTCGAACGGCACCACCTCTCCGGCGTAGGCCTTGGCGGGCCACAGGTTTCCGGGCTGCTGGGGCGCGAGGTGGCGGATCGGGATGCGACCCAGCCTCGGCTCGTACTCGACTACCACTCCTCGACCGTACCCCTTTTGCCCGCGTTGCCAACCGCTTTACATTTCGGCAACCTCGTGCCTTTATCGTGGGACGGGTGAAAGCGATACGCAGGTTTACGGTCCGGACGGTGCTCCCCGAGCGGCTCACCGGCCTCGAGGAGCTCTCCACGAACCTCCGCCGGTCGTGGCACCAGCCCACGCGGCAGTTGTTCCGCTCCATCGATGCGCGACTGTGGGATGCGACCGGCAACGACCCGATCGCCTTGCTCGGCGCCGTCGACCCGGCACGACTGGACGAGCTCGCCGCGGACGACTCGTTCGTCGCCACCGTTGACGGCCTCGTCGCGGAGCTGCACGACTACCTCGAGAAGCCGCGGTGGTACCAGTCGCTCCCGGATGCTCCGGCCTCCATCGCCTACTTCTCGCCCGAGTTCGGAATCGCGGCCGCCCTGCCGCAGTACTCCGGCGGCCTCGGGATCCTCGCCGGAGACCACCTCAAGGCCGCGAGCGACCTCGGCGTACCGATCATCGGCGTCGGTCTCTTCTACCGCGCCGGGTACTTCCGCCAGGCGATCTCCCGCGAGGGCTGGCAGCTCGAGTCCTACCCCGTGCTCGATCCCGACGGCCTGCCCCTGACCGTGCTGCGTCACCCCGATGGCACCGCCGCGCACGTCGTGCTCGCGCTGCCCGACGGCAAGGCGCTCTCGGCGCGCATCTGGCAGGTGCGCGTCGGGCGCATCCCGCTGCTCCTCCTCGACACCGACATCCCGGAGAACGAGGAGTCGCTGCGCTCCGTCACCGACCGGCTCTACGGAGGGGGCGGCGAGCACCGCCTCCTCCAGGAGCTCCTCCTCGGCGTCGGTGGCGTGCGGGCCATCAAGGCCTTCGTCGAACTCACCGGAGCGCCTGCCCCGGAGGTGTTCCACACCAACGAGGGCCACGCCGGATTCCTCGGACTCGAGCGCATCAGCGATCTCATCGGCGACGGGCTCTCCTTCGACGCCGCGCTCCAGGTCGTTCGCGCGGGCACCGTCTTCACGACCCACACACCCGTCCCGGCGGGCATCGACCGCTTCGAGGTCGACCTCGTCACGCGCTACGTCTCGACCGATCTGCTCCCCGGCGTCGACCCCGCCGACGTGCTCGCCCTCGGTACCGAGGACTACGAGGGCGGCGACGCCACCAAGTTCAACATGGCGGTCATGGGGCTGCGGCTCGCCCAGCGGGCCAACGGCGTCTCGAAGCTCCACGGCGAGGTCTCCCGCGGGATGTTCGGTCCGCTCTGGCCGGGCTTCGACGCGGACGACGTGCCGATCACGTCGGTCACCAACGGCGTGCACGCCCCGACGTGGACCGACCCGATGCTCACCGCTCTCGCGGCGGAGAAGTTCGACGGCTCCGACCCGACGTCGTGCGACTGGATGTCGCCCGTCGTGAGCGACAAGGACCTCTGGTCGGTCAAGCGCCGGATGCGCGAGCAGCTCGTCTCGGATGCCCGCCGCCGTGTCAGCCTCGCGTGGCAGGAGCAGAACCCCGGGGTGGGCGACCCCTCGTGGTTCTCCGAGCTGCTGGACCCGGACGTGCTGACCATCGGCTTCGCCCGACGGGTGCCGACCTACAAGCGCCTCACCCTCATGCTCCACGACCCCGAGCGGCTGCGGGCGCTTCTGCTGCACCCCGAGCGCCCCGTGCAGCTCGTGATCGCAGGCAAGTCGCATCCCGCCGACGACGAGGGCAAGCGCCTCATCCAGCGCCTCGTGGAGTTCGCGTCGGACCCGGAGGTTCGTCGCCGCATCGTGTTCCTGCCGAACTACGACATCGGCATGGCCAAGATCCTGTACCCAGGCACGGACGTGTGGCTCAACAACCCGCTGCGGCCCCTCGAGGCGTGCGGCACATCGGGGATGAAGGCGGCCCTCAACGGCTCGCTCAACCTGTCGATCCTCGACGGCTGGTGGGCCGAGTACTACGACGAGGAGAACGGCTGGGCCATCCCCTCCGCCGACTCCGCGGGCGACGGTGCCGAGCGCGACAAGCTCGAGGCCGACAGCCTGTACGACCTCATCGAGCACCAGATCGCGCCACGGTTCTACGACCGCGGCACCGACGGCGTGCCGACGCGATGGGTCGCCTCGATCCGTCACACGCTCGCGACGCTCTCGCCCGAGCTGTCGGCCGAGCGCATGGTCACGCAATACGTCGAGCGCCTGTATGTCCCGGCGGCGGGCGCCGAGCGGCGCATCACCGCCGATGGCTACCGGCCCGCTCGAGACCTCGCCGCGTGGAAGAAGCGCGTCACCGACGCGTGGCCGAAGGTGCACGTCGCGCACGTCGAGTCCGGCGGCGTTGACTCGGTGCCGCAGGTCGGCGACGAGCTGCACCTTCGCGCGACCGTCGAGCTCGACGGTCTGTCGCCGGACGACGTGCTCGTCGAGGTCGTCTACGGTCGGGCCCACGAGAGCGACCGACTCGACGGGGTCACTCATCTCGAGCTGGCGCCCGCCGAGGGGGACGCCCGCCCGCCGGTATTCGCGGGCACGGTGCCGCTCGCCCGCGCCGGCAGCTTCGGCTACACGGTGCGCGTCGTGCCGCGGAACGCGCTCATCGCGTCGCCCGCGGAGCTCGGGCTCATCGCCGTCGCGGAGTAGTCAGGTGCGCGCGATCGCCGCCACGACGGCGTCGGTCGCGCGCACCAGGTCCGCGGGGGCGAGCTCGATGTCGAGGCCTCGGCGGCCGCCGCTGACGAACACGGTGTCGTACAGTTCCGCTGTCTCGTCGAGCACGGTGGTGTGGCGGTTCTTCTGGCCGATGGGGCTGATTCCGCCGACGATGTAGCCCGTGCGCCGCTCGGCGAGCTTCGGGTCGGCCATCTCGGCCCGCTTGCCGCCCACCGCGCTCGCGAGGGCCTTGAGGTCGAGCTTGCCGGTCACCGGGACGATGCCGACGACGAGGGAGCCGTCGACGTCGGCGAGGAGGGTCTTGAAGACCTGCTCCGGGTCGAGTTGGAGCGCCTCCGCTGCCTCGAGCCCGAAGTTGGTGGTGCCAGGGTCGTGGTCGTAGGAGTGCTCGGTGAAGGGGATGCCCGCGGCGGTCAGTGCCACGGTGGCGGGGGTTCCAGCGGCCATCCGCTCAGGGTATCGCGGTCAGCACCCCGGTCCGTGCGGGTTGCGCACGCAGTCCTCGTCGACGAGCACCGTCTTCGCGGACATGATGCGGATGTCGGCGCTCGGGCCGGTGCGCACGAGGGTACCCGCGATGGGGATCCACGGTCCGCCCGCGACCTGGTACTCCGCCCGGAAGGCGATGGACACCGTCAGGGTGTACGTGCCGCGGGACCGGTAGGCGTGACTCGTGGGCGTGGGGTCGAATTCCGCGATGCCGAGCGACTCCCACCGGGCGCCTCCCGTCTCGGACGTTCCGGTGGAGCCGTCTCCGTAGTCCCAGTACCACTCGACCGGGGTGAAGCGCACGTTCGCCGGTGCACCGAGCAGCGTCGCTCCGACCGTGTGGGTGCTCGCACTCGAGATCGGGTTCGCGGGGAGGCGGAGTGGCGCCCACCCGGCGGGCTGCGTGCTGAGCGTGCCGAGGTCGGGCACGAGGTGGGCGATGTCGGCGAGCGTCACGGTGCCCGCCGCCGGGGGAGTGTCGCGACCGGGACCGACGGCGCGGCACCGCCCGTCGAGCACCACTGTGCAGTTCGCGAACGGATCGTTCACTCCGTCGTCGAGGTCGATCAGGATGTCGCCGCCCCCGCCGCCGTCGGAGCCCGAGTAGCTCCCGCCTCCCTCGAGCGTGACGCCGCCGTTGTCGAGCGAGCCGGAGTAGTCGCAGGAGCCCAGGTTCAATCCGTCGCCTTCGCAGCCAGCCGTCAGACTGGTCGCGAGCAATAGCGTCAGAAGCATGATGACCCATGGCTCCAGAGCTCGCTGTGATCTACGAGCACTGATCGCTCGTCTACCTCGAAGGTGACCACGAAGGTCGCGACGTTCGGTCGATCCGCGGGTGTGGCGTCAGCGCCGGCGCTGTCGAGAACGCGAATGCCTGTGAAGTCCTGGCAGGCGTAGATAACAATCGATTCGTTGTCCCAGCTTTGCAAGCGGGTATCTAGCAGAACAGAACTACCGACGGTCCGTAGGCCACGATCGCGGTAACTGGAGTAGGTATGCAGTTTTTCTTCATAGTGGGCGTCAGTGACCAGCTGCTCGATCCGCTCGGGTCGCTCGCCGGCATCCCCGGTAATTGACTCGCCTGTCGCCACGTACGCCTCGTACACCTCCATCGCCGCCGCCAGCGCCTCCTCCTCCGTCTCGAACGAGAGCGCGGGTTGCGCCCACGCGCGGCCCGGGGGAGCGGGCTCCGTCTCCGGGGCGGCGGGAGCGCAGGCGGCGAGCGGCAGGGCACAGGCGAGCACGACGAGTGCGGGAGTCAGACGCATCCCGGCACCGTAGGTCAGGCCGGCGACCGCTCGCCGGACTTGTCCACAGCGAGGGACCTACTGGGCGCCGTGCGCCCGGAACAGCTGCATCGACGCCCCCGACACGCGTCGGGTCGACCCGGGGAGGTAGTCCACGAGCGGGTCTGCGTGTTCCTCGAGCGCGGAGTCCCACAGCAGCGAGTACCCCGCGACGCCTTCGTGAGCGGGGAGGATGACGTCCACGTCGTCCTCGAGGCCGTGCACGATGAGGAGGATGCGGTTGAACTCCTCGAACTCGGGCGTGGACGCCGCGAGGTACTGGAGGGTGCGCTCCTCGGGGGAGTTCCAGTCCTCCTCGTCCATCGCCTCGCCCTGCTTGTTGAACCAGTCCATCTGCGTGGCGCTCGGCACGGTCTCGCCCCACTTGCCGTAGCGCACCGGTCGCAGTGCGGGGTTCTCGCGACGGAACGCGATCAGCTGGCGAGAGACCGCGAGCAGATCCTCCTGCCACTCCTCGTGCTCCCACGGCAGCCACGTCAGCTCGCTGTCGTGGCAGTACGCGTTGTTGTTGCCCCGCTGGGTGCGGCCGAACTCGTCGCCGGCGGTGAGCATCGGGATGCCGGCGGACAGCAGCAGGGTGCCGAGGAGATTCCGCATGGCTTTGCGGCGGGCATCCACGATCTCGGGCTTGTCGCTCGGGCCTTCGACGCCGTGGTTGAACGAGTGGTTGTTGTCGCTGCCGTCGCGGTTGTTCTCGCCGTTGCCCAGGTTGTGCTTCTGGTTGTAGGCGGTGAGGTCGGCCATCGTGAACCCGTCGTGAGCGGTGATGAAGTTCACGGACGCGAGGGGACCGCGCTCCTGCGAGAACACGTGCGCGGAGCCGGCGAGACGGCGCGCGAGCGAGCCGATACCGTTCGGTGCGACCCCGTTGGCGCGCGCGGCGGCGATGTCGGTGAGCCAGAAGTCGCGCATCCGGTCGCGGTAGCCGTCGTTCCATTCGCTCCAGCCGCGTCCGGTGGGTCCGACCCCGGGGAAGTTGCCGACCTGCCAGCCGCCCATGCCGACGTCCCACGGCTCCGCGATGATCTTCGCCGACTGGAGGCGGGCGTCGTCGCGGATCGCGAGGAGCAGCGGATGCTCGGGCTGGAACTCGTGCCCGGCATCCCGCCCCAACTCGGCCGCGAGGTCGAAGCGGAAGCCGTCGACCTGCAGGTCGTTCGCCCAGTAGCTGAGCGAGTCGAGGATGAGCTGCTGCACCGCGGGCGTCGCAGTGTTGAGGGAGTTGCCGCACCCGGTGGTGTCGACGTAGTCGCCCTCGGCGGTCTGGCGGTAGTAGTTCTTGTTGTCGAGTCCGCGGAACGAGGTCGTCGGCCCCTTCGGGCCCTCCTCGGCGGTGTGGTTGTAGACGACGTCGAGCACGACCTCGAGGCCAGCCTCGTGGAGGAGCTTGACCATCCCCTTGAACTCGCGAAGCACCGCTCCGGTCCCGCCGAACTGGGCCTCGCGGCTCGCGTAGAGCGCGTGCGGGGTGAAGAAGTTGAGGGTGTTGTACCCCCAGTAGTTGACGAGGCCCTGCTTGATGAGTCGCTGCTCGCTCACAAACGCCTGCACGGGCAGCAGCTCGATCGTCGTGACCCCGAGGTCCTTCAGATACTCGATCGTCGAGGGGTGGGCGAGTCCGGCGTAGGTTCCGCGGAGGTCCTCCGGGACGGCCGGGTTGAGCTTCGTGAGGCCCTTCGCGTGCGCCTCGTAGAGCACCGTGTGGTCGAGGGGGATGCCCGGCTTCTCCGAATCGCCCCAGTCGAAGGTGTCCTCCTCCTGCACGTACCCCCGCCACTCGCCGTTGCCGGCGCGCACCAGCCCCCGGGCGTAGGGGTCGATGAGGTGCAGCGCCGGATCGAACGAGTGCCCCGGGCCCGTGGGGCCCGTCGCCCGGATCGAGTAGCGCGTGCCGGGCTGCAGCAGCGGCGTCGTCACCGACCAGACGTCGCCGTCGCCCTTGACGAGCGGAACCGACTGCGCCACCCAGTTGATGTCCTTGTCGTCGAAGACGCACAGCTCGAGAGCAGTGGCGCTCGCCGACCACACCTTGAGCCGACCGCCCTGCGCGGTGAGGCGCACGCCGAGGTCGTCAAGGGGTTCAGGCATGCGTTCTAGAGTAATGAACCGTGGCGATCTACCTTGACCACGCCGCCACCACGCCGATGACGCCGGAGGTGCTCGCGGCGTACACGAGCGCGCTGTCCGTCGTGGGCAACCCGTCGAGCATCCACTCGCAGGGGCAGGCGGCCCGCCGGATGCTCGAAGACGCACGCCACACGATCGCCGCCGCCCTCGGCGCGGATGCCGTCGAGCTCACGTTCACGTCGGGCGGCACGGAAGCCATCAACCTGGCGATCAAGGGGCTGTACTGGGCGAGGGCTCCGCGGAGGCGCATCCTGTCCACCCGCGCGGAGCATCACGCGACCATCGACGCCCTCGAATGGTTGGAGCGGCACGAGGGCGCGGTCGTCGAGTGGATTCCCGTCGACGGGTTCGGGCGCATCGACCTCGTCGCTCTCGAGGCGGCACTCGATGGGGACGTCGCCCTCGTGACGACCCTCCAGGCGAACAACGAGGTCGGAACCCTCCAGCCGGTCGAGCGCATCGTGGAGCTCGCCGCAGCGCACGGGGTTCCGGTGCACGTCGATGCCGTGTCGGCGTTCGGCTCGGTGCCGGTGGACTTCGCCGGCTCGGGTGCGGCCGCGCTGAGCGTCTCCGCGCACAAGATCGGGGGACCGGTCGGCGTCGGGGCGCTCGTGATCGCGCGCGGAGCGACCGTGACCCCTCTGCTGCACGGCGGCAACCAGCAGCGCGCCCGCTCGGGGACGCTGGATGCGGCGGGTGCCCACGCCTTCGCCGTGGCGACCGCCGCGCTGCCCGGCCCCGACCTGCGCGCGCTCCGAGACCGGCTCATCGCGGGAGTGGTCGCCGCCGTCCCGGACGCGGTGCTCCGCGGCGACCCCGTCGACCGCCTGCCGGGCAACGCGCACTTCACGTTCCCCGGCTGCGACGGCGACTCCCTGCTGTTCCTCCTCGACTCGGCGGGGTTCAGCGTGTCCACGGGGTCCGCGTGCCAGGCGGGCGTGCCCGAGGCATCCCACGTCCTGCTCGCGATGGGCGTGGACGAGCGCGGCGCCCGCGGTGCGCTGCGGTTCACTCTCGGGCACGAGTCGAGCGAGGCGGAGGTCGACGCACTGCTCGCTGCGCTCCCGGGCGCCGTCGAGCGTGCCCGCGCCGCCGGTCTCGCGTAGGGGCGAACGTAGACTGGTCGGCATGAAGGTGCTGGCGGCGATGAGCGGGGGAGTCGACTCCGCCGTGGCCGCGGCGCGCGCCGTCGACGCGGGTCACGACGTCGTCGGAGTGCACCTGGCTCTCAGCCGGCAGCCGGGCACCCTCCGCACGGGGGCGCGGGGGTGCTGCACCATCGAGGACTCGATGGACGCCCGGCGGGTCGCGGGGATGCTCGGCATCCCCTTCTACGTGTGGGACTTCTCCGAGCGCTTCGCTGCCGACGTCGTCGACGACTTCGTCGCCGAGTACTCCGCCGGCCGCACCCCCAACCCGTGCATGCGCTGCAACGAGCGGATCAAGTTCGCCGCGCTCCTCGACAAGGCGCTCGCGCTCGGCTTCGACGCCGTCGCGACAGGCCATTACGCGAGCATCGTCACCGACGCCGACGGCAACCGGGAGCTGCACCGCGCGGCTGCCTGGGCGAAGGACCAGTCGTACGTTCTGGGGGTACTCACCGCCGAGCAGCTCGAGCACGCCATGTTCCCGCTGGGCGCGACACCCTCGAAGGCGGAGGTGCGCGCGGAGGCGGCGGCCCGCGGCTTCGACCTCGCGCAGAAGCCCGACTCGCACGACATCTGCTTCATCCCCGACGGCGACACCCGCGGGTGGCTCGCGGGCCGGGTCGGCGCGGAACCCGGGCCCATCGTCGACCGGTCGGGCGCGGTGCTCGGCACCCATGAGGGCGCTGCGGCGTTCACCGTCGGTCAGCGCAAGGGGCTGAGCATCGGGTACCCCGCCGAGGACGGCAAGCCGCGGTTCGTGCTCGAGGTGCGGCCGAAGACCAACGAGGTGGTCGTGGGTCCGCGGGAGGCGCTTGCCGTGGCCGAGATCGCGGGGTCGCGGTACACCTGGGCGGGCATCCCGCCGCAGTCGTCGAGCTTCGACTGCGAGGTGCAGATCCGAGCCCACGCCGATCCGGTACCCGCGGTCGCGGCAGTGACCGAGCACGAGCTCGTCATCACCCCCGTCGACCCGCTCGACGGGGTCGCCCCCGGTCAGACCGCGGTGGTCTACGTCGGCACGCGGGTGCTCGGCCAGTGCACGATCGACCGCACGGTCAGCGCGGTGCCGGTTCCCGCCTGAGCTCGTCGAACACGCGGAACACGTCGTCCCACAGCGGCACCGCGCGCTCCCGGAAGTAGCCCATGTGGCCGACCGCGCCGATCCCTCGCGTCGAGACGTCGATGTCGGCGGTGCGCCACGGGGCGGACGTGTAGCCCGTCATGATCGCGTCGCGCGCAGCCGGTTGCGCCCATAGATCGTCGGTGGCGTTCGCCAGCACCATCGGCGTCGTCACTCGCGCGTACTCCTCGCGCGCTTCGGGCAGCGTCGGGTCGTCGAGCAGACCGAACCGGCGGGAGCACCAGCGGCGCCACTGCCAGAAGATGTCGCTCGGCAGGTCCTCACCCGACATGACTCGGCTCCAGGGGAGGTAGCCGTGGGTCACCGTGAGCGCGGGGCCGACCAGGTTCCACACCGCGCGGACACGCCAGCGCTCCGCGCCCGGGATGAACCCGTCCCACCCTGTGCCGATGCCGAAGCCGTACATCCCCCGGATGCGGTCGGGGCGGGGCACCAGGCCGAAGGCCATGCCGCCGTACGAGTGGCCCACGAGAAAGACGGGTCGGGCATCCGGGTTCAGGGCGTCGATCGCGGCGTCCATGTCGCGTCGGGCCCAGTCGGTGAAGTCCATGCGGTAGCCGCGCAGGCTCGCGGGCCGGGACTGACCCGTGCCGCGGTAGTCGAGGGTGAGGGTCTCGAAGCCGCGCTCGGCGGCGGACTGGGCGAACCGGCGGTAGAAGCCCTGCGGCACCGCGGTCGCGCCCGCCACCAGGATCGCCGAGTGCGCGTCGGCCTCCGATCGAAAACGCGTGGCGGCGAGCTGCACGCCGTCGGTGGTCGTGATCGACTCCTGCGACTGGAGAACCGGCATGGCGCGAACCTAGCCACAAGAGTCGGGATGCTCAATCGCCTCGTAGCATCCCTACAATCGCCGCCCGTCCTGGGCAAGGCCTGACTGTCGTCGGGGGTCAGCCGTAGGCTGAGAGCCGTGGCAGACGAGCTCGTTCCCCAGCACGCGGATTCCGCCCTTCTCGCAGCCAAGGCGGAGGTGGACGAGCTCACGGCTCGCATCCTCGAGCTGCGCGACGCCTACTACGAGCGCGACGAGGAGCTCGTCAGCGACGCCGAGTACGACGCGATGATGCGACGCCTCGAGGAGCTCGAGCGGGAGCATCCTGAGCTCCAGGGGCAGGACAGCCCCACCCAGACCGTCGGCGGGCGAGCCGCGTCCCTCTTCGACCCCGTGCAGCACGCCGAGCGAATGCTGAGCCTCGACAACGTGTTCTCGATCGACGAGTTCACGGCGTGGGCGGCGAAGGTGGAGCGCGACGCGGGGCGGCGAGTCGACTACTTGTGCGAGCTCAAGATCGACGGACTCGCGATCAACCTGCGGTACGAGAACGGTCGCCTGACGTCGGCCGCGACCCGGGGCGACGGCGTGGTCGGCGAGGATGTCACGGAGAACATCCGCTTCGTGCAGGGCATCCCCGCGCGGCTCTCGGGCTCGGGGCATCCGCCGATCGTGGAGGTGCGCGGCGAGATCTTCTTCCCCGTCGAGGCGTTCCGCGAGCTCAACGCCGAGCAGGCGGAGTCGGGGGAGCGCGTCTTCGCTAACCCGCGCAACGCGGCCTCCGGCTCGCTGCGCCAGAAGTCCGAGGGCAAGAACGCGGCCGCGCTCGACCTCATGCACCGCCGACTGTCGCGGCTCCGGATGCTCGTGCACGGCATCGGGGCGTGGCCGAACCCGCCCGTCTCCGCCCAGAGCGAGGTGTACGCGCTCCTCGCGGACTGGGGACTGCCGACGAGCAGCCACTTCTCGGTGCGCGACTCGGCGGCGGGCGCCGCCGAGTTCATCGAGTACTACGGCGAGCACCGCGACAGCGTCGAGCACGAGATCGACGGCATCGTCGTCAAGGTCGACGAGCTCGCGCTCCACGACGAGCTGGGCGCGACATCCCGCGCTCCGCGCTGGGCGATCGCCTACAAGTATCCGCCCGAGCAGGTCAACACGAAGCTGCTCGACATCGTCGTCTCTGTCGGACGCACCGGTCGGGCGACGCCGTTCGCGGTGATGGCGCCCGCGCACGTCGCCGGTTCGGTCGTGCGCCAGGCCACCCTCCACAACCAAGACGTCGTGAAGGCGAAGGGCGTGCTCATCGGTGACACCGTCGTGCTGCGCAAGGCCGGGGACGTGATCCCCGAAGTGCTCGGTCCGGTTGTCGAGCTGCGCGACGGCAGCGAGCGTGAGTTCGTCATGCCCACCCTGTGCCCGGAGTGCGGGACCCCGCTCGCGCCTGCCAAGGAGGGCGACATCGATCTGCGCTGCCCGAACGCGCGCAGCTGCCCCGCGCAGGTGCGCGGTCGCGTCGAGCACGTCGGCAGTCGCGGTGCCCTCGACATCGAAGGGCTCGGCGAGGTCAGTGCCGCCGCACTCACCCAGCCGCTCGTGCCGTCGACGCCGCCCCTCGAGACCGAGGCGGGGCTGTTCGCGCTGACTCTCGAGGACCTCTTCCCGATCGAGGTCGTCGTACGAGACTCGGAGACGGGCCTGCCGAAGCTCCTCGATGACGGCACCGAGAAGGTCGAGACACCGTTCCGGAGACGGCGCCAGAAGAAAGACGGCGAGTTCGATCCCGCTGCGCCGTTCTTCGGCGACGCCGAATCCGTTCCGTCGAGCCAGGCGACGCAGCTCATCGAGAACCTGGAGAAGGCGAAGACGAAGGAACTCTGGCGCATCCTCGTCTCGCTGTCCATCCGGCACGTCGGCCCGGTGGCGGCGCGTGCGCTCGCCGGCTACTTCGGTTCGCTCGACGCGATCCGCTCGGCGACGCGGGAGGAGCTCGCGGCCGTCGACGGTGTCGGCGGGATCATCGCGGATGCCCTGCTCGACTGGTTCGAGGTGGACTGGCACCGCGACATCATCGAAGCGTGGCGCGAGGCGGGCGTGCAGTTCGCGACTCCCGGACACCCCGGTCCCGGAGCGGCCGCGGCTGTCGACGGTCCGCTCGCCGGGCTCACCGTCGTCGCGACGGGCACGCTCGAGGGCTTCACGCGCGAGGGCGCCACGGAGGCGATCATCGCCGCCGGGGGCAAGGCCGCGTCGAGCGTCAGCAAGAAGACCGACTTCGTCGCCGCCGGTCCGGGAGCCGGGTCGAAGCTCACGAAAGCGGAAGAACTCGGGGTGCGCATCATCGACGCCGAGCAGTTCGCCCGCCTGCTCGCCGAGGGTCCCTCCGCACTCGACTAATCCCACGTTTCAATCCGCGGTATCCGTCGTCCGGAGCGGTCGGGGCCCCGGTTTGACCTGTCTCGTGCGCGGTTCGTGACGAATAGCGTCGAAAAGCGCCCCTCACCGGGCGAAATGTTTTCGTGCCGGTAACAATCTGGCCCCCATACGGGGCGGTCTATCCCCTACCATGGGGGGTGCATGGCAGCCCCCTGGGGTGGGGAGGGAGCTGGCGTGCAAGCGAGGGGAAAAACCCGAATTGCTGTTTGACGTCGCAGCTGTTCTCACCACCTCGGCCCTGGGTATGGTCGCCGAGGCCTTTGACGTGCCGCAGAACAGCTCGGCGGCGGTCTCGGTGGTGCAGTCGCACGTCGCTCCGAGCGACCTGAGCCTGGCCATCCCCGTCGTCCTCGTCCTGCCCGCCGCGGTGCCGGAGCCCTTCGTCGGGCCGGAGCCGGGCGCCAGCGCCGATCTTCAGGGGTCGCGGCTGCTTCAGGAGCTCTCGCTGCTGTCGGCCGCCGACGTCGCCACCTTCCTCGAGTCGAACCCTGCAGCGGTCGACTCCTTGCTCGCCAACCCGCCGGCCGCCCGGGCCGTCGGCATCTGGTGGTCGGCGATGGACCTGCAGCACCGGCGAGCCGTGCAGGAGGCGAGCCCGAAGCTCGTCGGCAACCTCGAGGGCATCCCCTACGTCACCCGGGATGTCGCGAACCGCCAGTTCCTCACCCAGACCATGACCGAGCTCAACGCCGTCATCTCGAGCGACGACTCCGGACGGACCGTCGTCGATTCGGCCAAGCGACAGCTGACCATGCTCGAGTCGATCTCCACCGCGCTCGGTAGCAGCCAGTCGCTTCCGCGCCGCACGCTCCTCAGCCTCGACGTCGAAGGCCAGGGCAAGGCGGCGATCGTGCTCGGTGACCTGCGCACCGCCGACTACGTGAGCTACCTCGTGCCCGGCATGTTCTTCTCCATCGAGAACCAGATGAGCGACTGGACGGATGCTGCCGCTCGCCTGCACGAGGAGGAGCTCAGCTGGCTCGAGCTGTTCGGTGAGAGCTCGAGCACCGTCGCGACTGTCGCGTGGATCGGCTACCAGACCCCCAACCTCACCAACGTCGGTGGGATCGGTCTCGCCGAGGAGGGGCGGGATGCTCTCGCTCAGGCGATCGAGGGACTGCAGTCCGTGCGGGCTGCCGACCAGCCGTACCTGACGATCATCGCGCACTCCTACGGGTCGACCGCGGCACTGCTGGCACTGCAGGAGTACGACTTCGAGGTCGATGCGCTCGCCCTCGTCGGGTCGCCGGGCAGCCCAGCGAAGTCCGTCGACCAGCTGCACGTGCGGAACGGAAACGTGTGGGTCGGCGAGGCCCCGTGGGATCCCATCCCCAACAGCGCCTACTTCGGCAGCGACCCCGGCTCGGCCAGCTACGGCGCCAAGCCGATGGGGGTGGGTGGTGGCCTGGACGTGATCACGGGGGAGACGCTGCTCGCCTCGAGCGGACACAACGAGTACTTCAGCGCGGGCACGGAGAGCATGCGCAACTTCGCCCTCATCAGCATCGACAAGGGGCGGTACGTCACCGACGGCAGCGCGGCGGATGCGTCAAAGAAGCTCCCGGTGCTTCCGCACAGCTTCTGATCGCGGCATCCGCAGCACCCCGAGGGACTGTACCCCGACTGGTCCGTCTATTCTGTCCCCCGACAAGTGGACATGACTCGCTCCAGGGGCGATGTTAGGCTCGCGCAGATCGGGGGAACGAAGGGACCTGTTCTGAGAGGATCCGCGGTCACGATCGGGGTTGGCGCCGCAGCCGGCCTCGTACTCGCCGCACTGAGCGGGTGCGTCGTCGTGCCCGGAAGCGGACTGACCGCCGAGGAGGCGCGCACCGAGCTCTACGACTCGCTCGACCGCACCGAGACGGTGCTCGGCGGTCTGTGGGACAACCGCGACGACCCCACAGCGCGGGGATGCCTCATCCCGCTCTGGGTGGAGGGGGAGCACTACCCGGGGCTTCGGCTCGGGTCGGCGCCGGACGACAGGCAGGCTGCCGCAAACTCCGTTCGGGACACGTGGACCGAGTGGGGCTACCGTGTCACCCAGACGCTGGTGGGTGAGGTCATCGAACTGCAAGGTCGCAGCAGTGTCGGCGAGCTGCTCGTGTTCCGGGTGACGGAGGAGGCGATGACGCTGCAAGGCGAGAGCGAGTGCCGACCGGAGTGATCGCGTCGGGCGGGTGTCCGCCGCCCGTAGACTTGTCCGGTGTCTGAAATAACTCCCGACGTCGTCACGCACCTCGCGCAGCTCGCGCGCATCGCCCTGACCCCCGACGAGATCCAGACCCTGACGGGCGAGCTCGGCGCGATCGTCGACAACGTCGCGAAGGTGAGCGAGGTCGCGACTCCGGATGTCCCCGCCACCAGCCACCCCATCCCGCTGAGCAACGTGTTCCGCGACGATGTGCCCGGCGTTACTCTGACCACCGAGGAGGCGCTCGCCGGAGCGCCCGAGCACGACGGCAGCCGTTTCATCGTGAGCGCGATCCTGGGGGAGGAGCAGTGAGCGAGCTCGTCACCCTGTCCGCTGCCGACCTGGCGGCGAAGCTCGCTTCGGGCGAGGTGACGTCCGTCGAGGCCACTCAGGCGCACCTGGACCGCATCGCCGCGGTCGACGGGGATGTGCACGCGTACCTGCACGTGTCGGGTTCGGCACTCGAGGAGGCCGCCGCGATCGACGCGCGCCGGGCATCCGGTGAGAAGCTCGGGGAGCTCGCGGGCGTCCCCGTCGCCATCAAAGACGTACTGTGCACTGTCGGAATGCCGTCGACGGCCGGCTCGAAGATTCTCGAGGGGTGGATCCCGCCGTACGACGCGACTCCGGTCGCACGCATGAAGGCGGCGGGGCTCGTCGCGCTCGGCAAGACCAACATGGACGAGTTCGCGATGGGCTCGTCGACCGAGCACTCGGCGTACGGTCCGACTCGGAACCCGTGGGACTTCGGGCGCATCCCCGGTGGCTCCGGCGGCGGTTCTGCTGCCGCGGTCGCGGCGTTCGAGGCACCGCTCGCCCTCGGTTCGGACACCGGTGGCTCGATCCGTCAGCCGGCGGCCGTCACCGGGTCGGTCGGGGTCAAGCCGACTTACGGCGGGGTGTCGCGCTATGGTGCGATCGCCCTGGCGTCGTCGCTCGACCAGGTCGGGCCGGTCTCGCGGTCGGTTCTGGATGCCGCACTCCTGCACGACGTCATCGGCGGACACGACCCCCGCGACTCGACTTCGCTCACCGATCAGTGGCCGTCGTTCGCCGAGGCCGCTCGTGCCGGAGCGCGCGCCGACTCGCTCAAGGGTCTGCGAGTGGGGGTTGTGAAGGAGCTCGACAGTCCGGGCTTCCAGGCCGGTGTCTCGCAGCGCTTCCACGAGGCGCTCGAACTGCTCACCGCGAACGGTGCTGAGATCGTGGAGGTCAGTGCCCCGCACTTCGAGTACGCGGTGGCTGCGTACTACGTGATCCTGCCGGCCGAGGCATCCAGCAACCTGGCGAAGTTCGACTCGGTGCGGTTCGGGATGCGCGCGGCGGTGCAGGGCACGGTCGAGGACGTGATGGCGGCGACTCGCGAGGCGGGTTTCGGACCGGAGGTGAAGCGCCGCATCATCCTCGGCACGTACGCCCTCTCGGCCGGGTACTACGACGCCTACTACGGCAGTGCGCAGAAGGTGCGGACGCTCATCCAGCGCGACTTCTCGGCAGCCTTCGAGCAGGCAGACGTGTTGGTGTCCCCGTCGGCGCCGACGACCGCGTTCGAGTTCGGTGCGAAGCTCGCGGACCCGTTGGCGATGTACCTCAACGACGTCACGACGATTCCCGCGAACCTCGCGGGTGTTCCGGGTATGAGCCTGCCGATCGGGCTCGCGCCCGAAGACGGCTTGCCGGTCGGCTTCCAGATCATGGCGCCGGCTCGCGAGGATGCTCGGCTCTACGGTGTCGGAGCGACTCTCGAGCGGCTCCTCGAGGAGAGCTGGGGCGGGCCGTTGCTCGCCCAGGCGCCGAAGCTGTAGCGCGAGGCGTTCACCGCGAGGTGCGGTGGGTCAGTTAGCGGCGGCGCGTTCGCGGAACGCGAGCTGGTTCATGCGGTTGCCGCAGCGCACGCTGCAGAAGCGTTTCGATCCGTTGCGGGACAGGTCGAGCAGCAGACCGGTGCAGTCGTCGGCGTCGCAGACGCGCATGCGGCCAGTCTCGTCGGAGCGGATGACGTCGGCGAGGGCGAGGGCGGCCTCGACCCGGATGCGTTCCGCGAGGGGTGCGTCGGCGTCGGTCGCGTGCAGGTGCCAGTCGAAGTGGTCGTGCCGCACGAGGTAGGGCAGGGCGTTGGCGTCGCGGAGCATGGCGTTGATCTCGAGCGCCGCGTCATCCCGGTCGAGGCTCCAGATGTGGCGCAGCCGGTCGCGGGTCTGCTGCACGTCGGCGAGTTCGCGCTCGTCGCGATCGAAGCGACCGGAGTAGGTGTGCTCGTCGAGCAGCGCGGTGAGCTGGGCGGGGGTGGCGATCTCGTCGGTGCCGGATCGGGACGCGGTCGGGTGGGTGTTGCCGAGCGCGACGACGAACTCGAGCGTGTCCTCGGTGTCAGGGGCAAAATGCAATTTGACTCCTTATTCGGCACAAGTCTACTGTCAGGACTATAAGCGGCTTCGACCCTGACAGGCGGTAGAAATGAGTGGGCAGTTCTCGCAGACCCGCGGTCTCGTGTTCGGGGTTCTCGCGTCGCTGACGTTCGCGACGTCGGGGGCGTTCCTGAAACCGCTGCTCGAGTCGGGCTGGAGCCCCGCGGCGGCGGTCACCGTGCGGGCGGGTGTGGCCGGTGTGGTGCTCATCCCGTTCGCGGTGGTGGCGTTGCGCGGTCGGTGGGGCACGGTGTGGACCGCGCGCTGGCGCATCCTCGGGATGGGGCTTGTCGGGGTGGCGGGCACGCAGCTCGTTTACTTCGCGTCGTTGCAGCGGATTCCGGTGAGCACGGCGCTGCTCATCGAATACCTGGCGCCGTTGCTCCTGGTGGGGTTCGTGTGGGCCACCACTCGGCGTGCGCCGCGACTCGTGGTGCTGCTGGGCTCGCTCGTGGCTGTCGGGGGCCTCGCGCTGGTCATCGGTCCGGGTGCGCTCGGGGCCGTCGATGGGCTGGGCTTGTTCTTCGCCGCGCTCGCGGCGGTCGGCTGCGCGGGGTACTACGTGATTGCGGCGCGGCCGAGTCGGGGGCTGCCGCCGGTGGCGTTAGCGGCGGTCGGGCTGCTGCTCGGTTCGCTGTCGCTCGGTCTCGTCGGGCTCACCGGGCTGGTCCCGCTGGAGGCGGACACCGACTCGGTCGTGATGTTCTCGCTCGAGGTGCCGTGGTGGGTGCCGCTGGTGTTCGTCGGGATCATCGGCACGGCGTTCGCGTACGTGTCGAGCATCGCCGCGTCGGAGATGCTCGGATCGCGACTCATGTCGTTCGTCGGACTGCTCGAGGTGGTGTTCGCGTCGGTGTTCGCGTGGATATTGCTGGGGGAGGCGCTCACCGTGCTCCAGCTCGTGGGCGGTGCGGCGATCCTCGCCGGCATCGCACTCGTGCGCTCGGACAAGCAGACGGATGCTCCGCTCGAGCCCGGCGCGGTGGATGATTCGGCTCCGGACGTGCCCGCCACCGCGGCCCGGTCTCGACCCGATCCGACGTTCACGCGCTGACGTTCACGCGCTGACGAGCACGCTGCGCTGACGCTCGCGGGCACGCCGGACGGCGGGGCTGGTGCTGTTCAACTCAATCGGGACCCGCTGCGAGTCGACCTCGGCGGGCGGGATCAGCAAGTAGGTGCAGTCCTCCCGGACGATCCGCCACCCGTTGTTGTGCAACAGCATGTGATGGTGTCGGCAGAGCAGTACTCCGTCGGCCACGTCGGTCTTGCCGTGATCCCGTGCCCATTCGTTGATGTGGTGGGCTTCGCACCAGCTCGGTGGTCGATCGCAGCCCGGCCAGACGCATCCGCCGTCCCGGGCAGCGAGCGTGACGCGTTGCCCTCGAGAGAACAGTCGGAACTCTCGACCCAGGTTGAGCACCTCGCCGCTGTCTCCGAAGAGGATGGGAACCCCGCCGGCCTCGCAGATGGTGCGCTGGGCGGTGGCGACACTGACGGGCTCGCCCTGACCCTCGAAGAACGCGGCGCCGGTGCCGCTCTCGAGATCCGCGAGCGTGACGACGATCTGCGCCGCCGGTCGCCGAGCGCCCACGAAGGTCGCGGTGTCCGCGAGGGCGCCGAGGCGCAGGAGCTCCAGGAACATGTCGTGCGCGAACTGCTCGAGGGTGCGAGGGTCGCGGGACACCGCGTCGGCAGCGGCAGCAGCATCCGGGTCGACGAAGCGCGGTCCGCCAAGGCGGGCATTCGTGACCGCGTTGTACTGCGCCTCGAACTCGGCCGAAGCGGCGAGGTCGAGGCCCCAGTCGACGCGGAGGGACCCGTCGGCTCGGCGGTTGATGCGCAAGTAGCGCCGCTCGTGCACCGCCTTCTCGTGCTCGAGCCCAAAGGCGTCGTCGATCGCCGCGCGGACCTCCCGCGCTCGGATCGCGAGCTTCTCCACCGTGATCTCGTCGGCGAGGGCGATGAGCGAGCGGGCGGCGTCCGCGAGAGCCGCCACGGTCACGTCGCCCGTGGGAGACCCGAGGCCGGTGCGGATCACGTCGGCCGCGGCGAGCGTGAGGGTGCCCATGGCGACGGCGGCCGCGACATCCCGCAACCACGGTGCCGTGATGTCACTCGACGGCCGCTCGGGCGCGAGATCGACGAGCATCGACCCGACGGAGACCTGGGTGCGGGCATCCTTCGCCGACACTCCGGTGAGGTGCTGGATGAGCTTCTCGGGCGTGCGCGAGCCCATGCGCTGAGCGAGGCCGGAGTGCCCGAGCTCGGGGCGAGAGCGGTGGGCGATCTCCGCGGCGATCGAAGCATCCGCAGCATCCAGTCGCCGTCGGATGTCCGCGAGAAGCTGCTTGTCGGCCAGCAACTCCGCGTCCGTCAGCGCGGACACCGACGGCGGCACGAACGCCACCGACAGGTCCGCGAGAGCGGAGTACGGGCTGGATTGAGGCATATAAACACTGTATCAGGAGTCGAACATAGATTCGATAGTCCGCCGGGAATCCGTGGACAACTCGCGACGCCGCTCACGGGGGAGGAGAAGACCACCCGGCACGAGCCCCCGACGCCTCGCAACTAGAATCGTCTGGTGGCTAAAGCTGATCTGATGGACTACGACAAGGCCCTCGAACTCTTCGAGCCGGTGCTCGGCTTCGAGGTGCACGTCGAGTTGAACACCCAGACCAAGATGTTCTCCGACGCCCCGAACCCGGCGGCCGCGGGCGGCAGCCACAGCGAGCAGCCCAACACGATGATCACCCCGGTCGACCTCGGTCTGCCGGGCAGCCTCCCGGTCGTCAACGAGGAGGCGGTGCGCTCCTCCATCCGCCTCGGTCTCGCGCTCGGCTGCAGCATCGCCCCGTCGAGCCGTTTCGCGCGCAAGAACTACTTCTATCCCGACCTCGCCAAGAACTACCAGATCAGCCAGTACGACGAGCCCATCGCGTTCGAGGGCGAGGTGGAGATCGAGCTGGCGAGCGGCCGAGTCATCCAGGTTCCCATCGAGCGGGCGCACATGGAGGAGGATGCCGGCAAGCTCACCCACGTCGGCGGCGCGACAGGTCGCATCCAGGGTGCCGAATACTCGCTTGTCGACTACAACCGCGCGGGCGTGCCGCTCGTCGAGATCGTCACGAAGATGATCGTCGGTGCGGAGTCGGATGCTCCGGAGGTCGGCAAGGCGTACGTCGCCGCCATCCGGGACATCGTCGTCGCGCTCGGCATCTCGGAGGCGCGCATGGAGCGCGGCAACCTCCGCTGCGACGCGAACGTGTCGCTCAAGCGCCGCGGCACCGACCAGCTCGGTACTCGCACCGAGACGAAGAACGTGAACTCGCTGCGGTCGGTGGAGCGGGCCATCCGCTACGAGATCCAGCGGCAGGCGGCCATCCTCGAGAAGGGCGGCACGATCATCCAGGAGACCCGCCACTGGCACGAGGACACCGGCGTGACGTCGGCCGGCCGTCCGAAGAGCGACGCGGACGACTACCGCTACTTCCCGGAGCCCGATCTCCTGCCCGTCGAGCCGTCGGCCGAGCTCATCGAGGAGCTGCGCGCGACCCTGCCCGAGGCGCCCGCGATCCGTCGCCGCCGTCTCAAGGAGGCGTGGGGGTTCACGGACCTCGAGTTCCAGGACGTCGTCAACGGCGGCCTCCTCACCGAGGTCGAGCAGACCGTCGCGGCCGGCGCCGCTCCCGCTCAGGCACGCAAGTGGTGGACGGGTGAGCTCACCCGCATCGCGAACGACCGCGGGGTCGAGGCATCCACGCTCATCTCCCCGCTGCACGTCTCGGAGGTCGTCGCCCTCGTCGAGAACGGCACCCTCACCGACCGCTTGGCGCGCCAGGTGATCGAGGGCGTCATCGCGGGGGAGGGCTCGCCGACGGAGGTGGTCGACTCCCGCGGATTGAAGGTCGTGTCGGATGACTCGGCCCTCATCGCTGCGATCGACGACGCTCTGGCGGCTCAGCCCGACGTGCTCGAGAAGATCCGCGACGGCAAGGTGCAGGCGGCCGGTGCTGTCATCGGCGCGGTCATGAAGGCGATGAAGGGCCAGGCGGATGCGGCGCGCGTGCGCGAGCTGGTGCTCGAGCGCGCCGGGTCGGCGGAGTAACTCGAGCCGGGCATCCGGCGCCTAAGGCGAGCCGGGAATCCCGCCCTACCGCGCCTCCTGCCGCGGCCGGATCACTCGCTCGAAGATGAGGATGCCCGCCGCCACCACGGGGATGGCGACGAGCGCCCCGAGGATTCCGCCGAGCGATGCTCCGCCGATCGCGGCGACGATCACGAGCGCTCCCGGCACGGCGACCGCCTTGGACATCACCCGCGGGCTGAGCACGTACGCCTCGATCTGCATGTAGATGAGCAGCAGCACTCCGGCGATGAGGGCGCCGATCGGCGAGACGAAGAGGGTCGACAGCACGACGATAGTCGTGCCGATCACCGGGCCGACGACGGGGATGAGCGCGCAGACGAACGCGACGAGCGCGAGCACGATCGGCACGGGAGCGCCGACGGCGGTGGCGATCACGAAGGTGACGAGGGCGTTGATGAGGGCGAGGAGCAGCTGGCCGGCGACGTACTTGCCGACGGACTGGAGGATCTCGTCGGTGACCGACCGGAAGCCGTCGCGGCGCGATCGCGGCACCGCCTGGTAGACCTTCTCCATCACCACCGGCAGCGTCACCGTGAAGTACAGCGACAGCACCGTGACGACGATGACCGCGGTGACCGCCTCGCCCAGGCCCGAGCCGATCGACAGTAGTCCGCCGCCGATCGACAGCCAGCGCTGCGGGTCGCTAAGGAAGGTGGTGAGCTGGCTCGTGAGGTAGTCGACATCGATGTAGGAGCCGACGGTGGAGGTGAGCCACTGCACCCACGGCTGTTCGGGGAGGCTGGCGGCGAACGCCGGGGCATCCTCGATCAGCTTCGTCACCTGCCGCACGATCACGGGGACGACGGCGAGCGCGACCAGGAAGCCAGCGATCAGTCCGGCGAGCACGATTCCCAGCGAGGCGACCCAGCGCGGGATGCCCCGGCCGGTGGTCCATCGGATGATCGGCTCCAGTGCGAGGGAGATGAAGTACGCCACCCCGATGTACACGAGGACCGTGGCGAGCTGGGTGACGGCTCCGATGATCGCGAGCCCGATGCCGACGCCGAGGGTGCCGAGTAGCCCGACCGTGAGGGCATTGAACTGGATGCGGCGGGCCGGTGTCCGGCCGGCGGCGGTGCCCGCGTCGCGGCGCAGTGCGCCACTGGCGCGGAGTAGGGGTGTCGGTCTCATCGAGAGGACTCTATCGGGGGCGGTGGCGCCGGGGCGCGCCCCCGTTCAGGTGCGCCAGGCTCCCTCGACGAGTGAGACCGCGCCTTGGCGGACGGTCATCGTTCCCCACTGGGCGGCCGGGCAGCGCTTCGCCCAGTCGATGGCTGCGTCGCGATCGGGGACGTCGATTACGAAGACTCCGCTGAGTTGCTCGGCCGAGTCATCCGGCGCCGTCTCGACGACCTCGCCGCCTCGCACGGTGACGGCGGCCGCCGCGGGGTAGAGGACCTCACCGGCGACGAGGACTCCCGCGTCGTGGAGGGCGGCGCCGTAGCGATCCATCTCGACGCGGCCCGCCTCCATCTCTTCGGGGCTGAGGGCGGCGCCACCCGCCTCGGAATAGCTCATGAGGAGGGTGAATCGCATGAGGGGGCCTTTCGGTGGTGGGCGCGGGGCGCGGTATGTGAACAGCGTATACATCTGGACCACATGTTCTCGGTAAACTGGCCCGCATGGCTTCTAGCGTCCAAATTGTGGTGACGCGCGAAGAATCACTCTCGGTGCGGAATCAAGGACCCAGGGTCGTGGTCGTGGACGACCAGCCTCGCCGGGACTCTTGGCTCCCTGAGGTGGTGACTGGGTGATAGTCGTTGATACTGGGACTATCACCGTGGTCTCGATCCTGGCGGCTCTGGGGTCCGCAATAGCGGCCAGCATCTCCGCGGCCGGCGCGCTCACCCTAAGCAGGAATCAGTCGAGAGCAGAGCTCGGGGCCGCCCTCCTTCAGATTGCTGAAATCCTGAACACGCCTGAAGCCAGGGCTCAAAGGCGTCGGCTTTACGGTCTTCGTCGGGAAAACTTTGCGAATTGGTCCCGCAAGGATCGGGACGCTGTTGACGGTCTCATGGCTCATTTCGACCTCGTGAGCACTCTGATTGAGGGTGGACAAGTAGATCGGAAGCTGTTCCTCCGACTGTATGGAGATGTCTTCTTCAAGGTGATCTACCAAGCAGCTCCCTACGGGGTGAGCGAGATTGCCCACCGAGGCCCGCAGTTCCTGCTTCCGAGCCGCCGGGTGGCCCAACTGCTGGGATCCACTTGGCAACACGAATCCCTTGCTGGCGCCTTCCCCACCGAAATCGGCTTTCCTAGCTATCCCCATCTCGCATTTACCTATGACGCCTACTTGAGCGACGCGCACGTCGAGCGCTTTCTGGTTAAGCCGGCTCGTTAGCCGCGACTTGCTTCGAAATCGACGTCGATTGCGGAGGCGTTGACCAGATGGACTACCGAACTGGGCCAGTCGGGACTGTAGCCAGCCCTCGCAAGAGTTCTGCGGTAGGCAAGCGCTTTGTCGCGTCCGTGAAGCACCAGCGTGGCTTCTCTACTCTCTGCGAGGTTCGCGATTCCCAGTGTCACCCCAAATCGCGGCACATTTTCGAGGTCGCCGAAGGTTGGGTAAGTGACGAGGTTGTCCGAGCGGGTTAGCGGACCGAGTTCCACGATTCTGGTCCGGGAATGTTCGCTGCTTCCGGGGCCATTGAAGCCGACATGACCGTCTGAAGCTCCAGAAGCCAGAATCGCAAAATGAACGCCTCCTTTCTCGCGGAGCTTTCTCTCCATCTCTTCTGGCCGAGATGCATCCGGGACCAGGACATTAGCCGCCGACATGCGCAACGAGCAATCTGAGACTGCATTGAGGGGGTCCAGGCCATGTTCCGTCAAGAACCGGTGCGCACTTTGGGGGGATTCGATCGGAATGTTCCGTGGTCCAGAAGGCGTGACCTCAACGTAGGAGTCGAGTGCGACCAGGACCAGACGCCTTAGATCGAGCCTTCTCTCTCTGACTTCATTGACAAACGCCGACATCACAGGGATTGCCGACCGCCCGGACGGTACAGCGAGGACGTAGTGAGGATCGTCGCTCCTCGCCATCGAGTCGGCAATGCGCAGCGCTACGCTGCTCGCGAGTCGACTCACGGATTCGTGTTTGCGAACTTCTGTCATGGTGAATTACTTGGGTGTCAGGTGGTGTTGGACATCTGGGGTTATGTGAAAGGTATTCGGGAGGCACCTGTCAGGATAGTGCTCTGCTCCGGCGAGCAGTGAGCGCCTCATGTTCCGACTACGGCAGCACTCCCACCCACAGCCCGTCGCGCGCCCGCGTCATCCCCACGTACAGCTCCCGGCGCGCGAACTCGTGCCGCTCGAGCGCACCCGCGTCGTCGGGCACCGCATCCGCGAGAGTCGCGCGCGGAACCCCGACCACCGCGACCTGCTTGAACTCCAGCCCCTTACCCCGCTTGACGGTGCCAACCTTGACGGCAGCGCCGGGCTCGCCGCGGTACTCGTCGAGGTCGATGTGGGGGATGCCCGCAGCATCGAGCGCGCGCTTGGCGTGTGCGACGGCCTGATGGTCGAGTCCGAGCACGGCCACATCACCCAGTCCGGTTCCGACGAATGACGTGACGTGCTTGAGGTGCGCGACGAGCGCCGCGTCGTGGTCGGCGCGGGAGGCGGCTCGGTGGATGCGCGGCGGTTCGCCGTGGCGGATGACGGAGGCCGCAGCATCCAGTCGTCCCTCAAGGTCGTTGAGCTCGAGGTCGTCGACCATGTGGGAGGCGAAGTCGACGATCTCGGCGGTGTTGCGGTAGTTGGTGGTCATGACGACGCCGCGACCGGTGAGGGAGATGCCGGCCTCGGCGAGGGTGAAGCCGCCGGGGTAGATGGTCTGGCGCCCGTCGCCGATGAGGGTGAGGCCGTCGTCGCGGTCGCCGACGAGACTGTGAAGCATCCGCACGGTTTCGCACGAGAGGTCCTGCGCTTCGTCGACGATGACGGAGCGGTAGGTGTCGAGCGGGTCGGCGCGGAGGGATGCGGCGGCCATCGAGATCACGTCCGAGAAGTCGTGGATGCGGGCATCCCGCAGTCGCTGCTCGTAGTCGACGTACAGCTGCCAGACGGTTCGCCGCTGCTCGATGCGCAGGATGCGCCGGCGCCCTTGGCGAGCGAGGTCTGCGTAGGCCTCGAACCGGGTAATGGCACGGCCCTTGATCACGTGGTGGATCTCGTCGCGCCAGTACTGCTCATTGGGGTCGATCGCGCGCAGCTCGGGGGCAGTGCGCCAGGCCGCGTCGAAGGCTGCGTTGGCTGCCTTGACGTCGACCCGGCACGGGATGCCGCGCTCGCGCAGCAGGCGGAAGGCGAACGCGTGCGCGTTGACGAAGTCGATGCGGTCGACGACGGCGGGGGCCATCCGTCGCATGAGTGTCTCCTGCACGGCGGGCAGGGACTTCACGAAGGTGGTGACGAGCACGCGGCCGGTGGTCTGGCGCGCGAGGTAAGCGGCGCGGTGGAGCCCGACCACGGTCTTGCCGGTTCCGGCGGCGCCGCGGATGCGGGACGGCCCGGAGAAGCTGCGACGCACGACCTTGGCCTGGTCGGGGTGGAGGAACGACATCCACTCCTCGATGGGGGCGGCGAGCATCCCCTCGAGGAGCGCCTCGCGCACCTCCTCTTCGCTGATGAGGTCGGGCTGGATGCTCTGCTCCGCGAGCACTGGCTCGGGCACTGCCGCCACGACGGGCGCAGGTGCTCCGAGCACCGGGAAGTGGCGCAGCGCCGCGCCGAGCACAGCATCCACCTGCGACCCGGTGAGCCGAGTGCCGCGCCCGGTGATGTAGCGCAGGATGTCGTGCTCGCCCACCACATCCACGGTGCCGACCATCTCCTTGATGCCGCGCTGGCCGGCGAGGACGGCGACCGCGTGGACCTCGCCCGGAGCAAGGCCGACCTCGGCCATCACGTGCTCGGTGCCGTAGGCGAGGTCCGCGAGGTTGTCGAGGTCGTCGGTGACGTCGGCCTGGCCGCGGAAGATGTGGCCCCCCGCGATGGTGACCTCCTTCCACGCCTTCGTGTCGACGATGAAGACGCCGCCCGGTCCGACGACGATGAGGTCGACCTGGGCGCCGCTGCGCGTGCCGGGCCAGGCGCGGTCGGGGAGGAGGTGGTGACCCACGGCGCTGAGGGGAACGAGCCGGCGGGCGACGCTCGCCTCGGTCGTCGCCGCGATGCGGTAGCGGGCGGATGCTTGTTCCGCTTCTTCGGCGGCGCGGCGGTGCTCAGCCGCGAGCGCGGCTTGACGCTCCGACTCGACGCTCGCCGAGTACCCGGCAGCTGACATGAATCCCCCCAGTCGATCCGGCCATCGACGTGAAACTCAGTCTGCATGTGAGCGCGGCTCAGTGCTAGGACGTGTTTGGGGGTCATGCGGTAAAAGTCGGCAGTGGTCGCAGCAGGTTGCACTGCCTCCTCACCTATTGGCATCCCGAACTCTCTCGACAATCTCGGCGACCTTATCTCGAAGGTCCATCTGCCAAGAGTCACCACTCCATCCTTCATCAGCAATCGCGCGGGCAATCGTGATCTTGCTGGGGGTGTTGCTTGAGCCGACGAACGGTGTCCCTAGGTGCTTCTCCCATTTTCCCTTTCGCAGCGGGTATGTCCGATTTGGGTACTTCTCGCTCAAAGCCCGCGCGAGGGCCTCAACAGGAACATAGTTTTCGATTTCCCGCCCCTGGGTCACCCACGCTAGGTTTCCCGACCTCGTTGCTTCGTCGACGATCCGCTGCTTGGTCGCGTTTAGTGGATCGGCCGCTCGGTGGCGGTCTGAGTCCATGACTACGGCATATCGGCGGGCCATCCGTTGTAGCTGGATAAGGTCGAGCACTTCTTCGTCGTCAAAACCAACTTGCGCGAGAAGGCGACCACCGTAAAAGACAATCGAATAGTGCACCCCCTCCACAAGGTCAGGCGCAAGTGCCTCGATCCAAAGTCGCAAGTAGATGCGATCCGAAGGCCCTTCCGCCCAGACGACGTAGTTTGATTGAACGACGTCAGACGGGCGCGCGCCGAGGGCATGAGTCAGCGATGCACGATCAGCCTCTGTTGCCGCGAGCTCGAGGTGAGTGTTGCCGTCCTCCATTTCGGCCCGAACTATTGTCACATCCGGTGAGTTCAGCAAATGTGCCGAGTGCGTCGACATTACGAAACGGTTCTGGCCCTGCGAGTGAAGGTAACGAACCAATTGACGTTGCAATGCCGGATGGAGGTGTAGTTCTGGCTCCTCGATACAGACCACAGTATCTGTGGGAAACGTCGCCGCGGCGGCGATTAGGATCACCTCTTCGATGCCTGTTCCCAGGCGCTCGAGTTGCATTTCGCCGTTGCTTGTCTGCACATAGATGGTCTTCTTGTCGCCGGGCACTTCAAAGACTGCTGACTCGTCGTCCAGAACGCTCCTGAGGAACTTCTGAAGCTCCGAGTATTTTGCCTTCATGGCCTGCCGTTTGACGGAATCGCTGGGGGCCTGGTGGTCCGCAAGTTGATTGATCAGTGCGTCGAGCTGAGGTCTGTCGAGGTGCGTGGTTCCAGCTGGCATGTTGTCAATAGCGGTTATCCTCCGCATGGCGCCCAAGTACTGCGTCTCGGGCAGGCTATGAACTATCTGCCAGCTGTCAACGATACGGTGCCAGTCAGCATCGGACCCACCGCTATGTTGATTCGTTAGCAGCGAGGACAACTGTGCAAGTAGATGGGTGTCCCCATTTAACGCCTCAGCAATTTGGCTGTAGTCAGGTGCAACGGACAGCTGCCGATCCCTTTGCTGGACGTCGAACTTAAACCAGGTCGCACCGTCGCCGTCGAGATCGAAACTCGGAGAGGTCAACGCTTTCCTGAGGGCCCGGTAATCCTCGCCCTCTATGCGCATTTGGGCGTAGTCCTCATCACCCAGCGCGAATGCAGCGATCATCTGCCGCGCATCGCCATTCCATCCGCGTGGCGTATCTTCGGGAGCGGCAAAGACATCGTCTCTGTCCAGGGTCTGTCGACCGCGAAGGATAGGCATGACGGAGTGAAGCAATGCGAGGGCGTTCGACTTGCCAACGTTGTTCTGCCCAGCAATCAGGGTTACGGGACCGATCACACGCACTTTTTGGGCCTCAGAGCTGCCGAAACTGCGGAAGCCGCTCAAGCCGAAACCTCTAAAGTCCACAACTCTCCTCGAGCGTCCCGAACAGGATTCAAGATATCGGACGACCTCCCGTTTGGTCGACATGGCAGGTCGCCGTCGGTCGGCTCGCTAATTCTGAGGCCCCCACACCCCATAGCCCTGCTGGAACGCCCATGGATCCAGATTGCACTGACCGCGATCGCGACAAGCGAGTAGGTAGTGGGAAACGACTCCATTGCAGACGCGGTGCTTCGTTGTCTAGTCGGTAACCTCGCACTATCGGCGGTTAGTCAGTGAATGGAGCGCGGATAGTTGTGAGCGAACAAGCAACGGCAGACGTTCTCAAGGATTGCGATGCTATTACCTCGTCAATCAAAAAGAAGGCGGACCATTACAAGCGCATGTCCAGGATCTTCACCATCCTGATCGCAGGATTCACGGCCTCGATCCCAGTGATTGTGGGTCTACCGATCGAGTGCGATTGGATAACCCGAACCCTTCCCGGTGTTCTGGCGGCCACGGCGGCGCTCGCAGCAGTGGCGGTTCAATTCGAAAAGCCTCAGGAACGTTGGAATCTTTACAGGCGTTATCAACGAATATTGGAGGGAGAGCGCCTGCTGTTTACCACTCGAACCGGCATCTACAAGTCAAGATCGCGGGATCGAAGGCTCGCTCGTAGACTGACAGAACTCCAACTTGATCTCCACGATGAGTGGTCAGGCTTAGTTCCAAGGAGCGCAGATGTCGCGTCCAGCGCGAGCGGGCTCGGAGGTCTCCGTGGATAAGGCCGATAGTGCATCCTGTCGGATCGAGACGGTCTACGGCGTATCTCAGCTGACCGTTTTTTCGTTCGGTCCGAACGAACAGGACAACATTTTGTGCCTGTCCGTTCCGACAGAGGAGAGCCGTCCACTGGTGCGAATACAAAGTGCGTGCTACACCGGCGAGATCTTCCGTTCACTGGATTGCGACTGTCACGAGCAGCTAGACGAAAGCATGCGAAGGATTCACGCCGGCGGAGGTTACTTCATATACATGTTGGCCGACGGTCGCGGGGCAGGGCTGTTAACGAAGGTTAGAGGGCTCGCACTCGGGGACAATGAGGGACTGGACACGTACGACGCATACGTGCGTCTAGGGGTTGAACCTGACCCACGGAAGTACGCGCGCGTACTGAGCGTCCTGCAGCACATCGGCTTATCGAAGATCGAGCTGCTGACGAACAATCCTCGGAAAATTGAGGCGTTGCGAGATAGCGGGATTTCAGTTGATCGGGCGCCCTTACAGATTGATCCGACGCCAGCGTCGGCCCAGTATCTCGAGGCCAAGAGAACCAAATTCGGACATCTTCTTGATTCGTCTCTCATCCGCGGGGATATTGAGGGCAAGTAATTGCCAAAACCACCCACCGTGTACGACGTGGCCGCCCAGGCGGGGGTCTCGATCGCGACGGTGAGCCGTGTCATCCGGGATCCCGACACGGTGAAGGCAGCCACCCGCGACCGAGTCAACGCCGCTATCGAACAACTCGGCTACGTCCCCTCGGCCTCCGCCCGCGGGCTCGCCGCGCGGCGCACCAATGTGATCGGGCTGTTCTTCCCGCGGCATGACGACGTGGAGCCGCCGGCGCTCGCCGAGCAGACGGAGGTGTCCGTCATCACCGGTGATGACGAGCAGCCGGAGAACGAGAACCTGTACTACGACGAGGTGCTGCGGGGTGCCGAGCTGGAGGCGAGTCGGCGGGGGTTCGCGCTCATGATCGCGTCGGGTACCGGGGGAGAGCTCGAGCGGCTCGTCACGGACCTCGCCGGCCGCGTCGACGGGCTTGCAGTGCTGGCGGGGACCGTTCCGATGGAGATGCTTGAGCGGGTCGCGCGGCACATCCCGGTGGTGCTGCTCGGCGGCGACGGGCGCCAAGACAGGTTCGATCACGTCCACTCGAACAACGGGCCGGGTATGAAGAAGCTCGCCGAGCACCTGCTCGAACGGGGCGCCAAATCGTTCGCCTACGTGCGCGGTCCGGAGGGCGTCGCGGACGACGACGAGCGATTCGGAGGATTCTCCCAGGCGGTCGGAGATCGGCCGGTCGAGGTGGTGCGCGGCGACTTCACGCGACGCGGAGGTCGCGCCGCCGCTCGCGCCCTCACGTCCACCCCCGACGCGATCGTCTGCGCCAACGACCAGACCGCGCTCGGGGTGCTCGACGTCATCACCCCGCACGAAGGAAAACCCCTGGTCACGGGGTTCGACGGCATCGCGGCGGGGCGGCACAGCAGTCCCAGTCTGACGACCGTGCACCAGCCGATGAGCGAGCTGGGGAGGGCCGCGATCGACGTCGTGACGACGCGGCTCGAGCATCCCGACGCGCCCCGCCAGACGCGCACTCTGCCGGTGCGAGTCATCCTTCGTGAATCCGCTCCATAAAGCTCGAGCAAAAGCAAGGGGCTTGAATCCCCGAAATGTATGCGCTTACAGTCGAGTGCGGCCCCCGAACGGGGGTCAGGCACGCAACTGAGAGAGCGTAGGCAATGACGCAGACGAGACGCCGGTGGGGAGCGGCCGCGCTAGCTGTCGCGGCGGCGACAACCCTCGCCGCCTGCAGCATCCAGATCCAGAGCGCACCCGACCCGAGCATCCCCGACGACACGATGCTCATCGCGGCCGACACCGGCTCGCCGATGATGGAGCGCAACTTCAACCCGTACCTCGCGAACAAGCGAGTGGCGAGCTTCTACATCTACGAGCCGCTCGTGATCCTCGACAACGTGACGGGCGAGGAGTTCCCGTGGCTCGCCACCGGGTACGAGCTGCCCGACCCGTCGACGATCGTGTTCACGATTCGCGACGGGGTGACCTGGCAGGACGGCGAGCCCTTCACCACCGACGACGTCGTGTTCACGCTGAACATGCTCAAGGAGTTCCCGGCGACCGACACCCAGGGCGTGTGGGGCTACATCGCGAGCGTCGAGAGCGACGACACGACCGTCACGATCCACCTTCAGAACCCGGATGTCCCGGCCGCCCAGCTCATCGCGACGACGCTCATCGTGCCCGAGCACATCTGGAAGGACGTCGACGACCCGGGCAGCTTCCGCAACCCCGACCCGGTCGGCACCGGCCCGTACCAGCTCGGCAACTTCGCGCCGCAGCAGTACACGATGGACAAGTACGAGGGCTACTGGCAGGCCGACAAGGTCGCCGCCGAGCACCTCATCCTGCCGGGCAGCAACACCCAGCTCGACATCGCCACCCGCGGCTACGACTGGGCGTACTCGTACATCTCCGACGTCGACAACGTGTGGGTCGGCGCCGGTAACGAGAACACCTATTGGTTCCCGCCGGGGGGCACGATCGCGCTGTTCCCGAACCTCGCGAAGGAGCCGTTCGACAACCTCGACGTGCGGCAGGGCCTGAGCCTCGCGCTCGACCGCGGTGCGGTGGGGGATGCCGCGGCCGAGGGCTACATGGACGAGGCCGGGCAGACGAACATCCTCCTGCCGTACCAGCAGGACGACCTCGATCCGAGCATCCCGAACTCCGGACTCATCGAGCAGAACCGGGATGCCGCACTCGAGGCCTTCGGCCGCGCGGGCTACACCCTCCAGGGCGACCAGCTCATCGGCCCCGACGGCCAGCAGCTAAGCCTCAGCATCACGACCGCCAACGGGTACACCGACTGGCTGCGCGGCGTGCAGGAGGTGCAGCGCCAGTGGTCGGCGATCGGCATCGACGTGAAGGTCAGCACCCCACAGCCGGCGGCCTACCAGCTCGCCCTGCGCAACGGCGACTACGACTTCGCGATGGGCGGCACCGGCGGCACAGGCAGCCTGTTCCGCGACTTCAACTCGCTGCTGTCGACCGACTTCCTGAAGCCCGTGGGCGAGGAGGCGTCGAACAACTTCGAGCGCTACGACAACCCCGACGCGCAAGCCCTGCTCGACCAGTACAAGGTCGCCCTCGACGACGACGAGCGCCGCGAGATCGGCTACCAGCTGCAGCAGATCGTCTACAACGACCTGCCGGTGCTCGCCCTCTACTACGGCGGATCGTGGGGCCTCATGAGCAACGCGAAGTTCACGAACTGGCCGAGCGCCGACAACCCGTACGCGTCGCCGAAGACGTACGAGTCCACGCCCTTGATCGTTCTGACCAGTCTGGAGGCGGTGAAATGACCAGCGTGACCGCAGCGCCGAGAGGCGTCGACGCCGACCCCGAGGTCGACGAGAAGACCGAGGCGCCCCCGAGCCGATCCGGTAACCCGTGGGGGTACATCCTGCGCAAGATCGGGCTGTTCCTGCTCACGCTGTGGGCCGCGGTGACGGTGAACTTCATCCTGCCGCGACTCATGCCGGGAACGCCCGCGGATGCCGCGCTCGCGCGACTCGCCCAGAACGGGCCGGTGTCCGAGGCGACGAAGGCCGCGATCGAGGCGCAGCTCGGCGTGCCGACCGGCAACCTGTTCGAGCAGTACATCCAGTACCTCGGGCAGGTCGTGACCCTGAACTTCGGCGTGAGCTACACGTTCTACCCGCAGACGGTGTCGGAGCTCGTGTCGACGGCCCTGCCGTACACGCTCGTGCTCGTGGGTCTCGTGACAATCATCGCGTTCATCCTCGGCACGCTCCTCGGCGTGCTTGCGGCATGGAAGCGCGGCACGTGGCTCGACACCCTCCCGACGGTGGGCGGCGCGTTCATGAGCGCGTTCCCGTACTTCTGGACGGCTCTGCTGCTGCTGTTCTTCGCCGGCTACGTGTGGCGGCTGTTCCCGACCTCGGGAGCGTACGGTCCGACGGCGACCCCCGCGTTCACCTGGGATTTCTTCGTGGATGCCCTCTACCACGCGATCCTCCCCGCGGTGACGATCCTCATCACGTCGCTCGGCGGCTGGATCCTCGGCATGCGCAACACAATGATCCCGACTCTCGGCGACGACTACGTCGCCTTCGCCGAGGCCAACGGCCTCAAACCGCGCACGGTCGCCCTTCGGTACGCCGCGCGCAACGCCATCCTGCCGAACCTCACCTCCTTCGGGCTCGCCCTGGGTGGGGTGGTCGGCGGGTCGATCCTCGTCGAGCAGGTCTTCGGATACCCCGGCGTGGGATACCTGCTGTTCAACGCGGTGACCAACCAGGACTACCCGCTCATGCAGGCCCTGTTCCTGATGATCACGCTCAGCGTGCTCGTCGCCAACTTCATCGTCGACATCTTGTACGGCGTGCTGGACCCGAGGACCCGCCGATGACCACGACACGACAGCCCATGCGCGACGCGACCCAGGACATCCGCACGGTGCAGCCCACCGGCGCACCACCAAACCCATGGCAGGTGTTCGCGCGCACCGCCGGCACGATCTGGTCGAACGGCAAGGCCAGGCTCGGACTGATCATCCTGGCGTTCTTCGTCCTGCTCGCGATCTTCGCCCCGCTCATCGCTCCGTACGGCGCGACCGAGAACGGCTTCGACCGGAGCGCGGATGCCTCGCCCGAGCACTGGCTCGGCACGACCGCCGCGGGGGAGGACGTGCTCAGCCAGCTCATCTGGGGAGCGCAGATCTCGATCTTTGTCGGCCTCGTCGCCGGCGCGCTCTCGACCCTCGTCGCGGTGCTCGTCGGCCTGAGCTGGGGCTACACGCGCGGCTTCATCGCCGACGTCATCAACTTCATCGTCAACCTGTTCCTGGTGATACCGGGCCTGCCGCTCATGATCGTCATCGCGGCGTACCTGTCCGGCGGCGGCATCGGCATGATCATCGTCGTCGTCGTGATCACCGGGTGGGCGTGGGGTGCGCGAGTACTCCGCAGTCAGACGCAGTCGCTGCGCTCGCGCGACTTCGTGACCGCGGCGGTGTTCTCGGGGGAGCGGCCGTTCCGCATCGTGTTCCGGGAGATCCTGCCCAATATGACCTCGCTCATCGTCGGCAGTTTCTTCGGCGCGGCGACGGCGGCGATCCTCGCGGAGGCGGGCCTCGAGTTCCTCGGGCTCGGCGACTCGTCGATCGTGAGCTGGGGCACGATGCTCTTCTGGGCGCAGAACTCCAACGCCCTCCTCACCGGCCAGTGGGCGCTGCTGTTCGCCCCGGGTCTGTGCATCGCGCTCCTCGCGACCTCACTCACCCTCATCAACTTCGGCGTCGACGGCATCAGCAATCCGCGGCTCCGGGAAGGGAAGCAGCGATGACGACCCTGCTCGACGTGACAAGCGTCACCATCGACTACATCAACGGCGACGACGTCACCCACGCGGTGCGCGACGTGAGCTTCTCCCTTGAGAAGGGGGAGTTCGTGGGACTCGTCGGTGAGTCGGGTTCCGGCAAGTCGACGCTCGGCTTCGCGATCGCCGGCCTCTCGAAGCCGCCCGCCCACGTCACCGGTGGCCAGGTGCTGCTCGACGGCGTCGACATCGCGAGCCTCAGCCCCGAGCAGCTGCGCGAGCAGCGGCACGGGGGAGTGGCGATGGTGCTGCAGTCCGGCATGAACGCACTCAACCCGGTGCGCACCATCCGCAACCACTTCCGCGACATCTTCGAGGCCCACGGCCACATCGAGAAGGACCGGTGGGATGCCCGCGCCGCCGAGCTCGTGCAGAAGGTGAAGCTCCCCGCTACCGTGCTCGACCGCTATCCCGGCGAGCTCTCCGGCGGGATGCGCCAGCGCATCTCCATCGCGCTCGCCCTCTCGCTCGAGCCGAAGCTCATGGTGTTCGACGAGCCGACGACCGCGCTCGACGTGCTCGTGCAGCACGCCGTGATGGACACCATCATCGAGCTTCAGCAGTCGGAGGGCTTCACGGCGCTCCTCATCAGCCACGACCTCGGCGTGGTGCTGGAGTCCGCGCAGCGGGTGCTCGTGATGCACGACGGGGAGATCGTCGAGGATGCTCCGGCTCAGAGCATCCTGAACTCCCCGCAGGACGACTACACCCGCATGCTGCTCTCGCACTACGCGGACCCGCGCGCCGACGTGGTCGAGCTGCCCGGCTTCGAGGACCGCGGCAAGCGCGCCGGGAAGCCGCGCGCCGAGGGCGCCGTGCACCCGCCGAGCGTGCACGGCCGCGAGCGACGCTCCGACCAGAAGCCGATCGTCGTCGAGAACCTCACGAAGGTGTACCCGCCGCCGCGCCGGGGCGAGGCGGAGGTGGTTGCCGTCGATCACGTCTCATTCACGCTCGACCCGGGTGAGTCGCTCGCCCTCGTGGGTGCCTCCGGCTCGGGCAAGTCCACGATCGCGAAGCTCATCACGGCGGTCGAGAAGCCGACGAGCGGGAGCATCCGCTTCGGCGACCTCGATGTGGGCTCGCTGCGGCGCGGCCAGTTCCGTCGGCTGCACAGCGAGGTGCAGATGGTCTTCCAGGACCCGTACGCGGCCCTCAACCCGCTGCACACGGTCGAGTACACGCTCACGCGACCGGTCGTGAACTTCACGAAGCTGCGGGGTCGGGATGCCCGCCGCCGCGTCCTCGAACTGCTCGAGACCGTCGGCCTCACGCCCGTCGAGGAGTTCGCGGCCAAGCTGCCGCACCAGCTCTCCGGCGGCCAGCGCCAGCGCGTCGTGATCGCGCGGGCACTCGCATCCGACCCGCAGGTCATCATCGCCGACGAGCCGGTCTCGATGCTCGACGTGTCGCTGCGCGCCGGCGTGCTCGCCCTGCTCGAGGACCTGCGCGAGCAGTGGGGCGTTTCGATGCTCTACATCACCCACGACCTGCTGTCGGCGCGCATCGTGACCGACAACATCATGGTGCTCAACCAGGGTCGGGTCGTCGAGCGCGGCGACACCGCCGACGTGCTCCGCAACCCGCAAGACGACTACACCGTGCAGCTGCTGGACTCGGTGCCGAACCCGCGCCGATCGCGGGTCGCGTGATGGCGGGCGAGACGAGGACGTTCCCGGAGGGCTTCCTGTGGGGCGCCGCGACGGCGGCCCACCAGATCGAGGGCAACAACATCAACTCGAACTGGTGGGTGCAGGAGAACGAGCCGGGCACGACCATCGTGGAGCCGAGCGGGGACGCCGCGGACAGCTTCCACCGCTACGGCGACGACATCCGGCTCGCGGCGCAGCTCGGCCTCAACTCGTACCGGTTCTCCGTCGAGTGGGCCCGCATCGAGCCGGAGCGCGGCATGCTGTCGCGGGCATCCGTCGACCACTACCGCCGAATGGTGGACTCGTGCCTCGAGCACGGCATCGAGCCGATCGTCACCCTCATGCACTTCACGGTGCCGCGCTGGTTCGAGCGCGACGGGTTCTGGCGGGCGGATGATGCGGCCGACCTTTTCGCCCGGTACACCGAGCTCGCCCTGCCGATCCTGGAGTCGGGCGTGCGGTACGTGTGCACGATCAACGAGCCGAACATCGCGGCGATGCTCGCCGGGGGAGAGAATCCCGCGAACCTCGTCGCGTACGGACTGCCCAAGCCGGACTTGCAGGTCGCGGATGCCCTGCTCGCGTCGCACCGGGCGTCGCGCGCCGTGCTCTCGCAACTGCCGCACCTGCGCACCGGCTGGACGATCGCGACGCAGGCCTACGAGGCGGCGGACGAGCCCGGCGCCCTTGAGCGGCTCCGCGAGCTCGCCTACCCGTCGGAGGACTGGTACCTCGAGCAGGCTGCGGACGACGACTTCATCGGTGTGCAGGCCTACACGCGCAACATCGTCGGCCCGGAGGGAGTGCGCCCGCCCGCTGACGGCGTCGAGAAGACGCTCACCGGCTGGGAGTACTGGCCGGATGCGGCAGCGACGGGGGTGCGCAACGCCTGGCGCCTCGGCGGTGGGACGCCGATCATGGTCACCGAGAACGGCATCGCGACCCAGGATGACGCGCGCCGCATCGACTACACCCGTGACGCGCTCCTCGCGCTCCACTCCTGCCTCGAGGAGGGAATCGACCTCGTCGGCTATCAGCACTGGTCGCTGCTCGACAACTACGAGTGGGCCTCCGGCTTCGCGCCGACCTTCGGCCTCATCGCGTGGGACCGCGAGACGTTCGAGCGCACGCCGAAGGAATCGGCGCGCTGGTACGGCGAGGTGGCGCGGTCGAACGGATTAGCTGACAGCTGATATCGCCCGAGTATCAGCCCTGGGCTAATGGACAGGCACGATGATGAGCGCGAGCGACCAACTCACCAGGCTGCCGATGAGCACGTACTCGGCCAGGGCGCTCGACTTCTTGCCGCTCACCTCCGGGTAGCGCAGGATGCTCTTCGCGGCGATGATCGCCGTGACGGCGAGCGCTTGGCCGGCGAGGGCTAGCCAGAGGATGAACAGCCGCTCGAGCGGCCCGATGATCCGACCGCCCTTGAGTCGACTGCCGATCGCTGGCAGCCGCGCGTCGGTGCGCCCGAGCACGGCCATGACCACGAGGTTGGCGGACTGCACGAGAAAGACCGAGTAGCTCACCAGCAGCAGGGCGCGCTCGGTGGGAACGGCGCGGGTCGCCTCGTAGGGGAGTGCCTCGAACCAGGGCACGAGCACGCCGCCGGTGGCTCCGGAGGCGCCGGGCGCGAGCAGCGCGGCACACACCGCCACGATGACGACGACGAGGGCCCCGATCGCGAAGCGCGACTGTGTCGACCCGGTCCCGAGGCTCCAGATGGCGCTGACGGCGGCGAGCGGGGCGAGCCACCACCACGGGATGCCCGCGAGCCAGACCGTCGCGGAGGCAGCGAGCATCCCCACCGCCGCGCCGAGGAGCGCCCGCCCGACGCCGTGCGGGCCTCGGGGACGCGTCAGGTCGCCGACCCCGAGGGTGAGGAACAGTACCGCTGCCAACCACATCTCAGTCCGCCCCCGCAATCAGCTCCATGCCGAGGAGCACCGCGTTGATGCCCCGTCTCGACATTGTCTGCGACACCGCCGACTGAGAGATGCCCTCGGCCTCGGCGATCCTGCGCTGGGTGCTGCCCCGGAGCGAGCTCGACAGAATGCGCAGGGCCCGGTCGTCGAGCTGCGAGAGGATCTGGTCGCGGGAAACCAGATAGGCGTTGACGGCGGAGACGGATGCCTCGGCGCTCGCCGCGGCGAACCAGGTGCGGAGGTACCGGGCGCCCTTCACCTGCCGCGACTTGACCTCGACGATCGCCTCCCGGGCCGACCACCACGCCGAGCCGTCCTCGATGCCAGCGACCGACGATTCGACGGGGGAGCGGGTGCCGAGGCCGATGCCGAACCGGGCGTCGACCTCTCCCGCGAACAGCGCCTGCAGAATGGTCGTGACGCGGATGGCGTCGCCGAGCGTGCGGAATACGCCCTGGAACTCGTCGCCGACCGTGGGACGAAGCGGCTCGATCGGTCCTGCGGATTCGTTGGCGAGCGCGAGCGAGCGCTCCAGCTGTCTCTGGAGCCGGGAGCGGTCGGGGCTCTTACGGGAGTCGACGATGTCGCCGATAACGGCCGCCAGGAGGGTCATCCCATAAGAATATCACTTATATCTGCGCGATATAAGCTATCAACTGATCTAGCCGCGGCCCTTCAGGCGCACACGCCGCGCCTGACCGTCCTCCTGCAGCTCGACGCCCTTCACCGACTTCACGAAGTCCGTGAACGACTTGAACCCGAGCTTCTTCTCCTCGAAGCTCGGGTCGAGGCGCTTCATCTGCTGCTTGACGGCGGATGCGGCGACCCAGCCGTCCACGTTGTCGTCGCGCCGCGCGACCCGGAGTGCCCGCACCGCGAGCTCCGCGGCAGCGCGCTGCGGGTCTGCGGTCGGGGGCTCCGTCGCGGTCACCGGGGCGGCGACGGGAGCGGGGGCCGGAGCATCCTCGTCGTCGATCAGGTCCGCGTAATAGCTGAACTCGTCGACGGCGCTCGTGAACGCGGCGCTCGTCGAGCCGGTCACCCCGATGCCGACGACGACCCGGCCGAGGCGGCGGGCGCGCTGCGCGAGCGGGATGTAGTCGCTGTCGCCGGCGACGATGACGATGTGGGTGATGTCGTCGAGCCGGAAGAGGTCCTCGACGACGTCGATCGCGAGCCGGATATCGGCGCCGTTCTTCGTGCCGGCGGTGTTGAACAGCTGCACGAGGTCGACGGCGCGGTCGATGAGCTGCTTCTGGTACCGGCTGTGAGCCGGCGCCGCCCAGTCGGCGTACGCCCGCGAGATCGCGACCGCCCCGAAGGATGACGCGAAGTCGAGCACCGCGCCGATGTCGACGGTCGCGGCCTGCAGCTTCTCGAGCGCCTTGCCGGTCGCGTTGCGGGCTTTGTCCTTCGTCCACGCGCCGCGCCCGTGCACGGCGTCGTACTGCGAGATGACGATGTTGTCGAAGTCGATGTAGACCCCGACGCGGGGCTCGGAGCGCTCGGCCATGCGGCCAGTCTGACACGCTTCGAGCGCGTGTCCACCCGGCGCGCAGCATCCGTCCAGACAACGCAAAGCAGCGTTCTACCCCCTTCTGGGTGACAATGAAGAGAACCAAGCGAGGGACGGGGACCCCATGCCAGTGTTCACTTCAGCCGCACGACAGAAGGCCGATCGCATCGCCGCGATCGTCGGACTGCTCGCGTTCGCCGCCGGGATCGCCGTCATCGTGTGGGGCGCGGTGTCGCCGACGGCGACGTCCGCGGTGAGTACGACGGTCGTGTCATCCCCGATCCCGGGCGGGGCCGTCTCGACGACGGTGCGCGAGACCGCGGCCCCCGTCTCGACCAACCCGCCCAAGGTCACCCAGGACGAGACCGTCGTGGAGGGCACGGGGCCGGGCACCTACACGGTAACAACCGCTCCGCCGATGGCGAGCGGCCCGCTGTTCGGGAGCGCCGCCGCAGACCTCGCGGTGCAGGTCATCCTCGTCACGCTCGCCGCGTTCCTCATCGCGTTCGGCACCCACCGCGTGCTGCTCGGCGAGTACGGGCTCCGCTCGTCTGCCGCCACGGCAGGCGGGGGAGCGCCCCTGCCCCGGGTGGACGAGAAGGATGCTGCGGCCGTCAAGCGCGACGTCGCCGCCGCCACCGAGGCGCCCGATCTCTCCCGACCCCTGTACGAGAAGGCGCCGGTGACGGACCCGCGGCTTCGGCTCCTGCAGAGCCGCATCGCCCTCGAGCTCGAAGTGCGCACCCTCGCCCAGAACAACGACCTGCCGAGCAGTCTCACGGTGCCCTACGTCGTGAAGGGGCTCGTCGACAAGAAGAAGATGACGCCGAAGCTCGCTGCGGCGATCACCGGTCTGCAGGACATCGGCGACCGGCTCGGTCGCGGCGCGGAGATCTCGCTCGACACGACGACCCTGCTCACCGAGGCCTACGCGCAGGCGCTCGCGAAGGTGGGCGGGAAGATCAAGTAGACCGTCGCTTCCCACCCATCCGGACGTCCCGTCAACGCACCGGCGCCGTGCTCTCCCGCACCACGAGTTCGTAGCCGACGACGATCTCGCGTTGGGGGAGGGCTTCGCTCGAGCCGTGGCGCTCGGCGAGGAGTCGAACGGCTTCCTCGGCGATGCGCTTGGTGTCCCACTTGATGGTCGTGAGCGAGGGGGCGGCGAACGGGGCCTCCTCGATGTCGTCGAAGCCCGCGATCGCGATCTGCTCGGGCACGGCGATTCGTGATCGGTTGAGCTGGCTCAGCGCTCCCATCGCGAGCACGTCGTTGAAGCAGATGACCGCGTCCGGGGGCTCCGGGAGCGCCAGCAACCGGGCCATCGCCGCCGCGCCGTCCGCGCGTTGATAGCTACCGACGCCGATACTCAGGTCGGGGTCGAGTTGCCGACCGGCCTCCGCGAGCGCCGTCCGCACGCCCTCGCTGCGCAGTCCGCTCGCCATGAGCTCGCTGTGCGGGTCGAGCCCGATGGTGGCGATGCGGTTGCGGCCGCCGTCGAGCAGGTGGCGAGCGAGGTCGGCGGCTGCGGCGACGTTGTCCGCGACCACGCGATCGGCGACGTGGTTCAGGGGCTTCTCGCCGAGCAGGACGAGGGGAGTACTGTCCGCTCGCGCTGCCAGATCGGCGCTCGTGAGTGACTCGGGGTGCAGCACGATCCCGTCGACGAGGTACGACGTCGACCCGCCGACGACCTCGGACTCGGGGTTGCGATCGCCGTCTGTCTGCTCGATGAGAACGGTCCACTGCTGGGCCGCTGCGGCCTGGATGACGTGGCCCGCGAGTGTCGCGAAGTACGGGTTGCTCAGCCCGGGCACGGCGAGTGCGATGAACCCCGTCCGACCACTGGCCAGGCTGCGCGCGGAGAGGTTGACGCGGTACTTCAGCTGGCTGAGGGCCCGCTCGACTTTCTCCCGCGTGCGTGGGGTGACGTGGGGGTAATTGTTGATCACGTTGGAGACGGTCTTCTCCGACACGCCGGCCAGCGCGGCGACCTCGCTGAGCCGCGGTCGCGTCGTCGTCATCGCCTGCCCTCCTGAGATCGTCGTGTCGACTGTCGCAACACTAGCGGATTTACAGCGCTAGAAAGGTTTCCTGGACTTTGCTTTTACAGCGGTGTAAAGATTGAGCATTCGCGGTCATGATCGATCACGAATGCGCACACAGCCCATCCCCCTGACAAGGAAGTCACGATGAAAACACCTCTGCGCCTCACTGCGCTCGGTCTCGCCTCGGTCTTCGCCTTCGCCCTCGCCGGCTGTACCGGCGTCGCGCCGGGCGGCGGGAACGACGACCCCGACACCATCAGCTTCATGATCGGCAACCCCGAGGACCCCGCCGACCTCGAGCTCACCGAGGCCGACATGGCCAAGTTCGAAGAGGAGACGGGCATCCACGTCGACCTCAAGGTCATCCCCATCGAGAACGTTCAGACCATCGTCCAGACCCAGCTGCGGTCGGGCGAAGGCCCCGATGTCTTCGGTTACGACACCGGTCCCGGGTTCGCCGGCGCGCTCGCGGAAGCCGGACTCGTGTTCCCGCTGACGGACGCGTACGAGGAGTTCGGCTGGCCGGTCTACGAGTTCGCGAAGGAGCGGGTCACGTTCGACGGCGAGATCGTCGGCATCCCCAACGACATCGAGACGCTCGGCCTGTACTACAACGCCACGGTCTTCGACGACCTCGGCATTGAGCGGCCCGAGTCGACGGGCGACCTCCTCGACGCCTGCACGACGATCAAGGACGCCGGCATCATCCCGATCGCCTTGAACGATCTCGACGGCTGGCAGGGCGGGCACTACCTCAGCGTCATCCTCTCGAGCATGGTCGGGTCCGCGGGCATGGAGGAGTTCATCTCCGGCGGCAAGAGTTGGGACTCGCCCGAGGTCGTCCAGGCCCTGAGCCTGCTCAAGGACTTCAATGACGCCGGGTGCTTCCCGCCGTCTCCGGTCGCGATCGACTACGACAACGGCAACGCCCTGTTCTACTCGGGTCAGGCCGCGATGAACCTCACGGGCAGCTGGCTGGTCAAGGACACCGAGCGCAACGTCGACTTCGAGGTCGCCTACATCCCGTTCCCGGCTCCCGACGGTCCGGGCATCTTCAGCGGCGGACTCGGTGCGGGGGTGTTCATCAACGCGACGAGCAAGAAGACCGAGAGCGCGCTCAAGCTCCTCGACTACTTCATGACGCAGGAGCACGGGGCGTGGGTGATCGAGAACACTCAGAGCATCCCGGCGTTCCCCATCGATACGACCGGCATCGAGGCGACGCCCCTCTTCACCCAGGTGCTCGACGACGCCGCAAAGATCGCGGATGGCACGGGCGACTTCGGGTACAACATCGACGTTCTCACGAGCGCCGAGTTCAACCAGGCGATGTGGGACGGCGTGCAGGCCGTGCTGACCGGCCAGGCCACCCCGGAAGAGGTCGCGGCCAGCCTCGAAGCGAACCGCTAGCCGTTCAGGAGCACCGCACAATCATGTCAACCGCCAGCCGCAGCCTGGCACCGACGGTGACGAGGCGGGCGCAAGCCCGCCTCGGCATCGTCCTGGTGCTCCCCGTCATGATCGTGACGGCACTGTTCTTCCTCTTCCCCCTCGGCAATGCCGTCTACTACTCGCTCGTCGACTTCGACGGGCTCAACCCCAACCCGCCGTTCGTCGGACTCGGAAACTTCATCCGCATGGTGGAGGACCCCGCGGTCTGGCACGCGCTCGGCAACAACCTCATCTGGATCCTGGTCGGCACGGCGGCACCGATGGTCGTCGGACTGCTCGTCGCGATGCTGCTGTGGACGGTGCGACGGGGAGGCGCGATCTACCGCGTCATCTTCTTCCTCCCGTACGTGCTGCCGGGCGTCGCGATCGGAATCGTCTGGGGCTGGATCTATGACCCCGTCAACGGCCTGCTCAACCAGTTCCTGCGCTCGATCGGGCTCGGCGCGTGGGCGACCGGATGGCTCGGCGAGCCCGACCTCGCCCTGTACGCGGTGCTCCTCACCGCGATCTGGGCCGGCACAGGCTTCGCGATCGTCATCTTCCTCTCGGCCCTGCGCAACGTGGACACCGAGCTCGTGGATGCCGCTCGGATCGACGGGGCCAACAGCGCCCAGCGGCTGTGGTTCATCATCCTGCCGCAGATCATGCCGGTCTTCCTCATGGTCCTGACCCTCACCCTCGTGGGCGGGTTCAGCGTCTTCGACATCATCTTCGTCATGACCGCCGGGGGCCCGGCGAACGCGACCGAGGTGCTCGGCACGTACGCGTACGACCAGGCCTTCGTGCTCAACAACATCGGGTACGGCACGACGCTGGCCCTCCTCATCACCATCCTGTCGGTACCCATCGCGGTGCTGCTCAACCGACTGCAGCGTCGACTGTCGCTGCAGGGAACCGGAGCATGATGACTGCCACCGCCCCCGCCGAGCGGGATCGCCGGATCACCGAGCTCGCCGACCCCGAGTCGGGCCACGATCGCAGCCGAATCCCCGGTGGTCGACGCAGCCCCGCCCAGGTGGCGCTGCACGTGCTGCTCGCCGGGATGGCGGTCTTCGTGCTGATGCCTGTCATCCTCGTCGTCTCGACCACGCTCAAGACTCCCGCCGATGTCCGCGTCAACCCGTTCGGTCTGTTCAGCTCGTTCTCCCTCCAGAACATCATCGACGCCTGGACGGTCGGCCGATTCAGCGACTACGTGCTCAACAGCTTCCTGCTCACCGTGCCGAGCACCGCGATCGTCGTGGTGGTGTCGGTGATGGCGGGCTACACCTTCGCGCGACTGCCGTTCCGCGGGCGGACGGTGCTGTTCTACCTCGTGGTGCTCGGGCTGCTCGTGCCGTTCTTCACGTACATGATCCCGCTGTACTTCCAGCTGCGCGGCATGGGGCTGCTCGATACGCTGCCGGGGGCCATCCTGGTGCTGGCGTCCACGGGCACCTCCTTCGGCACCTTCTTCATGCGAGCGTTCTTCTCGGACCTGCCACAGGAGCTGGAGCAGTCGGCCCGCGTGGACGGCGCGTCGGAGGTGCAGATCTTCACGAGGATCATGCTCCCGCTCGTCGGCTCGGGGATCGGCGCACTCACCGTGTTCACGTTCCTCGCGAACTGGAACAACTTCCTGATCCCACTGCTCTACCTGCCGAGCGGCGATTTCCGACCGCTCACCGCCGGCCTCTACATGTTCACGAGCGGCCGCTCGCTCGACATCGGTCCGCTCGCGGCGGGAACGCTCATCACGATCCTGCCCATCATCGTGCTCTTCGTCGTCCTCCAACGGCAGGTGACCCAGGGCTTCATCTCGGGCGCCGTCAAGGGCTGACCCGCGTCATCCACCGCACACCACAGAAAGAGAGAGAACAGTCATGCCCAGAATGGTGAGCTTCACCTCGGTCCGCGTCGCGGAGGTCGTCGACGAGGAGTCGAAGCCCCTGGCGCCCGACGAGGTCCGCATCGGCACGCTCTACTCCGGCATCTCCGCCGGTACCGAGCTCACGGCCTACCGCGGTACCAACGCGTACATGAACAAGAAGTGGGACGAGAAGCAGCGGCTCTTCGTCGACGGATCGACGAGCTTCGAATACCCCGTCAACGGCTGGGGCTACGAGGAGGTGGGCGAGGTCACCGAGATCGGCTCGGACGTCACGAAGCTCGCCGTCGGCGATGTCGTGTGGGGCACGTGGGGGCACCGCACCGAGACGATCCAGAAGGAGGAGCGCGCGGCTAAGCGCGTCCTGCAACCCGGAACGGATGCCCGCGTCGGCATCTTCTCCCAGATCGGGGCCATCGCGCTCAACGTCGTACTGGACGGCGACATCCACGTCGGGGAGACGGTCGTCGTGTTCGGTCTCGGGGTTCCGGGCCAGCTCGTCGCGCAGCTCGCCCGCCTCAACGGCGCGCGGGTCATCGGGGTCGACGGCGTCGCATCCCGCCGCGAGCTGGCACTGCGCCTCGGGGCCGACCTCGTACTCGATCCAGCCGACGGCCCCGTTGCCGAACGGGTTCGCGAGCTGACGGACGGTCGCGGAGCGGACGTCGTACTCGAGGTCACGGGCAACTACCACGCCCTCCACGAGGCGATCCGCACGGTCGCCTACAACTCGCGCGTGTGCGTCGCCGGCTTCATGCAGGGCGAGGGCATCGGTCTGCGCCTCGGTGACGAGTTCCACCACAACCGCGTGCAGCTGGTGTGCGCCCAGATCTCGGGGGTGAATCCGTCGATCGACCACCGCTGGGACGAGTATCGCCTCCAGCGCACGTTCATCGATCTCGCCGTCGCCGGGAAGGTGAACGTCACCGACCTGATCTCGCACGAGATGCCCCTCGAGCAGGGCGGCGAGGCGTTCGCCATGCTCGACACGGCGACGAGCGATGTGCTGCAGGTCGTCCTCGACGCGAAGGCGGGCAGCTGATGGCGTTCCGGCTCGCGGCTCAGGAGTCGACGTGCGAGGGAGAGACCCTCGTCGAGAAGATGCAGTTCGCGCTGTCCGTGGGGTTCGACGGCATCGAGCTGTCGGGTCGCGGCAACGGCGTCTTCGTCGGTCGGGAGGACGAGCTCGTCGCGGCTCGAGCGGCCGGCGTAGTGATGCCCTCGGCCGTCGCGCACGTCGACTTCTTCATGGGCGACTTCGATCCGGACCGTCGCCGCGCCGCCATCGACGAGCAGAAGGCGATGCTCTCGAGCCTGGCGAAAGCCGGCGGGATCGGGTTCGTCGCGCCCCACGCCTTCGGGCTGTTCTCGAGGCACCTCCCGCCCTTCACGCCGCCGCGCGGCGATGAGGAGTCGCGACAACTGCTCCTCGAGGCGCTCACGGAGGTCGCGGCTCACGCCGAGGAGCACGGAGTCGAGCTCTTCCTCGAGCCGCTCAACCGCTTCGAGGACTTCGTCGTCAACACCCTCGCGGACTCGTCGTGGTACGTCGATGAGGTGGCGTCGCCCGGCCTGTCGGTGGTCGCCGACACCTGGCACATGAACATCGAGGAGTCGGACATCGGCGCGGCCATCCGGACGGCGGGCGACCGCATCCACCACGTGCAGCTCGGCGACTCGAACCGATTGGAGCCGGGAGCCGGGCACTACGACTGGGACGAGACGCTCACCGCGCTCGAGGACATCGGGTACGACGGCTGGCTCGCCATGGAATGCCGGCTGTCCGGGCCCGCCCGCGACGTGCTGCCCCGAGTCTCGAAGCTGCTGAAGCGATGAGCCTGCGCATCCTGGTCTGGAACGAGGGCCGCCACGAGCAGATCAACCCGGATATCGCGGCGCGCTACCCGACGGGAATCCACGGGGCGATCGCCGACGGCCTCGCCGCGCTGCTGCCCGACGCCTCGATCTCGACGGCGACTCTCGACACCGATGAGGAGCACGGGCTCTCGGCCGACGTGCTCGCGGAGACCGACGTACTGCTGTGGTGGGGACACATCGCCCACGACCAGGTCCGCGATGACGTCGTGGCACGGGTGCGGCAGCGTGTGCTCGGCGGGATGGGGCTCATCGTGCTCCACTCCGGACACTTCTCGAAGATCTTCATCGACCTCATGGGTACGACCTGCTCACTCGCCTGGCGCAACGAGGGCGAGCGGGAGCTCGTGTGGACGCTCAAGCCGTCGCACCCGATCGCCCAGGGGGTCCCGCATCCTCTCGTCATCGAGCACCAGGAGATGTACGGCGAGCTCTTCGACATCCCCGACCCCGACGACCTGGTGTTCATGAGCTCGTTCGAGGGTGGCGAGGTCTTCCGCTCGGGAGTCACGTTCACGCGGGGAGCGGGCAAGGTGTTCTACTTCAGTCCCGGCGACGAGGCCTACCCGGTGTACTTCCACCCCGACGTGCGTCGTGTGCTCGCGAACGGTGTGGAGTGGGCTGCGCCCGCCCCGGGCACGGCTTTGCCGGCGGTCTCCAACCCGAAGCGGGGATGGTTCGCCCCGTGACCGAGACCCACCCGAGCCCACAGCTGCGTCGAGCGCAGGTCGAACTGCTCGACGGGGCGTGGGGATTCGCGCATGACGATGGCGACGTCGGCCGCGCGGAGCGATGGTTCGAGGATGCCGCGGCCTTCAGCACGACGATCATCGTGCCGTTCGCCCCGGAGGCGCCGGCCTCGGGCATCGGGGACACCGGGTTCCACCCGGTCGTCTGGTACCGGCGGGAAGTGACGGCGACGCAGCTCTCGGCCGCGGGACTGGGCGTGCAGGGGGAGCGCGTCATCCTGCACGTGGGAGCGGTGGACCACACTGCCGACGTCTGGGTCGACGGGACGCACGTGGCGCACCACGTCGGCGGCCAGACCTCGTTCGAGGTAGACATTACGGACGCGCTCGAGGGCGACGTGCACGTCGTCGTCGTGCGAGCCGAGGACGACCCCCTCGATGTGGCACTCCCTCGCGGCAAGCAGGACTGGCACGCTCAGCCGCACTCGATCTGGTACCACCGCACGACCGGGATCTGGAGATCGGTCTGGCTCGAGGCCGCGCCTGCTGTGCGCATCTCGAGGCTGGTCTGGACTCCCGACCTCTCTCGCGGGACCGTCCATGCGGAGATCGAGCTCAGCGCGCGTCCGCCGCAGCCCCTGACGGTGTCCGTCGAGCTCGAGCTGGACGGCGCCAGGCTGGCCGCGCTCTCGATCGAGGCGGACACCCCGCGCGTCGTCGTCGACGTGCCGATCGCCGCCCTCCGCAACGGACAGGGGGCGGACGAGCTGTTGTGGTCGCCCTCGCGGCCGCGCCTCGTCGACGCCGTCGTCGGCCTCTCGACCGGAGATCGCGTGGAGTCGTACCTCGGCTTGCGTACGGTGCGCGTCGACGGTGGACGCCTCGTGCTCAACGACCGCCCCTTCGTCATGCGCTCGGTGCTGGAGCAGGGGTACTGGCCCGATACTCACTACACGCCGCCCTCGGACGCGGCAATGCGCGCGGAGGTCGAGCTCGCCCTGCGGCTCGGGTTCAACGCGATTCGCATCCACCAGAAGGTCGAGGACCCTCGATTCCTCTACTGGTGCGACCGGCTCGGCCTCGCGGTCTGGGCCGAGGCCGCGGCGGCGTACGAGTTCTCCTCCCGCGCCGTGGACCTGTACTCGAGCGAGTGGGCGGCCATCGTGCGGGCGCAGCAGTCGCATCCGTCGATCCTCGTGTGGGTCCCCTTCAACGAGTCGTGGGGCATCCAGGAGGTGTCGGCCGATCCCGCTCAGGCGGCGTTCTCGCGTGCCCTCGCCGACCTCACGCGCGCCCTCGATCCGTCGCGCCCCGTGATCGCGAACGACGGCTGGGAGCACACGGGCTCCGACCTGGTGACTGTTCACGACTACGAGGGCGACGGCGAGGTGCTACGGGAGCGCTACTCCTCGGCAGAGCGCATCAGCCGGATGCTCGCCGGCCGAGGTCCGCACGGGAGGCCGATGTCGGTCGCCCCCTCTCCCGCCCTCACGCCGCCCATCATGGTCACGGAGTTCGGCGGCGTGCGCTTCGAGACCGGGGCCGCGCACGCCGACGGCTGGGGATACAGCGATGCGGCGGACGCGGCCGGTTACGAGGAGCGGCTCGCTGCGGTCGTCGGGGCGATCAGGCAGTCCGAGCACGTCGTGGGGTTCTGTTACACGCAGCTCACGGACACGGCGCAGGAAGTCAATGGGCTGTGCGACGAGAACCGGGTGCCGAAGCTGCCCGTGGAGACGATTCGCCGAATCATCGCCGGGTGACGCGAGTCGCATCCCTTCGCGACAGGCGGGCGCGGTTCTGGGGTCGCCGAGGGCGCTCCACCCCTAGAGTGAAGATATGTCGGGGGTTGAGAAGAAGAGCTGGATCTCGTACAAGCGCCATTGGATCCCGGTCGTCGCACTAGGGCTCGGCGTCGCCGCAACGGTGTGGTGGTTCGTGAGCCCCTGGCCGGCGGCCCTCATGATCCGCGCGCTCTTCGAGAAGGGCGCGAACGACACCGTCGCCGAGATGCAGCCGTATGCGCCCACTTCGGGTGTGACCGCGCAGCTCGGCCTCGCGTACGGCGACCACGAGAACGAGACGTTCGACCTCTTCCGCCCCGAGTCCGCCGAGGGCGCCCTGCCGACAGTGGTGTGGATCCACGGCGGTGCGTGGATATCCGGCCAATCCTCCAACGTCGACCCGTACGCCCGCATCCTCGCGAACGAGGGGTACACGACCGTGAGCCTCAACTACACCGTGGCCCCCGAGGCGGTGTACCCGACCGCGATCACGCAGCTCAACGACGCACTCGCCTATCTCGTCGGCCACGCCGAAGAGCTCGGCATCGACGCCGACCGCATCGTCATCGCCGGCGACTCGGCGGGGGCGAACCTCACGAGCCAGCTCGCGGTGCTCACCACCAACCCGTCCTACGCGAGCGAGCTCGGCATCGAGCCAGCGCTCGCGGCGGAGCAGTTGCGCGCCGTGATCCTCAATTGCGGCATCTACGACGTCAGCGGCATCCCGAACGCCCCGGGCATCGGCGGCTGGGGGTTCCGCATCGCGCTGTGGGCCTACCTGGGGGAGAAGGACTGGTCGAACACGCCGGGCGCGCAGGAGATGTCGACGCTCGACTACGTCACCGCCGACTTCCCTCGCACGTGGATCTCCGGCGGCAACGCCGACCCCCTCACCCCGACGCAGTCGCAGCCGCTCGCCGAGAAGCTCGACTCGCTCGGAGTGGATGTCACGGGCGTCTTCTATCCTGAAGACCACGAGCCCGCGCTCCCGCACGAATACCAGTTCCACCTGGACTTCGAGGATGCCCGCACCGCGCTGCAGTCCACGATCGACTTCCTGGCCGACGTCACGAGATAGAAGCACCATGAGCACCACCCCCGCCCCGCAGGGGCTCCTGTCGCCTGCCCTGCTGTGGACGACGGTCGGTTCGAGCGTCCTCATCTTCCTCGGGGCGTTCGAGTCCCTCGCGGTGACGACGATCATGCCGACGGTCAGTCGGGAGCTCGACGGCCAGGCGCTGTACGCGCTCGCGTTCTCCGCCACCCTCGCCGCCTCGATCGTGGGCACGGTCGCGGGCGGCTTTTGGGCGGACCGGGCCGGGCCCGCGCGACCGCTGCTGGCGGGCATCCTGGTGTTCCTCGTGGGACTCGTGCTCTCGGGGTCGGCGGCGCACATGGAGGTCTTCGTCGTCGGCCGGTTCTTCCAGGGGCTCGGCTCGGGGGCCATCAATGTCGCGCTCTACGTCGTGGTCGCCCGGTTGTACCCGGCGTCGCTGCATCCGCGGATCTTCGGACTGTTCGCGACGGTGTGGCTCATCCCCTCGCTCATCGGCCCGGTTCTCGCGGGGCTCATCGCGGACACGCTCAGCTGGCACTGGGTGTTCCTCGGGGTGGGAGTGCTGGTGCTCATCGCGGCGGGTGCGATCATCCCGTCGGTGCTGACCCTGCTGAGGATGCCCGAGCACGGAGCGGATGCCACGAGCTCTCGCTGGATCGTGCCCCTGTCCCTCGTGGCCGCCGTGGGCGTGCTCGGGGTCAGCCTCGCCGGCGAGCTCGGTCCGCTCGCCTGGCCCGTCGCGGTGGGGGCGCTCGGCGTCGCGTTCGTGGCTCTGAGGCCGCTCTTTCCGCGCGGGACGTTCCGCGCGGCCCGCGGCATGCCGGCGGCGATCGCCCTGCGCGGAGTCGTGGCGTCGGCGTTCTTCGCCGTCGAGGCCTTCCAGCCGCTGCTGTTCCAGGAGCGATTCGACTATCAGCCGTGGGCCGCGGGACTCATCCTGACCGTGGGCGGGGTCGCCTGGGCGGTGAGCTCCGAGGTGCAGGGTCGGTTGGGTGACCGGGTCGGTCACGAGGCGACCCTCCGGCTCGGCACGGTGCTCGCGGTGACGGGGCTGCTGTGGCAGCTCACGACGACCCTGCTCTGGCTGGCGCCGCCGATCGCTGCCATCGGCTGGCTCGTCGCGGGGGTCGGCATGGGGCTCATCTACCCTCGCGTGAGCACCGTCGTCCTCGCCCACTCGGCGCCGGGGGAGCAGGGCTTCAACTCGGGGGCGATGTCGATCGCCGATCTCGCGGGAGCCGCGTCATCCATTGCGATCGCGGGCCTGCTCTTCTCGGCGTTCGGCGGCGTCGAGGGTGCCGGCTTCACCGCGGTGTTCGTGCTCGGCGCCGCTCTCGTGCTGCTCACCCTGCCCGTGGCCTGGCGCGTCAGGGCGCAACCGTGAGCTGGACGTTCACCGCGACCACCTGGCGCTGGGAGGCGCGGCGCGACCTGTGGGTGTTCGTGCACGTGCCGGCGGAGATCAGCGAGGAGATCGCGGAGCTGCCGCACCCGCCCGCCGGCTGGGACTCGGTCAGGGTGCGCGTGCGCATCGGCACGACGAGGTGGGCGACGTCGATCTTCCCCAGCAGCGACGGGCTCTACTCGCTCGCGATCAAGAAATCGGTGCGCGAGAAGCACGCCATCGAGCTCGGATCGACCGTCGAGGTGGAGCTCGAGCTCGCCAGGTGAGGAGCGTCGGCGGGTCGACGTAGCCTGAGCGCGTGCCCGAGCAGGTTCAGTGGTGGTGGCAGCGCCGACAGCGCTCCAAAGGCGTCGCGCTGCCCTACGCCGTGGGGCAGTTCCGGGCGGATTGGGAACGCTATCCGGTGCTCGTGCGGCAGTACCATCCCGACCTCAATTTCGGCGTCGCGCTCACCCAGGTGCCGCCCGCCGCGGACGTGTGGCTGCTCTGGCAGTGCGAGGTCGGGCATACGTTCGTCGCGACCCCGTGGGAGCAGCGCCAGCGCCCCGGCCGGAGCCGTCGCCGATCGACGTGGTGCCCCGAGTGCACGGTGGATGCCACCGGCCGGCCCCCGCGCACGGAGAAGCCGCGCGCCCGCCCGCTGTGCTCCTCGTCCATCGCGACCCGATTCGCGGTGGGGGAGGCGTTCTCGAGCGAGTGCGCCCCGCGGCGTGCATCCGCGGTCGAGGGCGACCTGCACCAGCGCCTCGCCGACCGCCTTGAGTTCACGCAGGGCATGAACGCGGTGCGGGTGAAGCAGCCGTTCTTCGAGCACCTCGAGGTGTGGCCCGACATCGTGATCCCCGAGCTCAAGGTCGCGATCGAGTACGACTCCACGGGTCGCGACGGCCTCGAGCACGTCGGGCGCCGCGAGGCGGTCGACCTCCGGAAGGACCGCGCGCTGCGCAGCGCCGGGTGGGAAGTGGTGCGAATCCGCACGGGCAAACTCCATTCGCTCGGCCCCCGGGATGTCTCGGCCTCGGGCATCTCCCACCGTGTCATCGACCGGCTCCTCGACCAGCTGCGGGATGCCCGGGGCGACCTGATCGTGGACTGCTACCTGCGCTGATCCTCTGCAAGACTGAAGCCATGGCGCTCCACATCACCGGCGACCCGGTCGCCGACGACCTGCTGACGACGAACCCGTTCGCCCTCCTCACCGGGATGCTGCTCGACCAGCAGGTGACGATGGAGACCGCGTTCGCCGGCCCGGCGAAGATCGACGAGCGGCTCGGCGGTCTGAGCCCGGCGGCCATCGCCGGGACCGACCCCGAGAAGCTCCTCGCGGCCTTCAAGGAATCGCCCGCGGTGCACCGCTTCCCGGGGTCGATGGCCGAGCGACTGCAGGCGCTCGCGCAGAAGCTCGTCGACGACTGGGATGGCGACGCGTCCGCCGTCTGGACGCGCGGCGCCCCCGACGGGGCGGAGGTCTATAAGCGACTCCGCACCCTCCCGGGCTTCGGCGAGCAGAAGGCGAAGATCTTCCTCGCCCTGCTCGGCAAGCAATACGGCTTCACCGGAGCGGGATGGCGTGAGGCATCCGCTCCGTACGGTGCCGACGGCTCCAGCATGTCTGTAGCGGACATCGTCGACGCCGAGTCGCTCGCCCGCGTGCGAGAGGCGAAGAAGGCGGCGAAGGCGGCAGCCAAGGCGAAATGAGGGACCGCATCCGCGCCCTGTGGGACTGGGGCCGATCGCGCTTCCCGGTGCGGGTGTGGGTGCACTTCCTCGACCAGAACGGGCTCCTGCTCGCCGCGGGCATGAGCTACCAGTCCCTGTTCGCCGTGTTCGCCGCTGCCTACGTGGGGTTCTCGATCGCGGGCATCTGGCTCACCGGCCAGCCGCAGACTCTCGCGTCCCTCGTCGAGATCCTCAGCACGGCGATCCCCGGGCTGTTCGGGCAGCGGGGGGTCATCGACCCGGACGACCTCGTCGCGGCGAGCTCGAGCATCCTGAGCGTCACGGGTGTCGTCGCGGCTGCCGGGCTGATCTGGACAGCGATCGGCTGGATGACCTTCGCCCGCATGTCCGTCCGGCAGGTGTTCGGGCTGCCGAAGGACAAGCGCAACTACTTCCTCATGAAGGCTCGCGACCTCCTCGTCTCACTCGTGTTGGGCGCACTCCTTATCGTCGCTTCCGGTCTTTCTGTCGCGAGCACCGAGGCGCTCCACGTCGTCTTCGCGTGGTTCGGCCTCAGCACTGGCTCCCTCTGGTACACGATCCTGGCTCGCGGTTCGGGCCTCGTGCTGGTCCTCGTGCTCAACACCGCCGTTCTTGCGGCGACGTTCCGCTTCCTGTCCCGGGCGCAGATCCGGTGGAGACGGCTGTGGGGCGGTTCGCTGCTCGGTGGACTCGCGCTCCTTCTCCTCCAACTCGGCGCTTCGCTGCTCGCGGGCGGTGCCACTCGGAATCCGCTGCTGGCCACCTTCGCCGTATTCATCGGCCTCCTCCTGTTCTTCCGGTTGACGAGCATCGTCACCCTCGTCGCTGCCGCATGGATCGCGGTCGGGGCCTCCGATCGCGGGGAGCCTCTCGTGCGGCTCAGCCCTCTCGAGCTCGCGCGACGCCAGGAGCTCGCGGAGCACGAAGCTGTTCTTACTGCAGCGCGCGTGCGCGTGCGGGATGCCCGCCGTGACCTCGCCGCGTCCCCGTGGTGGAGCCGCCTCGCGGCTCGGTCCCGATTGCGGTCCGCTCAACGGGAGCTCGATGCTCTCGGCCAGACACCTCCCTCGCAAACCCGGAGCGGCCCTCCAGAGCGGTCATAGAAACCGCAAAGCTTCGGCTGGCCTGATGGTGCTGTCCCGTTCACCGACAGTTCATCTCAGGAGCCACCATGGACCAAGCGATCATGATCGCACTCGACCTCGTCGCGATCGCCGTGATGACGTTCGGCCTCTACTTCCCCCGCCACCGGCGCCGCGACCTCGTCGTCGCCTACCTCGTGGTGAACGTCGGCGTGCTCGCCGTCTCCGCCGTTCTCGGCACCACCGCGGTCGGGGTGGGGATCGGCCTCGGGCTGTTCGGCGTGCTGTCGATCATCCGGCTCCGCTCCTCGGAGATCGCCCAGCACGAGGTCGCGTACTACTTCGCCGCGCTAGCGCTGGGCCTCATCGCGGGCCTCACGACGACCGTGAGTCCGCTCATGATCGCTCTCATGGCGCTCCTTCTCGTGACACTCGCCATCGGAGACAGCCCCGCGCTGTTCCGCCGCTACCGCCAGCAGACCGTCGTGCTCGACACCGCCTACACGGATGAGACGGCGCTGCGCGCGGCCCTCGAGCGGATGCTCGGTGCCCGCGTCCACCGAGTGACCGTGCACCACCTCGACCTCATCAACGACTCGACCACCGTCGAGGTGCGCTATCAGATCGGGGACCGCGCCGCGACCGCTCACGAGGTCGAGCAGGTGCAGCGATGAGCGCCGCAACCCTGAGCAGCGCGTTCGCCGCCCTGGAGCCGATCGATCTCGACGAACTCGTGGCCGAGGCATCCTTGCAGACGCGCGTCGACCGCAAGTACGTGCTCGACCGTGTCCGGGCGGAGGGAGTGCTGCAGTGGCTCGCCGACGGAACCCGGGTGCTGGAAATCGACGGCTCGAGGTCGCTCGCGTACGAGTCGGTGTATTTCGACACACCCGACCTGCTGAGCTACCGGCTCGCGGCGCACGCGCGCCGTCGGCGGTTCAAGCTGCGCACCCGGGCCTACCTCGACACCGATCGCGCCTACCTGGAGATGAAGACTCGCGGGTCGCGCAGCTCCACGGTCAAGGAACGTATCGACTACGACGTGCGCGATCGGTCGACCCTCACCCGCGCCGGCCGGGAGTACGCGGATGCCGCACTCGACGGTCTCGGAATCGACCCGTCATCCCTCGCCCTCGTGCCCACGCTCACCACGCGCTACGAGCGCACGACGCTGTACCTGCCGGGCTCGTCGAGCCGCGCCACGGTCGACACCTCTCTGTCGTGGCAGGCGGCCGACGGCAGGACGCTCCGCCGCCCCGATCTCGTGATCGTGGAGACGAAGTCCGGCTCCCGCACGTCAGAAGTCGACCGGCTGCTCTGGGCTAACGGCCATCGCCCCTCGACCGTCTCGAAGTTCGGCACCGGCCTTGCCGCGCTCAACCCCGACCTCCCCTCCAACAAGTGGTCCCGCGTGCTGCGGCGCCACTTCGCCTGAAAGGCACCGCCATGAAGAGATATGTACTGACCGCCGCCGGCCTCCTGTTCGGCAGCGTCGTGCTCGCCGGGTGCGCCGTCGCCGCAACGCCGACCACCGTGACGGGTGTCGACTCGGGCTCGACAGCATCGCCCACGGTCGTCGTCGACGCGACGCTGACCGCCGACGCGGTGCTCGCGGACAACGAGGACTCGACCACGGTGAACGACGACGAGTGGAGTCTCGACTCGGCGACGGCGGTCGACCTCTCGAGCCCGAGCGCTACCGACGGGGTGTCCGTGGACGGCTCGACGCTCACCATCACCGCCGCCGGCACGTTCGTGCTGAGCGGGGACCTCGACGGTCAGGTGGTGGTGGCGTCGCCGGACGACGCCGTCGTCGCGATCGTGCTGAGCGATGCATCCATCACCTCGAGCGGTGGACCGGCGATCTGGGTGCAGAGCGCCGACGATGTGGTGATCTCCCTCGAGGGCGACAGCTCGGTCAGCGACGCGTCATCCTACGCCGATGACGCAGACGCGAATGCGGCGGTGTTCAGCGAGGCCGACCTGACGTTCTCCGGTTCGGGGTCCCTCACGGTCTCGGGAAACGGGGGCGACGGCATCACGAGCGAGGACGACCTCGTCGTCCTGTCCGGGTCGATCACGGTCGAGGCGGCGGACGACGCGCTCCGCGGCAAGGACTCCCTCGTCGTGAAGGGCGGCGAGTTGACGCTCACCGCGGGCGGGGATGCCCTGCTCTCCGACAACGAGGAGGACGCGACTCGCGGGTACGTCTGGGTCGACGACGGCACCCTCGTCGCGACCGCGGGTGACGACGGCATCGACGCGGTCACCGACGTCGTGCTGACCGGCGGTTCGCTGACGCTGGATGCGACGGGCAAGGGCGTCAAGGCGGGCGTGTACCTCGTCGCCGAGGGCACCGAGGCATCCGTCACCGCGCAGGATGACGCGCTCCACTCCAACGGCGCCATCCACCTGAACCTCGGCACCGTCGCCCTCGCCAGCGGCGACGACGGACTGCACGCCGACTCGGCGATCGTGATCGACGGCGGATCGCTCACCGTCAGCCAGTCGTACGAGGGAATCGAGGCGCCGAGCATCACGATCAACGACGGCGACGTCACGGTGAAGGCGAGCGATGACGGGATCAACGCGTCCGGCAACGCGACCGCGAGCGAGGGGGGCGGCATGGGCGGGGGAATGGGCGATACCGGCGAGTTGCTGACGATCGCGGGCGGCACCGTGCTCATCTCCGCCGAGGGCGACGGGTTCGACTCCAACGGGTCGGCGGTCGTCTCGGGCGGCACGCTCGTCGTCAACGGCCCGACCAACGATGGCAACGGAGCGCTCGACGTCAACGGAATCCTCACGGTCTCCGGAGGGACGGTCTTCGCGATCGGTAGCGCCGGAATGGCGGTGTCCCCGGATGCGTCGTCTCCCCAGTCGTGGATCTCGGCGACCGTGAGCGGCACCGCCGGCGACGTGGTGCAGGTGCTCGACTCGACGGGCGCTGTGGTCTACGAGTACACCGCGGAGAAGGCGTTCTCGTCGGTCGTGTTCTCCTCGTCCGTCCTAGCGGACGGGGCGAACTACTCGGTGACCGTGAACGGGTCCTCCGCCGTCACGGTCACCGAGGGGACGGCTGCGGCGGGCAGCGGCGGTCCGGGCGGCGGCGGGATGCGTCCCTAGGCCCCCACGTACTCCGCGAGGTGCTGGCCGGTGAGGGTGCTCCGCGCGGCCACGAGGTCGCGCGGGGTGCCCTCGAACACGACGGTGCCTCCGTCGTGGCCGGCGCCCGGGCCGATGTCGACGATCCAGTCGGCGTGGGCCATGACTGCCTGGTGATGCTCGATCACGATGACCGTCTTGCCGGAGTCGACGAGCCGGTCGAAGAGGGCGAGCATCTGCTCGACATCGGCGAGGTGGAGCCCGGTCGTCGGCTCGTCGAGCACGTAGATGCCGCCCTTCTCGGCCATGTGGATCGCCAGCTTGAGGCGCTGGCGCTCCCCGCCCGAGAGGGTGGTGAGCGGCTGCCCGATGCCGAGGTAGCCGAGCCCCACGTCGACCATTCGCGCGAGGATCGCGTGGGCGGGACCCGATCCGAAGAAGTCGTGGGCCTCGGCGACCGACATCGCGAGCACCTCGGCGATGTTCTTGCCGTTCAGGCGGTACTCGAGCACGGCCGCCTGGAACCTCTTGCCCTCGCACAGCTCGCAGACCGTCGCGACTCCCGCCATCATCGCGAGGTCGGTGTAGATTACGCCGTTGCCATTGCAGTTCGGGCACGCGCCCTCGGAGTTCGCGCTGAAGAGAGCGGGCTTGACGCCGTTGGCCTTGGCGAATGCCGAGCGGATCGGGTCGAGGAGCCCGGTGTACGTCGCGGGGTTGCTGCGGCGTGACCCCTTGATCGCCGATTGGTCGACGGTCACGACGTTCTCCCCGCGGGGGATCGACCCGTGGATCAGCGAGCTCTTGCCGCTGCCAGCCACGCCCGTTACGACCGTGAGCACCCCCAGCGGGATGTCGACGTCCACGTTCTTGAGGTTGTGACGGGTGGCACCGCGGATCTCGAGGGCACCGGTGCGCTCGCGCACGGCATCCTTCAGCCTCGCCCGGTAGTCGAGGTGCTGGCCCGTGAGGCTTCCGCTCGCGCGGAGCTCCTCGACGGTGCCCTCGAACTGGATCGTTCCGCCGTGGACGCCGGCGCGCGGGCCGAGGTCGATGACGTGGTCGGCGATCGCGATCGTCTCGGGCTTGTGCTCCACCACGAGCACCGTGTTGCCCTTGTCGCGCAGGTGGACGAGCAGCGCGTTCATCCGCTGGATGTCGTGCGGGTGGAGGCCCACGGTCGGCTCGTCGAAGATGTAGCTCACGTCGGTGAGCGGCGAGCCCAGGTGCCGCACCATCTTGACGCGTTGCGCTTCGCCGCCGGAGAGGGAGCCCGAGGTGCGGTCGAGGCTCAAGTAGCCGAGCCCGATGTCGACGAGGGAGTCGAGGGTCTTCTGCAGCGGTTCGATGAGGGGGGCGACCTGCGAGTCGGTGATGCCGCGGACGAACTCGGCGAGGTCGCTGATCTGCATCGCACAGCAGTCGGCGATGCTCTTGCCGTCGATCTTCGACGACCGAGCGGCCTCGTTGAGTCGCGATCCGCCGCACGCCGGGCACGTGGTAAACGTCACCGCTCGCTCGATGAACGCGCGGATGTGCGGCTGCACCGAGTCCTTGTCCTTCGACAGGATGCTCTTGCGCACCTTGGGCACGAGACCCTCGTACGTCATGTTGAAGCCCGTGACGGCGACCTTGACGGGCTCCTTGTAGAGGAAGTCCTGCAGCTGCTGCTCGGTGAAGTCCTTGATCGGCACGTCACCGGGGAGGAACCCCGACTCGATGTAGCCGCGCACCATCCACCCGTCCGCGGTGTAGCCGGGCACCGTGATCGCGCCCTCGACGAGGGACTTCGATCGGTCGAACAGCTCGTCGAGGTCGATGTCGGTGACGTGGCCGAGTCCCTCGCACTCCGGGCACATGCCCTCGGGAGCGTTGAAGCCGAAGTAGTACGACGGGCCGATGTGCGGCTCGCCGAGGCGGCTGAAGACGATGCGCAGCATCGCGTTGACGTCGGTGGCGGTGCCGACCGTCGATCTCGAGTTCGCGCCCATCCGCTCCTGATCGACGATGATCGCCGCGCTCAGGTTCTCGAGGGAGTCGACATCGGGTCGGCCGAGGCTGGCCATGAAGCCCTGCACGAACGCGGGGTAGGTCTCATTGATGAGTCGCTGCGACTCGGCGGCGATGGTGCCGAACACGAGCGACGACTTGCCCGATCCGGAGACGCCGGTGAAGACCGTCAGCCGCCTCTTGGGGATGTCGACGTCGACGTCGCGGAGGTTGTTCTCCCGGGCACCGCGCACCCGGATCCGGTCATGGCTGTCGGCGAGAGGGATCTCGGTGTTCACAGCGTCTACTTTGGCAGACGCCGCCGACACAGGGAACGGGAGGGCGGATGCTAGGCCCACACCTCTCGGCGCGACGAGAACGCCTTGAGCGATCCGAACTCGGTGCGCCCGCCGAAGGTGGCCTTCTTGTAGGGCATGAGCACGACGGCGGATGCCCCGTCCCGGTGCTCGATCCGCACCTCCACCGCATCCGTGCGCTCGCGTGCCAGTCGCGTGCTGAAGACGACCGCCGTGCACCGCACCTCGGTGCGCACGCGCCGCAAGTGGCGAACGGCGTTGTCGATGACGACCTCCGCTTCAGGGTGCTTGCCGAGCCCAGAGCGGTCGGGCTCGAGCTCGAGCACGCGGGAGTCCTCCGCGACGACGAGGGCGGCCGGCTCGAACACCGCTGCCTCGCTCAGTCGCGACTGGGCCAGCCGCAGGGCCGAGTTGAGAAGACGATCCAGCTCAGCCTGCGTGGCCTCGCTCACCGCGTCCCCCCACGAATGCATGGGGTAATCGTATCGGCGCACCGAACGTTCCGCTGGCGACAGAACGGGGGACACGCCGCTTGTGGACGCTCGCCCTGCGCCGCTAGAAAGAGTCCATGAAAGCCAAGCTCACGGCGGGCCAGGTCGTCGCCGCGATCATCGCCGGAATCGTCGGCCACGTGCTTCTCGGCGGAGGCTGGGCGCTGCTCGGGCTCGTGCTGTTCGGGGGCCTCCTCACGGGCATCCTCGGGGTCACCGTCTCGGGCCTCATCGAACTCGTCTCCGGCGACAATCCCGCGGCGACCGAGCTCGTCGACAGCGCTGGCGGAGTGATCGGCAGCGTCTTCCTGGGCGCGGCCGTCGTCGCCGTCGTGCTCATGCTCGTCGGGTTCCTCGTGAGCGGGCTCATCCTCCGCGGCGGTCGAGTGCGCAAGCCCTGGGGCACCACGTTCTGGTCCGCCGTCATCGTCGCGGTGCTCTCGCTGCCGCTGCTGCTCCTCTACCTCGCGATTTCCGGCCAGGGGGAGGGCGGGCTGCCGTTCCCGCTCGTGGCGCTCCTCGGAACGGTCATCGTCGGCGTGCTCGTCTGGCTCTGGATGACGTGGGCGCACCGCGGCCGCGTGCCCGAAGTGACGGCAGGCACGGCGTCAGAGGGCGCGCCCGCGGTCGAGTCCTAACCCGCGAAGAACTCCCTCAGCAGCCCGGCGATGTCCTCGCGGACCTCGCCGCGCGAGAGCGTGCCGACGCCGTCGCCCGGCTGCGGGCCGTAGGACCCGAAGCCCGCGTGGTTGAGTCCCTCGATCTCGACGAACTCGGCAGACCGCGGGAGCAGAGGCGCGGCCTCGGCGATCTTCTCGGGGGTGGAGAGGCCGTCGGCGCTTCCGGAGAGGGAGAGCACGGGCATCCTGCGCTCCGACAGGTCGTTCGCGCAGTACGAGCCGAACAGCACGAGTGCCGCGACGTCGGGGGACTCGGCGAGCTGGCACGCGCGGACGCCGCCGAGCGAGTGGCCGCCCACCGCCCAGCTGGTGACGTCGGGGGCGTCGGCGGTGAAAGTCTCGAGCGGCCGCTGATCGAAGAAGGCCAGGTTGACGGTGGGCTTCGTGATGACGACGGTCAGCCCCTCGGCGACGGCGCCCGAGAGCACGTACATGTAGGCGTAGGGGTCGACACGCGCTCCCGGGATGAAGACGAGCCCCTCCCCGGTGGGCTCGCCCGTCGGGGTCATGACGATCGAGTGGTCGGTCGACCTGATGCTGATTCCGGGGTCGGTCCACGCGTCGATGGCGGCATCGCGCTCGCCCCGCATCACCATGCTCGCCCAGAAGAGCACGCCGACGACCGCGAGTACGAGCACGGCGATCAGAGCGACGAGTACCCGGACCACTCGGCGCGCGATCGATCGTCCTCTGGTCATGCATCCATTCTCCGGCACTGGGGTCGCGCGGTGGGATAGCCTCGGCGCGTGACCGATCGCATCGAGACCCTCGTCATCCTCGGCGCGGGGGGAGACCTCACCGCTCGACTGCTCCTGCCGGGGGTGGCCTCGTTCCTCGCCTCCTCGCGCGCTCAGCCGATCAGCATCATCGGCGTCGACCGGGATGACACCACCGATGCCGACTGGCGCTCGACAGTGGCGACCGCCTTCGCCGACTCGCCCTCCGCCCTCGGCAGGAAGGTCGCGAAGTCCAGTCGCTACCTCCGCGGCGACGCGACGAGCCCCGAGGATCTGAAGGCTGTGCTGGATGCCGCGACCGGCCGGATCGCGGTCTACTTCGCTCTCCCGCCCGCCGTCGCCGCGCTCGCCGTCCGCGCCCTGTCCACGATAGATCTGCCGAAGGGCATCGTCTTCGCGCTCGAGAAGCCCTTCGGTACCGACCTGAAGTCGGCGCAGGCGCTCAACCGGCTCCTGGAGACCATGGTCCCCGAGCACCAGGTGTTCCGCGTCGACCACTTCCTCGGCAAGACGAGCGTGCTCAACCTCATCGGCTTGCGCTTCGCGAACCGCATCTTCGAACCCCTGTTCTCGTCCGAGAACATCTCGAGGGTGGAGATCGTCGTCGACGAGTCGCTCGCGCTCGAGAACCGCGCGGGCTACTACGACCGTGCGGGTGCGCTCGTCGACATGATCCAGAGCCATCTCCTGCTCGTGCTCGCCCTCGCCGCCATGGAGCCGCCCGCGAGCCTCGACGCCGACGATCTCCGGGGCGCTATGGCCCAGGTGCTGCGCGCGACGCGCCCGTGGCGCAAGAACGGCACGTCGTCGAGACGGGCGCGCTACGGCGCGGGGTCGATCGCCGGTCGGCGACTGCCGGCCTACATCGACGAGGACGGCGTCGACCCGTCGCTCAAGACGGAGACGCTCGCCGAGGTCACCCTCGCGATCGACAACTGGCGCTGGGCGGGGGTGCCGTTCGTGCTCCGCTCGGGCAAGGCCCTCGGCGAGAACCGGCAGGACATCGTGGTCACCTTCAAGGACGTGCCGCACCTGCCGACCGGGCTGACCGGGATCCCCGGCCCGAGTTCGCTGCGGATCTCTCTCAAGCCGGCGACCCTCGACCTCGACCTCGTCATCAACGGGGAGGGCGATCCGTTCACCCTCGACCGGTCGATGCTTCACGCCGACCTGGGGGATCCCGAGCTCAGTGCCTACGGCGAGGTGCTCTCCGAGCTGCTCGAGTGCGACCCGACGATCGCAGTCCGCGGCGACGTCGCGGAGCAGTGCTGGAGGATTGTCGCCCCCGTGCTCGCGGCCTGGCGCAAGGATGCAGTGCCGCTCGAGACCTATCCGGCCGGCAGTCTCGGACCGTCGTCCTGGTAGCCCGGTGTAGCCTGAGCCCATGCGAACCCTCGCGGCGCGGCTGACGACCCTCCTCGGGCTCGCGCTGCTCGTCGCCGCCCTCGGAGGGTCGGGCGAGCCCGCGTCGATCGCCGCGGTGCTGTCCCTCGCGGCGGTGGCCGCGCTCGCGGTCGCGGTCGTCGTGGTGCTCGCACAGCGGCCGCTCACCGGAGCCGTGGGCGGGCGTGCTCGACAGCATCGACAGCTGCTCATCGGGATGCCCGCGCCGCAGCATCCGGCGACCCCGGGCCGCACCCGCAGTCGTGCGCCGGGAGAGGTTCTCCCGGCCGCCTAGTCCGACGAGTCGGTCGGGCGGTCAGATGACCCCTGACCCGACTACCGAAGGACTGCTGTGGACCTCTACTCGTTCGCTCCGATCGCCGCCGTACTGGATGCGGCGCACTCCGTCATCACCGCCCTCATCGGGCTGCTCGACCCCGTCGCGGGCGGCCTCGCCGCCGCCCTCGCCGTGGTGCTCGTGACCGTCGTCGTCCGGCTCGCCCTGCTCCCCGCGAGCATTGCGACGGTGCGGGGCGAGATCGAGCGCCGTCGCCTCGCGCCGCGGCTCGCGGCGCTCCGCAAGCGCTACTCCAGCAATCCGGAGCTGCTCCAGCGCAAGACCATGGAGCTCTACTCGAGCGAGCGGGTGAGCCCGTTCGCGGGGTGCGTGCCGGCGCTCATCCAGGCTCCGATCCTCTCGGTGCTCTACGCGCTCTTCGCGGTGACCGTGATCGGCGGTCATCCCAACGCTCTGCTCGAGCAGCAGTTCCTGGGGCTGCCGCTGGGGACGTCGTTCCTGCACGCGATCGGCGCCGGCTCGCCCCCGCTCGAGCTCCTCGTGTTCGTGGTGCTGCTGTCGGGTATCGGCCTGGTCGCGTGGTTCTCCCGACGGGTGACCCAGCGCTACACGCAGTCGAGCGCCGACGAGGTCCCCGCCGCGGTGCGCTCGATGGCGGGCATCCTCAGCTGGATGCCCTTCCTCACGATCGTCTTCGCTGCGCTCGTCCCGCTCGCGGCGACGCTTTACCTCGCCGTCTCGACGACGTGGACTCTCGTCGAGCGGCAGGTGCTGCGCCGGGTGCTCGACCCCGGCCCCGGCGCAGCACCCGTCGCTCAGCCCTCGTAGGGCACGAGCTGCTGGAGGGCCCAGCCGTTGCCGTCGGGGTCGGAGAAGTACACGAACCGGCCCCATGGCGTCTCGTCGACGGGTCCCGCCTCGACGCCGCGCTCGCGCAGGAACGCGAGCGCGGCGTCCGCGTCGGCGATGACGCACTGGATGCCTTTGACCGAGCCCGCCGTCATCTCGGTGAAGTTGCTGTCGAGCACGATCGAGCACGCGGACCCCGGGGGAGTGAGCTGCACGAAGCGGATGTCGTCGCTCACCCGGTGGTCGTGGTCGGCGGAGAAGCCGATCGACACGTAGAAATCCTTCGCGCGGTCCATGTCGCTCACGGGCACGGCGAGCAGTTCGATCTTCCAGTCCATGATCTGTCCTTTCGTCATGACCTCACGGTACGAGGCGACGCGGACAGATAGCGTCCGGAATTCTGACGATCAGCGGAAGAATTCGACGAGTTCGGGGGCGATCGCCTCGTCCTTGACCTGGTGCGTCTGCCCGGGCAGGAGTCTGTGAGTCGCGCCGGGAACGGCATCGGCGACACCCTGCGCGGCGGCGACCATGTTGGGCTTCGCCTTGCCGCCCACCATCACGAGGGCGGGGACCCGGATGCGCGACAGCTCGTCGACCGGCACTCGGAAGCCCGTCATGATCTCGGTGTCGTAGGGGAGGGTGAAGGCGACGGCCTTGAGCTGCGCGAACACCGGACGCATCAGCCGCATCATGAGGGGCATGAACGCGGGTCCGCCGACCATGTCGACCATGAAGAAGTCGACCGCCTTGTCGGGACGACCGGCATCCAGCCGCTTGTTCAGCTCGGCGATCGCGTCGACCGGCTGGCCCTTCACCCGCACCTCGCCGATGAACGGCGCTTCGTAGCTCGCGAGCTTGCGCATCGGCACGCCGTGCGCGGCCGCCCTCAGCACGAGGCCGCCGCCCGAGGAGAACCCGAGGACGAAGGCATCCCCGCCCGCGGCGTCGATCACTGCGGCGAGATCCTCGAACTCGCGCTCGGGCGAGTAGGGGAGCGTGTTGCCGCTCTCGCCCCGACCGCGCCGGTCGTAGTAGTACACGGTGTACCTGTCGGCGAGGGTCTCGGCGAGACTCTTGCACGGCCCGAACTCGCGGTAGCACATCGCGCCATCGACGAGGACGAGCGCCGGCCCTGAGCCGGTCACCGAGTACGCGATGCGCGTACCGTCGGCAGAGGTGGTGAATTCGGTCATCGGATTCCTCCTTCGATGAGGGCGTCGATCTTCTCGAACGACTCGAGCCAGCCGGCCGTCGTCATGTCGCGGAACTCCGGGTCGAACGGTCCCTGGTGCAGGGTCACCCGGGTCGTGTCGCCGTGGTCGTGGAACTGCACGCGCAAGTAGACGTGCTCGATGTCGCCCGCGGAGGTCTGCGCGGCGAGCACGCCCTCGAGGTATTCGTGCTCGACGATCTCCACGATCGTGGACTGCACGGGGTAGACGCCGTTCTCGTCGTGCATCTCGAGGTTCCAGGCGCCCCCCGGCTGCGGCTCGACAGTGACCGTCGCCGGGTCGACCGATACCGCGTGCGGCCCGAACCACTGGGCGAGGAGGGCGGGGTCGGTCCAGAACCGCCAGACGACGGCGACGGGAGCGTTGAAGCTCCGAGTGATGTAGACGTCGCGGTCGGTCGCCTCGGGCAGCACGTGCTCAGTCATCGGTGGTCTCCTTGCCGTTGTTCTCGGTCGCGGGTTCATCCGCAGTGGTGGTCTGCTGCATCGCCGTGAAGGCGGCGATCGCCTGGTCGAGCCGGTCGAAGCTTCGCGACCAGAAGCGCTTGTACCGCTCCATGTACTCGATCGCCTCCCTCAATCGCTCCGCCTCCAAGTGGCTGTAGCGCGCTGTGGCGACCTTCGAGCGCGAGATCAGACCCGCGTGCTCGAGCACCTTGAGGTGCTTGGAGATTGCGGGCTGGCTCATGGCGAACGGCTCGGCGAGCTCGGTGACCGTGGCGTCGGACTCGGCGAGGCGCTGCAGGAGCGCTCGACGAGTCGGGTCGGCGAGCGCGCCGAACACCGCGGACAACGGGTCCATCTATAACCTTTCGGTTCTGAAAGCGATCGGTTATACAATAGTGCTCCTCGCTGCGGTGTCAAGCAAACGATGCGAGGGGATGCTACGAATAGCCGTCATGACCCGCACCAGCGCCACCGCGACGGCCCTCGCGGCAGCCATGCCCGACGCCACCTGGTCGTTCATCACGGGGCACGACCCGGCCCGCTACTACCCGGCCTTCGGCCCGCTTCCGGCCGTCACCGCGGTGAGCGACCAGACCGGCCCATGGACCGTCGTCGGCCAGAGCCGGATGCTCCACCTCAGCGACGGCGGATCCGTGGTCGAGACGATCACCGACGCCGCATCGCCCACCTACTTCGCCTACGACCTGAGCGACTTCCGCCGGTTGTTCGGCCGCCTCGTGTCCGGCGCGAGAGCCGAGTGGCGGCTCGAGCGCGAGGGCGACGGCACCCGCATCCGGTGGGCTTACGCGTTCCACCCGAGGCGGGGCGCGGGACTCGTCGTCGCGGTCATCGTGCAGTTGTGGTGGTCGCGCTACATGCGGCGCGTGCTGCCGCGCATCGCCGCCGACGCCGGGCGGTAGCGTCGGCTATTCCGCTGTGCTGGGGGGATATCTGCTCGCGGCCCGGACAATGGATGCATGTCCGAGACCACGACGGCATCGCGCATCCTGTCACTGCTCAGCCTGCTCCAGACCCACCGCCACTGGGCGGGCGCTGAGCTCGCCGAGCGACTCGGGGTGACGGACCGCACGCTGCGGCGCGACATCGAGCGCCTCCGCGACCTGGGGTACCGCATCGAGTCCGTGCCCGGGGCCGGCGGCGGCTACCGGCTGGAGGCGGGCGCCGCGATGCCGCCCCTGCTGCTGACGGACGTCGAGGCGGTCACGATGGCGGTCGGGCTCCGGGTGGCCGCGACCCAGGGACTCGTCGACGGGGAGCTCACGACGCTCACCGCGCTCGCCAAGCTCGAACAGGTTCTTCCGTCAGCGCTTCGCGAGCGGGTGAACGCGCTCTCGGCGGCCGTCTCGACCACGCGCCTCGATCGGCCGGTGGTGAGCCCGGAGATCCTCGGTCAGCTCGCTCTCGCGTGCCGTGACCGCGAGCGCATTCGGTTCCACTATGTCGACGGCGCCGGAGTGGAGAGCCGCCGCTCGGTCGAGCCGCACTCCCTCGTGCCCGCCGGGAGGCACTGGTTCCTCGTCGCGTGGGACCTGCAGCGGGACGACTGGCGCACCTTCCGCATCGACAGGGTGAGCTCCTTCCTCGGTACCCGGTTGCGCTCCGAGCCGCGCGATCTGCCCGCCGACGACGCAGCCGAGTTCGTCCGCTCTGCTCTGCGCGGTCTTCCCGCTTCGCACTCGGCGTGGATCGAGATCGACATGCCCCTCGACGCGATGGTGGCCCGGTTCGGGCAGTACTCCGCGGGGGTCGAGCGGGTCGACGACGGCACGGTCCGCTGGCCGATCTCCGGCGCGAGCCTGGAAGAGCTCGCCGCCGCGCTCGTGTGGATCCCCGCCGGAGTCGGCTACCGCATCCGCGGCAACGACGACCTCGCGGCCTTCGTCGCGGAGGCGGCGGAGCGGATGGCGGTGTCGACGCGGGCTACGCCGTCCGCATGACGTCGGACGTGAACGCCTCGACGCGCGCGACGAGGCTCTCCGATCGGCCGGCCAGGATCTCCTCGGGCGAGGGCTGCATGTCCGACGCGGGCGGCAGGATCCGGATGAGGTGCGAGCAGGCCAGGTCGTCGCAGATGTAGGTGCCGACCGTACTGCCGTCGCGCCCCGCCTGACCGGCCCGCGGGGCCGAGAACAGCGTCACCTGGTCCGACGGCTGGGTGATGCGGCACAGCGAGCACATCGCGGAGATGCCCGGCCGCAGCGCCGACTCGGATGCTCTCAGCACGATGCCGACGGGCGTGTCACCGCGCCAGTACACGAGGTAGCCGCGCTGCCGCGCCTGGGGATCGCGCCAGCCGAGGTATTCGCGGTCGTCCCAGAGCACTTCGTGCAGGCCCGGCAGCGGGATGCGCTCGGACTCGCCCTGACTGGCGTTGACGAAGCTCTCGCGGATTTCGGTCGGCGACAGCGGCTTCATCCGTCCAGCCTAACTACGGCGCGGTGAATCCGGCTTCCACCATGTCGACGACCCGCTGGGTCACGGCGTCCGCCTGCGCTCTCGGCAGCCCCCGGAGCGGGCCGTCGATGAGCAGCATCGCGAGTCCGTGCACCGAGGACCACGCGAGGAACTCGGCCTGCGGTCGTCGCTCGTGCGGCATGAGCCCGGATGCGACGAGCTCGTCGATCGCGTCGCCGACGAGCTCGAACGGCGTCCTGCCGCTCGGACCGGCCTTCGTGGGGACGGCCGCGAGCTCCAGGTCGGTCGGGACGAAGAACGCCGTGCGGAACAACCCCGGCTCATCGAGGGCGAACGCGACGTAGGCGGTTCCGACCGCCCGCAGGTGGCCGCGGGCGCGCTCGCCGGGGTCGTCGGTCACGACGGCCGCGAACTGGGCGTCGATGGCCTCGGCGAGGAGCGCTTGGGCCGCATCGCACACGGCGGCGAGCAGCGCTTCGCGGTCGGCGAAGTGGCGGTATGCGGCGTTCGGGGAGACGCCCACCCGCCGGGTCGCCTCGCGGAGCACGACCGCGTCGGGACCGCCGTCGCGGGCGAGGCCGACTCCCGCGGCGAGGAGCGCGTGGCGCAGGTCGCCGTGGTGGTAGCTCGCTCGAGCGGTCGGGTGCGCTTGTGGAGTGGCCATTCGTCTCCCCTGTGGACGGTTACCCCATCCTATGACAGTGTGGACACCGTACACATGAGGAGGTTGCCATGCTCGCCGATTCCGCCGCCTTCAGCGGCTTCTCCGTGAACGATCTCGACGCCGCGCGCGCGTTCTACCGCGACGTGCTCGGGCTCGCGCTCGTCGACAACCCGATGGGGATGCTCGAGCTCGAGTTCCCCGGCGGCGGACACGTCATCGCCTATCCGAAGGGGGAGGCGCACCAGCCGGCGACCTTCACCGTCCTCAACTTCCCCGTCGACGACATCGACGCCGTCGTCGACGAGCTCTCGGCCCGCGGTGTCGTCTTCGAGCGCTACGAGGGGATGCATCAGGACGAGAAGGGCATCTCGCGCGGACGAGCCGCCGGCCAGGGCCCCGACATCGCGTGGTTCACCGACCCGTCGGGCAACATCCTGAGCGTGCTCAGCTCCTGAGACACTAGGGGCGTGGACCTCGCCCTCATCGCCGCCCTCGCCCGCGACCTCGACGCGGCGGGGTTCACCGTCGACGGTCTCACCGAGCTGTGGGGCGAGGATGCCTCCGCCGCCCTCCACCGCGGCCACCGGGTTCCCGCCCTCCGCGCCCTCGAGCGGTCCGGTGGCGCGCCCGCGGCCGTACTCGCCCGCGCCTTCGTGCTCGGGATGCCCGTGGACCCCGCCGCACTTGACTCGGCCCTCCCGTCCCTCACCGCCGCGGGCGCCCGATCGCTCGGCCTCGTGGACGCCGCCGGTGCGCCGCTGCTCGACCTGCGACCGTACAGCGTCGTCGACGCCCACGGGGTCGTGAGCTGGTGGATCGCGTCGGACCTGGGGGAGCTCGCACTCGGGCACGCGATCCCCGAGCACCACGTGCTCGGTGTGGGCGGGGCATCCATGACGCTCAGCGGGCTGCTCGTCGACCGGGACGTGGACGTGGCGCTCGACCTCGGCACCGGCTGCGGCATCCAGGCGATGCACGTCGCGCGTCACGCGAAGCGCGTCGTCGCGACGGACATCTCGGAGCGCGCCCTGGAGCTCGCCGCACTCAACGCGGCGCTCAACGGATTCGACAACATCGAGTTCCGGCTCGGCAGCCTCTTCGAGCCCGTCGCGGGGGAGAGATTCGGCCACATCGTCTCCAATCCTCCGTTCGTGATCACCCCGCGCGCGACCGGGGTGCCGGAGTACGAGTACCGCGATGGCGGCATGGTCGGGGACGCCCTCGTCGCGACGGTCGTCGCCGGCCTCGAGGAGCACCTCGAACCGGGCGGCGTCGCACAGCTCCTCGGCAACTGGGAGTACCGCGGCGACTCCGGGCTCGACCGCGTCCGCGCCTGGGTGGAGTCCACGGGACTCGACGCGTGGGTCGTCGAGCGCGAGCGCCAGCGCGTCGAGCAGTACGCCGAGACCTGGATCCGCGACGGCGGCACGCGCTCGGGCGCGGAGTTCGACCGGCTGTACGCCGCGTGGCTCGACGACTTCGAGGAGCGCGGGGTCCGCGAGGTCGGCTTCGGCTATCTCACCCTGCGCCGGCCGCTGAGCGGCCCCCCGACGCTCCGGAGGTTCGAGGAGTACGGGGCGCCGCTCGGCGGCTCCCTCGGCGGCCACATCGAGAGCGTGCTCGCTGCCCACGACTGGCTGCGATCCGCGTCGCTGCGGGATGCCCGCCTCACCGTCGCCCCGGACGTGACCGAGGAGCGGCACTACTGGCCGGGCGCCGACGACCCCACCATGCTCATCCTTCGGCAGGGCTCGGGTTTCGCCCGGAGCATCCCCGTCGACACCGCGGTCGCCGCCGTGGTGGGGGCCAGCGACGGCGACCTGAGTGTCGAGGCGATCTGCTTCGCTGTGGCGGATCTGCTCGGCGTCGACGGCTCCGCGCTCCGGGACGAGGTGCTGCCCGAGCTCGCGGAGCTCGTTCTCACCGGCTTCGTGCGTCCGTGAGCCGCGCCGCGACGGCGGCGATGTCCTCGGGTTGCCGGTCGAGCAGCGCGGCGAGGTCGGCGCCGGACTCGGCCAGCACTTCCGCTCGCACGAGAGGGAAGAGCACCGCGAACGGCCCGGTCTGCTCGTCGGAGACCTCCTCGAGCGGCGAGCCGAGCACGGCGGCGAGCTGCGCGAAGCCCCACGCCGGTCCCCGGAGTTCGAGCACCCGAGCCTGCGGCGGGGCGACGAGTGCGCGGGCGGCCGCCTCGCCGAGGTCGGCGATCGACGCGGTCGAGATCAGCGCGCCCGCGGCGGCCGAGCGCACGACGCCGGCGTCGAGCGCCGCCTCGATCCACGGCTCGGTGTACAGGGTGTTGCGGAGCACGGTCGCGCTCATGCCGTCGAGGGCGGACTCGGTCGCTCGGTGCGCGGGATCGTGCTGGGCGCCGCGAGCACTCGTGTAGACGAGGTGCTCGACGCCGGCATCCCGGGCCGCGCCCACGACCGCGAGGTGCTGTCGCGACCGGATCGCCGGGTCGAGCTGCGGGCTCGAGACGAACAGCACGCGGTCGATCCCGTCGAGGGCCTGCCGGAGCGAGCGCGGGTCGTCGTAGTCGCCCGTGACGCGGCGGACGTCGGCCGCGGGATGCCCCGCGCCTCGCACTAGCGCGGTGACGGCATCCCGACCGACGCGCTGGACGAGAGCTCCGAGCGCTGCGGACCCGAGGCGGCCAGTGGATCCGGTGATGAGGTAGGTGGTCATGAGTTTTCTCCTGGTTCGGTGATGGGGGTGCGGAGGCGGGGACGCAGGGCGTCCCTTCGCCGGCGCAGGCCGACACCGCCCGAGAGGGCGCGACACATCGCGATCGGGTCAGGGAAATCAGGCTGAGAAGCGGAGCATGTCGTTCCAGGCTAGCGCGTTCACCCTGCCACACTGGTGCCACCCGCTCGAAGGAGACCCGTGAACGCACCGACCGCCGTCCGCTCTCAGGCCGTGGGCCTCGCCGTCGCCGGCGCCGTCGGCGGCTTCCTGTTCGGCTTCGACTCGTCCGTCATCAATGCCGCGGTGAACGCCATCCAGAAGGACTTCGCGCTCGACACGACCGCGATCGGCTTCACGGTGGCGATCGCCCTCCTCGGGTGCGCGATCGGCGCGTTCCTGGCCGGCCGACTCGCCGACCGGCTCGGTCGAATCCCGGTCATGCTCATCGGGTCGGTGCTCTTCGTCGCGAGCGGGATCGGCGCGGGCCTCGCCGTCGGAGTGATCGACCTCATGGCGTGGCGCGTCGTCGGGGGACTCGGCATCGGCATCGCGTCGGTCGTCGCGCCCGCCTATATCGCGGAGGTCTCTCCCGCGACTCTGCGCGGCCGGCTCGGCTCCCTCCAGCAGCTCGCGATCACCGTCGGCATCTTCGTCGCCCTCCTTTCCGGTGCCGTCCTCGCCGACGCCGCCGGCGGCCCGGACGCTCCGCTGTGGTGGGGACTGCACGCCTGGCGCTGGATGTTTCTCGTCGCGGTCGTGCCGGGCCTCGTCTACGGCTTCATCGCCCTCCGACTGCCGGAGTCGCCGCGCTATCTCGTGCTCACGGGCAACGAGGCGCGTGCCCGGTCCGTCTTCGAGAAGTACTGGCCGGGCGAGGACGCGGATGCCGCGATCGCCGAGATCCGCGACTCGATCACCGCCGACGCGGACGCCGCCCGGTCGGGCACTCTCCGCGGGTCCCGCTTCGGCCTCAAGCCGATCGTCTGGATCGGTATCATCCTCTCGGTGTTCCAGCAGTTCGTCGGCATCAACGTGATCTTCTACTACTCGACCGAGCTCTGGGACGCCGTGGGCTTCACCGAGAACGACTCGCTCGCGATCTCCGTCGTCACGGGAATCGTGAACATCCTCGTGACCCTGGTCGCCATCGCTCTCGTCGACCGCATCGGTCGCCGCCCCATCCTTCTCACCGGGTCGATCGGTATGGCCGCATCGCTCGGCACGATGGCCCTCGCGTTCAGCCAGGCGACGGCGGGAGCATCCGGCCCCCAGCTCTCGGGGGCGTGGGGCCCGGTCGCGCTCGTCGCAGCCAATCTCTTCGTCGTGTTCTTCGGCGCCTCGTGGGGCCCTCTCGTGTGGGTGCTGCTGGGCGAGATCTTCCCGAACTCGATTCGCGCGAAGGCGCTCGGTGTCGCGGCCGCGGCGCAATGGCTCGCGAACTTCGCGATCACCATGACTTTCCCCTCGCTCTCCGCCTGGTCGCTGCCGCTCACCTACGCGGCCTACGCCGTCTTCGCCGCGCTGTCGTTCGTCTTCGTGCTTCGAGTCGTGCCGGAGACAAAGGGCATGTCGCTCGAGGACGCCGACACGCTCCTCGAGCGCTCGACCCCGTAATGAGCCCGACCCGTGCGGGTTAGAGTGCTCTCGTGACTGACAACGACCCCTCGACGACCGACCCGACGAAGGCCTCGCGGAGGGCGTTCCTCAAAACCGCCGCCGTCGGCGTGGGCGGATTCGCGGCGGGGGCAGCGGTGGCGGGCGGCACGGCGGCGGTCATCGCCTCGCAGCAGTCGATTCCGGGATTCGACCCCCTTGCGCCGCGGAGCGAGCCGGGATTCGACCACGTCGTCACCCTTATGTTCGAGAACCGCTCGTTCGACAACATCCTCGGCTGGCTCTATTCGAACGACGAGCTGCCTTCGGGCGCGACCTTCGACGGACTCGCCCAGGGCAGCTACTCGAACCCGGGCCCGGCGGGCGACTCGATCGAGGCGCACGTCTACGAGGGCTCCACCGACGAGGTCATGCGTCACCCTCAGCCGGACCCCGGCGAGACCTACCCGCACGTCAACACGCAGATATTCAACGTCGTCGACCCCGCGACCAACGCCGACCTCTACGCCAACGGGCTGCAGTCGCCGTTCAACGCTCCGTCGTCGACATCGAAGCCGGAGATGTCCGGCTTCGTCACCGACTACGTCATCAACTACAAGGAGCTCAAGAAGGGCACCGCTCCGACGGCGGAGGAATACCGGGTGGCCATGGGCAGCTTCTCGCCCGACATGCTCCCCGTCTTTTCCGCGATCGCGAAGGGCTTCGCGGTCTATGACGCGTGGCACGCCGGGGTGCCGTCGCAGACCTTCTGCAACCGCTCCTTCTTCCACGCCTCGACGTCGCACGGCTTCGTGACGAACAAGGACGGCGGCGGCTACTCCAAGTGGATCGACGCCCCGCCCGCGCCCACGATCTTCAACCGACTCGAGGAAGCCGGCCTCTCCTGGCGCGTCTACTACGACATCAGCCAGATGGTGTCCTTCACCGGAATGCTGCATGCCGCGGTGCTCGAGCCGTACTGGAAGACGAACTTCCGCAGCATGGACCAGTTCTACGAGGACGTGAAGAACGGCGCGCTGCCGGCCTACTCGTTCGTCGAGCCCCGCATGGTGTTCAACCACAACGACATGCACCCGCCGTTCGGCACGCTCAAGGAGAACGAGTACGAGGGCCAGGAGTTCTACGACAGCGCGCTCTCCGACGTGCGCGCCGGTGAGACGCTCCTGCACGACGTCTACTCGGCGCTGCGGTCGGCGAAGTCCGAGACCGGCTCCAACGCCATCAACACCGCGTTCCTCGTGACCTTCGACGAGCACGGCGGCACCTTCGACCACGTCCCGCCGCCGTCCGCCGTCCCGCCCACCCCAGAGGCCCCGGCGGGGGAGATGGGCTTCACGTTCGACCGGCTGGGATGCCGCGTGCCCGCGCTGCTCGTCAGCGCGTACACGGCTCCCGGCACGATCATCCATGACGAGATGCACCACGGCTCGCTCATCGCCACGCTCAACCGCCTGCACGGCCTGAGCCCGCTCACGAGGCGCGACGCGACCGCCAACAACGTGTTCAACGCGGTGAACCTCCAGACCCCGCGGCAGACGTGGGAGTGGCCTGTGACGCACCCCGCTTACACCCCGAAGAACCCGGAGGACGTTCCGAAGCCGAACGAAAAGCACAAGCACCGGCCCCTCTCCGCACCGGCGAAGGGGCTGCTCGGACTGCTGCTCGCGAAGTACGAGCCCGACCTGCCCGTGCCGGAGACCTACGGTGACGCCTACGACGTGCTCGTCAAGCACGGCAAGGGACTGTTCGGCGACCGCGACTAGGTCGAGCGGCGGGCCGGGCGATCGTTCGGCTCGCAGTCAGGCAGCATCCACGCCACTCCCATCGAACGCGAAGGAGGGATTGCCACACTGGAGCCATGTTCCGGCGGCGACACTTCCTCAGCGTTGTGGCCGCCCTGTACTTCGGGATGCTCGTCGCCTTGACCTTCACTCCTGGCTCCGCCGCGGCGCGCGAATCCTGGGCACTCCCGCTCGTCCTCTTCATCCCCGTCGGCCTGCTGCTGACCCTCCTGATGGGACGCCGCCGCTGGTGGGTCGCCGTCGGGTTCGGGATGCTCGGAGCGGCGTGGGTGGAGGCGGCGCAGACGATCTGGATGCCGCCCGGATACGCGTCGGCGCTGGACATCCTGTGCTCGAGCGCGGGTGCCGTATTCGGTGTCCTGCTCGGCGTCGTGCTCCTGACGGTTCGCCAGAAGTCCATGCATTCTCATGAGCTTCCCAGAATCGTCACTCACCCTGGTAAGTAGGGAACTTCCCAGGACCGAGACCGAGCCGGTGTGACCGTACCGCCGGAGGACCTCCCTCTCGGGTCCGTCGAGAGCATCCTTCGATGCTGCAGACCTGTCCGTGCCGCGACGCACACCCGATGCGCCGTCGCGCGCCCGCCCCCGAGGAATCTCCGCCGTGCCCCCACGCTATTACCGCCCTGCCCCCGCCGCTGCCCTCCCCGAGTCGAGCCGCCATCGTGGCTTCCTCGCCGTCAACCGCCGGTTGCTCGCGGTCGGTTCGCTCGCCTCGAGCGGCCTTCTGATGTGCATCCCCGCCCTTCCCGCCTCGGCCGACGCGATCGTCGCCGAGGTCGAGGTGCCGAACCTGCAGAGCTACGCCGCACCGGCCTTCGCGCCCGCGCCCGTCGTGGTGCGCGACGCGTTCGGCGTCACCGAGTACTCGCTCGTGCAGTGGCCGGTCCCCGCGATCACCACGATGACGAGCGGCTTCGGCTATCGGGACTGCGCGGGCTGCTCGAGCGACCACAAGGGCATCGATCTCACTCCCGGCGAGGGCTACCCGGTGCAATCGATCGCGGACGGCGTGGTCGTGCTCGCCGAGGAGAGCGACACCGGACTCGGGGTGCACGTCGTCGTCGAGCACGTCATCGACGGGCAGACGGTGCGCAGCGTCTACGCGCACATGCAGTTCGGCTCGCTCCAGGTCGCCGAAGGCGACTCGGTCGCGATCGGACAGCAGCTCGGCGCCGTGGGCAACACGGGTGCGAGCACCGGTCCGCACCTGCACTTCGAGATCATCGTCGACGAGATCCAGATCAACCCGCTCGACTGGCTGCTCGAGCACGCGAATAGCTAGCTCCCAGGCAGCGTTCCTACAGTGGAGGGAAGCGGGCGAGCGCCCGCGGAGGGAGCGCGACATGGGACTCTTCGATCGACTGTTCGGCACGGAAGACCAGGCAGCTGCACAGCCGCCGAGGCGCCCGCGCACCGATGACGAGATCGCCGTCGAGCGCTACCGCTACCTGCTGCGCACCGCCCCGCCCGAGACCATCGAGCAGGTGCATGCCGAGGCATTCTCCAAGCTCACCGACGAGCAGCGCGCGATGGTCTTCGCCGAGCTCAGCCGCAACGCTCCCGCTGGGGAGGCCCCCCGCGGACAGGACGCTCAGTCCCTCGCCCAGGCCGCCACACGGTCGGAGCTGCGCCAGCCCGGCACGATGGAGCGCTCGTTCCAGGGCCCGAGCTTCGGGGCGATGGTCGGCAGTTCGCTGCTCGGCACGGTTGCCGGCTACGTGATCGGTTCGGCGATCGTGAGCGCCTTCCTGCCGATGGACGGCGGGGCGGATGCGGGTGCCGACGGCGGCGCGGACTCCGCGGACACGGGCGCGGACGCGGGGGCGGATGCCTCAGCGGATGCCGGCGGCATTGGAGACGGCGGCTTCGGCGACGGCGGCTTCGGCGACTTCGGGGGCGGCGACTTCGGGGGCGACTTCGGCTTCTAGCCGTGTCCGCCCGGGGGCCGCGCGGCCCCGCGGTTAGCATCGACCGGTGAGCGACGACCGGTACGGCAGCGACGTTCTCGCCGACTTCAGGATGCAGCGGGGCGTGAGTAAGCCCGCTCGGGTGCCCGTCGAGCCCGACCTCGTTGTGGAAGACGCCGCGAGCGGGTTCACGGGAGCCGTCGTGTCCGTCGGCGGCGGACTGGTCCACCTCGAGGACAGGCACGGCGCCGTCCGCGCCTTCCCCCTCGGCACGGGATTCCTCATCGATGGAGCCCGCGTCGAGCTCGTGAAGCCCGTCGCCGGTGCCCCGTCGTCACCGAGGCGCACGGCATCCGGCTCCTTCGCTGTCGAGGATGCGCGGGCCCGCGTCGCTCTGCCGAGCCGCATCTTCGTCGAGGGGCGACACGACGCAGAGCTCGTCGAGCGGGTGTGGGGCGACGACTTGCGCGTCGAGGGCGTCGTCGTGGAGTACCTCGCCGGCGTCGATCACCTCGAGGAGGTGCTGCGCGAGTTCCGCCCGGCGACCGACCGGCGCGCCGGAGTGCTCGTCGACCACCTCGTTCCGGGCTCGAAGGAGAGCAGGATCGCGGAGTCGGTGGCGCGCGGCCAGTTCGGCGCCCACGTCCTCGTGGTCGGGCATCCCTTCGTCGACATCTGGCAGGCGGTCAAGCCCGCCCGACTCGGTATGACGGCCTGGCCCGCCATCGACCGGGGCACCGAGTGGAAGCACGGGGTGTGCGAGGCGCTCGGCTGGCCGCACGCCGATCAGGCGGACATCGCTCGAGCTTGGCAGCGCATCCTGTCGCGAGTCGACAGCTTCGCCGACCTCGAACCCGCCCTCCTTGGCCGGGTCGAACAACTCATCGACTTCGTCACCGCACCCTGACGCAGACTGGGTGCATGACCGACCGCACCCGTACCGTCGCCTGGCAGGATCCCACGATCGGCGCCGCGGCGATGGCGACCATGACCGGCCTCGACTACCTCCGAGCGATGGCCTCCGGCGAACTGCCGCCCCCGCCGATCGCCGTGCTCATGGGCATGACGATCGCGTCCGTCGAGGAGGGGCAGGTCGTGTTCACCGCGACGCCCGACGAATCCCACTACAACCCGATCGGGATGGTGCACGGCGGGTTCGCGTGCACCCTTCTCGATTCGGCTCTCGGCTGCGCCGTCCAGTCGACCCTGCCGCAGGGGTTCGGCTACACGTCGCTCGAGATCAAGGTGAGCTACCTCAAAGCGCTCAGCTCGGAGAGCGGCGAGCTCGCGTGCACCGGTCGCGTCGTCAAGCCCGGCAAGCGCGCCGCGTTCGCCGAGGCGGACGTTCGGGATGCCTCGGGCGCTCTCGTCGCGACGGCGAGCAGCACCCTCCTCGTGTTCCCCGTGCAGGGTTGAGGGGCGATTCGGGGGTTTCCCCGATACCGCGGCGGGGAGCATCCGGCCACGATTTAAGCATGACCACTTCGACTCTTCAGCGTCCCCGCACCGGCCGAGTGATCGCGGGGGTGTGCGCGGGACTCGCGCGGCGTTTCGGCTGGAACGCGAACGTCGTCCGACTCCTGTTCGTGCTCTCGTTGCTCATCCCCGGTCCGCAGGCGATCTTCTATGTCGTCGCGTGGATCGTGATCCCGAACGAGCCCGAGCGCATCGTCGCCCCCGCGCCGCAGGACACTCGCAGCGCCTAACCTGAGGGGATGGATCCGGTCGCCCTCGCCCAGCAGCTCATTGCGATCGACTCCGTGAACCCCACCCTCGTGCCGGGATCCGCCGGCGAATCGGCGATCGCGGACTTCTGCGCGCAGTGGCTCGAGCGCCACGGCTTCGAGGTCGAGCGCCTCGAGCGCGAGCCGGGGCGCCCGTCGCTCGTGGGTATCTCACGCGGAACCGGCGGGGGCGCCTCCCTGATGCTGAGCGGCCATCTCGATACCGTCGGTATCACGACCTGGCCGGGCGATCCGTTCTCCGGCACAGTCGTCAACGGTCGGCTCGTGGGTCGCGGCGCCTTCGACATGAAGGGCGGGCTCGCCGGTCTCCTCGTCGCCGCCGCGTCGGCGCCCGAGCGGCGCGGAGATGTGCTCGTCGCCCTGGTCGCCGACGAGGAGTTCGGCAGCCGCGGCACGGAGGACGTGCTCGAGCGCTACTCGGCCGATGCCGCCATCGTCGCCGAGCCGTCGCAGCTCGAGGTCACCGTCGCGCACCGCGGGTTCGCGTGGTTCCGCGTCGACATCGACGGACTCGCCGCGCACGGCTCCATGCCCGAGCTCGGCATCGACGCGATCGCCCACGCCGGGCGGATCATGCGGCGGCTCGACGAGTTGCAGTCCCGGCTCGCCGCGAGGGGTGCGCACCCGCTGCTGGACCCCGGCACGGTGCGGGTCTCGACGATCGCCGGCGGGGTGGATGCCGCGACCGTCGCCCCGTCCTGCACGCTGACCATCGAGCGGCGCTTCCTGCCCGGCGAGTCGCCCGACGCCGTCGAGGCTGAGCTGAGGAGCAGCCTCGGCGAGCTGCTGGGGGAGCGGGCCACCCTCACCCGACTCGTCGCACGCGGGGCGTTCGAGGCGACCGCGGACTCCTCTATTCGCGCCGTGGTGCGAGAGCAGCTGTCCGCGGTGACGGGATCGCCCGCGGTGGAGCGCGGTGAGCCGTTCTGGACGGACGCCGGGCTGTTCGCCGAGGCGGGCATCCCGACCGTCCTGCTCGGTGTCGTGGGCGGCGGCGCTCACGCGGACGACGAGTGGGCGAGCACCGAGTCCATAACTCAGCTCACCGAGGTGCTGCGCCGCACCATCGCCGAGTTCTGCGCCTAGAGCCCGCGGCTACGGCCGCTCCCACACGTCGTCGAGCGTCACCGGTTGCAGCCCGCGGGCTCGCAGGATGTCCGCGATCTCGCGGAAGTGGTACGTGACGGTCGGGTAGTTCGCGTGCCCGATGACGATGTGCTGGGGCAGCAGCCACTCGTTCGCCATCGCGAGCAGGTCGGCGTCGCTGATGGGTGTCGCGTCGGCGAGCGACCCATACCACAGCACCGGGACGGTGTAGCCGATGGATGCCGCTGCCGCCTGCACCCGGTCGTCGAGGTGCCCGAACGGCGGTCGGAAGTAGGGCTTGGCGTCCACGCCGAACGTGTCGCGGATGAAGGCGTCGTTGATGCCGAGGTCGTCGCGGATCTGGTCGTCGGTGAGCGTCGGCAGGCTCGAGTGCGTCCACGTGTGGTTGGCGAGCTGCACCTGTCCGTTCTGGACGAGGGGCAGGAGCAGGTCGGCGTGCTGCGCCCAGCCCGCGAGGGATCCGGTGACGAAGAAGGTCACGCGCATCCCGCACTCCGCCATCCACCGCGCGTAGGCGGCGATGACGTCTCCGTCACCACCGTCGTCCACGGTGAGCGCGAGGAGGTTCCCCTCCCCGGGCAGGTCGCTGATCGTCCCGTAGGGCGACTCGCGCTTCTCGAGCGTCGGGGCGAAGAAGTGCGGCGGGAGCGCGGCCGCGGCCGGTTGCGGCCGCAGCGGGAGCCGGGGCGTGCGACCGGCGCGCAGCAGCGGCGGCGCGGCGGCCGGGGCGGGGGTCGCGGCTCCGAAGAGTGCTCCACCGCCGAAAGCCGCGAGCGCGCTGAGGCCCGTGAGGCCGAGGGCCGCGAGCACAGAGCGTCGTCGCACGCGCTCACCCTACAGACACGAATCCGTTTCGTATAGTTCCCGTTCGGGTGCCGCGCGGTAGGTTGGCTTGCATGTCGCCCGCGAGCGTGTCGATCGTCATTCCCGCCTACAACGAGGAGGACACGATCCGGGCGTGCCTCATCGCCGCGCTCCAGCAGACCGTCCCCGCTGACGAGATCATCGTGGTCGACAACAAGTCGACGGATGGCACGGCCGCCATCGTCCACGCCTTGCAGGCCACCTACCCCGACGCCCCCATCGTGTACCTCCAGCAGTTCGAGGTGCAGGGCCTCATCCCCACCCGCAACTTCGGCCTCGACCACGCGACCGGCGACGTCATCGGGCGCATCGATGCGGACTCCGTGCTCGAACCGACGTGGGTGGAGGCCGTCCAGCGCGCCTTCGAGGACCCGGAGGTGGCGGCCTGCACCGGACCGGTGCTCTACTACGACATGCCGCTGCGGCGGTTCGGCCTCAAGGCCGACGATGCACTGCGCCGAGCCCTCATCAAGGTCACGCGGGAGTACCACCTGCTCTTCGGCAGCAACATGGCCCTTCGAGCGAGCGCGTGGCGGGCGATCCGCGACGAGGCGTGTCTCGACCCCGAGGACGAGCTCCACGAGGACATCGACCTCTCCCTGCACCTGCACGCGAACGAGTTGAAGATCGCCTACTCGTCGGAGATGGTCACCGGCATGTCGGCGAGGAGGCTCGATGACTCGCCCCTCAAGTTCTACAACTACGTCATGCGCTTCGAGCGCACGTACCAGAAGCACAAGATCCGGCGGCTGTCCGTGCGGGCGCCGATGGCGATCTTCCTGTCCGTGTACCCCGCGCTCAAGACCGTGCGGGAGATCACGCAGCTGCAGAGGTAGCGCGCGCCCGAGTCATCCGACGACGAGCAGCAGGCTGGAGGCGCCGACGGGAAGCACGTGCGAGTCTCCCGCGTCGCGCAGCAGCGAGCCGGTCGGCCGGTGCGGGTCGGTCGAGACGAGTACGCGGCGCGAGGCGTTCATGAGCGTCGCGCTGCCCCCGATCGAGCGCACCGGCGGCAGGAGCGCGCGCTCGACGTCGTTGACGTAGAGGTCGGCGCCCACCACCCCGACGAGCCGATGCTCGAACCGCACGGGCATGGTGAGGGTGAGCGTGTAGTCGTCGGTGCACAGGTAGTCGACGTAGGGCCCCGTGATGTGTCGGGTGCCGGTCTCGGCCGGAACGCGCCACCACTCCAGCGCGGTGTAGTCGCGGAAGCTGTCCGAGGCAGGATCCTCCTCGGCCTCGAGCCGCCGAACGGACGGGTCGGCCGAGCCCAGCCCGAAGGTGTTCGCATGGCCGAGCCACCACGCCAGGTGCCAGGGGGCGTCGTCGAGGAAGCCGGGGGCCGCGACGGCACCCGCTCCGATGATGAGGGCACCAGGGGCGGCGAGCTCGGCGACGACGAGGTTCTCGACAAGCGCATCGAGCTCGGCGGCGCGCAGCATCCCGGCCGCGTCGGCGATCCGCTGCTCGATCACGGCGCGCCAGCCCTCGATCTCCGCGAAGACGGAGTCGAACGTCGTGGCGATCGCGTCGAGGCACTTCTGCAGGGCGAGGTCAGCAGTCGTCGTCATGTCGCTGTCCTCTCGAGGTCCGCCTTGGTGTCGAGCAGCCACTCTATGGCCTGACCGATGTGCGCAGTAGTGGCGCGGCGCGCCGCCTCGCCGTCCACGGCCTCGATCGCCGCGACGACGTCGAGGTGAGCGGCGCGGCTCGCCACGCGGTACTCGCCATCGCGCAGGCACAACCACAGCAGCGGGGCGAACTCCGCTTGCAGTCGTAGCTCCTCGCGCACGAGTCGCGCGGACTGCGCGAGCGCGGCGACCTCGAGCCGGAAGGTGCCCTCTCCTCGGCGCATCGACTGCTGCGAGTCGACATCCGCTGCATCGACGGTCGCCCGCAGGTGGGCGATGTCGTCGTCGGTCGCGCGGTCGGCCGCGAGCTCTGCCGACATCGCGGCGATGGCCGTGTAATAGACGCCCATGTCGCGCAGCTCGACGCGGGAGAGGGATGCCACGCGCCGTGTGATCCTCGACTCGGGGCTGCCCGCGAGCACGTAGCTGCCCCCGTCGCGACCGCGCTTGGTCTCCACGAGACCGGCCTCGCGCAGCGCCTCGAGCGCCTCGCGGGCGGTCACGATCGCGACCCCGAACTGCCGCGCCATCTCCGCCTCACTGGGCAGTCGCTCGCCGGAGGAGAGCAGTCCGAGCTCGATCGCATCGGTCAGTCGTTGGGCGACGAGTTCCGCCCTGCCCGCCCCGCCGAGCGGCGCGAACACGGCCGCGCGGGCGGCAGTGGTCGAGCGGATGGACTGCGGCATGGGGCGTTCCTCGTCGTCGGGGCCGTGACACGACCGTAACATCCCCGAGACTTGCAAGACATCTGCTTCCATATGATTTACTACAGGACAGGCAAGGAGGCCCTGGGTGACATCGGTTACGCCTGCGATCAGGCTCACAGCTCTGACCAAGACTTTCGGGGAGGTCCACGCGGTCGACAACCTCGATCTCGACATCGCCGAGGGGGAGTTCTTCTCCATGCTCGGGCCGTCGGGCAGCGGCAAGACCACCGTGCTGCGGCTCATCGCCGGCTTCGAGCTGCCGACGTCGGGCACCGTCGAGCTTCAGGGTCAGGATGTCACCCGCCGCGCTCCCTTCGACCGAGACGTCAACACGGTCTTCCAGGACTATGCGCTCTTCCCGCACATGACGGTGCTCGACAACGTCGCCTACGGTCTGCGCGTGCGGGGAGTGGGCAAGAAGGAGCGCCGGGAGAGGGCCGAGGCGGCACTCGCATCCGTCGCCCTCGCCGGCTACGGCGGTCGCAAGCCGACTCAGCTCTCCGGGGGTCAGCGGCAGCGCGTCGCGCTCGCGCGCGCGACGGTCGTACAGCCGAAGGTGCTCCTCCTCGACGAGCCCCTCGGGGCCCTCGACCTCAAGCTCCGCGAGCAGATGCAGGTCGAGCTCAAAGAGCTGCAGCGCTCGCTCGGCATCACCTTCATCTTCGTGACGCACGACCAGGAGGAGGCGCTCACGCTCAGCGACCGCATCGCGGTGTTCAACCAGGGGCGCATCGAACAGCTCGGCACCCCCCGCGAGATCTACGAGCACCCGCAGTCTCCGTTCGTCGCCTCCTTCGTCGGCACGTCGAACATCTTCGACGCCGAGCAGTCGCAGCAGTTGCTGGGGATGCCCGGCTCCCGTTCGATCCGGCCCGAGAAGATCACGCTCCACCCGCCCGGCTCCGCCGCGGCGAAGGGCTCGATCTCCCTCGAGGGGACCGTCGTGGAGGCGGTCTACGTGGGCACGGCCACGAGACTGCTCGTCGAGCTCGCCTCGGGCAAGCGCATCTCCGTGCTGGAGCAGAACGTGTCATCCCGCTCCGAAGACGACCGGCGCGGCGACGCGGTGAGGGTGCAGCTCGCTGCGTCCGACCTCGTGTCGCTCGACCCGGTTCCCGCAAACACCGCGACAAGTTAGGAGCACAGCAATGCGATTGACAACAGCACGACGGTCGACGCTCTTCGCCGGACTGGCGATCGCGTCCGTGGCCGTCCTCACGGCCTGTGGAACGGCGTCGGGCGGCGGCGACTCCGGCGAGGAGGCCACCGAACTCGGCGACTACGAGGGCAGCGTCTCGATCCTCGCCTGGCCCGGCTACGTCGAGGACGGCAGCAACGACCCCTCGGTCGACTGGGTGAGCGCGTTCGAGGAGGAGACCGGCTGCATGGTCGAGTCGAAGACCTACGGCACGTCCGACGAGGCCTTCAGCCTCATGAAGACGGGCGACTACGACGTGGTCGCGGCATCTGGCGACGCGAGTCTGCGGCTCGTCGCGGCCGGCGAGGTCGCCCCCGTCAACACCGACCTGCTCAAGAACTACGACGGCATCTTCGACTTCCTCAAGATGCAGTCGTGGAACAGCGTCGACGGCGTCTCCTACGGCATCCCGCACGGCTACGGTGCGAACCTGCTCATGTACAACACGGACGTCTTCCCCGACGGCCTCACCTCGTGGAGCGCCGTCTTCGATGACGCAGCCGCCAACAGCGGCAAGGTGACGGCGTACGACTCGCCGATCTACATCGCCGACGCGGCCGTGTACCTCATGGCGACCCAGCCTGAGCTCGGCATCGAGAACCCGTACGCGCTCGATGAGACGCAGCTCGCTGCCGCCGTCGAGCTGCTCAAGGCCCAGCGCCAGCACATCGGCGAGTACTGGAGCGACTACCTCAAGGAGATCCAGGCGTTCGAGACCGGTGACTCGGTCGTCGGTACGACGTGGCAGGTCATCCAGAACTCCATCACCACCGGCAACACCGAGGTCGTCCTGCCCGACGAGGGCACGACCGGCTGGTCGGACACCTGGATGATCTCCTCGCAGGCGAAGAGCCCGAACTGCGCCTACGCGTGGCTCGACTACATCGCGAGCCCCGAGGCCAACGCCCAGGCGACCGCGTACTTCGGCGAGGCCCCGTCGAGCCAGGCCGCGTGCGAGTTCCGCGACGACTGCGAGGCGTACCACGCCGGCGACGCCGACTACGCGTCGCAGATCTGGTACTGGTCGACCCCGATCGCCGACTGCCTCGACGGCCGGACCGACGTGGAGTGCACCGACTACGCCGCGTGGACGACCGCCTGGCAGGAGATCAAGGGATAACTGAGAGCAGATGAGCAGCGCGGCGACGCCACACGTGACCGCCGGGGTTCCGCAGCCGCGGGACACTCCGGCGAGGAGGATCTCGGTCTTCCTCAGCCAGCACGCCCGGGTTCGACTGGGGCTGCTGCTGACAGCACCCCTGTTCTGGTTGGGGCTGGTCTACGTCGTGGCGCTCGCCGCGCTGCTCATCACCGCCTTCTGGACCGTCGACAGCTTCACCGGTCAGGTCCGCACCGAGTTCACTCTCGACAACATCATCACCGTCGTGACCGGCTCGCTGTACCAGACGGTGACACTGCGCACGGTCGGCGTCGCACTCCTCGTCACGGTCATCGACATCGCGATCGCCCTCCCTGTCGCGTTCTTCATGGCTAAGGTCGCGGGGCCGAGGTTGCAGCGCATCCTCGTCATCGCCGTGCTCATGCCGCTCTGGGCGAGCTACCTCGTCAAGGCGTACGCGTGGCGCTCGGTGCTCGCGGAGGGCGGCGTCGTCGACTGGATGACCGCGCCCTTCGGCGGCTCGTCCCCGGGCTACGGGCTTCCGGCGGTCGTCATCACGCTCTCGTACCTGTGGCTGCCCTACGTGATCCTGCCGATCTACGCGGGACTCGAGCGGGTGCCGGACTCGCTTCTCGAGGCATCCAGCGATCTGGGGGCGAAGACGTGGCGCACGATGGGCTCCGTGGTCATGCCGATGCTGTGGCCGTCGATCATCGCGGCCTCTATCTTCAGCTTCTCGCTGTCGCTCGGCGACTACATCACCGTCAACATCGTCGGCGGCGCCAACCAGCTGCTCGGCAACCTCGTGTACACGAACGTCGGTGCGGCGAACAACCTGCCGCTCGCGTCGGCGATCGCCCTGATCCCGGTCGCGATCATGATCGTCTACCTGACCGCAGCCCGCCGCTCCGGCGCGCTCGAGAACCTGTAGGGAGAGGCATGAGGCTCAGCCGCACCGCCCGGGTCACGCTCGGCGTCGTCGTCGCGATCGTTCTGGCGGTCGTCTACCTGCCCCTGCTCATCGTGTTCGTCAACTCGTTCTCGACGAGCGTCAACCTCACGTGGCCGCCGCCCGGCTTCACCCTCGAGTGGTGGGGCAAGGCGTTCCAGAACCCGGGGGCGCTCGAGGCGATCGGCACGAGCGCGCAAGTCGCGCTCGCCGCGACGGCGATCTCGCTCGCGCTCGGCACCCTCATCTCTCTGGCGCTGCAGCGCTACCGGTTCTTCGGTCGGGATGCGGTGAGCCTGCTCGTCATCCTCCCGATCGCCTTGCCCGGCATCGTCACGGGTATCGCGCTCAACAACTTCTTCCGCACGATCCTCGACGTGCGGCTCGGCCTCTTCACGATCATCGTCGCGCACGCCACGTTCTGCATCGTGACGGTGTTCAACAACGTGCTCGCGCGGCTACGGCGCATGGGCACCTCGTTGGAGGAGGCATCCGCCGATCTCGGAGCGGGAGTGTGGACGACGTTCCGCTTCGTGACGTTCCCGCAGCTGCACTCGGCCCTCCTCGCGGGGGCGCTGCTCGCGTTCGCGCTGTCCTTCGACGAGATCATCGTGACGACGTTCACGACGGGCAGCGGGGTCACGACGCTGCCGATCTGGATCCTCAACAACCTGTTCCGACCCAACCAGGCGCCCATCGTGAACGTCATCGCGGTGGTGCTCGTGCTCGTGTCGATCATCCCGATCTACGTCGCGCAGCGCATCGCGGGCGCGGAGCAGGTGCAGAAGTAGCGCGCTGCGCGCCATCTCTGCCGCGAGTGTTCCGATTGTGCCGCTATGGACGCCCGCTGAGCGGCACTTTCGGAACACTCGCGGTCACGGCCACGAGCGAGCCGACTTCTCGCACGCCGTGAGCTCCGGTGACCCAGGCGGGAACGTCACCGAGCACTCCCGGACGAGGTTGCCGCGATGCACCTCGAAGCCAATGGCCACACCGAAGTAGACCGCGACGGCAAGGGCGAAGGGCGTGACAACGAGCACGATCGGCCACAACCGAAGTGGGGCGATCGCGGCGTACGCCAGGAACTGTCGGTTCGGACCTTCCAGCTGGGCCATCTAGAACGCCCGCGTGAACGGCAGCGGCTTGCGCATCCGGATGAGGAGCAGCAGCGGCACGAGCACGTAGGGCAGGTTGAAAGCGAGGAACTTGGCGGGGTTCTGGGTCTGGAACTCCGGCTCGCCGAAGAACTCGACGCCGAACACGATGATGCCGGTGATGGACGCGATCATGGTCGCGTAGATGACCGCGGGCAGCTGGATCCAGTTCCAGCCGCGCAGCAGCGCCGGCACGAGCACGACGTAGAACAGCATGTAGACGAACGCCGACAGCCCCGTGACGATCCGCATCCACACCGGCGGGTTCATGAACAGTGGGTCGGCGTCGTGCGCGTACCAGTAGTTCGAGTCGACGAGGAAGCTGCCGTTCGGCTGCGTGAAGTCGATGCCGAGGGTCGGCAGCATGTCCGCGATGCACGACGTCACGATGAAGAGCGTGAAGAACACCGCGAAGACGATGTCGATCGGGCGCCGCCTGAGCGGCAGGTTGACGGGGGCAGTGGTCGCGGTCACGTCCTCACCCTAGCGAGGCTCACCGCAGCTGCGGCAGCACCTCGCGGGCGATGAGCTCGAGCTGGTCGAGGTCGTGGAAGTCGCGGATCTGCAGATAGAACCGGGATGCCCCCGCCTCCGCGAGTTCACCGAGCACGTCGACGACCTCTGCCGGGGTGCCCGCGAAGCCGTTGCCCCGCAGCACGTCGGACGTGGTGTTCGCGGCATCCGCGCGACGGGAGATGTCCGCTTCGGTGAGCCCGACCGCGGTCGTCCCGGCGACCGACCAGACGAGCTCCTGCTCGCGGCCGATCTCCTCGCACGCCGCGCGCACCCGGGCGATCCGCTCGCGCACGGTCGCGAGCGGGGCGCGCCACTGGTTGTACTCGGAGGCGAAGCGGGCCGCGAGCGCGGGTGTCTTCGACGGGCCGGCCCCGCCGACGATGATGGGCACAGCGTCTTGTGCCGGCTTGGGCAGAGCGGGGGAGTCGACGAGCGTGTAGTGCTCGCCCGAATAGCTGAAGCTCCCGCCGACCGGAGTCGACCACAGCCCCGTGATGATCTCGAGCTGCTCCTCGAACAGCCCGAACCGCTTGTCGGGGAACGGGATGCCGTACGCCTCGTGCTCGGCCGCGAACCATCCCGTCCCGAGTCCCAGCTCGACCCGCCCACCGGACATCTCGTCGACCTGGGCCACCTGGATCGCGAGGATGCCCGGGTGGCGGAACGTCGCCGACGATACGAGAGTGCCCAGCCGGATGCTCGTGGTCTCGCGGGCGAGACCCGCGAGCGTGGTCCACGAGTCCGTTGGTCCGGGGAGGCCCCCGCGGCGGTCATCCATCGTCAGGTAGTGGTCGGAGCGGAAGTAGGCGTCGAAGCCGAGCTCCTCCGCAGCCTTGGCGAGCCCCAGCTGCTCGAAGTAGGTGGCGCCGTTCTGCGGCTCGGTGAAGATGCGGAAGTCCATGGATCGAGCCTATGCTGGGTGGGCAAACACGGGAGCCCGGTGAGCCGGGCTGAGAGGGAGCTTCTCCAAGCTTCGACCGTCGAACCTGATCTGGGTAATGCCAGCGCAGGGAGGAGTATCGGATGGCGATCATTACGTCACACATCGACACAGGTCGACACACACGTTGTGCTTCGCGCCTGTCCTCCGGCACGCTGGCGACTCCCGATCACCAGACCGCCGCACGGCAGGAAAGACACCCATGAGCACTGCATACGGAAACCGCTTCACCCACTGGCGCGTCGTCGATATCGTCGTCGCCGCAGCCCTCGGCGTCGCCGTGGGCCTGATCTACTTCGCGTGGAACCTGGTCTACAGCCCGGTCACCGCACCGCTCGAAGCCGCACTGCCGGGACTCCAGGCGCTCCTCTACGGCGTGTGGCTCATCGGCGGTGTTCTCGGGGGTCTCGTGATCCGCAAGGTGGGTGCGGCCGTCTTCGTCTCGATCGTCGCCGCGAGCGTCTCGGCACTCCTCGGGGCGCAGTGGGCGCTGCTCACGCTCGAGTCCGGTCTCGTCCAGGGCCTCGGCGCCGAACTCGCGTTCGCGATCTTCCTGTACCGCAACTGGCGGCTCCCGGTCGCCGTGCTCGCGGGGGCTCTGTCCGGTCTCGCCCTGGCGATCAACGACCTCATCCTCTGGTACGTCGGCGCCGCACCGACGTTCGCGGTCGTGTACTCGATCTCCGCGATCATCTCCGGTGCCGTCATCGCCGGGGTCGGCTCGTGGGCGCTCACCAAGGGCCTCGCGCGCACGGGAGCGCTCAGTCGCTTCGCGTCAGGGCGCGAAGCCGCCAAGGCGGCGTAGTCGTGGTGGCCTCGCCCCGGCTCCCGAGTGCGCAGCCTGCGGGCATCAGCGCTCGGGGCTGGGGCTGGCGCCACGCAGGTCGCACCGAGTGGGCCGTGCGCAACCTCGACCTCGACATCCGGCCGGGGGAGCGGGTGCTGCTGCTGGGGGCGTCCGGTGCCGGCAAGTCGACGGTCGTGCACGCCCTCGCAGGGGTCCTCGGGGGAGACGACGAGGGCGAGCGGGAGGGCACCCTCGAGCTCGACGGGCTTCCGCCCGAGGCATCCCGAGGTCGCGTCGGCCTGGTGCTGCAGGACCCGGACTCCCAGGTCATCCTCGCCCGAGTGGGCGACGACGTCGCGTTCGGCTGCGAGAACCTCGCGGTGCCGCGCGCCGAGATCTGGTCGCGCGTCGCGGAGTCGCTCGATGCGGTCGGACTCGATCTGCCTCTCGACCATCCCACGAGTGCGCTCTCCGGCGGGCAGAAGCAGCGCCTCGCGCTCGCCGGGGTCCTGGCGATGCGACCGGGCCTCCTGCTGCTCGACGAGCCGACCGCGAACCTCGACCCCGAGGGCGTCGCCGAGGTGCGGGATGCTGTCGCTGGAGTCCTCGACCGGACCGGGGCGACGTTCGTGGTCATCGAGCACCGAGTCGAAGTGTGGCGGGACGTCGTCAATCGCGTCGTCGTTCTCGATCCGGACGGGGGCATCCGCGCCGACGGACCCCTCGAGGAGGTGCTCGCTCGCGAGGGAGAGGCGCTCGCGAGAGAAGGGGTCTGGGTGCCCGGACACCATCCCGGCGCGCCGGAGCGGACTCGGGATGCGGGAGCCGTCGTACTCCGCACCGAGGACCTCGCGATCGCGCGAGTGAAGGACACCCCGCTCGGCACGGGGATCGACCTCGAGCTGCGCGCGGGAACCGCCCTCGCGGTGAGCGGACCGAACGGTGCGGGCAAGTCCACCCTCGGCCTCACCCTCGCCGGCTTGCTTCACCCGGAGCACGGGCGGGTGCTCGCCGAGGCCATCGCGGGCGATCTGCCCCCCGACCCGATCCGCTGGAAGTCGCGCGACCTGCTCACCCGCATCGGCACGGTGTTCCAGGACCCCGAGCACCAGTTCCTCGCCCCCACGGTGCGCGAGGAGCTCGCTGTGGGGCCGCGCGCCCTGGGGCTGCCTCCGGCGGAGATCGACGAGCGCATCGAGGGGGTCGCGAGTCGTCTGCGCCTCAGCCGGCTCCTCGACGCGAACCCTTTCACCCTCTCCGGCGGGGAGAAGCGCCGCCTCTCTGTGGCGACGGTGCTCGTGACGCGACCCGCGGTACTCGTGCTCGATGAGCCCACGTTCGGCCAGGACGCGCGCACGTGGGCGGAGCTCGTCGCCCTCCTCGCCGAGCTGCTCGATCGGGGCAGTGCCATCGTCGCCGTCACCCATGACGCGGAGTTCATCGCCGCTCTGGCCGACACCGAGGTCCGCCTGGCTCCGTGGTCGCACCGCCCCGGCCTCGTCGAGGTCGTGCGATGACCGTCCTCGAACCGATCGCGGGGGAGCGGGTCATCCACCGCATCAACCCGGTCGCGAAGCTCGCGGCGTCGGCGGTCATCGCCGTCGCGCTCGTGCTGTCGATCGACTGGGTGTCGGCCTCCGTCGCCCTCGCGCTCGAGTTCGCCCTGTTCCCGTGGGCGGGTCTGTCGGCACGGCAGTTCGTTCGCCGCACCTGGCCCGTGTGGATCGCCGCGGCGCTGGGCGGTCTCACGATCCTGCTGTACGGGCAGCCCTCGGGCGACACCTATCTCCGGTTCCTGCTCGTCCACGTGACGGACGGGTCGATCGAGCTGTCCATCGCGACGGTGCTGAGGATGCTCGCCATCGGCCTGCCCGCGATCGTCCTGTTCGCGACGATCGACCCGACCGAGCTCGCCGACGGACTCGCCCAGATCGTCCGACTGCCTGCCCGATTCGTGGTCGGCGCGCTCGCCGGACTGCGGCTCGTGGGGCTGTTCATCGGCGATTGGCGCGCGCTCGAGCTCGCCCGGCGAGCCCGCGGGGTCGCCGACCACGGCCGCATCCGGCGCTTCTGGGGGCAGGCGTTCGCCCTCCTCGTGCTCTCGATCCGGCGCGGCAGCAAGCTCGCGACGGCGATGGAGGCCCGCGGCTTCGGCTCGGCACCGCGCACGTGGGCTCGTGAGTCGCGCCTGCACGGTCGGGATGCCGTACTCATCGTTCTCGGGCTGCTGGTCGCGTCCGCCGCCGTGTCCGTCTCCGTCGCCACCGGCCAGTGGAACTTCATTGCCGGGCGCTGAGCTGGGGCGGCGGGTCTCCGCCGTCCTCGGCGAGCCCCGCGCCGTGATCCTCGTCGACGGTCGCTCGGGGTCGGGCAAGTCGACGCTCGCGCGTCGGCTCGTCGACGAGCATCCGTCGCTGCAGCTCGTGCGCCTCGACGACCTGTATCCCGGGTGGGACGGACTCGCTGCAGGCAGTCGCCACGTCGTCGACTACGTCCTCGATCCGGTGCGGCCGCGCTGGTTGGAATGGGACTGGGCTGCGGGGGCGCCGACCCGTTGGCACGAGCTCTCCGCGGATGCCCCGCTCCTCGTCGAGGGCGTCGGAGCAATCAGTCGCGCGAGCCGAGCGCGTGCATCCCTCGCCATCTGGGTCGACACCGACGACGACGTCCGTCGCCGGCGTGCCCTCGACCGGGACGGGGCGGCCTACGAGCCGCACTGGGAGCGCTGGGCCGCCCAAGAAGCCGCTTTCCTCGAGCGGGAGCACCCCCGCAAGCTCGCCGATGTGGTCATCGCCGAGTAGTCATAGAGCGACATCTAGCCACTGGCCCGGGCGCGGCTTTGTAGCGTGGCGGCATGCGCCGCGCCCGACTCGTGCTCGAGTACTTCCATCCCTGGCCCAACTCCGCGGGGTTCTATGTGGCTCGCGCCAACGGGTGGTTCGAGGAGGCGGGCATCGACCTCGATATCCGCACCCCCGATCCGGGCCGCGGCGACTCGCTCGCGGCGCTCGTGCGCGGCGACGTCGACTTCGCCGTCTTCCCTAGCAACCGGATGCTCGTGCGTCGCGAACGCGGGGAGGACATCCGAGCCCTCGCCGCCGTGAACCAGCGCGGACTGGAGACGGTGCGCACTCGAGTCGACAGTGGTATCGAGCGGTTGCGAGACCTCGAGGGCCGGCGTATCGCGCTCAACCCGACGCCGCGAGGACTCGCGGTCGTCCGCGACCTCGTAGTCCGCGACGGCGGCGACCCCGACCGCGTGATCATCGTCGATGCCGGGGTGCGCGAGCTGGACCCCGCCGACGGTTTCGGGGGACGCGCGGATGCCACGTTCGGCTCCTACTGGGCCTGGGACAACCTGCTCACCGACTACCCACCCCACCACGAGCGCGTCTGGCGGGTCGACGAGCACCTCGGGGTCGGCTACCACAGCTACCTCCTCGGTGCGATGGGGTCGGTGGACCCGTCTCTCGCCTCGGCGGTGACCTCGGTAGCGGCCCGCGGCTATCGTGCCGCGGCGGACGACCCCTCCGCGGCCGCGGAGCTTCTCGACTCCGTCATCCCGTACTTCCCGGAGCGCGTCATCGCTCGATCCCTGGAGGAGATCACGCCCACGTGGTTCGCCGACGGTATCTGGGGTACGGTCCGACCGGAGCTGCTGGGGCCGTACGCCCGATGGCTCGCCGGGCACCGGATCCTCCAGCGCCCGGAGGAATGGGCGGGTGCTCTCGAGCCGCTCGGCGTAGCGTTGAGCGCATGACCGGTCCGTTCCTCTCCGTCTCCGAGCTCGCCGACGCCCTCGGCGGTTCCAACCCGCCCGCCGTGCTGGATGCGAGCCTCGTCCTGCACTCCGCCGCCTTCGACGGCGACTACCGCAAGGAGTCGGGCCGCCCGCGCTGGCTGGAGGCGCACATCCCCGGCTCGCAGCACGTCGACGTCGCGTCGCAGTTCAGCGACACCGACTCGCCGCTGCACTACACGCATCCCGAGCCTCAGGCGATCGCCGACGAGCTGGCACGACTGGGGATCGCGAAGGGTCGCGAGGTCGTCGTATACGACTCGACGGGCACGCTCTGGGCCGCGCGACTGTGGTACCTCTTGCGCTGGATCGGCGTACCCGCTCGGGTTCTCGACGGCGGTCTCGCCGCGTGGCAGCGCGCGGGCGAGCGCGTCGAGTCCGGCGAGAGCGCAGCGCCGAAGCCGGTAGCCCCGTGGCGCGCTGAGGCGGTGCGGCGGGCCTGGGTGTCTCAGCAGGAGCTCGTCGAGCGGGGGGTGGACGACGACCGCGCCCTCGTCTGCGGGCTCCCCGCCGGCGCCTTCACCGGAGCCGACCCGACGAGGTATTCGCGTCGCGGCCGCATCCCGGCCAGCGTCAACGTCTCGAGTCGCGACCTGTTCACCGCCGACGGCCACGTGAAGAGCCGCGTGGAGCTCATTCTCGCCTATGACAAGGCCGGGGTGGATGTCTCGGGCCCCGACGCCCCCGAGGTGCTCCTCTACTGCGGGGGCGGCATCTCCGCCGCGGCCAACGCGCTCACCCTCGCGGCGATCGGGACCACGGCGGTGCGCATCTACGACGGCTCGCTCGAGGAGTGGTCGGCCGACCCATCGCTGCCGCTGGAGATCGGCGAGCCCGCCTGATCCCGTCTGACCTGTCGAGCTAGGAGCGGGTCCAGAGCTGGGTGATGCGCTCGCCCCGCGGGTGGATCGTCAGGGACTCGCCGTCGCACGTGAGCTCGAGGCCCACGGAGTCGTCGATACCCACCCACGGAAGCTCCCAGGGGATGGTCTCCAGGGGCGTGCCGTTGTTGTCCCCGGTCGTCTCGATGTTCTGGCCGGTGCCATCCCACTTGCGAGGGATCGCTACCTCGCCGTTGATGTACGCCGCGCCGGTAGCCGTGCCGTCGTGGTGCTCGACGATCGTGATGGTCTGGTCGGCGGCGGGGGCCGCGGTGACGGTGACGTCGAAGTCGCTCGTCAGCACGACACGGCCCTGCTCATCCCACTCGAGCGTCTGCGTGCCAGCTGCGGTCACCGCGGTCGCCGGTACGCCCTCCTTCTGCAGCTCGGCGAGCACCTTTGCAGACAGGTCCTCGAAATCCAGCTGCCACGTGTGACCGAGTGCGCATGCGGCGATGCCTGTGAGGGGCTCCTTGCTCCCCGACTCGAGGAGCGAGCATCCGCTCAGGGCGAGTACGAGAGCCGACGATCCGGCGAGGATGGCGAGACGCCTGTGGAACATGAGACCTCCTCCGAACACCCTAACCGCCCCAGGGCTGTCCGAAGTCTACGGTGCCGGGGCGGTCGCGGCATCATCCTCCAGGACGAACCGGCTAGTCCCACCCGAGTTCGTGCAGCTGATCGTCGTCGATGCCGTAGAAGTGCGCGATCTCGTGGACGAGCGTGACGTGGATCTGGTCCTTGAGGTCGTCGAGGTCCTCTGCGATTGCCAGCAGCGGCTCGCGGTAGAGCACGATACGGTCGGGCAGCTCTCCGAAGCCGTAGTTGCCGCGCTCGGTCAGGGCGGTGCCGTCGTAGAGGCCCAGGAGGTCGAGCGAGCCGTCCTCGGGGCGGTCCTCCGTCACGAACACCACGTTGTCGAGGCCGTCGATCATGTCGTCGGGGAGCAGATCGAGCTCGTCGACCACGAGCCGCTCGAACTCGTCGGCGGGGATGTCTCGCATCAATCCTCCAGAGCGTCCAGGATGCTCGACTGAACATAGCCGAGCCAGCCGTACACGTCCTGCAGGAACGGGTCGTCGGCGCCCCGGTCGTCGTCGTTCTCGATGCCGAGCCTCGACGCGATGACAAGCCTGAGGTCGGTGAGGGATCGCAGCCACGACTGCACTTGGGCAGGGGAGAGGCGCACCCGGCCCTCGGCGAGCGAGTCCCGAAGGGCGCGCGCGTTCGCCTCCTTGCGGCCCACGAGCTCGTCGGCCATGAGCCGTCGGAACTCGGATGCGGCCTCCGGGTCGTCGCGGTAGGCGTCGGGCACCAGGCGCGCAAGCGCCGGGTCCGAGTCATCCCGGAATGCCAGCAGCTCGCCGAGCTGGTCGAGCAGCTCCGACAGGAGTCCGACCTCGACGGTCGTGAACGAGGCGACGAGGTCGTCGCCTTCTCTCGAGAACGGAATCACGAGTCCGCCCGGGCCACGGTCGCCCACAGTCCGAAGTCGTGCATCGCATCCACGTGGCGCTCCATGAGCTCGCGGCCGCCGGTCGCGACGACAGCCTTGCCCTCGTTGTGGACGAGCAGCATGAGGCGCTCCGCCTCCGCGGGCGGGTAGCCGAAGTAGCTGCGGAAGACCCAGGAGACGTACTGCTGCAGATTCACCGGGTCGTTCCAGACGATCGTCACCCACGGGGTGTCGACGGCAGCGATCTCCTCGAGCCGGGGGCTCACGGTCGTCTGGCTCACACCGCTCTCGATTCGATCGGGAACAGAAACGGCCCGGCGTTGAAGCCGGGCCGTGTTCTCTTGGGGTGGACGACGGGACTCGAACCCGCGACTTCCGGCACCACAAGCCAGCGCTCTACCAACTGAGCTACGCCCACCAAGCTCGTCACCCGAATCGGGCAACCGGACAAGTGTATTACAGGCGCGAGGCGAAAGACTCCACGACCTCGGCGGAGATCGTCTGCACCTGCTCGGAGGTCGGACCCGGGTCCTGGACGAAGACGGCGCGCCGGTAGTACTCGAGCTCGCGGATCGACTCCAGGATGTCCGCGAGCGCCCGGTGCCCCCCGTCCTTCGTCGGCGCGTTGAAGTAGACGCGGGGGAACCAGTGGCGCGACAGCTCCTTGATCGAGGAGACGTCGATGCTGCGGTAGTGGAGGTGGCTGTCGACCCTCGGCATGTACTTCGCGAGGAAAGTCCGATCCGTGCCGATCGTGTTGCCGGCCAGCGGCGCCGACTTCGGTGTGGGAACGAAGCGGAGGATGTACTCGTTGACCGCGAACTCGGCGTCGGCCAGAGTCATCCCGTTCGGGATCTCCTCAAGCAGCCCGCTCTCGCGATGCATGTCGATCACGAAGTCGCTCATGTTGTCGAACGCCGACTGGTCGGGCTTGATGACGACGCTCAGGCCCGGATCGACAGGCTTCAAGTCGTAGTCCGTGATGACGACCGCGACCTCGACGAGCTCGTCGATCGAGACATCGAGACCGGTCATCTCGCAGTCGATCCAGACAAGCAGGTCGGTGTTCGATGGCATTCTCGCAGTCTACCGGCGGGGACTGACCGGGATGAGATGGGGGAGCTTCGGGGGCATCCCATCGCCGGTCGAGACGCCGCGCAATCGCCTGCCGATCCATGGGAGGGCGTAGTGCTGCGTCCACGAGAGCAGGGTGCTCGGCGTCGAGGGCGTCGGTGCGGTCGGAGCATCCGGAGTCCGAGGCGCGAGCTCGAAGTAGGGCACGCCGAGCGAGTGAGCGGCACGCAGGGCCAGCAACCGGTGCCCCGCTGGCGCGAGGTGCACGCGATCCTCGGCCCACATCGACCGGGCCTGGAGCTCGCGGACGCCCCACAGATCGAGAGTGAACGTTCCGTGCGTTCGCGCGATGCTCCAGAGATTCGCGTTGTAGACGGCGGCGCGGCCCCGCAGAGGTTTGAGGAAGAACGCAAACCTCGGGTCAAAGCACGTCGCGAGCAGGACATCCGCGCCCGATCGACGCAGCGCCGCGACACCGGACTCGACCTCGGCCGCGAGGGAGTCCGGATCGGCCTTCGGCGTCATGAGGTCGTTGCCGCCGATGAGGATCGAGACCAGATCGGCGCCCAATCCGATCGCCGCGGGAACCTGGTCGTCCACGACGTGGCGCACCCGTCGACCGCGCACCCCGAGGTTGGCGAACGCGAAGGGTGCCCCGCGCAGTTTCGCATTGCCGTCCAGGATGCCCGCCAACCGGTCAGCCCAGCCCAACCACGGCTCTCCCGATCCGACGATCGGGTCGCAGAACCCCTCGGTGATGGAGTCGCCGAGGGCCACGAACCGCGTCCAGTGCAGAGCCACGAGTCCAGTGTCCGCAGTGCCGCCCGCAGTCGCCAGGGCGACGAGCGCACCAGCACCGAGTGTCAACCGAGAGTTCGCTGGGCGTATACCGCCGAGCGCTCGGCCCGGTTGTCTGGTAGGACTGGAGCATGTCTGGAACTCCTGAACTCACCCGGGGCGACGAGTACGTCGTCTTCTACAGCGGCGGACCGTACAGCGGCCAGTCGGACACCCGCATCTCCACGGACGGGTCGTGGGACGACGAGGTGACGGTGATCGCCGCCGTCGACGGCAAGGAGACCCAGCTCGTCTACTCGAATCCCGTGGCCCACCTCGTGGGCTCCCAGGTGCAGGTGACCTACTCGTGGGACCAGCCCGACAGCGAGCCCCTCGAGGCTCTCGACGAGCGGAACGACGACTAGCGGGAATCCGAGCGCTCTCAGCCGGGTTGCACCCCGCGTGGACGTCCGATTCTTCTCCTCCGCTTTCTGCGAGCCCTGCATGAGCACGCGCGCGGTGCTCGCCGAGGCGGTGCGGCTCGTGCCGGCAGCGCACGTCGAGGAGCTCGACGTCGCTCGCCATTCCGCCCAGGCGGAGGCGGCGGGCATCCGCTCGACTCCCACCGTGGTGGTGCTGGATGACTCGCAGCGGGAGGTGTTCCGCGCCGAGGGCGCTCCGACACTCCAGCAGGTCCTCGTGGCGCTTGCCAAGGCCGTGTGAGGTCGCTGCGGTAGTGTGGGGGCGCCTTCCCCCCGTAGCTCAGTGGACAGAGCACGCGGTTTCTACCCGCTTGGTCGGGGGTTCAAATCCCTCCGGGGGGGCCTGTATCGAATTGGTCATGCCAGGAACCGCCGCGTCGACGAATAGTCGCGCGAGCGTGACAATTCCTGCACCTCAGTTCACACTTCTTGATTTCCTCGCGGAGAACCCTCTCTGGCGCGCCTCGACGTACCAGATCACCATAGATCTGATCTTCGTGCCCACCACGTGATCGAACTCGAGAACGCGGATGTCGCGTTCCCCGCAGTCCACGCAACCGCCGGACATCGCAGCGAAGACGATCGAGCGCAGCTGCTGAGTTCGAAGCGCCGCAGAGCGGCGGACGTTCGCTAGGTGGCGATCGTAGTTTTCGCGATAGTAGGCCTTCTGGCACTCGCGACAGAGTGCAGCCCGTCACGGTTCTTCGGGGACCCGTTGAAGTCCGTTGATTCTTTGGCTTCCCCGCAGCGCCTACACAGCTTCATGCGCCGAGGTTAGGTCCGTGTGGACCAGTCGCAGCTGTCGCGCGCACCCTGGGGACCGATAGATTGCCCTCAGGAGAGTGGAGGAGGGGTCATGTCCGCACACCGGTTCGTGTTCGTCGGGATGCTCGTGTCGGGAGCCCTGACTCTCGTCGGCTGCGCGCCGAGCGGTCCGACAGTCGCTACCTTCGAGGTGGCCGGCGAGCAGACCTACAAGATCGAGCTGGCCACGCCCGAGCTCATCGAGCACGCGAGAGAGCTGCTCGACGGGTCGACCGAGGAGGGGCGCATCCCGGTCGGGCGCATCGTGCGCGACGACCCGAGCGTCAACGCCCCGTGGTCATGGCACATCGACCCGGCGACGCTCGAGTTCGCTGACGCCACGACGGAGGTATGCGACGGGCTCCCCGAATACGTCGAGGATGGCACGCTCACCTCGGACTACTACTGCCCGTGGATCGCGGAGGTCATCGCGATCGAGGGTCCCGGAGCGGATTAGGCCTTCGAGGTCTCGAAGACCGCGGTCTCCTGCTGGGCGGCCCACGCGTTCTGCTTATCGATGAGCTCGTCCTCGGGCTTCGCCGTCTCGTACTTCCACGCGGCGAGGTCCTGAGAGAAGAGCTTCTTAGCGCGCGATGGCTTGAACTGCCACTCGATGAGGCCGTCCTGCATCTCGGCGAGCGACTGCTCGGCCTGGAAGCTGTAGGCGGCGGAGTTGCGCTTCATCGACGCGATGTGGTGCGCGGCCCAGTCGGCGGCGAGCGTCGACCCGGAGACGGGAAGGAGTCGCACGCGGACCTCCGCCTCGCTCGTCTGGTGCTCGATGTGGGACTTCTCCTGCGCCGAGAGCGAGTTCCACACGGCAGCCTTGCGGCCCGAGGCGATGAGGGCCGCGACCGCTGACGCCTTCGCCTCGCGATCCTGATGGGCGACGAAGCGCTTGATCGCCCCGCGCGTGATGAGCCCCGCGAACAGGCCCGCAGCGAGAATCGCGACGAACGGCAGGATCACGGTCGTCGTGATCGTCCGTCCCTGAGCCGACGCGAACCACTGGACAATATCGTTCCACCACTCCAGCACCATGCTGGCACTGTAACCCCGCTAGTCACACGCGTAACTAGCGACACGCGCTAGAACCGGAAGCAGTCGAGCGCGTCATCCACCGACCAGAAGTCGCCGATCGGCAGGAAGCGCCGCTGACGCTGGAGCATTCGCTTCGCCGTGAATCGGCTGCCCGCGGCCGTTGTGTGCCGCTCGACATAGCCCAGCACCTCGCCATCGGCGCGAGTCACTCGCCACAGGTCTTCGTGCAGGCGCACGGACGCGATGCCATGGCGAATGGGCGCTGTGCCCAGGAAGTCAAGCGTGGTCATGTCAGCTCCTCGAAGCGGTCGTTCGGTTTGATTAGAACATAGCTTCGACCACTGACACGCCGGTCAGGTGATACGGTCCGACGAAAACGCGAGGTCGGCGTCGAGCGCTCGATCCGGTCGAGCGGTCTGCGCGAGCACGATACCGGCGAGCACGATGGCCGCCCCGATCACTTGGAACGGCGAGAGCGCCTCGCCCAGCCAGAGCCAGGCCACCGCGAATGCGAACACGATCTCCGACGAGGCCACGATGCCTCCCGCGGTGGCCTTGAGCCGTCCGAGCGCGGCGAAGGAGAGCAGGAACGGCAGGAATGAGCCCATGACGATGAGCCAGCCGAAAGGCACCCACAGCGGAACGACGACGGCCTCCAGTTGACCTCCGAGGGACACCGGCGCCCCGAACGCTGCGGGGTCGACGCGCCACCAGCCGCTCAGCGGGGCCCAGAACAGGGTGGCGAATCCGCTCGTCCAGAACGCCACGGCGAGCGGGGACGTCGCGGTGACCTGGCGCTCGCCGACCAGGAAGTAGATCGCGAGCGTCACTGCGGCCGCGAGCGCCATGAGCACACCCAGCCCGTCGAGGGTCGTCGCCCAGATCTGCGCGACGACCGCGAGCCCCAGCAGCACGAGGCCGATGGCGATCCAGATCCTCGCTCGCACTCGCTCCTTGAGGAAGAAGAACGCCACGAGCGCGACGATCAGCACGGCCAGGTACTCGAGGAGCAGCGCGATGCCGACGGGAAGCACCTGGATGGCGAACGCGTAGGTCGCCTGCAGCAGAGCCACGCCGACGACCCCGAGGACGGCCATGACGCCGACTTGCCGCCAGCCGATGCGGAACGCCGATCGGTCGAGCAGCAGGAGCAGCAGACCGGAGATCAGGCATGTGCCGAGCGTGCGGAACTGCGTGACTTGAAGCGGGTCGAGCCCGTTGGCGAGGACGACCTTCGTCACGCTCCCGTTCGCGCCGAAGAGCAGCGCGGCGAGGAATCCGTAGATGTAGCCCACGACTAGTGGCGTGAGCCGGTGCCGTGCACCGCGAGCGGCTCGATGGCCGCGATCTCGTCGGCGGTGAGCGCCGGGAAGTCCAGCGCCGCCACGTTGTTCTCCAGCTGCACGACGCTCGAGGCGCCGATGAGGGCCGAGGTCACCTGCGGCACGCGCAGCACCCAGGAGAGCGCGAGCTGGGCGAGGGACTGGCCCCGGGCATCCGCGATCTCCTGGAGCCCGCGGGCGCGTTCGAGGTACGTGTCATCGATGTTGTCGCCGGTGATCCAGCGGCCCTCGGCGGCACGGGAGTCGGCGGGGATGCCCGCCATGTAGCGGTCCGTGAGAAGGCCTTGAGCGAGCGGGGAGAAGACAATGCTGCCCATGCCGAGTTCGTCGAGCACGGGGAAGAGCCCGTCCTCGATGTGTCGGTCGAACATGTTGTAGCGGGGCTGGTGGATGAGCAGCGGCACCTTGTGCTCGGCGAGGGCGGCGGCCGCCGCGCGCGTCTGCTCCGGCGAGTAGTTCGAGACGCCGACGTAGAGCGCCTTCCCCGAGTGGACCGCGTGGGCGAGCGCACCCATGGTCTCCTCGATGGGGGTGTCCGGGTCCGGGCGGTGCGAATAGAAGATGTCAAAGTATTCGAGACCGGTCCGGGCAAGGCTCTGGTCGAGAGAGGAGAGCAGGTTCTTTCGGGACCCCCACTCCCCGTAGGGGCCGTCCCACATGAAGTAGCCGGCCTTCGAGGAGATGATGAGCTCGTCCCGGTAGGGCAGCAGGTCCTGCCTCAGGATCGTGCCGAAGTTGCTCTCCGCCGACCCCGCTGGCGGTCCGTAGTTGTTGGCGATGTCGATGTGGGTCACACCGAGGTCGAACGCCCGACGGATGATGGCCCGCTGGGTCTCGAGCGGGCGGTCGTAGCCGAAGTTGTTCCAGAGGCCGAGGGAGACGCGGGGGAGCCTGAGTCCGCTCCGTCCCACCCTCGCGTAGTCCGTGGTCTCGTAGCGGTCGGCGGCGGCGGTGTACGGCATGCGACCAGCCTAGGGCGCATCGAGGGCACTGCTCCCCAAGGCGAGCGCCGGGCATCCGGCTGTCCCCAGTCCGGTCGTCGGCAAGAGGCCGGGCTGCTCGCTGCGCGGAGACTTGCTGCCACGGGCCGGAGAGGCGGCTTCCCGGCACGAGTGCCTCCTCCCGGCCCGTCCACCTCGAAACGGAGAAGACTATGACCGACTCGATCAGCCTCACGGGCCTCGTGGCCACGGACCCTCGCAACATCGTCACGAGCGAGGGGCTCGCTATTACGTCCTTCCGGTTGGCTTCGACCCAGCGGCGCTACGACAAGACGCAGAGCAAGTGGGTGGATGCCGAGACCAACTGGTACACGATCACGACGTTCCGGCAGCTCGCCCTCAACGCGGCGGCGTCGGTGCACAAGGGGGAGCGGGTCGTCGTGAGCGGCCGGCTGCGCATCCGATCGTGGGACAACGGAGAGAAGACCGGGATGAACGTCGACGTCGAGGCCGACGCGTTGGGCCACGACCTCGCGTGGGGCACGACGGCCTTCAACCGCACGATGGTGTCGTCGTCGTCGGCCGGCGGCGATCCCGTCGAGTCGGCGCCTCTCGCGACCGGCTCGCCGGCGGAGGGGATGGCACACGCCCCGGTCTCGGACGAGGCGCAGCCACTCGTCGACGCGGGTGCGACACCGGTGCCTTTCTAGCCGGGCTCCCAGCCGCGCCGCCCTATGATGTGCGATGCGAGGCACGCTCGCGAAGAGGAAGAGGTCACGACATGCGCCGCACCCTGGGGGGCACTCTCGCGGCTGGTGCCGCGATCGCCGTGCTGCTCGCCGGATGCGTTCAAGAACCCGAGCCGATGCCGGTACCCACCGTGTCCGGCAGCCCCTCGGCAACGCCGACACCGGAGCCCACGCGCATTCCCGAACTCCACCCCGAGGGCGGCGCCGCCGCCAATCACCAGTTCTTCGACTACGTGAACTCGACGTACTACAACGGTGTCGGTCGGGGTTCGGGCTCCGAGATCGTGCAGAACCTGGCCAACAACGGCTTCAACAAGGCCGACATGGAGGTCACCTTCGACGACACGGCGATCGGTATTCCTGCCGACTCCATCGTCGTCTCCGTGCGCATCAAGGGGGAGTGCCTTCTCGGTCAGTTCGGACCCATCCGCTACACGAGCACCATCGCACCGGTGCTGGGCACGGGCCGGTGCCTCGTCGGCGTCACGCGACCCATCGACTGGTAGAGCGCCCCCATCGAGGCGGTCCTCGCCTTTGCCGAGAGGCTGTCTCCGCCCTGCCTAGAATGGACCAATGGCCGAATACATTTACTCGATGGTCCGCGCCCGCAAGGCCGTTGGCGACAAGCTCATCCTCGATGACGTCACCATGTCGTTCCTCCCCGGCGCGAAGATCGGCGTCGTCGGCCCGAATGGGGCGGGAAAGTCAACGATCCTCAAGATCATGGCCGGGCTCGACACCCCCTCGAATGGAGAGGCGCGCCTGTCGCCGGGCTACAGCGTGGGCATCCTCATGCAGGAGCCCGAGCTCGACGAGTCGAAGACGGTTCTCGAGAACGTCCAAGAGGGTGTGAAGGACATCAAGGCGAAGGTGGACCGCCACGCGGCGATCGGCCTCGCGATGGCCGAGCCCGACGCTGACTTCGACGCGCTCCTCGAGGAGATGGGCAAGCTTCAAGAGGAGATCGACGCGGCCGACGCGTGGGATCTCGACTCCCAGCTCGAGCAGGCGATGGATGCTCTGCGCACGCCGCCGTCCGACGCGGTCGTCTCGAACCTCTCCGGTGGTGAGAAGCGCCGCGTTGCGCTCACCAAGCTGCTCCTCGAGAAGCCGGATCTCCTGCTCCTCGATGAGCCCACCAACCACCTCGACGCCGAGAGCGTGCTGTGGCTCGAGCAGCACCTCGCCAAGTACCCCGGCGCCGTGCTCGCCGTCACCCACGACCGGTACTTCCTCGACAACGTCGCGCAGTGGATCGCCGAGGTCGACCGCGGAAAGCTCTACCCCTACGAGGGCAACTACTCGACCTACCTCGACACGAAGGCCAAGCGGCTGGAGATCCAGGGCAAGAAGGATGCCAAGCTCGCCAAGCGCCTCGCGGAGGAGCTCGAGTGGGTCCGCAGCAACGCCAAGGGACGCCAGGCCAAGTCGAAGGCGCGCCTTGCGCGGTACGAGGAGATGGCGACCGAGGCCGAGAAGACCCGCAAGCTCGATTTCGAGGAGATCCAGATCCCCGCCGGCCCTCGTCTCGGGTCGGTCGTGATCGAGGCCAAGAACCTCCAGAAGGGCTTCGACGGCCGTCAGCTCATCGACAGACTGAGCTTCAGCCTCCCGCCGAACGGCATCGTCGGCGTTATCGGCCCCAACGGCGTGGGCAAGACCACTCTGTTCAAGACGATCGTCGGCCTCGAGCCGCTCGACGGCGGCGACCTCAAGATCGGCGAGACGGTCAAGATCTCCTACGTCGACCAAACCCGAGGGGGGATCGATCCCAACAAGACGCTCTGGGAGGTCGTCTCCGACGGGCTGGACTTCATCGAGGTCGGCAAGACCGAGATCCCGTCGCGCGCCTACGTCAGCAAGTTCGGCTTCAAGGGGCCCGACCAGCAGAAGAAGGCGGGCGTGCTGTCCGGTGGTGAGCGCAACCGCCTCAACCTCGCGCTCACCCTCAAGCAGGGCGGCAACCTCCTGCTTCTCGACGAGCCGACGAACGACCTCGACGTCGAGACCCTCTCGAGCCTCGAGAACGCGCTGCTCGAGTTCCCGGGCTGCGCCGTCGTCATCACGCACGACCGGTGGTTCCTCGACCGCATCGCGACGCACATCCTCGCCTACGAGGGCACGGAGGAGAACCCGGCGAACTGGCACTGGTTCGAGGGCAACTTCGAGGCCTATGAGGCGAACAAGATCGAGCGCCTCGGTCCGGACGCCGCGAAGCCGCACCGGAGCACCTACCGCAAGCTCACGAGGGATTAGCTCGCTGAGGCGGAGGCCACTTCTGGCCTCCGCGCGGCTAATCCCCGGGCGCGTCTCGCGCCCGGCTACGGTGGACCCATGACCCGCATCCACGTCGCCATCCCGCTCCGCTGGAGCGACTTCGACGCGTACGCCCACGTCAACAACGCCGAGATGCTGCGGCTCTTGGAAGAGGCGCGCATCCAGGCGTTCTGGCGCCCCGACGAGGGCGGCGCCGCCAGCCACGACACGGCCATCCTCGACGCGCGCCCGGGGGCTGAGGTCATCAGCCTCATCGCACGCCAGGAGATCGAGTACCTCGCGCCGATCCCCTACATGCGCACCCCGATCGACATCGAGATGTGGATCGGCCGTATCGGCGGAGCAAGCCTGGAGATCTGCTACGAGCTGTACTCGCCCCAGGGAGTGGAGCCGCGAGTGCTGTTCACGCGCGCCGCGACGACGCTCGTGATGGTGACAGCCGCGACAGGTCGCCCTCAGCGTATCGACGACGAGTTGCGAGCGACGTGGGCGCCCTACGTCGAGGAGCCCGTCGTCTTCACCAAGCGCGGCTAGCGCGGCTAGCGGGGTCCCATCCGCAGGGCTCCGTCGATGCGAATCGTCTCGCCGTTGATGAGTTGGTTCTCGATGATGTGCGCGGCCAGAGCCGCGTACTCCGACGGCCGACCGAACCGGCTCGGGTTCGGGATCGAGGCCGCGAGTGATTCACGCACGGGGTCCGGCAGCCGCTCCACCATGGGGGTGTCGAAGATTCCGGGAGCGATCGCGGCGACCCGGATGCCCCGCGAGGCGAGGTCGCGAGCGGCGGTGAGCGTCAGCCCCACCACTCCCGCCTTCGACGACGCATAGGCCGCCTGCCCGATCTGGCCCTCCCACGCCGCGATCGAGGCGGTGAGGATGCACACCCCGCGTTCCCCGTCGACCGGCTCGGTGGCGCTCATCGCCGCCGCCGCGAGCCGCAGCACATTGAATGTGCCCGTGAGGTTGGTGCGGATGACGTCCACGAAGGCGTCGAGAGAGCCGGGCGAGCCGTCACGGTCGACGAGCCGAACTGCTCCGTCGCGGCCGGCGCAGTGCACGAGGATGCGTAGCGGGCCGAGTTCGCTCGCCGTCGCCACGGCGGTGGCCACGGCATCCGGGTCCGCGACGTCCGCCGTCGCGGGCACCGCGCCGGTCCTGCTGATGGCGTCCTCGGTTCCCGGCAGATCGATTCCGACGACAACCGCCCCGCGGTGGACGAGTTCGAGGGCCGTGCCGCGCCCGAGTCCGGACCCGGCGCCCGTGACGATCGCGACCGAGCGCTCGATCCTCACCGAGGCGACCCGTCCGGCACTCGAACCATGCCCTCTTGCGCAACGCTCGCGAGCAGCACCCCGTCGCGGCTGTAGAGGCGACCGAGGGAGAGACCCCGACCTCCCACGGCTGTCGGCGACTCCTGGGTGTACAGGATCCACTCGTCCACGCGGCCGAATCGATGCCACCACATCGCGTGGTCGAGGCTCGCGACGCGGATGCCCGGCCGCGACCACGGCACGCCATGACGGCGCAGGATCGGCTCGAGGATCGAGTAGTCGCTCGCGTAGGCGAGAGCGGCTCTATGGAGGTTGGGGTCGTCGGGCAGAGGACCGATCGCCTTGAGCCACACGGCCTGGTGCGCGACGTGCTCGCCTTCGACCGAGAAGTAAAGGGGAGACGGCACGTGCCGCATCTCGAACGGCCTCTCGTTGGCCCAGAAGCTCGCGACCGGGTGATCGACTCCCGCGAGCGATTCGGCGGCGGCCGGGAGGGATTCGGGGTCGGGCAGATCGTCGGGCATGTCGACCTGGTGATCGAGGCCCGGGTCCTCGTCCTGGAACGAGGCGATCATCGAGAGGATCGGCTGGCCGTTCTGATAGGCCTGAGTCCGCCGCGTCGAGAACGAGCGGCCGTCGTGGATGCGGTCGACGGAGAACGTGATGGGCAGGTTGACGTCGCCCGGCCGGAGGAAGTAGCCGTGCATCGAGTGCACGACACGGTCGTCGGGGATGGTCCGCTGCGCGGCGACGAGCGACTGGGCGAGCACTTGCCCACCGAACACCCGGCCCTGGGGCATCCACTGACTGGGCCCGGTGAAGATGTCCTCGCTCGTCCGGGCACCGGTGTCCTGGAGGGCGAGAGCGGCGAGGAAGCCTTCGAGAGGGTCGCTCATGCCATGTAGTTTAGAAGACTGATGACCCGGACCTTCCGACTGATCGACGCGCTCGCGCTCGACGACCTCCACGTATTCCTCGGTCGTGCCCTGCGTGTGCAGGACGGGTCGGTGCGCCTCATCGGAGGTTCGGGGGTGCTCGCGGTCTACGTCTCGGTGCTTCATCCCGCGGGACTGCTCGACGAGAGCCCCACCGTGCTTGGCCTCAGGACCTTTGCGATCGCGCCGCAGGACGACTTCGACGCCGTGGTGCCGGTGCGCTCGCTCCTCGTGCGCGTGGAGGGCCAGCGAGAGGCGGCTGGGCTCGCCGATCCCTCGGAGGGGGTGACGGTGACGCTCCCCATGGAGGTGAACACCGTCACGTGGGCGGCGATCTCGCCGCCGCGGGGAGGATGGTTGGCGCTCGGCTCGCTCGACGGCGATCTGCTCGAGTCCGTCGCCCGGGCCGGCATCGATGAGGTCGCCCAGGCGGTTCCGGGCAGCGCGGGGGAGCAGATCGTGCACCGCGTGCGCACCGAGGTGTGGGGTCGTACCCTCGACGGCCATGACAACATCCCGGCGGGGGCGGCGTTCGCCGCGGTGAGCCTCGGCTTCCTCAGCGACGGCGACTCGGTCTGCATTTTCGAGTCGGGCCCGTGGACCCGGCTCACGACCAAGCGAGGACACGTGCTGGTCAAGCGCCGCGCGTGGAACCTCGCGCGCTGAGGCGCGTCGGAGCGCGTCAGAGTCGGGCGGCCACGCCGTTGGCCATGAAGGACACCACCGCGATCGCGGAGGTGATCCAGAGCGGGAGCATCCCGGTTCCGATTCCGCGCCTCCCGAGCACCACGAAGCGGCCGATCACGTAGACCAGCGGGGTGGCGAGGGAGAAGAGCATCCAGGCCCAGTGGAACGGCCTGGGGACGCCGCGTGCCGTGAGCGACCGATAGTCGAGCCAGGCCGATAGCGTGTGCACCGCCGAACCGACCAGCACGGCGCCGACGGTCATGAGGTCCCCCACGGTGAGATAGTTCCGCTCGGTGGTCGGGGTCCCGGTTGCCGACAGGAAGGTCACGACCGCGACCGCCGCCGCAGTGACGACGATCACCCAGATCCAGGGCGTCGTGGGATTCGTCCCGGCGGGAGCCACAAGAACCGGGCGCGGGGCTGCCGGTGGCAGGGGCTGCTGGTACGTGTCGGTCCACGCCGTGCCATCCCACCATCGGGCCCGTGGGGTGCCCGCGGGGTCGGGGTACCAGCCGGCGGGCGGCAGTGGCGTCGAGCCGCTCATCAGCGCATGGTGGATGCGGCCTGAACGATCTGGGAGACCAGCGCCGCCGTCCAGCCGATCACGACGACGATGCTCAGCACGATCATCCCGATCGTCACCCACAGCACGGCCGAGCCGTGCCCGGTGCGGCGCTTGACGACGACCGCGCGGCCGATCGCGTAGACGGGTCCCACGGCGAGGTTGAGGAACGCGAACGCCCAGTGGAAGGGCTGGGGGACTCCGCTCGCGAGAAGCGACTTCCAGTCCCGGTAGGCGAAGAAGATCGTGAACGCGGATGCGGCCCAGCCGAGGATCGTCGAGACCCAGATCCAGGGGTTGAGGTAGAAGGCGAACTGCGCCTCGAGGGCCGCGTCCGAGTCGGAGAGGACGCGGGGGTCGACGAGGGAGGAGAGGTCGATCGCGAAGAGGAACGGGAGCGAGATGTAGGGGAGCAGCACGACGAGCCAGATCCACACGTTGTACGCCTTGGTGCCCTCGGGTGCCTTGAGGGCGGTGCCAGTGGCGGCGGAGTAGGGCTCCTGGAACGTCTCCGTCCACTGCGTGCCATCCCACCACCGGCTCCGGGGGCCGCCAGCGGGGTCCGGGTACCAGCCGGCGGGGATGGGCGCGTTCGAGGGGTTCGTCATGGTGACGGCCTTTCTGTGACGGATGCTCGACTGAAGTCTACGGGCGACCGGCGGCAGCGCGCCCCGCGGTGCGCCCGCTGAACAGGCACCCGCCCAGGAACGTCCCCTCGAGCGCCCGGTAGCCGTGGACGCCGCCGCCCCCGAAGCCGCTCGCCTCACCGGCGGCGAAGAGCCCGGGGATGACGGCGCCGTCGGCGGAGAGCGCACGACCCGACAGGTCGGTCTCGATGCCGCCGAGACTCTTTCGCGTGAGGATATTGAGCTTGACCGCGATGAGCGGCCCGGCCTTGGGGTCGAGGATCCGGTGGGGTGCCGCGACCCGGATGAGCTTGTCGCCGCGGTAGTTCCTCGCCTGCCGGATCGCGTTGATCTGCGAGTCCTTCGAGAAGCGGTTGGTGAGCTCGCGGTCGCGAGCCTCGATCTCGAGCCGCACGCGCTCCGCGTCGATCGGCACGTCGGGAGTGAGCGCCTGCATGCCGGCGAGCAGCTCGTCGAGCGTGTTGGCGACGACGAAGTCCTCGCCCTTCGCCTTGAAGGCCTCGACCGGCTCCGTCGCCCCCTTCCCGAGGCGCTGCCGCAGCAGCTCTCGAACGCTCTTGCCGGTCAGGTCGGGGTTCTGCTCGCTACCGGAGAGCGCGAACTCCTTCTCGATGATCGACTGGGTGAGCACGAACCACGAGTGGTCGTAGCCCGTGGTCACGAGGTGCTCGAGCGTGCCGAGCGTGTCGAAGCCGGGGAACAGGGGCACGGGCAGTCGCGAGCCCGTCGCGTCGAGCCAGATGCTCGACGGGCCCGGCAGGATGCGGATTCCGTGCTTCGGCCACACGGGGGCGTAGTTGGTGATCCCCTCGACGTAGTGCCACATCCGGTCGCCGTTGATGAGGTGTGCGCCCGCTCGCTCGCTGATGCCGAGCATCCGGCCATCCACGTGCGCGGGGACGCCGCTGATCATGTGCTTCGGCGGCTCGCCCATTCGCGTCGGCCACTGCTGGCGGACGAGGTCGTGGTTGCCGCCGATCCCGCCGCTCGCGACAATCGTCGCCTCGGCCCGGGCCTCGAAGTCGCCGACGACGTCACGGTTGCTCGCCGCGCCGCGCTCGGCCGCGTCATCCGCGAGCACGGCTCCGCGTGCTCCCACGACGGCCCCGTTCTCGACGACGAGCTCATCCACGCGGTGGCGGAACTTGAGCGTCACGAGCCCGCGATCGACGCCCTCGCGCACGGCGCGGATGAACGGCTCCAGGATGCCCGGGCCCGTGCCCCACGTGATGTGGAACCGCGGCACGGAGTTGCCGTGCCCCGTCGCGGTGTACCCGCCGCGCTCGGCCCAGCCGACGACCGGGAAGAACGACACGCCGCGCTCGCGCAACCACGCGCGCTTCTCGCCCGCCGCGAACTGCAGGTAGGCCTCAGCCCACTGCCGGGGCCAGTTGTCCTCGGGGCGGTCGAAGCCCGCGCTGCCGAACCAGTCCTGACGAGCGAGCTCGTAGCTGTCGCGGATGCCCATCCGCCTCTGCTCGGGGGAGTCGACGAAGAACAGCCCGCCGAACGACCACCACGCTTGTCCGCCGAAGCTCGCCTCGGGCTCCTGCTCGAGGATCGTCACCGTCTTGCCCGCCGCCACGAGCTCGGCTGCGGCGACGAGGCCGGCGAGCCCGGCCCCGATGACGATCGCGTGGCTGGTCGAGGGGGCAGCGGGCATCTCGGACTCCTTCGTCGCAGGGTGGATGCTCATAGCTTAGGCAGCTGAGCGACGATCAGCTCATCGTTCCGACAAGGTGGGGGTGCTCAGCAGAACCGCGGCGGCGCGTTACCTCGACAGGATGTCGTCCGCGTTGTCGGCGATCCAGTCCATGAGGGGCAGCAGTCGAGCGGCGAGCGCCCGCCCCCGCTCGGTCAGGCTGTAGTCGACGCGCGGGGGAATGGTCGGCTGGGCATCCCGGTTCACGAACCCGTCAGCCTCGAGCGTGCGCAGCGTCTGGGCGAGCATCTTCTCGCTGACGCCCTCGACGACGCGGCGGAGTTCGCCCCAGCGGAGGTCCTGCTGCGAGAGCGCGACGATCACGAGCACGCCCCACTTGCTCGTGACGTGGTCGAGGACGGTGCGCGTCGGGCACTGGGCGGGAAGGATGCCCGCCGTGAAGCCGTGACGATTGAGGGTGCTCACCTGCATGTGGGTAGCTTACCAAAAAGTGGGTACGCTCATCCGGGAAGCATTACGTCCAGCGCGGGGTTGAGCCGGTCGAAACCCTACGAAAGGACACCCCCATGACCATCGTCGTCACCGGCGCCACGGGCCACCTCGGCCGCCTCGTCGTCGACGCGCTCCTGCGCGACGGCACCCCCGCCTCCGAGATCGTCGCCGCCGGCCGTTCCGTCGAGAAGCTCGACGACCTCGCCGCGGAGGGCGTTCGCGTCGCGCAGATCGACTACACCGACCGCGCGAGCCTCGAGGCCGCCTTCGCCGGAGCAGACGTGCTCCTTCTCGTCTCCGGCTCCGAGGTCGGGCAGCGCGCCGCCCAGCACGCCAACGCGATCGACGCTGCGAAGGCCGCGGGGGTCGGGCGGATCGTCTACACGAGCGCGCCGGGCGCCACGACCTCGGCGCTCATCCTCGCGCCCGAGCACAAGGCGACCGAGGAGTACCTCGAGGCCTCGGGCATCCCGTTCACGATCCTCCGCAACGGCTGGTACACCGAGAACTACCTCCAGTCGGCGCGACAAGCCGTCGAGTCCGGGACCCTCGCCTCCAGCACCGGAGCCGGGCGGGTCGCGAGCGCTCCGCGATCGGACTACGCGGATGCCGCTGCCGTCGTGCTCGTCGGCTCGGGCCACGAGGGCCGCGTGTACGAGCTGGCAGGCGACTACGCCTGGACCCACGCCGAGCTCGCCGAGGCGATCGCCGAGGTCACGGGCGCGGAGGTGGCCTTCGCCGACCTCAGCCCCGAGGACTACGCGGCGGCCCTGACGTCGGCCGGCCTCGACGAGGGAACCGTCGGATTCATCGTCGGCCTCGACAGCAACATCCGAGACGGGCTGCTCGAAGGGGGATCGGGAGACCTCAGCGGGCTCCTCGGCCGCCCGACGGTGCCGCTGCGCGAGACCCTCGCGGCGGAGCTCGCCTAGGGGCTACTCCTCGAACGTGTTGACCATGGCGTGCGCGGCCCGGTCGAGGTAGGCCCACAGCGTCGCGTCCTGCAGCGGGGGGAGCTGCAGCTCGTCGAGCGCGGCCCGCATGTGCTTCAGCCAGCGATCCCGAGCGTCGGGGTTCACCTTGAAGGGGAGGTGGCGCATCCGCAATCGCGGGTGCCCCCTCTCCTCGCTGTAGGTCGTCGGGCCGCCCCAGTACTGCTCGAGGAAGCCCGTGAGGCGCTGGATCGCACCCTCGAGATCCTCTTCCGGGTACATCGGCAGGAGCACCTCGTCGTGTCGGATCCCCTCGTAGAACGACCGCACGAGCCTCTCGAAGGTGGGGCGACCGCCCACCTGCTCCCAGAAGTTGCCTTGGGCCGACTCGCCTCCGGCGCTGAGGCGCAGAGTGACGGGGTTGGGCTCGTGCGCGGTCATCCGTCGCCTTTCGCGGTCTTCGGAGCGTTCTTCTCGGCGTTCTCCTGCGCGATCTCGTCGAGGCTCGGCAGTCGCTTCTGGCGTGCGGCGCGCTGGCTCCGCAGCCCCGCCGCCCCTTCGAATCCGGTCAGCTGGATCGAGTTGAGCGCGGGCAGTCGCACCCCCATCTCGTCGAGCGCCTTCTTGAGCCGGGCGCGCAGCTCGCGGGCGACGTCGTCCTTCGCCGTCGAGCGGGTCTTGACGACGAGTCGCACGACGATGGCCTCGGCGGAGATCGACTCGATGCCCCACAGCGCGGGCTTCTCCAGGATGCGGTACTTCCACTTGGGTGCGGCCGCGAGCTCCGTCGCGACGGCGAGGATGCGGTCCTCGATCGCGTCGACGTCGGAGTCGTACGGCACGGCGAGGTCGATGATGACGCGCGCCCAGCCGTGCGACATGTTGCCGAGGCGGAGTATCTCGCCGTTGCGCACGAACCACAGCGTGCCGTTCACGTCGCGCACCTGGGTGATCCGGATGCCCACGTCCTCCACCACTCCGGTCGCGAGCCCGAGGTCGACGACGTCGCCGATGCCCAGCTGGTCCTCGGAGACGATGAAGATCCCGTTGAGCACGTCCTTGACGATGTTCTGCGCGCCGAAGCCGAGACCTGCGCCCAGCGCGGCCGTGATGAGCGCGAAGGCGGCGGTCGCGTTCGGCACAGCCGCCGTGAAGATCAGCAGAAGGGCCACGACGACGATGAGGGCCGTCGTCGCGTTGTTGAGCACGCTCCCGAGCGAGCGCGTCCGCTGGACCAGGCGGACAGCCGCGAGCGGGGATGCCTCGAGCTCTCGAGTGTCGTCGACGTTGTGCTTCCTCTTCACGCCGGACACCACCCGGTTCACGACGCGCCGGATCACGAACTGGAGGACGACGCGCAGCAGCACGGCTCCCACGATGATCAGCGCGACCTGGATGAGCACCTGCACGAGGTGGGGCAGGCTCTCGAACAACGCGATCGGGTCGAACACCCGCTACTCCCCGGCGGTATCCCGCGCCTGCGCCTTGAGCGCCCGCTCCACGCCGGCGAGGTTCTCGACGACCAGGCGGCGGAGTGCAGCCGGAGCGGCGGCGTTCGCGTCGAGCCACGCGGTCGTGGCATCCGCGAGCTCCTGCGAGGCGAGGGGCGTCGGGTACAGGCCGAGGATGAAGTGCTCCGCGATCTTGTAGCTGCGGCTGTCCCAGATCGTCGTGAGTGCGGCGAAGTAGGGCGCGACCTGCCCGGCGAGCGACGACGGGTCGTTCGTGTGCTGGTAGCCCATCGTCACCGCGCGCACGATCGCGTTGCTGAGGGCGTCGCTGTCGGCGAGCGAGTCGAACGCGGCGGCCTTCGCCTCGGCGGTCGGGAAGGTCGCCCGCGCCCGAGCCGCGGCCTGCTGGCCGTTGGAGGTGTTGTCCGCCTGGAGTGCGGCCTCGATCTCGGCGTCGGTCGCGGCGTTGTTGAGCACGAGGCCTTCGAGCAGCTCCCAGCGCAGGTCGGTGTCGATCTCGAGCCCATCGAGCACGACCGAGCCGTCGAGCAGACCGCGGAGCGCCTCGACGTGGGCGGGAGTCGACGCGATGCTCGCGAAGAACTTGACGAACTGGAACTGGGCGTCGGACGCCGCATCCGCCTGCCGCGCGAGCGTCCACAGCCCGTCGCCTACCGCCGTGATCGTCACGTCGCGCACGGCCGGGTCCACGTAGACGCGGGCGACCGTGGTGAGCTGGGTAAGCGTCGTGCGGATGGTCGTCGACTCGGTCTCCGCGGCGATGTTGCGGAGCACAAGGTGCACGTAGTCGCTCGGGCGGGTCTCGGCGTCGCGCGTGGCATCCCACGCCGCACCCCAGACGATCGCGCGGGCGAGCGGGTCGTCGATGTCGGCGAGGTGGTCCATCGCGACGGCGAGCGAGTCGGCATCCAGGCGGATCTTCGCGTAGGCGAGGTCCTCGTCGTTGACGAGGACGAGGTCGGGGCGCTTCTGGCCGACGAGCTCGGGCACCTGGGTGCGCTCGCCGTCGACGTCGATCTCGACGCGGTGGTCGCGGCGCAGTTTGCCGTCACGGAGGTTGTAGAGGCCGATCGCGAGTCGGTGCGGACGGATGGTCGGGTAGTCGGCGGGAGCCTCCTGGAGCACGGCGAACGCGGTGATCGTGCCATCCGCGTCCGTCTCGATCGCGGGGCGCAGGGTGTTGACGCCCGCCGTCTCGAGCCACTTCTTGCTCCAGCTCGTCAGCTCGCGGCCGGACGTCTTCTCGAGCTCGGAGAGCAGGTCGGTGAGCTCGGTGTTGCCGAACTGGTGCTTCTGGAAGTACGCCGCGACGCCGGCCATGAACTGCTCGAGGCCGACCCACGCGACGAGCTGCTTGAGCACCGAGCCGCCCTTGGCGTAAGTGATGCCGTCGAAGTTGACCTGCACGTCCTCGAGGTCGTTGATGGTCGCGACGACGGGGTGCGTGGAGGGCAGCTGGTCCTGGCGGTAGGCCCAGCTCTTCTCCATCGCCTGGAACGTCGTCCAGGCCTCGTTCCACTCGGTTGCCTCGGCGGTCGCGAGCGTGGATGCCCACTCGGCGAACGACTCGTTGAGCCACAGGTCGTTCCACCACTTCATGGTCACGAGATCGCCGAACCACATGTGGGCGAGCTCGTGGAGGATCGTGACGACGCGCCGCTCCTTGATCGCGTCGGTCACCTTGGAGCGGAAGACGTAGGTCTCCGTGAAGGTGATCGCGCCGGCGTTCTCCATCGCGCCGGCGTTGAACTCGGGCACGAACAGCTGGTCGTACTTCTCGAACGGGTACGGGAAGGCGAAGTGCTTCTCGTAGAACGCGAAGCCCTCGCGGGTCTTCTCGAAGATGTAGTCGGCGTCGAGGTATTGCGCGAGCGACTTGCGCGCGAAGATGCCGAGCGGGATGACGCGGCCGTCGCTCGAGGTGAGCTCGGAGTGCACCGCCTGATACGGTCCCGCGATGAGGGCCGTCACATAGCTCGAGAGCACCGGCGTGGGCGCGAAGCTCCAGCGGGCGACGCCCTCGGAGACATGCTCGGACGCCGGGGTGGGGGAGTTGCTGACGACCGCCCAGTTCGAGGGCGCGGTGACGGTGAACTGGAAGGTGGCCTTGAGGTCGGGCTGCTCGAACACCGCGAAGACGCGGCGGGAGTCCGGCACCTCGAACTGCGTGTACAGGTACACCTCGTCGTCGACCGGGTCGACGAAGCGGTGGAGGCCCTCGCCCGTCTTCGAGTACTCGAAGTCGCCGACGACGACGAGTTCGTTCGACTCGGAGAGGTCGTCGAGCTGGATGCGCGTGCCGTCGCTTACCGCGGCCGCGTCGAGCGCGACGCCGTTGAGCGTCACCGAGTGCACGGCCCTCGTGATCGCGTCGATGAAGGTCGACGCGCCGGGCGTCGCGGTGAAGCGCACGGTCGTCGTGCTCGCGAAGGTCTCGGGACCGGTGGTCAGGTCGAGGTCGATCTCGTAGCTGGCGACGTCGACGGTGGCCTTGCGGCTCTGGGCTTCGATCCGCGTGAGGTTCTCTCCGGGCACTGTGCTCTCTCCCTAGGGGTCGGTGGGAGCCTCCAGCCTAGCCGGGGATGAGCTGTGCCTCCCGGGTGAGTCGGGGCGCGGGCATCCGTCGCTCGGCGGCTTCGATGGCGGCGACGAGGGCCGAGCGGAGTACGGCGTCGGGGTCGTCGATGCACGCGAGCGCGATGCCCACCGCGGCGGTGTGCACGATCGCCTCCGTCGCGCGGGCCCACGAGCCGTGCGGCGCGCGCGAGCGGTCGAGGTACCGGACCGCCCAGCGCTCGGCGTCGGGCGCCGAGTCGAACGCCGACCGCGTGAGGTCGGAGATCCGCGGGTCGGCGCTGCGCCGGGCGAGGGACAGCAGCCCGACAGCGAGCGCGCGCTGCCGCTCGAGGCTCACGACGGGGAGCGCCGCAGCGGCCGCGAGGGCGGCGATCTCGTCCCCGTACTCGGCGTCCGCCGGGTCGAGCCCGACGACGCGGGGGATGAGGGGCACGAGCGCGCCTCGACCCTCGGCCGTGGTCAGGTCGTTCACGTCGCGAGCGAGCGCGGCCAGCAGTGCGTGGGTGCACGCGGGATGGTCGCTCCAGCGCTCCCCGGCGAGGTAGGAGGCGTACTCCATGAAGCACGCTCCGCGAGCGGCGGATCGGTGGCGCCCGGGCGACAGGATCGGCATCAGGTCGGGCGCAGCGGTTGTCCGTCTCATGGCGGCCTCCTCACGAAAGAGTGACGCATCCAGTGTGCTCCTGCTGGTGGGAGCCGCACCAGGGGTAGCGGTTCGCCGACCATAAACTTGCTGCATGCGCATCCACATCGCCACGGACCACGCGGGACTCGAGTTCAGCGAGGACCTCCAGGAGCACCTCCGCGCCCGGGGGCACGAGGTCGTCGATCACGGACCGACGAGCTACGATCCGCTCGACGACTACCCGCCGTTCTGCATCAACGCCGCGCTCGCCGTCGCTCGCGACCAAGCCGCGGGCGTCGAGTGCCTCGGGGTCGTCTTCGGAGGCTCGGGCAATGGCGAGCAGATCGCCGCGAACAAGGTCACGGGCATCCGCGCCGCCCTCGTCTGGAACGAGTCGACCGCCCTTCTCGCGCGGCAGCACAACGACGCCAACGTCATCTCGATCGGTGCCCGGCAGCACACGGTGGACGAGGCCAAGCACTTCATCGACGTCTTCATCGCCGAGCCGTTCTCGGGCGAGGAGCGCCATGCCCGTCGGATCGCGCAGCTCGCCGAGTACGAGCAGACCGGCCTCATCGCGGGCCACCCGATCGGCGCGTAATGCCCGAGGGCCATTCCGTCCACCGCATCGCGCGCCAGTTCGCGCTGCACTTCGTCGGCAAGCCCGTCGCGGTCTCGTCGCCGCAGGGCCGCTTCGCGGAGGGCGCCCGGATGCTCGACGGCCACGTCATGACGGATGCCCGGGCCGTGGGCAAGCAGATGTTCCTCGAGTTCGAGCACGGCCTGTGGCTGCGGGTGCACCTCGGCATCTACGGGGCATGGGACTTCGCCGGCGACATCACCGCGGATGCGACTATTGCGTCGGCGAACGGCCGGATGGGCCAGACCAATCAGCGCGGCACCGTCGTCGGGGCCTTCGAGGACTCGCTGTCCTCAATCGGCGCGCCGAGACGGACCCGACTGCGGATGGCCGAGCAGGAGAAGCTCGAGGCTCCGCTGGAGTCCTTCCCGCCCGACCCCGTCGGGGCCGTCCGAGTGCGCCTGCTCACCGACGTCACGTGCGCCGACCTCCGCGGTCCCACCGCGTGCGACGTCCTCGGCCCGGAGGAGGTCCAGGCGGTCATCGACAAGCTCGGGCCCGACCCGCTCGTCGACTCGCCGAAGAAGGCGGAGGAGCGCTTCACCGAAACCGTACTGCGCAAGCCCACGCCGATCGCCCTCCTGCTCATGGACCAGTCGGTCGTGAGCGGCATCGGCAACGTCTACCGCGCTGAGCTGCTCTTCCGGGCGCGGCTCAACCCGCACACTCCCGGCCGGGATGTGCCGGAGGAGCTCGTGAGGGCGCTCTGGAAGGACTGGTCGAAGCTCCTGAAGATCGGCGTCCGGACCGGCCAGATGCTCACCATGGACGGCCTTCGGGGCAAGGCCTACGAGGCCGCGCTCGCCAGCCGCGCCGACCGGCACTGGGTCTACCACCGCACCGGTCTGCCGTGTCGCGTGTGCGGCACGCCGATCCTCATGGAGGAGATCGGCGGCCGCAAGCTCTACTGGTGTCCCGTCTGCCAGGCTTAGAGCATGAGACACACCCCCGGCTACGTGCTCACCGACCCCGACGAGGTCAAGCGGCTCGTCCGCGAGAACCCCTGGGCGACGATCGTGTCCTCTACGGCCTCGGGCCTCGTCGCGAGCCACTACCCGGTCATGCTCGAGGAGGGCGAGGACGACATCGTCCTCGTGTCCCACGTGGGGCGGCCGGATGAGACGCTCCACGAGCTCGGCGAGCACGAGGTGCTCGTGATCATCCAAGGGCCGCACGGGTACGTCTCTCCCGGCTGGTACTCGCCCGGCGACTTCATCCCCACGTGGAACCACGTCACCGCGCACCTCTACGGCACCCCGGAGATCCTCAGCGAGGAGGAGAACTTCCGCGTGCTCGGCGAGCTCGTCGACCACTTCGAGGACGTCATGCCGCACCCCGTGCGGCTCGACACTGACGAGGCGGCCGCACGGCGCATCGCGAAGGGCACTGTCGGCATCCGCCTCCGCGTCACGCGGTTCGACGCGCGGCTCAAGCTCAGCCAGAACAAGGCCCCCGAGGTCGCCGACCGCATCATCGACGAGCTGCAGTCCGGCGAGAACTACTCCTCGCCGGAGCTCGCCCGCGAGATGCGACGGGTGCACGGGCATGCTGCTCAGTAACGCCCGGCTCGGCGATCGGGATCGCGACATCCGCGTCGAGGGCGGTCGCATCGTCGAGATCGGCTCGATCGGCACGGGGGACATCGACCTCGCCGGCCGATGGGTGGTGCCGGGTCTGTGGGACAACCACGTCCACTTCACCCAGTGGGCGCTCACGTCCCAGCGACTCGACGTGTCGGGGGCGCGATCGGCACGGGAGGCGGCGCTGCTCGTCGCCAGCGCGGTGGGGGAGGCCCCGGGCATCCTCGCGGGTGCCGGCTTCCGCGACGGGCTGTGGCCGGATGCCCCCACCGCCGCCCTCCTCGACGAGGCGGGCGGTCGGGTGCCGGTCGTGCTCGTCAGCGGCGACCTCCACGCGGCGTGGCTCAACACGGCCGCCCTCGAGCGATTCGGCGTCGCCGGTCATCCGACGGGGCTCCTGCGCGAGGACGACGCGTTCGACGTGACGCGGCGCCTCGGGGAGGTCGAGGACTCCGTGCTCGACGGCTGGGCGCTCGCGGCGGCGCGGGAGGCGGCGAGCCGCGGAGTCGTCGGGATCGCCGACCTCGAGATGGACTGGAACCGGGACACGTGGGAGCGGCGTATCGCCGCGGGCAACGACCTGCTCCGGGTGCAGTTCGCGGTGTACACGCAGCACCTCGACCGCGCGATCGACGAGGGCCTTCGCACGGGGCTCGAGCTCGGCCCGCTCCTGTCGGTCGGCGGTTTCAAGGTCCTCACCGACGGATCGCTCAACACGCGGACTGCCTACACCCACGAGCCCTATCCGGACGGCGGGCACGGCATGCTCACGGTGCCGCCTGCGGAACTGCTGCCGCTACTGCGCCGCGCGACGGATGCCGGGCTCGAGCCCTGGGTCCACGCGATCGGCGACCACGCCAACACGCTCGCCCTCGACGCGTTCGCCGAGCTCGGGGTCGGCGGGCGCATCGAGCACGCGCAGCTTCTCAGCGAGACGGACTATCCGAGGTTCGCGGAGCTCGGCGTGGTCGCGAGCGTGCAGCCCGAGCACGCCATGGACGATCGCGACGTCGCTGACGCCCTGTGGTCGGACCGGACGGGGCGGCTCTACGCGTTCCGCAGCCTCCTCGACGCGGGAGCCGAGCTCGCCTTCGGGTCCGATGCCCCCGTTTCCGCGCTCGACCCGTGGGCGACGATGGAGGCTGCCGTGACCCGCTCCCGCGATGGTCGGGAGCCGTGGCATCCGGAGCAGCGCATCTCTTCCGGCGAGGCGCTCGCGGCGAGCACGCGGTCGTCGGTGGCGGAGGGCGAGCCCGCCGACCTCGTCGCCGTCGAGCGCGATCCGGGCGGGACGCAACTGCGCGGCATGCCCGTGGCCCTCACTCTGGTGGCTGGACAGGTGTCTCACCGCACCCTCTAGAATTTCGAGAATGACGCTCACTTACCTCGGTACCGCGAGCGTGCTCATCGACACCGGCAGCGTCCGCGTCCTCACCGATCCGGTGCTCGACGAGCCCGGCGGCACCTACGACATGGGACCGGCCTGGGCGCCCGCCGGCTGGTTCGGCTCAACCCGCAGCCACCCCACGCCGATCCCCGCGGCCGCCCTCGGCGCGGTCGACGTGGCCCTCCTCAGCCACGACCACCACTTCGACAACCTCGACTACGCCGGCCGCGCGTTCGTACTCGGCAGGTCGGTCGACACGATCGTCACGAACACCGCGTCGGCGCGTCGCCTCGCGCCTCTCAAGCGCGACGTGCGCGGACTCGCCACGGGGGAGTCGACGACAGCCGCGGGCATCCGCATTACGGCGACGCCCGCGCGTCACGGTCCTCGCCTGACACCGCAGGTCGGCCAGGTCTCGGGCTTCCTCCTCGAAGGCAGCCACATCCCGACTATCTGGTTCTCCGGCGACACCGTCATGACACCGCGGCTGCGGCACTGGCTCACCGCCGAGCGCCACATCGACGTCGCGATCATCGCCTGCGGGGCGGTGCGCTTCCCGTCTGCTCCGATCCTGTCGAAGGCGCGCTTCACCTTCGACCCCGCGGAGGTCGTCGACGCCGCCCTCGCCCTCAACCCGCGGATGCTCATCCCCGTGCATCGCAGCGGGTGGACCCACTTCGCCTCGGAGGGACCGCTGCGCGACGCCATTAACGCCGCCGGGCTCGAGCCGCGCACGCGCTGGCTCGAGCCCGGAGAGTCGGTCTCTATCTCGACCTGACGATCAGCCCGCAAGGTGGGCGAACAGGAACCAGCGGTCCTTCTCGAGGCCGCGGGCGATCTCGATGACGACGTCCTGGCTGACCGGGTCGAGTTCGGCGAGCTCGTCGACGGCGGTACGGACGGTGACGAGGGTGGCGTCGATCGCGGCGATCACCTCGCGGATGATCGCATCGGACTGCTGGAATCCAGCGGTCATCGCGGGCGTCGTCGCCTTCGCACCGATGGTCTGCGTGCGCGCGTCGATGGGGAGGCCGAGGGCCACGACCCGCTCGGCGGCCGTGTCGGCGTAGTCGCGCGCGTGCTCGACGACCACGTCGAGGAGCTCGTGAACGGCCTGGAAGTTCGCACCGCGTACGTGCCAGTGCGCCTGCTTGCCGTCGATGGAGAGGGCGGTGAGATCGACGACGACGGGCCCCAGGAATTGGGCGACGCCGCTCGTGACGTCAGGGTCGGCGGAGGTCTGCGGGGTGGCGGTGATCTCGGTCATTGTGTGACTCCTTCTCTTCCTACGTATGTCAACGCTACGCACGCTCATGAATTCCGCAAGGAAGCTGAGGCAACGCTAAGAACCGTGTCGGCTCGCGCTCAGGCGGGGGATAGCCCCACCTCGGACTCGGAAGGCAGCAGGATGCCGCGACGTGCGCCATCGCGGGAGGCTGGCTGAGACAATCGAGAGGACCACCATGACCGACGCCACCTTCACCCCGACCGCCGCACCGGGAGCAGTCGCGCCCGAGCGCCGCGGATACGGCGCCCTCTGGCGCAGCGTGCCGCGAGAGCTCCTGTACCTGCTCATCGCGTTCCCGATCTCGCTGACGGGGTTCGGTGTCACGATCGGCTTGTTCTCGGCCGGCATCGGCACGCTGTTCACGTTCTTGATCGGGGTCGTGCTGATCATCGCTGCGCTCTACGTCGCGCGGGGATTCGGCGTCGTCGACCTCGCGCTCCTCGAGTTCGCCGGCCGACCGCGCATCCCGCGACCCGACTGGCTCGACGACCGAGCGCGCACCGGGTTCACCGGCTGGTTGCGCGCGACCCTCGGCAACGGGCACTACTGGCTGTACCTGCTGCACGTGATGATCGTGGACTTCATCGTCACGACGATCACCTGGTCGATCACCGTCACCTGGCTCTCGATCTCCCTGGGCGGGCTCACCGGGTGGATCTGGGGACCCGTCACGGGAGACACCTGGTTCCTCTCGGACTGGTTCGCCTCGACCAACGGCTGGGCCGCGCCGGAGAACCCGTGGCTCATTGACACCATCGTCTTCTTCCTGCTCGGGGCGGTGTTCCTCGCCCTCCTGCCCTTCGTCACTCGTGGTCTGACACAGCTGCACTGGCTGATCGCCCGCGGGATGCTCGGAGCCTGGCGGTCGGCCGAGCTCGAGCGCGAGGTCCGCTCCCTGTCCGAGTCCCGCGGCGCGGCGATCTCGGCCGAAGGCCAGTCCCTCCGACGGCTCGAGCGGGACATCCACGACGGCCCGCAGCAGCGGCTCGTGCGGCTCCAGATGGACCTCGCCGCCGCAGAGCGCCAGCTCCAGGCCGACCCGGAGAAGGCGAAGACGCTTATCTCGGAGGCGCGGCAGCAGTCGAAGGAGGCCCTCGATGAACTGCGGGCGCTCTCGCGCGGCTTCGCGCCGCCGATCCTCCTCGACCGCGGGCTCGTCGCGGCGATCGAGTCGGCGACCGTGCGCAGCGCCATCCCGGCCCGCCTCGTCGACGAGCTGCCGCCGGGCACGGCGGTGCCGCAGGAGATCGAGCGCAACGCCTACTTCGTGGTGAGCGAGGCGCTCGCCAACGCGGTCAAGCACTCCCGCGCGACCGACATCGAAGTGCGCGTCTCCCTCAGCGAGGATGCCCGCTGGCTGGAGGTATTCATCGCGGACAACGGCGACGGCGGAGCCCAGGCGATCGCGGGCCATGGGATCGCCGGGCTCGAGGAACGCCTTCGCGGCGTCGGCGGGACCCTCGCGGTGTCGAGCCCGACCGGTGGGCCGACGCTCGTGTCCGCCCGGCTTCCCCTGTGACCCTGCTCGCGCCGACCCGCCCAGAAGAGCGGATCATCGCCTCCCCTACGATGGTGGCCATGCCCACCCGTGTGGTCGTCGCCGACGACTCTGTACTACTCCGCGAGGGACTCGTTCGAGTGCTCGAGGAAGCCGGCGTCGAGGTGGCGGCGTCGTACGGAGACGCGGAACGGCTCCTCGAGGAGCTCGTCGACGTGGCCCCGGACCTCGTCATCCTCGACGTCCGGATGCCGCCGACGTTTCGCGACGAGGGCGTGCGGGCGGCCATCCGAGTCCGAGCCCTCCTGCCGGAGGCGGGCATCCTGCTGCTCTCGCAGTATGTCGAGGTCGCCTACGCGCAGGAGCTCCTGTCCGGCGGGCGCGGGGGAGTGGGTTACCTGCTGAAGGACCGGGTCGCCTCGCTCGACGAGCTGAAGGACGCGGTTCAGCGCATTGCGAGCGGCGGGACCGTCCTCGATCCCGAGGTGGTCGCTCAGCTGCTCGGGCGCCGGCAGAACCCGCTCGAGCGCCTCACTCCGCGCGAGCGGGAGGTGCTCGCCCTCATGGCGGAGGGGCGCACGAACGCGGCGATCGCGGACTCCCTCGTGATCGGTACGGGCGCCGTGGAGAAGAACGTGACGTCGATCTTCCAGAAGCTCGCGCTGGATGACTCGGGCAGCGACCACCGGAGGGTGCTCGCCGTGCTCGCCTGGCTTCAGCGCTCGGGCGAGTGATCGCTCGCGAGCGTCAGGACGCGAGGCGCGAGGAGTACCCGAAAGCGGGCTGCACCTCGGGGCGGGGGCGCTCGAGGCGCTCCGTCCACGATGAGCCATCCCACCAGCGCAGCAGTCCGCTGCCTGCGGGGTCGGGGTACCAGCCAAAGGGCGCGAGCGTAGGCGCGTCAAGCATGAGGGTAAGCCTTCGGGTAAGGACTAGTGACTCGGGATAAGCGAGCGCGCTTCGGGTCAAGCTCGCGGTCCTCATATTAGGTGACCCCGGGGTACACGCGTTACGCCCCCGAACGGGGGTCGCGTGGCCCCGGTAGGATGATCCCGTGAAGATCATCGTGTTCCTCGTCTCCCTCGCCATCTTCATCGCGGGCATGTACCTCATGGGATCCGCCTTCTACGTGCCCGGCTGGGAGGCCGCGGTGTTCCTCGGCGGCATCCTGGCGTCGAGCATCGGGCTGGCGATTCCCGTCCACGTGCTCAAGCGCATCGACGGCTAGTCCTGCGCCGTGGCGAGTCTGCTGAGCCGTCTCGCCCCTCTTGTCATCACTCTGCGCGGCTCCAAGCGCCAGTTCCGCTCGGCGGAGCGGACCCTCGCTGCCGTGCGACGGGCGCGCGAGCATCCCCACCCCTTCGAACCGCGGCCGCGTCGGGGCGTCGACTTCGATCGCTCCGAGTTCGCGGGGTGGCCCGTCTTCACCGTGCGAGCGACGGATTCTCCCGCCGGCCGCCGGGCCGTCTACCTGCACGGCGGCGTCTACTCCTTCGAGATCGACCCCGTCCACTGGACGTTCCTCGCGAAGCTCGCCTCGGAGTCGGGAGCCGAGTTCGTCGTGCCGATCATGCCGCTCGCCCCGCTGGGTACCGCCTCGACGGTCGTGCCGGTCGTGGCCGATCTGATCGAGTCGAGCGGGGCGACCGCCGTGCTCGGCGACTCCTCGGGCGGCGGGATGGCTCTCGCCGTCGCCCAGGTTCTCCGGGATCGCGGCGCCTCGCCCCTCAGCGCGACCGTGCTCATCGCCCCGTGGCTCGACATCTCGGGCAGCGATCCGCGCCTGGCCGAGATCGAGCCAAGCGACCCATGGCTCGCCGTGCCCGGCACCCGAGCGGCGGGCGCCCTCTACCGCGCGGAGCTCCCCGTGGACGATCCGCTCGTGAGCCCCATCCACGGCGTGCTGCGCGGCCTCGGCCCGATCACGATGTTCAGTGGCACGCGCGACATCCTCAACGCGGACGCGCATCGACTCGTCGCGCGGGCGGCGGAAGAGGGCATCCCGCTCGATTTCCACGAGGGGGTGGGCATGATCCACAACTACCCGATCCTGCCGATGCCCGAGGGGGATGCGGCACGCGCGGTCATCGCGCGGGCCTTGGCCATGTAAACACCGTCCACATATGCTGGACGAATGACCTTTCCCGGCCCCATCACCGCTATCACCCTGTTCGTCGACGATGTGCCCCGCGCGCGCGACTTCTACGCGGAGGTCTTCGGGCTTCCCGTGCACTACCAGGACGAGGCATCCGCCGTCTTCGACTTCGGCAACACGCTCATCAACCTGCTGCAGGCGGAAGAAGGCCGCGGTCTCATCGAGCCGGCACTCGTGGGCCGCTCGGTCGACGGCGCGACGGCCCAGTACACGATCACGGTCGAGGACGTGGATGCCACGGCGGAGCTCGTAGTGTCGCGCGGCGCCCAACTCCTCAACGGGCCGCAGGACCGCCCGTGGGGCATCCGCACCGCGTGCTTCCGCGACCCGGACGGGCACGTGTGGGAGATCGCGAGCTAGTCTTCGGAGGCATGGAGCAGCACCCCGTCGTCCGCATGACCCTCGCCGATCACGTCCTCGCGAGCCCCGCAGAGATCGGACACGTCGAGGTTCGGCGGATCACGCTCGCCCCGGGCGTCCAGCCGGGAGCCCACTGGCACAACGGTCCGGTATTCGGCGTCATCGAGAGCGGCTCCGTGCACTTCCAGGTCGGCGACGGCCCGGAGCGGATGCTGGGCCCGGGCGACACCTTCTTCGAGCCCGGTGATGAGACGATCGGTCGCTTCGACGCGACCGACGAGGGAGTGACGTTCCTGGGCTGGTTCCCTATGCCAATGGGAGAGGCGCCTGACCTCATCATGGGGCCGAGAAACTGACGCGCGGCGACGAGTGTTCCCATTTCGTCGGAATAGCCGACTGTATAGCGACACAATCGGAACATTCGCCGCAGGGGCCGATGTCGGAGAGGATTCCGGGAATCGAATCCGCGTAATCCGTTTGGATCACTGATTCGCGAGCAGTTCTCAGGCCAGAGGGCCACCCAGTTTCCAGTCATTCAGGAAGATGAGGCCTTCGTGCCGAGACTCGTTGTAGCCAGTTGGGGAGCAACTAGGGAGCAGGGAGAGAGTCGATCTACGAGCTATGGAAGGATTTCAGCACCCGAGTCCCCGCCACGATTGGAGCGCCGCCGTTGGCCGGTCAGAGCCTAGAGCTGGTCGTGAAGTCGCCTATCGATGTGAGCGACGGGTGGGAGCTGGCGCGTGACATTGCCGTCGTGCTGGAGAGAGCTGTAGCAGACGGGGGCAATCACTTCGAGCTCGGCGAGTACATCGCCGAGACGCACGAGCTACGGGCCGAGGTAAGTGCGGCAACGTTCGATGCGCTGACAGACAAGCTCGTCGCGCTGAGGCTGGTCCCGGACAAGCTGACTGGGGACATGTTCAACTTCGAGTCTGAGTGGGAGGGGCCCTCGGGGATAGAGCTGGAGGCCACGTTCGCCGCAGAGGAGACGCGCATTGTCGTGAACGTGGACCACAACGATGAGCGCGGACTCGCCATACGGGCCGCTCTGGAGAATGCCCTTGCTACTTTGCTCCGCGAGAACGAAGGACTCCGCTTCGAATCCTCTTGGCGCTTGATCGACCCGCCCTCCCTGCCTTCACATGGCCCGAAGGCTCGAAGGCGCGGCGCACGCTACAGACTCGGGTGGACGCGCGCGGGGAGGGTGGTCAGCGGACTGGTGCTAGCGGTCATCGCTGGTTTGATCGTGGCATTCCTTGCGGCGCTCTTCGGGTGGGTTTAATACCCTTCCTTAGGGGCGCGATCCACGTATCACCAAGGCGGGAGTAGCTTTGGAACCCACTCGTTCGAGGCATCACTCCGAGGTCGACCACACACAGAAAACGCACCGCCCCAACCGCCTAATTTGGGCGATGCTCGTGGAGATTTCCGATGACCGTTCTACCTTCGGGTGCTAATTAGTGGATTGGCGCTGATGAGCCCTCTGAAAGTCATGAGGATGGGCGACTCTTCCATGCCCGATGATCCCAACAGGCACTAGCCGAGTTGGACAAGCACGTCGAGGCAACGGATGCGGGGTGGTTCGGCGGAGCGCTCATCAGTCCCGCCGACGGTCGGCCCATTTGGGACAACTCCGTCCTGATGACGCAAGGGACGTTCTCCCACATGTACGACCCACGTGTTTGGGTTCGGTGACCATCACGCTTCAGCGTTCACCATCTCTCGCGGGCACGGACGTGCCAATCAAAGTGGGCAAGCTACCGGTGGGGTGAGATTCGCCAACTCCGCCCGGAAGGGCTCTAGGTCCTGCACGCACTCGACACGACGGAAGATCGGGTGAGCCGCTTCGTAGAGCGAGGCGAGGTCATGAATATCCCTGCCGGCCGCTGCGTGATGTATTGGGCGTCCTGTTTGACGAAGATTCGGGTCGAGGGACCAGCATCCCTGCCGGTCCGGTTGCTGCGCTAATGGCCGAGGAGAAAAACTAGCCAGCGGCCGGGGCCGTCCTCCCCCACCGAGGCACGCTCTGTTCGTGAACCCCAGAGCGGGCTTCGACCTATCTCCGCGTCTGTCTCATAGATGCAACGTCCGGGGCGACGTGACTTGTAATCACTGGCAGCGCTAGAAGCTCCTCTTGGGACATATCGTGCAGCTCGTCCATAACGGCCTCTGAGAGGGAGCCGTGACGCTCCTGAGCTTGATGGAGCAGTGTTTCCGCCAGCCGCTTTAGTGTGTTGGATCCTTGCTCGTTCAGAGGGTTAGAACTGATCTGAAAGGTCCCCGGCCCGCGCGCGACGACAGTCTCGCCGCGGTCGTTTGTCAGGAGGGCATAGGTCATGTTCATCTCCAGTGCGTTGACCGAATGCGCGACGTACTTCGAGCGCAACGTCATGAAGTACTCATGCGCCTTCCGTGCATCGCCTAAGTCGTCCAGAACGCTGAGATCGGGTCGCTCGGACTTGCGCACTCCAGCCTCAAAGCAGCGTGCGTATGTGACGAGCGCCGCTTTCCATAGCGCGTCTTGAACTGCTGGGTCCAGCGCGCTTTCGAAGCTCGATTCATAGACGATGCAGTAGCGCACCGTCGCCTGCAAATCGTTGATAATTCCGGTGAGGTGCTCAAGCGCCCTCGCGTTCTCCGATGTCAAGCGGACGATTTGCGTCCCCGCTGCCGGTCGAAACTCGAGCACTCGTCCAGCGACTTCGCGGTACAGGAAATCGCTGTACTGGATCCACCCGCCCTCAAGTTCAAGACGAACATCGTCGCCGTCCATGTACTCGTCCAAGATGATCGCGCGCCTGCGCCGACCGAGCTACTTGTGTTTGATGACTTGCGTGTTAGGGCTGTTTCGAGCCTCTTTGTCGGCCTTCGCCCAGATGGCTTCGACTACCTTCCGATCCGACAAATCACGCTCGTAGCGCCCCGTGCGAGCAGCTCGAATCACGCCAAAACCGGCGTGCGAATTGTGCACCGTGATGTCGCTCATGTCGCTCATCCTACGCTCCCTGACCTTGAAGTTACAGGCTTAGCTGCGGCATTCTCAGCTATGGCAAAGGCGGTCGCGACCATATCCGCGACCAGTTCGACAGTATGAAGATCCACGTCCCTCAGTGAGTTCGCTTGACACGAATCCACAGTGACCATGCCGTACACGGAGTCATCTCCGACGCTGCGTCTCGCAAAGATCGGCACCGAGATGAACGTCTTGTAACCAGAGCGAGAGCCGGGCCAAGTTGGCGGGGCCTTCACGTCCAGATTCTCATAGAGGACCGACTGCTGCCCCGCGATGAACTCGATAGCGGCCTTTCCATTTGGCGTGCTCGCGAGGAAGGCACTGGGCGTGCCCCCTCGACCGCTGTGCGCACTGTTCCTCATTTGCTTGCCATCGGCATTCAGGACAAACACGTTCGTCCGCACATCGGGGACGCGCGTGGCCAACAATGCGTAAAGCGCGCCCGTCGCTGATGTTGCAACGGTGCGCAAATGGCTCCTGCCGACCGATGGCTTCATCGACGGCATCTCTGCGATGTTCTCCGCGAGAGGTTGCAGCGCGTCCCGCATCGCCACGGTGAGCGCGCTCGTTGCCTGCACAGCGGCCTCTCCGGATACAACAGCGTTGCTCTTGGCTTCGCTCAAGAGCACTGCCTGAGATCGCTTCTTGTTGACGTCGTACACGACCTTCACGATCTGTGCCGCGACTGCGAGAACCGAGAGCGCGAGGCCCACGATGAACATGGGCACGTCCCACCACTCCTGCGGCGGCGGTCCTACAGGCGGATTCTTGGACGCGGCGGCGGCTTTAGCAACCAAATCCAAGAAATAGGTTCGGAGCGTAAACGACGTCGCAGATAGGACAGCGAGCACCAGCGGAAGGATGGAGAAGAACAACTCCGCCTTGATCGGAACCTTCTTGGCGGCGTCATCGACACTCTTGAGCATTCGGCAAGCATAGAGGTGTGAGTGCTTCTCAGCTCGTCAATCGGGTCTATAAAAACATTCCGAGTGTGCGACATGAGAACCGGAGTTCACATCCGCACGTTTGCTGGCCCTCCCGATTCTCAACACTTGTTCCAACACCTCTTCATCCTGACGCTCTCCGACCTCCGAGAGCGCGGCATCATCGTTGAGAGCATCGAGGACTGCGTGGACTCCTCCACGGGAGGCATTCACGGGCCTGCTGGCGGTCATCGCCAAAGTGGAGCGCCGATTCATCCAGCGCCGCACGCGCTCCGGCCTCGCGGATGCTCGCGCTCAGGGTTGCGTAGGAGGGCGTCCTCGCCCTATCGGCTCCAAGAAGGCCGCGCTCGATGTGGGCCTTTCCGATGCCGACATTGCTAAGACGCTGGGTGTGAGCGCGCCGACCATCTACCGCTATCTCAACGCCGCGAGGTGAACTGGCGGCCTCTCGGCGCTCATTGAGCCTGAATTGTCTTCGGTATCTGTCAGCATTGACTGGACCCAACCGAAGGGAATTTCATGAGACGTATTCTTCCTTTGTTGCAGGGCTCTGTAATTCTCATCGTCGTGCTGGCCGGACTTGCGTTCATCGGATGGTTTGTTGCGTCATGGTTCTTGGCCCTGCCACCGGCGACGCAGACGCCAGTGGCCGCCCTGACAGGCGTCGTTCTCGTGCCTGTCATCACTTACCTAACTACGCGCTCGCTGGAGCGTCGTCGTCTGATGGAAGCTGCCCTTCGCGACAAGAAGACCGCCCTTTACGACGACATGGTGAGGGGCCTCATGAGCATCTTCAACCTATCGAATTCCAAAGCTCAGCAAGTCAAGAGCATCGCGAACAATCCTGCTGAGATGGGCAAGTTTTACGCGAACATCACGCCCCGCCTTATCACCTACGGTTCGCGCGGAGTCATCAGAGCTTGGAACACCTTCCGCAATGGGGCGGCCCACAATCCGCCTGCACCTCTCACCATGCTCAGGTTCGAAAACATCCTCAAGGCGATGCGTGCTGACCTCGGTCATCCCACTCGGATGCAGTCGCAGGGTGAACTTCTGCGCTTGTTCGTCAACGACGTGGAGAACATCGACTTCAAGTCCTTCTCTTTAAAGAATGCTGACTCAGACGACCAAACGAGCTAGCCCTTGAGTACTAGGCATCTTGTGCAGGAGGCAGGGCGTCTCGCGTCAGCTCGAGTCGCGCAAGCGGCCGGGATAGGACAAGGGCTGTTGAGCGAGATTCGGAGGGGATGACGGGATCCCCTACTGAGCCGCCGACCGAGCGCTGCGCGCCCGTCCGGACTGCTCAGCGGGGGCCCATTCGATTCGCAGCACCAGCAGTACATGCGAAGAGCGCCCATCCTGGCGGACAGGCGCTCTTCGCATGAGAGGGGATGACGGGAATCGAACCCGCGTAATCAGTTTGGAAGACTGAGGCTCTACCATTGAGCTACATCCCCGTGAGCGGCTCGAGACCGCGCGGGTAGAACTCTACCCGAAGTTGGGTCACGGGCCGGTCACCCCTTCTGCCATTCTTAGTCGCACACTTCTGTACGACGAGGAAAACCCGATGGACAAGCCCAGCTTCGCGGAGCGATTCCGCTATTGGTTCGACAACTGGATGTCGCGCGGCACGATCGCGCTCATGGCCCTCCTGGGCATCGCGACGGTGCTGCTCGTCGCGGTCGTCGGCGGCGTCACCGTGCTCGTGCTCTGGCTGCTCCCGGACAAGTACAACCAGTTCGGCGAGGACTTCACCCCGTGGGACGTGTTCTGGGGCGGTCTCATGCGCACCCTCGACCCGGGAACGATGGGCGGCGACCAGGGCTGGCTGTTCCGCATCCTCATGCTCATCATCACGATCGGCGGACTCATCATCGTGGCGAGCCTCATCGGCATCGTCTCGGGCGCGTTCGACTCGAAGGTCGAGGAGTTGCGCAAGGGCCGCTCCCGCGTGCTCGAGAAGGACTACACCCTGATCCTCGGTTGGAGCAGCAAGGTCTTCCCGATCATCAGCGAGATCGTGATCGCGAACGAGTCGCGCACCCGCCCCGTCATCGTCGTGCTCGCCGACAAGGACAAGGTCGAGATGGAGGACGAGATCAAGGCGGAGGTCGGCTCCACCGGCAAGACCAAGGTCATCTGCCGCACGGGCGACCCGATGAACCTCACCGACCTCGAGATCGCCAACCCCAACGCGGCCCGCAGCATCATCATCGTCGCGCCCGAGGGCAGCCCGGATGGCGACGCCGACGTTCTCAAGTCCGCCCTGGCCCTGACGAACAACCCGCGTCGCCGCGCCGAGCCGTACCACATCGTGGGGGAGCTGGAGCATCCGTCGGCGCTGGAGGCGGCGCGACTGATCGGCGGTCGCGAGGCGCACTGGGTGCTCGGCGACGAGCTCATCGGCCGCATTACGGTGCAGAGCTGCCGGCAGAGCGGGCTGAGCGTCGTCTACTCCGAGCTGCTCGACTTCGACGGCGACGAGATCTACTTCACCGAGCAGCCGAGTCTCTACGGGCGCAGCTACTTCGAGACCCAGCTCGCCTTCGCGTCGTGCGCCGTCATGGGAATGGTCAAGGGCGGCGAGGTCATGCTCAACCCGGCCGACGAGGCCCGTTACGAGGCGGGGGACCAGCTCATCGTGATCGCCGAGGACGACAGCGTCATCGCCACGAGCGCGCCCGGCACTCCGGATGCCTCCGCTGTCAGCACCTCCAAGGCGGAGACCCCCCGGCCCGAGCGCACGCTCGTGCTCGGCTACAACGCGGGGCTCGCCGCAATGCTGAGGGAGCTCGACGAGTACGTCGCCCCTGGCTCGGTGGTGGCGCTCGTCGCCGACGTGGATTGGCCCGAGCTCCCCGACTTCGCCAACCTCTCCGTCGAGTTCACTCGCGGGGATGCCACGAGCCGGACGCTCCTCGACCGCATCGACGTGGCATCCTTCGACCACATCATCGTGCTCGCCTACAAGGAGCTGCTCGACACCCAGCGCGCGGATGGCAAGACCCTCATCACTCTCCTCCAGCTGCGCGACATCGAGGAGAAGACCGGCGTGGATCTGAACATCGTCAGCGAGATGCTCGACGACCGGAACCGAGAGATCGCCGAGGTCACCAACGCCGATGACTTCATCGTGAGCGACAAGCTCATCAGCCTGATGCTGTCGCAGGTCTCCGAGAACAAGCGCCTCACCGAGGTGTTCGACCAGCTCTTCTCGAGCGTGGGCAGCGAGATCTACCTCCGTCCCGCGGATCTGTACGTCGCCGACGGGGCATCCGTCGACTTCTACACCGTGCTCGAGGCGGCTCGGCGGCGAGGGGAGACGGCGATCGGCTACCGCATCGAGGAGTTCGCCCACTCGAGCGACAAGGGCTACGGCGTGGTCGTGAACCCCCGCAAGGCCGAGGTGACGCGATTCTCCGCGTCCGACAAGATCATCGTGCTCGCCGAGGGCTGAACCGACTGTCAGTGAGGGCCGCCTTCTTCCAAGCTATGCTTGGTCGGTTGGACCCACCTTGCTCGCGCTCGCGCGGGGCGTAGCTCAGCTTGGTAGAGCGCTCGGTTTGGGACCGAGAGGTCGCAGGTTCAAATCCTGTCGCCCCGACAATCTTTGCCCACACAACACCAGGAGAACCACGTCGTGAAGACCACTGTTGAGAAGCTGAGCCCCACGCGCGTCAAGCTCAACATCTCGGTCAGCCCTGAGGAGCTGCAGCCGAGCATCAAGCACGCCTACGAGCACATCGCCCAGCAGGTGAACATCCCCGGCTTCCGCAAGGGCAAGGTGCCGCCGCAGCTCATCGACCAGCGCGTCGGTCGCGAGGAGGTGCTGAACCACGCCGTGAGCGACGGCCTCGACAAGTTCTACCGCCAGGCCGTCTCCGAGGAGAAGATCCGTGTGCTCGGCCGCCCTGAGGCCGACATCACCACGTGGCCCGAGGTCAAGGACTTCTCGGGCGACCTCGTCGTCGCCGTCGAGGTCGACGTGCGCCCCGAGTTCACCCTCCCCGCCTACGACAAGCTCACCCTCACGGTCGACCCGGTCGAGGTCTCTGCCGACGACGTCAAGGACGAGCTCGACAACCTCCGCAGCCGCTTCGGCACCCTCAAGACGGTGGATCGCCCGGCCAAGACGGGCGATTTCGCCCAGCTCGACCTCACCGCCTCGATCGGCGACACGGAGGTCGACTCCGCATCGAGCATCTCCTACGAGGTCGGCTCGGGCGAGCTCATCGAGGGCATCGACGAGGCCCTCGACGGCCTCAGCGCCGGCGAGACCACGACCTTCGAGTCGACCCTCCTCGGCGGCGACCACGAGGGCGAGAGTGCGCTCATCACCGTGAGCCTGCTCGCGGTGAAGGAGCGGGAGCTGCCCGAGGCCGATGACGACTTCGCCCAGATCGCGAGCCAGTTCGACACGATCAAGGAGCTCAAGGCCGATATCAAGGAGCAGGTCGAGAAGTCGAAGGTGTTCGGGCAGGGCGCTCAGGCGCGCGACCAGATCGTCGACGAGCTGCTCAAGAAGGTCGACATCCCCGTTCCCGCGAAGCTCGTCGAGGACGAGGTCCACCGCCACCTCGAGAACGAGAACCGCCTCGACGACGACGTGCACCGCGCCGAGGTGACGGAGTCGAGCGAGAAGACGTTCCGCTCGCAGATCCTGCTCGACTCGATCGTCGAGGCCGAGGAGATCAAGGTCAGCCAGAACGAGCTCACGAGCTACCTCGTGCAGGGCGCCGCCCAGTACGGCATGGAGCCGAGCGAGTTCATCCAGGTGCTCAGCAGCAACGGCCAGATCCCGGGCATGGTCGCCGAGGTCGCGCGTGTCAAGGCGCTCGCCGTGGTGCTGTCGAAGGCGAAGGTCGTCGACACCAAGGGCAAGGCCGTCGACGTCACCGCCTTCACCGACGCGATCGTCGGCCAGGCCGGCGGCGACGAGGTCACTGCGGCCGACTTCGAGGGTCAGGGCGATGACCACGACCACGGCGGTGCGAAGGACTCGCACGGGCGCAAGCCCGGCCACGAGCACTACGGTCACGACCACAAGTAGCTCGCTCCGATCACGACGAGGCCCGCGCATCCTGGAGGGGATGCGCGGGCCTCGTGCTGTCGTCGGAGCTCGGCGCTAGCTCGCCTGGGCGACCTCCGCGCTCGCTGCGGCCGTCGCGCAGTCGTGCGCTTGCTCCCACGCGAAGGCGAGGAACGCGCTCGTCTCGATGGGGCCGGACTCGCCGCAGTCGGCGCAGTACGGCTCGTAGGCCCGGAGCTCGCGAATGTCGATGTCTGCCATGACTCCATGGTGCCCCCGGCCGCCGACATCGGGCGGTTGCGCTATCCGCGTGCCGCGAGTTCGACGGCGTAGGCGCGCACCGAGTTGCCGTACACCGGCAGGTAGTCGGCGAGGGCGGCGAGGGCGACGGATGCCGCGTCCCGCTCGTCCCCGCGGCTCGCGAGGGCGAGCGCCAGGAAGGCCGCCGTCGGGCCCGTCCACTCGTCGCCGGGATGCTCGTGCAGCTGCTGCTCGAGCATCCGCACCGCCTCCTCGGGTCGACCCAAGTTGCGCAGGGTGCTCGCGAGCTGGATGACGGCGCGGGGAAGGGTGGCGTCGTCGAGGCCGGCGTCGATCGCGCGCCGGTAGAGCGGCTCCGCCTCCGTCTCGAGGTCGGCGTAGTCGCGTGCCGACGCGGCCTCGAAGAGCGCGGCCGGGTCGTCCGGGTCGCGTTCGGCGACGAGCTCGTCGATTGCGGCGAGCACATCGAGGTCGGCCATCTCGCTCGCGGAGGCCCATACGGCGCTCACGCGGGCATACCAGTCGTCGGTCACGTCAGACAGGTTAGACGCGCGACTCTGCCCAGGGCGAACAGCCCGATACGGCCGCACGCGCTCGGATAGATTCGTGGGCAAGCGATAACTGAATGGAGCGCATCACATGGCCGAACCGGCACTGGTCTCATCTGTCTTCGACAGGCTGTTGAAGGACCGCATCATTTGGCTCGGGTCGGAGGTCCGCGACGAGAACGCGAACGAGATCGCGGCGAAGCTGCTGCTGCTCGCGGCGGAGGACCCGAAGCGTGACATCTCCCTCTACATCAACTCTCCCGGTGGATCGATCACCGCGGGCATGGCGATCTACGACACGATGCAGTTCGTGCCGAACGACATCGTCACCGTCGGCATCGGCATGGCGGCCTCGATGGGCCAGCTCCTGCTGACCGCGGGCACCAAGGGCAAGCGGTTCATCACCCCGAACGCCCGCGTGCTGCTGCACCAGCCGCACGGCGGGTTCGGTGGAACCGCGAGCGACATCCAGACCCAGGCGCAGCTCATCCTCGACATGAAGCGCCGCCTCGCGGAGATCACCGCGGCAGCGACCGGCAAGACGGTCGAGCAGGTCAACGAGGACGGCGACCGCGACCGCTGGTTCACCGCCCAGGAGGCACTCGAGTACGGCTTCGTCGACCACATCCGCGAGACCGCGATCGACGTGGCCGAGGTCACCGCCGGCGAGTCGACGAACAAGTAGTCACAGGAGAACAGGAACCCATGGAAACCCCCACCTTCCGCGCTGCCGGAAACCTTCCGTCCTCGCGCTACATCCTGCCCTCCTTCGAGGAGCGCACGGCCTACGGCTACAAGCGCCAGGACCCCTACGCGAAGCTCTTCGAGGACCGCATCATCTTCCTCGGCGTGCAGGTCGACGACGCGTCAGCGGACGACGTCATGGCCCAGCTCCTCGTGCTCGAGAGCCAGGACCCCGACCGCGACATCGTCATGTACATCAACTCGCCCGGTGGCTCGTTCACCGCGATGACGGCGATCTACGACACGATGCAGTACATCCGTCCGCAGATCCAGACGGTCGTGCTCGGCCAGGCGGCGTCGGCTGCGGCCGTCATCACCGCCGGCGGCACGCAGGGCAAGCGACTCGCGCTGCCGAACGCCCGCATCCTCATTCACCAGCCGGCGATCCAGGGTCAGGGTGGCGGTCAGGCCTCGGACATCGAGATCCAGGCCAACGAGGTGCTGCGCATGCGCACGTGGCTCGAGGAGACGCTCGCGCGCCACTCGAACCGCACCATCGAGCAGGTCAACAAGGACATCGAGCGCGACAAGATCCTGGGCGCGGAGGAGGCCGTCGAGTACGGGCTCATCGACCAGGTTCTGACGACGCGCAAGAACGCCCCGGCGGCGATCACCGCGAAGTAGTCCGCGCACGAACGCGAGAGGGCCGCATCCCGTCGGGGATGCGGCCCTCCGTCGTTCGACGCGATCAGCTCGAGGGCGGAGCGTTCCAGTTGTCGTCGTCACGGTCTGAGCTCTTGCCCATTCCGCGCAGAGCGCGCACCGCGAGGAGGATGACGGCGACGGCGCCGAGGAGCGCGAGCACGCTCAGGCCGATGGTGGTGAAGTCGAGGGGCACGCCCTCATTCTCGTCGACCGGGGCGGCTGTCGCACTCGGCTCGGGTTCGGGAGCCGTCGTGGGCTCCGCCGTCGGGGTGGGCTCGGGTTCGGCATCCTGTCCGCACACCGGAGGGGATGCGAGTCCCGTCGCCTCGCCCGTGCCCGTCCAGGAGAACGCGAGTTCGCCGGACACCGGGTGCCCGTCGTCGGAGATCACCTGCCAGTACATGCGGTAATCGCCGGGAGCGCCGAGGCTCGCGCCCATCGAGAGGGTCGAGCCGGAGACGACGAAGCAGCCGTCGCCGTAGAACGCTCCCGCCGCGTCCACGACCTGGATGGCGAAGCCGCTCGCGTCGCCCGAGAGATCGAGCAACGGCTCGTTCGCGGTCACCGAGAACTGCGCGGGCAGTGTCGCGAGCACCTCGCCGTCGCCGGGCGTCGATGAGACGAGGTAGCTGTGCGCGCTCGCCGGGAGTGCGACGGCGACGGATGCCGCGACGAGGGCCACCGCGCCGGCGAGGGCCGCGCGGCGCGCGAGGGTCGAGCGGGTCATGACTGTGCCGCCTTCCGACGAGCCGAGATTCCGAGGACGAGGCCGATCGTACCGAGCACGAGTCCGAGTCCCCCGAGAACCCGGGCGAGAACGTCGTCGCCGGGGCCCGCGGTCGCGGACACCGGGGCCGCCGCGTCGTCCTCGTCGGTCTCTGCGTGCTCGACTGCTGCGTCGTGGCCGTCGTGGTCATCGGCTTCGGCGGCGGTGAGAACGATCATCGGGACCTCCTCGCCATCCCACACGGTCTCGCCCGCCACGCACGACTGGAGGACCGGGAACTCGACGGTATCGCCCGGCTGCCCGTCGGGGAGCCGGAGAGACAGCTCGAACGCGTCTCTCAGGTCCGCGTCGAGCGGCGTTGCGGCGGTGTACGTCACGGAGGCCGTCCGCTCCGTGCCGTCGTCGGCACCCTCGAGCGGCTCGAGCTCGCGAGAGATCGACCAGTTCGGGTTGACGGTCGGGGTGACCGTGTCGATCCCCTCGGGGATCTCGATGGTGATCGCCGTGGTCGGCGATCCGTCGCAGCCGTGGGGCACGCTGAACGTGATGACGCTGTACGAGCCCGCGGCGGTCGAGGTGGCCGATGCCGAGACGTGGGCGCTCGCCGAGAGGGGCACGGCAAGGGCGAGGACGAGGCCCGCCGGAATAGCACAGGCGGACAGGAGGAACTTGTTCATAGGGCTTTCTTTCGATGACGGGCGCGATCGAGCGCGCGAGAATGCGCCGCGGATTCGCGGCTGGCCGGAGGCCGGGGGAGTCGAGGGCGCCGCTCAGGCGGCGCGGAGCTCCCGGGGCGGGCCGCGGTACGTCATCGGAGTGGCGTCGAGCAGGCGAGCGCGGGGGCGGAGTGCGCGAGTCCCGGGCACGAGCGGCAGCGCGGGCAGCGGCTCGACGGCGGTGGGGAGCGCGAGCATCCGGCCCGCGGCGAGGCGGAGGGATGCCGCGAGCCCGAGCACCGCGGACTCGGCGTGCCTCAGGAGCACGACTGTGACCAGGCCCGCGAGCAGGTGCGCGAGCCACATGTCGGCGGCGGCGTGGTCGTGGATCGGGGAGACGGCGGCGAGCGAGTGCCCGTGCACCGCCGCGGTCGGGGTGCCCATGCCGCTGAAGAGCGAGTGGAAGAGCACCTGGCTGATCGCCACGGAGGCGGTGAGCCGCCACAGCGACTGCCGACGCCCGCTCAGGAGCGCGCTCGCCGTGCCCGCGAGGACGAGGGATGCTCCGAAACCGAACGCCGTGGGCGGCACGCCCGCCGCGAGAGTGTGCGAGACCGCGGCCACCACGGTGGCGGCGAAAGCGACCAGCCAGCCCCGGCCGGCGCGCGACGCGCGTGCGCTCATCCCGCTCTTTTCTACGTTTTGTAGACAATCGTGCCACAGTGCGGCACGCCGAGCGGGATTCGACAGGGTGCGTGGTCCCGCCGAAAAGTCGGGTTAGGCTCGGGGTATGCGCACCTCTAAGCGCGGAAGCTGGGGAGAGGACACGACATGGCTCGGATAGGCGAGAGCGCCGACCTGCTCAAGTGTTCCTTCTGCGGCAAGAGCCAGAAGCAGGTCCAGCAGCTCATCGCGGGCCCCGGCGTCTACATCTGCGACGAGTGCGTCGAGCTCTGCAACGAGATCATCGAGGAGCGACTCGCCGAAGCGGGCGAGGAGGTGTCGAGCGAGTTCGACCTCCCGAAGCCGCGCGAGATCTACAACTTCCTCGAGGAGTACGTCATCGGCCAGGAGCACGCGAAGCGCTCGCTCTCCGTGGCGGTCTACAACCACTACAAGCGAGTTCGTGCCCGCAACACGATCACCTCCGTCGACGCGACGATCGACGACGTGGAGATCGCGAAGTCGAACATCCTGCTCATCGGCCCCACGGGCTGCGGCAAGACCTACCTCGCCCAGACCCTCGCCAAACGGCTCAACGTGCCGTTCGCGGTCGCGGATGCCACGGCGCTCACCGAGGCCGGCTACGTCGGTGAGGACGTGGAGAACATCCTCCTCAAGCTCATCCAGGCCGCCGACTACGACGTCAAGCGCGCCGAGACCGGCATCATCTACATCGACGAGATCGACAAGATCGCGCGCAAGGCCGAGAACCCCTCGATCACGCGTGACGTCTCCGGCGAGGGCGTGCAGCAGGCGCTGCTGAAGATTCTCGAGGGCACCGTCGCCTCCGTGCCGCCGCAGGGTGGCCGCAAGCACCCGCACCAGGAGTTCATCCAGGTCGACACGACGAACGTGCTCTTCATCGTCGCCGGTGCCTTCGCGGGACTCGAGGACATCATCTCCAACCGCGCCGGCAAGAAGGGCATCGGCTTCGGTGCCCCCCTGCACAGCAAGGGCGACGATGTGAACCTGTTCGGCGAGGTGCTTCCGGAGGACCTCCACAAGTTCGGCCTCATCCCCGAGTTCATCGGCCGACTGCCCGTCGTCACGACGGTCACGCCGCTCGACCGCGAGGCTCTCATGGAGATCCTCACGAAGCCGCGCAACGCGCTCGTGCGCCAGTACCAGCGCATGTTCGAGATCGACGGCGTCGAGCTCGACTTCGACCAGGAGGCGCTCGAGGCCATCGCGGACCTCGCCGTGCTGCGGCAGACGGGCGCTCGCGGCTTGCGCGCGATCATGGAGGAGGTGCTCGGACCGATCATGTTCGACGTGCCCTCCGACGACGAGGTGGGCCGCGTGGTCGTCACGCGTGCCGCCGTGCTCGAGAACGCCGCTCCGACGATCGTTCCCCGCTCGGCGCCGCGCGCCGAGAAGTCGGCGTAGCCCTCCCGGTCGGTCTAGCCCCAGCCGAGCCGGGCCCGCACCGCTGCGAGCCCTCGGTGAGGGAACTCGTCCCACCCGGGCGCGAGCTGCTCTTCGGTGACACGCAACAGCTCCTGCGCCCCGCTCTCCAGGTCACCTGACAGCGCCTCGGCGATCCGAGCTCCGAGCGCCGGATGCACGAGCTCGAAGCGTCGCCGCGGGTCGAGTGTGTCGAGCCGGGCGGTGTCGCCCGGGAGACGGTTCCCCAGCACGCGCAGCAGGTGCTCGACCGCTTCGGAGCGGATGCTCTCACCCGCGCTCAGCACCTCGCCGCGTCGGTACCGGCCCATCCCGATGAGCACCTGGGTGAGCACGAGGGTGGCCTCGGCTCGGTCGTCCCGCGGACCCGAGGGGAGCGGGCGGGAGAGCATCCTGTCGATTGCCTCGCCGAGGCCGCCCTTGTCGACGAGGACGTCGACGGCGTTGCCGGCCCAGCCCTCGAGCCCGGCGAGGTCGGTTACGCCGAACTCGAGCACGTGGCCGTCGTCGTAGATCGCCTTCACACCCCCGTGGTGCTCGACGACGCTCGCCGCGATCGACTCTGCGGCGGGAAGCCACGACAGGTCGTGGCGGTAGCCGTCCTCGGCACCGGGCACGGTGACGAGGGCGAAGTCGTGGTCGGACCACTCGTCCACTCGTGAACGGTCCGCGGTCGACCCCATCGCCGCGAGGCCGACGATGTCGTCGCGCTCGGCCGCGGTGGCGGTGAGCAGGTCGAGGAACCGGTCGAACCGGTGGCGGGGGTGGGGCATCCGTCTCTCCTTCGAGTGCGGGCTTGACGACCGGGCGAACATACTTCTATGGTTAATTTAGTCCTGAACAAAGACGATCAGCAAGGAAACCCGATGGCGCTCCGCCCCACCTCGCGCACCGACGTGAACCGCTCGGCGATCCTCGCGCACCTCGGGGCCCACGGCCCGGCGTCGCGCGCCGACCTGGCCCGCGTGCTCAACGTCTCCCCGGCCCTCATGACCTCACTCACCAAGGACCTCCTCGCCGAGGGGCTGCTCGTCGAACTCGACCACTCGCCGTCCCAGGGCGGTCGACCGGCCCGGATGCTCGGCCTCGCGTCCTCCGCCGGTCGTGCCATCGGCGTCAAGGTCGTCGCCGACCACGTCGCTTTCGTCGAGGTGGGCATCGAAGGCACCGTGCGCCGCTCGGCGAGCGAGCCGTTCGACGCGTCAGCGACAACGCTCCTCGCCGACCTCGCCGTCCTCCTGCGCCGGTTCATCGCGGGCGGGTCGAACGAGCCACTGCTCGGCATCGGCGTGGGGGTCCCGGGCAGCGTCGATCGCCAGGGCAACGGCCTCGTCGATTCCGCGCAGCTCGGCTGGCAGCAGGTTCCCGTCGGGGCGACGCTGCGACGGGAGTTCTCCCTGCCGGTCCTCGTCGAGAACAACGTCAACGCGCTCGCCGTGGCCGAGCGGCTCTACGGCGTCGGGCGTCAGCACGAGAACTTCCTCGTGGTGACGATCGGTACGGGCGTCGGCGCGGGAATCGTCGTCGACGGCGTGGTGCTGCGCGGACACGGCGGGGGAGCGGGCGAGATCGGCCACATCCCCGTGCTGGAGGACGGGCCGCTGTGCTCGTGCGGCAACCGGGGGTGCCTCGAGTCTCTCATCGGCGAGGCCGCTCTCGTGCGGCGGGCGCGCGAGCAGGCGGTGATCGGCGGCGGGAGCGGGATGTCTGCGCTGCGCGCCGCGGCCGACGCCGGCGACTCGGCCGCGAGCGCCCTCTTCAGCGAGGCAGGCCACCTCCTCGGCCGAGCGCTCGCCGGGATCGTGCACACCCTCGACCCGGAGATCGTCATTGTGCTCGGCGAAGGCACGGCGGCGTGGTCGCACTGGTCGTTCGGATTCGAACCGGCGCTGCGATCCTCGCTCATGCCGAGCCGCCGAGCCGTTCCGGTCGCGGTGGAGACGTGGGCCGATGAGAGCTGGGCGCAGGGCGCCGCGGCGATCGTGCTCGCAACGCCGTTCGACTCCGAGGGTGTCGCGGGCGACCAGGGCCGCCTCGTGCGAGCCCGACTCGTCGAGCAGTCAGCTCCGACCGGGGAGCCCTCGTGAGTCTCTCCAACGCGCAGACCTCGCTCCTCGACCGCTCGCGTCCGGCAGCGCGCCCCCGCACGGCCGGCAGCCGCAAGCGGCGCTACGCGCTCACCGTCCTCGCCTTCCTGCTCCCGAGCGCCGTGCCCCTCGCGCTCTTCACCCTCGGCCCCATGGTCGCCGCACTGTGGATCAGCCTCCACGAGTGGAACCTGCTCTCGGCGATGCGCTTCGTGGGCCTCGGCAACTACATCGACCTGCTCGGCGACCCGCAGACGGGCGCGGTGTTCCTGCACACGCTCTACTACATCGCCGGGTACCTGCCGCTCGTGTACGTGGGCGGGCTCGCCCTCGCCCTCGCGCTCAACACCGCGCTCAAGGGGCGCTCGTTCCTGCGCGGGATCTACTTCCTCCCGGTGGTGACGAGCTGGATCGTCGTCGCCCTCGTGTGGCGGTGGCTGCTCAACCCGTCGAACGGCATCGTCAACGCGGTGCTCGCCGCTGTCGGAATCCAGGGCCCGGGCTGGTGGACCGACCCGGCCTGGGCGATGCCGTCGATCATCCTCGCGTCCGCGTGGAAGGACCTCGGCTTCGTCATGGTCATCCTGCTCGCCGGGCTCCAGGCGATCTCGCCCGACCTCTACGACGCCGCGAAGGTGGACGGAGCGGGATGGTGGCGCCGACTGTTCAGCGTGACGCTGCCCCTGCTCAGCCCCTCCACGTTCTTCGTGTTCGTGATCTCGCTCATCAACGGCTTCCAGGTCTTCGACCAGGTCTACGCGATGACCGGGGGCGGGCCGAACGGCGCGAGCGAGGTCGTCGTGCAGCGCATCTACGACCTGACCTTCCGCTACGGGGCTGCGGGCGAGGCATCCGCGCTCTCCTGGCTGCTCTTCGTCGTCGTCCTCGCGATCACTCTCATCCAGGTCCGCGGCCAGCGGAGGTGGGTCAACTATGGCTGACACCGCCCTGTCAGCGCGCCGGATGCCCGGGCCCCGCCTTGCGGGATGGATCGTGCTCCACGTCGTCATCGTGCTCGGCGCCGTCGTCATGTTCTTCCCGTTCCTCTGGACGCTCATCACCTCGATCAGCCCCGGGGTGGGCCTCACGGTGACGCCGGCCCTGTGGCCCGAGAACCCGTCGCTGTCGGCCTACGAGACGCTCTTCACGGAGCTGCCGTTCGCGAGGGTGGTCGGCAACAGCCTGCTGCTCGCCGTCATCACGACGGTCGTGCAGCTCGTGACGAGCTCCACCGCGGCGTACGCGTTCAGCAGGCTTCCGTTCCGGGGAGCGGGCATCGTGTTCTCCGTCTACCTCGCGACGATGATGATCCCGCTGCAGGTGCTCATCGTTCCGCTCTTCGTGGAGCTGAAGACGTTCGGGCTGCTCAACACCTACCTCGGAGCGCTCCTGCCCACCTTCGCGAGCGCGTTCGGCATCTTCCTCCTCCGGCAGGCGATCAACCAGGTGCCGCGGGAGCTCGACGAGGCGGCGACGCTCGACGGGGCCGGCCACTTCCGGATCTTCTGGACGATCATCCTCCCGAACATCCGGCCGGCCCTCGCGACCCTGACGGTCTTCGCGTTCATGGGGAGCTGGAACAGCTTCCTCTGGCCGCTCGTCGTGCTCCGTACGCCCGAGCTGCAGACGCTCCCGATCGCCCTCGCGAGCCTCCAGGGTCAGTACACGACCGAGTGGGACGTCATCATGGCCGGCTCGGTGGTGAGCATCCTCCCGATGCTCGCCCTCTACATCTTCGCCCAGAAGTACGTCATCCAGGGCGTCGCCAGCTCCGGGATCAAGTGACACCCGAGGCATGGAATCACAGCACCACCCCCACTATCAAAGGAGATACAGCACCATGAACCGCAGACTGCTCGGACTCGTCGGCGTCGCCGGCGCCGCAGCGCTCGTGATGACCGCGTGCGCCCCCGCGGGCGACTCGGACGGCCCTGTCACGATCACCTACACCAACTTCATCTCGAACGACGGCAACGAGGACAACCTCCAGACGATCATCGACGCGTTCGAGGAAGAGAACCCCGACATCACGGTCGAGGTCACGACCCTGCCCTATGGCGACTACGGGACCGCGCTCCAGACCGACCTCGCCGCCGGTACCGTCTCCGACGTCTTCGACATCGAGTACGCGAACTACAAGGCGTACCAGTCGAGCGGAGTGCTGGCCCCGCTCGAGGTCGCGAACCCCGACGCCTACCGCGCGTCGCTCCTCGAGGCGTACTCGACCGATGGAACGTCCTACGCGCTGCCGAGCTCCTTCTCGACCGTCGTGCTCTTCTTCAACAAGGACCTCTTCGACGCCGCGGGCCTCGACTACCCGAGCTCCGACTGGACGTGGGCGGACGAGGAGGCCGCGGGTCTCGCACTCACCGACCAGGCGGCAGGCGTCTGGGGCGACCACCAGCCCGTGAGCTTCTACGAGTTCTACAAGGTGCTCGCCCAGAACGGCGGACAGTTCCTCAACGAGGACGGCACGGCCGTCGCCTTCAACAGCCCGGAGGGCATCGAGGCCGCCCAGTGGCTCGTCGGCAAGAGCGGCACGACGATGCCGACGATCGAGCAGGGCCAGGGCACCCCGGACTTCGACACCAACCTCTTCAAGGACGGCAAGCTCGCCATGCTCCACACCGGGATCTGGATGTTCGGTGCCTTCGCCGACGTGCCCTTCGGCTGGGACATCGCCGTCGAGCCCGGCAACACCACGCAGGCGAGCGCGGTCTTCTCCAACGCCGTCGGCGTCTCCGCGACGTCCGAGCACATCGAAGCCGCGACGAAGTGGGCCGAGTTCCTCACGTCGTCGACGACGATGGTGGACGTCCGCCTCGACTCGGGCTGGGAGCTGCCGCCCGTCTCCGACGAGGCCGCGCTCGCGACCTACCTCGAGAAGGACAACCCCGCGAACCGCCAGGCGGTGTTCGACTCGCTCGACAACGTCGCGCTGCCCCCGGTCGTCGCCGTCGGCCAGACCGAGATGCAGGACATCGTGACGGAGGAGCTGATCGAGGCGCAGGCCGGTCGCAAGACGGTCGAGGAGGCGCTCGCCTCCGCCGAGGAGCGCATCAACGCGGTCATCGGCGGCTGACGCCCGACCCATCCGTCGGGGCTCCGGGACGATCGTCCCGGAGCCCCGCCCATCCACCACGAGAGGCACTGTCACCCATGACCACGAGCGCGCCCACCGACGTCGAGCTCGCCGAGCTGTCGAGGCACAGCGTCGAGCTGATCCTGCGGCTGCAGGACCCCAGCGGCGCCTACCCGGCCAGCCCCACGTTCTCCGCCTACCAGGGCTACTCCTGGTTCCGTGACGGGGCGTTCATCGCCGACGCGGTGTCGGCGTACGGGGAGGAGGGGTCGGCCTCGCGGTTCCACGACTGGTGCTCGGGCATCCTGACCGCTCGGTCGGGGCGAATCCGGGAGGTCGTCGACGCGGCGGCCGCGGGCTCGCCCGTGCCCGACGAGCGGATGCTCGGCACACGGTTCACGTTCGACGGGGCCGAGGGCTCCGACGAGTGGTGGGACTTCCAGCTCGACGGCTACGGCACGTGGCTGTGGGCCGTCGTCGAGCACGCGCAGCGCCATGAGCTCGGTATCGACCGCTGGCTGCCGGCGATCGAGCTCGCGGTGGACTACCTCGCGAGCTCGTGGGAGCGCCCGTGCTTCGACTGGTGGGAGGAGCACGCCGAACACGTCCACGTCTCGACTCTCGGCTGCATCGCGGCGGGACTGCGCGCCGCCCAGGCCGTCGTGGACCCGGTGCGCGCGGATGCGTGCGCCGACGCGGTCGCCCGCATCCGTGCGCTCATCGCGAGGAACGGAGTGGTCTCCGGCCACCTCGCGAAGTGGCTCGGTTCGACCGACGTCGACGCGAGCCTCGCCGCGCTCGTCGCACCGTTGCGGGTGTACCCGGCCGACGGTGCTGTGGGGGCCTCGACGATCGCCGCGCTCGACGAACAGCTGACCGTCGACGGGGGAGTGCACCGCTACCTGCTCGACACGTTCTTCGGCGGCGGCCAGTGGCCGCTGCTCAGCTGCTTCCTCGGTCTCGCCTACGCCGACGCGGGCGACACCGCTCGGGCGCGCGAGCTGCTCGAGTGGGCGGCGTCGACCGTCACCGCGGACGGCGACCTGCCTGAGCAGGTGCCGCACCATCTGCTCTTCCCCGATCGGCGCCAGGAGTGGATCGATCGCTGGGGCACCGTCGCCACACCGCTGCTGTGGTCGCACGCGATGTTCGTCCGACTGCAGGTGCGGCTGGAGGTCGGGCGATGATCCGGCACCGTCCGCTCGGCAGCGGCCACCCGTACTCGGTCGACACCGAGCAGAGGCATCCCGTCGTCCCGGTCGCGGGGGAGCCGCTCGTGCTCGGCGTCCGCAGTTCCGGCGACGTGGATGCCGTGGACCTCGAGTACTCCGTCGACGGTGGGCCGCTGCACCGCGTGCCGCTGACGCGAGCCCAGCGCCGCTCGCGAGGCCAGACGATCGACGGCGGCCATCTCGCGTCCGCCCAGGCTCGCCTCGCTCGTGCTCAGGCGGGGTGGGAGACAAGGCTCGACGGCCTCGCGGCCGAGAACCGCGTGCGGTACCGCTTCGAGGGAGGCGGCCAGTCCACGCGCTGGTTCGAGACCGCGGTCGCGGGCTGGGCGCCGGCACCGGATGTCACGGGGGCGCTCCCGGGCACCACCACGGCGCTCTCCGACGGCGAGCGGGTGCACCGCGTGCGGTTCGCGCTCCCGCTCGAGCCGGGCGAGCACGTCGCCGGTTTCGGCGAGCGCTACGACGCCCTCGATTTCCGCGGGGCAAGCCTTGACTCCGTCGTCTTCGAGCAGTACAAGAGCCAGGGAGCGGAGCGCAAGACGTACCTGCCGATGCCCTTCGCCCACGTCGTCGGCGGCCGCGGGTGGGGCTTCCACGTCCGCACCTCCCGACGGGTGTGGTTCGACATCGGCGAGTCCGACTCGAACCGCCTCTGGATCGATGCGGAGACCGGGCCCGACGGGATCGTCGACCTCGGACTCTTCGAGGGCGACCCGCGGGCCGTGCTCGCCGCGTTCCTCGATGAGGCGGGCCACCCCGAGGAGCTGCCCGACTGGGTGTTCCGGCTGTGGGCGAGCGGCAACGAGTGGAACACGCAGGCGGAGGTGATGCGCCAGGCGGACGCGCACCGTGACTCGGGCATCCCGATCGGCTCCATCGTCATCGAGGCGTGGAGCGATGAGAGCACCTTCACGGCGTGGCGAGGGGCGCGATTCGAGCCCGCGGACCGACCCCACGTCCTCGCCGACTTCGACTTCCCGGCCGACGGTCCGTGGCCGGATCCGAAGGGCATGATCGACGAGCTGCACGACCGGGGCATCCGGCTCGTGCTGTGGCAGATCCCGCTCATCAAGATGCGCCCCCACCCGCGGGACCAGGTCGCGATCGATGCCGAGTCGGCGATCCGCGACGACGTGCTCGTGCGGGAGGTCGGCGCGGATGGTCGGCTCCGGCCGTACCGCAACCGCGGCTGGTGGTTCCCGCTCGGGCTCATGCCCGACCTCACCGACGAGCGGGCGGCGCGCTGGTGGACCGACCGTCGCCGCTACCTCGTCGAGGAGATGGGTGTCGACGGCTTCAAGACCGACGGCGGCGAGCACGCGTGGGGAGCGGACCTGCGCTACCTCGACGGCTCCTCGGGCGACGAGTCCAACAACCGCTTCCCCGTCGCGTACGCGAAGGCGTTCGGCGACCTGCTGCGCTCGGCGGGCAAGGCGCCGGTGACGTTCAGCCGGTCCGGCTTCACCGGCAGCCAGGCGCACGGCGCGTTCTGGGCCGGGGACGAGAACTCGACGTGGGAGGCGTTCCGCTGGTCGATGTTCGCCGGGCTCTCCGCGTCGGCGAGCGGCATCCTCTACTGGGGGTGGGACTTCGCCGGATTCTCCGGAGACGTGCCCACCGTCGAGCTCTACCTCCGATCCGCCGCAGCCGCCGCATTCGTCCCGATCATGCAGTACCACTCGGAGTTCAACCACCACCGGTCGCCCTCGCGCGACCGGACCCCGTGGAACATCGGGGAGCGCTGGGGCGACGAGTCGGTCATCCCCGTCTTCCGTCGGTTCACCGAGCTGCGGGAGCGGCTGGTGCCGTACCTCGCACAGTCGGCGCGGTCGGCGATCGCGGCCGGAGAGCCGCTCATGAGGCCGCTGTACTTCGACCACCCGCACGATGAGAACGTGTGGATGCACCCGCTCCAGTGGATGCTCGGCCCCGACCTGCTCGTCGCGCCGGTGCTCGAGCCCGGAGCTACCTCGTGGGGTGTGTACCTTCCCGCGGGCGACTGGGTGGACGCGTTCACCGGCGAGCCGGTCGCGGGCGGTCGCGTCGTGGATCGGCCGGTCCCCATCGACGAGCTGCCGGTTTACGTGCGAGCGGAGGCGTGGCCGACCATGGGGGCGGTGTTCCAGCCCTAGGCTTGCGGGGTGCTCCAGTCCATCTCCGCAGGTTTCGTCGCGGCCATCTCCGGGTTCGCGACCTCGTTCGCTCTCGTCATCGCCGGTCTCATCGCCGTCGGCGCGACACCGGAGGAGGCGGCGTCCGGGCTCCTCGCGCTGTGCCTCGCGATCGCCGTCGTGAGCACGGTCGGGGCGCTGTGGTTGCGGGTTCCGCTCGCGATCGCGTGGTCCACCCCGGCCGCGGCCGTACTGCTCGCGGCGTCGGGGCACGGCATCACGTTCTCGAACGCGGTCGGGGCCTTCCTCGTGAGCGCTGCGCTCGTCGTGGTCACGGGGTTGTGGCCGTGGCTCGCGCGGGCGGTGACGAGCATCCCGAAGCCGCTCGCGAGCGCGATGCTCGCGGGAGTGCTCTTCCCGATCTGCCTCGCGCCGATCCAGGCAGTCGCGACTCTCCCGCTGCTCGCAGCGCCGATCGTGATCGTGTGGCTTGTGCTGTACCGGCTCGCGCCCCGGTGGGCGGTGCCGGCGGCGATGGTGGTGGCGATCGGCGCCATCCTCTACTCGGCCGGCACGGGGTGGATCGCCGATGCGCAGATCGCTCCCCAGCTCGTGTTCGTGGCGCCCACCTTCGACTTCTTCACGATCCTGAGCCTCGGGCTGCCCCTGTACATCGTGACGATGGCGGGGCAGAACATCCCGGGATTCGTCGTGCTCCAGTCGAACGGATTCGAGGTCCGACCGCGCTTCGCCCTGGTGAGCACGGGTCTCGGCTCGGCGGCGGGGGCCTTCTTCGGCGGCCACGCGATCAACCTCGGCGCGATCACCGCGGCGATCATGGCGGGGGACGAGTCGCACCCCGACCGGGCGAAGCGGTGGACATCCACGCTCACCAATGGGCTGCTGTACATCCCGCTCGGCCTGGGGTCGGGCGTCGCCGTCGCGCTCATCAACGCGGCCCCGACCATCCTCGTCACGGCCGTCGCCGGACTCGCGGTGCTGGGGGCCCTCATCTCGAGCGTCGTGGGCGCCTTGGAGCAGCCGGAGCACCGGCTCACGGCGATCGTCACGTTCCTCGTCGTCGCCTCCGGAGTCGTCGTCGTCGGCATCGGGTCGGCGTTCTGGGGCCTCCTCGTCGGCGGGGTCGTCATGCTCTGGCTCGGGTGGCGGCGGCGGCCGAAGCCCGGGCTCGGCGAGGACACCGAGAAGCCCGACGCGTAGGCTGACGGGATGACTGCGCCGTCGCTCAAGGGATTCCGCCGCACCGCGATCGTCTTCATCGTCGTCTCGCTGTCGATCGCCGCCCTCTTCGGTATCGTCACGCTCCTCACGGGCGAGTTCGGCGAGCTGCAGGGCAAGATCCTGCTCACGACCCTGCTCCTCGCGGGGTTCTCGATCACCGCGTTGTGCCACCTCGCCGTCGTCGGCCGCGCCCAGCGCATCGTCGGCTTCGTGGGCATCGCCGTGTCGGCCCTCGCGTTCGTGCTGGGCGCTGTGCTCATCTGGCGGAGCTGGGAGAGCTGGGGCGACGAGTGGGAGGCGGCACTCAAGGCCTTCGCCGTGCTGTCGATCGCGGCGCTGAGCCTCGCCCACGCCAACCTCCTGCTCCTGCTCGGCGATCGCCGCAACGGCGGCGTGCGGGCGGGACTCGCGGCCACGCTCGTGCTGATCGCCCTCGTCGCCGTGCTGCTGTCGATCCCGATCCTCACCGACGGGCGCATCCCGGGCGATGACGGCGACGGGTACTGGAGGGTGTTCGGCGTGCTCGCGATCCTCGACGTGCTCGGCACGATCGTGCTGCCCGTGGTCGGGCGGGTGACGCGCGACGGCGCGGCGGCGATCACCGTCCGGCTCGAGGGAGAGGCCGCCGAGCGGCTCGCGCGCATCGCGGCGGAGCGGGGAGTGGCTCCGAGTGCGGTCGTCGGCGAGCTCGTGGCATCCCTCGACCCGGTGCCGCCTACGGAATGACCCGCGGGGGCCGGGTGTTGCCCCTGTCATGACCGCCCCGCTCTCCGTCCTCGATCTCGCCTCCGTGTACGAGGGGATGTCACACGCCGAGGCACTGCGCGACACCATCGCGACGGCGCAGGAGGCCGAGCGGCTCGGGTACCGCCGGTTCTGGGTGGCGGAGCACCACGGGATGCCCGCCGTCGCGTCATCCGCCCCCGCCGTGCTCATCGGGGCGGTCGCCGCGGCGACGTCGACGATCCGTGTCGGATCGGGCGGCGTCATGCTGCCGAACCACTCCTCGCTCGTCATCGCCGAGCAGTTCGGCACGCTCGTGGCCCTGCACGGCGACCGCATCGATCTCGGCCTCGGCCGGGCACCCGGCACCGACGGACTCACCGCGGCGGTGCTCCGGCGCGCGGCGCAGGAGTCGGTGGACGACTTCCCGAACCAGGTCATCGAGCTGCTCGCGTGGTTCGGCACGATCCCGCCGCTCGAGAACGGCATCGGGTCGCGCATCGTCGCGGTCCCGGGCCTCGGCGACTCGCCCGAGCTGTGGCTGCTCGGCTCGAGCGACTTCAGCGCGCGCCTCGCGGGCATGATGGGGCTCCCGTTCGCGTTCGCCCACCACTTCGCGGGAGGGCCGAACACCCGTGTCGCATTCGACCTCTACCGCGAGGCGTTCACCCCGTCGGTCGTGCTACGGGAGCCGCACTCGATGGTCGCTGTCTCGACACTCGTCGCCGAGTCGGCGGACGAGGCCGAGCGACTCGCCCTGCCCAACGGGCTGCTCTTCGTGCGCATGCGGTCGGGCGAGCGGCCCGGTCGCATCCCCACTCTCGCGGAAGCCGAGGCGTACCCGTGGTCGGAGGTCGAGCGGGAGTGGGTGCGCGAGCGCAACTCGCACCAGGCGATCGGCACTCGCGAGTTCGTGCGACAGCGCATCGACGACCTCGCCACGGCGACAGGTGCCGACGAGGTCATCGTCGCTCCGCAAGGCCCCGATCTCGCCACGAAGCTCGGGACCCTGCGCGCGATCGCCTAGTTGAGTCCTCGGCGGTCGAGCAGCGGCTGGATGTCCGCGTCACGGCCGCGGAAGTCGCGGAACGCCTCGAGCGGATCCTTGGAGCCCCCGACGCCGAGCAGGCGCTGGCGGAACCGGTCGCCGTTCTCGCGGGTGAGTCCGCCGTTCCCCTTGAACCAGTCGACGGTGTCGGCGTCGAGCACCTCGCTCCAGATGTAGGAGTAGTAGCCGGCGTCGTAGCCGCCCGAGAACGTGTGGGCGAAGTAGGTGCTCGAGTAGCGCGTCGGCACCGCGGGGTTGTCGAGGCCGACGGCGGTGAGCGCTCGCGACTCGAAGGTCGGCACGTCGTCGATGACGACCCCCGCGCCGAGCGCGTGCCACGCCTGATCGAGGAGCGCTGCGGCGAGGTACTCGCTCGTCTGGAACCCCTCGTTGAAGGCGCTCGAGGCCTGGATGCGATCGACGAACTCCTGGGGCATCGGCTCGCCGGTCTGGTAGTGGATGGCGTAGTTGGCCAGGACCTCGGGCCAGAGCATCCACATCTCGTTCACCTGGCTCGGGAACTCGACGAAGTCCCGATAGGTGTTCGTTCCCGCGAACTTCGGGTAGGTGACGCGCGCGAACAGCCCGTGGAGAGCGTGGCCGAACTCGTGGAAGAACGTGTTGACCTCGTCGTAGGTCAGCAGGGTGGGCTCGCCCGCGGCAGGCTTGGGCACGTTGAGGTTGTTGGTGACGACGACCGGGTGGTCGAGCAGCGTCGACTGGGCGATGAGTGAGTTCATCCACGCTCCGCCACGCTTGGAGTCGCGGGTGTAGAGGTCGAGGGTGTAGAGGCCGACGGGGGAGCCGTCGTCGTTGGTCACCTCGAACACCCGGACGTCAGGGTGGTAGGCGACGATGTCGTCGCGCTCGGTGAACTGGATGCCGTAGAGCTTCGTCGCGGCGAAGAACACGCCGTCCCACAGCACGCGCTCCGCCTCGAAGTAAGGGCGCATCGCCGCCTCGTCGACGTCGTACTTCGCCTGACGGACCTTCTCGGTGTAGAAGGCCCAGTCGTGCGCCGCGATGGGGTGACCGGCTTGCGCCTCGAGGTCGGCCTGCTCCTCGCGGGCGTTTCGGGCGGCGGGCACGGCGAGCCGGTCGAGCATCGCGCGAACGTTGCCGGGGTTCTTGGCGGTCTCGTCGGCGGTGACCCACGCCGCGTGCGAGTCGAAGCCGAGGAGCTTGGCCCGTTCGGCGCGCAGCCGCGTGATCTCGAGGACGATGTCGCTGTTGTCCCACTCGTTCCCGCGGTTGCCCCTCGCCCGCGACGCGGCCATGATGCGCTCGCGGACCGTCCGGTCGGTGAGCGCCGAGAGGAACGGATGCCCGGTCGGCAGCACGAGCGTGATGAGGTACTTCCCCTCCAGCCCGCGCTCCCTCGCGGCCTCGGCCGCGGCGGAGATCTCGCCGGGTTCGAGCCCGTCGAGCTCGGCGACATCCTCGATGACGACCGCGAGGTCGTTGGTGTCGGCGAGCAGGTTCTTCTCGAACTTGGTGGTGAGGGTGGAGAGACGCTGGTTGTACTCCTTGAGCTTCTCCTTGTCGTCGTCGCTGAGTCCTGCTCCGGCGACCGTGTACTCCATGTAGTAGCGCTCGACGAGGTAGCGCGACTCGGCGTCGAGGCCGAGGCTCTCGACCGTGTCGTACACGGTCTTGATGCGCCAGTAGAGCTGCGGGTCGAGCTTGATCGCGTCGGAGTGGGCAGCGAGCAGGGGCGCGATCTCCTCCTCGAGCTCGTTCGTGTAGTCGTTACTGTCGGCCGAGGCCTTGTTGAAGAAGACCGCGGCGACGCGCTCGAGGAGCTGCCCGCTCTGCTCGAGCGGGATGAAGGTGTTCTCGAAGGTGGGCATGTCGCGGCGGCGGGTGATGGCGGCGATCTCCGCGAGCTGGTCGGCCATCCCCTTCTCGAATGCCGGCTTGTAGTGCTCGTCCCGGATCTCGGCGAACGGCGGCATGCCGTAGGGGAGGGTGCTGGGCTCGAAGAAGGGGTTGCTCATGACTCCACCCTATGCTCCGCGTCATCCGTCGGGTTGAGCCGAAATCAGCACCCGGGGCGGTTTGTTAATCGCACGTTTCCCCGCCGTAAAAGATTCATTGCATATTGAAACTTCGATAACTTCAAGTGGTCAACCGGTCCTAGAGTGAGGATCAGCACCACGGGGACGCCGACCGGCACCCCCGAATCCGACGACGGCCGCGGCAGCCGCCGGCGGCCAAGGGAGGCTCCATGCAATTCCCCCGCCCCGCGCGCGCTCTCGCTATCGCGACCGTCGCGCTTCTCGGCCTCACCGCCTGTGCCGCAGGAGGGTCGGACTCCGACGCCTCCTCCGACATCCTCATCTTCGCCGGTGGGGAACCCGATCACCTCACGCCCGGCCGCCAGACGGTCGCGTTCGACCAGGTCATGAGCGTCTTCTCGCCGCTCGTCGACCTTGACGCCGAGGGCAACACCTCGATGCTCGCGGCCGAGTCCGTCGAGAGCGAGGACGCCACGACCTGGACGATCACGCTCAAGGACGGCTGGACCTTCCACAACGGCGAGCCGGTGACGGCGCAGTCGTACGTCGACGCGTGGAACTTCACCGCCTACGGGCCGAACGCCTGGGAGAACAGCTGGGAGCTCGCCTCCATCGTCGGCTACACCGACCTCAATCCCGCCGAGGGCGAGCCGACCACGGACGCGATGTCCGGGCTGACCGTCGTCGACGACCTCACCTTCACCGTCGAGCTCGTGGGACCGGACAGCCAGTTCCCGCTTCAGCTCACGGGAGCGCAGACCGGTTTCTACCCCATGCCCGAGGCCGCGTACGACGATCTCGACGCGTATGACCGCCAGCCCATCGGCAACGGGCCGTTCGAGATGACCGAGGCGTGGGAGGACACCGAGGAGTACACGGTCACCGCGTACGCCGACTACGCCGGGCCCGCCCCGACGATCGCCGGGATCACGTTCCGCCCGTACACCGACAACCTCACCGCCTACACCGACGTCCTCGCCGGTAACGCCGACGTCCTCTACCTGCCGACCGCGAAGATGACGAGCGCGATCGCCGACTTCGGCGACGACCACGTCTACTCGCTGCAGGCGCCCGGAGTCGACTACATCGGCTTCCCCCTGTGGGACGAGAAGTGGCAGAACCAGGACCTGCGCGAGGCGATCTCGATGGCGATCGACCGAGAGGCGATCAACGAGGCGATCTACGGCGGACTGTACGCCCCGGCCAACTCGCTCACCTCTCCCAACATGAACGGCGACCCCGCGGGCATCTGCGGCGAGCTGTGCGAGTTCGACGTCGACGCGGCCCAGGCCAAGCTCGAGGAGGCCGGCGGTTTCGAGGGCACGATGACGATCGTCTACCCGGGCGGCAGCGGACTCGACGAGCTCTTCGAGGCGTACGCCAACCAGATCCGGCAGAACCTCGGGATCGACGCCGTCGCCTCGCCGACGACCGACTGGGCCGAGTACTGGCAGTCGCTCGTCGACCACACCGTGGCCGGTCCGCACTTCGGCCACTGGGGCGCGCTCTACCCGAGCCAGCAGAGCACGCTCCGCGCGCTCTTCACCGAAGGCGGCGGCTGCTACCTGTGCACCGGCTACAGCTCCGACACGGTGGACGAGCTCCTGCTCGCGGCTGACGCCTCGCAGACGCTGGATGACTCCTACGAGGGCTACGCCGCCGTGCAGGAGTTCGTGCTCAGCGAGTTCCCGACGGTGCCGACGTTCTCCAACACGTACAACTACGTGACCTCGGAGCGCGTCCTCGAGCTGCCGGCAGTCTCGGGCAGCCCGGTCCTCTCGAAGATCGTCCTGGCCGACTAGGCGACCGGAGCAGTTCGACAGTGACAACCCGCACCACCCCGCCGGTGGGTACCGCACCGGGCTCGGCGGAGGACATCCTCCGCCGAGTCCGGGCGGTGCCCGCCGCCGAGGGCTTCCCCGCCATCGACGAGCTGCTCGGCTCGTTCGCCGCCCTCGCGGCCGAGCATCCGGACCTCGTCCAGTCACGCCGGATCGGCACGAGCCGGCGAGGCGAGCCGATCCCGGGCTACACCATCGGCGCGGGCGAGCGCTCCTACCTCGTCGTCGGCGGGGTCCACCCCAACGAACCCATCGGCTTCCTCACCGCGCTGCACCTCGCAACCGAGCTGATCTCCGACCCGGGGCTGCTCGAGGCGTCCGGCGGGGCATGGCACATCGTTCCCTGCATCGATCCCGACGGCGCCCGCCTCAACGAGGGCTGGTACGCCACCCCGCAGGACCGCAACTTCTACTCGCGGCGCTTCTACCGCCCCGAGCCCGACCAGCAGGTCGAGTGGACCTTCCCGACGTCCTACAAGAACGCCTACTTCGACCGGATGATGCCGGAGACCCAAGCGCTCGCTCGGGAGATCGACCGCACCCGTCCCGACCTCTACGTCGCCCTCCACAACGGCGAGATGGGCGGTGTCTACTACTACCTCTCCCGCCCGGTTCCGGCGCTCCACGACCTCCTCCACGCGATCCCGGCCGAGGTCGGCCTGCCGCTCAACACGGGCGAGCCGGAGTCCCCGTACCTCGAGACCTACGCGCCCGCGATCTACGGGACGGGGTCGATCACCGACGCGTACGACTACCTCGAGGGGCTCGGCCTCGATCCGACGTCGATGGTCGGCGGGTCGAGCTCGAGCGAGTACGCCGAGCGCTACGGGACGCTTTCGCTCGTCGCCGAGCTGCCGTACTGGACTCATCCCGACTCGGACGACCAGTCGCCCGCGGGAGAGACCTACCGCGACCTCGTCACGCGCACGAGCGGTCGCCTCATCGACGCGTCCGAGCAACTCGGCGCCATCCTGGCTGAGGCCGAGGAGCACGTCTCCATCGTCTCGCCGTTCCTCACGGCGTCCCGGGTCTTCGTGCCCATGCTCGCGGAGATCGGCGCGATGGACCGCGCCCGGGCAGCGGAGCCGGAATCGGAGCGGGGGGCCACCATCGCCGAGCGCTTCGGCAACGAGGACCTCGTGCACTGCTTCCGGCTGCGCTACGGAGGGATGCTCCTGCGAGCCCTCGAGGCGGAGTCCGTGGCGGGCGTCGCCCCGGCGCCGCTGCGCCGGCTCGTCGCCCGGCTCGAGTCGCTCTACGCCGAGTGGCAGGTCGAGGCGGCGACGGCGACGACCGCCACCGTCATCCCGGTCGCCGATGTCGTCGGGGTGCAGTACGGGGCGCTCCTCGCGGCGGCGTTCCACGGACTGGGGGCCGACGACTGATGGCCAAGGTGATCGGCGGGCGGGTCCTCGAACTCGTCATCGTCTTCTTCGGGGTGACGTTCGTCATCTACGCGATGGTCTTCGCGCTGCCGGGGGATCCGATCCGCGCGCTCGCGGGGGAGCGCCCGATCGCCGAGTCCACGATCGCGACCCTCCGTGCCGCCTACCACCTGGACGACCCGCTCCTCGTGCAGTACTTCCGCTACCTCGGCGGTCTCTTCACGGGGGACTTCGGCACCGACTTCTCCGGCCGACCGGTGGGAGCGCAGATCCTCCGCGCGTGGCCCGTGACGCTCGTGCTCGCGCTCTCGGCGTGGGCGATCGAGATCGTCGTCGGTCTCGGTCTCGGCCTCGTCGCCGCGCTCAAGCGCAACACCTGGATCGATCGCACGATCCTCGTGACGACGATTCTCGCCACAGCGATCCCTGTTTTCGTCGTGGGGGTGTCGGCGCAGCTGCTGTTCGGCGTGCGGTGGGGCATCCTGCCGGTGGCGGGGGACAAGGCGGGGTGGCCGGTGGCGTTCATCCTGCCCGCCGCAGTCATCGCGCTCTACGGCCTCGCGGTGGTCTCCCGGCTCATGCGCTCGTCGGTCATCGACAACCTCGGAATGGACTACGTGCGCACCGCTCGGGCGAAGGGCCTCAGCCGGCGGCGGGTCGTCGGCGTGCACGTGCTGCGCAACTCGGCGATCCCCGCGGTCACGTTCCTCGCGACGGACCTCGGCTACCTCCTCGGCGGCGCGGTCGTCGTCGAGGGCATCTTCAACCTCCCCGGCATCGGCAATCTCCTCTTCGGGGCGATCCGCTCGCACGAGGGCCCGACCGTCGTAGGTATCTCGACGGCGCTCATCCTCGTCTTCCTGGTGACGAGCGTGCTCGTCGACCTGCTCCACGCCGCCCTCGACCCGAGGATCCGCCATGACTGAGGCCCTGTTCGACACGACAGCGCCCGCGCGCAGCGGCCGCGGCATGTGGGTGCGCATCCTGCGCCGACCGAGCGTGATCGTCCCGCTCGCTGCGCTCGGGCTGCTGCTGCTCATCGCGCTTCTCCCGGCTTTCTTCGCGGGGCTCTTCGGCAACGGAGACCCGAGGGTGTGCGACCTGTCACGGAGTATCGACGGACCCGAGCCGGGTCACCCCTTCGGCTTCGACGTCCAGGGCTGCGATGTCTACGCGAATGTGATCTACGGGACGCAGTCGTCGATCGCGGTGGGCGTGCTGACGACGGTCTTGTCGCTGCTCGTTGCGGTCGTGCTCGGAACGATCGCCGGAACGCGCGGCGGGTGGGCGGACAGCGTGATCTCTCGGCTGACCGACATCTTCCTCGGGTTCCCGTTCCTGCTCGGAGCGATCGTCGTGCTCAACAGCGTCTCCGAGCGCACGGTGTTCTCGGTCTCCCTCGTGCTCGCCCTGTTCTCGTGGCCGCTGCTCGCCCGCCTCGTCCGGAGCTCGGTGCGCGGCATCACCGGTTCGGAGTACGTGCTCGCGGCCCGCACGATGGGGCTCAGCTGGTGGCGGGTGGTGACGCGCTACATCCTGCCGAACGCGCTCGCGCCGGTGATCGTCGTCGCCACCATCATGATCGGCTCCGTCATCGTCTCGGAGTCGACCCTCACCTACCTCGGCATCGGACTGGAATCGCCCGCGATCTCGTGGGGCCTGCAGCTCGCGAGCGCGCAGTCGAAGTTCCAGCTCGCTCCGCACCTGCTGCTGTTCCCGTCGATCTTCCTCGCCGTGACCGTGCTGAGCGTCATCGTCCTGGGGGACTCGCTGCGCGCCGCGCTCGACCCCCGCCGCAACACCTGAGACAAGAACGGACCCCGCAGTGACCCCCACCCCGCCCTACACCGCCGAGCAGCTCGCGAGCCTGCGCGCCGCCCTTCCCTACGTGGAGTCCTGGATCGCCCACCGGGCGTGGGCGCTGCGCGTGCCCGGGGTGCAGTACGCGGTGCGCTTCGACGGCGCCGTCCAGCTCTCGGGTGCCGTCGGTGTCGCCGACATCGAGACGGGCGCTCCGCTCACCACGTCGCACCTGTTCCGTGTCGCCTCGCACTCCAAGACCTTCACGGCGACCGCGATCATGCAGCTCGCGGAGTCCAAGGCGCTGCGCCTCGACGACCTCGCCTCGTCATTCGTGCCGGCCCTCGAGTCATCGCCGCTCGCCGAGGTGACCGTCCGCGACCTGCTCGGGCACTCCGCGGGCATCATCCGCGACGGACTCGACGGCGACTACTGGCAGCACTCACGGCCCTTCCCCGACGAGGACGAGCTCACGGGCATCCTGCTCGACGAGGGGAAGGTGCTCGAGCGCAACGAGAAGTTCAAGTACACGAATATCGGGTACTCGCTGCTCGGGATGATCGTCGCCGCCGCGTCCGGCCGCAGCTACAACCAGTACGTCGCTGAGGAGATCTGCACGCGGCTCGGTCTCTCCAACACGGGGCCGGAGTGGGATGCCTCGCGAGCGAGCGAGTACGCGGCGGCTCACACCGGGCTCCACACCTCGCGCTCCCGCATCCGCGTCGACCACGTCGACACTCGCGCGATGGCGGCGGCGACCGGCTTCTACTCGACCGCCGAGGACCTCACGGCCTACTTCGCAGCCCACGCGTTCGGCGACGAGACGATGCTGACGGATGCGAGCAAGCGCCTGCAGCAGCGCCGGGAGTGGCACTCTGACCCCGACGAGCCGACCGCCGCCTACTACGGACTCGGCATGATCTCCGAGACGATCGGGTCGCACGACGTGATCGGCCACAGCGGCGGATACCCGGGCCACATCACCCGGACCATCCTCGACCCCCACACCGGCCTCGTCGTGAGCGTGCTCACGAACGCGGTCGACGGCCCCGCCGCGGAGCTCTCGCAGGGCATCCTCGCGCTCCTCGATCACGCGACCGAGAAGCCGGCCACGGCATCGACGCCGGACGCCTCCCGCTTCACGGGTCGCTTTGCGAACATGTGGGGAGTGATGGATGTCGCGCAGCTCGGGGAGCGGATCCTCGCGATCCACCCGGGTGCGCCGGCGCCGCTCGTCGGGACGGACACGCTCGAGGTCGTGGGCCCGGATGCCCTCCGCTTCGTCTCCGGCAGCGGCTTCGGGTCGCCCGGCGAGCTGATCACCTACGAGTTCGATGGCGACCGGGTGGTGTCCATCCGAGGCGGCGGCGGCATGTCGATGCGCCCGTTCCAGACGCCCGCGGGGGCCGTGGGCGCGGTCGCGGAGGGCCCGTGAGCGCCCCGGAAGTGCTGCTCTATGCTGAGTTTTCGGAAATCACTGAAGACTCGAACGGGGTGGGCATGTCGACTGACGATGCAGCGGCAACGGCGGAGGTCGTCGACGAGAAAGAGGCGGCTCGCAGAGCATTCGCTGAAGATTTCGGGCTCTTCTGGGAGGCCGCCGGCTCCCCGCGGATGGAGGGTCGCATCCTCGGCTACCTCCTCATCATGGACGCTCCGTACATCTCCTCGGCCGACCTCGCCTCCGTGCTCAACGCGAGCGCCGGATCGGTCTCGACCACCACTCGTCGTCTCGTCGAGGGCGGGTGGGTGCGCCGGCACGCCATCCCGGGCGACCGCAGCCACTACTTCCGCATGGAGAACGACGTGTGGGGCGGCTGGCTCGCGGGGGAGCGCCGCTTCCTCGAGAAGCAGCGCGACCTCATGGAGCGCGGGCTCGAGCTCGGCTTCACGGATGGCGACGCCCGCCAGCGCCTCATCAACGGGCGCGACTACATGACCTGGGTGATCTCGTATCACCGCAAGATGCTCGTCGATTGGGAGGCCGCCAAGGCCGAGCGCGACGGCACCCCGAAACCCTAGCGAGATGACATGACCGACCCCCTGCTCACGATCGACGGCCTCAGCATCGACTTCACCGTGGATGGCTCCACGTCGCGAGCCGTAGACCGGGCGAGTCTCGAGGTCATGCCCGGCGAGGTCGTCGCCCTCGTGGGCGAATCGGGGTCGGGCAAGAGCGCGACGGCCATGGCGGTGCTCGGACTCCTGCCCCGCACGGCGACGGTGGCGGGCAGCATCCGTCTCCGCGATCTCGAGCTGTCCGGTCTCGACGACGAGCAGCTGCGGTCGGTGCGGGGGCGACGGGTCGCGATGGTGTTCCAGGACCCGCAGGGGGCGCTCAACCCGGTCTTCTCGATCGGGTTCCAGCTGATGGAGGCCGTGCGCCAGCAGGACCCGTCACTCGACCGGGCCGGGCGCCGTGCCCGCGCCATCGAACTCCTCGGCCAGGTGGAGATCCCCGACCCCGAGTCACGCCTCGGCTACTACCCGCACCAGCTCAGCGGGGGTCAGTGCCAGCGGGTCATGATCGCGATGGCGCTCGCGAGCGAACCCGAGCTGCTCATCGCCGACGAGCCGACGACCGCGCTGGATGTCACGGTGCAGGCCGAGATCCTGGAGGTGCTGCGGCGCCTCCGAGACCGGCTCTCCACCGCGATCCTTCTCATCACGCACGACATGGGCGTCGTCGCCGACCTCGCCGACCGCGTCGTCGTGATGCGCCGGGGCGAGATCGTCGAGACCAACACGGCCGTGGAGCTGTTCGAGCGACCGCAGGCGGACTACACACGCGAACTGCTCGCGGCGGTGCCCCGAATCGGGCTGCGACCCTCGCCGACCGCGCTCGACCCGGCGGCTCCGGTGCTCGAGGTCGCCGACCTCGTCGTCGACTACCGCTCCCGGCTTCGCGGCACGTTCCGCGCGGTCGACCACGTGAGCTTCACCGTCGGCCCCCACGAGATCGTGGCGCTCGTCGGGGAGTCCGGATCCGGCAAGACGACCGTCGGCCGCTGCGCGATCGGCCTGGCCCCGATCAGCGGCGGTCACGTGCGCGTGGGCGGGATCGACGTCGTCGGCGCGTCCGTGGCGGAGCGGCGCACGATGCACCGGACGGTGGGCGTCGTCTTCCAGAACCCGGCCGCGTCACTGAACCCCCGCTATACCGTCGAGCAGACCGTGTCCGAGCCCCTCAGCGTGATCCTGGGTGTGCGCGGTCGCGAACTGCGCGAGCGAGTGGTGGGGCTGCTGGAGTCCGTCGGGCTGTCGGGCGACTGGATGTCCCGCTACGCGCACGAGCTCTCCGGCGGTCAGCGCCAGCGCGTCTCCATCGCTCGAGCGGTCGCTCTCGAACCGAAGCTCCTCATCGCGGACGAACCCACGAGCGCTCTCGACGTCTCGGTCCAGGCCCGCGTCCTCGACGTGTTCCGCGAGCTGCAGTCGTCCCTCGGATTCGCGTGCCTCTTCATCAGCCACGACCTCGCCGTCGTCGACAGCCTGTGCGACCGGATCGCCGTCATGCAGCGGGGCCGGCTCGTGGAGTACGGCGACCGCGAGGATGTGCTGACCCGCCCCGGAGACGACTACACCCGTCGGCTGGTCGCCTCGGTCCCCGTCCCCGACCCGGTGCTGCAGGCGCAGCGGCGTCAGGAGCGGCTCGCGAGCTGAGTCATCCCGTCACGACGCCCACGGCGATGACCGCGGCGGCGTCGGACTCCACCGTGAACGTATAGGGTCCGGCGATGTCGTACGCGGTCTCCTGGGTCACCAGGGTGACGTTCGGCGCCTCGCCGCACTCCACGTCGAACGAGCCGCGGTCTATGCCGTCGATCTCGACGCGCACGGTCACCGGTGCACCTCCCACCGACGAGCATCCGACTCGAACTTCCGCGCTGCCCGTGACCTGCGCCCGTGCATCCGAGAGAGTCTGCGGCTGCCCGGGTTCCAGGACGACCCCGAGTCGGGTGGTGGGTACCCGCGAGTCGTCAGCGCTGCTGTCGAGGAGGGAGAGCACGGTCTCGAGCTCCGGGAGGGCGACGGCTGTCGGTTCCGGGGACGGCGCCGACGGCGCAGGGTCGGGCGTCGAGGGCGCGGGTGCCGGGGCGCTCGTGCACCCCGTCAGGAGCGCGGCGGTCAGGATGAGCACTGGCGCTGATCTCATCACTCCACGCTAACCCGCGGTCCGCTCGGGAGCCGATACTCTCAGGGAATGCAGCGCGACAGCACGGAGAAGTACACGCACGGCCACCACGAGAGCGTCCTCAAGTCGCACACCTGGCGCACGATCGCCAACTCGGCGGCATACCTCGAACCGCACCTCGAAGAGGGGCTCTCCCTCCTCGACGTGGGATGCGGTCCGGGCACGATCACAGTCGAGTTCGCCGACCGCCTCGCTCCGGGGCGCGTGGTGGGGCTGGATGCCTCCGCCGAGGTCATCGCGCGAGCATCCGGTGAGTTCTCGCGCGACTCCCTCGAGTTCGTGACGGGCGACGCCTACGCGCTGCCGTTCGACGACGACTCGTTCGACATCGTGCACGCCCACCAGACCCTCCAGCACGTGGCCGATCCTGTCGCCGTCCTGCGAGAGATGCGCCGCGTCGCCAAACCCGGGGGTATCGTCGCCGCGCGCGACGTCGACTACGCGGGGACGTTCTGGTTCCCGCAGTTGCCGGGGCTCGATGCGTGGATCGATCTGTACGAGAAGGTGCACCGCTCCAACGGGGGAGAGCCGGATGCGGGGCGCCGACTCAAGGCGTGGGCGCGCGAGGCCGGCTTCACCGAGGTCGAGACGACCGCCTCGATCTGGAACTTCGCGGGCGCCGCCGATCGGGAGTGGTGGGGGAGCATGTGGGAGGCCCGGGTGCTGCAGTCGGCGTTCGCCGGGGATGCCCTCGCCAAGTATCTCGCCACGCAGAACGACCTCGAGCTCATCAGCACGGCGTGGCGAGCATGGGCTGACGACGAGGACGGCTGGCTCGCGATGCCGCACGGGGAGCTCATCGCTCGCGCGTAGATCGGCAATGACTTCTCTGCAAAGAATCAGTTGCAAAGGGATGCTTGCAAAGAAATGGTTGCAATGGTAGCTTTGCATCATGAGCGACGACACCCCGACGATGGCCGAGCGCAAGCTCGACATGGTGAGCCTCAAGGCGCTCGCGCACCCGCTGCGGGTGCAGCTGCTCGACCACCTCTCCGTGCACGGGGCGTCGACCGCGAGCGCGCTCGCTGACAAGCTCGGCGAATCGAGCGGCGCCACGAGCTACCACCTCCGGCAGCTTGCGAAGCACGGCTTCGTCCGGGAGGTCGAGGGCCGCGGCACCGGTCGCGAGCGCTGGTGGGAGAGGGTTCCGGGCGGAATCGCGCTGACGCCCGAGGGCATCGCCGACAGCGAGGCGGGTCGCGCAGCATCCGCGCTCGTCATGCGCGAGTGGGAGCAGAACCGCGCGGTGCTCCTGCAGGACTTCGTCAACCGCGGGTACGAGGAGCTCGACATGGACTGGATCCTCGCCGGCACCCTCGCGACCGCCAACCTCCGACTCACTCGCGAGCAGCTCGCCGCCGTTGTCGAGTCCTGGGACGCCTGGGCCAAGGCGACGCTCGAACCCCTCCGCGGCCGCAACGATCCGGGCTCCCGCCCGGTGCAGTTCCACTTCAACGCCTTCCCCGTTCTCGGGGGAGCGGAGACCCCTCTCGACCCCGACGGGAACGTCGGTGGTCGGGCCTAGTTTGAGACCCAGGAAGAGGTGACAGACATGACCGCAACTCCCGCCTTCGCGAGCCGCAGCTACTCCGCGCGCAGCCGTCGCGCCCAGGCTCACGGCATCGACCGACTCGTCATGCGACTGAGCATGGCGGCCCTGCTGTGGGCTCGCCGTCGAGCAGACCGCGCCGAGCTCGCGCGTGACGACCTCGTGCGACTCCGGCAGCAGTCCGAGGCCGCCGAGCGTCGGGAGCACGAGTCAGCGCTGCTCGCTGCGCGCGTGCGCTGAGAGCGCGCATCCAGCCCCGGCCCCGTTCCACCGCCCCTAGAGCACTCGGCGTCCTAGCGCCATCCTCCTGTGCACGATCGGCCCGCGGTGGGCCGGGGCCGGCCCTATTCCTCGACCGAGACGACGACGTCGCCGTCGTGCGAGACCCGGATGACCGTGCCGTCGTCGAGCTCGACCACCGGTCGGCCCTCCAACCAGGTGAGCGTCCAGCGCCAGCCCGCGGTGTCGATGCCCGCGAGCTCCGCCTCGACCGAGGCGATTGCGTCTCGAACGGGCGCCTCCAGTCTCGCGGGCGGCTCGTCGCCGACGCTCCAGCGTGTTCCGAGCTGCATCAGAGCCTCACCTCGTAGGTCACCCAGGTCGTCTTCGTGGCGAGCCGGTCGTACACCCGCTGCGCTCGCGCATTGTCGGCGGCGGTGATCCAGCGCAGCGTGCCGGCGGGGGAGTGCTCGCGCGCGAGGGCACTGAGGTGCTGGATCAGGTCGGTCGCGTGGCCGGCGCCCCGGGCATCCGGGTCGACGTAGAGGTCGTCGAGGAACCAGTCGCGGCCCCCGGTGAAGGTGTCGGGGTGCGACCGGTAGTGCGCGAAGCCGACGACCTCGCCGTCCTGCTCCGCCACGAGTGCGTCGATTCCCGAGCCGCTCGTCGTGAGCAGTGCCCACACCCGGTCGAGGAGTTCGTCGGAGAACTCGGTCTCGTAGAACGCCCCGTAGGCGCGGAACAGCGGGCCCCAGGCATCCCGGTCGCCCGCCTCGATCGCGCGGATCACTCGGCCGCCTCGGCGAGCACGATGTCCGATACGGCGATCTCCTCGGCGTCGACGAACGTCGCGGCCGCGATGCGACCGACGGCGCTCAGGTCGCCGAGGGCGAGCCGAAGGATCTCCGGACCGGCGATCGTGGCCGAGACCACCTCGGTCTTCTGCGACGCCTTCGCGTCGGTCTTCGCCCGGCGAATCCCGATGAGCGCCTCGCTCACGGCGGGCAGCAGCCCGGTCGGTGCGCCGACCTCGCCGAGCTCGGCGGCCGTCGGCCACGCCGAGGTGTGCACCGAGCCCTCGTGGGTCCAGCTCCACACCTCCTCCGTCGCGAACGGGAGGTAGGGCGCGAAGAGCCGCAGGAGCACATCGATCGCCGTGCGCAGCGCCACGACGGCGCTCGCTTGGCCGGCTCCGCCCTCGGCGTCGTATGCGCGCTCCTTGACGAGCTCCAGGTAGTCGTCGCAGAAGGTCCAGAAGAACTGCTCCGCAGCCTCGAGGGCGCGCGCGTGGTCGAACGACTCCAGCGCGTCGGTCGCCGTCGACACGACCGAGGCGAGCTCGGCGAGCATGTCGGTGTCGAGCGGCTCGGTGACGGATGCACCCGCCGCCGCCTCGGGGAACGAGTACACGAACTTCGCGGCGTTCAAGACCTTGATCGCGAGCCGGCGCCCGATCTTGATCTGCTTCGGGTTCTGCGGGTCGAATGCGGCATCCGTTCCGAGCCGCGACGACGCGGCCCAGTAGCGCACCGCGTCCGAGCCGTGGTCGTCGAGCATCCCCTTCGGCGTGACGACATTGCCCTTCGACTTCGACATCTTCTTGCGGTCGGGGTCGACGATGAAGCCGGAGATCCCGGCGTTGCGCCACGGCACCGAGCCGTGCTCGAGCTCGGCGCGCAGCACCGTCGAGAACAGCCACGTGCGGATGATGTCCTGGCCCTGGCTGCGCAGCGAGTACGGGAACACGAGGTCGAAGAGCTCGGGGTCGGTCACCCAGCCGCCCGCGATCTGCGGGGTGAGCGACGAGGTCGCCCAGGTGTCCATGATGTCGAGCTCGCCGACGAAGCGGATGCCCCGGTCGGCCTCCGTGTACCCGGGGGGAACGTCGCTCGACGGGTCGATCGGCAGCGAGTCCTCGCTCGGCACGAGCACAGCGCCCCGTTCGCCGTTCTCGTCGAGCTCGTACCAGACCGGGATGGGCACGCCGAAGAAGCGCTGGCGGGAGATCAGCCAATCGCCCGTGAGTCCGCCGACCCAGTTCTCGTAGCGCACGCGCATGTGGTCGGGGGTGAACGAGATCTCGCGGCCGGCCTCGACGAGGCGGTCGCGCAGCGCGGTGTCGCGCGCCCCGTTGGTGATGTACCACTGGCGGGTGGAGATGATCTCGAGCGGCTTGTCGCCCTTCTCGAAGAACTTCACCGCGTGGGTGATGGGCTTCGGATCGCCGATGAGCTCGCCCGACTCGCGCAGTAGTTCCACCACTCGGCCCTTCGCGCTGAACACGGTCTTGCCGGCGAGCTCGGCGTAGTGCGCCTTCGCCTCGTCGGTCGCGATCGCCTCGGGGGCCTCGGCGACGATGCGGCCGTCGGCACCGATGATCGTGCGGTTCGGGAGGTCGAGCTCGCGCCACCACACGACGTCGGTGACGTCGCCGAACGTGCAGATCATCGCGATGCCGGAGCCTTTGTCCTTCTGGGCGAGGCGGTGGGCGACCACCGGCACCTCGACGCCGAACAGCGGCGTGCGCACGGTCGTGCCGAAGAACGGCTGGTATCGCTCGTCGTCGGGGTGGGCGACGAGGGCGACGCACGCGGGCAGCAGCTCGGGGCGGGTCGTCTCGATCTCGATGTCGCCCTGGCCGTCGGTGCGGTGGAACGCGACACGGTGGTAGGCCGCGGGCTGGTCCTTGTCCTCCAGCTCGGCCTGCGCGACCGCGGTGCGGAACGTGATGTCCCACAGCGTCGGCGCGTCGGCCTGGTAGGCCTCACCGCGGGCGAGGTTGCGAAGGAAAGCGCGCTGTGCCGTGGCCTGCGCGTCGTTGCCGATCGTGCGGTAGGTGAGCGACCAGTCCACGCTCAGGCCGAGCTGGCGCCACAGCTCCTCGAACTGCTTCTCGTCCTCGATGGTGAGCGCCTCGCAGAGCTCGATGAAGTTGCGCCGCGAGATCGGCACCTGGTCGGCGGCCTTGCCGCTCGACCCCTCGCCGCCCTGCTGCGGGGGAACGAAATCCGGGTCGTAGGGCAGCGTGGGGTCGCAGCGCACGCCGTAGTAGTTCTGCACCCGGCGCTCGGTCGGCAGGCCGTTGTCGTCCCAGCCCATCGGGTAGAAGATGCTCTTTCCGCGCATGCGCTGGAACCGGGTCACGAGGTCCATGTGGGTGTAGCTGAAGACGTGCCCGATGTGCAGGCTCCCGGAGGCGGTCGGCGGGGGAGTGTCGACGGAGAAGACGGTCCCCCCGCCCGCCGCATCCTGAGCCAGAGCTGCGGCACGATCGAACCGGTAGGTGCCCTGGGCCTCCCAGGCCGCCCCCCACTTCTCTTCGAGTCCTTCGAGGGCGGGGCGCTCGGGAATTGTCGGCATGGGGGTCTCCGGTTCGATATGTGCGGCACCGTGTCGGTTGGTGAGGTGCCTGAGTGTTGGACTGCCCCCGATTCTACCGGCGGCGCGGCGTCACTCGGCGATCGGGTCGGCGAGCACCCGGGTCACGATCGGGAGGCCGCCCGAGTCGTGGATGCCCCGCTCCCGGGCGATGAGGAGCGCCTTCCACAGTGCCCAGCCACGGGCGCGCGCCCACGTGCCCGCATCGAGGTCGACGGCCTCGACGAAGAGCCGCCGGTCGTCATCGTCGAAGTAGGTCCACGCCATGACGAGGTCGCACGCCGGGTCGCCGACGCCGCTCGTGCCGAAGTCGATGAGGCCCGAGAGCCGACCGTCGGAGACGAGGAGGTTGCCGTGGGCGACGTCGCCGTGGAACCACACCGGCGCCTGTCCCCACCGTGACTCGAGCGCGGCATCCCAGACGCGCTGCGCTTCGCGAAGGACCTCGGATGCCACGACGCCCCCCAACTCGGCGAGAAGGCGCCTCGTCTCCTCGTCGTAGTACTCGGGCGGGGCACCTCGGAAGAAGCTGTGGGCCCCGGCGGCCGGGCCGTCCGCGGCGTCGGCCCGGCGCAGGGCGACGAGCACACCGGCGAGGTCGGCGGCGAGCGCGCGCCGGTCGATGTCGGGCCCGCTCAGGAGGTCGCGGCCGGGCATCCAGCGATTCACCGTCCACGGCCAGGGATAGCCGTGCCCGGGCTCGCCGAGCGCAACGGGTTCGGGAATCGCGACCGGAACAGCTGCCGCCAGCCGGGGAAGGTAGCGGTGCTCCTTCTCGACGGCGGCGACGTATCCCTCGGCGCTCGGCAGCCGAGCGCTGAACTCGTCGCCTACCCGGAAGGTCCGGTTGTCGTTGCCCCCGGGCTCGACCCGGCGCACGGTCAGGTGCGCCCACTGCGGGAACTGATCGGCGATGAGCCGGGTCACCAGGTCCTCGGTGATCGAGCGGGAGTCCATCTCCCCGAGGCTACTCGCGGATCGTGATCGTCTGGCTCTCGACGTCGGACCCGTCCTGGACGGTGATCGTGTAGATCTGCTGCCCGGAGGACTGGCCGCACTGGTAGTCGAAGTCCATCGTGTAGTTGAGCGGGAACTCGCTGTACGGCTCGTTCTTCGCGTTCGTCGTGCCGACGCCGAACCACAGCGTGTCGCCGGTCGCCGCCCAGCTGAAGGTCACCGGCACCGAGTCCTGCCCGTCGCAGTTCACCGACGTCGTGGACGCGCTGTACGAGGAGATCAGCGGAGCGGGCGGCGGCGGGGGCGGCGCGACCGTCTGTGTCGGCGTCGGGGTCGGCGTGGGGGTGGGGGTCGGCGTGGGCGACGGGGTGGGGGTCGCGGAGCTCGCCGTCGGTGTGGGCGTCGGCGAGCCGGTCGGCGCGGGCGCGGGGGAGCCGCCGCGCGTGAGCAGCAGGATCAGCAGGATGATGAGCGCGATGAGGAGCGCCCCGCCCACCGAGGCGAGGATGATGATGGTGCGCCGGGATGACCGCTCGCGCGGCGTCTCGACGGTGCCGGCTTCGGCAGGTGCGGCGTCGGTCTGCGGGAGCAGCTCGGTGGGTGCATCCTCGGCCGGCTGCTGGTCGAACCGCTGGGTCGGAGTGTCGTCGCTCATCTGGTCCCCGTGCTGTGGTCGCGAACCGGGAGTGCCCCGGACGAGGACAGCCTAGGGGGCCGTCCCCGCCCGGGACAACAGGATGCGAACGCGATTCAGAGCGCGGACGGCCGCCGCATCCGCGCCGCCGCGATCGCCGACACGAGGGTCAGCGCGGAGAGAACGGCGAGCACGATGCCCGGGTGCCACCACGCCGTGTCCGTCGCCTCGGCGAGCAGGAGCGTGATGGTGGGCACGAACGCGGTGAGCGTCGCCGCGATGGAGTAGGCGAACGACAGCGCCGAGTAGCCGAAGCGGTGCTCGAAGAGGTCGTTCATGAGCCCGCCGAGCGCGGCCCAGCTGAGTGTCGGCAGGATGCCGCCGATGATCATCGTCGCCACGAGGATCGGGAACGTCGCGAACTGCAGCAGGAAGTACATCGGGAACGTCACGAGGAGCGTGCCGATCGCGCCGATCGCGACCACTCGCGCCGATCCGATGCGGTTGGCCCACGCGCCGAACAGCGGAATGGTCACGAGCTGCAGGAGCCCGCCGATCGTGGTCGCGACGAGAAGGTCCTGGAAGCTGAAGCCCAGCGCGGTCGTGCCGTAGTTGATCGTGTACGTGTTCATGAGCGAGTACGACCCGATCCCGAGCAGCGCGGCGCCGATCGCGACGACGAGCGCGACGGGCTGGGCGCGGAACACCGCGAGCAGCGGCACGCGCGGCTTGAGGCCCTCCTGGTCGATCCGCTTGAAGACGGGCGTCTCCTCGATCGACCAGCGCAGGTACAGCGAGACGGCCAGCAACGGGATCGCGGTGAGGAAGGGGATGCGCCATCCCCACGCCACCATGTCCTCCGTGCTCACCGAGAGCGTCATCACGATGAAGAGCGTCGCAGAGAGGATCGAGCCGACCGGCGAGCCGAGCTGCGGGATCGCGGCATAGAAGCCGCGCTTGCTCTCCTCCGAGTGCTCGGTGGCGAGGAGGATGGCCCCGCCCCACTCGCCGCCGAGGGAGAGCCCCTGGGCGATCCGCAGAATGATCAGCAGGACCGCGGCGAGCCATCCCACCGAGTCGTAGGTGGGCAGCACTCCGATGAGCCCCGTCGCGACGCCCATGAGGGTGATCGTGACGATGAGCGTCCCGCGGCGACCGAGTCGGTCCCCGAGGTGGCCGAAGATGATGGCGCCGATGGGGCGGACCACGAAGGCGATCGCGATCGAGAGGAAGCCCGCGAGCGCCCCGCCGAAGACGCCGAGCGGCTCGAAGAAGAGCGGCCCGATGAAGAAGGCGGCGAAGTACGCGAAGACGTAGAAGTCGTAGGACTCGAGAGCGGTCCCGACGAACGATGCCCAGACGACCTTGCGGGAGGTCCGGACCGAGGAGGGCGATGTGGTTGGCACTTTGCCACTATCGGTGATGGTCACAAGTACTCAAGCCTAGGGGTCGCTCGGTTCATTCCCCGGCAGGGCGTCAGTCCCGCAGCATCGACTCCGCGAGTTCGAGGCACCGGTGCGCCTCGAGCGAGCCCGACAGGCCGTGACCGAGCAAGTGGGTCGCGGCGATCGCTCGCGCCCGGATGGCGAGTGCCGCATCCGGATTGTCGTCCCACGCCTCGACGAACGAGAGCGCGAGTCCGCGGGCGCGTCGCGCGGCAGGCGCTCCGACGGTGCGCTCGGTCAGGTCCGCCGACGCCAGGAGGTGCGCCACGAGTGCCCCGGCGTCATCAGCCGGGTCGCCGAGTCCGGCGGTGTCGATGTCGAGGACACCGGTGACCGTCAGCGGGTCGTCGCGGAGAGCGAAGAGCTGGGCGAGGTGCAGGTCGCCGTGGATCGTCACGGGCGCCGGTGCCGCGGGGGCGGCGGCGAGGGTGAGTGCGACGATGTCGCACACGGAATGCGTCCGAGACTCGTGCTCGGGGGCCAGCTGCGCGAGTCGTCCGCGATACCAGTCGATTCGGTGCGCCAGCGACGGGCGGGCGGGCTCGGTGGAGGGCACCCCGGCGATGCGCCGGGAGAGCTCGCACACCGCGGACACGAGTCCGTCGTCACCGGGCAGTCGGTCGAGCATCCCGATGATCTCGGAGCCGACGAGGGGGTCGAGCACGAGCATCCCGTCGGAGTCCCACGATCGAACTGCGGGCACGGGGATGCCGTGCTCCCGCCACATCGCATGCCGCTCCCGGATGGCCTCCACGCGGTGCGGCCCCACGACCTTGAGGAACACCGTGCCGCTCGGGGTTGTGGCCCGGATGACCGCCCGCCTGCCCGCGCGATACGAGAGCACATCCATCTCGAGCTGCTCCGGCTCGAGGCCCAACGGCGAGACGAGCGCGGCGGCGGTTTCGGGGGTCACGGCGGTTGCGAGCGCAGGCAGCGCGGGGTCGGCGGGGTAGAGCCACGCGGTGAGGCGCTCGCCTGCGGCGCTCTCGACGGGGTATCCGGACTCGGGGGAGTCGAGCTCGCCCTCGAGGTAGACCGTGTGCTGTCGCGGGCTGCCGTCCCCGTCGACGACGTCGACGACGTGGCCGGTGACGAAGGAGTCCCCGCGAGCGTCGAGGCTCGCGAGACGAACCGCGATCGCGGTCCAGCCGAGTTCGGCTGCGAGGGAGCGCACCGCGTCGGCGCGGTCAGGGAAGGGGTCAGTCGTCATCGTTGTCGGCACGTCCGTCGTCTCCATGGTCGTCTGGGCCGCTGGGCGGCTCGGGCGGCTGGGGCGCGACGGGTTCTAGCGCCGAACTGAGCGCAGACCACGACGCCAGGGAGGGCGCCGGAGCGGATTGGGGGTGTGTCGTCGGGACGACGATGTCCTCCGCTGCTCGGTACTGCACCGACTCATTCTGTCTGCTGTCACGGCTCGCGCTGGTATTCGTGACCGGATCGTGTCGTGTCGCGTCGGGAGCTTGTTATAGTTCTTCTATAACAATAGAATAGACACATGCTCTTCACCGTTGACCCCGGGTCGTCCAGCCCGCTCTTCGAGCAGCTCGCGGCGAGCATCCGTGGCGCGATCCTCTCAGGCCGTGTCGCGGTGAACGAGCGGCTTCCCGCCGCTCGGGACCTCGCGGTAGCGCTCGACATCAATATCCACACGGTCCTGCGGGCGTACCAGGAGCTTCGCGACGAGGGGTTCATCGAACTGCGTCGCGGTCGTGGCGCCGTCGTGACCGACCGCGCCCGCGACTACAGCGCCCTCGCGAGGGACATCGACACCATCGTCGCCGAGGCCAAACGGCTCGAGCTGACCCCCGGCGCCGTGAGCGCCATGATCCGAGAGGCCTGGTGATCCCATGGCAGACCGCACCCGCATCCTCCTCGTCGCCGTCGTCGTCCCGGCGGTCATCGCCCTCGGCGGCGCGCTGCTCATCGTGCTGGCGCTTCCCGACCTGCCGGACCCGGTCGCGATCCACTGGGGCGCTTCGGGAGCTCCCGACGGCTTCGGGCCAGCCTGGCCCTCCCTTCTCCTCCTCGTTGTCCTCGTGCTCGCCTACTCGGCGTTCGCCCTCGTGGCTGCTCGCGGGAAGGGACTCAGCATCGTGCAGCGGCTCGTCGTCGCCACGTCGCCCTTCCTCTCCGTCCTGCTCACGGTGACGCTCGCGGGCTCGCTGTGGATGCAGCGCGGCCTGGATGACGCGGCGGCCGCGCCCGGCGTCGAGCTCCTGCCGCTCGGCGGAACCCTCGGCGGCCTCGCGCTCGGCGTGGGCGCGTGGTTCGTCCTCCCCGCCGCGACGCCCCTGGACGACACTCGCGTGACCCCGGAGACGCTCCCGCTCGGGGCGACGGAGCGGGCGGTCTGGATGCAGCGGATGGAGCCGTCCGGGGTGCTCGCGGTCTTCGCCGTCGGCACACTCGCCCTCGTGACCGTGGTGGGTGTCGTGTCGCTGGCCCTCTCCGCCCCGCTGCCGGTCACGCTCGTGTACGGAGCACTCCTCCTCGTCATCGCCCTGCTGGTGGCCGCGACCCTGTTCTGGCGGGTGCGCGTCACCGAGGAGGGATTAGAGGTGCGGTCGGCCGTGGGCATCCCGCGCTTCCGCATCCCGCTCGCCGACGTCGACAGCGCGTCTCTCGTCGAGGTGGAGCCCGTGCGCGACTTCGGGGGCTGGGGCCTGCGCTGGGGCGGCCCGGGTCGGTTCGGCGTGGTCACGCGACGCGGTGACGGCCTCGAGGTTCGGCGCCGCAGCGGCAGGGTGTTCGTCGTTACGGTCGACGACGCGCGCACCGGCGCGGCACTGCTCAACTCACTCGTCGCGCGACGCGGTACGATGTCTTGACCAGCGTCGATCCGGCCATCACCGGGGAGCTTTCGGAAGAACGCCGCACAGCACTCGGGTGCGGTCACTAGAACCGAACGGGTAAGCCCGTCACAGCAGTATTGAGCGGTCGGCGCCTGCGGGTGCCGGCAAGCGGGGTGGTACCGCGGCCGACAGGTCGTCCTCGTGCGAAGCACCGCACTGGAGGAGACCGATGGGCTACCCGCTGAACACGCCGGACGACGGAGTCGTCCCCTCGCCGCGATTCCCGGAGATCGAGAAGCGCATTCTCGAATTCTGGAAGCAGGATGGCACCTTCCGGGCGTCCATCGACCAGCGCGAGGGTGCCCCGGAGTGGGTGTTCTACGACGGCCCGCCCTTCGCGAACGGCCTCCCGCACTACGGCCACCTGCTCACCGGCTACGCGAAGGACCTGTTCCCGAGGTTCCAGACGATGCGCGGCAAGCAAGTGCACCGCCGCTTCGGCTGGGACACCCACGGCCTCCCCGCCGAGCTCGAGGCGATGAAGCAGCTCGGCATCAACGAGAAGCGCCAGATCGAGGAGATGGGCATCGCCGCCTTCAACGAGGCGGCACGGGCATCCGTGCTGCGCTACACGGAGGAGTGGGAGCGCTACGTCACGCGGCAGGCGCGCTGGGTCGACTTCGAGAACGACTACAAGACGCTCGACATCTCCTTCATGGAGTCCGTGATCTGGGCGTTCAAACAGCTGTACGGCAAGGGGCTCGCGTACGAGGGATTCCGCGTGCTGCCCTACTGCTGGCACGACGAGACGCCCCTGTCGAACCACGAGCTGCGCATGGACGACGACGTCTACAAGATGCGCCAGGACCAGGCCGTCACCGTGACCTTCCCCCTCGACGGGCCGAAGGCGGAGGCGCTCGGGCTCACGGGGGTCAACGCCCTCGCCTGGACGACGACGCCCTGGACGCTCCCGACGAACGCGGCGCTCGCGGTCGGCCCGGACATCGAGTACGCCGTCGTGCGCTCGGGCCCCCTCGTCGACGGCGCGGCCGAGTACCTGCTCGCGGCCGACACGGTCGGGGGGTACGCGAAGGAGCTCGGCTACGCGAGCGCCACGGAGGCGGTCGAGTCCATCCTGCGTCGCATCCCGGGCCGCGACCTCGACGGCGTGCGCTACGTGCGGTTGTGGGACTACTACGCCGACGTCGAGGCGTGGGGCATGGAGAACGCCTGGCAGATCCTCGTGGCCGACTATGTCGCGACGGGCGAGGGCACGGGCATCGTGCACCAGGCACCCGCGTACGGCGAGGACGACCAGGTGGTGACCGCGAAGGCGGGCATCCCGGTCATCCTCTCTGTCGACGACGGCGGCAAGTTCCTTCCGATGATCACGGATGTCGCCGGCCTTCAGGTGTTCGAGGCGAACAAGCCCCTCACCCAGAAGCTCCGCGCCGACGGTCGGCTGTTCCGCGTGGCGAGCTACGAGCACTCGTACCCGCACTGCTGGCGGTGCCGCAACCCGCTCATCTACAAGGCGGTGTCGAGCTGGTTCGTGCGCGTGCCGGAGTTCAAGGAGCGCATGGGCGAGCTCAACCAGGACATCAACTGGGTGCCCGAGAACGTCAAGGACGGCCAGTTCGGCAAGTGGGTGGGCAACGCGCGCGACTGGTCGATCAGCCGCAACCGGTACTGGGGCAGCCCCATCCCGGTGTGGAAGAGCGACAACCCGGAGTACCCGCGCGTCGATGTCTACGGCTCTCTCGACGAGCTCGAGGCCGACTTCGGCGTGCGCCCCACGGACCTCCACCGCCCCTACATCGACGAGTTGACGCGGCCCAACCCCGACGACCCGAGCGGCCAGTCGACGATGCGGCGCATCCCCGACGTGCTCGACGTGTGGTTCGACTCCGGGTCGATGCCGTTCGCCCAAGTGCACTACCCGTTCGAGAACCAGGACTGGTTCGACAGTCACAACCCTGCGGACTTCATCGTCGAGTACATCGGGCAGACGCGGGGGTGGTTCTACGTGATGCACGCCCTCTCGACCGCGCTCTTCGACCGGCCGGCGTTCACCAACGTCATCAGCCACGGCATCGTGCTCGGCTCCGACGGGCAGAAGATGTCGAAGTCGTTGCGCAACTACCCGGACGTCTCGGAGGTCTTCGACCGGGACGGCGCGGATGCGATGCGCTGGTTCCTCATGTCGAGCTCCGTGATCCGCGGCGGCAACCTCATCGTCACGGAGGAGGGCATTCGCGAGGGCGTGCGCCAGCTGCTCCTGCCGCTGTGGAGCACGTACTACTTCTTCACCCTGTACGCGAACGCCTCGGACTACACCGCGACGTGGCGCACCGACTCCGAGAACCTCCTCGACCGGTACATCCTCGCCAAGACGCGCGAACTCGTCGAGGCGGTCACGGCAGACCTCGAGGGCCTCGACAGCCCGCTCGCGGCGGAGAAGCTGCGCGACTTCGCCGACGTGCTCACCAACTGGTACGTGCGCCGCAGCCGCGACCGCTTCTGGGACGGCGCCGGCACGGACGCGTTCGACACGCTGTACACCGTGCTCGAGACGGTCACGCGCGTCGCGGCGCCACTCCTGCCGCTCGTCGCCGAGGAGATCTGGCAGGGGCTCACCGGAGGCCGGAGCGTTCACCTGACCGACTGGCCGGACGCGACGTCGTTCCCCGCGGACCACGGCCTCGTGACGCAGATGGATGCCGTCCGCGAAGTGGCTTCGGCGGGCCTTGCCCTGCGCAAGACGCGGGGGTTGCGCGTGCGCCTTCCTCTCTCGGGACTGACCGTGGTGACGAGCTCGCCGCTGTTCGACGGCGCCGACGCGATCCTGCGCGAGGAGCTCAACCTCAAGTCGGTCACGGTCGTGCCCCTCGAGGAGGGCTCCGTCGACGCCTTCGGGATCTCCCGGCGGCTCACGGTCAACGCGCGAGCGCTCGGCCCGCGGATCGGCAAGGACGTCCAGCGCGTCATCCAGGCGGCGAAGGCCGGAGACTGGTCGGCCGACGGCGACCGGGTCGTCGCGGGCGGTGTCGAGCTCGTCGATGGCGAGTACGACATGGTGCTCGAGGCGGCGGACCCGGCCTCGGCGATCGCGTTCCTCGGCGACGGCGGCTTCGTCGTCCTGGACACGGTCACGACACCCGAGCTCGAGGCGGAGGGCCTCGCCCGCGACGTCATCCGAGCCATCCAGGACACCCGCAAGGCGGCCGGGCTCGACGTGAGCGACCGCATCCGCCTCGTCGTCGCCGGTGCCGACGCGGACGACCTCGCCGCACTCACCGCCTTCGAGGAGATGATCGCGGGCGAGACGCTCGCGGTGTCGAGCGTGTTCGAGCACAGCGCCGACCCGCAGGCTGCCGCAGCGCTCACCGCCCAGGCAGGCGGTCACCGGACGACGGTGGGTTCCGGGCAGTACGCGAATGCTGGTGTACTGGTCATCGACGTCGTGAAGTCGGGAGCGGTGGATGTCTGACGAATTCGAGCTCGATGACTCGGAGTACCGGGAGGATGCCGACCGCGCCTACGCCGAACTCCTCGAGCGCATCGGCGAGGCCGCGCCCCAGCCGCGGCTGAACGCCACTCGGCGCGCGGTCGAGCTGCTCGGCGACCCGCAGCGCAGCTACCCGATCATCCACATCACCGGCACCAACGGCAAGACGTCGACGAGCCGGATGATCGAGTCGATCCTGCGCGCCTATGGACTGCGCACCGGCCTCGTGACGAGCCCGCACCTCGTACGACCGAACGAGCGCATCGTGATCGACGGCGAGCCCATCTCGAACCGGGCGTTCGCCGACAACTGGGCCGACATCCGCCCCTTCCTCGAGCTTGTGGATGCCGAGCTCGCCGACAACGGCGAGGAGCCCCTCACCTACTTCGAGGCGTTCACGGTGCTCGCGTTCGCGGCGTTCGCGGACGCCCCCGTCGATGTCGCCGTCGTCGAGGTCGGCATGGGCGGCGAGTGGGACTCCACGAACGTGGCCGACGGGCAGGTCGCCGTGTTCGCGCCGATCGCCCTCGACCACACCCAGCGGCTCGGGTCGAGCATCCAGCAGATCGCGCGCACGAAGGCGGGCATCATCAAGCCCGTCGCGAGCGTCGTCTCGGCGGCCCAGGTGCCCGAGGCGCTCGCCGAACTCGAGCGGGCGGCCGACCTCACCGAGTCCACGCTCAAGGTCGAGGGCACGGCGTTCGCGCTCGAGAGCTCGACGGTGGCCGTCGGAGGCCAGGTCATCTCGGTCCGCGGCATTGCGGGGGAGTACCGCGACCTCTTCCTGCCCCTGTACGGCGACCACCAGGGCCACAACGCGGCGCTCGCGATCGCGGCCGTGGAGTCCTTCCTCGGCGAGGGCAGCCAAGCGCTCGTCGGCGACGTGCTCGCAGAGGGCCTCGCGACGGCGACCTCGCCGGGGCGCCTCCAGCTCGTCGGCACGGAGCCGACGGTGCTCGTGGATGCCGCCCACAACCCGCACGGGGCGCTCGCGCTCGCCGATGCGCTGCGCACCTACTTCACGTTCGACGAGATCGCGATCGTGCTGGGTGTCCTCCAGGATAAGGATGCCGACGGCATCGTCTCGGCACTCGCCCCGGTGGCCTCGACGTTCTTCGTGACCCAGTCGGGCTCCGACCGCGCCATTCCGGCCGACCGGCTCGCGGACCTCGTCGCCCGCGACGCGCCCGAGCACGCGGTGCAGGCGTTCGAGAGCCTCGAGTTCGCGGTCCAGGATGCGCGGATCTGGGCATCCCAGGCTCCGCGCCGAGCGGTCGTCGTCACCGGCTCGATCACGCTCATCGGCGATGTCATGGCGCTCGCCGAGTCGGAGGGCTGGAAGTGACCGACGCCCCCGGCGCCGCCCCTGCCGGTCGACCCCGTCGCGAACGCAGCGCGACGGAGTCGCTCACGAGCATCGCCCTCGGACTCGAGGCGTTCATGGTCTTCTTCGCCGCGCTGACGGCGTTCGGTCTCAAGGCTGTGTCCCCCGCCGTCGCCTTCGGAGGGGGAGCGGCGCTCATCCTGCTGCTCGTGCTCACCGCCGGACTCGTGCGCTATCGGTGGGGTCTCGCGCTCGGCTGGGTGCTCCAGGCGGTGCTCATCGCCCTCGGCATCGTGCTGCCGATCATGTACGTCATCGGGGCGGGGTTCGCCGCCATCTGGACTTTCTGCTTTCTCAAGGGCCGGCAACTCGACCGCGCCAAGACCACGATCCTGAAGGAGACCCCATGACCGTCGAAGAGACCCTCGTCCTGATCAAGCCGGACGGCGTCGCCCGCAACCTCACCGGCGAGATCCTGCGCCGCATCGAGGCGAAGGGCTACCAGCTCGTCGACATCCGGATGCTCGAGGCCGACCTCGACCTCCTTGCGGCGCACTACGAGGAGCACCAGGGCAAGCCGTTCTACGAGCCGCTCGTCGAGTTCATGCAGTCCGGCCCGGTAGTCGCGATCCGAGTCGCGGGCAATCGTGTCATCGAGGGCTTCCGCTCCCTCGCCGGCACGACTGACCCGACGGCGGCGGCACCCGGCACGATCCGCGGCGACCTCGGCCGCGACTGGGGACTCAAGGTGCAGCAGAACCTCGTGCACGGCAGCGACTCGCCCGAGTCGGCCGCGCGCGAGCTCGCTCTCTGGTTCTGAGGGACGTGTAGCTAGACGAACAGGTACGACAGCACGTCCAGTCGCACCTGGGCGATGATCGCGACGATCAGGTAGCAGGCGAAGACGATCACGGGCGTCCAGCCGAAGAGCACGGACCCCGCTCTCTCGAGGCGCTCGCCGAAGACGCCGCTGCGGGCGTTGTCGAGGGTGAGAGTCCAGAACATGATGTAGGTCACCGCCCACACGAGCATGCACCAGGGGCACAGGGTGCCCAGCGAGAAGATGCTCTGCGTCATGAGCCAGATGCAGAACCCGAAGGCCGCGGCGACGCCGACGTTGAAGGCGATCCAGAACCAGCGCGCGAAGCGAGCACCGGCGAGGAGGCCTACTCCGACGGCGATCGGCGCGACGAACCCGCCGAGCCCGAGGATGGGGTTGGGGAAGCCGAGCAGGGAGCCCTGCCACGACTGGAGGTTCGCCCCGCACTGCACGATGAGGCTGAAGTTGCAGTCGAGGTCGGCCTCCGGATTGAGGAGGACCGCGAGCTTGTCGAGCGTCAGAGCGAACGAGGCGTACCAGCCGATCACCCCCGTGATGATGAGCACGATCGGCAGGACGAGAGTCCTTCGGGCGGGGACGACGACGGTCATGTCTCGGATTATCGCAGTCGCCACGGAGCGTTCGCTGGGGCGAAAGTCCCGATTTCGGCTCATCGTGCGATAATTTGTAGACACGTCGACCGGGCCGCGCCCGGGCAGACACCAAGACAGCTTTACCGGGCACCCGCGAGCGGCACCAGCCGAGCGGACAACCGGGCCGGGAATGCAGCAGTGCTGCGCAAGGCGGATGGCCAGTTCCGCGCAATAGTGACAGAAGAAGCCGTGCAGTGAGAGGGCACGCGAGCACCGCGAGACTTGAGCCCGGTGCATGACCTGAAGGATTGGTAGCGGCTCCGCCACAGGCGAGTCAGCGCACGAGAGAGTACCCGCCCGGGGCGCGGTCCCGGCGGGGTAGGAGTACACCAGCGATGGTGAATGACAACGAAGTACGTGACGAGAACCCGAACAGCGGTACGACGGACGCCCCGAAGAAGCGGCGGCTCTTCGGCCGCAAGGGGGCGGATGCCGCGGCTCCCGTGACGCCCGCGCCCGAGGCATCCCCTCAGGAGCCTGCAGCGGCAGCCGACACCGCACCGACCGCGGAGCCCGTCGCCCCGTCGACGGCGCGCAAGCGCCCCGCGGCGAAGAGCGCCGCGTCGCACGTGTCGGCGAGCGCCGAGACGGGTGTGGAGCCGGTGGAGGCCGCCGAGGCATCCGTCGACGACACGCCGAAGCGCTCGCGCTCGAAGGCCGCGCCAAAGCCGGCGGTGGTGAGCGCCGACGCGCCCGTCGAGGAGGGCGACGAGGTCGAGGACAGCGAGGCAGCGGTCGTGCCCGAGCCCGCCGCCCCGGTGCGGTCCACGACCTCCCTGCTCTTCCAGGCACCCGACCTGCCGACGATCGTGCCGCCCGTCCGCGGCGGCGGAGCCGACGCCGAGGAAGGCGCGGGCTCGGTCCGTCGCCGCTCGCGCCGCCGCTCCGGCGAGGCGCCCCGTGACAACGAGGACGCCCCCAACACGGTCGTGCGCGTGCGCCAGCCGCGCCCGGCGCCGGAGCCCGTCACCGAGCCGCAGCGCGTCAAGGGCTCCACCCGCCTCGAGGCGAAGAAGCAGCGCCGCCGCGACGGTCGGGATGCCGGCCGTCGGCGTCCCGTCGTCACGGAGAGCGAGTTCCTCGCCCGCCGCGAGTCCGTCGATCGCGTCATGGTCGTGCGCTCGAAGTTCGGCCGCATCCAGATCGCGGTTCTCGAGGACGGCGTGCTCGTCGAGCACTACGTCGCCAAGTCGCAGGAGGCGAGCCTCATCGGCAACGTCTACCTCGGACGTGTGCAGAACGTGCTGCCGAGCATGGAGGCCGCGTTCGTCGACATCGGTCGCGGCCGCAACGCCGTGCTCTACTCGGGCGAGGTCGACTGGGACGCCGCGGCCGCCGAGGGCGAAGGCAAGAACCAGGCCCGCCGCATCGAGCTCGCGCTCAAGCCCGGCGACCGCGTGCTCGTGCAGGTCACGAAGGACCCCGTCGGTCACAAGGGCGCCCGCCTCACCTCGCAGGTGAGCCTGCCCGGCCGGTACCTCGTCTACGTGCCGAACGGCTCGATGTCGGGCATCAGCCGCAAGCTCCCCGACACCGAGCGCGCCCGACTCAAGAAGATCCTCAAGGAGGTGCTGCCCGAGAACGTCGGCGTGATCGTGCGCACCGCCGCGGAGGGCGCGACCGAGGAGCAGCTCACCCTCGACGTCAACCGGCTCACGAGCCAGTGGGCCGAGATCAGCCGGCTCGTGGAGACCCAGCAGGCGCCGGCGCTCCTGCACTCGGAGCCCGACCTGCTCATCAAGATCATCCGCGATGTGTTCAACGAGGACTTCCAGTCGCTCGTCATCGAGGGCGACGACGCCCGCGAGACGATCGAAGGCTACCTGCGCTCGGTCGCCCCGGACCTCGTCGACCGCGTGTCGAAGTACGAGGAGAGCGTCGACTCGTTCGACAAGTACCGCGTCTCCGAGCAGATCGAGAAGGCCCTCGACCGCAAGGTGTGGCTGCCGTCGGGTGGCTCGCTCGTGATCGACCGCACCGAGGCGATGACCGTCGTCGACGTTAACACCGGCAAGTTCGTCGGGTCGGGCGGCAACCTCGAAGAGACCGTAACCAAGAACAACCTCGAGGCGGCTGAGGAGATCGTGCGCCAGCTCCGGCTGCGCGACATCGGCGGAATCATCGTGGTCGACTTCATCGACATGGTGCTCGAGTCGAACCGTGACCTCGTGCTGCGCCGCCTCGTCGAGTGCCTCAGCCGCGACCGCACGAAGCACCAGGTCGCCGAGGTCACCTCGCTCGGCCTCGTGCAGATGACGCGCAAGAAGCTCGGCCTCGGTCTCCTGGAGACGTTCAGCGAGTCGTGCGAGGTGTGCGCGGGTCGCGGAATCATCGTCCACCACGACCCCGTCACGAAGCACCGTCCGCAGCAGTCGCAGCCCGAGCAGGGCGGCGGCGGTCGGCGTCGCAACCGCGGGGGCGGAGGAAACAGCGCGCCCGCGTCATCCGGCGTCAAGAACGGTGTCGGCAGTGCGGGAACGCACGCGATCACGGAGGACGTGCGCAACGCGCTCGCCCGGGTCGCGTCAGTGACGGTGCACCACGACGAGCCGACGGCGACGGATGCTCCGGCCGGCGAGACCGCCGGCACGAGCACTCCGACCGAGGTGCCCGAAACCGGCCCCGTGGCGATCCTCGACATCCCGGTGACGAAGCAGCCGCGCCAGAAGCGCGCGGTGGCGGCGCCGGAGGCGGAGCAGATCCTCGAGTCGGTGCTCGACGCGCTTCCCGAGCCGAAGCAGCCCGGACAGGGCCGCTCTCGCGTCTCGCGGCGCGCCGGCAGCGCGGGCCAGGTCGTGAGCGCCCCGGCGGAGCCGACCGCGGAGTAGCCTGCGCGGGCATCCCAGCATCCCCGAATAGGATGCCGGGGTGGGGACGCCGACCGAGACCGCAGCGCACGAGCATCCCCCTTCGCACGGCTACGACCACGGGCATGACCATGGCCATGACCACGGCGCCCCCGCGAGAGGGTTCAGCCGCGCCCGCGCGATCTGGCTCGTCGTCGGAGTGCTCGGCGTGGCGGGCCTCCTGGCACTCCGATCGCTCGCAACCGAGGGTGGCGTCCCGCTGCCGAACCAGCTGCAGGACCTGCTGACCCTCGCCTTCAGCGTCATCGTCGAGTCGCTGCCGTTCGTCATCCTCGGCATCCTGCTGTCGATCGTCGTGCAGGCCTGGCTTCCCGACGACCTCCTCCAGCGCTACCTGCCGCGCAACGCGGTGCTGCGCCGCTTCTGCATCTCCCTGTTCGGCATCGCGCTGCCGGTGTGCGAGTGCGGCAACGTGCCTCTCGCTCGCGGACTCGTCATGAAGGGCTTCACCGTCTCGGAGTCGATGACGTTCCTGCTGGCGGCGCCGATCGTGAACCCGGTGACGATCATCACGACGCACGCCGCCTTCGGCTTCGACGACGGCATCCTCGTCGCTCGCATCCTCGGCGGGCTCGCGATCGCGAACATCGTCGGGTGGCTCTTCAGCCTGCACCCCCGCCAGGACGACCTCCTCACGCCGAGCTTCGCCGCCGAGTGCGCGCGAGGCGACCACTCCGAGGGCTCCCGGCCCCAGCGCAGTCTCGCGATCTTCGTGCGCGAGACGAGCGTCATCATGCCCGCTCTGTTCATCGGTGCGCTCATCGCGGGGGCGATCCAGGTCGCCGTGCCGCGCGAGGTGCTCGTCTCGCTCGGCTCCAACCCGCTGTGGTCGGTGCTCGCGATGATGGTGCTCGCGTTCGTCATCGCGGTGTGCTCGAGCGTCGACGCGTTCTTCATCCTCCCGTTCGCGAGCACGTTCCTCCCGGGGTCGATCGTGACCTTCCTCGTCTTCGGTCCGATCATCGACGTCAAGATGCTCGCGATCATGCGCACGACCTACACGACCCGCACGCTCGTGCAGCTGACGGTCGTCGTCGGCCTCCTGAGCGCCCTCATCGGATTGGTGGTCAATGTCCTGGCTTAGCATCCAGCGCTGGCGCGGAGTCGTGCTCGTCGGGCTCGCGGCCGTCGCGACAGTCGTGCTCGCGGCGACGGGGCAGCTCGTGCTGTACATCCACCCTCGCTACGTGGTCTTCACCGTGATCATGGTCGTTCTCGCCTTCCTCCTGGTGCTCGCGAGCGCGCTCCTGTCGAAGCCCGACGACGAGGATGCTCCGGCCTCGCCGTTCTCGAAGGCGCTCAGCGTCGGCGCCGTCGCCCTCGCCGCTCTTCTCGCCGTCGCCATGGTCGCCCTTCCGGCGGCGACGCTCTCGAGCGCGACGGCCGACCAGCGCGACATCAACAGCACCGCGATCGGTGCGAGCGACACCGACCTCGAGGACGCCGCGGCGGTGCCGACCGCCGAATTCGCCGCCTTCACGGTGCTCGATTGGGCTTCGCTGCTGCGCCAGACGACTGATCTCGCCTTCTACCGTGACAAGCCCGTCGACGTGGTCGGCTTCATCACCCCCGACGCGAGCGACCCCGACGTGTTCTACGTCTCGCGCTTCTTCGTCACGTGCTGCGCGGTCGACGCCCAGCCCGCTGGCGTTCCCGTGTACCTGCCGGGGTGGGCATCCCAGTTCGAGGCCGACGACTGGGTGCGGGTGACGGGGCAGTTCGCGGCCAACCCCAGCTCGGGGAGCGCGGAGCCGCTCGCGATCGACCCCGACGACGTCCTCGCGGTTGAGCAGCCCAGTGAGCCGTACCTCTTTTAGCCGGCGCGCCGCCGCCCACTACTTCACCCGTGCGTTCGCGTGGGTCACCGGCGTGCTCGTCGCGCTGTGCGCCGTGTTCCTCACGCTCGCCTACTTCCAGGGGCCGAAGCTCGCGGATGCCCAGCTCGACGCCCGCGCGGCCATCGAGCAGCCCGACCAGCAACTGCGCCTGTTCCTCAACCAGCCCGTCGCCGACGTCGGAGCCGATCAGGTGAGCGTCGAGCCCGCCGTCGGCACGAGCGTCTCGTCGTCGGGCGACGTGCTCGCCATTCAGTTCGAGGCGCCGCTGCGGTACGCGACCGAGTACACCGTCACCGTCGCCGATGTGCGCAGCACGACGCTCCCGCAACCTGCGACGATCACCTACCGCTTCACGACGCCCACGCCCGAGCTGTACTACCTCGACCGCGGCGACCCCGTCGACGAGATCGTGCGCACGGGCCTGATGGGGAGCGACCGCGAGGTCGCGTACTCGGGGGAGAGCATCCAGTCGTTCGCGACGACCGGGCAAGTGCTGGTCGTCGCCTCGCTCGAATCGGACACGTCGAGCCGCCTCGATCTGGTGAGCCTCTCGGACGGCGCCGTCGAGCAGCTCCGGTTGCCCGCCGAGGGTCTCGTGAGCGACCTCGAGGTGTCCGATGTCGGATCGGTCGTGGCCTTCACGTTCACTCCCGCCGTGCGCGATACGGCGGACGTCCTCGGCGGTCGCCGCGTCCTCCTCATCGACCTGGAGAGCGGTCGGGATGTCATGCCCGTGGGCGACCTCGGGGGAGCGCCGCTCCCCGTCACCGACTGGCGATTCGTGCCGGGCACGACCTCGCTCGTCGTCCAGGGCGTCGAGGAGACCGTGTTCGTCGTGGATTCCGCGCCGGGGAGCGTGCCCGTGCCGCTCGGCCGCTATACCGAGCTCGTGAGCGTCTCGCGGGACGGATCCCTTCTCGCGGCGCGCGGAACGCTCGGGGGAGTGTTCGTCTCGCTCGCCGATGGGGCTGAGGAGCCGTACGAGCCGTCGCTCATCGAGGGCGGTCAGCCTTTCGTCGGTCAGTTCGAGCGCCTCGCCGACGGCTCGGTGATCGAGAAGGCTGCTCTGCAGACGACCGACGGCCGTTTCGTCGTGGTCGTTGCCGTCGACGACGGCTCGAGCGGTCGCATCGTGTACCAGACGCCGAATCTGGCGGGCAGCATCGAGGAGTTCCGAGTCTCGCCGAATGGCCAGTACGTCGCGATCGAGGTCGTGCCCGTGGTCGCCGACTCGGTCTCCGACGGTTACGCGGAGAATCCGCGCTCGACGACCATCACGACGGTCATCGTGGACATCGACTCCGGCCTCGTGGTGCGCAGCGTCGAGGGCTTCGACCTCGCGTGGTGACTCCGACGTCCGGCGTCGGTCGCGCTAGTGCCGGTCGCGCTGGGGGACCCGCAGGCCGCTCGCCTCGAGCCGCTTGACGAACTCCCGCACCCCGACGGGCTGGGCCCCCAGGGCGACGAGCTCTCCCCACATCCGTGCGGGAACGTCGTAGTGGTCTCGATCGAAGCCCCGCTTCGGGATGCCCGCCCTCGCCGCGAACTCGTGGAGCTCCTCCAACGACGCGTCGCTCACGATGTGCGCCCACAGGGTGTCGTGTGCGGGCCAGATAGGCTGGTCGATGAGCACGGTCATGGGCCGATTCTAAGAGCGTCGTCGGCTCGGACCTCGTTTGACCGGGGTGCCGTTCATCGCGTATTGTTGACTCTTGGTGTCTGCTGGGCCAAGCCCGCCATCGAACACCAACAGCTTCCGATAGTTAGGGAAACCACAGTGGTTTACGCAGTTGTGCGCGCCGGAGGGCGTCAGGAGAAGGTCGAGGTCGGCTCGATCGTTGTGCTCGACCGCCTCGCGGCCGAGCAGGGTGGCACCGTGGAGCTCGCTCCCGTGCTGTTCGTCGACGGCGACAAGATCACTCACGACGCCAAGGCGCTCGAGAAGATCAAGGTCAAGGCTGAGGTCATCGGCAACGAGCGCGGCCCGAAGATCGTCATCCAGAAGTACAAGAACAAGACCGGGTACAAGAAGCGCCAGGGCCACCGCCAGGAGCTCACCCGCATCAAGATCACCAGCATCGCGTAAGGGGCTGAGCACTAATGGCACACAAGAAGGGCGCAAGCTCCACCCGTAACGGCCGCGACTCGAACGCGCAGCGCCTCGGCGTCAAGCGCTTCGGCGGCCAGGTCGTCTCGGCCGGCGAGATCCTCGTCCGCCAGCGCGGCACCCACTTCCACCCCGGCGCCAACGTCGGTCGTGGCGGCGACGACACGCTGTTCGCCCTCGCCGCTGGCTCGGTCGAGTTCGGCGCGAAGGGCGGCCGCAAGGTCGTCAACATCGTTACCCAGTAACGCACCAGCATCCGGCGACGAGCGAGCTTCGGCTCGCTCTCGCTGTTTAAGCATCATCCAAGGAGCAGTCCGCATGACGACGTTCGTCGATCAGGTGACCCTTCACCTGCGCGCCGGGCACGGCGGCAACGGCTGCGTCTCGGTGCGCCGCGAGAAGTTCAAGCCGCTCGCGGGCCCGGACGGCGGCAACGGCGGTGACGGCGGCGACATCGTGCTCGTGAGCGACCCGCAGGTCACGACGCTCCTCGGCTTCCACCGCGCCCCGCATCGCAAGTCCGAGCACGGCCAGCCGGGCATGGGCGACCACCGCGCCGGCACGTCCGGCCAGACCCTGGAGCTCGCCGTCCCCGTCGGCACAGTGGTCAAGGATGCCGACGGCACCGAGCTGATCGACATGGATGCCCCGGGCATGCGCTTCGTCGTCGCGCCCGGCGGACAGGGCGGCCTCGGAAATGCCGCCCTCGCGACCACGAAGCGCAAGGCGCCCGGTTTCGCGCTCCTCGGCACGCCCGGTTTCGAGGGCGACGTCCGGCTCGAGCTGAAGACCGTCGCGGATGTCGCGCTCGTGGGGTACCCCTCGGCCGGCAAGTCGAGCCTCATCGCCGCCTTGAGCGCTGCCCGGCCGAAGATCGCGGACTACCCGTTCACGACGCTGCATCCCAACCTCGGCGTCGTCGAGTCGGGCGACGTGCGCTACACGATCGCGGATGTCCCGGGCCTCATCGAGGGGGCGAGCGAGGGCAAGGGGCTGGGCCTCGAGTTCCTCCGCCACGTCGAGCGCTGCTCGGCGCTCCTGCACGTGCTCGACTGCGCGACTCTCGAGCCCGGGCGCGACCCGCTCTCCGACCTTGACATCATCCTCGGCGAGCTCGCCGCGTACCCCGTCCCGGAGGGTCAGCTCCCGCTGCTCGAGCGACCGCAGCTCATCGCCCTGAACAAGGTCGACGTGCCCGAGGCGAAGGACCTCGCCGACCTCGTGCGCCCCGACCTCGAGGCGCGCGGCTACCGGGTGTTCGAGGTGTCCGCGGCGACGCACGCGGGCCTCCGCGAGCTCTCGTTCGCCCTCGCCGAGCTCGTCGAGTCGGACCGCGCGGCCCGCGCCCTCGCGGAGACGGTGAAGCCGCGCATCCTCATCCGTCCGCGCGCCGTCGACGAGCGCGAGTTCGTCATCAAGGTCGAGGGCGGCACCTACGGGGACACCTACCGCATCCTGGGCGCGAAGCCCGAGCGGTGGGTGCAGCAGACCGACTTCGCCAACGAGGAGGCTGTCGGGTTCCTCGCGGACCGGCTCGCCAAGATCGGCATCGAGGACGAGCTGTTCAAGGTCGGCGCGGTGCCCGGCTCCACGGTCATGATCGGCGCCGGCGACGGCATCGTCTTCGACTGGGAGCCGACCCTCTCGTCGGCCGCCGAGCTCATCACGAGTCCGCGCGGCACCGACAGCCGCTTCGACGACAACGACCGGCAGACCAACCGCGAGCGCCGGCAGAGCTACAAGGAGCGCATGGACGCGAAGGCAGCCGCGCGAGCGGAGCTGGATGCAGAGCGCGAGTCGGGTCTGTGGACGGACGACGAGGGGTTCGCTGTGCGGCGGGAGCGCGACGATGACGAGTGACGTGGCATCCCACGCGGACATCCCGACGGCGAAGCGCATCGTCGTCAAGGTGGGCTCGTCGTCGGTGAGCGGCGAGAACGTCGGCCAGATCGCGTTTCTCGTGGATGCTCTCGCCGCCGCCCACGGACGCGGGTCGGAGGTGATCCTCGTGTCGTCGGGTGCCATCGCCACGGGCATCCCGTACCTCAAGCTCGATGCGAGGCCGACCGATCTGGCGACGCAGCAGGCCGCTGCCGCGGTCGGGCAGAATGTGCTCATCTTCCGCTACCAGGACAGCCTCGACCGCTACAACATCGTCGCCGGGCAGATTCTCCTCACCGCGGGCGACATGGAGAACCCCACCCACCGCAGCAACGCTCAGCGCGCCATGGAGCGCCTCCTCGGCCTGCGGATCCTGCCCATCGTCAACGAGAACGACACGGTCGCGACGCAGGAGATCCGGTTCGGCGACAACGACCGGCTCGCGGCCCTCGTGTCCGTGCTCGTCCACGCGGACGTGCTCGTGCTGCTGAGCGACATCGATGCCCTCTACACGCGACCGCCGGGGGAGCCGGGGGCGACCCGCATCGATCGCGTCCCGTTCGATGACGACCTCTCCGGCGTCACGTTCGGCGATATCGGCGCCGCGGGTGTCGGCACCGGGGGAGCGGGCACGAAGGTCGCCGCTGCGAAGCTCGCGGCGGCAGCGGGCATCCCCACGCTCCTGGCGGCGACGGGAAGCGTCGCGGATGCTCTTGCCGGCGTCGAGCTCGGCACGTGGTTCGAGGCTGCGCCGGTCGTAGACTCGACGCATGCCTGATTCCGCCCTTCTCGTCTCCCTGACCGACAAGCTCTCCGCGTCGCGGGATGCGGCTCGAGTGCTCGCGACCGCGACGACGGCGCAGAAGAACGACGCCCTTCGGGCGATCGCCGCCTCGATCGGCCAGCACGAGGCCCGCGTCCTGACGGCGAACGAGCTCGACCTGGCGAATGGGCGCGAGAACGGACTGAGCGAGGCCCTCCAGGACCGCCTCCGCCTCGACCCGAGCCGCCTTGCGGGCCTCTCCTCGGCGGTGCTGGACATCGTCGCGCTTCCCGACCCGGTCGGCGACGTCGTCCGTGGCTCCCGGCTCGAGAACGGACTGCAGCTCACGCAGGTCCGCGTACCGTTCGGTGTCGTCGGAGCGATCTACGAGGCTCGTCCCAACGTGACCATCGACATCGCCGCCCTCGCTCTGAAGAGCGGCAATGCAGTCGTGCTCCGTGGCGGTTCGGCGGCCGAGAACACCAACCGCGTCCTGGTCGAGGTCATCCAGTCGGCTCTCGCCGAGGTGGGCCTGCCGATCGAGTCGGTGCAGACCATCGACGAATTCGGTCGCGAGGGTGCGACGGAACTCATGCAGGCCCGTGGCTACGTCGACGTGCTCGTTCCTCGCGGCAGCGCGCAGCTCATCGACACGGTCGTCCGCGAGTCGAAGGTGCCGGTCATCGAGACGGGTGCGGGAGTCGTGCACGTCTATCTGGATGACTCGGCCGACCTCACCACGGCCGTCGACATCGTCCACAACGCCAAGGTGCAGCGCCCGAGCGTCTGCAACGCCCTCGAGACGCTTCTCGTGAGCGCCGCATCCGCTGACCGGCTGCTGCCGGACGTCCTCGCGAAGCTGCGCTCCTCGGGCGTGACGGTGCACGCGGATGCCCGTGCGCGCGCGATCTTCCCCGACTCCGTCCCCGCCACCGAGGAGGACTGGGGCACCGAGTACATGTCGCTCGACATCGCCGTGCGCGTCGTCGACTCCCTCGACGAGGCGCTCGAGCACATCCGCGACTATTCGACGAAGCACACCGAGTCGATCATCACCAACGACATGGCCCGCGCGGAGCGGTTCCTCGCCGAGGTCGACTCCGCGGTCGTCATGGTCAACGCCTCGACCCGGTTCACCGACGGCGGCGAGTTCGGTTTCGGCGCGGAGGTCGGCATCTCCACCCAGAAGCTCCACGCCCGCGGTCCGATGGGACTGCCCGAGCTCACGAGCACGAAGTGGATCGTGCGCGGCAGCGGCCAGGTGCGCGGATAGGATGGGCACCATGAATCTTCTCGTCACCGTGCTCACCGAGACCGACGCTCACGAGCTCGCGCCGCTGATCATGCCGCCGCTCGCGTTCGCGGGCATCGCCGTCGCCGTGTTCGCGGCCCTCGGTTTCGTGACCTGGAGCTACCGCGACGTCGCCAACCGGCACTCGAACAAGTCGGCCAAGGGCGGCCACGACGCGCACGGCGCGGGCCACTAAGGGATCCCAGCCCGGATGACGTCGGTTGCACAGCGCCGTGCCCGAATCGGAATCATGGGCGGCACGTTCGACCCCATCCACAACGGCCACCTCGTGGCCGCGAGCGAGGTGCAGCAGCAGTTCGACCTCGACGAGGTGATCTTCGTCCCGACGGGACAGCCCTGGATGAAGGGCGAGGTGACCGAGAGCGAGCACCGCTACCTCATGACCGTCATCGCGACGGCGGCTAACCCGCGGTTCACCGTGAGCCGCGTCGACATCGAGCGGGATGGCCCGACGTACACGGTCGACACCCTGCGCGACATCCGTTCTGCCCGCCCTGATGCCGACCTCTTCTTCATCACTGGAGCCGACGCCGTCGCCCAGATCCTCGACTGGAAAGACGTCGCCGAGGTGTGGGAGCTCGCGCATTTCATAGCTGTTTCACGGCCAGGGCACCGGCTCACCATTAGCGGATTGCCAGAGCAAGGCGTAAGCTCGCTTGAAGTGCCGGCACTGGCGATATCCTCCACAGATTGTCGAAGCAGAGTCAGTCGGGGCTTTCCGGTTTGGTATTTGGTCCCAGATGGAGTCGTCCAGTACATCGCCAAGCACCACTTGTATCGGAGTAGCTAGATGACCACTTTCCAGGACCAGCAGCCGCAGTCGCGGCGTGCAGCCCGGCAGAGTGAGCGCGCGGAGAACGCGGAGCCCGCCGTCGGCGTGTACTCGGACCCGTCGGCGCCTCGCGAGATGTGGGACACCACCGCCCGCCGCGCCGCTCAGCTCCAGCAGACCCCGGCGCAACCCGGTTCGGCGCCGCAGTCGGGCGGCCGTCGCGCCGCGGCCCCCTCCGGCGAGCCCCTCGACTACGTCACCCAGCAGAAGCCGGCGATCCCCACCTATGACGGCCCCTCGTTCCGCCCGCGCGGCACCACGCCCGAGCCGGGTCAGGATGCTCTCCCGCCCACCCAGGCGATGCCGGTGGCCGACCGTCCCGCCTTCCGACCGCGCGACTTCAGTCCGGAGGGGCGTCGTTCCGCCGCGCCGGATGCCCCCGTCACGGCGATCCCCGGGTGGACCGAGCCGATCGAGCCGCTCGCCGCTGCCGACCTCGACTATCAGACCGAGGGGCGCGTGACCCCATCCGCCGCGGTTGCTCCGTCGGTTCCCGAGGCACCCATCGCGGCCGTCCCGCCGACCATCGCTCCCGCGGCGGTCGCGCCCGTGGAGCACATCGAGCCGCCGATCTCGGCAATCCCTGAGTCGGTCGCCCCCGAGCACACCCTCACTCGTCGTGAGTTGCGCGCCCTCCAGGCAGCCGAGGCTGCAGCGGCGGTCCCGGAGCTGCAGGAACCTCCGCGCCCTGAGCCGGTAGCGCCCTCGGACGAGGAGCAGGCGTGGCCGTTCGCGAACCTCGTCGCCGGGAGCGCTCCGTCTGGGACGGAGCCGCCCGCGGCATCCGCTCCGGCTCCCTCGGTGGCCCCCGAGTCGGCCCAGCCGATCTCGACGCTGCCGACGTCGGCTCCCGAGCCGGAACCGAACACGGGCCTCACGAACGCGCTGAACGAGTTCGACTGGCTGGCCGGGCAGCACGACGCCCCGAGCATCCCGCCCGTCGTCCCCGCCGCTCCCGACCCCGCTCCCGCGCCCGTCGCGGAGGAGGCCAGTCCTTGGACGCCGCCGCAGGGCCACTGGTCGACCCAGCTGCAGCAGGACGACCCGTCGCAGCCCATCGAGACCACGCTCAGCCGCACCGTCGGCAGCGGGTCGGCGACGACGAGCGCGCTCGTGCTGCCGATCATCCCGGATGGCGACATCCGCGGCCCGCTCACCGGCACCGGCGAGATCATGCTCACCGGCTCGATCGACCTCCCGCACTCGCTCGCGGCCACGGGCGCCTCGGCGCGACTCGAGCACGAGGGCATCGACCGGCTCTTCGAGTCGCACGACGCGGAGCTCGTCTCGACGGACTCCGCTCCTGTGAGCGCCATCAAGGCCGTCAGCACCCAGTCGGGTTCGAACATCGGCCACGCTCCGAAGCCGAAGGGCAATCGCGCCCTCACCGCCCTGCTGATCGCGGCCGCATCGATGGCCGTCGTCGTCGTCGGACTCCTCGTGGTCGCGCTGGCGGTCGGCGTCTTCTAGATGACCCGCAACCGAAGGACCCTGTGACTGCATCCGAACACGCCCGCGATCTCCTGGCGGTGGCCGCTCGAGCCGCCGACTCCAAGCAGGGCGAGGATCTCGTCGCTCTCGACGTGTCGGGTCCGCTTCCGCTGACGGACGTCTTCCTTCTCGTCACGGGTCGCAACGAGCGCAACGTGCAGTCGATCGCGAGCGAGATCGAGGACAAGCTCATCGAGGCCGGCTCGAAGCCGCTGCGCCGCGAGGGGCGCGCCGAGGGCCGGTGGGTGCTCCTCGACTTCGGCGATCTCGTCGCCCACATCTTCCACGAGGAAGACCGGATGTACTACTCGCTCGAGCGCCTGTGGAAGGACTGCCCGGTCATCCCGCTCGACCTCGAGCCCGTTCCGGTCGCCGACTAGGCCTTCTTCTTCATCAGCCAGGGCCGCAGTGCCCGGGTGACGAACGGCATGGCCAGGTAGGTCATCACCGGGGTGATGAGCACGACCGTGAGCAGTACGCGGAAGACGAGCGGCCACGTCGACGTGAGCGGCGAGAGCGCCCAGTTCGCGAACAGGCTCAACGGGAAGAACACGACGAAGATCGAGATCATCTGCTTCCAGCGCGGTGGCGCCGGGGGAGTGCTCGCGATGACCTCGACCGACGAGGGATGATCGAACCACCCCTCGATGCCGGTGAGGCGCTCTTCAGGCGTGTGCTCGACGATCCCGAGAGCGGACGCCATCCACCAGCGCCGCTCGTCGGACTCCTGCCAGGTGGCGAGGGACGCGGCATCCGCGAACCGGAACAGCATGTGCCACTCGGGGCTCGCCGGGTCGGGGCGGATCCAGCCCGACCCCAGGTAGCCGGGGTAGGTGCTCATGAGGTCCTCGCCCGATCTCGCCCACGCCGCGAACTGGCGGGCCTGCGCGGGGTCGACGATTCGGGTGATGGATACGGTGATCGGTTCGCTCACCCCTCCAGTCTGCGGGATGCTCCGGCCGTGGTCATCCGCACCCCCGGGCTTCGGGTATAGTGGTCAAGCACGTTTCACGGGCCCGTGGCGCAGTTGGTAGCGCACCTGCATGGCATGCAGGGGGTCAGGGGTTCGAATCCCCTCGGGTCCACAAATGAAGAAAGCCGCCTCCGGGCGGCTTTCTTCATTTGTGCACCCCAGTAGGATCCGATCCACCGGGGTCCCCGCCGGCGCAGTCCGTCGCGTCGCCCCGTCGTGACCTGCCACGGTCCGGTTACCGCGACGTGGCGGCGGCACCGGTGGGGCGTCGAATCCCCTCCGGTCCACAAATGCAGAAAGCCGCCTCCGGGCGGCTTTCTTCATTCTGTAGGCTCCGTCCGCCAGGATGGTTGGATGACCGAGCCGGATCTCTACGCCGCCACCCTCGTCGTTCCCGTTGCACTGAGCCGCGTGGATGCTCTGGCGGTGGTCGCGCTCGCGCGAGACGAGTCGGTTGAAGGCATCGGCTCGTCGAGGCCGAGAGTGCAACTCGGCGGAGGTGCGTGGGTGGAGGTGGAGATCCCGAAGTTCGGTGACCCTCCGCCGGTCGCGCTGGACGTCTATTCGACCCGGAGCGACGATCACGCACGACTGGAGGCGCTGCGGCTCGCCGCCGACCTAGAGAGGGTCGCGGGATGGAGCATCCATCCCGACTTTGAGCTCGACTGAGCGGGCGCTAGTTGGCTTCTGGGTTTGCCGAGTTATCCGACGCCTTCTTGGGCCGCAGAGTGTTGCCGATGGTGCCCGTGAGCCCGGAGACGGCGGCTTTGACGGCGCTGCCAGCGTGCTGCGCCGCGATAACGGCAGGGACCTCGTCGGCAATACCGTCACCGTTCGCATCAACGGGGCGGAAAGGCTCGCTCACCCGGTTCAGAGCTTGGCTACCCAGACGCTTGGCTACCCCCGCGCCGCCAACAGTGCCCTCTTTGATCTTTTCCACCATCTCACCTGCGGCCTGGCTCCAGCGCTTAGCAGCGATGCCGTCGCTACCCGCCGCGATCCCGAGTCGGTCGCGCAGGCCGTGGACTCGCTCGACCACATTGTTGCTCGACTTCACCGCAGCAGGCGAATCGAACGGGTTGAGCAGCACCGCAGCGTTTGCCTTTCGAACGGTTTCGTCCATCTGCGCAAGCAGAGTTCCGGTGCACCGCTCGATGTGGCGGAGGCGGTTGTGCCGGGCCGCGAGCAGTCCAGCGTGATGGTCCTCGAGCTCCTCTGGCGAGGCGTCCAGCACGCGATCCAGTTCAAGCACTGACACGCCCTCTTGGAGTTGGACGGTCCGCGCGAGTACGGCCAGCCATTCTGCAACCTGAGGCTCCAGCTCCCGCGTGACTCGGGCGATATCGCCCATGTCGGCCTTTTTTCTCAGCTTCTCTGCGATCGCATCCAGTTCCCGGAGCGCGTAGGCCTGCGTCCGGGCGAGCGTCTGGGAGGTTGCCTGCACCTTCGACCACGTGATTTCCGACACGCGGCCGACCTGATCGCGGATCGTCATGGCTTCCTCGATCACCAGATCCACGCCGATCATGTCGGCGAGGACCGCATTCTTCTGCCCGCGGAGGATGTCGTCGACCTTCTCGTTGATCGTCTTGAGGTAGTCGGCGATCTCGTCCATCTGGTGCTGCATCGCGTACTGCGACATGACCGCTGCGGCGCCGGCGAGGACGGCCGGATTGGTGAGAACCGTGCCTGGTTTGGTGACGATCTCAAGGATGTGCTTCGCCGTGCTCTTGTTTCTGAGAGCAATGGCCCGCACGACTCCCTCAGTCGAGCCTGTCATCATCTGGGACTTCTGGAACATGCGCGCGGACTCTTCCGTCAGCTTCACCCAGCGGCCCGCGGAAGCACCAGCGGTTGCAGCAGCCTCGGCTACCGTTCCTCCCACGGTCGCGATCGACCAGACGCGGTGGAAGTCGACCGGCCTCGACGGTAGACGGTCGAGGCCCGACATGAGGAAGAAGCGCTCCACGTCGTCCACCGAGCCGATCACCGCGATTCCGGTTCCGTCGCTGACAATCTCGATTTCACCCTCCACGCGCGCGCTCTCCTCCAGCATCTCGGACGCTACCGCCGCACCTGACGGGCGAGCGCCGCCCGATCCCGCCACGCGCCGGTCGACCACAACGCCGCCGCCACCAGGACAGGCTGGAAGGGCAGTCGCGCCCAGCGCTTCGCGTCGGTGTCGAGCCCGAAAGCGTCGCGGCGGTGGATGAGCTGGGAGATGTTGCCGGGGAACACGGCGATGAAGAAAGCGGCGGCGAGCCATCCGACGGGCACTCGCCGGCGTCCGGCAGCGAGAAGCGCCGAACCGAGTCCGATCTCGGCAGCACCCGAGCCGACGACCACGAGGTCCTCATCGAAGGGCAGGGAAGCGGGCACTTGCGCCCGGAATCCGCGACGGCCGAACGTGAGGTGGGCGATGCCCGCGAACACGAGGGACGCCCCGAGGAGCATCCGAACGGCCGTGCGCGCCGTCGATGTGGGCTGGGTGCCGTCGATCATGCGGGAACCGCCGGGGTGCGCAAGACCTTCTCCATCGGCTTGCCCCTGTAGAGCTCGTCGACGAGCTTGTCGAGGTAGCGGATCTTCTGCATGAGCGGGTCGTCGATCTGCTCGACGCGCACCCCGCAGATCACGCCGGTGATGAGATCCGCCGCGGGGTTGAGTTCGGCCGCGTCGAAGAACTCGCGGAACGTCGAACCCGCCTCGAGGTGGTGCCGTAGTTGCGCGTCGTCGAAGCCCGTGAGCCAGCGGGTGACCTCGTCGAGCTCCTCCGGCGTGCGGCCCTTGCGCTCGAGTTTGGCGACGTACAGGGGGTAGACCGAGGAGACGGGCATCCCGAAGATCCGGCTCATGGGCCTAGCGTACCCCGCGCCTCATCCGACGACCCGGGAGGATGCCCCGTCTACGAGCAGCGCGTCTCCGTCGCGCAGGGCGAGCACTGGAACACCTCGGGAAGTGAATTCCGCGACCATGGCCTCGACGGCCGCAGACTCCGGGTGCGGCGATCGATAGTGCGGAGCCAGGGCTGTCTCGACGAATCCCAGCCCCTCCCAGACGACCTCCCGCGGGTACCCCGGCGGCACGTCGTCCGGCGGATCGACGGACTCGATGCCGCGGAGGGTGGACGTCGCCACGACAGCTCCCGCGCTGAACCCGCCGTAAACGAGGTCGCCTGCGCGGACCCTCTCGGCGATCGCGCCGTCGAATCCGCTCTCGCGCATGGCTCGCCGCAGGACGAATGAGTTTCCCCCAACGGCCCACACGACTCCGAACTCGGCCAGATCGCGCTCGAGGTCGCCTGCCCGACCGAAGTAGTCGCGCAAGTCGACCTCACTCGCGTGCAGCCCGATCGCGGCGAGAGCCTCGACGTTCTCCGCGATCTGGCGCGTGAGACGGTCACCGTACCCGTCGAGCGCGTTCATCACGAGCGCGGTTCGCGTGCGGCTCCCGGCGAGGGCGGCCAGCTCGTGGCCCGCGTTGCCGAGCCCGTAGGAGGAGAGGTAGAGCTTCACGAGCTCGCCGCGGCGCGGGCCTCGGCGGCGAGACGACGGCGGCGGACGGCATCCTTGAACCACTGCGCGTCGGGGATGCGGGCCAGCAGGGGTCCCGCGATAACGGTGATGAGCACGTAGGCGGTCGCGAGCGGGGCGAGGGCGGGTTCGAGGCCTGCGGTGACCGCGAGTCCGGCGATGACGATCGAGAACTCCCCGCGCGGAGTGAGGGAGAGTCCCGCTCGCCAGCGGCCCGGGATGCCAATGCCTGCGCGCCGGGCCGCCAGGTAGCCAGCCAGCGTCTTCGTGGCCATCGTCACGATCGCGAGGACGAACGCGGGCACGAGCACCGGCACGATGTCCGCCGGGCTCGTCGAGAGGCCGAAGAAGACGAAGAAGACGGTGGCGAACAGGTCGCGCAGCGGCGAGAGGATGACCGTCGCGTTGTGCGCGACCTGGCCCGAGATCGCGATCCCGACGAGGAACGCGCCCACGGCGGCCGACACGCTCACCTGCTCGGCGAGGCCGGCGACGAGCATCGTGAGCCCGAGGACGCCGAGTAGCAGGGGCTCGGGAAGGTGCGCGGGGAAGAGCCGCGACAGCTGCTTGCCGAAGCGCACGGCGATGAACAGGATGACCGCCACCACCCCGACCGCGAGAGCGACCGTGAGCGAGCCCTGCAGAAGTCCGGTGCCGATCACGAGGGCGGAGAGGATCGGCAGGTAGAACGCCATCGCGAGGTCCTCGATGACGAGCACCGAGAGGACGACGGGGATCTCCCGGTTGCCGAGTCGGCCGAGGTCGCGCAGCACCTTCGCGATCACTCCCGACGACGAGACCCACGTGATTCCGGCCAGGGCGACCGCTGCGAGCCATCCCCACCCCATGACGAGTCCGAACAGGGCACCCGGCACGGCGTTGAGCAGTCCGTCGAGGAGTCCCGCGACGCGCGACTGCTTCAGGCTCGCCATGAGCTCGCGCGGCGAGTACTCCAGGCCGAGCATCGCGAGGAGCAGGATGACGCCGATCTGGGCGCCGATCTCGAAGAACTCCTCGCTCGCATCGAGGGGCACGAGACCGCCGTGACCGACGGCGAGGCCCGCGAGCAGGTAGAGCGGGATCGGGGAGATGCCGAAGCGCAGCGCGAGACGACCCAGAACGCTCAGGACGAGGAGGAGGGCTCCGACCTCGATCAACAGGAGTGTCGTCTCGTGCACGGCGGTCTAACCCGGCCCGCGGTCGATGAGCTTGGCGAGGGCATCGAGCCCGGCGCGTGTTCCGACGGCGACGATCGTGTCACCGTGCTCGAGCAGCACGTCCGGAGTGGGGGAGGAGAGCACCTGGCTGCCGCGCACGATCGCGACGATCGACGAGCTCGTGAGCGTGCGCGCCTTCATGTCGCCCATCGGGCGCCCGATGTAGCCCGAGCCGCCGGGCAGCGAGAACTCCTCCGTGTAGAGGCCGAGTGCGCGGTCGCTCAGGCTCGACAGCCGGGAGAGCTGGATGCTCGCGCCCAGGACTTCCGCGAGAGCGGCGGCCTCATCGTCCGTCAGTGCGATGGAGTCGGTGCTCGCGTCGGGGTCGTCGGCATCGAAGAGCGCCACCTCGCGCTCGCCCGATCGCAGCGACACGACGCTGATGCGGCGCCCGTTGGCGGTGATGACGTCGTTGCGCACACCCATGCCGGGCAGGTCGACGCGTTCGATTCGTACGCTCACGGTCTTACGGTAGTCCATCCAGTTTCCTCCAAGTCGCGCACGACAGGATGGGGGCATGAAGTGCCCCACCGACTCCGCAACCCTGGTCATGAGCGAGCGAAACGGCATCGAGATCGACTACTGCCCCGAATGCCGGGGAGTGTGGCTCGACCGCGGCGAGCTCGACAAGATCATCGATCGCGCGGGAGCCGCGGCATCCGCCCCGCAAGCGCCCGCCTACCAGCCGCCCGCTCCCCAGTACCGCGAGCAGGGTTACGGCCAGGGCCACAACGGCTATGCGCAGCCGTACCGCAAGAAGAAGGACAACTGGCTCTCCGAGCTCTTCGACTGACGCGGGTTTCGCGCCGCCGCTAGGGTGGCGGCATGGAGATCGCCGAGTGGAGTGACCTGTTCGTCGCGGTCGCGGGAGCGTCGGCCGCTCTCGCCGGGCTCATCATCGTCGCGATGAGCGTCAACATCGACGTCATCGTGAGGTTCCCGTCGTTGCCCTCCCGAGCGGGGGCGACGATCTCGGTGCTGGTGCTCGCCACCGTCGTGTCGGTGCTGGGCTTGATCCCGGCGATCCCGCTCGCGTGGCTCGGAGCCGCGACAATCCTCTTCGCCCTCGTCTGCCTCGGCTTCGCCCTCGAGTCGACGCTGCGGCTCGTGCGGGATGACGCGCGCGCCGGCATCCTCAAGGGCGCCGTCCTCGTGGTGCCGGCCCTCGCCTTCCTCGCCGGGGGAGCGGTGCTTGCCGCCGGGTCGGTCGCGGGGCTCTACTTCGTTGTCGCCGGGATGGTCCTCGGCTTCGTCGGCACCGTGCTCAACGCGTGGGTGCTGCTCGTGGAGATCCGCCGCTAGGCGGCGACCCCGTACTTCTTCATCGAGGTCTCCACGATCGTGAGTCCCTCGAGGCCGGGCATCCGGGAGATGTGCTCGTCGAGCTTGCGGATCTCGCGCAGCCCCTCGTCGCCGGCGAAGAGGTGGCCCATCACGTGGGTGACCTCCTCGGGCTCCATGACGCTGGACCCGACGGGGCCCCACGCGTTCTTGAGGGCGAAGCGCGCGAGCACCTGGGCCTTCTTGCTCTTCGCGAGCCGCTCGCGAGCCTGGGTCGCGTAGAACGCGACGTGCCGGGCCTCCTGCTTGGCGATGCGGCGCAGCAGCTCGGCGAGCACGGGGTGGCCCTCGAGGTCGGCAAGGCGGTTGTACGCCGCGACGGCAGACCACTCGTTGGCCGCGCCCCAGATCATGTGGACGGCGATGAAGTCCTTGCCCACGATGTTGCCCAGCAGCGACTGCTTGATCGGGTCGAGGCGGTCCTTCCAGCCGAGCTTGAGTCGGGTGGCCTTCAGCTGGTCGAAGTCGACGACGACGCCGTGCTTGCCGAGGACGGCGGCGAGAGCCTCGCCGTGCCAGAACTCCTCACGGTTCCACATCGTCATGAAGGCGCTCACGTCGGCCTCCTTGTGGGAGGGCGTGACGAGAAGGTCGCGGAGGTAGCAGACCGTGTGGTACTCGATGTCGCACATGTAACGCAGGCTGCGCAGCGTCGACTCGGGCAGCGGGTTCGACTCGAACTCGTCGAAGTCGAGGTCCTGCCACGCCACGCTCACCGACGTCGCGGTGTACTTGTCGATATCAAACGCCATTGCCTGCTCCTTCGGTGAGGGCCACTGATGCTTCGGAGTCCTGCGGCTGGGCGACGGGTGCTGCCCCGCGTTTCCAGTCAACCACGTTCCAGTGCTTCTCCCGCGCGTGCCGGTAGAGGTGGATGTCGGGGTTCACCGCCGTCGGGTTTCCGAGCAGCTGCAGCCACACCAGGTCGGCGTGGCTGTCGCCGTACCCGTACGACTGCGTGAGGTCGAATCCGTTCTGGGCGGCGTAGTGCCGCAGCCACGCCGCCCGAGCCTCGTCGACGAGGGGCGGGTCGGCGAGGAAGCCGGTGAGGATGCCGTCGCGCTCGTGCATCCGGCCGGCCACGACCTCGTCGAAGTACGGAACGAACGGCTCGACCATGAGGTCGATCGTGCCGGTGACGAGGATCGTGCGGTGGCCGGCGTCCCGGTGCTGCTGCACTCGAGCGAGCGCCTCGGGCAGCGCCCGGCGCATCATCGCCTTGCCGAACGAGCCGCGCACGTCGCGCTGGATTTGCGCGACCTTGAAACCCTCGTAGCGCCGCATGAAGGTGCGGATGAACTCGCCGCGGTCGCGGCGCTCCGCCCGCCAGTACTTGCGCAGGGAGAACGCGAAATCTGCGAGATCGTGAGCGACGCGCTTGCGCGGCACGGTTCCCGACCACAGCTGCAGGTACTGCTTGACGAGGTTCGACTCGAGGACGGTGCCCTCGAGGTCGAAGATCGCGACCACGTCGCTGCGCTCGGGCAGTGCCCGCGTGACCTTCGCCTTCGCGGCGGGTCGCTTGCCGAACGCGCGCGTCAGGGTCGTCACCGCGGGGAAGTGGATGTTCTGGAAGTAGTGCTCCCAGTCGATCTCAGTGACGTCGAAGCCCTCGTCGCGCTGAACGTCCGCGGGAAGCGTCGCGAGCAGCGCGCGGGTGTTGGTGTCGTCGAAGATGATCTCCGTCTGCACGTAGGCGCGGTAGAGCTCCGTGAAGGCGCGGAGTTGTGCGAGGCCGTGCTGACCCTTCACGACGCCGTCCAGCCACGTGCGGGTGCGGGGCGTCGCGGGCATCCGCTCGATGAGGCGCTCCGCGCGCTCGGCCTGGCGCTCGCGCTTCACGAGCGCCTTCTCGACCTTCTGCCCTCCGGGGAAGCGCCACGACGGCACGCGGATGTCGCCCTTCTCGTCGGGCAGCGGGTTGGCGGTGAAGTACGTGTTGACGTTCTCGTACATGCGGTGGAACGGGAGCGGGTTGCTCTTGCCTGACACGACCTGGAAGTACCGCGGCTCCTTCGGCACGGCGGGCCGCGCGGCGACGGCGAGCGTCGCGTTGACGACGAAGTCGACGGGGATGACGTCGAGCACCGAGTCCGGCAGGCCGGGGAAGTCCGGGAGTTGACCGCGGCCGTAGGCGATGATGAGCGGGTCGGCGACCTTGAACCCGTCGATCCAGCCCGGGAACGGGTGGTGGAGTGCGCTCTCGATGATCGACGGGCGCACGATCGAGAGCCGATGTCCGGCCTCCGCCCACAGCTCCTCGGCGGCGCGCTCGGCGAACGCCTTCGTGAGCGTGTACACGTCGGTCCAGCCGAGGCTCTCGGCACGAGTGCGGCCGTAGTCGACGAGTCGCTCGCGCACCCACTCGGCGCGCGCGGCCTCGGCGAACTGCGCGACCGCTTGCGGGCCGGTCTTGCCGTGGCGGGCCTTCGCGCGCTGCAGCTGTCGGCGGAGCGCCTCCGGCTGGCGCGACTCGAGCTCGACCCGCTCGCGGGCGGACTTCGCGGCGTCGGACTCGGCGCGCCAGTCGACATCGTGGCTGAGGGACGCCTCGGGGACGATCCCCTTGCGGATCCCCCCGACGTAGGCCGTGGAGATGTGGACGACGTGCGGGTCGCTGCCGCTCGCGAGGAGGGCGCCGTAGACGCCGTGCGCGCCGCCGACGTTCGTGTCGAAGGCCTCGTCGATGGGAGGGTCGAAGGAGACCGTCGAGGCGGAGTGGATGACGACGTCGAGATCGCCGGGCAGGGCGCCGACGTTGCTCAGGCTGCCGTCGACGACGGAGACCCGCTCGGCGAACTGGCGTCGGGCCTCCTCCTCTCCCACCCGGTCCATCCAGGCCTTGAAGACCGGCTTGCGGAGCATGTTCTCGAGGCGGGCCTGCGCGGATTGGCTGCCCTTGCCCCGCACGAGCACCGAAATGCGGGTGCCCGGATGCGACGACAGCAGTCGCTCGAGGATCGCCTGCCCCACGAACCCGGTCCCGCCGGTGAGGAACACGTGCTCGTCCGTCAGGACGGGCGCGTCCGCGGTCTTCTTCGCCGAGCGGGACGGCGCCGAGCGGGCGGTAGTCGAGCGGGTGGTCGTGCGAGCTGGGGTCACAGCCGGGCGGCCTTTCGGATGAGGCGCAGCCCGGACTGGCCGGGCAGCGTGTCGACGCGCGCGTCGATCTCGTCGACGACCTCGGGGGCGCCGCTGAACAGGTGGGTGAGGAACCAGCGGGTCTCGGAATCCGGCTCGGCCTTCGCGCCGATGGGCCACGGGGTGCGAGCGAGCCGCTTTCGGGTCAGCGAGCGGGCCCGCGGCGACTCCGTGAGCCGGAATCGGGCCTGAGCTTCGAAGAAGTCGAGCTGCCGCTCCTTGACCTCGAGGAACTCGGCGATCGTCTGGGCCAGCTGCGGGTTGCCGTCAAGGTCGGCGAGCCGGCGGTAGGCCGCCTGGGTGAGCCACTCGTCGACCGTGCCGAGCGCCATGTGGACGGCGATCATCGGGACGCCGATGATGTTCGCGACGATGGACTCGCGGATGGTGCGCTCGACGGGCGTGATGAAGGGGGAGCGGTCCGCCTCCGCGCCCTCGGGCTGGTGGGCGAGGATGATCTGCTCGAGTGCGTCGGCGATCCAGTACTTCTCGTACGCCCACGTGACGAGGAACGCGGTGATGCGGGCATCCTTGTGCGTCGCGGTGACGAGCACGCTGCGCAAGTGGGTCATCGTCGCGCGCTCGATGATCTGCAGGTAGCGCAGCGCGCGCAGCGTGTCGTCGGTGAGCCGGGCGGAGCGGTAGGACTCGAGCCCGAGCCTCTCACGATGGCTTCCCGCGGCTGTCCGCGCGAAGTCGCGAACGTCGAAGTGAGGCGCCGGGAAGGCCCCGCCCCCGGCCGTCTCCACGGACGCCTCCGGCTGTTCGGGCATCCGTCATACCTCCGAGACCTGGTCGCTGTGCGAGCAGTCTACCCGCCTTACGCTACGGGGCCCGTAGCGTAAGGTATCGACCATGGCAACGGCTCTCGTGACCGGCGGCACCTCGGGCATCGGCGCCCAGTTCGCCCGGCAGTTGGCCGCGCGGGGATTCGACCTCGTGCTCGTCGCCCGTGATGAGGAGCGCCTCGACGCCGTCGCGGCCGAATTGCATGCCGCGAGCGGCATCCATGTCGAGACGTTGCGCGCCGACCTCGGCGACCGGTCGGACGTCGACCGCGTCGCGCGGCGCATCGAGGACCCCGATCGGCCCATCGACGTCGTCATCAACAACGCCGGCTTCGGCGTGCACCAGGGCTTCACCGAGGGGGATCCGGCGGTGCACGACCATGCCTTCGAGGTGATGTGCCGGGCGGTGCTCGTGCTGTCCTCCGCGGCCGCCCGCGCCATGGTGCCCCGCGGCTCGGGCACGATCCTCAACGTCTCGAGCCTGCAGACGTACCTCGCCACCGGCTCGTACGCCGCGATCAAGGCCTGGGTCACCGCGTTCACCCAGGGTCTCGCGGTCGAGCTCCACGGCACGGGGGTGACGGTGACGGCGCTGCTTCCCGGGTGGGTCTCGACCGAGTGGCACGCTCGGGCGGGAGTGCGCACGAGCTCCATCCCGGACTGGCTCTGGACGGAGCCCGACGTGGTGGTCCGGCTCGCGCTGCGCGACGTCGACCGGGGTCGCGTGATCTCCATACCGACGGTTCGGTACCGGGTGCTCGGGTGGTTTGCCCGGCACCTGCCCCGGTTCACGGTGCGGTGGATCTCCCGCCGCCTGACGGCGAGGCGACGGGCACCAGGCCCGCAGTCGGTCGGCTCCGAACATCCCGTCGTGGATCGGAAGGACGACTAGTGGACCGCTTCAGGTCGAAGCCCGTGGCCGCCGTTCGCTTCGTCGCGCAGCGGGGCCTCCTCAAACCCCTCGTCTGGTCGCTCGTGCGCGTCTCGACGCGAGGACTCGATCGGCTCGACTCGGTCGATGCCCCCTTCATCCTCGTCGCGAACCACTCGAGCCACCTGGATGCCCCGCTCATCTTCGGGTGGTTGCCCCGCCGACTGTCCCGATACCTCGCGGCGGGCGCCGCGGCGGACTACTTCTTCGATGTCGCCTGGCGGAAGTGGCTGACGACGCTCTTCTTCAACGCGTTCGCGATCGAACGGAACTCCGAGGGCAAGCGGACCGGGTCATCCCGGTCGCTCCTGGAGCGCGGGGTGCCGCTGCTGATCTTCCCCGAGGGGGGCCGATCCAAGCACGGCGAGATGGGTCGGTTCAAGCCCGGCGCCGCAGCGCTGTCGCTCGCGACCGGCACCCCGTGCATCCCGGTCGCGCTCGTCGGGGCGAGCACGGCGATGCCGCGCGGCGTGAACTGGCCCAAGAGGGGCCGGTTGCCCGTTACAGTCGTGTTCGGCGCCCCGATCACCCCGACCACAGGCGAATCGACCGAGGAGTTCTCGGTCCGCCTCGCTGCGGAAGTGCGACGCCTCCACGAGACCGTGCAGCCGATGCCGTCGCGCGAGCACGCAGAGAAGGGACGCTGATGACCGCCGTCAAGCACATGAAGTGGTGGGGCTGGGGAAACGAAGGCGTGGGCTTCCACCACGAGGACAAGCCGGGCTTCGCACCGTTCGTCCTGCAGGCGGTCGGCCTCGACCTCCTCACCGCGACTCGCGCGGGAGAGCCGTCGTTCGCCGACCTCAAGGTCGGCAAGTCCAAGGCGACGGCCGCCTTCGTCAAGCAGCTCGCCGCGATCGTCGGCGCCGAGCACGTCTCGACCGACGACATGCTGCGCGTCATCCACACCTACGGCAAGAGCCTCCGCGACCTCGTGCGCATCCGCGGGAACCAGATCCAGCGCAGCCCCGACGTCGTCGTCTACCCGGCGGATGAGGCGCAGGTGCAGGCGATCGTGGATGCCGCGGTCGCCGCCGACGCCGTGATCATCCCGTTCGGGGGCGGCAGCAACATCGGCGGCAGCCTCGAGCCGCACCGCGGGGAGAAGCGCGTCGTCATCTCCCTCGACCTCGGTCGGCTCCGCGAGGTCGTCGCCATCGACGCCGAGTCGGGGCTCGCGCGCATCCAGGCCGGTGCCCAGGGTCCGGACCTCGAGGCTCAGCTCAACGCGAAGGGCTGGACCATCGGTCACTTCCCGGACAGCTTCACCCACTCGACGGTCGGCGGCTGGGTCGCAACCCGGTCCTCGGGAATGCAGTCGGACAAGTACGGCGACATCGCCGACATCTGCCGCGGCCTCCGGATGGTGCGCCCCGGCGGCACCCTCGTGCTGCGGCCCTTGCCCTCCACGTCGAGCGGTCCGAGCGTTCGCGAGATGATCCTCGGGAGCGAGGGGCGGCTCGGCGTCATCACCGAGGTCACCGTGCAAGTGCACCGCGTCCCTGAGAAGCGCAACATCTACGCCTACTTCTTCCCGAACTGGGCCGCCGGCATCGAGGCGATGCGCGAGATCTCCGAGTCGGATGCGACGCCGTCGATCACGCGAATCTCCGACGCACGCGAGACCGGCTTCACCCTCGCGACGAGCAAGGAGCGGCACGGTTTCTCGAAGTTCACCGCCGAGACCGTGCTCCCGGCTCTCATGAAGCGCAAGGGCTGGAATCTCGACGACATCTGCATCTCCTTCATCGGCTACGAGGGCGGCACGGCGCACGCGAAGCGCCAGAAGAAGCTCACCGATGCGATCGTGAAGAAGCACGGCGGCATGGGGGTCGGTGAGGGGCCGGGCATCCTCTACGACCAGAAGAAGTTCGACACGCCCTATCTGCGCGACTTCCTGCTCGACATGGGTGCGGCCGGCGATGTCTCCGAGACGGCGGCACCGTGGTCGCGGCTGATCGACGTGCACAAGAACGTCTACGCGGCCGCGCAGAAGGCCTACGACGAGATCGGGGTGAAGGGGTGGATCATGTCGCACCTCTCGCACTCGTACCACTCGGGCGCGTGCCTGTACTTCACCTTCGCGTTCGTCTTCAAGAACGACCCGCTCGGGGAGTACAACATCGTCAAGAACGCCATCCAGCAGGCGTTCGTCGACACGGATGCCACGATCTCGCACCACCACGGGGTCGGTCGCGAGCACTCGCCGTGGCTCGCCGAGGACATCTCGCCCGAGGGCGTCGCGGTCATGCAGGCGCTCTTCGACGGAGCGGACCCGGGGTCGAACTTCAACCCCGGCAAGATCATCGACGCGGGCTACTAGCGAGCCCTGCGGCCCGGGCCGGACAGCCCGGGCCAGAGCAGCCCGAGCACCGATTCGACCCACTCGTCATCGGTGGGGCGCCCGCGGATCATCTCCGCGATGACCGCGCCCATGAGCACGGACAGCACGAGTTCGATGTCGAGGTCCGCCCGAAGCTCGCCGTCGGCGACCTCGGCGCGCAGGTCGTGGCGCAACGGTCCGATCGAGGCGCGGATCATCCCCAGCAGCACGTCGCGGAAGACCGGGTCGCCGTCGGCCATGACCGCCGCGAGCGCACCCCGACCGACGACGTTCTCGATCATGTCGCGCGCGTGCCGGAGCGCCCAGCGCACCGTGTCCTCGGCGCTCAGGCCCTCGGGCAGGTCGATCGGGCGGGTGGCCGACACGACCGCGGCGGCGAGAAGCTCGTCGCGGTTCTCGAACCGCCGGTAGATGGTCGTCTTCGCGACCCCGGAGTGAGCCGCGACCGACTCCACGCTCACGGCGGAGGGACCGCGGCTGCGCAGCAGGTCGAGCGCGGCGAAGGAGATCCGCTCATCGACTCCGGCCCGCGACATCCCCTCAGCCTACTGACGCTCCCGCGGGGGAGGCGGGGGTGGCACTTCCTTCGCGGCGATGATAGCCGCGAGCTCGATCGTCTCGAGGCCGCGCTTCGTGGCGACGACCACGTGGGTGTCGTCGGAGAGGTGCACCCAGCCGACGGCATCCGTCGCCATGCCGTCCGGCAGGAGCCGCCGGATCGAGACGCGGGTGCCCGACGGGAACGGGAACGGCGACCAGCTCACCACTGCCCCGGCCGGTAGTCCTTGAGGAAGACCCCGAAGAGGTCCTCGCCCGCCTCGCCGCGCACGACCGGGTCGTACACGCGGGCGGCGCCGTCGACGAGGTCGAGCGGGGCGTGGAAGCCCTCCTCGGCGAGGCGCACCTTCGTCGGGTGCGGTCGCTCATCGGTGATCCAGCCGGTGTCGACGCTCGTCATGAGGATGCGGTCGGTCTCGAACATCTCGCGCGCGCTCGTGCGGGTGAGCATGTTCACAGCGGCCTTCGCCATGTTCGTGTGCGGATGCCCCGGCCCCTTGTACCCGCGATTGAACACCCCCTCCATGGCGCTCACGTTGACCACGTACTTGCGCCGCGCGGGGGAGGCGGCCATCGCGGGACGGAGCTTGGAGATGAGGATGAACGGAGCCGTGGAGTTGGCGAGCTGCACTTCGAGCAGCTCGAGCGGATCGACCTCGTCGACACGCTGCGTCCACGAGTTGACGTCGTCGACATCGGGGATGAGGCCGCCGGCATCGATCGCGGTGCCGGCGGCGAGCCGTTCGAGCGAGCTCGACCCCGCAGCCATCGCCTGCTCGGTGAGCTCCTCCGCTCGCGCGGCCGCCGCAGCGAGGATCGGGTGCGAGCTCACGGACCGCTGGAGCGCGAGCGGGTGGGCGTCGTTGGTGTGCCCGAACGTCTCGATCTCCGGCAGCGGTCCGTCGGGGAGCGGCGCGAGCTCCGCGTCGACGAGGGGTTGGTAGGCGCCGGGGGAGCGGCGCACCGTCTGGGTCGCGTTGTTGATGATGATGTCGAGGGGGCCCTGCTCGGCGACGGAGTCGGCGAGCCCGATCACCTGGGCGGGGTCGCGAAGGTCGATGCCGACGATGCGGAGCCGGTCGATCCATTCCTCGGAGTCCGGCAGCGAGGTGAAGCGGCGCACGGCGTCGCGGGGAAAGCGGGTCGTGATGGTCGTGTGCGCGCCATCCCGCAGCAGGCGCAGGGCGATGTACATGCCGATCTTGGCGCGACCGCCGGTGAGCAGGGCGCGCTTGCCGGTGAGGTCGGTGCGGGCATCCCGCTTCGCGTGGTTGAGGGCGGCGCAGTCGGGGCAGAGCTGGTGGTAGAACGCGTCGACGAGCGTGTAGTGCTGCTTGCAGATGTAGCACGCGCGCGACTTGATGAGCGTGCCGGCGGTCGGGGATGTCGTGCGGGTGGAGATCGGGATGCCTCGCGTCTCGTCGTCGATCCGATCGGGTGCCCCGGTCGCGGTCGCGGCGACCACGGCCCTGTCCGCTTCGGCTACCGCGGCGCGGAGGGCGAGCCGCCGCTCCTTCTTCACGGCTTTGAACATGCGAGCCGTGGCGCGGCGCACCGCGACGAAGTCCGGGTGCTCCTCGTCGAGGCCCGCCATCGATTCGAGCACGCGCAGCGTCGTCTCGAGATCGACGGGATCGATGCCGGGGCCGTTGGTCGCGGCGGGGTCGGTGGGCTCGGAGGTCACAGAAGATTGTAGCTTTGAGCCATGGCCCGACAGCTCCTGCTCGACTGCGACCCCGGTCTCGACGACGCACTCGCCATCCTGCTCGCGCACGGCGACCCGAACCTCGACCTCGTGGGAGTCACGACCGTCGGGGGCAACGTCGACCTCGCGACCGTCACGAAGAATGCGCTCGAGCTGCGCGAGTACCTCGGCTTCCCCGCGGTCCCCGTGGTGGCCGGGGCGGCGCAGCCGCTCACTCGGGCGGCCCGCGACGCCGCCCACGTGCACGGCGCCGGGGGCCTGGGCAGCGTCATCCTGCCGCCCGCGACGCTGCCGGCGCATGACGGCCACGCGGTCGACTTCATCATCGAGACGGTGCGGGCCCGCCCCGGCACCATCCATCTCGTCGCGACGGGCCCGCTCACCAACATCGCGCTCGCGGTCGAGCGCGAGCCCGCCCTCGCCCGCTGGGTCGCCTCGTTCACGATCATGGGAGGCTCCTACTCCCGCGGCAACGCGACCCCGGCGGCGGAGTTCAACATCTGGGCGGACCCGGAGGCCGCGCGAATCGTGTTCGACGCCGACTGGGATGTCACGATGGTCGGCCTCGACCTCACGTTGCAGGCGCAGGCGAACAAGGGCGTCATCGAGCGGTTCACGGCGCTCGGCGCCCTCGCCGACGAGCTGATCGTGCCGCTCTCGACGTTCTACTTCAACCCGAACGTTCCCGATTGGGACGGCCAAGCAGTGCACGACGTCTGCGCCGTCGCCTACGTCGCGCGCCCCGACCTCTTCGAGTCCCGGCCCGCGCGCGTCGACATCGAGACGCAAGGCGAGTTCACGACGGGGATGACGGTCGTCGATTTCGATCCGGCCCTTCCCAACGCGACGGTTCCGACGCGGCTCGACGTGCCGGGCTTCTGGGCCTACGTCGAGTCCGTCTACGCGCGGGTGGCCGCGGCGCACTCCACCTGATGGCCTCGCTCCTCGACGCGCTCCCGCGACCGTGGGACCCGGATGCCGCGTGGCCGGCCTTCATCGACTGGGTCAGCGAGTCCCGTGGACTCGAGCTGTATCCGGCGCAGGAGGAGGCGCTTCTCGACCTCGCGGCGGGAGCGAACGTCATCCTGAGCACGCCCACTGGCACGGGCAAGTCGCTCGTCGCCGTCGCGGCGCACTTCGTCGCGCTCGGCCAGGGACAGCGCACCTACTACACCGCGCCCATCAAGGCGCTCGTGAGCGAGAAGTTCTTCGCGCTCGTCGAGATCTTCGGTGCGGAGAACGTCGGGATGGTCACGGGCGACTCCTCGGTGAACGCGGATGCCCCGATCGTGTGCTGCACGGCGGAGATCCTCGCCAACCTCGCCCTCCGCCACGGGGCCGACGCCGCGATCGGGCAGGTCGTGATGGACGAGTTCCACTACTACGCGGACCCCGACCGGGGCTGGGCGTGGCAGGTGCCGCTGCTCACGCTCCCGCGGGCCCAGTTCCTGCTCATGTCGGCGACGCTCGGCGACATGTCCGCCATCGCGGAGGACCTCACGGCGCGCACCGGGAGGCCCACCAGCCAGATCACGGGCGTCGAGCGGCCCGTGCCGCTGCACTACAGTTACGCGCTCACCCCGGTGCACGAGACCGTCGAAGAACTGCTCCACACCGGCCAGTCGCCCGTCTACATCGTGCACTTCTCCCAGGCGGCCGCGCTCGAGCGGGCCCAGGCTATGACGAGCATCAAGGTCATCAGCCGCGAGCAGCGCGACGAGATCGCCGACGCGATCGGATCGTTTCGGTTCACGACGACGTTCGGCCAGACCCTCAGCCGGCTCATCCGCAGCGGCATCGGCGTGCACCACGCAGGCATGCTCCCCAAGTACCGGCGCCTCGTCGAGCAGCTCGCCCAGCGCGGGCTGCTGCGGGTCATCTGCGGCACCGACACGCTCGGCGTCGGAATCAACGTACCGATCCGCACCGTGCTACTCACCGCGCTGACGAAGTTCGACGGCACCCGGATGCGCCAGCTCACCGCGCGCGAATTCCACCAGATCGCGGGCCGGGCGGGACGCGCAGGTTACGACACCGCCGGAACCGTCGTCGCGCAGGCGCCGGAGCACGAGGCGGAGAACGCGAAGCTCGTCGCCAAGGCGGGCGACGACATCAAGAAGATCCGCAAGATCGTGCGCAAGAAGCCCCCGGAGGGCTTCGTGTCGTGGAGCGAGACGAGCTTCGAGCGGATGATCGCGGCGGCACCCGAGACCCTCACGTCGCACATGCAGGTCAGCCACTCGATGATTCTCAACGTGATCGCTCGCGGCGGCGACGCGTTCTCCGACATGCGCGATCTCATCTTCTCCAGCCACGAGTCGTGGAACGGCAAGCTCGCTCTCGCGCGCCGCGCCCTCGCGATCTACCGCACCCTGCGCACCGCGGGCGTCGTGACCCAGGATGCTGACGGCCGCATCGCGCTCACCGTGGATCTGCAGCCCAACTTCGCCCTCAACCAACCGCTTTCGCCGTTCGCGCTCGCCGTGTTCGAACTCCTCGACCCTCAGTCGCCGACCTACGCGCTCGACATGATCTCCGTGCTCGAGGCCACCCTCGACGACCCGCGGCCGGTGCTGTCCCAGCAGCAGTTCCAGGCGCGCGGCGAGGCGGTCGCCGCGATGAAGGCCGAGGGCATCGAGTACGAGGAGCGCATGGAGCTGCTCGAGGCCGTCACGTGGCCGAAGCCGCTCGAGGAGCTGCTGGATGCCGCGTTCGAGACGTACAGCGCCAGCCAGCCGTGGATCGGCGACTTCGCCCTGAGTCCCAAGTCCGTCGTGCGCGACCTGTTCGAGCGAGCGATGACGTTCGCGGACTACATCGGCTACTACGGGCTCGCCCGCAGCGAGGGCCTCGTGCTGCGCTATCTCTCGGACGCCTACCGCGCCGCGCGCCAGACGATCCCCGATGATGACAAGACCGACGAACTCCGCGACCTCATCGAGTGGCTCGGGGAGCTCGTCCGCCAGGTCGATTCGAGTCTCATCGACGAGTGGGAGGCGCTCGTGAATCCGTCGGCGGAGCCGGGCGCGCCCGTGCTGCCGCCGGAGCCGGCGTCGGTGCTCTCGAACCCGCGAGCGTTCCGGGTGCTTGTGCGCAACGAGCTCTTCCGGCGCGTGCAGCTCGCGGCCCTCGAGGACTGGGAGGCGCTGGGCGAGCTCGATGCCGCATCGGGGTTCGACGCCGACGCGTGGGCCGACGCGATGGACCCCTACTTCGACGCGCACGGGGCGGTTCCGACAGGACCGGATGCCCGCGGCCCGGCGCTCCTGCGGATCGTCGAGCATCCCGACCGCTGGGAGGTCCGCCAGACCTTCGACGACCCGCAGGGCGACCACGACTGGGGCATCAGCGCCGAGATCGATCTCGCGGAGTCCGCCGAGAGGGGGACAGCGGCGGTTCGCGTGACGCACGTGGGGATGCTCTAATCGCGAAAAGACTTCAGCGTCCGGTATAGTGGGCGAAACTGTCGCACCCCTAGCACCGCAACCTGGGAGTTCCATGAAGTCGCTCGCCGTCCTGACCGCCGCGTCCGCCGCGGGTCTCCTCGTTCTCGCCTCTGCGGCCCCGGCATCCGCCGCCGGCAACGCTATCGACCCCGGTGACTCGCTCTACGCCCTCAACTGCGACAACGTCTACAACGACTGGCAGTTGTTCGGCGTCGACTCCACCACCGCGTTCTCGACTCCGATCGGCGACGGTGATGGCTACGACGCGGACCTCGACTCGTGCGCGGGCCAGGCGGCATACAACCCCGCGACAGGCAAGTCCTACTACCTGCAGTGGTTTGACGACGTCGACGACCTCGGCTACGACGAGGCGCTCGCGTCCGTCGATGTCGTTACCGGCGAGAGCACGCAGATCGGCGGCTTCTACTACAACAACGGCGAGTTCCCCGAGTACATCGACGTCGACTCGATCGCCATCGGGGGCGACGGCGCTGCTTACGCGCTCGCGGACGGCTCCCTGTGGGAGCTCAACCTCGAGACCGCGTTCGTCACGCCGGTCGGCGAAACCGAGCCCGACATGTACTCGTTCGCGTGGGATTCGAAGACCGGTGGTTTCTACGGCATCACCTACCTCAACGAGGTCTACCAGATCGACGTGACCGACGGATCCACCGTCGACCTGGGGGAGATCGTCTTCCCGCAGGACGGCTACACCTGGCGCGTGTACTCGCTCCAGTTCGACAAGGCCGGAACGCTGTGGGTCGAGGTGGATCAGTCGGGCAACAGCATCTTCCAGGCGACGCTCTGGAGCCTGACGTTCGACACCTTCACCGCCCCGGTGTACTCGGGCGTCTTCACGGACGACCCGTTCTACACCGAGTCGCTGCTGATCATTCCGGGCACTCCGGCTCCCGCACTCGCGGCGACCGGAGTCGACAGTGCTCCGATCGCCGCAGGTGGAGCAGCGCTCCTGCTTCTCGGAGCGATCGCTGTCGGTGCCGTTCGTCGACGTACCGCCTAACCGTCAAGGACAAGACACATGAAGCGCATCCCCGCCCTGCTCGCCGGAGCGTCGATCGTCGGGCTCTCCCTGATCGCCGCGGCACCCGCATCCGCAGCAGGCAACGCGATCGACCCTGGTGACTCGCTCTACGCCCTGGCGTGCGACGACGTCCCTGCTTGGCAGCTCTACGGCGTCGACGCCCCCAGCGCGGTCATGACGGAGATCGGCGCTGGAACGACGAGCGACAGCGAGAACTACGGATGCTCGTACCAAGCCGCCTACAATCCCGCGACGGGTGTCTCGTACTACATCCAGACGAACATGGGCTATAGCGCTCTCGCGACGATCGACGTCACGACGGGGTTCTCGGGCACGATCGCCGAGTTCTATTTCCCCAACAACGAGTTCCCGGAGTTCCCGCAGGTGCAGGCCATGGCGATCGGCGGTGACGGGTCTGCCTTCGCGCTGAGCGACGGCAGGCTGTTCTCGATCGACCTGGAGACGGCCATCGTGACGTATGTCGGCGAGACTGTCGACGACACCTACGCGTTCGCGTGGGACAGCGTGACCGGCGGGTTCTACGCCGTCGATGACTCCAACGAGCTCTACCAGGTCGACGTCACCGACGGCTCCGTCGTCGACCTCGGTCCGATTGTCTTCCCCAACGAGGAGGACAACAACTACTACACGTACTCGCTGCAGTTCGACGAAGCGGGAACCCTGTGGCTCGAGGTCGACTTCGACTACCCGGACGGCTATGACTCGAGCCTGTGGAGCCTTTCCCTGTCGGCGATCGACGCGACGGTCTACTCCGACCTGACGACGGTGGCGGGCGAGCCGGTGTACATCGAGTCGCTGCTGATCGTCCCCGGCACTCCCGTCGCTCTCGCGGCGACCGGCTCGGAGGTCGCACCGATCGCGGCTGGTGCCCTCGCGCTCCTCGTGCTCGGCGGCGCGGTGCTCGTGATGCGGCGCCGCACCGCCTAGAACAGGAACCGGTCCAGGAACTCGTTCCTGAACTTGGCTGACGGGTCCATCCGGCCCGCCAGGTCCACGAAGTCGCTGAGGCGCGGGTACAGCTCGCGCCTCACGTCGTGGAACAGCTTTCCCCAGTGCGGGCGGGCGTCGAAGGGGGCGAGCGCCTCCTCGATGACGGGGAGCAGGGGCAGCACGTGCTCGGGCTGCTTCTTCCATGTGAAATGGATGCCGAGGGCATCCGTCTCGAAGGCACCGCTCAACCACAGCGAGTCGGCCGCCATCGTCCGCAGCTCGGTGACGTGCAGGTGCGGGGCGATGCGATCGGCGAGCGAGCGCACCGCGACGAGCGCCTCGGCGGCGTAGCGGCGGGGCACGAGGTACTCCGACTGCAGCTCGTCGCCGTTGGACGGGGTGAACTCGAGCCGGAAGTGGGGCAGTCGCTCGATCCACGGACCCGGCACGCCGCCCTGCTGGGTGGTGTTCTCGGTCGGCATGTCGGCGAGAGGATGACGCGGCGCGAGCACGGGCGAGGCGCCGTACAGCGACTGCGGCGGTCGGCGCTCCCCGATGACGGACTTGAGCCACACGCGGCCCACGTCGTCGCCCGACCAGTTCGTGAATACGCTCACGCTGTAGGCGCGCGAGAACACGCCCTCGAGGTTGTCGAGGAGGCTCGACCAGGTGAGCCCCTCGTACACGTCCTGGCGCACGTCGAAGGTCGGCTCGACATCCAGGGTGATGCGGTGGACGACTCCGAGGGCTCCGAGCGCGACGACGGCGCCGTCGAAGTCGTCGTCGACGGGCGAGATCGTCCGCAGGCTTCCGTCGGCCAGCACGTACTCGATGCTCGACACGGCGCGGCTGAGGGTGCCGTTGCGATCGCCGGAGCCGTGGGTGCCGGTCGCGATCGATCCCGCCACGGAGATGTGCGGGAGCGACGCGAGGTTGCGCAGCGCCCAGCCCGCGGACTGGAGCACGGGGCCGAGGTCGCCGTAGCGCACCCCGCCGGAGAGCGAGACCGTCTCGCTCTCCCCGTCGATGCGGATCGCCGCAGGCATCGCCTCGAGGCTCACGAGCTCGGCCGAGTCGGCGATGTCCGAGAAGCTGTGGCGGCTGCCCAGTGCCCGGATGCGCGGGGCCCGGGCCACCACCTCCTGCAGCTCCTCGAGCGATCGCGGACGGTGGACGGTACGGGCCCGGAACTCGTGGTGGCCCGACCAGTTGAAGCCGACGGTCATGAGCCCCAGCCTAGACTTGGGCGATGCCCCGGGTGCGAAGAAGGATGCTCGCGCGTCCCGAGTCGAGCTACCGCATCCGCCGAGTCGACGGCGCGACGTACTTCACGAGCCGCCGCCGGTTCGACGACCTCACGATCGTCGTGCAGCGCTTCCCCGGCCCGCCGGTCCCCGGCCCGGACTTCGTCCTGGTCCACGGCGTCGCCGTCTCCTCCCGCTACTTCACGCCCGCGGCCGCGCGGCTGTCACAGCTCGGCCAGGTCTACCTCGTCGACCTCCCGGGCCACGGCGCGGCACCCGATCCGCGACGGGATGTCTCGATCGCCGACCACGCGGCGGTACTCGGCGCATTCCTATCCGAAGCCGGCATGCGCAACCCCGTGCTCGTCGGTCACTCGTGGGGCTCGCAGGTGGTCTCGCAGCTCGCGGTCGACCATCCCGAGGTCTCCGACCGCATCGTGCTCATGGCGCCCACTCTCGAGCCGCAGCGCCGCACCTTCTGGAGCGCGGTCGGGCGGCTCGTCGTCGATGGGACCCGCGAGCCCCCCACGGTCGTCCTGCTCAACATCTGGGAGTACTGGGTGCGCTGCGGGCTGCCGTTCGCCCTCGCGCAGATGAGGCACCTGCTCGCAGACCGCATCGAGGAGAGGCTCCCGCAGGTGGCCGCGCGCACCCTCGTGATGCGCGGCGACGCCGATCCGATCGTCTCGGACGAGTGGTGCGCGCGCGTCACGGCACTCCTGCCCGACGCGCGGTTCGAGACGGTCGTGGGCCCGCACGTCGTCATGCACACCGATCCGGTGCGCGTCGCGGAGCTCATCGCCGAGCACGCGCAGCTCGCGGAGCGGTCGTGACGCGCTACTGGCTCTGGTCCCTGGACTACTGGTACGTCGCGTGGCACCAGTGGCGCGCGCTGTTCATCCGCCGCGTGCCCGACTCCTTCTCGAACGGGGACAGCGCGCCCGTGCTGCTCATCGCGGGAGTGTGGGAGCCGTGGTACTTCCTCCGCGGCGTCGGTCGGCGGCTCAACCGGGCAGGGCACCCGGTGCACGTCGCGCGCGAGATCGGCTACAACCGGGCGAGCGTCGCGGATGTCGCGGCGATCGCCGGCGACTACCTCGACGCGCACGGCCTCGAGCACGTCGTCGTGGTTGCGCACAGCAAGGGCGGCCTCGTGGGGAAGCGGCTGCTCGCGCACCCCCGCGTCGAGCGGCTCATCGCGATCGCGACGCCGTTCTCCGGCTCGGTCTATGCCAACTATCTCCCGGGCCGGGCGCTGAGGGAGTTCCGTCCTTCGAACGATGCGCTCCTCGAGCTCGCAGCGGATGTCGCATCCAACGCCCGAATCGTCTCGATCTACCCCGCCTTCGATCCGCACATCCCGGGCGGCAGCGCCCTCGAGGGCGCCGTGAACATCGAAATACCGACGACGGGGCACTTCCGCATCCTCAGCGACGAGCGCGTGCTGCGCGCGATCGAGACCGCCCTCGAATGAGGTCGGCGGGCGGGTGTTGAATGGCAGGATGACCCGCTCGGAGCGACTCGTCCTCGTCATCGCCGTCCTCGCCTCGTTCGTGGCCTTCCTCGACGGATCGGTGATCAACGTCGCCCTCCCAGCGCTCGGGGAGGAGCTCGGCGGCGGACTCAGCACCCAGCAGTGGGTCGTCGACGCCTACCTCATCACGCTCGGCTCACTCATCCTTCTCGCCGGCTCGCTGTCCGACCTGTTCGGCCGCATCGTGATCCTGCGGGCCGGGCTCATCGGATTCGGAGTGGCCTCCGTGCTCATCGCCGTCGCGCCGAGCGCGGAGCTCGTCATCGTGCTCCGCGCTCTGCAGGGGGTCGCCGGCGCGCTCCTCGTGCCGAGCTCGCTCGCCATCATTACCTCGACGTTCCGTGGGGGCGCGCAGGCCCGGGCGATCGGCTCGTGGACGGCCTGGACGAGCGCGGCGTTTCTCGCCGGCCCGTTCCTCGGGGGTCTCTTCGTGCAGTTCTTGAGCTGGAGGTGGGTCTTCGCGATCAACGTCATCCCGATCACGGTGACGCTCGTACTGCTCGCCGCACTCGGGCATCGCGACGAGCGCCGCCCCGGCGCCCGCGTCGACGTACTGGGCGCGATCCTCGGGGTGGTGGGACTCGGAGGACCGGTCTTCGCTCTCATCGAGCAGCAGAACTTCGGGTGGGGGAGTCCCGTCATCCTGGTCCCCTTCATCGTGGGCGTGGTGAGCTTCGCGGCATTCCTGTGGTGGCAGTCTCGCGCTGCATCGCCGATGCTGCCGCTCAGCCTGTTCCGCGAGCGCAACTTCTCCGCGGGCAACATCGCCACGGCCTTCGTGTACGCCGCGCTCTCGGTGAGCGGCTTCATTGTCGTCATCTACCTGCAGCAGGTCGCGGGCTTCCCACCCACGCTCGCCGCCTTGGCCTTCTTGCCCGTGTCGATCGCCAACGTCCTCCTGTCACGAGTGTTCGGCGGGCTCAGCGCCCGCTTCGGCCCGCGCTTCTTCATGACCGTCGGCCCGCTCCTCGCCGGCGTCGGGCATCTGCTATTCCTGAGCATGGGCGCCGAGGTCGATTACTGGACACAAGTGCTTCCGGGGGTGCTCGTGTTCTCGGTCGGTATTTCCATGACCGTCGCACCGCTCACTGCCGCGATTCTGGGAGCCGTTCCCGCCGAGCAGTCCGGGATCGGTTCGGCGGTCAACAATGCCGTGGCCCGCGTCGCGGGGCTCGTGGCGATCGCGCTGCTCGGCATCATCATCGCGACAACCCTCGACGTGGAGTCGTTCCACCGGGTTCTGATCGTGACGGCGGCACTGTTCGTCGTCGGCGGCCTCGTGAGCCTCATCGGCATCCGCAATCCGGCCCGCGGGTCACGCGAGGACGCGGGTCCCGGAGCCGAGCAGTAGCAGCACGGCGACGAGGGCCGCGGCGATGGTGAGGAGGAACGCCGCTCGGCTCGAGGATCGCCGAACGACGAGCGCGGCACACGCTACGGCGATTGCCAGGCTCAGCCCGAGTCCCGCGAGGCGCAGTGGGTCGGGATCGCCGGGTCCGAGCACCAGCAGCAGGGATGCCGCGGCCAGCGCCACGGCGACGACACCGCCGCTCGCCTGCGCGCCGATCCGGTGCGGCAGGCCCCGCACGCCGGTCGCGCGGTCGTCCTCGAGGTCGGGGATCACGTTGGCGAAGTGCGCGGCGACGCCGAGGAGTGCCCCCGCGGCGGCGGCCCACCACGTCGCCGCGGCGGGGTCAGGGCGGGAGAGGGTGACGACGAAGGGGAGCGCGCCGAAGCCGAGGGCATAGGGGAGCACGGAGACGGGGGTCGACTTGAGTCCCAGGTTGTACGCCCAGCCCGCGCCGAGGAAGACCAGGTTCGCGACGGCGGCCGGCCACCCGAGAGCGAGGGAGGTGAGAATCGACGCGGCTGCCGTGCCGAACGCCCATGCCCGCGCCACCCGTTCGGGCACTTCGCCCGTCGCGATCGGCTTGTCCGTGCGGCCCACGCGACGGTCGCGCGGGGCGTCGAGCCAGTCGTTGGAGAGCCCCACGGAGAGCTGGTTGAACAGGATGACGGCCGCGAGGACGGCGACCCGCCACGGCTCGAGTCCGCTCGCCACGCCGAGAACGGCGGCGATGAGGGTCACTCCGAGGGTCGGAGCGGGGTGCGTCGAGCGCGCGAGGGCGAGCATCCGGCTATCGTAGCGGCCCGGTTTTGCAAGAATTTGCATGGATTGCGAAGTTCTTGCGTTAGCGTGGTGCCATGTCGAAGCGACTCGCCGAAGTGGCGCGAAAGGTAGGGGTCAGCGAGGCCACGGTCAGCCGGGTTCTCAACAACAAGCCCGGCGTGTCCGAGGCCACGAGGCAGACGGTGCTCACGGCCCTCGATGTCCTGGGATACGAGCGGCCGACGAAGCTCCGCGGCGAGCGCGCCCGACTCGTCGGCCTGTTCCTTCCCGAACTCCAGAACCCTATCTTCCCAGCGTTTGGCGAGGTGCTCGCCGCCGCGCTCGCCCAGAACGGGTACACACCGGTGCTGTGCACCCAGACCGCGGGCGGCATCTCCGAGTCCGACTACGTGGATCTGCTCCTCACCCAGCAGGTCTCGGGCGTCGTGTTCGTCGGCGGTCAATACACCCAGCAGAACGCTCCCCACGACCACTACGTGCGCCTCGCCGAGCTCGGACTGCCGACGGTGTTCGTCAACGCCCCGGTGCCTGAGCTGGAGTTCGCGACCGTGTCGACAGACGACGCCGTGGCGACCGAGCAGGCCTGGAACCACTTGCGCCAACTGGGACACGACCGCATCGGGCTCGTGCTCGGACCGCCGGACCACGTCCCCTCGCAGCGCAAGCTCGCGGCCGCCAGGCGCGCTGCTGAGCGGGCGGGGATGCCCCTCCCGGACGACCGCGTCGTGCACTCCCACTACTCTCTCGAGGCTGGGCAGGCGGCCACCTCTCGGCTGCTCCAGTCGGGTGTGACCGGAATCATCTGCATGTCGGACCCGATAGCGCTCGGGGCGATCCGGGCAGTGCGCCGCGCGGGACTGAGTGTGCCGGACGACGTGTCGGTGATCGGCTTCGACGACTCGGCGCTCATGAACGCGACAGACCCGCCACTCACGACGGTGCGCCAGCCCATCGAGCCGATGGGGCGAATGGTGATCGAGCTCCTCGTGAGCCAGATCGCGGGTACGGGTACGGCGTCCGATGAGTATCTGTTCGAGCCGGAGCTGGTGGTTCGGGGATCCACCGGCCCTGCAAGCTGACGCAATTTCTTGCATTTTGTTTAGTTCTTGCATCTTCTTGTAGCAAAAGCTACTTTTCATCTCGACCGCACTGCCAACACTGGCGTTGACACAGAGATGAGCCCCCGTGGACGCACCCGTCCTCGCCGAGACCGCGACCGAGCCTCCCGTGGCGCCCGTCGTCTCGCCGCCGACCACCGACCCGGACTGGTGGCGCACCGCCGTCATCTACCAGGTGTACGTGCGCAGCTTCGCCGACGGCGACGGCGATGGCACCGGTGACCTCGCCGGCGTACGGTCGCGACTCGGCTACCTCCGCGACCTCGGCGTCGACGCGCTCTGGTTCACCCCGTGGTACGCGAGCCCGCTCGCCGACGGCGGCTACGACGTGAGCGACTACCGCGCCATCCACCCGGCGTTCGGGCAGCTCCGGGACGCGGAGGCGCTCATCGCGGAGGCCCTCGAGCTGGGCATCCGCACCATCGTGGACATCGTCCCGAATCACGTCTCGAGCGAGCACGAGTGGTTCCGCGCCGCCCTCGCTGCCGGACCGGGATCACCCGAGCGCGAGCGTTTCTGGTTTCGGCCGGGGAGGGGCGAGGCCGGCGAGCGGCGGCCGACCGACTGGATCTCCAACTTCCAGGGTGAGACGTGGACCCGCACCGCCGACGGCGAGTGGTACCTGCACCTGTTCACCCCCGAGCAGCCCGACCTCAACTGGAACCACCTCGACGTGCGGCGCGAGCACGAGGACGTGCTGCGGTTCTGGTTCGACCGGGGCGTCGCGGGAGTCCGCATCGACTCCGCCGCCCTTCTCGTGAAGGATCCCGCCCTGCCGGAGGTTCCCGAGAATCCCGGGCCGGGGGAGCATCCCAACACCGACCGGGACGAGGTGCACGACATCTACCGCTCGTGGCGCGCGGTCGCCGACTCCTACCCGGGCACCCGCGTGCTCGTCGGAGAGGTATGGATGCCCGACCCGCAGCGGTTCGCGAACTACCTGCGACCCGACGAGATGCACACCGCCTTCAACTTCGACTTCATGGCCCGGCCCTGGGACGCCGATCAACTGCGCCAGTCGATCGACGAGATGCTCGCCGCGCACGCCCCCGTCGGCGCGCCCTCGACGTGGGTGCTCTCCAACCACGACGTCACTCGCCCGGTCACCCGCTACGGCCGGGTCGACTCGTCGTTCTCGTTCGCGAGCAAGCGCTTCGGCGTGCAGACCGACCTCGCGCTCGGCACCCGCCGGGCGAGGGCGGCCGCGCTCCTCACGGCGGCGCTGCCCGGCTCGCTCTACCTCTACCAGGGCGATGAGCTCGGGCTCCCCGAGGTCGAGGACCTTCCCGAGGGTGCCCGGCAGGACCCGATGCACTTCAGATCCGGGGGAATCGACCCGGGCCGCGACGGATGCCGCGTTCCCCTGCCCTGGTCGGGCACCGCGGCCCCGTTCGGCTTCTCGCCGACCGGCTCGAGCGACCCGTGGCTGCCGCAACCGGCCGACTGGGCGAAGTACACGGTGGAGCAGCAGGAAGCCGACCCGGACTCGATGCTGTCCCTGTACCGGGCGGCTCTCGGCATCCGTCGGCGCACCGCCGACCTCTCGACCGGCGGCTTCGACTGGCTCGACTCCGAGCCGGGCGTGCTCGCCTTCCGCCGGGGGAGCGGCTTCGTGTGCATCGCGAACCTCTCCGACCGGCCCCTCGATCTGTCCGGGCGGGGAACCCTCCTGCTCGGCAGCGCCCAGCTCGCCGGAGACGGAGAGCTGCCCCCGGACTCCGCGGCGTGGCTGGCTCCCTGAGCCGGCACCGTCCCGAGACCCGCACCACCCCGCGTCACACACACCAGAAAGGCAAGACAATGAAGTCACGATCGAAGGCCCTCGCGGCCTCCCTCGCCGCAGTGGGGCTCGTCGCCTCCCTCGCCGCCTGCTCGGCGGGCAGCAGCAGCGGCAAGACCGAGCTGCGCGTCGCCACTTTCCCGCCCGGCGCCGACGCCGCGGCCTACGAGGCGTTCGCCGCGCAGGAGGAGCAGTTCGAGAAGGCCAACCCCGACATCGACATCATCGGGGTCGAGTACGAGTGGGAGGGGCCGACGTTCGCGGTCCAGCTCGCGGGCGGCAGCCTCCCCGACGTGTTCACGGTTCCGTTCACCGACTCGAAGACGCTGCTCGAGAACGGCCAGCTCATGGACGTCACCGCGGAGGTCGAGGAGCTCGGCTACGCGGACAAGTTCAACCCGATCATCCTCGAGCAGGTGCAGGACGCCGACGGCAACATCTTCGGCTTCCCCCGCCAGGCCTACGCCATGGGCCTGCACTACAACCGCGACCTCTTCGAGCAGGCGGGCCTCGACCCCGACGCCCCGCCGACCACGTGGGACGAGGTGCGCGAGGCCGCGAAGGCGATCTCGGAGGCGACCGGCAAGGCGGGCTTCGCGCAGATGTCGATGAACAACACGGGCGGCTGGCAGCTGACCGCCGCGACGATCGCGCACGGCGGACGTACCCAGGAGGGTACGACCGGCAGCTACACCTCGACGATCAACAACCCCGGTACCGTCGCCGCCCTGGAGTTCCTCCACGACCTGCGGTGGGAGGACAACTCGATGGGCAGCAACTTCCTGCTCGACTGGGGCACGATCAACCAGGAGTTCGCCGCCGGCAACATCGGCATGTACACCTCGGGCTCGGACGTCTACACGGCACTCGTGCGGGACTTCTCGCTCGACCCCGCGGTCTACGGGCTCACGGTCATCCCGCTCGAGGGCGACGACGCGGGGGTCCTGGGCGGCGGCGACATCGCCGTCGTGAGCCCCACGGTCTCCGAGGCCGAGAAGGCCGCGGCCGTGAAGTGGATCGACTGGTACTACATGCAGAAGCTCCTCAACAAGGACGCGGCGGTGCTGGATGCCCAGACCCTCGTCGACAGCGGACAGGCCGTGGGCACCCCCGTGCTCCCCGTGCTCGACCAGGAGACCTACCTCGAGTCGCGCGAGTGGATCGCCGACCTCATCAACGTGCCGCTCGACCAGATGACCGGCTTCTTCGACGGCATCTTCGAGCAGACCCCCGTGGGTGAGCCGAAGGGCAAGACGCAGGAGATCTACGCGCTCCTCGACACGGTCGTGCAGGCAGTGCTCACCGACCAGAACGCCGACATTGACGCCCTCCTCACGAAGGCGGACGCCGACGCCCAGGCCCTGCTCGACGAGTAGCGCACGACAGCCGGGTGGCGACGCGGCCCCTCGCGCCGCCACCCGGCATCCCTCGGAGGAATTCATGACCCGCACCCCCAAGCGCACCCCGGCCACCTGGCTCCGGGGCGGCGGCCTGTCCACCCTCGTCTTCGCCCTGCCCATGGTGCTCGTCTTCGCCGTGTTCAGCTGGTCGCCGATCGTGCAGTCGTTCGTGATGAGCCTGCAGAAGACGAATCTCATCACGTCCGAGTGGGTGGGGCTGGACAACTTCGTCCGAGTGCTCTCCGACCCCCTCCTGGGCACAGCCGTCGTCAACACTCTCTACTTCGCCGCCCTGGCGCTCGTCTTCGGGTTCCCGCTGCCGATCCTGCTCGCGGTCCTGATGAGCGAGGTGCGCCGCGGCAAGGGCGTGTACAGCGCGCTCGCGTACCTGCCCGTGATCATCCCGCCGGTCGTCGCGGTCCTGCTGTGGAAGTTCTTCTACGACGCGAGCCCCACCGGGGTGTTCAACTCGGTCCTGGGGTGGGCGGGCATCCCGCCGCAGCCGTGGCTGCAGGCTCAGGCCACGGCGATGCCCTCGCTCGTGCTGGAGGCGACCTGGGCCGCGGCAGGCGGAAGCATCATCATCTACCTGGCCGCGCTGCTGAGCGTGCCGCCGGAGCTCTACGACGCCGCGGAGGTCGACGGCGCCTCGATCTGGCACAAGATCTGGCACGTCACCCTGCCGCAGCTTCGCGGGGTCATCTTCATCATGCTGATCCTTCAGGTGCTCGCGACCGCGCAGGTCTTCCTCGAGCCGTTCCTCTTCACCGGGGGAGGACCGAACAACGCGACAGTGACCGTGCTCCTGCTCATCTATCGCTACGCGTTCCAGAACAGCCTGGGCGGCAACTACGGCGAGGCGACGGCGCTGAGCGTGCTCCTCGCCATCGTGCTCGCGCTGCTGTCGTTCGTCTACTTCAAGCTCACCGACAAGTGGAGCGCCTCATGAGCCGCCGAACCCCCGCCCCCGAACTGGAAGCGGATCGCGGCATCCTCTCGGCCTTCGACCGCCGCCGCGGCGGCGTGCGGATCGGGATGACCGCGGTGCACGTCGTCCTCGCCGTCGGCCTCGTCGTCGCGGGGCTCGGACCGATCCTCTGGCTCGCAAAGGCTGCCGTCACCCCCACTCAGGACACCATCCAGCAGCCGCTCGCGTTGTTCCCGAACGGCATCGACTGGGCCAACCTCTCCCAGGCGTGGATCGACGTGCAGATCGACCAGTACTTCCTCAATACGATCGTGATCGCGGTGGGGTCGTGGTTCATGACCCTGCTCGTGGCGACGACCGGCGGCTACACGCTCTCAGTGCTCAAGCCCCGGTACTGGAAGGTGCTCAACGGCGCCGTGCTCGCGACTCTGTTCATCCCGTCCGTCGTCCTGCTCGTGCCGCTCTATCTCACCGTGGTCCGCCCCGTCACGGGCGGTTCCCTGCTGAACAACTACTTCGCCGTCTGGTTGCCGGCGGCCGCGAACGCCTTCACCATCCTCCTCGTGAAGCGCTTCTTCGACAGCCTCCCGCGCGAGGTGTTCGAGGCGGCGCGCACCGACGGCGCGGGGCCGTTTCGACTGTTCTGGTCGATCGTGCTGCCGATGTCGCGGCCGATCCTCGGCGTCGTGTCGGTGTTCGCGATCATCGCCGCGCTCAAGGACTACCTGTGGCCCTCGCTCGTGCTGCCCGACCCGCGGGTGCAGCCTCTGTCGGTTCGGCTGCCTGCCATCCAGTCCCAGGTCGAGCTCGACGTGTTCCTCGCCGCGCTCGCGATCTCGACGATCATCCCGATCGTGCTGTTCCTCGTGTTCCAGCGGGTCTTTCTGCGTAGCGCCGGGCTCGGCGGGGCGGTGAAGGGCTAGAGCTCGGGCGCGACGTGGCGGCCGTGGTGTCGACCGTCGGCGACCGCCGAGCCGTCGTGCAGCTCCAGAACCGCGTCGGCCCGCTGAGCGAGAGCCGGATCGTGCGTCGACACGACGGCCGCGATCCCGTCGTCGTGCACGAGCCGCACCATGAGGTCCATCATCGCTGCGGCCGTCGCGCTGTCGAGCTGCCCGGTCGGCTCGTCGGCGAGCAGGATGCCCGGTCGCGCCACGAGGGCCCGTGCGAGTCCGACCCGCTGCTGCTGCCCGCCGGAGAGCTCGTAGGGACGCTGCTCGGCGTGCCCGCCGAGGCCCACGCGGTCGAGCATTTCGGCGACCCGGGCGTCGCGCTCCACTGGCGGTACGCGCAGGATGCGCAACGGCACCTCGACGTTCTCGGCCGCGGACAGCACGGGGATCAGCCCGAACCCCTGGAAGACGTAGCCGAGCCGCTGGGAGCGGACGTCCGCGAGCGCGTCCTCCGAGAGCGATGCGAAGTCGGTCCCGTCGAGCTGAACGGAGCCGGACGTGGGCCGGTCGAGTCCGCCGAGGAGGGTGAGGAGGGTCGTCTTGCCCGAGCCCGACGGCCCGCGGACGACGAGCAGCTGGCCCGAGGAGACCTCGAGGGAGACATCCGTGAGCGCGTGCACGTCGCCGGCCTCGCTCCGGAACGTCCGCGACAGATTCTCCGCGCGCAGGGTCGTCATCGCTCGTCCTCCTCCGGGTCGGAAGGCCGGACCGGGGGTGCATCGGGGTAGACGCCGATGTGATCGTCCTCCAGCGACAGCCGCACGCGGTCGCGCAGGCTCAGGCTCGCCATGAAGTCCTGCGGGAGCTGCAGCCGGCCCACCCGGTCGAGCACGGCGAACTCTTCCGCGTGGTGCTGCTCCCGGCCCGACTCGTCGACAGACACGCGCCGCAGCACCTCGGTGGAGGTGCGGCCGTCGCGGATCTGCACCGTGCGGCGCACATGGCGCGACACGCTCGGGTCGTGGGTGACGATGAGAGTCGTCACCCCGAGCTCCCGATTGACGTGCTCGATGGCGCCGAGCACGTCGGCGCTCGTCGCCTCGTCGAGCTCGCCCGTGGGCTCGTCGGCGAGGAGCACCCGCGGCGAGTTGGCGATGGCGACGGCGATCGCGACGCGCTGCTGCTGGCCGCCGGAGAGCTGGCCGGGGCGGCGGTCGGCGATGTCGGCGATGCCGAGCAGGTCGAGGAGCTCGGCGGCACGGGCATCCCGAGAGCGCGTCCTCGCCACGATCATGGCGGCGTAGATATTCTCCACGGCAGTCAGGTACGGCAGGAGATTGCGGGCCGTCTGCTGCCACACGAAGCCGACGGTATGGCGCTGGTAGTCGACCCGCTCCCGTCCGGTCATAGCGAGCAGATCGGTGCCCGCGACCCTCGCGGAGCCGGCCGTCGGGGTGTCGAGGCCCGAGAGGATCGAGAGGAGGGTCGACTTGCCCGAGCCCGAGGCGCCGACAACGGCGACGAGATCGCCCGGGTCGACGCGCAGCGTGAGCCCCTGCAGCGCCTGCACCTCGACTCCCTTCGCGGTGAAGATCCGCACGAGGTCGGTGCAGAGGATGTCCGGTTCGGTGGTCATTCGTCTCCCATCCTGAGCGCCGCCGCGGTGCTCGTCCGGCGCCCGACTGACGCCGCGACGAGCACGGCGACGGCAGCGAGGGCTGCGAAGCCGCCCACGAGGAGCAGCACGAGGCCCGGGTCGATCACGATCGTCGGCTGTCGCGATCCGCCGGTAAAAGGGCGCAGGTCGACGCCCCCGAGCACGATCCAGGGCAGCGCTAGTCCGAGCGCGGTCCCTGCGATAACCGCGCCGAGTCCGACGGGGGCGAGCTCCCACGCCACGAGCGCGCGGGAGCCGCGGGGCGGCAGGCCGAGCGTGGCGAGGAGAGCGAGCATCCGCGTTCTCGATCGCGCGCCGACGACGGCCGTCATGACGACGGCGATCGCCGCGAGGACCGCCGCGAGAATCAGGGCCGTGACGAGAGCTGATCCGAGACCCGAGACGGCGGGGGATGCTCGGAGCGCCTCGGCGACGGACGCTGGATCGCTCGACAGCACCCCGGGGCCGCTCTGCTCGGACACCGCGCTCGCGACGTCCGCCGAGTCCGCTCCCGGGTCGAGGCCGATGAGCACCGTTCGCGGCCGGAACTCCACCCCCATAACGGAGAGCGACGCCGAGGCGTCGATCATCACCCAGTTCGTCGGGATGCCCACGCCGTCGTCCGGCGACCCCACGGCCACCACCTCGAGCGCGTCTCCCTCGAGGCTCGGCTGCTGATCGCCGATCTCGAGGGCGAGGTCGGCGGACACGATCGCGGGAACCGGCTCGGCGGAGCCGTTCTCCGCTCCCGCGGGCACCGCCGACTCGCCGCGGAGCTCTCGGAGACCCGCGAGGTCGGTGACGAGGACGGTGACGGTGCGGCGATCGCCGCCGAACGCGAGGACGGCCGGCCCGGCGTCGTCGACGCCCGAGATCGCCGCGACGCCGGGGAGGCTCGCGATCGCCTCGAGCCGGGTCTCGTCGAACACGGGTCCGCGCACCTGAAGGTCGGCCCCGACGACGCCGCGGGCGGCGCTCGAGACGCCCGAGTCGATCGTCGAGACAAGCACTCCGGAGAACACGGCGACCGAGACCCCCACGACGAGGGCGAGCACCGGCGCGACCGACGCGGCCGGGTCTCGAACGGCGCGCGTCGCTCCGAGGAAACCGGTGAGCCCCGCGCGTGTCCGCAGCGCGCCCGCGAGGGCCTGCAGCGGGTACGGGGCGACCCGGAGCACCACGACGCACACGGCGAGGGCGAGCAGCAGGGGAGTGGCGGCGATCAACGGGTCGAGCGCCGGACCGCCGGATGCCACGCCACGCTGGAGGACGACGATCACCGCGGCGACGGCGAGTCCGACGACCACGGCCTCCCCGAGGAGCCGGGCTCGGCTGCCGCGACCCGGCTCGAGGTCGGCACGCTCGATCCGCAGACCCCGAGCCGGGGCACGGGCGGCGAGGAGGACGGCAGGGGCGAGCGCGAGCGCGACGGGTACGACCGTCGCCTCGACCCCGACGGGCGCAGGCAGGAGCAGGGCGGCGCCGAGCATCCCGAGGGCCGCCGCCGGAACACCGGCAAGGAGTCCCTCGAGGGCGAGCGCTCCACGCAGTTGAGCGGGGGAGGCACCCCGGGCCGACGCGAGGGTGATCCCGGATCTGCGGCGCTCGAGGATCGCGCGCGATCCGAGGGCGATCACCGCGAGCACCACGCCGAGCGGGCCGGCGATCGCCATCGAGAGCACCGCGACCGTCGACGCGGCCCGGCCCTCGGCCCGCTCGAGCGCGGGCAGGAGGCCGGTCGAGAAGCTCAGGAACGAGAGCTCGCCCTCCTGGCCGTCCCCGGCGATGTCGTGGGTGGAGCTCGTGAACTGCCGCAGATCCTGGAGGAGGGCGGTCGACTGGGTGAAGCTCAGGCCGGCCGGGTCGAGCGAGAACCAGGCCGTCGTCGAGAGGGACCCCATGACCGCCCACGCCGCCGCGGTCGCGCTCGGGTTCACGAAGCCGGTCGCGGTCACCGTCGGTGTGCTGTTGCCATCGTCGAAGAGCTCCGGCTGCAGGACGGAGGTGGTCACCGACCAGTAGTCGCTGTCGGGATCCACCGCCTCGACGATGCCCGAGAGCACGAACTGCTGCGACGCTCCTCCCGTCGCGCGCACGGTCCGCACCTCGCCGACCGACCAGCGCATCGCGTCGGCCGACTCCGTCGACAGCACGAACGAGATCGGTTCGAAACCCCCGGACTCGAGGGGCGTCACGGGCTCGGGCGCCGCGCCCTCGACGACGGTGATGCGGTCGGCGACGGCTGGGTCGATCGCGACCGAGAGGAGGGTGATCGGCGCGTCCGGAAGCGGGGCGTCCGCGATCGCTCCGAGGGCGGGAGTCCTCGAGACGAATCCCGCTGCGCCGGCGCTCGCGCGCAGCACGTCGCCCATGTCTGCTCGGAGGGCGTCGAGCTGCGCTTCGAACCCGGTCGGCGGGGCGCCGATCGTCGTACCGATGAGGTCGCGCTGCGTGGCGGCGACGCTGCTGACGCCGTAGCGCAGCTCGTCGGTGAACACGCGGTCGAGCGCTCGGGGCGCGAGCGCCGCCGCGAGGGATGACACGAGCACGATCGCCGCGACGGCGAGCGTGGCCGCGGGCGCCGCTGCCACCTGGCGCACGACGAGGCGCGCGGGACCGAGCCGCGCGCGCGACGGCGCGGTCACGCGTCCACCTCCCGGCCGGTCGACCGTCTCGCCATCGCGAGAACTGCCGAGCTCGTCACGGCGGCGGTGGCCGCGGTGAGGACCGCGACGACGGCGACGGCGACGGAGAGCGCCGGGACGTCGAGGAGCACCGGGGCGGGGAGAGATCGCGGGGCATCCAGCACCGCGGATCTCGCGAGCTCCCCGACGGTCAGCTGCGCGACGACAAGGCCCGCGGCGGTGCCCGCGAGAGCGCCGAGGACGAGCACGAGGACGAGCTCGACGCCGCGCGCGGTCGAGGAGTCGCGGTCGCGCATCCCTATCGCCCGGAGCGCGACGGTCTCACCGCGCCGGGATCGCAGAAGAGCCACCGAGACCGCGATTGCGGCGGCCGCAGCGAGCAGGAGCGATCCGGCCGCCCCGATCCACAGAGCCGCGACCACGGGTCGCTGGAGCTCCTGACCCGATCCCGACTCGACCGTCGTGAGCACCGCGCCGCTCGGGAGGACGGGCTGGAGCGCCGCGGCGGCGGCCACCGGGTCGTCGGCGTCGATCCAGATCTGGTCGGGTCTTGGCACGCTCGAGGTGACCCGCAGAACCGAGTCGGTCAGTGCCCGCAGGTCGACGAGGGCGGTGAGGGCCTCCGTCGTACCGGGCAGTTGAGCGACGATGCTCGACACGACCCCCTCGACGGCGAGCCCGCTCCCGGCGAACCGCAAGCGCACAGGGCTGCCCTCGTCCAGGCCGAGTCGGTGGGCGAACGCCGCCGAGACGGCGAGGCGGGGGGAGTCCCCGGCCGGGGCCATGAGTCGCACCGTGAGCGGTGCTGACGGCTCCGTTGCCGTCAGCACGAAGCCGAGACCCGCTCCCGGGTCGGCCGGCGTGCCCGCCTCGGACTGCACGACCCAGTCCGCCGGGGTCTCCGCGTCGTCGAACTCGACGGAGGCCGCGTACCGAGCGGGGATGGGGCCGGTGGCCACGGCCGCGTCGATCGCGACGACCGTCCACGGGGCAACCCCCTCCGGGAGCGCCGTCGACAGGACACCCGACCCGTCGTCATCGAGAGCGAGCCGCGCGAGTGCACCCTGCGCATCCGACACCCAGGCCGTGAGCGACAGCTCGCCCTGTCGCGGGGCGAGAGGTGCTCCGGGATCGAGGGGTGTCGTCGAGACGCTCGCCCGCACCGACAAGCGGGTCGCGGTGGCATCCAGCTCCGCCCCTGCGCTCGGCGTGGCGATCGCGGCCGCGAGCGCAGCCCGGTCGAGCTCTCCGCCGAGCGGCGAGACGACGTCGAGGTCGCTCCCGGCGAGGGCGATGAGGGTCACCTCGTCCTCGCCGGACTCGGTCGGCGCGACGAGGACGGGAGCGGCCGAGGCGTCGTCGAGGGCGAAGCGCGGCGAGCTCGCGATGGTCGCCGCACCGCCGACGGTGCTGGCGCCGGCGAGCTGCACGCGCAGTGCGGCGCCGTTGCGCAGTTCTCCGGCGCGTTCGGTGAGGTCCGCCCAGCTCGCCGAGTACGAGGAGGCGAGAACGGCGGAGGCGACGGCGAGGGCGGTCAGCACGACCGGTACGGCGAACTCGCCGGGGCGCCGCGCGAGCTGGCGGGCGATGAGCGTCGGAGCGAGCCTCGGCGAACGGGCGGCGAGCCGCTCGCCAGCGGAGAACGCGAGCGGCAGCGCGGCGGCGGCGACGAGCGAGAGGGCGAGCACTCCGAGCGGGGCCGCGAGCACGGCGAGGCCGTCGACGGCGGTACCACCGTCAGGGGTCGCGATCACCGGCGACCCGAGAAGGCGCAGCCGCCACAGGCCCAGACCCGCCGCGACCGCGGCGAGGACCACGGCAGCGACGTATCCTCCGAGGGCGGCGCGACCGGGAGCTCGAGCAGAGCGGGCGGCCGCCGCCGACAACCCCGTCGCGATGAGGACCGCGGCGGCGACGACGCCGATCGCGGTGAGGGCGCTCCCCAGCGCTGAGGGCCCCGGCACAAGGAGCACCGCGAGCAGTGCGCCCAGCGCAGCGGCCGGGATGCCGATGACGGCGCTCTCGAGTGCAGCCGCGAGCGCGGCGGACCGCGGCGAGCGCCCTCGCGCTCGAAGCAGCAGCGTCTCGGCCGATCGCACTGCCGTCAGCAGCCGGGTCAGTTGCGCGAGCGCGATAGCGCCGACGACTCCCACGACGACGAGCGGTAGCGGGGACACGCCGCGAGCAGAGGCGATCGCCCGCTCGATCGTGGTGACAGTATCCGCAAGTCCGCCGGCGTAGAGGACCCCGCCGCGAGCGAGCTCGGAGTCGGCGCGGATCGCCGCCTCCCACGATCGAGCAGCCACGCCGAGTCCGCCGACCCGGGCGGCATCCAGCGAGTCGAGTTCCGGGAGAAGCGTCCACACCGCGAAGGGATTCACGTCGAGCGCGACGAGGTCCGCCTCCGACAAGAGCGCGGCCTCTGTGTCGGTGCCGAACCACGCGGGCGCCCCGGGATCGATGGGCTCCCACAGCGCCGAGACCGTCAGCTCGTGGTCGCCGACGGCGAGCACGTCGCCCACGGTGAGGCCGAGCTCGGCGGCGAGCGCTTCCGGGAGCGCCGTCCCGTCGCTCGGCCAGGCGCCCTCCGCGACATCGATGCGCGCTGCGGCGAGCGGGTCGGCGAGGAATCGGATGCCCGCCTCCCGGCCGTCCGGGAGTGCGACCGTCACGGCGTCGGACTGCACCGACCGCAGCACCTCCGCGTCGACGCCCTCGAGCAGGGGGTCGAGGACGGAGTCCATCGCGGCCGACTGCGCCGCGGCATCCGAGGACAGCCGCACTTGCGCGCGCGCGGCCGCGTCCGTGGCATCCGCCGACTCGAGGGCGGCTCGAGCGCTCGCCGTCGATGCCGCTTCGAGAAAGCGCGGGATGCCCGCCAGGAGCCCTGTCACGACGAGCACGATCGCCCCGATGGCCGCGAGGAGGGGAGCCTGCGCAGCCATGCCCCGGGCCGCGAGCCGGGCTGGATGCACTGCGGACCCCCTGCACTCACACGTCGCTTCCCGGAAGCGTAACAGCGAGTTCTCCTCATGCGGCTATCGTGGGATCAGTGCACGAGCTGACCGAGACCGAACTGGCCGAGATCCTCCCGGGGACCTGGCGCATCGCGGCGACCAACTTCCCGATGTGGCTGTCGGGGGAGCGGCTGCAGCCGCAGTTCCGCTACGGACTGCTGTCCGAATCCCCGCTCACCCTCTCCGACGAGGTCGCCTACGTGACCACCGAGGGCGAGGAGAAGCAGATCCTCGGCAAAGACGTGCTGCGCCGGGGCGAGTTCGTCTGGCGGGGCAAGGGGCTTCTCTCCTTCGCCCGGAGCCGGTGGCACGTGAGCGGCGCCGACGAGCAGCGCACCCTCCTCGTCATCCGGTTCTCCAAGTCCATCGCGACTCCCCCCGGGATCGACCTCGTCGTGCGCGAGGGAAGCAGCTACCCCCACCTGCGCCGTGTCGTCGCCTCCTCGACGGAGGAGCTCGGCCTCAGCCCCGAGGACTTCGCCTCGCTCGGCTGGCTCGGCGTCTAGCGACTACCATCGGGCCATGGCCAAGGGCGGCGCCCGACGGTCGCGAGCCGCGTTCGGCGCCGCGGCCCTCGTCGGCGTGCTGCTCTCGGGATGCACGGCTCCCGCCGCCCCGGAACCCGCTCCGGCACCCACCGTCCGTGAGAGCCCGCCCCCCGTCGATCCCGTCGTCCAGTACGCAGCGGACCGCCTCAGCACCATGACCCTCGACGAGAAGATCCGCTCGATGCTCATGCTCCACCTGCCCGGGCTCGATGCCCCAGCGCTCGGGGCGATCGCCGCGGCGGAAGGCGTCGGCGGCCTCATCCTCATGGGCAGTAATGTGCCGGACCCGCCCGAGGCGCTCGCCACCCTCACCCCGGCCCTCATCGTGGAGGACGGGCTGCCGCTGCTCCTCGCGATCGACCAGGAGGGCGGGGTGGTGCGCCGCGTGCCGACCGACACCGCACCGTCGGCGATCGATCTGCGCTCCCTCGACCCGTCCGCGGCGCGTGACGCGTTCGCGACGCGGTCGGCGATGCTCGCACGGCTCGGGGTGAGCGTCAACTTCGGCATCGTCGCCGATGTGACCGGCGACCCGGCATCCTTCATCTTCGATCGCTCGATGGGCGCGACGGCGGCGGAGGCCGCGCCGCGAGTCGCCGCCGCCGTCGAAGGGGAGCACGGGACGGTGCTCTCGACGCTCAAGCACTTCCCGGGCCACGGCGCGGCGCCGGGGGATTCGCACTCCGGCATCCCGACGACCTCCATGGGTCTCGACGAGTGGCGGTCCACCCAGGAGGAGCCGTTCCGAGCGGGCATCGACGCGGGCGCGGAGCTCGTCATGATGGGTCACTTGCAGTTCGACGCCATCGATCCGCAGCCCGCAAGCCTCTCGGCGACATGGGTGGGGATCCTCCGCGACGAGCTCGGCTTCGACGGGGTCATCATCACCGACGACCTCGGGATGCTGTCCGACTCGGGTCGCGCCGACCTCGCCGACCCCGGCTCGAACGCGGTGCGCGCCGTCGCTGCCGGCACCACCATGCTCCTCTTCGTCCACCCCGTCGACGTGGCGGGGATCGTCGCGGCGATCCACGCGGCCGTCGACGACGGGCGCATCGACGAGGCGCTCATCGACGACGCCGCCCGACGCCTGCTCGAGCTGCGGCGCACCCTCTCGGGCCAGACGGGTCGCTTCGTGCACTGCTTCGAGGAGTGCCAGTCGATCATCGAATGATCGCGGGCACCCCGAGGAACCGTCCCAGGTGCCGCGCGGCGCGGCCGAGACCGGCTCGCGTCGTCGACGAGAGCTCGCCGAACGGCTCGATCTCGACCGTCGCCGCCCGAGCGCTCGTCGATCGCCGCCAGGTGCCGGCGACGAGGCCGCCGACGACGATGGTCGGCTGGAAGATCCCGTTGCCGCCGGGCACGATCCGCGGGGCGAACTCGGCAGACAGCGGTGCGGATCGGTCCTGGTAGCCGAGCAGGAACTCGTCGAAGCCGGGGAGGAGCTGGATGCCCCGAGCCGCCGGTTCGAGGCCCTCCGCGAGGTAGTACCGCTCGCCGCCCCGCTCGATCGACCGGGCCTGGGCGATCTCCAGAGCCCGCCGGGCTTGGCCGAGGGTGAGCGACGACCACCACGCGAAGTCCCGATCCGTCGCCGGGCCGCGGCTCGCGACGTAGCGCGCGGCGAACTCACCGAGGGCCTCGTCCCCCTCGAAATCGCGCGGAGCCCGGATCCACTCCTCGACGAGCGCGAACGTCGGGTGCGCCCCATCCGGCGGTCCGAACACGAGGACGCCGTCCTGGGCGAGATTCCAGAGCAGGTGGTAGCCCCGCTGGCCGGTGGTCGGGATGCCCGCCCCCTCGAATCGGCCCAGCAGCACGTCGCGGCGCTCGACCCGGCCGCCCTCCAGGGCGGCCACGGCGGTCCTCCGGGCGGTGGCCATGTCGTCGTCCGTGATGCCGAGAGCGCGGCGGCGGGTGGCGGCGAACGTCGCCTGGCGAGGACGGGTGAGCCGCAGCATCCAGCCGAGGTCCTCGGGGGCGACGAGGTGCAGCGTTCCCCGCATCGGCCAGGACCGCACGACGGCGCCGGAGGCGAGGGCGGCGCCCACGTCGGCGTCGGTCGCACCCCGCGATCTGAGTCCGACCGACCAGCGCGCGCCCGGGAGGTCCTGCGCCTGGACGGCGAAGAGGTACCGCACGGTCTCGGCAATGGTGGCGGTCGTCGGGCTGGCGACCCGCTGGGCGGTCAGCCTCAGGGCGGTGAGCTCCCGCCGCGTCCGCAGGTCCACGTCAGCCCCGAAGGAGGCCCGCTGCACGGAATTGCTCGTCCAGGCCCGCGCCATCGGGCGCGTAGAACCACGGGGCTCCCGCCTCCTCCGGCTCGCCGGGTCGGCTGCGGCCTCCCGCGAGCACCGCTTCACCGGGGGACAGCTGCCGGATCGCGACGGCCGCGACGTTCTCGGGGTGGGCGGCCGCGAACTCGCGGTAGATCTCCTCGTCGTGCTGGCCGTCATCCCCGATGAGCAGCCACCGCATTCCGGGGAACTCGCGCGCGATCCGCTCGAGGCTCGACTTCTTGTGCTCGCGTCCGCTGCGGAACCAGCGGTCGTGGGTCGGTCCCCAGTCGGTCAGCAGGAGCGGCCCGCGCGGGTAGAGGTTGCGGCCCATGAAACGGCTGAGCGTCGGGGCGACGTTCCAGGCTCCGGTCGACAGGTAGATGACGGGGGCGCCGGGGTTCGCTCGGGAGAGCCGGTCGTACAGCACGGACATCCCGGCGACCGGTGTTCTCGCGTGCTCGTCGAGTACGAAAGTGTTCCACGCGGCCAGGAACGGCCGCGGGAGGGCGGTGACCATGACGGTGTCGTCGACGTCGGAGATGATGCCGAACTCCGACTGGGGGTCGACGACGAAGATCCCGGCGGTCACGGGTTCGGTGCCCTCCGTGTGCAGGCTGATCGTGTGCCAGCCCGGTTCGAGGTGCACGTCGACGACCTCGTCGACGATCCCCGCGCGGTCGGGGCGCACACGGAACTCCTCGCCCTCGATGCTCACCACGACCTCGTCGTCGACCGGGATGCTGAAGAAGCTCCTCCACCCCCGGACCTTCTCGACGCGAGTGGGTGCGGCGGCTCCGCGGGCGAGCACCACCCGGCAGAGCACGCGCGCCCAGCCCGGAGCCGCATAGCCGGTGTAGGGGATGACCGTGGTGATGAGTCCGCGTCGGCGGCCGAGCCGCTCGCGCCACGCGTGCACCCGGTCCTCGACCCTCGCCGCCCAGTGGAGGAGGATCGGCTCGCCCTCGGGCGAATCCTGGGTGCGGGCCATGGTTCCAGTCTTGCAGAGTCCGCCGACTAGGCCGGCTCGATGAGCTCGGGGCCGTTGTTGCGCACATTCCCGACGGCCGGGGAGACCGCGTAGAACTCTGCGTCGTCGGCGAGCTCGATGCCGCCGAGGCTCACCGCTCCCAGCAGCTCCGCGCTCGCGGGCTCGTGCGGGTCAAGCCAGTCCTCGGCGACATCCGGGGACAGGAAGACGGGCATCCGGTCGTGGATGCTCGCGAGCTCGCCCGTGGCGGCCTGGGTGAGGATCGAGGTCGTGAGGAGCCACTTGTCGGGCGCGTCCTCGGCGGCAGCCGGGTTGCGCCACCACTCGTAGAGGCCCGCGAAGGCCATCACTTGGCCTTCGCCCAAACTGATGAAGTACGGCGTCTTGACCCCGTCGGCCGTGCGCCACTCGTAGTAGCCCGTCGCGGGCACGAGCGCGCGACGCTTCTGCACGGCCGTCTTGAAGGTCGGCTTCTCGATGACCGATTCGATGCGCGCATTGATCGCGCTCGGGCCGCTCTTCGGGTCCTTCGACCACGCCGGCACGAGCCCCCATTTCGCCGACTCCATGCGCCGGATCGGCTCGGAGCCCGCATCGGGCCCCTTGGGGACCGCGTCGAGGATGATCGCTACCGGATCGGTGGGCGCGATGTTCCAGCTCGGGCCCGGGAGCGACTCCGCGGGGAGGTCCACATCGAACAGGCTCACCAGGTCGCCGGTGGCCCCGGCTACGACGAATCGACCGCACATATGAGAATTCTCTCAACTACCTCCGTCACTGCCGCGCCCTACTGTCCGAGAACCGCTCACGGGTCTACCATTGAGCGAACCTAGAGTTAGGAGTGGCCGTGACCGCACACGACACCATCGACCAGGTCGAGACCCGAATCCCCCTCCGCAACGAGCCCGTGCAGGCCCGGAGCACGGCGCGACTCGGCACCCTTCTCGACGCCGCCGCCGCCGTCGTCGACGAGATCGGCTTCGAGCGACTGACGACCGCCATGGTCGCCGAGCGCGCGGGCGCCTCGATCGGCACCGTCTACCGGTACTTCCCGGACCGCATCGCTCTTCTGCAGGCGCTGGGAGCCCGCAACCTCGAGCGGGTGCTCACGCGCGTGGGCGACGAGGTCCGCCGCCCCGAGCACGAGAACTGGGTCGCGGCGCTCAGCGCGGCGATGGGCATCCTCGTCGGCGCGTTCCGCACGGAGCCCGGTTTCCGCGGGCTCCGCGTCGGGGACGTGATCGACCTGCGCCCGACTCCCACCGAGCGCACGTTCAAGTCGATCGTGGCCGGGCGCATGCTGGACGGGCTCATCGAGCGCTTCGGTTTCGAGGACAGCCCGCAGCTGCGCGTGCTCTTCGAGTCGGCGGTGGAGGTCTCCGACGCGCTCGCGACGCGCGCCTTCGCCTTCGATCCCCAGGGGGAGGAGCAGTTCCTCCGCATCGGCTTCGAGGTCACGTACGGCATGCTCGCGCCTCACCTCGGCGAGGTCGACCTCGGCTGAGGTCGTCCCCGCCCGCGGCAATCCGGAATGTCCGCGGCCGCGAATAGTGTTTAGCTGGATGCACTGGCAAGTGTCGATCCGTGCCCACGCACGAGGAATGAGCCGCTAAACATGATCGAGTTCCGTTCGGTGTCGAAGGTGTTCCCCGACGGAACTCACGCCGTTGACGACTTCAGCCTCGTCATCCCCGCCCGCAAGACGACTGTGCTCGTCGGGTCCTCGGGGAGCGGCAAGACGACGCTGCTGCGGATGATCAACCGCATGGTCGAGCCGAGCTCCGGCGAGATCGAGATCGACGGGGAGAGCATCCTTTCCCGCGATCCTGTTCAGCTCCGGCGCAGCATCGGCTACGTCATGCAGAACTCCGGTCTGCTGCCGCACTTCAAGGTCATCGACAACGTCGCGACCGTGCCGATCCTCACCGGCGTCCCGCGGAAGACGGCTCGCGCCCAGGCGCTCGAGCTGCTCGACACCGTCGGCCTCAACCGGGACCTCGCGAATCGCTACCCGAGTCAGCTCTCCGGCGGTCAGCAGCAGCGCGTCGGGGTCGCGCGTGGGCTCGCAGCGAATCCGAACATCCTGCTCATGGACGAGCCCTTCGGCGCGGTCGACCCGATCGTGCGCGCCGACCTGCAGCAGGAGACGATCCGCCTGCAGCGCGACCTCGACAAGACGGTCGTGTTCGTCACCCACGACATCGACGAGGCATTCCTGCTCGGCGACCAGGTCGTCATCCTCGAGAAGGGGGCGAAGATCGCGCAGGTCGGCAGCCCGACGGAGATCGTCGAGAACCCCGCGAGCGACTTCGTGGCCGACTTCATCGGTATCAAGCACGGCAAGCGCGCCCTCACCATCAAGAAGACCGCGCACGGTTCGATCCTCGTCGACAGCGAGGGTCGCGCCGCGGGGGTGCTCGCGGGGGAGGCGCCGTGACCTGGGTGCTGAACAACCTGGGGCTCCTGTGGGAGCTGTCGGTCCAGCACGTGGTGCTCGCGATACCGCCCATCCTCGTGGGCTTCGTGATCGCTGTGCCGCTCGGCTACCTCGCCTACCGGTTCCGGCTGACACGCGGCCTCATCCTCACCATCACGGGACTGCTGTACACGATCCCGTCGCTCGCCTTGCTCGTCGTCCTGCCCGTCTTTCTCGGGATCAGTCTGCTGAGCCCGCTCAATCTGAGCGTCGCGCTCACGATCTACGCGGTCGCGATCATGGCCCGATCCGTCTCCGACGCTCTCGGCTCGGTCGACCCCGCCATCCGCCAGTCGGCGACCGCAGTCGGCTTCGGCTCCGCCCGCCGCTTCTGGACGGTCGATTTCCCGCTCGCCGGACCGGTCATCCTCGCGGGAGTCCGGGTCGCCGCGGTGAGCACGATCAGCCTCGTCACGGTGGGCATCCTCATCGGGGTGCAGAGCCTCGGCTACCTCTTCACGAACGGCTTCGAGCGCCGGATCATCCCGGAGATCCTCGCGGGAGTCGTGCTCGTCGTCGTCATCGCGCTCGTCATCGACTACCTGCTCGCCCTGCTCGGCCGGGTGCTCATGCCGTGGTCGCGGATGGGGGTGTCGGCCTGATGCTCTTCTGGGACGCCATCCTCTGGATCTTCTCGCCGGACCGGCTCACCGGTTCGTCGCCGCTTCCGCTCCTGATCGGCCAGCATCTCGCGTACACCCTCGTCTCGGTCGCGATCGCGGCCGTCATCGCGATCCCGGTGGGCTACCTCATCGGCCACACGGGGCGCGGCCGCGAGATCGCCGTCGGAATCTCCGGCGCCGCGCGGGCGCTGCCGTCCTTCGGCCTCATGCTCCTGCTCGTCCTGCTCATCGGCGTCACCCAGAAGCCGCTCGCCGCGACCATCGCTTTCGTGATCCTCGCGATCCCGTCGATCCTCGCCGGCGCCTATGCGGGACTGGAGCAGATCGATCGCCGCGTGATCGACGCCGCGCGCGCCGTCGGGATGACCGAGTGGCAGATCCTCTGGAAGGTCGAGGTGCCCCTCGGCCTGCCCTTGCTCATCGGCGGGCTTCGGTCCGCCGCGCTCCAGGTCGTCGCGACGGTGACGATCGCCGGCTACATCGGCCTCGGTGCCCTGGGCCTGCCCATCATCGCCGGTCTCGAGCTGCGCGACTTCACGCGCATGCTCGGAGCCGCACTGCTCATCGTCGTCCTGGCGCTCGCCATCGACGGCGTGTTCGCGGTCATCCAGCACCTCGTCGTCCCGCGTGGAGTCACCGCGGGACGCGTCGCAGACCTCCGTCCGACGTCATCCCGGCGTCGGGCGGTGATGGGAACCCCCATCGAAGAAGGAAGAGGATAGAAATGTTCACAGCACGGAACAAGGGCCGGCTCGCTCTGGGCGCAGTCGTGGTCGGGGCGGCATTGGCCCTGTCAGGGTGCGCTACCGGGGACCCGCTGGACTCGGGCAGCACGGATACCCCGTCGGACACCATCGTCGTCGGCTCGCAGGCGTACTACTCCAACGAGATCATCGCGGAGATCTACGCTCAGGCCCTCGAGAACGCGGGCTTCGATGTGGAGCGCCAGTTCCAGATCGGCCAGCGTGACGCGTACCTGCCGTCCCTCGAGTCGGGCGAGGTCGACCTGTTCCCGGAGTACACCGGCAACCTTCTGCAGTACTACAGCCCCGACACCACGGCGACGACGTCCGAGGACGTCTACGCCGAGCTTCAGGACGCCCTCCCGGAGGGCCTCGTCGTGCTCGACCAGTCGTCGGCCACCGACCAGGACTCCTACAACGTCACCGCCGCCTTCGCGGAGGAGAACGGCCTGAGCTCACTCGCTGACCTCGCCGGCGTCTCCGTGCCGCTCACGCTCGGTGGCCCGCCGGAGCTGGAGGAGCGCCCCTACGGCCCCGCGGGTCTGCTCGAGAAGTACGGCGTGACCGTCGCCTTCACCGCGACCGGTGACACCACCGTCGAGGACCTCCTCGCCGGCACGGTGAACATCGCCAACGTGTACTCGGCCGACCCCCGCATCCAGACCGAGGGCCTCGTCACGCTCGCTGACCCGGAGGGGCTCTTCCTCGCGTCGAACGTCGTGCCGCTGGTCAACGCCGACGTCGCCGATGAAATCGCCGACGTCATCAACGCGGTGTCCGCCAAGCTCACGCCGGAGGGCCTCGTCGCCCTCAACGTGCAGTCGACGGTAGACCAGCTCTCCTCCGCAGAGATCGCCACGCAGTGGCTGACGGACAACGGGCTGATCTAGTCCCGAACCACCCTGGAGCCGGTCGAGAACATCACTCGGCCGGCTCCATCGTGTTCGCGTCCCCGTCGCCGGGTGTTGCCATGTGGCGCTTCTCCGAACGCTCGAGGAGCTTCTTGACGACGAAGACGCCTAGCAGGAACACGGCGATGATGGCGACGAAGATGTAGCCCGCGTAGTGCAGCTGGTCGAGAAGGTCGCGGAAGCTGCCGGCCGCGAACGCCCCGACCGAGACGTACGCGAACGTCCAGATCACGCACGCCGGGACGGTCCAGGCCATGAACTTGCGGTAGCTCATCGTGCTCATCCCCACGGTGAGGGGGATCACCGAGTGCAGCACGGGGAGGAACCTCGAGATGAAGACGGCGATGCCCCCGCGCCGGTCGAGGTAGTTCTCGGCTCGTCGCCAGTTCTGCTCGCCGATGCGCCGGCCGAGTCGCGACGCACGGATCTTGGGGCCGAAGAACCGGCCGAGCGCGAAGCCGATGCTCTCCCCCGTGAGCGCGCCCGCGATGACCGCGAGCACGAGGGCGAAGTACTCGATCCACCCGTCGACCGCGGTCGACGCGACGATCACGATCGTGTCACCGGGCACGACGAGCCCGATGAGGATGCTCGTCTCGAGAAGGATGCCGACACCCGCGAGCACCGTCCGGAGCAGGGGGTCGACCGACTGCACGAGGTCGAGCAGCCAGAGCAGTGCCCCGTTGAGCCACGACGAGAACCCGTCGGCGGGAGCGGCGGCGATGACGGCCGAGAGGTCGAGCATGCCGTCAGCCTAGAGCGGTCGCCTGAGCGCTGACATCCGGGATCTCCACGATTCCAGCCGTCCGGGAAGTTCAGCGAGGGCGGGGCCGTCGACCCAGGATGTCGCGATCCGGATGCCGTGCAGCGCCGAGAGCACCCACAGCTCCGTGCCGTCGAGCTCGGCCGGGGTCACCGCCTCGTCGAACGTCTCGATGCCCAGGGCCGCGGCGAGCGTCAGGACGCTCCTCGCGGTGACGCTGTCGACCCGGGCGAACTCGGCCGGGGGGCCGCACAGGATGTTCCCGCGCCACCACAGCAGGGCGCTGTACGCCCCCTCGACCACGTAGCCGTCGGGGGAGAGGATGACTGCTTCGGTCGCCCCCCGGCCCTGCGCCGCCGTACGCACGCCCTGCAATCGCTCGAGGTCGGGGCCCTTGACGGTCGGCACCGTGCGAGGGTCGTCGCCGCCCCACGTCGCAAGCACGGCGGTGCGCGATCGCTCGGGCGCAGTTCTCAGGCGGAACACGAACTGGCGCGCGCCGCCCCTCGAGTGGAGCTCGACTCGCGGGAACCAGTCGCCCTCGCGAGGGATCAGCCCGAGCGCGGCATCCCAGAACTGCTCGAACTCGTGCTCGAGCTCGACGGGCACGGCCGCGGCGAACCGGGAGCGGTGCAGGTCGATGCCCAGCACGAGTCCGTCACTCACGAGCCACGAGTCGGCGGCCTCGACGACGGTGAGGGTCATGTCGCAGTACTCGAGGGGGTCGAGCACGCCCTCGTGCCACCGGTAGATGGACTGCACGCTCATAGGCTTAGGGTATGCGCCAGCGTGTCGACACCGCGTCATTCGACCGGTGGATCGATCCCGCGGACGCGTGGGCGGCGCTGTGCGAGGGCAGGGATGCCGCGTTCTGGCTCGACAGCGGCCCGAACGCGACCACCGGCCGCAGCTACCTCGGTGTCGCGTCGGCTCTCACGACCGATTTCGAGGGCCCGGTGCTCGACTGGCTTCGCGATCAGGCCCACGATGTCGACACGACGGCGGCACCCGAGGGCTTCCGGCTCGGGTGGGTCGGCTGGCTCGGGTACGAGCTGCGCAGCGAGACGATGGGAACGCCGCGCACGCGCCGGTCGCGTTATCCGGATGCGGCCTGGATGCTCGCCGAGCAGTGCCTCGTCTTCGACCACGCGACCCGCTCCGTCAGTGCCCTGAGCCTGGGTGACGCGGGGGAGTACGCGGCCGCGGTCGTGGAGGCTCTCGATGCGGCTGTTCCCCCGGCGCCGCCCGCTGAGGCTTTCGACGCGGTCCCCGCCGACGTCACCTGGGCCTACGCCGACGCCACCTACCTCCAGCTGATCCGCGACTGCCAGTCCGCGATCCGCAAGGGCGACGCTTACCAGTTGTGCCTCACCACGGAGGCTCGCGTCGACGCGCGCCCGGACCCGTTCTCCACCTATCGACGACTCCGGGCATCCAGTCCGACGCACCACGGCGCGCTGCTCGTCGCCGGGGGAGTAGCGCTGCTCAGTGCATCCCCCGAGCAGTTCCTCGCGGTGTCGCCGGACGGGGTCGTTACGACCAAGCCGATCAAGGGCACTCGGCCGCGCGGCGAGTCGAGTGCGGTCGACGACGAGCTGCGCCACGAGCTCGAGGCGAGCGACAAGGAGCGCGCCGAGAACGTCATGATCGTGGACCTCATGCGCAACGACATCGGGCGCGTCTCGAAGGTCGGCACGGTCGGCGTCACGAGCCTCCTGACCGTCGAGAGCTATGCGCAAGTGCATCAGCTCGTGAGCACGGTGTCGGGCGAGCTCGCCGACGGACTCACCGGAATCGACGCGATCGAGGCGTGCTTCCCCGCGGGATCGATGACGGGGGCGCCGAAGCGCTCGGCGACCCTCATCCTCGACAAGCTCGAAGATCGGCCCCGGGGCATCTACTCCGGCGCGTTCGGCTATGTCGGCTTCGATGGCGCGGTGGACCTCGCGATGGTCATCCGCTCCATCGTCGTCGACGAGTCGGGCTGCACGATCGGCACCGGCGGCGGCATCACGGCGCTCTCCGTGCCCGAGGAGGAGCTCGCCGAGGCGAAGCTGAAGGCGGCGGCCCTCCTCGCCGTGCTGGGCGCCCAGCCCTGAGCCGCCCACGACTTTCGGTACCCTTAGTACTTCCCCTTGCAACGAATTGGATTCTCCGTGACCGAGCACGACGACGCACCCGAGTACGACATCGCCGCCATCGAGCAGAAGTGGCGTGCCGTGTGGGACGAGCTCAAGCCGTGGGCGACGGATGATCCGGCCGACAAGCGGCCGCGCAAGTACATCCTCGACATGTTCCCGTACCCTTCGGGCGAGCTGCACATGGGCCACGCCGAGGCGTTCGCGTTCGGCGACATCGTGGCGCGCTACTGGCGGCTGCGCGGCTTCAACGTGCTGCACCCGATCGGGTGGGACTCCTTCGGGCTCCCCGCCGAGAACGCGGCCATCCAGCGCGGCGCGAACCCCGTGACGTGGACGTACGACAACATCGCCGAGCAGCGCGGCAACTTCGAGCGCTACGGCGTCTCGTTCGACTGGAGCCGCGTGCTCCACACGAGCGACCCCGAGTACTACAAGTGGAACCAGTGGCTCTTCCTCAAGCTCTACGAGAAGGGCCTCGCCTACCGCAAGGAGAGCTGGGTCAACTGGGACCCGGTGGACCAGACGGTGCTCGCCAACGAGCAGGTGCTGCCGGATGGCACGTCCGAGCGCTCCGGCGCGATGGTGGTCAAGAAGAAGCTCACGCAGTGGTATTTCAAGATCACCGACTACGCGGACCGGCTGCTCGACGACCTCAACCAGCTCGAGGGCTCGTGGCCCCCCAAGGTGCTCGCGATGCAGCGCAACTGGATCGGCCGCTCGATCGGTGCCGACGTCGACTTCGTCGTCGAGGGTCGTGACGAGCCCGTGACGGTGTTCACGACCCGTCCGGACACCCTCTTCGGTGCGACCTTCATGGTCGTCGCCCCCGACTCCGACCTCGCCGCGGAACTCGCGGCCGGCTCGACCCCCGAGGTGCAGGCGGCCTTCGCGGAGTACCTCGCGCAGGCGCAGAAGAACACCGAGATCGAGCGGCAGGACGCCACTCGCGAGAAGACGGGCATCCCGCTCGAGCGCTTCGCGATCAACCCCGTGAACGGCGAGCGCATCCCGATCTGGACCGCCGACTACGTTCTCGCGGACTACGGGCACGGCGCCGTCATGGCCGTGCCCGCCCACGACCAGCGCGACCTCGATTTCGCCCTCAGGTTCGGTCTGCCCGTCCGGCAGGTCGTCGACACGCTCGCGCCGGTGACCGGGGCGATTCCCGTCATCACTGAGGAGATGCTCAACGAGCCGATCCCGGTGCTCGACCCGGCGGTCACCGGCGAGGCGCTCGCGGGCGAGGGCCGGATGATCAACTCCGGCCCCCTGGACGGACTGAGCAAGCAGAACGCCATCAAGCGAGTCATCGAGATCCTCGAGGCGGCGGGCACCGGCCGCGCGGCCCGCACGTTCCGCCTGCGCGACTGGCTCATCAGCCGCCAGCGCTTCTGGGGCACGCCCATCCCGATCATCCACGGCGCCGACGGCGAACTCGTGCCCGTCCCGGAGGACCAGCTGCCGGTCGTGCTCCCGCCGACGGAGGGTCTCGACCTGCAGCCGCGCGGCGAGTCGCCGCTGAGCGCCGCGACAGAGTGGGTGACTGTCGCCGACCCGCGCGACGGCAGCCCGGCGCGCCGCGACGCCGACACGATGGACACGTTCGTCGACAGCTCCTGGTACTTCCTGCGCTTCCTGTCGCCGAACGACGACTCGAAGGCGTTCGACCTCGCCGAAGCCGAGAAGTGGGCCCCCGTCGACCAGTACGTCGGCGGTGTCGAGCACGCGATCCTGCACCTGCTCTACGCGCGCTTCATCACGAAGGTGCTCTTCGACCTCGGCTACGTGAGCTTCACGGAGCCGTTCAGCGCCCTCCTCAACCAGGGCATGGTGCTGAGCGAGGGCAAGAAGATGTCCAAGCGCAGCCCCAAGGGCACGACGTTCACGGCCGAGGTCGACAAGCACGGGGCGGATGCCCTGCGCCTGACCCTCGCCTTCGCCGGCCCGCCCGAGGACCACATCAACTGGGAGGACGTCTCCCCGGCGGCCTCGGCGAAGTTCCTCGCGCGCGCGTTCCGTCTTGCGAAGGACGTCACGAGCGCCCCCGAGGTCGAGTGGAAGTCGGGGGATGCCGCCCTCCGCCGCATCACCCACCGCTTCCTCGCCGACGTGCCGGGCCTCGCCGAATCGCTCAAGTTCAACGTCGTCGTGGCGCGCATCATGGAGCTCGTCAACGCGACCCGCAAGGCGATCGACACCGGTGCCGGGCCCGCTGACGGCGCCGTGCGCGAGGCTGTCGAGGTCATCACGATCGCTCTGTCGATGTTCGCCCCCCACACCGCCGAGGAGATGTGGGAGATCCTGGGCTACGAGCCGACGGTCGCCCTCGCGGGCTGGCGCAAGGCCGACCCGACGCTGCTCATCGAGGAGTCGGTGACCGCGGTCTTCCAGGTCGATGGCAAGGTGCGCGACAAGGCCGAGGTGAGCCCCAAGGTGACCGCGGCCGAGCTCGAGGAGCTCGCGCGCGCCTCGGCGGGGGTGCAGCGCGCGATCGGCGACCGCGAGATCGTGAACGTCATCGTGCGCGAGCCGCGACTCGTCAACATCGCCACGCGCGGCTGACGCGTCCACCGTCGCTCCTGCCTTCGCGGAGGGGATGACGCGGCGCGCCTAGCGTCGACGGGATGGACGACCCCGAGCCCCGCCGAGCCCGCATTCAGGCCCGCGCGGGAGCGGTTGTCGTGCTCGTCCTCGTCGGGCTCGGCTGCGCCGTGCTCGTGTCCGCCCTCGCACCGCGAGGTGGGGGCGGAGAGCTCGCGCCGCCGACACCCTCGGCGACGGAGGCCGCGAGTGCGGGCATCCTCGTCCACGTGCTCGGCGCGGTCGTCGCGCCCGGACTCTACGAGCTGCGCGAGGGCGACCGTGTGGTCGATGCCGTCGCCGCGGCGGGGGGATTCGCTGAGGGTGCCGACCAGGCGGGGGTGAACCTCGCGCGGCCGGTCGCCGACGGCGAGCAACTGCTCGTCCCGCTCGTGGGTCAAGCCCCCGTGCCCGGCGCACCGGCGGCGGATGGCCGTGTCAACCTGAATACGGCGGATGCCGCGGCCCTCGAGACCCTACCCCGGGTCGGCCCCGCCCTCGCCGACCGCATCATCCAGTGGCGCGATGCGAACGGCGGATTCACCGCGGTCGAGGACCTCCTGAACGTCTCGGGCATCGGCGACAAGACGTTCGAGGGGCTGCGGGACCTGGTGACCGTGTGATGGTCGACCTGCGCCTGGCGATCCCCGCCGCTGTGGGCTGGGCGGCCGCGGCCGTGCTGGTGGGCCTCCCGGGCGCGGCATCCGGGTGGTCGATCGGCCTGTGGGCCGTGGCCGGGCTGCTCGCGGTGGTCGGGCTCCGGGTCCGACCGCTGGCCGTCCTTGCGCTCAGCGTGGCGGCCGCCGCCCTCTGCTCGACGGCGATCGCCCTGCAGTCGCCCTCGCGGTCACCGCAGTGGGCACTGTCCATCGCGGAGTCCGGTCGGTCGGTCGACGTCGTGCTCGTCGCCGAGAAGCCCGTTCTGCCCGGGGCGCGATCGTGGCGAGCGCGGCTCGTGGTACTCGATGACGGATCGCTCGACTCGCCCGTCGTCGTCTTCGGCGGGGTCCCCGAGGCGCGCGTCGAGCCCGGGACGACCCTCGAGGTCGCTGCCTCCCTCGAGTCCACCGACGCGGGCGACGATCGTGCGTTCGTGGTCTTCCCTGATGAGGCTGCGCGGCCCACCCGGGCACCGCCGCCGACGCTCGAGTGGGCGAACGACCTCAGATCGGGGTTCCGGGATGTCGCGGCTCGACTGCCCGGCGCCGGGGGCGAGCTGCTCGCCGGTCTCGCCCTCGGCGACACGACTCTCGTGTCGTCCGAGTTGGATGCTGCGATGAAGACGGCGTCCCTGACCCACCTGACGGCGGTGTCGGGCGCGAACTGCGCGGTAGTCGTCGGGCTCGTCATGCTCGTGGGCGGGGCGCTGGGCATCCCGCGCATTCTTCGCGTCGTCGCGTCGCTGCTGGTGCTCGCCGCGTTCGTGGTCCTCGTCACACCCGAGCCGAGTGTGCAGCGCGCCGCCGTGATGGCGGGAGTGGTGCTCGTGCTTCTCGCGGCGGGCCAGCCGGTGCGAGGGGTCCCGGTGCTCGCGCTCGCGGTGATCGGTCTGCTCATCGCCGATCCGTGGCTCGCCCGGACCTACGGCTTCGTGCTGTCAGTCCTCGCGACGGCGGGCCTGCTGCTACTCGCGGGGCCGCTCGCGGCGGTGCTCGAGCGGGGGATGCCGCGCGGGATAGCCCTCGTGATCGCCGTGCCCGTGGCCGCTCAAGTCGCGTGCCAGCCGGTGATCGTGCTCCTGGACCCCTCCCTGCCGACGTACGGCGTCGTGGCGAACGTTCTCGCGGCGCCTGCAGCCCCGATCGCCACGATCGTCGGGCTCGTCGCGTGCGTGGTCCTCGCCGGGATCCCGCCGCTCGGCAACGCTCTCGCCGCGATCGCGTGGGCGCCTGCCGCGTGGATCGGCGCGGTCGCCGAGTTCGTGCAGCAGCTGCCCGCCGCTCGACTCCCGTGGCCGCCGGGACCGCTGGGGGTCGCGCTCCTGGCCGCGGTCGGAACCGTGGGCGTCGTCGTCGTTCTCGCGAGGGGCAGGATGCGGCGGCTCGCCGCACTCGTCCTCGCGGCGAGCGTGGTCGTCTACACCGTGCTCGTCGGGGGAGCCCGACTCATCGACCTCGGCTCGCGGCCTCCGGACTGGCAGTACGCGGCGTGCGATGTCGGCCAGGGCGACGCGATGGTCGTGCGCAGCGCGGGGGAGGTCGCTCTCGTCGACACCGGGCCCGAACCTGCGGCCGTCGCATCCTGCCTGTCCGACCTCGGCATCGACCGGCTCGACCTGCTCGTGCTCACGCACTTCGACCTCGACCACGTGGGCGGCAGCTCTGCGTTCCTCGGGCGCGTGGACACCGTCATCCACGGGCCGGTGAGCGGGGCGGAGGACCAGGCGATGCTCGACGGCTTCGCGTCGGCGGGCGCGACAGTCGAGCAGGTCTCTCGGGGCCGTCAATCCCTCCTAGGCGACTTTCGGTGGACGGTACTCTGGCCACCCGTGCGCGGTGCTCCCGAGCCGGGAAACGCCGCGAGCGTCACAGTCCGGTTCGACGGCGTAGGCGAATGCGTGTCGGGATGTCTCTCCGGCCTGTTCCTCGGCGACCTCGGTGAGGAGGCGCAGTCCGCCCTGTTGCGCCTCGGGCCCCTGGAGCGCGTCGACGTCGTCAAGGTCGCGCACCACGGCTCCGCCGACCAGGATCCGGAGCTCTACGCCGAGGTGCGCGCCACCGCGGGGCTCGTCGGCGTCGGGGCGGACAACGGGTACGGGCATCCGACGAGTGAGGCGCTGGGGATGCTCGCCGCGGCGGGCACAGCGGCCCTGCGCACCGACGAGAACGGGCTCATCCTCCTCGCGCCCGGAGATGCGGCGGGTGCGGTCACCGCGTGGACGCAGCGCGCCGCCAACCCCGGTGAAAGAACGCGACGGTAAGTCAACGACGCGATTAGCACGCGAGCGTCGAACCGGGTATGCCTCGATCGGCAAATGCATGGGGACCCAGACTTCGCGTTCAAAGGTGCGCGGATCAATAGAAGTCCAGAGTGGCTGACCCAGGCGACTATGTCGCGTGCACCTTGAACGCGGTCGGATCCACACAACCAGCCTGTACCCAAGGCTGCCATTCGGTAGGTGAGTCAGATATCGGGCTGAACCATTGGATTCGGCCGACCGTTGCGTAGCGCGCTGACACCCGTGCCAGGTAGCGGCGTTGCTTTCCGTCGTGTGAGGCAACTGGGATCCCATGGAGAATTGCCGCTTCCGTCAAGTGCAAGTCTTTCTCTAGCGCGGCCCGGATACCTGCGTCCGACTCAGCTGCGACCGCGGCTCGCAGATCGCTCACATGACGATCTCCCTCCCGGCGCAGTCGTCCCCGCGACTCCATCGCCGCGAGCCAACTAACCATCACCCGCGGTGCGTGCTTCTTCCACTCTTCTTGCAGTGCCGGCGTGATCGCTGCTCCTGTTGCGCAGTCCTTTTGGATCAGCTGCCGCGTCAACGATAAACATGCGGCACTTATCGGGCCTCTCGCCGGGTCGCTCACACTTCGTGCGACGGATGCGTCGACCAAGAGGTGGTTCGAAGGCCCCGTCATCGTTCGTTGCCAGCGTCCAGATCCTGTACGGCATCCAAGTACTGCCAGTCCGCTTCTCGCGAGATATCGTCGAAGTCGACGGGCCATTCGCCAAAACGGCCGGCTTCGTCCACTTCGGCCTCGGTTATCACCTGGAATCCGGTGACTGGGTCCCGCGCGAACCAATTTAGAGAGAGCGATTCCGCAGGAAGGTGACCGCGAGCAATCTCTGTCTGGATACCGCGTATCAAAAGCGAACTATGCGTTTCGGCGACCACATTCACGCCGCGATTCGCGGCGCTGACAAGCGTGCTTGCCAGGGCTAACTGCGCACGCGGATGCAGGTGGATCTCGGGTTGTTCGATGTACACGAGCTGCCCCGGCTTTGCGGCTAGCAATGCAACAAGAACTGGGAGAGTTTGGCTGACACCGAAACCGACATCCGCAACGCTCACCAGATCCTGGGCCCCACCCTGTTGGGCATGCTGCGTCCGACCGACCAGTAGCTCGATGGATGCATCATTCAACCTCCTGGCGAGTAGCTTCCATGTGAGCCCGAGCTCGCGAAGCTGAGCGGACAGCTGGTTGAGGAGCGGGGAGTCGGCAACTGACCATTCGTAGACGATGCTTGCCACGTACGTCTCGAAGGTGCCGGGGTAGGTTGCCCCCACCGCCGAACGGCTGTAAGCACGCTCAGGGTTTCCCCGAAGCCCGGGGACGTGAATAATTCCGCGCAGGAATTGGACCCACCGATCATCATCCGCGTCTTCCGTGATCGCGAAGTTATAGCTCCGCTTGGATCCTCGCAAGATGAGTGAAGCTTCCAAGAAACACCTATTGCGATAGACCGAGAAATCTACTTTCTCCGCTATCGGATCACCAAGGTCTTTCTCAAATATTCGGCTGTAGCGCTCGACTCGGTCTCGGTGCGCTTCCCTTAGGCGGTCGATGTTCTTCTTCGTGAGCGGGTCGGACAAGACTGTTTCCGCGTCGCCAGACCGAGCGGTGTCGGAAGCAATCGAGATGCCGTTCTGAGTCGCCACAAATCTGACTTCGCGGGATGCGTCACCCTGACGGATCGCCACGGTGAAGTGGTCTACGACGTCGGTACGCGCCTTCCCCCTGCTGAGAATCTGGCCGTACTCAGTGACTTTTACGTTCGGGCCGTATAGCAGAAGTGGGCCGGGATCGAATGCAGAGTCGAGGGTTTGCTTCATCATCAGAAACGGCTGGAAAAAGCTAGACTTACCTGAGCTGTTGGCGCCACTTATCACCGTGAGTGGCTTGACAGCGATTTCGCTCCGGTCGCGAATTGCTTTGTAGCCTTCCACTGTCAGGGCGAGGGGCGTCGTGTGCAAGGACCGCGTTATCAAAGCCACGATTTTGAACTCCCGACTGTGAGCGAACGTTCTTCCGTCGCGACGATACCGCTAAAACGAGCCTCCGTCATGCAGCGGATGCGACGTCCCGTCACCGCGTGGACCCAGCGCGGCACCGCTGACGGCGGCCGCGACTAGGCTCGATCCGTGCCCGCTGCGAAGACCGCCATCCCCGTCCTGAACTGGCACCAGGTGCGCCCGGCCCCGGTGGTGCTCGTGACCGGCACGGAGGGGTTCCTCGCCGATCGGGCGATCCGCTCACTGCGCGATCTGCTCAAGGCGGAGGACCCGAGCCTCGAGGTTTCCGACATCGAGGCCGACCAGTACGGGCCGGGCGAGCTCATGACCCTCGCGAGCCCGTCGCTGTTCGCCGAGCCGCGCATGATCCGGGTGACCGGCGTCGAGAAGTGCACCGACGCCTTCATCGACGAGACGATCGCCTACCTCGCTCAGCCCGCCGACGACACCTACCTCGTGCTGCGGCACGCCGGGGGAGTGCGCGGCAAAAAGCTCCTCGCGGCGATCCGCGGGGGAGCGGGCGGAGGCGTCGAGATCGCGTGCCTCGAGCTCAAGAAGGACACCGAGAAGCAGGACTTCGTCGCGGCGGAGTTCTCCTCCGTCGGCCGCCGGATCACCGGCTCGGGCATCCGAGCCCTCGTGTCCGCGTTCTCCGACGACCTCGCCGAGCTCGCGGCCGCGTGCCAGCAGCTGCTCTCCGACTCCAGTGACGAGATCACCGAGGTCACGGTCGAGCGCTACTACTCGGGTCGAGTGGAGACGAACGCGTTCAAGGTCGCGGATGCCGCGATCGCGGGCCGGCGCGGAGAAGCCCTCGTGCTGCTCCGCCACGCCCTCTCCACGGGTGCCGACCCGGTGCCGATCATCGCGGCCTTCGCGATGAAGCTGCGCACGATGGCCAAGGTCGCGGGGTCGACGGGATCCGGCGGGCAGCTGGCCTCGAAGCTCGGCATGGCGCCGTGGCAGGTCGACCGCGCCCGCAAAGACGTACAGGGCTGGTCGGACGCCGGGCTCGGCCGGGCGATCGAGTCGCTCGCCGACGCCGACGAGCAGGTGAAGGGACTCGGTCGCGACCCCGTGTACGCCCTCGAGCGGATGATCGGGATCATCGCCACCCGGGGCGAGGGGCGCTGAGCATCCCGCGCCGTTAACGACGAATGCCCCGCCGGAGCGGGGCATTCGGTACAGCTGGGGTGGCTTAGAGCGCCGCGACCTGCTTGGCGATGGCCGACTTGCGGTTCGCCGCCTGGTTCTTGTGGATGACGCCCTTGCTGACGGCCTTGTCGAGCTTCTTCGACGCGAGCGCGAGGGTCGTGGTGGCCTTGTCCTTGTCGCCGGCCGAGATGGCCTCGCGGGTGGCGCGAACGGCGGTCTTGACCTCGCTCTTGACGGCCTTGTTGCGCTCCTGGGCCTTCTTGTTGGTGCCGATGCGCTTGATCTGCGACTTGATGTTTGCCAAAGTAATGCCTTCTCGTTGGATGGAAGTGTGATCTCGCGGAGCTTCGAAGTGCGAAACTACGCGGAAGCCAAGGGTCTACGTTACCACTTCGGTGCGGTCGAGTCGAGCGCATCGAGGAGGATGCGGTCGAACTCCGCCGGCCTTGTGAGGCTGACCATGTGGGTCGCGCCTCGCACGTGCAGGAGCCGGGCATCCGGAGCTGCGGCCGCGTAGCGGCGCTCCTCGAGCCGGAAGTGGTCGAGCGTCCCGTTGACGAGCCACACCGGCTGCCGGATACGCCGCAGCGACGCGACCGGGTCGAGGGCGCGCAGCTCGCGCAGGGCGTCGTCCATGACCTCGAGCGCGACGCCCCCGCGGATGACGTCGTCCGCGAGCTCCGGGTCGCGAACGGCGAGGCGCACCGCCCAGTTGTTGAGCGCGAGGCCGCGGTCGGGGAAGGCGTGGATGATTCGAGCTGCCGCCCGCCACGAGTCGAGCACGACGCGGTACGGCCGTGTGCCGCAACTAGCGGCGAGAAGCCCCACCACGGGCGAGTCGGGCGCCCCGCCGAGATAGTGGATCGAGGTATAGCCGCCGAGCGAGAACCCGCACAGCAGCACCGGATGCGACGCACCCGCGACTGCCTCGGCGATGGTGTCCACGGCACCCTGCAGCGTGAACCGCTCCGACAACCGGGCGCCGTGCCCCGGGAGGTCGACCGCGATCGCCTCGTGCCCCAGTCCCTCGAGCAGCTCGACCTGTCGGCGCCACATCGTCGCGGACGTGCGCAGCCCGTGCACGAGCACGACGGACTGGACCATGTCCGTCAGCGTAATAGCGTGGGGTCATGCCCACCCTCGCGCAGCACATCCTCTCGGTGCCGGGCAGCGGCATCCGGCGCATCCACGAGATCGCGATCCACCTCGATGACGTCGTCATGCTCGCGGTGGGTGAACCCGATGTGCGCGTCGCTCCCCACATCGCCGCGGCGGCGAAGGCCGCGTGGGACGCCGACGAGACGAACTACACCGCCAACGGCGGCATCCTCGCGCTGAGGGAGGCGATCGTCGCCAAGCTCGCCCGCGACAACGCCATCCACGTCGACACGGAGCGCGTCTGGGTGACCGTGGGCGCGACGCAGGGACTGCACCAGGCGATGGCCTTGACGCTCGGCCCGGGCGACGAGGTGCTCGTGCCCGACCCCGGGTACACGACCTTCACCATGAACGCCCGCATGATCGAGGCGGTGCCGGTGCCCTACCCGCTGCGCGCCGACGCCGGGTTCATGCCGGATGTCGCCGAGCTCGAGCGACTCGTCACCGGCCGCACCCGCGTACTCATCGTCAACTCGCCCTCGAACCCGCTCGGCACGATCTTCCCGCGGGAGACCCTGCAGGAGCTGCTCGACTTCGCCCGGCGGCACGATCTGTGGGTGATCAGCGACGAGGTGTACGAGGCCTTCACGTGGGCGGGCGAGCACGTGAGCATCGCGAGCCTCGACTCCGACGACCGGGTGTTCAGCGTCTTCTCGTTCTCGAAGACCTACGCGATGACGGGCATCCGCGTCGGCTACCTCGTCACGCCCCCGGGCCTCGCGGCGACCATGCGCACCGTGCAGGAGGCCTCGATCAGCTGCGTCAACGCACCGGGCCAGTTCGCGGCGATCGCCGCGATCACGGGCGACCAGTCGCACGTGGCGGAGGCCCGCGAGCACTACCGCGAGAACCTGGCCGCGGCGACCGAGCTGCTGGATGCCCGGGGCATCCGCTATCTCGCCCCCGGCGGCGCCTTCTACCTCTGGGTGGACGTCTCCTTCGCCTCGGGCGGGGATGTCGCGGACTGGGCCGAGGGCTTCCTCCTCGAGCACCACGTGGCCGTCGCCCCGGGCAACGCGTTCGGACACTCGGGGGAGGGGTGGATCAGGCTGTGCCTGGCCGCCACCCGCGAGGACCTGCTCGAGGGCATCCGGCGGTTGCCTGCCCCGTGAACCCGGGGGTTACCCCCATACCGTCGCCCGGCCGCCGTGCCTAGCGTGGAGGCATGACTACAGCACCCGACACCACGACCCCGGCCACGACGACTCCTGCGGCAGTGCCCGTGACCGCGGCCCCCTCCGACAGCCCGGTCCTCAGCATCCTGGCCCTCGTCTCGTCGCTCTCGGCGATCCTCTTCGGCCTCGTGTTCCCGCTCTCGATCGTCGCGATCGTGCTCGGCATCCTCGGGCTTCAGCGTGAGCCGCGCGGTCGCACCATGTCGATCTGGAGCATCGTCCTCGGGGCCGTTCCGTTCGCGGTCGGCATCCTCTTCGCGCTCGTGGGTCTCGCGTTCGCCCTCCCGTTCGGCCTGTTCTGGGCTTTCGACGGGTTCAGCGGCTTCTAGGCCCCGGCCGTCAGGCTCGCTTCAACGTCCGGCGACGGGCGAGCCCGACGAGGGTTCCGAGGGCGAGTAGCAGCACTGCCGCGGCGAGCGACGGGCCGATCTCGAGGCCGGTCGACGCGAGCGGCGCGGCTGGGGGTACTGCGGCCGGCGGGACCGCGGCGGCGACCTCGACCTGGACGGAGGCAGTCCACCCCGAGGCCTCACCGACGAGCTGGATGGTGTGCTCGCCCGCGGGCAGTCCGGCGGGAAGCGTGACCGTCGCCTCGACGACGCCGTCGGCATCGGCCTGGAGCCAGCCGGCGAAGGTCGGCTCGGAGTAGAACACCACGTACACGTTCTCGAACGGGTCGAAGCCCTCCGCCCGGATGGTGACGGTCGGTCCCGTGATCTCGCCCTCGGGCGCCTCGACGGGAGCGTCGGGCATCGGCTCGGGGGCGGGCGGAAGCGTCGTCGGCGGTTCAGTCGGGAGCGGCGGAGCGCTCTTCGTGAATGTCGCCGACGCCACCCAGCCGGAAACCGATCCGGTGAACTGAACGGTGTGCGATCCGAGCGGGAGCTCCGCCGGCAGGGTCGCGACGCCCGAGACGGCACCCGACGCGTCCGCCTGGAACCAGCCGCCGAAGGCCGGGGTCGAGAACACGGCGGCGTACACGTTCTCGAAGGCCCCGAATCCGCTCGCGCTGAACGTCACGCCCGTGAGCGTCGGGGTACCGAGCGTGGCCGCAGCGTCCGGCGTCGGATCCGGCGAACTCGGTAGCGTCGGCGGGTCCGTGGGCAGCGGCACCGGGATCTTGGTGAAGTCCGCGGATGCCACGCGACCGGTCTCTGCGACGAGTTGCAGGGTATTGGCGCCGTACGCGACCGACCCGGGCACATCGACGGTGCCGGAGACGGCTCCACTGGCGTCGGCCTGGAACCAGCCGCCGAATGTCCCGGTCCCGTAGAGGGCGGCGTACACGTTCTCGTAGGCGAGGAACCCGGTCGCGCTGAACTCGAGCTCGTCGACCACGCTGTCGTCGACGAGGGCGATCGAGGCATCCGGAGTCGCGTCCGGCGCCGCGGGCACGGTCGGGGGAGCCGTGGGCACCGGGGGAGCGCTCGTCGACGAGGCGAAGGAGATCCCGGAGAACAGGAAGCCCTGTCCGGCCGCCGACGGCAGGGCCGGCAGGCCCGATGTGTAGGCGATGCCGTCGGCGCTGGGGGCGCTCGAGCTCGACTTGAACGAGATGCCGTCGACGGACTTGTCGCCACCGGTGCCGGCGTGCACGTGGTAGAACTCCCATGTCGTGAGCCCGGAACCGCCGGACACCAGCTGCCCGTCGACGAAGATCTGCAGGGAGTCGGCGCGATCTTCGAGGAACACCGCGACCAGGCGGATCGTGTGCGGCACGGCGGCGTCGACCGTCGTGAAGGCCGCGGAGCGCCAGCTCGAGAGCTCGGCGTCTGGCGCGCTCTGGGGCACCCAGTAGGAGCCGATCTCCAGACCCGCGGCGGTGTGCCGGAGCTTGACCACTCCGCCGTACCTCGACGAGCCGTCGAGCGCGACGTCGACGTTGAGGCCGGTCTGGAGGGCACCCGTTGCTGACGCGACGGTGAACTGCGCCTCGAACGTGTTGTAAATCGCACCGGTGCTCGGCTCGCCGGCCGCCTCGATTGTGGGGCTCACGAGGTGCGCCCCGCCGCTCGGGATCGTCGAGCTGGAGAACTGCAGGCTCCGGCCGCCCGACGGCAGACCCGAGTTCGGGAACGAGGAGTTCTCGACGAGCGAATAGTCGGCGACCTTGGCCTGCACCCAGCCGTTCTGCCCGGCGGGCTTGAGCGCACCCGTCGTGTAGCCCGACGCGGCGAAGTCGATGGTCGCGGAGGTCGCAGCGGAAGCAGAGGAGGGTACAGCCGCGAGCGCGAGAATCGCGGCCCCGGTGAGCGCGACGAAGGCGCGAAAACGAGCAGGACGAGCGAGCGACATGGGATTCCCCCCGGAATCTGGCGCGGCGTCTGCGGCGACGCCCCTGAGTGACGTCCGCTCCCCGGCGGACTGCTCTTGAACTCTACTCAAAGATCGCGGCGAATACGAGCGAGAATCGCGTAATCGGGGTACAAATCGGCATGTCAGAATTACTAGTCATGTCTCCCCGCGCTGTGAAGTCCCTCGAGCCTGCCTCGACGGCGCCCGCGAGCATCCGCAACTTCTGCATCATCGCCCACATCGACCACGGCAAGTCGACGCTCGCCGACCGGATGCTGCAGATCACCGGTGTCGTCGCCGAGCGCGACATGCGCGCCCAGTACCTCGACCGCATGGACATCGAGCGCGAGCGCGGCATCACGATCAAGAGCCAGGCCGTGCGCATGCCGTGGCAGGTGGGCGGCGACACGTTCGCCCTCAATATGATCGACACCCCCGGTCACGTCGACTTCACGTACGAGGTGTCGCGGTCGCTCGCCGCGTGCGAGGGCGCGATCCTGCTCGTCGACGCGGCCCAGGGCATCGAGGCGCAGACGCTCGCGAACCTCTACCTGGCGCTCGAGAACGACCTCACGATCATCCCGGTCCTCAACAAGATCGACCTCCCGGCCGCGGACCCCGAGAAGTACTCCCGCGAGCTCGCGCAGCTCATCGGCGGTAGCCCGGACGACGTGCTCAAGGTGTCCGGTAAGACGGGCGTGGGCGTCGAGGCGCTCCTCGACAAGGTCGTCGAGCGCATCCCCGCACCGGTGGGGGTCAAGGATGCCCCGGCCCGCGCGATGATCTTCGACTCCGTGTACGACAGCTACCGCGGTGTCGTGACCTACGTGCGCATGGTCGACGGCCAGCTGAATCCGCGCGAGCGCATCCAGATGATGTCGACGAAGGCGACGCACGAGATCCTCGAGATCGGCGTCTCCGCGCCCGAGCCGACCCCGAGCAAGGGGCTCGGCGTCGGCGAGGTCGGCTACCTCATCACGGGCGTGAAGGACGTGCGCCAGTCCAAGGTCGGCGACACGGTCACCACACAGGCGAAGCCGGCGACGGATGCCCTTCCCGGCTACACCGAGCCGCTGCCCATGGTCTTCTCGGGCCTGTACCCGATCGACGGCTCCGACTACCCGGACCTGCGCGAGGCCCTCGACAAGCTGAAGCTCTCGGACGCCGCGCTCAACTACGAGCCGGAGACCTCCGTCGCGCTCGGCTTCGGATTCCGGTGCGGGTTCCTGGGACTGCTGCACCTCGAGATCGTCACGGAGCGCCTGGAACGCGAGTTCGGCCTCGACCTCATCACGACGGCGCCGTCGGTGATCTACGAGGTGACGACCGACGACAAGAAGACGGTGACCGTCACGAATCCGAGCGAGTTCCCCGCGGGAAAGATCGCGAGCGTCTCCGAACCGGTCGTGAAGGCGTCGATCCTCGCTCCGAAGGACTACGTCGGCACGATCATGGAGCTCTGCCAGAGCCGCCGCGGCACCCTCCAGGGCATGGACTACCTGGGCGAGGACCGCGTCGAGCTGCACTACACGATGCCCCTCGGCGAGATCGTCTTCGACTTCTTCGACAACTTGAAGAGCCGCACCCAGGGGTACGCGAGCCTCGACTACGAGCCCGCCGGATCGCAGGAGGCCGACCTCGTGAAGGTGGACATCCTCCTGCAGGGTGAGACCGTGGATGCGTTCAGCGCGATCGTGCACCGCGACAAGGCCTACGCGTACGGCACGATGATGGCGGGGCGCCTCCGCGAGCTCATCCCGCGCCAGCAGTTCGAGGTGCCCATCCAGGCCGCGATCGGCGCCCGCATCATCGCCCGCGAGAACATCCGCGCGATGCGCAAGGACGTGCTCGCCAAGTGCTACGGCGGTGACATCACCCGCAAGCGCAAGCTCCTCGAGAAGCAGAAGGAGGGCAAGAAGCGCATGAAGATGGTCGGCCGCGTCGAAGTCCCCCAGGAGGCATTCATCGCCGCGCTCTCCGGCGACGTGGAGAAGAAGGACAAGAAGTAGGGTTCTTGCCCTACGCGTCCCGCCAGCTGTACTTCGGCTCGTACCCGAGCTCGCGTCGTGCCTTGGCGATCGACAGCAGGGAGTCGTGCTCGCCGAGTTCGCCGCGCACTTCGACGCCCGGGAACACCTCGGCGACGAGCGACTCGTTCGACCGGGTCATCACGGTGTCGGCCGCGGCGATGATGAACACGTCGAACCCGGGCGCCCCGCGCTCGAGCGAGCGCAGCACGGCCTGCGCGCCGTCGCGCGCATCGATGTAGCCCCAGAGGTTCCATTTGCGCAGGGTCGCGTCATCCTGCCACGAATCGAACTCGGCGTAGTCGGACGGCGCCATAACGTTCGAGAACCGCAGGGCGGTGATCGAGAGCTCGGGGTCCCACCGCACGAGCTTGCGGGCGAGCTCCTCCTCGAGGTGCTTGCCGAGCGAGTACACCGACTCGGGCCGGGCGTCGTATTCCTCGTCGACGGGGATGTACGGCGGCGGCACGTCGAACGGCAGTCCCAGCACGGTCTCGCTCGACGCGAAGACGATGCGGCGGATGCCGACGAGCCGGGCGGCCTGCAGCACGTTGTAGCTCGACAGGATGTTGTTCTCGAAGGTCGCAGCATCCGGCACGATCCCCGGCGCGGGAATCGCGGCCAGGTGCACGACGGCCTCACTGCCCGCAAGAGCATCCACGACGTGCCCGTAGTTCGTGAGATCCAGGGCGAGGGATGACTCGTCCCGCTCAGCCACGCGGTCGAGCACGAGCACCTCGTGCCCCCCGTCCCGCAGGTGGGCCACGACGGCCCTCCCGAGCTTCCCACTGCCTCCGGTGACCGCGATCTTCATGTACTCAGTCTCCCACTGGAGCCTCCCGACAAATCGTCAGCCGAGGCGTCGCCGCCGCTTTGACGCTCCGCACCAAGTTCGCAGGCCGGGGGATGCCCCGTCGTAGCCTGTGCCCATGAGCGACTTCCGACCTCCCGCATCCGAGACCGCGTTCATCCTCGAGCACGTGGTCGGCTACCGGGACCTGGCAGAGCTGCCGGGCTTCGAGCACGCCGACCTCGACACCGTCGTCGAGCTCCTGGACGAGGCCGCGGACTTCATGTCCAAGGTCGTCGCCCCCACGAACCGGGTGGGCGACACCGAGGGCGCCCGCCGCAACCCGGACGGCACCGTGACCCTTCCCGACGCCTTCCGCAAGGCTTACGACGCCTACGTGGACGGCGGCTGGGGATCCCTCCCGTTCCCCGAGGAGTTCGAGGGCGGCGGCTTCCCGTCGGTCGTGGGACTCGCGCTGCAGGAGATGGTGCAGTCGTCGAACATGGCCTTCGCCCTGTGCCCGCTGCTCACCCAGGGCGCGATCGACGCGCTCCTGCACTACGGCAGCGACGACCAGAAGGCCACCTACCTGCCGAAGATGGTGACGGGGGAGTGGACCGGCACGATGCACCTCACGGAGCCGCAGGCCGGCTCCGACGTCGGGGCGCTCACGACGAAAGCGGTGCCCAACGGAGACGGGACCTACTCGATCACCGGGCAGAAGATCTTCATCACGTGGGGAGAGCACGAGCTCACCGACAACATCGTGCACCTCGTGCTCGCGCGAACCCCCGGTGCTCCTGCGGGAACTCGCGGCATCTCGTGCTTCATCGTGCCGAAGTACCTGGTGAACGAGGACGGGAGCCTCGGCGAGCGGAACGGTACGACCTGCCTCTCGATCGAGCACAAGCTCGGCATCCACGGCTCACCGACCTGTGTCATGCAGCACGACGGCGCGACCGGGTACCTCATCGGGGAGGAGAACCAGGGGATGCGCATCATGTTCGTCATGATGAACGTCGCCCGCCTCTCGGTGGGGATGCAGGGGGTCGCGCTCGCGGAGCGCGCGTACCAGCAGGCGCTCTCGTACGCGAAGGAGCGCCGCCAGGGCCTCGCGGTCGGCCAGACCGGCACCGACTCGCCGATCATCGACCACCCGGACGTGCGCCGGATGCTCATGACGCAGCGGGCCTCGATCGCCGCGATCCGCAGCATGATGCTGCTCAATGCGAGCCAGATGGACATCGCGAGCCACCACCCCGACCCCGAGACCCGGCAGCGCGCGAGCGAGATCGTCGGCCTCCTCACGCCGATCTGCAAATCGTTCGGTACCGACATCGGCAACGAGGTCACCTCGTCCGCGATCCAGGTGCACGGCGGCATGGGCTACATCGAGGAGACAGGTGTCGCCCAGCACTTCCGCGACGTGCGCATCGCCGCGATCTACGAGGGCACCAACGGCATCCAGGCAGCGGACCTCGTCGGTCGCAAGCTCGGTGTGCGGGACGGGGCATCCGTCATGGAGTACATCGCGCACATGCGCGGGATCCTCGGCGAGCTCACGGCCGCGGACGACGACTTCGCCACGATCAGCGCCGAGCTCGGGAAGCAGTTCGACGCACTCGAGTCGGCGACGACGTGGATGCTCCGCACCGGCATCGCCGATCCGCAAGCCGTTCTGTCTGGCTCGAGCCCGTACCTGCGCATGTGGGGGCTCGTCCTGGGCGGCTGGCTCCTGGCGAAGGGAGCCATCGCGGCGGCGGACTCCGGCGACGAGTCGCTCGCGAAGGAGAAGCTCGTCATCGCGCGGTTCTACGCCGAGCAGATCCTCCCGCAGGTCTCGGGCCTGTCGGGCGCAGCGACGGCGGGATCGAGGGACCTCTTCGCGCTGTAGGGTCGGTGCCATGGCCGAACCGGAGCTGTGGCAGCGTCCCGTCACGTACGCGGCGGTCGGTGCCACCCAGGCGCCCGATCTGTTCGCCTACCCGCCGGCCGGCTATCGACCGATGTCGCGTCGCGCGCGTATCGGTCACGGGGATGCCCGCTTCCAGTGGGCCTGGGCGGAGACGATGTCGTGGGGCATCCAGAAGCGCAGCGGTTTCGGCGTCGAGCTGACGTCGACCCCTCGCGAGGTCGTCGAGCAGACCTACAGCCCTCTCGCGTTCGACGACGACGGCGCGCCCGTCGCCCCGGCTGTGCGCGAGAGCGCGATGTTCGGCAGCGACGGCACCCCGTTCGTCGTGCCGGGCGACACGGCCTACCTGGTCATCCCGGTCCTCGGTGGCCTGTGGGGCATCAAGTCGCCCGCACGGGTCGTGTACGTCGTAGACGAGCCGAGTCGCAAGGGCTTCGCGTACGGCACGCTGCCGGGGCATCCCGAGTCCGGCGAGGAGTCGTTCATCGTCGACCAGACCGAGGACGGCTCGGTGTGGCTGACGATCACCGCGATCTCCCGGCCCTCGTCGTGGTTCTGGTGGATGCTCGCCCCGGTGCTGCGACTCTTCCAGGAGTACTACACGCGCCGCTACCTGAGGGCGCTCGCCGGGCCTATCGCGGCGCCGGTGCCCGAACCGTAGCGATCGCCTCGAGCACGTCGTCGAGCCCGCTCTGGAAGTCGTCGACGACGACCAATGCGCTCGACTTGCGAAGCTCGTCCGCGGTGTACGCGCCGGTCGCGACGGCGATGAACGGGATGCCCGCACTGTCAGCGGCCTCGCCGTCCTTCGGGGTATCGCCGATGATCACGGCGGCCCGGTCCGCGAGCTTCTCCCGGGCGCCGGCCGTGAGGTGGTGCCGGGTGGGGGACTCGTGGCCGAAGAACGAGTTCTCCCAGTCGAAGAGGGAGTCGTCGATCCCCGCGGCGATCACCTTGTAGCGCGCGCGGTTCGGGCCGTTGCCGGTCAGCAGGGCATTGCGCCATCCCCGCTCGGCGACCGCGGCGAGGGCGACGTCCACGCCGACGCAGCGCTCTCTCAGGGCCCCGGCCTCGTGCTCGGCGAGCGAGAGCTCCTCGAGCCGCTCGTACACGGCGGGCACGAGCGCCACATCGATGCCGTTGACCTTGAGGATCTCGGCGAGCAGCTGCCCCTCGGTCATCCCGTGCGGGCTGCCCACACGCACCGTCGGCCGGATGCCCGTCACCTGCTCGATCGAGTCGAGGTACAGCGTGCCCGCCTTCGGCCCGTTGTAGATGAGGGTGCCGTCGATGTCCCAGAGGACGAATGTGCTCACCGCTCCATTGTCGCGGACAATGGGGGGATGAACCGCACGGTGCGAGCCTTCACCGCGGCACTGATGCGCAGTCCCGCGCGCCACGTGCTGCGCCCCCTCATCACGCCGCTCGACCGGTTCCTCTTCCACGTCTCGGGCGGGCGTTGGAAGCTCTCGGCGCCGATGATCCCGTCGCTCGTCCTGTACACGATCGGAGCGAAGACGGGCATCCGCCGCGAGATCCCGCTGATGTGCTTCCCGCAGGCCGACGGCTCCTTCTTCATCGCCGGCAGCAACTTCGGTCTGGAGAAGCACCCGGCCTGGAGCGGCAATCTGATCGCGAACCCGGAGGCCGAGGTCCACTACCGCCGTCGTCTCATCCCGGTGCGCGCGCGGCTCCTGCCGCCCGCGGAACGGGAAGCGACGTGGCCCGCGCTCGAGGAGCAGTGGCCGCACTACCGCGACTACGAGAAGACGGCGCACCGCGACATCCGGGTCTTCCACCTGGAGCCGCGCTGATGCCGGGAGCCCTCCCTCTCGGCGACCCGGCACCCCGCGACGGCGCGCTGCCCGCCTCGGTCGCCGACGGCGCCGAGCACCGCCACTTCGGCGTGTACCTGCACGTGCCGTTCTGCCGAGTGCGCTGCGGGTACTGCGACTTCAACACGTACACCGCCGACGAATTGCGTGGGGCGAAGCGCTCCGACTACGCGAGCCAGGCGGTGGCAGAGGTCGCGCTCGCGGCCGGAGTGCTCGAGCGGGCCGAGGTGCCGGCGCGGCGGGCATCCACCGTCTTCTTCGGTGGCGGCACGCCCACGCTGCTGCCCGCGGCGGACCTGACCCGGATGCTCTCCGCCGTCGTCGACACGTGGGGGCTCGAACCGGGCGCCGAGGTGACGACGGAGGCGAACCCGGACTCGGTGGACGCCCGGTACCTCGCGGACCTCGCTGCCGCGGGCTTCACGCGTGTGTCCTTCGGCATGCAGTCCGCGGTGCCGCACGTGCTCGCGACGCTCGACCGCACCCATGACCCCGAGCGAATCCCGCTCGTCGTGCAGTGGGCTCGGGATGCCGGGCTCGACGTCTCCCTCGACCTCATCTACGGCACTCCGGGCGAGTCGCTCGACGACTGGCGCGTCTCGCTCGAGCAGGCGCTCGCCCAACGACCCGACCACCTGTCGGCGTACGCCCTCATCGTCGAGGAAGGCACGAAGCTCGCCTCGCGGATCCGCCGCGGCGAGCTGGAGATGCCCGACGACGACCTGCAGGCCGACATGTACGAGCTCGCCGACGAGCTGCTCGGCGCCGCCGGCTTCTACTGGTACGAGGTCTCCAACTGGGCTCAGGAGGACTCGCACGCGTCCCGCCACAACCTCGCCTACTGGCAGGGCCACGACTGGTGGGGCGTCGGTCCGGGCGCCCACAGCCACGTCGGGGGAGTGCGGTGGTGGAACGTCAAGCACCCCGCGGCCTACGCAGACCGCATCGTCGCGGGAGAGTCGCCCGCCGCGGGTCGGGAGTCGCTGGACGAGCGCACGCGCTACGTGGAGTCCGTGCTCCTGCGCTCGCGCATCCGCGAGGGTCTGCCCATCGCCGGGCTGGATCCGACCGCGCGCACGGCGGTCGCCGGCCTCATCGCGGATGGGCTCGTTAACGGAGCAGCCGCCCTCGCGGGTCGGATCGAGCTGACCCTGCGGGGGCGGTTGCTGGCCGACGCCGTCGTCCGGCGCCTGACCGAGTCGGTCGACTAGCTGACGAACTTGATGGTCAGCGGGTAGGTGTACGCCTGCCCGTTGTTGGCGGCGATCGCGGCCATGATGCTGAAGACCACGATGACGACCGCCACGGCGAGGAGGATCACGAAGCCGATCAGCAGGATCGCCGTGATCCCGCCGACCGCCGAGGCGATGAGCATCGTGAGCTGGAAGTTGAGGGCGGTCGCCGTGTGCTGGCGGATGAACGGGCCGCGGTCCTTGAGCACGAGGTAGCCGATGAGCGCGGGCAGGAATCCGAACAGGATGCCGCCGATGTGGATGAGCGTGGCCCAGAGCTTCTCGTCGCTCGGGCTGAGCGGCTGGACGGTCTCGTACGGGTTGACGGGAGGAGGCGTGGATTCAGACATGCCGTCATTAAAGCAACGTGCCCGGTACCAGCGGTACCGGGCACGCCAGAAGTCCGCGCGATTACTTGATGAGGCGCAGCGCGAAGGGGTAGCGGTAGTGGTTGCCGTCCTTCGCCTTGAGGAAGCCCTGGATCGACCAGATGAGGCTGATGACCCACACGGCGAGCGGGAAGAGCCAGGAGATGAAGCCCCAGAAGCCGAGGGTGACCGCGATGAGGATCGAGTTGACGATGAACACGGCCACCTGCGCGATCGCCACGGTGATCTGGAAGTTCAGCGCCTCCTTGGCCTCGACGTTCGTGAAGGAGCCACGGTCCTTGAAGACGAGCCAGATGATGAGTGCGGGGAGGAACCCGAGGATGCCGCCGAGGTGGGCGAACGAGGCCCACTGGTTGTCCTCAGCGGTGGTGAGGGGAGCAGCCGGCTGCGGGGCAGCGGGCGGAGGGGTCTGTTCGGTCATGGGAGTTCGTTGCCTTTCCGGATAACGAGGGTGTAACGCACAAGGTAGCGCTATGCCGATATTGCGTGCAACGCCTCGCCGGGCCGTGCAATGGGGTTGCAATCGCGCGACGAGTACAATTGGCAGTCACAGCGGCGGAGTGCTAGCAGGAAGGCGGTGGACATGGTCTCGGAACGCGGCCTCGAGGTGCTGCGCGTCATCGTGCAGGACTACGTCGCGTCGCGCGAACCAGTGGGCTCGAAGTCGATCGTGGAGCGCCACTCCTTCGGCGTATCGGCGGCCACGATCCGCAACGACATGGCGCTTCTGGAGGACGAGGAGCTCATCGCCGCTCCCCACACCTCGTCGGGGCGCGTGCCGACCGACAAGGGGTACCGGGTTTTCGTGGACCAGCTGGCCGACCTGCGCCCGCTGAGCGCGGCGCAGCGCCACGCGATCGAAACCTTCCTCGGCCAGTCGGCCGATCTGGACGACGTGCTCGCCCGCACCGTCCGTCTGCTGTCGCAGCTCACCAATCAGGTGGCGCTCGTCCAATACCCCTCCCTCGCGACCTCGCGAGTGCGGCACATCGAGCTCGTACCGCTGACCCCGACGCGCGTCATGACCGTCGTCATCACCGACTCCGGCCGAGTGGAGCAGCGCCAGGTCGACCTCTCCGCCCCGGCGGACGAGTCGGTGCTCGCCGACGTTCGCGCCCGGATCAACGCCGCGCTGGGCGGGGCGGGGCTGTCGGATGCCGCGGCTCGCCTCTCGACCCTCGCCGAGGACTTCCCCCCCGAGCGCCGCAGTCTCGTCGCCGAGATCGCGACCGCCCTCACCGAGCAGGTGCTCGCCAACCGCCAGGACAAGCTCGTCATGGCGGGCGCTGCGAACCTCGCCCGCACGGAGCAGGACTTCACCGGCAGTATCTACCCGGTGCTCGAGGCGATCGAGGAGCAGGTCGCCCTGCTGCGCCTCTTCGCCGAGATGGAGGTCGATCCGGGCGGCGTTTCCGCCCGGATCGGCCGCGAGAACGAGGGATTCGGCTTGGGGGAGACCTCCGTCGTCACGAGCGGATACTCCTCGCCCGGCGGCAGCGTCGCGCGCCTCGGCGTGCTCGGCCCGACCCGCATGGACTATTCGAACAACATGGCCGCCGTCCGAGCGGTAGCGCGCTACCTCTCGCGCGTGCTCGGCGACGCCTAGCCAGAAAGCAGCAGACAGGACACCCGTGCCCGACCACTACGAGGTGCTCGGCGTTGATCGCAACGCGAGCGCCGAAGACATCAAGAAGGCCTACCGCAGGCTCGCGCGCGAGCTGCACCCGGACGTGAACCCGAGTGCCGAGGCATCCGAGCGCTTCAAGCTCGTGACGCACGCCTATGACGTGCTGAGCGATCCGCACGAGCGCCAGCAGTACGACCTCGGCCCGCAGCCGGGCTTCGGGGGCGGCAACTTCGGCGGCTTCGGGGACATCTTCGAGACGTTCTTCGGGGCGGGCCAGCGCACGACGGGTCCCCGGTCGCGGCGCGAGCGCGGACAGGACGGACTCGTGCGCGTGGAGGTCGACCTCGACGAGGTCATCTTCGGCACGACTCGCGAGGTCGAGGTCAACACGGCTGTGGTGTGCGGCACGTGCGAGGGCTCGTGCTGCGCCCCCGGCACCGCCCCGGTGCGCTGCGACATCTGCGGCGGCACGGGGCAGATCCAGCGCACGATGCGCTCGCTGCTCGGCAACGTCATGACCTCGAACCCGTGCGGGACGTGCCGCGGCTACGGCACGATCATCCCGAACCCCTGCCCGACCTGCGCGGGCCAGGGCCGCGTCCGCGCGACGCGTTCGATCCCTGTGGACATCCCCGCCGGTGTCGACACGGGCCTGCGACTTCAGATGCCCGGGCAGGGCGAGGTGGGCCCCGCGGGCGGTCCGGCGGGCGACCTGTTCCTCGAGATCAAGGTCCGCCATCATGACGTGTTCAGCCGCCAGGGAGACGACCTCCTCGCGACCGTCGAGGTGCAGATGACCGATGCGATCCTGGGAACGACCACGACTCTCAAGGGCCTGGACGGCGATGTCCAGGTCGAGATCCGCCCCGGCACGCAGAGCGCCGAGGTGCTGACGATCAAGGACCGCGGTGTGACCCGCCTCCGGGGCAGCGGCCGCGGCGACCTGCGCATCGGGGTCCAGGTCGTCACTCCGGTCAAGCTCTCCGGCAAGGAGCAGGAACTCGTGCGTCAGCTCGCGGCCTCCCGCAAGAACCAGCCCCCGCACTTCGCCCAGTTCCAGCAGGGACTCTTCGCGAAGCTGCGCGACCGCTTCCTGGGCCTCTAGCGCGTGGCGCACTTCTACCTCGTCGAGCACCTCGAGTCGGCCGCGCCCGGCGACCGGGTGTCGGTGACGGGCGCGGAGGCGCGCCACGCGGTGACGGTGAGCCGCATCGGCGTCGGCGAAGAGCTCACGATCGGCAATGGGGCGGGACTCGTCGTGACGGGGTCGGTCGTCTCGGCGGAGCACGCCGAGCTCGTTCTCGAGGTGGGGTCGGTTCTCGAGCATCCCCGCCGCGATCCCGCGTTGTTCCTCGTGCAGGCGCTCGCGAAGGCCGACCGCGACGAGCTCGCGGTGCAGGCGGCAACCGAGCTGGGCGTCGACGGCGTCGTGCCCTGGCAGGCGGCGCGCAGCATCTCCCGGTGGGAGGGCTCGAAGGTGGCCAAGGGCCGCGACCGCTGGGCGGCGATCGTCCGGGAGGCGAGCAAGCAGTCGTTGCGCCCGTGGATCCCCGATGTGCTCGACCTCGTCTCGACGAAGCAGCTCGCTTCGCTCGCGTCGGGCGCTCGGATGCTCGTGCTCGAGCCCACCGCGCTGCAGCCGCTCACGGCTCTCGAGCCCGACGGCCGCGACCTCCTCGTCGTCGTCGGACCGGAGGGCGGCGTCTCCCCGCAGGAGTTGGAGCAGCTCGTCGCCGCGGGCGCGGAGCCCGTCCGGCTGGGCCCGGAGGTGCTGCGCACCTCGACGGCCGGCCCTGCGGCGATCGCCGTGCTCAATGGGGTTCTCGGGCGCTGGTAACTAAACTGGAGTCCATGTCCGACTCGCCCTCGATCTTCTCGCGCATCGTCTCGAGGGAGATTCCTGCCGAGATCGTCTACGAGAACGACGCCGTCATCGCGTTCCGCGACATCGCTCCGCAGGCGCCCGTCCACCTCCTCGTCGTCCCCAAGACCGAGGAGTACCGCACGGTCACTGAGCTCGCCGCAGGCGACCCGCAGCTCCTGGCCCAGCTCGTCGCTGTGGCTCAGGCACTTGCCGACGAGCACGCCGACGGCGACTACCGGCTCATCTTCAACACGGGGGCCGGAGCGGGCCAGACCGTGTTCCACGTTCACGCCCACGTTCTTGCGGGCGGCCTGACGGAAGGCACTCTTGGCCACTAGCGATTCCCCCGCCGAGTCCGTCTCGATCGAGATCGAGGTCGACGGCGTCGCGATGGTGAGGCTTCTCGGTCCCCAGGACCGGTTGCTGTCGACCATCGAGAAGCAGCATCCCGGCGTCGACGTCCTCGTGCGCGGCAACCACGTCACCCTGTCCGGCCCCGCCTCGGACGTCGCCGCGGCGCGCGCTCTCGTCGACGAGCTCGTGCAACTCGTCCGCAGCGGCGCAGACCTCGGCCCGGTCGAGGTCGCCTCCTCCGCGCGCATCCTCGGCTCGGGCTCCGGCAGTCCCGCGGAGCTGTTGAGCCAGGCGATCCTCACGAGCCGCGGAAAGAGCATCCGCCCGAAGACTCTCGGTCAGAAGAACTATGTCGACGCGATCGATCAGAACACGATCGTGTTCGGAATCGGCCCGGCGGGAACCGGCAAGACCTACCTGGCGATGGCGAAGGCGGTGCAGGCGCTGCAGCGCAAGGAGGTCGACCGCATCATCCTCAGCCGACCCGCCATCGAGGCGGGGGAGCGGTTGGGATTCCTCCCCGGCACGCTGACCGACAAGATCGACCCCTACCTGCGTCCGCTCTACGACGCGCTCAACGAGATGATGGATCCGGAGCTCGTGCCGAAGCTGCTCGCGAGCGGCACCGTCGAAGTCGCTCCGCTCGCCTACATGCGGGGCCGCACCCTCAACAACTCGTTCGTCGTTCTCGATGAGGCGCAGAACACCACTCCCGAGCAGATGAAGATGTTCCTCACCCGGCTCGGTTTCGGGTCGCGCATGGTGGTCACGGGCGACATCACCCAGGTCGACCTCCCCGCGGGTGCGAGCGGGCTCCAGCTCGTGACGAAGGTGCTCGCCGGCATCGACGACATCTATTTCGCCCGACTGACGAGCGAGGATGTCGTACGCCACTCGCTCGTCGGCCAGATCGTCGACGCCTACACGAAGTACGACGCGCAGAAGCAGCTCGAGAAGTTCGAGCGCGGCGAGAAATCGCGGCCGGCCGGCCGGAAGAACCGGAGGTAGACCGTGTCGATCGAGCTCAACAACGAGTCGGGTGTCGACGTCGACGAGGCAGCGATCCAGCGCCTCGCGGTGTACGCGCTCGACCAGTTGCACGTGCATCCCGACGCCGACCTCGCGATCGTGTTCGTCGACGAGGCCGCGATGGAGCAGCTCCACGTGCAGTGGATGGACGAGCCGGGCCCGACGGACGTCTTGAGCTTCCCGATGGACGAGCTGCGACCCGGGACCGAGGACGACCCGACGCCCGCGGGACTGCTGGGCGACATCGTGGTGTGCCCGCAGGTGGCGATCTCGCAGGCAGAGGCGGCGGGTCACTCTCCCCTCGAGGAGATGCTGCTGCTGACGACACACGGCATCCTCCACCTGCTGGGCTTCGACCACGCCGAGCCCGAAGAGGAGCGCGAGATGTTCGGCATCCAGCGCGACATCCTCGTCGGGTTCGCCCTCGACGAGCGACGACGGTAGGACCGCCATGATGATCGGCATCTTCATCGCCGCGAGCGTCCTGCTGGTCGTCTTCGGCGGCCTGCTGGCCGCGGCCGACTCGGCGCTCAGCGTGCTGAGCCGATCGGACCTCGTCGACCTGGCGCTCACGAGCCGCGCACGCCGGTCGCTCCTTGCGATCTCGCGCGACACGGGTGCGCACGTCAACGCCCTCAACTTCATGCGCATCGTCTCCGAGACGACCGCCGCCGTTCTCGTGACGCTCGTCTTCGCCTACTTCTTCGAGGAGTGGTGGTGGGCACTGCTGCTCTCGGCGGCGATCATGACCGCGGTGTCCTTCGTGATCGTCGGCTCGAGCCCGCGATCGGTGGGCCGGGTTCACGCGCGCGGGGTCATCCGGTTCGCCGCTCCCGTCGTGCGGGCGACTCGAGTGCTGCTCGGGCCGATCGCCGACGCGCTCGTCGCCATCGGCAACCGGGTCACCCCCGGTCGGCCGCGCACCGCGACATTCTCGAGCGAGGAGCAGCTGCTCAGCATGGTCGACGAGGCGACCGAGCTCGACGTGCTCGAGGAGGACGACCGCGAGCTCATCCACTCGATCTTCGAGTTCAACGACACCGTGGTGCGCGAGGTCATGGTCCCGCGCACCGACATGGTCACCATCCACGGGGACTCGACGGTGGATGCAGCGATGGGGCTGTTCCTCGCGCGCGGGGTCTCGCGCATCCCGGTGATCGGGGAGGACATCGACGAGGTCCTCGGCGTGCTCTACCTCAAGGACGTGACCCGGGTCGTCTTCGAACAGTCGCCCGATTCCGCCTCCCTCACCGCAGGCAGCCTCGCCCGGCCCGCGGTATTCGTCCCGGAGTCGCAGAAGGCCGACTCCCTCCTGCGTCAGCTCCAGCTCGAGTCGACGCACTTGGCGATGGTCGTGGACGAGTACGGCGGGATCGCCGGCCTCGTGACGCTGGAGGACCTCATCGAGGAGCTCGTCGGCGACATCTCCGACGAGTACGACCGCGAGATCGCGGAGGTCGACGACCTCGGTGACGGCCGCTACCGCGTCGCCGCCCGACTGCCGATCGACGAGCTCGGAGACGTGTTCGGCATCGAGCTCGACGACGACGAGGTCGACTCGGTCGGGGGCCTCCTCACGAAGACCCTCGGCAGGCTCCCCGTCCGCGGCGACTCCGTCGACCACTCGGGCCTCGTTCTCACCGCGGAGCGCACCGAGGGTCGGCGCAAGCGGGTCACCACCGTCCTCGTCGAGCGGCAGCAGCCCCTCATCGACGCCCAGACCGCGTTCGGCGAAGCGGAGAAGGAGAGAGCATGAGCGACACCGCCTACCGCGCGGGCTTCGTGACCTTCGTGGGTCGACCGAATGTCGGCAAGTCCACCCTCACGAACGCGCTCGTGGGGGAGAAGGTCGCGATCACCTCCTCCAAACCGCAGACGACCCGCCGTGCCATCCGGGGCATCGTCCACGCGCCGAACGGCCAGCTCGTCATCGTCGACACCCCCGGCATGCACCGCCCGCGGACCCTGCTCGGCGAGCGGCTCAACAGCATCGTGCAGGACACGCTCGCCGAGGTCGACGTCATCGGACTGTGCGTGCCCGCCGGCGACAAGATCGGCCCGGGGGACAAGTACATCAACGAGCAGCTCGACGCCTTCCCGAAGGCCAAGAAGGTCGCGATCGTGACGAAGATCGACGCGACGTCCCGGCCGGGCGTCGCCGAGCAGCTCATCGCGATCAGTCAGCTGCGCGACTGGGACGCCATCATCCCGATCTCCTCCTACGACGGAGTCCAGCTCGATGTGCTCACCGAGCAGCTCATCGCCCTCATGCCCGAGTCCCCGGCGCTCTACCCCGACGACGCCGTGACCGACGAGTCCACCGAGTCGCGCATCGCCGAGCTCATCCGCGAGGCGGCACTGGAGGGGGTGCAGGACGAGCTGCCGCACTCGATCGCCGTCACGCTCGACGACATGGCCGAGCGCGAGGACAAGGATCTCGTCGACATCTTCGCGAACCTGTTCGTCGAGCGCGACAGCCAGAAGGGCATCATCATCGGCAAGGGCGGGGAGCGACTGCAGGAGGTCGGCAGCCGGGCCCGAGCGGAGATCGAGAAGCTCCTCGGCCGCCCTGTCTACCTCTCGCTTCGTGTCAAGGTCGCCAAGGAGTGGCAGCGGGACTCGAAGCAGCTCGGGCGACTCGGCTTCTAGGCGTACATCCAGCGGATGATCTTCGCGCGACCGCACGACGGGATGCTGCGGCGAGGCCTAGCGTGGAGTGCATGTTCCGCCGCCTGACCCCGTTCCAGCTCACGATCGACATCGTCGTCGCGTCGCTGTGCGTGCTCGTGCGGTCGGTGCTGCCGTTCGACTCCTGGGCCGGGTGGAGCATGCTCCTGCTCATGGGCGCGGCGCTGGCCCTCCGGCGGGTGTCGCCGCTGCTCGCGCTCGCGCTCGCCTGGGTCGGGGCGGTGATCCAGATGTCCGCGCAGATGCCGCCGGATGCCGCGAACCTCTCGATCCTCGCTGTCCTCTACGCGACGGCGCGCTACGGCGACCCCCTCGCGAAGTGGCTGGGCCTCGCCTCGGCGGGACTCGGCGCCGTCGTCGCCACCGCGTACCTCATCGCGAACAGCTTCACGGCGATCGACCTGTCGACCGTGTCGATGGCGGCGGTCCTGCCGCGCTTCGGTTTCGCGATCCTCCTCGGCTTCGGCTCGTCCGCTGCGGTGCTCGGCCTGAGCTGGACGCTCGGCTTTCTGGCCAGGACGTGGGCGGATGCCCGCCTGGCCCGGCGCACTCAGCTGGAGGCCGAGCGCGCCGTCGTGGTCGAGCAGGAGCGCAACCGGATCGCGCGCGACATGCACGACGTCGTCGCCCACTCGCTCGCCGTCGTCATCGCCCAGGCTGACGGGGCGCGATACGCCGCCGCGACCGACCCGACCGCGGTCGATTCGGCGCTCTCGGCGATCTCCGGCACCGCTCGCGAGGCCCTCGCGGAGGTCAGGCTGCTGCTCGCCCAGCTCCGCCACAGCCAGCAAGCGGGCCCGCAGCCGGTCCTCGCCGATCTGGAGTCGCTCGTCGACCAGGTTCGCGCGAGCGGACTCGAGGTCGAGGTTCGCGAGCGCGGCGAGCCGCCGACCCTCGGTGCCAGTCAGCAGATCGCCGTCTACCGCATCGCGCAGGAGGCGCTGACGAATGCGCTCCGGCACGGCACTCCGGGGCAACCGGTGACCCTCGAGCTCGAGTGGTCTCCCGACGTCGTCGTGCTCGTGGCGTCGAACCCGGTCGCCGCAACGGCCGACCCGACGGGGGCGGGCCACGGCATCACGGGGATGCGTGAGCGCGCGCACCTCGTCGGCGGTCGCCTCGATGCCGGGCCCGACGGCGACCGGTTCGTGGTGCGGGCGAGCATCCCGGTGGCGTCGTGAGTGTCATCCGCGTCGCCCTCGTCGACGACCAGGCGCTGTTCCGGGCGGGCATCCGGATGCTCGTCTCCTCGCAACCGGACCTCGAGTTCGTCGGCGAGGCGGGCGACGGCCGTGAGGGTATCGCGATGGCGTCCGAGCAGCGCCCCGACGTCGTGCTCATGGACATCCGGATGCCCGTCCTCGACGGCATCGAGTCCACCCGCGGCATCCTCGCCGACGCCGCGCAGCGCGGCGGGCGACAGCCTCGGGTCATCGTCCTGACGACGTTCGATCTGGACGAGGGCGCTGCACGGGCGATCCGCGCGGGGGCGAGCGGCTTCCTGCTGAAGGACACCGATCCGGAGTTCCTCCTCGCCGCCATCCGCACCGTGCACGCGGGTACCTCGGTGATCGCCGCGTCGGCGACGCGCGAGCTGTTCGAGCACTTCGGCGACGTCGTAGCGGAGGCGCCGAGCGAGTTCGAGTCGCTCACCGGGCGCGAGCGGGAGATCTTCCTCCTCGCCGCGAGGGGGCTCAGCAACAGCGAGATCGCCCGCCGCGAGTACCTCAGCGAGGCAACGGTGAAGACGCACGTCAGCCGCATCCTCGGGAAGCTCGGGCTCCGCGACCGCGTGCAGCTCGTGGTCTTCGCGTACGAGCACCGGCTCGTCTGAATCATCCCTGAGGTGTACGCCCCATCGACTGCCGGGCGACGACGTCGACGGGCGCGTCGCGGCACCGTGGAGTCATGGAGATCACAACATCCGACCTCGGCCTCGTCGCCCGGGTCGCCCAGCTGTCCAAGTCCTACGGCTCCGGCGCGACGGAGGTGACTGCGCTCCGGGATGTCTCGATCGGGATCCGCAAGGGGGAGTTCACCGCGATCATGGGCCCGAGCGGCTCCGGCAAGTCGACGCTCATGCACATCATGGCGGGCCTCGACACTCCGACGAGCGGCCGCGTGTGGATCGGCAACACCGACATCAGCGGGCTCGGCGACACGGAGCTCACGATGATCCGCCGTCGCCGCGTCGGCTTCGTCTTCCAGGCGTTCAATCTCGTGCCCACCCTCGACATCGAGGGCAACATCCTCCTGCCGTTCGAGCTCGATGGCCGGCGACCCTCGCCCCAGGAGCGCGCGTGGATCGACGAGCTCGTCGATTCCCTCGGCCTCCGCGACCGGCTGCGGCACCGTCCCCACGAGCTCTCGGGCGGTCAGCAGCAGCGCGTCGCGATCGCCCGCGCTCTCGGCTCGCGGCCGGAGCTCGTCTTCGCGGACGAGCCGACCGGAAACCTCGACTCCCGCACGGGCCGGGAGGTGCTGTCTCTCCTTGCTTCCGCGACCCGGTCCGCCGGTCAGAGCATCGCGATGGTCACCCACGATCCGGTCGCCGCGAGCTACGCGGACCGCATCCTGTTCCTCGCGGATGGCGCCGTGGTAGAGGACCGCGGCCGGTCGTCTGCGGCGGAGATCAGTTCCTTCATGCTCGAGATGGAGCAGGCGGTATGAGCTCGTTCAGCGTCCGCGAGCATGTGCCGAGCATCCTCGTCGCGACTCTCAGCTCGACGTTCGGCGTTGCACTCCTGCAGGGCACGGATGCTCTCGCGACCATGATCGCGGCGGACAGCACCTTCGGTTCGAGCGCGGCCGTGGCCGTCGCCCTCGCCTCGGTCGCCCTCGTCTTCATCGCGATCGCCACGTACGTCGGTGCGGTCGTCACCGCCAACACGTTCTCGACGATCATCGCCGGTCGCACCCGGACGATCGCGCTCCTGCGGCTTATCGGCGCGTCCGCTCGCGGTCAGCGGGCCGCGGTCGCTCGCGAGGGCTTGGTGGTCGGGGTCATCGGCGCGGCCATCGGCGCGCTCCTCGGCACGGCCGCGACCGCGGGCATCCTCGGCGTGGCGTCGCTCGCCGGTGTCGTCCCGTGGTTGCAGTACTCGTTCCTGGAGCCGGTGCTCGCCGTCCCCGTGGTGGGCGTCGTGCTCACGACGTGGATCGCGTCGTGGGTGGGGTCGCGCCGAGTGCTCACGGTGTCGCCGATGCAGGCGATCGGGGCATCCCACGAGCGCAGCGCCGACTCGGTGGCCCATCGCCGGGGTCGCAACGCGGCGGCTCTCGTGCTCGTCATCATCGGCGTGCTGCTGCTCGGTCTCGGCATCCTCGCCGGGCTCGTGAGCCCCGCCGGGGTGCTCATCGGAGTCGTGGGCGGGATGCTCTCGTTCACCGGTGTCGTGCTCGGTGCCCAGGTGATCATGCCGCGAGCCCTCCGCCTCGTCGGCCGAGTGCTCGGGGGATCGGCGTCGGCGCGCCTCGCAGCGGAGAACGCCGTGCGCTACCCGGAGCGCAGCACGCGGACGACGATCGGCATCGTCATCGGCGTGACCCTCATCACGATGTTCGCGGTCGCCGGCGGCACGTTCCAGGCGCTCTTCGACCGACTCCTGAGCGGGGAGGAGGGCGCCGCCGAGGCGAGCGCGACGATCGACGCGGTGGTCGCCATCTTCTCCGTCCTGATCGGCTTCTCCGCCCTCATTGCGGCCGTGGGCCTCGTGAACAATCTGTCGCTCAGCGTGCTGCAGCGTACGAGGGAGCTGGGGCTCCTCCGCGCCCTAGGATTCACCGCTCGCCAGCTCCGGGGGATGATCACCGCCGAGGGTGCCCAGCTGACGGCCGCCGCGGTGCTCGTGGGGCTCGTGCTCGGGTTCTTCTACGGATGGGCGGGTGCGCAGTCCCTGCTCGCGCTCGTCACGGGATCGCCGTCGTTCGTGGTGCCTGTCGTGCCGCCGCTGCTGATCGTGCTGCTCGTGATGGGCGCGGCGGTCGTCACGGTCGTCGCCTCAATCGCACCGTCCCGCCGGGCGACCCGCGTGTCGCCGGTGACTGCGCTCGCGGTCGAGTAAGCACGGCGAAGCCCCCGGGCGCCGATCGGCTCCCGGGGGCTTCGCGATTGTCTAGAACTGCGCGACGAACGAGTTGAGGATCTGCTCGAGAACGACGGTCTTGTCGGTCTCGGTCACCATCTGCACCGTGAGGAGCATCTGGTGCGTGCCATCCGCGTCGACGGCGACGAGCGCGAGGAAGTCGGTGTCCCCACCGCCGCAGCCGGCGAAGTAGATGTACCGGCCCGCGTACAGCCCGTCGTCGTACTCGCCCGGCTCTCCGCTCGCGCACTGGTCGCCGATGCTCGAGGCGTACGAGTCGAGGTACGTGTCGATCGACACCGACATGTCCTGCGTCGCCGAGACGCTCACACCCGGTGTGCTCCAGCTGCTGTTGAAGGACGCGAGGTCAGGTGACGCCGTCACGTTGGCGAACTGGATCCCGTTGCCCTCGACAGGAACACCGACGACCTGTGCCCAGGTGTCGGGCACGGTCACGCCGACGCGGCCCGAGTCGTCCGAGATGTTCACGAACGAACCGACGGGCGGGGGAGTCGGGGTCGGCTCGGAGCCGCCCTCCTTCTCGAGCTGGGCGCCGTTGATCTGGCCCGAGTACATGGCGTTCTCGGACGGGCGGTACACCTCGATGTCGATGACGCCGTCGACGCCCTGGGTGCGGATGACCTCGCAGTACTCCTCGAGGGTCCCCTGCCGGGCGACCACGACTCCGCCGAGCGAGGCGATGATGTCGCCAGGCTCGACGCCCGCGAGGTCGGCCGGTCCGCCGGCCTGGATCGACGAGATCCATACGCCGTTCGAGTTGCCGTCCTCGGTCGGCGGGAGGGCCTGGGCGTTCACGCCGATAGTGAGCACGGGCTCGCCGGCGATGAGCTTGTCGATCACTCCCTTGACCTGGTCGCGGTGGATCGCGAACGCGTAGTCGAAGGTGTCGTCGCCGGCGTAGTTGACCCCGACGACCTTGCCCTTCTCATCGACGAGCGGCCCGCCCGAGTTGCCTCCGCGGATTCGCGCGTCGTGCTCGATCACGTGGTCGAGCGAGGCCCAGTCGAAGTCCTGGGCGACATCCGCCTTCGAGACGATGCCGCGGGTGAGCGTGAAGTTCGGGTCGCCGAGCGGGAAGCCCGCGGCGTACACGTCGAGAGCGGCCTCGATGGGCTCCTCGCGCCAGGACATGAACGGGAACGAGTCGCCGTCGACCTTCACGACCGCGAGGTCGAGGCACTCGGATGCCCCGAGCACCTGCGCACCGTAGGTGGTGTCCTGGCTGCCGCCGACCCACACCTTGAGGGTTCCGGCGCCCGTGACGACGTGGTTGTTGGTGACGGCGATTCCGTCGGAGTTGATGAAGAAGCCCGAGCCGCGCGAACCGAACGCGGTGGGATCGAGCGTTCCGGGGGCGACGAAGCTGCCCTCGGCTTGGAGCTGGATGGTGGCGGACTGCACTCCGTCGAAGTCGACGGCCTGCGGGCCTTGCGGCCCGAAGAAGCATCCGGTGAGCGTCGTCGGGATGACGAGCGCCGCCGCCGTGACGCCGAGGATTCGGCGCGTGCGAGCGGAAGTGGTGTTCATGGTTTTCCTCCGGTTGGGCTGGGATCTGGCATCAGTCTTCCGAGCCGACCGGGGGAGCAGGGGGCGGGCGGGCCCGTTGCAATGTTCGTGCAATGGGCCCGCAACCGCGCTTACTCGAGCACGCGCAAAGCGGGCCGGATCTGCACGACGTCGGGGCCGTAGGCGTCATCCGCCCAGTCCTGCAGCGCACCGTCGTCGAAGAGCACCCGGACGAACAGGTAGCCGTTCTCGACCCAGGTCGACAGCACCTCGACCGGAGCATCGTCCGCGATGCCCGACTGGATCTCGAGGAGCCTCTCCTCCGACGTCGTCCCCGCGTTGTCGGCGTCGAGCGCCGGGTCGGGAACGGGCAGCGGGTCGTAGAGGGCGAGCATGATGGCCGAGCCGACGAGCAGCGAGGTGCCATCCCACTTTCCCGTGACCGCGTAGGTCCCCCACGTGACGTCCCCGCTGGACTCCTCGCCGTCGACCGTGTCCCAGTCCCAGCCGACGAGTTCCGGTCCCGAGCACTGCGGCGGGTAAGACTCGGCGATCGGGCCGAGGCAGAACTGCGGCCGGGCATCCCCGATCTGGATGACGGTGCCCTCCCCGGCGACGTCCACCGCGTCGAGCACGGGCATGTCGTCGACGGGAGTGAGGGTGCTGCCGTCTCCGGGGCCGGCGGCGCACGCCGAGAGCGCGAGCGCGAGCCCGAGGGCGGGGGCGAGCAGGATGCTGCGGGCGCGAAGTGTCGTCATGCTCCCAGTATCGAAACCGGGGGACCGTGACCGCCACCCAACGTTCCGGATGATTCGATCGTCAGCCGAGTGCTACCCTGGAAGCGTGTTCGGCCTGCTTCTTCTTAGCTGCCGCGACGAGTCCTAACCTCAGGCCTCCCTCGTCGCGGAGTTTCGTCGTTCGGTCTGACCCCTCTTCCCAGACGAAAGAACAGCCATGAAGAACACCCAGTCGCCGTCGGCGATGCCGATCCACAAGTACAAGCCCTTCCACGAGATCATCTCCGTCGATCTGCCCGACCGCACCTGGCCGAGCACGCGGATCACCCAAGCGCCGCGGTGGTGCGCCGTCGATCTCCGCGACGGCAACCAGGCCCTCATCGACCCGATGAGCCCGGAGCGCAAGAAGATCATGTTCGACCTGCTCGTGAAGATGGGCTACAAGGAGATCGAGGTCGGCTTCCCCTCGGCGAGCCAGACGGACTTCGACTTCGTCCGCTCGCTCATCGAGGGCGACCACATCCCCGACGACGTCACCATCCAGGTGCTCACGCAGGCGCGCGAGGAGCTCATCACCCGCACCTACGAGTCGCTGCGCGGGGCGAAGAAGGCCATCGTCCACCTCTACAACTCGACGAGCATCCTGCAGCGGGACGTCGTGTTCCGAACCGATCGGCAGGGCATCATCGACATCGCGCTCAACGGCGCTCGCCTGTGCCGGGCCGCCGAGGCGAGCGTCCCCGAGACGGAGATCTTCTACGAGTACTCGCCCGAGAGCTACACGGGCACCGAGCTCGAGTTCGCGCTCGACGTCTGCAACCAGGTGCTGGAGGTCTTCGAGCCGACGCCGGAGCGCAAAGTCATCATCAACCTGCCTGCGACAGTCGAGATGGCGACTCCCAACGTCTACGCGGACTCCATCGAATGGATGTCGCGGCACCTGAACCACCGCGAGAACGTCATCCTGTCCCTGCACCCGCACAACGACCGCGGTACCGCGATCGCGGCCGCGGAGCTCGGCTACATGGCCGGTGCTGACCGCATCGAGGGCTGCCTGTTCGGCAACGGCGAGCGCACGGGCAACGTCGACCTCGTCGCCCTCGGCATCAACCTCTTCACCCAGGGCATCGACCCGCAGATCGACTTCAGCGACCTCGACGAGATCCGTCGCACCGCCGAGTACTGCAACCAGCTCAAGGTGCACGAGCGCAGCCCGTGGGCGGGCGACCTGGTCTACACCGCCTTCAGCGGGTCGCACCAGGACGCGATCAAGAAGGGCTTCGAGGCGATGGAGGCCGATGCGAAGCGCCAGGGCAAGACGGTCGACGAGCTGCTGTGGGCGGTTCCCTACCTGCCGGTCGACCCCAAGGACCTGGGGCGCGGGTACGAGGCCGTGGTGCGCGTCAACTCCCAGTCCGGAAAGGGCGGCGTGGCGTACCTGCTCAAGGCCGATCATGCGCTCGACCTGCCGCGCAAGCTCCAGATCGAGTTCAGCGCGGTCGTGCAGGCCAAGACCGACGCGGAGGGCGGCGAGGTGACGAGCGAGCAGATCTGGGAGATCTTCCAGGACGAGTACCTGCCGGCTCCCGCGGATCGCCCCGAGGACAAATGGGGTCGCTTCGAGCTGTTCTCGACCCGCACGGCGAGCGACATGACCGGCGAGGTCGAGCTCGACGTGCGTCTGCGCATCGGCGACGAGGTAGAGGCGGCCACGGGGATCGGCAACGGCCCGATCGCCGCGTTCCTCGGCATCATGGCCGAGCAGGGCATCGAGGTGAAGCTCTACGACTACGTCGAGCACGCGCTGAGCGCGGGCGGCGACGCCCTCGCGGCCTCGTACGTCGAGCTCAACGTCAACGGCAAGCGCCTGTGGGGCGTCGGCATCGACGCCGACATCTCGACCGCCTCGCTCAAGGCCGTCGTGTCGGCCGTGAACCGCGCCGTGCGCGCGGAAGCCGGCGACCGGGAGCTCGTCAGCGCGTAGCGTCGTCGCCGCGGGATCTGCGCCGGATGCGCGGCACCGTGGTGATCGCCTTCTGCTCCGGCAACGACCAGTTGAAGAGCACGGCGAGCACCCGCACGGTGAACGTGATCGCGACGCAGATCGCCGCGGCGACGAACACGGGGACGCCCGACGACTGGAGCACGACGAGAGACGCCGATCCCGCGATCGCGGCCACCGCGTAGAGCGACCCCACGTGCATCAGTGCGATCGGCCGGTTCAGGAGAAGATCGCGCAGGATCGATCCGCCTACCGCGGAGAGGGCGCCCAGGAACACGGCCGGCACCACGGGGAGCCCGGCAGCGAGCGCCTTCGTCGTCCCGATCGCTGCGAACAGCCCGATCGTGAGCGCATCGAGGACGTTGACGAGGACGCCGAGCCGCGAGATCAGCCGTTCGAGCAGCATCCCGATGAGCGCGGCACCGGTGGCGGTGAGCACATACCAGTTGCTGGAGAACGCTGCCGGAACCTGGGAGAGGAGCACGTCGCGCAGGATGCCGCCCCCGAAGCCGGTCGCGATTCCGATGATGGCGACGCCGAGCAGGTCGAGCCGTCGGTCGCGGAACTGGGCCGCGAACAGTGCTCCCTGGGCCGCCCCGATGCCCACGGCAAGGAGGTCGGCCCACAAGGGGATCGTGAATGCGGCGGTCACGCCTCATTCGTATCACGGGCGCGGTGCGCTGCGTACTCTGCAAAAGTCCCACGTCCATAGCCCGGTAGTCCGGCGAGGTGGTGGCCCGCGCGGAACGCCTTCATGGTCTTGCCCGGGATGCTCACCCGCCACACCCTCTTGTGCGAGCCGTGAGCGCGCTGCCACTGCGCCGCGAGCTCGTCGAGCGTGAGGATCTCGGGGCCGCCGATGTCGGGCACCCGGCCGGAGGGACCGGTCTCGGCGAGCTCCGCGAGCCGGTCGGCCACCTCCTCGACGGCGATCGGCTGGTCGGACACGGGCAGCGTGACGAGGAACGGCAGTCGGCGCGTAGCGAGGAAGAGGTCGGCGACGAACCCGTGGAACTGCGTCGCGCGCAGGATGGTGAACGGGATGCCCGACTCGGCCACGAGGCGCTCGCATTCGGCCTTGTCCCGGTAGTACGCAAAGGGGATTCGGTCGACGCCGACGATGGAGATGTAGACGATATGGCTCACCCCGGCGGTGCGCGCCGCGTCCAGGAGCGTGAGGGTCTGGGCGGCGTCGGACTTGCGGGTCGTGGCGAGGTGGAGCACCGTCTCGACGCCGGTCAGGGCATCCTCGAGCCCCGCGCCGGTCGCGAGGTCGGCGACGACGCGGCCCTCTCCTGCTTGACGGCCCCCTCCCGCGTGCCGGCTCAGGGCGCGCACGTCGTGGCCTGCGGCGCGGAGTCGCTCGACGGTGGGGCGGCCGAGGCCTCCCGTGGCTCCGGTGACGAGGATGGTGGTCATGGGTGTCCTTTCTGACGGGTCACCAGCTACGACCGGGCACGCCTCAGGAGTGTGACGCCTCGCGTCGCCACGGTCGCACGATCACCAGCCAGAGGGCGACGGCGATGAGGGCATAGACCAGATAGAGGCCGACCCACGCCGCGAGGCTCGCCCTGACCTCGTCCCAGGAGAAGGGCATGGGCAGGAGCACGAGGAAGAAGCCGAGGAGCCCCACTGCATACGCGGTGACCCAGACGACGCGGTTCCACGCGAAGACGTCGTAGCCCGAGAGTCCGCGCAGTGGGATGAGGGCGATGGGGAGCGCGGCGATACCGGCGATCGCGGCGGAGGCGAGCGTCTCGCGCACGAGGACGAGCCAGCCGCCCGGGTCATCCACACCCGCAAGGGCGGCATAGCCCAACCAGGCGAGCACCGCCACGACGACTCCCCAGCCGAGCGCCGTGAGCGTCACCCGGGCCTGCTGGGCGGCGGCGAGGGCGGCACCGAAGCCCACGCCGGCGACGAGCCCGAAGACGAGGCCCGGCTCGAAGCCGGTGATCCGCGAGAAGAGGACCGTCGCCACCACGACCAGCAGCGACAGGGGAGCGAATGAGAAGACCGGAGTCGCCCCGGGCACGAATCGCCGCACGAGCAGGACGACGATCAACCAGCCGAGCCCGACGTCGAGCGCGAATGACGCGATCACCGAGGTGAGGGTGCGGACGCTCGCGATGTCGGCGCCGAAAGCGGGGTCGACGAAGCACGAGATGACGGCGGCGGCGAGCACGCCGAGTGCTGCCGCGATCACGCCGCGGCGTTGCCCCGCATCCCGTCGCGGCACCCGGCGGAGCACCGAGCCCAGCCGTTCCCCGCCCTTCTCGACCGCCTGGTTGAGCAAGTGGGTGGGCAGGGCCATGAGGATCACGAGGACGATCGTCAACGCCACGGCCACGAGGACCTGCGACGGAGCGAGAGTCTGCGCAGGCGTCGGCAGGGTGCTGAGGATGCTCGGCTCGTCGAGGGGTCGGGGCGAGTCGGATCCTCCCGACGGTGCCGCCGCGACGGCTCAGCCGTGGGCTCGGGCGGGCAGGGCGCGCCCTCGAGCACGCAGGGATCGCCACCCGCGAATGCACCCACGAAGGTCCGGTCCGATCCCCACTGGTACGACTCGGAGGGGCAGAACTCCGTCGCCGACGGCCCGAGGTGCTGAGTGATGGTGATCTCGTCGGCGGTCGCCTCCGCGGTCATCGTGCCCGCCGCCGCGTAGAACGCGTCGCCGCAGATCGACCCGATGGCCTCCGTCGTCCATGAGCCGCTGGCTCCGGTGATCGCGTGCTCTGCCGAATCGCCGAAGCCGATGCCCGAGAGCACGCAGCTGTCGTCCGCGCAGCGGATCGTCACCGTGAGGGGGATCGGATCGTGGGTGCTGGTCTGTCCGTCACGGCTGTAGTCGGTCGACTGCAGCTCCCCCTCGTAGGAGATGTAGGTCCAGGGATCAGCGGTGGGCGTGGGGCTCGGTGTGGGGCTGGGCGTCTCGGCTGTCGCGGGCAGGGACCCGAGGAGGGCGAGTCCGAGCAGCGTGACGAGCGCTGCAGCGAGCGCGGCACAGATTCGGGTCATGACGCTCCCAGAGGGGTGCGGAGTGGGTGTGCGGAGTGGGTGAGCCGATGCTAGCGCGCGGCGAGCGGCACGAGGGAGGCGATCTTCGCGGGGTTCATGACGATGTAGACGCTCGCAATCCGGGGGCCGTCGAACTGCACCGTCGTGAGCGACTGGGGATGCCCGTCCCGAACGCCGAGGGTGGCGACTTCGCCGTTGACCGCGACCGGCGCGAACTCGACGTCGGCAGCGAGCTTCGTCGCGACGCCGACGAGGAAGCTCGCGACTCGCTCGCGACCGAGGATGGGCTTGCGCGCCGCCGAGACGAAGCCGCCCCCGTCGGACAGGACGAGAACATCCGCCGCGAGAATCTGCTCGAGAGCGGCGATGTCGCCGGAGCGCATGGCGGTGAGGAGGGCGCCCAGCAGTCGTTCGCGATCGGCGGGGTCGACCGGGGCCCGACGGTCCGAATCGAGGTGCTTGCGCGCACGGCTCCCCAGCTGTCGCGCGTTCGCCTCGCTCACCTCGAGGACTTCGGCGATCTGCCGGAAGGGGTAGTCGAATGCCTCGTGAAGCACGTACGCGGCTCGCTCCGCCGGGGTGAGTCGTTCGAGGAGCAGGAGCGCGGCGAGGGACAGCGCCTCGGCCCGCTCCGCGCCGAGGAGCGGGTCGGCGCTCGTGTCGACGGGCTCCGGCAGCCACGGGCCGATGTAGGTCTCCCGCCGCGCCCGCGCCGAGTCGAGCGCGTTGAGGCAGAGCCGGGTCACGACGGTCGCGAGGAACGCGCCCGGGTTGTCCACGACGCCAGTGGTGCCCTGCCAGCGGAGCCAGGCATCCTGCACGACGTCCTCCGCCTCGGCGGCTGAGCCGAGCATCCGGTAGGCGATGCCGAACAATCGGGGCCGCTGCTGCTCGAAGACCTCGACGGATGCCACGCTGCCATTCTGCCGGGTTCTCTCAGTGGTGCGGGGGATACTGGAGCGGTGCCGACCTACCGTGATGAAGCCGTCGTGCTGCGCACCCACAAGCTGGGCGAAGCCGACCGCATCGTGACGATGCTCACGCGGCAGCACGGCAAGGTTCGCGCCGTCGCTAAGGGCGTCCGTCGCACGGGGTCGCGCTTCGGCTCGCGGCTCGAGCCGATGATGGTTGCGGACATCCAGTGCTACATCGGCCGCAGCCTCGACATCGTGCAGCAGGCCGAGACGCTCGGCAGCTACGGCGCCGACATCTCCGACGACTACTCGAGCTACACGGCCGGCAGTGTCATGATCGAGACCGCCGACAAGGTGACGGATGACTCGGGCTCCCTGCAGCAGTACCTACTGCTCGTGGGCGCCCTCCGCTCCCTGTCCCGCCGCGAGCACCACCCGTCGCTCACCCTCGACTCGTACCTCCTGCGGTGCCTCTCGATCGCCGGCTGGGCGCCGAGCTTCGACATCTGCGCGGTGACGGGCGCGCCGGGGCCGCACACCGTCTTCGTGCCGCAGCTCGGCGGGGTCGTCGCCGACGAGGTCGCTCCGCCGGGATCGCCCCGGCTGGATGCCGCGACCCTCGCCCTCCTCGGCGCCCTGCTCGAGGGGCGCTGGGAGGACGCCGAGGCCGCGGAGGACCGCTCCCGCGCCCAGGCGAGCGGGATTGTCGCCGCTTACGCCCAATTCCACCTCGAGCGCACGCTCCGCTCACTCCCGCACGTCGAGCGCACCGCATGACCCCGAAGCCGAAGACCCATCGCGACGCGGTGGACTACGTTCCGATCGACTGGACCGGCGTCTATCCGCCCGACTTCCCCCGCAAGGCGGTGCCGAACCACGTCGCGATCGTCATGGATGGCAACGGCCGCTGGGCGAACGCGAAGGGGCTCACGCGCATCGAGGGCCACAAGGCGGGCGAGGCATCCCTCCTCGACGTCGTCGCGGGCGCGATCCAGGTGGGGGTGAAGCACGTGAGCGTCTACGCGTTCTCCACGGAGAACTGGACCCGCTCGCCCGACGAGGTCCGTTTCCTCATGGGCTTCAACCGCGATGTGCTGCACCGTCGCCGCGACCAGCTCAACGAGTGGGGCGTTCGTGTCCGCTGGGCCGGGCGGGCGCCGCGGCTGTGGGGCTCCGTCATCAAGGAGCTGCAGTTCGCCGAGGAGCTCACGCGCGGCAACGACGTGCTCACGCTCACCATGTGCGTCAACTACGGAGGCCGTACAGAGCTCGCCGATGCGGTGCGTCGCATCGCGGAGGACGTCGCGGCCGGCCGGCAACGTCCGTCGGGCATCTCCGAGAAGACGATCCAGCGCCACCTCTACCAGCCGGATCTGCCCGACGTCGACCTCTTCGTGCGAAGCTCGGGGGAGCAGCGCACGAGCAACTTCATGCTCTGGCAGAGCGCGTACGCCGAGATGGTCTTCCTCGACACCCTCTGGCCGGATTTCTCCCGCCAGGACCTGTGGCGGGCGATCGAGATCTACGCGCAGCGCAACCGCCGCTTCGGCGGGGCGGTCGACGCGCCTAGCGCGTAGGAAGGGTGTCGAGCCAGGCCTCGACCCCCGCGGGTGTCGTCAATCGCACGACCGAGAGCCCCGGGTGGGCGGCCTGTACTGCGGCGATGAGCGGCGGCATCTTCCGCCGCGTGCGGAGCGACCACCGCACGATGTGGTCGCGATCGATCAGAAACCTCCAGAACGGCCCCTCGACATTGCCGTTCCAGAGCACCTCCCGTGTGCGTCGGCGCCGCACGGTCCGTCGAAGGAGGCGGGAGAAGGATGTCCGCCAGGGCAGGTCCAGCCATACGAGGAGCTCCGCCCGGGCGGCGATGAGCGGCCGGGCGGCCGAGTAGCCCCACTCGGTGACCCACGCCTCACCCGCCACGAGCCGGCGGACGTCGTCGAGGAACTCGTCCCGCGGCACCCAGTCCGGCCCGTGATACAGCCCGTCGAGCTCCGTGTGCGGGATGCCCGTGCGCTCGCTGATGCGACGGGAGAGCGTCGTTTTCCCGACGCCCGTCACCCCTGCTACTGCGATTCGCACCCGGCGATCCTAGTAATGAACGCCAGCCGAGTTGTAGTCACCCTGACCCTAAGTGCTAGAATCAGTTCAGGTCGGTTTGACCTTTACTGATCGGACCCTCGTGAGCGCAGACATCTCCCTCGCCGTCTCGACGGCGATCTTCGCTCTGCGCCCGCATCCGGACACGGGGTTGAGCGCCCTATGGATCCCTCTCGTGCGCCGCACCCGCGACCCGTTCGAGAACCGCTGGGCCCTGCCGGGAGGCTGGGTGAGTCCCGACGAGAGCCTCTCGGATGCTGCCGCCCGCAACCTGCTCGAGACCACCGGCGTCGAGCCGACCTACCTCGAGCAGCTCTACGCGTTCGGCGCAGTCGACCGCTCGCCCGACCGGCGCGTCGTCTCCATCGTCTACTGGGCCCTCGTGCGGCCGGAGCAGGCGGATGCCGCGACCGACGGCGACAACGTCCGTTGGTTCCTCGCCGACGACCTGCCCGAGCTCGCGTTCGACCACAACCTCATCGTCGACTACGCCCTCTGGCGGCTGCGCACGAAGATGGAGTACAGCCGTATCGCGCACGCGTTCCTCGGCCCGACGTTCACCCTCACCGAGCTTCGCGAGGTGCACGAGGCCGTGCTCCAACGCCCCCTCGACCCCGCCAACTTCCGTCGTCAGGTCGAGCCCACGCTCGTCGCCACGGAGACGCTCGTGACCGGCGGCCGTCACCGCCCGCCCCGCCTGTACCGCTACGACGAGTCCGTCCGGCTCGTCGACAACGGCCCCCTGACCATCGCCACCCCGAGGAGCACCCCATGACATCCGTCGACACCCTCATCAAGTCGGCGCCCGGCGACACCTGCTCGCCGGCGCTCGCCGACGGCCCCTGGACGTTCGACCTCGGACTGCCCTCGTACGGCCCCGGAGCATCCCAGGGCGACATCATCCCGACCGGCTCGCCGCGACAGGGCCAGCTCCCGGTCGAGTACCAGCGCGCGTCGACCGAGGAGCTGCACGATCGCATCCGCGTCGCCAAGCAGGAGCTCGGCGACCGGGTCGTCGTGCTCGGGCACTTCTACCAGCGCGACGAGATCGTGCAGCACGCCGACTTCCTCGGCGACTCGTTCCAACTGGCGAACGCCGCCCAGACGGTACCCAACGCCGAGGCGATCGTGTTCTGCGGCGTGCACTTCATGGCCGAGACCGCCGACATCCTCGCCCAGCCCGGGCAGTCGGTCATCCTGCCGAACCTCGCCGCGGGCTGCTCGATGGCCGACATGGCCGACATCGACTCGGTCGAGGAGGCGTGGGCGCAGCTCGCCGAGCTGTACGGCACGGAGCCCGACGAGAGCGGTCGCGTCCCTGTCATCCCCGTCACGTACATGAACTCGTCGGCGGCCCTCAAGGGCTTCTGCGGCCGCAACGGCGGCATCGTCTGCACCTCGTCGAACGCCGCGACGGTGCTCGAGTGGGCGTTCGAGCGCGGCCAGCGTGTGCTGTTCTTCCCCGACCAGCACCTCGGTCGCAACACCGCGAAGGCCATGGGCGTGCCGCTCGAGCAGATGCCGATGTGGAATCCGAACAAGCCGCTCGGCGGCAACGACGAGCAGGGGCTGCTCGACGCCCGCGTCATCCTGTGGCACGGTTTCTGCAGCGTGCACCGCCGCTTCACGGTCGACCAGATCGAGAAGGCGCGCGCCGAGCACCCGGGCGTGCGCGTGATCGTGCACCCCGAGTGCCCGATGCCCGTCGTGGATGCCGCGGACGAGGCGGGCTCCACGGACTACATCCGCAAGGCCGTCGCCGCTGCGACCGAACCCACGACCTTCGCGATCGGCACCGAGATCAACATGGTCAACCGGCTCGCGGCCGAGTTCCCGCAGCACGAGATCTTCTGCCTCGACCCGGTCGTGTGCCCGTGCTCGACGATGTACCGCATCCACCCCGGCTACCTCGCGTGGGTGCTCGAGGCCCTCGTGCGCGGCGAGACCCTCAACCAGATCACCGTTCCCGACGACGTCGCCGAGCCCGCCCGAGTCGCGCTCGAGCGGATGCTCGCGGCCAAGCCGAGGGCCTGACCGTGGCCCGCGTCATCGTGGTCGGCACCGGCATCGCCGGGCTCATCACGGCCTACCGCGCGAGCGCGCACCACGACGTCGTCCTCGTCACGAAGGCGGAGCTCGCCGAGAGCAACACGAAGTACGCCCAGGGCGGTGTCGCCGTGGCGATGTTCCCCGACGACAGCCCGGCCTCCCACGTGGCCGACACCCTCGTCGCGGGCGCCGGTCTCTGCGACCCGGTCGCCGTCGAGGTGCTGTGCACGGAGGGTCCGCTGCGGGTGCGCGAACTCATGGAGCTCGGGGTCGAGTTCGACCGGGTGAACGGCGAGCTCGCGCGCGGCCACGAGGCGGCCCATTCGGCGCGCCGGGTCATCCACGCCGGCGGAGACGCGACCGGCCTAGAGATCGAGCTCGCGCTCGTCCGCGCGGTGCGCCGACTCGCTGTCGAGGTGCACGAGCACACGTTCATGCGAGATCTGGTCGTCGAGGAAACCGATGGCGATCGGCGGGTGACCGGCATCGTGGCAATCGGACCGGATGGCTCGAGCCGCGAGATCCTCGCCGACGTCGTCGTGCTCGCCTCGGGGGGTGCGGGCCAGCTGTACTCCCACACCACCAACCCCACCGTGACGACCGGCGACGGGGTCGCCGCCGCATGGCGCGCGGGCGCCGTGCTCGCGGACGTCGAGTTCTACCAGTTCCACCCGACCGCGCTCGCGGTGCCCGGCACGCCGCTCGTCTCCGAGGCCGTGCGCGGCGACGGCGCCGTGCTGCTCGACGAGAACGGTGAGCGATTCATGCGGCGAGTGCACCCCGACGGCGAGCTCGCCCCGCGCGACGTCGTCGCCCGGGGGATCGCCGCCCAGATGGCGAAGCAGGGCGGCCGGCCGGTGATGCTGGATGCGACCGCCCTCGGCGCCGAGTACCTCGAGGAGCGCTTCCCGGGCATCTCCCGCGTGACCCGCGAGCACGGCTTCGACTGGTCGCGGGAGCCGGTTCCCGTGACGCCGGCCGCCCACTACTGGATGGGGGGCATCCGCACCGACATCGACGGGCGTACGTCGCTGCCCGGGCTCCTCGCGGTCGGCGAGGCCGCGTGCACGGGGGTGCACGGCGCGAACAGACTCGCGTCGAACTCGCTCCTCGAGTCTCTCGTCTTCGCCTGGCGGGCGGCCGACGCCCTCGACGAGGTGCCGCCCTCGGCGCCCGCGCCCGGCCGGGATGCCCGGCTCGCGCCGTGGCCGGCCCCCGCCGCGAGGGCGACCACGCCGGTCACTCGCGAGGAACTCCAGTCGCTCATGTGGAGCCACGTCGGGCTCGAGCGCGACCTCGGCCTTCTCCGCGAGGCGCAGCACCGCCTTGCCGGGTGGACCGCTGAGGGCGACTCCGTCGAGGCCGGCGAGGTGCGCAACCTCCTCGACCTCGCGCGGATCGTCGTGCACGCGGCGATCGCTCGGGAGGAGTCGCGCGGGGCGCACGACCGCACCGATTTCCCGGACACACGCGAGGAGTTCGCGTTCTCCCTCGAGTGGTTCGCGACGGCGGACGAGCCGGCGGTGGTCCGATGACGAGGGAGGCGATCGACGGCATCATCCTCGGCGCTCTCGCCGAGGATGCGCCGTGGGGTGACGTCACGTCGGAGGCGTTCCTGCCGGAGTCGGCGCGGGCGAGCGCCGCTCTCGTGCCGCGCGAGCCCGGCATCCTGAGCGGCATCGAGGTCTTCGGTCGCGTGTTCGAGCTCGTCGACGAGGACGTCGTCGTCGAGCTCGGTGCCGAGGACGGGTCGGCCTTCGAGCCCGGCGCCGTGCTCGCGAGAGTGGAGGGCTCGGCACGGTCGGTGCTGCGCGCGGAGCGCATCGCGCTCAACCTCTCGCAGCGGATGAGCGGCATCGCGACACTCACTGCGCGGTACGTCGCCGCGGTGGAGGGTACTCGTGCGCGCATCGTCGACACCCGGAAGACGACCCCGGGGCTCCGCATCCTCGAGCGCCAGGCGGTGCGCGACGGCGGCGGCCACAATCACCGGTACTCGCTCTCGGACGCCGTGCTCGCCAAGGACAACCACCTCGCCGTCCTCGCCGCGCAGGGCGTCTCGCTTGGCGACGCGATCCGCGACGCGCGCTCCCGCATCGGGCACACGGCGCACCTCGAGGTCGAGGTCGATCGGCTCGACCAGGTCGAGGAGGTCGTCGCCGCGGGAGTCGACACGATCATGCTCGACAACTTCTCGATCGACGAGCTCGTCGCCGGGGTCGCGCTGGTCGCCGGCCGGGTGCGGGTGGAGGCGAGCGGGGGAGTGAACCTGGACACGGTCGCCGCGATCGCGCGCACCGGGGTCGACGTCATCTCGGTCGGCGCCCTCACCCACTCGGTGCGCTCGCTCGACCTCGGGCTCGATGTCGAGGTGACGGCGGGCTAGATGATCTACCTCGATCAGGCTGCGACGAGTGCCACCCGGCGCGAGGTGCTCGAGGCGATGTGGCCGTACCTCACCGGGGACTTCGGCAACCCGTCGAGCCATCACGCCGTCGGCGAGTCGGCGGCCCGCGGGCTCGCGGATGCCCGATCCCGTGTCGCCGCCGTGCTCGGCGTCCGCGCCTCCGAAGTGGTCTTCACCTCGGGCGGCACGGAGGCGGACAACCTCGCGGTCAAGGGCATCGTGCTCGCGAGCCGTCGGGGCCGGCACATTGTGACGAGCGCGATCGAGCATCCCGCCGTCCTCGAGTCGTGCGACTATCTCGCGCGGCACCACGGCGCGGACGTCACCGTTCTCCCGGTCGGCTCCGACGGGCTCGTCGACCCCGATCGCTTCGCGGCGTCGCTGCGGGATGACACGGCTCTCGCCACGATCATGTACGCGAACAACGAGGTCGGCACCGTGCAGCCCGTCGAGGAGCTCGCCCGTGCCGCACGGGAGCGGGGCATCCCGTTCCACACGGACGCGGTCCAGGCGGCGGGATGGCTCCCGCTCGCCCTTGACACGCTCGGCGTCGACGCGCTCAGCATCTCCGGCCACAAGCTCGGCGCGCCCAAGGGCATCGGCGCCCTCGCCGTGCGGGCTCGCGTGCCGCTCGAGGCGGTACTCCACGGGGGCGGCCAGGAGCGCGAGCGGCGATCCGGCACGGAGAACGTCGCCGGGGCGGTCGGTCTCGCCACCGCGCTCGAGCTCGCGGGAGCGGCCGACGTCCCCCGAATCGCTGCGCTGCGCGACGACTTCATCGCGGAGGTCCTCGCGAGCGTCCCGGGCGCGATGCTGACCGGGTCAGCCACTCATCGGCTTCCCGGCCACGCCTCGTTCTGCTTCCCCGGCACGAGCGGCGAGTCCGTGCTCCTCGGCCTCGAGGCACGCGGGATCACGTGCTCGAGCGGCTCCGCGTGCGCCGCGGGAAGCGACGAGCCGAGCGACGTGCTGCTCGCGCTGGGCATCCCCGCCGAGGTCGCGCAGACGGCCGTGCGCTTCACGTTCGGCGACGACATCACGCGGGAGCAGCTCGCGACGACCGCGGAGGAGCTCCGCGTCGCCGTCGCGTCCGTGCGCTCACTGGGCTGAGCGCTCACTATGCTGAGCGCGTGACCACCGCCCCGATCCGCACCGGCATCATCGGATTCGGCCTCGCCGGCCGCGTCTTCCACGCGCCGTTCCTCGCCACCAACCCCGACTTCCGGCTCGAGGTCGTCGCCACGAGCAGTCCTGAGCGAGCCGCGGACGCGACGAGCCAGCATCCCGGCGTCGCCGTCGTCGAGAGCCCGGATGCCCTGCTCGCCCGAGCGGCGGACCTCGACCTCGTCGTGCTCGCGTCCCCCGCCCACACTCACCTCGAGCAGGGTCTCGCCGCGCTCGAGGCCGGTTGCGCCGTTGTCATCGACAAGCCGTTCGTCCCCACCGTCTCCGACGCGGAGCAGCTCATCGCGGCCGCCGAGCGCGCCGGCCGCCCGCTCGTCGTATTCCAGAACCGCCGGTGGGACGGCGACTTCCTCACCGTACGCCGCCTCGTCTCCTCGGGCGCCCTCGGCCGCGTCCACCGCTTCGAGTCGACCTTCGAGCGCTGGGGCGGACCGGTGCGCGACCGGTGGCAGGAGACCACCACGATCGCCCAGGGGGCGGGCATCACCTACGACCTCGGCAGCCACCTCGTCGACCAGGCGCTGCAGCTGTTCGGGCCGGCGACGCTCGAGCAGGCCGAGCTCTCGGTCGTGCGCGACGGGAGCGTGAGCGACGACGACGCGTTCCTGTCCCTGCGGCACGACAGCGGCGTCCGCAGCCACCTGATCGTGAGCCGCGCTGCGGCCCAATCCGGACCCCGGTTCCGCGTGCTCGGAAGCGAGGCGGCCTACACCGTCTACGGGCTCGACGGCCAGGAGCCCGCGCTCAAGGAGCAGCGCTGGCCGGACTCCGGTGGCTACGGGGTGACCCCTGAGGCGGAGTGGGGACTCGTCGGCGTCGACGGTGCTGGCGGGTCGCTCGTGCCCGTTCCGACGGAGCGCGGCGACTACCCCGCCTTCTACGCGGGCGTCGCGGCGAGCATCCTGCACGGTGCGCCGCCGCCGGTGGATCCGCGGGACGCGCTCGAGGTGGTGCGCATCCTGGAGCGCGCGCACGAGCTGTCGCCCGTCGGCTAGGGGCGTCACGCCCCGGTAGGCTGGGGGCTTCGCACAGCAATCGACCGGGCATCCAGCTCGGCTGACGAGGAGTTCACCCGTGGCAACCCCCAGCAATCTCGACGCCGTCATCAACCTCGCGAAGCGCCGTGGCTTCGTCTTCCAGTCGGGGGAGATCTACGGCGGCTCGCGATCCGCGTGGGACTACGGGCCGCTCGGCACCGCGCTCAAGGAGAACATCAAGAAGCAGTGGTGGCAGACGATCGTCCAGGGCCGCGATGACGTCGTCGGCATCGACTCCGCGGTGATCCTTCCGAAGCGGGTGTGGGAGGTGTCGGGCCACGTCGAGGTGTTCTCCGACCCGCTCGTCGAGTCGCTGCACACCCACAAGCGGTACCGCGCCGACCACCTTCTCGAGGCCTACGAGGAGAAGCACGGGCATCCGCCCGTCAACGGCCTCGCCGACATCAAGGACCCGGAGACCGGCCAGCCCGGCGCCTGGACCGAGCCGCAGAACTTCTCGGGCCTCCTCAAGACCTACCTGGGCCCCGTCGACAACGAGGAAGGTCTCCACTATCTGCGCCCGGAGACGGCGCAGGGCATCTTCGTCAACTTCGCGAACGTGATGGGCGCGAGCCGGATGAAGCCGCCGTTCGGCATCGGCCAAGTGGGAAAGAGCTTCCGCAACGAGATCACGCCCGGCAACTTCATCTTCCGCACGCGCGAGTTCGAGCAGATGGAGATGGAGTTCTTCGTCGAGCCCGGGACGGACGAGGAGTGGCACCAGTACTGGATCGACGAGTCGATGCGCTGGTACGTCGACCTCGGTATCAACCCGGACAACCTGCGGCTCTACGAGCACCCGAAGGAGAAGCTCAGCCACTACTCGAAGCGCACCGTCGACATCGAGTACCGATTCCGCTTCCAGGGCAGCGAGTGGGGCGAGCTCATGGGTGTCGCCAACCGCACCGACTTCGACCTCAAGACCCACTCGGAGGCCTCGGGTACCGACCTCTCGTACTTCGACCAGACCAAGGACGAGCGCTGGATCCCGTACGTGATCGAGCCGGCGTTCGGTCTCACCCGGGCGCTCATGGCGTTCCTCATCGACGCCTACGCCGAGGATGAGGCCCCGAACGCCAAGGGCGGCGTCGACAAGCGCACGGTGCTGCGCCTCGACCGCCGTCTCGCTCCCGTCAAGGTCGCCGTGCTGCCGCTCTCCCGCAACGAGCAGCTCTCGCCGCTCGCGAAGGAGCTCGCGGCCGACCTCCGCAAGCTCTGGAACGTCGACTTCGACGACGCGGGAGCGATCGGTCGTCGCTACCGCCGCCAGGACGAGATCGGCACGCCGTTCTGCGTCACGGTCGACTTCGACTCCCTCGAGGACAACGCGGTGACCGTGCGCGAGCGCGACTCGATGGCCCAGGAGCGCATCCCGCTCGAGGGGCTCCCGTCTTACCTCGCGGAGCGACTCCTCGGGGCCTAGGGCTTCCTCGCCACCGGCTCTCCACAGGAGCCGCTTGTCCACAGTTCCCGGTCATCGCTGATCGAGGCTCTTCCGCCTCGACCACGCTGGCGGGATGACTCGACCCCACATCCAGGCCCGCCGCCCGCTCGCGGCGCTCCTCGCCGTCGTTCTCGCCTTCGCCGGCCTCGTCGCGCTCGACCGGGGGACCGCTCCCTCGGCGGGCGCCGCGACCACGGGAGCCGGGTACCGGGGCATCACCCCGTACGGCGGGTACCTCGGCAACTACATCGCTCCTGACGGCACTCGCGTCTACTGCATCGACTCCGGCCTCGACTGGCCGAGCGGGGCGACCGGTGGAGCGCAGGCGGTGTCCGGCGTTCAGGCCTCGTGGGGCGGATGGCTCTCCGGCGAGCAGATCAAGAAGCTCAACTTCGCCCTCTCGACGTGGGGGCAGACGGCCGACCCGACCGTCGCCGCCGCGGTGAGCGCGTTCGTGTACGCCTACGCGAGCAACTTCGCCGGGAACAACGGACAGGGCTACGGTGCGGGCGCCCACTACATCAACGGGAACGCGGCGGTGCTGCGCGAGTACAACGAGATCTGGCGGCGCGTCGAGACGGAGTACTCTCGCGGCGTCCAGCCCGCCGCTTCCCTCGACCTCGAACTCGCCAACGGGTGGGACGGCACGGTCACTATCGGGATGAACACGTCCGCTCTGAGCGGGATCCTCAGCCTCGAGGGCGCAACGGTCGCGGGCAGCGCCCGGCGCTGGGTCCACGTCGCCAACGGCACGGTCGTCCCGATCCGCGTCGACGCCGACGCGGCGGCGACGAGCCAGACCGTTCGCGCGAGCGTGGAGTTCATCGTCCAGGATCGACCCCAGCAGAGTCTGACGCTCTACTCGACGCCGGGCCAGCAGCGCACCATTCGAGGTGGGTCATTCGACCGAGTGGCGGTGCGAGCTGCCGACGAGGCGGTCGCCGACCTGCGCTTCTCGCCGATCGTGGAGACCACGGTGGCCTCACGGTTCGTGAACTCCGGCAGTGCGTTCGTCGACGGCCTGACGGCCTCAGTCGCACCGGGGTCCCCTGAGTGGCGGGTGGACAGCTCCGGCGAGGTGCCCGTCACCGCGGTCGGAACGCTCTACGGCCCGTTCGCGGAGCAGCCAGCCGTGTCCGATACGGTTCCGGCAGGAGCCCCCGTGGTGGGCTCGGAGTCTGTGACCCTCACGGGTCCGGGCGACTACCGATCGCCCGGCACGCTGATCGCCCCGTCGGCGGGCTTCTACACGTGGGTGTGGACGATCGACGCCGCGCAGCAGCCCGAGCCCGTGCGAGCACTCCTTCCTGATGGCTACGCGTTCGCCGACCAGTTCGGCCTCGTGGCGGAGTCGCACGTCGTGCCGACGGCGCTGCGCGCGGCGTCGCAGGTGAGCACCCCCGAAGCGGGATTCGGTGCGGCGATCGGCGACTCGCTCTCCGTCTCCATCGATCACGGTCTGTGGCTCGCCGAGTCAGGCGAACCGATCGCGGCGGAGTTCGAGGGCACGGCCTACTTCGTCCCCGGCGGCGACGCTCCTGCGGTGTCCGACACGGTACCCGCGGATGCCGTCGTGCTCGGAACCGCGCGAGTGACGGCACCGGGACCCGGCGTCTACGAGGCCTCGACGACGGTCACGGCACCACAAACCGCCGGGTTCGTGTCGTGGGTCTGGCGGCTGGATCCCGCCTCGTCGACCGCGCCGTACTTCGAGCCGTGGAGCGACAAGTTCGGGCTCCCGACCGAAACCGCTCGCATCCTTCCGCCGACCGTGTCGACACTCGCGGTCCCGGCGGTCGCGATCGGCGACGAGGTCCACGACACAGCCCTTGTCGGAGGCTACCTTCCCGCCCAACCGAGTTCACTCGTCTTCGAGGCGTACCTCCAGCCGTCCGGCGCGACGCAGCCGCTGTGCGACGAATCGAACCGCGTTTTCGACTCGTCCGACGAGCCCGTGGAGGTCTCGGCGATCGGTACCTACTCCTCGCCGTCGACCCGTTTCGAGGAGTACGGCACCTACTACTGGGTCGAGTCGCTCTATGCGCACGACGGCACACTCCTGCACCGCGGTGAGTGCGGCCTGGCCGAGGAGACAACGCTCGTCGCGCCCGGAGAGGTCGTCACGGAGGCCGTTCAGATCGTCGAGCCGGGCGCGGAGGCCCACGATGTCGCCCGGGTCTCGGGCCTGGTGCCCGACGGAGCGACTCTCGTGTTCGAGGCCTTCGCCCAGCACGGTATCGAGGACGGGCCTCTGTGCGACGCCTCGACCCGGGTGTTCCGCTCCGAGCCGATCGCTGTGGTCGAGGCGGGCACGTATCGCTCGGACGCCGTCGTGCTCGACCGGCCCGGCACGTACCACTGGGTGGAGACGCTCTACGACCGCCACGGGGACCCCCTGCACATCGGGGAGTGCGGCCTGGCTGCCGAGACGACGCGGGTCGGGACGCCCCGGCTTCCCAACACGGGACTCGAACTGGCCCCCGCCATCGCGATCGCCGTCGCGCTGCTCGGGGTGGGTCTGGGAATACTGCGCCGTCGGTCGCGTTGGGTCGAGGGTGAGTAATGCGATCAAGGTCGACATCTGGTCAGACGTTCAGTGCCCCTGGTGCTACATCGGCAAGCGCAAGTTCGAGGCGGGTGCGGCCGAGTTCGGCGGAGAGGTCGAGGTGGAGTACCACTCCTTCGAGCTCGCCCCCGACACCCCCGTCGACTTCGACGGCACCCCGATCGACTACCTCAGCGAGCGCAAGGGCATCTCGCGATCGCAGGCCGAGATGATGATCGAGCGGGTCACCGGGATCGCGTCGGCGGTCGGCCTCGACTACGACTACGACCACATCCACCAGACCAACACGGTCATCTCCCACGAGCTCATCCACTTCGCCAAGAGCAAGGGGCGTCAACTCGAGATGAAGGAGCGGCTCCTCAAGGCCTACTTCATCAACGGTGAGCATGTGGGTCGCATCCCGGACCTCGTCGAGATCGCCGTCGAGCTCGGGTTCGATCGGGACGAGGTGACCGAGGCCCTCGAGTCGCACCGCTTCCTCCCGGACGTGAAGGCCGACGTGGCGCAAGCGCAGGAGTACGGCATCCAGGGCGTCCCGTTCTTCGTCATCGACGGCAAGTACGGGGTGTCCGGCGCGCAGGAGGCGTCGACTTTCGCTAGCGTGCTGGAACAGGTTCGCAGTGAGAGGGATGCCCGATGACGGAAGCACTGACCGCACCCCAGCCCGTGATCGCCCTCACGCCGCTCGGCGATCCTGCGGCGGCGGCGTGCGAGGGCGACTTCTGCGAGATCCCCGACCACCACACGCAGGCGGTCATCAACCGCAAGCTCGACGACGACGCGGTCTAGACCGACGCCTTTTTCCGCGCGCTGAGTGCCGACGGCCCTATGCCTTCGGCACGAACCCCTGCTTCGACCACGCGATGAGGTCGGCGACCGGGGTCGACGCGTCGGTGCGCCGCGCGACAGCGGACGGGATGCGCGTGAGCTCGATCGTCGTCGGTCGGGGCGTGGCGGTCGGCGCTGTGAGGCGGTCCCCGAGCAGCCTCTTGTTCACCACCGCCCCGAGAACCGCCCCGGCGCCGAAGCCCAGCGGGAGAAGCACGAGGTAGATCGCCGGCGCGAGCCCGGCGAGCGTTCCGAGGCCGAGAGTCGCGGCCGTCCCGACGGCGGCTCCCACCACGAGTGCGAGCACCCATCGCTGCGACTTCACGTGCGCGGCATCCCACGTGCGCTGCTCGACGAGTTGGGCGCGGGCCTCGGCTCCCGGGAGCTCGCTGACCCAGAGCCGGCCGTCGAACCGGAAGACGTTCGGGTGCGCCTCGAGGGCCATCAGTCGCTGATGTCCGCGAGCGTGGCGTCGAAGCCGCGCACGAGGTCGTCGGCCTCGACCCACGCGGAGTAGCCGTGCTCGCCCGCGCCCATGGAGACGCGCTGGCCCGCGATGCGCTCGTCCGCGAAGACCGGCCACGCCGTGGTCGAGCCGAACGGCGTGATGGTGCCGCGCTCGTACCCGGTCGCCTCGAGGGCGACCGAAGCATCCGGCAGTTGCAGCTTGTTGACGCCCACGACGGCACGCAGCTTCGCCCAGGAGATCTGACGATCGCCGGGCACGAGCGCGAACAGGAAGGTGCCGTCGTGGCGCTTCACGACGAGGGACTTCACGATCGCGCTCGGATCGATGCCGAGCAGCGCCGCGGCCTCCTCGAGCGAGCGGGCTGCGGGCCGCTCGATGATCTCGATCGGGATGCCTCGGGCCGCGGCATCCTCGGCCACGCGGGTACGTCCAGGAGTTTCTGGGAGAATCGTCACGTGACCATTCTCCCCGCCACGGCCCCCGCATTGCGCATCGGGCCCCTCGAGCTCGACGTCCCCGTCGTGCTGGCCCCGATGGCGGGCATCACGAACACGGCGTTCCGCCGGCTCTGCCGGGAGTACGGCGCCGGGCTCTACGTCTCCGAGATGATCACGAGCCGGGCCCTCGTCGAGCGCACACCGGAGAGCATGCGCCTTATCACGCACCACGAGTCGGAGACGCCGCGCAGCATCCAGCTCTACGGCGTCGACCCGAAGACGGTCGCCGAGGCCGTCACGATGCTCGTCGCCGAGGACCGTGCCGACCACATCGACTTGAACTTCGGATGCCCGGTGCCGAAGGTGACCCGCAAGGGCGGGGGAGCGGCACTCCCGTGGAAGCGCGACCTCTTCCGCGACATCGTGGAGCGCGCCGTGAAGGCGGCGGGGGACATCCCGCTCACCGTCAAGATGCGCAAGGGCATCGACTCGGACCACCTCACCTACCTCGAGGCCGCGAAGGCGGCGGAGGGCGCGGGAGTCGCGAGCATCGCCCTGCATGCCCGAACCGCCGCGGAGTTCTACTCGGGCGCGGCGGACTGGTCGGCGATCGAGAAGCTCAAGTCCACCATCACCGGAACGCCGGTGCTCGGCAACGGCGACATCTGGAGCGCCGCGGACGCGCTGCGCATGGTCGAGGAGACCGGCTGCGACGGCGTCGTCGTCGGCCGCGGCTGCCTCGGGCGCCCGTGGCTCTTTGGCGATCTCGCGGCGGCCTTCGCGGGGGAGGAGCGCAAGTACGAGCCCACTCTCGGTTTCGTCGCCGACGCGTTCAAGCGGCACGCCGAACTGCTCGTCGAGTTCTTCGGCGAGGAGGACCGAGCCTGCCGCGACATCCGCAAGCACGTCGCCTGGTACTTCAAGGGCTACGCCGTCGGCGGCGAGCTCCGCGCGAGCCTCGCGACAGTCGAGTCGCTGCAGCAGCTCGACGACCTCCTCGGCCAGCTCGACCGCGAGCAGCCCTACCCGGGTGCCGACGCCGAGGGCCAGCGCGGGCGCGCGGGCACCCCCAAGAATCCGGTTCTCCCGCAGGGCTGGCTCGACAGCCGCGAACTGCAGGAGACGCACCAGGCCGAACTCATCGAGGCGGAGCTGAGCACGAGTGGTGGCTGAGCACAGCGGCGCGGCCTCCGGGTACGGGCCGGAGGACGCCGAGCGGTGGCTGCCGGAGCAGCACTCGAGCCGCCGCAGCGACTTCGCGCGCGACCGCGCCCGAGTGCTGCATTCGAGCGCTCTGCGCCGACTCGCGGCCAAGACGCAGGTGCTGAGCCCCACCTCGGGCCTCGACTTCGCGCGGAACCGCCTCACCCACTCGCTCGAGGTCGCCCAGGTCGGTCGCGAGCTCGCCGACAGCCTCGGACTCGACCCGGACGTCGTGGACACCGCCTGCCTGTCCCACGATCTCGGGCACCCGCCGTTCGGTCACAACGGCGAGCGGGCGCTCAACGACTGGGCCGGCGACATCGGCGGCTTCGAAGGCAACGCGCAGACCCTCCGGCTCCTCACGCGCATCGAGCCGAAGGTCTTCGGGCCCGACGGGAGCGCCTTCGGCCTCAACCTCACGCGCGCGAGCCTCGACGCGAGCACGAAGTATCCGTGGCCGATGGCTCAGGGCATCCCCGATCCTTCCGGGCGATCGAAGTTCGGCTTCTACGACGACGACACCGCCGCCTTCGAGTGGATGCGGCAGGGGGCGCCCGACCGTCGACGCTGTATCGAGGCGCAAGTGATGGACCTGTCCGACGACATCGCCTACTCCGTGCACGACTTCGAGGATGCGATCGTGAGCGGCTACATCGACGTCACGGCACTCGGCGCCCGCGTCGACCACGACGACCTCGTCGAGTCGATGTTCGCGTGGATCGGCGGCGAGCTCGACCACGACGAGCTCATCGCCGCCTTCGACCGACTCGACAGCCTCGACTTCTGGATCGATCGCTGGGACGGGTCGCGCCAGGCGCTCGCTCGCCTCAAGAACCTCACGAGCCAGCTCATCGGGCGGTTCGCGGCGGCCTCCGTCCAGGCGACGCGGGAGTCGTTCTCGGGCGAGCTCGCGCGATTCGGGGCAGACATCGTCGTTCCCCGCGAGATCCAGGCCGAGATCGCGGTTCTCAAGGGGATCGTGGCGGCGTTCGTGATGTCGGCGAACGCGCGCCGGCCGATCTACGCGCAGCAGCGCGACATCCTGTCCGAACTCGCCGACGTACTGCTGTGGACGGGGCCAGCGCACCTGGATGTCGGCTTCCGGGCCGACTGGGATGCGGCTGTCGACGACGCCGCGCGCAAGCGCGCCGTCGTCGACCAGGTCGCCTCCCTCACAGACCAGTCGGCGATGGACTGGCATCAGCGCCTCGTGCGCTAGCGGCAATGCCGCAGCGCCCTGACCGTAGAATCCTTCCGTGGCTGGCCTGATCCGACGGAGCGATATCGACGAGGTCCGGTCGCGCACGAACATCGCCGACATCGTCGGCGACTACGTCAGCCTCAAGAGTGCGGGCGGCGGTTCGATGAAGGGGCTCTGCCCGTTCCACGAGGAGCGCAGCCCGAGCTTCCACGTGCGCCCGCAGGTAGGTTTCTACCACTGCTTCGGTTGCGGCGAGGGCGGGGATGTCTTCACCTTCCTCATGAAGATGGACCACGTCTCGTTCGCGGAGGCCGTGGAGCGCATGGCTGCGCGCATCGGCTTCGAGCTGCACTACGAGGACGGGGGAGCCGCGCCCGACCACGGCAACCGCGCGCGCATCCTCTCGGCCAACAAGGCCGCCGAGGACTTCTTCATCGCCCAGCTCGCGACTCCCGAGGCGGAGCCGGGTCGGCAGTTCCTGGGGCAGCGCGGCTTCGACCCGGCCGCCGCCCAGCGCTTCGGAGTCGGCTTCGCGCCTCGCGGCGGCGCCCTCGGCCGGCACCTCAAGTCGCTCGGCTACACCGAGGACGAGCTCATCACGGCGGGCCTCCTCGGAAAGGGCGACCGCGGGGATGTCTACGATCGGTTCCGCGGTCGCTTGATCTGGCCGATCCGGGATGTCACCGGCCAGACGGTCGGGTTCGGCGCCCGCAAGCTCCTCGACGACGACCAGGGGCCCAAGTACCTCAACACGCCGGAGACGCCGGTGTACCACAAGAGCCAGGTGCTCTACGGCCTCGACCTCGCCAAGCGCGACATCGCCCGCGGCAAGCAGGTCGTCGTCGTCGAGGGCTACACCGACGTCATGGCGTGCCATCTCGCAGGGGTGACGACGGCCGTCGCGACGTGCGGCACGGCGTTCGGCGTCGACCACATCAAAATCGTGCGCCGCATCATCGGCGACGTCGAGAACTCCGACACGTCGGGCACCGGTGAGGTGATCTTCACCTTCGACCCGGACGAGGCGGGGCAGAAGGCGGCCAGTCGGGCCTTCGCCGAGGAGCAGCGCTTCGCCGCGCAGACCTTCGTCGCCGTCGCCCCCGACGGCCTCGACCCGTGCGATCTGCGCCTCAACCGGGGGGACGACGCGGTCAAGCGACTCATCCGCACGCGCAAGCCGATGTTCGAGTTCATGGTGCGCCGCGTACTCGCGAACTACGACCTCGAGACCGTGGAGGGCCGCGTCGCGGCTCTCCGGGCGGCCGCTCCGGTGGTCGCGGGCATCCGCGATCAGGCCCTCGGAATCGGGTACGTGCGCAATCTCGCCGGGTGGCTCGGCATGGACCCGGGGGAGGTGCAGCGGGCCGTGGCGGCGCAGCGCGGGTCCGCGCCGGCGCGCCCGAACGACTCCAGCGAGCCCACGAGGCCCCCCGAGCAGGAGGGCGCCCCGAACCTCATGTCGCTGCCCACCGACCCGACGACGAGGCTCGAGCGCGACGCCGTCATGGCGCTGCTGCAGTACCCGGGCCACGTCGGCCGGGAGCTCGCGCAGCGTGCCGTGGGGGTGGCGTTCTCCGATCGCACGCTCTCCGTGGTGCGGGACGCGATCGCGACGACCCTCGACCACCTCGAATCGAACGACTGGGTCGCGCGCGTCGCCGAAGAGGTGCCGGCACCGTACTCGACGCTCGTCACCCAGCTCTCGGTGGCGCCGATCCCCGAGCGGCCCGAGCTCATGGCAACGTACTGCCGGGGCGTGGCATCCGCTCTCATCGACCGCGACCTGTTGCGGCAGAAGCGTGAGCTCCTCGGCACGATGCAGCGCACGGATGCTTCGGCCGACCCCGAGCGCTACGCCCAGGTGCAGCGAGACCTGGTTCGCGTCGAGGCCGAGCGACGGGCGCTCCGGGAGGAGTGATCCTCGCTAAGGTTGAGGGATGACCGTCCGGGCCCGGGATCTCTCACTGCGCTATCCGTCGGACAACCCGGAGACCCGCTCGATCGCCGTCGCCGGCGTGGATCTCGATATCGCGCCCGGCGAGGTGCTCGCCGTCGTGGGCGAGACCGGGTCGGGCAAGTCGACGCTCGCGAAGGCCATCGCGCTCGAGGCGGACCGCGGGTCGAGCGATTCGCCGACCATCACCGGCGGCACCCTCGAGGTGCTCGGCACCGCCGTGCGCGGCATCGGTCGGCGGCAGCGCGACCGGCTCGCCCTCGGCGTGGGGTACCTCCGCCAGGAGGCCGGCGACCACCTCGAGCCGAGGCTCACCGTGGGGGAGAACGTCGCCGAGCCGATCTTCTCGCGCGACCGGAAGTTCGATCAGGACGAGGCGGGCCAGGCCGTCGCGACTCTCATCGACGCCGTTCGACTGCCGCTCGCGACGATGAACAAGTACCCCCACGAACTCAGCAAGGGGCAGCGGCAGCGCGTCGCGATCGCGAAGTCCCTCATCCTCGAGCCGCAGCTCGTCGTCGCGGACGACCCGACTGCGGGAATCGACGTGACGGTGAGATCGGCCATTCTCGACACGATCGTCGACCTGCAGCGACAGCGCTCGTTCGCCGCTCTCATCGTGACCGCCGATCTCGGCGAGGTGCGCCGCGTGAGCAACCGCGTGGCGGTGATGCACCGTGGCGGCATCGTCGGCATCGGCGATCTCGAGTCGGTGCTCGCCGATGCCCACCACCCGTACGTGAAGGGGCTCGCCGAGTCCCTCAGCTACCTCGAGGAGCCCGTGTGACCTCTCGACAGCCCGGCGAGCACAAGGATCCGCTCGCCGCTGCCGCTTCGCCCCTGCCCGCCGAGCTCCGGCCGCACGCCGGCCCGATCGCCATCCTTCCGGAGCCGACGGCGGCCATCGAGTCGGCTGTGCGCGACGCCGGGGGCACGGTCGCCCCGCTCGGCGATGACACGAAGGCCGTCGTGTGGCTGTCCGGCCCGTCCGCGACCTTGCGCGGCGTCCTTGCCGAGCATCCCGGCGTCGAATGGGTGCAGCTGCCGCTCGCGGGTGTCGAGTCGCACGCCGGGCTCTTCTCCGACTACGCGGACAAGACCTACCCGCTGTGGACGAGTGCGAAGGGCGCCTACTCGGAGCCCGTCGCCGAGCACGCGCTCGCCCTGACCCTCGGGATGCTCCGGCAACTGCCCGACAAGGCGCGCTCCGCCTCGTGGCAGGTGCCCCGGCAGGGGCTGTCGCTCTACGGGATGCGAGTGGCGATCGTCGGGGCTGGCGGAATCGCGGTCGAGCTCATCCGCCTGCTCGAGCCGTTCGAGACGCACATCACGATCGTCCGGCGTTCCCCGGGCGACGTGCCCGGCGCCGACCGGACGGTGACGAGCGACCGGCTCGCGGAGGTGCTCGCGGAGTCCGACGTCGTCGTGCTCGCCGCGGCGACGACCGACGAGTCGCGCAAGATGATCGGCGCCGAGGAACTCGCGGCGATGAAGCCGACCGCCGTGCTCGTGAACATCGCGCGCGGCGCGCTCATCGACTCCGATGCCTTGCTCGCGTCGCTCGACTCGGGCCACTTGTGGGGAGTCGGTCTCGACGTCACGGACCCGGAGCCGCTCCCGGACGGGCATCCGCTGTGGAACCACCCCCGGTGCGTCGTGACGAGCCACTCGGCCGACACCGACGAGCAGGTCGAACCCCTTCTCGCCGCTCGCGTGCGGCACAACGTCGCGGCGCTCCTCGGGGGCGGCGACTTCATCGGGATCGTGGACCCGGGAGCGAGGTACTGATGCCCCAGCAGTGGTGGCTCGGCGCGTACGGCGCCGACATGGAGGGCGGCGCGGAGGGTGTGAGCCTGCTCACCTCACGCGACGACGGCAGCCTCGAGCTCGTGCGCGTCTCTGCCCAGGTTCTCTCCCCGACATTCGTCGCAGCGCGCGGTGACCACCTGTACGCGGCTGCGGAGGGCACCGGTCGCATCCACTCCTACCGCATCGACGGCGAGCACCTCGTCGAGGACGGCGTCGTCCACTCGGGGGGCGATTACCCCTGCCAGCTCGAGTTCCTGGAGGGCGCCATCGTCGCGGCGAACTACGGCGCCGGCGAGCTCGGCGTCATCACCTTGGCGGAGTCCGGAGCGGTGGATGCCCTCGCCCAGGTCCTCACGAATACCGGGTCGGGCCCGCACAAGGAGCAGGACTCGGCTCACGCGCACGCGAGCCTGCGTTACGACGAGTCGACGCTGTTCTCCGCAGACCTCGGCGCCGACCGCATCCTCATCCACTCGATCGAGGGCTCGGTGCTCACGCGCACGGGCGAGCTCGCGCTGCCTCCGGGCACCGGACCGCGGGACCTCGCCCGGCACTCGTCGGGACTGCTGCTCGTGCTCGGCGAGCACGGCCGCGACCTGCACGTGCTCGAGTGGACGGGGCAGTCCCTGGAGATCGTGACGCGACTCGACCTGCCGGGCGCCGGCGCGTCCGACCAGGCCGCCGCGATCGGCTTCGGCCCGAACGGCTTCGTGTACGCGGGCCTGCGCGGCACCAACCAGATCTCGGTCGTGCGGATCTCGGACGACGGGCGGAGGCTCACTGCCGTCGGGGCCGTGCCAACTGAGGGGGACTGGCCGCGCAACCTCGTCGTCGACGGCGACCTGCTGCACGTCTGCAACCAGCGCTCGAGCACGGTCGCGAGCTTCCGCCTCGGGACGGACGGGATGCCCGAGCTCATCGCTCCTCCGACGCCCCTGCCGTCACCCACCTTCCTGCTGCGCGCGTAGCGGATTTGGGTGCCGCCGGAAGTTTGGTAAAGTAGCCAAGCTGAAAAGCGATCCTCGATAGCTCAATTGGCAGAGCAATCGGCTGTTAACCGATAGGTTCTTGGTTCGAGTCCAAGTCGGGGAGCCACACAGGTTCCCGTGTTACTCCGCCCGGAGTACACGGGAGTACGACACCCACGAATACGCTGGAGCAATGCGCTCCACCCGTCATCCGCCCGCGCACTGGCGCGCAGGCTGGGGTGGCTGGCACGGCCCGTGGCCGGAGGAGTGGGCGGATCGACCGCTCGGGCCGCGGATGTCGGAGCGCGGCAAGCTGCTGTTCCCGGTCCTTGTCTCGCTCCTCCTGCAGGTGCCGCCCTCGCTGTTCTGGGTGGCTGTGATGGGCCGCTCGCCTGCGACAGTCGGCACGCTCGCCCTCGCGATCGCGGGGCCCCTCGTGCTGCTCGCCGCGCGGCGGTTCCCGGGTCCGACGGTGCTGGCGATGAGCATCCTCGCGAGCCTCGATTTCTACTTCATGCCGAACGTGCCGAGCGCGCCGTATGTCGCGCTCGCGTTCGCGATCGTCGGTGCCCTGCTGCACGGAGCGCGCGTCTGGGCGTGGGCGAGCGTCGGCGCCGCGTGGGCCGTGACGCTCACCTTCGGACTGATCTACGGCCAGGACTGGCACCCGGTCCGGGTCGCCCTCACCACGCTCTCCATCCTGCTGATCTTCGGAATCGGGGAGGCGGTCCGCGGCCGCCGCGAGATGATGGCCGATTTCCGCAAGACGGTCGCGCAGCGCCGCCAGAGCGAGGTTCAGGCCGAACGCGTGCGCATCGCGCGCGAGCTGCACGACGTGCTCGCGCACTCTCTGAGCCAGATCAACGTGCAGGCGGGCGTCGGCCTCCACCTCATGGAGCGCCAGCCGGAGAAGGCGGCGGAGGCCCTCGCGAGCATCAAGGAGACCAGCAAGACGGCTCTCGACGAGGTGCGATCCGTGCTCGGGGTGCTGCGGTCCGGCACCCACGACCCGGATGCCCCGCTCCTGCCCGAGCCCGACCTGTCGAGGCTCCCGGGACTCGCCGCCTCCGTCACCGCGCAGGGGGTCGAGGTGACGCTCGATTCGACCGTGCGTGAGGCCCCCCAGGCGATCGCCCTCGCGCTCTACCGCATCGCGCAGGAGTCGCTCACCAACGTGGTTCGCCACGCTCGGGCATCCCGCGCCACCGTCTCACTGCGCCTCGAGGGCGGCTTCTACGTGCTCACGATCGACGATGACGGCGTCGGTCTCGACGGCCGCGGGTCCGGCGACGGTCGCGGGATGCTCGGCATGCGCGAGCGCGCCGAGCTCCTCGGCGGCGGCCTCGAGTCGGGCCGCTCGACCCTCGGCGGCACCCGAATCACCGCCCGCATCCCCGCCAAGGAGTCCGAATGATCCGTGTCGCGATCGCCGACGACCAGCAGCTGATCCGCGCCGGCTTCCGCAGCCTCCTCGAGGCCGAGCCCGATCTGGAGATCGTCGGCGAGGCCGGAACGGGGAGCGAGGCGGTGGCGCTCGTGACCGCGACGAAGCCGGATGTCGTGCTCATGGACATCCGCATGCCCGACGGCGACGGTCTCTGGGCGACCGAGCAGCTCGTCGCCAACCCCGACCTCGGATCGACCCACATCGTCATCGTGACCACGTTCGAGCTCGACGAGTACGTCGCTCGCGCGATCCGCGCCGGGGCGAGCGGATTCCTCGTGAAGGACACCGAGCCCGCCGAGTTCATCCGCGCCGTGCACGTCGTCGCCGCGGGCGACGCCCTCCTCAGCCCCGGAGTAACGCGCCGGCTCCTCGAGCGCGTCTCCGGCCAGCTGCGGGACGCGCCGGATGCCGCGCAGCTGCAGCTCATCACGGAGCGCGAGCGCGAGGTGCTCGCCCTCGTCGGCCAGGGTCTCACCAATGAAGAGATCGGCCGGGAGCTCTTCCTCAGCCCCCTCACCGCGAAGACGCACGTGTCGCGCATCATGACGAAGCTCGGCGCGCGCGACCGCGTGCAGCTCGTCGTCATCGCCTACGAGACCGGGCTGGTACGCCCGGGGGAGTAGCCGAGGTGTCGCCGCCGGGGCGACGCGTACGGATCGCGTACTCGCGAGGCTGGTCCTATCGGTTCCACCGGAACCCCGAACGATAGGACAACCCCGTGATCACCACGCTCGCACTCGCCACCGCCGTCGCGCACGTCGGCCCCGGGTTCGGCTTCGGCTGGATCTTCTTCCTCCTCATCCCGCTCTTCTGGATCGGCGTCATCGCCCTCATCGTCGGGCTCGGCCGTCGTCGCTGGGCCCGCGCGGGCTACGGTCCCGGCTGGCACCACGGAGCCTGGGCGGCCCGCAGCGCCGAGTCGACCCTCGCCGAGCGCTTCGCTCAGGGCGACATCGACGAGAAGGAGTACCGGGCCCGGCTCGAGGTGCTCCGCGCGAGCGGACCGGTGCCGCCCACCCGGTAACCTGGGAGGCCCATGGCCCACAGCGACGAGACCCGCGCAGCGCGCCGGTCAGCGGTCGCTGTGGGCCTTGCCGTTGCCGCCTACGGCGTCTCATTCGGCGCTCTGTCGGTCGCGTCCGGGCTCGACGTCTGGCAGACGTGCGCGCTCAGCCTCCTGATGTTCTCGGGTGGGTCGCAGTTCGCGCTCGTGGGAGTGCTCGCGGCGGGCGGCGCGGGAGCGGGCATCCCGGCCATCGCGAGCGCGACGCTGCTCGGCACGCGCAACGCGCTCTACGCGCTCCGCGTGGCGCCGTTCATCGGCGGACGGTGGCCGCGCAAGCTCCTCGCGGCGCAGTGGACGATCGACGAGACGACGGCGGTCTCCACAGCGCAGTCGTCGCTCGCCGCGCAGCGTACGGGCTTCTGGTGGACCGGCGCGATCATCTACGTCGGCTGGAACCTCACCACTCTCATCGGGGCGCTCATCGGCGATCTCCTCGGGGATGTTCGCCAGTACGGCCTCGACGCGGCGGCAGCGGCCGCGTTCCTCGGATTGCTCTGGCCGCGGCTGAGGCAGTTGCAGCCGGTCGTCGTGGCGATCGGCGCGGCCGTCGTGGCGGCGGTGCTCACGCCGTGGCTGCCGCCCGGCATCCCCGTGCTGTGCGCGGCCGTGGTGGCGGTCGTCGTCGGCGTCACGAACTGGTGGGGCGCGCGATGACCGTCTGGCAGATCATCCTGCTCGCCTCGATCGCCGTCTTCGCCCTCAAAATCGCCGGCTACCTCGTGCCGCCCTCGCTCATCGAGCGTCCCACCCCGTCTCGAGTGGCGAACCTGCTCACGGTCGCCCTGCTTGCGGCGCTCATCGTCGTCCAGACGCTCGGTCAGGGTCAGCAGATCGAGCTGGATGCCCGGGTGCCCGCCATCATCGTGGCGGCCGGGCTCTTCGCCCTGCGGGTGCCGTTCATCGTCGTGGTGGCTGCCGCAGCGGCCGTTGCGGCGGTGCTGCGGCTCTCTGGCGCGATGCCCTAGCGCTAGGCGTCCAGGTCGTCCACTCCCGGGAGCCAGCTCTTGCCGGGCCCGCCCCACGAGTTCTTCTTGATGGCCTTCGCCACGGCCTTCCCGTACGGGTGGCCGAGGCGGTCGGCGTAGAGCACCCCGTCGAGGTGGTCGTACTCGTGCTGGAAGATTCGGGCGAGCCATCCGTCCGCCCGCACCTCGAAGCGGGAGCCGTCGAGGTCCGTTGCTCGCAGAATGGCCGCGGGAGAGCGGCGCAAGGGGAAGCGCTCGCCCGGGATGGAGAGGCACCCCTCCGACTCCTCGTCCTCGTCCAGCTCGCCCGGCTCGGTCGGAGCGAGCCACAGCTCCGGGTCGATCGCGGTGCCCTCGTGCAGCACGCCGTCGTCGTCGGTCCACCGGTAGACGAAGATGCGCAGCCCGACGCCCACCTGTGGGGCGGCGAGACCCACGCCCGGGGCAGCGATCATCGTGTCCACCATGTCGGCGACGAGAGTGCGGACCTCGTCGGTGATCTCCCCGACCGGCAGAGCGGGGGAGTGGAGCACGGGATCACCCGTGATTCGAATGGGGAGCACGGCCATTCACCCAGAATATCCGGGTCGAAACCGGTAGATTCGTCAGGTGCCACCGGACCTTCAGGACCTCGCCGACCAGCTCACGCTGGACTCGTCGGCCGCGATCGGCATCCCCCTCGCCCTCGTCGCCGCCGTGATCCTCGCGATCGGCACGCAGTTCCAGCACCGCGGCGTTGCCCTCGTGGATGCGGAGACCGAGGCCTCGTCGAAGACCGGGCTCAGCTTCGGGCAGCTGCGCTCCCTCATTGCGCGACCGTCGTGGCTCATCGGCACCGTGCTCCAGGGACTCGCGATCGTGCTGCAGCTCACGAGTCTCGCGTTCGCACCGCTCATCGTGGTCCAGCCGCTCGGGGCCGTCGCCCTCGTCGTCACGGCGATCGTTAACGCGCGGGTGACCAAGGTGCCGCTCGATCGCTACTCGATTCGCGCGATCGTCATCTGCGTGCTCGGCATCGGCACCTTCGTCACCATCGCGGCGTTCGTCGCCAAGACTCATCCCATCACGGCGACCCAGCTCGTGACGGTGCTGATCATCCTCGCCGTCGTCCTGGCGGTCTTCATCACGCTCTTCCTCGTCATGCGTGGTCGCTCCCCGCGGCCGATCTTCTACGTCGTCGCGGCGGGCACGCTCTTCGGCTTCGTCGTCACCCTCGCGAAGGTCGTCATCGACCGGGTGCGCACGATCATCGCCACGGACTTCGCGATCGGTCCGGCCGACGTCCTCACCCTGCTGTGCCTCGTCGGCCTCGTCGCGGCGGCACTGCTCGGCACCTACTTCGTCCAGACAGCGCACTCCTCGAACCCGCCCGACCTCGTGGTCGCCGGACTGACCGTCATCGACCCGCTCGTGGCGGTCTCGATCGGCATCATCGTGCTCGGTGAGGCCGCCGGCGCGGACTGGTGGGCGATCGTCGCGTTCGTGATCGCCGCCGGGGTCGCCGTATTCGGCGTCCTGTCCCTCGCCCGGCACCACCCGCAGGCTCTCGCGAATACTCCACTGGCCGACGCGGCTGACGAGGCGACGCGCACCTCGTGAGGTACGGTGATACGCAGTGCCTCCGACGCTGCGCGATCACCCGTGCGCCCGTCGGCTCCCAGGAAAAGGAACCCCTCACCCGTGGCTACCTCATCGCGTCGATCGTCGGCTGACCAGCCGCTCCGCGTCCTCATCGGTGCAGACACCTTCGCGCCCGAGATCAACGGTGCTGCGAGCTTCATCGCCCGCCTCGCCGCCGGTCTCGTGCAGCGCGGTCACGACGTCCACATCATGGCCCCGTCCTACGACGGCTTCATCGGCACGCGCGAGGAGGTGCACGAGGGCGAGCGGATGACACTGCACCGCGTCCGGTCGTGGCGCTGGTACCCGCATCCCACGTTCCGCTTCCTGCTGCCGTGGCGCATCAAGGCGGAGTCCGCGAAGCTGCTCGACCGCATCGAGCCCGACGTGATCCACTTCCAGTCGCACATCGTCGTGGGGCGCGGCCTCACGATCGAGGGCGAGAAGCGGGGCATCCGGCTCATCGGCACGAACCACTTCATGCCCGAGAACATCCTCGACCACGCGATCATCATCCCGCCGTTCCTCGTGCGCTGGGCCATCCGCCGCGCGTGGGCGGCCGCCGACCGCTCGTTCCGCCGCGCCGAGCGCGTCACGACCCCCACGAAGAAGGCGGCGGAGTACCTCGAGGCCAACACCTCCGTGCGCGGCGTCCTCGCGATCTCGTGCGGCATCGACGCCCACAACTACACCCCGAGCTTCGAGCCGCGGAGCGCCAACCGCATCGTCTTCCTCGGCCGTGTGGTCGAGGAGAAGCAGATCGACAAGCTCATCCGCGCCGTCGGCAAGCTGGACCCGGCGCTGGATGCCCGGCTCGAGATCCTCGGATCGGGCGACCAGGAGCACCGCCTCAAGAGCCTGACGCACCAGCTGGGACTCGACGATCGGGTCTCGTTCGCGGGCAAGGTGAGCGAGGACTACCTCCGTTCGACCCTCACCGCGGCGAAGGTCTTCGCGATGCCGTCGATCGCCGAGCTGCAGTCGATCTCGACGATGGAGGCGATGGCGTCGGGGCTGCCGGTGGTCGCCGCCAATGCGATGGCCCTGCCCCACCTCGTGCACGACGGCGAGAACGGATACCTCTTCGCGAAGGGCGACGTCGACGACCTCGCCGAGAAGCTCACCCGGGTGCTCACGATGGAGCCGGCCCAGTACGAGGCGTTCCAGCGCGAGAGCCTCTCCATCGTCGAGGCGCACGACATCCAGCGCACCCTCGACACCTTCGAGAGCCTGTACCGCGGCGAGGAGCCCGCGGCTCGACCGTAATGACGGCGCCCGCGGCATCCGACACCCGCTTCGCCTCGCTCGACGGACTGCGGGGCGTGGCGGCGTTCGTCGTCCTGCTCCACCACGTCGCCCTCGTGACGCCGGGCATCACGATGACCTACCAGGGGCACGACATCGCCCCGACCTGGAGCCTCATCTGGTGGGCATCCTTCACTCCGCTGAAGATCCTCACAGCCGGCCCCGAAGCGGTTGTCGTCTTCTTCCTGCTGAGCGGCTTCGTGCTCGCTCTCGAGCCTTTGCGCAAGCCCGCCTACGACTGGCTGGCCTACTACCCGCGCCGCATCGTGCGCCTGTATCTGCCGATCATCGCCTCCGTCGCGTTCGCTGTGCTGCTGATCCTGCTGGTCCCGCGGGACCCGTCGCGCGCGTCCTCGCCGTGGGTGGGGATGCTCGCCGACCCGTCACTCGGTGCGCCGTCCGTCTTCGGTGAGGCCACCGTGCTCTTCCACCCGCCGCTGTTCCCCATCAACGGGCCGCTGTGGTCGCTCGTGTGGGAAGTCTGGTTCTCGCTCCTGCTGCCGCTCGCCCTCGCCCTCGTGCTGTTGGTGCGGCGGGCGTGGTGGGCCGTCGCCCTCGTGTCGTTCGGTCTCTCGTGGCTGGGCTTCCTGTGGGACTGGGGTGCGCTGCTGTACCTCCCCATGTTCCTCGTCGGGGTCGCCATGGCCCGCGGCATCGAGGACTTGCGCGCGCTGGCCGGCCGTATCTCCGCGCTTCGAGGGGCGCCGTGGGCATGGCTGGGTCTCGTGCTCCTCAGCCTGCTGCTGCTCGTGATCGGCTGGATCATCCGCGGCCGCGGCTGGGTCGACACCGAGTTCGCCATCTCGATCACCCCGGAGAAACTGCTCGGGGGAGCGCTGCTGCTGTTCTGCTGCGCGTTCGCCCCCGGAGCGCGATGGGCGTTGACGCTTCGCCCGATCGCGTGGCTGGGCAAGGTGTCCTTCAGTCTCTACCTCGTGCACGTGCCGGTGCTCTTGGCGATCGCGTTCGCGGTAGGGGCGACCCAGTGGTGGCTCACGGTGCTCCTCGCGATCCCGGCATCGCTGCTCGTGGCGTGGGGCTTCTCGGTAGCAGTGGAGATGCCCGCGCACCGGCTCTCGCGACGGGTAGGAGCGCTCGTCTCCCGGTAGCATCGCGACTTAAGGCGAATGTCAGTGGTGCATGTTTGCCTTGAGTCATGAGTTCTTCGGTTCAGCTGTTGGATCCGGCGTTGCCGGAGTCGCGAGTGGAGTTCGGGGTGGCTCGGGCGGAGTTTGCGGGGATGCAGGCGGCGCGGGCGGCGGCGGAGCAGTGGTCGGCGTGTGCGGATGTGTTGCGGGAGGCTCGCGCGTACCCGGAGGTGTATGCGGGGCCGGGTCCGGTGGATGGGGCGCGGGTGGAGTTCGCGGTGCGGGCTGCGGTCGCGGATCTGGCGGTGCGGTTGGGGTTGACGGAGCATGCGGTGCGGGATCAGGCCCACATTGCCGAGACGCTGATTGCCCGGATGCCGATGGTGTGGGCGTGGTTCCGGGAGGGGGAGATCTCGGCCGCTCACATCCGGGTCGTTGCGGATGTGATCACGGATCTGCCCGATGAGGTGTTGTCGCGCCTGGAGGCGGAGGTGCTGCAGCGTCGCAGCTTGCCGGTGCCGCGGTTGCGCTCCCAGCTGCGACTGCTGGTGGCGCGGCTGCACCCGCGCCCGCTGGCTGAACGTCATCAGGTCGCCGCGCTGAGGCGGGCGGTGTGGATCGAACCCGAACCGGACGGCATGGCGTTGCTGATCACCCGGATGCCCGAGGCCGATGCCACTCGTGCTCTGACACACCTGAACCACCTCGCCCGGCAGGCCGCAGCCCACCCCGACGAGGCCCGCACTCTCGACCAGATCCGCGCGGACCTCCTGCGGGACCTCGTCGCAGGCGACCTCACGGCAGGGACCGGTGTCGGTGTCACCGTCGGCGTCCTCATCCCGGTCGAGACCCTCCTCGGCGTCGCCGAGCGTCCCGCGACCCTGGACGGGGTCATCCCGATCGACGCGGACACCGCCCGCCGCCTCGCCGGAACCTCCAGCAGGTGGCGGCGCATCCTCACCGACCCGATCACCGGCACGATCCTCGACTACGACCGCCGCACCTACCGACCCCCGACCGACCTGGACCGCCTCATCCGCACCACCCACCCCACCTGCGACTTCCCCGGCTGCGGACGCGCCTCCCGCACCTGCGACCTCGACCACACCACCGCCTGGCACCACGGCGGAACCACGAGTGCAGCGAACCTCCGCCCCCTCTGCCGAAGCCACCACCGCCTCAAACACGAGACCCGGTGGGCCACCGACGGCACCCGCTGGACCAGCCCCACCGGACACACCACACCCACCACCAACGCAAACGACCCACCACCGTTCTGACGCCGGGCATTTCCGCTTGTTCCGCGGCGGTAGGGTTGGTTCCGGTTCGCCCGACGATGTGCGCGCCACGGGGCGGTAGCTCAGCTGGTTAGAGCAGCGGACTCATAATCCGTCGGTCACGGGTTCAAGTCCCGTCCGCCCTACCGGACCGCTCGATGTGTACACTGTGCACATGCCTCACTATCTCATCTCATTCCCCGCGGAGGCGATGGTGCTCTCCGATGAGGAACTCGCTCAGGCCGCCATCGACTCGAACGCCGTCTGCCAGGAGGCGATGGATGCCGGCGTCTGGGTCTTCGGGGGCGGGGTCGACGAAACCGTCCCGACGGTGCTCGTGTCGGGTGACGGCAGCGTCGCCGAGGGCACGCACCCGGGCTCGCGGATCACGGGCGGGTTGACGGTGCTGGATCTGCCGGACCGAGCATCCGCCGAGGAGTGGGCTCGAAAGATCGCGGTAGCGTGCCGGTGCGCGCAAGAGATTCGGGAGTTGATGTAGCAGTGACGAAGTACTTGATCTCGTTCCCCGGCGAAGCCATGGTGCTGACGCCGGAGGAGTTCGTCCAGGCGGGAATCGACGCGCACGCGGTGCTCCGCGAGGCCAAAGCGGCGGGCGTCTGGGTCTTCGGTGGGGGTCTCAGCGAGGAGGTCGCACCCGTGCGTGTCTCGGCCGACGGTACCGTCACCCCGGGAACGTACGAGCCGACGCGGCGGATCGAGGGCGGCTACAGCATCCTCGACCTGCCGTCGCGGGAGGCGGCACTCGAGTGGGCCGCCAAGTTCGCGGCCGCGTGCCGGTGCGACCAGGAGGTCCGCGAGTTCATGGACGACCCGGAGTCGTAGGGAACGCGCCCTACAGAATCAGACGCCGGCGGCCTTCTTCACCAGTTCGACGATCTGCTTCTCCGCCGCCGGGGTGAGCTTCGACAAGCCGAATGCGGTGATCCACACCTCGCCGTTGTCGAGGTTCCTGGCCTCGTTGAAGCCGAACGTCGCGTAGGGGCTCTTGAACTTGGCGGCCGGCTGGAAGAAGCAGATGACCTTGCCGTCGAGTGCGTAGGCGGGGAACCCGTACCAGGTCTTCGTCTCGAGGTGCGGCGCGGCCTCCGTCACGAGCTCGTGGATCCGCTCGGCGAGCACCCGGTCGGCCTCGGGCATCTCCGCGATCTTCTCGAGGAGATCCTCGAGCCCGGACTTCTTCCCCTTCTTCGCCGAGCGCAGCTCCTTGGCGCGCTCCTTCATCGCGGCGCGTTCCTCGGCGCTGAACTCGGTCTCGTCGGTGGAGCCCTGGGCCATCGTCGTTCCTCTCGCTGTGGTTCTGATCACCCCATGCTAGGCAGGCTCTGGCGAGCTCGGCTTCTTCAAAACTGATCGATCACGTCAGATCGCGGATGCGCGCGGCCGTCCCCTTGTCCTTGCCGACCCGCCGCTCCGACGTCACCGCGAGCACGAGCAGCACCGCCCCTGCGGTGGCGAGAGTGATCCACCAGGGGAGCGATTCAATGTTGCGACCGATCTGGACGGCGAAGACCACCACGTTCTCGACCGGCAGCACGATGATGCCGAGGATGAACGGCGCCGCGAGCCGCCGGAGATTGCCGATGAGGATGGCAACGAGTGCGAGAGCGATGACCATGATGGCGCGCTGGGTGAGCGGGTCGGTGCCGGTGGCGAGAACCGAGGGCACGAAGATCGCCAGGATGCCCGGACCGAGCAATCGCCACGATCCGGAGAACCCGATGGGCCAGCTGACGAGCGTGGCCCGAGCCACCGCGCGTTGCGGCCACATCGCGATGACGCCCACGGCGAGGAGGGCGAATCCGAGTGGCAGCGAATAGGTCTCGACTCGGAGTTCCCGGGCGCTCCAGCTCGCCACCGCGACCGACCAGGCGGCGGCGAACGTGAGCAGCACGGGCGGCAGCACTGTCGGGCGTACGCGCTCGCGCAGCGCGGTGACGATCATGAACGCGAGCAGGAGGAGGCTGATCGCGTAGACGCTCAGAATGGGCAGCCAGCCGTCGCGCATGCCGAGGACAGCCCCGAGCGTGACGAAGGCAACCGTCGGCACGAATAGCCACCGCGATCCCGCGACCCGCTCCGGAGCGGCCCAGGGCGCTTCTGCACGACGGCTCAGGAGGGCCGCCGCCGTCGCCGCGAGCAGCGCAGCCCCACCCGTGTAGCCGAGCACCGGGATGATGACGACGTCATCGCTGGAGACACCCGCGTCGTCGGCGCGAAGGCCGAACCGCGCGGCCTGGGCGACCCCGCCCGCTGCCGCGACGATGGCGACGACGAGGGACGGCGTGCGCAGCGCGGCCAGCCGTGCGAGCGGAGTCCAGCGCGAGAGTCGCGGCAGGGCCGCCCCGACGGCGACGAGAGCGACGGCGAAGCCCAGCAGCAGCCACGCCCTCCAGGGCACGGCGGACTCCGATCCGACGACGACCTGGGCAGCGAGGATCGGAACGATCGCGACCGAGAGGCCGGTCGCATACAGCCCGGCCGCCGACAGACCGAACCCCGGGAGCCCGCGCGCGACGAGAATCGCCCCGAGCAGGGCGGCTGCGAGCGTCGGCGGCAGCAGGTACGGCTCGAGGCCCGTGACGCCGTTGAGGGCCCAGATACACCACAGCGCTCCGGTGAAGGCTGCGAACGCGAGCGGCCAGCCGTAGCGACGCTTCGCGAAGAGCGCCGTCGCGATCGCGCCGACACCGAGGATCACGAGCACAGTGAATGTCGTGGGGATGCCCGCCGCTGCTCGCACGAGAGCGAGGAGCACCCCGATCGCCCCCGTCACGAGAGAGGACACCTCGACAGCGACGCGGGACCAGCGAGCATCCTGCTCCGGGATGCCGTGGCGCTCGAGCGCCGCCCCGATGAGCCCCGTCGAGGGCAGCACAAGCGCGACGATCGCCGCGATGATCGGCAGGGTGACGGGAGACGCGCTCACGGTGAGAAGCTCAGCGCCGAGGCAGACGACGACGACGGCGAGAGCGGGGACGAGCAGGGCAGCCGCGCCGGCTCGTACGAACCTCGTCAGACCAGGGCGCCGGGTGAGCACGATGACCAGGAGGAGGACGAAGGTGACGCCGGTGGAGAGCGCCGTCCAGCCGCTGCGCTCGATGAGCACCGAGACGATGCCGATGAGGAAGGGGACCGCTGTCACCAGGAGGACGGCGTACCAGTGCCGCCCGGAGACCCTGGGGACGAGGGTCGCGACGATGGCTGCCAGCGCCGCCGCGGTGGTCGTGAGGCAGAAACCAGCGAGGTCGTCGATGTCCGCGAGAGCGAATCCGGCGGCGACGACGACGAGCGAGTAGGCGTACCCCGCCCCCGTGTAGGCCGGGCGGATCACGCGGGGCATCGCGAAGGCGAGAGCGACGAGCGCGACGACTCCGGCGGCGCCCAGCGGAACGCGGAGCGCGTCGTCGGTCCAGGAGAGCAGACCTGCGAGCACGAGGAGGCCGTGCGCCGCCACGAGCAGCGGCGCGCGGAGCGCGAGCCGAGCGGAGCGCAGCCGCGGCACGAGAGCGAGGCCGACTGCGACTCCCGCGACGACGAGCAGGCTGAGCCCCACTTGTACCGGCAGCAGGAGGTCGCTCCATGTCACGAAGACACTGAGGCCGAGCATCCCGAGCCAGACTCCCACCGGGAGGTAGGCGTGCTCGAGCGACGACTCGAGCGGCCGGCTGACGAGGTGCAGGATGCCTCCCGCAACCGCCACCGCCACGAGGAGCAGCACCGTGGCGAGCGCCGTCGAGCCGCCCGTCACCTCGCCGGGGTAGTCGCCGAAGAAGGTGATGGCACGACCGGCGAGGTGGATGATCGCGCCGATCGCACCGGGAACGGCGACGATGAGCGTCGCCGTCCACGTACCGGCGCGCACGAGCCGCCGTCGTACCCCGCGGAGGCCCGGGACGATCGAGGAGACGGCGGCGGCCGCGAGTACGCCCGCACCGACGAGAGCGATCGTCCACTCGTCGTCGACGTCGATCGCGAACGACGCGAGTGCCCCCGCCGTCGCGATGAGGAACCCGGCCGAGTAGCTCCACGCGGAGGAGGCGAGGGTTCGAGCGGACACGAGAGCGATGAGCGCTAGCCCCGCAACGATCGCCGCCGAGCCGAGCGCGCGCGGAGTCTGCGGACCGTCGACCGTCAGCAGTAGTCCGAGGGCGATGGTTCCGGCGATCACCTGCAGGATCGAGGCGGTGACCCGATCCGCCGCGAGCGCGCTTCCGAATCGCCGACCGAGGCGGCGCGCGAGCGGGTGGACGCCGATACCGACGGCCGCGGCCGCGACGAATCCCGCGGAGTGCGCCCACGCCGAGTCCAGCGCGAGCCCGAGGAGTGCGGGGGCGAGCGGGAGGGCAGCGAGCGCCACCCACACCCAGCTCCGCAAGCGGACGAGGGAGCCGAGCGCGATGAGCGCAGCGGCAGCGACGAGGGTGCCCACCGCGGTGAGGACGAACGCAGCCCGGGCGTCGGAGGAGCCGTCTCCCAGCGCCCAGACGTCAAGTCCGACGAAGACCGTGCCGAGCGCGCCGACCGCCTCCGCGGAGAACTGGAGTCCGCCTCGGGCGAGGAGCCACGCGGCGACGAGGAATACGGCGGTGACGGCCGCGATGATCGCGGTGCGGATGCCGAAGTCGGAGAGGTCGGGGTTGAAGAACGTGAAGACGATCGCCGCGACGGCGACGAGGCCGGCGCCCGCGACGGCGAGAACCGACTGGAGGCTCAATTGCGAGCTCGGGCGAGCGCGCACCGCGGTCACCGCGGGTGTGCCCATCGGCGCAGCGACTGGCGTGGTGGCCGCGGGCGAGTTGGTGCGGACCGCCACGGCGGTGGTGAGCACCGGCAGCGCGTCGATGAGCTTCTGCCGGTTCTCGAGAGCCGCGACCGTCGCCTCGGACGCCTTCAGGATGTCCCAGGCGAGCGGGCCGCTCAGGTCGGCCCCGCACCGGTCGCACGAGCTGCTGCGAAGCACCGCGTCGCACTTCGGGCATCGGCTTCGATCGAGCAGGTGCGCGGTGACCGAGGCGGTCCAGGTGTGTGACATGCGCGCCAGTCTATGTCGAGGCAAACTCGTAGGAGCGGCGATTGCGATATCTGTGGATCGAAGATATGTTCGACATATGGTGCACCACTGGAGGGCGAGCGATCAGCTGCAGAACTCGCTCCTCGCGGGCGAGTGGCGCATGTTCGACCGTGGCTATCTCGTCGGAACGATCCAGCAGGGTCGGGCGAGTGGCGTGCCCATCTTGCGAGGACTCGCGCCGGACGGGTCGCCGCTGGGCTACGCCGCAACCCTCGAGGAGGCCTGCGACGCGATGTGGGAGTGGTACCGCCGAGTAGGTCGACTGCCGTAACGGTGGCACACTGGCTCGCATGAGCACGCTCGAGTCCGCGTGGCAGTCGCTCGGCGAGGACGCCGACGCGCTCGCGCTCGTGCGCTCCCGCGCGGCTGAGGTTCCGCTCGACGCGGTGCTGCCCGTGGGGGCGTTAGTGCACGATGCGATCGCCGCGGCATCCCTTTCCGCCTCCCTGCTGGCCGCACGGCGGGGTCGTGCCGCGGCGGGGGCCGTCGAACTCGACCCGGACCGCATCGCGACCGCGGTGACGAGCGAGAAGCACTATCGGCAGCGCGGCGAGCCGATGTCGCCGTGGGCGGAACTGTCGGGTTTCTGGCCGACCGGCGACGGATGGGTCCGCACGCACGCGAACTACCCGCACCACCGCGACCGGCTGCTCGCCGCACTCGGGCTCCCGTTGGGGACGACCGCTGATGACCTGCTCGCCGGCCTCCGCGGGTGGCGGGCGGCCGATGTCGAGGAGCGCGCCGCGGAGCACGGAGCGGTCGCCGTCGCCGTGCGCACCGGGGAGCAGTGGCGCGAGCATCCCCAGTCCCTCGCCGCAGCCCAGCAACCGCTCGTCGCGCTCGAGAGGATCGCGGATGCACCGGCGCGCGTCCCTCGAGAGCGCTTTCGAGTGCTCGACCTCACTCGCGTCATCGCCGGTCCGGTCGCCACCCGCACGCTCGCGCTGTGGGGCGCTGACGTGCTCCGCGTCGACCCGCCCGGCCTGGCCGAGCCCGAGTACCAGCACCTCGATACCGGCGCCGGCAAGCGCTCGGCGGTGCTGGATGCCTCGGCGCCCGAGTTCGGTCGGCTCCTCGAGTCCGCCGACGTCGTCGTGGCCGGGTACCGCCCCGGCTCCCTCGACCGGTTCGGCCTCAGCCCGGAGGCGATCGCCGACCGCAACCCCGGCGCGGTCATCGCACGAGTGAGCGCGTGGGGCGGCATCGGGCCGTGGGGAGCACGCCGCGGCTTCGACAGCATCGTGCAAGCGGCGACGGGCATCGCCGTGCTCGAGTCACCGGATGGCTCGCGGCCCGGAGCCCTGCCCGCCCAGGCGCTTGACCACTCGGCCGGCTACCTGCTCGCGGCCGCGGTGACGACTGCTCTGCGCCGCCGGGCCGACGAGGGCGGGTCGTGGCTCGCCGACGTGTCGCTCGCCCGCATGGCGGCCGAGCTGATGGCTGCGTCCCGCGACCGGCGTCATCGGCACGTCGGCTTCGCCCCTACGGTCGTCGAGCTCGGCGAGCTCGTCCTGGCGGCGCCCGCCGCCGGGTTCGCGGGCTCGGCGCGGCAGTGGAGCGCGCCGCCTGTGCCCCTCGGATCGAGTGCTCCGGAGTGGCGCTGACCTCTTCCGCGAGTGTTGCGCGAGCGGCTGCTAGCGTGGAACGGTGACCGATTCGCCCGAGGACCAGCTCGCCACCTACCACTCGCGGCGGGAGCTCGCCGTCGTCCAACCGACCGGCAACCTCGCCCTCGTGAACACCCAGTGGGTGAGCAGCGAGCAGTCCATCTGGGGTGTTCCCGGCACGTGGGCGCCCGCCGAGGGCGGCCTCTCCGTGACCGCGGCCGCGAGCGACGACATCGTCGTCGACGGCGTGCTCGTGGACGGCACGACTCTCGTCCGGGGCAAGGATGCCGCGGAGCCGAGCACGGTCGTCTTCAGCGACACCGTGAGCGGCTTCGTGATCGCCGGCGACGACGGCCAATACGCGCTACGGGTCTGGGATTCGAACTCCGAGGCGATCCAGGAATTCGGCGGCATCGACATCTTCGACTACAACCCCGAGTGGGTCATCACCGGTACCTTCACGGAGAACCCGGAGGGCACGACGCTCGGCTTCGAGCAGCTCAAGAGCGATGGGAAGACGAAGGAGCACGTCATCCCCGGAGAGATCCGCTTCTCGAAGGACGGCGTGGACTACAACCTCGCCGCGTTCAAGGCGGGTCGCGCCCTCCAGCTCGTGTTCGCCGACGCGACCAACGGTGAGTCGACGTACAGCGTCGGCCGCTTCTTGTTCCTCGCGCCCAACCCGGACGGCACGATCACGCTCGACTTCAACCGGGCGGTGCTGCCCCCGTGCGCATTCAGCTACAACTTCAACTGCCCTCTTCCCCCGAAGCAGAACCGCTTCGGCGTGCCGATCGAGGCAGGGGAGAAGAACGTCCTCAAGAAGGACGGCTCGCTCCTGCACGGCTAGTGTCGTCGCCCGGCGGCACACTGGACTTGTGATCATCGTCCTCGACCGCCGGAGCACCGAGCTCCGCGCGTCGGTCGACGGCGGCGAGCTCGAACCCGTGGGAGATCTCGCCGCGTTCGTCGCGCGGTTCGAGCGCGACCGCCCCCGGTGGGTCTGGGATGACACGTCCTGGTGGTACCCCCAGCTCCTCGCCGCGCGGGTGCGGGTCGACCGCTGCTTCGATCTGCGGTTGTGCCACAGCATCCTGCGCCTCTCGGAACTCACTGCCGGATCACAGCTCGCTACAGCACCGATTGGTCCTTGGGATCGGCCGGCGCTGGAGCCTCGGCCGAGGGATGACGCGCTCTTCGAGCTTGACGACGCTGACGCCGAGCCCCTGCCCGATCCCGTCGCAGAATTCCAAGCACAGCGGGCGGCTGTCGCGGCATCCTCCGAGCCGGGCCGGATCGACCGACTGCTTGCCGTCGAATCCGCCGGTGCTCTCATCGCCGCCGAGATGCAGTACGCGGGGCTCCCGTGGCGCGCCCGGGAGCATGACGAGATCCTCACGCGCATTCTCGGGCCGCGCCCGCGAGCGGGCGAGCGGCCGGCACGGCTCGCGGCGGTGCTGGAGCGCGTTCGGGCCGCGATCGACGTCCCCGACCTCAACCCCGACTCTCCTGTCGAACTGCTCAAGCACTTGCGGAACGCGGGACTGGCCGTCGCCTCGACCTCGCAGTGGGAGCTCGCCGACATCGAGCATCCCGTTATCGAGCCCCTCCTGGAGTACAAGAAGCTCGCCCGGCTCCTGAGCGCGAACGGGTGGACCTGGCTCGAGACGTGGGTCGCCGATGGTCGATTCCGCCCCGACTATGTGCCGGGCGGCGTCGTCACGGGCAGGTGGGCGACGAGCGGCGGGGGAGCGCTCCAGTTGCCGAAGCAGATCCGCGGGGCGGTGGTCGCCGATCCCGGGTGGTCGCTCGTCGTCGCGGACGCCGCGCAGCTCGAGCCGCGCATCCTCGCCGCCCTCGCAGGCGATCGCGCGATGATGACCGCGGGAGCCGCCGGCGACCTCTATGCCGGAATCGTGGCGAGCGGCACGGTCGAGACCCGCGACCAGGCCAAGGTCGGGATGCTCGGCGCCATGTACGGCGGAACCACGGGCGAGAGCGGTCGCATCCTGCCCCGCCTCGCCCGCGCGTACCCGCGCGCGATCGGCCTCGTGGAGGAGGCCGCGCGCGCGGGCGAGCGCGGGGAGAAGGTCACCACGAGGCTCGGGCGGAGCTCGCCGCCTCCGAGCGAAGCCTGGCGCGAGGCCCAGGCGGATGCCTCGGGCGAGTCCGCCACGGAGGCGGCGACGAAACGCGCCCGCTCACAGGCGCGCTCCTGGGGCCGCTTCACGCGCAACTTCGTCGTTCAGGGGTCGGCGGCGGAGTGGGCCCTGTGCTGGATGGCGAGCATCCGTGCCCGTCTGCGGGAGCTCGCGGATGGCGCCTGGTTCACCGACTCGGCCCACCTCGTGTTCTTCCTGCACGACGAGATCGTCGTGCACTGTCCGGCCGGCCAGGCGGAATCCGTCGCCGCAGCGGTGCGTGAGTCGGCGGAGGAGGCGGGGCGTCTCTTGTTCGGGTCCTGGCCGGAGCGCTTCCCGGTCACCGTGGCGATCGTCGACAACTACGGCCAGGCGAAGTAGCGCACCGCCGAATCACATGCTTGTGATTCGCAGGTTTCCTCGGCATAATGAGGCCAGCGGTTCGCCGCCCAACTTCACACGAGTCACTCACACCGTTCCACCGGGTCGATGGGGAAGTCGCACCCAACCGGAACGGAGTTAGACGTGACTGCACCACAGGCTCGCGGAGTGCTTTTCGTGCACTCCGCTCCTCGCGCGCTGTGCCCCCACATCGAGTGGGCAGCTGGTCGCGCCCTTGAGCGTGCCGTGAACTTCGACTGGACCGCTCAGCCGGTCCTCAAGGGATCGCAGCGCACCGAGTTCTATTGGGAAGGCCCGCGCGGCACGGGGGCCAAGCTCGCGTCCGCCCTGCGCGGCTGGGAGCACTTGCGCTACGAGGTCACGGAGGATGCCGGGCTCGGCACCGACGGTGGCCGCTGGATGCACACTCCCGACCTCGGCATCTTCTTCGCGCAGACGGACACCGTCGGGAACGTCGTCATCCCCGAGGACCGGATCCGCTACGCGATGGAAGTCGCCGGCGCGAATGCGGTCGAGCTGCATCGCGAGTTGCGCCTCGCCCTCGGTCAGGCGTGGGACGACGAGCTCGAGGTCTTCCGGCACGCGGGCCAGGACTCCGCGGTCGTCTGGCTGCACAAGGTGGGCTGAGGCCCGCGCACGTCGAAGGTAGGAGGAACGAGATGGACACGCTGAACCGGGAACTGGACGAGCTCGTCGCCGAGGTCGCTCCGACTCTCATTGATCTGGAGCAGCTGGAGCGGCTCGTCACCGAGGACGACCTGCTGATGTTCGACGGCGAGTGCACCGTCCACGACGGCTGCCGGCCGATCCTCAAGGGATGACGTTCGACGTCACCCTGACGCGCGCGCTCGGTGCGACTCCGGCGCGGGTGTGGGAGGCGCTGACGACTTCCGAACTGGCGGACTGGTTCTGGCCGAAGCAGTTCGAGACCGTGGTTGCCGTCGATCCGATCACCGGGGGCGGCTTCTCGATCTCGAGCGAGCCGATGGGGATGGCCGTCGACGCGCGAATCCTCTCCGCGGTGCCCGGCCGTGAGCTCGTGCTCGACTGGGGCTGGCGGGGCGAGGATGCTCGCACGACGGTCACACTGACGCTCGAGCCATCCGCCGCCGGCACCGCTCTCACCCTCGCTCACGCCGGCAACGCCGATCAGGAGACCGCGGACGACCACCGAGCGGGCTGGGAGTCCTGCCTCGACAGGCTCCCCGCCCACCTGGAGCGCGTCGAGCGCTAGCTGTAGCTGCGGAACGCGACCACCGAGTTGTGACCGCCGAAGCCGAACGAGTTGCTGATCGCGAGCAGCGGGCCATCGCCGAGGGCGCGCGGCGAAGTCACCACGTCGAGCGGGATCTCGGGGTCCTGCTCGGTGAGGTTGATCGTCGGCGGAGCGGTGCGGTGGTGCAGGGCGAGGATGGTGAAGATCGCCTCGAGTGCTCCGGTGCCGCCGAGCAGGTGGCCGGTCGCTGCCTTTGTCGCGGAGACCGCGATGTTCGGGAGGTGGTCGCCGAAGACGCGCAGCATGGCGTTGTACTCGGCGATGTCGCCGACCGGCGTGCTCGTGGCGTGCGCGTTGACGTGGACCACGTCGGTGGGCTTCGCGCCCGCCTGCTCGAGCGCGGCGAGCATCGCTCGGGCCGCGGCCGACCCTTCGGGATCGGGAGCGGTGATGTGGAAGGAGTCGCTCGTCACCGCGCCGCCGGCGAGCTCCGCGTAGATGCGAGCGCCGCGAGCGAGGGCGTGCTCCTCGGTCTCGAGCACGATCGAGCCGGCGCCCTCGCCCAGCACGAAGCCGTCGCGCGAGACGTCGTAGGGCCGCGAGGCGGTCGCCGGGGAGTCGTTGCGCTTCGAGAGGGCCTGCATCGACGCGAATGCGGCGATGGGAAGCGGATGCACGACCGACTCGGTCCCGCCCGCGATGACCACGTCGGCGAGCCCTTCCTGGAGGTGCATGTACGCGTTCGCGATGGCCTCCGTGCTCGACGCGCAGGCCGAGACATCCGTGCGCGCGTAGGCGCGGGACGGGATCGACATGCTGATCGCAGCGGCCGCGGCGTTCGGCATGAGCATGGGGATCGTCATGGGCAGGACTCGACGGGGACCCTTCTCCTTGAGGGTGTCCCACGCGTCGAGGAGCGTCCAGAGGCCGCCGATGCCGGTCGAGTAGTCGACGCCGACGCGGATCGGGTCCACGTCGGGGGAGCCCGCATCCGCCCATGCCTCGCGCGCGGAGATGAGCGCGAACTGGCTCGACGGGTCGAGGCGCTTGGACTCGACGCGCTCGAGGACCTCCTCGGGCCGTACCTTCGCCTCGGCGGCGAAGGTGACGGGGAGCTCCAGCTCGGCGACCCAGTCCTGGGTGAGCGAGTGGGCACCGGATTCTCCGGCGAGCAGAGCCTGCCACGACTCGGGGGCGGTGCCGCCGAGGGGCGAGGTGGCGCCGATGCCGGTTACAACGATCTTCTTGGTCATTTCACATTCCTGTCGCGGCTCTACTGGCCTGGTGTGGTCGCCCAGGCCGGTCGGGAGCGGGCCAGCCGTGCGAAGCGGCTGGCCGGCCGCCGACGTGGTGGTGCTTAGCCCTGGGCGCTGACGATGAAGCTCACCGCGTCGCCGACGGTCTTGAGGTTCTTGACCTCTTCGTCGGGGATCTTGACGTCGAACTTCTCCTCGGCGTTGACGACGATGGTCATCATCGAGATGGAGTCGATGTCCAGGTCGTCGGTGAACGACTTGTCCAGCTCGACGGTGTCGGTCGCGATGCCGGTCTCGTCGTTGATGAGCTCGGCCAGGCCGGCCAGGACTTCTTCGGTGGACAATGCCATTGTGTTTTCTCCTTGGGGGTGTGAATTGACCGTGTGCCAGTTTACGGGAGGACGATAACCTGCGCCCCGAAGACGAGGCCCGCGCCGAATCCGATCTGGAGGGCGAGTCCGCCGCTGAGCTCGGGGTGCTCCTCGAGCAGTCGGTGCGTCGCGAGCGGGATGGATGCTGCGCTCGTGTTGCCCGTCGTGGCGATGTCTCGGGCGATCGCGACCGACTCGGGCAGACCGAGCTGCTTCGCGAACTCGTCGATGATGCGCATGTTCGCCTGGTGCGGGATGAACGCCGCGAGGTCGTCGGCGGTGACCCCGGCCACTTCGAGCGCCTCCTTCGCGACCTTGGCCATCTCCCAGACCGCCCAGCGGAACACGGTCTGGCCGTCCTGGCGGAGCGTCGGCCACTCGGCGCGGCCCTCGCGGAAGTCGACGAGCGTGGCATCCATGCCGACGGCGTCGGCCTTGGAGCCGTCGGAACCCCAGACGGGAGCGGCGATTCCCGGGAAGTCGCTCGGGCCGACGACGACTGCCCCGGCCCCGTCACCGAGGAGGAACGAGATGGTCCGATCGGTGGGCTTGACGATGTCGGAGAGCTTCTCGGCACCGATCACGAGAGCGTAGTGGGCAGCACCACTGCGGATGAGGGCATCGGCTTGGGTCACGCCGTAGCTGAATCCGGCGCACGCCGCGTTCTCGTCGTACGCTGCGGCCGGGTTCGCGCCCACGCGGTCGGCAACGACCGCGGCCATGGAGGGAGTCTGCTGCACGTTGCTGATTGTCGCGACGATGACCAGGTCGATCTGCTCGGGCGCGATTCCGGCCTTCTCGATGGCCTCGCGCGCTGCGTCGGTCGCGAGGTCGACGGCGAGGACGCTCTCCGACGCACGGGTGCGGGTGACGATGCCCGTGCGCTGGCGGATCCATTCGTCGCTCGAGTCGATGGGGCCGACGAGGTCGTCGTTGGGCACGACCCGGTCACCGCGAGCGGCTCCGTAGCTGTAGATGCGGGTGAACTCCACCCCGTGGGACTGCTTGAGGACGGCCATTAGTTCCCCTCGATCAGGTCGATGGCGGCAGCGAGGTCGTCGGGCGTCTTGACCGCGACGGTCGGTACTCCCTTGAGGCCCCGCTTCACGAGGCCGACGAGGGCGCCCGCGGGTGCGAGCTCGATGACGCCGGTGACTCCGGCGTCCGCGAAGGACTCCATCGTCTTGTCCCACCGTACCGGCGACGACACCTGGCCGACGAGGAGGTCGAGGTACTCCTGACCGCTCGACACGCGCGACCCGTCCTTGTTGGTCCAGATCGGCACGGTCGGGTCGAGCGGCACGATCGACGCCGCAAACTCGGCGAGCGGTTCGACCGCGGGCTGCATGTATCGCGTGTGGAACGCGCCCGCGACCTGGAGCGGGATGACCCGTGTCCCCGCGACGGGGTTCTCTGCGAGGGCGGCGAGTGCGGGGAGGGCGCCGGCGACGACGACCTGTCCGCCGCCGTTGTAGTTGGCGGGGGAGAGGTCGAGCTCCTCGAGCCTCTCGAGGAGGGCGGCCTCATCGCCGCCGAGAACGGCGGACATCCCGGTCTGCTCGAGGGCCGCGGCATCCGCCATCCGGTTGGCGCGCTCGCGCACGAACGCGACGGCGTCCGTCTCGCTCAGGATGCCCGCTCCCGCGGCCGCGGTGACCTCGCCCACCGAGTGCCCGGCGATGCCGCCGATCCTCTCGCGGCGCCCGTCGGCGAGGAGCGCGGAAAGGGTGAGGAGGCCGGCGGCGACGATGAGGGGCTGCGCGACGCGGGTGTCGCGGATGGTGTCGGCATCGGAGACCGTGCCGTGCGCGACGAGATCGATGTCGACCGCGTCGGAGATCGCCGAGAGCTGCTCGGCAAAGCGCGTCTCGGTGAGCCACGGCTCGAGGAATCCGGGAGTCTGGGAGCCCTGGCCGGGCGCGACGAGAACAATCACCCGTCTAGTCTGCCAACGATCCCGGCGGCATCGCTGGCGGGACCCTCACAAACTTCAGGCCGACCGTTGTGCGATCCGCTAGCGCTTGCGGCCTTCCGGGTCGGCGATCGAGCCGACGATAAGGGCGGACTGGAGGATGAGTGCCTCGCGCGCGCCCGTCGCATCCCAGCCGATGACCTCGCTCACGCGCTTGAGTCGGTAGCGCACGGTGTTCGGATGCACGAACAACTCCCGAGCTGTCGCCTCGAGCGATCGGCCGTTGTCGAGGTAGCACCACAGCGTTGCGAGCAGGTCCGTCGAGTGCTGCTGGAGCGGCCGGTAGACCTTCGTGATGAGGGTCGCACGGGCGAGCGGGTCACCCGCGAAGGCGCGCTCGGGCAGCAGATCGTCGGCGAGGGTGGGTCGGGGGGCGTTGCGCCAGGAGCGCGCCACCGCGAAACCGGCGAGCGCGGCCTTCGCGCTCTTCGACGCGTCCACGAGGCTCGGGACCTCGTGACCGAGCACGAGGTGGCCCGGGCCGAACCCGGGTTCGAGCTGCTCGGCAATGGTGAGGAAGGGCAGCGGGGTAGGGGCATCCGGGTCGTCCGAGTGCGGGCTCGCGCGGCCGATGACAAGCACCAGTCGGGCACCCTGGACACCGATGAGGACGTCGGCGTCGAGGTGGCGGGCCGTGCGCCGGAGCTGGTCGACGTCGAGCATCTTGGGGGCGGTGCCGACGAGGACGCACACCTCGCCGTGGCCGTTCCAGCCGAGGGCCGCGATGCGGCTCGGCAGCTCGTTGTCGTACTCGCCGGAGAGGATCGAGTCCACGACGAGGGCCTCGAGCCGGGCATCCCACAGTCCCCGGGCCTCGGCGGCGCGCGCGTAGACGTCCGCGGCTGCGAAGGCGATCTCCCTCGAGTAGAGCAGGATCGCCTCGCGCAGTACGTCGTCGCCGTCCTTGACGCGCTCCTCGACCACCTCCACGGTGATGCGGATGAGCTGGAGGGTCTGCGTGAGCGACACCGATCGCAGGAGCTCGCGCGGTGCCGCCCCGAAGACGTCGGCGGCGATCCACGGGATCGACTTGGGGTCGTCGAACCACGAGATGAAGCTCGTGATGCCGTTCTGCGCGACGAGGCCGACCGCCGAGCGCCGCCCCGGCGGCATGTCGCCGTACCAGGGCAGCGTCTCGTCGAGTCGTTTGAGCGTGGCTGTCGCCAGCTCGCCGGAGATCGTCCTCAGCCAGGCGAGCGTCTGCTCCTTCGTCTTGGGCGCCACCGGCGGCTAGCTCTCCCCGCCGGCCGATCCGGTCGTGCCCGCCGTCACGTCGAGCAGGCGGTACTTCGCGATCGCCTGGGCCGGGAGCGAGGCGTCCACCACTCCGCGACGGGCGAGCGACTGAAGCGTGCGCACGACGATCGACGGTCCGTCGATCGTGAAGTAGCGCCGCGCGGCCGCGCGCGTGTCGGAGAAGCCGAAGTCGTCCGCGCCGAGGGTCGCGAAGTCGCCGGGCACGAACTGGCGGATCTGGTCCGGAACCGCGTGCATGAAGTCGCTGACGCCGATGAACGGACCCTCAGCGCCCTGCAGCTTCTGCGTGACGTAGGGCACGCGAGCCGGCTCCTCGGGGTGCAGGAAGTTGTGCTCGTCGGCGGCGATGCCGTCGCGGCGCAGCTCGGTCCACGAGGTGACAGACCAGACGTCCGCGGACACGCCCCAGTCGGTGGCGAGGAGTCCCTGAGCCTCGAGCGCCCACGGGACCGCGACACCGGACGCGAGCAGCTGGGCCTTGGTGCCCGGCGCGGCGGACGGTGCCAGGAGGTGGATGCCGCGGACGATCCCCTCGACGTCGACCCCCTCCGGCTCGGCCGGCTGCACGATGGGCTCGTTGTAGACCGTGAGGTAGTACATGACGTTGGGGTCCGGGTGCTGGCCGCCGTACATCCGCTCGAAGCCCGCTCGAACGATGTGGCCGATCTCGTACCCGTAGGCCGCGTCGTAGGCGACGACCGCGGGGTTGGTGGACGCCAGGAGGATCGAGTGGCCGTCCGCGTGCTGCAGACCCTCACCGGTGAGTGTGGTGCGGCCGGCGGTCGCGCCGATGATGAACCCGCGCGCCATCTGGTCGCCCGCGGCCCACATGGCGTCGCCCGTGCGCTGGAACCCGAACATCGAGTAGAAGACGTAGACCGGAATGAGCGGCTCGCCGTTCGTGGCGTACTGGGTGCCCGCGGCCGTGAACGCCGCGAACGCGCCCGCCTCGTTGATGCCGACGTGCACGATCTGGCCCTGCGGGCTCTCCTTGTAGGCGAGGAGCAGCTCGCGGTCCACCGACGTGTACTGCTGGCCGTGCGGGTTGTAGATCTTCGCCGTCGGGAAGTACGCGTCCATTCCGAACGTGCGCGCCTCGTCGGGGATGATGGGCACGATCCGGTTACCAGCGCCCTTGTCGCGCAACAGGTCCTTGAGCAGTCGGGCGAACGCCATCGTGGTGGCGACCTCCTGCTTGCCCGAGCCCTTCTTCACGACCTCGTACGACGCCTCCTCGGGGATGGCGAACTGCGTGTACTTCGACCGACGCTCCGGCACGTAGCCGCCGAGCGCGCGACGGCGCTCCTGCAGGTACTGGATCGCCTCGTCGTTCTGACCGGGGTGGTAGAACGGCGGCTGGTAAGGGTTCTCCTCGAGCTGGGCGTCCGTGATCGGGATGTGCATCACGTCGCGGAAGACCTTGAGGTTGTCGAGCGTGAGCTTCTTCATCTGGTGGGTCGCGTTGCGGCCCTCGAAGCTCGGGCCGAGGCCGTAGCCCTTGACGGTCTTCGCGAGGATGACCGTCGGCTGGCCCTTGTGCTCGGATGCCGCCTTGAACGCCGCATACACCTTGCGGTAGTCGTGGCCCCCGCGCTTGAGGTTCCAGAGCTGCTCGTCCGAGTAGTCCTTGACCATCTCGAGCGTGCGCGGGTCGCGGCCGAAGAAGTTCTCGCGCACGTAGGCGCCCGACTCGGCCTTGTAGGTCTGGTAGTCGCCGTCCGGCGTGCGGTTCATGAGGTCGCGCAGCGCGCCCTCGGAGTCGTTCGCGAGCAGGGCATCCCACTCCCGGCCCCAGACGACCTTGATGACGTTCCAGCCGGCGCCGCGGAAGAAGCTCTCGAGCTCCTGGATGATCTTGCCGTTGCCGCGCACCGGTCCGTCGAGGCGCTGCAGGTTGCAGTTGATCACGAAGTTGAGGTTGTCGAGCCCCTCGTTCGCCGCCCACTGGAGGGCGCCGCGGCTCTCGACCTCGTCCATCTCCCCGTCGCCGAGGAACGCCCACACCTGCTGGTCCGAGGCATCCTTGATTCCGCGGTTGGTGAGGTACTTGTTGGACTGCGCCTGGTAGATGGCGTTGATCGGGCCGAGACCCATCGAGACCGTCGGGAACTGCCAGAACTCGGGCATGAGCCGCGGGTGCGGGTAGCTCGAGAGGCCGAAGGGCGCGCGCGACTTCTCCTGGCGGAAGGCGTCGAGGTTGTCCTCGGTGAGCCGACCCTCGAGGAAGGCGCGGGCGTACATGCCGGGGGAGGCGTGGCCCTGGTAGAAGATCTGGTCGCCGCCACCGGCGTGATCGGCACCGCGGAAGAACCAGTTGTGTCCGACCTCGTAGAGCGCGGCGGACGAGGCATACGTGGAGATGTGGCCGCCGACGCCGATGCCGGGGCGCTGGGCGCGGTGCACGGTGATCGCCGCGTTCCAGCGGATCCACGCGCGGTAGCGGCGCTCGATCTCCTCGTCACCGGGGAAGGCGGGCTCGTTCTCCGGGGCGATCGTGTTCAGGTAGTCGGTCGTAGGGACCATCGGCACACCGAGGTGCAGGTCCTTCGACTCCTTCAGGAGGCTCAGCATGATCTCGCGACCGCGGGCGTGTCCGTGGGTCGCGACGAGGGACCGCAGCGACTCCTGCCACTCGGCAGTCTCCTCGGGATCCTGGTCCATCTTGTTGACCGAGTACGGATCCTGGTCGTTTACCGTCACCGCTGACCTCTTCCTGGTAGAAGGTTGTGGAAACCGCGCCGGCCGGGTTGCGGCCTGTCGCGATCGACATACGCCTGACGAGTCTAGTTGTCGATTGGATACTGTTCGGTACCGGCGTATCATTGCCGGTCGGCCCCGCGCTCTCCGCCGGCGGGGCGAAAGGAATCGCGCCACCATGGCTCTCGCCACCGACATCATGGCCCCCGACTTCGACCTCCCGAACCAGTTCGGCGAGCACATCCGGTTGTCGGAGTTCCGCGGCGTGAGGCCCGTCGCGCTCGTCTTCTTCCCCCTCGCCTTCTCGAGCACCTGCACGGGGGAACTGTGCGCGCTCCGCGACAACCTCGCGCTCTTCGCCGAGGCGGGCGTCGAGCTCATGGGCATCTCGGTCGACTCGAAGGCGACGCTGCGCGCCTGGGCCGAGCAGGAGGGCTACACCTTCACGCTGCTCGCCGACTTCTGGCCGCACGGCGACGTCGCCAAGGAGTACGGCGTGTTCATCGAGGAGAAGGGGTTCGCGAATCGCGCCACCTTCCTCATCGACTCGAGCGGGGTCATCCGGTCGAGTTTCATCACGGCGCCCGGCGAGGCCCGATCGCTCGAGGCCTACCGCGAGGCGCTCGCGCAGCTCCGCGCCACGGTCTAGCCGAGGAGCGATACGGCGCGGGCGATCACGAGCACCAGGATCACGTAGCCGGCGAGGGCGCCGAGCCCCGCGAGGATCTTCGCCCGAGGCGTCAGCGCCATCGCGTCGGGCGGGCTGAACGCCATCGTGTTGGTGAGCGAGAAGTAGGCGTAGTCGACGAATCCCGCGGTCCAGTCGGACCGCGCAGACGACCCGCGGGCGACCTCCTCGATAGCGTCGTGGTCCTCGTCCTGCGGGAAGCGGATGTCGGCCAGCGGGAGTTTCTCGCGAGGCGTTGTCGTGCGCACGACGGGGCCGCCGCGATCCATCTCCCAGAAGACGAGCGCGAAGACGATCACGTTGGTCGCCCACACCTGAGCGGCTGCGAGCAAGAGGGAGCCGTCCTCGTCGCTCTTGGCTTGCACGAGCATGACGATGAGCTGCACGAGGGCCACCTGATTGGCGACGGCGAGGACGGCGGTAAGCGCGACCGACAGCACGCGAGAAAGTCGCGTCTGCCGCGTCATCCGGACCGGGTTGATGAAGACGAGCGGCACGAGGAGGGCGACGCACAGCGCGACGACCGAGTACCGCACCAGCGGCAGGAAGCTGCTCGGCAGCAGCGCGTACAGCAGCAGCGCGACGACGACGGCGCCGACGGCCGGCCACCGGTGCTCGGTGCGGTCGCGTTCTTCGGCGATTCTCTTGCTCATGGCGTGAGGATGTTGACGGACCGGGCGATGACGAGGGCGAGCAGCACGAACCCGACGAGGGCTTGGTAGGCCATGAGCAGCTTCGCCCGACGGCTGAGCGGCATGACGTCGGTGGGGCTGAACGCCATCATGTTGGAGAGCGAGAAGTAGGCGTAGTCGAGGAACTCCGGGTACCAGCCCGCCTGACCGTGCGGGTTGTCCTGCTGGGGGAAGCGGAAGTCCTGGATGGCACGATCGTGCGACCCTTCGATGCGGCGCTGAACGGGCCCGCCGAGGTCGAGCTGCCAATAGACCAGTCCGAACGCCACGACGTTGGTGATCCACACGGCGAGCGCCGTCAGCAGGACACTCGGTCCGTCCGCTCGGTTGTTGATCAGTTCGATGATCAGCTGGACGACGTAGACCTGGTTGAGGGCCGTCAGGGCTAGAGCGAAGCCGATCCCGAGCCAGCGCGACCAGCGGGTCTCGCGGTCGAGCCGCTTCGGATTCATGAGGACGAGGGGTGTGAGCACCACGACGCCGATGGCGGGGGCCACCCACGCGGGGATTCCCGTGATCGTCCCCGGCAGGAGCAGATGCAGCCCGAGGGCGGCGAGCGTCACGAGAAGCACGGGCCAGCGGTGCTCGCTGTGCGGCGCATCCGTGGTCCTCGGCATGATGCCGAGTGTATGCCTGTACCATGAGGGGCGTCGCCCGGCTGGCCGGGCCGACGGGCCTTTAGCTCAGTTGGTAGAGCGCCACGTTTACACCGTGGATGTCATCGGTTCGAGCCCGGTAGGGCCCACCTCGAAACCACTGCACGCTCGATCGGGAGCGCGGTGGGCGTTCGCCGCGAGATGCCTGAGCGTGCCGCGCCAGTTGGCGGTCGCCCGGTATACCGCCCGGGGGACTGGGTGCCGATTCCCACGAGGCGTCCAGACTCGGCCCGGAGGGTGGTCGCTTCGCCCGAAGTCGTCCGAATCGCCGTGCCCGCATCCGGGTCGGCGGTCCCTCCCGGAGAATCGCTATGCCCGAAACCACGTCGTCCCCCGTTCGCCCTGCTCGCCGCCGCGTCCTCATCAGAGGCGCAGCAGTCCTCGGTGCCCTCCTCGCCGTCGGCGGCGGTGTCGCCGCGGCCACGACCGCCGCCCAATCCGCCGGAGCAGAGGAGAGCGAGCGCCGAATCCTCACCCAGCTGCTCGACGACACGTCGAGCGTGCGCCCCGAGCAGCTCGACGCCTATGACGCGATCGCCGAGCAGAGAATCGCTTACTCCGAGCAGCTCGCGGCGGAGGCCGAGGCGCGGGCGGCATACCTCTTGACCCCGGCCGGAGCACAGGAGACTGCACGAGACCTCGCGTCGAGCACCTACGGGTGGGGCGACGACCAGTTCTCCTGCCTCGTGAGCCTGTGGGGGCGGGAGTCCGGCTGGTCGTACAGCGCCTACAACGCCTCGAGCGGGGCGACGGGCATCCCGCAAGCCCTTCCCGGCGAGAAGATGGCGGTCATGGGGGATGACTGGCAGACGAATCCCGCGACGCAGATCGCCTGGGGCCTCGCGTACATCTCGGGCTCGTACGGCACGCCGTGCGCGGCGTGGGGTCACTCCGAGTCGTACAACTGGTATTGATCGCCCGGCGGGCGTCGGAGCCCGTTCCTCCCGTCCCGCCCCGATTGGGTAGCCTCGCTGGGTGACCACGAGCGCCCCGACCCGCAGTTCCGGTGCGTGGGCGCTCATCCTCGCGTCCCTGCTGTGGGGTACCACGGGCACCGCGGCGAGCTTCCTCCCCGAGGACGTCAGCCCGCTCGCGATCGGTGCGAGCACAATGACGATCGGGGGAGCACTCCTCTTCGCGGTGTTCGCCCGCCGGTCGCTCGCGGCGATCCGGTCGACGGGCAGTCGGCGCTGGCTGCTCCTCGGCGCGGTCGGGGTCTTCGCGTATCCCCTCGCCTTCTACTCGTCCATGGATCTCGCGGGGGTAGCGATCGGAAACGTCGTCTCGTTGGGGACCGGGCCTGTCTTCGCTGCCCTGCTCGAGTGGGTCTTCGAGCGGCACCGGCTCTCCCTGATGTGGTTGGGATGCACGGCCGTCGCGATCCTCGGAGTGGTTCTGCTCGCGGTCGGGGGCCACGGTGCCTCGGGCGCTGCGGAGAACGTGCTGGCGGGCATCCTGCTCGGCCTCGTCGCCGGCCTCTCGTACGCGCTCTACACCTACGCGTCGAGCCGTGCGATCCGCTCGGGGCAGCCCGCGGGCGCGATCATGGGCGGGATGTTCGGGCTCGGCGCCATCGCGCTCCTGCCGGTCTTACTGCTGACCGGGGCACCGCTGCTGCAGTCGGCGTCGTCGGTCGGGATCGCGGCGTACCTCGCCCTCGGGCCGATGTTCGTCGCCTACCTGCTGTTCGGCGTAGGTATGCGGACGCTGCGGAGCAGCACGGCGACGACGATCACGCTTCTCGAGCCGTTCGTCGCGACGCTGCTCGCGGTGATCGTCGTCGGCGAGCGCCTCGACGCCGTCGGTTGGATCGGACTGATCCTCATTCTCGTCGCAGTTACTGTGCTGGCTACGGCCCGTCGCCCGGGCGCCGGGGCGCGCCAGCCTTAGAATTTCCTCCATGGCAAGCGACGACGAGGTTAACGAACAAACCTCATTCGACCCGACTTTCGCCACGGCTGGGCCGCGTCGATCCACCTTCACGCCGCCCCCCGGCAGCACCGCAACGCCGCCTTCCAGCCCGGCGGTTCACGACGACGACGAGCTTGCGAACGCGCTCGCAGCCGACCTGGGGCGCATCGCCTCCGGCCCGGTCCCCGTCGTGAACCCGACCGCGCCCGTGACGATCGAGACGGCGGATGAGACTCCCGCACCCGAGGGACCGGCGCCCGAGGTGGCGCCCCAGCCGGGGTACGACCCGACGGCTGACGACGATGACCCTGCGGAGGATGACGCCGCCGATGAACAGGCGTCGACTCCGGAGCTCCAGTTCGCTCCGCCCCCGGCGCCGGAGACCATGGCGGCCCCGGAGACTGCGGCGCCTCCGCCGTGGAGCTCCCTTCCCGCACCCGACCCCTCACAGGCCGTCGACCTGCCCGAGGGTCCGCCTCAGCGACCCGTCCGTCGCTCGCTGCCCGAGGACGAGCTGCTCCACCTGGGGGCGGAGCAGGACGCGGGCTCGCGCATCGAGCAGTTGGAGGCGCAACTCAGGCTGCGCGAGCAGGAGGCGCGGGAGTTCGCTGCGTGGGAGAACTCCATGCTCGCCCTCGGCACCCCGGACGCTCTCGCTGCGGTGGAGGATGCGCGCGCCGACTTCAGCGACGTCGTCGCACCGTCCACCGGGGCGATCAGCATCCCCGCCGCCGCGCCGGTCGTCGAGGATGTCTCGCCCGCGCCCGAGCCCGAGGCGGAGGCGGAGCCGGAGCCGGCCCAGAAGTTGGAGCCGGAGCCAACCCCGGAGCGGGCGCCGCTGCCGGAGCCGCCGGCCTTCCTCGAACCCCCGACCGTGACAGGCTCCGCCCCCGTGGTGGCTGCGGCCGCGTACGAGGTCCTCGACGAGGACGACGAGTCGCCTTCTCCCGAGGCGGCGCTGCCCGCGTGGGAGGTGCCGGCCCCGAGCGCCCAGTGGAATCCGACTCCGTGGGAGCCCGAGTCGACGGTCGAGCCCGAGTCGACGGTCGAGCCCGAAGCGGTGCTCGACCCGGAGCCCGAGGCAGAGCCCGAGCCGACTATCGAGGTCGAACCGCTCGATGCGGTCGAGCCCGAGCCTCTCGTGGAGCCGCTCTCCCCGTTCGCCCCGCCGCCGCTCGTCGAACCGCCGCCCTTCGGCGGACCGCCCCTCCTCCCCTCCCAGGCATCGGCGCTGCCGCCCCTCGTGGACGCGGTTCCCGACTTCCGTTCGGCCGCGAGCGCCGACGCCGAGCCCGACATCGTCGACGCTGAGATCGTCGACGCTGAGATCGTCGAGGATGCCCCGACGGTAGTCCCGCCGACTGCCGCGAGTGCTGACTCCGGAGAGCCCTTCCTCTTCGGCGGTACTCCTCCGACTCCGCCGTCCCGGGAGTTCAGCTTCGAGGACCTCCTCAGCGGTGCGTCGGAGGAGGGGGAGGAGCCGCTCCTGCGAGCGGATCCCGAGCCGGCGACGGCCGAGGCATCCGCCCCCGAAGCTCTCTTCATCGAGCCGTTGCCGGTCGCGGTCGGCGAGCCGGTGCCGACCGCCACCGGATCCGTCGCGATCGTCGAGCCTGCCTATGAGGAGGAAGCCGACGAGGACATCGACGACGTCGTCGACGAGACCGATCGCGTGCAGACGATTCTCGGTCTGGGGGCAACGCAGACTCTCCCGCCGTCGATCTCCCCGCCGTCCGGGCCCATCTCGACGGTCCGGGTTCCCGACGATCAGACCGTCCTCATCGACAACGAACCCGTCGCTCCGCGGGCCTTCGCGATCGAGCGCCCCGGGCCCGAGCCGACTCCGCTCGACCAGCGGGTCGGCCGCGCGGCGCGACTGTTCTGGCTGTGGTTCGCCGCGAACTCCTCGGTGGTGAGCCTGGCGCTCGGTGCCACGGTGTTCGCGGTAGGGATGAGCCTGCGCCAGTCGATCGTCGCTGTTCTCGCCGGAATCGCGCTCTCCTTCATCCCCCTCGGCCTCACGACCCTCGCCAGCAAGCGCAGTGGTCAGCCGACGATGATCGTCTCCCGGGCGACATTCGGGCTCCGCGCAAATGTGATTCCCGCGGTGCTCGCGCTCGTGAGCCGGGTCTTCTGGGGTGCGGTGCTCTTGTGGCTCGTCGCCTCCTCCGTCGCCGTGGTCCTTGTCGGGGCAGGGCTGGAGGGTCCGCTTGGCGAGGCGACTATCCTGCTCATCGCCCTGGGCGTCGCCTTCGTCGTCGCGGTGCTCGTGGCAGTCGCGGGGTACGGCTTGTTCGCCCGCATCCAGCTCGTGCTGAGCATCCTGTCGGGCGTCCTCGTGGTCGGTTTCATCGCCCTCACCGCCTCGTACGTCGACATCGCCCAGGCGCTCACCGTGCCGGACGGCTCGTGGCTGCTCGCGGGAACGGGCGCCGTGCTTGTGTTCAGCGTCGTCGGGCTCGCCTGGGCGAACAGCGGTGGGGACCTCGCCCGCTATCAGCGGCCCGGGTCGAGCGGCGGTGGGTCCATGCTCTGGGCCACCTTTGGCACGACCCTGCCGAGTTTCGTGCTCATCGCGTACGGCGCGCTCCTCGCGGCATCCAACGAGGGGATCGCCCGAGGACTCGCCACCGCGCCGCTCGACACGATCGCCGCGCTGCTGCCGCTCTGGTACCCGGTCCCGCTCCTTGCCGCGACGGTGCTGAGCCTGCTCTCGGGCGTCGTCCTGACCCTCTACTCGGGCGCATTCGCGCTCCAGGCGGTCGGGGCGCGGATGGCTCGGCACTGGTCCGTGCTCGTCGTCGCTGCACTCCTGGCCATCATCGCCGCTCTGCTCACCCTCGGCGTCTCGGGCGGCATGGCCGACCTCTTCCGCGATGCCGCGACGACGCTCGCGGTGCCGACAGCGGCGTGGGCGGGCATCTTCGCGGCGGAGACGATGATCCGCAATCGTCGATTCGAGTCGCAGTCCCTCGTCCAGCGGGGCGGCGTGTACGCGGATTGGCGATGGGGCAATCTCATCGGCTACGTCGTCATCACCGTGATCGGCTTCGGCCTCACGACGGCGACGGTTCCGTGGCTCGCGTGGCAGGGTTACGTGTTCTCGGCGCTCGGCGTTCCGCTCGACAGCGACCTCGCGGGCACTGACGGGGGAGTGCTCGTCGCGCTCCTGCTCGGCATCCTGCTGCCCATCGTGATCGGCATCCCCGGCATCCGCAAGCAGGAGGAAACCCGCGTTCCGTGACCGATCGTAGACTGGCACGGTGACCCCCACCGTTGCCGACGTCGTCTCGGCCGTCGACCGCCTGTGGCCCGTGGCAGGTGCGGAGCCGTGGGACGCGGTCGGGCTCGTCGCCGGGGATCCCTCGGCGGAGGTGTCGAGCATCCTGCTCGCCGTGGACGCGGTCCTCGACACGACCGACGAGGCGCTTTCCGTGGGAGCCGACCTGCTTCTGGTGCATCACCCGCTCCTGCTGCGCGGAGTCACGAGCGTCGCTGCGGACCGCTACAAGGGGGCGGTTCTCACCCGGCTCATCCGCGGCGGCTGCGCTCTGCTGGCGGCGCACACGAACGCGGATGTCGTCGCGCGGGGAACGTCGGCGGCGCTCGCCACGGCGATCGGCCTCGAGGACGCCCGCCCGCTCGTCCCCGGCACCGTCGATCCTTCCGTTGGTCTCGGGCGGGTCGGCAGGCTCGACCGACCGGTGACGCTCGGCGCCCTCGCTCGTGCCCTCGCCGAGGTGCTCCCCGCGACGGCGACAGGGGTGCGCGTCGCCGGAGAGTTCGATCGACCGGTGCGCACGATCGCCCTGTGCGCTGGAGCGGGCGATTCGCTGCTCTCGCACCCCGATGTGCTCGCGGCTGACGTGTACATCACGTCCGACCTGCGGCACCACCCGGCTTCCGAAGCGGTCGAGAACGCCCGCGTCGCTGGTGGACCAGCCCTCATCGACGTGTCCCACTGGGCCAGCGAGTGGTTGTGGCTGGATGCCGCGGCCAGCGAGCTGCGCGCCGCCCTGCCCGGCGTCGAGGTCGCGGTGAGCGACCTGCGCACCGACCCGTGGGACTTCGTCGTCACCCAGTGACACCCCGTTCGATCAGAGAGAGACATCCATGGCACTGAAGGCCAGCCCCGACGACCAGGCGCTTCTGCTCGACCTGCAGGCGCTCGATACCCGGATCGCCCAGCTCGAGCACAAGGCGAAGTCGCTGCCCGAGCTGCAGACGATCGCAGAGTTGGGCCGGGAATCCGATGCACTGCGCGGCACGCTCGCCGAGCAGAACGGCGCGGTGGAGGACTCGCGGCTCGAACTCGGCCGCGTCGAAGCGGACGTGAAAGTCGTCGAGGACCGCATCGCCCGGGACTCCGAGCGGCTCCAGTCCAGTTCGTCCGTGAAGGACGTGGCCGCCCTGGAGCAGGAACTCGCCGCTCTCCGCAAGCGGCTCGGAGACCTTGAGGAGATCGAGCTCGCCGTGATGGAGCGCCTCGAGGAGCAGCAGTCGGTCGTCGCAGGCACCCAGGGCCGGCTCGAGGAGCTGCAGAGCCGCATTGCCGAGGCGGAATCGGCTCGGGATGCAGCACTCGCGAGTCTCTCCGGTGAGCGCACGACGGCTGCCGCGGGCCGCCGCACCATCGAGTCGAAGGTCCCGGCCGACCTCCTCGCGCTCTACGAGAAGCAGCGTGCGCGCTACGGCACCGGAGCATCCCTCCTCCAGCACGGCGTCTCGAAGGCCTCCGGCGTCAAGCTGCTCGAGGATGAGCTCCAGAAGATCCGCGCCGCAGCCCCGGACGATGTCCTGATCTGCCCGTCGAGCGACGCCATCCTCATCCGTACCGCCGAGTCGGGCCTGTGATGGGCCGGGTGCTCGTCGTCGAGGCCGATGGCGGTTCCCGAGGCAACCCCGGGCAGTCCGGCAGCGGTGCGGTCGTGATCGACGAGGCTACGGGGGAGCTCCTCGCCGAGATCGGCCTGTATGGCGGCGTCGCGTCCAACAACGTCGCCGAGTACAAGGGCATGATTGCGGGAGTGCGTCGCGCCCTCGAGATCGACCCCGACGCCGAGCTCCTCGTGCGGATGGACTCCAAGCTCGTCGTCGAGCAGATGTCGGGCCGCTGGAAGATCAAGCACCCCGATATGGCCGAGCTCGCCGCGGAGGCCCGACGGGTGCTCACGGGGACTCCCGTCCGGTTCCAGTGGATCCCCCGACTGGAGAACTCGCGAGCCGACAAGCTCGCCAACCTCGCGATGGACCTCAAGGCCGACTTCTCGCGCCCCGCGTAGACTGTCCCCTCGGAATGGGTCGGCAAGACGGTCGCGTCGGCTGGAGACAGCCGCCGAGGAACGTCCGGGCTCCACAGGGCAGGACGGTGGGTAACACCCACCCGGGGCAACCCGCGAGAAAGTGCAACAGAAAGCAGACCGCCAGCGCCCTCGGGCGCGGGTAAGGGTGAAACGGTGGTGTAAGAGACCACCAGCGGTCGCGGTGACGCGATCGGCTAGGTAAACCTCGTCCGGAGCAAGGTCAGACAGGAAGCGGTGAGGCGGCCCGCCGAGCTTCCGGGTAGACCGCTAGAGACGTGCGGCAACGTACGTCCGAGATAGATGGCCGTCCAGCATCCGCGTGATGCGAGACAGAACCCGGCGTAGCAGCCGGCCCATTCCCTAGAATCGGCTCATGCCCACCCCGTCGCATTCTCCCGGCTGGTACCCCGATCCGGATGGTGCTCCCGGGCAGCGCTGGTGGAACGGCATCGGGTGGAGCGATGCCCGGCGCAGCGTAGACGGCGGTCGGGTCGCGCCGACCGCCCCACCAGCGATCGCGGCGCCGCCAGTCGCACCCGCAGCGCCGCCCTCGGCTCCCGTGGTCTACTCCGCGTCGAACCCGGCCCCGCAGTATCCCGGGCAGTACGGCGCGGCCCCGGGGACCCCGGGCTACACCCCTCGAGCGAGCGTCACCCTGGATGCACGGCAGAACCCGCGAGCCGTGCACTCGTTCGTGGCGGGACTCATTGCCGTCTTCTTCAATGTGCTGCTCGTGCCGAGCATCCTCGCCATCGTCCTGGGCGCCCAGGCGCTCACACGATCGAATCAGTTGCGCGCGGCGGGTCAGGAGGACAAAACCAGGGGACTCGCGGTCGCCGGGTTCGCCATGGGCGTCGTCGGGGGCGTGTGGGGGCTCATCCAGGGACTGATCTTCGTGATCGGCTTCCTGCCGGTGTTCTTCTTCGACGTCTCCTAGACCACGCCCGAGGTGTTGAGGAGTGTCCCGACGAGGAACGTCACCGCGAGGGCAAGCGCTCCGCCGACGACGATGCGCACCGTCGGGCGCAGCCAGTGGGCGCTGCCGATGCGCGCGCTCGTGATCCCCGTGAGGGCGAGCGCGATGAGCACGGCCGCGAACGTGACGGGCACCCGCCAGTCCGGCGGGGGCAGGAGAATGGCGAGCATGGGCAGGACGGCCCCGATGAGGAAGGCCAGGGCGGATGCTCCGGCTGCCTGCCACGGGCTCGCAACGTCATCCTCGGTGATCCCGAGCTCCGCCTCGAGGTGGGCGGTGAGGGCGTCGTGGTTCGTAAGCTCTTCGGCAACCCGCTCCGCGGTCGCGCGGGAGAGCCCCTTGCCCTCGTAAAGCCCGATGAGCTCCTCGAGCTCCTCATCGGGGAGCGAGGCGAGCTCCGCCTTCTCCTTCGCGATGAGGGCGCGCTGGGTGTCGCGTTGGCTCGACACCGAGACGTACTCGCCGAGCCCCATCGAGATCGATCCTCCGATGACGGCTGCGACGCCCGCGACGAGGATGGGAGACAAGTCGGACGTGGCCCCGGCGACACCGACGACGACGGCCGCGACGGACACGATTCCGTCGTTGGCCCCCAGAACGCCGGCGCGCAGCCAGTTCAACCGACCGGACAGGCTGCCCTCGTGCGCTTCTCCCGGATGGCTCATGGGGCGAGTGTAGCGCTCACCTGTCGGGGACGAAGCGGTAGCCCATGCCCGCCTCGGTGAGCAGGTAGCGGGGGTTGGACGGGTCGGGCTCGAGCTTCTTGCGGAGCTGCGAGAGGTAGAGCCGCAGGTACCCCGTGTCGCTCGTGTACTGAGGACCCCAGACCTCCGTGAGCAGTATCTCGCGCGTGACAAGCCGGTCGGGGTGGCGCAGGAGCACCTCGAGGATGCGCCACTCGGTCGGGGTGAGTCGAACGGGGCTACCGGCGCGGGACGCGAGCCGGGCAGCGAGATCGACGGCGACGTCCCCGAACTCGACGACGGGCTCATCCGGCGCCGGAGTAGCGCGACGGGAGAGCGCGCGAACTCTCGCGAGGAGTTCGTCGGCGGAGAACGGTTTCGTGACGTAGTCGTCCGCACCCGCATCGAGGGCCTCGACCTTGTCCCAGCTCTCGGTGCGTCCCGACACCACGAGGATGGGCACGTCGGTCCAGCCGCGGAGGGCCTCGATCACCTCGAGTCCCGTGAGTCCGGGCATCCCCAGGTCGAGCACGACGAGGTCGGGATGGGTCGCAATCGCCTGATCGAGAGCACCGCGCCCGTCCTCAGCCACGACGACGTCGTATCCGCGCGCGCCGAGCGTGATGCGGAGGGCGCGGACCATCTGCGGGTCGTCGTCGGCGATCAGTATCCTCACGGCGTCTCCGCACTCGCGAGGGGCAGCTCGAGCACGAGGGTGAGTCCGCCGCCCGGGGTGTCCTCGGCGTCGATGGTGCCGCCCATCGCCTCCAGGAATCCCTGGGACAGCGCGAGTCCGAGCCCGATCCCCGTCGAGCTGTCGGTGTCGCCGAGTCGCTGGAACGCCACGAAGACATCATCGCGCCTCTCGGGCGGGATGCCCGGACCCGAGTCGATCACCCGGATCTGCGCGTGGTCGCCGAACGTGCTCGTGGCGACGATCGGGGGTTCGCCCCCCGAGAACCGGACCGCGTTGTCGAGGACGTTGACGAGGGCGCGCTGGAGGAGCACGGGATCGGCGACGACCGGCGGGATGCCCGAGCCGAGCTCCAGTCGAACCTCGCCGGGACCGAGTCCCAGCTCCTCGATCGCCCCGCCGACCACGTCGTCGAGTGCGATGGCGCGGGCGTCGACGCCGAGGGCTCCTGCCTGCAGTCGGCTTGCATCGAGGAGCTTGGTCACGAGGTCGGCGAGGACCGCGAGCGACTCGTCGGCCGCAGCGAGCAGCTCTGCCTCGTCGGCCGCGGAGAGCTGCACGTCGGAAGCGCGCAAGGCCGTCACTGCCGCGGTCGCTGCGGCGAGCGGACGACGCAGGTCGTGGCCGACGGCGGCGAGGAGAGCGGTCCGCAGGCGATCGGCGTCGGCGACCGGTCGCATCCGCTCGGCCTCCGACGCGAGGGCGCGCTGGGCCACTGCCGATGAGATCTGGGAAAGGAAGGCGCCGAGGATGCGCCGGTCGGAGGCGGCGAGGTCGGGTCCGCGGAGGTACAGCGAAGCGCCCGAGCCGACGGCGAAGGTCGACTCGACGTCGTCGTCGCTCGCCCGTCGCGCATCCGTCGAGGTGTACGGCGAGGCGCCCTCGATCCGGAGCATCACGCTTGTCATCGCGAAGGACTCACGGAGCCGCGCGACGAGCGCCTGCAGGGCATCCTGTCCGCCGATGACGCTGCCCGCGATGCTCGACAGCGTCTCGGACTCGGCGGCTGCGCGGGTTGCGGCGCGCGATCGCCGGGCGGAGCGGTCGACGACGACGCTGACGAGCACGGCGACGATGACGAAGATGATGAGCGCAAGAAAGTTCTGCGGGTCGGCGATCGTGATCGTGTAGAGCGGCTCGACGAAGAAGAAGTTGAGCGTCAGCCCGCCCGCGACCGCGGCGAGCAGGGCGGGCCAGATACCTCCGACGAGGGCGACCACGACGACGAGGAGCTGGAACAGGAGCAAGTCCGTGGCCACAGCGTCGGGGCTCCGGAAGGCGCTGAGGAGCGCCGTCAGCCCCGGCAGTGCGACCACCACGAGCGCGAACCCCAGGAGACGCCGGCGCAGGGAGAGCGCTCCGCTCGAGGTGGGCAGCTCTCTCGTGCGTGAACCCGAGTGCGAGACGATGTGGACGTCGATCTCGCCGGCCTCGCGGATAACCGTTGCCGCCGTCCCCGGGCCGCCGAGGAGTCGTGCGAGGGCACCGCGGCGGCTTACCCCGATAACGAGCTGCGTCGCGTCGACGCCGCGGGCGAAGTCGACGAGCGCGCGGGGGATGTGCTCACCGACCACCTGATGGAACGATCCTCCGAGGGACTCGACGAGGGACCGCTGCGCCGCGAGTACCTCGGGTGACGAGCGCGCGAGGCCATCCGGGGTCGTCACGTGCACGGCGAACAGCTCGCCCCCGCTCGAGCGGCTCGCGATTCGCGCGGCCCGTCGCACGAGAGTCTCGCCCTCGGTGCCGCCCGTCAGAGCGACGACCACCCGCTCTCGGGCCTTCCACGGGCTGTCGATGCCCTTCTCTGCTCGATAGCGCTGGAGGGCCGAGTCCACCTCGTCGGCGAGCCACAGCAGGGCCAGCTCGCGGAGAGCAGTGAGGTTGCCGAGTCGGAAGTAATTGCTGAGCGCGGCATCCACCCTCGCCGCCGGGTAGACCAGCCCCTCACCGAGCCGATCCCTGAGGGCCTGCGGCGCGAGGTCGACGAGCTCGACCTGGTCCGCCGAGCGGAGCACGGCGTCGGGCACGGTCTCGCGCTGGAGCACCCCCGTGATCTCCCGCACCACATCGACGAGCGATTCGATGTGCTGGATGTTGACGGTGGAGATCACGTCGATGCCGGCATCCAGGAGCTCGGCGACATCCTGCCAGCGCTTCTCGTGCCGTGAACCCGGCGCGTTCGTGTGGGCGAGCTCGTCGACGAGGGCGAGGTCGGGGGAGCGCTCGAGGAGCCCGTCGAGATCGAGGTCGTCGAGCGCGACGCCGCGGTGCTCCACCGCGCGGCGGGGCATGACCTCCAGACCGTCGAGAAGGGCGGCGGTCGCTGCGCGCCCATGGGTCTCGACAACGGCGACGACCACGTCGCGACCGGCGTTCCGCAACCGGCGACCCTCCTCGAGCATCGCGAACGTCTTGCCGACGCCGGGTGCGGCGCCGAGCATCACCCGGAGCCGACCCCGTGCCATGAGCTAGTCCGTTTCCGCGAGTGCGATGTTGAGCTGGAGGACGTTGACCGTCGGCTCGCCGAGATAGCCGAGGTCGCGTCCCTGAATCATAGACTCCACGAGCTCGCGCACGGTCGACTCGTCGAGCCCGCGGGCTGCCGCGACGCGCGGAACCTGCAGGAGCGCGTACTCGGGGCTGATATGGGGATCGAGGCCGGACGCGGAGGCGGTGAGGGCATCCGCGGGGACCCGGTCGGGGTCGACCCCCTCGAACTCGGCGATCGCGGCTCGCCGTGACTCGATCGAGGCGACGAGCTCGTCGTTGCTCGGCCCTAGATTGGAGCCGCTGGATGCCCCGCCGTCGTAGCCGGCGCCGGCCGCCGAGGGCCTCGACTGGAACCACTCCGGCAGGGGAGCGCCCTCAGCGTCGGTGAAGGACTGCCCGAGGAGCACGGAGCCGACGATCTGACCGTCGAGGCGCTCGAGGGATCCGTTCGCTTGGGCGGGCAGCGCCCCTTGGCCGATCGCCGTCACGACGAGCGGGTAGCCGAGTCCGAGCACGAGCGTGAGCACGAGGAGGGCGCGCAGTGCGGTCCAGAACTGTCTGATCATGGGATGTCTCCTTGGTCGGGGCTCAGAAGCCCGGGATGAGGCTCACGACGAGGTCGATGAGCTTGATGCCGATGAAGGGCGCCACGATCCCGCCGATGCCATAGACGAGCAGATTGCGCGACAGGAGGCGGCTCGCCGCGACCGGGCGGTAGTGGACACCGCGAAGGGCGAGCGGGATGAGCGCGACGATGACGAGGGCGTTGAACACGATCGCGCTGAGGATCGCGGAGGCGGGCGAGTGCAACCCCATGATGTTGAGGGCTGCGAGGCCCGGGAACGCACCTACGAACATCGCCGGCACGATGGCGAAGTACTTGGCCACGTCGTTCGCGATCGAAAACGTCGTGAGCGAGCCGCGGGTGATGAGCAACTGCTTGCCGATGCGCACGATGTCGATGAGCTTCGTCGGGTCGGAGTCGAGGTCGACCATGTTGCCGGCCTCCTTCGCCGCCGACGTCCCGGTGTTCATCGCCACGCCGACGTCCGACTGCGCGAGGGCGGGGGCGTCGTTCGTGCCGTCGCCGGTCATCGCGACGAGGCTCCCACCCGCCTGCTCCCGCTTGATGAGCTCCATCTTGTCTTCGGGGGTGGCCTCGGCGAGGTAGTCGTCGACGCCGGCCTCGGCCGCGATCGCTTTCGCCGTCAGCGGGTTGTCTCCCGTGATCATGACCGTGCGGATGCCCATGGCCCTCAGTTCCGCGAAGCGCTCGCGCAGACCGGGCTTCACGACGTCCTTGAGATGGACGACGCCGAGCACCTGACCCGCGCCTGTGGCATCGCGCTCGGCGACGACGAGCGGGGTGCCGCCCGACTGGGATACAGCGGTCACGATGTCGTCGAGGTCGGGCGGAACCGCGCCGATCCACGAGGCGACCATGGATCCCGCTCCCTTGCGCACCGAGGAGCCGTCGGCGAAGTCGAGCCCGCTCATCCGAGTCTGGGCGGTGAAGGGCACGACCGTCGCGTCCTGCGGAACCGCAGCACCTCGATCACCCAGGAGCTCGACGGCGAGGTCGACGACCGAGCTGCCCTCGGGGGTCGGATCGGCGAGCGAGGAGAGCCGTGCCGCCGTCACCAGGTCGTCGAGAGGCACCCCCGCTACCGGGAGGAATTCGCTCGCCCGGCGGTTGCCGTAGGTGATCGTGCCTGTCTTGTCGAGGAGCAGGGTCGTGACATCGCCCGCTGCCTCAACCGCCCTGCCGGACATCGCGAGCACGTTGTGCTGCACGAGGCGGTCCATCCCTGCGATGCCGATCGCGCTCAGGAGCGCCCCGATGGTGGTCGGGATGAGGGTGACGAGCAGCGCGACGAGCACCGGAACGCTCACCGGGCTTCCGACGAAGCCCGCGATCGGGCCGAGGGTGAGCACGACGACGAGGAACACGATGGAGAGACTGGCGAGGAGGATCGTGAGTGCGATCTCGTTCGGTGTCTTCTGCCGGGCCGCGCCCTCGACGAGCCGGATCATCCGGTCGACAAAGGTCTCGCCGGGCTGAGACGTGATTCTCACGACGATACGGTCGGACAGGACGCGCGTGCCGCCCGTGACGGCGCTGCGGTCTCCGCCGTGCTCCCGGATGACGGGGGCCGACTCGCCCGTGATGGCCGACTCGTCGACGGACGCGATACCCCAGACGATGTCCCCGTCGCCGGGGATGGTCTCCCCGGCCGACACGACGACGTGGTCGCCCACCGTCAGCTCGGCGCTCGACACCTCGTCGGCGCGGGTCGTCGACGCGGAGGCGTCCGTCGTGGCGTCGTAGTGCTCGACGCGGTGGGCGACAGTGGACGTCCTCGTCTGTCGCAGGGTCGCGGCCTGCGCCTTGCCGCGCCCCTCGGCGACCGACTCGGCGAGATTCGCGAACACGACCGTGGCCCAGAGCCAGAGGGCGATGCCGGCCGTGAAGAGCGGTGCCTCGTCCGCGACGCCGAGTAGGGGTTGGACGACCGCGAGGAGCGTCGTGAGTGCCGCACCGACTTCGACGATGAGCATGACAGGGTTGCGCCACATCGAGCGCGGGTCGAGCTTGCGCAGTGCGCCGGGGAGCGCCGCGCCGAGCTGCCGGGGCGAGAGCGTCCGGGGTGAGGTGGTCGTGGACATGGTTACTGAAGCCCTTCCGCCAGGGGACCCAGCGCGAGAACGGGGAAATAGGTGAGTGCGGAGACCAGGACGATCGTCCCCGCGAGGAGGCCGCCGAATTGCACGGTGTGGGTCGGGAGTGTTCCCGTCGTCGGCGGCACTGCGTCCTGTCCCGCGAGCGAGCCGGCGAGGGCGAGCACGAACACGATCGGCAGGAAGCGGCCCAGGAACATCGCGACCGCGAGAGCGGTGTTGAGCCACGGCGTGTTGGCCGTCAGTCCGGCGAACGCCGATCCGTTGTTGTTGGCCGCCGACGTGAACGCGTAGAGCACCTCCGAGAATCCGTGGGTGCCGGGGTTCCAGATCGACGTCGACTCCACGTCGGCGCGCACCGGAGGGATCGCGAAGCTCAGCGCTGTCCCGACGAGCACGAGAGTCGGCGTCGTGAGGATGTAGAGGCTCGCGAGCTTGATCTCCCGCGCGCCGATCTTCTTGCCGAGGTACTCGGGGGTCCGGCCGACCATGAGTCCGGCGATGAAGACGGCGATGATCGCGACGACGAGAATGCCGTAGAGACCGGCGCCCACGCCCCCCGGCGCCACCTCGCCGAGCATCATGTTGACGAGCGCCATCCCGCCGCCGAGCGCCGTGTAGCTGTCGTGCATGGAGTTGACCGCGCCCGTCGAGGTGATGGTCGAGGTGGTGGAGAACACCGTCGATCCGATGATGCCGAATCGCGCCTCTTTGCCTTCGAGCGCGCCGCCCGCAGCCTGGGGCGCGGTGCCGCCGCCCGAGAGTTCGGCCCACGTCATGAGCGACACCGAGACGAGGAACAGCGCTGCCATGACACCGGCGATGGCGACCCCCTGCCGGTCGTCGCCGACGATGCGACCGAAGGCCCGCGGAAGGGCGAACGGGATCGCGAGCATGAGGAGGATCGAGGCGAGGCTCGTCCACGGCGCCGGGTTCTCGAACGGGTGGGAGGAGTTCGCGTTGAAGAAGCCTCCTCCGTTGGTGCCGAGAAGCTTGATCGCCTCCTGCGAGGCCACGGGGCCGCCCGGGATGACTTGGGTGCCACCCGTGATCGTCGACACCTCCTGGAAGCCGGCCAGGTTCTGAATAACGCCGCCCGCCATCAGGACGACGGCGGCGACGATCGAGAACGGGAGCAGGATCCGCAGGGTCGACCGGGTGAGGTCGACCCAGAAGTTGCCGATCTCCCCGCGGCGTCGGTAGGCGAAGCCGCGCGCGAGGGCGATCGCGATCGCGATGCCCACGGCGGCCGACAGCACGTTCTGCACGGCGAGGCCGAGCAGCTGGACGGCGTAGCCGAGCGTGAGCTCGGGGGAGTAGCTCTGCCAATTGGTATTCGTCACGAACGAGATCGCCGTGTTGAATGCGAGATGCTCGCTCGTCGCAGGCAGACCGAGCGAGTAGGGAAGCCACTGCTGGGTGCGCTGGAGTGCGTACACGACGAGGATGCCCACGGCGGAGAACGCGAGCACGGACCGCACGTACGCGCCCCAGGACTGCCCGGAATCCGGGTCGGCGCCGATCAGGCGGTAGAAGCCCCGCTCGATTCGCCAGTGCCGCGGCGAGGTGAGCGCGACGGCCAGGTAGTTGCCGAGCGGGATGTAGAGCGCGACGAGGACCGCCGCGATGGTGGCGAGTTGCGCCACGAAGAGCCAGACCGTCGCATCCATCAGAAGCGCTCCGGCTTCACGATGGCGACGACGAGAAGGGCGATGGCCGCGAGGGCGAGGACGGCGGCGGCGATCTCGATGACGATCACAGTCGCTGCACCCCCCGCGCGACGAGGGCGACGAGCGCGACGAGCGCGAGCACGGCGCCGATGAAGACGACATCGAGCACGGTTGCTGGACTTCCTTTCGAGGAACTGACGAGTACGCAGTCAACGCCTCGGCGGGTGCCCTCCGCCCGGTCCTCACGAAATCCTCACGCCCGAGCGCCGATCCCGTGCGCTCTCCTCACGGCGGTAGGGTTCAGGGATGCCCGACCTCGACCCGATCGTCGCCCGGCTGCGCGCCGCCGGCTGCGTGTTCGCCGAGGAGGAGGCCGCCGTCCTGCGCTCGTCCGCCCGCGATGAGGCTGAGCTCATCGCCTTCGTCGCCGAGCGCGAGACGGGGGTGCCGCTCGAGCACGTCGTCGGGTGGGCGGAGTTCTGCGGACTCCGGGTGATCGTCGAGTCCGGCGTCTTCGTACCGCGTCCGCGGACGGAGCGGCTCGTCGAGCGCGCCCGGGAGTTCGTACGTGCCGGGGATGTCGTGGTGGATGCGTGCTGCGGTTCGGGAGCTGTGGGGCTCGCCCTCGCGACGCTCGAGCCGGGCATCCGGCTTATCGCCACCGACATCGACGAGCGCGCGGTCGCCGTCGCGCGACGCAACCTGGTCGGCGTCGGCGAGGTCGTCGTCGGGGACGCGCTCGATGCTCTGCCCACCGCGGTCCTCGGCAGCGTTGCACTGCTCGCCGTCATCGCGCCCTACGTGCCGACGGGCGACATTCCCCTCCTGCCCCACGAGGCCCGCGACTTCGAGCCGCTGCTCGCCCTCGACGGCGGGCCCGACGGTCTCGGTGTGCTGGCGCGCGTGGTCGGGGACGCGCCCCGTTGGCTCGCGCCCGGCGGAGTGATCATCACCGAGGTCTCCGAGCAGCAGGCTCCCGCCGCTGCGCGACTCATCCGGGCGGCGGGTCTTGCCGCGGAGATCGACAGCGACGAGGAGTCCGGCTCGACCCTCGTGCTCGGTCGGGCCTAAGCGGGCGGGGCGGGCTGCGCGGCGAGCGCGGCGGCGCCGAGGATGCCCGCGTTGTTGCGGTGCACCGCCGGCACGATCGGGGTCTGGAGGTGCAGGAGCGGGAAGAACTCCTGGTAGTTCTTCGACACGCCGCCGCCGACGACGAAGAGATCCGGGGAGAACAGCGACTCGAGGTGCGTGTAGTACTTCTGCAGCCTCTTCGCCCACGCCTTCCAGCTGAGCCGGCCCCGCTCCTTCGCGGAGTAGGCGGCCCTCCGCTCCGCGTCTCGACCCCACAGCTCGAGATGGCCGAGCTCCGAGTTCGGTATGAGCACGCCGTTGTAGATGAGCGCGCTCCCGATTCCCGTGCCGAGGGTCGTGAGCAGGACGAGGCCCGGAACGCCCTTCGCCGCGCCGTAGCGCACCTCGGCGTAGCCCGCGGCATCCGCGTCGTTGACGAAGTGGATGTCGCGGCCGAGTGCCTTCTCGAAGAGCTTCTCCGCCTCGAGGCCGATCCACTTCTTCGACACGTTCGCGGCGGACATGGTCCGCCCGTTCCGCACGATCGCGGGGAAGCAGACGCCCACCGGTACGCCGTCCTCCAGACCGCCGAGTTTGTCGATGAGCTCGACGACCGTCTTCACGATCGCGTCGGGCTCGCCGCCAGCGGGGGTGGCGAGCTTGAGCCGCTCGCTCACGAGCTCGCCGGTCTCGACGTCGACGATGGCCGCCTTGATTCCCGTGCCGCCGATGTCGACGCCGAGTGCCTTGCTCATGCTGTGTTCCTTGACTGCTCAGGGGAGGGTGAGGATGTCGGCACCGCTCTCGGTGACGACGAGGGTGTGCTCGAACTGGGCGGTGAGTGACTTGTCCTTGGTGGTGACGGTCCAGTCGTCGTCCCACATCTCCCACGCCCACGTGCCGGGGTGCTCGGGAGTGCCGAGGGTGAGCATCGGCTCGATCGTGAAGACCATGCCGACCTCCATCACCCGGTCGAAGCCGGGGGCGGCGTCGTAGTGCGGGATGACCAGGCCGGAGTGGAAGGATTCGCCGACGCCGTGGCCCGTGAAGTCGCGCACGACGCCGTAGCCGAACCGCTTCGCGTAGGACTCGATGGCGCGGCCGATCACATTGATCTGGCGACCGGGCATGACGGCTTTGATGCCGCGGTTCATCGCCTCGCGCGTGCGGTCCACGAGATCGACGACCTCGGGCGCCGCGTCGCCGACAATGAAGGTCTTCGAGAGGTCGCCGTGCACGCCCTCCTGGAATGCCGTGATGTCGATGTTGATGATGTCGCCGTCCTGCAGCACGGTGTCGTCGGGGATGCCGTGGCAGATGACCTCGTTGATGCTCGTGCACACCGACTTCGGGAAACCGCGGTAGCCCACCGTGGAGGGATAGGCGCCCTGGGACACGATGAACTCGTGCGCGATCACGTCGAGCTCCTCGGTCGTGACGCCGGGGCGGATGGCCTCGCCGACGAGTTCGACGGCGCGCGCGGCGATGCGGCCGGAGCGCCGGATGCGCTCGATCTCGTCAGGGCTGTACACGTCGTCGCCGGCGTATTCGCGGGGACCAGGGCGACCGACGTACTCCGGGCGGGGGATCGAGGCGGGCACGGCCCGCTGCGGGGAGACCCGACCCGCGACGAGGTGGCCGGATGCGTCGCGGGGCATAGTGTTGATCCTACTTTCCCCTCGCTCGACGAAGATAACCGGGCGCTCGACGAAGATAACCGGGAGGACGACATGGCCGAATGGTGGTACAACCACGTGACCGGTGAGGTCGAGGAGGGGCCGCAGTCCCTCGGAATCGACCGCGACGGGCCGTTTGCGTCTCGCGAGGAGGCCGAGCGGGCTCCCGAGATCGCCGCTGAGCGCGCCCGCCGGTGGGCCGCCGAGGACGCGAGCGAGAACTAGAGCCGCTCAAGCAGGCTCATCGCGTCGATCGGCGCGCGCACCTTCGTGTCGTTGTCGAAGTAGACGTACGAGTCGAGGCCCTCGGCTGCCCACCCGGTGACCGTCGCCGCCCACCGGTCGAGGTCGGCGGGCTCGTAGTAGCCGCCGGGGTACTTCTTCTCGTCGGCGTGCAGTCTCGCGTAGCGGAAGTCGGTCGTGGCTTCGTCGATGACCGGCCACTTGCCGGCCGAGTCCCCGAATGCGATCGCGACCCCGTAGCGACGCGCGAGCTCGACGAACTCGGGGGAGTCGAAGGTGCGGTGGCGTACCTCGAGCGCGTGGCGGACGGGACGGTCGGCATCCGTCTCGAGGTGCTCGCGGCCGTGCATCCGGGCGCTCCGCTCCTCGGCGAGGGCGACGGCAGCGGGCGTGCCGTGCGGGAGTTGCTCGAGGAAGCGCTCGAGCAGGTACGGCTCGAACTCTAGGCTCGGCGGCAGCTGCCACAGGATGCACCCGAGCTTTCCGCCGAGCGCCAGGATGCCCGACGCGAAGAAGTTCGCGAGCGGCTCGTGCACGTCGTCGAGGCGGCGGATGTGCGTGATGAACCGCGGTGCCTTGACGGAGAACACGAAGTCGTCCGGCGTGGCATCCCGCCACGAGACCCAGCTCGACGGCTTCTGCAGGGAGTAGAACGAGCCGTTGAGCTCGATCGAGGTGACGTGGGTACTCGCGTAGGCGAGCTCGTTCTTCTGGGTGACGCCCTTCGGGTAGAAGGTGCCGCGCCAGTCGGGGTAGACCCACCCGGCCATGCCGACGACGATCCGCCCCGTCACCGTCGGTGCCTAGTCCTCGTAGGAGTGCTCGGGCCCGGGGTAGCTGCCTGCCTCGACGTCGGTGCGGTAGGCCGATACGGCGTCCGTGAGCGTCTGGCGCAGGTTCGCGTACTGCTTGACGAACTTGGGGATTCGACCCTTCGTGAACCCGGCCCAGTCGGTCCACACGAGCAGCTGGCCGTCGACGTGGGGCCCGGCGCCGACGCCGATGGTCGGGATGCGCAGCTCCGCTGTAACGCGGGCGGCTGCTTCCGCCGGCACCATCTCGAGCACGACCGCGAAGGCGCCGGCATCCTGCACCGCTCGGGCGTCCGCGAGGAGCTGCTCGACCTGCTCGCCCCGCCCCTGGATGACATGGCCACCGAGACCGTGCTCGCTCTGCGGGGTGAAGCCGATGTGCGCCATGACGGGGATGCCCGCCGACACGATCCGGCGGATCTGCTCGGCACTGCGCACGCCGCCCTCGAGCTTGACCGCGTGGGCGGCCGTCTCCTTCATGAACCGGAAAGCGGTATGCAGTGCTTCGTCGGGGCCGGTCTCGTAGGAGCCGAACGGCATGTCGGCGACGACGAAGGCGCGCTTCACGGCACCCGCGACGGCGCGGGCCAGGGGGATGAGGTCGTCGATCGTGACCGGGAGCGTCGTGTCGTAGCCGTACACGTTGTTGCCCGCCGAGTCGCCCACGAGGAGGAAGTCGATTCCCGCCTCGTCGAATATGCCCGCCGTGAGCTGGTCGTAGCTCGTGAGGCCGGTGATCTTGATGCCGTTCTCCTTCGCCCGTTGGAAGTGTCGGGTCCGGACGCGCTTCAGTGCCTCATCAGCCATGTCGACAGTCTAGGTTGCCAGTAGCCTAGGAGGGGTGCCGCGGGCGCCGCGTAGATGACTGAGGGAGCTTGATGGACAAGCAGCGCGACTTCGTTCTTCGGACGATCGAAGAGCGGGGTGTGAAGTTCGTGCGACTGTGGTTCACGGACGTCGTGGGTACGCTCAAGAGCGTCGCGATCACGCCGGCCGAGGTCGAGGGCGCCTTCGCCGAGGGGCTCGGTTTCGACGGCTCCGCGATCGAGGGATTCACCCGCGCGTACGAGGCCGACATGCTCGCCCTGCCCGATCCGTCGACGTTCCAGATCCTCCCGTGGCGCGGCGAGATCGACCCGACCGCGCGGATGTTCTGCGACATCTCCACGCCCGACGGCCAGCCCTCGCTGTCCGATCCCCGCAATGTTCTCAAGCGGGCTCTCGCGAAGGCCGCCGACCGCGGGTTCTCCTTCTACACGCACCCGGAGATCGAGTTCTACCTGCTCAAGTCCTCGAAGCTCAAGAACGGCGCCCCGGAGCCCGTCGACTCCGCAGGTTTCTTCGACAACGTCCCCGGCGGTACCGCGCACGACTTCCGCCGACGCTCGGTGCGGATGCTCGAGGACCTCGGCATCTCCGTGGAGTTCAGCCACCACGAGGCCGGTCCCGGCCAGAACGAGATCGACCTGCGGTACGCCGACGCGCTCACGACCGCCGACAACATCATGACGTTCCGCACCGTGGTCAAGGAGGTGGCGATCGAGCAGGGCGTGTACGCCACGTTCATGCCGAAACCGCTGTCGGGTCATCCCGGATCGGGGATGCACACCCACATGTCGCTCTTCGAGGGCGACACGAACGCGTTCTACGACCCGTCGGGGCACTACCAGCTCTCGAAGATCGGCAAGCAGTTCGTCGCGGGACTGCTGCGCCACGCTCCTGAGATCACCGCAGTGACGAACCAGTTCGTCAACTCCTACAAGCGGCTCTGGGGCGGCGACGAGGCTCCGAGCTTCGTCACGTGGGGCCACAACAACCGCTCGGCGCTCGTGCGCGTGCCGCTCTACAAGCCGGGCAAGGGGCAGAGCGCGCGGGTCGAGTACCGCGCCATGGATTCCGCCGCGAACCCGTACCTCGCGTTCTCGCTGCTGCTCGCGGCGGGTCTCAAGGGCATCGAGGAGGGCTACGAGCTGCCGCCCGAGGCGGAGGACAACGTGTGGGAGCTCTCCGACGCAGAGCGCCGCGCCCTCGGCTACGAGCCGCTGCCCGCGAGCCTCGACCGGGCGGTCTCGCTCATGGAGGACTCCGAGCTCGTCGCCGAGACGCTGGGTGAGCGCGTCTTCAACTACGTGCTTCTCAACAAGCGCCGCGAGTGGAAGGCATACCGGGCCCAGGTGACGCCGTACGAGCTGGAGAGCAACCTCGAGATCCTCTAGGTCGCCGCTGTCATGACCCGTGCTCCCTCGACGCTGACCGAGCTCGCGCGGCTCGGTTTCGCCGAGCTCGGCGAGACGAGCGAGCGACTCGGCGAGCTCGACGCGCCCGATCTCGTGCCGTACTTCGCGTCTGCGGCAAACCCCGACCAGGCGCTGCGCCTTCTGATGGGGTTGCGGGCCGTGGCATCCGACCACCTCATCCCGCTGCTCGCAGACACCGAAGCGGCCGGCCGGCTCGTGCGCGTCCTCGGCGCGTCGGAGGGGCTCGCGTCGTTCCTCGCGCGGCATCCGGAGCAGCTGGATGCCCTGCTCGAGCCCCTCGGAGCCCCGCCGACGGCGGCCGACTATTCCGACGATCTCGAGGCCGCGGTGGAGGGGCTCTCGGGCGAGGCCGCGTGGGTGGCCTTGCGCATCCGCTACCGCCGCCACCTGACCCGGCTCGCCGCGTGGGACCTGGAGCACGCCGACCCGATCCTGGCCCTCGACCGGGTTGCCGCGGCACTCGCCGACGTGGCCGGTGCGGCGCTCGACGCGTCGCTGCTCGTGGCGCGCCGGGACGCGCCGTTCCCGCCGGACCAGATCGCGGCGACGAAGCTCGCGATCATCGGGATGGGCAAGGCGGGCGCGCGCGAGCTCAACTACGTGTCCGACGTCGACGTGATCTTCGTCGGCGAGGGGAGCGAGGGTCTCGCCGACGACCGCGCGGTCGAGATCGCCACGCGACTCGCCATGCTCACGATGCGGGGCATCCACGAGCTCGCGACCGAGCCTTCCCTGTGGGAGGTGGACGCGAACCTGCGGCCGGAGGGCAAGGACGGCGCGCTCGTGCGCACCCTCGAGTCCCATGTCGCGTACTACGAGCGCTGGGCGAAGGGCTGGGAGTTCCAAGCGCTGCTCAAGGCTCGGCCGCTCGCGGGTGACGTCGAGCTGGGGGAGCGCTACGTCGCTGCCATCTCGCCGATGGTGTGGTCGAGCGCCTCCCGCGAGGGGTTCGTTGAGTCGGTGCAGCGCATGCGCGAGCGGGTCACCGAGCACATCCCGGCATCCGAGGTGGACGTCCAGCTGAAGCTCGGGCCGGGCGGACTCCGGGACGTCGAATTCACCATCCAGCTGCTGCAGCTCGTCCATGGCCAGAGCGACCCGCGGGTGCGGCAGCGCGACACCCTCTCGGCCCTTGTCGCCCTCGCCGACGAAGGCTACATCGGTCGGGTGGAGGCGGCCGAGTTCGGCCAGGACTACCGGTTCCTGCGACTTCTCGAGCACCGGCTTCAGCTCAGCCGCCTGCGGCGCACCCACCTCATGCCGACGGATCTCGAGGCGCTGCGTATCCTGGCGCGGGCTACGGGCCTCGCGACGAACGCCGACGACCTCGCCGAGCAGTGGCAGCGCACCAAGCACGCGGTTCGCAGGCTCCACGAGCGGCTCTTCTACCGCCCCCTTCTCTCGGCGGTCGCCGCGCTTCCCGAGGACGGTCTCTCTCTCACGAGCGAGCAGGCCGTCGCGCGGCTGGCTGCGATCGGGTTCCGCGACCCGCGCGGTGCGCTCAACCACATCGCCGCCCTCACGGGCGGGGTGTCGCGTCGGGCGACGATCCAGCGCAACCTGCTTCCCGTCATGCTTCAGTGGTTCGCGGAGGGCGCCGACCCGGACTACGGGCTCCTCGCCTTCCGCAAGCTGAGCGAGGACCTCGGCGAGGCCTACTGGTTCCTCCGGATGCTGCGCGACTCGTCCGGCGCGGCCCAGCGCCTCACGAGCGTGCTCTCCGGATCGCGTTTCGTCGGCGCGCTGTTCGAGCGGATCCCCGAAGCGGCGGCGTGGCTCGAGAACGAAGACGAGTTGCGCCCTCGTCCGCTCGAGCAGCTCCTCGAGGAGACTCGAGCGACGATCGCTCGGCACGCGGACGACGAGGATGCCGCGGCGAGCGCCCTGCGCACGGCCCGTCGCCGCGAGATCCTCCGCCTCGCTCTCGCCGGGATCGTCGGCACCATCACGATCGGCGAGCTCGGTCATGGCTTGTCCGACATCACGACCGCCGTCCTGACGGGTGCACTCGCGATCGCCCACCGTTACGGCGACGGCATCGAGTTCGGGATCATCGCGATGGGGCGGTACGGGGGAGCGGAGCTCGGCTTCGGCTCGGATGCCGACGTGATGTACGTCTACCGGCCGGCCGGGGCATCCGACGAAGAGGCGCAGCAGCGGGCCGAGCAGATCGTGCACGCCCTGTCGCGGCTGACCGAGGACCTGCGCATCCCGCTCGACCTCGACATCGGTCTGCGTCCCGAGGGGAAGAACGGCGCGATCGTTCGCTCCCTCGAGTCGTACCGCGCGTACTACGCGCGATGGTCGCTGACGTGGGAGGCCCAAGCGCTGCTGCGTGCTCGCGGTGTCGTTGGAGACGCGCCGCTACTGGACGCGTTCGAGGAGCTTGCCGACGAGGTGCGTTATCCGGCGAGCATCTCGGAGCAGGACGTTCGCGAGGTGAAGCGCATCAAGGCTCGCGTCGAGAACGAGCGCCTACCCCAGGCCGCCGACCCGGCCCGGCACCTCAAGCTCGGCCGGGGGTCGCTGAGCGATGTCGAGTGGTTTGTCCAGCTCCTCCAGCTGCAGCACGGGGCGCGGGTGCCGGGCCTGCGCACCACGTCGACCCTCGAGGCCCTCGCCGCCGCGGAGACGGAGGGATTCGTGGATGCCGCGGACGCGGGTCGCCTCCGGGACGCCTGGATCCTCGCCTCTCGTGCCCGCTCGGCCATGACGCTGTGGACTGCGAAGACCTCTGACGTGCTGCCGACGGATCATCAGCAGCTCGAGGGCGTCGCCCGTCTGCTCGAGTACCCACCAGGTTCGGCGAGCCGCTTCGAGGACGACTACCTGCGCGTCACGCGGCTCGCCCGGCAGGTGTTCGAGCGGCGCTTCTACGGCGATTCGCGGCCGGGCAGTAGGCGGTAGTAGGTCTGCCGAGACCCAAGAGCAATCGACTCGTTACGCGAATGAGACAGCAGCGCGAGCGGTGTCTCCTAGCGTGAAGTCATGCGCCGTTCCTGGGTACTGGGTCTCATCGGCCTAGTGATCGTGCTGACGTTGTCGGGCTGCGTGCGCTTCTCCGGATACGGAGTCCGGCTGAACGCTTCAGGTACGGTCGACGCCGTGAATTGCGGCAGTTCCCACGCTGTGACGAGGATCCTGACCCAACCCGATTGGGAGGTCGTCAGCGTGTTCGATAACGAGGTACGTCGTAGCGAACTCGTCGTCGACGAATGGACGTGGTCCGGGACGTCGCCGGTGCCATACGCTCCTGAGCGCCCTTGCGCGCTGGGAGCCCAGTTCGTGTCCGGTCCCGTGAGCCCGTCCCTGCCCGCTGTTGTTCTGGTTGCTGCGGTGGTGTCGACGGCACTCGCTGCACTCCTGCTCGCCATCAGACTGACGCTGAGCACGCACCGTCATCGGCGCTCGGACGCGGGGGATCGGCGCTTCTGGCTGACAGTCGGCCTGCTCGGTGTGCCGATGGCGGTCGAAGTCGCACTGGGCGTCCCTCGTCTGCTCGAGGACGATCCGACAGCCCTCGTGCTCCCCCTGCTCTTGGGTGGTCCGCTCAGCGTCATTCCTGCTGTCGAGTTCGTGGTGGCTGCAGGGCTGATTCGACCCGCGGAGTGGGCGGCGTTCGGCTATCTTTTGGTGTCGCTCGCCACACTTGTCGCTATCCCGGCGTGGGCTTTCATCTCCATCGTAGGCGTCCGTCGGCTCACTCAGTCCAGTGCCGAGCGGAGCTCCAGGGGGAGTCTGCCCAGCCAGGCCTAGGACCGCCGGTGCCACGTGCCGACGTGCTCGCGCGTCGGCGTCCAGGTGGCCAGAGCCGCGGCATCCAGCCCGCTCATCCGTGTGGTCGGGATGCTCCCGAGCAGCGGTGATGGATTGCCGGAACGACGGCGGATGCCCTCCGCGACGCTCGACACGGACAGATCGATGTCGACGCTTGCCACGACGAGGTCGTCGCCTGAGGCGAGGGTGGCGGCTCGGGCGATGATCGTACGGACTCGCCAGTCGTCCCAGAACGGTGGTCGTGGCCGGTATGGGTCGGGGAACTCCACGGGCGCCGCGAGTTCCATCTCGAGAGGGAAGCGCACGACGCTGTCGAGGCTGATGTTCTGCGAGAGGGACTCGAGCTGGGCGGGTGCCGCGAGCCAGTTCGAATGCCACACGATGTCAACGCCTGCCGCGGCCTGAGTGCGCAGAGCGTCGAGGGCGGACTCGAGTACGATGACGCTTCGGTCGCGCCCGTGCGGATCCGTAATCTCGAGCTCTCGAGCGCCGGCGGGGACGGGAGTCCCGGAGTAATCGCCCGAGCCCTTGTACGACGCGTACTCGAGCACCGGGTCGACGGTGTCGATGAGGAGGGTCGCGTCGACGTCGAGGAGGAGCGTGCGCCGTGCCATCCCTCAAGTATGCGGCGCTTAACGGCGACGGGGCCGCCTCCCGAAGGAAGCGGCCCCGCGCTGTGCAGGATGCCTAGACCGAGAAGTACAGCTCGTACTCGAACGGGTGCGGACGCTGCGAGGAGGGGATGATCTCCTTCTCGCGCTTGTACGCGATCCAGGTCTCGATGAGGTCCTTCGTGAAGACGTTGCCCTCCATGAGGAACTCGTGGTCCGCCTCGAGCGCGTTGAGGCACTCGGCGAGCGAGCCGGGGACCTGCGGGATGAGCTTGGCCTCCTCGGGGGGCAGCTCGTACAGGTCCTTATCGACGGGCTCGTGCGGCTCGATCTTGTTCTTGATGCCGTCGAGGCCAGCCATGAGCTGCGCGGCGAAGGCGAGGTAAGGGTTGCCCGAGGCGTCCGGCGCGCGGAACTCGATGCGCTTGGCCTTTGGGTTCGTTCCCGTGATCGGGATACGGATCGAGGCGGAGCGGTTACCGGCCGAGTAGACCAGGTTGACGGGGGCCTCGAAGCCCGGCACCAGGCGACGGAACGAGTTCAGCGTCGGGTTGGTGAAGGCGAGCACCGCGGGAGCGTGCTTGAGGAGTCCGCCGATGTACCAGCGGGCGATGTCGGAGAGTCCGCCGTAGCCCTTCTCGTCGTAGAACAGCGGCGAACCGTCGTTCCACAGCGACTGGTGGGTGTGCATTCCCGAGCCGTTGTCGCCGAAGAGCGGCTTCGGCATGAACGTCGCGACCTTGCCCCACTCGAGGGCGGTGTTCTTGACGATGTACTTGAACTTGAGGATGTCGTCCGCCGCGTTCACCATCGTGTTGAAGCGGTAGTTGATCTCCGCCTGGCCGCCGGTGCCGACCTCGTGGTGGGCGCGCTCGAGGATGAGACCGGCGTCGATCAGCTTGAGGCTGATGTCGTCGCGAAGGTCGGCCTGCTTGTCGATCGGGCTGACGGGGAAGTAGCCGCCCTTGTAGGGGGTCTTGTTGGCGAGGTTGCCGCCCTCCTCGACGCGACCCGTGTTCCAGGCTCCCTCGTCGGAGTCGACGGAGTAGAAGCTCTGGTTCTGGGTGACCGAGTAGCGGACGTCGTCGAAGATGTAGAACTCGGCCTCGGGGGCGAAGTAGGCGGTGTCGGCGATGCCGGTCGAGGCGAGGTACTTCTCCGCCTTCTTGGCGACCTGGCGCGGGTCCTTGCCGTAGATCTCGCCGTTACGCGGGTTGTAGATGTCGAACACCATGATCAGCGTGCGCTCAGTGCGGAACGGGTCGATGTAGGCCGTCGTCACGTCCGGGATCAGCTGCATGTCCGACTCGTGGATGTTCGCGAAGCCGCGGATCGACGAACCGTCGAACAGCTGGCCGACGGAGAAGAACTCCTCGTCGACGGTGGACGCCGGGATGTTGAAGTGCTGCTGCACGCCGGGGAGGTCGGTGAAGCGGATATCAAGGAACTTGACGTCGGTGTCCTTGATGAACTTGAGCACTTCGGAAGAATCACTGAACATGTGAAGGACTCCAATGAGCTTGGTGCTGAGCGGACGCAGACGCGGCCATTAGCGAGGCTAGGGGTTCGGGGTTTCCCGGTCGTCACGCAATTGTTTCCGGCATGTTACGGCTGTCGCCCGTGGGTAGTGTTGAAGGATGCCCGACCGCCCTACCCCTTCCGCCGACTGGCCCGGAAAGCGACTCGGGCTCCCCGAGCGCGGTCCCCGATCGATCGGTCGTATCGGCCGCCGGATCGCCGCACTCGCCATTGACTGGGGCACGGCGGTGCTGATCTCGATCGCGTTCTTCTCCTACGACGCCCTCGCGACGCTCGCCGTATTCGCCGTCGCGCAGATCGTGCTCCTGCTGACGGCGAACGGGAGCGTCGGCCACCTCATTCTCGGCTTGCGCGTCGTGCCGGTGGCCGGTGGCTACCTCGGGGTGTGGCGACCGTTCGCACGGACGGCGCTGCTGTGTCTCGTCATCCCTGCCGTCATCTGGGACAAGGACCAGCGCGGGATGCACGACCGCCTGTGCGGCACGGTGCTCGTCCGACGTTAGGACCGACTGCGCGCGAGAGCTACCGCGGTCGCGGCGCGCGTGCCTTGAGCGGGTCCATCCCCTTCGGGATCGGCAGCCCGTTCTTGCCGAGCGAGTTGAGCCGGTTGGAGACGGCGAGGATCTCGGGCTTGCGGAGCACGGCCTTGAAGCTGTTGAGCTTGCCGGGGAGCTTGTGCAGGGGAGTGGACTCCGGGTCCGGCCCCACGTAGACGAAGTTGATCGGCACATTGGGGAGAATGCGCGCGACGGCCCGGCGCTGCTCATCGAGCATGTGCTGGGTGCGGCTCCGCGGTCCCTCGCCGATGAGGGCGACCCCTCCGCGCCCGACAGCGCGGTAGACGGCATCCTGGGTCTTGGGGCTCACGACGACGGGCATCTCGCTCGCCGTCCAACCCCGTCGCAGCGAGCTCTTCAGCACCGCGCCCACCGCGCCCGCCTGCCCCGCGATCTGCGAGTAGGCGGCCTTCTCGGCCCGGCGGCCGAGCACGATGAGGAACACGAGAACACCGCCGAGGAGGCCGGCGATGATGTAGAGCACGAGCCCGATGACGTTGTCGGGCGAGAGCAGGAGGCCGAGCACGACTCCGGCCGCGGTGGGGGCCAGGAAGGCGAGGAGCATGTACCAGATGGCGAGATTGTCGTAGCGACGCGTCATCTGGAAGACCTGGTACATCTGCTTGAGACGACCGGGCTCTTTCTGCGGCTTCGGGGCGGTGGAGTCAGAACGTGCCATGCACTAAGGATACGTCCCGTCAGGACACGGCTTGCGCGAACCCGAGGCTCTCATCCGCGAGGTGGCGGAGCTCGGCAGGGATCGGCCGTCCCTTGGCCACCATCGACCGCGCCCACAGCCGCCCCGCACGGTAGCTCGATCGGACGAGCGGCCCGGCGAGCACGCCCAGGAAGCCGATGCGCTCGGCCTCCGCGCTGAACTCGACGAACTCTTCCGGCTTCACCCATCGGGCGACGGGAAGGTGTCGGGGCGACGGCCGGAGGTACTGGGTGATCGTGATGATGTCGGTTCCGGCGTCGTGGAGGTCGTGCAGCGCCTGGACGACCTCGGCGGGTTCCTCGCCCATGCCGAGGATGAGGTTCGACTTCGTGATGAGGCCCGCCGCGCGTGCCTGCGAGAGCACGTCGAGCGAGCGCTCGTAACGGAACGCGGGCCGGATGCGCTTGAAGATGCGGGGAACGGTCTCGACGTTGTGGGCGAAGACCTCGGGTCGCGAGGAGAACACCTCATCGAGCAGGGAAGGCGTGCCGGAGAAGTCCGTCGCGAGGATCTCCACCCCCGTGCCGGGATTCTGCTCGTGGATCTGCCGTACGGTCTCGGCGTGCAGCCACGCGCCCTCATCGGGGAGGTCGTCACGAGCGACCCCCGTGATAGTCGCGTAGCGCAGATTCATCGTGCGGACCGACTCCGCGACCCGCCGGGGCTCATCGGTGTCGTAGTCGGCGGGTTTGCCGGTGTCGATCTGGCAGAAGTCGCAACGTCGCGTGCACTGGGACCCGCCGATGAGGAAGGTCGCCTCGCGGTCCTCCCAGCACTCGAAGATGTTCGGGCAGCCGGCTTCCTGACAGACGGTATGGAGCCCCTCGTCCTTGACGAGGCCTTGGAGCTCGCGGTACTCCGGTCCCATCCGGGCGACGGTGCGGATCCACTCGGGCTTTCTCTCGATCGGGGTCTGTGCGTTGCGCACCTCGAGCCGCAGCAGCTTTCGGCCGTCGGCCGCGTTCGCGGGGTGCGTCATGCGGCCACCGTCCCCAGGGAGAGACGGAGGTGGCCCTCGATGATCGGCGCCACATCCTCCGGGGTGACCGTCCGGCCCAGTTCGCGACTGATGGATGTGACGCCCGCGTCCTGAATGCCGCACGCGATGATCTTCGAGTACGCGTCGAAGGAGTTGCTGCAGTTCAGTGAGAATCCGTGCATCGTGACGCCCTCCGCCACACGAATGCCGATTGCCGCGATCTTCTCTGCTCCCACCGGCCGGTCGTAGCCGACCCAGACGCCCGAGCGGCCCTGGACACGCCCTGCCGCGACCCCGAGCTCGTCCAGAGCCGCGATGAGCATCCCTTCGAGTCGGCGGACGTAGCCCACGACGTCGATCGGTTCCGCGAGGCGCACGATGGGGTAGCCGACGAGCTGCCCGGGACCGTGCCACGTAATCTTCCCCCCGCGGTCGACGTCGATCACGGGGGTGCCGTCGCTCGGTCGCTCGATGGGTTCCGTGCGCTTGCCTGCGGTATAGACCGATGGATGCTCGAGGAGGAGCACGGTGTCAGGGCGGGAGCCGTTCACGACGGAACGATGGATTGCGCGCTGAAGCTCGAGGGCTTCGATGTACGGCACGGAGTTGGCGCTTAGCCCCGTGACGACAATGTCGACCACAGGGCGAGTCTATTCCTCTTGTCCGCCTCAGGGGCTTTTCCGCTCCGATTCTCCCCAGCGGGCGCTCGCGGGCGGCAGCGGGCGGTGCCGACGATGAGAGTGGAGGGATGACTCTCGCGATCGTCGGTGGCTATCGGCTCGTTCGGAAGCTCGGGGAGGGGCCGCACGCCGTCACGTGGCTCGGGCATCCTGTCGACGACTCCGCTCCCGCGGCGGTGAAGCTCTACCGCTCAGCGGATGCTGAAGCGCCGGCGCGGGAGATCGAGTCACTGGCACGGGCCGCCGGGCCCCACGTCGTCGGCATCCTCGACGTCGCGACCACCGCCGACGGGAGAGTGGCGCTCATCCTCGAGAGACTGCGGCCCGAGACTCTCGCGGGGCTCCTCGCCAGTGGCCCGTTGCGCAGCGGCGAAGCGGTCACGATACTCGCTCCACTCGCCGATGCCCTCGATCGGCTTCATCGCGCCGGCGTCGCGCATGGCGCTGTCTCGGCTGCTGCCGTGGGCTTCAGCGACACCGGCGCGCCGGTCCTCGCCCGCTTCGGTTCCTCGCAGCCCAGCAGTGCGCCCCCCACTGCGGCGGAGCGGGAGTCGAGCGAACTGTTCGAGGCCGACCGTCGCGCCTTCGCGGTGCTCTGCGCGGCGGTCCTCGACGCGATCCCGGGTGCCGAGGGAGTTCAGGAGTGGCTGGCCGTCAGCTCCGAGAGGGCCGACTGGCTCGCCGCCCTGGGGCCGCGCTTGTTCGCATGGTCGGCGCCCGAGCCGGTTTCCTTCACCCGCTCGGATCCTCCGCGCTCGCGCGCCGTCCAGCCTGTGCCGCGCCGTCCCCGCGCACCCGCCCAACCCATTCTCGGGACGATCGACCGCCTCGCGGCGGCTGTCTCCGCCGACCGGCTCGACTGGCTGCGGCGCCAGGCGGCGAGCGTGCGCCCCCGATTCTGGGTCGCCGGGGCCGCAGCCGTGTGCGCGCTCGTGCTCGGGATCGCGCTCGTCCCCGCGTCGGCGGAAGCGGAGCGCGAGGAGCCGAGTGTCGAGACCGCTCCTCAGCCGCTCACCTCACCGAGCGACAGCGGCGAGTCTCTTGCAGATACCCCGGCGACCGATGATCCCGCTTCTCTCGCCGTGCTCGGGGATGACCCGGCCGCGGCATCGCTCGTGCTCCTCGAGGCGCGCGAACGATGCATCCGCGACCTGTCGATCCTGTGCCTCGACGACGTGGACCAGCCGGGCTCGAGCGCATTCGAGCGGGATGAGGAGCTCATCCGCTCGATCCAAGGCGGTGCCGAGGTGGCGCTCCCGGCTGCGCCGGTGGAGGCGAGCGTCGACGAGCTGCTCGGAGGCAGTGCCATCGTGGTCGTGACCCACCCCGACGGACAACCGGCCTCGATCCTCGTGATGAGGAGCGAGGCCGGTTGGCGCGTTCGGGACTATCTCGACGAGGGCTAGATTCCCAAGCGGCCGGCGAAGTCGCCGCCCTCGAGGCGGTTCTTGACGGCCGTGAGGAACCGAGCCGCGTCCGCGCCGTCGACGATGCGGTGGTCGTAAGACAGGGCCAGGTACACCATGGACCGGATCGCGATCGCGTCGCCGCCCGCATCGCTCACGACGACCGGCTTCTTCGTCACAATTCCCGTGCCGAGGATCGCCGACTGCGGGAGGAAGACGATAGGCGTGTCGAACAGCGCGCCCCGCGACCCGGTGTTGGTCAACGTGAAGGTTCCGCCAGCGAGCTCGTCGGGCTTGAGCTTGTTCTCGCGAGTGCGCTCGGCGAGGTCCGCGATCTGTGCGGCGAGCTCCGCGATGGACAGCTCGCCCGCGTCGCGAACGACAGGAGTGAGCAGTCCGCGCTCGGTGTCGACCGCGATGCTGAGGTTCTCGTGCGGGGGGTAGACGATCGAGTCACCCTCGATCGTCGCATTGATGATCGGGTAGGCCTTGAGCGCTTCCGCGGCCGCCAGGGCGAAGAACGGCAGGAAGGAGAGCTTCACGCCGGTCTTCTGCTGGAAGGCGCCCTTGACCTGGTCGCGGTAGGCGGCGACCGCGGTCACGTCCACCTCGACGACCGAGGTGAGCTGAGCGGAGGACTGCATCGAGATGACGGCGCGCTCGGCGATGACCTTGCGGAGGCGGGACATCGGTACCGTCGTGCCGCGCAGCGCGGAGACCTCGAGAGGCGCGGTGGCCGCGGCAGCCGGAGCCGTCGTGGGAGCGGCGGCCGAGGAGGTGGCCGCGAGTACGTCCTGCTTGCGGATGCGGCCGCCCACGCCAGTGCCCGACACCGTGGAGAGGTCGACACCCTGCTCGTGAGCGAGCTTGCGCACGAGAGGAGTCACGTACCCGGCGAACGCCTCGGCGCCTGCGGGGGCCGCTGCGGGGGCCGCGATGGGAGCGGCAGGAGCCTGGGCCGCTGGTGCCTCGACCGGAGCGGGGGCCGGGGCTTCGGCGGGAGCCGCAGGGGCGGGTGCCGCCGAGGGGGCCTCAGCAGCGGGGGCCTCAGCGGCGGGGGCCTCAGCGGCGGGGGCCTCAGCGGCGGGGGCCTCAGCGGCGGGGGCCGGGGCGGGCGCGGTCGGAGCCTCGGGCGCGGGGGCAGGCGCGGGAGCCTCAGCCTCGGGGGCCGCGGCCGGTGCCGGAGCCGGCGCCTCAGCCGGCGCGGGAGCCTCAGCGGGGGCTGAGGGAGCCTCGGCGGGCGCTGCGGGAGCCTCCCCGGCGCCCGACCCATCACCGATCGTCACGAGGGCGGTGCCGACCTCGACGGTCTCATCCTCGGCGACCAGGATCGCCTCGATCACGCCGGCGACGGGCGAGGGGATCTCAGTGTCCACCTTGTCGGTCGAGACCTCGAGCAGAGGCTCGTCGACCTCCACACGGTCGCCGACCTTCTTGAGCCAGCGGGTAACCGTTCCCTCGGTGACACTCTCACCGAGTGCCGGAAGGTTGACGGATTCGCTCATCAGTGATGCTCCTTATAACGCTTCTGTTTACTTAGCTTAGTTCCGGCACTCGCAGCGGGATCAGATCCCGTGGAGCGGCTTGCCCGCGAGTGCGAGGAACGCCTCGCCGAGCGCCTCGTTCTGCGTCGGGTGGGCGTGGAGCAGAGGGGCGATGTCCTCGGGGTAGGCTTCCCAGTTCACCGCGAGCTGCGCCTCGCCGATGAGCTCGCCGACGCGCGCACCGATCATGTGCACGCCCAGAACGGGTCCATCGATCTGGCGCACGACCTTGATGGAGCCCGACGTCCCGATGATGTGGCTCTTGCCGTTGCCGGCGAGGTTGTAGTCGTAGCTCTTGACTGCGTCGGCACCGAACTTCTCGACGGCCTTCGCCTCGGTGAGGCCCACCGACGCGACCTCGGGGTCGCTGTAGGTCACCTTGGGGATGTTGACGTCCTCGATGACGACGGGGTTGAGGCCGGCGATCTCCTCGGCGACGAAGATCCCCTGCTGGAATCCTCGGTGAGCCAGCTGAAGCCCCGGGACGATGTCGCCCACGGCGTAGACACCCGGGACGTTGGTGGCGAGGCGCTCGTTGGTGAGCACGAAGCCGCGATCCATCGCGATGCCGACCTCCTCGAACCCGAGGTTCGCGGTCGACGGCCCACGGCCGACGGCGACGAGGAGCAGCTCCGCCTCGACGGTCTCGCCGTTCTCCAGAGTGACGACCACTCCGTTGTCATCCTGCGTCACGCTCTGGAAGCGGACACCGAGCTTGAAGTCGATGCCGCGCTTGCGGTACGCGCGCTCGAATTGCTTGGAGATGGCCTCGTCCTCGTTGGGCACGAGGTGGGGAAGGGCCTCGATGATCGTGACCTCGGATCCCCACGAGCGCCAGACGCTCGAGAACTCGACGCCGATGACGCCGCCACCCAGCACCGCGACCTTCTTCGGGACGAAGTCGAGTTCGAGCGCCTGCTCGGAGGTGATCACGCGACCGCCGATCTCGAGACCGGGGAGCGTCCGGGAGTAGGAGCCGGTCGCGAGAACGACGTTCTTGCCGGTCACCGTGTCATCCCCGACCTGCACGGTCGTGGGGGAGACCAGGCGGCCCTCGCCCGCGATCGTCGTGATGCCGCGCGCCTTGATGAGGCCCTGGAGGCCCTTGTACTTCGACGCCACGACCTCTTCGCGGTACGCCGTCACGCCGGAGATCTCGACGCCGCCGAACGTCGTGGTGATGCCGTACTTCGCCGACTCGCGAGCGACATCCGCGACCTCTGCGGAGTGCAGCAGCGCCTTGGTGGGAATGCAGCCGACGTGCAGGCAGGTGCCGCCGAGCTTGTTCTTCTCGATGAGCCCGACGGACAGGCCGAGCTGGCTGGCTCGCAGCGCTGCGGCGTACCCCCCGCTCCCGCCGCCCAGAACAACAAGGTCGAAAGTGTGCTCAGCCAATCCCAGCAACTCCTCTGTAAGGGTCTGATGATCCGGTCGATCGAGTGGTGGCGATGGCCGGACGAGGGGGGTGAAGAAACCCGCCTGAAAAACCTTACTACCTGCGGGAGAAGTCCTCGGCGAGCTCGAGGAGCGCCCGCACGGCGACGCCGGTCGGTCCCTTGCCGGTGAACCCCCAGCCGGCGGCACCGTTGTTCGCCGGCCCGGCGATGTCGAGGTGGGCCCACGGGATGGGCTGGCCGGTCTCCTCGGAGGTGCCCACGAAGTCGCGCAGGAACGCGGCGGCGATGAGCATCCCCGCCGCCGTGTTGCCGGGCTTGACGTTCGCGATGTCGGCGACGTCAGACGCGAGCAGAGGGCGGACCTCGGACGGGATCGGCATGGGCCAGAGAGTCTCGCCGACGCGATTTCCCGCGTCCACGACGCGCGAGACGAGCGCGGTGTCGCCCATCGTTCCCACGTAGCGGTTGCCCAGCGCGACGAGTGCGGCCCCGGTGAGGGTGGCGACATCGATGATCGCGTCCGGCTGCTCCTCGCTTGCGGCGACGAGGCCGTCCGCCATCACCAGCCGGCCCTCGGCGTCGGTGTTGAGCACCTCGACCGTCTTGCCGCCACGGATTCGGATGACGTCACCGGGTCGCATGGCGGAGCCCGACGGCATGTTCTCGGCGATGCACAGCCAGCCTGTGATGCGAACCGGAAGGGCGAGACGGGCCGCCGCGAGAGTCACGGCGAGGACGGTTGCCGCCCCGGTCATGTCGTACTTCATCCCGATCATGGATGCCGGCGGCTTGAGCGAGAGCCCACCGGTGTCGAACGTGATGCCCTTCCCCACGAGGGCGAGATGCCGCTGCGCCCCCTCGGGTGCGTACTCGAGCTTGACGAGTCGCGGCCCTCGCGTCGAGCCCATCCCCACGCCGAGGATGCCCCCGAAGCCGCCCTCGCGGAGAGCCTCCTCCGCAAGGACCTCGACAGACACGCCAGAACCTTCCGCGAGCTCCACGGCGCGCGCCGCGAGCGTCTCGGGGTACAGGTCGAGGGGGGACGTGTTGACGAGGTCGCGGACGGTGTGCACGGCCTCAGCGACGGCGGTGGCACGGGCCACCAGTTCGTCTCCGCCGGGGCCGACGACCGTGATCGACGACGCGGGGAGCTTCGTGGACTCGAGCGACGCGGAGCGGTACTCCGTGAACGCGTACGCCCCGAGCGCGGCCCCCTCGAGGATCGCGAAGGTGTCGTCCTCGCCCGAGGTCGGGAGCGCGAAGACGAGTGAGGAGACCCCGCGGAGCTGCCGGGATGCCGAACCCGCCGCGTATCGGAGGTCGTGCGCCGTGACATCCCCTCCGCCCACGCCGACGAGCGCGATGCTCTCCGTCGCCGCCGCGCCGGAGGGAACGCGCCGTACCTCGTCCTGCGCACCGGTCACGCCGATCGCCTCGAGGGCGGCGGCGAGTTCTGCAAGCGCGGGCTCATCCGACAGCAGCCGCGGCCCCTCGTCGGTCTTGCTCACACCGAGCACGAGCACGTCGGCTTCGAGGGAGAGAGGGGAATCGGTGGTTACGGAGAGCGCGGGGACGGTCATCCGGCCATCGTAATCGCGTGTTCGCTGTGGGCATGATCGCGTCGCCGGGGTGGGTGCGCGGGCCGAGGATACAGTGGTCGTATGCGCGAACCTGACGGGCTGTACGACCTCTCCACGGACATCGTCGATGTCCCGCCGGGACTGCCGCTCGTCGCCGCCCTGACCGGCTTCGCAGACGCCGGGTCGGCGGTGACGCAACTGAGCGACTACCTGCTCGACACCCTCGAACACTCGACGGTCGCCCTGTTCGACACGGATGCCCTGCTCGACTATCGGGCGCGTCGTCCCACCATGTACTTCGATCAGGACCACCTGACGGACTACCGGCCCGCGTCCCTCGCCCTGTACCTCGCGAAGGACGAACTCGACCAGCCGTTCCTGCTCCTCACCGGGTTCGAGCCCGATTTCCAGTGGGAGCGGTTCACCGCGGCAGTCATCCAGCTCGTGCAGCGGTACCGGGTGAAGTCGACGACGTGGGTGCATGCCATCCCGATGCCCGTTCCGCACACGCGACCGATCGGCGTCACCGTGAGCGGCAACCGCCTTGAGCTCATCGACTCGATGTCCGTGTGGAAGCCGCGCACGCAGGTTCCGTCGAACGCGCTCCACCTCGTCGAGTACCGACTCCAGGAGCTCGGTCACCCGATCGCTGGATTCGTGCTGCTCATCCCGCACTACCTCTCCGACACGGAGTACCCGACTGCAGCGGTCACCGCCCTCGAGAGCGTCAGCGCGGCGACGGGGCTCATCTTCCCGACCGATCGGCTCCGCGAGGAGGGCCGCGAGTTCGCGGCGAAGATCGATGGACAGGTCGAGAACAACCAGGAACTCGCCAAACTCGTCGGCACGCTCGAGGAGCGCCACGACAGCTACATGCAGGACAACCCCCTCAGGTCCCCCCTGACCGATGAGGACGGCGAGCTGCCGACGGCGGACGAGATCGCGGCAGAGCTCCAGAACTTCCTCGCCATCCGGCGCGGGGGAGAGGACGAGTCGATCGGCGAGTAGCGCCTAGCATGGGGGACGATGAACTCCCGGCGATCCTGGCTCGTCTTCGCGGTCGTCGTCCTCGCCTACCTCGTCTCGGTCCTCCAGCGCACGTCGCTCGGCGTCGCTGCCATCGAGGCGACTGATCGCTTCGGCGTGACGGCGGCGGCGCTCTCGACCCTGGCCGTCGTTCAGCTGCTCGTCTATGCCGCCCTGCAGGTTCCCGTGGGCGTCATGATCGACCGCGTAGGCCCTCGGTTCCTCATCCTGCTCGGCGCGGCCCTCATGTGCGCCGGACAGGTCACCCTCGCCCTGGCGCCCGACATCGGCACCGCCGTTCTGGGTCGTGTCCTTGTCGGTGCGGGCGACGCGATGACGTTCACCTCCGCGATCCGCCTTCTCGCCTCCTGGTTCGAGGGTCGCGCCTTGCCCATCGTGACGCAGCTGCTCGGTACGTCCGGCCAGATCGGCCAGGTACTCTCGGCGCTTCCCTTGGTCACTCTCCTGCACACAGCGGGTTGGACGCGCACCTATCTCTCGGCGGCGTCGCTGTCGGTGGTGGTGGTTGTCGTGGTGGCGGTCGCCGTGCGGGGCAGGGCCCCGGCTGCCGAGGCCGCCCAGAGCTGGCACCAGTCGATCCGTCAGCTCCGCGAGAGCCTTGCCCGCCCCGGAACCCAACTCGGGTTCTGGTCGCACTACGTGACCCAGCCGTCGGTGACGATGTTCTCGATGCTCTGGGGGTTTCCGTTCCTCTCCATCGCGCTCGGCTACGGGCCCACTGCCGCGGCTGCCCTGCTCACCCTCGTCGTCGTCACGGCCGCCGTGACGGGCCCGCTGCTCGGGCTGCTCTCGGCGCGCTTCCCGCTCCGCCGGTCCTCGATCGTGCTCAGCATCGTCGCCCTCATGGGAGCGGCGTGGGTCGCGGTGCTCGCCTGGCCGGGGCCGCCGCCTGCCTGGCTGATCATCGTGCTCATCGTGGTGATCGCGACGGGCGGTCCCGGATCGCTCATCGGGTTCGACTTCGCCAGGACGTTCAATCCGCTGCGCTCGCTCGGCTCGGCCAACGGCGTGGTCAACGTCGGAGGCTTCACTGCGAGCTTTGTGACGATGTTCTTGGTCGGAGTGCTGCTCGACGCGATCGATCGTCTTCGCGGCGGCACGAGCATCCCGAGCGAGCTCTATTCCCTCGATTCGTTCCGCCTCGCCTTCCTGGTGCAGTTCCTCGTCGTCGCCCTCGGAGTGGTCATGCTGCTCATCGCCCGACGCCGCACTCGCGCTCGGCTGCACGAGGAGGAGGGAATAACCGTGGCCCCGTTGTGGGTTGTCTTGGTAAGGGCGTGGCGCCGACGGCGGTCGAAGGGGCAGTGACCGCAGGAGCCAGCGAAGCGCCGTATGGCCGGACGGCGGCTCAAAGCGTGCAATAATTGTCTCTAAGACCCGGTCTTGTCCTTGTCGCATTCCCCTCTGAGGGGCACGTGCGATCAGGGGACTTGACATGGGTCTTAGTACTGCCCAGAAACGGGAAGGTGTTCTCATGGCAACCCGATCCACGACTTCTGCCACGAAGTCCGCGACCACGACGGCGTCAAAGGCGACGACCGTGCGCAAGGCCGCAGCCGAATCCGCGGAGGAGCCGGTGACCACCGCGAAGGCGACGGCGACGAAGGCAACGACCAAGGCGCCCGCGGCGAAATCTGCCAAGGCCCCCGCCAAGGCCGCCTCCAAGTCGAAGCAAGCCGCCCCTGCGGACGACATCGACGAGGCGGCGGACGAGGTCGTCGAGCCCGAGGAGATCGAGGAGATCGAGGACGACGACGCGGAGGCGCCTGTCTCCGACAGCGCCGACGATTCCGACGACGACTCCGACGAGGCGAAAGAGGATTCCGACGACGACTCCGACGACGACGAGGAGAAGTCGACGGGTAAGGACGAGGAGCTGCCCACCGGCGCGCTCGTGCTCTCCCTCGTCGACGACGAGGATGAAGTCCCCGTCTACTCGACGGCCATCACGGGAGCGACGGCCGACCCCGTCAAGGACTACCTCAAGCAGATCGGCAAGGTCGCGCTCCTCAACGCCGCCGAAGAGGTCGAGCTCGCCATGCGGATCGAGGCGGGACTATTCGCCGAGGACAAGCTGTCGCACATGTCCGCGAGCGAGCAGCGGTCGCAGCTCGGCCGCGAACTGCAGTGGGTGGCGAAGGACGGCCAGCGCGCCAAGAGCCACCTGCTCGGCGCGAACCTCCGCCTCGTCGTCTCGCTCGCCAAGCGCTACACCGGTCGCGGCATGCAGTTCCTCGACCTCATCCAGGAGGGCAACCTCGGCCTCATCCGCGCGGTCGAGAAGTTCGACTACACCAAGGGCTTCAAGTTCTCGACCTACGCCACGTGGTGGATCCGCCAGGCGATCACGCGAGCCATGGCCGACCAGGCCCGCACGATCCGCATCCCCGTGCACATGGTGGAGGTCATCAACAAGCTCGCGCGCGTGCAGCGCCAGATGCTTCAGGACCTGGGTCGCGAGCCCACGCCCGAAGAGCTGAGCCGCGAACTCGACATGACCCCCGAGAAGGTCATCGAGGTGCAGAAGTACGGCCGCGAGCCGATCTCGCTGCACACCCCTCTGGGCGAGGACGGCGACAGCGAGTTCGGCGACCTCATCGAGGACACCGAGGCGGTCGTGCCTGCGGATGCCGTCGGGTTCACGATGCTTCAGAAGCAGCTCGAGAGCCTGCTCGACTCGCTCTCCGAGCGCGAGGCGGGTGTCATCCGGATGCGCTTCGGACTCGGCGACGGGATGCCGAAGACCCTCGACCAGATCGGCGACACGTTCGGCGTCACGCGCGAGCGGATCCGCCAGATCGAGTCGAAGACGATGGCCAAGCTCCGCCACCCGTCCCGGTCGCAGTCGCTGCGCGACTACCTCGAGTAGGAGCGGGTCCTGACGGCTCTGGCGATCGTCGCCGGTCGCATCGCGCGCGCTCTGCTGCGGTTGCGAGGCGGCGGCTCGGCCGTGCCCGGGCGCGTTCTGCTCGCCCTGAACCCGCGCTTCCTGTCACGAGCCGTCGAGCGGATGCCGCTCGGCGTCGTGTTCGTGTCGGGGTCCAACGGCAAGTCGACGACGACGCACATGCTGGTGAGCATCCTGCGCGCGCACGGCGTGTCGGTCTTCTCCAATCCGACCGGTGCCAACCTCCCGCAGGGCATCGCCTCGGCGATGCTCGCGAGCGTTCCGCTCGATGGACGTTTGCGCGAGGATGTCGCGGTGCTCGAGGTCGACGAGGCCTTCGGGCCCCGCCTCGCTCAGCAGCTCGCCCCGCACAGCGTGCTGCTCGTCAACCTGCAGGTCGACCAGCTGAACCGGTTCTACGAGCCCGCCCGAGTCGCGGGGATGCTCGAGCAGTTCGCCCGCGTCGCCACCCGGCATCTCGTGATCAACGGCGACGACCACAACCTCGTCGCCCTAGCGGAGCGGATCGCCGGGTCGGGCGCCGAGCGATGGGAGTTCGCCGTCGACCCGGCCCTGCTCGACGCGGGGCCGGCGTGGCTCGCTCGCGGCGACAATCCTGCTCTCGCAGAGGCGGGCGTGCGAAAGGACTCGGCGGTGACCGTCGAGTCGCTCGAAGGGCGCACTGCTGCCCTCTCGGTCGGAGGGGCTCGCTTCCCGGTCTCGCTGCCCGCGCGGGGGCTGCACTACGCCGTCGATGCTGCGGCCGCGACGGCGATGGCTCGTGCCTTGCTCGGTGATCGGTTCGACAGCGAAGCCGTGGCATCCGGGCTCGCCGCCATGGAGCCTGTCTACGGTCGCGGCGAGGTGCTGCACGTGAACGGCGAAGACATCGAACTGCTCACCATGAAGAACCCGCCGAGCCTTCAGGTCAACCTCGACTACCTCGAGCCGCACCCCGAGCAGGTGTTCGTCGCGGTCGACGAGGGCACGCCGGATCCGTCCTGGATCTACGGATCGGATCTGTCCCGACTCGATCATGTCGATGTCCTCACGGGCACGAAGGCCTGGCAGCTCGCCACCCGGTTCGCGTACGACGAGATCCCGGTGCACCGGGTGATCCCGGAGCTCGCCCCCGCGCTTGACGCGTTTCTCGCCCTGCCGAAGCCCTCTCGCGGGGTGAAGACCATGATCGTCAACTACGAGCAGATGATGCTCGTCCGCAAGCAGCTGGGCTTCCTCGAGCTGGAGGGTCGACCGTGATCACGATCCTCCACCTCTACCCCCGAGAGCTCGGGATCAACGGCGATGTCGGCAATGTCCTCGCTCTCCGCCGACGAGCTCAGTGGCGAGGCGCCGAGGTGCGCGTCGTCGATCACGAGGTCGGGGCCCCGCTGCCCGAGGTCGCCCACCTGGTCCACATCGGCAGCGGTCCGCTCTCCGCCCAGCAGCTGGTGCTCGACGATCTTGCGGCGATCGCGCCGACCCTGCGCTCGTGGGCTGCGGACGGGGTCCCCTTCCTCGCCGTGGCCGGGGGATGGCAGCTCCTGGGCCGATCCCTCGTGCTGACCGATGGCACGGTCCTGCCGGGTGCGGAGGTGCTGCCGAGCGATGCAACCCTCACCGACCGCCGGATCGTTCGTGAGGTGTGGAGCGACGACGTCGCCGGGTTCGAGAACCACGGCGCCCGGACCACTGTCGACGGTCGACCGGTCGAGTGGCCCGTCGCCCGGTTCGGGTCGTCGATCGCGACGACCCTGCACGGCCCGTTCCTGCCGATGAACCCGACATTCGCGGACGAACTGCTCACCGTCGCGGCCGATCGGGCGGGAGTCGAACTCGGCGCGGCAGGCGAGAGCATCGCTCTCGTGGACGACTATGCGGCCCGGTCGCGTCGTGCGATCAAGGGCCGGCTCTAGAGCTCAGCCCCGGTAGACGCGGGGAAGGCGCTCGCTTGCCCGGGCCACGATCTCGTCCCCGATCGTGTCCGCCCAGTCGGCCCATTCTTCGGCGGTCGGCTCTCCGTCGTCGCCCGAGCCGAACAGCACGACTTCGTCGCCCACGGCAACAGTGGAGCCCGCCACGTCGAGCGAGAGGGAGTCGATGCCGATCTCGACGATCGGATGGCGCGAACCGGCGACCCACGCTTGGGCGCGACCCGCGGCGGGCGCGGGGATGCCGTCTGCGCTGCCGATAGAGAGTGACGCCACTCCGCCGTCGACCGCGGCCACGGGAGCGCGCACACTCATCACGGGTCGGAGTCCGAGGTCGCGCGCGGTCTCGTCGTCGAAGGGGGAGATGCCGTACGCCGCGATCCCGAACCGCACGAGTCCGAGGCGGGCCGCGGGCATCCGGATGCCCGCGGAGCTCGCGGCCAGGTGGAGCAGGGGGGGAGTGCATCCCCGAGCGGCCGCTACCGCGACCGACTCCTGGAAGAGGGTGAGGGCGGCGGCATCGTCCTCGGGCGAGGCATCGGCGAGGTGCGACCAGAGGGCGGAGATCTCGACGCGACCGGCGCGCTCCGCAGCGAGCGCCGCATCGACGAGCGCGGGCCAGTCCTCGGGGTTCGCCCCGTTGCGGTGGAGACCGGTGTCGACCTTGAGATGGATGCGCGCGGGGACCGAGTGCGCGGCCGCCGCGATCGCCTCGACCTGCCACGTCGCGGAGACGCCGAGGTCGATGCCTGCGTCCACGGCGGCGGCGAAGTCGGCACCGGGTCCGTGCAGCCACGCGAAGAGCGGCGCGGTGATGCCCGCGCGGCGCAGCTCGAGGGCGGCGGGGATCTCGAGGACGGCGAGGCTGTCTGCGCCGGACTCGAGCGCCGCGAACGCGAGCGGGACGAGCCCGTGCCCGTAGGCATTCGCCTTGACGGCGAGCATCGTCCGTGACGGCGCGACGAGCGAGCTGAGCGTGGCGACGTTGTGGCGGAACGCCGCGAGGTCGATCTCGATCCGAGGGGCGGTCACGAGTACACCCTCTCCACGCGCGAGCCGATCCCCGCCGTCAGATCGAGAGCGGAGCGTTCGGTGTGCGCAGCCCAGTCGAGGGCGCTCGGCGCGTTTCGGCCGAAGAGTACGGCGTCATCCCCGACACTCGGGTGGCGATCGCCGCAATCGACGACGAACTGGTCCATCGCGATGCGGCCGACGAGCGGGAGCGGCTCACCGCCGATGGCGACGCTCGCGCGATTCGACGCAAGCCGCGGCACGCCGTCGGCGTAGCCGAGGGCGACGAGGGCGAGGGTCGTCGGCGCCGGGGTGCGATAGGTGTAGCCATAGGAGACCCCGGCGTCGGCACCCACGGGCTTGACCGCGATCACCTCGCCGACGAGCGTGAGGACCGGGATGCCCGACCCGTCGACCCCGTAGGCCTCCGCACCGAGGAGGCGTCGTTTCGACGGCACGGTCATGAGCGCTGAGCGCCGGATGCCCGGGAGCACGGACTGTCCGGGCGAGACGCGCACCGTGCCGACGCCCGTCGCGAGCGCCGTTCGGATGATCGGGCCGACGCCGTGGCCGTACGCGTCGGCACGGGCATCTAGGATCAGGTCCGGGTCGGCCTCGAGCGCGCTCAACAGGTTGGCCTCGAGCGCGGCGAGATCGACGAGAGCCGATCGCCGCACGGCCGCGGCTCGGCCGACGGAACTCACGGGGGGCGCTGCGGGGATTACTCGGCGGCGGAGGTCTCGAGAAGCCGCGCCGACTCGTCGTGCCAGTTGAGCGCGGTCGGGAACAGCTTCTCCTTGAACTTCGCCCCGTGGTGAGCGCAGAACAGCAGCTCTCCGCTGGACAGCGTCACCCGGATGTACGCCTGCGCGCCGCAGCTGTCGCAACGGTCGAGAGCGGTGAGCGAGTAGTCCAGCTCGTCGGCGACGTTCTCGGTAGTGATCTGAGACATGGTCTGCTCCTTACGGCTGGCGGGTGGATGTCCGTTACCCAATACAAGCACGAGCGTGTTACAGCATTGCGTCAATTGACGGGTATTTCGCTGAACGCGTATCCGGGACGAGCCGCCTAGGCTGGAGTCCGATCCCGGCCTGCCCGACCTAAGGAGAGCCATGTCGTCTGCCGACTATTCCGCCAGGCACCTCTCGGTGCTCGAGGGGTTGGAGGCGGTGCGCAAGCGCCCGGGCATGTACATCGGCTCGACCGACTCCCGAGGTCTCATGCACTGCCTGTGGGAGATCATCGACAACTCCGTGGACGAGGCTCTCGGGGGTTACGGCAATCGCATCAGCGTCATCCTGCATCCGGACCAGAGCGTCGAGGTCCGGGACGTCGCCCGCGGCATCCCGGTCGACGTGGAGCCGAAGACGGGGCTCACGGGCGTCGAGGTCGTGTTCACGAAGCTCCACGCCGGCGGAAAGTTCGGCGGTGGGTCCTACGCGGCCTCGGGCGGTCTGCACGGCGTGGGCGCGTCCGTGGTCAACGCCCTCTCAGAGCGCCTCGACGTCGAGGTCGACCGTGACGGCAAGACCTGGGCGATGTCGTTCCACCGCGGAGAGCCTGGTGTGTTCGCCGACTCGGGCGAACCCACGCCCGATGCGCCGTTCACCCCGTTCGTCTCCGGGAGCGAACTCCGCGTCGTCGGAAAGGTCGCGAAGGGCGTCACCGGCACGCGCATCCGCTACTGGGCCGATCGGCAGATCTTCACCAAGGGCGCGACCTTCCAGACCGACGACCTGCTCGACCGGATGCGGCAGACGGCCTTCCTCGTGCCGGACCTCGCCCTGCACCTCACCGACGAGCGAGGCGAGGAGCCGCGCAGCGAGACGTTCCATTTCGAGGGCGGCATCGCGGAGTTCGTCGAGCACCTCGCCCCGGACGCCCCGGTCACTGACACCTGGCGCCTCACGGGAGAAGGCGGCTTCACCGAGACCGTCCCCGTCCTTCAGGAGAGCGGGGCAATGGTGCCGACCGAGCTGCAGCGCGAGTGCCAGGTGGACATCGCCCTGCGCTGGGGCACCGGGTACGACACCGTGTTCAAGAGCTTCGTCAATATCATCGCGACGCCCAAGGGCGGGACTCATCAGTCCGGCTTCGAGCAGGGCCTGCTCAAGTTCTTGCGCGCCGAGGTGGAGAAGAACGCTCGTCGGCTGAAGGCCGGCAACGACAAGCTCGAGAAGGATGACGTGCTCGCGGGTCTCACCGCGGTGCTCACGGTTCGCCTTCCCGAGCCTCAGTTCGAGGGCCAGACCAAGGAGGTCCTCGGGACGCCGGCTGTGCGGTCGATCGTGGCCGGGGTCGTCGCGAAGGGCATGGCGGCGAAGTACGCGTCGTCCAAGCGCGACGACAAAGCGCAGTCCGCGCTCCTGCTCGACAAAGTCGTGGCCGAGATGAAGTCGCGGATCTCCGCGCGGGCCCACAAGGAGACCCAGCGCCGCAAGAACGCCCTCGAGAGCTCGTCTCTGCCCGCCAAGCTCGTCGACTGCCGATCGAACGACGTCGCCAACAGCGAGCTCTTCATCGTCGAGGGCGACTCGGCGCTCGGCACCGCGAAGCTCGCCCGAGACAGCGAGTACCAGGCGCTCCTTCCGATCCGGGGCAAGATCCTCAACGTTCAGAAAGCCTCGGTCTCGGACATGCTCTCCAACGCCGAGTGCGCGTCGATCATCCAGGTGATCGGCGCGGGCTCGGGCCGCAGCTTCGATCTCGAGGCGGCGCGCTACGGCAAGGTGATCATCATGAGCGACGCGGACGTCGACGGCGCCCACATCCGCACCCTGCTGCTCACTCTGTTCTTCCGCTACATGCCCGACATGATCCGTGACGGTCGTGTGTACGCGGCGGTGCCGCCGCTGCACCGCGTCGTCGTCATCAACCCGGGCTCGAAGCCGAACGAGACGATCTACACCTACTCGGAGGACGAGCTCCAGGGCGTGCTCGCCGGTCTCAAGAAGTCGGGCAAGAAGTACCAGGACCCGATTCAGCGCTACAAGGGGCTGGGGGAGATGGACGCCGACCAGCTCGCCATCACGACGATGGACCGATCGCACCGCACACTGCGCCGGGTCAACGTCGGCGACGCAGAGATGGCGTCCTCCGTCTTCGAGCTGCTCATGGGCAACGACGTCGCACCGCGCAAGGAGTTCATCATCGCCGGCCAGGGGCTCGACCGGGACCGCATCGACGTGTAACCGGAGGTTCACCCGCGAGGCCTAGCCTCGACACATGCGCGTCGAGGTGACCGGGGGTACCGTCGAGGGAGTTGTGCGGCGGGGCGTGCGCATGTGGCGGGGGATCCCCTATGCGGCGCCGCCGGTGGGGGCGCTGCGGTTGCGCTGCCCGCAGCCCGTGGTGCCGTGGGCGGGCATCCGGCCCGCCATCGCCTTCGGGCCGGTGGCGCCGCAGGACCGTAATGGACAGTTCGCCGGGCCGCCCACCAGCGTGGCCATGTCGGAGGACTGCCTCACGCTCAACGTCATCGCGCCACTCGACCCGCCGACGGACGCGTTGCCGGTGATGGTGTTCATCCACGGCGGTGCGTACAGCGTCGGGTCATCCCGGGAGATCCGCGGTCAGGGCGAGCGACTCGTGCGAGAGGGCCCGGTGGTGTTCGTCAACCTCAACTATCGCCTCGGCGCCCTGGGCTATCTCGACTTCTCCCGGTGGTCGACTACGGATGCCCGACTCGACAGCAACCTCGGACTGCGTGACCAGCTCGCGGCCCTCGAGTGGGTGCAGGCCAACATCGCCGGGTTCGGGGGCGATCCCGCGCGGGTGACGCTCTTCGGCGAATCGGCGGGCGGCAACGCCGTCACCACGCTCCTCGCCGTGCCCCAAGCCGAAGGGCTCTTCGCACGTGCGATCGCGCAGAGCTCGCCGGCCAACGCTGTCTACCCCGCCGAGATCGCGGCGGAATGGGCGGGCGAGTTCCTCGAGCTGCTGAGCGAAGAGGTGGATGACTCGAGCACCGAGAGCACGACGTCGGACGACGCCGCGGAGCTGCTGCTCTCGTCGAGCGTCGACGCCCTCGTCGCCGCCACCACGAGGATGCAGCGACTCGTACCCGACGCACGACCGGGCACCATGCCGCTTGCTCCCGTGATCGACGGCGAGCTGCTGCCCGAGCGGCCGCTCGACGCCGTGAAGGCTGGCCGTGCGCATCGGGTGCCGCTCATCATCGGCACGAACGACCGGGAGGGCTCGCTCTTCCGTGGGCGACTCGACATCCTCGCCAGCAACCCGCGACGGATTCGGGCGATCTTCGCCCGCACGAAGAAGAAGGCGCGCCGAACCCTCAAAGCGCAGTATCCCGGGCTGCCCGCGGCTCGACCGGCGGCGGACTTCGGGGGAGATTTCGCCTTCTGGTTCCCGAGCGTGAAGCTCGCAGAGCGACATTCACGGTTCGCTCCCGTATTCATGTACCGATTCGACGTCGCCACGCGCCTGCTTCGCCTGACCGGTCACGACGCCACACACGGCCTCGAGCTCTTCGCCCTGTTCGATCGCATGTCCGGGGCGTTCGGCCGACTTCTCGGCGTGCTCGGAGGACGCCGGGCGTTCGTGCGTGCAGGGCGGCGGATGAACCGTGCCTGGTTGTCGTTCGCGCGGGACGGGCATCCCGGTCCGCACTGGCCCGCCTATTCGGCACGGTCCCGCCGCACGCTCATCATCGACCGCGAGGACCGCGTCGAGTCCGACCCCCGGCGCGAGCGCCGGCGCGCGTGGCAGGACTTCGTGCCGCACGTGTAGGGCCAGTGCTCGCCAATCGGACGTGGCGCCCGCGGCGTGCGTCCCGCGAGGATGATCGCCATGGACTCGGATCGACTGCAGGCTGCTCGGGGAGCTGCCGCACGCGACGCCCTTCTCGTCGTGCTGAGCTACATCCCGTTCGGCCTCGCCGCGGGAGCGGCGATGGCGACGACCGGCGTCGATCCGCTGCTGTCTATCGCGACCTCGCCGGTCGTCTTCGCGGGAGCGGCGCAGCTCGCCGCGGTGCAGCTCCTCGGCGCGGGCGCCGGTATCGCACTCATCGCCGCGACCGTCGCCGTCATCAACGCCCGCCACCTGCTCTACAGCGCCGCCCTCCAGCCCCACCTCCAGTCGTGGTCGAGGCCGCAGCGGCTCCTGGCCGCCTACCTCCTCGCCGACCCGGTCTACGCCCTGGCGGCCGCTCGCTTCGAGAAGTCCGACGGGGGCGGCACCGAGCGAGAGAAGCGCGCGTACTACTTCACCGCGGGGGTCACGTGCCTCGTCGGTTGGAGCGCGCTCGTCACCATCGGCGTGCTCGTGGGCGGGTTCATCCCCGACTGGGTGCCCCTGGAGCTCGCAATCCCGCTGACGTTCCTCCTGCTGGCCCTGCCGCTCGTCCGCGACCTGCCGGGTCTCATCGCGGGCGCTGTGGGCGGCCTCGCCGCGCTTGCCGCGAGCGGGTTGCCGATGGGCGTGAGCATCCTCGTGGGAGCGGCCGCGGGCATCTTCGCCGGCGCCCTCGCGATGGGCCACGAGGAGGCCGCTCGTGCTTGAGCTCGTCGCGGTGCTGGTCTCGGGGCTCGTGACCTTCGTCACGCGGGTCGTGTTCCTGCTGGATCGGAGGCTGCGGCCGCCGAAGCGCGTCGTGCGGTACCTGCCGCTCATCGGGCCGGCGGTCCTCGCGGCGATCGCGGTTCCGGGCATTCTCGCGCCGAGGGGTGAGCTCACGTGGGCCGAATCGGTACCCGCGCTGGTCGCTGCCGTTGTCAGCTGGCTGCTGTGGCGGTGGAGCCGTCAGACGTGGGTAGGACTGCTCGGCGGGCTGGTGAGCTGGTGGGGGATGCTCGCCCTGCTCGCTCTCCTGGGCGTGTCGCGTTAGACCTGCTCGCCGACCGACCCGACGACGTTCTCGAGCACGGCGCCCGAAGCATCGCGCTTGGAGCCCGAATCGGGGAGCGCGCGTGCTGCGCCGTCAGTACCCACCGCGAGAGCGGGGGCGGGGCCCACCCACGCCAGACCGAGCACGTCTTCGCCCTTGAGGAAGGCGTGCGCCCGCACGCCCCCCGTTGCGCGCCCCTTGCCGGGGAACTCGGCGAATGAGGACACCTTGGCGCGACCGGGGTCGGCTCCCGCGATGGTGGCCGTCGACGTGGAGACCGTCACCACCACGTTGTCGACGCCGGGATCTATCGCTCCGAAGAACGCCACGCTCGCCTTCGCGCTGAGGTTGATGCCGGCCATTCCTCCGGCGGCAGCACCCTGGGGGCGCACCGCCGAGGCGGGGTAGTGCAGGAGCTGGGCATCCGAGGAGACGAAGACGAGTTCGTCGGTGTCGCCGCCCTGGGCGACGCCGACGACCTCGTCACCGGGCTTGAGGGCGATGACCTCGAAGTCGGGCTTGCCCGGCCAGCCTCCGGGCGCGACCCGCTTGACGACGCCCTGCCGGGTACCGAGGGCGATCGGCTGGTCCGAGTCGAGCGACACCAGGCCGAGCACCTTCTCCTTGGGGCCGAGCGCGAGGTACTCGCCGATCCTGGCCCCCGCCGCGAGCTGGATGGAGTTGGCGGGCACACTGGGCAGATCGACCGCCGTGAACCGGATGAGGCGGCCGCTCGCCGTGATGGCGCCGATCTCGCTCCGGCTCGTGGTCGTCACGCGGGAGCGGATCGCGTCGTGCTTGCTGCGCCGGCGGGGCGCGCCGGGAGCAGAGTCCTCCGTCAGGTCGACGCGGATCGCCCGACCGGTCGTCGAGAGCAGCACCTCGCACGGGGCGTCAGCGATCTCGAGCACCGGCGCGCTCTTGCGAGCGGCCGCTGAGGTCGCGACCGAGGGTCGGGCCTGCGTGAGCAGCGTGCGGCGGGGGGTCCCGAATCGCTCGGCGACCTCTTCGAGCTCGGTCGAGACGAGGTGGCGGATGCGCGCGGGGTCGGCGAGGATGCCCTCGAGCTCGGCGATCTCCGCCTGCAGCTTGTCGCGCTCGGCCTCGAGCTCGATGCGGCTGAAGCGGGTCAGGCGGCGGAGCCGGAGCTCGAGGATGTACTCGGCCTGCAGTTCGCTGAGGTCGAAGACGTCGATGAGGCGGGTACGCGCCTGCTCGCTGTCGTCGCTCGTGCGGATGACCTGGATGACCTCGTCGATGTCCAGGATCGCGATGAGGAGGCCCTCGACGAGGTGCAGCCGTTCCTTGCGCCGCGCAAGACGGTACTCGCTGCGCCGACGTACCACCTCGAGGCGGTGGTCGAGGTAAACCCGCAGGAGGTCTCGCAGTCCGAGGGTGCGCGGCTGGCCCTCGACGAGAGCGACGTTGTTGATCGAGAAGCTGTCCTCGAGCGGGGTCAGGCGGTAGAGCTGCTCGAGCACCGCCTCCGGGCTGAATCCGGTCTTGATGCCGATGACGAGGCGCATGCCGTGCTTGCGATCGGTGAGGTCTGTGACATCCGAGATGCCGTTGATCTTCTTGCTCGTGACCCCGTCCTTGATCTTCTCGATCACGCGCTCGGTGCCGACGAGATAGGGAAGCTCGGTGACGACGAGACCGGTCTTGCGAGCCGTGATCGACTCGACGGACACACGTGCGCGCGTCTTGAAGGCGCCGCGGCCGGTCGCGTAGGCGTCCTTGATGCCGTCGAGCCCGATGATCGTCCCGCCCGAGGGCAGGTCGGGACCGGGGACGAAGGCCATGAGGTCCTCGAGCGGGGCATCCGGATGCTCCAGCAGATGCCTCGCGGCGCCGACTACCTCGATGAGATTGTGTGGCGCCATGTTGGTGGCCATGCCGACCGCGATGCCGGAGGCTCCGTTCACGAGGAGATTCGGGAACGCGGCAGGCAGCACACCGGGCTGCATTAAGGAGTTGTCGTAGTTCGGTACGAAGTCGACGACGTCCTCGTCGAGGTCGTCGGTGAGGGCGAGCGCGGCCGCCTGCAACCGGGCCTCGGTGTACCGGGGGGCCGCGGGGCCGTCGTCGAGCGAGCCGAAGTTGCCGTGGCCGTCGATGAGCGGCACGCGCATGACGAAGTCCTGGGCCAGTCTCACCATCGCGTCGTAGATCGGAGCGTCACCGTGAGGGTGGAGCTTTCCCATCACGTCGCCCACGACGCGCGACGACTTCACGTGGCCGCGATCGGGCCGCAGACCCATCTCGGTCATCTGGTACAGGATGCGGCGCTGAACCGGCTTGAGCCCGTCCCTGGCGTCGGGGAGCGCGCGGGAATGGATGACCGAGTACGCGTACTCGAGGAACGATCCCTGCATCTCGGTCGAGACATCGACGTCCTCGATGCGCTCGCCTGCAGGCGTGACAGTGGGGGGATTTTCGCGGGTAGCCATAGGATTGCCCCCATGCTACCGGCGGCCCCACGCGACGCTGCGAGCCTGGCCGATGTGCTCGAAAGTTCGTGTCGCGCAGTGCTCGGCGAGGGCGGTCGCCTCGCTCTGCCGTCTGTCGACCGAGCGGTCGTGGTGCTCGTCGACGGCCTCGGAGTCGAGGCGCTCCGCGCCCGGTCGGGCCACGCGCGGCGGCTCGCGGCGGCGCTCGGACCCAAGGACGCGATCGCTGCGGGATTCCCGACGACGACCGCGAGCGCGATCACGACTCTGACAACCGGCCGGCTCCCCGGTGCCCACGGCATCGTGGGCTACTCCGTCGCCGACCCGGACCGGGACGCCGTCGTCAACCAGCTCACGGGGTGGGACGAGCGACAGGATCCGGCGACCTGGCAGCGCGAGCGCACCCTCTTCGAGCGGGCGAGCGCCGACGGCCTCGATGCCGTGGTCATCGGCCCGGAGCGCTATCGCGATTCCGGGTTCTCACGAGCGGCGCTGAGGGGTGCGCGCTACCTCGCGGGATCGAGCGTCGACGACCGAGTCGATGCGGCCATCGCCTGGTTGCGCTCCGGTGCACGGGGTATCGCCTATCTCTACATCCCGGAACTGGATGTCGCGGCACACGCGAAGGGCTGGGAGTCGGGTGAGTGGACGGCTGCGCTCGAGGGGGTCGATGGGGCCCTCGGGAGGCTCGCGACAGCGTGCGGTCCGCGCGACGGGATGCTCGTCACCGCCGATCACGGAGTGCTCGACGTCCCCGCTCACGCCCACGTGCTCGTCGACGAGCATCCCGGCCTGCTCGACGGCGTCCGGCACGTCGCGGGCGAGCCCCGGTGCCTGCAGCTGCGCTTCGAGCCGGACGCCGACCCTGACGCGGTCGTCGCTCGCTGGAAGGACGCGGAGTCGGACCGCGCGTGGATCGCCACTCGCGATGAGGTCGTCGAGTCGGGGTGGTTCGGTGCCGTGGACCCCGTCGTCGCACGCCGAATGGGTGACCTGTTCGTCGCGGCGCGCAAGGCGGTGGCCTACTACGACGGACGGACGGCCGGAGCGTCCCGGCGCATGGTGGGGCAGCACGGCTCCGCATCGCCCACCGAGCTTCGAGTGCCGCTGCTGCGCTTCGGCGGGTTCGAGCGCTAGCGACTACGCGGGGTCGTCGTCGGGGCGGGCGCCGAAGACGATCTCGTCCCACGTGGGCATCGCGGCGCGGCCCTTCTTCCGCGTCGTCGGCTGCGGAGCGGTGGAGCGCTGCCCGTTCGACTCGTCCTCGATGACGGAGTCGATCGGGACGTCGACCACTCGGATGCCTCCCGTCGAGGGGTGCGCCGCTCGGGCGTCCTCGTCGCCGAAGCCAGCCGACTCGCGCTCCCCACGGCGGCGGCGCAGCGCTTCCAGGAGGTCGGCCGTCTGGTTGCCCTGGACGGGCTCCTCCTCCGCTCGGGACCGGGGGAGCGCGACGGGGGCCGGCGGAGCGGGGGCCGGGGGCTCATCCGCGGGTGAGTCGTCAACGAGAAACGCACCACTGTCGAATCGGGGCGCGTCCACCTCGACCGGCTCGGTGGGGCCGACGGCACGCAGCCGGGGGATGAGAGAGCCTGCCGCTTCGCCCTGCTGGGAGAGTGTGACGGCCTCGTTGTTGAGCGGCACGAGCGACTGCTTGCGGGGGTCGAACTGCCACCGCGCGTCGTGATCGATCTGGTTCGCTGTGAAGGACAGCTTGACGATCCAGCCGCCACCGGTCTCCTTCCAACTCGCCCAGCGCTCGTTGGTGCCGGACACGTCGGCAAGCCGCTGCCGGATGGCGACGCCGAACGTCGTGCCCTGCGCCATCGGGTCGGTGTCGGACGCCGTCCGCACGGGAACATCGAGGGCCGAGTTCACGACGAACTCGCGCTCCGCGAGCACCGGGCCCTCGAATCGCTGGATGTACTCGAGCGGTGCCCCGGTGATCGACGCGACATCCTGGGCCGACATCCCGGAACGAATGTGCGCCTGGATGTCCTTGGGGGCGATCCGGCGCGAGGCGCCATGATCGATGGGCGCCTGGCGCAGCCCCGCCTGAACGACGTCCTCGGCGGGGATGCGGTAGCGCACGCCGTCCTCGGACGCGACGATGAGGGCGCCGCCCTCGGTTCCGACTACGCGCAATTCCTGCATGCTTCAACGACCTCCAGTCGTCCGATCCGGACCAGGATGACACGCGCGGAAGCCGATGCTCGGGAATAACTAGGGCGTGCCGGAAGTTGATTCGGACGCATGAAAGCGACGGCCGTTCAGTGGTTTGCTATTCGCAATCGATTGATGCACACTGTCCCCGCCGTTTTCGATACGGAACCTCACGAGCGACGCACATAAGAAGTGGATAGGCATGGCTACCGACTACGACGCCCCCCGCAAGACCGACGATGACTCGGAGTCGATCGAGGCCCTCAAGGAGCGCGTGCCGGACAAGACCTCGGGGTCGATCGACAACGACGACGCCGACAACCCCGGAAGTTTCGAGCTCGCCGGCGCCGACCTCTCCGACCTCGATCTCGACGTCGTCGTGCTTCCGCCCCAGGCGGACGAGTTCACGTGCGTGAGCTGCTTCCTCGTGAAGCACCGCTCGCAGATCGACCACGAGTCGAAGCTCGGGCCGATCTGCCTGGAGTGCGCGGCCTAGTCCCCGCGAAGGGCCTCGGCGAGAGCATCCGGGTGCCTCGTGGAAAGCAGCCAGTACGGCGTCGGGTCCTTCGGGTCGGTGATCTCGACCTTGACCACCGGGTCGACCCAGCCGCGGATGAGGAGCCACGCCCGCGCGTCGAGGCCCGGTCCGCGCTCCTGGCGCGCTGAATCGCCGCGCGCCGTAGCCACCGCGCCGACGAGCGAGAGCGGGATGCGCGCTTTGCCTGCGACGAGTTCCGCGTCCGTCACCTCGATCCGAGGGGCGGCGAGGAGCAGGAGCGCCACGCAGCCCGCGTAGAGCACGACGGCGACGATGATCCCGGCGAGCTCGCTGATCGGGAGGAACACCAGCAGGCTCGCCGGGATCACGAGCGCGGTGGCCAGATACAGCCAGGGGGCGGGCCAAAGTCGTTCGGCGTACTTCACCATGCCCCTATTCGATCAGACTTCGGGGAGCGGCGCTCACGGGGCGCCCAGTGTTCTCCACTAGCCTCGACTCGTGACTCAGAACGTCGACGTGCTCATCTCTGCGGCGTACACGCCTGCGTATGCGCACCCCGGGGATGCCGGCGCCGACCTCCGCGCCGCCGAAGCCTTCGTCCTCGCACCGGGGGATCGCGCGACTGTCCCCACCGGCGTGTCGATCGCGATGCCTGACGGCTACGTCGGGTTCGTCGTGCCTCGGAGCGGCCTCGCCGCTCGCCACGGCATCACCATCGTGAACAGCCCGGGAACGGTGGATGCCGGCTACCGGGGCGAGATCCGGGTGACGATCCTCAACACCGATTCGCGCGAGCCGTTCTCGATCGCCGTCGGCGACCGGATCGCGCAACTCATCCTCATGCCCGTCTCGCGGGCCCGGTTCATCCCGGTCGAGACCCTTCCCGGAAGCCACCGGGGCGAGGGCGGCTTCGGCTCGACCGGACACAACTAACCCAGATCAGGAGAATTCCGTGAGCGATACCGACAGCGGCGCGATCGAGCAGCCGAAGTCCGGCCCCGCCGACCGCGCGACAGCCGGCCCTCTCGATGAGGCCGAGGCGAACGCCGTCCGTCCCTACGTCGACCTCGGCGGCGTGAAGATCCTCCCGCGGCCGGAGCTCGGGCTCCGGCTCGAGGTGGAGGAGGGCAGCAAGCGGGTCGTCGCGGTCAGTCTCGACTACGCCGGTTCGACGCTGCAGGTCCAGCCCTTCGCCGCGCCGCGGTCGAGCGGCCTGTGGCATGAGATCCGCGCACAGATCGTCGATCAGATCGCCCGACAAGGCGGCACCACGACGCCCCAGGACGGCGTCTTCGGACCGGAGCTCCTGGCGGAGATACCCGTCGCCGGGGCCGCACCCCGACACGCCCGCTTCATCGGCGTCGACGGTCCCCGCTGGTTCCTCCGCGGCGTCATCGCGGGGCAGGGCGCGACGGATCGCGAGGCGGGCGCGAAGGTCGAGGACCTCTTCCGTTCGATCGTCGTGGTGCGCGGCACGACGCCGATGCCGCCGCGCGACCTCATCCCGCTGCACATGCCCGCGACGGGTGCACCCGCGTGAGCGATCGAGCCCCCGACGCCGAGCCGGATCTGCGGGAGGCCTTCGCTGCAGCCGCCAAGCGGTCCGGTCTCGGCCGCGTCGCCCCCGGGGAGACCCCGACGAGCTCGGCCCTGCTCGCCGCGATGGGCGGGGTTCGCGGGATCGTCGAGTCCGTGCTCCCGGGCCTCGGGTTCCTCGTCGTCTACGCGATCACCCGTGAGCTCGTCCCCTCCGTGCTCATCCCGCTCGGCATCGCGGTCGTCTTCGTCGTCGTCCGCCTGGTCGCCCGGCAGCCGTGGACGTCCGCGGTGGCGGGAGTGCTGGGCGTCGGGATCTCTGCCGGGCTCGCGCTCATCACGGGCCGGCCGGAGGACAACTTCGTGCCCGGCTTCCTCATCAATGCCGGATTCCTGCTCGCCCTCCTGGTGAGCCTCGCGGTGCGCTGGCCGCTCATCGGCGTCATCGCGTCCCTCGTCACCGGCGAGGGGTCGTCCTGGCGGTCGGACCGCGCGAAGGTGCGCGTGGCGCTCATCGCGACCCTCCTCTGGTGCGGTCTGTTCGCCGTTCGACTCGGCGTCGAGCTGCCCTTGTACTTCGCGGGTGAGACGGCGGCCCTCGCCACCACGAAACTCGTCCTCGGCGTACCGTTCTACGCGGCGCTGCTCTGGGTGACGTGGCTCCTCGTGAGGGCGGCGTGGTCACGCGGCCCGGCAGACGGCGCGTCGGAGCCGGAATCGGAGCCCGCTTCCCAGTAGGGTAAAGTATCTTGATATCGAGATACTTTGTGACTGGGGAGACTGCCCGACCGGGCATCCCGAGTCTTAGGCTTACCTTGCTGGCAGGCGCTCAGCGCTCCAGCGAGGATTGACCACAGGTCAGCAAGGGAGACGGACAGTGTCAGCAGTCAACAGCTTCGGTTCGAAGAGCACCCTCACGGTCGGTTCGACCGATTATGAGATCTTCCGGATCGACGCCGTCCCCGGCTACGACTCGCTCCCGTTCAGCCTCAAGGTGCTGCTCGAGAACCTCCTGCGCACTGAGGACGGCGCGAACGTCACCAAGGCCCAGATCGAGGCCCTCGGGTCATGGGATGCCGCCGCCGAGCCCGACACCGAGATCCAGTTCACCCCCGCTCGCGTCGTCATGCAGGACTTCACCGGCGTGCCCTGCATCGTCGACCTCGCGACGATGCGCGAGGCCGTCACCGCGCTCGGCGGCGACCCCAACCGCATCAACCCGCTCTCGCCCGCCGAGATGGTCATCGACCACTCCGTCATCGCCGACCTCTTCGGCACCGAGAACGCCCTCGAGCGCAACGTCGAGATCGAGTACGAGCGCAATGGCGAGCGCTACCAGTTCCTCCGCTGGGGACAGACCGCCTTCAACGACTTCAAGGTCGTGCCCCCGGGCACCGGCATCGTCCACCAGGTCAACATCGAGCACCTGGCGAAGGTCATCTACGACCGCACCGTCGACGGTGTGCTGCGCGCCTACCCCGACACGTGCGTCGGCACCGATTCGCACACCACGATGGTCAACGGACTCGGCGTGCTCGGCTGGGGCGTCGGCGGCATCGAGGCCGAGGCCGCCATGCTCGGCCAGCCCGTCTCGATGCTCATCCCGCGCGTCGTCGGCTTCAAGCTCACGGGTGAGATCCCCGCTGGAGTGACCGCGACCGACGTGGTGCTCACGATCACCGACATGCTCCGCAAGCACGGCGTGGTCGGCAAGTTCGTGGAGTTCTACGGAGCGGGAGTGGCATCCGTTCCGCTCGCCAACCGCGCGACCATCGGCAACATGAGCCCTGAGTTCGGCTCCACCGCTGCGATGTTCCCGATCGACGAGGTCACGATCGACTACCTGCGCCTCACGGGGCGCAGCGACGAAGCGATCGAACTCGTTGAGGCCTACGCGAAGGCGCAGTCCCTGTGGCACGACCCCGCCAACGAGCCGAAGTTCAGCGAGTACCTCGAACTCGACCTCGGCACCGTCGTCCCGTCGATCGCGGGACCCAAGCGCCCGCAGGACCGCATCCTCCTCTCGGAGGCGAAGGCGCAGTTCGAGAAGGACATCCTCGGCTACGCGACACCCTCGACGTCGGAGGACATCGTCGATCTCGAATCGAAGCACTCGTTCCCGGCCTCGGACCCCGGATCCGTGCCGGGCGAGGAGCAGGAGGAGACGCGCGAGGTTCACATCTCGAGCGGCGGTCCGGCCGCGGCATCCAAGCCGGTGAAGGTGCACACCCCGGATGGCACGAGCTACATCCTCGACAACGGCGCCGTCACCCTCGCGGCGATCACGTCGTGCACGAACACGTCGAACCCGTCCGTCATGCTCGCCGCGGGCTTGCTCGCGCGCAACGCCCTCGACAAGGGACTGAAGACCAAGCCCTGGGTCAAGACCACGCTGGGCCCCGGCTCGAAGGTCGTCACCGACTACTACGAGAAGTCCGGCCTCGACAAGGCGCTGGAGGGCCTCGGCTTCTACACCGTCGGATACGGCTGCACGATCTGCATCGGCAACTCCGGTCCGCTCATCGAGGAGGTGTCGGCCGCGATCAACGAGAACGATCTCGCTGTCACCGCCGTCCTCTCGGGCAACCGCAACTTCGAGGGCCGCATCAGCCCGGACGTCAAGATGAACTACCTCGCGTCGCCGCCGCTCGTGGTGGCCTACGCGCTGGCGGGATCGATGCACTTCGACTTCGAGAACGACGCTCTCGGGACCGACCCCACGGGGAGCCCGGTCTACCTCCGCGACATCTGGCCGAGCCCGGATGAGGTCCAGGCGACGATCGACCAGAACATCTCGCGCGAACAGTTCATCAAGCAGTACGCGACGGTGTTCGACGGCGACGACCGATGGAAGAACCTGCCGACCCCGGATGACGCGACCTTCCAGTGGGACGAGAACTCGACCTACGTGCGCAAGGCGCCGTACTTCGACGGCATGTCGATGGAGCTCACGCCCGTCTCCGACATCTCGGGCGCCCGGGTCCTCGCAACCCTCGGCGACTCTGTGACGACCGACCACATCAGCCCCGCCGGCAACATCAAGGCGGGCACCCCGGCGGCCGACTACCTGACGGCCCACGGCGTCGATCGCAAGGATTTCAACTCCTACGGCTCGCGCCGCGGCAACCACGAAGTCATGATCCGGGGGACGTTCGCGAACATCCGCCTCAAGAACATGCTCGTGAGCGCGGTCAACGACGGTGCCGTCGTCGAGGGCGGCTACACGCGTGACTTCACCCAGCCGGGCGGGCCGCAGTCGTTCATCTACGACGCGAGCATGAACTACCAGGCTCAGGGCACGCCGCTCGTCATCTTCGGCGGCAAGGAGTACGGCTCCGGATCGTCGCGCGACTGGGCGGCGAAGGGCACGAGCCTGCTGGGAGTCAAGGCGGTCATCACCGAGAGCTTCGAGCGCATCCACCGCTCCAACCTCATCGGCATGGGCGTCGTCCCGCTGCAGTTCCCTGCCGGTCAGAGCTGGGAGTCGCTGGGTCTTGACGGCACTGAGATCGTCTCGATCGAAGGCCTCGAGCTGCTCAACGAGGGAGTGACTCCGAAGACCGTGCGTGTGACCGCCGCCCCGAGCGAGTTCTCCGCGCCCGGGAAGCAGGCCGTCGAATTCGACGCGGTGGTCCGTATCGACACGCCGGGGGAGGCGGACTACTACCGCAACGGCGGCATCCTCCAGTACGTGCTGCGGAGCCTCGTCTAGGCTTTCGTCATGAGCCTTCTCGAGGGCATCCGCGGTCCACGAGACCTGGATGCACTGACCATCGACCAACTCGGCGAGCTCGCTGGGGAGATCCGTGACTTCCTCGTGCGCGAGGTGTCGAAGACGGGCGGTCATCTCGGACCGAACCTCGGCGTGGTCGAGCTCACGATCGCGATGCACCGAGTCTTCGACTCTCCCCGCGACGCGATCATCTTCGACACTGGCCACCAGAGCTACGTCCACAAGCTCCTGACGGGTCGCCAGGACTTCAGCAAGCTCCGCAGCGAGGGAGGGCTCGCCGGCTACCCGCAGCGGTCGGAGTCGCCCCACGACATCGTGGAGAGCTCCCACGCCTCCAGTTCGCTCTCCTGGGCGGACGGCATCTCGAGGGCCTTCACGATGACCGGGCAGGAGGACCGCTCCGTCGTCGCCATCGTCGGAGACGGCGCGCTGACCGGCGGGATGACGTGGGAAGCCCTCAACAACATCACCGACGACAACAGCCGCAACCTCGTCATCATCGTCAACGACAACGGGCGGTCCTACGCGCCGACGATCGGCGGGATGGCCCACTTCCTCAACAACGTCCGCACGCGCCGTTCGTACCGCAACCTCTACTCGACCAGCCAGCGCCTGTTCGAAAAGTTCGGGGCACCGGGCCGCGCGCTCTACCGCGGCATCCGGGGTGGCACACACGGGTTCCTCTCGCGGTTCACCAACAACGAGGCCCTCTACTCCAATCTCGACATCAAGTACCTCGGGCCCGTGCACGGCCACGACCTGCGGGCCCTCATCGAGGTGCTCGAGCAGGCAAAGAACTTCGGGGCGCCGGTCATCGTGCACGCCATCACCGAGAAGGGGCGCGGCTACCAGCCCGCGCTGCTCGACACCGCCGATCAGTTCCACGCGGTGGGCCAGATCGACCCCGAGACGGGGGAGCCGATCGAGGTCGCGAGCAAGCCGTCGTGGACGAGCGTCTTCGCTGACGAGATCGTCCACCTCGCCGACGCCGATCCGCGACTCGTGGGGATCACTGCGGCCATGCTCCGTCCGACGGGCCTCCACAAGCTCGCCGAGAAGTACCCCGACCGCGTGCTCGACGTCGGTATCGCCGAGCAGCACGCGGTGGCTTCGGCCGCCGGCCTCGCGTTCGGCGGGCTGCATCCCGTCGTCGCGCTCTATGCGACGTTCGTCAACCGGGCCTTCGACCAGGTGCTCATGGATGTCGCGCTGCACAAGGCCGGCGTGACGTTCGTGCTCGACCGCGCCGGCGTGACCGGCCCCGACGGTGCGAGCCACCACGGGATGTGGGACCTCGCCATCCTCCAGGTCGTGCCGAACATCCGTATCGCCGCGCCGCGGGATGCCACCCGCTTGCGCGAAGAGCTCGGAGAGGCCGTCGTCGTGCACGACGCGCCGACCGTGATTCGCTTCTCCAAGGGCAGTGTTGGGACCGAGTACGACGCGGTCCGCCGCACCGACGACGGCGTCGACGTGCTCCGCGAGGCGCCCCACAAGGACGTGCTCATCGTCACGGTCGGGCCGATGGCGAAGATCGGCCTGCAGGTCGCTGAGCGCCTCGCTGCACAGGGCATCGGCGCGACGGTCGTCGATCCGCGTTGGGTGGTGCCGGTCCCGCAATCGCTCATCGGCCTTGCCGCAGATCACCGCATCGTGATCAGCATCGAGGACGGCGTCCGCGTCGGAGGTATCGGAACTCGCATCCGTCAGGACCTTCGATCCGCAGGTGTCGACACAGCGGTGACGGAACTCGGCCTTCCGGACGAATTCCTGGAGCACGGTAGCCGCGAGTACATCCTCGAGCAGGTGGGGCTGACGCCCCAGGACATCGCCCGCGACGTCGTGGCGCAGGTGCTGGGAAGCAAGATCCCCGTCGCCCGACCACTGCCGGACGACGCCCCGGTATCGCCCCGAACTCACCCGGCCTAGCTCTCGCGCCCGAATCCTCGTCATCTATAGGATGCGTGTGTCATTCCGCATTCTCTCGAGAGGACCATCCGTGCCGTCGCTTTCCAGGAACGGGGCGCGCGCATTCGGCGCCGTCGCCGTCGCGGCTTTCGCAGCAGCCACCCTCACCTCGTGCTTCGGCGGGCCCAGCCCCGTGAAGTTCGAAGACGTCCAGACCGCCACCATCCAGATCCAGGCTGAGGGCACCTTCGTCGATCCGCTCACGCTCGACCCCAGCGCCTTCGGCGGCCGCGGCTCGGGCTTCTTCATCAACCAGGACGGCATAGCGGTCACCAACAACCACGTCGTGACCGGCGCGGGAACCCTCAAGGTCTGGGTCGGCGGTGATCAGGGCACGACGTACGGGGCGACCGTGCTCGGCGCGTCGGAGTGCCTCGACCTCGCGGTCATCAAGGTCGACGGTTCCGGGTTCCCGTTCATGGGCTGGTACGAGGGCGACATCAAGGCGGCGCTCGACGTGTACTCCGCTGGCTTCCCGCTCGGCGACCCGAACTTCACCCTCACTCGCGGCATCGTCTCCAAGGCGGATGTCGCTCAGGAGGACTCGTGGGCATCGCTCGACCACGTCATCGAGCACGACGCGCGCATCCGCGGCGGCAACTCGGGAGGTCCGCTCGTCGCCGACAACGGCCGTGTTGTGGGAGTCAACTACGCGGGCAACGACGAGCTCGACTACAACTTCGCGATTCACCGCGATCAGGTGACGCCGGTCCTTCAGGACCTGATCGACGGCAAGGCGGTCCAGAGCCTCGGCGTCAACGCCGAAGCCCTGTTCCCGCTCGACGATGGAACGCCTCAGGGAATCTGGGTCAAGTCGGTCAAGGCGGGTGGCCCCGCCGACTCCATCGGCGTCGAGCCCGGTGACGTGCTCGTCGACATGGGCGGCGTCGCGCTCGCGCGGCAGGGCACCCTGGAGGAGTACTGCGAGGTCATCCGCACCCAGGGTAACGACGCGGTGATCGACGTCACCGTCTATCGCCCGTCGGACAACACGTATTACGAGGGCCAGTTCAACGGTAAGGAGCTCGAGGCAACCTCGACTGGCGACACCGGCACCGACACGCCGTCGACAGTGGGCAGCTTTGTCACGGTGACGGACGACAGCGGGGCGCTCAGCGTGAACGTTCCCGATACGTGGGCCGATGTCAACGGCTCTGCGGCGACCGACGCCGCGGGAGTGAGTTTCGCGGCGCTCTCGGCCTCGCCGAGCCTCGACGGCTACGCGTCGTCGTGGGGGACCCCCGGGGTAGAGCTCTACGCATCGCCCGACGCGGTCGGCGACGACATCGCCACTCGGCTCGACGAGTTCTCCCAGGTCGATTGCACCCTCGATGGGTCCGGTGAGTACAACGACGGGTTCTACGTGGGCCAGTACAACTACTTCACGGGCTGCGGCGGCTCCGCCACGGATCTCGTCGTGGTGGTGGCCAAGGACGTCGACAACACGCACCTCATGATCGTGAGGGCGCAGCTCGTGGACGACACCGACAAGTCGGCCGTGCTGGACGAGATCTTGAACAGTTTCATCGCCTCGTTCTAACCCCGATAGTGACGAAGGCGCGGCCCCGGGAAGCCGGGACCGCGCCTTCGTCGACGTTCTCTGCTACTCCACGCCGCGGATCGGCGGGTGGTGGAAGGTGTCGCCGAACGCACGCTCCGACGCCCCCACGCGGTCGAGATAGGGCGTGACGCCACCCATCTGGAACGGGTAGCCAGCCCCGAGGATCATGCACAGATCGATGTCCTCCGCCGCGGCGACCACCTGGTCTTCGAGCATCCGGTGGATCTCGTCGGCGAGGCCGTCCTCGAAGCGAATCCGGAGCGCATCCGCGGAGAGCGCCGTCGCGCCAGCCGGGCGGTGCTTGTCGACGATGGCCTGGGCTTTCGGGTCGATGCCCTTCACCTTGCCCTTGCCGTCCTTCTCGAGAATGTGGCCGAACTCAGCGAGCTCGTGCAATGCCTTGCTCTCGAAGAACCGGTCGGGGAAGGCAGCGTGGTGGGTGTCGAGCACGTGAGCTCCGACCTTGAGGCCGACCAGCTCGAGGAGCACGAAGGGGTCCATCGGAAGCCCGAACGGCCGGACGGCCTCGACCACAGTGTCAAACGACGTTCCCTGCTCGACGGCGTGCATCGCCTCGCCGAGAACCTTGGCGAGGACCCGGTTCACGACGAAGCCCGGTGTATCCCGGGTGATCACGGCGTTCTTGCGGAGGTTCTTCGCCGTCTCCATGGCGGTCGCGAGCGCAGCATCCGTCGTGTGCGGGGTGCGCACCACCTCGATGAGCGGCATGACCGCCACGGGGTTGAAGAAGTGGAATCCCACGACTCGCTCGGGGTGCTCCAGCTTCGCGCCGATCTGTTCGACCGAGAGGGACGACGTGTTGGTCGCGAGGATCGTCTCGGGGGAGATGAACTTCTCCACGTCGGCGAAGACGGACTGCTTGGCCTCGAGCTCCTCGAAGATCGCCTCGATCACCCAGTCGCAGGAGGCGAAGTCGGCCTTGTCCGTCGTGCCGGTCACGAGTGCCTTGAGACGGTTGGACTCATCGCGGGAGATGCGCCCCTTGCCCAGAAGCTCGTCGATCTCGCGGTGAATCCACGCGACACCGTCGTCGACGCGCGATTGGTCGAGATCGGTGATGACCACCGGGACCTGCAGCCGCCGGACGAAGAGGAGCGCGAACTGCCGGGCCATGAGCCCCGCCCCGATCACTCCGACCTTCGTCACCTTCTGGGCTAGCGCCTTGTCGGGAGCGCCCGCCGGTCGCTTCGCCCGCTTCTGGACGAGGTTGAAGGCGTAGATGCTCGCCCGGAACTGGTCCCCGCTGATGAGGTCGGCCAGCGCCTCGTCCTCGGCGGCGAATCCCGTCTTCTTGTCGCTGCTCTTGGCGGCCTTGAGGAGGTCGAGCGCGCGGTACGGGGACTTCGCGACGCGTCCGATCCGGCTCGCGAGCATCTTCTCGGCGATACCGATGGCGATGTCCCACTTCGCGACCCGCTCGATCTTGCCCGGCTCGTTCTTGCGCTTGACCTTGATGCGACCGGAGATGACCCCGTCCGCCCAGCGGATCGAGTCCTCGAGGAAGTTCGCGGGCTCGAACATGACATCGGCGATCCCGAGCTCGAAGGCCTCGGGGCCCTTGAGCATGCGGTTGTTCTTGAGCGGGTTCTCGATGACGACTTTGAGGGCGTTCTCGATTCCGATGAGGTTGGGGAGCAGCCAGGCGCCGCCCCAGCCGGGGATGATGCCGAGGAAGACCTCGGGCAGGGCGAGTGCCGGCACGGAGCTGTCGATCGTGCGGTAGTGCGCGTTGAGAGGGATCTCGACGCCGCCACCGAGCGCGAGGCCGTTGATGAAGACGAAGGACGGCACCCCGAGTTCGGAGAGCTTGCCGAGAGCCCAGTGGCCCAGTTGCGCCATCTGGAGCCCGGTCTCCCGGTCGGGGATTTCGCCCACCTTCGACAGGTCCGCTCCCGCGGCGAAGATGAAGGGCTTGCCGGTGACGGCGAGGCCAGCGATCTCCCCGCGGGATGCTCGCTCCTTCTGCTCGTCCAGTACTCCGGCGAACTCGAGAAGGGTCTGCGGGCCCAGGGTGTTCGGGCGGGTGTGGTCCATGCCGTTGTCGAGGGTGACGAGGGCGAGGGTCTTCCCTCCGGAGATCGGGACGTCCCGCACGAAGGAGTGTGTGACGACCTCGTCGGCGGAGAGCTCGGCGAGCTTGGCGAATCGGTCGGGGGTGGCCGTGGTCATTACTTCGCTCCCTTGTAGTGGGGGTTCTCCCAGATGACGCTGCCGCCCTGACCGAGCCCGATGCACATCGCGGTGAGACCGTAGCGGACATCCGGTCGCTCGGCGAACTGAGCTGCGAGCTGGATCATGAGGCGCACGCCGGATGAGGCGAGCGGATGCCCCATGGCGATCGCCCCGCCCCACTGGTTGACTCGGGGGTCCTCGTCGTCGATGCCGAAGTGATCGAGCAGCGAGAGCACCTGGACGGCGAAGGCCTCATTGAGCTCGAACAGGCCGATGTCGTCGATCGTGAGGCCCGCCTTGCGGAGCGCCTTCTCGGTCGAGGGGACAGGTCCAATGCCCATGATCTCGGGCTCGACTCCGGCGAACGCGAAGCTCACCATGCGCATCTTGGGGGACAGTCCGAGCTCCTTGGCGGCGTCGGCGCTCGCGATGATGCTCGCAGTTGCTCCGTCGTTGAGTCCCGACGAGTTGCCCGCGGTCACTCGGCCGTGCGGGCGGAACGGGGTCTTGAGGCCGGCTAGCCCTTCGAGGGTCGTCTCGGGCCGGAGTGCCTCGTCGCGAGTCGCCAGCCCCCAGCCCTCGTCGCTGCGAATGGCCACCGGGATCAGATCGGGCTGGATCTTGCCCGCCTCGTAGGCTGCGAAAGCCTTCTTCTGGCTGCCCATCGCGAAGCGGTCGGCGCGCTCCTTGGTCAGCTGCGGGAAGCGATCGTGGATGCGCTCCGCGGTGTTGCCCATGTTGAGGGCATCCGCACTGACGAGCTTCTCGGCGAGGAAACGGGGGTTCGGATCGGCGCCGAATCCCATGGGGTGGCGGCCCATGTGCTCGACACCGCCGGCGATGCCGATGTCGTACGCGCCGAAGCCGATCGCGCCGGCGATCGTCGTCACCGAGGTCATCGCACCGGCGCACATGCGATCAATGGCGTAGCCCGGGACTGAGCGCGGCAATCCCGCGAGGAGAGCTGCGGTGCGGCCGAGCGTCAGGCCCTGGTCACCGGTCTGGGTGGTCGCCGCGATCGCGACGTCGTCGTACCGGTCCTTCGGGATCTGCGGGTTGCGCTCCAGCAGGCCGATCATCGCCTTGACCACGAGGTCGTCTGCGCGCGTCTGCCAGTACATGCCCTTCTCGCCGGCGCGACCGAACGGGGTGCGGACCCCGTCGACGAATACGACTTCAGCTCTCTCGGCCACAATGCCTCCACTTTCCTTGGGTCGGAACGATCCTAAGGAGGCTCCCGAGAGGCACCGGAATCCTTTGATTCTTCCTACGAACCCTCGTCCGGTGCCTGTTCGGGGCTTTGGCTGGCTTCGACAAAGGCTTGCGCGATCACCTGTGCTGTTGCGTCAAGCTGCCACGGCCGCGCTCCGAGCGCCCGGAGAGCATCCCGGATGCTCGACTCGGTGGGCTCGCCCGGGGGCGTCCACGCGACCCGCCGGAGGGACTCGGGCGTCAACACATTCTCCAAGGGTATCGAGAGGGCGGACGCGACCTCGGTGACAGCAGCCCGCGCGAGCTTCAGCCGACGGTCCGCTTCCGGATTCTTCTCAGACCACACCCGCGGAGGTGGAACGCTGTCGCCCGCGACCCGCAGGGCGGGGAGGTCCTCGGTGGACAGACCGACCTGGATGGCGGCCCACCACCTATCGATCTGGGAGCGGCTCGCGCGCCCCGTGAACTCCTTGATGCCGGCCAGGTCGCGCTTGGACTCGGGCATCGCCCGTGCGGCGGCGACGAGAGCGGAGTCGGGCACGAGCCGTCCCGGCGCGATGTCGATCTCGCGTGCATAGGCATCCCGAGCCATCCAGAGCTCCCGAGCGATCGCGAGTCCGCGCTGTCCGCGGACCGTGTGGAGCCCGCCGAGTCTGCGCCACGGCTCCGCGCGGACGACGACGAAGTCTCGGGCGAGCACGGACTCGAACTCCTGGGCCGCGATGTCGGTCTTGCCGTCCCGCTCGAGAACGTCGGCGAGCTTCTCCTTGAGATCGACGAGCAGCTCCACGTCGAGCGCGGCATACACGAGCCAGGACTGGGGAAGGGGCCTCGTCGACCAGTCGGCCGCGGAGTGCTCTTTGGCAAGGTGGACTCCGAGCAGTTCCTCGACGACGGTGCCGAGGCCGACCCGCGGTAGGCCGGCGAGCCGGGCAGCGAGCTCCGTATCGAACAGCCGGGTGGGGTTGAGACCGACCTCGCGCAAGCACGTGAGGTCCTGACTCGCGGCGTGGAGGACCCACTCCTCACCCGCGATGACGTCGTTGAGCTCGGCGAAGTCGCCGATCGCCGGCGGATCGAACAGGAAGGTGCCGGAGCCGCGCCGGAAGATCTGGATGAGGTAGGCGCGCTGCGAATAGCGGTAGCCGGATGCCCGTTCCGCATCGATCGCGATCGGGCCGTGGCCACCGCGGATCGCCTCGACGGCCGCGAGGTAGCCGTGGCGATCGTCGATCACCTCGACGACCGCGTGCTCGGCCTGCACGGGGCCCTGCGCCTCGATCGGCGCAGGATTCTCGTCGGAGCTACTCACGACCTACTCGGCGGGCAGACAACAGGCTCACTCCCTCGGCCGCCGGCGGGAGTCCGGCGAGCATGCATAACAGGTCACCCCAGCTTTCCACATGACTGCCGAGGTGCTCATCCGTGGGCGTCCACGAGGCCCGGAGCTCGATCTGGGCGCCGTCGCCCTGGGACTCGAGCTCGCCGAAGCCGGTGGAGAGGATGCGCGTGGCTGTGCCCGAAGCGGCGAGGTGCTGAGCCCCGCGGTTGCGGAGCGCATCCAGAAGCCACGACCACGTGACGTCCGCGAGGAACGGGTCGACGCCCATCTCGTTCTCAAGGGGGGCTTGGGCGTAGCAGATCACTCTGAAGACGCCGTCCCATGCTTCAGGTGCCGAGGCGTCGTAGAGCAGGACGAAGCGGCCGGTCCCGAGATCGGAGTCGGCGCCGTGACGGGCGGGGGAGACATCCGCAGCGAGGGCGAACGACCATGGGGCGAGCGTACCGGGGGCGGGAATCTCGCTCACCACGAGCTCGGGCCGCATCGCGGCACGTTTGATGGAGTCGACGGCCGCCGCGAAGGGAGCAGGAGGCTGTGCTGTCTGCGTGTCGGGCACAGCAGAACACTAGGCTTGAGCGCGGATTTCCCCGGCGAGGCACGCCGCGGGCGATGCGAGGGCGAGGACTGATGGCACGCACGGGCGGCTCGTGGTCGGGGCGACGGATCGCAGTGGTGGCTGCCGCGCTCGCCCTCGGCGCGGTCGCGCTGTCGGCGGTGGGCGCGGCGGCCGCGGTGACGGTCTACTTCGCGCGAACGGTCGTGACGCCTCCCCGGCGCCGGGCGGAGGACTTGCGCATCCTCGCGGTCACGGAGTCGACCGTCACTCTCTCAGCGGCGGAGGACTCGCTCACGCCGGGCGAGTACAGCCTGTGGTTCTCTCAGGATGCCGGACACGCCCGCGTGGGGGAGATTCTCGAGTATTCGGCCGAGTCCGTGACGCGCGTGCTCCTCGGCGTCGATTTCGGCGACCTGCACTCCGCGCGTGCGGGCCGGTTCAGCGGGTGGTTCTACCTCTCTCCCGGTGAACTCGGAGTGCCGTGGGAGGACGTGTTCGTGGACACCGAGCTCGGTCCCGCACCGGCATGGCTTGTGCCGGCCGAGGCGCCAGGGGATCGGTGGGTCATCCAGGTGCACGGTCGCGCGGTCCGCCGACAGGAAGCGTTGCGTGCCATCCGCGTGTTCCGCGCCGCGGGTTACTCGAGCCTGGTGATCTCCTACCGCAACGACGGCGACGCCCCGCCCAGCCCGGACCACCGCTACGCGCTCGGCGACACCGAATGGCGCGACGTCGAGGCGGCGATCCGGTTCGCCCTCGATCGCGGCGCCCGCGAGGTCGTGCTCATGGGCTGGTCCATGGGAGGTGCGACCGTCCTGCAGTGTCTGACGCGCTCCGAACTCGCCTCGGTGGTGAGGGGAGTGGTTCTGGACTCGCCGGTCGTCGACTGGGTGACGGCTCTCGCCTACCAGGCCCAGCTCAACCGACTGCCGCCATTCGTCCGCGAGGGGGTTCTCACCCTCCTCTCGAATCGCTGGGCGGGCCCGATCACCGGGCAGTCTGCCCCGATCGACCTCACCCGCCTCGATCTGGTGGCGCGCGCCGCTGAGCTGTCGGTGCCGGTGCTCATCCTGCACAGCGTCGATGACGGCTTCGTACCCGCGACGGCTTCGGAGGCCCTCGCGTACGCGCGGCCCGACATCGTCACGTTCGAGCGGTTCACGACCGCCCGTCACACGAAGATCTGGAACTACGACCGCGAGCGCTGGGAGAGCGCCATCGCGGCCTGGCTCACGCGGCTCTCGTCGACCAGCGGGTGAAGACGAATCCGGCGTCGTCGACGAGCACGTGGCGGAGGGCGAGCGGGTGCTCGGACAGCGGCCCTGCCCCGAGGAGAGGGAGCGAGGCGTCCCTCAGCACCGGGCTCGTCGTGAGGCACACATCGTCCACGAGCCCCGCCTCCAGCATCGCCCCCGCGAGCGTGGGGCCGCCCTCGCACACGATGCTCGAGCAGCCGGCGTCGCGGAGCACCGCGAGCGCGTCGGCCGGATCGATCCGCCCGGCACTCGCGGAGGCGACGAGGATGAGGGCACCCGGCACCGCTCTCCGCGCGTCGTCGGCCGCTTCGGCCGGGCAGACGACGATCACGCGCTCTGCTTGGTCGGGGTCCAGGCGGTGGCCGCGCAGGTCGCCTGTCGAGGTGAGGATCGCGAGGCGGGAGCGGCGGGGGACCTGGTAGCCCTCCGTCCGCACGGAGGCGGCGCCCACGAGGACCGCGGCGCTCAGTTCGCGGATCACCCCCAGGATGCGCCGGTCGCTGGCGCTCGTGAGCGATTCCGACGTGCCGTCCGGCCCTGCGGCGCTCCCGTTCGCGCTCGACACGAGGTTGAGCCGCAGCCACTGGCTGCTGTCGGGGGAGTACCAGTCGAGCAGTCGAGCGCGCGAGGCCGCGTCATCCAGGTCGACCGATTCCGCGGGCTGCGGATGCACGCGGCTGACGATCACGCGGCGATCTTCTCGCGAACCTGCCGCTTCGTGCGGCCGAGCAGGGCCTTCATCCCGCGGATCCGGAGGGGGCTGACCGCTTCGGTCAGTCCGATCGTGTTGGGGTAGTCGTCGGGCACCGAGAGCACCTCGTCCGCGGTGAGTCCCGCGAGCCCCTGAACGAGGATCGACGCGAAACCGCGGGTCGTCGGCGCCTCCTTGGGCGCTGTGGCGTGGAGGTGCACGATCCCCTGCCCGTCGACCTCGACGAAGATGAAGACGGGTGACTGGCACTCCTCGACGCGCTCGAGCAGATCGGGGTGTTCTCGGTACCGCTCGGGGAGCTCGGGGAGCTCGTTCGAGAACTCGAGCAGTAGCTGAAGCCGGTCCCTCGTCTCGAGCGCGAGGAACTCCTCGCGGATCTCGGCGAGCTGGTGCGGGGTCGACTCGGTCACCCGATCAGCCTAAGCCGCTAGCGGGAGGGCACCGCGCCGGGGTCGGCGCCCTTGACGATCGGCACGCGGACCGCCGAGCCCCACTCGGTCCAGGACCCGTCGTAGTTACGGACCTTCTCGAAGCCCAGGAGGTGCGTGAGCACGAACCAGGTGTGGCTCGAGCGTTCGCCGATGCGGCAGTACGCCACGATGTCGTCGCCCTCCTTGAGGCCGGCGCCCTCGCGGTAGATGGCGTCGAGCTCCGGAACCGGCTTGAACGTGCCGTCCTCGGCGACGGCCTTCGCCCACGGCACGTTCTGAGCGCTCGGGATGTGGCCGGCGCGGAGCGCGCCCTCGTCCGGGTAGGCGGGGGCGGTGGTGCGCTCCCCGCTGTACTCCTCCGGGGAGCGGACGTCGACGAGGGGGTTGCCGAGATGGGCGAGGACGTCGTCCTTGTACGCGCGCAGCTTCGAGTCATCCCGCTCGACGACCGGGTAGTCGACCGGCGTCGGTTGCGGTACCTCGGTGGTGTAGGCGCGGCCGTCGGCCTCCCACTTGGCTCGGCCCCCGTCGAGCAGCCGCACGTCCTCGTGACCGAAGAGGCTGAAGACCCACAGCGCGTATGCGGCCCACCAGTTGTTCTTGTCGCCGTAGATCACCACCGTGGTGTCTCGAGAGATGCCCTTCGCACCGAGGAGCTTCGCGAATCCCTCGCCGTCGATGTAGTCACGCTCGACGGGGTCGTTGAGGTCGGTGTGCCAGTCGATCTTCACGGCGCCCTCGATATGGCCCGTCTCGTAGAGCAGGACGTCTTCGTCAGACTCGACGACGACGAGGCCGGGGGTACCGAGGTGGGCTTCGAGCCACTCTCCCGTCACGAGCCGGTCCGGGTGGGCGAACTGGGCGAGCTGCGGGGCCGGGTCGAGTTCGACGGGCATGGTTCCTCCAGTGGTCAGGGTCTGTCGGGATGCCCGGTCTCAGGCGGCTAGGCTTGACGGGCTCCCCGACGAATCTACGCATTGCCCCTGTGACCGCACAGGGGGCCCGTAAGAGTTCGACACATACCCCCGATTCAGATCGAGATCGCTCATGAGTGCCGAATCCCCGACCGCCCCCGGCCGGATCATCGATCGATCGCCTTCGCTCAGTGGCGCTGAGATGGTCGCTCAACTCGTGCCCCCGCGGCAGTTCGCGACGGCGAGTCTCGACAACTACCGACCCGACCGTGACTACCCGTCCCAAGGAGCCGCGGTCGCCGCCATCAGGACGTTTCTCTCCGGGTTCGGCGGCGGGGGCGGGGGAGGGCTGTTCTCCCGGCGCAAGTCCACGCCGGTCCTCCCCGGCATCTATCTGGACGGCGGGTTCGGCGTGGGTAAGACGCACTTGCTCGCCGCTCTCTGGCACGCCGCTCCCGGACGCAAGTACTTCGGGACCTTCATCGAGTACACGGCGCTCGTCGGCGCGCTCGGCTACGCCGAGACGGTCGCGCTTCTCAAGGGCGCCTCGCTGCTGTGCATCGACGAGTTCGAGCTCGACGACCCCGGCGACACGCGACTGATGGCCCGGTTGCTCGGCGAGCTCGCCGCATCCGGCACGAGGATGGCGGCGACGTCCAACACGCCGCCGAACGCGCTCGGCGAGGGCCGCTTCGCCGCGCAGGACTTCCTGCGCGAGATCGACTCGCTCGCGTCGCGGTTCACGACCCTGCGCATCGATGGCCTCGACTACCGTCGGCGGGACACGGATGCCCACGCGCGCGTCTCCGCCGACGTCGCCGCCGACCTCGCCGCCGTGACCGGACCGACCACCCTCGACGCCTTCCCGGACCTCCTCGCCCACCTCGCCCGGGTGCATCCGTCCCGCTATGTCCGCCTCGTCGAGGGGCTCGCTGCCGTCGGGCTCACCGGGGTCAGCGTGTTCGGAAGCCAGACGGACGCCCTTCGCTTCGTCGCCTTCGTCGACCGGCTCTACGACGGACAGGTCCGGGTCATCGCGGACGGAGTGCCTCTCGACTCGGTGTTCCCCGAGGACATGCTGTCCGGCGGCTACCGAAAGAAGTACCTCCGCGCGGTGTCGAGGCTCATCGCGCTGACCACCGGCACGGCCTAGCCTCCCGGTCGGCTTTTTCCCAGCAGGTCGGGGGCCCCCGAAACACACTGTTTACACGAGGCCCTCCCGTGTAACAGAACAGAAACACGCCCGGCACTCCCGGTGAAACCTCCCCTCGCCAAACTGGCTGGCGTACCCGAGGCACCCGCTCTCGCGACCCGACGGTGCATCCTTCGCAGCAACACAGAGAGGTACACAATGGATCAGGGCAACACTGCCTTCCTTCTCCTGGCATCAGCACTCGTGCTGTTGATGACGCCCGGACTGGCATTCTTCTACGGCGGCCTCGTCAAGGCGAAGAGCGTCATCAGCATGATGATGATGAGCTTCGGCGCGATCGGTCTTATCGGCGTCCTGTGGGCGATCTACGGCTACGCGATCGCGTTCCCGGGAGCCGAGGGGACGCTGTTCCCGTGGACGATCGACCCCGGAGCGATCTTCCTCGGCAACCTGCTGGAGACGCCGGAGGGCGCCGCCTTCCCGCCGCTCGCCTTCGTCGCCTTCCAGGCCACCTTCGCGATCATCACCGTCGCGCTCGTCTCGGGTGCCATCGCGGACCGGGCGAAGTTCGGCTCGTGGATGATCTTCGCGGGTATCTGGGCGACTGTCGTGTACTTCCCGGTCGCGAGCTGGGTCTTCAACTTCGGCCTGGCCGAGGACGGCAGCTTCGCCTACGGCGGCTGGATCACCCACGGCCTCCAGGACGTCTTCGGGCTCGGCGTGATCGACTTCGCCGGTGGAACCGCGGTGCACATCAACGCCGGTGCTGCGGCGCTCGCCCTCGCGCTCGTCCTCGGCAAGCGCGTCGGCTTCGCGAAGGGTGCCCACGTGCCCCACAACCCGCCGTTCGTTCTCCTCGGCGCCGGCCTCCTGTGGTTCGGCTGGTTCGGCTTCAACGCGGGCTCGGAGCTCGCGGCCGACAACACGGCGGCGATCGCATTCGTCAACACGATCATCGCGCCGGCCGCCGCGCTCCTGGCGTGGCTCGTCGTCGAGAAGATCCGCGACGGCAAGCCGACCTCGATCGGTGCCGCTTCGGGTGCCGTCGCCGGTCTCGTCGCCATCACGCCGGCCTGTGCCTCGCTCCTGCCGGGGTGGGCCATCCTCCTCGGTGTCCTCGCCGGTGCGCTCTGCGCCCTTGCGATCGACCTGAAGTTCAAGCTCGGCTTCGACGACTCCCTCGACGTGGTGGGCATCCACCTCGTCGGCGGTGTGATCGGAACGCTGTACCTGGGCTTCTTCGCCAACGGCACGGGCCTCTTCATGGGCGGCGACGGAACCCAGCTGCTCGTTCAGGCCATCGCGGCCTTCGCGGTGATGATCTACTCGTTCGTCCTGGCCTGGATCATCGGCTTCGCGATCGAGAAGACGATCGGCTTCCGCGTGAAGAACGAGGACGAGATCGCGGGCATCGACTCCATCGTCCACGGCGAAGAGGGCTACGTCCTCGCCGACGCGAAGTAGTTCCTGCACACAGTGATTGAGGGGTGTCGCTCTCCGGAGCGGCACCCCTTACTGTTGTGACCGTGGGGCAGACCGTGCACGACTGGCCGATCATCCTTCTGGCCGTGGGCTCCCTCGGCGCAATGGCAGCTTCTCTCGCTGTCCTGTACTCGAGGCTGCTCCCGGCGGGCTCCTGGCTCCACTCCTTCGGCATCTCGGCCGCGTGCGCCGCACTCGGCGCCGCCCTGTGGTTCGTCGTCATCGCCCTACTGATCCCCGAGGCGGTGACGGGCCTCTTCGTGCCGATCGGGATGATGGGCGCCGTCGCGGCGACCCTCGCGTCCATGGCCATGCGCGCGACCGACCCCCCGACGTCGGCGGTCCTCGTCTTCTCGGCGGCGTGGAGCCTTCTCGTCTTCGTGCCGGTGGCGCTGGCGACCTTCATTACGGGAGTCGTGGGTGTCGCGCCCGTCGATCACGCGGGCTCGCTCGTCGTCAATGTCGCCGGAGGAGCGGCAGCCTTCGGCATCCTCCTCGTGCGCAGCGAGCCGTCCGATGTGCCAGCGACCGTCGTGCCCCGCTGGGTGTCTGCTCTCGCCGTCACTCTCCTCGTGGGCGCCTGGCTCGCGTGGCTCGCCGCCGCAGAGCTCGCCTTCGACGAGGCCGCGGCGACGGCGGTCGGTAACGGAGTGCTCGGCGGTGCGGGAGGCGTCGTGGGCTGGCTCGCGGTGCAGCGCATTCGACACCAGTCGAGTTCGCTCGCTGCTGTCGCGGCCGGTCTCATGAGCGGACTTGTGGCGGTCAGTGCCGGTGCACCCCTGCTGTCCCCGGTCGCCGCAGTATCGACAGGGGTGATCGCCGGCGGCGTCGCCTGCCTTGTCACGCTCGGGCGTATAGTCGCATCGGGTCGTGAGCAGTGGTTCCTCCCGGGCACCCACCTCGTCGCGGGGGCGGTCGGACTCGTTCTCGTCGGGCTCGTAGCGAACGACGCCGGTTTCCTCTTCACCGGGCAGATCGGATTCATCCAGGACCAGCTCGTCAGCACCGTCGTCGTGTCTCTGTACTCCGCGGGGGTGTCGTTCCTGCTCTGGACACTCCTCGCGCGATTGCGTCGCCGCCGGACGACCTCGTGATCGAGCCGATCGACCCCGCTCCACCCGGATTGCCGGGACGCGTGGTCGCGAGTCAGCAGTGGCGGGATGTCACCTTCCTGCACTGGCGCAGCGACCCGGCGACGATCGCGCCCCTGCTGCCGGCCGGGTGCAGGCCGGACATCGCCGACGGAGCGACGTGGGTAGGGCTCATCGCGTTCCAACTCGCGCGCGCCACGCTAGGCCCATCGCCGGCGATCCCCTACTTCGGATCCTTCACGGAAGTGAACGTTCGGCTCTACGCGATCGATGCCTCAGGTCGGCGAGGAGTCGTGTTCCTCTCGCTGGAGGCATCCCGATTGGCCGCTGTGGTCGCGGCGAGGATGGCGTTCTCGATTCCGTACTTCTGGTCGTCGACCTCGCTGCGACGGTCGGCGGACGCCATCGAATACCGTGCGGACCGGCACGTCGGTGCCGGCCACTCGCGCCTCTCGATCCGCCCGGGGGCGCCGCTGGGGGAGTCCGCGCCGTTGGACGATTTCCTGACTGCGCGCTGGGGTCTGTTCGCGCGACGATGGGGCCGGACGCACTTCCTCCCCAATTCTCACGAGCGATGGCAGCTGCACTCTGCTGAGCTCCTCAGTCTCGATGACTCGTTGCTCGCTGCGGCGGGCGTGCCTGTTTCCGGTGCGCCGGAGTCCGTGCTCTTCAGCCCGGGCGTCACGGCTCGGTTCGGCCGTCCCCGTCCTGTGCCGGCGGGGTGATCGATTCGCCGAGGGCGATGCGGCTGAGAAGGGTTCCGCCGGCGACGGCAGCCGGCATCATGATCACCGCCCCGAGGGGGATGAGGAAGACGAGGTAGCTCGCGATGCCGAAGCCGAGTGTCCTGGCGCGGGACCGGCCGAGGGCCGCCCGCCGCTCCCTCAGCGTGCGACCCCGAGCGTCGAAGGCAAGGCCGGTGAGCTCGAGCGCCAGTAGCCAACCGCCGAACACGGCGCCGAGAACGAGGACGAGGATCTGCCCGACGACGGGGATCAGACCGATCACGAACAGCGCGAGCGCAAGCAGCACCGCGGGAATGACGAGACGGATGCCCGCCCCCACGCCCCTCCAGAACGCACGCCACCACGGCAGACCCGACTCCGGTACCTCGCCGAAGCGACGCTCGACGTGCATCCAGATCCGCTCGTAGAACGGCTGGCCGACGAGGAGGGTAAGGGTTGTGTAGGCGTAGACGGCGATGAGGATTGCTGCAGCCAGGAGGCCGAGACCGGCGAGGATGCGGGTCCCGGTGCGGTAGGGCTCCTCCCACCCAGCGGCGAACGGAGTGACCGCCTCCGCGATCCGCTCGAGGTTGGCGCCCAGGGCGATGATTCCCGCGACGAATGCAAGCCCGACGACGAGTGCGGGGATCATGCCGAGCACCATGAGCCTCGGAGCGCTCGCCCACACCCGGAGGCCGCGGAAGAGCATCCCGACTCCCGAGAGGAATTCGCTCACCGGGGTGGGTCGTCGCTCGCGCCGGGCCATGGGGGAACTCTAGCCCGCGGGAAGGGGAGATCTGGGTGGGCGATACCGGACTCGAACCGATGACCTCTTCCGTGTGAAGGAAGCGCGCTACCAACTGCGCCAATCGCCCGCGGGCTCCCATCTTGCCACAGCCCCCGGCGTGTCACGAATTGGCACGGCGTCGAATCATCGGTTAGTGTGTTCCAGCACGCAGAAATGCGAGCAACGCGGATGTGGCGCAGTGGTAGCGCATCACCTTGCCAAGGTGAGGGTCGCGAGTTCGAATCTCGTCATCCGCTCGAGTGGGAAGTGTCAGCCTCGCTGTCGCTACCCGCACGCGGTGGCGTGGCCGAGAGGCGAGGCAACGGCCTGCAAAGCCGTGTACACGGGTTCAAATCCCGTCGCCACCTCGAGGACCACACCTCGGTGTGACTCACAAGCACGGGCGATTGGCGCAGCGGTAGCGCGCTTCCCTGACACGGAAGAGGTCACTGGTTCGATCCCAGTATCGCCCACCAGAAGAGCCCCGGGAGACCGGGGCTCTCGTCATATCCGGCTCCCGACCGGCACTAAACTCGCCAGGGTGAGTAAGACCGGATTCGACCTGTTCACCGACCGATCCGTCGTCGCGATGCGCGTCAACGGCGAGCTCAAGGATCTCGCGGCGACGACGACAGAGTCGGACGTCGTCGAGCCGGTGACGATCGATTCGCCGGACGGCCTCAACATCCTCAGGCACTCGACTGCTCACGTGCTCGCGCAAGCCGTTCAGTCGATCAACCCCGACGCCAAGCTCGGCATCGGTCCGCCCGTCACGGACGGCTTCTACTACGACTTCGACGTCGAGCAGCCCTTCACCCCGGAGGACCTCAAGGCGATCGAGAAGGCGATGGACCGGATCATCCGCCAGGGCCAGCGCTTCCAGCGCCGGGTGGTGACGGATGACGAGGCTCGCGCGGAGCTCGCGAACGAGCCCTACAAGCTCGAGCTCATCGGGCTCAAGGGTTCTGCTGCCGAGGGCCAGGACGGCGAGTCCGTCGAAGTCGGCGGATCCGAGCTGACGATCTACGACAACGTCGACGGCAAGACCGGCGAGGTCTACTGGAAGGACCTGTGCCGGGGTCCGCACCTGCCGAACACCCGCATGATCGGTAACGGCTGGTCGCTCGTGCGCAACGCCGCCGCTTACTGGCGCGGCTCGGAGAAGAACAAGCAGCTCCAGCGCGTCTACGGCACTGCTTGGCCGACCAAGGAGGAACTGCGCGCCTACCAGGAGCGACAGGCGGAGGCCGCACGTCGCGACCACCGCAAGCTCGGTGCCGAGCTCGACCTGTTCTCGTTCCCGGAGGAGATCGGCTCCGGGCTCGCCGTCTTCCATCCGAAGGGCGGCATCGTCCGGGCCGAGATCGAGAACTACATGCGCGAGCGGCTGCTCGCCCATGAGTACGAGCTCGTCAACACCCCCCACATCACCAAGGGGCACCTCTACGAGATCAGCCAGCACCTCAACTGGTACCGCGACGGGATGTTCCCCCCCATGCACCTCGACGAGGAGACCGACGCCGAGGGCAACGTCACCCGGCAGGGGCAGGACTACTACCTCAAGCCCATGAACTGCCCGATGCACAACCTGATCTTCCGTGCGCGCGGCCGCAGCTACCGCGAACTGCCGCTGCGCCTCGCCGAGTTCGGCACGGTGTACCGGTACGAGAAGAGCGGAACCCTGCACGGCCTCACCCGGGTGCGCGGTCTGACCCAGGATGACGCGCACATCTACGTCACCCCCGACCAGGTCAAGGCGGAGATCGCCCGGCAGCTCGACTTCGTCTTCGAGACACTCCGCGGCTACGGGCTCGAGAACTTCTACCTCGAGCTGTCGACTCGCGACCCGGAGAAGTCCGTGGGCACCGACGAGCAGTGGGAGGTCGCGACCGAGACCCTGCGCGAAGTCGCGATCGACTCCGGACTGCAACTCGTCGCCGACCCCGGGGGAGCGGCCTTCTACGGCCCGAAGATCTCGGTCCAGGCCACCGACGCCATCGGGCGCACGTGGCAGCTCTCGACCGTGCAGCTCGACTTCAACCAGCCGGAGCTCTTCGAGCTCGAGTACACCGCCGCGGACGGCTCGCGCCAGCAGCCCGTCATGATCCACCGCGCGCTGCTCGGCTCCATCGAGCGGTTCTTCGCGATCCTGCTCGAGCACTACGCGGGAGCCTTCCCGGTGTGGCTCTCGCCTGTGCAGGTGGTGGGCATCCCCGTCTCCGAGGAGCACGAGGCCTACCTCGGCGCGATCATCGAGCGCCTGAAGTCCCACGGCGTGCGTGCCGAGCTCGACACCTCGAGCGACCGCATGCAGAAGAAGATCCGCACCCATACCCTTCAGAAGGTGCCGTACCAGCTCATCGCCGGTGCCGAGGACTCCGCCAACGGGTCGGTGAGCTTCCGGCTTCGGGACGGTAGCCAGGAGAACGGGATCCCCGTGGATGACGCGGTCGCCAGCATCCTCGAGGCGATTCGCACCAAGGCTCAGGTCTAGCGTGCGCGACTACGACGGCACCGAGCTCGGCAATGTCGAGAACGCGGCGTCCTTCGCGGCCGTCCCCGACGCCTTCCAGCGGCTGTGGACCCCGTACCGCATCGCATACATCAAGGCGAACAGCGAGCAAGAGCCGACGGGCGACGACTGTCCCTTCTGCACGGCCCCGACGCTCTCGGACGAGCAGGCTCTCATCGTGCACCGGGGCACGCACGCGTACGTGCTGCTCAACCTGTACCCCTACAACAGCGGACACGTGCTGGTGTGCCCGTACCGTCATGTTGCCACGTATGACGAAGCCACCGACGCGGAGGTCGCCGAGATCGGTAGGCTCACTCAGGTCGCGATGCGCGTGCTCACCGAGACCGCGCAGTGCCACGGCTTCAACATCGGCATGAACCAGGGCCGGATCGCGGGCGCCGGCGTCGCCGAGCACCTGCACCAGCACATCGTGCCGAGGTGGGCGCTCGACTCGAACTTCTTCCCCATCGTCGCGGGCACGAAGGCCGTTCCCCGCCTGCTCGGGGAGGTTCGCGAGGAGATCGCGAACGCCTGGCCCGCGGCCTGACACCAACCACGGGTGCTCGATTGGCCGCGGAGCGGCGCATCCACCCCCGCGTAGAATCTAGGAACATGAGCACGAACACCGAGACCACCGAGCCCGGCACCACGCGAGTCAAGCGCGGTCTTGCCGAGATGCTCAAGGGCGGCGTCATCATGGACGTCGTCACCGCCGAGCAGGCGAGGATCGCCGAGGACGCGGGAGCCGTCGCCGTGATGGCGCTCGAGCGCGTCCCGGCTGATATCCGCGCCCAGGGCGGCGTCGCCCGGATGAGCGACCCGGACCTCATCGACCAGATCATCGAGACGGTGTCGATCCCCGTCATGGCGAAGGCCCGCATCGGCCACTTCGTCGAGGCGCAGGTGCTCGAGGCCCTCAAGGTCGACTACATCGATGAGTCCGAGGTGCTCTCGCCCGCCGACTACGTCAACCACATCGACAAGTGGAACTTCACGGTCCCGTTCGTCTGCGGTGCGACGAATCTCGGCGAGGCTCTCCGCCGCATCACCGAGGGAGCGGCGATGATCCGGTCCAAGGGCGAGGCGGGCACGGGCGACGTCTCCGAGGCGACCAAGCACATCCGCACCATCACCGGCGAGATCAACGCGCTGAGGTCCAAGACCAAGGACGAGCTGTACGTCGCCGCCAAGGAGCTGCAGGCCCCCTACGAGCTCGTGCGCGAGGTCGCCGAAACCGGCAAGCTGCCCGTCGTGCTCTTTACGGCAGGCGGAGTGGCGACTCCCGCGGACGCGGCCCTCATGATGCAGCTCGGCGCGGACGGCGTGTTCGTCGGCTCCGGCATCTTCAAGTCGGGCAACCCCGCGCAGCGCGCGGCCGCCATCGTCAAGGCGACGACGTTCTACGACGACGCCTCGGTCATCGCCGAGGTCTCGCGGGGGCTCGGCGAGGCAATGGTCGGCATCAACGTCGCCGACCTCGCCGCGCCGCACCGCCTCGCCGAGCGTGGCTGGTAGCGCGCTCCCGGTCGGCGTCCTCGCCCTCCAGGGCGACGTTCGCGAGCACCTGGCGGTGCTCTCCGATCTGGGTGCGGATGCCCGGCCCGTACGCCGCCCGGAGGAGCTCGACGCCGTCCGCGGGCTCGTGATCCCCGGCGGCGAGTCGAGCGTGATGGACAAGCTCAGCCGGCTCTTCGGGATGCGGGAGCCGTTGAGGCAAGCGATCGCCGACGGCATGCCCTTCTATGGGACGTGTGCGGGTCTGATCATGCTCTCCGACACCGTGCTCGACGCGATCGAGGGTCAGCAGACGCTCGGGGGTCTCGACGTCGTGGTCCGGCGGAATGCATTCGGCGCTCAGGTCGATTCGTTCGAGACCGATCTCGACATCCCCGTGATCGGCGATCCGCCGGTGCACGCGGTGTTCATTCGAGCACCCGTCGTCGAGTCGGTCGGTGCCGCCGTCGATGTCCTCGCGGCTCTGGGTGACGACCGGATCGTCGCCGTCGAGCAGGGGGCGCTGCTCGGGACGTCGTTCCATCCCGAGATCACGGGGGACACCCGCTTTCACGAGTACTTCCTGTCGAAGGTGCGCTCCGCCTGATCAGGGTGCCGGGCATCCTGGCATCATGGGCGCATGAGACTGTACTCGGATTTCGCCGACCACCGGGCCCGTCAGATCACCGCGGACGTCATCGCGATCGTGCAGATCGGGCTGTGGGTCTGGCTCGGGGTGAGCGTCTTCACGGTGGTCAACAGCCTTGCCGGGTTCGGCCAGCAGATGGAGCAGGCGGGCGCCGGGTTCCGCGAGACGATGACCGAGGTGGGGGAGTCCCTCGGCAACGTTCCGCTCATCGGCGGAGGCATCCGGGTGCCGTTCGACGGGGCGAGCCAGGCCGGCGGCGCGCTCGAGGCGGCGGGGCAGTCGCAGCAGGATGCGGTGCTGCAGCTGGCGCTCGTGCTCGGCATCGGCATCGCCGCACTCCCGATCGTGATGATCCTCGTACTGTGGTTGATCCCTCGCATCCGCTTCGTCCGAAGGGCCGGTCGGGCTCGACGCGTCCTCGAGAGCGCGGCCGGGGTCGACCTCCTCGCCCTGCGGGCCCTCGCCACGCAGAAGCTCTCCGCGATCGCGAAGATCGACACGGATGCGATGGCCGCGTGGAGGCGCGGCGACGACCGTGTGCTGCGCGAGCTCGCCGCGCTCGAGCTCAAGTCGTCAGGGGTGCGGATTCAGTCCTGATCGATGCGTCGTGCTTTCGGTCGGGATCCTCGGACAACCTCGAACGGGGTCAGTCCTCGAACGTCGCGCGCTGACCCCAGGGACGCGGTGCCTCGCTCCGAGCGGTCGACGCGCGCGGTGTAGCCGAAGACGAGCGACACGCGCACCTCGGGTTGGTTGTGGCGTCGCATCCGTCGCACGAGCGCGAGCTCGAAACCGTCGTCGGCCGGCCCCCACTGCGCCTCGAGCTCGTCGACCTCGCCGTGCTGCGGGCGCCAGTCGTCGATGAAGTGCTGCATCGCGCGGATGCCCTCAGCCAGCGTGAGCGAGTCCAGCTCGAGCCGTTCTTCCGCGAGGAGGCGGAGGAGAGCGTTTCGCGCGTACGCGATTCGGAACCAGCGTGAGGGCACCCGCCGATGCTACGGCAGGGGGCGGCCCGGCGCCTGGATAGGATGTTCTGCATGTCAGGCCACTCCAAATGGGCGACGACGAAGCACAAGAAGGCCGTCATCGACGCGCGCCGTGCCAAGTCCTTCGCCAAGCTCATCAAGAACATCGAGGTCGCCGCGAAGATCGGCGGTGCTGACCTCGCCGGCAACCCGACGCTCTTCGACGCCGTCCAGAAGGCGAAGAAGACCTCGGTGCCCAACGACAACATCGACCGCGCGATCAAGCGCGGGGCGGGCATCTCGGGCGAGGCGGTCGACTACCAGACGATCATGTACGAGGGCTACGGGCCCAACGGCGTGGCTCTGCTCATCGAGTGCCTCACCGACAACAAGAACCGCGCCGCCGCTGACGTCCGTACCGCGATGAGCCGCAACGGCGGCACCCTCGCCGACCCCGGCAGCGTCGCGTACAACTTCCAGCGCAAGGGCGTCATCTCCATCACCAAGACCGACGCCGTGACCGAGGATGCGATCCTCGAAGCGGTGCTCGATGCGGGTGCCGAGGAGGTCAAGGACCAGGGCGGTGGCTTCGAGGTCATCACGGAGCCCTCGCAGCTCGTCGAGGCGCGCACGGCCCTCCAAGAGGCGGGTATCGACTACGACTCGGCCGAGTCCGAGTTCGTGCCGAACCTCGAGGTCGACGTCGACGCGGAGACCGCGCGCAAGGTGTTCAGGCTCATCGACGCCCTCGAGGACTCCGACGACGTTCAGAACATTTATTCGAACTTCGCCGTGTCGCCCGAGGTTCAGGCCGAATTGGACGAAGACTAGAGGCATGTCACTTCGAGTCCTCGGTATCGACCCTGGGCTCACCCGGTGCGGCGTCGGCATCGTCGATGTATCGCCGACCCGGGTTGCGACGCTCGTGAGCGTCTCCGTCATCCGGACTCCGCCGGAGCTCGCCCTCGAGCAGCGCCTCCTCGCGGTGGCGCAGGGGATCGCGGCGGCGATCGACGAGTTCGCCCCCGCAGCAGTCGCTCTCGAGAGGGTCTTCGCGCAGCACAACCTCCGCACGGTGATGGCTACCGCTCAAGCGAGTGGGGTGGCGCTCCAGGTGGCCGCGTCGCGCGGATTGAGCGTCGGGCTGCACACGCCGAGCGAGGTCAAGGCGGCGATCACGGGGTACGGCAGTGCGGACAAGCGACAGGTGGGAACGATGGTGGCGCGCGTGCTGCGACTCGAGGAGGTCCCCCGACCGGCGGACGCGGCGGATGCCCTCGCCCTCGCCATCTGCCACGCGTGGCGGTCGGGCGCCTCGGGTGCCCCGAGCGCTCCGGGCGTGCGGGTGACCGCGCTGACTCCCGCTCAGCGTGCGTGGCGTGATGCGGAGAACGCGACCCGGAAGGTCGGCTCGTGATCGCCTCGGTGCGCGGAACGGTTCTCGCCGCCCTCGGAACCACGGCGGTCATCGAGGTTGGCGGAGTGGGGTTCAGCGTGCAGGTCACACCTCAGCACGCGCTCGCGCTCCGGGTCGGGGCAGAGGCGATGCTGCACACCGCGCTCATCGTCCGCGAGGACGACCTCTCCCTCTACGGTTTCGCGGACGCCGACGAGCTGCAGGTCTTCGATCTGCTCCGGTCCGTCACCGGAGTCGGTCCGAAGAGCGCACTCGGTGTGCTCGCTGCGATGAGTCCGGTCGAGGTGTCGCACGCCGTCGCGGTCGAGGACGACGCGGCATTCCGCAAGGTCTCCGGTATCGGGCCCAAGACGGCCAAGCTCATCACGGTGTCGCTCGCGGGAAAGCTCTCCGTGGTGGCACCGGCTCGGGCATCCGGAGCTCGGGTCGCCACCACCGTGGGGGAGGACGTGACCGTCGCCCTCGTCGGCCTCGGCTGGCCGGAGCGAGTCGCGGCCCAAGCGGTCGAGGATGCTCTCGCCGTCGCGACCGACGCCGACCGAGCCGCCGTGCCCGCGCTCCTTCGCCTGGCCCTCGCCTCCCTCGGGCCGAGGAGCTGACATGGAGCCGCAATCCGTTCTCAGCCCGGACCCGGAGTCGGATGCCGAGCTCGCCTTCGAGGGCGCGCTGCGTCCGAAGTCTCTCGCCGAGTTCGTCGGGCAGTCGAAGGTGCGCGGACAGCTCGAGCTCCTGCTCCAGGCCGCGGCGATTCAGAGCCGCACTCCCGATCACATCCTGCTCGCGGGTCCGCCCGGGCTCGGCAAGACGACCCTCGCGATGATCATCGCGCAGGAGAGCGGGCGTCCCCTGCGGATGTCGAGCGGGCCGGCCATCCAGCACGCCGGCGACCTCGCCGCCGTGCTCTCCTCGCTCACTCCCGGTGAGGTGCTCTTCATCGACGAGATCCACCGGATGGCGCGGTCGGCGGAGGAAATGCTGTACCTCGCCATGGAGGACTTCCGCATCGACATCATGGTGGGCAAGGGCGCCGGGGCGACCTCGATCCCGCTCGACCTTGCGCCGTTCACCCTCGTCGGCGCGACGACCCGCGCCGGGCTCCTGCCCAATCCGCTGCGCGACCGCTTCGGCTTCACGGCCCACCTGGAGTTCTACGAGGAGGGCGAACTCGAGCAGGTCCTGACCCGCGCGGCGCGCCTTCTCGACCTGTCGGTGGACCGGGATGCTCTCGGCGAGATCGCGCGCCGATCGCGCGGTACGCCTCGAATCGCGAATCGACTCCTGCGCCGAGTACGCGACTATGCGCTCGTCAAGGGCACCGGTGCAGGCATGGACGCGGTGCATGCCGCCCTCGACCTGTACGACGTCGACGCGCTCGGTCTCGACCGCCTCGACCGGGCCGTCATGATGACGGTCCTGCGCCGGTTCGACGGCGGTCCCGTCGGCCTCAACACCCTCGCCGTGTCCGTCGGCGAGGAGGCGGAGACCATCGAGTCGGTGGTCGAGCCCTTCCTCGTTCGGATCGGCCTTCTCACCCGCACGCCGCGGGGTCGCGTCGCCACCCGCGACGCGTGGCGGCACTTCGAACTCGCTCCGCCCGCGGCGGGCTCCCCAGCTAATCCGGGCCTCTTCGGCGATGACCTATAATTCTTAGGCAGTCGCTCAGCTTCGCATCCGTAGACTGACGGCCACTCGGCCGCGCGGCCGCTCCTCCTCGGAAGGTAACCCATGGACCCGTTAACAATCGGGATGCTCGTCATCCTCGCTGTGCTGATCTTCTTCATGTTCCGCAACAGCCGCAAGCGCCGCCAGCAGGCCGAGGAGCTGCAGACCAAGATGGTCCCGGGCGCCCGAGTGATGACCAACTACGGCCTCTTCGGAACCCTCAAGGCGGTTGACGAGGTTGCCAACCAGGCCGAGCTCGAGATCAGCCCCGGAGTCGTCGTGACGGTGCACCGCCAGACGCTCGCGAAGGTCGTCGACGAGACCGCCGTCGAGCCGGGTGCTCCCCGCTCGGTCGAGGAGGCCATGGAGATCGCGAACCGCGAGCAGGCCGAGCGCGAGGCCGCGGAGGCGGCGGAAGCGACCGAGCCCGCCTACGGCGAACGCGTCGAGCCGGCGAAGAAGCCCCGTTCGACCAAGAAGACCGGCGAGTAACCACTAGCCTTGGGTGCTGGCCCTGCATTGCGGCAGGGCCAGCCGTTCCCGGTGCGCCCGCATCCGGGCTCCGAGCCGAAGAAAGCAGAGTTCGCAGTTGGCCAGATCAACTCCCGTGAAGAAGGCGTGGCGTTCGCTCGCGTGGCTCGGGGTCATCACCGTCGGACTCACGGCGCTTCTCGCGGGAGGCGTGCTCTTCAGCACTGCCACGTGGGCGCCGAAGCTCGCCCTCGACCTCGAGGGCGGCACGCAGATCATCCTCGCGCCGCGGCTCGAGAGCGGGCAGACCGTCACTCAGGAGCAGCTCGACCAGGCCGTCTCGATCATCCGTGACCGCATCGACGCCGCGGGCGTCGCCGAGGCCGAGGTCACCACGCAGGGCGGGCAGAACGTCGTCGTCTCGATTCCGGGCGAGCCGGACGCGCAGACCCTCGCGCGAATCCAGTCGTCGGCGAAGCTCGAGTTCCGCCCGGTGATCTACACGGATGTCGCGACCTCGTCGTCTGTCGACTCCACCTCGAGCCCGACGCCGGAGCCGACCGACTCGAGCAGTCCCACCCCCGAGCCGCTCGCGACGACCGCGACCGCGGCGCCGACGGACGCGAGCGACCCGAACTGGGTCAGCCCGGCGCTCTACGACGAGTACCTCAACTTCGACTGCTCGACGCTCGAGGACACCAACGCCAACGTCGCTCCCGCGGACGAGCCCCTCATCACGTGCGAGCAGGACGGCAGCTTCAAGTACATCCTCGGGCCCGTCGAGGTGTCCGGTGAGACGATCAGCGATGCCACGAGCGGCCTCGTTCCCAACTCCCAGGGCGTCAGCACGGGCGTGTGGGGTGTGTTCATCACGTTCAACGGCGAGGGCACGGAGCAGTTCGCGCAGGTCACGGAGCGGCTTTACGGATTCCCCGACACCGACCCGCGCAACCGCTTCGCCATCGTCCTCGACGGCGCGGTGATCTCCGCGCCCACGACCAACGCGATCATCACGGACGGCAAGCCCGTGATCAGCGGCAACTTCACGCAGGAGACCGCCAAGGTGCTCGCTGACCAACTGAAGTTCGGCGCGCTCCCCATCGGCTTCGAGGTGCAGTCCAACGAGACCATCTCCGCGACACTCGGCACGACGCAGCTCCAGAGCGGCATCATCGCCGGCCTCATCGGCCTCATCCTCGTCGTGATCTACTCGCTCTTCCAGTACCGGCTGCTCGGCACGGTCACGATCGCTTCGCTCGTCGTCGCGGCCGTCCTGACCTACCTCGTCATCGCGATCCTCTCGTGGCGCCAGGGCTACCGCCTGTCGCTGGCGGGGGTCGCGGGACTCATCGTCGCGATCGGTCTGACGGTCGACTCGTTCATCGTCTACTTCGAGCGGATCAGAGACGAGCTCCGCGACGGTCGCGCTCTCGAGGGCGCCGTCGAGGCCGGGTGGAAGCGGGCGCTTCGGACGATCTACTCCTCGAAGACGATCAACCTGCTGTCCGCGATCATCCTGTTCTTCCTCGCCGTCGGCAACGTGCGCGGTTTCGCGCTCACGCTCGGTATTACTGTCGTCATCGACGTCATCGTGGTGGTGCTCTTCACCCACCCGATGCTGCAGCTGCTCGCCGCGACGAAGTTCTTCTCGAGTGGGCATCCGGCGAGCGGACTGGATCCGAACGCACTCGGCGCTGTGTACCGCGGTCGTGCGCAGTTCCGCGAGCCGGTCGTCGCACCGAAATCGGGAGCGAGCCGTGAGGCGGCGAAGCGTCAGACCATCGCCGAGCGCAAGGCGGCCGAGCTCGACGCCGCCAGTACCCGCACCAAGGGGAAGGATTCCTGATGGCCGGCGCATTCGCCAAGTTCGGCAACGACCTCTACACGGGCGCTCGCTCGATCGACTTCGTCGGCAAGCGTCGAATGTGGTACTCGATCGCCGCGGTGCTGATCCTCGTCTCGATCATCGTCCCCATCCTCCGGGGCGGTTTCGTCTTCGGCATCGAGTTCCGGGGTGGCTCGGAGTTCGTGGTGTCCGAGGTTGCCGATGTCGAGGAGCAGCTCGCCACCGACGCCGTGAACAGCGTCGTCGCCGAGGCGAACCCGCGCGTCTCCGTCGTCGGATCGAACTCGATCCGCGTTCAGACCGAGCAGCTCACGCAGGAGGAGTCCGGCCAGGTCCGCGACGCCCTGGCCGCCGCCTACGACGTACCCGTATCGGATGTCGCCGCGTCCTTCATCGGCCCGACCTGGGGAGCGGACATCACGGGGGCCGCCATCCGGGCGCTCATCGTGTTCATCCTCGTGGCCGCGCTGTTCATGGCGCTCTACTTCCGTACCTGGAAGATGGCCCTCGCCGCGAACCTCTCGCTCTTCCACGTCATCATCATCACCGTGGGCGTGTACGGCATCTTCGGCTTCGAGATCACACCCGCAGCGGTCATCGGCTTCCTGACTATCCTCGGGTACGCCCTCTACGACACGGTCGTCGTCTTCGACAAGGTCCGAGAGAACACGGCCGAGGACGGGGACGAATCGAGGCGAACGTTCGCGGAGTCCGTGAACCTCGGTGTGAACCAGACGCTCGTGCGATCGATCAACACTGGTGTGGTGGCTGCCCTGCCCGTCGCATCCATCCTCTTCATCGGCGCGTATGTGCTCGGTGCGGGAACACTGCGCGACATCTCGCTCGCGCTCTTCATCGGCATCGTGGTCGGTACGTACTCGACGATCTTCATCGCTGCTCCGTTGTACTCGCAGTTGCGCGAAGGGGAGCCCGCGATCAAGGCGCACACGAAGAAGGTGCTCGCAGCTCGGGCGCTGAGCGGCGCGTCGGCGAAGTAGCCATGGACGACCTGCCCGAGATCGACGTCGACGCGGCTATCGCCGCCGTCGAGAAGGGCGCCGTGCTCGTCGACGTCCGCGAGCAGCACGAGTGGGATTCCGGCCACGCGCCGAGTGCAATCCTGCTGCCCCTCTCGGAGATCGGCAATCGGCTCGATGACGTCCCCGAGGGCGAGATCCTCGTCATCTGCCACAGCGGTATGCGGTCTGCGCGCGTCACCGCCGCGCTCCTCGAGCTCGGCCACGAGGCAGTCAACGTCGCGGGGGGCATGGTCGCGTGGCAGGCTGCGGGGGGCCCCGTCGTCACCGCGGATGCTCGATAGACCCGATTTAGAATTGAATCGGGAGGAGCACGAATGACCGAGACTCAGTCGACCGCCTCCCTGCGCACGCTCTTGCCACGGCTGTTCTCCCGGGCCCAGCCGGCGGGGGCCGTCGATCGCTTGATCAAGACCGTGCGGATGCACCACCCCAAGGCCGACGTCGCCCTCATCGAGCGCGCCTACACCGCCGCAGAGCGCGCGCACCGCGGTCAGCTGCGCAAGAGCGGCGAACCGTACATCACGCATCCCGTCGCGGTCGCGCAGATCCTCGCTGATCTCGGCATCGGTTCCAAGACGGTGGCGGCGGCGCTGCTGCACGACACCGTCGAGGACACCGACTACTCGCTCGACCTGCTCCGTCGCGACTTCGGAGACGAGATCGCGATGCTCGTCGATGGCGTCACCAAGCTCGACAAACTCAAGTACGGCGACAGCGCCCAGGCCGAGACCGTGCGGAAGATGGTCGTGGCGATGTCCAAGGACATTCGCGTGCTCGTGATCAAGCTTGCGGACCGGCTGCACAACGCGCGGACGTGGGGGTTCGTCGAGGAGGCATCCGCGACTCGTAAGGCGACCGAGACGCTCGAGATCTACGCCCCATTGGCGCATCGGCTCGGGATCCAGGCCATCAAGCTCGAGCTCGAGGACCTGTCGTTCGCCGTACTCCACCCGAAGCTCTACGTCGAGATCGAGAGCCTCGTGACGAAGCGCACTCCGCAGCGCGAGCAGTTCATGCAGCAGGTCATCGACGCGGTCAATGACGACCTCAAGGCGTCGAAGATCAAGGGAACCGTGGCGGGTCGGCCGAAGCAGTACTACTCGATCTACCAGAAGATGATCGTGCGTGGCCGCGACTTCGACGAGATCTACGACCTGGTGGGCATCCGCGTGCTCGTCAATTCCGTTCGCGACTGCTACGCCGTCCTCGGCTCGATCCACGCGCGGTGGAACCCGATTCCCGGTCGCTTCAAGGACTACATCGCCACGCCGAAGTTCAACCTCTACCAATCGCTGCACACGACCGTGATCGGTCCTCAGGGCAAGGCGGTCGAGATCCAGATCCGCACCCACGAGATGCACCAGCGGGCCGAGTTCGGAGTCGCCGCGCACTGGAAGTACAAGGAGCGTGTCGCCGGCGGCAAAGGGGACGACGGCGCCACGACATCTGTCGATACCGACATGGCGTGGCTCGCCCACATCACCGACTGGCAAGCCGAGACGGAGGACCCGGGGGAGTTCCTCGACAGCCTGCGCTTCGAGATCGGTGCGAAGGAGGTCTACGTCTTCACGCCTCAGGGCAAGGTGATCGGCCTCCCCGCAGGCGCTACGCCCGTAGATTTTGCCTACGCCGTCCACACCGAGGTCGGGCACCGCACGATGGGCGCGAAGGTCAATGGTCGGCTCGTTCCGCTCGAGTCCACTCTCCAGAGCGGGGATTCGGTGGAGGTCTTCACGTCGAAGAACCCCGATGCGGCACCCAGCCAGGACTGGCTCAACTTCGTCAAGAGCACTCGCGCCCGCAACAAGATCCGGGCGTGGTTCACGAAGGAGCGCCGCGACGAGGCGATCGAGCAGGGCAAGGATGCGATCGCGCGAGCGATGCGCAAGCAGAACCTTCCCCTCCAGAAGCTCATGAGCCAGGACTCGTTTGCCGCCGTCGCTGCTCAGATGCGCTACGACGACGTCTCGGCGCTCTATGCGGCGGTCGGCGAGGGGCACATCTCCACGCAGTCGGTCATCGAGAAGGTCGTCGCCTCGCTGCACACCGAGGCGGAGAACGAGGACGACCTCACGTTCGTCCCCAAGGCTCGGAGCCGGGCGCTCAAGAACAGCGACTCGGGGGTCCTCGTGCGCGGCGCCCCCGACATCCTCGTCAAGCTCGCCAAGTGCTGCACGCCGGTTCCGGGGGATGACATCGTGGGCTTCGTCACCCGCGGCGCGGGCGTGTCCGTGCACCGGCAGGACTGCAACAACGTCAAGACGTTGCTCCAGGAACCGGAGCGGATGATCGACGTGGAGTGGGCGCCCAACTCGAAGACGGTGTTCCTCGTGCAGATCCAGGTGGAGGCGCTCGACCGCTCTGGCCTGCTCTCGGACGTGACCCGTGTCCTCAGCGAGAACCACGTCAACATCCTCTCCGCGACCGTCTCGACGTCGAGCGAGCGCCTCGCGCTCAGCCGCTTCGTCTTCGAGATGGGCGACACCACCCACCTCGACCGCGTGCTCAACGCGGTGCGCCGGATCGACGCCGTCTACGACGTCTACCGGGTCAACTCGGGCTGATCCCCAGTCGGGCCATCGCCCGGTTCTTGTGCGGGAGCTTCGTGCGCTCGAGGTCCTCCCGCACAGCTCCGGGGTCGTCGGCGAGGGCGGAGAGCCGTTCGGCGATCGACTGCTCGAGCGGGCCCCACTCGGGCTGGAATCGCGCCAGGTCGGCGAGCGTACGCGCGGGTGTCGTGACGGCCAGGTCGCCGACCATCGCGATGTCCATGGGGGAGAGAACCACCTCACGCAGCTCGAGCCACGGCCGCACCTGGTGCGAGACCCGGGCACCGAGATCGGTGCAGAACTGGTGGGGCGTCGGCGCCTCGTCGCGCGCACCCCAGATCCACGCGGCGGTCATCCGCTCCGCGATCATCCGCTCGTGCATGCCGTGCGCGGCCGCGATGGCCCGGATGCCCGTGCCGTCCGGTTGGTCGACCGGGGTGTAGCACGACCCGACCCGGACGAGCACGCCGTCGCACCGGAGGGCGCTCAGCTCGGCGAGGGGGAGATCATCGGTGGAGAGCACAGCGGGGAGTCGGGCCATGAGCCCATGCTCGTCGGCGTCGCCCGATGGCGATCGCTGTCGATCGTTATCGGTGGATAACTCTGGGCCGGCGCTAGTTGGAGAGGGCGCCGAGCCACGCGCGGCGAGCGTCGAGCGCTTCCTGCGCCGCGGCGATCTTCTTCTTGTCTCCGGAGGCCTTGGCGTCATCGAGTTCGCGCTCGAGCTTGGCGATGGCCTCGTTGAGCTGGCCCAGGAAGCCCTGCTCGCGCTCCTGCCGCTCCGGGTTGGTCCGGTTCCAGTGCTCCTCGTCGAGCTTCCGGACGGCCGCCTCGACCTTGCGGAGCCGGTCCTCGATGACGCGCACCTGATCGCGCGGCACCTTGCCGATCGCATCCCACCGGGTCTGTATCTTCAGCAGGGCGTCCTTGGCCTTGGCCCGATCGGTCTCGGTCAGCAGGGGTTCGGCCTCGGCGAGCAGCTCGAGCTTGAGTGCCAGGTTCGCCTCGAACTCGACATTGTCGCGAGCGTCGATCTCCGACTTCGCGGCGTAGATCGCGTCCCCGGCGGCCTTGAACTTGGCCCACAGGCTGTCGTCGACCTTCTTGCCGGCCCGACCCGCGCGCTTCCACTCGTCGAGCAGGGAGCGGTAGGCGCCGATGCCGTCCGCACCCTGCGGGACCAGCGCTTCGGCTCGTTCGACGAGGCGCTGCTTCGCGGCGCGCGCATCGCGGTGCACGCTGTCCAACTCGGCGAAGAACGCCTTGCGGTGGGTGTCGATGGTGGTGCGCGCCGCGCGGAACCGCTTCCACAGTTCGTTGGCCTCGTTCTTCGGGAGGCGAGGTCCCTCCGCCTGGTGCTTCTGCCAGCGGGCGAAGATGTCGTCGATGGCGGCGGTGACCTGCTTCCACTGCGCCTTCGCAGGATCCTGGGCGGCGAGCTTCTCCGCTTCGGCAACGAGGGCTTCGCGCTCGACGAGTGCCGCGGCGACAGCGGCGCGCGCCTCCTCGGACTGCTTCTCGGTGAGCTCCGACACGGTCCCGCCGAGGGCCTCAAGGCGGCGTTGGAGGGAAGCGAGGTCACCGACGGCATTCGCGCCCGCGATGCTCGAAGACAAGGACGAGACCGTCTTGGCGATGTCGGCCGCGGGAGCGCCGCGACGGGCGCGTTGCTCGAGGAGGGTGACCTGGCCGGCGAGCTCGGTGTACTTGCGCTCGAAGTAGGCGAGGGCCTCCTCGGGCGTGCCATCCGGGTACTGGCCGACGGCGCGCTCGCCCTCCGCCTCGCGGACGAAGACCGTCCCGGTCTCGTCGACACGACCCCACGGAGCCTGTTCGTCTGTCACGTCAATCCCTCGCCTGCGCTGTGTGCCCGTTCGGACGCTTCGGGCGGTCACCAGCTTAGGGCACCCTCCTCGGCGTCGGCCGGGTGTTACTGGATCGTGAAGCTCGTGATCGTCGTGGGAACGACGGGGGCGCCATCGCTCGCGCCGTCGACGGCACCCGCGTCCGCGATCTTCGACACGAGGTCGTCGAGCCCCGACGTCACCTGGCCCACGACCGTGTAGCCGCCCGCGCTGTCCGCAGGCAGGGTGGTGTCCTGGAAGACGATGAAGAACTGTCGACCGTTGCTGTAGGCGTCGTTGCCGGCCCGGGCCATCGCGATCGTCCCGGCGGGGTACAGACCGTCCGCAGGGGCGTTCTCGATGGGCCCGTAGCTGTAGCTGGGGTCCGTGGCGCCGGTGCCGTCGAGGGAACCGCACTGGATGAGCCCTGCGGTGCCGGTCACGAGTCGGTGGCAGGTCTTGTCGACGTAGTACCCGGTGAGGGAGTCGGCGAGGATCGACGACACCGCTTGCGGTGCGAGGGCGGCGTCGAGCGTCACGCCGAGGGTGACGTCGCCGTTGAGCACCAGGGTCCCCGTGTAGGTCTTGCCCTCGGCGAAACCCGGCTCGGGGACGTTGCCGACGTTCTGCCCCTCCGGTGCCAGGGTCTCCGACGCCGAGGGGACCGGCGTCGGTGTACCGGGGCCGCCGTTGAAATAGAAGAGCTGGAGGCCGGTTGCGGCCGCGGCGACCGCGACCACGCCGATGATCGCGATGATGTTGTCGCGACGGCGGCGGGTGAGCCGGTTCTCGTGGACAGCCTGGCGTGCGTTGTACCGGCGCAGGCGCTCCCGAGCCTCGCGTGCCTCGCGCTCGGTGTTCTTGCTGGGTGCCACGGTGCTCCTCGAGAAACGATGGTGGGGTCAGTGAACCCTACGACGAGGGCCGGGCAGCGGGCAAAACGCTGACGGCGGTCCGGATTACGATGGCGGCATGGATGCTCAGCCGGGCCTGAACTCGGGCGCGACCCCGCTGGCCGTCCGGATGCGACCGCGCACGCTCGACGAGGTGGTCGGTCAGAAGCACCTCCTCACCCCGGGCTCGCCGCTCGTGGCGCTCGCCCGCAGCACGGCGGGCGAGCAGAGCTCGGTCTCGATCATCCTCTGGGGGCCGCCGGGAACCGGCAAGACGACCCTCGCGAAGGCGATTGCGCAGAGCTCGGGCCGGAAGTTCGTCGAGCTGTCGGCGGTCACGGCCGGCGTTCGCGACGTGCGCCAGGTGATGGAGGAGGCCCTCTCGGCGCGCGACCTCTACGGGCTGTCCACGGTCCTGTTCCTGGACGAGATCCACCGGTTCACGAAGGCCCAGCAGGACGCCCTGCTGCCCGGCGTCGAGAACGGGTGGGTCATCCTCGTCGCGGCGACGACCGAGAACCCCTCCTTCTCGGTCATCTCCCCGCTCCTGTCGCGGTCCCTGCTGCTCACCCTCGAACCGCTGAGCGACGACGATCTCGGCGAGCTCGTCGATCGTGCCCTCGTCGATGAGCGCGGGCTCCGCGGAGCGGTGGAGCTCTCGGCTGACGCCCGCGCGGCGATCGTGCGGCTCGCCTCCGGCGATGCGCGCCGCGCACTCACCGCCCTTGAGGCGTCGGCCTATGCTGCCGCAGCGGCGGCGGAGGGTCCGGCGCTTCCTGTCGTGACGCCCGAGATCGTGGCCTCCGCCGTCGATCGCGCGCTCCTGAGGTACGACCGCCAGGGCGACGAGCACTACGACGTCATCAGTGCCTTCATCAAGTCGGTGCGAGGCTCCGACGTCGATGCCGCGCTGCACTACCTCGCCCGGATGATCGAGGCGGGGGAGGACCCGCGGTTCATCGCGCGCCGGGTGATCATCAGCGCGGCGGAGGATGTCGGGATGGCCGACCCACAAGCGCTGCTCGTCGCGACGGCCGCCGCTGACGCCGTCCAGTTCATCGGGATGCCGGAGGGGCGCATCCCGCTCGCGGAAGCGGTCGTCTACCTCGCGACGGCCCCCAAGTCGAACGCAGCCTATGTCGCCCTGGATGCCGCGATCGCCGACGTCCGAGCGGGACGCATCGGGCGCGTGCCGAAGCACTTGCGCGACGCGCACTATCCGGGGGCGAAGCGTCTCGGCCACGGCAAGGGCTACGTGTACTCCCACGACGCGGAGTTCGGCGTGGCTCGCCAGCAGTACCTTCCCGATGAACTCGTGGGCACCGAGTACTACTCACCGAGCAGCAATGGGAACGAGCGCGACGTCGCCGCTCGCCTGGAGAAGCTGCGTGCGATCATCCGCGGCACCTGACGGGCCGCTGTTCTGGTAAAGTAGTCGGGTTCGGCTGGACGCCGGACACATCCCCTTCCTCGAAGCAGTGCTCCCGGCGCGCCCCGACGTGCGTGTCCGATCAGGAGAGAGGCCGGATGCACGTCCGTGAGCCGCGATCGCCGCGGCCACGTAGCGAAAGGCTCCACCATGCCCACGAAGTCCCAGGACCGCCGCAAGGTCCGTCTCTCCCGCGCTCTCGGCATCGCCCTCACCCCGAAGGCGGCCAAGTACCTCGAGAAGCGCCCCTACGCTCCCGGCGAGCACGGCCGCACCAAGCGCAAGGCCGACAGCGACTACGCCGTGCGCCTCCGCGAGAAGCAGCGCCTGCGCGAGCAGTACGGCATCCGCGAGAAGCAGCTGCGCATCCAGTTCGAGGAGGCGCGCAAGACGGCGGGCCTGACCGGTGAGAACCTCGTCGAGCAGCTCGAGATGCGTCTGGACGCCCTCGTGCTCCGTGCCGGGTTCGCCCGCACGACCGCGCAGGCGCGCCAGCTCGTCGTGCACCGCCACATCCTCGTCGACGGCAAGCTCGTCGACCGCCCGTCCTTCCGCGTGAAGCCGGGTCAGCTCATCCATGTCAAGGAGCGCAGCGAGGGCCTCGAGGTCTTCCAGGTCGCCGCCGCCGGCGGTCACGCCGACGTCCTCCCCAAGGTCCCGGCCTACCTCGAGGTCGAGCTGGACAAGCTCCAGGCCCGCCTGGTTCGTCGTCCGAAGCGTGCCGAGGTCCCCGTGACCTGCGAAGTGCAGCTCGTCGTCGAGTACTACGCGGCGCGCTAGTACCGCATTTCGCTCTACGCTGGAGCGGGTCATCCGATCGGGTGGCCCGCTTCGCTGTTTCCAGGAGGACTCCCATGACGGGTGGTGACATCGCCGGGCTCATCGCTGCCGGCATCTTCGCGGTTCTCGTCGGGCTCCTCGCCGTGCCGTTGGTCAAGCTCGGCCGAGTATTCGATGAGACGAGCACCGCCATCCGCGGGCTCAGCGAGAATGTGACCCCGCTGCTCGAAGAGGCGACGACGACGATCAGCGAGACGAACAAGCAACTCGCTCGCGTCGATGCGATCACGAGCAGTGTCGAGGAGGCCACCAGCAATGTCTCTTCGCTCGTCGCGCTCTTCGCGGCTACCGTCGGCGGACCGCTCATCAAGATCGCCGGGTTCTCGGCGGGGGTTCGCGCGGCGATCGTCGGACTGCGGCAGGGCCGGAGGTCCGCCGCGCCGACGAAGTAAGCTGGAGGCCTCAGCTTTCCCGCACGAACTCTAGGAGCAGTCATGAAGGGCCTTCTTCTGCTGGTGGCCGGCGTCGCCATCGGATTCGTCGTCGCTCACCAGGTCGCCAAGACGCCCGAGGGCAAGCGCTTCTTCGAGGATGTCGACTCGAAGGCGCGCGAGTTCGGTGCGGCCGTCGTCGACGGGTACAAGGCTCGCGAAGCCGAGCTGCGCGCCGCCGTGGCCGAGGCCGAGGAAGCGATCGCCGACCTCACGCGCTCGCGCTAGACCCGCTCGACCGTTCATCCCGGGGTTCTCCCCGCCGTTACCGACCCCAGGAATTCATGCAGACCGCTGACATCCAGAACCGCTGGCTGACCTTCTTCGGGGACCGCGGGCACACCGTCGTCCCCTCCGCCTCGCTCGTGAGCGACGACCCGACGCTGCTGTTCACCGTTGCCGGCATGGTGCCGTTCGTCCCCTATCTCACCGGGCTGGTCCCGGCGCCCTTCCCCCGCGCGACGAGCGTGCAGAAGTGCATCCGCACTCTCGACATCGAGGAGGTCGGCAAGACGCCTCGGCACGGCACGTTCTTCCAGATGAACGGCAACTTCTCGTTCGGCGACTACTTCAAGGAAGGCGCGATCACCTACGCCTGGGAGCTTCTCACTAGCGAGGAGTCGAAGGGCGGCCTGGGGTTCGATGAGAAGGACCTGTGGGTCACCGTCTACAAGGACGATGACGAGGCGATCGAGCTCTGGAAGAAGGTCGCGGGCCTGAAGGACGAGCGAATCCAGCGCCTCGACAAGGACACGAACTACTGGTCGACGGGCCAGCCCGGCCCTGCGGGCCCCTGCTCGGAGATCTTCTTCGACCGCGGGCCGAAGTACGGCATCGACGGAGGCCCCGCGACGGACGACGACCGGTACGTCGAGATCTGGAACCTCGTCTTCATGCAGTACCTCCGCGGAGAGGGCAGCGGCAAGGAGTTCGAGATCCTCGGCGAGCTCCCGAAGAAGAACATCGACACCGGCATGGGCATGGAGCGCGTCGCGTTCATCAAGCAGGGCGTCGAGAACATGTACGAGATCGACCAGGTCCGGCCGGTGCTCGACAAGGCGGCCGAGCTCTCCGGGCGGCGGTACGGCCACAACCACGACGACGACGTGCGGATGCGCGTCATCGCCGACCACGTCCGCTCGAGCCTCATGCTGATGTCGGACGGGGTCACCCCGAGCAACGAGGGCCGCGGATACATCCTGCGTCGACTGCTGCGGCGCAGCGTGCGTGCCATGCGCCTGCTGGGCGTCGAAGACCCTACCTTCGCCGAGCTGTTCCCGGCGTCGCGCGACGCGATGAAGGCCCAGTACCCGGAGGTCTCCACCGAGTTCGACCGCATCTCGCGGCTCGCGCTCGGGGAGGAGGAGACCTTCCTGCGCACCCTCGCGAGCGGCACGAGCATCCTGGATGTCGCGGTCTCCCGCTCGCAGCAGGCGGGCTCCACGGAGCTCCCGAGCGACACGGCGTTCCTGCTCCACGACACCTACGGCTTCCCGATCGACCTCACTCTGGAGATCGCGGAGGAGGCGGGACTGTCGGTGGACCGCGACGCCTTCGATTCGCTCATGCAGCGCCAGCGCACCCTCGCCAAGGAGGACGCGAAGTCCAAGAAGCAGCACCTCGCGGACCTCTCCGTGTACAGCGCGTTCCGCGCGCAGGGCGAGACGGTGTTCACCGGCTACGAGTACCTCACGACGGACAGCACGATTCTCGGCATCATCGTCAATGGCGAGTCGGTAACGAAAGCGGTTGCGGGCGATATCGCGGAGGTCATCCTGGCCGAGACGTCGCTCTACGCCGAGTCCGGCGGCCAGGAGGCCGACGCGGGCACCATCGTCGGCAGCGGTTTCGAGCTCGAGGTGCTCGACGTCCAGAAGCCGGTGAAGGGGCTCATCAGCCACAAGGTGCAGGTCACCTCGGGCGAAGTGGGAGTCGGGGATGCCGCGACGACGCTCGTCGACCCGGAGTGGCGGCGTGGCGCGACCCAAGCCCACTCGGCGACGCACCTCATCCACGCGGCACTGCGCCAGATCCTCGGCCCGCAGGCGCACCAGTCCGGCTCGTACAACAAGGCCGGCTACATGCGCCTCGACTTCTCGTGGAACGAGGCGCTCTCGCCGGCGACGCGATCCGAGGTGGAAGAAGTCGCCAACAACGCCGTTCGGGACAACCTCGAGGTGACGACGCGGCTGATGGCGCTCGACGATGCCAAGGCGCTCGGCGCCATGGCGCTCTTCGGCGAGAAGTACGGCGACACGGTTCGAGTCGTCGAGATCGGGGGACCCTGGTCGCTCGAGCTGTGCGCGGGCACGCACGTGGGCCGCTCGTCCGAGGTCGGCCTCATCAGCGTGGTGGGGGAGTCGTCCGTCGGAGCCACCAACCGGCGCATCGAGTCCCTCGTCGGACTCGACGCCTTCAAGGACCTCGCGACCGAGCGGGCGATCGTCTCTCAGCTCACGTCGACGCTCAAGACCCCGCGAGAGCAGCTGCCTGACCGAATCGCGGAGCTCATGGCGAGCCTCAAGGCCGCGGAGCGCACGATCGCCCAGTACGAGCAGGCCCAGCTGTCGCAGCGCATCCCCGCGCTCGTCGCCAACCAGCGTTCGGTCGGCGACCTCGTCGCCGTCGTCGAGAACGTCGGTTCCGTCGGCTCGGGCGACGACCTGCGCTCTCTCGTGCTCGCGGTTCGCGACCGGCTCGGCTCGGCCCCGAGTCTGGTGGCTCTCGCCGCCGAGGTCGGCGGGAAGCCGGCCGTCATCGTCGCGACCAACGACGCGTCGAGGGCGGCGGGAGTGAAGGCGGGAGCGCTCGCGAAGGCGGCTGCTGCGGTGCTCGGCGGCGGCGGCGGCGGCAAGGACGACATCGCTCAGGGCGGTGGTGCAGATGTCGCGGCGATCCCCGCTGCACTCGACGCGCTCGTGAGCGCGGTCTCGAGCTGAGCATGCGCGCGGGCGTGCGAGTCGGCATCGACGTCGGCACGGCGCGCATCGGCGTCGCCCGCAGCGATCTGCACGGGATGCTCGCGACCCCCGTCGAGACGGTCGCACGGGGCGATGGCGACCTCGAGCGGATCGTCGAGCTCGTCAGGGAGCTCGACGCGGTGGAGATCGTCGTGGGGCTGCCGATCGCGCTCTCGGGCACCGAGACGGCGTCGACAGCGGATGCCCGCGCCTTCGCGACGGGCGTCGCGCGGCTCGGACTGGCGCCCGTGCGCCTCGTCGACGAGCGGCTCTCGACGGTCTCCGCTCACTCCGCCTTGCGGGGCGCGGGCCGCAGTTCGAGGCAGTCGCGCTCGGTCGTCGATCAGGTTGCCGCCGTTATAATTCTGCAGCACGCCCTCGACTTCGAGCGCTCCGCGGGTCGACCGCCGGGCGCCGTCGTCGACCCGGACGAAGGACCATAGATGGCGAACGAACCGAGCTGGGAAGACTTCTTCACGACCCAGCCCGACGAGCGGTCAGCGCCGCAGCAGGCCGCTCCCGTTCCGGGGGAGCAGTTCCCGCCGCAGCCGGCGTCGCCGACTCCCACCGCTCAGTATCCGGCCATGCCTCAGGCCGCAGCTGCCGCCAGCGACCAGGACGAGGATCCGTTCGGTGGTCTCTTCGGCCCGGCCGATCCGGCACCCGGTACCGCGGGCGCCCCGCTGAGCCGTCGAGAACTCCGCGAGAACGAGGGTCGCCGCGGGCGCGGTGCGGGCGGCGGGTCAGGTCGCGGCTCGGGCGGTGGAGGTCGCGGGTCAGATTCGGGATATCCCCGGGCGCCGCGCAAGCGAAACCTGCTGTGGCTCAAGATCACGCTGCCTATCGTCATCGTCCTCGGCGGACTGGGTGGCGCCGCGGCCTTCGTGTGGGCCAATTATGAGGAGCAGGTCCGCGAGCTGCTGGGCTGGGAGCTCCCCAACGACTACGAGGGCAGCGGGAACGGCGAAGAGGTCATCGTGACAATCCAGTCCGGTGATATCGGCGCAGACGTGGCGAATACGCTGCACCAGGCCGGAGTCACGATGACGTTCGACGCCGTCTACGACATCCTGCTCGAAGACGACTCCATCGGCTTCCTTCCCGGCAACTGGCGCCTCCAGAAAGAGATGAGCGCCGAGTCGGCGATCGCCGCGCTGCAGGACCCCGCCAACAAGGTCACGAACGAGCTCCTCATCACCGAGGGGGCGGTCCTGCCGGACGTGCTCGAGATCATCGCCGAGACGACCGGCATCCCGCTCGCCGACGTGCAGGCTGCAGCGGCGAACCCGCAGGCCTACGGCGTGCCCGCCGAAGCACCCTCGCTCGAGGGCTACCTGTTCCCGGCGACGTACCAACTGGAGGGAACGGAGTCGGCGCAAGACATCCTGCAGCTCCTGGTAAACACGATGTTCGAGCACCTCGACGCCTTCGGTGTCGCGCCCGATCAGCGCCACCAGGTGCTGACGATGGCGTCGATCATCCAGCGCGAGGCCGGATGGAACATCGACGACTTCTACAAGGTCTCCCGCGTTTTCTACAACCGGCTGGACCAGGGGATCAACCTCGAGTCGGACGCGACCGTCGCCTACGGCACGGGGAACCTCCACACGGTGTGGACGACGGACGAGGAGCGCGCGGACGCGAGCAACCCGTACAACACGTACGCCAACCCCGGCATGCCGATCGGCCCGATCGGTCTCCCCGGCGATGACGCCATCTCCGCTGCGCTGAACCCGGCGGACGGTCCGTGGCTGTTCTTCGTGCCCATCAATCTCGCCACCGGGGAGACGGTGTTCTCGGAGACCGTCGACGAGCACCAGGCCGCGGTCGACCAGCTCCTCGCCTGGTGCGACGCGAGCGCGGAGAACGCCGCGTACTGTGAGTGATCCGCGCACGCGGCTCGCGGTGCTCGGCTCGCCCATCGCCCACTCGAAGTCGCCCCTGATCCAGCGCGCCGCCTATCGCGAACTCGGCCTGGACTGGAGCTACGAGGCCGTGGAGATGACCGGCGACCGGCTGCCGGTCTTCGTCGACTCCCTGGATGGGTCGTGGCGCGGACTGTCGCTCACCATGCCGCTGAAGCGCGACATCCTCCCGCTCCTCGACCGCGCGCACCCCATGGTCGAGCGGGTCGGCGGGGCGAACACGGTGCTCTTCGCCGACAACGAGGTGCAGGGCTTCAACACCGACGTGCTCGGCGCGGTCGCCTCATTGCGCTCCGTCGGCGTGGAGTCGCTCGAGTCGGTGACGCTCCTCGGTGCCGGGGCCACCGCAGCCTCCGTCCTCGTCGCCGTCGGCGAGCTCGGTGCTCGACGGGCGGTGGTCTGCGCTCGCACACCCGCTAAAGCGCTCGGCCTCGTGGCGCTCGGTGAGCAGGAGGGCATCGAGGTCGTCGTGCGGGAGTGGTCGGCCGACGTGGGTCCGGGCATCCCTGACGCGGTGATCAGTACGGTGCCGGGCGGTCAGAACGATCTGGTGTTCCCGGAAGCGGTGCGCGCCTCGAGCGTGCTCTTCGACGTGGCGTACGACCCGTGGCCGAGCGCGCTGGCGCTCGCGTGGCAGGAGGCGGGCGGTGCCGTCGTGTCCGGCCTGGAGCTCCTGCTGCAGCAGGCCGTCGGGCAGGTGCGCATCTTCGTCGGCGGCGACCCGGATGCCCCGCTGCCCGACGAGCCGCGAGTGCTCGAGGCGATGCGCGCCGCCGTCGCCTGAGCCGTCGCCGCGCTGTGGGAGGATTGGCGCATGCTTCGTTGGTTGACGGCCGGAGAGTCGCACGGTCCTGAACTGATCGCCATCCTCGAGGGGCTCCCCGCGGGCGTTCCCATCTCGCCGGAGGCGATCCAGGAGGACATGCACCGGCGGTCCCTCGGCTATGGCCGCGGGGCTCGGATGAAGTTCGAGCAGGACGAGCTGACCATCTCGGGCGGCATCCGGTTCGGCGCGACCATGGGCAGCCCCGTCGCCCTGCGGATCGGCAACACCGAGTGGCCGCGCTGGGTCGACGTGATGAGTGCCGTGCCCGTCGATCCCGAGACCCTGCCCAAGGGGCGCGGGGCCTGGCTCACCCGGCCGCGACCGGGCCACGCCGACCTCACCGGCATGCAGAAGTACGACTTCCCCGAAGCGCGGAACGTCCTGGAGCGCGCGAGCGCGCGGGAGACCGCGGCGCGCGTCGCGCTCGGAGCAGTCGCTCGCGCCTTCCTCCGTGCGCTCGGCATCGAGATCGTGAGCCACACGCTGTCGATCGGCACGGTGCGCGTGCCCGACGGTTCGCCTCTCCCCGGCCCGCTCGACGTGCCCGGTCTCGACGCCGACCCGCTGCGCTGCTTCGATTCCGCAACATCGGAGGCGATGGTGGCCGAGGTCGACCGCGCCCACGATGACGGCGATACGCTCGGCGGGGTCGTCGAGGTTCTCGCGTACGGTGTCCCCCCGGGCCTCGGCTCGTACGTGCACTGGGATCGCCGCCTCGACTCGCAGCTCGCGGCCGCGCTCATGGGCATCCAGGCCATCAAGGGCGTCGAAGTCGGCGACGGCTTCGAGACGGCGCGGCGCCGGGGATCGCAGGCCCACGACGAGCTCGTCATCGGCCCCGACGGCATCACCAGGCTGACCGACCGGGCCGGCGGCACGGAGGGGGGCATGAGCACGGGAACTCTCCTGAGGGTTCGCGCCGCCATGAAGCCAATCTCGACGGTGCCTCACGCCCTGCGAACCGTGGACGTTGCCACGGGCGCCGCTGCTGAAGCCCACCACCAGCGCTCCGACGTGTGCGCGGTGCCCGCAGCCGGTGTCGTCGCGGAGGCGATGGTCGCCCTTGTCCTTGCGAACTCCGTCCTCGAGAAGTTCGGGGGAGACTCGCTCGCGGAGACGAAGCGCAACCTCGACGCCTACCTCGCGGCAATTCCCGACGCGCTCGTGACGGCGAGGTCGTCGCAGGGTGAGTGACCGCGCCCTCCTCGTGCTCATCGGCGCGCCCGGGGCGGGCAAGACCCGTACCGGCAAGCGACTGTCGAAACTCCTGGGTGCCCCTCTCATCGATACGGACAGCACGGTCGTCTCCGGGCACGGTCCCATCGCGAAGATCTTCGAGGAGCACGGCGAGCCGCACTTCCGCGCTCTTGAGCGTGCCGCGGTGGCTGCGGCCCTGCGCGAGCCTGCGATCGTCACGCTCGGCGGGGGAGCGGTGCTCGACGCCGAGACGCAGGCCGACCTTGAGGGACTGCCGGTCGTGCAGCTCACTGTGCGACCCGACGCGGTCGAGAAGCGCATCGCGAACGGGAAGCGGCCGCTCGTGTCATCCGGGATCGACGCGTGGGCGGCGCTCGTCGCCTCCCGACAGCCGATCTACGACCGCCTGTCGCAGCTGACCATCGATACCTCCGACGTGCCCCTCGACTCCGTCGCCGTGCGCATCGCCGACTGGCTGGAGACCCGACGCCATGACTGAGACCACCGTCATCCCCGTGACCGGTACGAACCCGTACGACGTGCTCATCGGCCGGGGCCTCCTCGGCTCGATCGCCGACCAATTGGGCCCGCGCGTCGCCAAGGTGCTCATCGTGCACCCGCCCACTCTGGGGGCGAAGGCGGCGGAGCTCCGCGAGAGCCTGCTCGACAGGTTCGAGGTCTACCTGGCCGAGGTCCCGGATGCCGAAGACGCCAAGCGCGTCGAAGTCGCCGCGTTCTGCTGGCAGATCATGGGCCAGACCGACTTCACCCGCACCGACGCAGTGATCGGGCTCGGCGGGGGAGCGACGACCGATCTCGCGGGTTTCGTCGCCGCGACGTGGTTGCGGGGCGTGCGGCTCATCCAGTGCCCGACGAGCGTGGCCGGCATGGTGGATGCCGCGGTCGGAGGCAAGACGGGCATCAATACCGCGGAGGGCAAGAATCTCGTCGGCTCGTTCTACGCGCCGGCCGCCGTCGTCGCCGACCTCGATCTCCTCGACACCCTGCCGCGGAACGAGATTCTCGCCGGCTTTGCGGAGATCGTGAAGTGCGGCTTCATCGGGGAACCCGAGATCCTCGACATCATCGAGCGGGACCCGGATGTCGCGACAGACCCGCACAGCGACGAGTTCCGGCGCGTCGTCGAGCTCTCCGTCGCGCTCAAGGCGCGCGTGGTGAGCGAGGACTTCACCGAGTCGGGACTGCGCGAGATCCTGAACTACGGGCACACCCTCGGTCACGCCATCGAGCACGCGGAGCGCTACCGCTGGCGCCACGGCGCCGCGATCTCCGTGGGCATGGTGTTCGCCGCCGAGCTCGGCCGCATCGCGGGATCGCTCAGCGACGAGGTGGTCGACCGCCACCGCAGCATCCTGAGCTCCCTCACCCTGCCGACCGAGTATCCGGTCGGGCGCTGGCAGACGCTGCTGGCTACCATGCAGCGCGACAAGAAGGCCAGGGCCGGGATGATGCGCTTCATCGTCCTGGATGACGTGGGCAAGCCGACCGTGCTCGCCGGGCCCGAGGAGGCCCTGCTCTTCGCTGCCTACCAGGAGGTCGGCTCGTGACCGTCGCCTCGGCGCTGTGGTCGTTTGCCCTCCTGGCGGGGCTGCTCACCATCATCCCCGGGCTCGACACCGCGCTCGTGCTGCGCTCGTCCCTCACCCAGTCGCGCAGCCACGCCTACGCGACGGCCTTCGGCATCTGCTCGGGGTCGTTCGTGTGGGGCGCGGCCGCAGCCGTCGGTGCCGCCGCCCTGCTTGCGGCCTCGGAGCTCGCGTTCACGATTCTCAAGCTCGCCGGCGCGGCGTACATGGTCTACCTCGGAGTCACGATGCTCGTCGCGAGCTTCCGGCGCCGCGACGAGGAGGTCTCACTGCCCGTCGTGAAGCCGGCGCGCTCCTACCTCGCGTCCTTCGGCAAGGGAGCGCTCACGAACCTCCTCAACCCGAAGGTGGGCGTGTTCTACATCGCCCTCATCCCGCAGTTCATCCCCGAGGGCGTCTTCCCGCTCGGGATGGGGCTGCTGCTTGCGCTCGTGCACGTTCTCGAGTCCCTTGTCTGGTTCTCGGCCATCATCCTCGCGACGCAGTTCGCCCGGAAGTGGCTCACGAGCCCGAAGGTCGTGCGGTGGATCGACCGCGTCACGGGAGGCATCCTGATCGGATTCGCCGCGCTGCTCGCGCTCGAGTCGCGGCCCGCCGTGTGAGCGGCCCCCGATACACTCGGTTCTCGTGACCACCGTCCTCGTCCTCAACGGCCCCAATCTCGGCCGCCTCGGCAGCCGCGAGCCCGATGTCTATGGCAGCGGCACGCTCGAGGACCTGCGCGCGTCGCTCGAGTCTACGGCGACCGAGGGCACGACGATCGACCTCCGGCAGACCAACGACGAAGCAACCCTCATCGGGTGGCTCCACGAGGCTGTCGACGCCGGTCAGCCGGTCATCCTGAACCCGGCGGCCTTCACGCACTACTCCTACGCGCTGCGGGATGCCGCGGCGCTCGTGACCAAGGCCGGGCTGCTCCTGGTCGAGGTGCACCTCTCGAACCCGCACGCACGGGAGGAGTTCCGGCACACGAGCGTCATCTCGGCGGTGGCGACGGGCGTCATCGCCGGATTCGGCTTCGACAGCTACCGGCTGGCGCTGGACCTCATCGAGCGGCGACTCGGGTAGACTCGATCGCCGGTTTCCCCTGACGAACGGACAGAACACCCTCATGGCCTCTACCGCTGACATTCGCAACGGCGTCGTCCTCAACATGGACGGCGGACTCTGGAGCGTCATCGAGTTCCAGCACGTCAAGCCCGGCAAGGGCGGGGCGTTCGTGCGTACCAAGGTGAAGAACGTGCTCACCGGCAAGGTCGTCGACCGCACGTTCAACGCGGGAGCGAAGATCGAGATCGAGACCGTCGACCGTTCCGACTTCCAGTACCTGTACAACGACGGCGACAACTTCGTCTTCATGGATCTGGGCACGTACGACCAGATCACCCTGTCGCCGGCGCAGGTCGGCGACGCCGCCAACTTCATGCTCGAGAACCAGACCGTGACGATCGCGCAGAACAACGGCAGCCCGCTCTACGTCGAGCTCCCGGCCTCCGTGGTCATGGAGATCACGTACACGGAGCCCGGCCTTCAGGGAGACCGCTCCACCGGCGGCACGAAGCCCGCGACGGTCCAGACGGGCTACGAGATCCAGGTCCCGCTCTTCCTCGAGACCGGCACCAAGGTCAAGGTCGACACCCGCGACGGCAGCTACCTCGGTCGCGTCAACGACTGATGTCGTTGACTATCTCGAGGAGCAACTGATGGGTGCCCGGTCCAAGGCGCGCAAGCGGGCCCTCGACGTCCTCTACGGAGCCGACGTCCGCGGCGAGTCGATCAACGAGGCTCTGGCGGCGGAAGCGCTCCGGGCCGCCGCCGACCCGAAGCGCGCCTCCTCCTGGGACTACGCCCGCACGATCGTGGCCGGCGTCGCGGAGCACGGCGATGAGATCGACGAGCTCATCGAGACGTACGCCCAGGGCTGGAGCATCCCGCGCATGCCCGCGGTGGACCGCGCTCTCCTGCGCATCGGCGTGTGGGAGATCCTCTTCAACGACGAGGTCCCCGACAGCGTCGCGATCGCCGAGGCGGTCGAGTCCGCCGGCGCGCACAGCACGGATGACTCGGCCGGTTTCGTGAACGGACTGCTCGGCCGCATCGCCGCCACCCGCGCCTGAACCACCGGCCTAGAGCCGCCGCCACCCGCGCACGAGCGCGACGTCGAAGACCTTCGGGTGGGGCGCGACGTGCTCGAACTCGTACACGGTGAGCATGAGCTGCATGGGGTACCCGGGTGCCTGGGGGCTCTCGTGGACGAGTTCGTCGTCGATGTAGAAGCGACTGCGGCCGGGCATCCATTCGACCGCATAGTCGTGCCAGTCCGTCCCGTCGCCGTCCAATCGGACCTTGACGAAGTCGTCGCGGAGAGCGGGATCGCCCCAGGGATGGATGCCCAGCCCGACGAGCGCGTGGTCGTCGGCGACCTCGCGCCCGAAGACCTCCATGACGCACAGCTCGCCCGACCGCTCGGGGGACTTCTCGTCGCCGATGAGGTACAGGGCGACCATCGCCGCAGCATCCCGCGTCGCGCGCGCCCGGAGCTCGACGACGCCACCGGTGGGCGTGTAGAGCCACTCCTCGGCCTGCTCCTCGCGCACGACGAGGTCGTCCCGAAAGCGCAGCTGGCCGTCCGGGGAGCCCACCCGGCCGGAGCGCGAGCCGGTCTGGAGCGCCGTGGCGCGAAGGGGGCCGTCCCACTCCTCGGCCCACGGCGCCTGATCCTCGTCGATGCGAAGCCGTAGCCCCGAGCCGACCTCGAAGCGCGCCGCCGTCGCCGCGCGACTCGACCAGTGCGGGAGGTAGTACGGGAACCAGTGCGCGGTGTCGAGCTCGGCGGTGCTGAAGTCGTCGGAGAACTCCAGCACCAGCCCTGATCTGTCGAGGGTCGCCATGCCGCCACTCTGCCCCCAGCCTCCGACGAAACATTTCGCCGCGTTACGTCGCGATTGGGCCATACGCCGCGTGCTTCCCTACCGTCGAGGTATGCCCTCCACCGACGCGAGCCCCACGGCGCCCGCGCTCTCGGTGTCCCTCGACGGGGTCGGCCGATCCTTCCCGGCCTCGACGGCGGGGGAGCCCGATCGCCGCGTCCTGCGCGACATCTCCCTCGAGATCGCACCGGGCGAGATCATCTCGCTCCTCGGTCCCTCCGGGTGCGGCAAGTCGACGCTTCTTCGCCAGGTGAGCGGGCTCGACCGCCCCGACGAGGGGGTCGTGACCATCGACGGCTCGCCGCTCGTCGGCATCGACCAGCGCTGTGCAATCGGCTTCCAGGAGCCGCGACTGCTGCCCTGGCGCACGCTCGAGCAGAACGTCGCCCTCGGCCTGCCGCACGGCACACCCCGGTCGGCGGGCCGCGAGCGCGTGTCACAGCTGCTCGACCTCGTGCAGCTCGGCGACGCCAAGCACCTCCGTCCGCGGCAGGTGTCCGGGGGGATGGCCCAGCGCGCGTCCCTGGCCCGCGCCCTGTCGCGCGGCCCCGGAGTGCTCGTCCTCGACGAGCCGTTCGGAGCTCTCGACGCCCTTACGCGGCTCACTATGCAGGATCTCCTGCTGGAGATCCACGCCGCGGAGCCCGCGACGATCCTCCTCGTCACGCACGACGTCGACGAGGCGCTCTACCTCTCCGACCGCGTGGTCCTGCTCGGCACAGAGCCGGGGGAGCGCGCGGGATCGGGGGCGGTCATCCGCTCGATCATCACCGTGCCGGGGTCACGCCCCCGCGACCGCGGCGACAGCACTCTCGCTCACTTGCGTGCCGAGCTCCTCCAGGGCCTCGGCGTCTCGATCCACCATCCTGCCCACACATTCTGAGGACACAGCATCATGAGACTGACCACGAAGCTCCTTCCGATCACCGCCCTTGCCGCGGCCGCAGCCCTCGCGCTCTCCGCCTGCGCGGGCGAGGGATCGGGTGTTGCGCCCGAGCCGGAGTCGACCCTTCCGGGCGAGTGGAGCGCCGACGTGCTGAACATCGACTTCGCGACGTACAACCCGCTCAGCCTCATCATCAAGGACCAGGGCTGGCTAGAGGAGGCCACCGACGGCAAGGTCCAGGTCAACTGGATCCAGTCCGCCGGCTCGAACAAGGCCAATGAGGCTCTGCGCGCCGGCGCCATCGACGTGGGCTCGACCGCGGGTTCGGCCGCCCTCCTCGCGCGATCGAACGGCTCGCCGATCCAGACCATCGACATCTACTCGCAGCCCAACTGGGCAGCGATCCTCGTCCCCGCCGGCTCGACGATCACGAGCGTCGAGGAGCTCGCGGGCAAGTCCGTCGCCGCGACGAAGGGGACGGACCCGTACTTCTTCCTGCTCCAGGCGCTCGGCGAGGCCGGTCTCTCGATCGACGACATCACGCTGCAGAACCTCCAGCACGCTGACGGCAAGGCGGCGCTCGAGTCCGGCGCGGTGGATGCCTGGGCGGGCCTCGACCCGCTGCTCTCGACGAGCGTCGCGACCGCCGGCTCCCAGATCATCTACGACAACATCGACTTCAACAGCTACGGCTTCCTGAACGCGACGGAGTCGTTCATCGAGAAGTCGCCGGACCTCGCCCAGCTCGTCGTCGACGCTTACGAGAAGGCGCGCGAGTACGCCGTGGCCAACCCGGAAGAGACCGCCGCCATCCTCGCCGAGGTCGCGGGCATCGACCCGGAGATCGCGAGCTCCGTGATTCAGGACCGCACCAACCTCGAGGTCGACCCGGTTCCGGGCACAAAGCAGCACGACGTGCTCGCCTTCATCGGCCCGATCTTCGTCGAGTCGGGGGATGTCGCGAGCCAGGACCTCATCGACGCCGCCCTCGAGTCGCTCTTCAACACGACGTTCATCGATAACGCGGACCCGTCGGTCATTGGCTAGAAGCACGTCGAGAACGGTCGCAGCCGACTCCACCACGGAGCCGGCTGCGACCCTCGTCCAGTACTCCTCGCAGTTCGGCTACTCGGCCGCGGGGACCGCGACCGGGCAGCGTCGACGCGGCGGGAGCGGTCGCCGCAGCCCCTGGCTCATTGCCCTCGGAGCGGTACTGCCGCTCCTCATCCTGGGCTTCTGGCAGCTGACCGCGAGCCTGCAGTGGGTGCCGGCCTACCTGCTCCCGTCGCCGGCGAGCGTGTGGTCCGCCGCCGTCGACCTCGCCGAGCGCGGGTACCTGTGGACCGATGTCGGCATCTCGGTGCAGCGGGTTCTGATCGGATTCGGAGTCGGCGCTGCCGTCGGTCTCGTGCTCGGCTCGGTCGTCGGCCTCTCTCGCGTCGCGAGTGCGTTCTTCGCCCCGACGGTCGGCGCACTCCGGGCCGTGCCCTCGCTCGCGTGGGTGCCCCTCCTCGTCCTCTACATCGGCATCAACGAGGACTCGAAGGTCACGCTCATCGCCATCGGCGCGATGTTCCCGGTCTACACGACCGTTGCGGGAGCGCTGCGCCACGTCGACCCGCACCTCGTCGAACTCGGCGGAGCGTACGGGCTGGGCCGCTTCCAGCTCCTGCGCCAGGTGCAGCTGCCGGCGGTCGTGCCGAGCGTCGTATCGGGCCTGAGGCTGGCTCTCGCCCAGTCGTGGCTCTTCCTCGTCGCCGCCGAGCTCATCGCTTCGTCGATGGGCCTCGGCTTCCGACTGCTCGATTCCCAGCAGAACGGCCGCATCGACCGGATGTTCCTGGTGATCATCCTGCTGGGCATCCTCGGCAAGACGACGGATGCCCTGATCGGACTGCTCGAGAGGTACCTCCTCAAGCGCTGGGGTTAGCCCGCGCGTCCGGTATGCTTGAGGCAACCAGACATCCTTTAAGTTCCGTCCTGTGAGGCGGGGAAGGAGGTCAGAGTGACTGCACGCGCTGTGTTGCAGCAGGCTGACATCGCCCGAGCGTTGACTCGGATCTCCCACGAGATCCTCGAGTCCAATCGGGGCTCCTCCGATCTGGTCATCCTCGGCGTTCCCACTCGGGGAGTCCTTCTCGCGGAACGCATCGGGCGCATCCTCGATGACATCGAGCCGGGCGCCGGCACGGTGGGTTCGCTCGATGTCACGATGTACCGCGACGATCTCGCCAGGAATCCCACTCGCGCTCCCGCACCGACCGAGATCCCGGCGGGCGGCATCGACGGCAAGACGGTCGTTCTCGTCGACGACGTGCTGTACTCCGGTCGGACCATCCGGGCGGCCCTCGACGCGCTCAGCGACCTCGGTCGGCCCCGCGCTGTGCGGCTCGCCGTGCTCGTCGATCGAGGGCACCGGGAGCTGCCGATCCGCGCCGACTTCGTCGGCAAGAACCTCCCGACCTCGGCGGACGAGCGCATCAACGTACGGCTCGTCGAACTCGACGGCTCCGAGGAGGTGACGATCCAGTGAGGCACCTCCTGTCCACTGCCGATCTCTCGCGCGATGCCGCAATCACGATGCTCGATCTCGCGGAGGACATGGCGGATGTCGCCACCCGCGAGGTGAAGAAGCTGCCCACGCTGCGCGGGCGCACGGTCGTCAATCTCTTCTTCGAGGACTCCACGCGCACGCGGGTCTCGTTCGAGCTCGCCGCCAAGCGGTTGAGCGCGGACGTCATCAACTTCAGCGCGAAAGGGTCGAGCGTCTCCAAGGGCGAGAGCCTCAAGGACACGGCCCAGACGCTCGCGGCGATGGGCGCCGACGGGGTGGTGATCCGTCACTCCGCGTCGGGCGCGCCCCGGGTCCTCGCGGAGAGCGGGTGGATCGATGCGGGAGTGGTCAACGCCGGCGACGGCACGCACGAGCATCCCACGCAAGCGCTCCTCGACGCCTTCACGATGCGGCGCCGGCTCCACGGCAACGCCTCGCGCGGTAAGGGACTCGACGGAGTACGGGTCGTGATCGTGGGCGACATCCTGCACTCGCGCGTGGCGCGCTCTAACGTCTGGCTGCTCGCGACGCTCGGCGCCGAGGTCTCGCTCGTCGCTCCCGCGACGCTCCTGCCGGTTTCAACGAGCGAGTGGCCCGTGACGGTCGGCTACGACCTCGATGCCGCGATCGCCGACGCACCCGATGTCGTGATGATGCTGCGCATCCAGGCCGAGCGGATGAACGCGGCCTTCTTCCCGAGCGCCCGCGAGTACTCGCGCGAGTGGGGGCTCGACGACGAGCGGGTCGCCCGACTGCCAGCGGATACCATGGTCATGCACCCCGGGCCCATGAACCGCGGTCTCGAGATCTCGGCGGGAGCGGCCGACTCGCCCCGCTCGACCGTGCTCGAGCAAGTCGCCAACGGGGTATCGATAAGGATGGCCGTGCTGTATCACCTACTCTCCGGAAGCGACTCGTGAGCCTGCTGGTGAGGGGGGCGACCCTCCCCGACGGATCCCGACGCGACCTCTCGATCGCTGACGGCCGTTTCGTCGAGTCCTCGGATGCCTCGGCGACGGTCATCGACGCCGACGGGCTGCTCGCCCTCCCGGGCCTCGTCGACCTCCACACGCATCTCCGGGAGCCGGGGTTCGAGCAGAGCGAGACCGTCCTGACCGGGTCGCGCGCTGCCGCCGCGGGGGGCTACACCGCGGTCTTCGCGATGGCGAACACGAGCCCCGTCCAGGACACCGCTGGCGTGGTGGAGCAGGTCCAGTCGCTCGGCGAGCGACACGGCTACGTCACCGTGCGGCCCATCGGCGCCGTCACCGTCGGTCTTGCGGGGGAGCGCCTCGCCGAGATCGGCGCGATGGCGCAGTCGCGGGCCCGGGTGCGGGTGTTCTCCGACGACGGGCACTGCGTGCACGACCCCCTACTCATGCGCCGCGCGCTCGAGTACGTGACGACCTTCGGAGGCGTCGTCGCCCAGCACGCTCAGGAGCCCCGTCTGACCATCGGCGCCCAGCTCAACGAGGGCGCGCTCTCGAGCGAGCTCGGGCTTGCCGGCTGGCCCGCGGTGGCCGAGGAGTCGATCATCGCCCGCGATGTCCTCCTGGCGCAGCACGTCGGCGCGCGACTGCACGTCTGCCACGTGTCGACGGCCGGCTCGGTCGAGGTGATCCGCTGGGCGAAGGCGCGCGGCATTCGGGTGACGGCTGAGGTGACGCCGCACCACTTGCTGCTGACTGAGGAGCTCGCTCGCGGCTACGACTCCCGCTTCAAAGTCAATCCGCCGCTGCGGCGCGACGAGGACGTCGTCGCTCTCCGTGAGGCCCTCGCGGACGGGACGATCGACATCGTTGCCACCGACCACGCCCCGCATCCCGTCGAGGCGAAGGAGTGCGCGTGGGATGAAGCGGCTAACGGAATGGTCGGGCTCGAGTCCGCCCTGTCCGTCGTGCAGGCGGCAGTCGTCGATACGGGCCTGCTGGAGTGGAGCGACGTCGCCCGGGTGATGTCCTCGACTCCCGCGGCGATCGGTCTGCTCGCCGGCTACGACTCGCCCTTCTCGGTAGGCTCGCCCGCCCACGTCACGCTCGTCGATCCGACGGCGCACCGGTCGTTCTCGACTGCCGACCTCCACGGCAAGTCGGTCAATTCTCCCTACCTCGGTCGAGACCTTCCCGGGCGGGTTATCGCCACGGTGCATGAAGGCCGGCCGACCGTGCTGGACGGCGTGCTCCTGGCTCCGGAGCAGGTCGGAGCCGACCGTGTCTAGGGAGTTCCTCCTGGTCCTCGTGCTCGCCCTCCTGGTTGTGCTGCTCGTCCTCCTTCCCGTGGGCTGGTTCGCCCGCCGCCGTCGGCAGGGCGCGCTGGCCGCTCCCGCGGAGGTGCCTGCGTCACTCGGCGCGAGCCGGGGGAGCTTTGCCGGGAAGTACGTCGCGACGACGGCATCCGGCGACCCGTACGACCGCATCGCCGTGCACGGACTCGGTTTCCGCAGCAACGTCGAGGCGGCAGTCACGGACGACGGAGTGCTCCTCGCTCGTCCGGGCGAGCCCGACACCTGGATCCCGCGCGCCGACCTGCGCTCGCTCGATCGCGCGACGTGGACGATCGACCGCGTCGTCGAGCCCGACGGCCTCCAGGTCGTCGACTGGATGCTCGGCTCCCGACGCGTCGCGACCTACCTCCGCCTCGACGACCCGACCGGCTTCGACGCCGCTCTGACCCCGCTGATCCCCACGACCGAAAGGCAGGCCTCGTGACCTCCGCCCTGACCGATCCCGCAGTTCTCGTCCTCGAGGATGGCACCCGATACTCCGGGCGCGCCTACGGGGCGCGCGGGCGAACGCTCGGAGAGGTCGTCTTCGCGACGGGAATGACCGGCTATCAGGAGACCCTCACCGACCCGAGCTACGCGGGCCAGATCGTCGTGATGACGGCTCCCCACATCGGCAACACCGGAGTCAACGACGAGGACCCCGAGTCCTCGCGAATCTGGGTGAGCGGCTACGTGGTGCGCGACCCCAGCCGGGTCGTGTCGAACTACCGGGCGGACGGCTCGCTCGACGACCAGCTCGCCGAGCAGGGGATCGTCGGTATCTCGGGCGTCGACACGCGGGCGGTGACTCGGCGGATTCGGGATGCCGGCGCCATGCGCGGCGGGGTCTTCTCCGGCGAGGATGCCGCCCTCGCGCCGGACGAGCAGCTCGAGCTGGTCCGATCCGGTGCGGAGATGACGGGCCGCAATCTGTCTGCCGAGGTCTCGACGGTCGACGGCTACGTGATCCCCGCCGCTGGGGAGCGCATCGGCAACCTCGCCGTCCTCGATCTCGGCGTGAAGACGTCTACCTTGAACTACCTCGCGGAGCGGGGCTTCGAGGTGCACGTGCTCCCGCAAACCGTGACCCTCGAGGAGGTGCTCGCCCTCGAGCCGGTCGCTGCCTTCTTCTCGAACGGACCCGGAGACCCCGGGGCCTCCGACCAGCACGTCGAGCTGCTCCAGGGCATTCTCCGCGAGAACGTGCCCTTCTTCGGCATCTGCTTCGGCAACCAGCTCCTCGGCAGGGCCCTCGGGTTCGGCACCTACAAGCTGCCGTTCGGCCACCGCGGGATCAACCAGCCCGTCCTCGACCGCGAGACGGGCCGCATCGAGGTCACGAGCCACAACCACGGGTTCGCCGTGCAGGCCGAGATCGGCGACATCCTCGAGTCCTCCACCGGCTTCGGCCGCGTCGAAGTGAGTCACGTCAACCTCAACGACAACGTCGTCGAGGGACTTCGCGCCCTCGACATCCCCGCCTTCTCGGTTCAGTACCATCCGGAGGCGGCGGCCGGTCCGCACGACTCCAACTACCTCTTCGACCGCTTCCGCGACATGGTTCTCGCGCACACGAAGGACAGCAAGTAATGCCCAAGCGGAGCGACATCCAGTCCGTTCTCGTCATCGGTTCCGGCCCGATCGTCATCGGCCAGGCGGCCGAGTTCGACTACTCCGGCACGCAGGCCTGCCGGGTTCTGCGCGAGGAGGGCGTGCGCGTCATCCTCGTCAACTCCAACCCGGCGACGATCATGACCGACCCGGACTTCGCGGACGCCACGTACGTCGAGCCCATCACGTGGGAGGTCATCGAGACGATCATCGCGAAAGAGAAGCCCGACGCGATCCTGCCGACGCTCGGTGGGCAGACCGCCCTCAACGCGGCGATCGACCTGCACAAGCACGGCATCCTGGAGAAGTACGACGTCGAGCTGATCGGCGCGAACTTCGAGGCGATCAACAAGGGCGAGGACCGCCAGATCTTCAAGCAACTGGTCATCGACGCAGGCGCCGACGTCGCCAAGTCGTACATCGCCCACACGCTCGACGAGGCGATCGAGTACGCGGACGATCTCGGCTACCCGCTCGTGATCCGGCCGAGTTTCACGATGGGCGGCCTCGGGTCGGGGTTCGCGTACTCGCGCGAGGAGCTCGTGCGGATGGTCACCGACGGCCTGCACCAGAGCCCGACGACCGAGGTGCTCCTCGAGGAGTCGATCCTCGGCTGGAAGGAGTACGAGCTCGAGCTCATGCGCGACACCGCCGACAACACCGTCGTCGTGTGCTCGATCGAGAACGTCGACCCGGTCGGCGTCCACACGGGCGACTCCATCACCGTCGCGCCCGCGCTCACGCTCACCGACCGCGAGTACCAGAAGCTGCGCAACATCGGCATCGACATCATCCGCGCCGTGGGCGTCGACACCGGCGGCTGCAACATCCAGTTCGCCGTGGACCCCAAGACCGGACGCGTGATCGTCATCGAGATGAATCCGCGGGTCTCCCGCTCGAGCGCGCTCGCGTCGAAGGCGACGGGCTTCCCGATCGCGAAGATCGCCGCGAAGCTCGCGATCGGCTACCGGCTCGACGAGATCCCGAACGACATCACGCGAGTGACGCCCGCGAGTTTCGAGCCGACGCTCGACTACATCGTCGTCAAGGTACCGCGGTTCGCCTTCGAGAAGTTCCCCGCTGCGGACACGCGCCTCACGACGACCATGAAGTCCGTCGGCGAGGCCATGGCGATCGGTCGCAACTACTCGACCGCCCTCCAGAAGGCGCTGCGCTCGCTCGAGAAGCGCGGGTCGAGCTTCCACTGGGCGGGAGAACCGGGCGACAAGGCTGCGCTCCTCGAGATCGCGGCGAAGCCGACCGATGGCCGCATCGTCGTGGTCCAGCAGGCGATGCGTGCGGGGGCGACCGTTGACGAGGTCTTCGAGGCCACCGGGATCGACCCATGGTTCGTCGATCAGATCGCGCTCATCAACGAGGTCGCGGATGCCATCGCCGGGGCTGACTCGCTCGACGAGACCGTCCTCCGCCTCGCGAAGGACCACGGTTTCAGCGACGCGCAGATCGGCCAACTGAGAGGGATGCCCGAGGCCGAGGTCCGGGCGTTGCGCTGGAGCCGCGACATCCGGCCCGTCTACAAGACCGTCGACACGTGCGCGGGGGAGTTCCCGGCGCTCACGCCCTACCACTACTCGAGCTACGACTCCGAGACCGAGGTGGCCCCGAGCGATCGCCGCAAGGTCGTGATCCTCGGCTCGGGACCCAACCGGATCGGCCAGGGGATCGAGTTCGACTACTCGTGCGTACACGCGTCCTTCGCCCTCGCTGATGCGGGGTTCGAGACGATCATGATCAACTGCAACCCCGAGACGGTCTCCACCGACTACGACACGAGCGACCGGCTCTACTTCGAGCCGCTCACGCTCGAGGACGTGCTCGAGGTGATTCATGCGGAGTCGCGGTCGGGCGAGCTCGTCGGCGTCGTCGTCCAGCTCGGTGGGCAGACGGCTCTCGGGCTGGCACAGGGGCTCAAGGACGCTGGTGTTCCGATTCTCGGCACCACCCCGGAGGCCATCGATCTCGCGGAGGAGCGCGGGCTCTTCGCGGGCATCCTGCACGACGCGGGGCTGCTCGCGCCGCGCAACGGCACGGCGATCGATCAGGCCGGCGCTGTCGAGATCGCCGAGGAGATCGGCTACCCGGTCCTCGTCCGACCCAGCCACGTGCTCGGGGGACGCGGCATGGAGATCGTCTACGACACCGAGTCCCTCGTGGACTACTTCGAGCGGGTCAAGGACCAGGCGATCATCGCCCCTGGTTCACCGCTCCTCGTCGACCGGTTCCTGGATGACGCGATCGAGATCGACATCGACGCGCTCTTCGACGGCGACGAGCTGTACATCGGCGGGATCATGGAGCACATCGAGGAGGCGGGCATCCACTCCGGCGACTCGGCGTGCACCCTCCCGCCCGTCACTCTCGGGCGCGACGTCATCAATCGAGTACGTGAGGCGACGCTCGCGATCGCCCGGGGCATCGGTGTGCGGGGGCTGCTCAACGTGCAGTTCGCGATCGGTCAGGGCATCCTGTACGTCCTGGAGGCGAACCCGCGGGCCTCTCGCACCGTGCCGTTCGTCTCGAAGGCGCTCGGCATCCCGCTCGCGAAGGCCGCCTCTCTCGTGATGGTGGGGCGGAGCATCCGCTCGCTCGTCGCCGACGGTCTGCTGCCGGAGCAGGACGGGTCCCTCGTGCCGATGGACTCGCCCGTCTCGGTCAAGGAGGCGGTGCTGCCCTTCAAGCGCTTCCGGACGGTCGAGGGCCACGTCGTCGACTCCGTGCTCGGGCCGGAGATGCGCTCCACCGGGGAGGTCATGGGTATCGACTCGAACTTCCCGCGCGCCTTCGCCAAGAGCCAGGAGGCGGCGTACGGCGGCCTGCCCGCGAGCGGTGCCGTGTTCGTCTCGGTCGCGGATCGCGACAAGCGAGCGATCGTCCTGCCCGTGCTGCGGCTGAGCCAGCTCGGATTCACGATCCTCGCCACGGAGGGAACGGCCGAGGTCCTCGCGCGCAACGGCATCGAGGCCCGAGTGGTGCGCAAGTACTCGATGGGCCAGGAGGTCGTGCCGGGGGAGCCGTCCATCGTCGAGCTCATCAACGCAGGGGAGGTCGACGTCGTCATCAACACGCCGAGCGGACGCAGCGCTCGCGCCGACGGCTACGAGATCCGCACGGCGACCGTGGCCGCCGACAAGCCGATCTTCACGACGATCGCCCAGCTCGGCTCCGCGGTGGCCTCGTTCGAGGCCATCCAGGACGGCTTCGAGGTCCGCTCGCTGCAGGACTACGCCCGAGACCGGGTCGCCCGTCGGGAGGCGGCCCATGCCTGACTTCGGCTCCCGGCTCGCGGCGGTCCTGAGTGATCGGGGACCGCTGTGCCTGGGGATCGACGCGCATCCCTTCCTGCTCGCGCAGTGGGGGCTCGACGATTCCCCCGCCGGGGCGCGTGAGTTCGGCCTCGCAGCGGTCGAGGCTGCGGCCGGACGAGTCGGGGTCGTGAAGCCGCAGGTGGCCTTCTTCGAGAGGCACGGCAGCGCCGGGTACTCGGCACTCGAGGACGTCCTCGCCGCCGCTCGAGAGTCCGGGCTCCTCGTGATCGCCGATGCCAAACGGGGCGACATCGGCTCGACCGTCGAGGCGTACGGCCAGGCGTGGCTCACGCCCGGTTCGCCGCTCGAGGCGGACGCACTGACGGTTGTCGCTTATCAGGGCGTCGGCTCGCTCGGCGAGCCCCTGGCGCTCGCGCGCGAGCACGGCAAGGGCCTCTTCGTGCTCGCCGCCACGAGCAATCCGGAAGCCGTCGCCACGCAGACCGCGGTTCGCTCCTCAGGAACGACGGTGGCGGCGGGAGTCGTGGACGAGGTGGCCGCACTCACCCGGGGCTCGGCGCTCGGGAGCATCGGCGTCGTCATCGGGGCGACTGTCGCACTCGACGACTACGGCGTCTCCCCGGAATCCCTCGAGCGCATCCCCGTTCTCGCGCCCGGCTTCGGTGAGCAGGGTGCGCGGTTGTCGGATCTCGGTCGGCTGTTCGGGTCGGCGAGCGGGGGAGTCGTGGCCAACGTCGGCCGGGGCATCCTGCGCGCCGGCCGCGCCGGACTCGCGGATGCTCTGTCCGCGGCCGCAGCGGAAGCGCGGGCTGCCGCATGAGCCCCCGTCCCATCCCTCCCGACGTCGATCGCGCCGCGGCCTCGAGGGCCGCAGTAGCGGCGCGGAGGGCGCGGGCCGCCGTGAAGGCCTCGGTGGCCGATCGGTCGCGCTCTGCGCTGCACGTCGCGGAGGCGGCGTGGTCCGACGCGGAGAGCGCCGAGGCGGGGCTGCGCGTGACCGAGCTGCTCACGAGCATCCCGACCCTCGGCCCGACGCGAGTGGAGCGGGCCATGGAGCGCCTCGCGATCTCTCCGCGCAAGCGACTCGGCGGGCTCGGTATCCGCCAGCGCGAGAAGCTGCGCGACTTCCTCGCCGACCGTGAGGGCCCGCAGCCCGCGCGACTGACCGTGCTCGCCGGTCCCACGGCGGTCGGGAAGGGCACCGTGTCTGCGTACATCCGCGAGAACTACCCGGACGTCCTGCTGAGCGTCTCGGCGACGACGCGCCGTCCTCGGCCCGGAGAGGTCGACGGCGTGCACTACTACTTCGTCTCCGACGAGGAGTTCGACCGGATGATCGAGACCGGGGAGTTGCTCGAGTGGGCGACCGTGCACAACTCCTATCGGTACGGGACGCCCAGGCCGCCGATCGACGCCGCCCTCGCAGAGGGCAAGCGCGTGCTCCTGGAGATCGACCTGCAGGGTGCCCGATCCGTCCGCGCTGTCATGCCCGAAGCACTCTTGGTCTTCCTGCTGCCCCCGTCGTGGGAGGAGCTCGTGCGACGGCTCATCGGTCGCGGCACCGAATCAGCCGAGGAGCAGCAGCGTCGCCTTGAGACGGCGAAGGTCGAGCTCGCAGCGCAGGACGAGTTCGACGCGCAGGTCGTGAACACCGAAGTCTCCGAAGCGGCGCGAGAAGTCGTAGAATTGATGGATGCGCCTTTTTCGCGCAACGATTTCCCTGAACGAGGAGCATTAAGTGGCTGACAAGCACGCCGGAATCATCGACCCGCCCATCGACGAGCTGCTGTCGAAGGTCGACTCCAAGTACCAGCTCGTAATCTTCGCGTCGAAGCGCGCCCGACAGATCAACGACTACTACGCCGACCTCCACGAGGGCAGCCTCTTCGACAACGTCGGCCCGCTCGTCGACTCCACGATCGACGACAAGCCCCTCTCGGTGGCTCTCCACGAGATCAACGAGGACAAGCTCGAGCTCAAGCGCCTCTCGGCCGAGTAGTCGCCGGTCTCGGAACTCCCGGACATGAACATCGTCGTCGGTATCACCGGCGGCATCGCGGCGTACAAGGCGGTCGGGGTCGTCCGTGCCCTCGTTCTCGCCGGGCACGACGTGCACGTCGTCGCGACGGAGAACGCCCTGCGTTTCGTTGGGCGTCCTACACTCGAGGCGATCAGCCGCAACCCGGTGCACAGCGACCTCTATGAGGGTGTCGCAGAGGTGCGCCACGTCGCGATCGGCCAGGCCGCCGACCTCATCGTGGTCGCCCCGGCGACGGCGAACTCGATCGCCAAGCTCGCTGCCGGGCTCGCCGACGACTTGCTCGGGAACACCATCCTCGCGAGCACGGCTCCCGTGGTCATCGCCCCCGCCATGCACACCGAGATGTGGCAGAACCCCGCGACGGTCGCGAACATCGCTACTCTGCGCAGCCGCGGCGTCACGATCGTCGGTCCCGCCGTGGGCCAGCTGACGGGCAAGGATGCTGGGCCGGGCCGCATGTCGGAGCCCGAGGAGATCGCGGCGGCGGCACTGGCCGCGGTCGCTCCTGTTCGCGACCTCGAGGGACGTCGCATCCTCATCAGCGCGGGCGGTACGCGGGAACCTCTCGATCCGGTGCGATTCATCGGCAATCGATCGAGCGGCAAGCAGGGAGTCGCTCTCGCGCTAGCGGCGGCGACCCGCGGCGCCGAAGTGGTGCTTGTCGCTGCCAACCTCGAGGTGGATGCCCCGGCTCATGTCTCGGTCGTGCCGGTCTCCACGACTCTCGAACTCGAGGCCGCCATGTCGGTCGCGGCCCCCGATGCCGACACTGTGATCATGGCGGCGGCCGTCGCGGATTACCGGCCCGAGTCCGTCGCGGAGAGCAAGATCAAGAAGGAGACGCAGGGCGACAGACTCACCCTGTCACTCGTGAAGAATCCGGACATCCTCCGTGGCCTGGTGGATGCTCGCCGCCCCGGTCAAGTCGTCATCGGCTTCGCCGCGGAGACCGAGCCGGACGACGAGAAGCTCCTCGCGGTCGGGCGGGCGAAGGTCGCCCGCAAGGGCTGCGACTACCTCGTCCTCAACAGGGTGGGCTGGACCGAGGGTTTCGCCGCAGAGCGCAACACGGTCCTGATCCTCGATTCGGCCGGGGATATAGTGGGCGAAGCCACCGGCCCGAAGCGGGCCGTGGCCGACCGTGTTCTGGATCTGCTGGCCGATCGGCCCTGATCCGCCCGACGTGCCTGGAGCCCCCTTGAGCAACTCGCTGCGCCTGTTCACCTCCGAGTCGGTCACGGAGGGGCACCCGGACAAGATCTGCGATCAGATCAGCGACAGCATCCTCGACGCGCTCCTCGCGGTCGACCCTCAGGCACGCGTCGCTGTGGAAACCCTCGTCACCACGGGGCTCGTCCATGTCGCCGGAGAGGTGACGACGAGCGGGTACGTCGACATCCCGTCGATCGTGCGCAAGCGCATCTCGGACATCGGCTACAACTCGTCCGACGTCTGGTTCGACGGTCGCTCGTGCGGCGTCTCCATCTCCATCGGGGGCCAGTCGCCGGACATCGCGCAGGGCGTCGACTCCGCCTTCGAGACCCGGGAGGGGTCGAGCTCGGACGCCGACGACCTTCAGGGCGCCGGCGACCAGGGCATCATGTTCGGCTACGCGACGACCGAGACCCCCGAGCTCATGCCTCTGCCCATCTGGCTCGCGCATCGCATGGCCGAGCGTCTCGCCGAGGTGCGCCACGACGGGGTCGTGGACTACCTGCGACCCGATGGCAAGACTCAGGTCACGATCGGGTACGACGGGTCCGCTCCGCGAACCGTGAACACCGTGGTGCTCTCCACGCAGCACTCCCCGCGCGTGAGCACCGAGCAGCTGCGCGCGGAGATCGAGGAGCTCGTCATCCGGCCCACCCTCGCCCGCACCGACCTCGACACTGCGGGGCTCCGCGTCCTCATCAACCCCACGGGCCGCTTCGAGATCGGCGGACCCCAGGGCGACGCCGGGCTCACCGGGCGCAAGATCATCGTCGACACCTACGGTGGCGCATCCCGGCACGGCGGCGGCGCCTTCTCGGGCAAGGACCCGTCGAAGGTCGATCGCTCGGCCGCGTACGCGATGCGCTGGGTCGCCAAGAACGCCGTGGCCGCCGGTCTCGCCGACCGGCTCGAGGTCCAGGTCGCCTATGCGATCGGCACGGCGCACCCGGTGGGCCTGTACGTCGAGACGTTCGGCACCGCTCACGTGGCCGAGGAGCAGATCATCGCGGCGATCGACGAGGTCTTCGACCTGCGACCGGGAGCGATCATCCGCGAGCTCGACCTTCTCCGGCCGATCTACGCACAGACCGCGACCTACGGGCACTTCGGTCGTGAGCTCCCCGACTTCACGTGGGAGCGAACGGATCGCGTGGAGGCCCTGCGCAGCGCAGCCGGACTGTAGCCGTGGTCCCCGCGCTCATCGCCCGGGTGCTCGTCGACTCGCCCCTGCCGCAACTGGACCGGCTCTTCGACTACGCGGTGCCCGAGCGCCTTCGGGAGAGCGCGGTTCCCGGCGTGCGAGTCCGGGTTCCCCTGCGCTCGGCGGGGCGGATCGCGGACGGCTTCATCGTCGAGCTCGTGGACTCGGCCGACTTCCCGGGAGTGCTGAGCGAGCTCGACGAGGTGCTCTCGCCGATCCCCGTGCTCGCCCCCGAGGTGTGGGCGCTCGCGCGGCGCGCCGCCGACCGCGCCGCCGGGTCCGCCATCGACATCGTGCGACTGGCGGTGCCCCATCGACAGGTTCGGGTGGAGAAGGCGTTCCTTGCTGCCGTGGAGTCGGAGCCGATCCCCGTCGTCGACCGGCCCGAGATCGATGGCTACCCGGCAACGCTCGGCGAGAGCCTCGCGGCAGGAAGTCGGATCGCGCTCGACGCGATCCCCCTGGTCACGGAGCTTCCGGGCGGGGGATGGGTCGGCTCGTGGGCCCTGTCGTTCGCGCAGGCCGCCGCGCGTGCCGTGGCATCCGGTCGTTCCGCGATCTTGTGCGTCCCCGACTATCGCGACCAGGACCAGGTGGAGGCCGCCCTCGCGACGCTCTTGCCGCCCGATCGCATCGTGCGCCTCGACGCTCGGCAATCGAACCCCGATCGGTACCGCGCCTTCCTGAAGTGCCTCGGGGACGCGCCGCTCGCGATCGTCGGCAACAGGTCGGTCGTCTACGCTCCCGCGCGGGACCTCGGGCTCCTCGCGCTATGGGACGACGGTGACCCGCTGCACAGCGAGCCGCTCGCTCCCTACGTCCACTCGAGGGATGCCGCCCTCCTCCGTCAGGAGCAGCAGGGGTGCGCGCTCCTGATCGCCGGGCACTCCCGATCCACCGAGGTGGAGCGGCTCGTCGAGGTCGGCTGGTTCACGTCCGTGTCGCCGTCGCCGGGAATCCGGCCCCGGATCGTGCCGACCGCCCAGCAGGTCGGGGGAGACCGGCTCGCGGAGCAGGCCCGAATCCCGTCGTCGGCGTGGCGCGAGGCAAGGGCGGCCCTCGAGACCGGGCCTGTCCTCATCCAAGTCGCTCGACCGGGATATGCCCCTCGACTCGCGTGCGCCGACTGCGGTCAAACCGCTCGCTGCCTGAGGTGCGAGGGGCCGCTCACGAAGCGATCGGCGTCGAGCACCCCGGCGTGCTCGTGGTGCGGCGCCCTCGCCGTCGGCTGGCGCTGCTCCCACTGCGAGGGGGAGCGCCTGAAGTCCGTCGGCGCAGCAGGAGCAACCCGAACGGCTGAAGACCTCGGGCGGGCCTTCCCCGGCGTGCGGGTCGTGATCGCCGACGGCGAGCGGCAGGTGCAGCACGTGGATGCCCGACCCGCACTCGTCATCGCGACGCGGGGTGCCGAACCCATTGCCGCAGGGGGTTACCGCGCTGTGCTCCTCCTCGACGGTGAGCAGATGGTGGCGCGAGAGTCCCTGCGGGTGGCGGAGGACTGCCTGCGCTGGTGGTCGAACGCCGTCGCCCTCGCGGCGCCGGGGGCGCCGAGCATCCTCGTCGGTGTGGGGGGAGCACTCGCATCAGCACTCGTGACCTGGCGGCACGCCGCCTTTGCGGCCGCCGAGCTCGCCGATCGACGCCGATTGCGGTTTCCGCCGGCTGTGCGGGTCGCCACCCTCACGGGGGCCGTGGAGGCGGTATCGCGCGCGGTGTCGGAGAGCGGTATCGACGCGGCGGATGTGCTCGGCCCGGTCGACGTCGGTCCCGCTGCGGTTCGCACCATCCTTCGATTCGACTATGCCGCGGGAGCGGAGATGGCATCGACGCTGCGATCGGAGGTCATCCGGGCAGCGACCAACCGCCGGCGTCCCACCGTCGGCGCCGGCCCGCGCCGTGCTCCGGCCCCGACGCTCAAGGTGCGGTTCGACGATGTCGAGCCGTTCCTCGAGCAGTAGCGTGCTCGGAGCAACCTCCGCGTCGGGGAGAATAGTCGCATGAGGATCGTCTTCGCGGGGAGTCCCGCCGCCGCGGTCCCGAGCCTGCGGGCCCTCGCCTCCAGCGATCACCGGGTCGTCGCGGTCGTCACCCGCGAGGACTCGCCCCAGGGCCGCCGGAGAGTGCTGACGCCCACTCCCGTCGCCGTGGCCGCCGCCGAGCTCAGTATCCCGGTACTGCGCGCGAACCGACTCACGGACTCCATCTCGAGCGAGATCGCCGCGCTCGACGCCGACCTCGGGGTGATCGTCGCCTACGGGGCACTCGTTCGGGAGCCGTTGCTCTCCACTCCTCGCCTCGGGTGGATCAATCTGCACTTCTCCCTGCTTCCGCGTTGGAGGGGAGCCGCCCCTGTGCAGCACGCGATCATCGCCGGCGACGAGCACACCGGGGCGACCGTGTTCCAACTGGTTCCCGAACTGGATGCGGGCGACATCCTCGGTCAGCTCGGCGAGACGATCGGCGGCATGCAGACCGCCGGGGCACTGCTCGAGGAGCTCGCCGTATCCGGAGCGGACCTCGTGGTTCGGGTCGTCGACGCCCTGGAGAGCGGCGCCGCACGACCGGTTCCCCAAGTCGGCGAGGTCACTCTCGCCCCGAAGCTCTCGCTCGAGGACGGGCGGATCGACTGGTCCGAGCCCGCCTCGTCGGTCCACAACCGCGTGCGCGGCGTGACACCGGAGCCCGGCGCCTTCACCATGGTGGGCGACGACCGGGTCAAGGTGCTCGCCACCGCGATCGCCCGGGACGCGCTCCCGCTGCCCGCTGGCGAGATCGAACTGCGGGGTAAGACCGTGCACATCGGCACCGGTACCGAGCCGATCGAGCTTCTCACGGTGCAGCCCGCGGGACGGACAGCGATGGATGCCGCGGCCTGGTGGCGGGGACGCCCGCCCGGCTCAGTGACGAGTGCCTCGTGAGCCGCGCCACACCCGCGCGACGGGTCGCCCTCGACGTCATTCGTGCGGTTCGCGAGTCGGACGCCTACGCGAACCTGCTCCTGCCCGTCCGCATCGGCCGTGCAAAGCTCTCCGACGCCGACGCGGGGCTCGCCACCGAGCTCACCTACGGCACTCTGCGCATGCAGGGCTATTACGACGCCGTCATCGCGATCGCCTCGGGCCGGTCGGTCGACCGGATCGACCCTCCGATTCTCGACGTGCTCCGATTGGCGTGCCACCAGTTGCTGTCCTTGCGTGTCGCGACTCATGCCGCCGTCGACGAGTCGGTGGAGCTCGCGAAGGAGGTGGGCTCGCGCTCCGCAGTGGGCTTCACCAACGGAGTGCTCAGGACGATCTCCCGGTCCAACCCGGAGGAGTGGCGCGAGCGGGTGCTCGCCACCGCCCGCTCGGGCGAGGAGGCTCTCGCTCTCGAGCACTCGCATCCGCTGTGGGTGACTCGGGCGATCCGGCAGGTCCTCGTCGCCGAGGGCCGCGAGTCCGAGCTCGAGGCCGCGCTGATCGCCGACAACGTAGCGCCCCGCGTGAGCCTCGCCGTGCTCCCGGGCCTCGCGCACCGCGTCGAGCTCCCCGGCACCCCGGCTCCTTACTCACCCCTCGGCGTCCGGCTCTCGGGCGGCGACCCGCTCCGCGTCCCCGCAGTCACAGAAGGCCGCGCTCGTGTCCAGGACGAGGGATCACAGCTCGCCGCACTCGTTCTGTCGCGCGCGCGGCCCGTCGAACCCGGCGAGCTGTGGCTCGATCTGTGCGCGGGCCCCGGCGGCAAGGCCGCACTCCTCGCCGCCGAAGCGGCTGGCGGCGGGGCGACCCTCATCGCCAACGAGGTGGTCCCGGCCCGCGCCGAACTCGTGCGCTCCGCCGTCGCCGCGATCTCCCCGGCCCCCGAGGTGCGGGTCGGGGACGGCACGACAGTCGGCTCGGAGCATCCCGCGCACTTCGACCGCATCCTGCTCGACGCGCCGTGCACGGGACTCGGCGCGCTTCGTCGCCGACCGGAGGCCCGCTGGCGGAAGCAGCCGGGGGATGTCGCGGGCCTCGGGCCCCTGCAGTCGGCGCTCCTCGAGTCGGCGATCGCCGCGCTCAAGCCGGGCGGGCTCCTCGCCTACGTCACGTGCTCGCCCCACGCGGCGGAGACCAAGTCCATCGTCGCGTCCGTGCTGCGCAAGCACCCGGAGGTCTCCCGGCTCGACACGCCGGCCGTCCTCCAGGCTATCGCGAGCGAGCCCCTCGACCTCGCGCCCGGCGATCACGTTCAGCTGTGGCCCCACCGCCACGGCACCGACGCCATGTTCATCCAGCTACTCACGAAGGCCTGATCCCTATGGTCCGCATCAATCCGAGCATCCTTGCCGCCGACTTCGTCAATCTGCAGCGCGATCTGGCCCGCATCCCGAGCGCCGACTTCGTTCACGTGGACGTCATGGACAACCACTTCGTCCCCAACCTCACGTTCGGACTCCAGATGGTCGGGCGCATCCAGGACGTCTCGTCGCTCCCGCTCGATGTGCACCTCATGATCGACGACGTCGACCGCTGGGCGCCGGAGTACGCCAAGCTCGGGGCGTTCTCGGTGACGTTCCACGCGGAGGCGACGGATGCCCCAGTCGATCTCGCCCGGAGACTGCGGAGCCTTGGCTCCCGCGCGGGTATCGCGCTCAAGCCGGGTACGCCCGCCGAGCCGTATCTCGACGACCTGGCCGAGTTCGACCAGGTGCTGGTGATGACGGTGGAGCCAGGGTTCGGGGGGCAGGGCTTCCTGGCGGAGACGATGCCGAAGCTCCAGCAGGTGCGCGACGCCGTCGACGCCGCCGGCGTCGACGTCTGGCTGCAGGTCGATGGCGGAATCGATCTGTCCACCATCGCGGTGGCACGGGATGCCGGTGCCGACACTTTCGTCGCGGGTTCAGCCGTCTACGGCGCGGCCGACCCGGACCTGCGCGTCTCGGCATTGCGTGAGGCGGCCCTGCGCCACGGCGAGCAAGGGCACACCCACTAGGTCTGGTTGACTGGACGTATGACAGACACACCCAAGACCAAGCCCGAGGTGGACTTCTACGAGGGCCCCGAGCCGACCGAGCTCGTCATCATCGACCTCGAGGAAGGAACGGGCGCCGAGGCGTACCCGGGCGCGACCGTCGAGGTGCACTACCTCGGCGTCGACTTCGAGACCGGCGAGGAGTTCGACTCCTCGTGGAACCGCGGCCAGTCCATCGAGTTCCCGCTCAGCGGGCTCATCAAGGGCTGGCAGGACGGGATCCCCGGCATGAAGGTCGGGGGACGCCGGCAGCTCATCTGCCCGCCGCACCTGGCCTACGGACCCGCCGGGGGCGGCCACCGCCTCTCGGGCCGCACGCTCACGTTCGTGATCGACCTGCTCGGCGTCAATTAGTCAGGAGTCGGCTGGCCGGGGCACCCCCGGCCAGCCGATATCGTTAAGCCGTGAAGACCTTCGACGAGCTGTACTCCGAGCTCCAGCAGAAGGCCGCGGCGCGCCCTGACGGCTCGCGCACGGTCGAGCTGCTGGACGGCGGGGTGCACGCGATCGGCAAGAAGATCGTCGAAGAGGCCGCCGAGGTGTGGATGGCGGCGGAGTACCAGTCCGACGAGGAGACGGCCGAGGAGATCTCGCAGCTCGTCTACCACCTCCAGGTGCTCATGGTCGCGAAGGGGCTGGCGCCCGCAGATGTCTGGCGACATCTGTAGGAGAGCCGCAGCATCCCCTTTCCCTCCGACCCAAAGGATCCCTTCGCCATGCTGAGAGTCGCCGTTCCCAACAAGGGCTCGCTGAGCGAGACCGCCGCCGAGATGCTCGCCGAGGCCGGATACGCCGGCCGTCGCGACCCGCGAGCCCTGAGCGCCCTCGACTCGCGCAACGACGTCGAGTTCTTCTATCTCCGTCCCCGCGACATCGCCACCTATGTCGGCTCCGGCGCCCTCGACGTGGGCATCACCGGGCGCGACCTGCTGCTCGACTCGCGCAGTGAGGCACGGGAGATCGCGACGCTCGACTTCGCCCAGTCCACTTTCCGCTTCGCGGCCCCTCCGGGGCGCTTCGCGGAGCTCTCCGATCTCGCCGGGGTGCGCATCGCCACGAGCTATCCGGCGCTCGTCGGCGACTTCCTCGCTCGCAATGGCGTCCAGGTGACCATGGTCGGGCTGGATGGCGCAGTCGAGTCCGCGGTCAAGCTCGGAGTCGCGGATGCCGTCGCCGATGTCGTGGAGACCGGGTCGACGCTGCGCGCCCAGGGCCTGGAGATCTTCGGACCGGTCATCCTCGACTCGACGGCCGTCCTCGTGAGCGCGAAGCCCGACCTCCCCGGCATCGCCACGCTCCAGCGACGGCTGCAGGGCGTGCTCGTGGCTCGCCAGTACGTTCTCCTCGACTACGACGTGCCGCTCGATCACCTCGAGGCCGCGACCAAGATCACTCCCGGCCTCGAGAGCCCGACCCTGTCGCCCCTGCACGACCCCCAGTGGGTCGCGGTCCGCGCGATGGTGCCGCGGGCCGAGACGAACCACGTCATGGACGAGTTGTACGAGGTCGGCGCGCGCGCGATCCTCGTGAGCGCGATCCACGCGGCCCGGATCTGACATGGGCGTCGCAGTCCGCGTGATCCCGTGCCTCGACGTCGCGGACGGGCGCGTCGTCAAGGGCGTCAACTTCCTCAACCTGCGGGATGCGGGCGACCCGGTCGAGCTGGCCCGCAAGTACTACGAGCAGGGTGCCGACGAGATCACCTTCCTCGACGTGACGGCGACGGTCGACAACCGCGCGACGACCTATGACGTCGTGCGCGCGACGGCCGAGCAGGTGTTCATCCCGCTCACGGTCGGGGGAGGCGTGCGGTCGGCCGAGGATGTTGCGCGACTGCTCGCGAGCGGCGCGGACAAGGTCGGGGTCAACAGCGCCGCGATTGCGCGCCCCGACCTCGTCGGCGAGATTGCCGACCGATTCGGTGCCCAGGTGCTGGTGCTGAGCCTCGACGTCAAGCGGTCTGGGGGACGGTTCGTCGTGACGACGCACGGCGGCCGGACGGAGACAGATCTGGATGCGCTGCAGTGGGCGCGCGAGGCGATCGAGCGTGGCGCGGGGGAGCTCCTCGTGAACTCCATCGACGCCGACGGCACGAAGCGGGGATTCGACCTCGAGCTCATCGAGGCGATGCGCGACGTGAGTTCGGTTCCAGTGATCGCCAGCGGCGGTGCCGGAGCGGTGGGGGACTTCGCCCCGGCGATCGGCGCGGGCGCTGATGCCGTGCTCGCGGCATCCGTGTTCCACAATGGGGAGCTCACGGTGGGCGACGTCAAACACGCCCTCGACGCGGCGGGAGTGGTGACTCGATGACGGCGATCACGGCGGACACGGTCGGCGAGGTGCTTGCGCGCACCCGGTTCGGAGAGGGCGGCTTGCTTCCCGCGATCATCCAGCAGGAGGGTACGAAGGACGTCCTCATGCTCGGGTACATGGATGCGGAGGCGCTGCGCCGAACCCTCACGGAGGGCCGGGTCACGTTCTGGAGCCGCAGCCGCCAGGAGTACTGGCGCAAGGGCGACACGAGCGGCAATCGCCAATTCGTGCGCGGCGCCGCTCTCGACTGCGACGGCGATGCCCTGCTCGTCACCGTCGTGCAGCACGGCCCCGCGTGCCACACCGGCGCCCACTCCTGTTTCGACGTCGATTCCCTCGAACCCCAGCTCGGAGAAGCCGATGACTAGCACGACGACCCGCGAGGACTTCCAGTCGAGACTGGCGGCCGGCCACCGCGTTGTCCCCGTCCTGCGCGAGCTGTTCGCGGACGGGGAGACCCCGGTCGGCATCTACCGCAAGCTCGCCGCGGGCAAGCCGGGGAGCTTCCTGCTGGAGTCGGCCGAGCAGGGCGGTATCTGGTCGCGGTTCTCCTTCGTGGGGGTCTCGAGCTTCGGGGTGCTGACCCAGGACGGCGACACCGCGGCGTGGCTCGACTACGGTCTCGGGGCCGACCGCGCGCTGGGGGAGTCGCCGACCGCGCCCCTCGAGGCGCTCGCTCACCTCTACGAGCGATGGAGCACGCCGCGTGTCGACGGGCACCCGCCCCTCACCGGCGGCCTCGTGGGGTTCATCGGGTGGGAGGCGATCCGCCAGATCGAGCGCCTGCCCCACGTCCCGCGCGCGGACTTCTCAGTTCCGGGACAGGCCCTTTCCTTCGTCTCCGAGCTCGTCGTCATCGATCACCGCTTTGGTACGGTGCTCCTGATCGCCAGCGCGCTCGGCGACGGCGTGCAGTCCGAGGAGGAGCTCTGGCTGGATGCCCAGTCCCGGCTCGACTCGATGCAGGCGGGACTCGGCGAACCGAGCGAGGCCTGGTTGGCGGAAGTCGACCTGTCGATCGCTCCGAAGCCGATCCCGCGCGTGCCGAAGTCTGACTTCGTGGCGGCGATCGAGCGCTCGAAGGAGTACATCCGCGACGGCGACGTCTTCCAGGTGGTGGTCTCGCAGCGGTTCGATCACGAGATAACGGCCGAGCCGATCGACGTCTATCGAGTGCTTCGGACGCTGAACCCCTCTCCGTACATGTACCTCTTGACTCTCGTCGATCCCGCGGGGGAGCCGTACTCGATTGTCGGCTCGAGCCCCGAGGCGCTCGTGAAGGTGTCGACGGGCCGCGTCTACATGCACCCGATCGCAGGATCTCGGCCGCGCGGCGCGGCTCCCGAGGAGGACCTCGACCTCGCCGAGGAGCTCCTCGCCGACGACAAGGAGCGTGCCGAGCACCTCATGCTCGTGGACCTCGCCCGCAACGACCTCCAGAAGGTCTGCCTGCCCGGCACTGTCGAGGTGACCGAGTTCATGCAGGTGGAGCGGTTCAGCCACATCATGCACCTGGTCTCGTCGGTTGAGGGCGATTTGCGACCCGATGCGAGTGCGGTGGATGTCTTCCGCGCCACGTTCCCCGCAGGCACTCTCTCGGGCGCGCCGAAGCCGAGAGCGCTCGAGATCATCGACGAGCTGGAGCCAGCACAGCGCGGCGTCTACGGTGGGGTGGTCGGCTACCTCGACTTCGCGGGCGACGCCGACCTCGCCATCGCGATCCGCACGGCGACGATCGTCGGCGGTCTCGCGCGCGTTCAAGCCGGAGCCGGTCTGGTGGCCGATTCCGACCCGGACGCCGAGCACCTCGAGTCCCAGAACAAGGCCGCAGCGCCCTTGCGGGCCGTCGCGGTCGCGAACGCGATGCGCCGCATATCGTGACCGGTCAGCGCGTCAAGCTCGCGATCCTCCTCGGAGGACTGATCGCGAGCGGTCTCGTGCTCGTCGGGTGGACGCAGTCGTGGTTCGCTCTCGAGCTGTCGTCCGGCCCGTCACTCGCTGTCACGGGAGATGTCGCTGCCGGGGGCCTCGCCGCGCTCGCCCTCAGCGGCCTCGCCCTCGGCGCCGCCCTCGCGATCGCGGGACCGGTGTTCCGGGTCATCCTCGGCGCGCTCGAGGTGGCGATCGGCGGTCTCGTCACGCTCTCGGCGGCTCTCGCGATCACCGACCCCGTGCGGGCGTCTCTCACCGCGATCACCGCCGCGACGGGGGAGAGCGGCGAGGAGTCGGCGAGACAGCTCGTGTCGGAGGTGACGGCCACGCCGTGGCCGGCCCTCGCTCTCGCGCTCGGCGTCGTCCTCGCGCTCCTCGGACTCCTCGTCGTCATCACCTCGCGGCGCTGGCCCCTGTCGTCGCGCAAGTATCAGGCCGCTCGGCTCGAGCCCGCCGAGAGCGAGCGCTCAGCGGTGGGGGATTGGGATGCGCTCAGTGACGGTCGCGATCCGACATGAGCGCGACCGAGCATCCCGCTAGAATCGACGCAAGCCTCAACGAACGGAGATCGATGAACGAGTCAGACCCCGGCCACGGAAACTCGCCGGCCGCCTGGACCGCCGTCATCATCATGCTGCTCGGCTTCGCGGTCGGCACCGTCGCCTTCTTCCTGGACGTGGCGTGGCTCGTCGTCGCCTCCGCAGGTCTCGTCGTCGTCGGCGCCCTCGTGGGCTGGATCCTGGCCAAGCTCGGCTACGGCGTGGGCGGGTCCCGACTGACTCCCAAGGCGCACCACTAGAGTGCTCGCCGACCTCGTAGCCGGAGCTCTCCACGACGCTTCGGAGCGTCGTGCTGCTCGCAGTCTCGCCGACGTCGAGACGGATGCCCTCGCGCGCCCCGCGGCCCTCGACGCGCTCTCGGCGCTCGCGCCCCGCGACACAGTCCGCGTCATCGCGGAGGTGAAGCGCGCGAGCCCCTCTCGCGGTTCGCTCGCGGACATCCCCGATCCTGCCGCTCTCGCCGCCGCCTATGAGACGGGCGGGGCGAGCGCGATCAGCGTGCTCACCGAGGGTCGCAAGTTCAAGGGCTCTCTCGCCGACCTCGAGGCGGTCCGGGCGTCGGTGGCGGTCCCGGTTCTCCGCAAGGATTTCATCGCCGACCCGTACCAGGTCTTCGAAGCCCGCGCCGCCGGAGCCGACCTCGTCCTCCTGATCGTCGCGGCCCTCGAGCAACCCCTCCTCACGGAGCTGTTCGACCTCGTCAACCAGCTCGGCATGACACCGCTCGTGGAGACGCACTCGGCCGACGAGGTCGAGCGCGCACTCGATCTGGGTGCTGATCTCGTGGGAGTGAACGCCCGCGACCTCAGTACTTTCGAGCTCGATCAAGACCTGTTCGGCCGACTCGTCGACCGCATCCCCTCGGGCGTCATCCGCGTCGCGGAATCGGCCGTGAAGACCCCGGCGGACGTCGCCCACTACCGGAGGGCGGGCGCCGACGTGGTCCTCGTCGGCGAAGCCCTCGTCACCGGCGACCCCGTCGCCACTCTCACGGAATTCCTGGCGGTCTGATGGCACTGCGCGAAGAACTCGGTCCCTACTTCGGCGAGTACGGCGGCCGCTTCGTCCCCGAATCGCTCATCGCGGCGCTCGACGAGTTGGACGCCGCCTACCAGGAGGCGAAGACGGACCCCGCCTTCCAGGCCGAGCTCGCCGCCCTGCACCAGTCGTACACGGGTCGGCCGTCGATCATCACCGAGGCTCCGCGATTCGCGGAGCACGCGGGCGGCGCGCGGACCATCCTCAAGCGCGAGGATCTCAACCACACGGGCTCGCACAAGATCAACAACGTGCTCGGCCAGGCGCTCCTCGCGAAGCGGCTCGGCAAGACGCGGCTCATCGCCGAGACCGGAGCCGGCCAGCACGGCGTCGCGAGCGCGACGGCGGCAGCGCTCTTCGGCATGGAGTGCGTCGTCTACATGGGCGAGGTGGACACGCAGCGTCAGGCCCTCAACGTCGCGCGCATGCGGCTGCTGGGAGCCGAGGTCGTTCCCGTGAAAACGGGCTCACGCACCCTCAAGGACGCGATCAACGACGCGCTGCGCGACTGGGTCGCCAACGTGGACTCGACCCACTACCTGCTCGGCACGGTTGCCGGGCCGCATCCGTTCCCGGTCATGGTGCGCGACTTCCACAAGATCATCGGGGAGGAGGCGCGGCAGCAGGTGCTCGACCTCACCGGTCGTCTGCCCGACGCCGTGACGGCATGCGTCGGCGGCGGCAGCAACGCAATGGGCATCTTCCACGCCTTCCTGGACGACCCGGACGTTGCCCTGTACGGGTTCGAGGCAGCGGGCGAGGGACACCTCACCGAGAAGCACGCCGCGACGATCACGCGCGGTCGGCCGGGTGTGCTGCACGGCGCCCGCAGCTACATGTTGCAGGACGAGGACGGCCAGACGATCGAATCGCACTCGATCTCGGCGGGCCTCGACTATCCGGGAGTCGGTCCGGAGCACGCGTGGCTCAATGACATCGGTCGAGCCAGCTACCTGCCCGTCACGGACGCCGAGGCGATGGATGCCCTGCGCCTGCTCGCGCGGACGGAGGGCATCATCCCCGCGATCGAGTCCGCCCACGCTCTCGCCGGTACCCTGCGGCTCGGTCGCGAGCTCGGTCCGGATGCGATCATCCTCGTGAACCTGTCCGGCCGCGGCGACAAGGACATGGAGACCGCGGGAGCCTACTTCGAGCTCTTCGACGCGAACGGAGCCGCCGAGTGAGCGCCGTCGAGTCGGTCATCGCCGCGCGCAAGGCCGCAGGCTCCGGCGCCCTCGTGGGGTACCTGCCCGTAGGGTTCCCGACCTTCGACTCGAGCGTCGACGCTGCGGTCGCTCTCGCGGACAACGGCGTCGACGTCATCGAGCTCGGTCTGCCGTACTCCGATCCGGTGATGGACGGCACGGTCATCCAGGAGGCCACTCAGACGGCACTCGCCGGCGGCTTCCGCCTTCGCGACGGTTTTGAGGCAGTCCGCCGGATCACGAGCCGCACGGACGTGCCCGTCCTGGTAATGACCTACTGGAACCCCGTGGTGCAGTACGGGGTCGACCGCTTTGCGGACGATCTCCTTGCCGCCGGGGGAGCGGGGCTCATCACCCCCGACCTCATCCCGGACGAAGCAGGCGACTGGCTGTCCGCCTCGGATCGGACGGGTCTCGACCGCGTCTTCCTCGCGGCGCCCTCGTCGACGGATGCCCGACTCGCGCAGTCCGTCGAGTCGAGCCGGGGCTTCGTCTACGCCGTCTCCACCATGGGCATCACGGGCGCACGGTCGGACGTCGACTCGGCCGCCCGATCGCTCGTCGCGAGACTTCGTGCGGCCGGCGCGACGTCGACGTGTGTGGGGCTCGGCATCTCGACCGCGGACCAGGTGCGCGAAGTCCTGGAGTACGCGGACGGCGCGATCGTCGGGTCCGCGCTCGTTCGCGCTCTCGCCGACGGCGGCGTCGACGCCGTCGCCCGCACGGCGGCCCAGCTCGCAACCGGTACTAGACTCGCGTAGTTCCCCTCCCTAGAAAGGTGATCGGCTTGTCGATCGTGCCGCTCAGCATCCCGAGCCCTCCCGATGACTGGAAGGAGCTCAACATCACGTCGTGGTTGGAGAGCACCTTCGGGTGGGATCTGCCCTTCACCTTCCGAATCACGACGTACGCGCTGATCATCCTCTTCGGCATCATCGTCGCGACGTTCTGGACGAACCGGCGCCTGCGCGCCAAGGGCGCCGAGCCGTGGATCGTGCTCGACGTCATCATCTGGGCGGTGCCGCTCGGGCTCGTCGGAGCGCGCGCCTACCACGTGCTCACTCACCTGAGCGACTACTTCTATGAGGGCTCCGACCCGTGGAGCCTGTTCAACGAGAGCGGGCTCAACCCGAACAGCGTGTGGGCGATCTGGAGCGGCGGCAACGCCATCATCGGGTCGCTCATCGGCGGCGCGGTCGGCGCATGGATCGGCTGCCGGCTGACGGGCTTGCGCTTCTGGACCTTCGCGGATGCCCTGGCCCCCGCCATCCTCCTGGCCCAGGTATTCGGGCGCCTCGGCAACTACTTCAACCACGAGCTCTTCGGCCTGCCCACCGACCTTCCGTGGGGCCTCGAGATCGAGGCATCCAACCCGGCGTTCCCCGTCGGTCTGCCGGAGGGAACGCTCTTCCACCCGACGTTCCTCTACGAGATGATCTGGAACACCGTCGGCATCGTGTTCCTGCTCACGATGGAACGCCAGTTCCGGCTCGTGAAGCGCACGGTGCTCGGGCTGACCGTGCCCGTTCCGGTGGGCGACGCGAAGCCGCGCCTGCAGTGGGGCACGCTCTGGGCGCTCTACATGGTCTGGTACGGCGTCGGCCGCATCTGGTTCGAATCCATCCGGGTCGACCCGAGCCAGGTCTTCCTCGGCATTCGCGCGAACGTGTGGGGCGCCATCGCGCTCGTCGTTGCGGGCATCATCCTGTTCCTCGTTCAGCGCCGACGCCACCCGGGTGTTGAGCCGAGCCCGTATCGGCCGGGTCGCGAGTGGACTCCCGAGGGTGCTGTAGACTCCGAAGCGACCTATTCGGACACCGACGATGACAGCGATGAGGCTGCGACGGGGTCTGAACTGGCCGCCACAAGCGGAGCCAAATCCTCGCCCTCATAAATCAGGGGGTCGTTTCCCACTTGGGCCGCCGACGTCCCGCAGTTCCAGCACCATCGTGAGGACGGTAGCCATGGCTCTCACGCCAGTATTCGAGCGGTTCAGCTCCACCCCGGAGGCGACGGGTCTCTATGACCCGCGCAATGAGCGCGACGCCTGCGGCCTCGCCATGGTTGCGACGCTGCGCGGAAGCGCGGGGCACGACATCATTCAGACAGCCCTGAGCTCGCTGCGCAACCTCGAGCACCGCGGTGCCGTCGGGTCCGATGCGGGGACCGGCGACGGCGCCGGAATCGTCACGCAGATCCCCGACGGCTTCCTCCGCGAGGTCGTCGACTTCGCCCTGCCACCGGTCGGCCGCTATGCCGTCGGAATGGCGTTCCTGCCGACGGACGACTCCGAGCGCGCCGCCATCAAGTCCGGCGTCGCCGAGCTCGCTGCCGCGGAGGGCCTCACTGTGCTCGGCTGGCGCGCAGTGCCCGTGGAGCCGAGCAATCTCGGGAACCTCGCCCGCGGAGCCATGCCCGCGTTCGAGCAGCTCTTCCTCCAGTCGCTGCGCACCGATGAGAAGGGGCCGATTGGCGGCCTCGACCTCGAGCGCCAGGCATTCCGGCTGCGCAAGCGCGCCGAGCACACCCTTCACGTCTACTTCCCGTCGCTCTCGTCGCGCACGCTCGTCTACAAGGGCATGGTCACGACCCTCCAGCTCGAGCCGTTCTACCCGGACCTCTCGGACGAGCGCTTCGTATCGAAGCTCGCCCTCGTGCACTCCCGGTACTCGACGAACACCTTCCCGTCCTGGCCGCTCGCCCAGCCGTTCCGGATGATCGCCCACAACGGTGAGATCAACACCGTGCAGGGTAACCGGAACTGGATGCGCGCCCGTCAGTCCCAGCTCGAGAGCGAGCTGCTCGGCGACATCCGGTCGATCCTGCCGATCAACACGCCGGGCGCGTCCGACTCCGCCTCCTTCGACGAGGTCGTGGAGCTTCTGAACCTCGCGGGGCGCAGCCTCCCGCACGCGATGATGATGATGGTTCCGGAGGCCTACGAGAACCAGGTCGACATCGACCCGGCTCGTCGCGCCTTCTACGAGTACCACTCGACCCTCATGGAGCCGTGGGACGGCCCCGCCGCGCTCGTCTTCACCGACGGGTCGCTCGTGGGGGCCACGCTCGACCGAAACGGATTGCGCCCGGGGCGGTACCTGGTGACCGACGACGGTCTCGTGGTCCTCGGCAGCGAGATCGGTGTTCACGACGTCGAGCCGAGCAAGATCGTGCGCAAGGGCCGACTGCGCCCGGGCAAGATGTTCCTCGTCGACACGGCCGAGGGCCGCATCATCGAGGACGACGAGGTGAAGTCCCAGCTCGCCGCCGCCCAGCCGTGGGGAGAGTGGCTGGAGACCAACCGGATCGCCCTCAAGGATCTCCCGGAGCGCGAGCACATCGTGCACACCCCGGCCTCCGTCGTCCGCCGGCAGCGCACCTTCGGGTACACCGAGGAAGAGGTGCGCATCCTCGTGTCCCCGATGGCCCAGAACGGCGCTGAGCCGCTCGGCGCCATGGGGTCGGACACCCCGATCGCGGTCCTCTCGGAGCGGCCGCGCCTGATCTTCGACTACTTCACGCAGCAGTTCGCTCAGGTCACCAACCCGCCGCTGGACTCGATCCGTGAAGAGGTCGTCACCTCGATGCGCCTCGGCCTCGGCCCGGAGCGCAACCTGCTCGCGGCCACCCCCGAGCATGCTCGGCAGGTCGCCCTCGACTTCCCCGTGATCGACAACGACGAACTCGCGAAGATCCAGCACATCGACGCTCACTCGGGCGCGCGGCGGGCGGTCACCATCAAGGGGCTCTACCGCGTCGACAAGGGCCCGAAGGCGATGGAGAAGCGGCTCGCGAAGATGTGCGAGGAAGTCGACGACGCCATCCGGCAGGGTGCGGAGTTCATCGTGCTGTCGGACCGCGACTCCAACAAGGACTACGCTCCGATCCCGTCGCTGCTCATGCTCGCGGCGGTGCACCATCACCTCATCCGCGAGGAGACCCGGATGCGGGTGGGCCTCATCGTCGAGGCCGGGGACGTGCGCGAGGTGCACCATGTCGCGCTCCTCGTCGGCTACGGGGCATCCGCGATCAACCCGTACCTGGCGATGGAGACCGCAGAGGAGCTCGTCCGCTCCGGGATGATTCAGGGCATCACCCCCGAGAAGGCCGTCAAGAATCTCATCAAGGCTCTCGGCAAGGGCGTTCTCAAGATCATGTCCAAGATGGGCATCTCCGTCGTCGGCTCGTACGCCGGCGCGCAGGCATTCGAGGCGGTCGGTCTGTCCCAGGAGTTCGTGGACCAGTACTTCACCGGCACCTCGAGCCTCTTGGGCGGAGTGGGAATCGACGTGATCGCCCGCGAGAACGCGGAGCGCCACGCGGCGGCCTACCCCGAGGACGGCGCGACGAGTGCCCACGAGCGACTCGCAACCGGAGGCGAGTACCAGTGGCGTCGCGAGGGACCGCCGCACCTGTTCAACCCGGACACCGTGTTCCGGCTCCAGCACGCGACGCGGTCCAAGCGCTACGACATCTTCCGCGACTACACCCGGCTCGTCGACGAGCAGGCCGAGAACCTCATGACGATGCGCGGGCTCTTCAAACTTCGCACCGGGGTCCGACCTGCCGTGCCGATCGACGAGGTCGAGCCGATCGAGTCCATCGTCTCGCGCTTCAACACGGGCGCGATGAGCTACGGCTCGATCAGCAAGGAGGCGCACGAGACGCTCGCGATCGCCATGAACCGCCTCGGCGGCCGGTCGAACACCGGGGAGGGCGGCGAGGACGTGGAGCGACTGCTCGACCCCGAGCGCCGCTCGGCGATCAAGCAGGTGGCGTCGGGGCGCTTCGGCGTCACGAGCATGTACCTCACGCACGCGACCGACATCCAGATCAAGATGGCCCAGGGTGCGAAGCCGGGCGAGGGCGGGCAGCTGCCCGCCGGCAAGGTGTATCCGTGGATCGCGCGGACGCGCCACGGGACGGCGGGCGTCGGTCTGATCTCGCCGCCGCCTCACCACGACATCTACTCGATCGAGGACCTCAAGCAGCTGATCTTCGACGTCAAGCGCGCCAACCCGCAAGCCAGAGTTCACGTGAAGCTCGTGAGCCAGAACGGCATCGGTGCGGTAGCGGCCGGTGTCACGAAGGCGAAGGCCGATGTCGTGCTGGTCTCCGGCCACGACGGGGGCACGGGCGCTAGCCCGCTGAACTCCCTCAAGCACGCGGGAACGCCGTGGGAGATCGGCCTCGCGGAGACGCAGCAGACCCTCATGCTCAACGGGATGCGCGACCGCGTCGTCGTGCAGGTCGACGGCCAGATGAAGACGGGCCGCGACGTCATCGTCGCCGCGCTCCTGGGCGCCGAGGAGTACGGCTTCGCGACCGCGCCGCTCGTCGTCTCGGGCTGCATCTTGATGCGCGTCTGCCATCTCGACACGTGCCCTGTGGGTGTGGCCACCCAGAACCCCGAGCTGCGCTCGCGCTTCACCGGAAAGCCGGAGTTCGTCGTCAATTTCTTCGAATTCCTCGCACAGGAGGTGCGCGAGTACCTGTCGGAGCTGGGATTCCGGTCGCTCGACGAGGCGATCGGCCACGCCGAGCTGCTCGACGTGGACCGCGCGGTCGAGCACTGGAAGGCCGACGGCCTCAACCTGGAACCCATCCTCGTAGGCCCCGAGTTCGATGAGGACGAGCCTCGCTCGAACCGGGTCGGCCAGGACCACGAGCTCGATGAGCACTTCGACCGCCACATCATCGCCCAGGCGCAGGGGGCTCTCGAGAGCGGTACCCCGGTCGTCGTCGAGCTCCCGATCCGCAATACGGAGCGTGCGGTCGGCACAATGCTCGGTCACGAAGTCACCCTGCGTCACGGCGAGAACGGACTGCCGTCCGGCACGATCGATGTCCGGCTGACGGGCACGGCCGGTCAGTCGCTCGGGGCCTTCATGCCCTCCGGAATCACCCTGCGTCTCGAGGGGGACTCTAACGACTACGTCGGCAAGGGCCTGTGCGGAGGGGAGATCGTCATCCGTCCGCACCGCGACAGCGTCTTCCCCGCCGAGCGCAACGTCATCGCCGGCAACGTGATCGGCTACGGCGCCACGCAGGGCAGCATGTTCCTGCGCGGCATCGTGGGCGAGCGGTTCCTCGTGCGCAACTCGGGCGCGACGGCCGTCGTCGAGGGGGTGGGGGACCATGCCCTCGAGTACATGACGGGAGGACTCGCCGTCATCCTCGGCGGGACGGGCCGCAACCTCGGAGCGGGTATGTCGGGCGGAACCGCCTACATCTACGACCTGCGACCCGAGCGCGTGAACCCCGACTCGATCGCCTCGGGCGAGCTCGAACTGCTCCCGCTCGGCAGCGGGGACATCGAGATCCTCCGCGACCTGCTCCAGCGGCACGTCGACGAGACCGACTCCGCCGTCGCGGCGAGGATGCTCGAGAACCTCGAGGAGTCCGCTCAGCGGTTCACGAAGGTTCTGCCTCGCGACTACGCGGCGGTCATGCAGACGCGACAGACCGCAATCGACGAAGGACTTGACCCCGACGGTGACATCGTCTGGGGACGCATTATGGAGGTGACCGGTGGCTGACCCGAAGGGCTTCCTCAAGGTCCAGGAGCGGGAGCTTCCCGCTCGACGCCCCGTCGCGCTGCGGCTGATGGACTGGAAAGAGGTCTACGAGCAGCAGGACCCGTCGCAGCTTCGGCGACAGGCCGGCCGCTGCATGGACTGCGGAGTGCCGTTCTGCCACCAGGGCTGCCCGCTCGGCAACCTGATCCCCGAGTGGAACGACCTCATGTGGCGTGGCGAGAGCGCCCAGGCGATCGAGCGGCTCCACGCGACGAACAACTTCCCGGAGTTCACCGGTCGCCTCTGCCCGGCTCCGTGCGAGAGCTCGTGCGTGCTGGGGATCAACCAGCCACCGGTGACGATCAAGCAGGTCGAGGTCTCGATCATCGACCAGGCGTTTGCGAACGGGAACGTCACACCGCACCCGCCGGAGCGCCTCACGGGCAAGACCGTGGCGGTCGTGGGGTCCGGTCCCGCGGGTCTCGCAGCCGCCCAGCAGCTGACGCGCGCGGGTCACACGGTCGCGGTGTTCGAGCGGGATGACCGCATCGGCGGTCTGCTGCGGTACGGCATCCCGGACTTCAAGATGGAGAAGAAGCACATCGAGGCGCGGCTCGCCCAGATGCAGGCCGAGGGCACCCGCTTCCGAGCCGGTGTCGAGATCGGTGTGGACATCTCCTGGTCGGACCTGAAGGCGCGCTACGACGCGGTCGTCATCGCCACCGGAGCCATGGTGCCGCGCGACCTGCCGATCCCGGGGCGCGACCTCCTCGGCGTCCACTTCGCGATGGAGTACCTCGTCCAGGCGAATCGCGTCGGCGCCGGAGACTCCGTTCCGGACCAGATCACGGCCGAGGGCAAGCACGTCGTCGTCCTCGGCGGTGGCGACACCGGAGCCGACTGCATCGGCACCGCGCACCGTCAGGGCGCCCTCTCCGTCACGAACCTCGCGATCGGCAAGCAGCCTCCGTCAGAGCGACCCGAGCACCAGCCGTGGCCGATGTCGCCGACGCTCTTCGAGGTCTCGAGTGCGCACGAGGAGGGCGGCGAGCGGGTGTACCTCGCGTCGACCGTCGAGTTCCTGCGCAATGACGCCGGGGAGGTTCGAGCGATCCGCGTGGCCGAGACCGAGTACCTCGACGGCCGCCGTGTGCCGAAGTCGGGAACCGAGCGAGAGATCCCCGCCGACCTCGTCCTCCTGGCCCTCGGGTTCACGGGACCGGAGCAGGAGAGCATCGCCGAGCAGCTCGCTCTCCCGTTCGAGGCGACCGGCACCGTCGAGCGCGACGCCGACTACCAGACGAGCGAGTCCGGCGTCTTCGTCGCCGGCGATGCGGGTCGCGGTCAGTCGCTCATCGTCTGGGCGATCGCCGAGGGGCGCGCTGCCGCCGCCGCGGTCGACCGGTACCTTGAGGGGCACACGCAGCTGCCGTCGCCGGTGCGCCCCACCGATCGGGCAATCGCTCTCTAGACCAGCACCACCCCACCACCACACAGCAGTACCACCACCACAGAAGGAAGTCATGAGACGAGCCAAGATCGTCGCGACCCTCGGGCCCGCGACATCGAGCTACGAGAACATCCGGGCCATCATCGATGCAGGTGTCGATGTCGCTCGCATGAACCTCAGCCACGGGTCCTACGCCGTGCACGAGGAGGTCTACGCGAATGTGCGCAAGGCCGCTGACGACTCGGGCCGCGCGGTCGCCGTGATGGTCGACCTCCAGGGCCCGAAGATCCGCCTCGGCAAGTTCGAGAACGGCCCCCACGAGCTCGCCGTCGGCGACATCTTCAAGATCACGACCGAGGACATCCTCGGGACGAAGGAGATCGTCGGCACGACCTTCAAGGGGCTTCCGCAGGACGTCGCCCCCGGGGACTTCCTCCTGATCGACGACGGCAAGGTCAAGGTCCGGGTCGTTGAGACCGACGGCGTCGTCGTGACCACCGAGGTCATCGTCGCCGGACCCGTCTCGAACAACAAGGGCATCAACCTTCCCGGCGTCGCCGTGAACGTCCCGGCCCTCTCCGAGAAGGACGAGGATGACCTGCGCTGGGGCCTCAAGCTCGGAGCCGACCTCATCGCTCTCTCGTTCGTCCGCAACGCCGACGACGTGACCCGTGTTCACGAGATCATGGCCGAGGAGGGCCGCCGCGTCCCCGTCATCGCGAAGATCGAGAAGCCGCAAGCGGTCGACCACCTCGAGGGGATCATCGACGCGTTCGACGCGATCATGGTCGCGCGAGGCGACCTCGGCGTCGAGCTGCCTCTCGAGGCCGTCCCGATCGTGCAAAAGCGCACCGTCGAGCTCGCCCGCCGCATGGCCAAGCCGGTCATCGTGGCCACGCAGATGCTCGAATCGATGATCGGCAGCCCGGTTCCCACGCGCGCCGAGACATCCGACGTCGCTAACGCGATCCTCGACGGCGCTGACGCCGTGATGCTGTCGGGCGAGACGAGCGTCGGCGAGTACCCCGTGATCACCGTGCAGACGATGGCGCGAATCGTCGCCTCGACCGAGGACCACGGGCTCGAGCGCATCCCGCCGCTCGGGACGAAGCCCCGCACCCAGGGTGGAGCGATCACCCTCGCCGCCGCGGAGGTCGCCGACTTCGTCGATGCCAAATACGTGTGCGTCTTCACCGAGTCGGGCGACTCCGCCCGCCGCATGTCGCGGCTGCGGTTCCGTATCCCGATGAAGGCGTTCACGCCCGACGAGGCCATCCGTCGGCGCATGGCGCTCATCTGGGGTATCGAGTCGTTCATCGTCGACCGTGTCACGCACACCGACGAGATGTACGCACAGGTGGACTCCGTGCTGCTGGAGCAGGGCCTCGCCGAGATCGGCGACAAGGTCGTCGTGATCTCCGGTTCCCCTCCCGGCATTCCCGGCTCGACCAACGACCTCCGCGTTCACGTCGTGGGCGACGCGATCAACGCGGTCGCTCCCGCGTGGGAGTCGGGCGAGCACGCCGACTAGCTGTAGGGCATCACCAGGGCCGGGGCATCGCTGGATGCTCCGGCCCTCGTGTATCAGCGCGAGGCAGCGATCGCGTCTGCGGCACGGACGAGCGCGAGGTGGGACAGCGCCTGGGGAGTGTTTCCCATGTGGTCGCCGGTCGCGACGTCGACCTCCTCCGACAGCAGGCCGACGTCGTTGGCGAAGCCGACCAGGCGATCCATGAGAGCCTCCGCATCCGCCAGTCGACCGGAGCGCGCGTACTGCTCGACGAGCCAGAACGAGCACGCGAGGAAGGGATGCTCGCTGCCCTCCAAGCCGTCAACGCCGGATTCGGCGCGGTATCGCATCAGCAGCCCGTCACGCATGAGTTCGCGCTCGATCTGCGCGACCGTTCCGAGCATCCGTGGATCGTCCGCCGCGACGAATCCCACCTGAGCGATCTGGAGGAGCGACGCGTCGACGGCGGGGGAGCCGTAGGACTGCACGAATGAGCCGAGGCCTTCGTCATAGCCGTGGGCCCAGATCTCCTCCCGCAGCTGATCGCGGCAGTGGCGCCAGTGCTCGGCAGGGGCCTCGAAGCCGAAGCGCTCGACCGCCCGTATTCCGCTATCGAAGGCCGCCCACATCATCACGCGGGAGTGGGTGAACTTGCGCTCGGGGCCGCGGATCTCCCAGATGCCGTGGTCCGGGTCATCCATCGTCTCCTCCAACCGACCGAGAAGGGCGACCTGCAGGGCCCACGAGAAGGAGTCCTCAGCGACGCCGAGGTCGCGGGCCTGCTCGAGGGCTCGCATGACCTCGCCGAACACATCGCCCTGGTACTGGGTCGACGCGGCGTTGCCGATGCGAACGGGCGTGGAGCCGCGGTAGCCCGGAAGCGAATCGAGTTCCCACTCGGCAAGACGCCGCTCACCCGCGAGGCCGTACATGATCTGCATGTCCGCGGGGTCGCCCGCGATGGCCCGGAGCAACCAGGAGCGCCACTCCTGGGCCTCCTGCTCGTAGCCGTGGGTCATGAGTGCCTCGAGGGTGAGTGCGGCATCCCGCAGCCAGACATAGCGGTAGTCCCAGTTCCGCTCGCCGCCGATGAGCTCGGGCAGGCTCGTCGTCGGAGCCGCGACGATGCCCCCGGTGTCCTCGTGGGTGAGGGCGCGGAGCACGAGCAGCGACCGCAGGACGTGCTCGTCGTATCGACCGGTGGGCTCGAAGTGGGTCGCCCACTCGTGCCACCACGTTTCGGTCGCGGCGATCTGCGCATCGACGTCGAGCGCCGGCGGCGGCGGTCGGTGCGCGGGATGCCAGGTGAGCACGATGTCGACCACCTCTCCCTGACGGACGACGAACTCACCGCGGTGCACATGGTCGGCGGCTGTCAGCCGGGGGCCGCGAACGATGACCGCGTCCGGACCCGCGACGGCGAGCAGCGCGTGGCGTCCGGGTTCGGCGTGCTCGGGGACCTGCCGCATCCAGGGGATCGAGTCCGCGTAGTCGAACCTGACCCTGAGAACCTGCTCGACGGCGACCTCGCCCGAGATTCCCCGTACGCGGCGCACCACATCCGCGCGGCGATCGCCGTGGGGCATCAGATCGACCACCTCGATGACGCCGCTCGGAGTCTCCCACCGCGACTCCAGGATGAACGTGCCCTCGCGATACCGCCGCGACGTGCACACCCCGCCGCCGGCCGGCGCAACGCTCCAGTGGCCGTGGCTCTCGTCGCCGAGCAGCGCACCGAACGTGGACGCCGAGTCGAACCGCGGCAGGCAGAGCCAGTCGATGCTGCCGTCCCTGGCGACGAGGGCGGCGGTGTGGCAGTCGCCGATGAGGGCGTAGTCCTGGATGGGGCGGGGCACCGCTCCATCTTCGCAGCCGCACCGGCCGGCGACGGTGTCACCGTGCCCCTCGCCGCGACTAGCCCTGCGGAGTGCGCGGCGGCTCCGTCTCGCGGACGGCATCATCGTCGGGCGCAGCGTTCGCAACTCGCCGTCGCAGGATCAGCACGACCGCGAGAGCCACTCCCAGCACAACGGCGAGGGCAATGAGGAGCACGATCAACGGACCTGTGTTCCCTGCGTCGCCCGAACTCGACGCGAGCGTCGCGTCGTCGTCATCCGTCGCCCTGGGGCTGGGTGTCGGGGCGGGGCTCGCGGTGGGGGAGGGTGTGCGTGTGGACGTCGGCGCAGCGCCGGCGCTCGGTGGAGTCCCGCTGGAGACGAACGTCGTCGAGTAGGTGGTGGCTCTGACGGACGACGAGAGCGGCCGCCAGACCACGGTGAGCTCGAACTCCGTACCGGGGAGGGTGGGGTACCACTCGACTGTCACCGGTCCCGTCTCGAGGCCGACGCGCGAGAGCGATTCGACCACTTCGCCGTCGACGGCAAACGAGATGAGCCACGAGCCGGCATCGGCGACGTGCGGGATGAGACCGGGGATTCCTGCGGTGACTACTACGGCGTCGCCTGACTTCTCGACCCGAACGTCGGGATCGACGGTGACGGCGAGTACGGTGATTTGCACCGAGTTGGCCGATTCGAGCGTTACACTGGCTCCGGTCGCATCTGTCCCCTGCACGCTCACCCGCACACTCCACGTCCCGATCGGAAGGGTGTACTCGGGCGTGAGCTGCAGGGCGACGTCAGTACCGCCTGTCGGTGTCGCGACGATCTGAGCCCACTGATCTTCCACTCCTTCGGCCGACACCGTGGCCCACTGGCCGACTGTGACGTCGCCCGTGACGACAGCACCGATCGTCCACGGTGTGCCATACGACATCGTGCTCGGAGCACTGACGATCGTGAGGGCTCCGGAATCCGCTGCGGCCGCTGAGACAGGGACGGCGAGCGAGGTCAGAGCCGCTACCAGCAATGTCGGGACAGCGAGGGACCGAATCGTGAGCACAGCACAATTATCGTGCACGCGCCCTCGGTCGCGCAGTAGCCTCAACGGGTGACCCACGTGCTCACTCGCGAGGATGCCCGGCGCATCGCGGTGCGCGCTCAGCTCCTCGATGCGAATCGGCCATCCGACGTCGTCGGCGTCGCCGAGCAGCTCGGCGCCATCAAGATCGACCCCACGGCAACGATCGCGCCAGCGGAGCTCACCATCCTCTGGTCGCGCATCGGCTCGTCCTTCGAGAGCCTGCAACTGACCAAGGCTGTGGAGATGGATCACCAGCTCTTCGAGTTCGACGGGGCGTTTCGTCCGCTCAGCCTCCTTCCGCTCATGCGCCCGGCCATGCGACGCTGGCCCACTCGCGAGAGCTCGAGGCGGTGGCTGAAAGCCAATGCCGTGTTCCGCGGCGAGGTGCTGGCGCGCCTGCGGGCGGAGGGGCCGCTCACGGCCTCGGAGATTCCCGATACGGCGGAGGTGAGCATCCCGCCCGATGGGTGGTACGGGTCGAACCAAGTCGTTCACATGCTCGACTTCCTTCAGCGTCAGGGGGAGGTCGCAGTCGTGGGTCGCGAGGGACGCACCCGCCGCTGGGACCTGGCGGAGCGCGTCTACCCCACGGACCTCCCCGAGTACTCGGACGAGGAGGCGGAGCACCTGCTGAACGAGCGCCGACTTCACGCGGCCGGTATCGCGAAGCAGAAGTCGCCGTGGACGCCGGTCGGCGAGGCGGGCGAGCCCGCGGTGGTCGAGGGCCTCAAGCAGAAGTACCGAGTGGACCCGGAGGCGGTCGCCGCCCTCGACCACGACGACGGGGGCCGAGTTGCGCTCCTGAACCCGTATGACGGGATGCTCTTCGACCGTCCCCGCCTCAAGGAGCTCTTCGAGTTCGATTATGTTCTCGAGCAGTTCAAGCCGAAACCTCAGCGCCGATTCGGCTACTTCGCACACCCGATCCTGATGGGGGACCGATTCGTCGGGATGCTCGATGCCAAGGTCGACCGAACCGCGGAGCGCCTGGTCATCAACGCCGTGCACGAGTTCCTCTCCTTCGACGAGGAGGAGACGGAGATGCTGCGGGCGGAGGTCGACGACCTCGCTGCCTGGCTAGGGGTCGACCTGGGGGAGTGGTGAGCAGGGACGCGTCCCCACGCGTCCCTGCATCGGTGCCGGATGTGGGACTTGAACCCACACACCCTTCCGGGCGGAGCATTTTGAGTGCCCTGCGTCTGCCATTCCGCCAATCCGGCGACGCCTCCCAAGATACCGTAGGCTTTTCCCGTGACTGACCAGGATGCCGCACCCACCACGCCTCGGCGCGTCGTGGTCGCCGAAGACGAATCGCTGATCCGGATGGACATCGTGGAGATCCTCCGCGACAACGGCTACGAGGTCGTCGGCGAGGCGGCGGACGGCGAGTCCGCTGTGGCCCTCGCCACGGAGCTGCGTCCCGATCTCGTCATCATGGACGTCAAGATGCCCCAGCTGGACGGCATCTCCGCGGCCGAGCGGCTCAGCAAGAACCACATCGCCCCGGTCGTGCTGCTCACGGCGTTCAGCCAGAAGGAGCTCGTGGAGCGGGCGTCCGAGGCGGGCGCCCTCGCCTATGTCGTGAAGCCCTTCACACCCAACGACCTGCTGCCCGCGATCGAGATCGCCCTCAGCCGCTACACCCAGATCATCACGCTCGAGGCCGAGGTCGCCGACCTCGTCGAGCGATTCGAGACCCGCAAGCTCGTCGACCGGGCCAAGGGCCTGCTCAACGAGAAGATGGGCCTCACCGAGCCCGAGGCGTTCCGCTGGATCCAGAAGGCGTCCATGGACCGCCGCCTCACGATGCACGACGTCGCTCAGGCGATCATCGAGCAGCTCAGCGCGAAGAAGTAGCGCCCTAGCCCTGTCGGTCGCGCAGGATGTTCGTCATCCGCACCGTCGAGAGGCGCCTGCCCTCTTCGTCGCGCACGACGATCTCGTGGGTGGCGAGCGTGCGGCCGAGAACGAGGGCGTCACACGTCGCGACCACCCACCCCTCGGAGATCGACCGGCTGTGCGTCGCGTTGATCTCGATGCCCATCGCGACGCGACCGGGGCCGGCGTGGATGGCCGAGGAGATGGAGCCGAGCGACTCCCCGAGCACGACGTGCGCGCCGCCGTGCAGGATGCCGACCACCTGCCGATTGCCCTCGACGGGCATCCGCGCCACCGAGTGCTCAGCGGACAGCTCGAGGTACTCGACGCCCATCTTGGTCGTCAACTCCCCGCCGTTCGTGTCCACGAGGCGCTGGTAGAGCTCGGGGTCAAGGTTGTCGGGCAGCTTCAGCATCGCATCCTCGTCGTCTGATTCGCTGTCGGTCGCCGCAGCTAGGCTGGCAGGCGTGTCGGACTCCGAAAAGCCTACCCTCCTCGTCGTCGACGGCCACTCGCTCGCGTTCCGGGCCTTCTACGCCCTCCCGGTCGACAGCTTCGTCAACCGCGACGGGCAGCACACGAACGCCATCCACGGCTTCCTGTCGATGCTCATCCTGCTGCTTCAGAACGAGAAGCCGACGCACCTCGCCGTCGCGTTCGACATCTCCCGCTACTCGTTCCGCACCCGCGAGTACGCGGAGTACAAGGGCACGCGCGGCGAGACCCCGCCGGAGTTCGTCGGCCAGGTGCCCCTGCTCGAGGAGGCGCTCAAGGCCATGGGTGTGCAGACGCTCAGCAAGGAGGACTTCGAGGCCGACGACATCCTCGCGACCCTCGCGACCCGCGGGGCGGCGGAGGGCTTCAACGTCCTCGTCGTCTCCGGCGACCGCGACACGATCCAGCTCGTGCAGCCCGGCGTGACCCTGTTGTACCCCAACGCCCGTGGCGTCTCCGAGCTCAAGCGGTACGACCGCGACGCGGTGGTCGAGCGCTACGGCATCGAGCCGGAGCAGTACCCCGACATTGCGGCGCTCGTGGGCGAGACATCCGACAACCTCATCGGCGTCGACAAGGTGGGGGAGAAGACCGCGGTCAAGTGGCTCAAGCAGTACGGCAGCCTCGACGGCATCCTCGAGCACGCCGACGAGATCACCGGGGTGGTCGGGCAGAACCTGCGCGATCAGAAGGATCGGGCCATCCGCAACCGCCGGCTCAACCGGCTGGTGACCGACGTCGAGCTTCCCGTCGGCCCCGCAGACCTCGCCCGGCGCCCGATCGACGAGCGCGCGGTGCGCGACGTCTTCGACAAGCTCCAGTTCAAGACGCTCCTCGAGCGAGTGCTCAAGATCGCCGCGGCGGAGCGTGGGGATGCCCCCGCGGCCGTCGCCGACACGCCCACGGGGCACGACATCCCGGTCATCCACACGATGATCGACGAGGAGCTCGCGAAGTGGATCCGGACGCAGTCCGCGGACGGCACGAAACCGCTGGGCCTCCGCGTCGCCACGCAGGGCGGGGAGGTGACCGGCTTCGGGCTGGCCTCGCTGAGCGAGACTGCATTCGTGCCGTGGGCGGCGGGCCGACCGGACTACGCCGCGCTCGAGGCGTGGCTCGCGAGCGACGCCCCCAAATACCTCTACGGCTCGAAGGCCCAGCTCAAGGCGCTCGCGTCGGCGGGCATCCCGCTCGGCGGCATCGCGTTCGACACCGTCCTGGGCGCCTGGCTGCTCCGTCCGGGAGCGAAGCCCGAGAGCCTCGAGTCCCAGGTCTACGACTACCTCGGCGAGACCCTGCAGGTGTCCGACCCCAACCAGCTCGTCCCCGAGAACGAGGGCGCGAGTCCCGCGACCGAAGCGTGGTACGTCCTGCGCATCGCCGAGTACCTCGCCGATAAGCTCGACGCTGGCTCGCGGAGCGTTCTGGACGACATCGAGCTTCCGCTCGTCCCCGTGCTGGCCGGGATGGAGCGGACCGGTATCACCGTCAACAGTGGGATCCTCGGCGACCTGACGAGCCAGCTGGGGCAGACGGCCGCGGAGGTCGCCTCACGTGCTTTCGCTGAAATCGGTCGCGAGATCAATCTGGGGAGCCCCAAGCAGCTGCAGGAGGTGCTCTTCGATCAGCTCGGGATGCCCAAGACCCGGTCGAACAAGACCGGGTTCTCGACGGATGCCGCGAGCCTCGCCGACCTCCAGGAGCAGAACCCCCACCCGTTCCTCGATCTGCTCCTCCAGCATCGTGATGCGACGAAGCTCATGCAGATCATCGCGTCGATCGACAAGGCGGTTGATGCGACGGGCCGGGTCCACACCACCTACGAGCAGGCCGGCTCGGCCACGGGCCGCATCGCCTCCAACGATCCAAACCTCCAGAACGTGCCGATCAAGACAGAGATCGGCCGACGCATCCGGTCGGCGTTCGAGCCCAGCCCCGGCTTCGAGACGCTCCTCACCGCGGACTACTCGCAGATCGAGATGCGCATCATGGCGCACCTCTCAGGCGACCCGGGCCTCATCGAGGCCTTCAACGAGGGGGAGGACCTGCACCGTTTCGTGGGCGCCCGGATCTTCTCGGTCGCACCCGAGGACGTCACGCCGACGATGCGCACGAAGGTCAAGGCCATGTCGTACGGCCTCGCCTACGGGCTCAGCGCGTTCGGGCTGAGCAAGCAGCTGCGCATCGAGACGAGCGAGGCCAAGGAGCTCATGGCGGACTACTTCGCCCGCTTCGGGGCTGTCCGTGACTACTTGCGCGACGTGGTCGAGCAGGCGAAGGTCGACGGCTACACGACGACGATCTTCGGACGACGTCGTCCCTTCGGCGACCTGCACTCGTCCAACCGCGTCCTCCGCGAGAACGCCCAGCGCCAGGCGCTCAACTCGCCGATTCAGGGCTCGGCTGCCGACATCATCAAGCGCGCCATGCTGACGATCGCCGCCGACATCGACGGCATGGAGTCGCGGATGCTCCTGCAGGTGCACGACGAACTCGTCTTCGAGGTGGCCCCCGGCGAGCTCGACGCCCTCACGGAGATCGTGCGACACCGGATGGGCACGGCTGCCGACCTGACCGTGCCCCTCGAGGTGCAGGTGGGCACAGGCCCGAACTGGGACGCCGCCGCGCACTGACCATCGCACCCATGAACCCCGAGCCCCCGGAGGCGGCGGGGTTCAACCGCACGCCTGCGACACGCCAAGCTGAAGATTCGCCGTGAGTTGACAATCGGACACAAACGGACTTACATAAACCCAGAACCACATTTGGTTTGTCCGTTTGAGAGTGACAACGAGGTCGGGATTGTACGCACCGGAGCGGCACCAGCAGATCCTGGAGACTGCTCGTGCTCAGGGCCGCGTCGATGTCGCAGGGCTCGCGAAGGAGCTCGCGGTGACGCCCGAGACCGTTCGTCGCGACCTCACGGCTCTCGAGCGGCGCGGAGTCCTGCGGCGCGTGCACGGCGGCGCGATCCCGGTCGAACGTCTCGGGATCGAACCGGGCGTCGCCGATCGCGAGAGCCACGCCTCCGGACAGAAGGAGCGCATCGCCCGAGCTGCCCTCGATGAGCTGCCCGATGGCGGCTCGGTCATCCTCGATGCCGGCACGACCACCGTGCGACTCGCGGAGCTTCTCCCCATGGACCGGGAGCTCACGGTCGTCACGCACTCGATCCCCGTGGCGAGCATCCTCGTCTCGCGACCGAACATCAGCCTGCACCTGCTCGGGGGCGTCGTCCGCGGTCGAACCCTCGCCGCCGTGGGCGACTGGACGAAGGCCCAGATCGCCGATGTCTTTGCCGATGTGGCGTTCATGGGCACCAACGGCATCAGCGTCGAGCGCGGACTGACGACTCCCGATCTCGCGGAGGCCACGGTCAAGCGCGCCCTGATCGACGCGGCCCGCCGCACGGTCGTCCTCGCCGACCACTCCAAGTTCGGCCGCGAGGACTTCGCTCGAGTGGCCCCGCTGAGCGACGTAGACACGGTGATCACCGATGTCGAGCTCGATGTCGAGCTCGCGGAGGACATCGAGAACGCCGGACCGCGGATGGTGATCGTGTGATCGTCACGGTGACCCTCAACCCGAGCCTCGACCGCACTCTCGAGGTCGAGAGCCTCGATGTCGGCTCCGTGGTCCGGACGTCGCCTCCGACGCTGCAGGCCGGGGGAAAGGGCGTCAATGTCACTCGGGCGCTCACCGCCAACGGAGTGCCGAGCGTCGCTATCCTCCCGACGGGAGGGGCCGAGGGCGCCGAGCTCGGCCGCCAGCTCGACGAGGCTGGCGTCGCGACGAGGCTCGTCCCTGTTTCGGGGCGCACCCGGTCGAACATCACCATCGCGGAGTCCGACGGCAGCGTGACGAAGCTCAACGAGCCGGGCGAGCCGCTGAGCGCACTCGAGCTCTCGGCCATCTCGTCCGCCGTCGCGACTGCGGTCTCCACCGACGACTGGGTCGTCATCAGCGGGAGCGTCCCGCCCGAGTTCACCCCCGAGCAGATGGGCGCCCTCGCCGGCGATGTCGCCTCGCTCGGCGCGAATCTCGCCATAGACACGAGCGGCGATGCGCTAGTTGCCTCGCTCGCCGCTCGGCCCCGCCTCATCAAGCCCAACCGTGCCGAGCTCGCCGAGGTCACCGGTCGCCCGCTCGGCTCCATCTCGGAGGTCATCGCCGCAGCGAAGGACGTGCGCGACCGAGGGGTGGAGCTCGTGCTCGTGAGCCTCGGCGCGGATGGGGCGGTCCTCGTCGGATCGGCCGGAGTGCTCGTGGGGGAGTCGCGCGTGCCGCGACCCCGGAGCACGGTCGGTGCAGGGGACTGCTTCCTCGCCGGGTTCCTCTCGAGGTTCTCGGTCGACGAGGCCGATGTGGAGGGCGCGATGCTCGAAGCCCTCGCGTGGGGTGCTGCCGCGGCATCACTCCCCGGGACGTCGGTGCCCGGTCCCGACGACATCGACCACTCACACGTCCAGCTGGTGTGGCAGCCAGACCTGGATCGGCCCCTGGTGGCCAGTTGAACACCCAACCCTCATCCGTACGAAGGAGTACCCACAGAAATGTCTGATTACACCCCCGCCGCCACCGGAACCGGTGTGCGCGCTCGCATCCAGCGGGGCGGTGCGTTCCTCGCGGGCATGGTGATGCCGAACCTGGGCGCATTCATCGCCTTCGGTCTCATCACCGCGCTGTTCATCCCCACCGGCTGGATCAACACCATCGCCGGGACGACGGATGACCCGCTGCCCATCACCACCCAGATCGGCTCGATCGTCGGACCGCTTATCTGCATCCTGATCCCGATCCTCATCGGGTACACCGGAGGCAAGATGGTGCACGGCACGCGAGGTGCGGTCGTCGGTGCGGTCGCGACGGTCGGAGCAATGATGGCCCCCGTCGCGCTGCAGCTCGTCGGTCTCGCCCTCAATGCGGACGAGCCGGCTCCCGCGCCGGCGTCGATCGCCGAGATCGCGCCGAACATCCTCGCCGCGCTGTTCATGGGTCCGTTCACGGCCCTGCTGCTGAAGTGGTGGGACCGCTTCATCGACGGCAAGGTCAAGGGCGGATTCGAGATGCTCGTCGACAACTTCTCCGCCGGCATCATCGGAGGCGCTCTCGCGGTCTTCGGCATCTACGTGATCGGCCCGATCACGTTCTGGATCGCCCAGGGTCTCGGTTGGCTTGTCAACACGCTCGTCTCGACGGGGCTGCTCCCGCTCGCCTCGATCCTCATCGAGCCCGCGAAGGTGCTGTTCCTCAACAATGCGCTCAACCACGGCGTGCTGACCCCGCTCGGTGCGGCCGAGGCCGCCGAGACCGGCAAGTCGATCATGTTCATGCTCGAGTCGAACCCCGGCCCCGGTATGGGCATCCTCATCGCGATGCTCCTCTTCGGCCCCCGCGCCATCCGTCCGACGGTCCCCGCCGCGATGGTGGTTCACTTCCTCGGCGGCATCCACGAGATCTACTTCCCGTACGTGCTCCTCAAGCCGATCCTCGTGATCGCCGCGATCCTCGGCGGTGCGACGGGCGTGCTCTGGGAGACGCTCTTCGGGCTCGGGCTCGTGGCCCCGGCGTCACCGGGATCGATCTTCGCGTGGATCCTGGTGTCTCCGCCGGACAACCTCCTGCTGAACATGGTCGGAATCGTCCTCGCTGCCGCGGTGTCGGCGGTCGTGGGCTCGGTGCTCCTCGGCTTCGGCCGCAAGGAGTCGGCGACCGACGCGGCCATCGACCTCGAGGCCGCGCAGGAGCGCAGCGCCGAGAACAAGAAGGCCTCGAAGGGCCAGCCCGCTTCGGCGTAGCGTGGTCAGTACCTACTGAAGGGAACGAAACTATGGCAACCATCGACGGATCCAGCATCAAGAAGCTCATCGTCGCGTGCGACGCGGGTATGGGGTCGAGCGTGATGCTCGCGTCCCAGCTCAAGAAGCAGCTCGCGAAGAGCGGCGTGACCGTGGAGCACTCCCCGGTCGCGACCATCCCTGGCGACGCCGATGTCGTGGTCACCCAGGCCGGGTTGGCCGATCGGGCTCGCGGCGTCGTGCCGGATGTCCCGGTCGTGCCGTTCCAGCTCTTCCTGGGCGACCCCGCCGTAGCGAAGGTGGTCAAGGCCATCCTCGACGGCGACACGATCGAGGTCTGATTGTGTCGGAGGAGACCACACCCCTCACCGAGCTGCTCGCCGAGGCGTCGATCGATCTCGACGCCTCGGCGGCCAGCCGCGACGAGGCCATCCGCCTTGCGGGAGCAGGGCTGCTGGCCGTCGGCGCTATCGACGAGTCCTACGTCGACGCGATGATCGACCGCGAGAACTCCGTCTCGACCTTCATGGGCGAGGGCGTGGCGATTCCTCACGGCACTCTCGCGGCCAAGGACTCCGTCAAGTCGGACGCGCTCTCACTAGTCCGCTTCCCCGCAGGAGTGGACTGGGACGGCAACGATGTGCGCATCGCCTTCGGGATCGCGGCGAAGGGCAACGGCCACATCGCGCTGCTCTCGCAGCTCGCGACAGTGCTCATGGACCCCGAGAAGGCGGCCGCGCTCCGTGCCGCGGAGACGACCGAGCAGGTCTACGCGCTGCTCGAGTCGGACGAGGACGAGTAGCAGTCCCGCAGTGAAGGCAGCCACGTTCTACGCCCCGGGAGACATCCGCCTCGAGGACGTCGAGGAGCCGCGGGTCTCGGCCGGCGAGGTCAAGATCCGCGTCCGCAACTGCTCGACGTGCGGCACGGATGTCAAGATCGCCCACTCCGGGCATCCCAACATGTCGCCGCCCCAGGTGATGGGGCACGAGATCGCGGGCGAGATCACCGAGGTGGGGGATGGCGTCGAGGGCTGGGCCGCGGGCGACCGTGTGCAGGTCATCGCCGCCATCCCCGACGGAACGTGCGAGGACTGCCTCGCGGGTCGTCTCACGGTTTGTCCTCACCAGAAGTCGATGGGCTACCAGTTCCCCGGCGGGTTCGCGGAGTTCATGATCGTGCCGCGGGAGGTGCTCGCCGTCGACGGTCTCAACCGCATCCCGGACGGGCTCAGCTTCGCGGAGGCATCCATTGCCGAGCCTCTTGCGTGCGTGCTCAACGGCCAGGAGCTCGCTCGGGTGGGGGAGGGCGACACGGTCGTCGTGGTGGGATCGGGGCCGATCGGCTGCCTCCACGTGCGACTTGCGCGGTCACGAGGCGCCGCCCGTGTCATCCTCGTCGACCTGAACCCCCAGCGGCTCGCGCAGGCGGCTGCTCTCGTGCATCCTGACATCACGATCGCGTCGTCCGAGACCGATCCCGTGCAGGCCGTGCTCGACGCTACGGGCGGACGCGGTGCGGACGTCGTCATCACTGCGGCCGCGTCGGGCGCCGCGCAGGAGCAGGGCCTGCGGATGCTCGCCCGCCAGGGCCGCATCAGCCTCTTCGGCGGCCTGCCGAAGGACAACCCCACCATCACCGTGGACGCGAACCTCGTGCACTACCGCGAGCTCAGCATCATCGGCGTCAACGGCTCCAGCCCGGAGCACAACAAGCGCGCCCTCGACCTCATCGCCTCGGGCGCCGTGCCCGTGGCCGATCTCATCACGCACCGGCTCCCGCTCGACCGCGTCCTCGACGCGATCGATATCGTGGGTCGGGGCGAAGCCATCAAGGTAACAATCGAGCCCTAGGCACGAGAAGGAGCACCACATGTCCGAGAGAACTGTCACCGTCGCCTCGAGCGTGGGCCTGCACGCGCGTCCCGCCTCGCTCTTCGCCCAAGCAGCCGCCAAGGTCGGAGTGCCCGTGACCCTCACCAACGCGGCGGGCAAGAGCGTCAACGCCGCGAGCATCCTCGGAGTCCTCTCGCTGGGCATCGGCCACGGCGAGACCGTCACGATCGCCGCGGAGGGCGACGGAGCGGATGCCGCGCTCGACACGCTCGCCGAGGTGCTGAACACCGACCTCGACAAAGAGGAGTAGGCCCGTAGGCTCGATGCATGAGCACTGACGCTGACACGGCCCACGAGGCCCGCACCCCGACCGAGATCGACCAGATCGCCGAGGACTGGGTCACCACCCTCGCCGACCTCGACCCGTCCATTGCGACGTGGATCGGAATCCCCGGTCGAGTGGACGACTACGAGGACCTCTCGCCGGCGGGCCACTCAAAACTCGTCTCCGAGGCGAAGGCCGTCCTCGCGAAGATCCAGGCCGCGACTCCCGTCGACGATGTCGACCGCGTCACGCAGACGGACCTCGCCAACGACCTCCAGCTCGCCCTCGAGCAGGACGAGGCAGGGCTGTGGATGCGCGACGTCAACGTGATCGCGAGCCCGGCCCAGGGCATCCGCGACGTCCTCGACCTCATGCCGACCGACACCGAGCAGAACTGGCGCGACATCGCCGGCCGCCTCGGCAATCTGCCGAAGGCGATCGACGGCTACATCGAGACCCTGCGCCTCGGCATCTCCGAGGGGGTCACTCCGGCGAAGCGACAGGTGCGGGAGGTCGCTGACCAGGCGCGCAAGCACGCCGCCTCGGACGGATTCTTCGCCTCCTTCACCTCGGGCGCCTCCCTCGCCGACGGCGACCTGCCCGACTCGCTCGCCTCCGACCTCGCGCGCGGAGCCCAGGTCTCGGCTGCCGCCTATGCGAAGCTCGAGCGGTTCCTGACCGATGAGCTGCTCCCGGCTGCACAGGAGCAGGACGGCGTCGGGCGCGAGCTGTACGCCCTCCAGTCCCGTCGATTCCTCGGGGCGAAGATCGACCTCGACGAGACCTACGAGTGGGGCATCGAAGAGCTCGCGCGCATGGTCGAGGAGCAGGAGTCGATCGCTCATGAGATCAAGGCCGGGGCATCCGTCGAGGAGGCCATCGCCGTTCTCGACGCCGACCCCGCCCGCAAGCTTGAGGGAACGAAGGCGCTGCAGGAGTGGATGCAGCAGCTCAGCGACCGCGCGGTCGAGGAGCTCTCGCGCTCGCACTTCGACATCCCCGACCCGATCAAGCGCCTCGAGTGCATGATCGCTCCCACGCAGGAGGGCGGCATCTACTACACGAGCCCGAGCGACGACTTCTCGCGCCCGGGCCGGATGTGGTGGTCGGTGCCGGAGGGCGTGACGGAATTCAACACCTGGCGCGAGACGACGACGGTGTACCACGAGGGCGTCCCCGGGCACCATCTGCAGCTCGGCCAGGCGGTCTACAACCGTGCCAAGCTCAACACCTACCGCCGGCAGCTCGCGGGAACATCGGGGCACGCGGAGGGCTGGGCGCTGTACGCGGAGCGGCTCATGCAGGAGCTCGGCTACCTCGACGATCCGGGCGACCGACTCGGGATGCTCGACGGCCAGCGCATGCGCGCCGCCCGCGTCGTCCTCGACATCGGCGTGCACCTCGGCAAGCAGCGACTCGACGGCCAGGGCGTCTGGGACTGGGACTACGCGCTCGACTTCATGGGTAAGAACGTGAACATGTCGAAGGAGTTCGTGCGCTTCGAGGTGAACCGCTACTTCGGGTGGCCGGGGCAGGCGCCGTCCTACAAGGTCGGCCAGCGCATCTGGGAGCAGATCCGCGACGCCTACAAGGCCGCCGAGGGACCGGACTTCTCGATCAAGGAGTTCCACCGCAAGGCGCTCGACCTCGGCGGAGTCGGACTCGACACACTTCGCTCGGCGCTGCTCTCGTAGTGCGGGAGTCGCCGTGGGTAGAGGCGCTCGGGAGCGATCTCGAGCGCCTCCACCCACGGTTACGCGCCTATTTCGGCACGATCCCCGAGGGGTCGATCGGCCACGGTAGGGGAGTGTTCGACGTCGTCGGCACACCGCGGCGCTGGCTGTGGCCGCTGGTGGCGCTGCTATCGCTCGACGCGGTGCTCTTCCCCGTCTGGGAGCGGGACGTGCCCTTCCGGGTGCGCAATGCCCCGGTCGACGGTCGGGTGGACGCGCTCCGACGGTTCGAATTCGCGCGCGGCGCCCGCACGATGGTCGACTCGACGTCGTTCGAGGGCGCACTCGTCGACCGGCTGGGCAGGCGCGGCCTCATCTCCGCTCAGCTCGTCGCGAGGGTGCGCGACGGGATGCTCGTGCTCGAGTCGTCGCGCACGCGGGTTCTGGGCATCCCGGTCCCCGTGGCGCTGTCGCCGCGCATCACCCTCATCGAGCGGTGGGATGACGCGGCCGAGCGCCAGCACGTCTCCCTCGTACTCGACGCGCCTCTGATCGGGCGCCTGTACGAGTACTCCGGACACTTCGACTATCGGGTGGTGGCTCATGACTGACCGCATCGTGATCACGGGAGCGTCGGGCTTCATCGGCTCGTACCTCTCCCGGGAGTTCCGTCGGAGTGGCGCCGAGGTCGTGACGATCGGTCGATCGGGGCATGCGACGTGGAGCGATCCTGCGGCGATCGCCGCCCTCGTCGACGGGGCGTCGCTCGTGATCGGGCTTGCCGGCAAGAGCGTGAACTGCCGGTACACGCCCGAGAACCGCGCGGAGATCCTCCGCTCCCGTGTCGAGACGACGCGCGCGATCTCCACCGCGATCGCCGCGGCCGCGAACCCGCCCGCGCTCTGGATCAACTCGTCGACCGCGACCATCTACCGGCACGCCGAGGACCGTCCCATGACCGAGTCGACGGGGCAGCTGGGGGAGGGCTTCTCGGTCTCGATCGCGCGAGCTTGGGAGGAGGCACTGTTCGAGGCAGAGTTGCCGGCCACCCGGCGCGTCGCCCTCCGCACCGCGATCGTGCTGGGGGACGGCAGCGCTCTCGCGCCCCTCGCGATGCTCGCCCGATTCGGTCTGGGCGGACCGCAGTGGGACGGCCGCTGGCCAGCGACCCGGGCACGCCTTGCCGCGGGCACCTACCACCGCTTCGGGGCGCGCTGGGGTCGGCAGAAGTTCAGCTGGATCCACCTCGAGGACGTGCTGCGGATCATCCTGTTCCTCCGCGAGCATCCCGAGCTGGAGGGAGTGGTCAACGCGAGCTCACCGAACCCGAGCGACAATGCGACGGTCATGCGCAGCATCCGGCGCGTCCTCGGCGTTCCCGTCGGCATTCCGCTTCCACGATTCGCGCTCGAAATCGGCTCGGCGGCTATCCGCACCGAGACAGAACTCGTGCTCAAGAGCAGGTGGGTGGTGCCGGAGCGGCTGACTGCCGCGGGCTTCGAGTTCACCCACCCCCAGTTGGAACCCGCGCTTCGAGACATCCTGCGTTCATAGCCGGCCCACAGGACGCGTCCAGCGTCGGCTTGCCGCCCGCTTAGACCGGCTCCGTAAACAGGGGGCATGACTCAGAAACGACCCTGGAGCCGTCGGCGCCGAATCGTTGTCGCCGCAACATGCGCCGTGACGCTGCTCGCGGTATCCGGCAGCGCGTGGGCGGTCGACCGGTATCTGGTACCGCACGTCCAGATCAGCGATGTGTCCGAATACGAGGCGGAGAACTCGACCGTCGCCGCGACCGATGACGAGCCCGCTCGTGACGCGGTCACGACCGCGACGAGCTACACGTCCGACGACGCGGCGATCAGCATCTCGACCGTCACGACCGGCTCGGGGAGCAGCACCGTCACCTACTACGTCGCCGACGTCGTGCTGTCGGATGCCACCGCGCTGAGGTCGGCGTTCGCGAACGACAGTTTCGGCGAGAACATCATCCAGACGACCTCCGAGATCGCCGCCGCGAACGACGCCGTCTTTGCGATCAACGGCGACTACTACGGGTTCCGCGATACGGGAATCGTGATCCGCAATGGGGTCGTCTACCGCGACGAGGGCGCGCGCGAGGGGCTGGTGTTCTACTTGGACGGTACGGTCGAGGTGTACGACGAGACGAGCACGAACGCCGACGAACTGCTCGCCGCGGGCGCCTGGAACACTCTGTCGTTCGGGCCCGCGATTCTCGAAGGCGGCGAGGTGGTCGACGGAATCGAGAGCGTCGAGGTCGATACCAACTTCGGCAACCACTCGATCCAGGGCGACCAGCCGCGCACCGCCGTCGGCGTCATCGACTCGAACCACCTCGTGTTCGTTGTCGTCGACGGTCGTTCGCCCGGGTACAGCGAGGGAGTGACGCTCACCGAGCTCGCCGGGATCCTGCAGGAGCTGGGCGCGACGACCGCCTACAACCTCGACGGTGGCGGCTCGTCGACCATGGTGTTCGACGGCGAGCTCGTCAACAACCCGCTCGGCAAGGGCACTGAGCGGGGCACTTCGGACATCCTCTACGTGGCGGGGTGAGCAGGATGATCGTGCTGATCCCGTCCTTCGAGCCGAGCACCGCGCTTCCGGACTTGGTGCGCGCTCTTGTCGCGCACGACATCGACGTGCTCGTCGTGGACGACGGGAGCGGCCCCGACTACGCCGCTCGCTTTTCCGAGTCGATCGACGCTGGCGCACTTGTCGTTCGACACGACCGAAATCTCGGCAAGGGCCGGGCGCTGAAGACCGGGTTCGCCGTCGCCTCGGAGGTGTGGCCGGGGCAGCCGGTCGTGACCGCGGATGGGGACGGTCAGCACCGCGTCCGTGACATCCTGCGCGTCGCCGCGCTCACGGCCCCCGACGGCGGACTCGTGCTGGGGGTCCGGGATTTCGCGGGCGACGTTCCTGCTCGCAGTCGTCTCGGCAACCGTGTGTCACGGCTCCTGTTCCGGGTGGTGACCGGCGCGCGCCTGCGGGACACCCAAACGGGTCTGCGCGGGCATCCCGCTCGGCTCCTCGACTGGCTCACCAGTCTCCCGGGCGAGCGGTTCGACTTCGAACTCATCGTCCTCATGGAGGCCACGGCGCAGCGCGTTCCACTCGTGGAAACGACGATCGAGACGGTCTACCTCGACCACAACGCGTCCTCGCACTTCCGGCCGGTCGTGGACTCGCTCCGAGTCTTGTGGCCGCTCCTCGGATTCGCGCTCTCCTCCTTCGGAGCATTCCTCCTCGACACCCTCGCCCTCCAGGTCCTCGTCAGCGCGTCGGGATCGCTCCCGCTGGCGGTCCTCGGCGCACGACTCATCAGCGGCAGCGCGAACTTCCTCGTGAACCGGTACGCCGTCTTCCGGCTCCGCAGCCGTCGCGGCATGGTGCGGGATGCCGTCCGCTACGCACTCCTCGCCCTCGCCCTCGCCGCGGGGAGCTACGCCGGACTCGCCCTTCTCACAAGCATCGGGGTGCCCCTGCTCGCGGCGAAGGTGCTGACGGAGGTCACCCTCTATGTCCTGAGCTTCCAAGTGCAGCGCCTGGTCGTCTTCGCGAGAGGCCGACGCGGGAGCGCGTCAGCTGTCGGCGGGGCCTCCGCCGCGTGCGTTGTAGACGGTGGCTTCCGACTTTCCGTACTCGGCGAAAATGCCGATCGCCTCGTCGCGCAGGATGCCGTCGACCACACCGATGCCGCGGGCCTCGAGCTCCTCCGCCCACGCCTCGTGCAGGGGACCCTCGTCGAAGCCCGTGAGGTCCTCGCACTCGGGCCCCGAGCCGGCGATGAGCAGGTGGCGCACCCCCGACCAGATCAGCGCGCCGTAGCACATGGCGCACGGCCGCCAGTTGACGACGAGTTGAAGATGAAGCGTCGAGCCCAGATCCCAGTCGCCCGCCCTGACCTGAGCGAGTGACAGGGCCACGACCTCGGCGTGCGTGGACGACAGACCGCTCGAGAGCACGACGTTTACGCCGACCGAGACCACCTTGCCGGACTCGGTGTCGACGACGGCGGAGGCGAACGGACCCCCGTTCCCCTCGCGCCAGTTCCGGTCGGCGAGGCGGTTTACGAAGGAGACGCGGTCCTCGGCAGTCGGCAGGAAGTCCGGGATGCTGTCGGCCTCGGCGAGGAGCCAGTCGGGCAGTGAGGCGGAGAATCCGGTGGCGAGACGGTCGGTCATCCGCCCACCCTAGCCGCCCCGCTGGCATCGCTGGCCGCCAGACGCTAAGCTGGAATGTCACATTCGTGACGTTCTATTCGCTTGCCACGGCGAACCACACACCAGCACCACCTCGTCGTGGCCCGACCATGTCCCATCCGGAGCAACTACTACATGACTATCGTAACGACCGCCAAGGCACCCAAGCAGGTCGCCGTCAACGACATCGGATCTGCTGACGACTTTCTCGCCGCGGTCGAGAAGACGCTGAAGTTCTTCAACGACGGAGACCTCATCGAGGGCACCGTCGTCAAGATCGACCGTGACGAGGTCCTCCTCGACGTCGGTTACAAGACGGAGGGCGTCATCCCCTCCCGCGAGCTTTCCATCAAGCACGACGTGGACCCCACCGAGGTCGTCCAGGTCGGCGACTCGGTCGAGGCGCTCGTTCTCCAGAAGGAGGACAAGGAGGGCCGCCTCATCCTGTCGAAGAAGCGCGCCCAGTACGAGCGCGCGTGGGGCGACGTGGAGAAGATCAAGGACGCCGACGGCGTCGTGACCGGTTCGGTCATCGAGGTCGTCAAGGGCGGCCTCATCGTCGACATCGGCCTCCGGGGCTTCCTCCCCGCGTCGCTCATCGAGCTGCGCCGTGTCCGCGACCTCACGCCGTACCTCGGCCAGGAGATCGAGGCCAAGATCCTCGAGCTCGACAAGAACCGCAACAACGTGGTCCTCTCGCGTCGCGCGCTCCTCGAGCAGACCCAGTCCGAGAGCCGCACGACTTTCCTCAACAACCTCGCCAAGGGCCAGGTCCGCAAGGGTGTCGTCTCCTCGATCGTCAACTTCGGTGCGTTCGTGGACCTCGGCGGCGTCGACGGCCTCGTGCACGTCTCCGAGCTGTCCTGGAAGCACATCGAGCACGCCTCCGAGGTCGTCGAGGTGGGCCAGGAGGTCACCGTGGAGATCCTCGAGGTCGACCTCGAGCGCGAGCGCGTGTCGCTGTCGCTCAAGGCGACGCAGGAGGACCCGTGGCAGGTCTTCGCCCGCACCCACGCCATCGGCCAGGTCGCGCCCGGAAAGGTCACCAAGCTCGTCCCGTTCGGCGCGTTCGTGCGTGTCGCGGAGGGCATCGAGGGACTCGTCCACATCTCCGAGCTCTCCGGCAAGCACGTCGAGCTCGCGGAGCAGGTCGTGTCGGTCGGCGACGAGGTGTTCGTCAAGGTCATCGACATCGACCTCGAGCGCCGCCGCATCTCGCTGAGCCTCAAGCAGGCCAACGAGGGCGTCGACCCCGAGGGCACCGAGTTCGACCCGGCGCTCTACGGCATGCTCACCGAGTACGACGAGCAGGGCAACTACAAGTACCCGGACGGCTTCGACCCGGAGACGAACGAGTGGAAGGAAGGCTTCGAGGAGCAGCGCGCGAAGTGGGAGGCCGACTACGCGGCCGCCCAGGCGCGCTGGGAGCAGCACAAGAAGCAGGTCGCTGCTGCTGCCCTCGAGGAGGACAACTTCAGCTCGGTTCCCGCCGGCGCCTCGTCGTTCGGCGGAGACGACTCGTCGAGCGGCGGCGGAACCCTCGCCGACGACGAGTCCCTCGCGGCGCTCCGCGAGAAGCTCTCGAGCAACTCCTAAGCAGTACGGCGAACGGCCGGTCCTCTCGCGGGGGCCGGCCGTTCGGCGTTTAAGCGAGTACCCGGTCGGTCGCTCAGAGCACCGGCTCGTCGAGGGCGGCCTTACGCCGGCGTCGCCGGAACAGCACCACCAAGCCGGCGATGAGGCCGACGATCGCCAGGAGCACCAGGATGGGCAGCAACAGGGCGAGGATGCTGAGCGTCACGCTGCTGATGTCCTCAGCGGTGCTCACGACCGGTGCGCCCGTTCCGACGGTCGCCGCGTTGATGACGGGACGCGCCAGCATCTTCGCGCCGTGAGTGGCGAGCGCAAGGAGAACGCCGATGGCGATGGGGATCCACGAGCCGGAGGTGAAGAACTCGGCCGGGTCCGTCACGACCGCCGTGCCGGACGCGGCGCCGGACCCGAAGGCGATGCCTCCCGACACCGGACGGACGATCGTCTGGATCCAGTCGTTGATCGAGTCGACGACGGGAATCTTGTCGGCGATGATCTCGATGACGAGCAGGACGCCGAGAATCCCGAGCACCCAGGGATTCTCGAGCCAGGCCCAGTTCGAGGGGAGATCGACGAAGTCCAGGAATCGACCGGCGAGGCCGAGCACGAGAAGGGGGATGTAGGCGTTCAGTCCGGCCGCGAGTGCGAGGCCGGTTCCGGTGAGGAACTCCATCGTCGGTCCTTTCCGCGCTCGGGAGCGCCGGCGGTCGCTGTCACCGCCGAGGCTAGCATTGGCGTCATGTACCTCATCGGGCTCACGGGCGGAATCGCCTCCGGCAAGTCCGTCGTCACCCAGCGGCTGGCGTCCCACGGCGCCGTCGTCGTCGACGCGGATGTCCTCGCCCGAGAGGTCGTCCAACCCGGACAACCGGCGCTCGAGGACATCGTCCGCGCATTCGGGCCCGGGATGCTGCAGCCCGACGGCACCCTCGACCGCGCCGCCCTCGGTGCCCTCATCTTCACCGATCCGGATCGCCGCGCCGAGCTCAACCGCATCACGCATCCCCGGATCCGCGAGCGGGCGGGCGAGCTCATCCGCGAGGCGGCCGTCCGCGATCCGGACGCGGTGATCGTGCACGACGTGCCGCTCCTGGCGGAGACTGTCGGCCACTGGCCCTTCGAGTACGACCTCGTGGTCGTCGTCGAGGCGAGCACGGAGACCAGACTGCGCCGACTCGTCGAGTTGCGCGGGATGACTCGGCAGGAAGCCCAGCACCGCGTCGGGTCGCAGGCGACCGACGCCGAGCGGCTCGCGATCGCCGACGTCGTGATCGACAGCGACGGCGCGCTCGACGACACGCTGAGGCAGGCCGATGAGCTATGGGCGATGGCGGCCGCGTCCGCTGTGAGCAAACGGCCCGAATAGTGTCAGCGGCCCTGCCTAAGCTTTAAGCCATGGATGCCAGACGCTCGGTGCGCCCCTTCGAGGTGGTGAGCGAGTACGCGCCCGGCGGCGATCAGCCGCAGGCCATCAAGGAGCTCGCGCACCGCATCAACGCGGGGGAGACCGACGTCGTCCTCCTGGGAGCGACGGGAACGGGTAAGTCCGCGACAACCGCGTGGCTCATCGAGCAAGTGCAGCGTCCCACCCTCGTGCTCTCGCACAACAAGACGCTCGCCGCGCAGCTCGCCAACGAGTTCCGCGAACTCATGCCGAACAACGCGGTCGAGTACTTCGTCTCGTACTACGACTACTACCAGCCCGAGGCCTACGTCCCCCAGACGGACACCTTCATCGAGAAGGATTCGTCCATCAACGCCGAGGTCGAGCGCTTGCGCCACTCGACGACGAACTCGCTGCTCAGCCGCCGCGACGTCGTCGTGGTGTCCACCGTCTCCTGCATCTACGGACTCGGTGCCGCGGAGGACTACCTCGACGCGATGATGGCGCTCCAGGTCGGGATGCGGATCGATCGCGAGACACTCATCCGCAAGTTCGTCTCGATGCAGTACCAGCGCAATGACTACGACTTCTCCCGCGGCACGTTCCGCGTCCGGGGCGACACCATCGAGATCATCCCGGTGTACGAGGAGCTCGCGATCCGCATCGAGATGTTCGGCGACGAGATCGAGGCGATCTACGCGCTGCACCCTCTCACCGGCGATGTCGTGCGGGCGATGGACGCGGTATCCGTGTTCCCCGGCACGCACTACGCTGCGAGTCCTCAGACCATCCAGCGGGCGATCGGATCCATCCAGGAGGAGCTCGCCGAGCGCCTGCAGGAGCTCGAGCGGCAGGGCAAGCTGCTCGAGGCTCAGCGGCTGAGGATGCGCACGACCTTCGACATCGAGATGATGGAGCAGCTCGGCTTCTGCAACGGCATCGAGAACTACTCCCGGCACATGGACGGGCGCGCCCCGGGCGAAGCCCCGCACTGCCTTCTCGACTACTTCCCCGAGGACTTCCTCGTCGTGATCGACGAGTCGCATGTCACCGTTCCGCAGATCGGCGCCATGTACGAGGGGGATGCATCGCGCAAGCGCACCCTCGTCGAGCACGGCTTCCGGTTGCCGAGCGCCCTCGACAACCGCCCCCTCAAGTGGGAGGAGTTCCTCGAGCGCACCGGGCAGAAGGTGTACCTCTCCGCGACGCCCGGCCGGTACGAGCTCGGTATCACGGACTCGGTGGTGGAGCAGGTCATCCGGCCGACCGGCCTCGTCGACCCGCAGATCGTCGTCAAGCCCTCCAAGGGCCAGATCGACGACCTGCTGGAGCAGATCCGCACCCGCGTGGAGCGTGACGAGCGGGTGCTCGTGACGACGCTCACCAAGAAGATGGCGGAGGAGCTCACCGAGTTCCTGGGCGAGCACGGGGTTCGCGTGCGGTACCTGCACTCGGACGTCGACACGCTGCGCCGCATCGAGCTGCTCACGGAGCTGCGCCAGGGCGTCTTCGACGTGCTCGTCGGCATCAACCTGCTGCGAGAAGGCCTCGACCTTCCGGAGGTGTCCCTCGTCGCGATCCTCGACGCGGACAAGGAGGGCTTCCTCCGGTCGGGCACGTCGCTCATTCAGACCATCGGTCGCGCGGCACGCAATGTGTCGGGCGAGGTGCACATGTACGCCGATGTGATGACGGACTCGATGGCGCAGGCGATCGAGGAGACCAACCGTCGGCGCGAGAAGCAGATCGCCTACAACGCGGAGCGCGGGATCGACCCGCAGCCGCTGCGGAAGAAGATCGCCGACATCACCGACCAGATCATGCGGGAGGCCGGGGACACCGCCGCAGTACTCGCGGGCAAGAGCGATCCGAGCCGCAAGCGCGCACCCACCCCCAACCTCAAGCGAGAGGGCCTCGCGGCCGCAGGCGGAAACGATCTTGAGAAGATCATCGCCGACCTCAACGAGCAGATGCTCCAAGCCGCCGCGGAGCTCAAGTTCGAGCTCGCCGGCAGGCTTCGCGACGAGGTCGCCGACCTCAAGAAGGAGCTTCGGCAGATGGAGCAAGCCGGTCACTTGCGCTGACGGTGGCGTGATCGCGCTCGGCGGACACCGAGCCCCCGAGTAATGTCGGTGGCTTCCGTAGAATGGATGGAGTGTCAATCACAGAAGTCGGTGCGAGTGACGATCTCGACGAGAAGGCCATGCTCGACGCCCTCGAGAGGCGGCAGATGACCTCCGGAAAGCTCAGTGTCCGCGGAGCGCGCGTTCACAACCTTCACAACGTCGACCTCGAGATCCCGCGTGACTCGCTAGTGGTCTTCACGGGGCTGTCGGGCTCCGGCAAGTCATCCCTCGCCTTCGACACGATCTTCGCGGAGGGTCAGCGCCGCTACGTCGAGTCGCTGTCCGCGTACGCGCGCCAGTTCCTGGGGCAGGTCGACCGCCCCGACGTCGACTTCATCGAGGGGCTCAGCCCCGCGGTCTCCATCGACCAGAAGTCCACCAACCGCAACCCGCGATCCACTGTCGGCACGATCACCGAGATCTACGACTACATGAGGCTCTTGTGGGCGAGGATCGGCGTGCCGCACTGCGCGGTCTGCGGAGAACTCATCTCGCGCCAGTCGGTGCAGCAGATCGCCGACCAGCTCATGACGCTCCCCGAAGGCACCCGCTACCAGGTGGTGAGCCCGGTGATCTCGCAGAAGAAGGGCGAGTTCGTCGACCTCTTCAAGGAGCTCGCCTCGAGCGGGTATTCGCGTGCCATCGTGGATGGCGAGCAGGTGCAGCTGAGCGACCCCCCGAAGCTCAAGAAGCAGTTCAAGCACGACATCTCCGTCATCATCGACCGGCTCGTGGCGAAGGATGACATCCTCACGAGGCTCACCGACTCTCTTGAGACGGCGCTGCGCCTGACGGACGGACTGGTGTCCATCAACTTCGTCGACGAGACCGGGGATGCCGCGTGGCGGACGTTCTCGGAGAAGCTCTCGTGCCCCAACAACCACCCCGTCCAGCTCACCGAGATCGAGCCGCGCACCTTCTCCTTCAACGCGCCCTTCGGTGCCTGCCCGGAGTGCTCCGGCCTGGGAACCCGGATGTCGGTCGACCCGGAGCTGCTCATCGCGGACGACTCCGTGAGCATCGCCGACGGCGCGATCCTGCCGTGGACGAGCGCAGGCAAGGGGCTCTTCAACTACTTCGAGAAGCTCTTGATGGGGCTCGCCGGCGACCTCGGCTTCTCCCTCGACACCCCGTGGGGCGAGCTGAGCGACGACGTGCGCGAGGCGATCCTCCGCGGCAACAACTTCCAGGTCACTGTGCGGTGGAAGAACCGGTACGGGCGCGAGATGAAGTACTCGACCGGCTTCGAGGGCGTCATCCCGTACATGGAGCGCAAGTACCTCGAGGCCGAGACCGATACCCAGCGCCAGCGCGTGGCCGAGTACCTCCGCGAGATCCCGTGTCCCGTATGCGACGGTAAGCGCCTCAAGCCCGAGGTCCTCGCTGTCACGGTCAACGACCACAGCATCGCGGACGTCTGCGAGCTCAGCCTCGTCGACGCCCACGCCTTCATGCAGCAGCTCGTACTCTCCGAGCGCGATGCCCGGATCGCGTCGCAAGTGCTCCGCGAGATCCGGCTGCGCCTCGAGTTCCTCATCGAGGTGGGGCTCAGCTACCTCGACCTGATGCGCGCGGCCGCGACCCTGAGCGGCGGCGAGGCCCAGCGCATCCGGTTGGCGACGCAGATCGGCTCGGGTCTCACTGGCGTGCTCTACGTGCTCGACGAGCCCAGCATCGGCCTGCACCAGCGTGACAACCGCCGGCTCATCGACACGCTCGTCAAGCTCAAAAACCTGGGCAACACGCTCATCGTCGTCGAGCACGACGAGGACACCATCCGCACCGCCGACTGGGTCGTCGACATCGGTCCGGGCGCGGGCGAGCACGGCGGCACAGTGGTGCACTCGGGCTCGTACGACGCGCTCCTCGAGAACACCAAGTCGATCACGGGCGACTACCTCGCGGGCCGTCGCGCGATCGAGACCCCGAAGAAGCGTCGACCGGTCGACCCCAAGCGGCAGATCGTCGTCGAGGGCGCTCGAGCGAACAACCTCAAGAACGTGACCGCGAGCTTCCCGCTCAGCACCTTCACCGCAGTGACGGGCGTGAGCGGCTCAGGCAAGTCGAGCCTCGTCAACGACATCCTCTACAAGGTCCTCGCGAACGAGCTCAACGGAGCCCGGCAGATCCCGGGTCGGCACACCCGCGTTACCGGCCTCGACGATCTCGACAAGGTCGTGCACGTCGACCAGGCGCCGATCGGCCGCACCCCGCGATCGAACCCGGCGACCTACACCGGCGTCTTCGACAAGATCCGCACGCTCTTCTCGGAGACGGCGGATGCGAAGGCGCGCGGCTACCAACCGGGGCGGTTCAGCTTCAACGTCAAGGGCGGTCGCTGCGAGAACTGCTCGGGTGACGGCACGATCAAGATCGAGATGAACTTCCTGCCCGACGTCTATGTCGCGTGCGAGGTGTGCGGGGGAGCGCGGTACAACCGCGACACGCTCGCAGTGAAATACAAGGGCAAGAACATCGCCGAGGTACTCGACATGCCGATCAGCGAGGCCGTCGAGTTCTTCGAGGCGATCTCGTCGATCCACCGCTATCTGAAGACGCTCGAGGAGGTCGGTCTCGGCTACGTGCGACTCGGCCAGAGCGCGACGACGCTCTCCGGTGGTGAGGCGCAGCGCGTCAAGCTCGCCACCGAACTGCAGCGTCGTTCGATGGGGCGCAGCGTCTACGTGCTCGACGAGCCCACGACGGGTCTGCACTTCGAAGACGTCCGCAAGCTCCTGCTCGTCCTCAACGGTCTCGTTGACAAGGGCAACACCGTCATCGTGATCGAGCACAACCTCGACGTCATCAAGTCGGCGGACTGGCTCATCGACCTCGGTCCCGAGGGCGGCGCCGGAGGCGGCACGATCATCGCCACCGGCACCCCGGAGGATCTCGCGCGCACTCCCGGCAGCCACACGGGCGTCTTCCTCGCGGAGACGCTCGAGGGCGTCCGCGTATAGCGCGAGCTAGGCTGCGGTAATGGCGACCGACCTGAGTTGGCGGCCGAAGGCGGGGGACATCCCTCAGCAGCCCGGCGTCTACCGATTCCGGGACGCGACCTCACGCGTTCTGTACGTCGGCAAGGCGCGCAACCTCCGTCAGCGCCTCAGCAACTACTTCGCGCCGCTCGCGACCCTGCACGACCGCACTCGCAAGATGGTGCAGACCGCCGCATCCGTCGAGTGGACAGTCGTCGCGAACGACTTCGAGGCACTCCAACTCGAGTACACGTGGATCAAGGAGTTCGATCCGCCGTTCAACGTTCAGTACAAGGACGACAAGTCCTACCCGTACCTCGCGATCACGCTCGGCGACGCCGTGCCCCGCGTGTTCGTGACCCGCAACAAGGGCATCCCGAAAGCGCGCTACTTCGGGCCGTACTCCCGGGCGTGGGCGATCCGCGACACCGTGGACGTGCTCCTCAAGGCCTTCCCCATGCGCAGCTGCTCCGATGCGACCTACAAGCGGGCAGCGCAGACCGGCCGACCGTGTCTGCTCGGTGACATCGGCAAGTGCGCGGCACCCTGCGTGGGCCGCGTCACCCCCGAGCAGCACAAGTCGATCGCGGTCGATTTCGCGTCGTTCATGGGTGGCAACGACACGGGGTTCGTCGCCTCCATCACCAAGAAGATGCGGGATGCGGCCGCGGTTCAGGACTACGAGTCCGCCGCGCGCTACCGCGACCAGGTCCAGGCGATGGAGACAGCCCTCGAGAAGAACGTCGTCGTGCTGGATGACGGGGTCGACGCCGACCTGTTCGGTATCGCGCACGACGAGCTCGCCGCCGCCGTGCAGCAGTTCATCGTGCGCGGTGGGCGCATCCGAGGCGTTCGGGGTTGGGTGGTCGACAAGGAGCTCGACCTCGAGCTGCCCGAGCTCGTCGAGTCGGTGCTCCAGAACGCCTACGACGAGGAAGTGCCTCCGCGAGACGTGTTCGTGCCCGCCCTGCCCGAAGACACCCCCGAACTCGAGAAGTGGTTGGGGGAGCGACGGGGGCCGGGGCACCGCGTCGAGCTGCGCGTGGCCAAGCGCGGAGACAAGGCGGCACTCGCCCAGACCGTCGCGACGAACGCGGTCAACGCCCTCATCCTCTACAAGTCGAAGCGGTCGGCGGACTTCGTCGCCCGGTCTCAGGCGCTGTCCGACATCCAGGAGGCCCTCGGCATGGCCGAGGCGCCGTTGCGCATGGAGTGCTTCGACGTCTCGCACTTGAGCGGCACGAACATCGTCGCCTCGATGGTCGTCTTCGAGGACGGTCTGCCCAGGAAGGACCAGTACCGGCGCTTCAGCATCCCCGAATCCGCGGACGACACGGAGTCGATCTACCAGGTGCTCACCCGTCGGCTCGCCTACCTGACGCCGTCCGCGCAGGACGAGTCGGATGACCCAGCGCTCGACGGCCGTCGCCGCAAGTTCGCCTATCCGCCGCAACTGCTCATCGTCGACGGCGGTCAGCCGCAGGTCGCCGCCGCGCAGCGTGCGCTCGAGGAGATGGGGGTGTCGGGCATCCAGCTCTGCGGGATCGCGAAGCGGCTGGAGGAGATCTGGCTCCCGGACTCCGACTTCCCGGTCATCCTGCCCCGCAACAGCGACGCGCTGTTCCTCATCCAGCGCATCCGCGACGAGGCGCACCGCTTCGCGATCAGCTACCAGCGCCAGAAGCGGCGGGGCGACATCCAGTCCGTGCTGGGGGAGATCCCGGGGCTCGGCCCGAGTCGGGTGAAGGAGCTGCTCAAGCACTTCGGCTCTGTCGCCCGGCTGAAGGCCGCCGATGAGGCCGCAGTGGCGGAGGTGCGCGGAATAGGCCCGTCGCTCGCCTCGACGATCGTCGAGCGCCTGCGGGGGTGACCCGCGGCGGGTACGCTGGAAGCACGATGCCAGAGAGCAAGTCCCAGGAGCTGCTGATCGTCACCGGCATGTCCGGCGCCGGTCGCTCGACAGTCGGCAACGCGCTCGAAGACCTCGGCTGGTACGTCGTCGACAACCTTCCGCCCCAGATGCTCATGCCGCTCGTCGAGCTCGCGGAGCGCGCGGGCAACGCGCTCCCGAGGATCGCGGCGGTCGTCGACGTGCGGGGCGGCAAGCTCTTCTCGGACGTCCAGGCCGCGATCGAATCGCTCCGGGAGGGCAACGCGGCGGTCCGTGTCCTCTTCCTCGACGCGACGGATGCCGCGCTCGTGCGCCGCTTCGAGCAAGTGCGTCGCCCGCACCCGCTGCAGGGCGATGGAACCCTCCTGGACGGCATCGCCGCGGAGCGCGCGCGGATGGCGGAGATCCGCGAGTCGAGCGACATCGTCATCGACACGTCCGAGCTCAATATCCACCAGCTCGCAACCCAGGTCACGGAGCAGTTCTCGGAGGAGAACGCCGCTGGCGTCCGAGTCACGATCCTCAGCTTCGGCTTCAAGTACGGACTCCCGACTGACGCCGACCTGGTCGCCGACGCGAGATTCCTGCCGAACCCGTTCTGGGTGCCGGAGCTCAAGTCGCTCACCGGGCGGGACGAGGCCGTGCGCGAGTACGTCCTCGGGCAGCCGGGGGCGATCGACTTCGTCGATGCCTACGGCGCAGCGCTCGCCCCCGTGCTCGCGGGCTATCAGCGTGAGAACAAGCGCCACGCTACGATCGCGGTGGGATGCACGGGCGGCAAGCACCGCTCCGTGGCCATCGCCGAGGCACTCGCCGATCGACTGGCCGCCGTACCCGGAGTCGCCGTGAGCGTCCGACATCGGGATCTCGGGCGCGAGTAGCAGTCCCGCGCCGACATCCCACTGAAACCGCACGAAGGAGACGGCCCGTGGCACTTACCGCCGAGGTCAAGGAAGAGCTGGCGCTGATCCAGTCCGGCAAGACGACCGTCCGCGCGGCGGAGCTCGCGACCATCCTGCGCTTCTCCGGGGGACTGCACCTCATCTCGGGGCGGATCGCCGTGGAATCGGAGCTCGAGTCCGAGCTCCTCGCCAAGCGCGTGCGCCGGGACATCGCCGAGCTGTACGGCGTCCGAGCGGACATCTCGGTCGTCTCGGCGTCGGGCGCCCGCAGGACTCCGCATTACCTCGTGCGCGTCGTCGACGGGGGAGAGACCCTCGCGCGCCAGACCGGTCTGCTGGATGCTCGGCGCCGCCCGATCCGCGGACTGCCTAACCGTCTCACGACCGGCAACCGGGAGGACCTGGCGGCCGTCTGGCGCGGAGCGTTCCTCGCCGCCGGCGCGCTGAGCGATCCGGGACGCTCTGCCGCCCTCGAGGTGACGTGCCCCGGCAATGAAGCGGCGATGGCCCTCGTCGGTGCAGCAGGACGCCTCCAGATTCCGGCGAAGGCGCGCGAGGTGCGGGGCGTGCATCGCGTCGTGGTCCGCGACGGGGAGGCCATCGGGGCGATGCTCGAGCTCATGGGCGGGCGCAAGTCCGTCGCGGCGTGGAGCGAGCTGCGGCAGCGCCGCGAGGTGCGCGCCACGGCGAATCGCCTCGTCAACTTCGACGACGCGAATCTGCGACGCTCTGCTCAGGCGGCCGTCGCCGCGTGCGCCCGGGTCGAGCGGGCGCTCGAGATTCTGGGTCCCGAGGTGCCGGAGCACTTGCGCTACGCCGGAGAGCTGCGGCTGCGCTTCCGCGACTCGAGCCTCGACGAGCTCGGCCACCACGCCGACCCGCCCATGACGAAGGACGCCGTGGCCGGCCGCATCCGCCGACTCCTCGCCATGGCCGACAAGAAGGCCGTCGACGAGGGAATCCCGGGCACCGACGCGAACCTGCCGCCGGACTTCGAGGACGAGTGATCGGGCGCGGGAATCCTCCCGCAGTGCCCGCAGTTGTCGTGACTAGACTGGAAAAGTCACCCCGAGAGCAGGCCCGAGTGGACTGCCGGGGCCTATCTGCTAGGAGAACACCGATGGCTGATTACACCCTCCCCGAGCTCGCCTACGACTACTCGGCACTCGAGCCGAGCATCAGCGGCGCGATCATGGAGCTGCATCACAGCAAGCACCACCAGGCCTACGTGACGGGCGCCAACACCGCCCTCGCCGCTCTCGCCGAGGCGCGCGACTCCGGCAATCTCGCGAACGTGAACAAGCTCGAGAAGGACCTCGCGTTCAACCTCGGCGGGCACGTGAACCACTCGATCTTCTGGACCAACATGTCCCCTGACGGCGGTGACAAGCCCGTCGGCGACATCGCGAGCGCGATCGACGACCAGTTCGGCTCCTTCGACAAGTTCACCGCCCACTTCACGGCTGCCGCGCTCGGCGTGCAGGGCTCGGGCTGGGCGGCGCTCATGTACGACTCGATCGGCCAGAACCTGCTCATCAACCAGTTCTTCGACCAGCAGTCCAACTTCGCGGCGGGGACGGTGCCGCTTCTGCTGCTGGATGTCTGGGAGCACGCCTACTACCTCGACTACAAGAACGTGCGTGCCGACTACGTGAAGGCTTTCTGGAACATCGCCAACTGGTCCAACGTCGAGGCCCGCTTCGCCGCCGCGCGCGAAAAGACCGACGGCCTGCTGGTACTGTCATAGCGGCATCGTGGCCGGGGCGAGAGCCCCGGCCACTCTTTTCCACCACCACAATCGCCAATGAAGCGTCGAGCGACGCGTGAGCAACAACGGAGCCACAGTGACCGTCAAGATCGGTATCAACGGATTTGGCCGCATCGGCCGTAACTTCTTCCGGGCCGCACTCGCCAAGGGCAGCGACCTCGAGATCGTCGCGGTCAACGACCTCACCGACAACAAGACTCTCGCGCACCTCCTCAAGTACGACACGACCACGGGTCGTCTCGACGAGACGGTCGACTACGACGGCGAGCAGATCGTCGTGGGCGGCAAGGCGATCCGCGTCTTCGAGGAGCGCGACCCCGCGAACCTGCCCTGGGGCGACCTCGGCGTCGACATCGTCATCGAGTCGACCGGTCGCTTCACGAAGTCCGACGACGCGCGCAAGCACATCCAGGCCGGCGCGAAGAAGGTCATCGTCTCCGCGCCCGCGAGCGGATCGGATGTCGCGACCCTCGTCCTCGGCGTCAACGAGGGCACGTACGACCCCGCCACCCACGACATCATCTCCAACGCATCCTGCACGACCAACTGCCTTGCGCCTCTCGCGAAGGTGTTCATGGAGAACTTCGGCATCGAGCGCGGCCTCATGACCACCGTGCACGCCTACACCGCCGACCAGAACCTGCAGGACGGCCCGCACAGCGACCTCCGACGCGCTCGCGCCGCCGCCGCCAACATCATCCCGACGTCGACGGGTGCCGCCAAGGCGCTCGGCCTCGTCATCCCGGAGCTCGTCGGCAAGCTCGACGGCTACGCGCTGCGCGTGCCCGTCATCACCGGTTCGATCACCGACCTGACGGTGACCGCCTCGAAGTCGGTCACGATCGAGGAGATCAACGCCGCCTACAAGGCCGCCGCCGAGGGCCCGCTCAAGGGCATCCTCAAGTACACCGAGGACGAGATCGTCTCGAGCGACATCGCGGGCGACCCGCACTCGTCGATCTTCGACGCCGGCCTGACCAACGTCATCGGCAACCAGGTCAAGGTCGCGTCGTGGTACGACAACGAGTGGGGCTACTCGAACCGCCTCGTCGACATCACCGAGTACGTCGGCGCGCGCCTCTAGTCGCGCACGGCCATGTCGATCCGCACCCTCGCCTCGCTCGGGGATCTGCGCGGAAAGCGGGTCATCGTCCGGTGCGATCTGAACGTCCCCCTCAAGGACGGTCAGATCACCGACGATGGCCGCATCCGCGCGTCCCTGCCGACGCTCAACGCCCTCATCCACGCCGGCGCGCGCGTCATCATCGTGTCGCACCTCGGCCGGCCCGACGGCGAGCCGGATGCCCGGTACAGCCTCGAGCCCGTCGCCCAGAGGCTGTGCGAGCTCCTCGGCAAGCCTGTCGTGTTCGCGCACGACACGGTCGGATCCGCCGCTGAGGAGGCCGTCGACGGCCTCGAGGACGGGGGAGTCGCCCTCCTGGAGAACCTGCGCTTCAACTCCCCGGAGACGTCCAAGGATGCCGAGCAGCGCGCCGCCTTCGCCGCGAAGCTCGCACGATTCGGCGACGCCTTCGTCTCGGACGGTTTCGGCGTGGTTCATCGGAAGCAGGCGAGCGTGTTCGAGCTCGCGGAGGCGCTGCCGAGCGCGGCGGGACTGCTGATCGAGCAGGAGCTCGGGGTGCTCGAGCGCCTCACGGTGTCGCCGGAGAAGCCCTACACGGTCGTCCTGGGCGGCTCCAAGGTCTCCGACAAGCTCAGCGTCATCGACGCGCTCCTACCCCGCGTGGACGCCCTGCTCGTCGGCGGGGGGATGCTCTTCACCTTCCTGTACGCGCAGGGCCACGCCGTGGCATCCAGCCTGCTGGAGGCCGACCAGGTCGACACGGTGAAGGGCTACCTGGCCCGGGCTGAGGAACTCGGCGTCGACCTCGTCCTGCCCACGGACGTCGTCGTCGCGTCGAAGTTCGGCGCGGACGCGGAGCACGTGGTCGCCCAGGCCGACGCGATCGAGCAGACCCCGTTCGGGGAGTCCGGGCTCGGTCTCGACATCGGTCCCCAGTCCGCCGCTGCTTTCGCCGAGCGCATCCGGTCGTCGAAGACGGTCTTCTGGAACGGCCCGATGGGCGTGTTCGAGCTCGCCCCCTTCGCCGCGGGAACGCGCGCTGTCGCTCAGGCGCTCACGGAGTTCGACGGCTTCGGCGTGGTCGGCGGCGGCGACTCCGCAGCGGCGGTACGCGCACTAGGGTTCTCGGACGACGAGTTCGGCCACATCTCAACCGGCGGCGGCGCGAGCCTCGAGTTCCTCGAGGGCAAGCGGCTGCCTGGACTGGAGGTCCTTGGATGGCAGTGAAGCACTCCCGTGTCCCGCTCATCGCGGGCAACTGGAAGATGAACCTCGACCACCTGCAGGCGATCGCGACGGTGCAGAAGCTCGCGTGGACCCTGAAGGACGCCAACCACGACTTCGACGCCAAGGGCGCCGAGGTTGCGGTGTTCCCGCCGTTCACCGACCTGCGCTCGGTGCAGACCCTCGTCTCCGCCGACAAGCTCGACGTCGTCTACGGAGCCCAGGATGTCTCGGAGCACGACTCCGGCGCCTACACGGGTGAGATCTCCGGCGCCTTCCTCAAGGCGTTGGAGTGCACCTACGTGATCATCGGCCACTCCGAGCGGCGCACGTTGCACGGCGAGACCGACGAGCAGCTCGCGCGCAAGGTGGCCGCCGCCATCCGCCACGGTCTCGTGCCCGTCCTGTGCGTCGGAGAGACGGCGGAGGACCTCGAGCAGCACGGCCCCAGCGCGGTCCCCGTCGCCCAGTTGAGGGCCGCCCTCGAGGGTCTGTCCGGGTCTCCCGAGATCGTGGTGGCCTACGAGCCCGTCTGGGCGATCGGATCGGGCCAGGCGGCGACTCCGGAGCAGGCCGAGCAGGTCGCGGTGAAGCTTCGTGAGACGCTCGCGGAGCTCTTCGGGCAGGAGACGGCGGATGCGACCCGCATCCTCTACGGGGGTTCGGTCAAGGCGAACAACATCGCGTCCCTCATGCGGGAGCCCAACGTCGATGGTGCGCTCGTCGGCGGCGCGAGCCTCGATGTCGCCGAGTTCGCGAGCATCGCGCGCTTCCAGAAGCACGTCGGCACCTGACATATACTTGTCGCTGGCCTTGCCGGGCCGCATCGAAAGGTTTCCCGTGGAAATTCTCCAGGTAGTGCTGCAGGTCATCCTGGGCATCACGTCCCTGCTGCTGACCCTGCTCATCCTGCTGCACCGCGGCCGCGGAGGCGGTCTGTCCGACATGTTCGGCGGCGGCGTGACCTCCAACCTGGGCGCGTCGGGCGTCGCTGAGCGCAATCTCAACCGCATCACGGTCATCCTCGCGGTCGTCTGGATCGCGTGCATCGTGGTCCTCGGCCTCATCACCAAGTTCAGCGCGTAGTCGCTCAGCGAAAGGACACCAATGGCTTCGGGAGGCAGCGCAATCCGAGGGTCCCGCGTCGGCGCGGGTCCGATGGGCGAGCAGGACCGCGGGTATCACGCGGACCGGATCGCCGTCTCCTACTGGGATGAACTCGGCAACGAGACCGTCCGCTACTTCGCGGCGAACCTCCCGGACGAGGAGATCCCCGACATCATCGACTCCCCGTCCACCGGTCTGCCGGCCGGGCGCGATAAGGACAACCCTCCGTCGGTGGCGAAGCTCGAGCCGTACAAGACCCACCTCGCCTACGTGAAGGAGCGCCGCTCCGAGTCGGAGGCGGAGCAGCTCCTCGAGGAGGCGCTCACCCAGCTGCGCGAGCGCCGCGGCACCGCGGGCTGACGTCCCTTTCGTCTATCCCTCGTCGGCCCCGGTCCAGAATTGACCGGGGTCGATCAGGTTCTCGGGAACCTCGGCCGCGGCCTCTCCGTCGACGAAGAACAGGGTGCGACGACGGCCCTCGACGCCGGCAGCGGGAACCTCGTTGATGCTCGCTCCCGCGAGAGTAAGTCCCAACGCCGCAGCCTTGTCCTGGCCCGCGACGACGAGCCAGATGCGCGCGGAGGAGTTGATCACCGGCAGAGTGAGGCTGAGCCGCTCCGGCGGCGGCTTGGGGGAGTTGCGGACCGCGAGGACGGTGGCCTCCCGCTCACGGATGCCCGACCGCTCTGGGAAGAGCGACGCGATGTGGCCGTCGGGGCCCATCCCGAGGAACGTGATGTCGAAGTGGGGCTGGCGCGAGTCGCGGGCGGCGTGCTCGGCGAGCTCCTCCGCATACGCCGCGGCCGCAGCATCCAGGTCGATACCCGCGTCGGATCGGGCGAACGGGTGGACCCGAGCGGGGTCGAGCGGCACGTGGTCGAGGAGAGCCTCGCGCGCCTGGGTCTCGTTCCGCTCGGGATCGCCCTCGGGGAGAAATCGCTCGTCACCCCACCACACGTTCACTCGCGACCAGTCGACGCTGTCGCGTGCCGGAGAGGCGTTGATCGCGGCGAGGACCGCGATTCCCATGGACCCTCCCGTGAGCACCACGGTCGCCTCGTCGAACTCGGCGATGAGGTCCACGACCTTGGTGAGGAATCGGGCGGCGACGGAGCCCGCGAGGGTCTCCTTGTCCGGGTGCACGATCACCCGGCGTTCGTTGCTCATACCTTCGACCTTACGCGACCGGGTGCGAGAGAGCGGGAACGCCCCGGCGGATGACCTCGCCGTACAGGTCATCCGGGTCGAGGCGGCGCAGCTCCTCGGCGAGGCAGTCACGCAGGTTGCGTCGGGGCAGCGAGATGTCGTGCGTCGGCTGGTCGGGCTGAACGAGGGTGGCGATGTTGACCGCCGTCCGGTCGAGGCGGATCTGGCCGTTGGACCGGGTGAGATGCACTCCGACGATCCCCGTCGAGCCGCGGGATGCCTCGCCCATGACAAGCTCGACCTCCACACCGAGCTGGAGCTGCAGCCACGCGGCGAGCAGCACCGTGGAGGGGGAGTCCGACGCGCCGTGGACTTCGATCGCCGTGACGGGAACGTACGGAGGCTGGTCGAGCACAGCGGCGAGCTGGGCGCGCCACAGCGTCAACCGGGTCCAGGCGAAGTCGGTGTCACCGGGCCGGTACGCGCCGGCGAGCCGGTCCAGCGCGGCAAGCGGGTCATCGCTCGCCGCGGCATCCGTGATCCGGCGCTGGGCGATGCGTCCGATCGCCGATTCGGAGACGCGATCCGGGGCCTCGCCGGGCCACCACGCCACCACAGGGGCGTCGGGGAGCAGGAGACCCATGACGAGGCTCTCCTCGTCGAGAGCGGCGTCTCCGGTCGCGCGGACGACGATGACCTCACTCGCTCCGGCGTCGCCGCCGACGCGGATCTGGGCATCGACACGGGAGTCGGACGATCCGACATCTCCGCGGGAGACCACGATGACGCGCATCGGGTGCTCGCGGGAGGCGTCGTTGGCGGCCTCGATCGCCTCCTCCTCGTTGCCCGGCTTGGTCGAGATGATGAGCGTCAGCACTCGACCGAGGGCGACTGCGCCACCCTCTTCGCGGATCTTCACGAGCGTCTTCGAGATCGCGCTCGTCGTCGTGTTGGGCAGGTCGACGATCATGGACGCCTCCAGGTACGGCCGTCGCGAGCCATGAGGTCGTCGGCGGATGCCGGTCCCCACGTTCCCGGACGGTACTGCTCGGGCTGACCCTGCGTCGCCCAGAACTCCTCGATCGGGTCGAGGATCTTCCAACTGAGCTCGACCTCCTCGTGCCGCGGGAAGAGCGGCGGGTCGCCGAGCAGGACGTCGAGGATGAGCCGCTCGTATGCCTCGGGGCTCGCCTCGGTGAAGGCGTGCCCATACCCGAAGTCCATCGTCACGTCGCGCACCTGCATCCCGGCTCCCGGCACCTTCGAGCCGAAGCGGATGGTCACACCCTCGTCGGGCTGGACGCGGATGACGAGCGCGTTCTGACCGAGAGCAGCGGTCTGGCTCTCCTCGAACAAGTACTGCGGGGCACGCTTGAAGACGACGGCGATCTCGGTGACACGGCGGCCGAGTCGCTTGCCCGTGCGCAGGTAGAACGGCACGCCTGCCCACCGGCGGGTGTCGATGTCGAGCCGCATCGCGGCATATGTCTCCGTGGTCGACTGGGGGTTCATCCCCTCCTCGTCGAGGAAGCCGATGACCTTCTCGCCTCCGGCCCAACCGCCGGAGTACTGGCCGCGGGCGGTGTGGGCGGCGAGGTCCTTCGGCAGTCGCACCGCCGAGAGCACCTTCTCCTTCTCGGCCCGCAGGTGCGAGGCCTCGAAGGAGACCGGCTCCTCCATCGCCGTGAGAGCGAGGAGCTGAAGCAGGTGGTTCTGGATGACGTCGCGCGCCGCGCCGATGCCGTCGTAGTAGCCGGCACGACCGCCGACGCCCACGTCCTCGGCCATCGTGATCTGCACGTGGTCGACGTAGTTGGCGTTCCAGATGGGTTCGTAGAGCTGGTTCGCGAAGCGCAGCGCGAGGATGTTCTGGACCGTCTCCTTGCCGAGGTAGTGGTCGATGCGGAAGACGCTGTCCGGCGGGAAGACCGACTCGACGACGTCGTTGAGCTCGCGCGCGGTGACGAGGTCGCTCCCGAAGGGCTTCTCGATGACCACCCTGCGCCACTGCCCGTCTTTCTGCTCAGCGAGTCCCGAGTTGCGCAGCTGCTCGGTGACCTGAGGGAACGACTTCGGCGGGATCGAGAGGTAGAAGGCGTGATTGCCCATCGTCCCGCGATCCCGGTCGAGCTCGTCGATCGTCTCCTTGAGCCGGCCGAAGGCTGCCGCGTCGTCGAACTCGCCCTGGACGAAGCGGATGCCCGTCGCGAGCTGGTTCCAGACGTCCTCATCGAACGGGGTGCGCGAGTACTGCTTGACCGCGTCGTGGACGACCTGGGCGAAGTCCTGGTCCTCCCACTCTCGGCGGGCGAATCCCACCAGAGCGAACCCGGGCGGGAGGAGTCCGCGGTTGGCGAGGTCGTAGACGGCCGGCATGAGCTTCTTGCGCGACAGGTCGCCCGTCACTCCGAAGATGATGAGGCCGCTCGGGCCGGCGATCCGGTTCAGCCGCCGGTCCGACGGGAGCCGCAGTGGGTTGAAGCCGGCCGTGATCTGCACGGGTGACATGGAACTCCTGGCCCCGCGCTACGCGAGCGCGTCGAAGACGAGCGGGATGGATGCCGCGGGGTTGCGCAGCGTCAGGCTGAGCACGGGCCGGCCGTGGTCGGCGAGCACGCTCGCGTCGCCATCGGCCTGCGCCCGGATGAGCTGGCCGAAGGTGAACGGGCGGTCCGGGATCTGCAGGTCCTCGTCCTCCACCGTCGTGATCTGGAGGAACACACCGACAGCAGGACCACCCTTGTGGAACTGACCCGTGGAGTGCAGGAATCGCGGCCCCCAGCCGAAGGTCACCGGTCGGTGAGCGCGCGCTGCGAGCTCGTCGCGCAGGGCGGCAAGCCCGGGGTGGGCGACGCGGTCGACGTAGGCCTGGATCGCCACGTAGCCGTCCTCGGTCAGGTGCGACAGGAGGGCCGAGACGGCCCCCGCAAGATCGGTCGCGTCGGAGACGACGTCAGCCGTGCCGCGCACCTCGATGTCGCCCACGACGAAGGCGGGCGCCGGGGGAGCGGAGGGGTGGTCGATGAGGGCTCGCGTCGCAATCTTCGCCGACTCGACGTCGGGCTGGTCGAACGGGTTGATCCCGAGCAGTCGGCCGGCGACCGCGGTCGCGTACTCCCAGGTCAGGAGCTGAGCGCCCAGCGTGCCCGTGATCTCGATCTCGCCCTCGGCGACCTCGCGCGTGTCATCCCAGTCTCCGACCAGGCGGACGATCTGCAGGTCGGCGAGGTTCTCCGAGAGCTCGGGCGAGTCGACGTCGAGGACGACGGGCAGGATGCCCGTGCCGAGCTTGCCCGTCGACTCCGCGATGAGCTGTTCCGCCCAGTCGCCGAAACCGAGGATGTGGGTGCCGTCAGGCACGATGCCGAGCTTGTCCTTGAGCGGCTTGGTGCCCGCAATGGCAGCCCCGAGCACAAGTCCGGGGTTCGTGGGGGAGTCGATCGCGAGCTCGATGGACATGGCCTCGGCCTCGTCGAGTAGCTCCTCGAGGTCGACGCCGGCGAGACCCGAGGGGACGAGCCCGAAGGCGGTGAGAGCCGAGTAGCGGCCTCCGACGGTCGGGTCGGCGTTGAACACCCGGTACCCGGTCTCCCGAGCGGCGACGTCGAGCGGGGAACCGGGGTCGGTAACGACGACGATGCGCTCCAGGGGGTCGATGCCGGCCTCGGAGAAGTACTTCTCGTAGATGCGCTTCTGGCTGTCGGTCTCGACGGTGGAGCCCGACTTAGAGGAGATGACGACGGCGGTCGTCGCGATACGGTCGCCGAGCGCGGAGAGCACCTGGGCGGGGTCCGTCGAGTCGAGGACCGTGAGGTCGACACCGGCGGTGCGGGTGATGACCTCGGGTGCGAGGGACGATCCCCCCATTCCCCCGAGGACGATGTGGTCCACTCCCGACTCGCGCAGCTTGTCCCGCAGCGCGTAGATGTCGTCGACGAGGGGACGGGAGACAGAGACGGCCTCGACCCAGCCGAGCCGCTTCGACGACTCGTCCTCGGCGTCGGGTCCCCACAGGGTCGCGTCACCGCCGGTGATCCGGCTCGCGACGAGGTCGCTCACGAGCTGGGGGACGACCCGGTCGACCGCCTCCGCCGCGGCGCCGGAGACCGCGATCTTGACGCTCACTTGGCGGCCTCGAGGGCCGCAGAAACGGTGTCCAGTAGCTCATTCCAGGAGACGATGAACTTCTCGACGCCCTCCTTCTCGAGCAGCGCCGTGACCTCGTCGTAGGAGATGCCGATCGCCGAGAGGGCCTCGAGTGTCGCACCCGCCTTCTCGTACGAGCCGGTGACCGCGTCGCCTTCGACCACGGCGTGGTCGAAGGTCGCCTCGAGCGTCTTCTCGGGCATGGTGTTGACGGTCTCGCGAACGGCGAGCTCGGTCACATAGAGGGTGTCGGGCAGCGCCGGGTCCTTGACGCCGGTCGACGCCCACAGCGGACGCTGCTTGTTGGCGCCCGCCGCGAGCAGCGCGGAGGCGCGCTCGGTGGCGAAGGCCTCCTCGTAGACCTGGTAGGCGAGCTGCGCGTTCGCGACGCCCGCCTTGCTCTTGAGCGCGAGTGCCTCGTCCGTGCCGATCGCCTCGAGGCGCTTGTCGATCTCCGTGTCGACGCGCGACACGAAGAACGAGGCGACCGAGTGGATCGTCGAGAGGTCGATGCCCGCGGCCTTCGCCTGCTCGAGTCCGGCGAGGTAGGCGTCGATGACCTCGCGGTGCCGCTCGAGGCTGAAGATCAGGGTCACGTTGACGCTGATCCCGGCCCCGATCACGGCGGTGATGGCCTCGAGTCCCTCGACGGTGGCGGGAATCTTGATCATGGCGTTGGGGCGGTCGACCTTAGCCCACAGCTCCTTCGCCTGCTGGATCGTCCCCGCGGCGTCGTGCGCGAGACCCGGCTCGACCTCGATCGACACGCGGCCGTCGAATCCGTCCGTCGAGTCGAAGATGGGACGGAAGATGTCGCTCGCCGCCGCCACGTCGTCCGTGGTGATCTCGAAGACCGCCTCGGTGACGCTCTTGCCCGCGGCGGCGAGCTCGGCGACCTGCGCGTCGTAGGTCGTGCCCTTGGCGAGCGCCGTCGCGAAGATCGTCGGGTTCGTGGTGACGCCGACGACATTGCGCTCGGCGATCAGCGACTGAAGGCCGCCGGACTGGATCCGGTCGCGCGACAGGTCGTCGAGCCAGATGCTGACGCCGAGCGCGGAGAGAGCGGCGGTGGGGGACTCGGTGCTCATGGTGCTTCTTTCCTCTGACGTCACTGACCGCGAACGGCGGCGAGCGACTCCTTGGCTGCGGCCACGGTGGCCTCGGTGGTGATTCCGAACTCACGGAACAGGGTCTTGTAGTCGGCCGACGCACCGAAGTGCTCGATCGACACGCTGCGGCCGGCGTCGCCGATGTACTTCGACCAGCCGAGCGAGAGCCCCGCCTCGACCGACACGCGTGCCTTCACCGTGGCGGGGAGGACCGACTCGCGGTAGTCGGCATCCTGCTCCTCGAACCATTCGAGGCTCGGCGCCGACACGACGCGGGCGTTGATGCCCTCGGCCTGGAGGGCCGAGCGCGCCTCGACGGCGAGCTGGACCTCGGATCCCGTCGCGATGAGGATCACGTCGGGCGTGCCGCCGGGGGCCTCGGCGAGCACGTAGGCGCCCTTCGCGGTGTTCGAGGCGGCAGCGAAGGTGTCGCCGGATGCCGCGCCATCACCGCGCTCGAAGACCGGGAGGTTCTGACGCGAGAGAGCGATGCCCGCCGGTCCCTGCCTGCGCTCGAGGATCGTCTTCCAGGCGTACGCGACCTCGTTGGCGTCGGCCGGGCGGACGATGTCGAGACCCGGGATCGCGCGCAGCGTCGAGAGCTGCTCGATCGGCTGGTGGGTGGGTCCGTCCTCGCCGAGCGCGACGGAGTCGTGCGTCCACACGAAGATCGACGGGACCTTCATGAGTGCCGCGAGTCGAACCGCAGGTCGCATGTAGTCGCTGAAGATGAGGAACGTGCCGCCGTACGCGCGGGTGTTTCCGTGGAGCACGATGCCGTTGATGATCGCGCCCATCGCGTGCTCGCGAATGCCGAAGTGCAGGACCCGGCCGTACGGTGTGCCCGTCCACTCGTGCGTCGAGTGCTCGGCGGGGATGAACGACGCGGCTCCCTCGATTGTCGTGAGGTTCGACTCGGCGAGGTCGGCAGAGCCGCCCCAGAGCTCGGGGATGACGGCGCCAAGCGCCCCGAGCACCTTGCCGGACGCGGCGCGGGTCGAGACATCCTTGCCGGCCTCGAAGACGGGGAGGGCTTCCTCGACGCCGTCGGGCAGGGCGCCCGACAGAATCCGGTCGAGGAGCGCCTTGCGCTCGGGGTTGGCCGCAGCCCACGCCTCGAACTGCTCATTCCATTCGGCGTGCGCCTGCGCACCGCGCTCGAGCGCCTTGCGAGTGTGAGCGATGACCTCGTCGGCGACCTCGAAGGTCTGCTCGGGGTCGAAGCCGAGCACCTCCTTGACGCCCGCGAGCTCCTCGGCACCGAGAGCGGAGCCGTGGATCTTCCCGGTGTTCTGCTTCTTCGGGCTCGGCCAGCCGATGATCGTCTTGAGGATGATGAGCGACGGCTTGTCGGTCACGGCCTTGGCCGCTTCGATCGCGTCGAACAGGGCCTGGACGTCTTCGACGTACTCGCCGGTCTTCTTCCAGTCGACGACCTGGACGTGCCAGTGATAGGCCTCGTAGCGCCCCTTCACGTCCTCGGTGAAGGCGATGTTGGTGTCGTCCTCGATCGAGATCTGGTTGGAGTCGTAGATCGCGATGAGGTTGCCGAGCTGCTGGTGGCCGGCGAGCGACGAGGCTTCGGCGGACACCCCCTCCTGCAGGTCGCCATCGCCGGCGATGACGTAGACGAAGTGGTCGAAGGGGCTCGATCCCGCCGGGGCGTCCGGGTCGAAGAGCCCGCGCTCGAAGCGGCTCGCGTAAGCGAAGCCGACTGCGGACGAGATGCCCTGGCCGAGGGGGCCCGTGGTGATCTCGACGCCGTCGGTGTGACCGTACTCGGGGTGGCCGGGGGTCTTCGAACCCCACGTGCGCAAGGCCTTGAGGTCGTCGAGCTCGAGGCCGTAGCCGCCGAAGTAGAGCTGGACGTACTGCGTGAGCGAGCTGTGGCCCGCGGAGAGGATGAAGCGGTCGCGACCCAGCCAGTGCTGGTCCGCAGGGTCGCGGCGCATGACCTTCTGGAAGAGCAGGTACGCCGCGGGGGCGAGGCTCATCGCCGTTCCCGGGTGACCGTTGCCGACCTTCTCCACGGCGTCGGCGGCGAGGATCCTCGCGGTGTCGACGGCCTTGTTGTCAATGGGATCCCATTGGAGAGCTGCCACGGTGTTGATGACCCTTCTGCAAGCGGCGCCGCCCGGAAGGCTGGTGCACGGCGATACGAAAGCCCGCCGCGGACATCATCGGCGCTGCCGACGGCAGTCGCATCCGGAACAGTGGTGGGGGATGGGCCGCGTGGTGGTGTCGGCGGGCAGGCGCTATCAGTATAGGGAGTCACCGGGGTGGGATGCGGTCGTGTGACGGGGCCTTGACGCGGGAGCGCCAGCCTGCGTCGCCTATCATCGTGACTATGGATGTCGCGCTCGAGAACCGCCCGGAGACCGGTCGGATCGGCGTCGTCCGCAAGATCAGGGCCTACGTCGCCCTCACGAAGCCTCGCGTCATCGAGCTGCTGCTCGTGACGACCGCCCCCGTGATGATTCTCGCGGCGCAGGGCATCCCGAATCTCTGGCTCGTGCTCGGCACGCTCATCGGCGGCTCGCTCTCCGCGGGCTCGGCCAACGCCTTCAACTGCTACATCGACCGCGACATCGACCGGGTGATGAACCGCACGCAGAAGCGTCCGCTCGTCACGGGAGAGCTGAGCGATCGCGAGGCCCTCGCCTTCGCGTGGATCACCGGGATCGCCTCCGTGCTGTGGCTCGGCTTCCTCGTCAACTGGCTCGCGGCCGCACTGTCGCTCGCCGCCATCCTCTTCTACGTCCTCGTCTACACGCTCGTCCTCAAGCGCCGCACGCCGCAGAACATCATCTGGGGCGGAGCGGCAGGATGCATGCCCGTCCTCATCGGCTGGGCCGCCGTCACCGGGTCACTGAGCTGGACCCCGGTCATCCTCTTCGGGATCGTCTTCCTCTGGACGCCGCCGCACTACTGGCCGCTCTCGATGAAGTACCGCGCGGACTACCAGTCGGTGAACGTGCCGATGCTCGCGGTCGTGCGCGGCCGCACCGTCGTCGGCCTCCAGGTCGTCCTGTACGCGTGGGCGACCGTCGCGTGCTCGCTCCTGCTGATCCCGGTCGCGCCGATGGGCGTGTTCTACTCGGTCGTGGCGATCGCCAGCGGCGCGTGGTTCATCGTCGAGTCGCACCGCCTGTACAACACGGCGATCCGGCACGGAGAGGTGCGACCGATGCGGGTCTTCCACTCCTCGATCACGTACCTGACGCTCGTCTTCCTCGCGGTCGGCGTCGACCCGCTCCTGCCCTTCTAGGCCGAAGGAGCCGCGGACTCGGGGCTCGATTCGCGCAACGCGCACACCACCGCAGTCATCGCCGCGGCGAGGCAGCAGGCGAGCACCATGTGGATGCCCACGAGGATCTCGGGGAGGCCGAGGTTGGCCTGGGCGAGTCCGACGACGATCTGCGCACCCTCGACACCGAACAGCGCGACCGTCAGGGCGAGGAGCCGGCGCGAGCGAAGGCGCCATGCCCCGACGACGAGGGCAAGGGTGGCGGCGAAGGTGGCGTAGGCGGGCCAGCTGTGCACGTGCTGCAGGAACTCCGGGTCGAGTCCGTTGCGGGCGGCGCCGCCGTCCCCGGCGTGCGGTCCTGACCCTGTGACGAGGATGCCCACGAGGATCGTCACCGCGACGAGAAACGCCGTGACGATCGCGAGAGCCCGGTACCAGCCGGGTACCGCGAGGGCCTGGCCGCGCGGGCCCACGAACACCCGGTAGACGAGCACCGCCGAGAGCGCCACGAGGACGACCGACGCCAGGAAGTGCAGGCCCACCACGTAGGGGTTGAGGTTGGTGAGCACGGTGATCCCGCCGATGATCGCCTGGATCGGCACGTAGAGGCCGATGAGCAGCGAGAGCACGAACAGGTCGCGGCGCTCGCGTCGGATGCGCAGGACCAGGACGAACATGATGATCGCGATCGCGACGAGCACGAACGTGAGGAGCCGGTTGCCGAACTCGATGATGCCGTGGATGCCCATCTCCGGGGTCGTGACGAACGACTCCGCCGTGCAGCGCGGCCACGTCGGGCAGCCGAGGCCGGATCCCGTGAGGCGGACCGCGCCACCGGTCCCGACGATGAGGATCTGCGCCACGAGGGTGGCAATCGCGAAGACGCGGATGCGGGCATCCACGCGCTGGGGCAAGCGGGCGAACACGGCTTTCACGGCCGAACCTCCTGTTATTTCCTGCCGCTGTCTGTAGAATGTTGGGGTTCTCAGAACACGCCCAAGCCGGGGAGTCAGCGTAGACACCGGAGCGACCCGCTCCTTGTCCTGGTTCAGTCTAAGCAAGCCCCAGCGTGTGCACTCGCCAGAGCCACACACTCGTCAGCCTGCAGGCCGAAGCCCGGCTCTGTGCTGTGAATGGGAATGCCGGCGCAACCACCGAGGTTGGCACCGGTGGGAAAGAGGTAACTATGGCTGACGTGCTGATCGACCGACCCGAGCTGGGCAGTCTGGGCCAGTATGAGTTCGGATGGTCCGACCCCGACGCAGCGGGCGCCTCGGCGCGGCGCGGTATCAACGAGGAGGTCGTGCGCGACATCTCGGCCCTGAAGAACGAGCCGGAGTCCATGCTCAAGACCCGCCTCGCGGGGCTGAAGAACTTCTTCCGCAAGCCCATGCCCCTCTGGGGTGCCGACCTGTCGGGCATCGACTTCGACAACATCAAGTACTTCGTGCGCTCGACGGAGAAGCAGGCCCAGAGCTGGGACGACCTGCCCGAGGACATCAAGGCGACCTACGAGAAGCTCGGCATCCCGGAGGCGGAGCGGCAGCGGCTCGTCGCGGGCGTCGCCGCCCAGTACGAGTCCGAGGTCGTGTACCACGCGATCAACGAGGAGCTCGAGCGCCAGGGCGTCATCTTCATGGACACCGACACGGCGCTGCGCGAGCACCCCGAGTTCTTCGAGGAGTACTTCGGCACGGTCATCCCGGCCGGCGACAACAAGTTCGCGGCGCTCAACACGGCCGTGTGGTCCGGGGGATCGTTCGTCTACGTCCCCAAGGGTGTCCACGTCGAGATCCCGCTGCAGGCGTACTTCCGCATCAACACGGAGAACATGGGCCAGTTCGAGCGGACCCTGATCATCGCCGACGAGGGCTCGTACGTCCACTACATCGAGGGATGCACCGCCCCGATCTACAAGTCCGACTCCCTGCACTCGGCCGTCGTGGAGATCATCGTCAAGAAGAACGCCCGCGTGCGCTACACGACGATCCAGAACTGGTCGAACAACGTCTACAACCTCGTCACCAAGCGCGCCATCGCCCACGAGGGCGCGACGATGGAGTGGATCGACGGCAACATCGGCTCGAAGGTGACGATGAAGTACCCGTCGATCTTCCTCGCCGGCGAGCACGCGAAGGGCGAGACGCTGTCCGTCGCCTTCGCCGGGCCCGGCCAGCACCAGGACGCCGGCGCGAAGATGATCCACATGGCGCCGTACACCACCTCCTCGATCGTCTCCAAGTCGATCGCCCGGGGCGGTGGCCGCGCCGGCTATCGCGGCGAGGTGCGCGTCGATGAGAAGGCGCACCACTCCGCCAATACGGTGCGCTGCGATGCCCTGCTCGTGGACACGATCTCGCGGTCGGACACCTACCCCGCCATCGACATCCGCGTCGACGACGTCCAACTCGGGCACGAGGCGACGGTGTCCCGGGTCAGCGAGGAGCAGCTCTTCTACCTGCAGTCGCGGGGTCTTCCCGAGGACGAGGCGATGGCGATGATCGTGCGCGGCTTCATCGAGCCGATCGCTCGCGAGCTGCCCATGGAGTACGCACTCGAACTCAACAAGCTCATCGAGATGAGCATGGAAGGCTCCGTCGGCTAAATGAGTATCGCCACTACCCAGACGTCCGCAGCGGGGTCCGAGCAGCACGGCGCGCGAGCGCACAGCGACGGCGGTTGGGGCGCCGCGACGGTGCCCGTCCAGACCCGTTCCGAGCGCTTCAGCTCGACTCGCCACGAGGACTTCGCTCCCGTTCTCGGCGTCGAGATCGACTGGAAGCTCACACCGGTCTCCCGCGTGAAGACCCTCATCGACGATGAGCTCGACGGCTCCGCCTACGACCTCGCCGACCGGGGCAGCTCATCGGGGGCCGCCGTCGAGTGGATCGGTATGGACGACCCGCGCGTGGGCTCCGCCGGAACCCCCGAGGACCGTGCCGCCGCCAACGCCTGGTCGAGCACCCAGAAGGCCCTCTCGGTCACCGTCTCCGGCGACGAGCGGATCGCTGTCGGTCTCGACCGGTCCGGTTTCGGCAGCGCGCCCCGAGCGGCGCACACGGTCATCACCGCGAAGCCGAACAGCCAGGGTCACGTCGTGCTGCGCAGTTCCGGCCCCGGCGTTCTCGCAGAGAACGTCGAGATCGTCGTCGAGGACGGCGCACGCCTCACCGTCGTCTCCCTTCAGGAGTGGGACGACTACGCGCTCCATCTCGCGAGCCACTTCGCGCGCGTCGGCCGGGATGCCTCGCTCACGCACATCGTCGTCTCCCTCGGCGGTGCCATCGTTCGGGTGAATCCCTCCGTGCACCTGAGCGGGGAGGGCGCTAACGGCGACCTCTATGGCCTCTACTTCGCCGACGCGGGCCAGCACCTCGAGCAGCGCGTCTACCTCCACCACGAGGCGGCCCACACCGTGGGCCGCGTCAACTACAAGGGCGCGCTCCAGGGCGATGGCGCCCGCACGGTGTGGGTGGGCGACGTCCTCATCGGTCGGGACGCGACCGGCACCGACTCGTACGAGCAGAACCGCAACCTCGTGCTGAGCGAGGGTACCCGGGCGGACAGCATCCCGAACCTGGAGATCGAGACGGGCGACATCCTCGGCGCCGGCCACGCGAGCGCGACCGGCCGGTTCGACGACGAGCAGCTCTTCTACCTGCAGGCACGCGGGATCAGCGAGGCGGAGGCCCGCCGCCTCGTCGTGATCGGCTTCCTCAACGAGATCGTGCAGAAGGTCGGCGACCCGGAGCTCGAGTCCTACCTCGCCGGTCGCATCGTCGACGAGCTGGGAGCGGCGTCATGAGCGCCGAACGCGTCTGCACCCTCGACGAGCTCGAGGTGAACAAGGCCTTCCGGGTCGTGCTCGACGGAACGGCCATCGTCGTGGTGAAGGACTCCGCCGGCGACGTTCATGCGATCGGCGACACGTGCACCCACGGCGACATCTCGCTCGCCGAAGGCTTCGTCGAGGATGACGCGATCGAGTGCTGGGCGCACGGCTCCACCTTCTCGCTGCGCACCGGAAAGCCCCAGAACCTCCCCGCCTACGAGCCCGTCCCGGTGTTCGTGGTGAACGTCGACGCCGACGGCGTCGTCTCCATCGACCCCCACGAGATCGTCTCGGTCTGAGCATCCGGCCGACGAAGGAATAGAGCAATGTCAGTACTTGAAGTCAAGGACCTCCACGTCAGCGTCGAGACCGAGCAGGGCACGAAGCAGATCCTCAAGGGCGTCGACCTCACGGTCAAGCAGGGCGAGATCCACGCGATCATGGGCCCCAACGGCTCGGGTAAGTCGACCCTCGCGTACTCGATCGCGGGTCACCCGAAGTACCACGTCGAGAGCGGGTCGATCCTGCTCGACGGCGCCGAGGTGCTCGAGATGAGCGTCGACGAGCGTGCCCGCGCCGGCATCTTCCTCGCGATGCAGTACCCGGTCGAGATCCCCGGCGTGCGGATGACTGACTTCCTGCGCACCGCGAAGACGGCGATCGACGGCGAGGCCCCCGCGATCCGCGGCTGGGTCAAGGAGGTCGGCGAGGCCATGGGCGCGCTGCGCATGGACAAGTCGTTCGGTGAGCGCAACGTCAACGAGGGATTCTCGGGAGGCGAGAAGAAGCGGCACGAGATCCTCCAGCTGGAGCTCCTCAAGCCGAAGTTCGCCGTGCTCGACGAGACCGACTCCGGTCTCGACGTCGACGCGCTCAAGATCGTGTCCGAAGGAGTCAACCGCGCCCACGCGGCCACCGACCTCGGAGTGCTCCTCATCACGCACTACACGCGCATCCTGCGCTACATCAAGCCCGACTTCGTGCACGTCTTCGTCGACGGCAAGGTCGCCGAGGAGGGCGGCCCGGAGCTCGCCGAGCGACTCGAGAACGAGGGCTACGATCGATTCCTCCAGCCCTCGGGCGTAGCGTAGAGCCATGGCTACAGCGCTCGCACCCGCGCTCTTCGACCAGGTCGAGGAGGCGCTCAAGGACGTCGTCGACCCCGAGCTCGGGGTCAACATCGTCGACCTGGGTCTCATCTACGACCTCAGCTGGGACGACGAGAACAACGCGCTCATCATCAGCATGACCCTCACGTCGGCGGGCTGCCCGCTCACCGACGTCATCGAGGAGCAGACGGCGCAGGCCCTCGACGGGATCGTCGAGGCGTTCCGCATCAACTGGGTGTGGATGCCGCCGTGGGGCCCCGAGAAGATCACCGAGGACGGCCGCGACATGATGCGCGCCCTCGGCTTCTCGATCTAGACCGCACAGCGAAAGGCCCGGACGGAGGTTCTCCGTCCGGGCCTTCGTCGTTCGAGGAGCGCTACTCGGCGCTCGACTCGGCACGGGCATCCCGGCGACGCACTCCGAACCACGCGAGCGAGATGATCCCCGCACCGAGCGCGGCCTTGATCACGCCGCCCAGGATGAACGGGTAGAGCCCGCTCTGGAGGACCGCGCCGAGGGAGTTGTCGAGGCCGAGGTTGCCGAGGGCCGCCGCGAGCCACGGCAGGCCGAAGGCGAAGGGGATGACCGAGCCGACGAGGAAGGCGAGGAAGGCCCACACCGGCTTCCGGTCCCACTCCCGCTGCGCGAGCCAGCCGGTGAATGCCGCCGCGAAGACGAAGCCGATGATGTACCCGCCGGTGGGTCCCGCAACGACGTGCCAGCCCGAGGACGCGTCGCTGAACACCGGCAGGCCGACGATACCGAGCACGGCGTAGAGCGCGAGCGACGCGGCGCCGCGCGTGGCGCCGAGGAACACACCGACGAGCAGCACGGCGAGCGTCTGGCCCGTGATCGGAACCGGCCAGAGGGGCACGGCGATCTGCGCGGCGACCGCGGTGAGCGCCGCTCCCGCGGCGATGAGGACGAGGTCGGTGGCGATGCTGCGGCTGAAGACTTTGTCGGCAAGGGTCGGGCGGCCGACGGCCAGGGTCAGTGAGCTCAAGGGGTCTCCTCGGGGTCGGGCGGGCCGGGCGGTGTGCCTCGGCGCACGAAGTAGACTATCTGGCTGACCCCCCTGACTTGCGTTGTATTACCGCGCCCAAAGAACTGGACTATCGCTGTGCTTTCTGTGCACGACCTCGAGCTGCGCGTGGGAGCACGACTCCTCATGGAGGACGTGTCCTTCCGCGTGGACCGGGGCGACAAGATCGGGCTCGTCGGCCGCAACGGCGCCGGCAAGACGACGCTCACCAAGGTCCTCGCGGGCGAGCTGCCGCCGACGGACGGCAAGATAGAGCGCGGGGGAGAGATCGGCTACCTGCCGCAGGACCCGCGGTCGGGCGATCCCGAGGAGCTCGCGCGCACGCGCATCCTGAATGCCCGCGGTCTCGGCGACCTCGTCGCCGGCATGCAGAAGGCGACAGCCGAGATGGCGAGCGACGACGCGGCCGTCGCGGACGCCGCGATGAAGAAGTACGCGCGGCTGACCGACCGCTTCGACGCCCTCGGCGGGTACGCGGCGGAGGCGGAGGCGGCGTCCATCGCGAGCAATCTGAGCCTGCCCGACCGCATCCTCGACCAACCTCTCAAGACCCTTTCGGGCGGTCAGCGGCGCCGCATCGAGCTCGCGCGCATCCTCTTCTCCGACGCCGAGGTGATGATCCTCGACGAGCCGACGAACCACCTCGATGCGGATTCGGTCGTCTGGCTGCGCGAGTTCCTCAAGAGCTACCAGGGCGGATTCATCGTCATCAGCCACGACGTCGACCTCGTCGGCGAGACCGTCAACAAAGTCTTCTATCTCGACGCCAACCGCCAGGTGATCGACGTCTACAACATGGGATGGAAGCACTACCTGCGGCAGCGGGAGGCGGACGAGGAGCGGCGGAAGAAGGAGCGCGTCAACGTCGAGAAGAAGGCGACGCAGCTCCAGCTGCAGGCTGCGCGATTCGGGGCGAAGGCGTCAAAGGCCGCCGCGGCGCACCAGATGGTCGCGCGCGCCGAGAAGATGCTCTCAGGACTCGAGGAGGTGCGTACCGTCGACCGTGTCGCCAAGCTGCGCTTCCCGGAGCCCGCTCCGTGCGGTCGCACCCCGCTCACCGCCAACAACCTTTCCAAGAGCTACGGCTCGCTCGAGATCTTCACCGCCGTCGACCTCGCGATCGACCGCGGTTCGAAGGTCGTTGTGCTGGGGCTCAACGGAGCGGGGAAGACGACTCTGCTGCGCATGCTCGCGGGCGTCGACGAGCCCGATACGGGCGAGGTCGTCCCCGGTCACGGCTTGCGGATCGGATACTACGCACAGGAGCACGAGACGATCGACGTCAAGCGGTCGGTGCTGGAGAACATGGTGTCCGCGAGCCCGAACCTCACCGAGACGGAGGCGCGGCGGGTGCTCGGCTCGTTCCTGTTCACCGGGGATGACACGGCCAAGCCCGCCGGAGTCCTGAGCGGCGGCGAGAAGACTCGACTCGCCCTCGCCATGATCGTCGTGAGCGGTGCCAACGTGCTGCTGCTCGACGAACCGACGAACAACCTCGACCCGGCGAGCCGCGAGGAGATCCTCGGGGCACTCGCGGGCTACACCGGAGCCGTCGTGCTCGTCAGCCACGACGAAGGGGCCGTGGAGGCCCTCAACCCGGAGCGGGTGCTCATTCTGCCGGACGGCGTCGAGGACCACTGGAACAAGGACTACGCCGACCTCATCGCGCTCGCCTAGCACTCCTGCGGCTGGTCAGCGGTCGAGGAGGGCATCCTCTTCCTCGTTGTCACTGGGCCTGCGTGCTGCAGCCTTCTGCCGGCGGCGCTCCGCCCGCTCCTGCTCCGCCGGATCGTCGCTGTTGCGATAGCGGTACTCCTGGCGGATCGCCCAGCCGAGGGCGACGAAGGCGAGCAAGCCGAACACGAACCACTGGAACGCGTACGAGAGGTGGGGGCCTTCATCGGGTTCCGGCCGCACCGTCGCCGTGGGCCGCGTGGAGGGGGCGGGGGACTCGCTCGCGAGGAGTCCGTAGGCACCCGTGTAGACCGGCATCCCGAGCCGTTCCTGGATGTCGGGGAGGTTGATGGTGGCGATCTGCCCCTCGGGAGCCGAGCGCCCCGCAACGACTGGCTCGCCAGCCTTCAGGCGCGCCACCACGGTGACCTCTCCCGTCGGCGGCGCGGGAACGGCATCCGGCTCGTCCTGCTCATTGCCGGCGGGCACCCAGCCCCGATCGACGATGAAGACGGAGCCGTCCTCGAGGAGGAGCGGCACGAGCACCTCGAATCCTGCCGCGCCGCCGAGCGGCCGACCGCGCACGAGCAACTGCTCGTCGGTCAGGTACGTTCCCGTCACCTCGACGGGGATCCACTTGTCGTCGGCGTCGAAGGACTCGCGATCAGGCAGCGCCTCGGCCAGGGAGACGGGAGCGGAGTCCCAGTTCTGCTCCACTCGTTCGATCTCCTGACGCGCCTCCTCGCGGCGGGCCAGCTGCCACATGGCCAGGAACGAGCACGCGACCGCGAAGACGACGACGAGGGCCAGGTAGCCGAGCCAGCGCCGGGACAGGGCGAAGCGCCACCCCACGCCCGTCACGACCGGGATCCGTCCGGCACGACGTCGATCACCGTGCCCGCCGGGACCACGACGACCGGGAAGCCCCGGGTCTCGAGGTAGTCGTGCAGGAACGGTCGATGCTCGTCGCACGCGGCCCACAGCTTCACGCGGTCGGCGGAGTGGATGCGGGGATTGCGCCAGCCGATCGACCAGGCGGCGTCCGCGCGGCACCCGGCCCGCGAGCAGTGCGCTGCAGCCTCGTCCTCCATCACCGGTCGGCGTCACCTCGATCGGGAGCGGGCAGCGAGAACCGCACCGACTCCACGGCTCCTGTCGTCGGACGCGAGCTCGCATTGGCGATCACGACGGCGACGTACGGGAGCACGATGGCCCCGAGGATCGGGAGCACGAGCCACCAGCCCTGCACGAAGAAGCACAGGATGACGCACACCGTGCGGATCCCCATGGCGATGGCGTACCGCAGCATCCTGCGGTTGCGCTCCTCCTCAGGGGACTCCCCGAGGGTGGTGATGGACTGCGGCGTGTTCATGGGCTCGATTCGACCGTCGGACGGGGCTCCGGCAGGCCACCGGGGCGCCCTCTATACCAGCCTACGTCGGGATCGGCTCGACTATAGGCTGGGCGCATGACCACACCCAGGACCGTTCTCGTCACCGGAGGCAACCGCGGCATCGGCCGCGCGATCGCGGAGGAGTTCGTGGCGCAAGGCCACCGGGTCGCCGTCACGGCACGGTCCGGCTCCGGTCCCGAGGGAACGCTCACGGTGATCGCCGACGTCACCGACGCCGCGAGCGTCGATGCCGCGTTCACCGAGGTGGAGGAGAAGCTCGGCCCCGTCGAGGTCGTCGTCGCCAACGCCGGCATCACGCGCGACACGCTCCTGCTGCGCATGAGCGAGGAGGACTTCACCGACGTCATCGATACCAACCTGACGGGTTCGTTCCGCGTCGTCAAGCGCGCCTCCAAGGGGATGCTCAAGGCGCGCTTCGGCCGTGTCATCCTCGTCTCGAGCGTCGTGGGACTGCTCGGCTCGGCGGGCCAGATCAACTACTCCGCCTCCAAGAGCGGCCTCATCGGCATCGCACGGTCGCTCACTCGCGAGCTCGGCGGTCGCGGCATCACGGCGAACGTCGTCGCGCCCGGCTTCATCGAGACAGACATGACGGCGGAGCTGCCGCAGGAGCAGCAGGACGCCTACAAACAGCAGATCCCGGCCGGACGGTTCGCGAGCCCCGAGGAGGTCGCCAAGGTGATCGCGTGGCTCGCGAGCGACGACGCCGCCTACATTTCCGGCGCGGTCATCCCCGTCGACGGCGGACTCGGGATGGGGCACTAGCCCCGCAGGCCGAGCAGCGGCAGGATCTGGCTGAGGTCCCGGTCGTCGATCAGGACGCCCGCGAGGTCGCGCACCGGCGCCTTCGCGTCGAAGCCGACCGCGAGTCCCGCGATCGCCATCATCGGCAGGTCGTTGGCGCCGTCCCCGACCGCGACGGTGCTCGAGAGCGGGAGGGATGCCTCGGCGGCCCACTCCCGCAGGGTGCTCGCTTTGGCTTCCGCATCGATGACCGGTCCTTCGAGAGACCCCGTCAGCGCCCCGCCGACGACCTCCAGGCGGTTCGCTCGCCAGTGATCGAGCCCCAGTGATCGCGCAACAGGGTCGAGCACCTCGTGGAAGCCGCCCGACACGACGCCCACGCGCCCTCCCGCGGCGCGCACCCCCGCGATCATCTCCGGGACCCCGCGGGTGACGCGCACGCGCTCACCGACGGTCGCGAACACCGACTCGGGGAGTCCGGCGAGCGTCGCCACTCGAGCGCGGAGACTCTCCTCGAAGTCGATCTCGCCGTTCATCGCGCGGAAGGTGATCTCCTCGACCTGCTCGAGCGAGCCGGCTTCGGCGGCGAGCAGTTCGATGACCTCGTTCTCGATGAGGGTCGAGTCGACGTCGAGCACGACGAGGAATCGGGACATGGGGGAGAGCGGCCTTTCCTGCGTGCGGAGAGGAGGCCCGGCTCAGCTGACGATGACGCCCTTGCCGACGACGGTGATGCCCGTCTCGGTGACCGTGAACCCGCGGGCCCGGTCGGCGTCGTGGTCGACTCCGACGGATGCCCCGGCCTCGACCACAACCTCCTTGTCCAGGATAGCCTTGCGCACGACGGCGTTCGGCATGATCCGGGCGCGCTCGAAGACCACCGAGTCGACGACCATGGCCCCCGACTCCACGACCGTCCACGGCCCGAGGACGCTGCGCTCGATGTGCGCGCCGGAGAGCAGCGAGCCGAGCGAGACGATCGAGTCGATCATCGTGCCGAGGTAGCCGCGCGCATCCCGCACGAACTTCGCCGGGGGCGAGTTGAGCTGCTGGCTGAAGATCGGCCACTCGCGGTTGTACAGGTTGAACACGGGGAGCGCCGAGATCAGGTCCTGGTGCGCGTCGAAGAACGACTCGATCGTCCCCACATCGCGCCAGTAGAAACGGTCACGATCGGTCGAGCCGGGCACATTGTTGCGATTCAGGTCGTAGACGCCGGCGAGCCCCCGCGACACGAAGTCGGGCACGATGTCGCCGCCCATGTCGTGGTTCGAGTCGCTTCGCTCGCCATCGCGGATGACCGCGTCGATGAGGACGTCGGCGTCGAAGACGTAGTTGCCCATCGACGCGAGGACCTCACCGGGCGAGTCAGCGAGCCCCACCGGCTTCTCGGGCTTCTCGTGGAACGCGGCGATCCGGTTGGGGTCGTTCGCGTCGAGCTCGATGACGCCGAACTGGTTGGCGAGCGCGATCGGCTGCCGGATGGCGGCGACGGTCAGCCCGAGACCGGACTCGATGTGCGCATCGATCATCTGACTGAAGTCCATGCGGTACACGTGGTCGGCGCCGACGACGACCACGATGTCGGGCTTCTCGTCGCGCAACAGGTTGAGGCTCTGGAGGATCGCGTCGGCCGAGCCGCTGAACCAGCGCTTGCCGAGGCGCTGCTGGGCGGGCACCGACGCCACATACGCGTCGAGGAGCCCCGACAGGCGCCACGTCTGGGACACGTGGCGATCGAGGCTGTGCGACTTGTACTGCGTGAGGACGACGATCTGGCGCAGCCCCGAGTTGATCAGGTTGGAGAGGGCGAAATCGATGAGCCGGTAGCCGCCCCCGAACGGGACGGCCGGCTTGGCGCGATCCGCGGTGAGGGGCATGAGCCGCTTGCCCTCGCCGCCGGCGAGGACGATGCCGAAGATCTTGGGAGACGCCATGTGCCAAGACTAGGGGAGGGGCTTGCCCGCGACCAGCGACACGGTGGAGTACCGTCGGAGGATGCGAGTCGATCTGATCAGCCGAGAGTATCCGCCGGAGGTCTACGGGGGTGCCGGCGTCCACGTCGCGGAGCTCGTGCGGGCGCTCCGCGGCGACATCGACGTCGTGGTGCGCTGCTTCGGGATGCCCCGCGACGAGCCCGACGTGCACTCCTACCTCGTCCCGTCCGACCTGGCGGGCGCCAACCCGGCCCTCGCCACGCTCGGCGTGGACCTCCAAATCGCGCAGGACGTGGCGGGAGCCGACCTCGTGCACTCGCACACCTGGTACGCGAACGCCGCGGGTCACCTCGCGAGCATGCTGCACGGCATCCCGCACGTCGTCACAGCCCACAGCCTCGAGCCACTGCGGCCGTGGAAGGCGGAGCAGCTCGGCGGCGGGTACCGCGTCTCGAGCTGGATCGAGAAGACAGCGTTCGAAGCCGCTGCCGCGGTCATCGCGGTCAGCGAGGGCATGCGCCGGGACATCCTGCGCTCCTATCCCGCCCTCGACGAGGCTCGCGTCCAGGTCGTGCACAACGGCATCGACCTCGAGCGGTGGGTGCCGCTCGACGAGCCCGAGCTCCTCCGCGGCCTGGGAATCGACCCCGACCGGCCGTCCGTCGTGTTCGTCGGCCGGATCACCCGCCAGAAGGGGCTGCCGTATCTGCTGCGGGCGGCACGGCTCCTGCCCCCCGACGTGCAGCTCATCCTGTGCGCGGGAGCTCCCGACACGCCGGAGATCCTCGCGGAGGTGCAGGCGGGCGTCGCCGCGCTCCAGCAGGAGCGCTCCGGGGTGATCTGGCTCGAGCGCCTTCTGAGCCAGGCGGAGCTGTCGGCGGTGCTCACTCGCGCCACGACGTTCGTCTGCCCGTCGGTCTACGAGCCGCTCGGCATCGTGAACCTCGAAGCGATGGCGTGCGCCGCGCCCGTCGTCGGCACGGCGACCGGCGGCATCCCCGAGGTCGTGGAGGACGGGGTGACCGGTCGACTGGTGCCGATCGAGCAAGTCCAGGATGGCACGGGCACACCCATCGACCCCGACCGCTTCGTCGCCGATCTCGCCGCCGCCCTCACCGAGGTCGTCTCCGACCCGGAGGCCGCTCGGGCGATGGGCCGCGCGGGCCGGGAACGGGCGGAGCGCGAGTTCAGCTGGTCGAGCATCGCGCGTCGCACCACCGAGATCTACGCGAGCGTGACCTAGGCTGGAAGCCATCATGACCAGCGTTCTGCAGCTCTCCGACGTCTCCGTGGTCCGCGACCGCACCACCATCCTCGACTCCGTCTCCTGGACGGTCGACGAGTCGGAGCGGTGGGTGGTCCTCGGCCCGAACGGTGCCGGGAAGACCACGCTCCTGCAGCTCGCGGCGGCGCAGATGCATCCCACTTCCGGCAGGGTGACCGTGCTCGACGACACCCTCGGCCGGACCGACGTGTTCGAGCTGCGGCCCCGCATCGGGTTCGCGTCCTCGGCGATGGCCCGCCGGGTCCCGCGCGACGAGCAGGTCGTCGACGTCGTGCTCACGGCGGCCTACTCGGTGACCGGCCGCTGGAACGAGAGCTACGACGACGTCGACGTGCGCCGCGCACGGCGGGTGCTGTCCGAGTGGAAGCTCGACCACCTCGCGGAGCGCCGCTTCGGCGCCCTCAGCGACGGCGAGCAGAAGCGCGTCCAGATCGCCCGCGCCGTAATGACCGACCCCGAGCTCCTCCTGCTCGACGAGCCTGCCGCGAGCCTCGACCTCGGGTCGCGCGAAGAGCTCGTGCAACTGCTCGGCGGCTTTGCGAGCGCCGCGGAGGCCCCGGCGATCGTCATGGTGACCCACCACGTCGAGGAGATTCCGGCGGGCTTCACCCACGCGCTCCTGCTCTCGGGAGGGACCGTGCACGCGGCCGGCCTGATCGACGAGGTCATCACGTCGGAGAACCTCAGCGGGGCGTTCGGACTGCCCCTCGCGGTGACGAAGGACGCGGGCCGCTTCACCGCCCGAGCGGCGTGAGTTTCGCCCCCGTCTGCTAAACTAGGTAGCTGGCCCGCGCCCTGTCGCGCGCGGCACTCGACTTTACAGCTCGTCTCTCCATCCACACATCACAGGGAATCACCATGAAGACCGACATCCACCCCACGTACGCGGCCGTCGTGTTCCGCGACCTCGCGTCGGGAGCGACGTTCCTCACGCGCTCGACCGTATCGAGCGACAAGACGATCGAGTGGGAGGACGGCAACACCTACCCCGTGATCGACGTCGAGATCTCGAGCGAGTCGCACCCGTTCTACACGGGCAAGCAGCGCATCCTCGACTCGGCGGGTCGCGTCGAGAAGTTCAACTCGCGCTACGCCAAGTTCGGCGCCAAGCCCGCGAGCAACTAGTCGCCTAGAGCACACGCCGAAACGGCCGGTCCCTCACGGGGCCGGCCGTTTCGCGTTGCTGCGTGGCGCCGCGCTCAGAACAGCGCGGAGCGGCGCTCGATCCACAGCGGCAGGATCGTGTCGCGCGTGAGGGGCGCCAATTCCACGCCGTCCAGGTCGACCACCTCGAGCCAGCGCAACTCCTCGATCTCGCCGGCGGCAGCGAGCATCCCGTCGCTCACGAGCGCGAACACCTCGGCGCGGATGACGGTGTCGGGCTCATTGGCAGCCTCCGCCCGGAAGCTGCCCAGATACTCGGTCGTGTCGGGGTCGAGGATGAGGCCGACCTCCTCGAGCAGCTCGCGAGTCAGGGCTTCGAGGGCGCTCTCGCCGGGCTCGATCTTGCCGCCGGCCTGCATGAACGCCGTCGTACCGCGCTTGCGGACGACGAGAGTGCGACCCTCCGGGTCGGTGATGATCCCGGCGGCTACGCGCAGTACCGTCGGCTTCCGCGCGGCGGACGCCGGGGCGGCGGGTGCAGGCGCAATCGATGCGGGGGCGACCGCGGACTCCTGCGCGCTCGGGACCGGTACCGCCGAGGGCTGCGACAGTGAGCCGATCGGAGCGGGTGGGGGAGCGGTCGCGTACGCCGACGCGGGTGCGGCCGCGAGTGCCTCGAGAGACAGGACGCCCGTTCCGTACAGGTCGATCACCGGGACCGTGAGCGACGGGCGCGGGGCGGGCGCGGGGATGGGCTGGGTGTCGAGGAACGACAGCGGGCTCTCCGCCGTGCGCACTGGCCACTCGGTGTCGGCGACATACGTCTCGTCACCCTTCGACTGGCGGATGTACTGCTGAAAGCTCTCCGCCTGCTCGCGGTACCAGATCTCCTGCCTGCCGTGGAGGTCCGCAGCGCCGAGTGCGAGTTCCTCGGGGTAGGCACGAGCGAGGGCTAGCGCGACGCGGCCCGCGGCGATCGCGTCGGAACCGGCGTCGTGCGCCTCGTCGAGAGCGACACCGTAGAGCTCCGCCGTCACCTCGAGAGTGCGCTTGCCCTTGCGGTAGCGGTCGACGGCCTTGTCCATGACGAGCGGGTCGATGACTGCCGCGAACTCCGCGAGCGGCTCGACGGCGTGCCGTCGGCACTCGCGGTCGAGCAGGCTCAAGTCATAGGGGGCGTTGTACACGACGAGGGGCATCCCGAGCCCCTGCAGCACCCGCAGCGTCTGCGCGATCTCGGCGACGACTACCACCGCAGCGCGCCCCTCGGCGCGCGCCCGCTCGGTCGTGATGCCGTGCACTCGCGCCGCGCCCTCGGGAATCTCGATGCCGGGGTCCGCGAGCCAGTCCCACCGATCGATGACCGCGCCGTCCTCGTCGAGCACGGCGATGCACGCCGAGACGATCCGGCTCGTGTCGACGTCGACACCCGTCGTCTCGAGGTCGAAGACCCCGATCCGGCCCCAGTTGCTCATGCAACCAGGGTAGGGCTCCACACCGACACGGTGCGGGAGCCTATCCGCGAGCCGCGGGCGTGAGCCGCAGCCAGTAGAAGTCCTGCGAGCCCAGGGTGAGCCGCAGCGAGCCGGACTCGTCGACCTCGGGGAACGCCGAGCCGCCGAAGAGGTCCCACGTCGCCGCCCCCTCGAAGCCCGGGACCGTGATCGTCGTCGACACCGGCGTGTGGGCGAAGCTGAACACGCACAGCACGGTCTCCGCCGGATCGCCGAACTGGGACTCGCTGCCGGGGTACTCCCGAACGAAGGCGATCACCGAGTCGTGGTCCGTCGGCACCACGCGGAGCGACCCGAGACCGAATACCGGGTGCTGCTTGCGCAAGTGGATCATGGTGCGCACCCAGTGCAGGAGCGACCGGGACTGGGCCAACTGCGACTCGACGTTGATGAGCGAGTAGTTGTAGACGAGGGACTGCACGACCGGGAGGAAGAGCTTCCCGGGGTCCGCCGTCGAGAACCCCGCGTTGCGGTCGGGTGTCCACTGCATCGGGGTACGGCTCGAGTCGCGGTCGGGGAGCCAGATGTTGTCGCCCATGCCGAGCTCGTCCCCGTAGTACAGGAACGGGCTGCCGCGCAGCGAGAAGAGCAGCGCGTGCGCGAGCTCGAGCTCCGCGCGCGAGTTGTCGAGGAGCGGGGCCAGGCGCCGACGGATGCCGACGTTCGAGCGCATCCGGGGGTCGTAGGCGTACCAGCCGTACATCGCCTGCCGGTACTCCTCGCTCACCATCTCGAGGGTGAGCTCGTCGTGGTTGCGGAGGAAGACGCCCCACGCGGCGCCCTCGGGCTCATCGGGCACCTCGGAGAGAACCCGCTTGAGCTCCCCGGCGTGCTGGGAGCGCAGCGAGTAGAAGATTCGCGGCATGACGGGGAAGTCGAAGGCCATGTGGCACTCCGGCTCCTCGGCCGTGCCGAAGAAGTCGACGACCTCGTTGGGCCACTGGTTCGCCTCGGCGATGAGCATCCGGCCCGGGTACTCCCGGTCGACCATCGCGCGGATCTCCTTGATGAACTCGTGCGTCTTGGGCTCGCCCTCGCCGTTTCCCTCGTCGGACTCGAAGAGGTAGGGGATCGCATCCAGTCGGATGCCGTCGACGCCCATGTCCATCCAGTGCCGGATGATGTCGAGGACCTCCTGGCGCACCGCCGGGTTTTCGAAGTTCAAATCGGGCTGGTGCGAGAAGAATCGGTGGAAGTAGTACTGGCGACGGACCGGGTCGAAGGCCCAGTTCGAATCCTCGGTGTCGACGAAGATGATGCGGATGTTGGGGTACTTCTCGTCGGTGTCGCTCCAGACGTAGTAGTCGCCGTACGGGCCATCCGGGTCCTGGCGCGACTGCTGGAACCACTCGTGCTGGTCGGAGGTGTGATTGAGCGGGTAGTCGATGACGATGCGCATGTTGCGCTCGTGGGCCTTCGTGACGAGCTCGCGGAACTCGTCGACCGTGCCGAACTCGGGCAGTACCGATCGGAAGTCGGAGACGTCGTAGCCGCCGTCCCGCAGCGGAGAGCCGAAGAACGGCGGGATCCACAGGGCGTCGACGCCGAGCCACTGCAGGTAGTCGAGCTTCGAGATGAGACCGGCGAGATCGCCCGATCCATCGCCGTTCGAGTCGAAGTACGAGCGGACCATGACCTCGTAGAAGACGGCTCGGCGGTACCACTGCGGATCCAGGGCGAGTCCGGGCAACTGGATCGGGGCGGTGAAGGTCATGGAGCTCCTCGACAGAACAGCAGGTCGATCGAGTCTAGAGCCCCGAGTGCAAGCGCTTGTAGTCCGCAGCGCTGCCTAGGATGGACTGGTGCCCGCCCCGTCGCCGTATGCCGCCCTCCTCGAGGCGATGCCGGTGCACTCCGATTCGGTCGAGGTGCTCGGTAGCACGACGCGGTACTGGGTCTACGGCGCCGACGACGCGCCCGTGACGCTCGTCGTGGTGCACGGGTACCGCGGCGAGCACCACGGGCTCGAGCCGATCGTGGCACAGCTGGAGGGCATCCGAGTCGTGAGCCCCGATCTGCCCGGTTTCGGCGAGTCGGCGCCGCTCGTCGGTCGACGACACGACATCGCCGGATACTCCGCCTGGCTCTCGGGGTTCATCGCTGCCCTCGGCCTCGAGGGCGCTCCGGTGCTGGGCCACTCGTTCGGATCGATCGTCGTCTCGCACGCCGTCGCGGGCGGACTCGCGCCCTCGCGCGTCATCCTGGTCAACCCGATCGCCGCGCCGGCGCTCTCCGGCCCGAACGGATTCCTCAGCCGATTGACGCTGCTGTACTACCGTCTCGGCCGCGCGCTGCCCGAACGTCTCGGGAGCGCACTGCTCAGCAATTGGCTCATCGTGCGGTTCATGAGCCTCGTGCTGGTGCAGTCGCGCGATCCCGAGGTGCGCCACTTCGTCCACGACCAGCACCACGCGTACTTCAGCCGGTATGCGAACCGCGACTCCGTGGTGGAGGGGTTCGAGGCATCCATCTCGTCGGACGTGAGCATGGTGGCGTCGCGCATCGAGGTGCCGACGCTGCTCGTGGGCGCCGACCGCGACCCGATCACGACCGTCGCCGCCCAGCAGCGCCTGGTCGAGCTGTTCCCGGATGCCCGACTCGAGATCATCCCCGGAGTCGGCCACCTCATCCACTATGAGAAGCCGCGCGAGGCCGCTCGCGCGATCGTCGACTTCCTCGGCGCAGGTCGCGTCGTCGGCGAGGCCCGGTCGTGAAGATCGTCTTCGACTGCCGCTACACGCGGCTCGGCCGCCACGACGGCATCTCGCGGTACGGCGCTCGACTCGTGGAGGAGCTCTCCAAGCTCCACCCCGTGACGATGCTCATCTCCGACGAGCGCCAGCTCGAGATGCTCCCCGACCTGCCGTGGATCCTCGGGCCCGACCCGACGAAGGCGACCGAGCCATGGGTCTCCCGCTGGGTGAACCCGCATGAGCCCGATGTCGTCTTCACCCCCATGCAGACCATGGGTCCGGGCGGCCGCCGGTACGCGCTCGTCACGACCGTGCACGACCTCATCTACTACAAGCACCGCACTCCGCCGCGGGACCTCAACCCGGCGCTCCGCCTGCTGTGGCGCGGATACCACTTGTGGGTGGGCTTCCAACGTGCGGTGCTCAATCGGGCGGACGCGCACCTCGTCGATTCCGAGACGACCCGGGACCTCATGGTGAAGTACCGGATGACACGCAATCCGATGCACGTCGTACTCCTCGGCACGGAGCAGCCCGACCCGACCCCCCTCCGCTCCGCCCCGGAGCAGCGCACCCTTGTGTACATGGGCTCCTTCATGCCCTACAAGAACGTCGATCTGCTCGTGCGCTCGATGGCGGCCCTTCCCGGGTACCGGCTCCAGCTCATGAGCCGCGTCTCCGACGCGGAGCGCGCCCGGCTGACGGCGCTCGCCCCGGAGGGCGCGGTCGAGTTCTTCAACGGCGCGAGCGACGAGCAGTACGTGGCCGCACTCAGAGCGGCCACGGCGCTCGTCTCCGCGTCACGTGACGAGGGGTTCGGCCTGCCCGTGGTGGAAGCACAAGCGCTCGGCACGCCGGCGCTCCTCGCGGACACGGCGATCTTCCGGGAGATCGGCGGCGAACCGGCCGGGTACTTCGATCCGGACAGCATCGAGTCGTTCGTCGCCGCCGTCCGAGCCCTCGAGGCGCCCGGCGAGTGGGCACGGCGGTCGGCCGCCTCGACCGGGTGGGCGAAGCGCTACAACTGGCCGGACGCGGCGAGGCAGCTGCTCGGGGTTCTCGAGGAGGCCGTCGCCCGTCGGTCGGGGGAGCGCCCCGGGCGCTAGGGTCGTCAGGGTGATCCCCGCTGTCGCCCGCCCCGCCCCACTCGTCAGCACCGAGGGGACCACGGGCCGCGAGGAGTGGGCTCTCGATCCGGCACAGCGCCACATCAACCACGGCTCGTACGGCGCGGTTCCCCGACGGACCCTCGCGTTCCAGCAGGCTCTCAAGAACGAGCTCGAGGCCAACCCCCTCCAGTGGTTCGACACGCTGCCCGACCGGATGGCCGCCGAACGCGCGGCCCTCGCCGCCTTCCTCGGCGCCGAGCCGCACGAGATCGCGGCCGTGCCCAATGCGAGCGCCGCGGCGAGCGTCATGTTCGGGAGTCTCCGCTTGAACGCCGGCGACGAGGTGCTCATCACCGACCACGTCTACGGCGCGGTCGCGCTCGGGGCCCGGCGCTTCGCCGACCGCTGGGGTGCGGTCGTGCGCGTCGCGGCGGTGCCGTTGGCGGCGGGTGCCGAGGAGAGTCTCGACGCGATCGCCTCGGCCGTGACATCCCGCACTCGCGTGGCGATCGTCGACCACATCTCGTCCGCGACGGCGCGCGGCTTCCCGATCGCGGAGATCGTCGAGCTCGCTCAGCAGCACGGATTCACCCTCCTCGTCGACGGGGCGCACGCGGCAGGCATCCTGGAGTCAGCCGCGGAGGTCGCCGCCGGCACCGAGAACGTCGTCTGGTTCGGGAATCTTCACAAGTTCCCGGCGGCGCCCCGCCCGGCGGCGGTACTCGTGGCGCGCGGCGCCCTCGCCGACGCCACCCACCCGCTCATCGACTCGTGGGGGGCCGGGCTGCCGTATCCGGATCGCTTCGACCAGCAGGGCACGATCGACACGACGGGGTTCCTCAGCGCCTCGTTCGGCATCGGAGAGATCGAGCGGCTCTTCGGATGGGCGGAGCTTCGCCGGTACGGTGCCGAGCTCGGCGCCTACGCGGTCTCGATTCTCGCGCCCGCGCTGGGGGAGTGGGTGGACGACCCCGTCGTCGAGCTCGGGATGCCCGAGCCCCTGCAGCCCCTCCTGCGACTTCCGGAGGGCGTAGCGGCGGACGCCGCGGGACAGCGAGCGCTGAAGAACGCGCTGTCGCGCGAGGCGGGCGTCGAGGCAGGCGTCATGACGTGGAACGGCGGCGGCTACCTGCGGTTGTCGGCCCACGCCTACAACGAGGCCGAGGACTACGAGCGGCTCCTCGAGCGCGGGATTCCCGTTATCGCCCGAATCGCCGCAGAGCACTCGCGAGCACACTGAACCCCTCCGCGAGCTGGCCCTCGTAACCGCTCGGTGTGCCGTCCCACATGCGCCAGTCGACACCCGAACCGAGGCCGCCGAACGAGGAGTCATCGGCGATGGACGTGGCGAGCGCCACGAGCAGCTCGTCGGCCTCGGCGCGCATTCCGACGCGGTCGAAGGCGTCGACGATGACGCGGGCGCCGTGGTGGGAGCAGCCGCCCTGCTGATAGCCGCCCATCGGAAGTCCGAACACGACGCCGCCGATGTCGGACTCGGGGATGCGCCAGAGGTTCAGCGGGACACCATTGCGCAGGTCGGGCACGCCGACCGCATCCCAGTGCTCTCGGAGCCGGGTCATGATCGCTCGCGCGATATCGGCGGGAAGCAGCTCGGTGCTGCACGCGGCACCGTTCACGAGGGAGAACCCGTAGTCGTGGAGCTCGCCGTCGCGCGAGCGCCATCCGGCGATGAGGCCGGTCGTCTCGGAGTAGAACGCCGGCAGGTACGCCTCCTGGATGCGCCGTGCCGCTTCGCTCACTCGGTCCGAGAGAGCCTGCTCCCCCCGGTCCCGCAGTACCGGCGCAAGCTCGGTCCACGCCTCGAAGAGGACGGCGTTCGCCCACGCGTCCTTCCAGCCGAAGGAGATGACGTCGGACCACGCCGTGCTCCACTGGTGCTCGCCGCTGTTGCCGAGGCGGATGGTGGACTCGACGAGGCCGTCACCGTCGACGTCGCGGGCGAGCATGTCCTCGATCTCGGCGAGCACCCGGTCGCGATGCCGGGCGAACCAGGCGGAGTCGTTCGTCGCCCCGAGGTACCGGCCGACGGCCACGAGGGTGTTCGCGGCCATGTGGACGTACTCGTCCTCCAGTCGGTGGGGGCCGTGCGAGGTGGAACCGCTGCCGTAGCTCGGGGCGCCGTCGAGCCAGCGACTGAGCGAGGCTCCCACGAGGCCCAGGGGAGACACTCCAGGGAGCAGGTCGCCGAGACCGGTCGCGATCGCCGAGATGTCGTTGAGCGTCGTGGTGCAGTGCATGGACGCGCCGTTGTTCGAATAGGTAGCGGTGTCCGCCCGGAAGGGCAGAGCGGTGAGGGCGTGCCGGTCGAGCATCCGGCGGACGGGGGCCGGGGCATCCGGCGCCACCGACGCGAGCCGCGGGGTGCGCGCGGCGAACACGATTCGAGCGCGGTAGTCGCCGGCGGGCAGCAGGTAGTCGCCGAAGGGCGTCGGAGTCTCGCCGAGCTTGAACTCGAGCGTGTTGGTGTCGAGTGCACGGACGGAATCGCTGCGCATGAGGAGGTCGGGGGAGTCGCTCGAGATCTCGAACGTGCCGAAGCGCGGGAAGTGCCAGAGCACGTCGCCGCGCAGGAGGCCCGTCTCGCCCGTGGTCACGAGCTCGCCGATCGCTGTCGAGGGGGTCACGCGGTTGTCGGTCGCGATGTGCCAGGCCGAGCTCGTCCACGCGCGGTAGTCCTCTGCCGCGGTCCGGCGCAGGTCGAGTTCGATCCGATCGGCGAGGACGGTGAAGCGGTAGCGGTAGCGCTGCCCCGCGCTCGGAACCGACACGTCGTAGGTGACGACGTTGCCGCGCACCGTCGTCACTCCCTCGTAGTCACTGGCGAGGAAGCCCACCGGGCGATCGCCGTCCGCACGAGTGACCCGCGGCCCCTGCGCGAGGTACTCGGCGTTCTGGTCGCGGAGGACCGGGTAGACGCCGGACGGGTACACGCCGCTGCGGACGATGTCCATCGACCGGGGCTGCTGGAGCAGGGAGCGGTCGGTGCGACCCGTGCCGTCGTCGTCGACGGACAGGTGCGACCACGCGGGGGAGCGCAAGCGGAACCCGACCGAGAGCCGCGGAGTCCGGTACCGCACTTCGACCCCGCGGTGCTCGGCGGAGACGCCGTCCGGCAGGCCCGACAAGTCGAGGTCGTCGACCTCGAGGCGTCCTTCACGGCGAGGCTGCCACTCAGCAGGAGCCTCGCCGATGAGCTCCAGTCCGGTCGCGGCGAGGTTCCAGCCCGGCCACCAGCGATCGGTGCTCGCCTGCCTGATCTCGACGACGAGTGCCCGCGATGCCGCGCCGCCGAGGTCGAGGCTGCTGCCCGCGCCGCCCACGCGGCCGAGCTGCGTCCACCCGTGCACCGCGGGCTCCCACACCCGGGCGTCGACGACCTCGTCCGACTCTTGTCCGCTCGCGCACTTGTGGTAGCCCGCGCCGGGCACGACGCGCACCGATTCGAGCGACATCGGCGCGTCGGAGAAGATCGCTCGGAGATGGATGATCCGCTGGTGCGGAGCGGTGCTCTCGCCCGTTTCGCGAGACGCCCACACCGATCGGGTGTGGATTCTCGTGGTCGCCGCCGGCAGCGATTCCCACTGCGATGTGGCGAGGGGATGCACGAACAAGTTGGTGGACATGCTTCAGCTTTCGAGGGTCGTTGACGAGTGATCTGACGCTGTTTTACACTGGCCGAACCGTCGGTGCAAAAACGATTGCGCAAATCCGACCGGGGTGCTTGACTACCGTTCAACCGATTCTTGAATTGGTTAGTCCAAATACCAATTGTGACCCCCGCAATTGTGTATCTCAAAGAAGAGATTAGGAAGACACAGTGTTCATAGGACGTTCTGCCTATCAAGCCGCAGCGGCCTTCGGCCTCGCCGGGGCTGTCGCCCTCTCGCTCGCCGCGTGCGCGCCCAGCGCCCCCGTCGAGGAGGGCCCGGTCGAGATCCGTATCTCCTGGTGGGGCGGCGACTCGCGCCACGAGGTCACCAACGCCGCGATTGACGAGTTCGAAGCCGAGCACCCCAACATCACCGTCGTCCGCGACTTCGGCGGCTTCGAGGGATACCTCGACAAGATCACCACGCAATACGCGGGCAAGAACTCGCCCGACGTGATTCAGCTGTACAACGACGTGCTGCGGGAGTTCTCGTCGCGCGGGCAGCTCTTCGACCTCAACGAGGCCGTCGAGGCGGGGAACCTCTCCCTCGAGGGCTGGCCGCAGGACGTCATCGACATGAACACGATCGACGGCTCGCTCAATGCGCTGACCTTCGGCGTGAGCACCCACGCGTTCGTCTTCGACGAGGTCAAGTCTGCGGAACTCGGCGTCGAGATCCCCGAACCCGGCTACACGTGGGACGACCTCGCCGACTACGCGACGGCCATCACGGCCGCCTCGGGTGGTGCGACCTACGGCGTGACGGACCTGTCCCAGGGATTCCAGGTCTTCGAGGTCTGGGCCAAGCAGCGCGGCGAGGAGTTCATGGATGCCGATGGCCTCGCGTTCTCGCAGGACACCCTCGAGGACTTCTGGCAGTACTGGGCCGACCTGCGCGCGTCGGGCGGAGCGACCACCCCGGACGTGACCACCGAGTACTTCGGCACCCCGTACGACGCCGTGATCGCGGGCGTCGCCACGTCGACGTTCATGTTCGCGAACCAGTACGCCGGGGTTCAGGCCAGCATGCCGAACACGCTTGCGATCGACCGCATGCCCTCCGAGGCGGACGACCCCGGGCAGTACCTCCGGGCCGCCATGAACCTCACCGTGTCGAGCCAGTCGGAGCACCCGCAGGAGGCGGCCATGCTCATCGACTTCCTCCTCAACAGCGAGGCGGCCAACGAGATCCTCGGCATCGACCGCGGTCTGCCGAGCAACGGGAACGTCGTCGCCGCAGCGACCGGCAACGTCGACGAGATCACCGCGAAGGCGAACGCGATCATCGAGTCCGTGCGCGAGAACGGCTCGCCCGCTCCCGTCCCGGCCCCGACCGGTGCCGCCGCGGTGAACACCCTCTTCCAGGAGTTCGCTCAGCAGATCCAGTTCGGACAGAAGAGCGTCGCTGACGCCGCGGCCGAGTTCATGGCCCAGGCAGCATCCGAGCTCGGCTAACGAAAGAAGCGCATGTCTCTCACGCACGCACGCGATACCTCCGGTGTCGAAGCGGGCAGTGAAGCACGGCAGGGGCGGGGTGCCGTCACGGCTCCCCGCCCCCGTCCTTCACGGTCTCTCCGGTCGGCGGTATGGAAGGACAGGGTCGCCCCCTACCTCTTCCTCGCTCCGTGGCTCGTCGGGTTCTTCGTCATCACGCTCGGCCCGATGCTCTACTCGCTCTACCTGTCGTTCACCAACTTCAGCCTCCTCGGCGACCCGAGCTGGGTCGGTCTCGACAACTACATCAAGCTCTTCACCAACGACCCCAAGTACCTCGACTCGGTGCGGGTCACCCTCGTCTACGTCTTCGTGTCGGTGCCGCTCCAGCTCGCGTTCGCGCTCGCGCTCGCGCTGCTGCTGAACAGGGGACTGCGCGGGCTGCCGATCTACCGCTCCGTGTACTACCTGCCCTCGCTCATCGGAGCGAGTGTCGCAGTCGCCGTCCTGTGGCGGCAGATGTTCGGGCGGGGCGGCCTCATCAACCAGATCCTCGAGGCCTTCGGCATCCAGGGCCAGAGCTGGATCGGAAACCCGGACACCGCGCTCGGCACCCTCATCATCCTCAACGTCTGGACGTTCGGCTCGCCCATGGTGATCTTCCTCGCAGCCTTGCGGCAGATCCCGGGCTACCTCTACGAGGCCGCGGCCGTCGACGGCATCAACCGCCGGCAGGCGTTCGTGCACATCACGCTGCCGATGCTCACGCCCGTCGTGCTCTTCAACCTCATCCTGCAGCTCATCGGAGCGTTCCAGGCGTTCACGCCCGCCTTCGTCGTGAGCGGCGGCACGGGCGGCCCGGTCAACTCGACCCTGTTCTACACGCTGTACCTGTACCAGAAGGGGTTCGCCAACTTCCAGATGGGCTACGCGAGCGCGATGGCGTGGGTGCTCTTCATCGGCATCGCCCTGGTCACGGCCATCAACTTCTGGTTCTCGAAGTATTGGGTTCACTATGACGACTAATCACGACACCTCGACGGGAGTCCGCTTCGGGCGCGCGCGGTCGGGCCGTCGCACCGCGCTCAGCCACTTCCTGCTGGTGGGCTTCGGCGTGCTCATGCTCTACCCGCTGATCTGGATGCTCGGCGCCTCGTTCAAGGAGAGCGAGGACATCTTCACCCAGATCGCACCCTGGCCCGACCCGGCGACGCTCGAGAACTACGTGCGCGGCTGGCAGGGCTCGGGAGTCGGCTTCGGCACCTTCTTCCTCAACTCGACGCTGATCGCGGCGCTCTCGGTCGTGGGCAACCTCATCTCGTGCTCCCTGGCCGCGTACGCGTTCGCGCGGATGCGGTTCCGGTTCAGGGCGATCTTCTTCGCCTGCATGATGGCGACGCTCATGATGCCCCACCACGTGCTGCTCGTGCCGCAGTACATCCTCTTCTCCAACCTCGGCTGGGTGAACAGCATCCTGCCGCTCGTGACGCCGAAGTTCCTCGCCGTCGACGCCTTCTTCATCTTCCTGATGGTCCAGTTCATGCGCGGACTGCCGAGCGAGCTCGACCAGGCGGCGAAGATCGATGGGGCGGGGCCGTGGCAGACCTACTGGCGGATCATCCTGCCGCTCACGGTCCCGGCGCTCGCGACCTCGGCGATCTTCACGTTCATCTGGACGTGGAACGACTTCCTGTCCCCGATGCTCTACCTGCAGGACCCGAGCAAGTACACCGTGCCGCTCGGCCTCAACGCCTTCCTCGATGCGAGCGGCGAGAGCGCGTGGGGCCCGATGTTCGCGATGGCTGTGCTCTCGCTGGGCCCGCTGTTCGGATTCTTCCTCGCCGGTCAGAAGTACTTGACGACCGGCATCGCTACTACTGGCCTGAAGGGCTGACACACACCCATGAAGAAAGCACGAATCGGCGTCGTCGGCGCCGGAGGCATCGGCGCGGCCGCACACCTTCCTGCCGTCACCGGACTGCCGGATGACGCGGAGCTCGTCGCGATCGTCGATCTCGACGAGCAGCGCCGGACGGACGCCGGCGAGAAGTTCGGCTGCAGCAACCTCTACGCGGACCTCGGGGTCATGCTCGAGGAGCAGAAGCCGGACATCGTCGTCATCGCGACGCCGCCCCACCTCCACGAGCCGCTGGCCATCCAGGCCCTGCGCGGGGGAGCTCTCGTGTTCTGCGAGAAGCCGCTCACGGGCTCGCTCGAGTCCGCCGACCGCATCCGAGCCGCCGAGGTGGAGACGGGCCAGTGGTGCGTGACGGTCTCCCAGTTCCGCTACGCGGGAGGGTCGCGGCAGGTGCGGGACTCGCTGCGCTCCGGTCGCTGGGGCCGGCCGCTCATCGGGGTCGCGCACACGTCCTGGTACCGCGGTCCGGAGTACTGGGACATCCCGTGGCGCGGCAAGTTCGCGACCGAGTTCGCGGGTGCCACCACGACCCAGGCCCACCACGCCATCGACCTGCTGCTGTGGCTGATGGGCGGGGAGTGGTCGAGCGTCTCTGCGATCGCCGATACGCTCTCCCGGCCGATCGAGGTCGAGGATGCGAGCGTCGCGACCGTGCGCTTCGCCGACGGCGCCCTCGCGACGCTCCTGTCGACCGTGCTCAGCCACCACCAGGAGACGAAGCTCCAGGTGATGGCGGAGCGCGCGACGGTCGACCTCGACACGCTCTACATGCCGCTCCTCGAGGAGTGGTCGGTGCGCCAGGTCGACGCCGAGGGGACGACCCAGGTCGTCGCCGACTGGGCAGAACCCGAGGAACCCGTGCAAGCGCACCGCGCCCAGCTCGCCGACATCATCGCGCACTGGCGCGCCGGGGAGCAGCCGGAGCTCACGATCGCGGAGGCGAGGTCGACGCTCGAGTTCCTCACCGCGCTCTACAAGTCGTCCCACACGGGCGTCCCGGTCTCCCGTGGGGAGATCGTCGCGGGCGACCCGTTCTACTCCGTTCTCGACGCCGGCGGGCCGACACGGAAGGCGTCACGATGACCGACCTCTCCCTCGAGCGATCGGATGCCGGGCTCGAGGTCTCGGTCGGCGGAGCGCCGGTCCTCGACTACCGGGTCGACAGCGACGTGCTCCCCGTCAACACCCCCAAGCCCTACTTCCACCCGCTCCGATCGCTCGCCGGCACGATCGTCACGGGCTTCGCCCCCGACGACCACCCGTGGCACCACGGACTGCAGTTCGCGTTCCCGCGAGTGGGCGACCACAACCTGTGGGGCGGCGGCACGTACTTCGGGCCCGACGAGGGCTACCGCGTGGTCGAGGACCAGGGCAGCATCCGCCACGACGGGTGGGACTCGGTCGAGGCGCACGCGGCCACGGCGAGGGCCATGGAGCGGCTGAGCTGGCTCGGACACGGCGGCGACCTCCTCCTGACCGAAGAGCGCTCGATGACCGTCACGGCCCGCGCGGACGACGAGTCGCCGTCGTGGGTGCTCGAGCTGCACTGCTCGCTCACGAATGCGACCGACGACCGCATCGCCCTCGAGACCCCCGCGCAGCGCGGCCGCCCGGACGGCGGGTACGGCGGCCTCTTCCTCCGGCTCGCCGAGAACGTCCAGGCCGATCGCCTCGTCGGCGAGTCCGGGGACCTGGACGCCTCGGGCGGAGCATCCCGGACCCTCGTGATCCACGCCCACACCCCCGCTGGGGAGCAGCTCACCCTCGGCCTGTCGTTCCTCGAGGGCGAGTCGCCGGGAGCGCAGAAGTGGCTGTACCGGTTCGCCCCGGAGCCGTTCTCCGCCGTCGGCTGGGCGGGCGCCTACGACGACGGCTTCGAGCTCGGCAGCGGGGAGTCGATCCGCTTCGGCTACCGACTCGCCGTGCTCGACGGGACGGTGCCGCCGGAGACCGTGCGGGCGCTGCTCTAGCGGCGCGGGGCGCTCGTCGAGCTCCGCACCACGAGCCGCGGTGCGGGAGAGGTGATGACCTCGTCGCGCAGCGGCGAGCCCGAGAGGTGGTCGAGCACCATCGACGCGGCCCACTGGCCCGCGGCGTGCATCGGCATGGCGACGGTCGTGATCGAGGGCGTGACGTACTCGGCCTGCCACGTGTCGTGGATGGTCACGATGGAGAGCTCCTCGGGAACCCGGACGCCGGCCGCGAGCGCGGCGCTGAGAGCGCCGATCGACGCGTTGACGCTCGCGACGAGGACCGCCGTGGGCCGCTCGGGCAGTTCGAGGAGCGACCGCATCGCCTCCGCGCCGGCAGGGGCCTCCCAGCCCGCGGGCACGATCCACTCGTCCCGGACCGGAGCCCCCGACGCGCCGAGGAGCTCACGGAAGGCGACGAGACGACGCGCGGCGGCGTCGTGCTGCGCGGCTCCCGCGATGAACGCGATGTCGGTGTGCCCGAGTCCGCGCAAGTGCTCGAGGGCGACGTTGACGCTGCCTGCGTCATCCATCGCCACCGAGCCGACGTGGCCCTCGAGCGTCGAGTTGAACAGCACGACGGGGATGTCCAGCTGGATGGCCCGGCGCAGCGCCTCGTCGCTGTACTGCTCGCTGCGCTGCAGGATCACTCCGTCGACCCGCCCGTTTCCGATGATGCGGGCGAGCGAGCGGGAGTCGTCCTCCGGCGGGTCGAGCTGGGCGACGAAGACGGCCGTCGAGCTCTCGTGGCAGATCTCCTGGACCCCGGCGTGGAGGTTCGCGAAGATCGCGTTGTTGACCTCGGGGACGACGAGCGCGATGGCCCCCGCCCGGGCCAGCCGGAGCGCCCGGGCGCGGTGGTCCGGCACGTAGGCGAGCTGCTCGGCCGCCTCGAAGACGCGCTTGCGCGTGTCGGCGTTGATGCGGGCACCCTCGTCGTTGTTCAGCACGCGCGACGCGACGGAGACCGACACCTGCGCGAGCTGGGCAACATCCTTGAGTCGGGCCACGACGCCGATGCTACTCGACGTGCGCCGGTCCTCCTCAGAGGGCACTGCCGCCCGCGATCATCCGGGCGCGGATCTCACGGGCATCCACGTCGCGGTAGCGCGCGCCCGTCGACAGCGACAGGACCGTCGCGACCGCCGCCGCGTGACCGTACTCGAAGCACTGCGCGGTGACCCGCGCCGAGGCGAGTGCCTCGTGCTGGGCGCCGAGGCATCGCCCCGCGACGATGACTCCCTCACCGCGCTCCGGCACGAGGGAGAGGTAGGGCACCTCGTAGTAGTCGTCGAGGAGCCAGTGCAGCTTGGGCCGGGCGCCGTCGTGCAGCTCGATGGGCCAAGGCGAGCGGACGATGCCGTCCGCGGGCTTGGCGCACTGGACCACGTGCTCGTTGGTGAGCATCTCGGCGGCCACGATGCTCCGCGTCTGGCGAACCCCCGCCTCGACCCCGGTGTCGACGACGAAGCTCGAGTCGAGTCCGCCCACCGTGCGCTGAAGGAAGTCGGCGTAGCTGCGCACCTGCTTGCGGCCGAGGAGCTCCGCGATCGTGAAGTCCTCGGGGTCGATGACGTTGAGCATGCGGCCGTCGCTGTCCGCCAGGCGGGTCGCGTTCACAAGCAGCTCCCCGCTGCGCGGAGTGCGGAAGATCCAGATCTTGTCGCGCGGGAGGTCGTACCCGGCGGCGCGCTCGGCGACGATGCGCTCGCTCAACCACGGCGGGCAGATCGTGTCGTCGCCGTACTCGCGCCAGAAGGCCTCCTCGTCGACGCTGCCGAGACGGAAGAACATCGTGGGGTTCTGGATGCGGCCGTTGTCCCCGAAGAAGTACGGCCACCCGGCGCGGGCGACGGCCGCGGCATCCCCCGAGGCATCGATCGTGCGCCGGGCGTGGATCGCGATGCTCCCCGCATTGGACTCGACGACGACGCCGCGGTGCTCGTCGCCGGCCATGATCACGCCCGTGAGCGCCGTGTGGAACAGGATGCGCACTCCCGCGGCGTACATGAGGTCGTCCGCTACCTCGCGCCAGCGCTGCGGGTCGTGCGCGACGGTGAAGGTCTTCCCGTAGCGCTGGGGAGCGGTGAGACCGCCGCGGGCCTCGAGGCCGGCGCGGAAGCGCTCGGTGAACCCGAAGACGACCTGCTCGGGGGAGCCGGCGGACTCGCTCGCGAGGTACAGCCCGCAGATCGTCCCGCTCATCCCCGCGACCGCGGCGCCGCCCGCGAACCCGTAGCGCTCCACGACGATCACGCTGAGGCCCTGCTCCGCGCACACGGTCGCCGCCGCGACGCCGGCGGCCCCCGCGCCCACGACGACGACGTCGACCTCGGCGAGCACGGGCAGGCCGTGTTCGACGGGGTAGACGCTTGAGAGCTTCCAGCGGTCGAGTCCAGCGGTGGTCGTCACGGCGTGCTCCTATCGTCCGGTGAAGATCGGCGGGCGCTTCTCGACGAACGCCGCCACGCCCTCCTGGCCATCGGCACTAGCGAACAAGCGCAGGAGGTGCTCGGTCTCCAGGCCGCTACCCGTGTCGGCGCCGTGCTCCGGGTCGTAGGCCGCCGTGACGGCAGCCTTGGCCGCGGCGAGAGCGAGGGGGGCCCGGGCGGCGAGGGAGCGGGCGAGGTCGAGCGCCGCGGCATCCAACTCGTCCACCGCGACGACCCGAGAGACGATGCCGCCCTCTCGAGCCTGCTGCGCGTCGAGCGGGGTCGCGGTCAGCACCGCCTCCTTCGTGCGGTTGGGGCCGAGGAATCGTGTGAGGCGCTGCGTACCTCCCCAGCCGGGGATGAGACCGAGGGTGATCTCCGGGAGGCCGAAGCGGCTGCGGTCGGTCGCGAGAACGAGGTCGGCGGAGAGCACTAGCTCGAACCCCCCGCCCATGGCCACACCGTCGACCGCCGCGATGACGATCGCGGGGGAGGTCGTGAGCGACGTGCACAGCGCCTTGGCTCGGGCCGTGAAGTCGGCGAGCGAGGCGGCATCGCCGCGGGCGTCCGCGTAGCCTGCGATGTCCGCCCCGGCACTGAAGAAGCCAGGGGCGCCGCGCAGCACGATGACGGCGACGCCCTCCTTCTCGGCGGCCGCGACCGCGGCGGCCAGGGCGTCGATCATCTCGGAGGTGATCGCGTTGCGCTTCTGATGCCGGGCGAGCTCGATGATCAGGATGCCCGGCTCCCGGCTCAGCAGCACCGAGTCGCTCACGCGAGAGCCTTCGACTCGATGAGCGCGTCGATCGCGTGGTCTGAGTACCCGAGCCCCGCGAGCACCTCTCGGGTCTGCTCTCCGAGCTCCGGCGGGGGAGTGCGGATGCCCGGCCGCACTCCGTCATAGGTGACGGCGTGCTTGAGCACCCGCAGGGTGCCCGCGCGCGGGTGCTGGTACTCGTCGAAGCTGTCGTTGTGGAGCACCTGGGGGTCCGCGATCACGGCGTCGTAGTCCTGAACCGGCGCGAACCACATCTTCTCGGTGGTGAAGTGCGCCTCCCACTCGGCGGTCGAGCGGCGCCGCACATGATCGGCGACGCGGGCGTTGATGGTGTCGCGCTGCTCCCATTCGTCTGCGGGCGCGATCGTCGCGAACCACTCGTCGTCGAACACCCGCGCGAGGGCGGCGGTTGTCGTCAGCGAGATGCACAGGTGGCCGTCGGCCGTCGCGAAGACCCCGTAGGGTGCCTTGTAGAAGGCGGACGAGATCCCCTCCGCCGATCGCTCCGGCTCGAAGCCGTTGAGGGCATAGGTGAGTGGCTCGATCTGGAGGTCGAGAGCCGCGTTGAGCAGGTTGCTCTCGACCTTGACGCCGCGACCGGTGCGCTCCCGTCCGTGGAGGGCCGCGAGGATGCCGAGGGCTCCGAGCACGGCGGCGTGCTGGTCGACGACGCACGCGCCGACCGGAGTCGGGTCCTGCCCCGCCCGACCCGTCGCGGCCGCGAGTCCGGACAGCGCCTGCAGCAGCACGTCCTGTCCCGGTCGGTCGACGTAGGGCCCCGAGGTTCCGTATCCCGAGAGCGACGCGTAGACGAGCCGCGGATTCAGCTCGTGCAGCACGTCGAAGCCGAGCCCGAGCCGATCGAGCGTGCCGGGGCGGAAGCTCTCGATGAGCACATCCGCGTCGGCGAGGAGGTCGCGGAGGACCTCCGCGGACTGCTCGTGCTTGAGGTCGATCACGATGCTGCGGACGTTGCGGTTGCCGAGCGCGAAGAACGGGCTCTCGCCCTCGATGAAGCGCCCTGGCGCGGTCCAGTTGCGCTCGAAGGCGCCGCCGTGGGGCTCGACCTTGATGACGTCGGCGCCGAGGTCCGCGAGGATCTGGCTCGCCGACGGGCCCTGGAGGAAGTGGGTGAAGCTGATGACCCGGATGCCGGAGAGCACGAGCGTGTCCTTTCGAGGTGGTGCGACGGTGATGGTCAGAAGATCCCGGTTCGCACCTGGAACTTGCTCGGCTTGCCGTACAGGGGCTTGCCTGCGGCCACCCAGTCCGCGACCCAGCGGATCATGGTCGCCACGGGGACGGTCGGATTGCCGAGTAGCTCGGCGGCAGCGTCGCAGTTGACGAACAGCGCGTGATCGCTCTCCTCGCCCTCGAAGACCGGCTCGACGCCGAGGAGCTTGCCGAACTCGATCGCGACGTGCCGCACGCTCACGCACTCGGGTCCACCGATGTTGATCGGCGTCGAGGGGGTCTCGCAGTGCAGCAGCAGTCGGGCGAAGTGGTTGATCGCGTCGCCCTGCCACTGGATGTTGACGTTGCCGGTGGCGAGAGGGATGGGCACGCCGTCCCGAACCCACGTCGCGATCTCCTGGAGCACCCCGTAGCGCATGTCGATCGCGTAGACGAATCGCACGATCCGCCCCGGCGTCCCGTGCAGGCCGGAGAAGTACTGGAAGGTGCGCTCCCGGCCGACGACCGAGTTGGCATACTCCCCGGGTCGGGCCAGAGGCGGCTCATCCTCGGTTACGCCGCCCCTGCGGGGGTCGGACCAGGGATAGACGTGGATGGTCGAGAGAGCGACGATTCGGCTGTCGCGGTAGGCGTCGGCGACGTGGGCGGGCACGAGGGTGTTCATCGCCCACAGGAAGTCCTCGCGGCCGCGGAAGTCGAACTTCAGTCCCGCCATGTAGATCACGTTGGGGACCTTCGGCAGCGCCTGGACCGCCTCGCGGTCGAGCAGGTCTGCCCTGATCGTCTCGACGCCGAACCGGTTCAGCCACTCCGCGGAGCCCTCGTCGGAGAAGCGCGCGACGCCGATGACGCGCTTGCCGGGTGCGGCGCGCTTGATCATCCTCGCGAGTCCCATTCCCATCTTGCCGGCGACGCCGAGGATGATGACGTCGCCCTCGAGCTCGGCGAGGTCTCGCACCGTCTCCGGGGTGGGCCGGCTCATGAACTCGTCGAGCGAGTCCACGTCGGCAAAGGTCTCGGGAAGGTCGTCCCGCGTGAGCAGGGCGGTCTCGGTCGTCATGGGGTGCAGTTCCTTCGCTTCGGTGGTCTAGTCGGCGAGCCAGCGCTCGAGGTGGCGGGCGACGAAGCCGTCGTCATTGAGGTCGGGATGCACGGAGTACACCCGATCGATCTCCTCGAGCTGGCCGGGGGAGAGCACTTCGGCCTCGTCGAGGCACCACGTGCCCTCGACGAGGCCCTGCCGTCGGAGCACCTCGAGGCAGCCGGGGATGCACCCGGCGAAATCGTTGAGGGCGTCGTAGATCGCCTCGTTGCAGTCGGTCACGCGCGAGTCGAGGCCGAGCAGCTCCGCGCTCACGGCCTGGCCGCGAGCCGCTCGGATGCGCTCGAACTGCTCCACCGCAGCCCGGGTCCAGACGCTCCAGTGGCCGAGGAGCCCGCCCACGATGGAGACGGGGACGAGCTCGCCGTCACGAGGGATGACGAAGGGTTGCAGGAGGTCCAGCACGATGTGGTCGTCATTGCCGGTGTACAGGGCGATGCGGTCCTCGGCTCGGGCCGCGACGACGGCGCGCACGATGTCGAGGGTGCGGTACCGGTTGAAGGGCGCGAGCTTGATGGCGACGACGTTCTCGATCTGCGCGAACCGGTACCAGAACTCGTAGCTCAGGTGGAAGCCGCCGACTTCGGGCAGGAGGGCGAATCCGACGACGGGCATCTCGGCGGCGACCGCGCGGCAGTGCTCGAGGATGTCGGACTCCGGGCGCCCCTTCCACGCGGCGACATTGAGGATGACCGCGGTGTACCCGAAGCTGCGCGCGAGTCGGGCCTCGGTCACCGCTTGCTCGGTGTCTCCCACGACGCCCGCGACGAGGGCGATGGGCCGGTCGGTCCAGTCCGCGGCTACCCCGGCGGAGATCTCGAGTACGGGCTCGAAGAGTCCGTGCTCCCGGATCGCGAACTGGGTGGTGTGCACTCCGACCGCGAGGCCGCCGGCACCCGCATCCAGGTAGTACCGGCTGAGGGCCCGCTGCCGGGCACCGTCGAGACGGCGCTCGGCGGTCAGGGCGAGCGGGTGGGCGGGGATGACCGTGCCCTCGTGAAGGACCGCCAGGGCGGCCGACCGAGTGTCGGTGGTGTTCGTCATCGAAGGCTGGTCCTCTCTCGCCGAGAGCGATTACAGCACAGAACGCACTAGTAGCGCAACCGATTGTGCACAACCCGCCGTCCGGGGCGTCCGCACTCCCGATCGGAGCCGATCAGCGGGTCGCGACGTGCCGATCGACGTGCCCGGCCATGAGCTCGCGCGCGCGAGGGAGGTCGCCGCCGACGAGGGCGTCGAGGATCAGCCGGTGCTCGCCGAGGAGGGCGACCGGGTCCCCGGGAGCCATCCCGACGGCGCCCCAGGCCTCGACCCACAGCTCGTGCACCGACTTCTGGAGCTCGATGAGCAGGGGATTGGCCGTGAGTCGACCGAGCATCGCCTCGAACCGGACATCGAGGCTGCCGGCGTCGAGATCGACCGCGTCGAAACCGTGCTCGATCGTGTCGAGGAGTGCCGCGAGGAGCGAGTAGTCGGGTGCCGCCCGGTGCGCGAGCACCAGCACACGGTCCTCGACGGCCGCGCGCACCTCGACCAGGTGGTTGAGGAAGTCCTCGCCGACCGGCTCGAGCTCCTTGAGCCACGCCGTGATCGGGCTCGACTCCGGGTTGACGACGAAGCTGCCGGCGCCGCGTCGGATCTCGATGCGACCCATGCTCTCGAGGGAGCGCAGGGCCGTCCGCAAGGAGACGCGGCTGACCCCGAACTGCTCGGCGAGGTCTCGCTCGGCAGGGAGTCGGTCGCCCTTGCGCGATTGTGCGACGAGTTGCTTGAGCTGCTCGAGCACCGCCTCGTGCACATCGACGTGGGGGATCGGGACGATGGTGAACGCCCGCCGTTCAGTGTCCTCGCTCACGACGGCCTCACATCCCCCGGGTTGCCGCGGCCACCGAGAGAGGTTCGAGCCCGGAGACATCGAGCTCTCCGGAGAAGCCGAACGGAGACTCCAGGAGGGTGCCGAGCGCAACGGAGCCGTGGGCGATGCGCAGCCGCACCCGGCCGCCGTCGGATCGCTCGTAGAGGTCGGGGTGCGCCGCGAGCGCGGTCTCCTCGACCTCATCCCCGAGCGGCGCGAGCCGACCGAAGTAGTGGTGGCCGTTGCGCTCGATATGGGTGAGGCCCATGGCGTGCGCAACGACGAGATCCTGCGCGACCGTGAGCGGGGGGACCGTCGACAGGTCCTCGGCGGTGAGCACCGCTCCGCCCCCACGGGACCCCGCGAGCGCGGCGTTCGCGAGACCACGGAACACTCCCTTGCAGCCCTTGTAGGTTCCGCCCGCGTAGCCGAGGTCCATGCCGGCGCGAACCGTCGTCACGGCGTCATCCGATTCGTCGATGATGACCGCGACCTCACCGCGGAGCGCCTCAAGCGCAGCGGCGGCTTCCACGCCGAGCGCGATCGAGCGGTGGAAGGGCTGCTCGACGGCCACGAGACGGTCACGCACGACCGGGGCGAGCCGATCGTCGGCGAGGAGCCCCCGCGCCCACTCGACGAGATGCTCGGCGGTGCGCATCGACTCGTTGCCGTCGATGGTGAGCACCGGGTCGATGCCGGCGGCCCCCATCACGTCGAGGATGCGATGCAGCCGCGGGATGTCGTCGTCGAGCCGTCCCGCCGTCTTGATCTTGAGGTGTGTGACACCGTAGCGAGCGAGCACGGAATCGAGGCTCACCGGGAGCCCGTCGGCGGGAGCATCCACGACCTCATCGTCGGTGAGCGCGTCGGACAGGCCCACCGTGTGCCGGATCGCGATCTCCGGAGCTCCCGGTCGAGGCAGGAGGTCGGCCGCCGGCCGGCCCGCGAGTTCGGGATGCAGGACCGCCGGCTCCCAGCCGAGCGCTCCGGACCGCAGCGCCTCGCCGAAAGGCACCCCCTCGAGGCGGCACACCGCGTCGATGAGGGCACGCTCCACGAGCGCCGTGCCGAGACCGGCGAGGAGGCCGGGGATGCCCTCGTCCGCAGCCCACGACTGCTGCGACTCATCGATGACACGCCACACCTCGAACGCCGACCCGCCCGACCTGCCGCGCGACGCGTCGACGGCGTGCAGGATCACCCCGACCATGTCGGCGATCTCGTCGACGAAGAGACTGTCGGGGTCCTTCGTGAACCACTTCGGGGGCAGGTGCTCCGACGCCCAGCCCCGAGCGACGCGATCCCCGTCGCTCACGCTGAGCTCGACGACGACGTGCGGAGCGGCGACCATCTCGGCGATGCCGTAACGGAAGGGGATCCGGGTGGACACGTGCGTCACGCGGGCGTCGACAGAGGCAACAGTGATCACGAGTTCAACTCCATCGTTGTGGTAGGTGGTCCTACCAATACCGTAGCATCAGCTGACTCGCGCAACCTCGGCTGCGGTGAGCTCGGCGAGGCGGTGGGGCTCGATGCCGAACACCGAGCGGGCACTCGCCGCCGCAGCCCACACCACGGGCTGGTCGAGCAGCGACTCGTCCATGATCGTGCGCAGGGGAGCGGGATGCCCGAGCGGCGGAACCCCGCCGATGCTCGACCCCGTCGCTCGCTTGACCGTGTCGGCGTCGGCCATCGCGACGGGCGCGCCGACGTGCTGGCCCACGCGATCGAGGTCGACGCGGTTGGGCCCGGAGGCGAGCACGAGGAGCGGCTCCCCGTCGGCGACGAGCACGAGGCTCTTGACGATCGCGGCGACCGAGCATCCGATCGCGTCCGCCGCCTGCTTCGCCGTGTGCGTCGACTCGTCCATCTCCCGCGGCTCGATGACCACGCCGAGGCCGGCGAGCCGCTCCGCGAAGGCCGCTGCGCGCGCGTCGCTCACGCGCTCGCTCCCGCCGGGTCGCGGCGCTCGATCGGGTTCTGGTCGTCGAGCGGGTCCGATCCGTTCGCGAGCGACTCCGCGTCGAGCGGATCGTTGAAGGCGATCAGCCGGAACGAGCCGTCCTCGTGCCGCAGGCTGTGAACCGAACCGTTCGTGATCGGTCCATGCCGGCCCTCCGGGTCGACGGTCGCGAGAATCGAGCGGATGACGCCGCCATGGCTCACCACGAGGATCGCCTCCCCGCTGTGACGCTCGGCGAGCTCCATGAGCGCGGGGAAGACCCGGGCGACGACCTCGTCGCGCGACTCCCGACCGGGGACCGGTGCATCCCCCGGGAAGCGCGCCGACAGCTCCGGGTCGGCCAGCCCCTCGGCGTCGCCGTAGGCGCGCTCCACGAGGGCATCCACGGCGGTGGGGCCGGGCAGACCGAGCTCCTCGGCGATGATCGCTCCGGTCTCGAAGGCCCTCGACAGCGGGCTCGAGTAGATCGCGTCCCACGGGCGACGGGCGAGCAGTCGAGCCGTGGCGCGGGCCTGCTCGCGACCGGTGTCGTTGAGCGGGATGTCGGTACTGCCCTGGATGCGTCGCTGGAGGTTCCAGTCGGTCTCGCCGTGGCGCACGAGGTAGAGGAGCACGGTTCCCTTCCGGGAACGCGGGGCTAGGCCAGCCGCTCGAGCAGCTCCACGAGCGTCTCGGACGTTCCCGCCTCGATCTTAACGCTCGCCCGCGGATCGCCCTTCGTGACGCCGCGGTTGATGATCACGACGGGCAGCTTGCGGCGGGTCGCCTGGTCGAGCAGCCGGATTCCGGAGTTCACCACAAGGGACGACCCCGCGATCACGAGAGCGCCGGCTCGGTGGACGAGAGCCCGCGCCTCCTCGAACTTCTCGCGGGGCACGAACTCGCCGAAGAACACGACGTCGGGCTTGAGCACGCCGCCGCACACGCTGCAGTCGGGCACCACGACGGCGTCGACGTCATCGATCTGCACGTCGCCGTCGGGGGAGAGGGTGATGTTCTCGCCCGCCTCGAGCCACGGGTTGTCCGCCGCGAGTCGGTCGGCGATGCTGGCGCGGGCGTAGAACTGGCCGCACGTCAGGCACCGGACCCGATCCATGGTTCCGTGGAGGTCGACGACGTGCCGCGAGCCCGCGCGGAGGTGCAATCCGTCGACGTTCTGCGTGATGACGCCGTCGACGAAGCCCGCCGCCTCCATGTCGGCGAGCGCGCGGTGACCGGCGTTCGGCTCGGCGGAGTCGAAGCGCTTCCAGCCGAGGTGGCTGCCCGCCCAGTACCGCTTGCGGTAGTCGGAGTCGCCGAGGAACTGCTGGAAGGTCATCGGGGTCCGCACCGGAGCGCCCTCCCCGCGGTAGTCGGGGATGCCCGAGTCGGTGCTCACGCCCGCCCCCGTCAGCACGGCGACCGTTCGCCCCCGGAGCACCTCGACGGCGGCCTCGACCTGGGGCGATGCCTCCGTCGCGAGCGACTGCGTCGTCATGGGTACTCCTTCCGTGCCCCTCCAGCCTAGGCACCGAAGTTTTCCGGTATGTTTCCACTCGCTGGCAGTCCGGCATCGGAAGGGGGCGCGGCGGATGCACGTCGAGCGCATCGCGGACCCCGCAGACCCCCGGCTCCGCGACTACCGCGACCTCACCGACGTCGTGCTGCGTCGACTGTCAGAACCGGCGGGCGGGCTCTACATCGCCGAGTCGACCAAGGTGCTCGCGCGCGCCCTCGCGGCGGGGCACCGGCCGCGATCGGCGCTCGTCCTGGAGCAATGGGTCGACGACGTGGCACCCCTGCTCGAGCCCTACGACGTGCCCGTGTTCGTGGGGGAGCCGGGCATCCTCGAGTCGCTCATCGGGTTCACGCTGCACCGCGGAGTGCTTGCGGCGATGCACCGCCCGCCGCTGCCCGCCGCGGCCGAGGTGCTGCGCGACGCCCGTCGCGTCGTCGTCATCGAAGACGTCGTCGATCACACCAACGTCGGCGCGATCTTCCGGTCGGTCGCAGGACTCGGCGCGGATGCCGTGCTCATCACCCCGCGCTGCGCCGACCCGCTCTACCGCCGCAGCGTTCGAGTGAGCATGGGCACCGTGCTGCAGGTTCCGTGGACCCGCCTCGACGACTGGCCGCTCGGTGCGGAGCAGCTGCACGAGGCAGGGTTCCACATCGCCGCCCTCGCTCTCGCAGACGATGCCGTGACGCTCGACGAGTTCGCCGCGGACCCACCCGATCGCGTCGCCCTCCTGCTCGGGACGGAGGGCGACGGCCTCTCCCGAGCGGCCCTAGCGGCAGCGGACAGTGTCGTGACGATCCCCATGGCGCACGGAGTCGACTCGCTCAACGTCGCGTCGGCGAGCGCCGTCGCGCTGTTCGCGCTCAGGACGCGCTGAGCTCTCTCCACGTCATGAGTCGGCGGGCGGCCGCCGTCGCGGACGTGGCGTTGCCGTCGCCCCACGCCCACACCACGTCGAGAGCCGACCGCACCACGGCCCACCTCAGTGCGCGCGATCGATCGGAGCCGGTCGCGGCCACGAGCGAGTCCAGGTGATGCCGCGCCACCGGCGCCGGGTCGACGTGCGCCCACGGATCGCCGATCTGCTCGGCCGCGGGGGCGAGGTCGAACTCCGCGTCACCGACCATCGGCTTCGGGTCGATCGCCTGCCAGACTCCGCGCGTCGAGAGCAGGAGATTGCCGGGGTTCGCGTCCCCGTGGAGGAACGCGCTGGCGCGGTCGGAGTGCAGGAGTTCCACGGCGTCGGCGAGCGCGGCGCGCACCGCCGCGACGAGGTCTGCCGGGGCATCCGTCCGCGCCACGACGGGCTCCGCGTTGTCGAGCCAGATTCCCACCACGTCGGCGATCGCCGGGACGCCCTCCGGCACCGAATGAGTGTGCAGCCGAGCCAGTAGTCCTCCTGCGACCGCGATCGCGTCGGCCGCGGGTAGCCCGGCGCGGGAGAGAGGCGTACCCGGATGCACGCGCTCGAGCAGCATCGACCACGTCCACGCGTCCTGCCGGAGCACCCGCGGTGCGAGCCCGGGCGACCACGCCTCGAGTGCGAGCGCCTCGCCGACGGCCTCGTGATGGGGGAAGCCGACCTTGAGCACCGCGTCCCGCCCGTCCGCGGTCGTCACCGCGAGCACCGCGCCCGCCTCGCCGCCCGTGAACGCCGCGCCGGGCGTGAGCCTCCAGCGCTCGAGCATCGTGGCGACGAGCCCCGCCGCCTCGGCCTCCCACGCCGCCTTCGCCTCGCCGTACCGCTCGATCGGAGCGCGCTCGAAGAGGGAGACCGGCATGGGACGACCCTACGACGACCTGGCGCCGCGACCGCGGCGACCGGGCTAGGCTCGCGGTATCCCCGACGATGAGGAGGCCGCATGAGCCAGTCCACCCCCACCGAGACGGCCCCGGGCAAGGGCCTCGCCACGGGCACGCTCGGCCTCGTCGGCTCCACAGTCATCGGTCTCGCGTCCACTGCACCGGTGTACTCGCTCGCCGCGACGCTCGGCTTCGTCGTGCTCGCGGTCGGCGCGCAGGCTCCGATCGCCTTCATCCTCGCCTTCGTCCCCATGCTCCTCGTGGCCTTCGCCTACCGCGAGCTCAACCGCGACGTCCCCGACTGCGGCACGACGTTCACGTGGGCGACCAAGGCGTTCGGGCCGTGGGTCGGCTGGATGGGCGGCTGGGGCGTCGCCGTCGCGGGGATGGTCGTGCTCGCGAACCTCGCCCAGATCGGCGGCAAGTACTTCTGGCTGCTGATCAACGAGGACATCGCGCAGAACACCGTCGTCGTCACCGCGACGGGCGTCGTCTTCATCGCGCTCATGACCTTCATCAGCTACCGCGGCACCGAGATCGGGGAGAAGCTGCAGAACGTGCTTCTCGGCATCCAGTACCTCGCTCTCGCGGTCTTCGTCATCGCGGCGGTCGTCTCCATCGCCACCGGCACCGCCCCCGAAGAAGCCACGACGCCGACCCTCGACTGGTTCAACCCGTTCGCGTTCGAATCGGCCTCCGGGTTCGTCCAGGCCATCCTTCTCGCCCTCTTCATCTACTGGGGCTGGGACACGTGCCTCGCTCTCAACGAGGAGACGAAGGACCCCGAGCGCACCCCCGGTCGCGCGGCGATCCTCTCGACGGTGATCCTCCTCGTCACCTACGTCGGCGTCACCGTCGCAGCGATGGCGTACGCGGGGCTCGGCGACACCGGACTCGGGCTCGGCAACGAGGGCAACGCCGACGACGTGTTCTTCGCGCTCAAGGACGTGCTCTTCGGCCCGTGGGCGTGGTTGCTCGTCATCGCGGTCATGGTGTCGGCCGTGTCATCCACGCAGACCACGATCCTGCCGACCGCGCGCGGGACGCTCGCGATGGCGGCCTACCGGGCCCTGCCGAAGCGGTTCGGGATGGTCCACCCGAAGTACCTGACGCCCGCGTTCTCGACGATCGTCATGGGCATCGTCGCGACTGTGTTCTACGTCGGCATGACCATCATCAGCGAGGACTTCCTCCAGGACACGATCCTGTCGCTCGGCCTCGCGATCGCGTTCTACTACGCAATCACGGGCTTCGCTTGCGTGTGGTACTTCCGACGCTCGCTCTTCGACTCGGCCCGTAACGTCGTCTTCCGCCTCGTCTTCCCGCTCGCCGGCGCGCTCATGCTCACGGCGGCCTTCGTGTTCTCCGCCATCGACATGGCGAGCCCCGAGTACGGATATACGGTGCTCTTCGGCATCGGCGGAGTGTTCGTCGTCGGCATCGGCTCGCTCGCCCTCGGCGTCGTGCTCATGGTCGTGTGGTCGTTCTTCCCGCGCGCGAAGCCGTTCTTCCGGGGCGAGACGCTCAACGAGTCGACAGCGGTGCTCGTGCCGGAGGAGGTCACGCCGCCGCGCCGGTCCGTCGACGGAGGGCGCGCCTAGGCTCCTCGGTTAGCATGGCCCGATGCCGCTGACCCGACGACAGATCTACCGTCGCCGCCGGATCGCGGTGTTCGGAGGAGCCGGCCTGGTGCTCGCGGCGGGCTTCTACCTGCCGCTCACCCTGCTCGCGCCTCTTCACGAGACCACTCCGACGGTCTCCGCGATCGAGGTCCAGCAGCCGACGGTGCCTGTCATCGACTTCCCGCCCTACGGGGCCGCGGGCTTCGGCGCCGTCGGGTACGACGGCGTGCTCGCGAGCGCGGGAACCGCCGATCCGCTCCCGATCGCCTCCATCACGAAGGTCGTCACCGCTCTCGTCGTGCTCGAAGCGCACCCGCTCGCCCCGGGGGAGCAGGGGCCCACCGCGACCCTCGCCGAGCGGGACGTGCAGTTCTACGCCGACATGCTCGCCCAGGACGGCATCGTGGCCCCCGTCTCCGTGGGCCTGCAGGTGACCCAGCGCGGGATGATGCAGCTCGCCCTCATGGCCTCCGCGAACAACTACGCGCAGTCCCTCGCGGCGTGGGCGTTCGGCAGCGAGGCCGCGTACGTGGATGCCGCGCGCGACTGGCTCGGCCGGAACGGGCTCACCGGCACGACGATCGTCGATGCGACGGGCATCCAGCCGTCCAACTCGAGCACGGTCTCCGACCTCATCGCGATCGCTAAGCTCGCCGTCGCCAACCCCGTCGTCGCGGAGATCGTCGCGACACCGACGACCGAGGTGCCCGGCGTGGGGCCGGTGGTCAACCGCAACGGCCTCCTCGGCGTCGATGGCGTCGACGGCATCAAGACCGGCACCCTCGACGAATCGGGTGCGTGCCTGCTGTTCGCCCAGGACATCGTCGTCGCCGACGAGCCCATCACCATCGTCGGTGTCGTGCTCGGCGGACCGGACCACGACACCATCAACGCGGCGATCCGCGGGATGCTCGCCCAGGCCGATTCGGGGTTCCAATCGATCCCGCTCGCCGTGCCCGACGAGGTCGCCGGCACGTACGAGACCGAGTGGGGCGACCGAGCGAACGCCGTCCCCGCGGAGCCGGCGAGCGTCGTGGCGTGGACGGGCAGCTCCGTCTCTGCGGCACCGACGCTCGACCCCGTGCACCTCGCCGAGGATGGCGAGGAGGTCGGTTCGATCACCTTCACGGTCGGCCCGAAGACGGTCGTCGTGCCGCTCGAGCTCGACGGCGACATCTCCGACCCCGGGCCGTGGTGGCGGCTCACTCATCCGGCTCTGCTGTTCTAGCCCTCCCTTCGTGGGAAGCACCTGGGAATGACCCGACGCGGTCGGGCCGGCTCCGCGCCCCGGGATAGGCTCGCACTATCTGAGCACTCCGCTCGCTCCCTGTGGCTGTGAAGTCATTCGAACTTCTGAGGTCACGTGACTGCTGCTTCGTCCCCGTCCACCCGAATCATCCGTACCGGACCGCGCGGGGTCGGCAACCCCGTCTCCGAGTTCTCCGCGCTCCTGAACACCGTCCGCGACGCGGGCCTGCTGCGCCGCAACCGGGTCTTCTACCTCGTCGTGGTGCTCGCGATCACGACCGGCATGGTCGCCGCCTGGTTCGGGGTAGTGATGCTGAGGGACACCTGGTTCACCCTGCTCGTCGCTGCGGCCATGGGCATCCTCTTCACGCAGTTCGCGTTCGTCACGCACGAGTTCGCGCACCGGCAGGTGTTCTCGTCCGGTCGCGCCAATGACACCGGAGGGCGCATCCTGTCCGACCTCGTCGTGGGCATCAGCTACTCGTGGTGGATGGCTAAGCACACCCGCCACCACGCCAACCCCAACACGGTCGGCAAGGACCCCGACATCCTGCCGGACTTCATCGTCTTCCAGGAGTCGGATGCCACCGCCCGCACGCGACTCGGCCGGTTCCTGCAGACCCGGCAGGGGTGGTTGTTCTTCCCGGCCCTGCTCCTGGAGGGCGTGAACCTGCACCGTCATGCGTTCCTCACCGTCTTCTCGCCGGGCAAGGTCGACAAGCGGGCCCTCGAGATCACCCTCCTGCTCACCCGAAACGTGCTCTACGTGGGGGCGGTCTTCGCGATCCTGCCACTCGGCATGGCCTTCGCCTTCCTGGGCGTCCAACTGGCCGTGTTCGGCCTGTACATGGGCGCGTCCTTTGCTCCCAACCACAAGGGGATGCCCATCCTCCCGCGAGACTCGAAGGTCGACTTCCTCCGCCGCCAGGTGCTCACGAGCCGCAACATCGGGGGAGGAGCGTGGGTCACCCAGTTCATGGGAGGGCTCAACTTCCAGGTCGAGCACCACCTGTTCCCGAGCATGCCGAGACCGCACCTGCGACGGGCGGGGGAGATCGTGCGCGAGTTCTGCGAGAGCCGCGGCATCCCGTACACCGAGGTATCGATCCTGCGGTCGTACGCGATAGTCATCCGGCACCTCAACGCTGTCGGGCTCGGCGCGGACCGCGACCCGTTCGCGTGCCCCGCCGCCGGTCGAGTCGGGTACAGCGGCCTCGCGTGACTAGAAGCCCGGTCGCTTCGCCGTGACGTTGTCGCCCGAGGACTGGTGGCGGACGCGGCGCAGCACCCACGGCACGAGGTACTCGCGGGCCCAGCCGACGTCCTCGACGCGCGCCTGACGCCACGAGACCTTCGGCAGCGGCTCGGGCTTGTAGGGCTCGAGATCGTTGTCGACGTTGAGCGAGCGCAGCACCATCCTCGCGATGGTGTGGTGGCCGACGGGGGAGAAGTGCAACCGGTCCGGCGCCCACATGCGGGGATCGGAGAGCTCCCGGAGCGCCCACATGTCGGCGACGATCGCATCGTGGCGCTGCGCGATCGCGCGGAGGTTCTCGTTGTAGATCGCGACCTTACCGCGAACGCGCCTCAGCACGGGCGTCATGCCGATGTCGGGGCCGTTGAACATGACGACCGTCGCGCCATCGCTGCGGAGCCGCTCGATGAGGGACTCGAACCGATCGGCGACATCGTCGGGGTCCGTGCCGGGGCGGATGATGTCGTTGCCACCGGCCGACACGCTGATGAGGTCGGGCTTGAGCTCGAGCGCGGCATCGGCCTGCTCGTCGGCGATCTGCTGGAGCAGTCGGCCTCGGATGGCGAGGTTGGCGTAGGCGAAGTCATCGGTCTTCTCGCTGAGAACTTCCGCGACGCGGTCCGCCCAGCCACGGTGACCGCCGGGGCTCTGGGGCTCGGGATCGCCGATGCCCTCGGTGAAGGAGTCGCCGATCGCGACGTACCTGCTCCACGGGTGCTGCTGAGTCATGAGTCCAGCATTACTCACTAAGCGCGCCGATCGCCACCAGAGGTTGTCGCCGGATCGCCCGGGCTGCCAAGCTGATCGCGCGGGGTCCGATCCGGCCCCGCAGAACTCACGTTTTGGGAGTCATGTCATGGGTTGGTTTTCCGTCCTCATCCTCGGCATCATTGCCGCCGTCATCGCCAAGCTCATCCTGCGCCAGCGCGTCGGGTGGTTCCTGACGATCGTGCTCGGCGTCATCGGAGCACTCCTGGGCGGGTGGATCTCGCAGCTGTTCTTCGGGCAGAACCTCCTCGACGCGAACGGCTTCTGGTCGCTCGTCTCCTGGTTCTGGGCGGTCGTCGGCGCGCTCATCGTGCTCGCGATCTTCGGCGCTCTCTCGGGACGCCGTCGATAGCAACGCTGCAGGAAGGGGGCGGGCGCTTCGGCACCCGCCCCCTTCCTCATGCCGTCGTCGGCGGCCCCTGAGACAATGACCCCATGGGCAAGCAGGACGGCAGGGACCGCCAGGTCACCGCTGACGACGTCGACTCGACGAGCGCGCCCATCCTTCACGTCGACATGGACGCGTTCTTCGCCTCCGTGGAGCTCCTCGACCACCCCGAGCTCGTCGGCAAACCCGTCATCGTGGGCCACGACTCGCCGAGGTCGATCGTCACGGCGGCGACCTACGAGGCCCGCAAGTTCGGGGTCAACTCGGCGCTGCCCATGGCGATCGCTCTCCGCCGGTGCCCCCAGGCGATCATCCTCGAACCGCACTACGACCGCTACCAGCACTACTCGAAGCAGGTCTTCGCAATCTGCGACGAGCTCACGCCGGCCGTCGAGAGGCTGGGCATCGACGAGGCGTTCCTCGATGTCTCCGGAGCCCGCACCGTCTTCGGCTCGCCCCTCCAGGTCGCGCAGCTCCTGAGGCGCCGGGTGCGCGCCGAGACAGGTCTCATCTGCTCCGTCGGCGCAGCGGCGACGAAGTTCGTGGCGAAGGTGGCCTCCGGCATGTCCAAGCCCGACGGGCTCCTCGTCATCCCCGCTGAGGGTACTGTCGACTTCCTCCACCCGCTCCCGATCGCGAAGCTCTGGGGAGTCGGGGCCAAGTCTGAGGAGCTCCTGCGCTCCCGCGGCTTCCACACCATCGGCGACCTCGCAAGCACGCCGGTCGAGCAGCTCGTCCGCCTGCTCGGCGACTCGGCGGGCCGGCGGCTGTTCGAACTCGCGTGGGGCCGCGACCCCCGCCGCGTCGAGGGCGGTGCCGAGGAAAAGAGCGTCGGCCACGAGATGACTTTCTCGACGGACGTCACGGACGCGTCGGTCATCCATCGCGAACTCCTGCGCATGGCGAACATGGTGGCGGTACGACTGCGTCGGCACGGCGTGCGCGCGCGCACCGTCGTGCTCAAGCTGCGCTTCGAGGACTTCACGACCATCACCCGATCCCGCACCATCGCCGAACCCACCGACCTCGGCCGGCAGATCTATGACGAGGTGCGCGACATCTACGACTCGCTGCGCACCGACCGCCCGGTGCGGCTCGTCGGCGTGCGCGCGGAGCATCTCCTCGATCCCGACGGGCTGCTGCCCGCCCTCTGGGACGAGAGCGAGGGCTGGCGCGACGCAGAGAACGTCATGGATGCCGCGAGCGAGCGGTTCGGCCGCGGTGCCGTCACCCCCGCCCGACTTCTCGGGCACCGCCCCCACGAGCGGCCGCGACTCGGGCAGCGGGATTGAGACCTTCACCCCTCCCGCTCGCGATCGGTGTCACCGGGCTCGGGTAACGTCTTATCAAGTGAGCACTCCCTCCCTGCCCGGCCCCACGGTCGGAACCTTCGCGGCGGAGCACCTCTCACCCTCATACCCCGAGCGGGCCGCCCGCGGCACCGCGTCGAAGCTCCGCGCATGGCAGGCCGAGGCCCTCGACCTGTACTTCGAGCGCGAACCGCGCGACTTCCTCGCCGCCGCGACACCGGGCGCCGGCAAGACGACGTTCGCGCTGAGACTCGCGGTCGAGCTCATCGCGCGGCGCGTTGTCGACCGGGTCACCGTCGTCGCCCCCACCGATCACCTCAAGCGGCAGTGGGCCGACGCGGCGCACCGCGTGGGCCTCCGGCTCGATCCGGGTTACTCCAACGGAGACGCGTGGGGCGGCCGGCGGTACCACGGCATGGCCGTCACCTACGCGCAAGTGGCGGTGCGGGCATCCCTCCATCGGGAGATCACCGAGTCGGGTCGCACGCTCGTGATCCTCGACGAGGTCCACCACGGCGGTGACGCGCTCAGCTGGGGCGATGCGATCCGGGAGGCGTTCGATCCGGCGACCCGCCGCCTCTCGCTCACGGGCACGCCGTTCCGCAGCGACACTGCCCCCATCCCGTTCGTCAGCTACGTGCGCGACGAGAAAGGCATCCGCACGTCCCAGACCGACTACAACTACGGCTACGGGCGGGCACTCGCCGACGGCGTCGTGCGACCGGTGATGTTCATGGCCTACGCGGGCAAGATGCGCTGGCGCACCCGCATGGGCGACGAGATGGAGGCCCGGCTCGGGGAAGGGGACACCAAGGACGTCACCGCCCAGGCGTGGCGAACGGCGCTGGACCCCGGCGGAGAGTGGATCCAGGCGGTGTTGAGGGCCGCGGACGTGCGGCTCACCGAGGTGCGGCACTCGATTCCGGATGCCGGTGGCCTCGTCATCGCGACCGACCAGCGGGCCGCGCGCGCCTACGCCGCCCTGCTGCAGGGCATCACCGGGGAGCAGGCGACCGTCGTGCTCTCCGACGAGAAGGAGTCCTCGGCGCGCATCGAGGAGTTCGCGGGCAACACACGGCGGTGGATGGTCGCGGTTCGAATGGTGTCGGAGGGCGTCGACGTGCCGCGGCTCGCGGTCGGGGTGTACGCGACGTCGGCCTCGACGCCGCTCTACTTCGCGCAAGCGATCGGGCGGTTCGTCCGGGCCCGCCGCCGCGGCGAGACGGCGTCCGTGTTCATCCCCACCGTCCCCTCGCTGCTCTCGCTCGCCTCCCAGCTCGAGCTCGAGCGCGACCACGCCCTCGATCGGGAGCGCGCCGACGACCAGCTCCTCGACGACGACCTGCTGGATCGGGAGAACCGGGAGCAGGACTCGAAGGACCAGCTCGCGGAGGAGTTCACGTGGGAGGCGATCGAGTCCGACGCCAACTTCGACAAGGTGCTCTTCGACGGCGACGAGTTCGGTGCCGCCGCATTCACCGGCAGTGACGAGGAGCTGGACTTCCTCGGGCTGCCGGGCATCCTCGAACCTGATCAGGTGCGCGAACTCTTGAGGCAGCGCCACCGGCGGCAGCAGCGTCGGGCTGCCTTCGTGACGGAGGAGGAGAAGGCGCAGCAGCCCGAGCAGCCACCGCCGCTGTATCGCACACTGCGGGAGCAGCGCACGCTGCTGAACTCGCTCGTCGGCATGCGGGCGAAGCTCTCCGGCGAGCCGCACGCCCTCATCCACGCCGAGCTGCGGCGCATCTGCGGGGGACCGGCGGTCGCCCAGGCATCCGTCACCCAACTGCAGGCGCGCATCGACTTCCTGCGGCGCGGTCTCCGCTCCTGACGCGCCTTGAGGGCGCACCCCGCCGGAGAGCTCCGGAGAAATGAAGAACGCCCCGGATCTCTCCGAGGCGTTCTCCTTACTGAACTGATACCCAGAACCGCCGATCCGCGACATTGCGGGGCAATGATGCGGCGGTGCGGGTGGGAAGCAAGATCAGAGGGGGCGGATGTTCTCCGCCTGGGGACCCTTGGGTCCCTGGGTGATGTCGAACTCGACCTTCTGGTTCTCGTCGAGCGACCGGTAGCCGTTCGACTGGATGGCCGAGTAGTGGGCGAACACGTCAGGACTTCCGTCCTCAGGGGCGATGAAACCAAAGCCCTTTTCCGCGTTGAACCACTTGACGGTACCTAGTGCCATGTAACTCCTCCAGGAGCGTTCCTACGGCCCCGACAGTCGAGGCCACACCCGCGCACCCGGAAGCGAGCGGACGTGAGCCAAGGTTATAGCAGGACCACCCCCAGTCCGCCATAGTTTCCCAAACCGGTAACTAAACGTCATCTATCGGAAATCCCGCGAGCGGGTCCGCGGGACCATCCCGAGGTGCTCCACGTGGTCGGCGACGATGTTGGTGACCCCCTCAGCGGAGCGCTCGAGCATCCCGCGCACGACGAGGGCGGGGGCTTCGCGGAAGACCCGACGATGACGGCCCCAGACCCCCGTGCTGCAGATGATGTTCATGAAGCCGGTCTCGTCCTCGAGGTTGATGAACGTGATACCGCTCGCTGTCGCGGGCCGCTGGCGGTGGGTGACCACTCCCGCGACGCGCACCCGGCGCCCGGGCTCCGCCGTCGCGAGCTCTGCAGCGGACAGGATGCCCTCCTCCCGCAGCGACGATCGCAGGTGCGCCACGGGGTGGCTGTCTGTGGAGATCCCCGTCGACCACAGATCGCTCATCACTTCCTCGACCTCGCTCGGCATCGCGAACAGCGGCGGCTGCACCGCGACGATGGAGCCCTCGAGGAACTCGGGACGGTCCTGCGCGGCATTACCCGCGTTCCACAGCGCTTCGCGACGCGAGAGTCCGAAGCCGTCGAAGGCGCCCGCTGCCGCGAGCGACTCGAGCTGAGCGGTCGTCAGCCCGGTCCGGCGGACGAGATCGTTCATGTCCCGGTAGGCGCCTCCCCGCTCCCGCTCCTCGACGATGCGCGTCGCGACGGCGGTGCTGATGCCCCCGACCTCGTCGAGGCCGAGCCGGACGGCGAAGGCGCCATCCCGACGGTGGTCGTCGGTGTCGAAGGGAGCGCTGCGGTCAAAGGGCCCGACGGGGGGCTGCTCCCTGTCCAGGCAGTGCGGGTCGCCCGTCGCGACGGGTCTCTGCACCGTCGGCTCGAGGCCGGCCTGGGCACCGGAGAGCTGGATGTCGGGCCGCAGCACGTCGACACCGTGGCGGCGGGCATCCGCGACGAGGCTCTGCGGAGAATAGAAGCCCATCGGCTGGGCCCGGAGCAGCGCCGCGAGGAACGCCCCCGGGTAGTGCAGGCGCATCCAGGCGCTCGCGTAGACGAGCAGGCCGAAGCTGAGCGCGTGGCTCTCGGCGAACCCGAAACCCGCGAAAGCCTGGATGCGCGCATAGATCGAGTCGGCGTCGGCACCCGTGATGCCGTTGGCGGCCATGCCCTCGTACAGCTTCTCCTTGAGCTTGGAGATCTTCTCGACGCCGCGCTTGGAGCCCATCGCCCGCCGGAGGTGGTCGGCGTCGTCGGGGGTGCAACCGCCCACCGCGACGGCGATCTGCATGAGCTGCTCCTGGAAGATCGGCACACCGAGGGTGCGCTCGAGCGGCTCGACGAGGTTCGGATGCAGGTAGGTGATCGGCTCCTCGCCCATCTTGCGCCGCACGTAGGGATGCACGGCACCGCCCTGGATGGGACCGGGTCGCACGAGGGCGATCTCCACGACGAGGTGGTAGAACTCGCGCGGCTGCAGTCGCGGCAGCAGTCCTAGTTGCGCGCGACTCTCCACCTGGAAGACGCCGATCGCGTCAGCACGGCAGAGCTGGTCGTAGACGCCCTGCTCCTCCTTGGGGATCGAGTCGAGGTCGAGCTCCTCGCCGAGGGCGTCGCGGACGATGTCGAACGAGTACTGCAGGGCGGAGAGCATCCCGAGTCCCAGGAGGTCGAACTTGACGAGTCCCATCCACGCGCAGTCGTCCTTGTCCCACTGCACGACCGTGCGGCCGTCCCTGCGCGCGTGCTCGATCGGCACCACCTCGCCGACCGGGCGCTGGGTGAGGACCATGCCGCCCGAGTGGATGCCGAGGTGACGGGGGAAGGTCATGACCTCCATCGCGAGGTCGACGACCTGCTCGGGGATGTCGTGATCCTGGCTCGAGACGAGAGCGCCCCAGCGCTCGACCTGCTTCGACCAGGCGTCCTGCTGGCCGGGCGAGTGGCCGAGCGCTTTGGCCATGTCGCGCACCGCGAACTTCGGCCGGTACTGGATGACGTTGCACACTTGCGCCGCGTTGCGCCTGCCGTACTTCTCGAAGACGTACTGGATGACCTCCTCGCGCCGATCGGAGTCGAAGTCGACGTCGATGTCGGGCTCCTCCTCGCGCATGGTCGAGATGAAGCGCTCGAAGGGCAGCTTGTAGCGGATCGGGTCGACGGCGGTGATCTCCAGCAGGTAGCAGACGACGGAGCTCGCGGCCGAACCGCGCCCCTGGCACAGGATGCCCCGCTCCCGAGCGAAGCGGACGATGTCCCACACGATCAGGAAGTACCCGGGGAAGCCCTTCTCCTCGATGATGTCGAGCTCGCGCTCGATGCGCGCCCGCACGTCGTCGGTGAGCGCGGGGAGCCGCTTCGGTGCCCCCGCCCAGACGAGCTCGCGCAGGTAGCTCGCCGGGGTGTGCCCCTCGGGAACCTCCTGGTCGGGCAGGGCGGGCTTGGCGCGCCGTAGCTCGAACGCGAGCTCGCGGGCGATCTCGACGGTGTTCTCGACCGCTCCCGGGTAGCGCGCGAATCGCGCGGCCATCTCGGCGCCGGAGCGCAAGTGCGCTTGTCCGGCGGCAGGCAGCCAGCCGTCCATCTCGTCGAGGCTGCGCCGCGCGCGGACAGCGGCGAGGGCGGTGTGCAGCCGGTGCTGCTCGGGGGAGGCGTAGTGGGCATTGCTCGTCGCGACGACGCGCAGACCGCGGTCGGAGGCGAGGGAGGCCAGGGAGTCGTTGTGCGCGCTGTCGAGCGGGTTGCCGTGGTCGAAGAGCTCGACGGCGACGTTCTCGGGGCCGAACAGCCCGAGGAGACGGTCGAGCTCGAGGCCCGCGGCATCCGGTCCGCTCTCGAGCGCTTGCCGCACAGCACCCTTGCGACAGCCGGTGAGGACGAGCCAGTGGCCCTCCGCCAGGGCGGCGAGCTCTTCCAGGTCGTAGACCGGTCGGCCCTTCTCGCCGCCGGCGAGCTGGCCCGCGGTGATCGCTGAGGCGAGTCGGTGGTAGCCCTCCTCCTGGCGCGCGAGCACGAGCAGGTGCGAGCCCTCCGGGTCGGGGACGCCGTTCTGCGGCCCCCCGAGCCCGAGCGAGAGCTCCGCGCCGATGATGGTGGCGACGCCCAGCTCGGCGGCGGCCTCGGCCATGCGCACAGTGCCGTACAGTCCGTCGTGGTCGGTGAGCGCGAGGGCGGTGAGCCCGAGTCGGGCGGCTTCCTCGGCCATCTTCTCCGGCATCGTGGCACCGTCGAGGAAGCTGAAGCTCGAGTGCGCGTGCAGCTCCGCGTAGGGCACGACGTCGGCAGCGGCGGTGAAACCCTCGGGCGGCCGGTACGCCTTGCGCTTGGGCGACCAGGCAGGGCTGTCGCCGCCATCGGCGCCCAGCGGGGGTGCCGTGCCGGGTCGAGAGAGATCGGAGAGCCCCTTCTCGAACTCCGACCACGGGATCGGCGGGTTACTCCAGCCCATGACGATCATCCCTAGTCATAGCGCGCCTCCACCCACCAGCCCGCTTCGTCGAGCACGAGCAGCCACGCGCATCCCGTCGAGTCGACCGCCTGGAAGCGCCACGCGCGGCTGGCCTGCCCCGGAGCCCACCAGCGCTCGTCGAGCGGCCAGGGCCCCGCCCAGGCCCCGAGCTCGAGGGTGCGCGTACCCGAGGTGAGCCGGGCGGGGGCACTCGAGGGCATGCCGCGCGAGCCCACGATCACGGGTTCGCCCGCGGCATCGACGACGGCGACCGGGTGACGCGGAGTGAAGACGCTCGCCGGCAGCGGCGCCGGCAGCTGACCCGGCCACGGCTCGCGCACGGTGGCGGTGCCCGCGGGGTCGCCCCACGCGACGAGTCGCTGCCGGTCGGCGAGGGTGCGACCGCCGCCGACGCGGGGCATGAGCACGGCGCCGTGACCGAGCATGCTCTGCACGCGCGACAGCGAGTGGTGGATGCGCTCATCCGGCCCCGAGCCCCACAGCCCGGACTCGTGGTGGGAGATCGCATCGACGGCCTCTGGAGCGATCGCGACGCGGGTGATGCCGGCGCTCAACTGCGCCGAGGAGGCCTGCCAGCGCACGCGGTCGACGATGTCACCGGGGGAAAAGGACCGGGGATGCTGCCACGTGCGCTCCGCCGTCTCGCCCGAGTCGGAGCGCAGCACGACGCGAATCGCGGTCACCACGAGTCGGCGCGCGACGAGTTCGTCGACGAAGCGCTCGGCGGCGGTGCGGATCCCGAACGCGACCTGCTCGACGAGTTCGAGGGCCGGCTCGAAGTCGACGACCGCCTCGAGGTCGTCCGGGGGAGTGCGGGGGACGAGCGGCCAGCTGTCGCTGCCCGCCGCGAGCGCGTGCAGCCGAGCGCCCTGCACCCCGAAGCGAGTGCGCACGTCCGAGGGCGGGAGCGCCGCGAACTGCCCGAGCGTACGGATGCCCAGCCGCCGCAACAGGGTGACGGTGCTCGTAGCGGGTTCCGCTCCCGCTTCCTCGAGGAGCCCCACATCGAGCGGGTCGAGGAACTGCCGAGCCGAGCCCGCGGGCACGATCCCGACGCGCTCGGCGGCGCGCCGCGCCGACTGCTCGGCGGTGAAGATGCCGTCGGCGACTCCCGCCCGTGCTCCGCCCGCGCCAAGCTCGTCGAGCCGCGACACGAGTGCGAGGGCCGCGGCGCGCTCGCCCCCGTAGTAGCGCGCCGCGCCGCGCACGCGCACGGCGCACATCCCCGGGCGCAGCACCTGGACTCCGGGCGTGAGCTCCTCGATGGCGGCGACGAGCGGCTCGAAGGCCCGCGCGTCGAGGGCCGCGTCGTACTCGAGGACGACGAGGTCGGGGCAGTGCGCCTGGGCTTCCCGAACCCGGATGCCGCGGCGCACCGACTCCGCCCGAGCGGCGGGCGATGACGCGAGCACACGGCCTTTGTCGACGAGGGCGACCGGTGCTTCGGGTCCGAGCCCGGCGGCGGTGCGCGCTGCCGTGACCGGCCAGTCGGGGCACCAGAGCACGATGACCCGGGGCGGCTCGAGCGGGGGAGCGGTCATCCCGCCACCCGGAGAGGCGGGACGGGAACTGCGACAGGTCTCGAGGCCGACGTCACGCGGCTCACCGTCGCATCGGCCGCAGGTAGCCACACCCGTGCGCTGCGGGGGCGGCCCGCGGTGCGGCTCGATACCGTGACGGTGGCCTCACGGGCGGAGAGGTGGCCGTGCCCCTCTCCGATGCCGTGCCATCGCGTGTCGCTCAGGGAGAGCATGGCCTCGGTCTGGGGCCAGGCGCCGAGCACGAGCAGGGTCGTACCGTTCTGGCGCAGCCGAGCCGTGAGCCGGGCCACGCTCGAGTCGCTCGACCGGGCGGGGGGACGAGTCACCACGACGCCCATGACGTCGGCGACAGCGGCCGTGACCGCGAGCCACTGGTCGCCGGGATGCGGGATCAGCACGAGCCGCTCGAGGTCGATGCCGAATTGGGCCGCCGCCTCGACGCCGAACTCGGGAACCCCGACGACCGCGCACCAGAGCCCCGCAGCCGACGGCGCGGCGAGGAGGGTCATGAGCAGCATCGCCGAGCGGTCAACCGAGTAGGCGGCACCCTGCTTGAGCCCGCCGCCGGGCAGCAGTTCGGCGATCGCGGGGTGAGTGGGGATGCCCCGGCTCTCGAGCTTCGTCGACTGCATCTGCCGGATGCGCGCCCGCAACTCCTCCACCTGAGCAGCGGACTGCCCGGGCGGGGTCGGCGAAGCGAGGGCGGTGGACACCCTTCCATGGTCGAACATAGCTTCGATGGTGTCAATCGCCACCGACAGTGGTCGGCGTGTCGAGCCGCTCGACGCCTACACGAGCGAGAAGCCGCTCGCGATGCCCGAGGTGATCACCCAGACCACGAGCACGATCGCCCCGACGACAATCAGAAGTGCGAGGCTGCCCATGACCTTGCCCGCTGCACGATTGGCCGCGAGGGCGGCGATGCCGAGCCCGACGGCGACCAGTCCCGAGCCGGGAATCACCAAAAAGCCGAGAAAGAAGAGGGCAGTGGCAGCCCACCCCACGGCGTCCGGGCCGCTGAAGGCGGCAACGAAGAGCACCCCGGTGAGCGCCAGCCAGAGCGGGCCGAGGATCGCGAGCACGAGGGCCCAGCCGCCGAGCCGGGCGCCCCGCCGCGGAGCGGGAGAGACTGTCACCCGCCCACCGTAGCGGCTGAGGGACCCGACCTGAAGAGAACACAGCTTCGATGGACGTGTCGTACTCTCCCCACGCATCGCGCCCGGCGATCGTCCCACCGCCTGGCCAAGCCCTTGATCCGCCGACGCCACTTCGCCACAGTGGGGCGATGGCAGAGTTGTGGGTCCATACCGTGACCATCGAGGCTCGAGACCCCGCCCGGCTGTCTCGTTTCTGGGCGGAACTGCTCGACTACGTCGTGATGCCCAATCACACCGATTCAGTAGAGATCGGGGACCCCACCGGATCGGGCCCGCGCCTGCTGTTCGCACCCGGCGACACAGCCGGGACGGGGCGAGACCGCTTTCATCTGGACCTGCGTCCGGATGACCGGGACGACAGTGTTCGCCGCGCTCTCGACCTCGGCGCTACCGAGCTTCCGACACCCACGGGCACTTCGTGGGTCAGGCTGGCCGATCCGGAAGGCAACCGTTTCTGCATCCTCCAGTCACAGGGCGACTTCGACGCCTACGTAAGCGAGCACGGGGAGGGGACACCATCCGGCTGAGCCGGTCTGTTCCGGCGGGCATGCCGCGCGCTACCCTGGCGCCATCGAACACAAGGAGGTGCTTCATGGTCCCCGAGATCAACTGGCTCGCGGTCGTCCTCGCGACAGTCTCCAGCATGGTGGTCGGCTCGATCTGGTACGCGAAAGCGGTCTTCGGACGCCGCTGGATGCGACTGGCGAAGATCGACGAGTCCACGATGGGCAACGGAGTGGGCGCGATCATCGTGACCGTCATCGTGAGCTTCGTCACGGCACTCGTCCTCGCCGGGGCAGCCGCGATCGCCCAGAACTTCTACGGCGGCAACTTCCTCGTCAACACGCTCGTCACGGCGACGATCCTGTGGGCGGGGTTCACGGCCGCCCGCGTGATCACGCACGACGCCTTCGAGCGCCGACCCGCCAGCCTCACGACGCTCACCATCGGCCACGAGCTCGTCACGATCCTCGTGATGGGCCTCATCATCGGGCTCTTCGGGATCAGCGCCCCTTAGGTCGTTTGGGTCGCTTTCCCCGCGGAGTCGGCGTGACCTTCGACGTGCGCCCCGGCTTCGTCGCTCGGCGCGGCGTCGGGTCCCTCCGGGGAGGCGGTTCCGCAGATGCCTCCTTCGCCGACCCGCGCGAGCTGTTGGCCGTGCGGCCGCGCACGATGCCGATGAACTCCTCGGTGAGGAGGGTCGCGGCATCCGTCCGCCAGACGAGCGCAACGCGCGTGGTCGGCGCCTCGACGGCGGGACGGGTCACGACATCCCGCCGACTCAGCGCGCGGGCCACCGACTGGGGCATGGTCGCGACCCCGACGTTCGCTGCGACGAGTTCGATCGTCTCCGTCCACTCGCCGTCGAGCAGAGTCTCGTCGGAGAGGTCGGCAGGGGAGACCGCATCCAGCACCGAGAGAACGTGGTCCTTCGGCATGACGACGACCGGCTGCTCCTCGTAGAGGGGGATCGAACTCAATTCGGCGTCGTCCACGGGCAATCTGACGAACGCCGCGTGCACAGTGCCTGCCTCGATTCCGGCGAGCGCGTCGCCGGGCGCGAGCGGCTCGAGGAAGAGCGGATGCTCCGGCAGCCGCTCCTCCCAGATGCGCGCCCACTTGCCGGGGGTGACCCCCAGCACGAACGCGACGACGAAGGGCTCTGCCACGCGATCAGGCTACCCTTGAGGCGTGCCGGAACAGACCATGAAGCCCGCGACCGCGGCGAAGAAGCTCGGGATCTACCTGCCCGCCACCCCCGAGAGCTTCCGCGAGGGGGAGATCACTCGCGCCCAGCTCGCCGAGCTCCTGGAGTCGCCGCCCGAGTGGCTCGACGAGCTCCGACGCAACGGTCCGCACCCGAAGCAGGTCGTCGCCCAGAAGCTCGGGATCTCCACGTCGGGGCTCGCCCGCGCAGGCGCCCCTGACGTCATGACTACTGCCGAGATCAAAGCGCTCCTCGAGCACAAGCCCGAGTGGCTCGTCGCGGAGCGCGCCACCCACGCCGGGGTTCAGGAGGAGAACGCGCGCGTCAAATCGGAGCGAGCGGCGAAGCGCGAGTTGCGCGGCGGGGGCGGCGGGCGTTGAAACGCGCTCGGGCGCCGGAGCGAAGCCCCGACGCCCGAGCATCCGATGAGTCGGATCAGCTGATCCGCATCAGACCGACTGCACCGTGAGGTTCTTCTTGCCGCTCGCGCGAGCAGTGATCGCGGCAACGGCGAGCATCACGCCGAAGACGATCGCGTAGATGCCGACAGCGAAGATGAGGCCGAGGATGGCCGCACCGGGCGTCACGAACGTCAGGATCGCGAGGATGACGCCGAACGCGATGCTCGCGACTCCCGCGAAGATCGCCCAGCCCCTGCCCTTCGCCTCGGCACCCGAGGCGGAGCCGATGACCGTTGCGCCGTGCATGACGTTGTAGAAGACGATCGTCCAGATGAGGAAGAGGGCGCCGAACGCCGCCGCGAGCCCGGGCAGCACGAGGGCCGCGATGCCCGCCAGGACCGAGACGATTCCGGCGAACAGCAGCCAGCCCCAGCGCTTGAGCGTCTTGCGCACGTGCACGGCGTGCGCGATCTCGGTGATCCCGTCGACGATCGCGTAGGCGCCGAACACGATGGCGATCGCCCAGAGGGCCGCACCCGGCGAGAACAGGGCGATGACCCCGAAGGCGACGGCCAGGATGCCGCGGATGAGCACCCACCACCACGGGCCGATGCTGAGCTCCGCGAGGGGCTCGGAGAGCTCCTCGGAGATCTCCTCGGCGGGGTCGGTGACGGGAGACGAAGGCGAGCTGGAATCAGTCATGGCATTACCGTATCGGAGCCGGTGCGAGGATGGGAGGGTGAGTCCCACCGCCAGCCCCCGCCCTGACCGCTCTCCCGCCTCCTCGGCTCGGGCACAGCGATGAGCGAGTGCATCCACGGCCTGGAGGGCACGATGTGCGACGTGTGCTTCCCGAAGGAGAAGCCGCAGCCCGCACGCCGCGCAGCGCCCGTCCGAGCACCGCGGTCCACCGCTGACTCGCCACGATCGTCGAGCGCGTCGAGGTCCTCGGCCTCGTCGCGGCCGGCGATGCTGAGGACGGGGGAGCTGCGCGTCTACCACGTCACGCACCTCCGTAACCTGCCCGCGATCCTCGAGTCGGGTGCTCTCGTGGCGGGTGCCGAGCCGGTCGTCGACGTGAGCTCTGATCTTGCCCGCGAGTTGCGCGCCACAGCGGAGGTGGCGCCCGGCTCCCGGGTCGACCGATTCGTCGCCTTCAGCCTCGCACCCGACTCGGACACGTGGGCGCAGTTGCGCGGGGGAGCGGCGGAGCCCCGCTGGTCGGCGGCGGCACGGGCATCCGTGCCCGCCGACTTCGTCGTGCTCGTCTCGACGGTGGCCGCGCTCGGCCCGGACGCGGTCATCGCCGACGGGGACGCCGCCGGCACCTACACCCGCTTCGCCAGCGGGGCGGAGGCCGAACGGATGCTCGTGCGGCTGCACGACGACCCGGAAGCCCGCGCCGCCGCCGAGGCGCTCGCCCCCGACCGCGTCGAGCTCTCGGCGATCCAGCTCATCGGGGTCGCCCACGAGCCCGCGCGCGATGACGTGCGAGGGATGCTGGCCGGGTCGCCGTTCCGACCGAAGGTCGCGGTCTATCCCCCGTGGTTCGCGCACGAGTAGGTTGTAGGCCATGGCTGCTCTCTCCCGATCCCGCCGCGCCACTGCCGGCATCGCCTTCATCGTCGCGGGAGCTGCGCTCCTGCTCGCCGCCCTGCTGCCGTTCGTCGGCGTCTCTGTTCCGTGGCTCTACCCGATCGCCTACGCGGCGATCACGGTGGGCCTGGTGATCCTCGCCCTCGGTGCCGTCACCAGCGCCGTGACCAAGGTCGCCCTCTTCGCCGGTGCGCTCGGCTGGGCGATCCTCGTCCTGACCAACGTGGGCATCGCGGTTCCGGGGGTAGTGGGAACCATCGGGATCGTTCTCGCCGCGCTCGGCACTCTCGTCGGGGCGATCGTGCTCTACACCGGGCGGGAGATCGTCAACCGCTCAGCGATCGCGTTCGTCGTGACGGCCATCATCGCCGCGCTGTTCCTCCTGTCGCGCGCGGGCCTGTTCTCGCTCGGCCAGTTCGGCGAGATCGTCACGATCGCACTCGGTGCGGGCTTCCTCATCACCGGGGTCCTGTTCCGGCAGACCGAGCGCAAGCGCTAGGGCTCACTCCTCGTCGAGGGCGTCGTCGATCGACTCGCCGGTCGGGTCGGCGGCGTCCTCGTCGATGAGGTCGGAACCGCCCACGGGCGTTCCCTGCCACGACAGCAGGGTCCAGCCTGCGTCGCTCGATCCGTCGAGCTCGACGACACCGGTGTTCTGGATGTCGTGCTCTGCGGCGAACGACGGCGGCACATTGATGGCGCGACCGGCGACCCAGACACGGATGGCCGCCCCGTGGCTGACCACGACCGCGGCGCCGGCACCACTGGCCTCTACCCGAGCGATGGACGAGTCGAACCGCTCGAAGAATTCGTGCCCGTCCTCGCCTCCGGGCATGCGGACGTCGAGTCCGCCCAGTCCCCACGAGAACACCGTCTCGAGGTAGACGCGTACCGCCTCATGATCCCGACGCAGCTCGAGCTCGCCGGCGGCGATCTCGTGGATGCCGGGGAGTTCGATCGCCTCGAGGCCACGATCGGCGGCGAGCGGTGCCGCGGTGAGGTGCGTCCGCCGGAGAGAGCTCACCCAGACGCCGTCGACGGGATCGGAGCGCAGAGCATCCGGGATCTCCGCCGCCTGGCGATGACCGAGCTCGGTGAGGCCCGGTCCTGGCGCTGCCGTGTCGAGGAGACCGGCGACGTTGCTCGGCGTCTGCCCGTGCCTGACCAGGAGCAGCCTCATCAGCGGGTCAGCAGGCCCGCGCGCTCAGGATGCTCGTCGAACCAGTCGGCGACGTACCAGCACATCGGAACCACGCGCCGGGTGGAATTCTTCTCTACGTCGTCCATGGCGAACGACACGACCTCGCCCGCGAGACCTCGACCGCGGAGGTTCGGCTGGGTGTAGGTGTGGTGGAAGGAGATGGAGTTGCCGTTGACCCGGTAGTCGGCGATGGCCGCGACGCGCCCGTCGAGACGGAGCGTGTAGCGCTGCTCGTCGGGCTCGTGGCTGAGTTCTCGAGCGGTCACGGCAGGTTCTCCTCGATCACCGACACGATCGCGGGGTCGTCGGGGAGCACATCGGGGCGGAAACGGTGCACGTCGCCCGACGGGGTGATGACGAACTTCTCGAAGTTCCACTTCACCCTGCCCGCCTTCCCGGCGGCGTCGGGGGTGCGGGTGAGCTCCTGGTAGAGGGGGTGCGCCTTCTTGCCGTTGAGCCGCACCTTCTCGAACATCGGGAACGTGACGCCCCACGTCGTCGAGCAGTACTCCTTGATGGCGTCCTCGGTCGACAGCTCCTGCAGGAACTGGTTGCTGGGGAACCCGAGCACCGTGAAGCCGCGCTCCCCGTAGGTGCGCTGAAGCTCCTCGAGCTGCTCGTACTGGGGCGCGAGGCCGCAGCGGGAGGCGACGTTGACGATGAGGAGCACCTTGTCGCGGTACTCGGCGAGAGTCGTCGTCTCGCCGTCGATCGTGGTGAGGGGGATCTCGTTGATCGTGGTCACGTCACCAATCTACGTCCCCAGGCTGGAGAATGGCTCAGCACGAATTGGGTATCCTGAGCCGATGCCCGAGAGCCCGCTGAACTCGAGCCCCTACGAGGTGCTCGGGGTCGCGGCATCCGCGTCCCAGGAGGAGCTGCGGCGGGCCTTCCGGAAGGCGCTGCGGGAGACCCACCCGGACACCGGGGGCGATCCCGCGCGCTTCACGGCGGTGCAGCTCGCGTGGGAGCGAGTGGGCACCGTCGAGGACCGCGCCGCCTACGACGCCGGTCGCTCCGGCACCGAGGGGCACCCCGTCTATACCGCCAACCCCACTGCTCCGCGCCAGGACACCCGCCCGCGCGCACGATCGTACGGGCATCCGGGCGGCTGGCGGCGCGAGCGCTACCTCGAGCAGTTGCGGGAGTGGGTCGGCCGGGGCGTCGACATCGACGACCCCTACGATCCGGCACTCGTGCGCTCGGCACCGCGGGAGATCCGTCGCACCCTCGCCGACGCTCTCGCCGAGGAGGCGACGGCTCGCATCCTCGGCGGCCTCGGCATCGGATTCACCATCTGGCACGACGTGGCGACGGGCCACCCCGAGGACAAGCTCGACCACGTCGTGCTGGGCCCGACGGGTCTGTGGGCCCTGCTCTCGGAGGACTTCGGCGGACCGGTACGGGTGCGCCGCGGGGAGCTCATCGGCGAGGCGGTCGGTCATGAGCGCCCGGTGCACGACCTCGCCGCGCGCGCGAAGGCTCTCTCGCGTCAGGCGCGGGTGAAGGTCACCGGACTCGTCGTCGTGCTTCCGGATGACTCGCTCGACGAGCCGATCGCCTCCCTCGGCTCGGTGCGGGGCGCCGCCGTCGTCGCGGTCCGTCGATCCGTTCTCGGGACCCTCCTTCGTGGCGGGATCGCCGGCGCGGCCCCCATCGGCGGGAACGAGCTCTTCGACGTGCGCACGAGGCTCGCGTCGAGCATCCGATTCGTCTAGCGACCGCGCCTCGCCTCAGCTGGCGAGCTCGGTGTCGGGATTCTCCCCGAACTCCGTGATGTCCGGCTCTCGGACGCCGTCGACCGGCACGTCGTCGCGGCGGTGGCGGGGGTGGTGCGAGGCGTCGCGCGTGCTGCGCTCCGGGACCGGGGCTGTCGTGTCGCTCATGGTTCCTCCTCCGGGTTTGCGATCCACGCTACCCCCGAACGGGGGAGGGCGACAGCGGGTCGGGCCGTTCACCAACGGTTCGCCCGCACCGGGTAGGGTGCGCGTGTGACCTCCCCGCCCGCTCTGAGCCGACGCCTGGGTCTCACGGACGCGACCCTCATCGGATTGGGTTCGATGATCGGCGCGGGGGTCTTCGCCGCGTTCTCGCCCGCTGCGCAAGCCGCGGGCAACGGACTGCTCATCGGTCTCGCGATCGCCGCGGTCGTCGCCCTCGGCAATGCCACCTCTACCGCGCAGCTCGCGGCGGTCTACCCCGTCGCCGGGGGCGCGTACGTCTACGGTCGAGAGCGGCTCGGTCCGTGGTGGGGATTTCTCGCGGGGTGGGGGTTCGTCATCGGAAAGACGGCGAGCTGCGCCGCGATGGCCATGACGTTCGCCGCCTATGCGGCTCCGGCGGGCTGGGAGCGGCCTGTCGCGATCGTCGCTGTCCTCGGTCTCGCAGGAGTCAATCTTCTCGGCATCACGCGAACCGCCCTCGCCACCCGGATCCTCGTCGCCATCGTGCTCGTGGTCCTCGCCGGCGTCGTGGCAGCCGGGGCGGCGTCGGGGTTGCCTGCGCTGTCCGCACCGCTCGACCTCGTCGCGAGCGGACCGTACGGCATCCTGCAGTCGGCCGGACTGCTGTTCTTCGCGTTCGCCGGCTACGCGCGCGTCGCGACGCTCGGGGAGGAGGTCGTCGACCCGGCCCGGACGATCCCGCGCGCCGTCGTCCTCGCTCTCGGGCTCGCGGTCGTGGTCTACGCCGCCGTTGCCGTCGCGGTGCTCGGGATGCTCGGCTCGGCCGGCACCGCGGCGAGCGCGACCCCGCTCGAGGACGCCGTCGAGGCCGCGGGGTGGGGCTGGGCGGGTCCCGTCGTGCGGCTCGGGGCCGCCGCCGCCTCGCTCGGGGCGCTGCTCGCGCTCATCGCCGGGATCGGCAGGACGACGCTGGCGATGGCGCGCGAGGGGGACCTGCCGCGCTGGTTGGCGGCGGTGCATCCGAGATACTCGGTGCCGCACCGCGCCGAGATCGTGCTGGCGGTCGTGGTGTGCGCCGTCATCGCGGTTGTGGATCTGCGCGGGGCGATCGGCTTCTCCTCGTTCGGGGTCCTCGTCTACTACCTCGTCGCGAACGCGGCCGCGCTCACCCAGCCGTCCGTCCAGCGTCGCTTCCCGCGCGTGCTCGCGGTCACGGGTGGGGCCGGGTGCCTCGCGCTCGTCGCGACGCTCCCGTGGGGCTCGATCGCGGTCGGGGCCGCCGTGCTCGTGATCGGGGTCGCCTACCGTTTCCTATCCCGCGGGCGCTCCGCACCGAACACCCATCCGGAGACTTAGGCTGGAGTCTTCGTTTCGAGAAGAGAGAATCGGTTCAGTGATCCGGGTCATCAGTTACAACCTCCGAAAGCACCGCGCGATCGGCGAGCTCGCCGCTCTCTCCGAGACGGCGGATCTCGATGCGATTTGCTTGCAAGAGGCGTTCTCGAGCGACCTGCCGACGGAGATCGGCGGGCTCCACCTGGCGGGGTCGACCCAGAACAACCGCCTGGGTCTGGCGGTCTACTACCGCAAGGAGCGCTACGAGCACCTCGAGACCCGCTCCTACCAGCTGAAGAAGTCGCTCCACGACCTCATCTTCTCGCCGACGCCCGAGCGACTCGTCGGCTCCCGCCTCGTCGACCGCGAGAGCGGTCACGAGCTCGTGCTCGCGTCATTCCACGCGGCCCCCCTGACGGCGCTCAACTCGCTCCGACGCGAGCAGATCACGGCGGCGCACGAGCTCCTCCAGCAGCTCGGCTCCGGCGCACCCATCATCATGGTGGGCGACTACAACTACCCGCTGTTCAAGGACGACCTCGGCGAGCGCGTCGCGAAGACGGGGTACGACCTCTCGCTGAGCGACCGGAGGACGTACACGGCGTACAAGTTCTTCCGCGGACACTTCGACTTCGTGACGTCGCAGGGCTTCACGATCGAGAGCGTCGAGACGCTCGCCCGCGGGTCGAGCGACCACATCCCGATCCTCGTGACCGCCTCCTACGGCGACCCCGACTACAAGCGCGCGGGGAAAGAGTAGGGCGGCGACCCGAGGCCTCCAGCGGTCCGTCCTGGATCGCGAAACGACGGAAGGCGCCACCCTAGGGTGACGCCTTCAGTCGTGTGTGCGCGAAGGGGGACTTGAACCCCCACGCCCTATACGGGCACTAGCACCTCAAGCTAGCGCGTCTGCCAATTCCGCCATCCGCGCGCAGTGGATCGTCCTTCATCAGGACTACCGAAGAAAGAGAATAGCACGCTGATAGCGTGGTCGAATGCCACCCCGTGACGAGTTGGACTCGACCGCCCGAATCGCCCAGGAGCTCATCCGCTTCGATACCACGAACTACGGCGAGGGGCGCTCGAATGGCGAGACCGACGCCGCCGAGTACTTGGGCGCGCTCCTCGAGGACCTCGGCCTGACGACGGAATACGTGGATGCCGCGACCGGTCGCACGAGCGTTCTCGCGCGCGTACCGGGTCGCAACCCGTCCAAGCCGGCGCTCGTCGTGCACGGCCACACCGACGTCGTCCCGGCCGACCCGACGAACTGGACGGTGGACCCGTTCGGGGGCACCGTTCGGGACGGGATGCTGTGGGGGCGCGGCGCCGTCGACATGAAGAACATGGACGCGATGATCGTCGCCGCGCTGCAGGACATCCTCGGGAGCGGTCGGCAGCCCGAGCGCGACCTGGTCGTCGCGTTCTTCTCCGACGAGGAGAACGGGGGAGTGTTCGGCTCGCACTACGTCGTCGATCACCGCCCCGACCTCTTCGAGGGGGCTATCGAGGCCATCAGCGAGGTCGGCGGCTACTCGGTTCACCTGAACGGACGGCGCTCCTACCTGCTGCAGACGGGGGAGAAGGCCCTCGTCTGGATCAAGCTCGTGGCTCGCGGCACCGCCGCTCACGGCAGCCGCGTCATCCGCGACAACGCCGTCACGAAGCTCGCTCACGCGATCGCCGCGATCGGCTCCCGGGAGTGGCCGGTTCAGCTCACGGCGACGACCGAGCAGCTCCTGGGGGAGCTCGCGCGGATCATGGGCGTCGACCCCGAGCGAGTGGGTCCGGACGAGCTCGTGCTGTCGACGGGGACGGCGGCGGGGTTCATCCAGGCGACACTGCGGACGACGAGCAACCCGACGCTGCTGAAGGCCGGCTACAAGCACAACGTCATCCCGGATACCGCGGAGGCGCTCGTCGACATCCGCACGCTCGCCGGAGACGAGGATGCGGTTCTCGAGGAGATCCGCGGCCTCGTCGGCGACGACATCGAGATCGTCGTGCTGCACCGGGACATCGGCCTGGAGAACACGTTCGACGGCCCCCTCGTCGACGCGATGGTCTCCGCGCTCGGAGTCCACGACCCGGGCGCCCCGGTGCTGCCCTACCTCCTGTCGGGGGGCACCGACAACAAGGCGCTCGCGAAGCTCGGCATCCGCGGCTACGGCTTCGCGCCCCTGCAGCTCCCGCCCGAGCTCGACTTCCCCGCGATGTTCCACGGGGTGGACGAGCGGGTCCCGCTCGACGCACTAGTCTTTGGCAGGCGGGTTCTGACCGACCTGCTGCTGACCTACTAGGAGATCCGTTCCATGGGCTTCATCGAGGCGATCATCCTCGGCCTCATCCAGGGCCTCACGGAGTTCCTGCCGATCTCCTCCAGCGCGCACCTGCGCATCGCGGGCGAGTTCCTGCCCTCCGCGCAGGACCCGGGGGCGACCTTCACCGCGATCACCCAGCTCGGCACCGAGCTCGCGGTCCTGCTGTACTTCCGCCGGGACATCGTGCGCATCATCACGCGGTGGTTCCAGCAGTTCGGTGGGCAGAAGGGGGCCCACGCCGAGGTCATCGACCGGTCGCACCCCGACGTGCGCCTCGGCTGGTTGATCATCATCGGCACAATCCCGATCGTGCTCGTCGGCTACTTCGCGCAGGACTACATCCGCTCGGTCTTCCGGTCCCTGTGGCTCGTCGCGATCGTACTCATCGTCTTCGGCATCATCCTCGGAGTCGTCGACCTGCTCGCGAAGCGCGAGAAGTCGATCCTCGACCTGAGCTACCGCGACGGCGTCATCATCGGCGTGGCGCAGATGCTCGCGCTCATCCCCGGCGTCTCCCGCTCCGGCGCGACGATGACCGCGGGTCGGGCGCTCGGCTACACGCGACCCGCCGCTGCGCGCTACGGCTTCCTGCTCGCCATCCCGGCGGTGTTCGGCAGCGGTCTCTACGAGCTCGTGCACAGCTTCGGCGAACCCGAGGGCGCCTACGGCTACGCCGAGACCGGCGTCGCGACCGTGGTCGCGTTCGTCGTGGGCTACGCGGTCATCGCCTTCCTGATGCGCTACATCGAGAAGCGGTCGTTCCTGCCGTTCGTGATCTACCGGATCCTGCTCGGGGCGACGCTCCTCGTGCTGCTGTCGCTCGGCATCCTGAACCCGCTGTAGCGAAGGACTAGGGCGCCGGTCGCCAGGGCTCGTCGCCCGCCGCGCCGCCCTCGGGCTTGTCGCCGCCGCGGCGCAGGTACTTCTCGAACTCCTGCGCGATCGCCTCGCCGCTCGCCTCGGGGGAGTCGACGGTGTCGCGGGCCTGCTCGAGCTGCTCGATGTAGGAGGCCATGTCGTCGTCGTCGCCCGCGAGCGCGTCGATGCCGGATTCCCAGGCGGCCGCCTCGCTCACGAGGTCGCCGCGGGGGATCACGACGTCGATGATCTCCTCGAGCTTGTCCACGATCGCGAGGGTCGCCTTGGGGGAGGGCGCGTTGTGCACGTAGTGCGGCACCGAGGCCCAGACCGAGAGCGTGGGGATGCCCGCGCGCTCCGCCGCGTCGGCGAGCACGGAGAGGATGCCGACCGGCCCCTCGTACATACTGCGCTCCATGCCGAACTCGGCGCGCACGTCGGCGTTCTCACTGCTCGTGAAGAGGGAGATGGGCCTCGAGTGCGGGACATCCGCGAGCATCGCACCGAGGAAGACGATGCCGCCGATCTCATTCGCCTCGACAGTCTCGAGCACCTCGCGCGTGAAGGTCTTCCAGCCCCGCGACGGCTCGGTGCCGAGCAGGAGGTAGATGTTGGCGCCGTTGTCGCCGCTCACGTCGAGCTGCGCGTCCTCCGCGAGGGGAGCGCCGCGGCCGGCATTCGGTCGCGAGGGGCCGTAGATGGTCACCCCGGGCCACACGATCGCGCGGTTGCCGGATTCGTCCGTGACGACCGAGGGCCGGTTGAACTGGTAGTCGAAGTAGTCCTCGGGGTCCACCTCGGCGATGGGGTAGAGGTCGAGGGCGTCCTTGAGGGTGCGCACCGCGCCGCTCGCCGCCTCGCCCGCGTCGTTCCAGCCCTCGAAGGCGACGACGAGGAGCCGCCTCTGCGCGAAGGTCTCATGATCGGGCATCCTCCAAGGATAGAACTACGATTGTCGGTTGTGACTCCTCCCCACCCGCCCGCCGCAGTCTTCTGGGACATGGACGGCACCCTCGTCGACACCGAGCCCTATTGGATCGCTGCCGAGACTGCCCTGATCGAGGAGTTCGGCGGCTCGTGGACGCACGAGGAGGCGATGCAGCTCGTCGGGTCGGGACTGTTCCACTCGGCGCGCATCATCCAGGCGAAGGGCGTCACGCTCTCAGAGACGGAGATCATCGACCGCCTCACCGACCGCGTGCTCGAGCAGCTCGTCGAGAAGGGCGTGCCGTGGCGGCCGGGAGCGCGGGAGCTGCTCGTGGCGCTGCGGGAGCAGGGCATCCCGACGGGGCTCGTCACGATGTCGATCGGCCGCATGGCCCACCACGTCGCCGACCAGCTCGGCTTCGTGGGATTCGACGCCGTCGTCTCCGGCGACGACGTGACCCACTCGAAGCCGCACCCGGAGCCGTACTTGCGGGCTGCGGAGCTGCTCGGAGTCGACCCGGCCCGCTCCGTGGCGCTCGAGGACTCGCCCCCCGGTGTCTCCTCCGCCGCCGCCGCGGGGATGGTCGCGATCGGCGTCCCGTTCCTCATCGACCTGTCGGATGCCCCGGCCCACCACCTCTGGGACACTCTCGCCGGCCGCACCGTCGCCGACCTCTCCGCCGTCGTGGGAGCGCCGTGAGCGGCGCCGTGCGCCGGCAGAGCGGTCCCTTCCGCGCGGGGGACCGCGTCCAGCTCACCGGCCCGAAGGGCCGCCTCAACACCGTGACGCTCGAGCAGGGCGGCGAGTTCCACACGCATCAGGGAGTGCTCAGCCACGACGTCGTGATCGGAGCCCCGGATGGCTCGGTCGTCGTGTCGAGCAACGGTATCGAGTACCTCGCCCTGCGCCCCCTGCTCACCGACTTCGTGATGTCGATGCCGCGCGGCGCCGCGATCATCTACCCCAAGGACGCGGCTCAGATCCTCGCGCACGCCGACATCTTCCCCGGCGCGACGGTCGTCGAGGCCGGAGTGGGGTCGGGGGCGCTCTCTCTATGGCTGCTGCGCGCCGTCGGCCCCGACGGGCGCCTCCTGTCGTTCGAGCGCCGCGACGAGTTCGCCGACGTCGCGCGCGGCAACGTCGGCGCATTCCTCGGGGCGGTACCCGAGAACTGGTCCGTCACGGTCGGCGATCTGCAGGAGACGCTCCCGGGCGCGGTGGAGCCGGGAACCGTCGACCGCGTCGTGCTCGACATGCTCGCCCCGTGGGAGTGCCTCGACGTCGTCGCAGACGCGCTCACGCCCGGGGGAGTGCTCCTCTGCTATATCGCCACAGTGACGCAGCTCTCCCGCGTCGCGGAGGCGATCCGCGCGACGGGGGCGTTCACCGACCCGGACCCGACCGAGACGATGGTGCGCGGCTGGCACGTCGAGGGACTGGCCGTGCGCCCGGACCACAGGATGGTCGCCCACACGGGGTTCCTGATCACCGCGCGACGCCTTGCGCCCGGGGCCGTGCTTCCGGCGCTCAAGCGGCGAGCATCCAAGTCCGACTACTCCGACGAGGACGTCGAGCTGTGGACTCCCGGCTCCCTCGGGCAGCGTCCGGGGAGCGACAAGAGCCTGCGTCGAGCGGCTCGGGAGGCGCAGGCGGCGGCCCGCGCCGCCGGGGCCGAGCCGGGCCCGGACGGGCAGTAGAGTGTTTGCGGTGCCGAACCCCACCGCGCCGAACCCCTCAAGGAGAACCGTGTCAGTGCGCAAGCTCGCCAGCATCGTCGTGTCCGCCGGTGTGCTCGTTTCCCTGTCGGCGTGCGCGTCGAGCCCGTCGACGTTCGCCGACTGCGGGCCGAGCGGCAACGCCGCGCTCGTGACGGCCGAAGGCAGCTTCGGCAAGGACCCCGCCGCCGAGTTCCCGACGCCGCTCGTGTCGACGAAGGCGGAGACCGCGCAGATCCGCGAGGGAGACGGCAAGGATGTCCCGCCCGGCGGCATCGCGTACGGCACCGTGAGCGTCTACGACGGTGAGACCGGGGAGGCCCTCGGCGGCGATTCCCCGCTCGTTGCCGTTCCCCTGCTCGCGAGCTCGACCGACTTCGTGCTCCCGTTCGCGGACGCCCTCGCGTGCGCCGAGGTGGGCTCGCGCGTCGTCATGACCGGCACCAACCAGCAGCTCTTCGGCGAGGAGGGCATCGGCGGCAGCATCGCCCCGGATGCCACGCTCGTCGTCGTCACCGACGTCACCGACGCCTTCCTCGGTCGGGCCAACGGGGCCGACCAGATCGCTCAGGACGGGATGCCCGCGATCGTGCTCGCGCCGAACGGCCAGCCGGGATTCACCTTCCCCGACACCCCGCTCACCGACTTCCGCGCTGACTTCCTCAAGCGGGGTTCCGGTACCGTCGTCGAGGACGGCGACTCCGTCGTGATCCACTACTCCACGGTGGCGTGGGGAGCCGCATCAGTGACCGAGTCGACGTGGACCGCTTCGCCGAAGATCGTCCCGCTCGACGGCGCCGACTCGACCGGCACGACGATCACCGGGGCCGTCAAGGACGCCATTGTCGGCGCCCCGGTCGGATCGCAATTGCTCATTGTCGCCCCGGGGGACTCGACGCTCGTCTACGTTATTGACGTGCTCGGCATCGCGGAGTAGCACCACCAGACAGCACGACACAGGCCGGGTGTCAGACAACACTTTAGGATTGACCGTGGCCAGTTCATCGCAGAGGATCCCCGTCGAGGAGAGGCTGTTCAGCCTCGTCCTCGCGCTGCTCGCGACCGATGCGGGGCTCACCAAGACCGAGATACTGTCGACCGTTCAGGGCTACCGGCAGAAGTACTCGGCCTCCGGCGACAACTCCAACCTCGAGCGCCAGTTCGAGCGCGACAAGGACGACATCCGAGAGCTCGGAGTGCCGTTGGAGACGATCGAAGCCCCCGGTCAGTCGGGCAACAATCAGAACCTCCGGTACCGCATCCCGCGGGGGGCCTACCAGCTGCCGAGCGACGTGCGCTTCTCCCCGGAGGAGACGACGCTGCTCAACCTCGCGGCGATGGTGTGGCGCGAGGGCTCCCTGTCGGGCCAGTCCCGTCGTGCGATCATGAAGCTGCGCTCGCTCGGCGTGACGACGACGGAGCCGGTGCTCGGCTACGCCCCCCGGGTGCGCGTGCGCGAGGCGGCCTTCGAGCCGCTCAGCGACGCCCTCGAGCGGCACCTGCAGGTGCGCTTCTCCTACCTCAAGCCGGGTGAGGAGGCGCCCCGCGTGCGCACCGTCAACCCCCTCGCCCTCGTCCAGCACCAGGGGCGGTGGCACCTCTACGCGGACGAGCCGGAGTCCGGGACCACCCGCACGTTCCTGCTCCGTCGCATCGTGAGTCCGGTGGAGACCACGACCCGCTCGTTCGTCGCCCCCGAGCTCGACCCCTCGGCCGAGGCTCTCGCCGGCCTGGAAGCGGTCTGGGAGGAGCGTCTCGCCGTCGTCGAAGTCGAGCCGGGCAGCGATGCCGCGACCCGACTCGGCAAGCGGCGTGGAACCCGATCGGTCGACGACAACTCGCTCGAGCTGCACTACACCGACGAGAACATCCTCGCGGACGAGCTCGCGGCGTTTGGGCCGGAGGTCCTCGTGCTCTCCCCGCCCTCCCTCCGCGACGCGGTCCGCTCGCGACTCGACAGAACGGCGGCCGACCATGGCTGATCGCCCCCAGCCCCAGCGCGCGCAGGACAAGCTCGCGTTCCTGCTCTCTCTCGTGCCCTACCTCATGGACCACGACCGCGTGAGCGTCACCGAGGTCGCCGAGCACTTCGGAGTCCCGGCGGAGCAGATCCGGGATGCTGTGCGCCTGATCGGCGTGTCGGGCATCCCCGGAGAGACGGCGATGTACCAGCACGGCGATCTCTTCGATATCGCGTGGGACGACTTCGAGGACAACGACCAGATCGTGCTCACCAACATGGTGGCGATCGACGACTCCCCGCGGTTCTCGGCCCGGGAGGCCGCTGCGCTCATCGCGGGGCTCCAGTACCTCTCGGCGCTGCCAGAGCACTCCGACCGCACCGCGATCGCGACGCTCATGTCGAAGCTCTCGCGAGGAGCATCGGCGGTGCCGAGCCCGGTCGCCGTGGAGGCCTCGGAGTCCGACGAGACCCTGGCGCTCGCTCGAGAGTCCGTCGAGCGCGGCGTCCAGCTCGAGTTCGACTACCTCAACTCCAGAGGGGAGTCGGAGCACCGGCTCGTCGATCCGCTGCGCGTGGAGTCGGTCGACGCCGACTGGTACCTCCGGGGCTGGTGCCACTTGCGCGAGGCCGTCCGCACGTTCCGCCTCGACCGCATCTCCAGCCCGCGGATCACCGAGAAGCCCATCGCCCACGGAGCGACCGACGTCACCCTTCCGGACACCCTGTTCGAGGGCTCGGCCGACGACCTCACGGTCACGATCGACATCGCCGCCGGCGCCGTAGCCCTGCTGGCGGACTACATCCCCGAGGGCGCCGAGCGCACCGACGTGGGAGATCGCGTGCGCACGAGCATCCGGGTCTCGCACTATCACGGCCTCAAGCGGCTCATGGCCGGGATGTCCGGGGTCGCGACAGTGGTCGCACCGCCGGAGGCGCGAGCGGTCGTGGCCGAGTGGGCCGCGGCCGGTGCGGCGCGGTACTCGAGCCGACCGTGATCGATTGGTGGGGCTGGGTGCTGCTGTGGTCGGGGCTCGTCCTAGTTCTGGTGGTCGTTCTCGCCACACTCGCATGGTGGCTGTTCCGCAAGTTCTTGCGCCTGCTCGGCGATGTCGCCGATCTCGCGGAACGCGGGGCCATCCTGGATGCGGCGGATGCGGAGCTCGTGCGGCCGCAGCTCGCCGTCCTCGCCGCGGTGAGCGATGCGCGCGCGCGCGAGGACGCCCGCCGCTGTGCTCGACGGGAGCGCCGCCGCGTCCGTCGTGAGCGTCGGCTCGACCGCGCCCGCCGCATCACCGGCCCGGAGGCGGCTGCCGGTCCGTGGCCCGCCGATTGGTACGATAAGGCGTAACACCATTCCGTCCTCTCCGAGAAAGCGGTCAGAGCATGCTGGGAAACCTCACCGGATGGCACCTCGTCGTCATCCTCGTCATCGTGCTTCTGCTGTTCGGAGCGCCGAAGCTCCCCGGTCTCGCGCGCAGCATCGGTCAGTCGATGCGCATCTTCCGCAGCGAGGTCAAGACGATGAAGGACGAGAACGGCGACGCAACCGTGGTCGAGGATGCCGCGGCCGACGCTGAGGCCGCTCCCGGCGTCATCTCGACCAAGAGCACGCCCAAGCCGAAGTCCTGACCCGCGTGGCCACCCGATCCGGGCGGTGGCGCAACAAGAGCGACGAGCGGATGTCGCTCGGCGAGCACCTCCGCGAGCTGCGCAAGCGACTTGTCATCTCGGCGATCGCGATCCTCCTCGCCGCCGTCGCGGGCTTTTTGCTCGCACCCTTCGTCATCGACGCCATCCGGGTGCCCATCAACCAGATCGCGGAGGAGCGCAACGCGACGATCGTCTACACGACGGTGACGGGCGCCTTCGATCTGCGCATCTCGATCGCCGTGACGATCGCCATCGTGATCGCGAGCCCGATCTGGCTCTACCAGGTCTTCGCCTTCCTCGTGCCGGGCCTGACCCAGAAGGAGAAGCGCTACACGTTCGGCTTTTTCTTCAGCGCAGTTCCGCTCTTCTTCGCCGGAGCGTTCGCGGGGTGGCTCGTCTTTCCGCACATGGTCCTGCTGCTCACCTCGTTCTCGGCCGAGCAGGAGGCGACCTACCTCGACGCGCGCGTCTACTACGACTTCGTGATCAAGCTCGTCCTCGCCGTGGGCATCGGCTTCGTGCTCCCGGTATTCCTCGTGCTCCTGAACTTCGTCGGCGTCCTCTCAGCGGCCTCGATCATCAAGGGCTGGCGCGTCGCCGTGCTCGTGATCACCCTCTTCACCGCCCTCGCGACGCCGGCCGCCGACGTGATCTCGATGTTCCTCCTCGCCATCCCGATGGTCCTGCTGTACTTCAGCGCCTGGGGCGTTGCCTGGTTCCACGATCGGAGGGTGGCGCGCCGGGCGACAGAGCTCGAGGAGTCCCTCGCCGCTTAGGCTGGAGCCAATGACCGACCAGCTTTCGCCCGCGGAGCGGTACGCGGCATCCCGCCGACGCAGCGGGCACCCGGTGCTCGAGGCGTTCCGCGCGCGCTTGAGGTTCGACATGGATCCCTTCCAGATCGAGGCCTGCGCCCAGTTGGAGGACGGCAAGAGCGTTCTCGTCGCCGCACCGACCGGCGCCGGCAAGACGATCGTCGCGGAGTTCGCCGTCTTCCAGGCGATGCAGGGGGAGCGGGGCAAGGTCTTCTACACCGCCCCGATGAAGGCGCTCAGCAACCAGAAGTTCCAGGAGCTCGTCGCCGAGTACGGCGCCGAGTCGGTGGGGCTGCTCACGGGCGACACGAACGTCAACTCGTCGGCTCGGATCGTCGTGATGACGACCGAGGTTCTCCGCAACATGCTGTACGCCGACTCCGACCTGCTTCGCGACCTGGAGTACGTCGTCATGGACGAGGTGCACTTCCTCGCCGACCGGTTCCGAGGGGCGGTGTGGGAGGAGGTCATCATCCACCTGCCCCTCCGCGTCCGCATGGTGTCGCTGAGCGCGACGGTCTCGAACGCCGAGGAGTTCGGCGACTGGCTCCAGGCGGTCCGCGGCGACACCGCGGTGATCGTCTCCGAGGAGCGCCCCGTGCCCCTCGACCAGCACATCCTCATGCGGACCAAGCTCATCGACCTGTTCGACTCGTCGGGCCTCGCCGCCACCAACCGAGTGAACCCCGAACTCGTGCAGATGGCCCGGTACGGGGGGCGGACGCTGAACTCCCGCCAGATGAAGGACGTGGGGCGCTACCACTCGCGCGGCGGCCGGCCCGAGAATCAGCGGATGCCCCGGCAGGAGGTCGTCCGACTGCTCGAGTCGAAGAACCTCCTGCCCGCGATCTTCTTCATCTTCAGTCGGGCTGGATGCGACCAGGCGGTCTCGCAGGTGCTGCGAGCGGGCATCCGGCTCACCACGACCGCGGAGCGGGACGAGATCCGCGAGATCGTCGAGGAGCGGTGCCGCACACTGCTCGACGAGGACCTCGCGGTCCTGGGCTACTGGGACTGGCTCTCCGGCCTCGAGCGCGGGGTCGCGGCGCACCACGCGGGCCTGCTGCCCGCGTTCAAGGAGGTCGTGGAGGAGCTGTTCCAGAAGAAGCTCGTCAAGGCGGTGTTCGCAACAGAGACGCTCGCGCTCGGGATCAACATGCCTGCGCGGACCGTCGTGCTCGAGAAGCTCGAGAAGTTCAACGGCGAAGCTCGAGTGCCGATCACCCCGGGGGAGTACACGCAGCTGACAGGTCGCGCGGGACGTCGGGGCATCGACGTGGAGGGGCACTCGGTCATCCAGTGGGTCGACGGCCTCGATCCGCAGGCGGTCGCATCGCTCGCCTCGCGGCGCACGTATCCCCTCAATTCGAGCTTCGTCCCGACGTACAACATGGCGGTGAATCTCATCTCGCAGTTCGGCCGCTCCCGCACCCGGGAGATCCTCGAGTCGAGCTTCGCGCAGTTCCAGGCCGACCGCGCCGTTGTCGACCTCGCCCGCAAGGTCCGGTCGCAGGAGGAGTCGCTCGCCGGCTACGCGAAGTCGATGACATGCCACCTCGGAGACTTCGCGGAGTACTCGTCGATCCGGCGCGAGCTCACGGATCTCGAGCGGAAGGGCATTCCGAGCACCGCGAGCCGGGGGGAGCGCGACCGGCGGCAGCGCCATCTCGCGGAGCTGCGTCGTCGGATGAAGCAGCACCCCTGCCACGCGTGCCCCGAGCGCGAGTCGCATGCGCGGTGGGCCGAGCGCTGGTTCCGTCTCAAGCGGGAGACGGACCAGATCGCTGCGCAGATCCGCACCCGCACGGGCGCGGTCGCGAAGATCTTCGACCGAGTCTCCGAGGTGCTCACCGAGCTCGGCTATCTGGTGGTGGCCAAGACCGGCGAGCTTGCGCTCAGTCCTGATGGCCGGATGCTGCGGCGGATCTACGGCGAGCGAGACCTTCTCGTCGCGGAGTCGCTGCGCCGGGGCTACTGGGACGGCCTCGACGCCCCCTCCGTCGCCGCTCTCGCGACGACGTTCGTGTATGATCCGAGGCGCGAGGAGGGCCAGCTGGGGGACCGCCACCTGCCGCGAGGTCGGTTCCGCGAGGCCTTCGATCGCACGGGCACGCTGTGGGCCGAGCTGGACGATCTGGAGCGCCGCCACCGCCTGCCGGGCAGCCAGCCGCTCGCGACGGGTCTCGCACTCGCCATGTACCGCTGGGCGAACGGCACCTCCCTCGACCACGTGCTCCAGGAGGCCGATCTGGCGGCGGGCGACTTCGTCCGGTGGACGAAGCAGACGATCGACCTGCTCGACCAGCTCTCGGTGGTCGCCGACGGCGAGGTAGGACGAACCGCTCGCACCGCCCTCGACGCGATCCGCCGGGGAATCGTGGCGTACAGTTCCGTCGCATGAGCGCGGAATATCCTCGGGTCGTGAAGCCGATCCTGCCGCTGTGGGCCGCCGTGCTCGTCGCCGCTGCCTCGGGGCCGATCCTCGATGCCGGCTTCCCCGACAAGGACGTCTGGCCGCTCACCCTCGTCGGAATCGCGCTCGTGCTCGTGAGTCTCGTCGGCCGACGGATCGCGTCGGCGATCCTCGTCGGCTTTCTTGCGGGAGCCGCGTTCTACTTCACCCACATCCAGTGGGCGGCCCTGTTCCTCGGGCCCCTTCCGATGTCGGCCCTCGCCGTCCTGGAGTCGTTGTTCTTCGCGGGCGGTGCCGTCGCGATCAGTCTCGCCTACCGCTGGATCCCGATCGCCTTCCCCTCGACGGCGGGACGCCTCGGGCTCCTCCCCGTCGCGCTGGCCGGTGTCTGGACCGCACGGGAGGCGTGGGCGAGCGTGTGGCCGTACGGCGGCTTCGCGTGGGGGAGGGTCGCGCTCTCGCAGTCGGAGGGCCCGTTCGCCCCGCTGTTCAGCTGGGTGGGCGTCTCGGGAGTGAGCTTCCTCATGGTGCTCCTCGTCGCGATCGCCATCGAGTCGGTCCGGATGACCGGACTGCCCGTCATCTCGAGGATCGCCGCTCCCGTAGGACTCGCGACCGCCGTGCTCGTCGCCCCCCTGTACCCGGTCGCCTCGTCGGGCACGATGACGGTCGCCGCAGTTCAGGGCAACGGTCGAGCCGGCTACTTCGACGGCGCCGACGCGGGCGAGCTGCTCCAGGCTCAGCTCGACGCGACCGAGCCGCTCTTCGGCACCCCGGTCGATGTGGTCGTGTGGCCGGAGGGCACCACCTACCGAGACCCGCTGCGGGATCCCACGACGACCGCGGTCTTCGAGTTCGTGTCCGAGCAGATGGATGCCCCGCTCGTCGCCCAGGGAGTCAGCGAGCGTGACGGCCGCTTCTACAACACGGCCGTGCTGTGGCAGTCGGGGGAGGGCGCCCTCGACTACTACGACAAGAAGCACCCGGTCCCGTTCGGCGAGTACATCCCGGATCGGTCCTTCTGGCGACCGTTTGCGCCCGACCTCATCGACCTCATCCAGCGGGAGTACACGCCGGGGACGACGGACAACGTGGTCGACATCGGAGGCGTGATCGCGGGGATCAACATCTGCTTCGACATCGTCGACGATCAGATCCTCACCGAGTCGGTCGAGCAGGGAGCCGAGATCATCTTCGCGTCCTCCAACAACGCGGACTTCGGCCGCACCGACGAGAGCGTTCAGCAGCTCGCCACGGCGCGCATCCGGGCGATCGAGCTGGGACGAACGGTCGTGAACATCTCGACGGTGGGCATCAGCGCGATGATCGCGCCCGATGGCAGCACGATCTCTCGACTACCGTGGTTCGAGCCTGGCTCGATGGTCGAGGAGGTCCCGCTCTCCACCACGACGACACCGGCAGTGCTCCTCGGTCGTCAGGTCGAGTGGTTCGTCGCGGGGCTCGGACTCGGCGCCATCGTCGTGGCCGGCCTCTCGGCCCGGGCAACGAGAACGCCCCGCCGCCGAGAGGGCGACGAGGCGTTGACGTAAGGGGCTTTCAGGCTCCGATGGCGTCCGACTTGTCCTGTCCGCGCCGAGCGCGGAGGTAGTCGAGCCGCTCCTGGAGGAGCTCCTCGAGCTCCGCTCGCGTGCGCCGCTCGAGCAGCATGTCCCAGTGGCTGCGGGGCGCCTTCACGTCCGCCTGCTCGAGCTCGACGGGCTTGCCTTCGCTCGTGAGCAGCACGCCCTCCTGGCCCGTCTTGGGCGACTCCCATACGGGCGGGATCTCTGCGTCTGCGGCGAACACCACCTCGAAGGTGGTCCCGTCTGCGGCGCGGTAAACACTCTTCACTCGCGGGGAGAACTCCACACCCTCTTCGCTCTGTAAGCTCTGGGTTCCGAGTCTCATCCCGCGCAAGCTCCGGTCTGCCATTGTGTGGCCTCCTTCTGTCGCGGTCAGCTCACAGTTATAAACCACCTAGCTGGGCATAACCTTTCAACCCCTCCGGGTTGACAGCGAGCTCACAGCGAACAAGGGTCCGCGCGTCAGTTCACGACCGCGATCGGACGACCTCGAGCGCGAGATCGGCGCGGTCGGTGACGATTCCGTCGACCCCGAGATCGAGCAGTTCGCGCATCCGGATCGGGTCGTTGACGGTCCAGATGTGCACCTCGACGCCCGCGTCGTGAAGCCGCTCGATGATTCGCGGGGTCGTGACCCGGATGCCCGCCGCCCGTTCGGGCACCTGCACCGCGACGAGCCCGCGCAGGGCCCGCGCCGTCGCGAGCCGCGCTCCGGACCGTGCGGACAGCAGTGCGGCAAGGAAGCGGGACGCCGAGGCACTCGACGCCACTCCGGGCAGGAGGGCGACGCCCGCCTGCCGGCGCGCCTCGCTGAACGACGTCACGAGGACGCGGTCGAGCGCGCCGAGATCGCGAATCGCCTTCGCAGCCGGCGCGACGGCGCCTATCGCCTTGAGGTCGATGTTGAACCGGGTCTCGGGGAACGCGTCGAGCGCCTCCGCGAGCGAGCAGAACGACTGGCCCTCGCCCAGGTCGATGCGGCGCAGCTCGGCGAGCGTCAGCTGCTCGACCCGGATGTCGCGACCAGCGACTCGCTTGAGGTCCTGGTCGTGGCATACCACCGCGACGCCGTCGAGGCTCGCCTGGATGTCCGTCTCCACGTACTCCGCTCCGGCCCCAATCGCGTGCGCGAACGCGAGCAACGTGTTCTCGGGTGCGTCGACGGCGAGGCCGCGGTGCGCGAGCACCCGGGGTCGGGCGGGGGAGAGGTAGTGCGAGCCGGCGCTACTTGGGCGCCGGACCCTTGCCACCGAAGAATCCTTCGCTGATCCCCTTGAGCGCCTCGGTGAGCTCCGACGGGATGATCCAGAGCTTGTTCGACTCTCCCTCCGCGAGCTTCGGGAGCGTCTGGAGGTACTGGTAGGCGAGCAGCTTGCTGTCGGGGTCGCCGGTGTGGATGGCGTTGAAGACCGTGGTGATGGCCTCGGCCTCACCCTGCGCCCGCAGCACCTGGGCCTTCGCGTCGCCCTCCGCCCGGAGGATCTCGGCCTGCCGGGCGCCCTCGGCCTGGAGGATCTCCGACTGCTTGAGTCCCTCGGCGGTGAGGATGGCGGCGCGGCGGTCCCGCTCGGCGCGCATCTGCTTCTCCATCGAGTCCTGGATGGACACCGGCGGATCGATCGCCTTGAGCTCGACGCGGCTGACCCGGATGCCCCACTTGCCGGTCGCCTCATCGAGCACGACGCGCAACTGGCCGTTGATGTTGTCGCGGCTCGTGAGCGCCTCTTCGAGGTTGAGGCCACCGACGACGTTACGCAGCGTGGTAGTCGTGAGCTGCTCGACGGCGCCGAGATAGTTCGCGATCTCGTAGGTCGCGGCACGGGCATCCGTGACCTGGAAGTAGACGACGGTGTCGATCGAGACGACCAGGTTGTCCTCGGTGATCACCGGCTGGGGTGGGAAGGACACCACCTGCTCGCGCATGTCGATGAGCGGACGGAGCCGGTCGATGAACGGCACGAGCAGGTTGAGGCCGGGCATGAGCGTCTTGTGGTACTTGCCGAGGCGCTCGACGATCCCGGCGTTGGCCTGCGGGATGATCCGGATGGAGCGGAACAGGATCACCAGCACGAAGATCGCGACGATCGCGATCAGGATGATGAGGATCAACTGGCCGAAGATCTGGCCGGCGTCGGTCATGAGGCGGTCCTTTCCACTGGGGCGACCACGGCGGTCGCTCCGTCGATGGCGGTCACGGTGATGCGCTGTCCCTCGACGAGGGGTTCGTGGTCGTCACGGCGAGCGGTCCAGGTGTCGCCGTTCGAGAGCTTCACGTGGCTCGCGTTCCCGGAGTAGTCATTGGTGACGACACCGGTCAGGCCGATGAGGGCCTCGACGTTGCTCTTGGCCGGGTCGGCGCCGCGCTTGAGGGCTCGCAGCAAGGCCGGCCGGACGACGAAGAGCAGAAGGATCGAGAGTACACCGGCAATGATGACCTGCAGCCACCAGGGAGCGTTCAGCAGCCCGGAGACCAGCCCGCCCAGGCTGCCGACGGCGAGCATGAGGAAAGTGAACTCGAGAGTGGTCACCTCGATGATCACGAAAACCAGGATGAGTGCCAGCCAGACGATCCAGGCGTAGGTCGTCAGGAAGTCCAGAAGCATGAGCGGCACCTCTCGCGTGTCGGTTCGCTATTGAAACTAGCACCTGCCGAGAGCGCGGTGCACGGGGGCTCCTTGCTAGTCTCGACTGCTGTGAGCGACTCCGCAGTGAATCCCCTGGCCCCTGGCTCCCTCGAGGGCAAGCGCGTGCTCGTCACGGGCTCGTCCCGTGGCATCGGCGCCGATACCATCAGCTACTTCTCCGAGGCGGGCGCGCGCGTCGCGATCAACTACCGCAACAAGGAGGCACGTGCTCTCAAGCTCGTCGAGCGGCTGAGCGGCAACGGCGGTGAGGCGATCGCCGTGGGTGCCGACCTCACCGACCCGGAATCGGTGGCCGCGCTCGTGCAGACCATCCGATCCGCCTTCGGCGGCCTCGACATCCTCGTGCTGAACGCCTCCGGCGGCATGGAGAGCGGCATGGCCGAGGACTACGCGATGAAGCTCAACCGCGACGCGCAGGTCGACTTCCTGCAGGCGGTTCGCCCGCTCCTCGACAGCGGGTCGCGCATCGTGTTCGTGACGAGCCACCAGGCCCACTTCATCAAGACGGTGGAGACGATGCCCGAGTACCTGCCGGTCGCCCTCAGCAAGCGGGCGGGGGAGGACGCGCTTCGGGAGCTCATCCCGGGGCTCGAGGCCGACGGGATCGAGTTCGTCGTCGTCTCCGGCGACATGATCGAGGGCACGATCACCGCGACGTTGCTGCAGCGGGCGAACCCCGGTGCCATCGAGGCGCGCAAGGAGGCGGCCGGCCGCCTCTACAACGTGGGGGAGTTCGCGGCCGAGGTCGCCCTCGCCGCGGTCGAGCCGATTCCCGCACACCACACTCGGTACGTCGGCGACATCTCGGACTTCCAGCGCTGATGAAGGCGGTCGGAGTGCACCGGCTCACGAGCCGCGTGCTGCTCTTCGACCGGGACGACCGGATCCTGCTGTTCCTGACGACGGCGCCCGATTCGAGCGGAATGGCTCGCTGGATCACGCCGGGCGGGGGAGTGGACCCGGGGGAGTCTCACCATGAGGCCGCCGTGCGCGAGCTGTTCGAGGAGACCGGCTTGCGCATCGACGAACTGGGCGCGCCCGTCTGGGCCCACGACTTCGATGTCGAGTGGGATGACGCGGACCACGACACCGGCCACGCCGAGTTCTACACGGCGGTCGTCGACGCCTTCGACCCATCCTCCGAGCACTGGACGGATGAGGAGCGGATCGACGTGCTCGCACACCGCTGGTGGAGCCTCGCCGAGCTCATCTCGACTGACGAGCCCTTCGAGCCGAAGGAGCTGGTGAGCCTCGTGCGCCGCCAGTTGCCGTCCTGCTGATGACCGACCTTCCCGATTTCACCATCGAGGAGCTCGAGGAGCTCACCCGCATCGACCTCGGCCTGTTCGGTAATGAGGAGGCGGTCGATCTGGGCCTGAGCGCCGTCGAGGTCATCACGGAGCGCGAGCTCAACCTTTCGGTCGACGTCGTCGTTCGGGACGACCTCGCTTTCCGCGCGCGCCTCGGCTCCACGGGACCGGACAACGATCCGTGGCTCCAGGGCAAGGCCGCGGTAGCCCGTCACTTCGAGGAACCCTCGCTTTTGGTGCGACGGCGCCTCGAGGCATCCGGGCAATCCGTGCAGGACTTCGGACTGAACCCCGACGTGTATCGCGCCCACGGCGGTTCGATCCCGCTGCGGGCCGGGGGACTGGTGATCGGCACGATCACGGTGTCGGGGGAGCCCGATGTCGTGGACCACGAGGTGGCCGCGGAAGCGCTGCGCAGGTTCTTGGACCGCTGATGGCGACGCTGTCGGATCTCGCGCTGCTCCGGAAGGTTCGCGATCGTATCGACCGTGAGTACGCGATGCCGCTCGACGTCGAGTCGCTCGCGCGCGGCGTCGGCATGTCCGCGGGCCACCTGAGCCGCCAGTTCAAGCTCGCGTATGGAGAATCCCCGTACTCGTACCTCATGACGCGACGGATCGAGCGGGCGATGACGCTACTGCGCCGCGGTGAGCTCAGTGTCACCGAGGTGTGCTTCGCGGTGGGATGCTCGTCGCTCGGCACCTTCAGCACGAGGTTCACTGAACTCGTGGGCGTGCCTCCGAGCGTCTACCGGCGGGAGGCGGCGTCCCTGGCGGGCATTCCCGGGTGCACGACGCGCGTCATCACGCGGCCGGTCAGGAATCGAGAAGCGCGATCGGATGCCGCCGCTCTAGCATGACCGGCATGGAACTCACGATCTCGGCCAGTTTCCTCCCGCACACCGACCCGGAGGCCTCGCTCGCGTTCTACCGCGACCTGCTGGGCTTCGAGGTGCGACTCGATGTCGGATACCAGGACATGCGGTGGATCACCGTCGGCCCGCCCGGACAGCCGGGCACGTCCATCGTCCTGCAACCGCCGACGGCCGACCCGAATCTCAGCGACGACGAGCGGCGGACCATCCTCGAGATGATGGCCAAGGGCACGTACGCGGGGATCCAATTGCGAACTCCTGACCTTCAATCACTTTTTGAGGTCCTGGAGTCCGGTGGCGCGGACATCGTCCAGGAACCGACGGATCAGGACTGGGGCAAGCGGGACTGCGCCGTGCGGGATCCCGCCGGAAATCTGCTGCGCATCGAGCAAGCCTGAGGTTGCCCGGGGCGCCGGCGCGATCCGGCCGGGGTCGAAACGCGGTTCTCGCAGCATCCTGCTTCACCCGATAATGCACATTATGTCAAGTGGCGTATGTCGGAGCCCCGTGGCCCCTCCTGGCTGCCACTCCCCAGCACCGCGCGCATGGCCAGCGATGTCGAGGGCTGACCGACGTACGCGGTGAGCAGGATCATGAGTTCGGTCAGGCCGTCATCGTCCAGGCCCTCTCGACGCGCCACCCGCAGGTAGACGGCGAGTCGATCGTCGGTGACCCCCTGGGCCACGAGGGCGGCGATCGTGGCCACGCTTCGGTCGCGGTCGGTCAAGTGCACTCCCGACCAGCCGGGTCCGCCGGCAGCGACGTAACTCTCCGCCACGAAGGCCGAACCCGCCCGGCTCTCCATCAGGCGCTGGGCGGTGGCGTCGTCAACACCGAAGTTGCGAGCATAGACGGCGCGACCAGCGGTGAGGCGATCCTGATCGCTCAACGAAGTGCCTCGCCGCTCAACGCCGGCACCGACTGGAACGCTCGAGCGTCGTGGGCAGGGATCACGTGGTAGCGGTCCGCCAGCCCGGAGATGCGCTGGAGGTCCTCGCGGATGCGCGCCGGGTCGCTGTCGGCCAGGCGCCTCATGAGCCAGGGACGATCCACCGTGCGCTCGACCGCCTCGAGCTGCCAGGCGAGGTCGCCGATGAAGGCGAACCGCTCCCCCGCCGAGGTACGCACGAAGACGATGACTGAACCGGACGTGTGCCCCACCGCCGGCACAACGACGAGGGAGCCGTCACCGTAGTGGTCGTAGCTGGCAGAGAACCCCTCAAAGGGGCCTTCATCGAAGGCGTAGGTCACGAGGCGCCGGTCGCGGGATACCTCGCTGAAGACTCGGTCACCCGCTGCGCGGCCGGCGTAGGCGATCTCCTCTCTGGTGATCAGCACCGGCACGTCAAGGTCAGCGATGCCGCTCACGTGATCCCAGTGCGAGTGGGTCAGGAGAATCGCCGTCAATCGACCCGGGTCATACCCCGCGTCGATCAGCTGGTCGACGACGGGGGCACCCACCGTGTGCGCAGATCGACGGAAGGCCGGGAGTATTTCGAGATGCCGCTCGAAATCCCGGCCGAATCCGGCGTCGATCAGCAGATCCCCCGACGGATGCCGAACGAGAACAGCAGTAGCGGCGAACTGACGACGGTCGAAGAACGAACCCCCGCGGAAGGCAAACGCTGCGCGAGCGGAGTAGCTCCCCGTGGGAAGCGCGAAAACCTCGATCCCGCTGCTGTGAACACTGGAGTAGTTATTGGACATGTTGTCTATTAACAGCACAACTGTCCTATTTTGTCTAGACTGTGGGAATGGCCGGCACAGCGGAAGTCTCAGACCCCCGGGTCGCGCGCACGCGGCGAGACGTCGTCGCCGCCGCAGCGGAGGTACTCCTCGCCGATGGATGGGAGCACGTGACCCACGCCGAGATCGCCCGACGCTCGGGCTACGCCAGGGGAACGATCTACACCTACTGGCCGCAGCGTCTCGACCTCGTCCGTGATGCGGTGGACTTGATCTGTGATGAGGCGCACCATCCGCAACCGACCGGCGACCTCCGAGCCGACCTCCTCGTCGCCCTCGAGGACTTCGCCGCCGACCTCTCCACCGGTCGCCTTGCGCGCATACTCGGAGGGGTCATCGAACGAACCGGGTCAGACCCCGTTGTCGATCAGCTTCGCCGGCGTCTCTACGACACCGGCACCGCCGGGCTGCGCCGAGCGCTCGAGGTGCACCTCTCCCCCGGCGACGTCGACGTGCCCTTGGCAGTCATGACCGGCGCCGTCCTGGTGCGAGTGGCATTCGACGCCCAGTCGGCGAGCCGCCCGTTCCTCTCGGATGTGGTGGACCGCGCGCTCGCTGGCGTCGCTCGCCCCGAAGAATCGCCAACCCGCTGAAGGCTCAGCGGCCGAGCTGCGCTGCCCTGTCAGTCGGTGCCGAGGTCGAACGCCGAGCCCTCGTTCGCAGCATCCGTCGCGGCCTCGAGCTCCGTCTCGACCGGACCTGCCGTGATGGCGGCGCTCTCCCCTGCCTCGAGGCGACCGATGAGGTCTGCCGTCGGGCCGCCGAGGAGCCCTGCCGCGGCGTACTGCTCAAGGCGCGACCGCGAATCGGCGATGTCGAGGTTGCGCATGGTGAGCTGACCGATGCGGTCGGCGGGACCGAACGCGGCATCCCCAACCCGCTCCATCGACAGCTTCTCCGGGTGGTAGCTCAGGTGCGGCCCCGTCGTGTCGAGGATCGTGTAGTCGTCCCCGCGACGCAGTCGCAGAGTCACCTCGCCCGTGATGGCCGAGCCGACCCAGCGCTGCAGCGACTCGCGCAACATGAGCGACTGGGGGTCGAGCCAGCGCCCCTCGTACATGAGGCGGCCCAGCCGACGACCCTCCGCGTGGTAGTTCGCGACGGTGTCCTCGTTGTGGATCGCGTTGACGAGGCGCTCGTAGGTGACGTGCAGCAGTGCCATCCCGGGAGCCTCGTAGATGCCGCGGCTCTTCGCCTCGATGATGCGGTTCTCGATCTGGTCCGACACGCCGAGTCCGTGGCGGCCACCGATCGCGTTCGCCTCGAGCACGAGGGCGACCGGGTCGGTGAACTCGACCCCGTTGATCGCCACGGGCCGCCCGGCCTCGAAGCGCACCGAGACGACCTCGGTCTCGACCTCGACGTCGTCGCGCCACGCCGCAACGCCCATGATGGGGTCGACGATGTCGAGGCCCGAGCTGAGCTCCTCGAGGTTCTTGGCCTCGTGGGTCGCGCCCCAGATGTTCGCGTCCGTGCTGTACGCCTTCTCCGTGGAATCCCGGTACGGGAAGCCGCGAGCCACGAGCCACTCGCTCATCTCGGTGCGGCCGCCGAGCTCCCCCACGAAGGCGGAGTCCAGCCACGGCTTGTAGATGCGCAGTCGCGGGTTCGCCATGAGCCCGTAGCGGTAGAAGCGCTCGATGTCGTTGCCCTTGTAGGTGGAACCGTCGCCCCAGATGTCGACACCGTCCTCCTTCATGGCCCGCACGAGCATCGTGCCCGTGGCGACGCGACCGAGGGGCGTCGTATTGAAGTAGGTCTTGCCGCCCGACCGGATGTGGAACGCGCCGCACTGCAGCGCGACGAGCCCCTCCTCGACAAGGGCGGTCTTGGCGTCGACGAGACGAGCGATCTCGGCGCCGTACTCGAGCGCCCGCGCCGGGACCTCGCCGATGTTCGGCTCGTCGTACTGGCCGATGTCCGCGGTGTAGGTGCAGGGCACGGCGCCCTTCTCACGCATCCAGGCCACCGCGCACGAGGTGTCGAGACCACCGGAGAACGCGATGCCGACGCGCTCGCCGACGGGAAGACTGCTGAGGACCTTGGACATGCTCTCCAGCCTAGGGCTCGCGCGTGGCCCCCTCGGTACGCTGGCCGGATGCGCTGCCCCTGCGGAACCGGACTGCCCTACGACGAGTGCTGCGGGCCGATCCACCGTCACGAGACGACCGCGGCGAGCGCCGAGCGGCTCATGCGATCGCGGTTCTCGGCGTTCGCGGTCGGCGACGCCTCATGGCTGCTCGAGTCGTGGCATCCGTCGACCCGGCCCGACTCCCTCGAGCTGGACGCCGGACTGCGCTGGTACCGCCTCGACATCCTGTCCCGATCGCGCGGCGGGATGCTCGACAGCGAGGGCGTCGTCGAGTTCGAAGCCCACTACCGCTCCCCCGACGGCGCGGGGTCGCAGCACGAGGCCAGCCGTTTCGTGAGGGAGGGCGGACGCTGGCTCTATGTGTCCGGCGCCTGACGGCGGCTAGTCTCGAACCACTCGATGGTGAGGAGAGCTCTGTGAACGTCGGCCGCGACACCCAGTCCGCGATCTACCGGGCGGGTGCCCAGGGCGGGATGCCCGTGGTCCCCGCCTCCTGGGAGGCGCTCGAGGCAGCCGCCCACCGTGCCATGTCGCCCGCAGCCTGGGCGTACGTGGCGGGATCGAGCGGAGCCGAGGTCACGGCGGCGAACAACCGCGCCGCCTTCGACGCGGTGCACCTCGTTCCCCGCGTGCTGCGGGATGTCTCGACCCGCGACCTCTCCGTGGAGCTCTTCGGGCACCGCTACCCCTCCCCCGTTCTCGCCGCCCCCGTCGGAGTGCTCGAGCTCGTGCATCCGGACGCCGACCTCGCGATCGCCGCTGCCGCTCGGGCGCTCGGGATCCCCTACGTGCTCTCGAGCCAGGCGTCCGTGCCGATGGAGACGGTGGCCACGAGCATGGACGGCTCGCCGCACTGGTTCCAGCTGTACTGGAGCAGCAACGACGAGCTGGTGGAGAGCTTCGTGTCGCGGGCGGAGCGCACCGGTGCGCAAGCGATCGTCGTGACCCTCGATACCCACATGCTCGGCTGGCGGCCCCGCGACCTCGACGTCGCCTACCTGCCGTTCATCCGGGCCCAAGGGATCGCCCAGTACACGAGCGACCCGGTGTTCGCCCGTCTCGTGTCCGAGCGCCTGGCCGCTCCCCCGGCGGCGGGCCCGAAGCCCAGAATCACGCCGACCACTATCCGCACACTTGTCGAGATGTCTCGCAATCACCCCGGCCGATTCGGCAGCAACCTGCGCTCCCCCGCGCCCCGCGCCGCCGTCGAGACGTTCCTGGACGTCTTCTCGCGGCCGAGCCTCACCTGGAACGACCTCGCGTTCCTGCGCGGACGCACGACCCTGCCGATCCTGCTCAAAGGCATCCAGCACCCGGATGACGCATCCCTCGCCCTCGACTACGGCGTCGACGGGATCGTCGTGAGCAACCACGCCGGCCGCCAGATCGACGGCGCGATCGGCTCGTTCGCGGCACTGCCCGCGATCGCCGATCGCGTGAACGGTCGGATGCCGGTGCTCCTCGACAGCGGAGTGCGGTCGGGCAGCGATGTCGCCAAGGCCCTCGCACGAGGAGCCAACGCAGTACTCGTGGGCCGCCCCTACGTGTACGGAATGGCGGTGGCCGGCGCGGCCGGCGCGGAGGCGGTGCTGCGCAACATCATCGCCGAGTTCGACCTCGTCCTGGGGCTCTCCGGGCATCGGTCGGCTTCGGAGCTCGGTCCGGACAGCCTCGCGTGAGTACATTCGTCTCGCCTGGCGCAACGATGCCGCAGCCGACACACCTGCTGGGTACCCTCGAGCCATGAGCACCTTCGTCCTCGCGATCGACCAGGGCACGACGAGCACGCGGGCCATCGTCTTCGACCACTCGGGCAGCGTCGTGTCGGTCGGCCAGCTCGAGCACCGCCAGATCTTCCCCCGCGCCGGGTGGGTGGAGCACGACCCGGTCGAGATCTGGAACAACACCCGCGAGGTCATCGGCACCGCGCTCGCTAAGGCCGACATCACCCGCCACGACATCGCCGCCGTCGGCATCACCAACCAGCGGGAGACGGCCGTCGTCTGGGATCGCCACACGGGCGAGCCCGTGTACAACGCGATCGTCTGGCAGGACACCCGCACCCAGCCGATCGTCGACCGGCTGGCCCGCGGCGACGTCGATCGTTTCAAGGACCGCGTCGGCCTTCCCCTGGCGACCTACTTCTCGGCCACGAAGATCGTGTGGATCCTCGAGAACGTCGACGGGGCGCGGGAGCGCGCGGAGGCCGGCGACCTGCTCTTCGGCACGACCGACTCGTGGCTGCTCTGGAACCTCACCGGCGGCACGCAGGACGGCGTGCACGCGACGGATGTCACGAACGCGAGCCGCACCCTCCTCATGGACCTCGGCTCCTGCGAGTGGGACGAGCAGATCGCAGCCGAGTTCGGGATCCCCCTCTCGATGCTCCCCGCGATCCGCAGCTCCTCGGATGCGTTCGGGGTGATCGAGAAGAGCTCGCTGCTGCGGGATGTGCCCATCACGGGCATCCTCGGCGACCAGCAGGCGGCGACGTTCGGCCAGGCGGCTTTCGACGCCGGAGAGTCGAAGAACACCTACGGCACCGGGAATTTCCTCATCGTCAACACGGGTGAGGAGATCGTGCGGTCGGGCAACGGGCTTCTCACGACCGTCGCCTACCGGCTCGAGGACGAGCCCCCGCGCTACGCCCTCGAGGGGTCGATCGCGGTGACGGGATCCCTCGTCCAGTGGCTCCGCGACAATCTCGGCATCATCTCGAGCGCCGCCGAGGTCGAGGAGCTCGCCTCGAGCGTCGACGATAACGGCGGGGTGTACTTCGTCCCCGCCTTCTCCGGTCTCTTCGCGCCCCACTGGCGGCCGGATGCCCGGGGAGCCATCCTCGGCCTGACGAGATTCGCGAACAAGGGCCACATCGCGCGCGCCGCCCTCGAGGCCACGGCATTCCAGACGCGCGAGGTCCTGGACGCCGCGGACGCCGATTTCGGCGTGCCGCTGACCGAGCTCAAAGTGGACGGGGGGATGGTCGCGAACGAGAGGCTCATGCAGTTCCAAGCCGACATCCTCGGCGTCCCTGTCGTGCGCCCCGTCGTGCCCGAGACGACGGCCCTCGGGGCGGCGTACGCCGCGGGACTCTCGGTCGGATTCTGGGCGGGTCTCGACGAACTGCGGGCGAACTGGCAGGAGGACCGCCGGTGGGAGCCCGCGATGTCCGACGACGACCGCGAGAGACTGCTCCGCGAGTGGCGCAAGGCGATCTCGAAGACCCTCGACTGGGTCGAGGACTAGCGGTTCGTCGCGGCGACCCAGGCCTCGAGCTTCTCCGCGGCCGCGCCCGAGTCGACGACGGAGGCGGCGCGATCGAACTGTGCCCGCAGCCGGTCGAGGATCGGCTCCTGGAGCTGGTCGGGATCCCGCGAGAGCTCCCACGAGACGAGCCCCGCGGCCGCGTTGAGCAGCACGATGTCGCGGACCGGCCCCGGCTCCCCCGAGAGCACTCCGCGCGCGACGCCGGCGTTATAGGCCGGGTCCTTGCCGAGGAGCGCCTCGATCGGCGCGCGCGGGATGCCGAGTTCCGCAGGATCGAGGTCGTGTTCGGTCACCGCTCCCCGCGTGACCTCCCAGATGTGGCTATGCCCGGTCGTCGTGAGTTTGTCGATGCCGTCATCCCCGCGGTAGACGAGTGCGGTCGCACCGCGCGTCTGGAAGACGCCCACCACGAGTGGAACGCGCTCGAGGCTCGCCACGCCGACCGCCGAGGCGTTCGGTCGCGCCGGGTTGCACAGGGGTCCGAGCACGTTGAACAGCGTCGAGATGCCGAGCTCCTTGCGCGTGGGCCCCGCGTGGCGGAACCCCGGGTGGAAGAGCGCCGCGAACACGAAGGTGACCCCCACCTCGTCGAGCACTTGCGCCGTGCGCTCGGGCGAGAGGTCGAGGTTGAGGCCGAGCGCGGAGAGCACGTCGGACGCGCCCGACGCGGAGCTCGCCCCGCGGTTGCCGTGCTTGACGACCGGGATGCCCGCTGCCGCTGCGATCACGGACGCGACAGACGAGATGTTCAGGACGGCGCCGTACGGGTCGCCGCCGGTGCCGACGATGTCGAGTACATCGGGTGAGACGGCCAGCGGCTGGGCGTTTGCGAGCACGGCATCCCGGAATCCGACGATCTCGTCGACCGTCTCGCCTTTGACGCGCAGGGCGACCAGAAGGCCGGCCAGCTGGGCGGACGTCGCCTCGCCCGCCATGACGGACTGCATGGCCCACTCGGCCTCGCTGATCGAGAGATCGCGCCCATCGACGAGCGTTGCGAGGATGTCGGGCCAGGTTCTCTCGATCGCCATGGCCAAATCCTAACGAGGCTGCGCGACTGGCCTGGCGAATGACAAAACGCCGTCTGGGAAATCGACCATAATGGGAGGGTGACCACAGCTTCTCTCCCGCGTTCGACCGGAGTACCCGCAGTCCAGCGCCCCAACACCGTGGCGGTCGGAACGATCGTGTGGCTCGGCAGCGAGGTGATGTTCTTCGCGGGCCTCTTCGCCATCTACTTCACGCTCAAGGCGACGTCGCCGGAGCTGTGGGCGGACCAGACGGCGAAGCTCAACATCACGTTCGCCGCCATCAACACCACGATCCTCGTGCTGTCGTCCTTCACCGCGCAGGCCGGCGTCTTCGCCGCCGAGCGCATGCAGCCTCGCCGCACCGGTTCGCTCCTCCAGTTCCGCCAGTGGGGCATGGTCGAGTGGTTCTTCCTCACCTACGCCATGGGCGCGACCTTCGTCGTCGGCCAGATCTACGAGTACGCGCTCCTCGTGAGCGAGCACGTGAGCCTGTCGAGTGACTCTTACGGATCGGCGTTCTACATCACGACCGGATTCCACGGTCTCCACGTCACGGGCGGACTCATCGCCTTCCTCCTGGTCATCGGCCGGGCCTTCGCCGTGACGCGCTTCGGCCACAAGGAGGCCACGACTGCTGTCGTCGTTTCCTACTACTGGCACTTCGTCGATGTGGTGTGGATCGGCCTGTTCCTCGTCATCTACATCCTGAGATAAGAATCGGACCCCTACGCATCATGGCGAAGAATAAGAAAGCGACCGGCCGCCGTCATCCTCTGGCGAGCGTCGCCCTCCTGCTCATCGGCCTCATGGCCTCCGGCGGCGCGTACGCGCTCTTCACGTCGAGCGCGACGGCGGAGACTCAAGCCGCCCAGGACGCGCTCGTGGAGGAGGGCGGCAAGCTCTTCGCCGCGAACTGCGCGACGTGCCACGGCATGGCCCTGCAGGGTACGTCGCAGGCCCCCAGCCTGGTCGGCGTCGGTGCTGCCGCTGTCGACTTCCAGGTCGGAACGGGCCGCATGCCGATGGCCGCGACAGGACCGCAGGCCGAGCAGAAGCCCCCGCAGTTCACTGAGGAGCAGATCGCCGCCCTCGCCGCCTACGTGGCTTCCCGCGGCCCGGGCCCGAGCATCCCCGACGAGAAGTACCTCCAGGGCGACGGCGACGCCGCGATCGGTGCCGAGCTCTTCCGCATCAACTGCGCGATGTGCCACAACGTCGCGGGTGCGGGCGGCGCTCTCACGGAGGGCAAGTTCGCTCCCCCGCTGACCGACGTCGAGGCCGTCTACGTCTATGAGGCGATGCTCACCGGCCCGCAGAACATGCCGGTGTTCAACGACCACAACATCTCGCCCGAGGACAAGGCGAACATCATCACGTACCTCAAGTTCCTCGACGAAGAGCCCTCCGTGGGCGGATTCGGACTCGGCAACCTGGGCCCCGTGTCGGAGGGCCTATTCATCTGGATCTTCGGACTCGGTGCGATCGTCGCGATCACCGTGTGGCTCACGGCCAAGTCCAACTAGCAGCGCCGCTCGACGGTTGAAGGGATAAGAATGGCGAAGGACCACGACCCGACTGACGGCGCCGCCGTCGGCTCGACAGTCGAGAAGCACGGCGCGAACCCGCCGTCCCACGGCACTGCCGTGGTGGTCGCCGACGAGGTGCAGAACCCGGGCTTCCCGCCCTTCCGCCCGCGCGTCACCGACCTCTCCCCGGAGAAGGAGAAGCAGGCCGAGCGCCGCGTTTCCGCGTGGTTCTTCGTCTCGATCATCGGAAGCGTGCTCGCGATCGTCGCGTACATCGTGTTCCCGATCCACGAGGGCGACCTGCTCTCGGTCCGCCTGAACAACCTGTTCCTCGGCCTCGGAATCACCCTGGGGCTTCTCGGTATCGGAATCGGCGCGGTTCACTGGTCCAAGGCCCTCATGGACGGCCACGACCTCGTGGAACTCCGCCACGGCACACGCGGCACCGACGAGACGCGTGCCAAGGCGGTCGAGGTATTCCAGCTCGGCAACAAGGAGTCCGGCTTCACCCGGCGCAAGCTCATCCGCAACTCCCTCATCGGTGCTCTCGCGGTGAGCCCGCTCCCGGCGGTCGTGCTCTTCCGTGATCTGGCGCCCGCCGAAGACCCGGTGGCGCTCCTCAAGCACACGATGTGGGACAAGGGTGTGCGCCTCACCCGCGATCCCTCGGGAACCCCGATCCGCGCTTCGGAGGTCACTCTCGGCTCCGCCTTCCACGTGATCCCCGAGGGTCTCCTCGAGTCCGACCACAAGCTCGAGGAGAAGGCCAAGGCTGCCGTTCTTCTCGTCCGCCTCAAGCCGGAGGACCTGCACGTCTCCCCCGGACGTGAGGACTGGAGCTACGCCGGCATCGTCGCGTATTCCAAGATCTGCACCCACGTCGGATGCCCGGTCGCGCTGTACGAGCAGCAGACGCACCACCTCCTCTGCCCGTGCCACCAGTCGCAGTTCGACATCTCGCACGAGGCGAAGGTCATCTTCGGACCGGCCAAGCGCCCCCTTCCTCAGCTGCCCATCACCGTCGACGAGGAGGGCTACCTCGTCGCACGCAGCGACTTCACCGAGCCCGTCGGCCCGAGCTTCTGGGAGCGTGAGCTGTGACCACGACCGCACCGACCACCGAGACCAAGCCGGAAACGGGGCGCGGCATGCGCTTCGTCGGCTGGGCGTCGAACTACATCGACGAGCGCACGAGCATCTCCGGTCTCGTCCGCGAACTCGGCCGGAAGATCTTCCCCGACCACTGGTCGTTCATGCTCGGCGAGGTCGCGCTCTACAGCTTCATCGTCATCCTGCTGTCCGGAACGTTCCTGACGTTCTTCTTCCAGGCGTCGATGGTCCCGGTGATCTACGACGGATCGTATGTGCCCCTCAAGGGCATCGAGATGTCGGTCGCGATGCAGTCCACTCTCGACATCTCGTTCGATATCCGCGGCGGACTGCTCATGCGCCAGGTCCACCACTGGGCAGCCCTGCTCTTCGTGGCGTCGATCGGTCTGCACATGCTGCGGGTGTTCTTCACCGGTGCGTTCCGCAAGCCGCGAGAGATCAACTGGGTCATCGGCTTCGTGCTCTTCATCCTCGCGATGGCCGAGGGTTTCACGGGCTACTCGCTCCCCGACGACCTGCTGTCGGGTAACGGACTTCGCATCATCGACGGGATGGTCAAGGGAGTTCCGATCGTGGGCACGTGGATCTCCTACCTGCTCTTCGGCGGCGAGTTCCCGGGCTTCGACATCGTCGGACGTCTCTACGTGCTCCACATCCTGCTGCTGCCGGCAATCCTCATCGCCGCGCTCGGTGTGCACATGGTGCTCCTCGTCATCAACAAGCACACCCAGTTCGCTGCTCCGGGGCGCACCAACGACAACGTCGTCGGCGTGCCGATCATGCCGGTGTTCGCCGCGAAGGCCGGTGGCTTCTTCTTCATCATCTTCGGCGTGATCGTCCTCATTGCCTCGCTCTTCCAGATCAACCCGATCTGGGCGTACGGGCCCTACGACCCCTCCCCCGTCTCTGCGGGAACCCAGCCGGACTGGTACATCGGGTTCGCGGACGGCGCACTGCGCCTCGTTCCCCCGGGCTGGGAGGTCGTGATCTTCGGCTTCACCCTGTCGCTCAACATCCTGATCCCGCTGCTCGTTCTGCCGCTGTTCCTCGCGATCGTCGCCTTCTACCCCTTCCTCGAGGGGTGGATCACGGGTGATAAGCGCGAGCACCACATGGCGGACCGCCCTCGCAACGCGCCGACCCGGACGGCGATCGGAGCCGCGGGTGTCACCTTCTACGCAGTCCTCTGGGCTGCTGCGAGCTCCGACCTCATCGCGACCCACTTCAAGCTGACCATCGAGGGCGTCATCAATGCGCTCCAGGCGCTGCTGTTCGTGGCACCGGTGGTGGCGTACTTCGTGGCCAAGCGGGTCTGTCTGGCCCTCCAGAAGAAGGACCGGGAGATCGCCCTGCACGGCTTCGAGTCCGGCCGAATCGTGCGCCTTCCGGGCGGCGAGTACATCGAGGTCCACGAGCAGCTCGACGAGTACGAGCGCTGGAAGCTCGTGAGCTACACCGACTACAAGCCGCTCATGATCCGCCCCGACGAGCGTGGACGCATCACCGTGCGCCAGCGCATCCGTGCCGGATTCTCGCGCTGGTTCTTTGAGGACCGCATTGAGCCGGTCAAGCAGACTGAGCTCGAGGCGGGCCACGGCGAGCACCACTAGCCGGCGTCGCGTCGTGAGGCCCCGGGACCTCCCGGGGCCTCACCGCGTTAACCCCGCTCCCGGGACCGCGAGAGCAGCTCCGAGACGATCGCGGCCTTGCCCTCGGTGTAGGCCGCCCGGTCGTGGGGCAGCAGGTGCGCCAGCGAGCGCTTGACATCGGAGTACCGGACGGCGTCCTCGGTTGAGGCACGCAGATGGTCGCGGAGGTCGGTGTGGTCGCGGTGCGGCGCGCTGCCGCGCACGACGCGGTAGAGATGATGAGGCGGCAGATCCGGGCGGGACTCGAAGGCCTCACGCCCGGGAATCCCTCCATCTCCCTCATGAGCCCATCCTGCGGCCCCGAGAAGCGCCAGAACCCCCGCCACGGAGTCCGCGGACTCGATGACGACATCGACGTCGACGATCGGCTTCGCGAGGAGACGGGGCACGCTCGTGCTCCCGACATGCTCGGCCACGAGCCCCTCCGGAAGCGCGTGGCGAATGCGCTCGAACCAGCTCGGCCAGCGCTCGTCGTACTCGCTCAGATGCACGTGCACCGTCCGAGGCTACTGGGGAACGGCAAGGGCCGCTCCCCCCGTCGCAACGACGGCGGAGCGGCCCGTGCACGACGCTCTAGCGGGCGAAATATCCGCGGTAGTACTCGTAGACCCACCCGACGATCGCGACGAGGAGGAGGCCCACACCGATGAACGAGATCCAAGGTCCGACCGCCAGGCCGAGCACGACGATCGCCGAGGAGAAGGCCAGCACGATCGGCCACCAACTCCACGGGCTGAAGTGACCCTGCTCGGCCTCCCCGTCGTCGACGTCTGCGTCGAGGCGGTCCTCCGGCAGCTCTCCGCCCTGCGAGCGGAGCACGAGGCCGAGGTAGAAGGCGATGAGCACGGCGAGGATGCCGGTCAGGAGGATCGCGACAGAACCCACCCACTCGATCCGGAGCCACCAGTGCTCCTGGTCCGGGTGCGAGAGGAAATACCAGACCGTGTAGACGATGTCCGCGAAGAAGAAGAATCCGGCCAGGATCCAGAACATCCGGAAATTGGTGCGCATGTGAGCTACTTCACCTTCTCATCGCTGAGGTCGTAGACCGGGGCCTCGGGAGCATCCTTGAGCGGGCCGACGCCCACCGGGATGCCCGCCTCCGGGTGGTTGAGGTCGAACGCGGGCGACTCCGAGCGGATGCGCGGGATCGACGTGAAGTTGTGTCGCGGCGGCGGGCAGCTCGTGGCCCACTCGAGCGAGCGGGAGTAGCCCCACGGGTCGTTGACCGTCACCTTGGGCGCCTTCCGCGCGGTGATGAACACGTTGTAGAAGAACGGCAGCATCGAGATGGCGAGGATCGCCGCGCCGATCGTGGAGAGCTGGTTCATCCAGGTCACGCCGTCCTCCGCGAGGTACGTGCGGTAACGACGCGGCAGGCCGACGACTCCGATCCAGTGCTGGATGAGGAACGTCGTGTGGAAGCCGATGAAGAGCAGCCAGAAGTGGATCTTGCCGAGTCGGTCGTTGAGCATCTTGCCCGTCCACTTCGGCCACCAGAAGTAGAAGCCGCTGAACATCGCGAAGACGACGGTACCGAACACGACGTAGTGGAAGTGAGCCACGACGAAGTACGTGTCGGAGACGTGGAAGTCGAGCGGCGGCGAGGCCAGGATGACACCCGTCAGTCCACCGAAGGTGAAGGTGATCAGGAAGCCGATCGCCCAGAGCATAGGCGCTTCGAACGTCACCGAACCCCGCCACATCGTGCCGATCCAGTTGAAGATCTTGACCCCTGTCGGCACCGCGATGAGCATCGTGAGCAGGGCGAAGAACGGCAGCAGGACGGAACCGGTGACGTACATGTGGTGCGCCCACACCGTCACAGACAGGGCCGCGATCGCGATCGTCGCGTAGATGAGCGTCTTGTACCCGAAGATCGGCTTGCGGCTGAAGACCGGGAGGACCTCGGAGATGATGCCGAAGAACGGCAGCGCGATGATGTAGACCTCGGGGTGCCCGAAGAACCAGAACAAGTGCTGCCACAAGATGACACCGCCGTTGGCGGGGTCGTAGATGTGGGCGTCGAAGACGCGGTCCGCACCGAGCCCGAAGAGGGCCGCGGCGAGCACGGGGAACGCCATGAGCACGAGCAGCGAGGTCACGAGCGTGTTCCAGCTGAAGATCGGCATGCGCCACATCGTCATGCCGGGAGCGCGCATCGTGATGATGGTCGTGATGAAGTTCACGGCGCCGAGGATGGTGCCGAAGCCGGAGAGCGCCAGACCGAACACCCAGAGGTTTCCGCCGTAGCCGGGCGAGAACGTCGTGCTCGACAGCGGGGCGTAGGCGAACCAGCCAAAGGAGGCCGCGCCCTGCGGCGTGAGGAAGCCGGCGACGGCGATCGTGCTGCCGAAGATGAACAGCCAGAACGCGAAGGCGTTGAGTCGCGGGAACGCGACATCGGGCGCACCGATCTGGAGGGGCATCAGCACGTTCGCGAAGCCCGCGAAGAGCGGCGTCGCGAACATGAGCAGCATGATCGTGCCGTGCATCGTGAAGAGCTGGTTGTACTGCTCCCCCGTCGCCACGATGTTGAGACCCGGCTGGAACAGCTGGGCGCGGATGACGAGGGCCATCACCCCGCCGAGGAGGAAGAAGAAGAACGACGAGATCAGGTACATGTACCCGATGGTCTTGTGGTCGGTCGACGTGATCCAGTTGACGAGGACGTTGCCCTTGCGCTGGGCGGCCGTCGAGATGCCCGGGGTCTGCAGGGTTGCTGTGGTCATCGTGTTCAGTCCTCGGTGCTGCTGCCGTTGCCGGGCAGGTTCTGGTTCACGTTGAAGTCGGCGCCGATCTGCCCTTCGCCGCCGTACGGCGCGTACTCGCCGGCCTTGAGGGACTCGATGTACGCGTCGTAGTCCTCCTGCGAGACCACCTCGACGGTGAAGAGCATGAGGGAGTGGTACTCGCCGCAGAGCTCGGCGCACTTGCCGGCGTAGGTGCCGATCTTGGTCGGCGTGAAGTACATGTAATTGCTCTTGCCCGGGATCATGTCCTTCTTGTAGAGGAAGTCCACGACCCAGAACGAGTGGATGACGTCGCGCGACTCGATCTTGATCTCGACCGTCTTGTCGACCGGGAGCACGAGCACGGGGAGGTTGTCGGTGTCGATCGAGCCGTCGGGGTTGAAGTCCGCCTGCACGCCCGAGTAGTACGCGTCATCCGTGACGTAGTTGAAGTCCCACGCCCAGCGCTTGCCGAACACCTCGATCTGAACGTCGGGATTGGCCGTGGGCTCCTCGATCGCGGCCTGGTCGCGAGCGGTGAAGGCGAAGAAGCCGAGCACGAGGATGAGCGGGACGATCGTGTAGAAGATCTCAACGGGGAGGTTGTAGCGCAGCTGCACCGGCAGGCCCGACTGGCCCTTGCGGCGCCGGTACACGACGGCTGCCCAGATGATGAGGCCCCACGTCACGAGACCGACGGCGAGAAGCACGATCCACGAGGTGACCCAGAGGCCGATGATGCGCGACGTGTGGTTCGTGGTCTCCGCGTCGCCCGGGAGCCAGCCCTGCAGCTGCTCCTGCGTGCATCCCGCGAGGATGATCGCGACTGCTAGACCGATCGGAATAACAGCCCATCTTTTAAGGCGGTTAGAGCGCACCTGTGACCTCTCGCAGAACATGGACTTCAATCCCGCCCAGTCTATAACCCGACGGGGGCTCCCCCGGTCGCACCACGGCCCCCGTGAAACGAAAAACGCGCCCCCGAGGGGACGCGTTCTTCGGAAACCGCCGGTCGATCAGTGGAAGCTGTCGCCGCACGCGCACGAGCCCTGCGCGTTGGGGTTGTCGATCGTGAAGCCCTGCTTCTGGATGGTGTCCTCGAAGTCGATCGTGGCGCCATCGAGATACGGCACGCTCATCTTGTCGACGACGACCTCGACGCCCTCGCCGAACTCCGCCAGCGCGTCTCCCTCGAGCATCCGCTCGTCGAAGTAGAGCTGGTAGATGAGCCCCGAGCACCCGCCGGGCTGGACAGCGAGGCGAAGGCGGAGGTCGTCGCGACCCTCCTGCTCGAGCAGCGTGCGGACCTTGGTCGCCGCGGCGTCGGTGAGGCCCACGCCGTGCGTTGCGATGGCGGTATCTGTCATGTCATCCATATTACGCCCGCCCCTCGAGCTTTGCGAGGAGGACGGCCTCGGTGAGGATCGCGCGGTGGAACACGCCGAGGTGGAGGGACTCATTGGGGCTGTGGGCCCGCGAATCCGGGTCCTCGACGCCCGTGATGAGGATCTGCGCGTCGGGGAACACCTCCACGAGGTCCGCGATGAACGGGATCGAGCCACCGATCCCCGTCTGGACCGCCTCCCGGCCCCAGGCCTCGCGCATCGCGTCGGTGGCCTCGGCCACGGCCCAACCGCTCGTGTCGACGAGGAACGGATTTCCCTTGTCCACGTCGGAGATCGTCAGGTGCGCGCCGAAGGGAGCGTGCTCGCGCAAGTGGGCCTCGAGCGCGCGGAACGCGTCATCCGCCGACTGCCCGGGCGCGATGCGAGCGCTCACCTTCACGGTGACGCTCGGGACAAGGGTGTTCGACGCGATCACGACCGTGGGCGCATCGATTCCGGTGATCGTGATGGCGGGCTGGTCCCACAGCCGGCTGAGGACCGGACCGTGGCCGATCGGATGCACGCCCTCGAGCAGCGCGGCCTCCTCGGCCAGTCGCGCCTCCGAATAGTCGGGAGTCGTCGCCTCGCGCGACGTCAGCCCCGCGACCGCGACGGAGCCGTCGGCTGCGTGCAGACTCGCAAGCAAGCGGATGGTCGCGAGCATGGCGTCGGGAGCCGCTCCCCCGAACATCCCCGAGTGGCTCGCGTGCTCGAGCGTCGCGACGGTCAGCTTGAACGTGACGTTGCCCCGCAGACCGACCGTGAGAGCCGGCGTCTCGGTGTCCCAGTTGTCGGAGTCGGCGACGACGATGACGTCCGCGGCGAGCTCGTCGCGATGCTGGACGATGAAGTTCGAGAACGAGCGCGAGCCGAACTCCTCCTCCCCCTCGATGAAAGCCACGAGGCCGAGGTCGAAGTCGCTGCCGACGACCTGAGTGAAGGCGCGGATGGCGGCAACGTGGGCCATGACCCCGGCCTTGTCATCCGCCGCACCTCGGCCGTACAGCCGGTCACCGCGCACTGTCGGCTCGAACGGTGCGGACTGCCAGTCATCCGCGTTCCCGGGCGGTTGAACGTCGTGGTGCGCGTACAGCAGGATCGTCGGCTTGCCGTTTCGTGCCGCCCGGGTCGCCAGAACCGCGGGCTGACCGGTGCGATCGGCGTCGATCGGGGCCGTGGAGACCACCACCGAGTCGAACACGCCAAGACCTTCCAGCAGCCCCCGCACCGCGTCCGCGCTCGCGGCGACGTGGGCCGGGTCGAATCCATCCCACGACACGGAAGGGATGCGCACGAGGCCCCCGAGATCGGAGATCGCTGTCGGGAGACCGGACTGGACGGCCTCCGACAGCTCGGGCAGGAGGGGGTGCGACTGCGGCGTGTGGGTCATGCGAGTAATCTTAAGCAGACCCCGACATCAAGGACTTCCGTGGCCAAGACAACGCCGAGCACCCCCACCCCTGCCGAGCCGACCGCTGAGGAGTCCGCCGTCGGCAAGGGACGGCCGACGCCGACGCGTCGCGAGAAGGAGGAGGCCCGCAAGCGCCCCCTCGTCTCGAACGACCGCGCCGAGGCCCGCCGGCGTGCCCGCGCCCAGGCCCAGGAGCAGCGCGACAAGGCGCGGATCGGCCTGGCCAACGGCGACGAGAAGTACCTGCCGATGCGCGACCGCGGGCCCCAGAAGAAGTTCGTCCGCGACTACGTCGATGCGCGGTTCAGCTTCGGCGAACTGCTCATCCCGCTGATGTTCCTCGTCATCATCCTGACCTTCTTCCCCCAGCCCGAGGTGCAGTACATCGCCATCATCGCGCTGTGGGCCTTCTTCATCCTTGCGGCGGCCGACGCGATCCTTCTCGGCTTCCTCGTCCGCCGTCGGCTCGCGGCGAAGTTCGGGGCCGACCGCGTGGAGAAGGTGCGCTGGTACGCCGCCATGCGAGCGCTCCAGCTGCGGATGATGCGGCTGCCGAAGCCGCAGGTCAAGCGCGGGCAGTACCCGGTCTGATCCCCCGCGCCTCGAGGCTCCGGTTGATCTCGCGGGCCCACAGAGGCCCGCGGTAGAGGAACGCGGTGTAGCCCTGGACGAGCGTCGCCCCCGCACCCAGGCGCTCGATCACGTCGTCGGCCGACTCGACGCCGCCGACGGAGATCACACAGAAGTCGCCGGGCACGCTCGATCGGATGAGTCGCAGCAGCTCCAGAGACCGCGCCGCGACCGGCGGGCCCGACAGCCCGCCGGCGCCCGCCGCCGCGACAACAGCGGGATCGGTGCGCAGACGCTCCCGCGACAGCGTCGTATTCGTGGCGATGATGCCGTCGAGCTCCGCGACCGCGAGGGCCGCGATGACGCGCACCTCGTCGTCCGTGAGGTCCGGGGCGATCTTGACGAGGACCGGCGTGCCACCCGCCTCGTGCTTGACGGCCCGGAGCAGCGGCGCGAGCCTCTCGAGCTCCTGGAGCCCCCGCAACCCGGGGGTGTTCGGCGAGCTGACGTTGACGACGAGGTAGTCGGCGGCGGGCGCCAGGATACGAGTGCTCTCGACGTAGTCGGCGATCGCGTCATCCACGTCCACCACTCGGGACTTGCCGATGTTGACGCCGATCACCGGCCGCGCACGTCGTGCCGCGGCGCGCTCGAGGATGCGGCGGGCCGCTGCGGCCCCGTGATTGTTGAAGCCCATGCGGTTGATGACTGCGCGGTCCGGCACGAGCCGGAACAGGCGCGGCTTCTCGTTGCCCGGTTGCGCGATCGCGGTGATCGTGCCCACCTCGATGTGGCCGAAGCCGAGCTGACCGAGACCGCGGATGGCGAGACCCTCCTTGTCGAATCCTGCCGCCACGCCGAACGGCGACGGGAAATCCAGGCCCAGCGTGCGGACGCGCAAGGAGGGATCGGGCCGAGTCGCTCGCGAGACGAGCGCGCCGATACCGAACGTCGGCATCAGGCGGATGACGGCGTACGCGAGCCGATGGGCGCGCTCCGGATCGAGTCGGGAGAGGACGAGGTGGAAGAGGAGGCGATACATGCTCCAGCCAGGCTAGGGCATCGAACGCGCTCAGGCCGTCGGGGTCTCGCTCGAGTGGTGATCGACGCGCAGGAGGGTGATGGCCGCCTCGAAGTCCTCGAGGGAGTCGAAGGCCTGGTAGACGCTCGCGAAGCGGAGATAGGCGACCTCGTCGAGCTCGCGCAAGGGGCTGAGGATGGCGAGGCCGATGTCGTTCGCGTCGATCTGCGCTGCGCCCGTCGCGCGGATGGTCTCCTCGACCTTCTGGGCGAGCACCGCGAGATCGGTGTCGGTGACCGGGCGTCCCTGGCAGGCCTTCCGCACCCCCGCAACGATCTTCTCGCGGCTGAACGGCTCGATGACGCCGTTGCGCTTGATCACGCTGAGGCTCGCGGTCTCCGTCGTCGAGAAGCGGCGACCGCACTCCGGGCACTGGCGACGACGACGGATGGACAGCCCGTCGTCACTCGTGCGCGAGTCGATCACGCGACTGTCTGGGTGCCGGCAGAAGGGACAGAACATGGTCCCTCCAGGCTACCGCCTACTGCTCGAAGCGTGCCGAGACGGCGGCACCGTGTGCGGGGAGGTCCTCGGCTGTGGAGAGGGCGACGATGCGGCCCGCGACCGCCTCGAGCGCACCTCGGTCGTAGCTCACGATCTGCTGCGGGCGCAAGAAGGTGAACGCACCGAGGCCCGAGGAGAACCGCGACTGCCCACCCGTCGGCAGCACATGGTTCGACCCGGCGAGGTAGTCCCCCAGGCTCACCGGCGAGTAGGCACCGAGGAACACTGCTCCCGCGTTGTCGATGAGGTCGAGCACGGCGCCGGGCTCCGCGGTCTGGATCTCGAGGTGCTCAGGACCATAGGCGTTGCTGAAGGCCGCGGCATCCTCGAGATCCCGGGTCAGGACGATCGCCGACTGCGGGCCAGCGAGCGAGGTCCCAACCCGATCGCGGTGCGTCGTGAGCGCGGCGAGGCGCTCGACCTCGACCGCGACGGCCTCGGCCAGCTCGGGCGAGTCGGTCACGAGAACGGCGGCCGCGAGCTCGTCGTGCTCGGCCTGGCTGATGAGGTCCGCGGCGACGAGCCGGGCATTCGCGCTCCCGTCGGCGATGACGAGGATCTCGGTGGGGCCGGCCTCGGAGTCGATGCCGGTCGTTGCGCGGACGATGCGCTTCGCCGCGGCGACGAAGACGTTCCCGGGCCCCGTGATGACGTCGACGGGATCGAGATCGAGGTCCGGGACACCGAACGCGAAGGCGCCGATGGCTCCCGCCCCGCCCATCGCGTAGACCTCCTCGATGCCGAGCAATCCCGCCGCCCCCAAGATCGTGGGGTGCACACCGCCGTCGAACGCCCGCTGGGGCGGTGAGGCAAGGGCAACCGACGAGACGCCCGCGACCTGGGCGGGCACGACGTTCATGACGACGCTCGACGGATAGACCGCCTTGCCGCCCGGCACGTAGAGTCCTACTCTGCCGACGGGCTGCCAGCGCTGGATGACGCGCGCCCCCGCCCCGAGATCGGTGACGGTACCCGCGGGCACCTGCGCGTGGGTCGCCGCTCGCACTCGGTCGATGGCCTCCTCGAGCGCGTCCCGGACCTCGGGCCGCAGTCGCGCGACGGCGGCGGAGATCTCATCGGCGTGGACGCGAACGTGCTCCGGCCGCACGCCGTCGAGCCGCTCGGCCTGCTCCAGGAGCGCCACGGCGCCGCGCGAGCAGACGTCGTCGATGAGCTCGGCGGCCGTCGCGCTCGCAGCCGAGACATCGACGCTCGCGCGCGGAACGAGACGCGCGAGCTCGCTTCGGGTGGGCTGAACGGCGCGGAGGTCGATCGATCGCATCATCGTGACCATGCTAGTTCGTCGTCGCGCGCGGGCCGGCCGGATACCCTACGCGAGACAGCTCGGACCGAGCAGGCTCTTGAGCTCGCCATACAGGTCCGCCGACACCGTCACGGGGTAGGGAACCTCGAAGACTCGCGCGCTGTCGCCGCGCAGCAGTCGGAGTCGCACCTCGTTGTCGCCGGCGTGGCGGATGAGGACGTCGTTGAGCGCGGAGATCACGTCCGTGGTCGCCCGCTGCTCCTGGACCGAGATCACGAGGGGGCCGGAGCCCAGGCCCGGCCCGGTGTCGGGGGTGAACATGCTCACGGCGTGGAGGTTCATTCCGTCGTCGCGCACACTCACCCGACCACGGACCACCACGATCGAGTCGTTGACGAGAGCCGGAGAGAACTCCTGGTACGTCTTACCCAGGAACATGACGCTGATCTCGCCCGCGAAATCCTCGACCGTCACGATCCCGTACTGGTTGCCGCTGTTGCGGGCGACGCGGTGCTGGACGCTCGTGACGAGACCCGCGATCGTGACGTGCTCGCCATCCTGGGCGACGTCGCCGCCGAGGATGTCGTTGATCGACGCGCTCGCGTGCTTCGCGAGTTGGATCTCGAGACCAGCGAGCGGGTGATCGGACACGTAGAGCCCCAGCATCTCCCGCTCGAACGCGAGCTTGTCGCGCTTGGCCCACTCGGGGCGATCGGGCACGTGGTCGACGGCCTCCGGCTCATCCCAGAGGCTGTCGAAGTCGAAGCCCACCTGGCCGTTGGCCTCGTTCCGCTTGACGCTCACCGCGGAGTCGACCGCGTCCTCGTGGATCTCGAGGAGGGCCCGGCGGGTCGCTCCGAGCGAGTCGAACGCGCCCGCCTTGATGAGCGACTCGATCGTGCGCTTGTTCGCGACGGGGATCGGGACCTTGCGGAGGAAGTCGTGGAAGGACGTGAAGCGTCCCTTCTCCTCGCGCGCCTTCGAGATGAGGTCGACGACGGCCGCGCCCACGTTGCGGACCGCCCCCAGACCGAACCGCACGTCGGCACCCACGGCGCTGAAGTCCACCCGCGACTCGTTGACGTCCGGCGGCAGCACCTTGATTCCCATGCGTCGGCACTCGCTCAAGTACATGCCCAGCTTGTCCTTCGAGTCGCCCACGCTCGTCAAGAGCGCCGCCATGTACTCGGCGGGATAGTTCGCCTTGAGATAGGCGGTCCAGTAGCTGAGCACGCCGTAGCCGGCGCTGTGCGCCTTGTTGAACGCGTAGTCGGCGAACGGCATGAGGGTGTCCCAGAGGACCTTGACCGCGTCCTTGCTGTACCCGTTGCCGAGCATCCCGGCCTCGAAGTCGGCAAACTGCTTGTCGAGCTCGGCTTTCTTCTTCTTGCCCATCGCTCGCCGCAGAACGTCGGCCTGGCCGAGCGTGAAGCCCGCGACCTTCTGGGCCACGCTCATCACCTGCTCCTGGTAGACGATGAGGCCGAACGTCGTGTCGAGGATGTCCTTGAGCGGCTCCGCGAGCTCCGGGTGGATCGACTCGACTTGCTGGAGCCCGTTCTTTCGCAGCGCGTAGTTTGTGTGCGAGTTCATGCCCATCGGACCCGGGCGGTAGAGCGCGATGACAGCCGAGATGTCTTCGAAGTTCGTCGGCTTGAGCTGCTTGAGCAGGGCGCGCATGGGCCCGCCATCGAGCTGGAACACGCCGAGGGTGTCGCCTCGCGCAAGGAGGTCGTAGGTGGGCTGATCGGCGTCGAGGTCGAGCTCCTCGATCTTCAGCGGGGAGCCCGTGTTCTCCTCGATCATGCGCAAGGCGTCGCCGATGACGGTGAGGTTCCGCAAGCCGAGGAAGTCCATCTTGAGGAGGCCGAGGTCCTCGAGCGGGGGCTGGTCGAACTGGGTGATGATCGCGCCGTCGTCTTCGCGCTTCATCACGGGCAGGACGTCGAGCAGGGGTTCGGCAGACATCAGGACCCCCGCCGCGTGCACCCCCCACTGCCGCTTCAGGTTCTCGATGCCGAGAGCGGTGTCGAAGACCCGCTTGGCCTCCGCGTCGGTCTCCACGAGACCCCGGAGGTCGGCCGCCTCCTTGTAGCGCTCCGCCTCCTTGTTGAACACGTCGCCGAGCGCGATGTCCTTGCCCATGATCGCCGGCGGCATCGCCTTGGTGAGCTTCTCCCCCACCGAGAACGGCATTCCGAGCACTCGCGCCGAGTCCTTGAGCGCCTGCTTCGCCTTGATCGTGCCGTACGTCACGATCTGCGCGACCCGGTCGTCGCCGTATTTCTCGGTGACGTACTTGATGACCTCCGGTCGGCGACGGTCGTCGAAGTCGACGTCGACATCGGGCATGGAGACGCGCTCGGGGTTGAGAAAGCGCTCGAAGATGAGCCCGTGAGCGAGCGGGTCGAGCTCCGTGATGCCCATCGCGTACGCGGCCATCGAGCCCGCGGCCGAGCCGCGGCCAGGGCCCACGCGGATGCCCTGGCTCTTCGCCCACGAGATGAAGTCGGCCACCACCAGGAAGTAGCCGGGGAAGCCCATCTGCGTGATGACGGATACCTCGTAGTCGGCTTGCGCCTTGTGCGCCTCATCCACGCCGCCCGGGAATCGGCGCTCCATGCCCGCTGCGACCTCCTTGGCGAACCACGTCGCCTCGGTCTCGCCCTCCGGCACCGGGAAGCGCGGCATGAGGTCGCGCTTCTCGAAGCCGATCTCGCAGCGCTCGGCGATGAGGAGCGTGTTGTCGCACGCCTCCGGGTGGTCGCGGAAGATCGCGCGCATCTCGGCCGCGGACTTCAAGTAGTACTCGTCGCCCTCGAGCCGGAAGCGCTTGGGGTCGTCCATCGTCGACCCGGTGCCGACGCACAGCAGAACCTGCTGCGCGTGGGTGTCCTCGCGGTGGACGAAGTGGAGGTCGTTCGTGCCCACGAGCGGCATCCCGAGCTCCTTGGCGAGCTTCAGGAGGTCGCCCATCGTGCGCCGCTCGATCTCGATGCCGTGGTCGGCGATCTCGGCGTAGAAGTTCTCCTTGCCGAAGATGTCCTGGAACTCGGCCGCGGCCTTGCGCGCCTCCTCGTACTGCCCGAGGCGGAGCCGGGTCTGAACCTCGCCGCCGACGCACCCTGTCGTGGCGATGATCCCCTTCGAATACCGCGACAGGAGCTCGCGGTCCATGCGGGGCTTGAAGTAGTAGCCCTCGATCGAGGCGAGCGACGACAACCGGAACAGGTTGTACATGCCCTCGTTGTTCTCCGCGAGGAGCGTCATGTGGGTATACGCGCCGGAGCCTCCCACGTCATCGTCGGACTGGGCGGCCGTACCCCATCGCACGCGCGTCTTGTCGCTGCGGTGCGTGCCCGGAGTGATGTAGGCCTCGGTGCCGAGGATCGGCTTGATGCCGCGCGCCGTCGCGTTCTTCCAGAAGTCGTAGGCGCCGAACATGTTGCCGTGGTCGGTGATCGCGATGGCGGGCATCCCCTCCTCGACCGCTTTGTCGAGCATGGGGGCGACCCGCGCGGCGCCGTCGAGCATGGAGTACTCGCTGTGTACGTGCAGGTGCACGAAGGAGTCGCCTGATGCCACTGTCGCTCTTCCGGTCCGTCGGGAGTACCAGCGTAATCGGCACCGCTGACGGCATCCCAGTCGACTCGCCCTAGTCGGCCCGAAGCACCTCAAGCGCCGCTTGAAGGTCGGCCGGATAGGGCGACTCGAACTCGACGTAGCCGCCTCCGGTGGGATGCTCGAACCCCAATCGATGGGCGTGCAACCACTGGCGGGACAGCCCCAGACGGGCCGACAGCGTGGGGTCGGCGCCGTACATCGCGTCGCCGACGCACGGGTGCCGTTGAGCGGCCATGTGCACTCGGATCTGGTGGGTGCGCCCCGTCTCGAGTTCGATCTCCAGGAGCGAGGCAGCTCGGAACGCCTCGAGGGTTTCGTAGTGGGTCACGCTCGGCTTGCCGTCGGCGACGACCGCGAACTTCCAGCTCGAGCCCGGGTGGCGGCCGAGGGGGGCGTCGATCGTGCCGACGAGAGGATCGGGATGCCCCTGCACGACGGCGTGGTAGATCTTGTGCACCTCGCGGTCGTGGAAGGCCCGCTTGAGCGCGGAGTACGCCCTCTCGCTCTTGGCGACCACCATCAGCCCGCTCGTGCCGACATCCAGTCGATGAACGATTCCCGCACGCTCGGCGGCACCGGATGTCGCGATCCGGAAGCCGGCGCCGGCGAGGGCTCCGAGGACGGTGGGTCCGTCCCAGCCGATGCTCGGATGGGCGGCCACGCCGGCGGGCTTGTCGACGACGACGATGTCGTCATCGTCGTAGACGATTCCGAGATCGTCGACCACGACCGGGATGATCGTCGGCTCGGCGCGCGACTGCCAGTGCACCTCGAGCCAGCCGCCCGCCTCCAACCGATCCGACTTGCCGAGGCTCCGGCCGTCGAGAAAGACGCCGCCGCTCTCGGCGACCTCCGCGGCGAACGTGCGGGAGAAGCCCAGCAGCTTGGCGAGTCCGGCGTCGACGCGCTGGCCGGCGAGGCCATCGGGCACGGGGAGGCTGCGGGATTCCATGGTCATCGAGTGGTCAGGACATGACAGCGGCGAGGAGACCCGGTGGGGCCCCCTCGCCGCTGCACGAGGTGTCAGTTGCCGGCGAAGCCGCCAGTGAAGTCGCCGGGCTGAGGCGCCGGAGCCGAGCTGTACTGCGGCGCTGCCGGAGACGGCGCGGTGTACTGAGCCGGAGCGGGGTACTGCGGCGAGGCGGGGGCGGCGTACTGCGGCGACGGCGCAGAGGGAGCAGCGGCGGCCGACGGAGCCGCCGCGGACGGAGCGGCCGCGGAGACGGCAGCGGCACTCGGTGCGGCCGTCAGCTCGTTCGAGCTCTCGAGCTCGCGCAGCTGGCCCTCGATGTACCCCTTGAGCTTCTGGCGGTACTCCCGCTCGAAGTTGCGCAGCTCCTCGATGCGCCGCTCGAGCCCCGAGCGCTCCTGCTCGAGGGAGCTGAGCTCTGCGCGCTGGCGCGACTCCGCCTCGGCGACGACACGGGCGGCCGTGGCGTGACCCTCCGCGATGAGCGCGTCGCGCTTCTCCACGCCCTCGCGGACATGCTCCTCGTGGAGGCGGCGCGCGAGCTGCAGGAGGTTGTTGGTGTTACCCGGGTCCATCGCGTTGGCGTCGGCCTGCGGCATGCCGACGGGCGCAACCGCCGGCGCGGGCACGGGAGCGGCAATGACCGGCTCGGGCTGCTGCTGCACGAAACCGCCGCCCTGCTGGGCCTGGCGCTGCAGTTCGTTGATGCGCGAGTCGCTCGCGATGAGGCGCTGACGCAGCTCCTCGTTCTCCTGGTTGAGGCGACGCAGCTCGACGACGACCTCGTCGAGGAAGTCATCCACCTCGTCCTGGTCGTAGCCCTCGCGGAACTTCGTCGGCTGGAACCGCTTGTTGACTACATCTTCCGGAGTCAGGGCCATTTTCGTCACCTCTAAGACTTTCTTTAAACGTCAACATGACGTTTAGTTATCGCCACATAATACTCGGGGCCGGTCGAACCGCTCCCCCCGTCGTCGTTCCACAGTACCGCCACCGCGGTCAGTTCATGAAGCCCAACGTCACCGAGATCAGGATGATGACCACGAGCATCACGATGCTCCAGGCGAAGTCGAGCGCGGCACCGCCGACGCGGAGCGGAGGGATGACTCGGCGCACGAGCTTGATCGGCGGATCGGTGACGGTGTAGACCGCCTCCGCGAGCACGAGCCCGAACCCGCGCGGTCGCCACCTTCGGGCGAGCATCCTCGCGAAGTCCAGGATCAGTCGCGCCCACATCGCCAGGAAGTACAGGATCAGGGCGACATACACGACGGTCGCAACGACCGAGACGAGGGAGGGCACCTCGACAGACTAGCGAACGGGCGCTGGGCTACTGCTGGGGGAAGAACGAGGCGTCGACGTCCGACTCGACCTCGGCCGCCTCACCACTGACGGCGACGTGGGCCGGCGAGAGCAGGAACACCTTGTTGGTGACCCGCTCGATCTTGCCGTAAAGACCCTCGGAGAGCCCGCACGCGAAGTCGATCAGGCGACGCGCATCCTGCTCGCTCATCTGCGACAGGTTGATGATGACCGGGATGCCCTCGCGGAAGTTCTCGGCGATGACCTGTGCGTCCTTGTACTGCCGGGGGTGCACCGTGAGGATCTCGTTCATCTCCGCGCCCGACGGGCGGGACGCCGCACGACGCAGCGGCGTGACGGGAGCCCGAGTGGCGGCCGGCGCGTGCGCTACGGGGGCCGCGGGCGCGGCAGGCGCGGCCTGCTCGTACTCGTAGTCCTCGTCCGCGAGGCCCAGGTAGACCATGGTCTTGCGCAGCGGGTTAGCCATCGTGATCCTCCGAATGCTTCAGTTCTCTTTGAGATTAACCGGGCGTCGGACGATTTCCGGTGATTGCCGTGCCGATGCGAAGGTGTGTCGCGCCCTCTCGGATCGCGTCGGCGAAGTCGCCTGACATCCCCATCGAGAGCGCGGTCGCCTCGGGCGCCGTGCGGCGGACGAGCTCGGAGGCGAGCCGCACGCGTTCGAAGGCGCGGCGCGGCTCCTCTCCGAGCGGCGCGACGGCCATGAGCCCGCGGAGGGAGAGCCCCGGAGTCGCGAGCACGCGCTCCGCGAGCACGGGAAGGTCGCTCTCCCGCGCGCCGCCCCGCGCCAGGTCGTCCGTGAGGTTGAGCTGCAGGAACACGTCGACGGGTCGCCCGGCGCCACCGAGCGCCGCAACGAGCGACTCGCGATCGAGGGTATGGATGAAGTCGGCATACTCTCGGACCTGCCGCGCCTTATTGGACTGCAGCTGGCCGACGAAGTGCCAGGTCGCGTCGATGTCGGTGAGGCTCGCCGCCTTCGGCCGCGCCTCCTGGTGCCGGTTCTCGCCGAAGTCGCGCTGACCGAGCGCAGCGAGCTCCCGCACGAGGCTCGCGGGGTGGAACTTGGTGACGACGATGAGAGTGATGCCGTCCGGGTCGCGACCGGCGTCGCGAGATGCATCCGCGATGGCGTCCCGGACGCCGGCCAGGCGCTCGGCGAGACCGGGCGGTGGTGCGTCGGACACTACTTCATGAATTCAGGAAGGTCGAGGTCCGAGTCGTCGTCATCGAAACCGCCCCGGTCGATCGGCGCGGTGTGCACGAGGCTCGGCTCGCTCGAGGTCCAGTTGGCATCGTCGCTCGAGGCCGCCGCGGTGGGCGCCTGCACCGACTCCTCGGGGACGACATAGTTGCTCCGGCGGTTGTCGCGCGCCTTGGGCGTGGGCTCTCCCCCGTCGAAGCCCGCGGCGATGACAGTCACGCGGACCTCGTCGCCGAGGGTGTCGTCGATGACCGCGCCGAAGATGATGTTGGCCTCGGGATGCACTGCCTCCTGCACGAGGCGCGCGGCGTCGTTGATCTCGAAGATGCCGAGATTCGACCCGCCCTGAATGGAGAGCAGAACGCCGTGGGCCCCGTCGATCGACGCCTCCAGCAGAGGCGAGGCGACCGCGAGCTCGGCGGCCTTGATCGCGCGATCCGCCCCCCTCGCCGACCCGATGCCCATGAGCGCCGATCCAGCGCCCTGCATGACCGACTTCACGTCGGCGAAGTCGAGGTTGATGAGGCCAGGCGTCGTGATGAGGTCGGTGATGCCCTGGACACCCGCGAGGAGGACCTGGTCGGCCGTGGAGAACGCCTCGAGCATGCTGATCCCCCGGTCGGAGATCTCGAGGAGCCGGTCGTTGGGAACCACAATGAGGGTGTCGACCTCGTTCTTGAGGTTGGAGACGCCGAGCTCGGCCTGCGCCTGGCGACGCTTGCCCTCGAAGCCGAAGGGCTTCGTGACGACACCGATCGTGAGCGCCCCGATCGACTTGGCGATGCGGGCCACGACGGGGGCGCCGCCCGTGCCGGTGCCGCCGCCCTCGCCCGCCGTGACGAAGACCATGTCGGCACCCGCGAGGGCCTCTTCGATCTCCTCCGCGTGATCCTCGGCGGCGCGGCGACCGACCTCGGGGTCCGCCCCCGCTCCGAGCCCGCGCGTGAGCTCGCGACCGACGTCGAGCTTGACGTCGGCGTCGCTCATGAGCAGCGCCTGGGCATCGGTGTTGATGGCGATGAATTCGACGCCGCGCAGGCCGAGCTCGATCATCCTGTTGACGGCGTTGACACCGCCACCACCGATGCCCACCACCTTGATGACTGCTAGGTAGTTCTGGTTTGACGTCACGATCCCGGCCTCCGCTGCCTTACTGCTCGGCGTCGCTTGCTTAACCTTCAACCTTTACTTTAGGATTAAAGTTTTGCTCACGAGCTTGTCCTGAGTCGAGGGTAGGTCGGTCGGCCCCGGCTCCCCGCACGACGCGCCCGCGTGTCGCGAATGGACGACTATGCCGGGCGGAACACCCCGTTGGATGGCGCGGAGACATCGAACTCCCCCGCCTGAGCCGGATCCGTCACAGCGATGAGCGCCGCGAGGAGGGCAGCCTTCCGGGCGGAGTCGTCAGCGCTCCCCCACGCGACGCGCTGCCCCACCCCTGTGAGAACCAGGGCCACGTCGTCCTGGGTGTGAGCCGACACCGTGTCGACCTGCGCGAGCAGTGCCGGCGGGAGAGCGAGGAGCACCTCGACGGCGGCGGCGAAGGCCGGATCCGAGACGGAGCCTCCCGCGAGGTCGATGAGCGGCACACCCGGGAAGCGTTGCGGCGACTCCTCGAGCACGATACCCGCGGGGTCGACGAGCTGGAATCCACCGCCGGGGGCGGCGATCGCCCCGACCGGCTGGCGCTCGACGATCTGGATGACGAGCGTGTCGGGAGGAAGCGTCTGGGTGACGTAGCTGCGAATGAGCGGGAAGGCGCCGAGTTCCTTCTCGATCGCCGCGAAGTCGAGCAGCGCGAGCGGGGTGCCGAGCTGCCCGTCGATCGCCGCAACGACCTCCTCGGCGCTGACCCGGGATGCGCCATCCACGCGCACCTGGCGCAGCGCGAGGATCGGCGAGTAGACGGCGGTGAGCACGAGCCCCACGAGGGTCAGGATCGTCCCGAGGACGGCGGCGACGGCCACACGGCGGTTCCGCGCACGCCGGGTGAAGCGGCGCACTTCTGCGCGCTCGGCACGTCGGCGCTCACGCGCGGCCCGACGCAGTTCCGCTCGACCGCCCGCATCGGGAGCGGGCTGCCGGGCCGGTCGGGGCACGCGGGACGCGGCGTCGGTCCGCTCGCGCTCTCGAGGGGACGCGGCGGGCGTGGGCGCCGTCCGCGGACGCCGGGTGTGGCTGACAGCCTCGTCCGCCGGTCGCTGCGGGGCCTGCCGAGCCGGCGCGGGCTTTGCCTCGCGCGCCGGTCGCTGCTTCGCCGCCCTGGGCGGTGTCGCTCCGCGGCCCGGCGGCGGAGCGCTCGCCGGCGGGTCGAAGCCCTCGGGCCGCTTCACGCTAGCTCCTCGGGCTCGCGCTCAGAGCATCCAGCACTTGGGGCACGATGCGGTACACGTCCCCGCAGGAGAGGGTCATGATGATGTCCCCCTCCCGTGCGACGGCGGCGGCCCGATCGGCGGCCTGCTGCCAGTCGGGGAGGAAGTCCACGCGGGACGGGTCCGCGAAACGGTCGGCGACGAGGGCCCCGGTCACCCCCGGCACGGGGTCCTCCCGGGCGCCGTACACGTCGAGCACGATCGTGTGGTCGGCGAGGCTCTCGTAGGTCGCCGCGAACTCCCCCGCCATCGCTTGGGTTCGGCTGTAGAGGTGCGGCTGGTGGATCGCGATGATGCGGCCCTCCCCGACCACGGTGCGGGCCGACGCGAGAGCGGCGGCGACCTCGGTCGGGTGGTGCGCGTAGTCGTCGTAGACGCTCACACCGCGCACGACACCGTGGAGCTCGAATCGCCGCTCGGTGCCGCCGAACTCGGAGATCGCCTCGAGCGAGCGAGCGGGGTCGTGGCCGAGACCCACGAGCACCGCGAACGCACCCGCGGCATTGATGGCGTTGTGCCGACCGGGCACCCTCAACCGCGTCGAGTAGGAGCAGCCGTCGACTGAGACCGTGAAGGCCACCGGCCCCTCGGCGACGATGTCGGACACGCGGACATCCGCGTCCTCTGCCACGCCGAACGAGAGCACCCGGGGGTGGTCCAGTCGGGCGCGCACTCGCTGCGCCCCGGCGTCATCGCTCGAGATCACGACGAACTCCGACGCCGCGGAGGCGAAGCTCACGAAGGCGGCATCGAACGCGTCGTGGTCGCCGTAGTGGTCGAGGTGGTCGGCGTCGACGTTCGTGATGAGGGCGACGGCGGTGTCGTAGAGGAGGAAGGAGCCATCCGATTCGTCCGCCTCGACGACGAAGAGGCCGTCCGAGCCGAACGCGGAGCTCACGCCGAGCGACTGGATGACTCCCCCGTTCACGAAGCTCGGGTCGGCACCGAGCCCGAGCAGCCCGGTGATGATCATGCCGGTGGAGGTCGTCTTGCCATGGGCCCCGGCCACGGCGACGAGACGCGAGCGGTTGATGAGCCAGGCGAGCGCCTGCGAGCGATGCAGGACGGGGATGCCGCGCTCGACCGCGGCCAGGTATTCCGGATTGTCCGGCCACAGCGCGCCCGTGTACACCAGTGCGTCGGCGTCGGCCACCCCCGGGTTGTCGGCAGAGTGGCCGATCGAGACGGTCGCGCCCGCCTCACGCAACTGCTCGGTGTTGTGGTTCTCCGACCGGTCGGAGCCCGTCACTCGATGGCCCGCGGCGAGGAAGAGCCGCGCGATGCCGCTCATCCCGGATCCGCCGATGCCGGTGAAGTGCACGGCCCCCAGCTCGACGGGCAGGGGCAGGGAGAGGTCGGGCTTGATCATCGCAGTCGATGCTACCCGGCGGTTCGGGACGGACCGGCGGCGAGGGCCGCGTCGATCAGTCCGATCATCCGGTCGGTTCCGTCGATCGCGCCCACCGTCGCGATCCGGGCGGCCATGTCGGCGATTCGAGCGCGGCTGCTGAGGAGCGGAACCAGTTCGGTCGACACCCACGCGGGGGTGAACTCCGAATCGGCGACGACGATCGCGCCGCCCGCCTCGACGGCCTCTCGCGCGTTGAGTCGCTGCTCGCCGTTGCCGGAGGCATAGGGCACGAAGACGGCGGGGACACCGAGAGCGGTGAGCTCCGCCACCGTGGACGTGCCCGCCCTCGAGAGGGAGAGGTCCGCGACCGCGAGGGCGAGGTCCATCCGGTCGCAGTACTTCAGCAGCAGGTACCCGGGCAGTCGCGGGTCGTCGATCGCGTCCCGGTACTCCCCCGTCACGTGGATGACCTGCCAGCCGACCCCGAGGATGTCCACGATCGACCGCGAGACGGTGTCGTTGATGCGCAGGGCGCCCGACGACCCTCCCGTGACGAGCAGGGTGGGCCGGTCCGCCGCGAGGCCGAAGACGCGCTGGGCCTCCTGGCGGGCGGCGAAGCGGTCGAGTCGCTCGATCTCGGGGCGCAGGGGCATCCCGACCCACGTCGCGCCGCGCAGTCGCGTCCCTCGGAAGGCGACTCCGACGAACCGGGTGAACCGCGCCCCGAGCCGGTTCGCGATGCCCGGTCGGGCGTTCGCCTCGTGAAGGGCGAGCGGCACCCCCTCGCGCTGCGCGGCGACGTAGGCGGGCGCCGCCGCGTAGCCGCCGAAGCCGACGACGACATCGACGGATCGGTCGCGGATGATCGCCCGCACGGTCTCTACAGAGGCCTTGAGTCCCGCGGGGAACCGCAGCGCCGCCCGGTTCGGGCGCCGCGGGAACGGCAGGCGGGCGATGGTGAGCAGCTCGTACCCGCGCTCCGGGACGAGTCGCGACTCCAATCCCTCGGCGGTGCCGAGGACGAGGACCTCGGCGCTCGGATCCCGCTCGCGGAGTCGGTCCGCGACGGCGAGCAACGGGTTCACATGGCCGGCGGTGCCCCCGCCGGCGAGCAAGTAGGTCGTCACTGCCGCCGCATCCCCTCGGACGGCATCAGCCGCGCCCCGAAGGCGGGCTGGACGACCTCGCTGGTGTCCCGGTCGCTGCGGCGCGCCAGGGACAGCACGACGCCGATGCCCAGGAGGTTGGCGATGAGGGCCGACCCGCCCGCCGAGATGAGCGGGAGGGGAACGCCGAGGACGGGCAGCACACCCAGCACGACTGCGATGTTGACGAATGCCTGTCCGATCACCCACACCATGACGCCGGCCGTCGTGATGCGGGCGAAGGGGTCGCCCGTCGAACGGATGATCCGGATGAACGCGATCGCGAGGATCACGAACAGGATGAGCACGACCGTCGCGCCGACGAGGCCGAGCTCCTCGCCGATGATCGCGAAGATGAAGTCGCTCTCGGCGTGCGGCAGCCAGTTCCAGGCCGCCTTCGAGTTGCCGAGTCCCACGCCGAAGATCCCGCCGTTCGCGAGCGCCCACGTGCCGTGGAGGACCTGCCAGCACGTGCCCGAGTAGTCCTGCTCCGTGCATCCGTTCAGCCAGGTGGAGATTCGCGAGCTCCGTGACGAGCTCGCCATCGCGAACATCGCGCCCAGGATCGCGATACCTATTACGGCAACGCCGAGGAAGCGCAGCCGGACCCCCGCGAAGAACAGGCACCCGAGCACGATGAGGATCATGATCATCGCCGTGCCCAGGTCGTTCCCGATGAGGACGAACAGGATCGCGATCCCCGCGACCGGGGCGATGGGCAGGGCCACGTGCTTCCAGTCGCCGAGAAGGTCCTGCTTGGCTGAGAGCACCCACGCGATCCAGACGATGAGTGCGATCTTCACGAACTCCGAGGGCTGAGCGTTGACGCCGCCGATCTGGATCCAGTTCTGGTTGCCGCCGTAGCCCCAGCCGATGCCGGGGATGAAGACGAGCAGCTGCAGCGCCCCGCCGACGAGCAGCGCCGGCCACGCCCACCGCTTCCAGAAGCGCGAGGGCATCCTCGAGGCGACGAGCATGAGCGGGATGCCGATGATCGCGTAGAGCGACTGGCGCACGAATACCCCGAACGGGCTCGCATCAGCGGAGATCTCCGTCACGAACGAGGAGGAGAGCACCATGACGAGCCCGAACGCGACGAGGAAGAGCGTCACTCCCATGAGGAGGTAGTAGTTGCGGTTCTCCGCGGTGAACAGGCGGGCGAGCGGGATGCGCGCGCCCGCTGGTCGCCCGGTGTCCGGCTGTGGCCTAGGCGCCCGGCGTGCCGCCGAGGGGTGTCGGGTCGTGGTCATCCCCCGCACCTCCGAGATGGTCTCTCACCGCGTTCGCGAAGCTCGCGCCCCGGTCCGCGTAGTCCGTGAACTGGTCCATGGATGCCGCCGCCGGGGCGAGCAGGACGACATCCCCTGCCTGCGCGACAGCAGCGGCCAAGCGCACCGCCTCTGGCATCACTCGACCAGTCTCAGCCTCGTCGACTTCGAAGAGCGGAACGTCGGGCGCGTGTCGTGCGAATGCCGCGACGACGCCGGCGCGGTCACGGCCGATCACGACGGCGGCACGCAAGCGGGACGAGTGGGCTGCCACGAGGGGTCCGACATCGACGCCCTTGAGGAGGCCGCCGACGAGCCAGACCACCGAGGGGAACGACGACAGCGACGCGCTCGCGGCGTGCGGGTTGGTCGCCTTCGAATCGTCGACCCACAGGATGTCGGCCGCGAACGCCACGGACTCGGTGCGGTGGTGATCGACGCGGAAGCTCGCCAGCCCGTCGTGGACATCGTCGGCGGTCACGCCGGCGGCGCGCACGAGGGCGGCCGCGGCCACCACGTTGGCGGCCATGTGCGGGGAGCCGAGCCCCACGGCGCGCAACTCGTCGAGGGTTGCGAGCTCTACGGCGAAGTGGTGCCGGTCGTCGTGGAACGCCCGGTCGATCACGAGCCCGTCCACGACGCCGAGGTCGCTCGGTCCCGGGGCCCCGAGGCCGAAGCCCACTGCGCGGCATCCCTCCTCGACCTCCGCCTCCTCGACGAGGTGCATCGTCGTCGCGTCGGCGAGGTTGTAGACGCACGCGACGCGGGTGTTCTCATAGACGGTGCCCTTAGCGGCGGCGTACGCCTCGCGCGAGCCGTGCCAGTCCAGGTGGTCGTCGGCGATGTTGAGGCAGACGGACGCCAACGGATGCACGGCGCCGGGGCCGGAGCGCGGCATCCAGTGCAGCTGGAAGCTCGAGAGCTCCACGACGAGCACGTCGAAGCCCTCGGGTCGCCGCACCGCGTCGAGCACCGGAATGCCGATGTTGCCGACCGCGGCTGTGCGGCGGCCGGCGTGGGCGAGCAGGTGCGCGGCGAGCTGCGTCGTCGTCGTCTTGCCGTTCGTGCCCGTCACGACGATCCACTCGGCGGCGGGCTCCACCTTGTCACGCACGCGCCAGGCGAGCTCGATGTCGCCCCAGATCGGGATGCCCGACGCCCGCGCCCACTCGAGGATGACGTGGTCCGGTCGATACCCCGGCGAGACGACGACGAGGTCGGGATCGAAGTCCACGAGCTCCGAGGGCAGAACCGTGGCATCCGGTTCCACGACGAGTCGGCCGCCGATGACACCGAGCAGGTCGACTCGTTCGCCGGTGCCCGTCGACGACACCACGACGACGTCAGCGCCGAGCTCGAGGAGCGTGTCGGCGACGGAGAAGCCGGTGACTCCGATGCCGAGCACGGCGACTTTGAGGCCGGCCCAGTCGGAGTACCAGCTGGCGAGGGTGCTGACGTCGCGCACGACTACTGGTTGATCCATTCGAGGTAGAAGAGCCCGACGCCGACGGCGACAAACAGAGCGGAGATGAGCCAGAAGCGTACGACGACGGTGATCTCGGCCCAGCCCTTGAGCTCGAAGTGGTGGTGCAGAGGGCTCATCAGGAAGATCCGCTTGCCCTTGGTGATCTTGAAATACGCGCGCTGGAGGATCACCGATCCCGTGACGACGAGGAACAGTCCCCCAATCAGCACCAGGAGCAGCTCGGTGCGGCTGAGGATGGCCAGACCCGCGAGGGCGCCGCCGAGCCCGAGAGAGCCTGTGTCGCCCATGAAGATCTGCGCCGGGGACGTGTTCCACCACAGGAAGCCGATGAGTGCTCCCGCGATCGCCGCCGCGACGACGGCCAGATCGAGCGGGTCGCGCACGTCATAGCACTTGTACAGCACATCGGGATCGATCGTGGGGTTCGTGCACGACTGGTTGAACTGCCAGAAGCCGATGAAGATATACGACGAGATCGCGAAGATCGCGGCGCCCGATGCGAGTCCGTCGAGGCCATCGGCGACATTCACTCCGTTCGAGGCGCTGACGATGATGAAGGTCGACCACAGCGCGAAGAGGATGACCGCGATCACCGGTCCGAAGACGGCGAAATCCAACCAGTGGATGTCGCGCACGGCGGAGATCATCGTCGACGCCGGCGTCAACCCGTCCTCGTCCGGGAAGTTCAGCGCGAGCGCGGCGAATCCGGCAGCGACGATGACTTGGCCGAGAACCTTCGACCAGCCGCCGAGGCCGAGGCTGCGCTGATTGCGCGTCTTGAGGAAGTCGTCGATGAATCCGATGAGCCCTAGCCCCACCATCAGGTAGAGCACGAGGAGGCCCGAGATGCCTGGCGCTTCGCCCAGCACCCAGTGACCCACGAAGTAGCCGAGTGTCGCTCCGGTGATGAAGACGATCCCGCCCATGGTGGGCGTCCCGCGCTTGGTGTGATGCGATTGCGGGCCGTCGTCGCGGATGAACTGACCCCACTTGAGTCGGACGAAGAGCTTCACGAACACCGGCGTGAGGAAGAGCGTGAAGGCAAGGGCGAAGGCGCCCGCGATGAGCAGCGCGATCACTCGCTCACCCCCGCGATCCTGTCACCGAGGAATCGGAGGCCGGCCGAACCGGAGGACTTCACGAGCACGACATCGCCCGGCCGGAGTTCATCACGCAGCACATCGTAAGCCTCGTCGGCATCGGCGACGAGCACCGACTCTCCGTCCCACGAGCCTTCGAGCCCCGCTGCGTTGTGGATGTGGCGGGCCGCGTGCCCCACCACGACGAGCTTGCGGATGTTGAGCCGAACGGCGAGACGTCCGATGCGGTCGTGCTCCTCGTCGGCGAGGTCCCCGAGCTCGGCCATCTCGCCGAGGACGGCGACGGAGCGCTGATCGGGGCGCACGATCTGGGCGAGGGTCTTAAGGGCGGCGGCCATGGAATCGGGGCTCGCGTTGTAGGCGTCGTTGAGCACGATGACGCCGTCCTCGCGGGGCTGAACCTCCATCCGCCAGCGAGCCGCGCGCGCCAGCGACTCGAGGGCGTCCGCGGCACGCTCCGCGTCCACGCCGAGCGCACGAGCGGCCGTGATGGCGGCGAGGGCGTTCATGACGTGGTGCTCGCCGAGGATGCGCAGCCGGATGCGCCGTTCCGCTCCGTCGACGTGGAGGGTGAACGCCGTGCCCTCGGCTGTCGCCTCGATGTCGCTGCCCCGGACCTCCGCGCCCTCGCCGAGGCCGAACCATGAGACTCGAGCGCGGGTCTTGCCCGCCATCCGCGCCACGCGCGGGTCGTCGACGTTGAGCGCGGCCACCGCGCTCTCCGGGAGATCCGTCACCATCTCCGACTTCGCCGTCTCGACGGCGTCCGGCCCACCGAACTCGCCGACGTGGGCGAGTCCCACCTTGAGCACGATGCCGACATCGGGGGTGACGATCGAGATGAGCGACGCGATCTCGCCGATCGCGCTCGCCCCCATTTCCACGACGAGGTACCGGGTCTGCTCGTCGACGGCGAGCATCGAGATGGGTGCTCCGACGTGGTTGTTGAACGAGCCGAACGGCGCGACGGTCGGCCCCTCGCGCTCGAGGATCGCGCGCAGCATGTTCTTCGTCGTCGTCTTGCCGTTCGACCCTGTCACGGCGACCACGCGCAGGGACCCGAGAGCGCGCACCCGCGCGACGACCTCGCGCGCGAGGTCGGCGAGTGCGGCGACCCCGTCGGGCACGACGATCTGGGCGACGGGGAGGTCGAGCATCCGCTCGACGATCGCAAGCACGGCACCGTTCTCCACCGCCGAAGACGCGAAGAGGTGACCGTCGGTGACCTCGCCGGGCAGGGCGAAGAAGATCGACCCGGGCCCCGCCTTCCGGGAATCGGTGTGCACCTCGCCGGAGACCGTGGTGCTCTCGACGTCGGAGCCCGCGAGCACGAGCTCCCCGCCGACGGTGTCCGCCACCTCGCGCAGCGTCAGTGCGATCATTCCCAGCCTGCCTCTCGGAGCGCCTGCCGCGCCTCCTCGCGTGCGTCGAACGGGATCTTCTGCCCCTGCACGTCGATGTAGTCCTCGTGCCCCGGCCCCGCCCAGAGGATGCCGTCGCCCTCGCGCGCGATCGACACGGCCAGTCGGATCGCGTCGCGCTGCTGCGCGACCTCATGGATCTCCGCGGGATGCGCGGCACTCGCCGCGCCCTCGAGCAGCGCGGCGCGGATGCCGGCGGGCTCCTCGAAGCGCGGGTTGTAGTCGGTGATGATGACGACGTCGGCACCCTCGGACGCGATCCTGCCCATCTCCCCGCGCTTGCCGGTATCGCGGTCGCCGTCTGCTCCGAACACCATGATGAGGCGCCCGGGCACGACGTGCCGCACGGCGTCGAGCGTCACGAGGAAGGCGTCGGGGCTGTGCCCGTAGTCGACGTAGAGGACGGGACCTCGATCTCCCGAGACCCGCTCGACTCGACCCGGGAGGCGGGCGATGAGCTCCCCGTCGCGATCGAGGACGTGCCCGATCGCCTCGAGCTCGAAGCCGGCCTCGACGAGCATCACGATCGCGAGTCCCGCGTTGGCCGCCATGTGCCGGCCGATGATGCCGACGCGCGACGCGACGGAGCGCCCGTCCGGCCCCGTCAGTTCGAACGCGGTGTACTCGACCGTCTCCTCCGTGACGCGGACGTTCCAGTCCGCCGCGACGCCGTCGCGCGACGAGATGGTCGTCACGGGGATGTGGCAGGAGTCCACGACTCTCTGTCCCCACTCCGTGTCGAGCGAGACGACGGCGCGCCGGGCGCGGTCCGGAGAGAACAGGGGAAGCTTCGCCTCGAAGTACTCGTCCATGTCGGCGTAGTCGTCGAAGTGGTCGCGACTCAGGTTGAGGAAGGCCACCACGTCGAAGACCAGCCCGTCGACCCGCCGCCTCGAGAGCGCTTGAGCGCTGACCTCCAGAGTGACGGCGCGCACCTCGCTCTCGCGCATGCGGGCGAGCAACCCGTGGATCTCGGTGGCCTCGGGCGTCGTCAGCTCGCTCGTGACCGCGAGGTCGCCGATGGCGCGCTCGGCGGTCGTGCTGAGCCCGGCGACGAGGCCGAGCTGGGTGAGCATCCCGTGCAGCAGGTAGGACACGCTCGTCTTGCCGTTCGTGCCCGTCACGCCGAGCATGAGCGGCGCGTGCTCGCGGGTGCGGTACACCCACGCGGAGATGTCGCCGAGCGCGTCCCGCGGGGATTCCACGACGACGACGGGGAGTCCGGATGCGGCGACCTCCTCGAGCGCGGCGCCCTCCGCATCGGTCAGGACGGCGACGGCGCCGGCGTCGCGAGCAGCGACGGCCAGGGCGGCGCCGTGACGGTGAGCGCCGCGCAGACCGACGAAGAGGTCGCCCGGCAGAACTCCGCGGCTATCGAGCGTGATCCCCGTGATCTCCACTCCCTCGACCGGCCCCCGCGATTCGAGCCCGAACTCGGCGACGAGGGTCGCGAGGGGTCGCGCGGCGGGATGCTCGGGGCGGAGGATCGAACTGTCGCCGTCCCGCACTCGTCCTCCTGGGGGTAGGGCCCGCTTGCTACCAGCGCAGGGGGAGCGCCGGAGAGGGCTGTCCCGACGGCAGGACCCGGTAGGTGGTCAGGGTCTGCGCCATGACGTCGTGGAACGTCGTGGCAATGTCGGTCGAGCTAACCATGCTAGTCGGCACACCCGCGGCGACGACAACCACGTATTGCGGGTCCTCGGCGGGTGCGAGTCCTGCGAAGGAGATGACCGACTTGTCGACATAGACGCCGTTCTCCGCGACCTCGGCGGTTCCCGACTTGGCCGCCATCCGGTAGCCGGGGATCTGCAGGTTCGGACCGTTCGCACCGACCGACACGACGTTCTCCATCATGTCGAGGGTCGTTCGCGCTGCCTCCGCGGAGATCACCCGCGTGCCCTCCGTCGGCGGCTGGTCGGTGACGGTGCCGTCCGGGTGCTCGCAGCCCTCCACCAGCGCGACGGGGGTTCGCACTCCCCCGTTGCCGAGCGCCTGGTAGGCGCTCGCGAGCTGCACCGCGGTGAGGGTCAGGCCCTGCCCGAAGCCCACGGCGTAGTTCGTGCGCTCGTCCCAGTCGGAGGTCTCGTGCACCGTCCCCTCGGCCTCGCTGTAGAAGTGGACCGCGGTCTCCTCGTTGAGGCCGAACTTGAGCATGTAGTCGCGACGGGTGTCCGCATCGAGCCCCGCCGACAGGAGCGAGAATGCCGTGTTGGACGAGTCGACGAGCGCGCCGGTGAGCGTGTAGGGCGTGTCGTCGTGCGCCCACGCGTCCTTGATGTAGCCGCCGTCGGAGAGATAGATCCGGCCGGGGGCCATTACCGGCGTGCTGGGGTTCGCGACGCCGGCATCGACGAGGGACGCCGCGGTGAGCGCCTTCATCGTCGACCCGGGCTCATACGGCCAGCTGAAGGCCCGCGAGCCGAGCGCGTCTCGACGGGCGAGGCTGGGATCGTTGGGGTCGACGGTGGGATAGTCCACGACGGCGAGAAGATGCCCGTCGCTCACGCGCATGACGACGGCGGTGACCCACTCGGCCCCGAGCTCGCTGTAGGTCTGCGCCATCCTCTGCTGGATGTAGAACTGGAGGTCGCGGTCGATCGTCAAGTGAAGCGTGCCGCCGTTCTTGGGCTCCTGAGTGGTGACGAAGCTGCCGGGGATTCGCGTCCCGTCCTCGCCCTTCTCGTAGATCGCGCTGCCGTTGGTCGCGGCGAGGCACTCGTCCTCGCTGATCTCCAGTCCGGCCTGCGGACCATCGGTGCCGATGAACCCGATGAGGTTTCCCGCGAGCTCGCCGTTCGGGTAGACGCGGCTCGGCCGCAGGTCGAAGTAGACCCAGGGGATGTCGAGGTCCCGCACCGCCTGGAACACCTCGAGCGTCACGCCCTTCGTCAGGTAGGCGAAGTCCGATTCCGGGTCGGCGGTGAGGACCGCCATGAGCTCGGCGGGGTTCTGGCCGGTGATGGCGGTGATCTTCGCGAGCTCCTCGGCGACGGCGGTCGTCGCATCCTGGCGTCCGAGGGCGCTGCGAGGCGACGCCGTGATGTCGTAGCGCTCCACGCTCGCCGCGAGGACCGCGCCGTTCGTATCGACGATGTCGCCGCGCACCCCGTACGTCGTGAGCTCCTGGGCGCGCTTCTCGAGCGCGTCGGCGTTGAGCTCGTCGGCCTGCACGATCTGGATGTCGATGAGCCGGACGACGAACACCGCGACGACCGCGAAAATCGCCAGCACGGCCAGCGTGATCCGCGCTCGGCTGCGTCGCGTCCTCATCGTTGGTCCTCCGTCAGTGGGTCACGGGCGCCGGCAGGGCGTCGACCGGAGCGGTCGGCGCGGCTGGCGGAGTGGTTCCGGTGGTCTGGTTCGTCGTGGTCGTCGTCGTGGTCGTCGTGCCCTGCGGACCCAGTCTGTCCTGGGCGGGTGCCGTGGTGACGAGTGGCATGCCGGTGAGCAGAGAGTTCAGGACGAGGTTGCAGGTGCCACCGCATCCCACCCGATCGATGGTGCCCGGGGCTGGGGCGATCCCCCCGGAGCTGACATCCAGGAAGAGCGGCGACGAGCCGGGCACCATGCCGAGAGCGGCGGCGTTGGCCGCGAGGTGCTGGCTGGAACCCAACAGGTCGAGCTGCTCGCTGAGTGCGTCCTGCTCGCGCAAGAGCTCCTTCTGCTGGGACTGGAGCGCGCTGATCTGGTATGCGCCATCCGAGACGACGATGCTCAGCAGGAGCTGCGCGGCGAAGATCGCAAAGAGGCTCGCCACCGTCACGACGGCGTAGGCAACCCGCGGGCGCGCTCGCTTCTGGGCGCGGCTGGGCACGATCTCGATGTGGCGCGGATGCTCCGGCTCGCGCTCGACCGGGCGGCGGTTCGGCGCCGCGTAGGCGAGGTTGCTCATGCTGCTCTCCTGATGCGTTCTGCCGCTCGCAGCCGCACAGGCGCGGATCGCGGATTGCGGGCCTTCTCCTCCTCGGTCGCGAGCTCGGCTCCGCGGACGAGAAGCGAGAACTCCGGCCGGTGCTGCGGGAGCTCCACGGGCAGGCCGGCGGGCGCCGTCGACGACGATCGGGCCTGCAGCGCCCGCTTCACGATGCGGTCCTCGAGCGACTGGTACGACAGCACCACGATCCGCCCGCCGACGGCGAGCGAATCGAGTGCGGCGGGGATGGTCCGCTCGAGCACAGCGAGCTCCTGGTTCACCTCGATGCGCAGCGCCTGGAACACCCGCTTGGCCGGATGCCCCGCACGCTGAGCCGCTGCGGGCGTCGCGGCGGCGATGAGTTCGACGAGCTCGGCGGACGTCGTCAGAGGGCGCTCCTCGCGCCGCTGGACGATGCGGCTCGCGAATCGCGGCGCGAGCTTCTCGTCCCCGTACTCGTAGAAGATCCGTCGCAGCTCGCCTTCGCTGTACGTGGCGAGGATGGCCGCGGCGGTACGGTCGCTCGAGGCATCCATCCTCATATCGAGGGGGGCGTCCTGGGAGTACGAGAAGCCGCGCTCGGCTCGGTCGAGCTGGAGGGATGACACACCCAGGTCGTAGAGGATGCCGTCCACACTCTCCACCCCGAGGCCGTCGAGGATCTCCTCGAGGCGATCGGACACCGCGTGGACCAACGTGACGCGGTCGCCGAAAGGGGCGAGTCTCTCGCGCGCGATCGCGATCGCGTCGGTGTCGCGGTCGATTCCGATGAGGCGCAGGCCGGGGAATCGTTCGAGAAGAGCCGCGGAGTGACCGCCCATGCCGAGCGTGCCGTCGACGAAGACCGCCCCGTCGCGCTCGAGGGCGGGGGCCAGCAGCTCGATGCAGCGCTCGAGCATCACGGGGACGTGGATCTGGTCTGTCATGGCGGTTTCGGCTCGGTCCCGGGTGCTGATCCCCATCCGGTACGACCTGGCGTCGGGGAAGTACGTCAGGGCTTGCCGGCTGGGAGTCAGCGCCAGGGAATGTCAGAAGAGCCCGGGGATCACCTCCTCCGTGGTGTTGACGAAGTCGGATTCGGCGCTCTCGTAGTAGGAGTTCCACGACTCGGTGTCCCAGATCTCGGCGCGGTTGCCGGCGCCGATGACGGTGAGCTCGCGATCGAGCCCCGCGTAGTCGCGGAGACCCTGGGGAATCGTGACGCGGTGCTGCTTGTCGGGCGTCTCCTGGTTGGCGCCCGACAGGAAGAGGCGCAGGAAGTCTCGGGCCTGCTTGCTCGTGACGGGAGCCTGACGGATCTTCTCGTGCAGCGACTCGAACTCGCGCTGGCTGAACACGTACAGGCAGCGCTCCTGACCGCGGGTGATGACGACGCCGGACGCGAGCTCATCCCAGAACTTGGCCGGAAGGATGATGCGCCCCTTGTCGTCGAGCTTCGGGGAATAGGTGCCGAGGAACACGGCGACCACCCCCTCACTCTCCGGCCCGGATTCAGGTGCCCTCCACTTTACTCCACTTCACACCACAAAACCAGCAAAATCCGGCTGACAATCGCCGTCAACGCAAAACAGCCCAGTAATCTACTGGGCTCCAGTGGTGGAGGGAAATGGAGGCATTTCCCACATCTTGGGCAAAATCCGGGCACGAAAAAGGCCAGCCCGGAGGCTGGCCTGGTCGCGAGGGCTGCCGGCGGAGGCGGGCGGGCTACTCCCGCCCGTCCTGACGGCGATCCCAGCGCTCGTTGAGACTGTCCATGAAGCTCGAGGAGCTCGACGTGGAGGAGCGGCCCCGACCGCGCGAGGATGCCGGTGCCCCGGAAGCCGATTCGGCCCGGCGCGGCGGGGCGATCGCGAGGAGCACTCCGGCGAACATGATGGCGAACCCGAGGACGCCGACGAGCGGCTGACGGATGATGACACCGGCGATGAGGGTGGCGATGCCGAGCACGGCGACGAGTACTCCGACTACGACGAAGGTGTAGTTCGTCCGACCTCGACGAGACGCCGTCGCAACGAAGTCGGCGTCGTTCTGGTAGAGGCTCCGCTCCATCTCTTCCAGAAGGCGCTGTTCCTGCTCGGACAGAGGCATCCTCGTTCCCTTCTTCCGGAGTGGACGGCTAGGGAGTCCATAGTACGCCCGGGTGCCTGGCTAGGCTAGACGGGTGGCTGAGAGTACCCGGTTAGTTGACCTCATTCAACGGAGAATCGACGACTTCCTCGCCGAGCGCCGCGTTGAGTTGACCACCGTCGCCCCCGAGCTCTCGGATGTCATGTCCCTCGCGGCCGGGTATCTCTCCGGCGGCAAGCGATTCCGCGGACTCTTCTGCTACTGGGGCTGGCAGTCGGTTGCGGGGATGCTCGACCCCGCCTCCCTCGAGTCGCCCGAGCCGGCCGAGCTCGACGCCATCGTCGACGCCGCGGCCGCTCTCGAGGTATTCCACGCAGCCGCGCTCGTCCACGACGACATCATGGACAACTCCGACACCCGGCGCGGGTCACCGTCCGCTCACCGGCTGTTCGAGGGCATCCACCGCGACTCGGGTTGGCACGGCGACGGATCCGCATACGGGCGATCCGCGGCGCTTCTTCTCGGCGACCTGCTCCTCGGCTGGAGCGACGAGCTCTTCGACCTCGCGGGTTCCCGCCTTCCGCTCCCGACCGCCCGTGCCGGTCGCTCCGAGTTCGTGCGGATGCGCACCGAGGTCACCGCCGGACAGTATCTGGACATCCTCGAGGAGAACGCCTGGGCGACCTATCCGGAGTCGACGGCGCTCAGTCGCGCGCACCGGGTCATCGTCTACAAGTCGGCGAAGTACACGGCGGAGGCCCCTTTGGCCATCGGCGGCGCGCTCGGCGGCGCCACCGAGGCCCAGCTGGCGGCGCTGCGGTCGTTCGGCCTTCCCCTCGGCGTCGCCTACCAGCTGCGCGACGACCTTCTCGGCGTCTTCGGTGATCCGGCCATCACGGGCAAGCCCGCGGGCGACGACCTGCGCGAGGGCAAGAGGACCGTACTGATCGCTCTCGCTCGACCCCGGCTCCCCTCCCCCGTGCGGAATCTGCTGGACGAGCTCCTCGGTGATCCCGCGCTCGACGCTGAACAGGTTCAGATGATCCGGACTGCGCTCGTCGACTGCGGCGCGGTCGACGAGGTCGAGCGGATCATCACGCACAACGTCGGTCTCGCGACGGCGGCGATCCGGGATGCTCCGCTCACGAGCTCGTCTCGGCAGCAGCTCCTCCAGCTCGCCGAGACGGTGACGCGCCGCGCGTCCTAGAACCCGAGAGCCTGCGCGACCCGGCGGACCTCCGCTTTGCGTCCGGCAAGGAGCGCCAGGACGGGGCTGGTCCCCAGACTCTCCTCCTCGGTCAGCAGCCAGTGCATGGCCTCGTCGTCGGTGAATCCCGCGTCGCCGAGGACGACGAGGGTGCCCTTGAGCTCGTGCATGGGCTCGCCGTTGACGATGAACAGCTCGGGCACGCGCCAGATGCCATCAACGCGCGTCGCCAGGAGTGAGCGATCCTCGATCAGGCGGCGAACCTGGCTCACCTTGAGGCCGAGGATCTCAGTCAGGTCAGGGATGGTCAACCAAGTGATGTCGGGCGTGTCCGTCACCCCTCAAGCGTGCCATGGCGCACGAGGGTGATCGCCCGTGACGACCCGAGACCCATTGTTTCGTGCAGGTAAATTCAAATCACACCAGTCACGATAATTGACACTGTTTATCTTTTGTGACACGTTGGGACGGGCGCATCCCACGACGGCGCCGACCTCCTCGGCCGGGAGAAGGGCACCATGACCGACACCACCGCACGCCACGCCGAATCCGCCGCGCACCGCGTGTTCGAGGGACTCGCCCCCGAGTTCGCCGAACCCGTCGAACGGGAGCGTTCTCACCGCGCGATGCGGGGCACCGTGCCCATCATCCTCGTGGGGTCCATGGCCGCTATGACGCTCAACCTCACCGGCTCGGTGGAGCCCGTCGCCGCCAAGCCACCGCTCAAGCCCCGCGGCGCGACCGCGCAGCTCGGCGCGAGCATCAAGGACGCTGTCGCAGCCGCGGCGAACGCCGTGCGCAGCTCGACTGCCGCGATCGTGAGCTCGACGACGGCGGCTCCCCCCACTTACACCGTGGCGGCGGGCGACACCGTGAGCGACATCGCCACGCGGTTCGGCCTCTCCACCGCCTCCGTCCTCGCGCTCAACGGCCTCAGCTGGTCGTCTCTCATCTTCCCGGGACAGAAGCTCACGCTGACGAACGGCTCAGCACTTCCAGCAGTTCCCCAGCCGGAGAGCCCGGCCCCCTCCGCGGGTCGATACACGATCGTGTCGGGCGACACGATCAGCGCGATCGCCGATCGCTTCGGCGTCTCGACCCTGTCGCTCCTCACCGCGAACGGACTCGGCTGGTCGAGCATCATCTATCCCGGCCAGACGCTCGCGATCCCCGGAGTACTCGACGTGGACGAGGCCGCCGCGGTCATCCCCGAAGCCGCCGTTCCCGAGGTCGCACCGGCTCCGGACCAGGAGCCTGCGCCGGAGCCCGCCCCGCCGAGCGAGCCGCCTGCCGCGGAGCCCGTCTACGGCCGCTACACCGTGGTGGCCGGCGATACGCTCTCCGGAATCGCTGCCCGTCACGGCATAGATACGCAGTCTCTTCTCGACGCCAACGGCCTCGCCTGGGACAGCCTCATCTTCACGGGCGACGTCCTGCTCATCCCGGGCGGTGCAACACCAACCGTCCCCGCGAGCAGCGGGGGGTCGGTCACCGTGCTCGACGAGGAGATGCGCGCGAACGCCGCGGTCATCATTCAGGTCGGCCGCGAACTCGGGGTTCCGGACTACGGAATCGTCATCGCGCTCGCGACAGCCATGCAGGAGTCGAGCATGCGCAACCTGAACTGGGGAGACCGGGACTCGGTGGGCCTGTTCCAGCAGCGCCCGAGTTCGGGCTGGGGCACGGTCGAGCAGCTCACGACCCCCGCCTACGCCGCTCGCCTGTTCTACGGCGGACCCTCCAACCCCAATGCCGGTTCGACGCGGGGCCTCCTCGACATCTCCGGCTGGGAGTCGATGCCCTTGACCGTCGCCGCCCAGGCCGTCCAGATCTCCGCGTTCCCGGATGCCTACGCGAAGTGGGAGGAATCGGCCCGTGCCTGGTTCGCCGAACTCGGCTGAGAGCCCGTGTCTAGCGGCTTTCTCGCAGGGCGCCAACTTTAGAATTGGGCGGTGAGCGTTCACAGCACCGACCCGATGATCGGTCGTCTCCTCGACGGCCGGTATCAGGTCCGCTCACGAATCGCCCGCGGGGGCATGGCCACCGTCTACCTCGCGACCGACCTGCGCCTCGAGCGACGGGTCGCGATCAAGATCATGCACGGCCACCTGGCCGACGACAGCCAGTTCAAGGAACGGTTCATCCAGGAGGCGCGGTCCGCCGCGCGACTCGCGCACCCCAACGTCGTCAACGTGTTCGATCAGGGCCAGGACAGCGACATGGCGTACCTCGTCATGGAGTACCTCCCCGGCATCACGCTTCGCGAGCTGCTCCAGGAGCACCGCATCCTGACGACCGAGCAGACGCTCGACATCATGGAAGCCGTGCTCTCCGGCCTCGCGGCGGCCCACAAGGCCGGGATCGTCCACCGCGATCTCAAGCCGGAGAACATCCTTCTGGCCGACGACGGGCGCATCAAGATCAGCGACTTCGGCCTCGCCCGCGCGGCGACCGCTAACACGGCCACCGGTGCGGCACTCCTCGGCACGATCGCCTACCTCTCCCCCGAACTCGTCACGCGCGGGGTGGCCGACACCCGCAGCGACATCTACGCACTCGGCATCATGATGTTCGAGATGCTCGTGGGCGAGCAGCCCTTCAAGGGCGAGCAGCCCATGCAGATCGCCTACCAGCACGCGAACGACTCCGTTCCCGCGCCGAGTTCGCGTAACCCGCGAGTCCCGGTCGAACTCGACGAACTGGTGCTGTGGGCGACTGCCCGCGACCCCGAGGATCGCCCGAAGGATGCCCGTGCCCTGCTCGACCGGCTCTTCGAGACGCACTCCGCGCTCATGACCGCGTCGCCCACGGCGGCGACCACGGTGCAGCGGACGATGGTCATGCCGAGTGCGACGCCCGCCGTCCACACGACAGCGGAGACCCAGGTGCTCGGCTCTCGACGGGCCTCGACGGCACCCGTTCTAGAAGCGCCGGCGGCCGCCGCGCTCGCGAGCACCGCCAGTTCGCGCCGCAAGCGGGGGTGGTGGATCTTCGGCGCCGTCGCCGTCCTCGCCGTCCTCGCCGCCCTCCTCGGCTGGTGGTTCGGCGCCGGGCCCGGCTCCCGGGTGACGCTCCCCGAGGACCTGGCGGGGATGACCCCCGCAGAAGCCACTCAAGCGCTGACCGAGCTCGGCCTGACCGTGAACCCGCAGCAGGGCCAGGCATCCTCTCCCACCGTCGAGGCGGGGCTCGTCGCCGACACCGATCCCCCGATCGGCACGGCGGTGGGTCGGGGCACCGAGGTGCAGCTCCTCATCTCGACCGGCCCGAAGCCCTTGCCTGTCCCGGCCTTTGCGGGGATGACCGAGGCCGATGCCCAGGCGGCGATCGAGGCCGCACCCTTCACCCTCGCGGACCCCATCATCCGCCAGTTCGACGGCACGGTGGCCCAGGGGCTGGTGATCGACGCGCTCGCTGCTGATGGGACGAGCTTGACCGGAGTAGCCGAGTACGGCGAGCTGCAGGCCGTGACGCTCATCGTGTCCGCCGGCCCCCTCCCCGACGTGACCGGGATGAGCCCGGAGGAGGCCACCCAGGTGCTCGCGGGAGTGGGCCTCACCGCGTCGACCGGGCCGGAGGAGTTCAGCGACGTTCCCGCGGGCGCGGTCTCCCGGATCGACCCCGAGCTCAACGCTGACGGTGTCGGACGGGTCTTCCGAGTGAACGATTCGGTGACCCTCATCGTCTCTCGCGGTCCCGACCTGGTCCAGGTGCCCGATGTGATCGGCGACAACATCGCCGCGGCGAAGGCTGAGCTCGAGGCCGCGGGATTCGTGGTGGAGGTCAACAGCCTCATCCCCGAGGCATCCTGGGACAACAATCTGGCCGTTGTCGCGAGCACGAACCCGGGCCCTGGGGAGATGGCCAAGCGAGGCTCCACCGTGACGATCACGGGGCAGATCTAGCTCGCTGACGCGCCCGGGTCTCCGCTCACAGAGCGGTGAGCTCCTCCGCGACCAGGAATGCGAGCTCGAGCGACTGCATGTGGTTGAGGCGCGGGTCGCACAGCGACTCGTAGCGCGTCGCGAGCGTCTTCTCGTCGATCTGCTCGGACCCGCCCAGGCACTCGGTGACATCGTCGCCCGTGAGCTCCACGTGGATACCCCCCGGGTAGGTGCCCGCCGCCTTGTGCGCCTCGAAGAAACCCTTGACCTCGTCGACCACGTCGTCGAAACGTCGCGTCTTGTAGCCGTTCGGCGTCGTGAGCCCGTTGCCGTGCATGGGGTCGGTGACCCACAGCGGCGTGGCGTCGACCGACTTGATCGCTTCGAGCAGAGGAGGCAGGGCATCCCGGACCTTGCCCGCACCCATGCGAGTGATGAAGGTGAGACGACCCGGCTCGCGCTCGGGGTCCAGCTTGTCGATGAGCTGCTTCATCGTGTCGGGCGTCGTCGAGGGCCCGAGCTTGACGCCGATCGGGTTGCGGACACGGGAGAAGTAATCGACGTGCGCCCCATCGAGGTCTCGCGTCCGCTCGCCGATCCACAGGAAGTGCGCGCTCGTGTTGTAGGCGGTGCCCGTACGGGAGTCGATCCGCGTCATGGGGCGCTCGTAGTCCATGAGGAGCCCCTCGTGACCGGTGTAGAACTCGACGCGCTTGAGCTCATCGAAGTCCGCGCCGGCGGCCTCCATGAACTTGATCGCGCGGTCGATCTCTGCGGCCACCTGCTCGTACCGCCGGTTCGCCGGGTTCGACGCGAAGCCCTTGTTCCAGGAGTGCACCTGGCGGAGGTCCGCGAAGCCCCCCTGCGTGAAGGCGCGCACCAAGTTCAGCGTCGACGCCGCGGTGTGGTAACCCTCGACGAGCCGGGCCGGATCGGCCTGACGGGACTCCGGGGTGAAGTCGTACCCGTTGACGATGTCGCCCCGGTAGGCGGGCAGGGTCACCTCGCCGCGCGTCTCCGTGTCGCTCGAGCGCGGCTTGGCGAACTGCCCCGCCATTCGCCCCATCTTGACGATCGGCTTGGAAGCGCCATAGGTGAGGACTACGGCCATCTGAAGGATCGTCTTGACGCGGTCGCGGATCTGCTGAGCGGTCGCTCCGGCGAAGGTCTCGGCGCAGTCACCCCCCTGCAGGAGGAAAGCGTCGCCCTGGGCGGCCTTGGCCAGCCGCTCGCGGAGGATGTCGACCTCGCCGGCGAAGACGAGCGGCGGGAGGGTCGCGATCTTGGCGGAGGCTTCCCCCACGGCATCGGAGTCCGGCCACTCGGGCTGCTGTTTGATCGGCAGAGTCCGCCAGTGGTCGAGCCCGGCGATCACAGCAGGGTCAGCGAGCACGACGGGTTCGGTCGGATCAACCACGGGAATTCCTTAGCGCGAGAGTCGGGGTCGGGAAGCGCCCCGAGGATCGAGCTTAGCGGCAGCCGCTGGTGCCATCTCGCGGTCGCAGTTCAGCGGCGGCCGAGCTTCTCCCGCACGGACGACGCATACACGTCGACGTACTCCTGACCGCTGATGCGGCTGAGCTCGTACATGATCTCGTCGGTGATCGACCGGAGAATGAACCGGTCGCCCTCCAGCCCCTCGAACCTCGAGAAGTCGAGCGGCTCGCCGAACACGATCCCGATCCGGCGCACCTTCGGAAGCTTGCTGCCGATCGGCATGACCTTCTCGGTGTCGATCATCGCCACAGGGACGACGGGCACGTGCGCCTCGAGGATCATGCGAGCTACGCCGGTGCGGCCGCGGTAGAGCTTCGCGTCGGGACTCCGAGTGCCCTCCGGATAGATGCCGAGGACGTCGCCCTTGGCGAGCACGTCGAGCCCGGTGTTGAGGGATGCTTCGGACGCCTTCCCGCCGGACCGATCGATCGGCAGCATGCCCGTGCCGAGCAGGAAGTGCTTGACGAGCCACCCCTTGAGGTCCTTGCCCACGAAGTAGTCGCTCTTGGCGAGGAAGTAGATGCGGCGGTCGATCACCAGCGGAAGGAAGATCGAGTCGATCACCGACAGGTGGTTGGATGCGAGGATCACTCCCCCGGTCTTCGGGATGTTCTCCGCCCCGGTCACCCACGGCCGGAACACCGTCTTCAGCAGCGGTCCCGCGACGAGGTTCTTCATGAACCAGTAGAACATCGCACCACTCCCTGTCGCCGACGCCGAACGACTGACTACTCTACCGCGCCCTACATCGCGCGAGCGTGGATGCGGGCGAGGTCCGCCGCCCCCACGACCCCCGCGTCGTTGACGAGCTCGGCGATCACGAAGTCGGGCTCGGGGTGATAGCCGCGCGCGGGCAGATGCTGGCGGTAGGCCTCCCGAACGGGGTCGAGAAGGAGATCGCCGGCGACGGCGACACCGCCGCCGAAGACGAAGACCTCGGGGTCAAGAATGGCGCTGAGGCTTGCGCAGGCCTGCCCGAGCCAGTGACCGAGTTGTTCGAGCGCGTGCACAGCGCCCGGGTCGCCCGCCGCGATGAGCTCGCCGACGATGCGGCCGTCGAGCGCGCCGTGCTCGCGCCGGGCATCCGCGAGGGCGAGCCCGATCCCGCCCACGTCGGCGATCTCGTTGGCGAGTCGCAGGAGAGCTCGGCCGGAACCGTACTGCTCGATGCAGCCGCGGGCGCCGCACCCGCACGGCAGCCCCTCGGGGATCAGTCGCATGTGGCCGAGCTCGGCACCGGCGCCGAAACCACCGCGGAACAAGCGCCCCTCACTGACGATCGCCCCGCCGACGCCCGTCCCGATCGTCAGCATCGTCATGTCCTTCACCGTTCGGCCCGCGCCGAAGCGGTACTCCGCCCAGCCCGCGGCGTTCGCGTCGTTGTCGATCGTCACGTCGATGCCGAGCCGGCGAGTCAGCCGATCGCGCAGGGGCTCGTTGCGCCAGCTGATGTTCGGCGTGTAGTAGACCGTCGACTGCGCGCTGTCGATGAATCCCGGTGCGGCGACGCCGGCCGCGACGATGGTCTGCCCGATCGAGAGCTTCGTGACCATCGATACGACGGCCTCGATGATCGCCTCGGAATCGCCCGCCTCCGTCGCGACCCGATCCTCGGCGACGATGCGCCCGTCCTCGGTGACGACCGCTCCCGCGATCTTGGTCCCGCCGATGTCGATTCCGATGGCATGCACGGGTCACGAGCTTACCGGCCTCAGCGCGCGTGGTTTCGCGAGGATAGCCCGGTTAGAGTAGGTAAAACGACCCCGACCGGTACCAAAGGAGTTGCCGTGAAACAGTTCGACGTACCAGCCCTCGTCGCCGCCGATCCGGAGGCAAACGCCACCGACTTGCTGATCGACCGGGTCGCCGCCACCCCGGACCGGCCCCTGTTCTCCCTCCCGACCTCCGATGGCGGATGGTCGGATGTCACCGCCTCGGAGTTCCTCGCGCAGGTGCGGTCTCTGGCCAAGGGACTCGTCGCCGCCGGCGTCGAACCGGGCGACAAGATCGGCCTGATGTGCAAGACCCGCTACGAGTGGACGCTCATCGACTTCGCGACGTGGTTCGCGGGCGCGGTGCTCGTGCCGATCTACGAGACGAGCGCCCCCGCACAGATCCTCTGGAACCTCACCGACTCCGGTGCGACCGGCATCATCACGGAGACTCCGGAGCACTTCGCGCGCTTCGACGAGATCCGGGCCGATGTGCCGGCACTCCGCAACGTCTGGCAGATCGACCTCGGCGACCTCGACAAGCTCGCGGCCTCGGGCGGCGACGTCACCGACGAGGAGATCGAGCGCAGGCGCAATCTCGCGAAGGGTTCCGACCTCGCAACCCTCATCTACACCTCGGGGACGACCGGCAAGCCGAAGGGCTGCATCATCACGCACTCGAACTTCGTCGAGTTGAGCCGCAACGCTCAAGCGCGTATCCCGGAGGTCGTGAACCCCGACTCGAGCACGCTGCTGTTCATCACGCTCGCCCACATCTTCGCCCGCTTCATCTCGGTGCTCGCGGTGCACGGCGGGGTCAAGGTCGGCCACCAGGCTGACACGAAGCAGCTCGTGCCGTCGATGGGATCGTTCAAGCCGACGTTCCTGCTCGCGGTTCCGCGCGTCTTCGAGAAGGTGTACAACTCGTCGGAGCAGAAGGCCGAGGCCGGCGGCAAGGGCAAGATCTTCCGGAAGGCCGCGGATGTCGCGATCGCGCACTCGAAGGCTGTCGACGCCGGACATGTGCCGCTCGGGCTGAAGCTGCAGTTCGCCCTGTTCGACCGCCTCGTCCTCAGCAAGATCCGCGCGGCCCTCGGCGGTCGTGCCGCGTACGCGGTGTCCGGCTCCGCGCCCCTGGGCCTGCGGCTCGGGCACTTCTACCGCAGCCTCGGGCTCACGATCCTCGAGGGCTACGGCCTCACGGAGACGACGGCGCCGGTGTCGGTCAACGTGCCCTCGAACTTCAAGATCGGCAAGGTCGGACCGCCGCTGCCCGGCAACTCCGTGCGCATCGCCGACGACGGAGAGATCCAGGTCAAGGGCGTCTGCGTCTTCGACGGCTACTGGAACAACGAGGCCGCGACGAAGGACACCTTCGAGGACGGGTGGTTCAAGACCGGCGACATCGGCGAGATCGACGAGGACGGCTACCTCCAGATCACGGGACGCAAGAAGGAGATCATCGTCACGGCGGGCGGCAAGAACGTCGCTCCGGCCGCGCTCGAGGACCCGATCCGCGCGAACCCGATCATCGGCCAGGTGATCGTCGTCGGCGATCAGAAGCCCTTCGTCTCGGCTCTCGTCACGCTCGACGAGGAGATGCTTCCGACCTGGCTCGGCAACAACGAGCTCGACTCGTCAATGAGCGTGACCGACGCAGCGAAGCACCCGGCGGTCCTCGCCGAGATCCAACGGGCCGTCGATGCCGCGAACGCGACCGTCTCGCGCGCCGAGTCGATCCGCAAGTTCCACGTGCTCGATGCGGACCTGACGGAGGCGAGCGGTCACCTCACACCGAAGCTCAGCATCAAGCGCAACGTCATCCTCACCGACTTCGCCGACGTGATCGAGGACATGTACGCGGGTGCCCCCACCGAGGGGATCTCGATCCCGCGCTAGCGTCGAGCCGGCGGGCGCCCGGTCAGTACCAGGGCGCCTGCCGGATCGAGCGCATGGCCTCGCGCTTGGTCTCCGGCTCGAGACCCTCGATGTAGAGGTGACCGTCGAGGTGATCGACCTCGTGCTGGAGCGCCTGGGCCATGAGGCCCTCTCCGCTGAGCTCGACCGGATTGCCCTCGAGGTCTACCCCGCGCACGCGAGCGAACGGGTAGCGGCGCCGGGGGAAGTAGAAGCCCGGCACAGAGAGACATCCCTCGTCGACGAGCTCCGGCTCCCCCGAGACCTCGACGAGCTCCGGGTTGATGATGTAGCCCACCTCGTCATCGACGTTGTAGCTGAAGGCACGCAAGCCGACGCCGATCTGGTTCGCCGCGACGCCGGCGCGCCCGGGCACGCGCACCGTGTCCAGGAGATCGGCGACGAGGGCGGCAGCCCGCGGATCGCCGGGACGCACCGGGTCGCACACCGACCGGAGGACCGGATCTCCGAAGATGCGGATCTCGCGTTCGGCCACTAGATGACCCGCTGCTCGGGCAGGCCGTCGACGACGAGGGCGGCGAGTTCCCGCGCCGCGTCGCGCGTGATCGGCTTGAGGTCGGCGTAGCGGATGAGGGACCCGGTCGCGAGCGAGGGGTCGTACGGGATGCGGACGATGTCCCGAACCCGGGACTGGAAGTGCGCCTCGATCTCCTCGAGCTTGACGAGGTTGGTTCCCTGGGTCGCCGTGTTCAATGCGACGACCGCGTTCTGGACGAGATCGGCGTATCCGTTCGACTCGAGCCACGTGAGGGTCTCGGACGCCAGCCGCGCCTCGTCCACACTGCCCCCGGACACGACGACGATCGAGTCGGCGCGCTGCAGGGTCGCCCGCATGACCGAGTGGACGATTCCCGTTCCGCAGTCGGTGATCGCGACCGAGTAGAACCGCTCCGCGACGTCGGCGACGACGTTGTAGCCGTTCTCGTCGAACGCCTCCGACACGAGGGGATCCGAGTCCGACGCGAGCACGTCGAGCCGAGTCTGGTCGCGGGAGATGAGCGTCTGGAACTCGCTGAACGCCTGGATCGAGGGCGCACGCGTGACCACGTCGCGCACGGTGGCGCGGGTCTGCTTGGCCACGCGCTCGGCCAGGGTACCGCGGTCAGGGTTCGCGTCGATGGCGATCACCCGGTCCTCGCGCACGTCGGCCATGGCCATGCCGAGAAGGGTGCTGATCGTCGTCTTACCGACGCCGCCCTTGCGCGTCACGACGGCGACGAAACGGGTACCGCCCTCGAAGTGCTTGCCGATGCGAGCATCCAGGGCCTTGCGCTGGCGGGCGGCGAGCGAGTCGCCGACGTTCACGAGTCCGAAGGTGGCGCGGTAGAGGAGCGCCTGCAGGAAGCCCTCGGGGGCGGGCTTGCGACCGCGCTTGGGAGGCGTGACGAGCCTCTCGGCGGTCAGCATCGCCGCCGGTTCCGGCGTCGGGGAGACGGCACCGCGCGCTCGACCCCGCCGGGTGTAGACCTGGTCGGGCTCGGGGAGCGCCGGGATGACCGGCTCCTCCTCGACGGGCTCCTCGGGCACCACAGCGACCTCCTCGGCGACGAGCGTGATGGTCGTCGTCGTGGGGCCGTCCGCGGTGAGGGTGACGGGCGTGATGGCGACCTCGTCGATCGCCACTGCCGCCTCGTCCTCGGGCGCCTCGTGGGGCACGACGGGCAGCGATACCGTGAACGTCACGTCCTCGGTCAGAGCCAGCCCGTCCGACGTCGACGGCGCGGCATCCGGGCTCCCGGAGTCGCCGCCCTTCTTGCTAGTCGTGGCCACAGCCGAATCTCCTTCAGTGCAAAAACACCCCAGTTTACCGTGTCGGGCGGGTGCGTTGCCCTGAGCTGCTGGGCTACGGCTCGATCTCCAGCAGGAGATCGCCGGCGTCGACCTGCTGAGTCGCCGGAACGGCGAGCCGCTTGACCGTTCCCGAGATGCCGGCGGTGATCGCCGCCTCCATCTTCATGGCCTCGATGGATGCCACGCTCTGCCCGGCCGTGACCGTGTCCCCCTCGGCGACCTGGAGTGTCACCACCCCGGAGAAGGGCGCCGGGACGTGCCCGGGCTTGGAGGCATCCGCCTTCTCCGCCGACTTCGTGTCGACCGTGATGCTGAGGTCGCGCACGAAAACGGGGCGCAGCTGCCCGTTGAGCGTCGCCATGACGGTGCGCATGCCCTTGTCATCCGCTTCGCCGATCGCCTCGAGGCCGACGTACAGGCTCACGCCCTTCTCAATCTCGGCGACGTGCTCGAAGCCCTGACGCAATCCGTACAGGTAGTCGGTCGTGTCGAGAACCGACAGGTCGCCGTAGGTCTCGCGCACCTGTTCGAAGATCTTCGTGGGAGCGGGGAATAGCAGGCGGTTGAGGGCCGCACGGCGTTCCGTCGAGTCGCCCTCGAGAGCGGCCGCGTCCTCTGCCGAGAGGGGCTCGACCCCGATCTTCACGGTGCGCCCGGCGAGAACCTTGGTACGGAACGGCTCGGGCCAGCCGCCCGGCAGCTCGCCGAGCTCTCCTGCCATGAAACCGACGACCGAGTCGGGGATGTCGTACTTCTCCGGGTTCTGCTCGAAGTCGTCCGGGTCGGCGTTGGCCGCCGCGAGTGCGAGGGCCAGATCGCCGACGACCTTGGACGACGGCGTCACCTTCGGCGGGCGGCCGAGGATGCGGTTGGCAGCCGCGTACCAGTCCTCCACCTTCTCGAACTGGTCGCCCAGTCCGAGCGCGATCGCCTGCTGGCGAAGGTTCGACAACTGACCGCCGGGGATCTCGTGCTTGTACACGCGACCCGTCGGTCCGGGCAGTCCCGACTCGAAGGGCTTGTAGACGTGGCGCACCGCCTCCCAGTACGGCTCCAGGTCGGAGACCGCCTGCAGCGAGATCCCGGTGTCGCGCTCGGTGTGCGCGAGAGCGGCGACGAGAGCGGACGCAGAGGGCTGGCTCGTCGTACCCGCCATCGGCGCGCTCGCGACGTCCACGGCATCCGCACCGGCGCGCGAGGCCGCGAGGAGCGTGGCGAGCTGCCCGCCCGCGGTGTCATGCGTGTGGACGTGCACGGGCAGGTCGAAGCGAGACCTCAGGGCCGACACGAGCTCGAAGGCCGCCTCGGCCCGGAGAAGGCCGGCCATGTCCTTGACAGCCAGGATGTGCGCACCGGCGTCGACGATCTGCTCCGCGAGGCGCAGGTAGTAGTCGAGGGTGTAGAGCTTCTCGTTGGGGTCCAGCAGGTCGCCGGTGTAGCAGACCGCGACCTCGGCTACGGATGTGCCGGTCGCGAGCACGGCGTCGATGGCCGGCCTCATCTGCGACACGTCGTTGAGCGCGTCGAAGATCCGGAAGATGTCGACCCCGCTCGCGGCGGCCTCACGAACGAAGGCGTCGGTGACCTCGGTGGGGTACGGCGTATAGCCGACAGTGTTGCGACCGCGCAGGAGCATCTGGATGGCGATGTTGGGGAGTGCCTCGCGCATCGCGACGAGGCGCTCCCACGGGTCCTCGCCGAGGAACCGGAGTGCGACGTCGTAGGTCGCGCCGCCCCAGGCCTCCACAGAAAGCAGCTGAGGGGTGAGCCGGGCGACATGCGGGAGGACCGCGACGAGGTCGCGCGTGCGCACCCGGGTGGCGAGGAGGGACTGATGGGCGTCGCGGAAGGTCGTCTCCGTCACGGCGAGGGCGGTCTGCTGGCGCAGCGCCTCGGCGAAGCCCTGAGGCCCGAGCTCGAGAAGCCGCTGACGCGATCCCGCGGGCGCGGGCTGCTCGAGATCGACGGCCGGGAGTTTGAGGATCGGGCTGATGACTCCCGCGCCGTCGCCGTTGGGCTGGTTGACCGTGACATCCGCGAGCCAGTTGAGCACCTTCGTGCCGCGGTCCTTCGACGAGCGACCGCGCACGAGCCAGGGGCGCTCCTCGATGAACGAGGTGCTGAGGTCGCCGGCGACGAAGTCGGGGTCGTCGAGCACGGCCTGGAGGAACGGGATGTTCGTCGTCACGCCCCGCAGGCGGAACTCCGCGAGTCCGCGGCGGGCCCGGAGAACCGCGGCGCGGAAGTCACGCCCACGGCACGTCATCTTCACGAGCATCGAGTCGAAGTGCGGCGAGATCTGGGCTCCCGCGGCGACGGTTCCGCCGTCGAGCCGGATTCCCGCGCCCCCGGGCGAGCGGTAGGTGGTGATCTTGCCGGTGTCCGGGCGGAACCCGGACGCCGGGTCCTCCGTCGTGATGCGGCACTGGAGGGCAGCGCCCCGCAGGTGCAGGTCCTCCTGCTCCAGACCGAGCTCCTTGAGCGTCATACCGTAGGCGATGCGCATCTGCGACTGGACGAGGTCGACGTCCGTGACCTCCTCGGTCACGGTGTGCTCGACCTGGATGCGCGGGTTCATCTCGATGAAGACATGCTGGCCCTTGCGCTCCCCCGCCGTGTCGAGGAGGAACTCGACCGTGCCGGCGTTGACGTAGCCGATGGACTTCGCAAACGCGATCGCGTCGCGGTACATCGCCTGGCGGGTGGACTCGTCGAGGTTCGGCGCCGGAGCGATCTCGATGACCTTCTGGTGTCGGCGCTGGACGGAGCAGTCTCGCTCGAAGAGGTGCACGGTCTCCCCCGTCGCGTCCGCGAGGATCTGGACCTCGATGTGCCGCGGCCGGACGACTGCCTGCTCGAGGAACATCGTCGGGTCGCCGAACGCGCTGTCGGCCTCGCGCATGGCCTCTTCGAGCGCCGGGCGGAGCTCTTCGCGGGTGTTCACGCGGCGCATCCCGCGACCCCCACCGCCCGCGACGGCCTTCGCGAAGATCGGGAACCCGATCTCGTCGGCTCCGCGCAGCAGTTCCTCGATGTCGCGCGACGCGGGGGTCGACTTGAGCACGGGCACGCCCGAGGCGATCGCGTGCTCCTTCGCGGTGACCTTGTTGCCCGCCATCTCGAGCACCTTCGTCGGCGGGCCGATGAACGTGATGCCGGCGTCGGCAGCGGCCTGCGCGAGGTCGGGGTTCTCGGAGAGGAAGCCGTACCCGGGGTAGATCGCATCCGCACCCGACTCCTTGGCGACGCGGATGATCTCCGAGACATCGAGGTAGGCGCGAACGGGATGCCCGGGCTCCCCGATCTGGTAGGCCTCGTCGGCCTTCAACCGGTGCATGGAGTTCCGGTCCTCGTACGGGAAGACCGCGACGGTCTTCGCTCCCAGCTCGAATGCGGCGCGGAACGCGCGGATCGCAATCTCGCCACGGTTCGCTACGAGGATCTTCTTGAACATCCGGTCCCTTCCCTTGACCTCTCAAGCCTAGGGCGTGAGAACGCTGGCAATTGACCTTGATGAGCCCGAAACGGGGGTCACGATTTAGGTTCTTTAAGACGAGTGAAGGTATCGTCGTTACTCGTGCACGTACTCAGCGTCAGCTCCCTCAAGGGGGGCGTGGGAAAGACCACGGTGACGCTCGGGCTCGCGTCCGCCGCATTCGCCCGCGGGCTCCGTACTCTCGTGGTCGACCTCGACCCCCAGTCGGATGTCTCGACCGGCATGGACATCGACGTCTCCGGTCACCTCAACGTCGCCGACGTGCTCGCGTCTCCCAAGGAGAAGATCGTGCGCTCCGCGATCGCGCCGAGCGGGTGGACGAAGGGGCGCCCGGGCAAGGTGGACGTCCTCATCGGCTCCCCGTCCGCAATCAACTTCGATGGCCCCCACCCGAGCATCCGCGACATCTGGAAGCTCGAGGAGGCGCTCGCCAACGTCGAGGCCGACTACGACCTCGTGCTCATCGACTGCGCACCATCCCTCAACGCACTCACCCGTACGGCGTGGGCGGCGAGCGACCGCGTGACGATCGTCACCGAACCCGGCCTGTTCTCCGTCGCGGCGGCAGATCGCGCTCTTCGCGCGATCGAGGAGATCCGCCGCGGCCTCTCTCCCCGGCTGCAGCCGCTCGGCATCATCGTGAACCGACTGCGCTCGCAGTCGCTCGAGCACCAGTTCCGCATCAAGGAGCTGCGCGACATGTTCGGCCCGCTCGTGCTCAGCCCGCAACTGCCCGAGCGGACCTCCCTCCAGCAGGCCCAGGGCGCCGCGAAGCCGCTGCACGTGTGGCCCGGCGAGAGCGCGCAGGAGATGTCCCGCAACTTCGACCAGCTCCTGGAGAGGGTCATGCGGACGGCGCGGATCGGCGACTTCGCGAACGAGACCGCTTAGCGGTTCACGTCGCGCCAAATGGCGAGCGGCTAGCTCGCGGCGCGCGCCGCTCGGCGCTTGGCGAGCTCGTCCATCGGGTCTTCAGCCGCGACGGAGTCGAGCTCGACGAGATCGTGCTCGACCTCTCGGAGGACCTTGCCGACGGCGATCCCGAAGACGCCCTGACCGCGGCTGACGAGGTCGATGACCTCGTCGTTGGAGGTGCACAGGTATACGCTCGCGCCGTCGCTCATGAGCGTGGTCTGGGCGAGGTCGTTGATGCCCGCCTCGCGGAGCTGATTGACGGCCACTCGGATCTGCTGGAGCGAGATGCCCGTGTCGAGGAGTCGCTTCACAAGCTTGAGCACGAGGATGTCGCGGAAACCGTAGAGGCGCTGAGAACCCGATCCGGCGGCGCCGCGAACAGTCGGCTCGACCAGCTGCGTGCGAGCCCAGTAGTCGAGCTGGCGGTAGCTGATGCCCGCTGCGCGGGCGGCGACCGCTCCCCGGTAGCCGGCGGCGTCATCCAGTTCCGGCATGCCGTCAGTGAAGAGAAGACCGAGGTCGTAGCGAGTCTCCTCGTTACGGCTGAGTTCAGTCATGACCGGGCCCCTTCTGACAAGCCGAACCTTCATGTTGCACTTGATAGTTAATCTTCGGTGCAACCCCACGGTAGTCTCGACGGCTACCGATCGCCGACACCGGCCGGGCGTGTCGGATTCATTCGACGCTACTACGAATCCGACCGGACCGCTCTATGAATCGAGACGAGTCAGTGCGGATCGGATGAGACTGCTCCGCACCACCTCGAGCTGCCCCGCGATCTCCCGCGCCATCTCGGCGGCTCGAGCCCGGCTCGACGCGTCCTTGCGCCGGGAGACAGGCATGAGGGCGTTCTCGATGAGTCCGAGCTCCCGCTCGGCCGCGGCGCGGAATCCGCGGAGGTGCCGCGGCTCGATTCCGGAACGCTGAAGCTCGACGAGCGATTTGAGGACGGCCAGGGCATCCTCGCCGTAAACGTCCGACGGAAGGATGAGGGACGCGGACACCGCATCACCGAGCAGCAAGGCGTTCGCCCCGGCCTCCCGAATGAGTTCATCCTTCGTGAAGCGGCGCTCGCTCGAGAGCATCGACGGCGAAGGAACGCTGCCCCCCGGGAGCTCCGGCGTGCGGCCGGCGTCCATCTCGGCGAGATAGCCGCGGATGACCTTGAGGGGCAAGTAGTGGTCGCGCTGCATGGTGAGCACGAACCGCAACCGCTCCATGTCAGCCGCCGAGAACTTGCGGTAGCCCGACTCGGTGCGCGCCGGGGAGACGAGCTGGCGCTCCTCGAGGAATCGCAGCTTAGAGGGAGTGAGATCGGGGAACTCAGGGTTCAGCTTCGCGAGTACCTGTCCGATGCTGAGAAGGCTCGGGCCCCCAGGCACTCGGGCCTGGGCTGCACTGCGGGCCACTACCGGCCAGCCAGGTGAGCGAGGTCGAGCCGCGAGGCGTAGAACGTCAGGCGGAACTTGCCCACCTGCACCTCGGCCCCGTCGCTCAGCAGGGCGGTGTCGATTCGCACGCCGTCGAAGTACGTGCCGTTGAGGGAACCGAGGTCCTTGACCTGGAAGGCCGTGCCGTGACGGAGGAACTCCGCATGGCGCCGCGACACCGTGACGTCGTCGAGGAAGATGTCGGCCTCGGGGTGCCGACCCACCGTCGTCACGTCTGCGTCAAGGAGGAACCGCGCGCCGATATTGGGCCCGCGCCGCACGACGAGCAGGGCGGAACCCGAAGGAAGCGCCGCGATCGCGTCGACCTCCTCGGTCGAGACATCACCATCGAGAGCGGCCAACTGCGCGGCGAACTCGTCGCCGTAGTGCACTGTCGTGTCGTCGCTCGAGGGAGTTCCGGCGATGCGATCCTTCTCATCGTCTGCCATAGCGACCCTCCTCTACGCTCCGGTTAGCCATCCAGCGTATCCGATCCCGAGCCGACCTCGACCCGTGGAATCTGGATCACCCGCACCGTCTCGACGAGATAGACCACGCCAGCCCACCAATAAAGGAACGCACCCCAGATCGCGAAGGCCCAACCGATCGGATCGGTGAGCCAGGAGGCCGTCGGGAAGGCCTCCCCGAGCATGAGGATCGGGAGTGCGTAGAACAGGCAGAGGGTGGCGACCTTACCGAGGTGGTGCACCGGAAGGGGACCGAAGCCGTGGTTGGCGAGCACGATCCCGAGGACGATGAGCATCGCATCGCGCGACACGATGACGACGAAGAGCCACCACGGAATGACCTCGCGCACCGCGAGACCGATGAGCGCCGCGAAGATGAACAGTCGGTCCGCCGCCGGGTCGAGCAGCTGGCCGAGGCGAGAGACCTGCCGGAAGGTCCGGGCGATCAACCCGTCCAGGAAGTCGGTCACGCTCGAGATGACGAGCACGAGGAGCGCAAGGGCGTCCTGCCCCTGGATGATGAGCGCCAGGAAGACGGGTACGAGGGCGAGGCGGAGGAAACTCAGGAGATTCGGGACGGTCAGGATGCGACTCGACACTTCGCCTGCCCGGACCGCTCCCACGAGGCGAGTCTAGCGAGAGGCGGAGGCAGGGGCATCCGGGAAGTATGATGCGGGCATGACCCCTCTCGTCGCCGTCCTCATCATCGCCGCTGTGGTGTGCGCCTTCACCTGGATCACCTCGCTCATCACGCGCGAGCACTCCTGGGTCGACCGGCTCTGGTCCATCGTTCCCGTCGTCTATGTGTGGGTGTTCGCCGCCTTCGCCGGGCTCGCGGATGCCCGCCTGAACGTCATGGCGGTGCTCGTGACGCTGTGGGGAGCCCGCCTCACCTTCAACTTCGCGCGCAAGGGCGGCTACTCCGGCACCGAGGACTACCGCTGGCCGATTCTGCGGGCCCGGATGTCGCGTCTCCAGTTCGAGGTCTTCAACCTGCTGTTCATCGTTCTCTACCAGAACGCGATCCTCGTTCTCATCACGCTCCCCGCTCTCACGGCGTTCGAGCACCGCGACACCCCCTTCGGCGTCCTCGACGCCCTCGTCACGGCGCTCTTCCTCGCGCTCCTCGTCGGCGAGACCGTGGCCGACCAGCAGCAGTGGAACTTCCAGGAGGCCAAGAAGGCCGGCGGGCCTGACTTCCGCCCCCGGTTCGTCCAGTCGGGGCTGTGGCGGCTCTCGCGCCACCCGAACTTCTTCTTCGAGCAGGCGCAGTGGTGGGCGCTCTTCCTGTTCGGCGCCATTGCCGCGGGCTCCCTCCTGCAGTGGACCGTGCTCGGCGCCGTCCTGCTCACGGGCCTCTTCATCGGCTCGACGATCTTCACCGAGTCGATCACGAAGTCGAAGTATCCCGAATACGCGGACTACCAGGCGACGACGTCTCCGATCATCCCCTGGTTCCCGAAGCGCGCCGACAAGGCCGTCACCGCGTGACCCGAGTGTCGCGGTGCGGTCGTCGCGCGCGACGGTTAGCGTGAGCGACATGTCGTGCATCCGGTTCAACACCCCCGCCCAGCGCGCGCAGTTGCGGGCCCTCGCCCCGGCGATGCTCACGGCCGAGCAGGCCGCGGCCCTGCATCCCGCCCCGGCGATGACCGAGTCCAAGATCGCCCGCCTGCGATTGCTCGCTCGCGATGAGACCTCGAAGATCCGCGAGCGAGCCGCGCTCGACCCGCACCTGCCCACCGAGGACTTCGAGCTCCTGGCGCGGGATGCCGATGCCGAGGTCCGCGCGTGCGTGGCGCGGAACGAAGCCACCCCCTGCGACGTGCTCCGCTCTCTCGTCGACGATCCGTCCGAGCGTGTGCGCGGCTTCCTCGCCGTCAACTTCTTCGTCCCGGCCGATGCGATGGAGCGTCTCGCGAACGACCCGAGCCCGATCGTCCGTGATCTGGTGCGCTGGAAGGCCGAACTCGCGACGGCCTGATCCCCGGATCACACCAGTCACACCATTCACATCCGCCCCACGCGCGTCTACCCTGGAAGGGTGCGAATGCGGGCAGGACGATCCGCCGCGCTCTGCGGAGCGCTGGCGCTCGTCGTCGCGCTCGGGGTGATCTCCCCTGCCACAGCCGCAGACTATCCCTCGTGGGACGACGTCGAGGCCGCCCGCGGCAACGAGGCTGCCACGGCCGAGACCATCGCGACGATCTCCGGCCTGCTCGACGGTCTGCAGACGGAGGCGGCTCGGCTCGGAGATGCGGCTGTCGCGGCGACCGCGACTGCCGATCGCGCGCGCGCCGAGCTCGATCGCGCCACGGCGGCTGAGGAATCCCTGAGCCGGCGAGCGGATGCCGCAGCCGACGCCGCCGCGTCCTCCGCCCTCCAGGCAGCCCAGCTCGCCGCCGCGCTCTACCGGTCCGGTGGCGCCGACCTGACCTCGACTCTCCTGGTGTCGAGCGCCGAAGCATCCGATGACCTGCTCTACCGCTTGGGCTCTCTCGGCCGGCTCGGCGAGCAGGTGGGTATCGCGCTCCAGGTCGCCGAGCAGGAGCGCAATCTCGCCCAGTCCCTCGCCGAGCAGGCTGAGGCGGCCCGCGGAGAACAGGAGCGCCTGTCGGCGGAGGCGGAAGCGGCCCGCAGTGCCGCCGAGGCGGCGGCGGCAGCGGCAGATGCGGCCGTCGACGAGCAGCAGTCCCGGCTCACGGTGCTCTACGAGCAGCTGGCGACTCTTAAGAACACGACCGTACTGATCGAGCAGCAATACCGGATCGGCCTCGAGTCCACCGGCGGGGGTGGAGGCGGAGGCGGTACCGAGGGCGGGTTCTCGGTTCCCGGCAACGAGGTCAACAACGTCGCCGCGGCCCAGCAGTTCGCGATGACGCAGATCTCCACCTCCTTCGGGTGGGGGGCTGATCAGGGCCCCTGCCTGATCTGGTTGTGGAACCGCGAATCCGGCTGGCGGACCAACGCGTATAACGCCTCGAGCGGAGCGTACGGCATCCCGCAGGCCCTGCCCGGCAGCAAGATGGCCAACTACGCGGCGGACTGGCGGACGAACTACCAGACGCAGATCATGTGGGGCCTCATCTACATCAGCGGCCGGTACGGCAGTCCGTGCGCAGCGTGGGCTCACTCGGAAGCGGTGGGCTGGTACTAGTGGCCGAGTCGGGCGTCCGGGTCGACAGCTGGCTGTGGGCGGTGCGCGTGTTCAAGACGCGGTCTGCCGCGACCACCGGCTGCCGCGCCGGTCACGTGCGCGTCAACGGCGAGCGGGCCAAGGCGGCGCAGACGGTCAGGCCGGGTGACGAGGTCCGCGTACGCATCGCCGGCTTCGACCGCGTGCTCGTCGTCGTCCAGCCGATCGTCAAGCGCGTGTCAGCCCCCCTCGCCGCAGCAGCGTTCGTCGACAACTCTCCCCCGCTGCCGACACCCGAGGAGGTCGGCTTCGCGCCGATGCGCGACCGCGGTGCGGGTCGGCCGACCAAGCGCGAGCGGCGCGAGATCGACCGGCTCCGCGGTCGCGACCTCCCGGACGACTAGGACTCAGGCTTGGGAGCTGGCTTCGTCGCGGTTCGCTTGCCCGTCGGGGAGCCCGTGATGCCCTCACCTATCGCCTGCCCGGTCACTCGACCTGTCACGATCTCGCTGATGTCGATGCCGACGGTGTCCTTGAGGATCTGGCGCACGGTGGTGAGCTGAGCGGCGACGTTCTGACCGACCTGCTCGGTGCCGGACCCATCGCTCGAGATCACGGTCATCGCGCCGATGGACCCGAGGGGTTCGGATGCTGCGCGCACGATCTCGGGAAGCTGGGCGATGATCTCCTGCCTGAGCAGATCCCCGGCCCGCTCCGCGAGCGCCTCGGCCTTGAGCTTCGTCGCCTCCGCCTCGGCGTTTCCCCGGACGCGGATGGCGACCGCCTCGGCCTCGCCCTCCGCCTGGAGCGCTTCGGCTGCGGCGATGCGCCGGTTCTTCTCCGCGACGCCCTCGGCCTCGAGCGCCTCGGCTGCGCTGCGGCGGCGGTTACGCTCGGCGATGCCCTCGGCCTCGATGGCTTCTGCAGCCGCGCGGCGCGCGTCGCGATCGGCGGCCGCTGCGGCGACGTTCGCGGCAGCCGTCGCCTGCGCGTTCTTCTCGACGGCGTACGCCTCGGCATCCGCAACCGCGCGGATCTCCGCGTCGAGCTCCTGCTTGCGCAGCCCCACCCGCTTCGCGGCGGTGACCTCCTGCTGCGCGACGACCTCCTGCTGGGCGATCGCTTCGGCCAGCGGTGCCGCGGCGGCCGCCTCGGCACGAGCCTTGTCGGTCTCCTTCTGGATCTCGGCGTTGCGCAGGTCGAGCTTGCGCTGCGACTCGGCGACAGCCTGGTCGGCGGCGATTCGCGCCTCCTCCGACGCCTGACGGGCCACCGACTCGGCGATCTCGGCGACCTGCTTCACTCGGGCAGCCTCGGCGCGACCGAGGTCCTTGATGTAGCCGTTGTCGTCATCGATCTCCTTGATCTGGAGGGTGTCGATGGTGAGCCCCTGCACGTCGAGGGACTCGCGCACCGCCTCGAGGACCTGACCCTGGAGAGCACTGCGGTTCGTGATGATCTCGGTGACCGTCAGCTGGCCGACGATGGAGCGCACCGATCCGCTCAGCACCTCCTCGGTGGAGGTCTCGATCTGATCCTGCTGGTTGAGGAAGCGCTGGGCCGCCGCGCGCACCATCGACTCGGAACCGCCCACCTTCACGACCGCGACCGCGTTGACGCGGATCGTGATCGCGTCACGGGTCTGCGCTGTCGCCTGGACATTGAGCTGGCGGCTGCGGAGGCTCAGCTTGAAGTAGGCCTCGACGATCGGCTTGACGAAGACACGCGACCCGAACACGACTCGCTGCCCGGCGTTCTCCTCCTCCGGGCCGCCCTTCGCGGTCTTCTGGCGCGAGGTGACGATGATCGCCTCGTCGGGCTTGGCGACCTTGATGCTGCGCAGGAGCACCACGAGCGCGATGATGAGGACGACGATCACCGCCGCCCAGATCACGAGGTTGGTCAACGGATCAAGGATGAACGAGAACATGCCTCAAGACTAGCGGGGAGCATCCCCCGCCCGACTAGCGCTGCGTGAACCAGCCGCGGCGCGACAGCCAGATCACGCCCGCGGCGACGAGTCCGATGACCGCCGCGATCAGGACGATGTAGAAGGCCACCGAGAAGTAGCCGTTGTGCGAGATGTACGGATTCAGGAAGGGGTAGGGGTACCAGTACGACGCGCCCGTCAGCTCGTTGGGGGTGAACGGCCCCCGGATCATCGTGTAGACCGCCCACACGATCGGGAAGACGAGCATCCTCCAGAGCTGGTTCCACTCGATCGGCTGGCGCCCCGGAGTGAACAGCCAGTCGAGGAGAGCGAGGATCGGCACGACGACGTGGAGGATCTCGTTGGACCACTCGAGCGTCGAGCCCTGGGGCAGCTCGATTCCGCGCAGCAGAAGGTTGTAGACGATCCCGGTGACGATCATGTACGTCGCCACCGAGGCGCGGAACAGCGTGAACCACCGGGGGTCGCTGCCCGAGCGGGTGAAGAGCAGGAACGCACCGAACAGGAAGACGACGACCGCGCCGACGTTCGAGAGGATCGTGAAGAAGCTGAAGAAGTTCGTGATCGCCAAGGGGATGTTCTGGACGTTGTGGCTCGACCAGTAGCCGAGGCTGGTGAGCAGTTGACCGACGATGGCGGCGATTCCCGCTCCTGCCGCGGCCAGACGGCCGATCCCGAATGCGATCCTCATGTGCTCCTCTACTCTGCGGATGAACTGCTCGACATGCTATCGGCGCCCGCCTCTCCCCGGTTCAACACCGCATCCGCGCGCCGCAGCCTGCGGGAGTGCACCACATGGATGACCGCCACCGCGACGGTGCCGACAGCGACAACACCGAGAACGGTCACGAGGTAGGGCTCCGAGAGCGGGACGAACTGCAAGAAGTCGGCGGCGAACGGGACAGCGACGACGAGCGCCAGTCCCAGGACCATCGCCGCGACGATTCCCGCCTTGATCGCGGTGAACGGCACCGACCGGGACACCAGGATCGACAGCCCGAGGAGCGCGAGCGCGATCGTGGTCCCGGTGCGGGTCTCCTCGAGGCCCGTGCCGAGGGAGCGCGAGGCGAGCGTCAGCGCGGTGATCGACGCGGCCACGACGACGCCGGCCGGGACCGCGAACGAGAGCGACCGTCGGAGGAATCCCGGTCGGTAGCGGCGAGCACTCGGAAGCAGCGCGAGGAAGAACGCGGGGATGCCGATCGTGAGGCCGTCGGTGACCGAGAGCTGCCGGGGCAGGAAAGGGAACTCCACCATGAGCACGGCGAACACGAGTGCGAGTGAGACGGCGTAGGCCGTCTTCGACAGGAAGAGCATCGAGACGCGCTCGACGTTCGCGATCACCTGCCGCCCCTCGGCGACGACGCCCGGCAGGTGGGAGAAGCGCCCGTCGAGCAGGATGAGCCGGGCGACCGCTTTCGTCGCGGCCGAGCCCGACTCCATCGCGATCCCGATGTCCGCGTCCTTGATCGCGAGGGCGTCATTGACCCCGTCGCCGGTCATCGCGACCGTGTGACCGGCCGCCTTCAGCGCGAGCACGATGGCCTTCTTCTGCTCGGGAGTGACGCGCCCGAACACCTGGTTGGCCTCGAGCACCGCGGCGAGCTCTTTTTCGTCCTCCGGGAGCTCCCGCGCATCGAAGCCGCTCGGGGCCTCGATGCCCACGTCGCGCGCGATCGCCGCGACCGTGTGCGGGTTGTCTCCGGAGATGATGCGCACCGCGACGCCTTGGGCCTCGAAATAGTCGAGCGTGTCCCGCGCGTCGGGCCGGATGCTCTCGCGGAAGGTCAGCAGCGCGACGGGCACGAGGCCGTCGGGGCGCCGCTCGTGCTCGACGTCCTCCGCCGACAGATCCGTGGGCGCCTGCGCAAGGACGAGGGTGCGGCGGCCGGAGCCGGCGAGTTTCGCGGCTCGGTCCAGGAGCGGGGTGTGCGCCGGATCATCCCCGAACACCATCTCCGGCCCGCCGAGCACCCACGTGCCCGCCGGCCCCGTCGCGAACGAGACGGCACTCCACTTGCGGGACGAGGAGAACGGGATGCGCTGCGCCACCGTGAGCGGCGACTCGACCGCAAACCGCGGGGCGAGACAGCGTGCCGTCGCATTCGCGTCGGGGTCGGCCCCGTTCCAGGCGAGGACGTCGCGCCAGTCGTCGCCAGCCTCCTCGACGAGTGGGTGGACGTCGTCGAACACGATGTCCCCCGCGGTGAGCGTGCCGGTCTTGTCGAGGCAGATGATGTCGACGCGGGCTAAGCCCTCGACGGCGGCGAGCTCCTGGACCAGCACCTTGCGTCGCGAGAGCTTCACCGCGCCGACCGCGAAGGCGATGCTCGTCATGAGCACGAGGCCGAGCGGGATCATGGCGACGACGGACGCGATCGTGTCGACGACTGCGCCGCGCCATCGGCCCGACTCGATCGCGGGACCCCACCCGCCTGCCGCGACCATCTGGCCGTTCAGCACCAGCAGCGCGAGCGGTCCCACCAGCCACGTCAACCAGCGCAGCACGCGATTGATCGACGACCGCAGTTCCGACGTGACGAGGGAGAATCGCTTTGCCTCGCTCGCGAGCTGGTTCGCGAACGAGTCTGCTCCCACGCGGTCCACTCGGGCAGCGCCCTCCCCCGCGACGACGATCGAACCGGACAGCACCCGGTCGCCTGCCGTCTTGTCGATGGGGTCGGACTCCCCCGTGAGCAGGGACTCATCGAGCTCGAGGCCCGCCGAGATGATGACGACCGCGTCCGCGGGCACCTGGTCGCCGGGTCGCAGCTCGAGGAGATCGTCGAGCACCACTTCCGCGACGGCGACCTGCAGTTCTGCCCCGTCGCGGCGCACGCGCGCCGCCGGCGCGTTGAGGAGCGCGAGCTGATCGAGGGAGCGCTTGGCCCGGTACTCCTGAACGGTGCCGATCACCGCGTTGGCGAGGGCGCTCAGTCCGAACAAGGCGTCCTGCCACCGCCCGAGCAGCAGCAGAAGCAGGAAGCAGCCGGCGATGATCGCGTTGAAGAGGGTCAGGATGTTCGACCGGAGGATCATCCCGAGACTGCGGCTCGACGGGGGCGAGTAGTCGTTCGACCGGCCGTCGGCGCGGCGCTCCGCGACCTCGGCGGCGGTGAGCCCGGTCTCGGTCCCGGTGGGCATGGGTCGATCCTAGCGGCGAGCCCTCGCGTCTAGGCGTCGGCCGCCGCGAGCTGACCGCAGGCGCCGTCGATCTCCTTGCCGCGCGTGTCGCGGAGCGTCGTCGGGATGCCCGCTTCCTCGAGCCGTCGGACGAACTCCTTCATCACCGCGGGTTCCGACGAGGTCCAGATCGACCCGGGAGTCGGATTGAGCGGGATGGGGTTCACGTGCACCCACCCCCGGCCGCGCTCGTTGAGCTTCGAGGCGAGGAGGTCGGCGCGCCACGCGTGGTCGTTCATGTCCTTGATGAGGGCGTACTCGATCGAGACTCGACGGCCCGTCGCCTCGAAGTAGGCTCGCGCGGCATCCAGCGCCTCGTCCACCTTCCAGCGCGAGTTCACCGGGATGAGCTCATCGCGGAGCTCGTCGTCGGGGGCGTGCAGCGACAGCGCGAACGTCACGGGGATCTTCTCGTTCGCGAGCTTCTGGATCGCGGGAACGAGGCCGACCGTCGAGACGGTGATGTGGCGGGCGGACATCCCGAGCCCGTCGGGCTGGGGGGCGACCATCGTGCGCACGGCATCCATCACTCGCGCGTAGTTGGCGAGCGGCTCCCCCATGCCCATGAACACGATGTTCGTGACCCGTTCATTGTCGTGCTCCGCGGGACCGAGCTGTCCCTCCGAGATCGCCCGATTGGCTCGCACCACCTGGTCGACGATCTCCGCGGTCGACATGTTGCGCGTGAGACCCGCCTGGCCGGTCGCGCAGAACGGGCAGTTCATTCCGCACCCTGCCTGCGAAGAGACGCACAGCGTGATGCGCCCGGGGTAGCGCATGAGCACCGACTCGACGAGGGCGCCGTCGTGCAGCCGCCAGAGGAACTTGATGGTGTCGCCGTTGTCGGTGGCGAGACGCCGCACCTCGGTGAGCAGGGGCGGGAGCATCCCCGCGACGAGCTCGTCCCGACCGGCCGCCGGCAGGTCCGTCATGTGAGCGGGGTCGGCGGTGTAGTGCGTGAAGTAATGGGTGGAGAGCTGCGCCGCCCGGAAGGCGGGCAACCCGAGCTCGGTCATCCGCGCCCGGCGCTCCTCGACCGTGAGGTCGGCGAGGTGCACGGGCGGCTTGCCGCGCTTCGGCGACGCGAACTGCAGCGACGGGCGGCCGTCCGGGCCGAGCTTCTGAGTCCAGCCCTCGGCAGCGGGACGCACCTGGGGGCGGGTGTTCTCCATCCCCCCAGAGTACCGGGGAGGCGGCGGAGTACCGCGACTACCAGGTCGAGTCGCCGCGGATGACGGCGTCCGAGCCGCCGTCGATGAAGACGATCTGACCGCACAGGTGGGCGTTCTCCTCACTCGTCAGCCACGCGAGCAGGTACGCGACGTCGCGCGGCTCGAAGATGCCGTTGAGCGGCATCGGCACCTGCTGGAGGATCGCCTCGCGCGCCTCCGCGGTCCCCGTGAAGGCCGCCGTCATCGGCGTGGCGACGACCCCGGGTGCGATGCCGTTGAGCGGGATGCCCGCCCCCGCCCACTCCGGGGTCGGGGCCGCACGGCGGATCCAGCGCGCCAGAGCCTGCTTCGTGGTGCCGTAGATCTGCGAGGCCGGCTGCTCCCCTGCCGCCACCAGTTCGCCCGCTCGGTGCAGCGCTGCCGCTTCGTCGGCGGCGAGCAGCGCCGCGAGCAGTTCCTCGTCCGGCGGGAAGAGGGACGCCATCGAGCACGTCGCCACGGCACGCGGCGCAGCCGAACCGGCGAGCAGAGGCCGGAGGCCGTCGAGAGTGGCGACGGCGCCGAAGAAGTTGACGGCGACGGTCGCGGCGGTCGAGCTCGCGAGACCGGCGTTGGCGATGATCGCGTCGATCGTTCCCCCCGAGAGCTCGCGCACCCGCTCGACGAGGGTCGACCGGCCCTCCGCGGTGGAGAGGTCGGCGACGACGTCCGCTCCGGCGATGTCGACCCCGATGACGCGATGACCGCGCTCCTGCAGGAGTTCAGCGGTCGACTTGCCGATCCCGCTCGCCGCTCCGGTCACGACGTAGGTTCTAGACATGGTTCCCGCCCTCCGTGGTGGTGATCTCTCGATCACATCGTCGCGCGGCATCACCCCGAACGACAGGGGCCAAGGTCCTAGAGGTAGGGCTCCAGCTCCCGCTCGAGAGCCGCGCGGGGCTTCGCGCCGATGATCGTGCGCTCCAGTCGGCCGTCGACGAAGACCTTCAGGGTCGGCAGCGACAGCGCGCCGTACTCGAGCGAGCGCTCGGGGTTGGCGTCGGCATCCATCTTAAGGATCGTCAGGCCCGGATGCTCGGCCGCCAGCTGCTCCAGATGCGGCTCGAGCAACCGGCACGGCGGGCACCAGTCCGCCCAGAAGTCGACGACGACCGTACCGCTCGACCGCAGCACGTCTCGCTCGAATGACTCGTCGGTGACGGCAGCCAGGGCGCCCACTAGTCCGTCCTCCCGCACTCGACGCAGCCGCCGGCGCTCTCCAGGAGTGTCGCGAGCGCGGCGCGGCGCGCGCTGAGCTCGCCGATGCGCTCGTCGAGCTCCGCGATCGCGTCGCGGTAGGCCGTCACGGAATCGGGACAGTCGTGGCCGCGCTCGTTGCCCGCGACGAGGCACTCCACGAAAGGTCGGGCCTGCTCCGCGCGTACCCCGAGTGCGACGAGTCCACTGATCTCGCGCACGAGACGCACGTCCCGCTCGTCGAAGTCGCGGTAGCCGTTGGTCAGCCGCGGTGCGTCGAGCAGCCCAACCGATTCGTAGTACCGCACTGCCTTGGTGGTCACCCCGGCCCGCCGGGCGAGTTCGCCGATCCTCATGCGACCACGGTAGAGCCTGCCCCCGGGGTCAAGGTCAAGTGCCCTCTCGACAGAGGTCGCGTCTATGCTCGCGGCATGGTCATCGAGCTCAGCCGACAGGATGCCCGGCGCATCGCGGTGACAGCGCAACTGCTCGACGACCATCGGCCTGACGACCTCGTCGAGACCGTGGGCCGACTCGGTTTCGTCCAGGTCGAGCCCACGGCCGCCGTCGCCCCCACGGCGGACCTCGTGCTGTGGAGCAGGCTCGGGAGCGGGTTCGAGCCGTCTCAGGTCACGGAGGGACTCGAGCGGGATGGAACCCTGTTCGAGCTCGACCTGCTGGTGCGTCCGATGGCCGACCTCCCGCTGTTTCTCGCCGAGATGGCCGCGTGGCCCGAGCGCGAGTCCACGCGACGCTGGCTCGACGACAACGAGGAGTTCATCGACGATGTGCTCGATCGGCTCGAGCTCGAGGGGCCGCTCACGGCACGCGACATCCCCGACACCTCTCTGGTGTCGTGGCCCTCGTCGGGCTGGAACAACAATCGCAATGTCATGATGGTGCTCGAGTGCCTCATGCGACAGGGCCGGATCGCCGTGTGCGGTCGGCGCGGCCGGGACCGCCTGTGGGACCTGGCCGAGCGGGTTTACCACGCCGACACCCCGACCGTCCCGATGGACCAGGCACTCCGCATCCGGGCGGAGCGGCGCCTCGCCGCTCAGGGACTCGTGCCGGACCGCACCCCCGACCTGCCCGTCGAGACGACCCGTGTCGGAGACGCCGGCATCCCCGCCGCGGTGGAGGGAGTCCGCGGGTCGTGGCGGCTGGACCCCGCGGCGCTCGACCGCGACTTCGCGCCGCGGACGGCGCTGCTCTCCCCCTTCGACGGGCTCATCCGCGACCGTAAGCGGATGGCACTGCTGTTCGAGTTCGACTATGCGCTGGAGATGTACAAACCGGCCGCGAAGCGACGCTGGGGGTATTACGCCCTCCCGGTTCTCCACGGCGACCGGCTGATCGGCAAGCTCGATGCGACCGCTGACCGCGATCGCGGCATCCTCGTCGTCCACGCCCTCCATGAGGATGAGCCGTTCGCGCCCGCCGTTCGTCGCGCTGTCATCAACGAGATCGAGTCGCTGGCCGACTGGCTCGGGCTCCGGGTGGGGTGACTTCGCAATCGGACTCGCCGTGCGGTGGTCGGGCCACCGAACCGCGACGCCAGAGCAGCCAGGCGCTGAGCACTCCCTGCACCATGACGACCGCGCTGATCGTCGAGGCGACGAGACCCGCTGACTGATCGGCCGCCGTCAGCAGGTCGAAGCCGGCGTGCCACAGCAGGACCGGCAGGATGCTCCCCCGCGCGCCGATCGTCAGCCACGCCAGGAGGAACGAACCGCACACGAGGGCGAGCATCCAGCCGACGATCCCCGGGCCCATCTGCGTGTAGGTCGGGTTGAAGAAGAAGGCCGGCAGGTGCCACGCGATCCAGACACCGGCGACGACGAGGGCCGACCAGAAGCCGGACAGGCGACGCATCAGCGCGGGAAGCAGCCAGCCCCGCCAGCCCGCCTCCTCCCCCAGGCCGAAGGTGAGGACCCACACCCCAGCGACGGCGGGCCACGGCAGACCCGGGAGTTTCTCGGTGACGCCGAATCCGCCCTGCTCGGGCCAGGCTCCGGTGACGACGAGCGTCACGACCCACGCGATGAGAAGGTAGGCGACGGGCATCCCGATTCCGGCCACCCACCACACCCAGCGGAACCGCACCGAGAAGGTGCGGCGCGCCCACTCGGCGAGTCCGAGTGGGCCGCCCTCCCACAGCGACGCCGCGACCGAGCCGCACAGTGGTCCCACGGAGGCGAGGAAGAAGGTCCACGGCATCGCGGCAAGCCCGGTGCCCTGGGCGTGCACGAGGATCGGCGTCCACATCGCCCACGTCACCGCGAAGGCGACGACGAGGAAGACCGCGACGCCGCCGCGGCGCGCAGGTCGACTCGCGCGCGGGGCGACGCTCACGCCGACGCCGGGCGAAGACGGACCGGACGGGGATACCCGCCGACCGAACCGGCCAGCAGCTGAACGAGAGGCCACGAGAGCATGCCCCAGGATGACTCGTCCGCCCACCGTCACGGCAGGGCCAGAAGTCCCCCGGGGTGCTCCGTTCGGCGCGGGATCGAGCCCCTCGGAGAGTAGCCGGCGCCCATCGCGGCGAGGCTGGGTCAGCTCGGTCGGGATGAGCCCGACGAGGCCAGTGGGCCGCGTACGATCGAGTCGCCCGAGTGCCCGGGATCGCCGTCGGCCCGCTCGAGCGACACGTCCACGAGCGAAAACTCGCCGAGGTCGATCGCGCGGGGAACGACGAATGTCGCAGCCGAACCGTCGATCACCCCGAGACTCACGAGCTTGCTCCCGTCGGTCGAGATCAGCCACGCCTCCCGGTAGCCGTCAGCCTCCTCCGGGGCATCCAGGTCGACGTGGAGCTCTCGAGTGCCGTCGGGCAGCTCGAGCACGGTCGCCGTGCCGCTCGATGTCGGCCACGCGGGGAACGGCTCGAGGGTGGCGCTCGCCACCTGAACCGTCGGGAGAGGACGCAGTATCTGCCAGCCCACGACCGCCACGACCGCCACGACCGCCGCCGCCGACGCGCCGATGAGCACGGGCAGGATGCGTCGACGTCGTCGCAGGGGAACGACGGGAGCACTGGTCGGCTCGACGCCCGGCCGCCCCTCGCCGTCGAGGCCGAGCTCGTGGGCGATGCGGTCCCAGACCTCCGGTGAGGGAGACTCCACGCGGTCGACGACGACGGTGGATCGCCCTACGGACGCGGTCGCGGTGAGCATCGCGAGGTCGGCACGGCACTGGCCGCAGTGCGCAAGGTGCATCCGCTCAGCATCCGACGGCTGTCCCTCTCCGAGGGCGAGGAGCGCGATCACCTCCGGGTCAACGTGCGACATCGGGCACCTCCAGCCGGTTCCTCATCTTCTGCAGACTTCGACGGATATGGCTTTTGACCGTGCCCAGGGGCATGTCGAGCCGGCGCGAGATCTCATCGTGAGTGAGGTCATCGTAGAACGCCAGCGTCATGACGGCGCGCGCGGCGGGTTCGAGTCGTGAGAGCTCGTCGGCGATCAGCACGGTGTCGGCAAGGTCGGGTGCGTCGGCGACTTCATCCGGCAGCGCGGTCGCCACGATCGAGTCGTGAAGGCGACGCACTCGCGCTCTCGCCTCGTGCACATCGGCAATGCGGTTCTTCGCGATCGCGATCAGCCATGTGGACAGCCGGGCGCGGCTCGGGTCGAAGCGCTCCCGCGAAGTCCACGCGGATACGAACACGCGCTGGGTGACATCCTCGGCATCGCCGACGTCGCCGAGCGACCGGAGAGCGATCGTGTAGATCACCCCCGACCAGCGGTCGTAGGCGTCTCGGAGCGTGCGATCGTCGCCGCGGGCGAAGGATGCCTCGATGCGGGCATCCTCGATTGCCCGTTCATCCACGGGTGCCTCCCGAACCACTGCTGCAGGATAACCGGTCGTCGCCCTCACGGCAGTGGCTCCGCGATCACGACGATGTTGTCGGAGTAGGACAGGGTGGAGTAGTCGAACTGACCGCCGCACGTGATGAGCACGAGCCGGCGGGGGCCCACCCGGTCGAAGAGGTCGGCGACGGGCAGCTGCTGCTTCTGCACCGAACTCACCGATGTCACGCCGTAGCGGTGCAGGGTTCCCGAGCTGTCGGTGACCGTGATCTCGCTGCCCGCGACAAGGTTGCGAAGAGCGGCGAAGGGCCCGATACCGTACTCGAGCGAGTCGACGTGGGACGCGAGCACGGTCGTGCCGGACTCGGATCCCGGCGCCGGCCCGAAGCGATACCACCCCGCCACGGCAGTCTCCTCCGGCAGTTCCATGAGCCCGTCCGCCTGGACGCCGACGGCGCGGACGACCATGGAGATTCCCGCGCTCGGGATCTCGATGAGGGTCGGCTCGGCAATCGGCACTACCGGCACGAGCTCGGCGCTGTGGGCGTCGACCGCGCCCTCCCGTGGAGCTGACGGCGTCGGCTCCGGAGTAGCCTCCGGTGCCGACGCCGTCGCGGTGCAGGCCGCGAGGAGGAGGGCGGCCGCGATCGTCACGACCACCATGGTGACCTTCGCCATGCCGTCCTCCTCCTCGTCGGGTCCTGCTGCTGTGATGCGGCGGATCAGCGTGCTGAGCGGGCGGCGCGGACCCCGAGGCCGACAGCCGCGAGCAGCACGAGAGCGATCGCCGCAGCGATCGACCCCACCAGAGCCGGGTTCGGGTCGGCGACGAGGCCTGCCTGACCGGAGTTCACGCCGTCGGGAGTGGAGTGCAGGCCGCTGATGGTCTGCACGGCGAGCGCGAGGTTGTCGTCCTCGAGGCTTCCCCAGGCGTAGACGATCGTGTTGACGCCCTCCTGGATCGTGACGTCGGCCGGTCCGATCACCGGGTCGGTGGTGCCGGTCGCCGCGACGGCGGCGGAGATCGTACCGACCGGAAGGTCCGCCTTCACCTCGTTCGGGTTGGTGAGGTTCGAGAACGCGGCCGCTCCGTTGGCGAGGATGTCGACCGCCGGGGCGGCGGCCGTGTGACGAACGGTGAGCTTGCCCTGCCCAGCGGGGATGGTGCTCAGGTCGTTGGTGAAGAGCGTCGCCGTGGGGGCGCCCGACGCGTCCAGGTGCGCCACTGCGGTGTAGCTGTTGCCGGCCGCGAGCGGAAGCGTCGCGGGGCCGATGACCGGGGAGGTGATCGGGTCGTTCGGAAGGGTGATGACCACCTCGTAGTCGCCCGCGGGCAGGTCCAGAGGATCGGTCAGGGTGCCGGGAGCGAAGTCCGGGAGCAGGACCTCGCCATTGACCCAGACATCCACAGTGGTGTCGGGCACCGCGTGCAGGACGTACAGGTCGGCCGTGCTGGCGGAGATGGCGCTAGCCGGAGCCGCGAAACCCAGCGTCGCCACCGCGGCGACCGCGACGGTCGCGGCGATCTTCTTCGTGCGCATGATGTCCTCTCATTCGAGCGACCTTTTCGCTCGTCATGGAGTACTTCCCGCAGGGCACTCGGTTCGGATGCACCGTCCTGGAACTTTTTTTGAGCGTCGCCCCGGGAATGCCGCGGACCCATCGAGCGCTGATAGAGGCATGGCGAAACGGATCGGGTTCCTCACGTTCGGGCACTACCAGGCTGTGCCGGGGTCGCTCGTACGCGACGCCCGGGACGCGCTCCAGCAGACCGTCGAGCTCGCCGTCGCCGCCGAAGAGCTCGGTGCCCACGGCGCGTTCCTGCGCGTGCACCACTTCGCCCGGCAGCTCGCGTCGCCGTTCCCGCTTCTCGCCGCGATCGCGGCCCGAACATCGACCATCGAGATGGGCACCGCCGTCATCGACATGCGGTACGAGAACCCCCTCGCGATGGCGGAGAACGCCGCCGCGACAGACCTCATCAGCGACGGCCGCCTGCAGCTGGGACTGAGCCGGGGCTCGCCCGAGACGGCGCTGGCCGGCTACGAGTCCTTCGGCTTCGTCCCCGCCGAGGGACAGGATGACGCGGACATGGCGCGCCGCCACACCGCCGAGTTCCGGGAGGCGATCGCCGGGGCATCCATCGCCCGATCCGACCCCCGCATGACCGGGGTGTCCGGCGGGCTCGCGATCCAACCGCAGTCGCCCGGGCTCGCGGAGCGCATCTGGTGGGGCTCCGGCACCCGCGCGACCGCCGAGTGGACGGGCACCGAGGGAATGAACCTCATGAGCTCGACACTGCTCACCGAGGACACCGGCGTTCCCTTCGACGAGCTCCAAGCGGAGCAGATCGAGAGGTACCGCAGTGCGTGGGCGGCGGCGGGATGGCAGCACGAGCCGCGCGTGTCGGTGAGCCGCAGCATCCTGCCGATCATCGACGACGAGACGCGGTACTACTTCGGGCTGCGCGCTCAGGCCGACAGCAGCGACCAAGTGGGCGTGCTCGACGGGGCCCTCTCCCGCTTCGGCCGCAGCTACATCGGCGAGCCCGACCGGATCGCCGAGGAGCTCGCTCAGGATGCCGCGGTCGCCGCCGCCGACACCCTCCTCGTCACGGTGCCGAACAAGCTCGGCGTGGACCTGAACGCACGGATGCTCGGCAGCATCGTGCGGGACGTGCTGCCCGCACTCGGTGGTTGATCGTCGGGTACTGGGTCGGGCTGCGGGTCGGGCTGCGCCCCATCGGCACGGCCGTCACATCGCGGTCACGGGGAGGTGGCGGCTATCGGTGAGGGCGATGCGCCGGAACCGGCGCGATGGCGACCCCGCTGTCACTACGCCAGGAACGAGAAACGGACCGCCGGAGGGCGGTCCGTTTCTCGTTGAGTCGGGCTGACAGGATTTGAACCTGCGACCCCTTGACCCCCAGTGACGTCTAGCCTCGCGGTTTCCGGTTGTTTTGTGAGCTATCGTGCCGTCTCTTGCGGCACTTGGGAATGTGGTGCCGCGCAGGCTGTGCAACAACGGTGCATGGGTCGGAGGTGTTGCACCGCCTACATCGACTCTTGTCGAATCGCACTCAACGCCCGAGCGCGGCTAGAACTTCGGTGTGCAAGGGGAAGGGAGCGGACTTCGCTGCTTCCTTGGCGAGGTGCTCTACATCTCCGGGTTTCCAAGAATCTTGAAGCGTCGCAAGCACTATTCGATCTGCTCGGAGCACTTCTGCGATACGGAGCAGCTTCTTCACTTGGTCAACCCGCTTGCCTCGGGAAAACTCGTTCGAAGACTTCGCCTCAACCACGATCACCTCACCGTTGACGCTTGAGATGACGTCAATCTCCGCAACGGTCTTGCCACCATCCAGCTCAAAGAACTCAAGCTCGGGAGTATCCAAGTATCCGCGAGCTCTTTGGCTGAGTGCTGCTGAGGCGAGAATCGGCACATCACCGTGAGAGGCAAGCAGCTCACGGAAGGTTGCATAGAGATCGAAGAACCAACGCGGTTCGCTCCCTAGTCGCCAACGGTCAGAGGTCAAGGTGTTCATGGTGGCGCACTGTGGACACTCGTACTGCTGGCCCAGCCTGTCAGCGTCGAGGAACGAGGGACGACCGCACTCGGAGCAGTTCAGGATCAATCCACGCCGAAGCAGTCGCGCAGAGGTGAGTACGTCGATGACCTCGATCGTTCTCTCTTCCGAATCCAATAGCAGGTTCTTGATACCACCAAACGAAAGATATGGATCGAGTCCGAGTACGACGGTGTCCGGATCACGCGAGTCGGGCCGCCTCTCGTAGGGGATGAACGCTCTCAGCATCGACAGGCTGGGGCCCGCCACAAGGTCCAAGAGATCACGTCGTGAACCTATGCGCCTTCTGACAAGCTCAGCCTGTCGACCCGGCGTGGAGAGCCTCACCCCGAGTCCCTCGGCAGCCGCCATCCCCTCGACCCAAGCGCGCAACGATAGAGACCGAAGGCGTGGGCGGCCGATGCGTCCCGGAAGCAATGATCCCCCGGGGACAAAGCCCATCGAGGACGGATCGAAGGTTACGCCGTCAGCGCTCGCGCGTAGCTGGACCTCGGGAAAAGTTCCGCTTTCGATTGTGAGTCGACTCGCCGGAATGTCCCGCGCCCGCGGGGCATGATCGCCCGACATGCCGACCTCGACGTACCAATATGGGACCTTTCCTGAGCCAACGCTATACATCAGCTCGCTTGGTATCGGCGTTTCCAGCCCGGTGAGTGCGTTCAGCGTCCCATCTTCGTCTTGGGCCATCGGCAGAAAGACGGATGCACCGACGTGATCATCAACCACGTAGAACAACGGGCTTCGACCGGTGTCGGCGAATCGCAACTGGACGGTTTCTCTATCGACTTCAGTCTCGAAGCCGTACTCGTGCTTCTGAAGCGATTCGGATATCCGAGCAACTTTCCGTGCGGGTACTGAAGTTGAGCACACAACCAAGCTGGAAGCGTCTTGCTGTAGATCCGCAATCAGTGATTGCACTGCGGGTCGAACCTGGCGCCTCATGATGTCTGCGCTACCGAGGACGGCGGAGGGCAGCCAAACACCCCGCCCGAGAATCCGGTCATACGCGAGCGCCAGCGCGAAGTCAGTACCTGTGTCGCCGACTACTACCGATCCCTTGTCGCGAGTAAAGGACCGTGAGACTTGGATAAGCCCCTGGTTGGCGCGGAACCACCAATCAGGCTCATCAGTTGTCTGGCTCGGCTCCGCCGTGGTCCACAGGAGCGAGACAGGTGGTTCCCCAAAGGGCTTGGTCATCCAGCCGATGCTGTCGAGTTCTGGCTCGCCGCGTTCAGTCGATTCGGAGTCGGCAACACCCACCTTCGCGGCAGCTGCGAGCCCGACGTCCGAGCGCCAGCTTGCAGACGCGGCGACTCTGGATGTCGATGAAGGCAGGGGCGCGACAGTTAGCCCGCGACGGTACCGGTCCGATCGGTCCGCGCGCCCAAGCTTGGTGATTGTCTCGCGCTGCCGGGTATCCGCATCGCGGGTCAAGCGAATGGACCGAAATGGTGAGCACCAAGAAGCGACAAGGCTTCTCGCGCGAAGTCCGTTGGCGTCATCCACCCCGCCGTGGATTGTTCGAACAAGGCGGGCATGTTCGGCCTCGTCCTTGACTCCCGAAATCTGGATGTATCCCGGATACCACTCATCCATCTGTGTCGCCCCGACTTCAAGCGTGACGATGTGATCCGGGTCATAGGAACGCACTACTTCGCGGAAGTGGGGCGAGGGCTCTCCACTTGCACGATCGTAGGGAACGAGAATGAAGCCGCCACCACCCCAATAGTCGGACGCTGTCGCAAGCGCCAACATCGCCCAGTCTCGCCAGTGGTCATCGTCTGCAAACATGATCACTACCCGAGGAGGGCGTAGCACCAGCCTCGCGGAAGCAAAACTAACCTCGAGTGACGTCATTCGTCTCCCCTGCCCTCAGCGTCAAGCTCCACTGTGCCTACCATTCGAAGGACCGCAGCCACCAAACTGCCTCGTTGTCGCCCTCAAAGGTTCTTTCGAAGCCAACTGAGCTGAGCATCGCCGGGGCGAGTCGAGAAAGTGTTCGAATGATCTCGATGATCTCAGTCCGAGCCATCGGTTGGGTGGCAGGTAACGCCGCCCCGTAAGCTGCCACCCAAGATTCCCAAGTCGGGGCGACGAATCGATTCCACCGCTCTAGATCGGCCCCCACCAGCGTCGGTACGGGGTCAACGCACTCTGCTGCAAGGTAGGCGAGAACGCGAGTTAGGTCGACCATGGCCTTGAGCATGACCTCCCGCCCCTCAACGAACCGGCCTTCGGCTCCTACACGTTGCGACCTCGACCGTTCGGCGTCGAATAGAGCAAGATCCTCGCTGATCATCGAGACTCGCGGGATCTGGTTTGGAGCCAACGAGTGAAGCGCGAGCTCAATTCGGTAGTCCTCAAGCATGAATCCGAGGTGTCTTGCCCACTCGACGGAGGCTCGGTCAAGGCCGTCGACGTCATCGATCAAGTCGAGCGCGTCCTCTCCCCTTGCGTCGATGGCAACATGGCCGGCCTCGTGCATCAGCGTGTGCCGCAGAGTCAACGCCATTTCTTGAACGGAGTGGTCTATGTCTTCGCTAACTGCGACATTCCAGACGTCGAATGAAACAACGACGTCAAAGGACCCGTCGGGTTGCTTGATCGTCTTGCCCGCAACCACGTTCGCGCCCCGGTCGAGAGTGTAGGTCTCACCTTCGCTAGTCCCGTTCAGTTCAGCGACGCTCGTTACCATGTCCCCCGTGAAGTGGATTCGCCAAACCACGCCGGGAGGTACAAGCGCGTCGGCATCCGATAGAGCCCAAACAAGGATCTCCCGAAAGAGTCCGCCCTCGATCAAGGCAGGTCCGATTCCAGTTTCCTCGTAGTAGCTCAAACTCACTGCGCCGGAGGTTCGGGAAATGCCGGGCACTTCTGTAGGCATTGTGGGGCTCCTTCCTTCGAAGCGAACACTACTCAGGTCAGGAGACACTCGGGCTCGGGGCGCGCCCCGCGCGGGGCATCATCAACGAACGCGCTATCTGCGCCCCAATTGTTGTTGCCGCGGAATCCTAGATGAGTACGGCGTTTGCACGTCCTGTCGATGGGCCCTGATGTTCAGGATGCCCATCGACGCGGCGACCGCGTTGATGTCGCTGAACCCGCCGAGGTCAGACACCGTGCGCTCGGTCAGCGCGAGCGCTGCCAGCCCGAGACTGACGGCGCGGTCGTCATGCTGACCTGCGTCGTGGTCGAGTCGGTAGACGCCCGGGGCTGACTCGCGGAGACGCACCGTCATCAGCTCGTCGAGAAGTTCTTGGTCGTCGGGCAGCGCGAGCCTGTGGTCGCGCAGCAGCAGGTGGAGTGTCTGGCCCAGCCTGCCGACGGACTGAGCGGAGAACGTCCACTCCTCCACCGTCACCCCTCGCTCTCGGAGCCGTTGTGCGAGGCCGACGGCCTGCCACGGGTCTAGCCTGACGCGAGCGTGACCATACGACCGGCTCGCTTCGAGCGTCAGCCGCTCCACGTCGTCCAGCTGCACCGGGCGATTCTTGGTGCCCTGCAGCACCGCGATCCGGTCGAGCACCACTCGTGGGGCTCCGCCGTCGCGGCGCTCGGAGTGCGCAATAGAGAGGACCGTCCTGTCGTTCTTAAGTCCGAGGTCAAGCCCGATCACGTACCGGTGCGCAGGGTCGTGGTCGAGTGGCCCGTCGAGGGTGACGCACGCGCGAAGGTCGTCGAGACTCACGAGCCTGTCCTCGGCAGCAGTCCAGCGGTTGAGGTGCAACCGAGCGAAGGCAGACTCGGGCAGCAGCCGTCGTTGCTCCGCGAGGTCGTGAGGGTCCGCCCACGGGAGCGGTCCGGGCACCTCCGAGACACGCCACCGGTCGGACTGACGCGCGCCGCCGATCACACGACCAGCCCAGTGCGCCGGGTCGCCTGCCGTGGTCAGCACCACGAGGCGTGAGTCCCTTCGCTTCGGCAGTCCCGAGGTGAGCGCTTCCCAGAGCGTCCGAGCTTGCCGGGTAGTGGGCCACTGCGCCACCTCGTCCACGACGACGAAGTACGGGATGCGGCCAAATGCGCTCCCCGCGTCTGCCGACTCGACGCGCAGCCTCGCGCCGCTCGCCTTCACGGTCACAGTCGCGACCCCAATATCGAGCAGCAATGCGAGACCGGACCGCTCGGCGAGCGCACGTAGCGCGTCGAGAAGCAGGCCTGCTTGGTCCTGATCGCGGGCGTAGGCGTGACTGGTTGACCGACGCGGCGCTTGGGTGAGCAGCACGACGAGCAGCACAGCGGCGAGGTCGGTGGTCTTGCTGCCACCGCGCGGGCGCGTGAGGAAGTGCAGCCGCCTGTCCTCGGGCGCGACACCGGCGAGGATCGCTGAGGCGTCGTCTCGTTGGAACTGCTCCGCGATGTCGCCCCACCGCGTCCCCTGGTCATCGAGCACCAGCCCCGCGAGCAGCGCCGACGGGTCGAGGGGTGGTCGTGCGTTCACGCCCGGGCCACCTTGACGATGAACCCCCGCCGCTCTAGGTCGAGCAGCTGCTCCTTCATGCTCGGCCCCATGTGGGCCCACGGAGTGCGGTTCGCGGGTGTCCCCGACTTGAGCGCGACCCATGCGCGGAGGCTGCCGTGGAAGTCGAGTGCGCGGCCCAACGTCACGGTGTAGCCGAAGTGACGGAGCAGCGCCCGCTGCACCGCCGGGATGCCCATTGCTCCGACCTGCTCGACTGCGCGGCGGCAGGGAGGGCAGAGGTGTCCGGCGATTGGCTGCGGGCGGTGTCGGCCCCCGAGCACGCTCGGATCGACGCGGCGCTGCTCACCCCACGCCGCGAGCGCTTCGCTCTCCCTCACCATCAGGGTGCCGACGCCGCAGAACATGCACCCTGCGCACTCCCCCGCGTCGGCCCCAGGGGGAGTGAAGGGGAAAGGGAACTCAACGAGTCTGCGCACGAGCCGCGTCTGCTCGGCGCGAACATCTGCGAGGAGGTCTGCGCGAACATGCGCCCACCGCTTCGTCGCGCCCTCCAGTTGACCGCGCGAGGACCACGACGCCAAGGCACCGAGCGCTGCCATTCGGAGGATCAGCTCTGCGAGGTCGTCGTCGGTCGCGGTGAGGTCGTTGACGAGGCGACCACGACGAAGCACTCCGCCCACGTCGAGGGCCGCGAGCGCGGCGTCGAGCCGGTCGAGCGCGACACTGCCGTGCGCGCGCTGCACTCTCGGGTGCTGCGCCAACAGGGACGCTGCGAGCCTGCGCCGGTCGGCGCACTCGTCGCACCTCGTAGCTGCGACCTCCGCGGGCGAGGCGGGGACGCCGCGTGCCTGCGCGGAGCGGAACTCGGGACCGTACACGAGCACGGTCTCGGCCCGCGAGGGGTCGGGACGCTTGACGATCTTGCCGCAGACCCGGCATACGGTTGCGGCGACGGTGACCGGCGCGGGTCGGCGCTTACGAGGCGCGCCAGCAGTCGCGGCGGGGGTGAGGGCGTCGGTCATCGGTCTCTCCTATTGGTTGTGGGCCCGCCGTTGAACTCGTCAACGAGCCGGTCGAGTTGGAATTCGGCGATCTCGCGGATCGCGTCGGCGCGGTCGCGCCTGCGGTCCTTGGTCCTGCTCGCGCCGAAGGCAAGCAGGTCCAGCTCTTGGCGCTCCGCCGCGTTGAGGCCGTCGGCATCCGAGGGCACCCGTCCGCCGTGCGCTTCCCGACGCACGACGGACGAGGCCTCTCCCCTCGTCACGTTTGGATGCCTCGGAGGAAGGACCGTGACGAGAGGCTTGCCCGACTTCTCAGTTCGGGCGGTCTTGGGAGCAGGTAGGCGAACGATCGTGTACTTCATCGCGCGGCTCCGGTACGGATAGGGGTCATGGGGTGGCGGTTGGGGTGCCGGAAGTCGAGGCGCGTCGGCGCGCTCTGGGCAGCGGTGCGCGGCGGCGCAGCTTGGGCGCTCGGCGCGTGCAGCGCGTGGGAGTAGCGAGAGGCGCAGACACCACGAACGCCGCTGAGGCGAGAGCCCCAGCAGTACGCCCCGGGGGCGGCCTCATGCTCGGAGCATGGTCTTGCGAGGGCTGCTGCAACCCGCGAGCGCGAGGTCTCGATGACGGCGAGCGTGCGCAGCAGGTCGTACGCGTCGGGCTGGGGCGTGGTCATGATTGGTCGTCCTTCCTCTAGGAACCGGGAGCGTTCGGCTCGCTGTCGAGCACTACGCGGTCGGCGGGGAGGGGTGCACTCTGGGCCTTGGTCGCCCGCCCCTGCTTCATCAGCTCCCCCAGCACGTCCACCGTGTTCGACGCCGCCACCGCACGGTCGCGGGCGACTTGCGCCTCGCTCTGCGGGGTCATCCCCAGCGACGAGCGCAGCTTGGCTCCGGTGTTCTCCGCGGTGAAGTACCGTTCCAGCAGCGAGGTGCGGAACTGCCCCTTCTTGTCGTAGGCACCGTTGGTCACGATGTCCGAGAAGAGCAGCCGGGTGATGCCCTCGACCCGCGCCAGCGCAGTCAGCGTCTCGGGGTATTCGGCAACCACGGGGAAGCGTTCGAGCAGTTCGTCGCTGACCTTCCTCGCGATCTCCTCGACCTTGCGCTGAGAGTGCGCCCCGCTCTTGACCGCCGCACTGTTGCCGGGTTCGAAGGGCGGGCGCTGCCCATCGAACTCCGGCTCCCACGTCGTCTCGGGCGCACTCTGGGGCGTGCGACCCTGTGGGCCGGTGTGCGGCGCGATGTCGGGTGCTTCGGCGGTTGCGTCCGCGCTCATCCGTCTTCGCCTTCCTCCATCGCGGGCAGGGTCGCGCCCTCGGCGTTCGGGTCGAGCGCGTCTGCGATCTCGCGCAGCGCTGCCGCCACATCGACCGCGCGCCAGTCCGCCCACAGGGCACCGGCCCCAGCTGCGACCCGCGGAGCCTCGGCCACGTAGCCGCCAGCGCTGGGCGTCCACTCCTGCTCGACGCACACCACGATCAGCGGCTCCGCGCCGCGGTGCATGCTGGGGATCGTCCAGCCGCGAGTGAAGCGCAGCCCGCCGCCCGCCTCGAGGTCGGCGCAGGTCGCCCACCGGGGCGCGCCCTGCGGCCAGTCGTCAGAGTCGCGGGTGATCGTGCGTGTGTGGTCGGTCATGAGCTCGGCCTTTCGGTGCGGTGGTGGGGGCGCGGTGCACTGATTGGTGCAACGCGAGTGCGGAAACGGGGCGACTCCCCCGGAAGCTCGCGGCGGCTGGCCGGCGAGACACTTGACGACAGGTGAAGTCGGCGGCGTGTCACGCGCGCGCGGCGTTTTGAGGAGCGCGAGGTGGGCGGTTTGGCGCGGCGCGCGGTACCCTCTGACCCATGACAGTCGAGCCCGCCGCAGTTGCGGTCGCCTCTATCGATCCCCTGCTGTCGTTGCTCGTCGGCGCACTTGGCGCCGCGCTCATCGGACTTCTCGGCGCGTGGATTCAGTCGAGACGCGAGCACTTCCGTTGGGTACGGGAAGTTCGAATGGATGCGTACCGCGGCTATCTCAGTTGGGCGGAGCGAATGCCACGCGACGAGGTCACCGAGGAGGAGTACGCGGACTACCTGCAGGATCTTGCGGCTGCGCTCAGCGCCGTGCTTCTTGTCGGTCCCAAGACCGTAGCGGAGGCAGCAACCCACCACATGCACGCAACTTTTGACATCGAGCACCCCACCACGCTCACCCGTGAAGATCAGACCGATGCAGAGTGGGACGTCCGGCTTGAAGCGGCGCGGAAGTCCATCGACGACCTGATCGATGCGCGAAACGCCCTGATCCTTGAAGCTCGAAAGCACCTCCGCATCAAGAGCTAGCCTCGACCGCAGCATGTCGGGCGCTCCGGGTGCTACTGCGCTACTACCCCCTAGGGGTGTAGTAGCACTAGTAGCACTCGTCCGGGCTTGCCGTGCTGCTACTGAGTAGCACCCCAGTAGCACCCAGTAGCACGAGTAGCAGTCGCTCATGATGCGCTCCCCTGCTGCCGCGCCCGCCACTCCTGCAGCGCTTCCATCGAGCGCTTCGCTCCCCAGCTCATGCGGGCCTGCACGTCGCGCTGCGATTTCGGGGGCGGGGTGAGCCGGTCGAGGTCGGCCACGTCGAGGTCAATGGCGGCGGCGGCCTTCGCGTCGCGGTCGGCCTTGATCTGATCCGACGACTTGCCCGGGCCGAACACCACCGACAGCTGCTCCCCCAGGGAGATGTCGATCGTCCCGTCCGCCGACGTCGAAACCGTCTGCGGGTGCTGGAACTGGACATAGCTAGCGACGCTGCGAGCCTCACGCGCCCCGTGGCGGTCCTTGGCCACGCGGAGGGTGACCATGCCGTTGGCCGTGCGGCTGAATGGCTGGGCGATCTCGGCCACATACTGAGCCCCGGTGATCGCGGCGCGCTTGCGCTGGGAGCCGATCGGCCAGAGCCCCCCGTCGTCGCTCTTGACCATGTGGTCGAGCAGGAGCACCGTCGCGCCCCCGTGGTCGGCGAGTGGGTGCGCGAGCGACTGGAACCAGCGGGCGACTTCTTCGTCGTGATTCTGGTTGAGACCTGCTGACGCGATGCTCTCGCCGGTGGAGTCGATCACGACGAACGCGCTGCGCTCGTCGGCGACCCGGCTCACCAGATCGGCGATGCCCTCGTCGTCGTGCCGCGCAGGGTGGAGGTAGTGGAACCGGGAGCGCAGGAGGTCGGGTTCGGCTCCGAGCACGTGCACGAGCCGCAGCAGGGCGAGTGCAGGGCTGTCCTCGAAGTCGAGGTAGAAGAAGTGTCGGCCCGCGGTCATCTGCTCGATGCCGACGGTGAGCGCGATCCAGCCCTTGCCCGCCCCTGACTCCCCCGCTAGCCCGTTCACCCGGCCCGGGTAGAAGAGTCCTGACGAGGCATCGGCGAGCATCCCTACCGTCGGGGTCGGGAGCTGAAGGGTGCCTGCGGCGAGCGCGTCGAGCAGGCCGTCGAGGGGCACGTCGCCCCACCCCGAGCGCTGGGCGTCGGCGTGTCGGCCTTGCGGCTCGTGTTGCCTCTCCCACTCGTCCACTAAACCCAGTCGGCGGCGAGCCTCGGCGCGACCGATGCCGTCCTCTGCCGCCCAGCTTTCGCGAGCACTCGCGCTCAGGGTTCCGAGGTCAGGATCGCTGGCCACCTGCAAGGGCTCGGCGTCCTCAACTTCCGCTTCTTCGCGCGCGTCTGCGAGCACGAGCGCCCATGCGGCGTCGAGGTCGGTTGGCTCCGTGTACTTGGTGAGGTCGATCGTCATCACCTCGTCCTCATCGCTCATGCGGCACAGTCCCAACATCGGCGGAGGTCGAGAGTGAACGAGCCGTCAGGGTTGGCCGTGATGATGGGGCGTTCCCGGACAGCCCTGCGGCGCTCGTACACCGCGCACCGGGTCGAGCAGAAGAAGCGCCCCCGTCCCAGTCGGCGTAGCCTCCCGTCACTGTCAATGACTCGTCGGGGCGCGAAGGCCGCGAGACAGAACCAGCAGGTGCGCAGCCCGCGCGAGGCGTTGTCGGCTCGCACTGCGCGAGCTAGCGAGCCGGGAGTGAATGGCCCGTAGGCCTGAGCCAGCATCTCGTCGTACCTCTCGGCGTATCCTGTGGTCATCGGTCCTCCCTGAGTGAGGGTCGGAACGGCTCGCCCTCGTCCGGCGGGCCGTTCGTGCTTGGTAGGTCAGTTGTTTCCTGCGCCGCCGATGCTGGCCACGAGCGCCGCGGGTCGTGGAGCACGGCCCGCTTGGTAGTCGCGCAGCGCCCAGCCCGGGACGCGGTAGATCGGCTTGGGCCCAACTGCAACGGCGTGGAGTCGCTGACCGTGGATCTCGTTCAGCACCGTGCGGTAGTTGACACCGATGAGGTCGGCGACCTCCGTGACTGGGTAGAAGCGGTCGTCTTGGATGCTTGCCACGCTTGCCTGCCTTTCTCGCGTTCTGTTGCTGTTGAGGCTGCCTTGTTGCATTGCAACGCAACAAGTGTCTACAGTTACGCACATGAACGACATGAGACTTCGCTGGTCGGTGTTCCCTTGGACCCGCCACTTCGACGAGGATCGGGATCCTGTCATCGGGGCAGCGATTCACGACAGCCGCCGACAGGTCACCTACCGAGCGACCGTGAATGAGCAAGGGCACCTCGACCATCTGGAGATCGAGATGGACGGCTACATCGACGACGCCCGCCTCGCCCGCCTTCGGAGCATCCCGCGCGAGCGAATCGAGTCCGTCGTCGCAGCGTGGGTGCGTGACTACGACCCTGATGCCCTGCAGTTCATCCCCGAGGGCGGGCTACTCACCGACGACGGTGACGGGGCTGGGAAGACCCCGACGCTCGAACGAGTGGCCGAGCTCATGACACGCCGTGGTTGGGGTCGGGCAGAGCTAGCCATCTACTTCGACGCGAAGGAGCGAACGGTGGATGGCTGGATCGCGCGGGCACGCGCGAAGCGACGCGAGGCAGAAGAGGAAGCCGCGCGGAGTGGCGGCCCAGTGAACTTCCCCGAGGTTCCGAGCCCCGCGACCGGCAAGGGCTATCGCGCGAAGACCACCGACGACAAGTAGCCGTCGGTTCACCAGAGAAGGAGACAAACATGCAACCCCTGAACACGGATCGAGTCCGCGAGCTGTACGCCGAGGCCGACCACTACACAGAAGGGCACGCGCGGCAGGACCTTCAAGTCGAAGAGTTCAATGCTTGGTTGGCCAAGAACGACGCCGACCTAGAACTTCGAGTAGTCGAGGAGCTAATGGCACTCATCGAATCGACCGACAAGAACATCTGGAGTCGAAACGCTGACCTGTGGACGAAGTTCAACACGCGCCTCGAAGCTGCGCACGCTGCAGCGGGAGTTGAGGTCAAAAGGTGACTCAGCCGAACCCGAAGTCATGCGGATCCTGCGCGAGGCCCCGGGCGAACCAGCGCGCAGGCTGGGTGCCGATCACCCGTGACGAAGCCGTTGTCGGCTACACCTGCCCAGAGTGCCCGACCGCCGTCGAGCCCATCCGCCGAGTCGAGACCAAGCCGGGGCGGGTCGTCTACCGCGCTCGCGTGGACAGCGCGCGCCCGACCCCGGGTCGGCCACGCCAGCAGGGGAGTGCATCGTTCCCGACTCTCGACGGCGCGCGTTCATGGGTGGCGGAGGTTCGGTCTGCTGTGGCCGCGAGCGGGCTCTACGGGGCAGCTGCACGGGCCGCGTCAGAAACGGTCGGGCACCTCTGCGAGCGCTGGATCGAGACGCGAGTCGATGTTCGACGTGTCACTCGCGAGGGCTACCGCAACTGGCTCGCCCCGGTGTTCAGGCACGACCTCGCACTGACGCCGGTGACCGAGTTGGGCGTCGCTGAGGTGCAGTCGTTCGTCGCATGGCTCGCGCGAGAGGGAATGCGACCTCGGAAGGGGCGCGAGATCGGCACGCCGCTGTCCGCGTCGTCCATGCGCTCCGTGAAGATCGCGCTCCAGCAGGCGCTCGACCTCGCGGTGGCCGAGGGGACGATCCAGCGAAACGTCGTGAAGCTCGCTCGCTGGCCCAAGGCTCGGACCGTCAGGGGTCAGGACCTGCGCCACTGGCAGCCCGTCGAGTTGGTGCAGTTCCGCGACCACGCGGATGCGGACCGTCTGGCCGGTGCATGGCGGCTCACCCTCTCGGGCATGACGCGCGCCGACATCATGGGACTCCGATGGGGTGACGTTGACCTCGACGGCGGCATCGCGTCTGTCTCGGTCGGGCGAGTCGCGCTCGATGATGGCTCGACGGAGGAGAACGACCCGAAGAGTGCGCAGCGCGTTCGGTCAGTTCCCTTCGAGGCCATCCACCCTGGGACTGTGGCGCTACTCAAGCGGATGAAGGCACAACAGGCTGCCGACAGGCTGGCCGCTGGGGCAGCGTGGCGCGACTGCGGCCTCGTGGTCGTGGACGAGCTGGGCGACCCGCTCGCGCCGCAGGTCTACTCCGACCGATTCAGGCGACTGTGCGCGCTCGCTGGCGTGCCCGTGATCAAGCTACACAACGTGAGGCACAGCATCGCCTTCTGGCTCCACCAGCTGGAAGTCGCGCCCGCAGATGCGGCAGCGCTTCTGGGTCACAGCGTCGAGGTACACCTCACGACGTACCTACCGCACTCTGGGTCGGCGGGCATTCGCGCAGCCGCGCGAGCACTCGGCGAGGGCATGCAGAAGGCGGTCGCGTCGGGGGTCTAGCCGAACGCGGCGCGCGCTGTGCAACGCCTTGTGCAACGGCTCGTGCGGGAACGAAGAAAGGCCCCGTCTCCGGTCTAGTGGAGACGGGGCCTTTCGCTTGAGTTTCCGCGGAAGTACGATCCCCCGTGGCTTGTCGGGCTGACAGGATTTGAACCTGCGACCCCTTGACCCCCAGTCAAGTGCGCTACCAAGCTGCGCCACAGCCCGTGACAACTCGAATAGCTTACCGTGTTCGCGAGGCGCGAACGTCCAATCGGGGAGAACGGCCACGCAATGTCGGCGGCGTGCGGCAGGATGTTCACAACGTAAACTTTCGCGGGCCGGTTCGCCCGTACCTTCACCACAGCTCCACGATCGACAGGATCCCCGTGACCGACCGCGCCCTTTCCACCGACGACCCCGCGACCGACGGCATCCGGCTGCCGACTGCTGCGGATGCGCAGCCCGACCACTCGCGGCGCAACCGAGTCGTCATCGCGCTCATGCTGGCCGCGACCTTCGTCGTCTTCCTCAACGAGACCATCATCGGCAACGCGCTGCCCGACCTCATGCGCGAGCTCGAGATCACGGCCTCGACGGCCCAGTGGCTCTCGACAGCGTTCATGCTCACGATGGCAATCGTCATCCCCGTCACGGGCTTCCTCATGACGAGGCTGACGACGCGCACCGTGTTCATCCTCGCCATGTCATTGTTCAGCGCGGGCACCGCGCTCGCCGCGGTCGCCCCGGGATTCGAGATCCTGCTCGCGGGCCGCGTCGTGCAGGCGAGCGGCACGGCCATCATGATGCCCCTGCTCATGACGACCGTCATGACGCTCGTCCCGCCGCACGAGCGCGGCAAGACGATGGGCAACATCTCGATCGTCATGTCCGTGGCGCCCGCGGCCGGACCGGCGATCTCGGGCGTGATCCTCAGCGTGTTCGACTGGCGGTGGATCTTCATCCTCGTGCTGCCGATCGCCCTCGGCGCCCTCGCCCTCGGCGCGAGCCGCGTGCAGAACGTCACCGAACCGCGCAAGGTCCCCGTCGATGTGCTGTCGGTCGTGCTGTCGGCCTTCGCCTTCGGCGGCCTGATCTACGGCCTGTCGAGCCTGGGCGAGGCCGCGCGCGGCGAGACCTTTGTGGCCCCCTGGATCCCGATCCTCGTGGGGCTCGTCGCGCTCGGCGCGTTCGTCTGGCGCCAGCTGTCCCTCGAGAAGGCCGACAAGGCATTGCTCGACCTGCGCACGTTCGCGTCCCGTGGATTCACCATCTCGATCGTGATCATGATGGTGATGATGGCCGCGCTCTTCGGCACGATCATCCTGCTGCCCATCTACACGCAAGACGTGTTAGGCCTCGACGTACTGGGTTCCGGACTCATGCTCGTGCCGGGTAGCCTCCTGATGGGGTTCGCCGGCCCCTTCGTCGGTCGGCTCTATGACCGCGTCGGCCCGCGGCCGCTGATCCTCCCCGGCGCGATCTGGGTGAGCGTCGTGTTGTGGTCCATGGCGATGCTCCTGAACGCCACCAGTCCCGTCTGGCTCGTGCTCGCGTTGCACATCGCCCTCTGCGTGGGCCTCGCGTTCATGTTCACACCGCTCTTCACGTCCGCTCTCGGTTCGCTGCGCCCGCAGCTGTACTCGCACGGCAGCGCGACGATCGGTACGGTCCAGCAGCTCGCGGGCGCAGCCGGGACCGCCCTGTTCATCGCCCTGCTCACCGTCGGCTCGGTTGCAGGCGAGGCGGCTGGAGCGAGCGAGATCGACGCCCTCGCGAGCGGAATCCACACCGCGTTCCTCGCGGGCGCCATCATCTCTCTCTTCGCGATCGTCGCGGCCGCGTTCGTACCCAAGCCCGACCCCGAGCTCGTGGGCGCCGGGATGCACGGGGGGCACTAGGCCGGTTGCGCGTGCGGGTCAGCGCTTCCGGCGCTCCCGCACGCGCATGTTCACGGTGATCGGGCTGCCCTCGAAGCCGAAGATCTCCCGGAGCCGCCGCGTGATGAAGCGCCGGTACTGGGGGTCGAGGAACCCCGTGGTGAACAGCACGAACGTCGGCGGCCTCGACGAGGCCTGAGTGCCGAACAGGATGCGCGGCTGCTTGCCACCGCGAACCGGGTGCGGATGCTCCGCCGTCAGCTCGGCCAGCAGCGCGTTGAACTTTCCAGTCGGGATGCGGGTGTCCCACGATTCCAGCGCGAGCTCGAGAGCCGGCACCAGCTTCTCCAGGTGGCGACCCGTCTTTGCGGAGATGTTGACGCGGGGCGCCCAGTCCACGTGCGAGAGATCCTGCTCGATCTCGCGCTCGAGGTAGATGCGGCGCTCGTCATCCAGCAGGTCCCACTTGTTGTACGCGAGCACGAGGGCGCGGCCCGACTCGAGGACCAGGTCGATGATCTTGAGGTCCTGGATGCTGATGGGGGCCGTCACGTCGATGACGACGACAGCGACCTCCGCGCGTTCCAGCGCTGCCGAGGTGCGCAGCGTCGCGTAGAAGTCCGCGCCCTGAGTGAGATTGACGCGACGACGGATGCCCGCTGTGTCGATGAACCGCCAGAACTTGCCTCCGAGCTCGATCTGCTCGTCGACGGGGTCGCGAGTCGTTCCTGCCATCTCGTTGACGACGACGCGCTCCTCCCCCGCCGTCTTGTTGAGCAGGCTCGACTTGCCGACGTTGGGGCGGCCGAGGATCGCCACGCGTCGCGGACCCCCCACCTCTTCCTTAGCGACTGCAGAGACCTCGGGGAGCACGGTGAGCACTTTGTCGAGGAGGTCCGCGACACCGCGACCGTGGAGAGCAGAGACCGCCCACGGCTCACCGAGACCGAGCGACCACAGCGCGGCCGCCTCGGGCTCCTGGTAGGCGTCATCCACCTTGTTGGCGACGAGGATCACCGGCTTCTTGGTCTGGCGGAGCATGCGCACGACATGCTCGTCGGTGGAGGTCGCGCCGACGGTGGCATCCACCACGAACAGCACCGCGTCGGCGAGGTCGATCGCAACCTCGGCCTGAGCCGCGACCGCGGCGTTGATCCCCTTCGCGTCCGGTTCCCACCCGCCGGTGTCGACGAGGGTGAACTTGCGGGTGTTCCACTCGGCCTTGTAGTTGACGCGGTCGCGCGTCACCCCCGGCGTGTCCTCGACGACCGCCTCGCGTCGGCCCAGGATGCGGTTCACGAGCGCCGACTTGCCGACGTTCGGCCGACCGACGATCGCGAGCACCGGTAGCGCTGGAAGGTAGGTGATCGCGTCGACGTCCTCGCCGGCAGCGTCGAGGAGGTCGAGATCCTCCTCGTCGAGTTCGTAGTCGTCGAGGCCCGCGCGCAGAGCGTTCGCGCGCTGGACCGCTTCCGCCTCGTCGAGCGAACCGAGGCGCTCAACGAGCGCCGCATCCAGCTCGGGGAAGTCGTCGTGCTCGTCGAGATCGGCCATGGTTGGTTCCTTACGCTTGAGTGCGCTCCCGCACGAGGGTGACGACCGCATGGACGGTCGAATCGAAGTCCAGATCGGTGGAGTCGACGGTGACGACCCCTTCCGCGGCATTCATGAAGTCGACCACCTTCGCATCCTTCGCGTCGCGGGAGCTCAGCTCCCGAGCAGTCGCCTCGGCCGACTCTCCTGAGAGCTCGGCAGAACGCCTCCTCATCCTAACTTCCTCGGAAGCGGTGAGCAGAATCCGCACTTCGGCGTCGGGAGCCACGACCGTCGTGATGTCCCTGCCCTCCACGACGATCCCCGGCTTGACCGTGCCCGCGATGATCGAGCGGAACAGCGCCGTGAGGTGCGCGCGCACCTCCGGGATGCGAGCGACCGAGCTGACCGTCGACGAAATGCGCGGCTCCCGGATGTCCGCCGTGACGTCCTCGGATCCCACGCGCACGAAGTACCCGTCCGGGTCGGTGCCGATGGCGTACTCGAACGACGGAAGCGACTCGATAACGTCTCGAGGGCCGTGCGTGTCGATGCCCTCCTCGAGACAGCGCCACGCGAACGCCCGGTACGCCGCCCCGGTGTCCAGGTAGTCGAAGCCGAGGGCCCGGGCCGCCGCGCGTGAGACGCTCGACTTGCCGCTCCCCGCCGGTCCGTCGACGGCGACGACGATGGTCACAAGGACACCTCCGAGATCCTCCAGCCGCGCGCGACGAGTTCGCCGGCGAGCCGCTCCTCCGCCTCCGGCAGCACCGAGATCTCCGCGAGCCCGATCTGGGCGCCCGGAGAGTGCTCGAGCCGGAGGTCTTCCATGTTGATCCCTGCCTCGCCGATGTCGGTGAGGAGCCGGGCGAGCTGGCCAGGTCTGTCGTCGACGATGACGACGAGCTGACTGAACTGCGCCGACTGACCGTGCTTGCCCGGGATGCGCGCCACTCCCGCATTGCCTCCGGCGAGTGACTCGGCGATCGTGCGGCGAGCGCCGCGGGCATCCGGCGCGTCGAGCGCGGCGATCATCGCGTCGAGGTCGTCGCGGAACTCCCGCAGGATGTCGACGACGGGGGACGCATTCGCGCTGAGGATCTGCACCCAGAGCTCCGGATCGCTCGACGCGATTCGAGTCGTGTCCCGCAGCCCCTGACCGGCGAGCGACACCGCCGAGTCTGGCGCAGCTCCCAGTCGGCGGGCGAGAAGGCTGGAGACCACCTGCGGCACGTGCGACACGAGGGCGACGTTGCGGTCGTGCTCCTCCGCCGTCATCTCGATCGGAATGGCGCCGAGGTCGAGAGCGAGCTGCTCCACAGCGGCGGCGCGCCGGTAGGTGATGCCGTCGTGGCCGGCGATAACCCACGGGCGCCCGATGAACAGGTCCGCCCGCGCGGAGATCGCGCCGCTGCGCTCCCGGCCCGCCATCGGGTGCGATCCGATGTAGCGCGACACGTCGGCGCCGAGCGAGAGAAGCTCCGCGAGCGGACCCACCTTCACGCTCGCGACGTCGGTGACGAGGGCGCCCGGATGCGCGGCCAGCTCGCTCGCGACAAGAGCCGCCGTGACATCCGGCGGCACACAGACGACGACAAGCTCGGGCTCGTCGCCCGCCTCGGCCCGCCGCCCGGCGCCGTAGTCCACGGCGAGGGCCACGCTCGCCGGGGACACGTCAGCGAGGATCACGTCGACCCCGCGAGCCGTGAGCGCGAGCCCGATGCTCGTGCCGAGCAGCCCGGTGCCGACGATGCGCACTGGCCCGGCGAGTCGGCGATCAGCCACGGGAGTCCTTCGAGTCGGGGGCCGGCCGCCCGCCCGATCGGGACAAGGTCAGCAGCTGGCCGAGTTCCACCTTAGTGAGATCACGGGACCGCCCCACCGGCAGGGAGCCGAGGTGCAGCGGGCCGAACTGGCGCCGCACCAGGTCGATGACCGGATGCCCGACCGCCGCCATCATCCGCCGCACGATGCGATTGCGCCCGGAGTGCAGCTCGAGCTCGACGAGGGACTCCCGCACGGTTCCGCCGGGAAGCGCTCGAGCCCGGTCGGCCGCAATCGGCCCGTCGTCGAGCTCGACGCCCGAGAGAAGCCGGCTGATGGTCTGAGCCGAGACGGCGCCCTCCACCTTCGCGATGTACGTCTTGGACACACCGAACGAGGGGTGCGCTAGCACGTGAGCGAGTTCGCCGTCGTTGGTAAGGACGAGGAGACCGGAGGTCGCGGCATCCAGTCGCCCGACGTTGAAGAGTCGCTCCTCGTAGTCACGGGTGAAGGTCCGCAGGTCGGGTCGCCCGCTCTCGTCCGCCATCGAGCTCACCACGCCGACGGGCTTGTTCAGCATCACGTACCGCTTGGAGACGTCCAGCTGGATCGCCGTGCCATCGACGGTGACGCGGTCGGTCGGGAGCACGCGACGCCCCGGCTCGCGAACCGTCTCCCCGTTGACCGTCACGCGACCCTGGGCGATGAGCTCCTCGGAGGCGCGACGCGACGCGACTCCCGCCGCCGCCATCACCTTCTGGAGTCGCTCGCCCTCGGCGGGCGGCTCAGCGCTGCTCATCGAACCCGGCCGACCCGTCGTCGAGGAGCGGCGAGATGGGCGGCAGCTCCTCGATCGAGTTGATGCCGAGCTGGCTGAGCAAGAGCGGGGTCGTCTCGTAGTGGATGGCCCCCGTCTCGTTGTCGGTGAAGGCCTCGGTGATGAGACCCCGGCCGAGGAGGGTGCGCACGACGGAGTCGACGTTGACCGCACGGATCGACGCGATGGCGCCGCGGCTGATCGGCTGTTTGTAGGCGATCACCGCAAGGGTCTCGAGCGCCGCCTGGCTGAGCTTGGTCGGATTCTGCGTCAGGACGAAGTCGCGCACGACGGCGTCGTGCTCCGGCCGCACGTAGATGCGCCAGCCACCGCCGACCTCCCGCAGCTCGAAGCCGCGGCGGACTCCCCCGGACTCCCCGTCGTAGTCGGCGACAAGGCGCTCGATCGACTGGCGGACGGCGGGGACGGGATGCCCGACCGCCGTCGCCAGGTGCACGAGGCTCTGCGGCTCGTCGGCGACCATGAGGATCGCCTCGATCGCCCGCTCGACATCGCCCACGCGCGGCGCGGACTCCTCGACGAGTTCGTCAGTTTCCATAGTCTGCTCCGAGGTTGGCAAGGCTGTCGTCCGACCAGTGCTCGGCGGACCAGTGAATGGTGAGCTCCCCCAGCGGCTCGAGCTGCTCGAAACCGATGAAGGCGCCCCGGTAAAGCTCGAGCACCGCGAGGAACCGGGCGATGACGACGCCCTTCTGGTCGGCTCCGGCGATGAGCTGGCGGAACGTCATCGGTTCGCCCCGGCGGAGCAGCGCGACGACGTGAGCCGCCTGCTCGCGGATGCTCACGAGGGGCGCGTGCAAGTGGTCGAGGCCGACGCTCGGAATCTCGCGCGGGGTGAAGGCGAGGGTGGCGAGCGCGGCGAAGTCCTCGAGGGAGAGGGTCCACACGAGCTCCGGGGTCTGCTTGCGGTACTTCTCCTCAAGCCGCACCGATCGGAAGTGACGACCCGACTCGGCGTCGAGCCGGTCGGAGAACCAGCGCGCCGCCTCTTTGAAGGCGCGGTACTGCAACAGTCGGGCGAAGAGCAGGTCGCGCGCCTCGAGGAGGGCGACATCCTCGGCGTCCACGAGCTCACCCTGCGGCAGAAGCCCGGCGACCTTGAGGTCGAGGAGCGTCGCGGCGACGACGAGGAACTCGCTCGCGCGGTCGAGCTCCTCCTCGGAATCGACCCCGCGCAAGTAGGAGATGAACTCGTCGGTGATCGCGGAGAGCGCGATCTCCGTGATGTCGAGCTCGTGCTTGGCGATCAGTGAGAGCAGCAGGTCGAACGGGCCGTCGAAGTTGGCCAGTGAGACGCGGAAGACGGTGGGATCGGTGGTCGACTCCTCGGCCGCGGCGCCCGCGTCGGGCTCAGCCCCGCCGGCGAGCTCCTCCGCGTCCGCGACCTCGCTAGGCGACGGCGCCACGGGAGATCAACTCTCGGGCGAGCTGGCGGTACGCGTCCGCAGCCGAGTGGTCGGGGGCGAAGCTCGTGATGGGCGCCCCAGCGACCGAGGCATCCGGGAACTTGACGGTGCGTCCGATGACGGTCTCCAGCACCGTATCGCCGAACGTCTCGACGACGCGCTCGAGCACCTCGCGCGAGTGCAGGGTGCGGGCGTCGTACATGGTGGCGAGGATACCGTCCAACTCGATCGCCGGATTGAGCCGATCACGGACCTTGTCGATCGTCTCGACGAGCAGAGCGACCCCGCGCAGGGCGAAGAACTCGCACTCGAGGGGGATGAGCACCCCGTGGGCCGCCGTGAGCGCATTGACCGTCAGGAGCCCGAGCGAGGGCTGACAGTCGATGAGGATCACGTCGTAGTGGTCGCTCACCTTGCGCAGCACTCGCGCGAGGATGGTCTCGCGGGCGACCTCATTGACGAGATGGACCTCCGCCGCAGAGAGGTCGATGTTCGCGGGGATGACGTCGAGATTAGGATGCCCGGAGTTGATGATCGCCTCGGCCGGGTTCTTGACCGTCCCGAGGAGCAGGTCATAGATCGTGGCGACGTCGTGGGTGGGAACGCCGAGGCCCGCGGAGAGCGCCCCCTGCGGGTCGAAGTCGACGACGAGGACCTTACGGCCGTACTCGGCCAGGGATGCCCCGAGGTTGATCGTCGTGGTGGTCTTCCCCACCCCGCCCTTCTGGTTGCACAGGGCGATCACGCGGGCCGGGCCGTGCTCGCGCAGCGGCGCGGGCGTCGGGAACTCGGTCTGCGGGCGACCAGTGGGGCCGATGGCGGAGACCACTTCGAGGCCCGGCAGAACCGCCGAGTCATCCTGGTGCACCGTCATTGTGCCAGTGTACGTCGGCCCGCCGAGTGGCCCCGCTCGGCGCGCGCCCGCCGCCGCAGGGTCACTTCGACCAGAGGTTGAAGGTTCTCAGCGCGCCCTGGGGTGGGCCGTCGTGTACATGTCGCGGAGGGTGTCCGCCGTCACCATGGTGTAAAGCTGGGTCGTCGCGACCGAGGAGTGCCCGAGAAGCTCCTGCACTACGCGAACGTCGGCCCCACCCGCGAGAAGGTGTGTCGCGAAGGAATGGCGGAGCGTGTGCGGGGACACCTCCACCCCCAACTGGGCGCGCTCGGCGGCGGCTCGGATGATCAGCCACGCGTTCTGGCGGGATACGCGGGCACCGCGCATCCCGAGGAACAGGGCGCCCGTCGCCGCACCCCGCACGGACAGGATGGGGCGGGCGCGGACGAGATAGGCGTCGAGCGCTGCGCGAGCGTAGCTGCCAACGGGGACGATCCTCTGCTTTCCGCCCTTGCCGAAGAGCCGGACCACGTCGCCCTCGATGACGTCGTCGACGTCGAGGGACACGGCCTCCGACACCCGCGCACCCGTCGCGTAGAGGAGCTCGAGGAGCGCCTTGTCGCGCAGCGACTGGGTGTCGTCGCCGTCGGTCGCGGCGAGGAGCGCCTCGACCTGCTCGATCGACAGCGCCTTCGGCAGCCGCAGGCCGAGCTTCGGGGGTGCGGTGTCGGCCGCGGCGTCAGTGTCGACGAGGCCCTCGAGCAGCAGGAAGCGGTGGAACCCCCGAACGGACGAGAGCATCCGCGCCATGGAGGCAGCCGTGAGCGGGTTCTCCGGTCGCGTTCGCAGTGCCGTCGCGAAGGCGGCGACGTCGGCTTCGCTGATGGCTCGCGGTGAGCCGACGCCGCGGGAGCCCAGAAGGTCCACGTACGCCGCGAGGTCTCTGCGGTAGGCCTGAAGAGTGTTCGCGGACAGGCCCCGCTCGATGGCGACATGGCGCAAGTACCGGTCCACGGCGACCGGGAGGGCGATGTCGCCCGTCGTCATCGCCCCTGACCGCGATGCTGCGGCCACGGCGAGTCCGCTGGCGCGAGCGTCGACCATCCGCGCGACCGGCCGGCGTGGGCGGCGAGTAGGGCGATGCACAGCAGTGAGTTCTGGAGCTCTCGCGCGAGGACTGCGTCGACCGCCTCGTCGAGGTCGACCCAGCGCAGGACGATCTCGGCCTCCTCCTCGGTCCGCTCGAAGACCGCGGGAGCGGCGCTCACTCCGCGCGCGAGGTAGATGCGGATCGTCTCCGTGCTCCCGCCCGGCGATACCAGGATGTCGCTGAGCACGTTCCACTGCTCCGCCACGAGATCCGCTTCCTCGGCGAGCTCTCGCTGAGCGGCGGCGAGGTAGTCCTCCCCCGCCATGTCGAGGAGACCCGCGGGCAGCTCCCAGTCCCTCGAGCGCACCGGGTGACGGTACTGCTGGATCAGCAGAACGCGGTCGCGCTCGTCGAGGGCGAGCACGGCGACTGCACCCGTGTGGTCGACGAAGTCACGGACGACCTCCGTGCCCGCGATGCGGAAGCGCTCGCGGCGGATGTCCCACACGCGACCCTCGAACTCGAGAGTCGACTCCAGCACGTCCACCGAGGTGGGCTCATCGCGGAGCTCAGGCATCGGCGGGCTCGGGCACCTCGAAGAGTCGCGACGCCTGCTGACGCTCGAGCGCGGCGCCCACCAGCCCGCGGAAGAGCGGGTGCGCGCGATTCGGCCGCGACCGCAGCTCCGGGTGGGCCTGGGTGCCGACGTAGAACGGGTGGACCTCGCGCGGCAACTCGACGAACTCGACGAGCGTGCGGTCGGGCGAGATCCCGGAGAACACGAGCCCCGCATCCGCGATCTGCTGACGGTAGGCGTTGTTGACCTCGTAGCGGTGGCGGTGACGCTCGGCGATCGTCGGCGCGCCGTAGAGTTCCTCCACGATCGAGCCGGGCTCGAGCGCGGCCTCATAGAGGCCGAGGCGCATGGTGCCGCCCATGTCGCCGTGGTCGATGATGTCGACCTGCTCGGCCATGGTCGCGATGACCGGGAACTCGGTCTCCGGATCGAACTCCGACGAGGATGCTCCGGCGAGCCCCGCCTCGTTGCGCGCGTACTCGATCACCATGCACTGCAGGCCCAGGCAGAGCCCGAGAGCCGGAATGCCGTTCTCCCTCGCGAAGCGGAGCGCCCCGAGCTTTCCCTCGATGCCCCTCACCCCGAAGCCTCCCGGCACGAGGATGCCATCGACATCGGCGAGCATGCGGGCGGCGCCGTCCGGCGTCTCGCACTCGTCAGACGGGACCCAGCGGATCGCGACCTTGGTCTGGTGGGCGAATCCGCCCGCCTTGAGCGCCTCGGTCACCGAGAGGTAGGCGTCCGGGAGGTCGATGTACTTGCCGACGAGGCCGATAGTGACCTCGTGCTTCGGGTCGTGGACGGTCTTGAGGAGTTCCCCCCAGCCATCCCAGTTGACGGGGCCCGCGGCGAGCCCGAGCTGATCGATGATGTACGCGTCGAGGCCCTGATCATGGAGCATCGTCGGGATGTCGTAGATGCTCGGCACGTCGATCGCGTTGACGACGGCCTGCTCGTCCACGTCGCACATGAGGGCGATCTTGCGCTTGTTGCTCTCGGAGACCGGCCGGTCGCTGCGCAAGACGAGGGCGTCGGGCTGGATACCGATCGATCGCAGGGCGGCGACCGAGTGCTGCGTCGGCTTGGTCTTCTGCTCCCCTGACGCTCCCATGAACGGAACGAGCGAGACATGCACGAAGAACACGTTCTTGCGGCCGAGCTCGTGGCGCACCTGACGGGCGGACTCGATGAAGGGCTGGCTCTCGATGTCGCCGACCGTTCCGCCGATCTCGGTGATGATGACGTCGGGTGCTGGCTCGCCGGCCGGTCCGGGCTGCGCTTGCAGGCGCATCCGTCGCTTGATCTCATCCGTGATGTGCGGGATGACCTGCACGGTGTCGCCGAGGTACTCGCCGCGCCGCTCACGGGCGATGACCTGCGAGTAGATCTGGCCGGTGGTCACGTTGGCGGCCTGGCTGAGGTTGATGTCGAGGAAGCGCTCGTAGTGGCCGATGTCGAGGTCGGTCTCGGCACCGTCATCCGTCACGAACACTTCGCCGTGCTGGAACGGGTTCATCGTTCCCGGATCGACATTCAGGTACGGGTCGAGCTTCTGCATGACGACGCGGAGTCCGCGCGCGGTGAGGAGATTGCCGAGGCTGGCGGCGGTGAGGCCCTTGCCCAGCGAGGAGACGACGCCCCCGGTGACGAAGATGTGCTTGGTAACGGCCGCTTCAGAAATGTTCACCACGGGTTTTCATCGTATCCCACCCCGGCTCAGCATTCGCCCGACGCGCGGAGCCCCGATCGCGACGGGCGCTCAGCCAGCCGACTGCGCCCGCGCGAGGTCGATGAGTTCGCGCGCGTGAGCGAGCCCGCTCTCGGAGTCGGGGAGCCCCGACAGCAGTCGCGCCATCTCGGCGACCCGAGCATCACCGACGAGCTGCTCGACGCTCGACGCGGTCACTGCACCGTCGCTGTCCTTCGTCACGCGCAAGTGGTTGGTGGCGAACGCGGCGACCTGCGCCAGGTGGGTCACCACGATGACCTGGGCAGAGCGGCTCAATCGAGCGAGACGCTTGCCCACCTCGATCGCCGAGGCTCCACCGACGCCCGCGTCCACCTCGTCGAAGATGAAGGTCGGGACCGGGTCGGTGTCGGCGACGACGACCTCGATCGCGAGCATCACGCGCGAGAGCTCGCCCCCTGAGGCGCCGCGTCCGAGCGGCCGGGGTTCGGCGCCCGAGTGCGGCTGGAGCAGGAACGAGACCTGATCCTTGCCCGAGGTCGAGTACTCGGGTCGGTCCTCGACGGTGATCGTGAAGGTCGCGTTCGCCATGGCGAGCGCGGCGAGCTCCTCGGTCACGCGCCGGCCGAGCTCCTCGGCAGCAGCTGCCCGCAGCGCCGTGAGCTCAGTCGCGAGGGAGACGACCTCCGCCTGATCCGTCTCGACCTGTACCTGCAGGGACTCGATTCGCGTCGAGTCGTTGTCGAGCTCGAGCAGCCGAGCGCTGCCGGTATCGAGGAAGTCGATCGCGTCGTCGAGGGTCGGGCCGTACTTGCGCACGAGCGCCGAGAGATGAGCCCGCCGCTCCTGCACGATCTCCAGCTCCCGCGCGCCGTCCGAGTCGAGTGATCCGAGATAGCCCGCGAGCTGCGTCGCCGCCTCGCTGAGTCCGAAGGATGCCGCGGCAATCGCCTCGGCGATGGGCGCGAGCGCCGCGTCGTGCGCCGACACCCGATCGAGCTGGCGCCGCGCGGCCGCGATCAGGCCGAGAGCGTCCTGGCCGTCGTCCGGCGACTCCGATGAGATGAGCTCGTGTGCTGCCGCGGCCGCGAATCGGAGGTCCTCGAGGTTCGTGAGCCGGTCGGCGCGCTCGGCGAGGTCGTCGTCCTCGCCCCGCTGCGGAGCGATCTCCTCGATCTCCTCGATAGCCAGCCGGAGTTCTTCCGCCTCGCTCGCGCGGCGATCCCGCTCGGCAATGAGCACATCGAGTTCTCCGCGATTCGCCTGCCACCGGGAGAAGGCGGTGCCGTAGCGCGCCAGGACATCGGCCAGCTGCTGGCCCCCGAACCGGTCGAGTGCCTCGCGCTGAGCCGTCGCCGAGCGCAGCCGGATCTGATCGGACTGCCCGTGCACGACGACGAGTTGCTCGCCGATCTCGTTGAGCACGCCCACGGGAGCGCTGCGCCCCCCGACGAACGCACGACTGCGCCCCTCGGCCGAGACCGAGCGGCCGAGGATGAGCTCGCCCGTGTCGAGCTCGCCGCCGGCATCGCGGACGCGGTCGGCAACAGCGCCGTCCTCGGGAACGATCCAGCGCCCTTCGACGAAGGCCTGCGTGCTCCCCGCCCGGATGGCCGCGCTGTCCGCGCGTTCGCCGAGCAACAGGCCGAGGGCGGTGACGACCATGGTCTTACCCGCGCCGGTCTCACCCGTGAGGGCGGTGAATCCAGGGCCGAGCGGAAGCCGGGCCTCCCCGATCACTCCCAGGTCGCGGATGGAGATCTCCTCGATCACGCGCGCGCTCCCTCCTCGCCGACGGGACCGCGCCAGCCGGACACCGGAAGGTTGAACTTGTTGACCAGCCGGTCGGTGAAAGGCCCCGGAGAAAGCCGTGCAAGTCGCACGGGGACGGGAGAGCGCCGGACGACCACGCGCGCCCCTGCCGGGAGATCGTGCATCCGCCGGCCGTCGCACCACAGCACCGCGCTACCGGGCGTGCGCTGGAGTATTTCGACGGCGAGCGAGGAGTCGGGGCCGACGACGAGCGGCCGGGCGAACAGCGCGTGCGGGCTCAGCGGCACGAGGAGCATGGCGTCGAGGCTCGGCCACACCACCGGCCCCCCGGCCGAGAAGGAGTAGGCGGTGGACCCGGTCGGAGTGGACATCACGACTCCATCGCAGCCGAAGCTCGACAGCGGGCGACCGTCCACTTCGATGACGACCTCGAGCATCCGCTCCCTGCTCGCCTTCTCGACCGTCGCCTCGTTGAGCGCCCAGGTCTCGTAGACGACCTCTGAGTCGACCTTCACCCTCACCGAGAGCGTCATGCGCTCCTCGACGAGGTAGTCCCTCGCGAGGACGCGCGCGACCGTCTCCCCCAGGTCCTCCCGCTCGGACTCGGCGAGGAAACCGACGTGGCCGAGGTTCACCCCCAGCAGCGGCGCAGAACAGCCCCGTGCGAGCTCGGCCGCCCTCAGGATCGTGCCATCGCCGCCGAGCACGATCACGAGCTCGAGGTCGCCGATCTGTACGGAGTCCCCCAGCAGCGCTGCTCCCGACAGATCGGGAGCGTGCGCGAGGACCTGGGAGTGCTCGTCCGGTGGCAGAACCGGCACGAGCCCGTCGGCGGCGAGCTGTCGACAGACCTCGACGGCGGCCTCGAGCGAGTCTTCGCGACCGGTGTGGGCGACGACGAGGATGTGCCGTTCGGTAGTCACTGTCGTCGCCTCCACGAGATCGTGCCCGTCCGCCCCACGGAGCGGAAACGGCTGCACTCCATTCTGGCGGATGCCTCCCCCATTTTTCTGAGCGCCGCCACGATCGGCGCACATGGCGCTGTCCACAAGCGCTGCGCGGAGTGGATGCTCAGGCGGTCAGCCTCGCGATGGTGTCGCGCCAGCTCCCCGGATCGTCGCCCACAGCCGCCGAGAGATGCACGAGGTACTCGCGGTTGCCGGAACCGCCGGCGATCGGTGACGCGATGACGCCCGCGGTGCGCAGGCCGAGGTCCCACGCCGCCCACAAGACCGCGGACACGGCATCCTCTCGTAGTCCGGGGTCACGGACGATCCCCTCCCGAACGCCAGACCTCCCCACCTCGAACTGCGGCTTCACGAGAAGGACGAAATCGCTGCCCTCGAGCGAAGTCGCGACGAGTGCGGGGAGAACGATCCCCAGAGGGATGAATGACAGGTCGGCGACGACCAGGTCGGGTCGCTCGGGCACGCCGGATGCTTCGGCAAGAGCGTCCGCGTCGAGGTACCGGGCGTTGCAGCCCTCCACGACGACGACACGTCGGTCGGCGCGGAGTTCCTCGACGAGCTGGCCGTGGCCGACATCAAGGGAGATCACGAGCCGGGCATCCCGCTCCAGGAGCACCTGCGTGAAGCCCCCTGTCGACGCACCGACGTCGAGGGCGAGCCGCCCGGCTACCGGCACCTCGAAGGCGTCAAGACCCGCGATGAGCTTGTGGGCGGCTCGGCTCACGTAGTGGTCCTGCCCCGCGACCTCGACCGACTGGTCTGCCGCCACCGGGATCGAGGGCTTCACCACCGGAACCCCGTCGACGGTCACCAGTCCCTCGGCGATCAGCTTGGCCGCGTGCGTTCGCGACCGGGCCAGCCCCCGCGCTGCGAGCGCGGAGTCCACCCGCTCAGTCACGCGACGGAGCGTCGCCGCCCTCGAGACGGGCGCGCAACTCGTCATGGATCTGCGCGAAGGATGCGGCGCGAGCGTCGAGCGGCTGGTCCTCGATGAGGCGCAGTCGCGGCACGAGAGCCGCCTCGACCTCCGAGGCCTCGGTGTAGTCCGTATCAGTCATCGGGTCGAGACTACCGCCATCACTCGTAGAGCGCCGCGGGCACGTCGAGGCCGTAGATCGCCATCCCCGAGTTCCAAATGGCGGCAGCACCCGCGCGCAGGAGGTCGATACCGCTTCCGCTCTCGACGAGGAGCCGGTTGGCCGAACGACGCACTCGTGCATCGCCGACGACCGTGACGACGTCCGAGCCGTCGTCCAGCGAGAGCACGTCGGGATAGGGTTCGTGCAACTGACGGAGATCCTCGAACAGATAGGTCGGCCGCTGGTCGGGCACGGCTGCGAGAACCTGTTTGGCGCGGTCGATGCCGGTGAGCACGAGAGCGGAGCGGATGCCCGCGCGATTCGCCCCCAGGATGTCGGTGTCGAGCCGGTCGCCGATCATCAGCGCGCGACGGGACCCGAAACGGCGGAACGCTTCCTCGAAAATCGCCACCTCGGGCTTGCCCGCGACGATCGGCAGCCTGCCGACCGCAGTATGGACGGCAGAGACCAGTGTGCCGTTGCCGGGCGCCGTGCCGCGAGCTTGCGGGATCGTCCAGTCTGTGTTCGTCGCGACCCAGGGGATGTCGGCGCCGCCAGGCCCGTTCAGCAGGAACGCCGCCTCGGCGAGATGCACCCATCCCACGCTCGGGTCGAAGCCCTGGACCACCGCTGCCGGTGAATCCTCAGCCGACCGGGTCGCGACGAAACCCCGGCGCGCCAGTTCGACGGTGAGACCTTCGCCCCCGATGACGAGGATCGTAGATCCGGCAGGAACGAGGTCCTCCAGTAGCGACATCGCGGCCTGCGGAGACGTCACGACGTCGTCCGGCCCCACATGGAGGCCCAACTCGGTCAGGTGCGCGGCGACCGTCACATCCGAGCGGGAGGCGTTGTTGGTGAGGTACCCGACCCGGATTCCCGACCCCAGGGCGTTTATGCTCTCAACGGCATATGGCACGGACGAGGGGCCGCGATAGACGACACCGTCGAGATCGGCGAGGAGGACGTCGATCTCCTCGATCGGGGTTCTAGTCATTGCTCTGCGCTCCGGGGCCCGGGTGCGCCTCAGTGTCGTCGAGATCGACGTCCTCCTCGACCACTTCGATGAGGTCGTCTTCCGTATCCACGCCGAGCGCCTGAGCGGCGACATCCGCTCGGGCGAACCACTCCTGGGCCTCGGACTCTCGCCCGAGATCCTCGAGCACTGTCGCGTACGCGGAGAAGAGCGCGGGGCTGTACGAGTACGCGGTAGCCGGGTCGAGTTGGGGGATGCGTAGCTCGTCGAGGGCGAGCTCAGGCGACCCCTGGTCCAGCCGGGCACCGGACATCGCGATCGCCAACTCGACCTGCACGGACACTGGCAGGGAAGCGCGCGGGACCGATCGTCCGAGTTCGAGAGCGCGATCGGGGCGGCCGAGCCCTCGCTCGCTGTCGACCATCATCGGCAGCTGGTCGTCGCGGCCCGTGATCCGGCGGTACGTGCGAAGCTCGCGCAGGGCCAGGGCGTAGTCCCCTGTCGCGTAGGCGGTAATCGCAAGCGTCTCCCGCACGACCCCGATGCGGCCACCGCGCCGCGCCGCGGACGTCGCGTGGCGATGCGCCAGCTCGGGATCATCGTCGATCAGAATCGCAGCCATCGCGAGATGCCGGGCGACGAACTCCTGGTTCTCCTTCGTCAGAGTCTTGAGCTCATTCCGCGCGACACGGTCCAAGCTGTCCGGAGTCACCGAGGCCGGAATGTCCGGGTCGTCGTGGCGAGGTCGAACAGAGCGCGTGTTGAACGGATCCCGGTCGACCTCGGGCTCGCGGACTCGAGCGTCCCGGTCCCCCCTAGCCGGCTTCCCGTCGCGGGTCCACAGTCGCTGCTCCCCGGAGGCTGAACCGCGCCCGCGACCGACGGGGGCGCCATCGCGACCCCGACCGCCACCGGAGCCCTGACCGCCGGAGCCCTGACCGCCGGAGCGCTGTCCGCCTGAGCGCCCGGCGTCCGACTGCTGGTCGCTCGCCCGATCGCCGCGCTGCCCCCTCGCGCCAGAAAATCCCGCCGGAGATCCCGCGCGGCCACCCTCGCGCCGCCCGGGCCGGCCACCCGTGCCCTTGCCGCGCTCGCTCGAGGCACGGCTGTCCCGCTGGGGGGTGTCGCTCACTGGGTCCTCCTGTGCATGTGGCTTAACGCAAAATGGCCACCCTGATTCAGGGTGGCCATTTCACAAAGAAGTCCGGCGGTGTCCTACTCTCCCACAAAGTCGCCCTTGCAGTACCATCGGCGCAGAGAGTCTTAGCTTCCGGGTTCGGAATGTGACCGGGCGTTTCCCTCTCGCTATGGCCGCCGAAACACTATTGATTTATGTATCAGTTCGTGGCCAGAACGTCTTGTTCTGGGCGCGATTCCCGACCGTAAATCGGGAACCACAAAGTGGACGCAAGCATCTCCTCATTCTCACTGAAGAGAGGTGTTATCAATTTGTCGGCTTATTAGTACGGGTCAGCTCCACGAGTCTTTAGTCCTCGCTTCCACATCCCGCCTATCAACCCAGTAGTCTAGCTGGGAGCCTCTCGACCGAAGTCATGGAAATCTCATCTTGAAGCCGGCTTCCCGCTTAGATGCTTTCAGCGGTTATCCGTTCCGAACGTAGCTAATCAGCGGTGCTCCTGGCGGAACAACTGACACACCAGAGGTTCGTCCATCCCGGTCCTCTCGTACTAGGGATAGCCCTTCTCAAATTTCCTGCGCGCGCAGAGGATAGGGACCGAACTGTCTCACGACGTTCTAAACCCAGCTCGCGTACCGCTTTAATGGGCGAACAGCCCAACCCTTGGGACCTACTCCAGCCCCAGGATGCGACGAGCCGACATCGAGGTGCCAAACCATGCCGTCGATATGGACTCTTGGGCAAGATCAGCCTGTTATCCCCGAGGTACCTTTTATCCGTTGAGCGACAGCGCTTCCACAAGCCACTGCCGGATCACTAGTCCCGACTTTCGTCCCTGCTCGACTTGTCAGTCTCACAGTCAAGCTCCCTTGTGCACTTACACTCGACACCTGATTGCCAACCAGGTTGAGGGAACCTTTGGGCGCCTCCGTTACTTTTTGGGAGGCAACCGCCCCAGTTAAACTACCCACCATGCACTGTCCCTGAACCGGATCACGGTTCGAAGTTAGATATCCAGAGTGACCAGAGTGGTATTTCAACAATGACTCCACCTGAACTAGCGTCCAAGCTTCACAGTCTCCCACCTATCCTACACAAGCCACACCGAACACCAATACAAAGCTATAGTAAAGGTCACGGGGTCTTTCCGTCCTTCTGCGCGTAACGAGCATCTTTACTCGTAGTGCAATTTCGCCGAGTTCGCGGTTGAGACAGCTGGGAAGTCGTTACGCCATTCGTGCAGGTCGGAACTTACCCGACAAGGAATTTCGCTACCTTAGGATGGTTATAGTTACCACCGCCGTTTACTGGGGCTTAAATTCGCAGCTTCGCCTTGCGACTAACCGCTCCTCTTAACCTTCCAGCACCGGGCAGGCGTCAGTCCGTATACATCGTCTTGCGACTTAGCACGGACCTGTGTTTTTAGTAAACAGTCGCTTCCCACTGGTCTCTGCGGCCGTCAAACGCTTCAGGAGTAAATCCCTACACGCCTCAGGCCCCCCTTCTCCCGAAGTTACGGGGGCATTTTGCCGAGTTCCTTAACCACGATTCTCTCGATCTCCTTGGTATTCTCTACCTGACCACCTGAGTCGGTTTGGGGTACGGGCGGCTGGAACCTCGCGTCGATGCTTTTCTTGGCAGCATAGGATCACCGAATTCCCCCGTGAGGGGTATGCATCAGATCTCAGGCTATGTGAGAGACGGATTTGCCTATCTCTCGCCCTACGTCCTTACACCGGGACAACCATCGCCCGGTACGGCTACCTTCCTGCGTCACACCTGTTAATACGCTAACCGCACCAGCACGGGGTCGAGCGTTAGGCCGGAAGCTTCACCCCGAAGGGATCCGTCATCCGGATTAGGACTCTTAGCACTACTGGATTGATTGGGGCGGTTCTTCGCCGGTACGGGAATATCAACCCGTTGTCCATCGACTACGCCTGTCGGCCTCGCCTTAGGTCCCGACTTACCCAGGGCGGATTAACCTGGCCCTGGAACCCTTGGTCTTTCGGAGGACGGGTTTCTCACCCGTCTTTCGCTACTCATGCCTGCATTCTCACTCGTGTGGCGTCCACGGCTGGATTACTCCGCCGCTTCACTCGCCACACGACGCTCTCCTACCACTCCGTGCGCCTGGACACTAGGTGCCTGGCAAATGCACGAAATCTACAACTTCGGTGGTGTGCTTGAGCCCCGTTACATTGTCGGCGCGGAATCACTTGACCAGTGAGCTATTACGCACTCTTTCAAGGGTGGCTGCTTCTAAGCCAACCTCCTGGTTGTCTCTGCAACTCCACATCCTTTCCCACTTAGCACACGCTTGGGGACCTTAGTTGGTAGTCTGGGTTGTTTCCCTCTCGACGATGAAGCTTATCCCCCACCGTCTCACTGCTGCGCTCTCACTTACCGGCATTCGGAGTTTGGCTAACGTCAGTAACCTTTTGGGGCCCATCAGCTATCCAGTAGCTCTACCTCCGGCAAGAAACACGCAACGCTGCACCTAAATGCATTTCGGAGAGAACCAGCTATCACGAAGTTTGATTGGCCTTTCACCCCTATCCACAGCTCATCCCCTCCATTTTCAACTGAAGTGGGTTCGGCCCTCCACGACGTCTTACCGTCGCTTCAGCCTGGCCATGGATAGATCACTTCGCTTCGGGTCTAGGACCAGCGACTCAATCGCCCTATTAAGACTCGCTTTCGCTACGGCTACCCCTCTCGGGTTAACCTCGCCACTGATCGCTAACTCGCAGGCTCATTCTTCAAAAGGCACGCTGTCACCCCTACTAAGGAGGCTCCAACGGTTTGTAAGCAGACGGTTTCAGGTACTATTTCACTCCCCTCCCGGGGTACTTTTCACCTTTCCCTCACGGTACTTGTCCGCTATCGGTCATCTGGGAGTATTTAGGCTTACCAGGTGGTCCTGGCAGATTCACACGGGATTTCTCGGGCCCCGTGCTACTTGGGATACTTCTCGCGCCATTGAGACATTTCGACTACGGGGTTGGCACCCTCTGTGACTGGCCTTTCAATGCCATTCGTCTATATCTCGTTGTAACGCTTGCGGTACGGCAGTTCCGCTGAAAAGTCCCGCTACCCCGACCATGCAACGCCTGCCGGCTATCACACATGATCGGTTTGGCCTGTTCCGGTTTCGCTCGCCACTACTAACGGAATCACGGTTGTTTTCTCTTCCTGTGGGTACTGAGATGTTTCACTTCCCCACGTTCCCTCTACCCGCCCTATATATTCAGGCGGGAGTCACTAGGTCGTCTTGCAACGCCTAGCGGGGTTTCCCCATTCGGAAATCCTCGGATCAAAGTTCTGTTATCAACTCCCCGAGGCTTATCGCAGATTCATACGTCCTTCTTCGGCTCCAGATGCCAAGGCATCCACCGTCTGCTCTTAGAAAATTGATATCACATGAGTTTTTAGGAATCTTCAGTGACCGAAGTCACTGACAGACCATAAAAGTGATAAAGATCTATCGATCAATATCTAAGATGCTCGCGTCCACTGTGTAGTTCTCAAAATACGGGCGGTACCCCGTGGGCCGGCCTACTGGCCGAACCCATCAAGGTCCAGAGGTTCGTTTCCCGCTCGAGCGAGCGGGGCCCGGTCCCTCAGGACCCAACAGCGTGCAAAGACCAGGTCGATCATCCGGATCCGTTCCAGCTCGCAAGGAGCGTACTGAGATCCAGGTTCTCTTCCTGGTCACAATGTCAATGTTCCACCCATGAGCTCCGGCCGAGATCATTCGTCTCGGATCCGGCTCTGTCACTCCGAAGAGTGCAGTGCTCCTTAGAAAGGAGGTGATCCAGCCGCACCTTCCGGTACGGCTACCTTGTTACGACTTAGTCCTAATCACCGATCCCACCTTCGACAGCTCCCTCCTTGCGGTTGGGCCACTGGCTTCGGGTGTTACCGACTTTCATGACTTGACGGGCGGTGTGTACAAGGCCCGGGAACGTATTCACCGCAGCGTTGCTGATCTGCGATTACTAGCGACTCCGACTTCATGAGGTCGAGTTGCAGACCTCAATCCGAACTGAGACCGACTTTTTGGGATTCGCTCCACCTTACGGTATTGCAGCCCTTTGTATCGGCCATTGTAGCATGCGTGAAGCCCAAGACATAAGGGGCATGATGATTTGACGTCATCCCCACCTTCCTCCGAGTTGACCCCGGCAGTCTCCTATGAGTTCCCACCATGACGTGCTGGCAACATAGAACGAGGGTTGCGCTCGTTGCGGGACTTAACCCAACATCTCACGACACGAGCTGACGACAACCATGCACCACCTGTTCACGAGTGTCCAAAGAGTTGACCATTTCTGGCCCGTTCTCGTGTATGTCAAGCCTTGGTAAGGTTCTTCGCGTTGCATCGAATTAATCCGCATGCTCCGCCGCTTGTGCGGGCCCCCGTCAATTCCTTTGAGTTTTAGCCTTGCGGCCGTACTCCCCAGGCGGGGAACTTAATGCGTTAGCTGCGACACAGAAACCGTGGAATGGTCCCTACATCTAGTTCCCAACGTTTACGGCGTGGACTACCAGGGTATCTAATCCTGTTCGCTCCCCACGCTTTCGCTCCTCAGCGTCAGTTACGGCCCAGAGATCTGCCTTCGCCATCGGTGTTCCTCCTGATATCTGCGCATTCCACCGCTACACCAGGAATTCCAATCTCCCCTACCGCACTCTAGTCTGCCCGTACCCACTGCAGGCTGGAGGTTGAGCCTCCAGTTTTCACAGCAGACGTGACAAACCGCCTACGAGCTCTTTACGCCCAATAATTCCGGATAACGCTTGCACCCTACGTATTACCGCGGCTGCTGGCACGTAGTTAGCCGGTGCTTTTTCTGCAGGTACCGTCACTTTCGCTTCTTCCCTACTAAAAGAGGTTTACAACCCGAAGGCCGTCGTCCCTCACGCGGCGTTGCTGCATCAGGCTTGCGCCCATTGTGCAATATTCCCCACTGCTGCCTCCCGTAGGAGTCTGGGCCGTGTCTCAGTCCCAGTGTGGCCGGTCACCCTCTCAGGCCGGCTACCCGTCGTCGCCTTGGTGAGCCGTTACCTCACCAACTAGCTGATAGGCCGCGAGCTCATCCCGAACCGAAATTCTTTCCACGCGCAGAAGATGCCTTCGCGCGTCGTATCCGGTATTAGACGCCGTTTCCAGCGCTTATCCCAGAGTTCGGGGCAGATTGCTCACGTGTTACTCACCCGTTCGCCACTGATCCGGAGGGAGCAAGCTCCCTCGTTCACCGTTCGACTTGCATGTGTTAAGCACGCCGCCAGCGTTCATCCTGAGCCAGGATCAAACTCTCCATAAATGTTTATGCACCACCGTCGCCTCCGGAATAGGAGGACAGACAATGGCAAGTTTGAAACTGACAGAACAAATCAATACTGACTTGCTTTGTTGTTCATATCTTTTTCCAAAGGAATCCGTAGCTGACCGAAGTCAGCCAACGGGTTTTTGGCATTTGACATTGTGCACGCTGTTGAGTTCTCAAGGATCGGGCGCTCCTGCCGCTCCACCTTTCGGCTTCGCTTCAGGGCAACTGCTCTAACCTACCACCAGGAGTGAGACTGTCAAACTGACACGCCGAGATTCGAAATCTCGGGTTCACTCACCGAGTGGGTTTTTCATCCTAAACCTGGAAGCCGGAGCTCACAAGGAGCTACTACTTGCTTGGAGGATTTAGTCCCGCTTGAGGCCGGGAAGCTCTTCCGCTTCTCCGCACCTTTGGGGTGACGAGTAAGAACATTACGTGGATGTTCGGCGTCCTGCAAATTACCGTGCATCCCGGGCGTGTCGCGGCGGCGTCCCCCGGAATTCCGGTCATTGCCGCCCGCCCCGAGCTACTCGACGAAGACGCCGGCGAAGGACTTCTTCCCGCGTCGGAGCACGGCCATGCCGTGCAGGAGCGCCGCGTCATCCAGTACGGCCGACTCGTCGTCGACCTTCGCGTTGTTGACGGACACCCCGCCCTGCGCGATGGCACGCCGCGACTCCCCCAGGCTCGACGTGAGTCCGGTGTCGACGAGGAGTTGGGCGATGCCCGACCCCGGCGTCGTCGTCGTGTGGGGAAGCTCGCGAAGCGCCGACTCGAGGACGTCCGCCGGCAGTGCCGACAGGTCGCCCTGCCCGAAGAGCGCCTCCGAGGCCGCGATCGCCCCGCTCGCGGCGTCGGCGCCGTGCACGATCGAGGTGACCTCCCACGCGAGAACCCTCTGGGCCTCGCGACGGAACGGCTCATCCGCGACCGCTCTCTCGAGCCGCTCGATCTCGGCGCGCGAGAGGAATGTGAAGACCTTGAGCCGCGCGATGACATCCGCGTCGTCGGTGTTCAGCCAGAACTGGTAGAACGCGTAGGGGCTCGTCATCGTCGGGTCGAGCCAGACCGCGTTGCCCTCGCTCTTGCCGAACTTGGTTCCGTCGGAGTTGGTGATGAGAGGCGTGCCGATCGCGTGCGCGGAGACCCCCTCCGTGCGGTGGATGAAGTCGATGCCGCTCGTGAGATTGCCCCACTGGTCGCTGCCGCCGGTCTGCAGGATGCACCCGTACTCCCGGTACAACTGAGCGAAATCCATGCCCTGGAGGATCTGGTAGCTGAACTCGGTGTAGCTGATTCCGGCCTCGGAGTTGAGGCGCGCGCTCACGGCATCCTTCTTCAGCATCGTCCCGACGCGGAAGTGCTTGCCGACATCGCGGAGGAACTCGATCGCCGACAGCGGCGCGGTCCAGTCGAGGTTGTTCACCAATCGCGCGGCATTCTCCCCCTCGAAGCTGAGGAAGCGGGCGACCTGAGCCTGGAGGTAGCCCACCCACTCCGCCACGACGGCGGCGTCGTTCAGCGTGCGCTCGGCCGTCGGGCGCGGATCGCCGATCAACCCGGTCGATCCCCCGACGAGACCGAGCGGACGGTGGCCGGCGAGCTGCAGTCTCCGCATGAGCAGCAGCTGCACGAGATTGCCCAGGTGCAGGCTCGGCGCCGTCGGGTCGAACCCGCAGTAATACACGATCGGAGGCCCCGAGAGCAGTTCGCGCAGCTCATCCTCGTTCGTCGAGACGTGGACGAGCCCGCGCCAGACGATCTCCTCCCACACGGAGGGAAACGACGGATCGATGGCCGGGGCGGTTGCTGCAGGGGCTGACACGACAACCACCGTAGCCCAGTCATACGGATCGCTCGTCCCGTCCCGCGGAGAGCTCAGCTCCCGCGGGGCAGGACGGGGCGCTCGAGCCCGTCCGGCGGCCTCGGCGGGTACACCCACGCGACGAGGACCACGGAGATGATCATCAGGAGGAACCACGACCCGAGCTTTGCGAGCGAGACGATCTCCCAGCCCGACTCCTGGTGCGGATACTGCCAGGCGTTCGCCCACGTTCCGATGTTCTCGGCGACCCAGATGAAGAAGGCGACCCCGACGAACGACAAGAGGATCGGCAGTTGCACGGTCGCGCGGTAGATGCGCACGTACATGGTGCAGAATCCGAAGATCACGAACGTTGCGGCGAACAGCACCACGCGGAAATCCCAGATCCAGTGGTGCGAGAAGAAGTTCGCGTAGATCAGTGCGGCGAGCACCGCGGTGATCCACCGCCGCGGATAGCGGTCGAACCGCAGATCGAAGAGCCGGTAGACGCGCACCATGTACGAGCCGATCGCGGCATACATGAACCCGCTGTACAGCGGGACGCCGGCGATGTGGAGGACGCCGTCGCCCGTATAGACCCACGAGCCCACGTCGGTCTTGAAGATCTCCATCGCTGTTCCGACGACGTGGAACATCAGGATCACGGATGCCTCGCGCACCGTCTCCAGCCGGAAGACGAGCATGGCGAACTGGATGCCGACGGCCGCGAGCACGAGCGCGTCGTTGCGGGCGAGGGCCGCGTCATCGGGGTACCAGAGCTTGGCGGCGACGATCGCGGCCAGCAGTGCTGCACCGAAGATGCAGGCCCACGCCTGCTTGAGCACGAACACGACGAACTCGACGGCGCGAGCCCGCCAGCCGTGCTCGGGGACGCCCCCCAACCGTCTGTGCGCCCACGCGTCGATGCGCTCCTCGACGCTCGTGAGGCGCATCACCCGGTCCTGCGCTTCGGTACGTGCGCCTTGTACGGCGAGACGGTCGGGTCGCCCGGGATGAAGTAGCGCCACGGGAAATCGGCCGAACCGCCGGGCCCGGAGACACCCGTGCGCGGCCCCTGGGCGATGAGCGGCGATTGCTCCCCCAGCCGCAGCCGGACCCGCCCTGTCCGCAGATCGGTGCCGTTGTCGCCGAGCTCGATTCCCAACGCGACGCAGAGGCGGGCGGGGCCCTGGGCGAGATCCGTGTCGCGCTTGCTCGACGAGCGCCGGGCGCGGGCGAGCTCGATGCCCTCCACGACCTCGCCCGCGCGCAGGAGCACTCCGGACGCAGTGCCCTCGGGCGAGCACACGACGTTCGCGCAGACGTGCATCCCGTAGGTGAAGTAGACGTACAGGTGCCCGGGCGGGCCGTACATGACGGCGTTGCGCCGACCGGGACCGCGGAAGGCGTGCGAACCGGGGTCCGCCTCCCCCAGGTAAGCCTCGACCTCCGTAATGCGCAGCGCCACCGGACCGACCTCGAGGATCGAGCCGAGCAGTCGCGGCGCGACCTCCGTCGCGGGCCGGGAGAGGAGCTCGATCACGCGATCAGAAGAGCGGGATGCCCGCGACCGCCATGATCACGAAGGCGCCGACGATCGCGGCGATGGCCACCGAGAGGACGATGATCTGCGCCCGCTTCGTCATGCCGCGGCGCCACCACCCCGGGTCCTGGTCCTTCTGCAGGGTCATGCGGTGCTCCTTGCGGTGAGGGCGCGCACGCGCGCGGTGAGGGAGGCGAGCTGCTCGGCAACGCGCGCCGGGGCGGTGCCGCCGGCTCCGGACCGGCTGGCGACGGAGCCCTCGACGGTGAGCACCGACCGAACCTCGGGAGTGAGGTGCGGGGAGACGGTCGCGTACTGCTCGTCGGTCGGCTCGTCGAGGTCCAGGCCGTTCTCCTCGCAGTAGCGAACCAGGGCGCCGCTGATCTCGTGCGCCTCGCGGAACGGCACGCGTTGGCGGACGAGCCAATCCGCGACGTCGGTCGCGAGCGAGAAGCCCTGCGGCGCGAGCTCGGCCATCCGATCGGTGTCGAAGTGCAGGGTGGCGATCATCCCGGTGAACGCCGGCAGCAGAAGCTCGATCGTCTCGACCGAGTCGAACACCGGCTCCTTGTCCTCCTGGAGGTCGCGGTTGTACGCGAGCGGCAGCGCCTTGAGAGTGGCGAGCAGTCCCGTCAGATTGCCGATGAGCCGCCCTGACTTGCCGCGGGCGAGCTCGGCGATGTCGGGATTCTTCTTCTGGGGCATGATCGACGAACCGGTCGAGTACCCGTCATCCAGTCGCACGAACCCGAACTCGCGGGTGTTCCACACGATGACGTCCTCCGCGAGGCGCGAGACATCGATGCCGAGCTGGGCGAGCACGAACGCGAACTCGGCGACCACGTCGCGGCTGGCCGTCGCATCCATCGAGTTCTCCGCGGGCCCGGAGAGACCGAGCTCCGCGGCGACGAGACCCGGGTCGAGCCCGAGGGAGCTGCCCGCGAGCGCGCCCGCTCCGTACGGGCTCGTGGATGCCCGCACGCGCCAATCTCGGATGCGCTCGAGCGTGCGCACGAGCGGCCACGCGTGCGCGAGCAGGTGGTGCGCGAGCAGCACCGGCTGCGCGTGCTGCAAGTGCGTGCGACCCGGCATCACGGCATCGCCGTGCCTCTCGGCCTGCGCCGCGATCGCGTCGACGAGGTCGACGACGAGTGCCTCGATCACGCCCGAATGGTCGAGCAGGTAGAGCCGGATGAGCGTCGCGATCTGGTCGTTGCGGCTGCGCCCTGCGCGGAGGCGACCACCCAGGTCCGATCCCACGATCGTGATGAGCGCGGCTTCGAGGGCGCCGTGGACGTCCTCGTCCGCCTCCGCGGCGACGAGCTCTCCGGAGACGACTCGGCGCTCGAGCTCGTCGAGGCCCGCGAGCATGGCGGCGAGCTGGTCGGCGTCGAGATAGTCGGCTGCCGCGAGCGCCTTCGCGTGGGCTCGGGACCCGGCGATGTCGTAGCCCGCGAGCTGCCAGTCGAAGTGCGTGGACTTGCTCAGCCGGGCGAGCTCGGGCGACGGTCCGCTCGCGAAGCGGCCGCCCCAGAGCGATCCTTCACCGGTGGTTCCTGCGGAGTTGGCCATCGCTGGAAGTCTACGCAGCCTGCTCGAGGAGCCAGACGAGAAGAGCCTTCTGCGCGTGCAGCCGGTTCTCCGCCTCATCCCAGATCACGCTCTGCGGGCCGTCGATGACCTCCGACGTGACCTCGTAGCCGCGGTCGGCGGGAAGGCAGTGCAGGAAGATGGCGTCCGGCTTCGCGAGCGCCATCATCTCCGCGTCGACCTTGTAGGCGGAGAGCGAGGCGACGCGGGCCGCCTTCTCCTCCTCCTTGCCCATCGACACCCACGTGTCCGTCACGACGACGTCGGCCCCGGCGACCGCCTCGAGCGGATCCGAGTAGATCGTGATCGAGCCACCGGTCGTCACGGCGATGGCATCGGCATCCGCGACCACCCGCTCGTCCGGCTGGTAGTCGGCGGGACACGCGACACGGACGTGCATGCCGGCCGTGGCCCCCGCCAGCAGGTACGAGTGCACCATGTTGTCCGCGCCGTCGCCGAGGAAGGTCACCGTGAGACCCGCGAGCGTGCCCTTGTGCTCGCGGATCGTCAGCAGATCCGCGAGCAACTGGCAGGGGTGGAACTCGTCGCTCAGAGCGTTGACCACCGGGACTGTCGTGTTGGTCGCCATCTCGACGAGACCCGCCTGCGCGTAGGTGCGCCACACGATCGCGGCGACCTGGCGCTCAAGCACCCGTGCAGTGTCGGACGGGCTCTCCTTGCCGCCGAGCTGGCTGTTCGCAGTGGAGATGATGAGGGGCTGGCCGCCGAGGTCGGCGATCCCTACCGCGAACGACACCCTCGTGCGCGTCGACGACTTGTCGAAGATCACCGCGACCGTCTGCGGCCCGGCGAGAGGCTTGCGCCCCCAGCGGTCCTTCTTGATCGCCTCGGCGAGGTCGAGGACGGCGGTCTGCTCTGCCTGAGTGAGGTCGTCGTCGCGGAGGAAGTGCCGGGTCATGCTGTCGTCTCCAGTGCTGTCGTGAACTTCTCGGTGAACTCGTCGATCTCGGCATCGCCGATGATGAGCGGCGGCGCGAGGCGGATGGTGGTGTCGTTGGGTGCGTTGACGATCAGGCCGAGCTCGAGGCCCGCCGCGTACACCGCGGTCGCACGAGGCGCATCGAGGCCGACCCCGAGGAGCAACCCCGATCCGCGGACCTCGGCGACTCCGGGCATCCCGGAGATCGCGTCCCGCAGCTGCTCGCCGCGCAGCCGGGCGTTCTCGACGAGCCCCGCTCGCTCGATCTCGGCGAGCACGGCGTTCGCCGTCGCGGTCGCGAGCGGGTTGCCTCCGTAGGTGCTCCCGTGCTGGCCCGCCGTGAGCAGGTCGGCCGCGGCACCGAACGCGACGAGCGCGCCGATCGGGATGCCTCCGCCGATCCCCTTCGCAAGCGCGACCGCATCCGGAACGATCCCGTACTGCTGGAACGCGAACCACGAGCCCGTTCGCCCCGCTCCCGTCTGGATCTCGTCGAGGATGAGGAGCACCCCGTGCCGCGTCGTGAGCTCGCGCGCCGCCTCGAGGTAGCCCTCGGGGAGGGGCACGACGCCCGCTTCGCCCTTGATCGGCTCGACCACGAGCGCGGCGACATCGTCGGCGATCGCCGCCTCGAGCGCCTCGATCGTCGACTCGAGGTGCTCGACGTTCGGCAGCAGCGGCTCGAACGGCTCGCGCAAGACGGGCTTGCCCGTGAGCGAGAGCGACCCCATCGTGCGGCCGTGGAACGAGTTCTGCAGGGCGAGGATTCGCGGCCGCCCCGTGCGGCGGGCGAGCTTGATCGCCGCCTCGATCGCCTCGGCGCCGGAGTTCGCGAAGTAGACGCGGTCACCCCCGGAGAGCCGCAGCAGCCGCCCGGCGAGCTCGAGCTGCGGCGGGGTGGCGAAGTAGTTCGAGACGTGCGCGAGAGTCGCCGCCTGGGTAGACACCGCCTCGACGAAAGCGGGGTGCGCATGCCCGAGGGCGTTGACCGCGATCCCCGCGAGGAAGTCGAGGTACTCGCGACCCTCGGAGTCCCACACTCGAGCCCCCGCACCGCGCACGAGCTGCACGGCGGGCACCGGTGCGGACTTCATGATCCGCCCCGCGTAGTCGTCCTGCCACGTCATGACGGCACCACCTCCGTACCGATGCCCTGCGTCGTGAAGACCTCGAGAAGGATCGAGTGCTGCTGCCGGCCGTCGATGATCGCCGCCTTCGGTACTCCCCCGGCGACCGCATCGAGGCACGCCGTCATCTTCGGGATCATGCCGGACTCGAGGCTCGGCAGGAGTTCGGCCAGCTCGTCGGTCGTGATCACCGAGACGAGCGAGTCACGGTCCGGCCAGTCGCGATACAGTCCCGCGACGTCCGTCAGGACGACGAGCTTCGCTGCTCCGAGGGCAATGGCGAGGGATGCGGCGGCGGAGTCCGCATTGACGTTCAGCAGACCGTCATCCGTGCCCGTCTCGATCGCGACAGTGGAGACGACGGGGATGCGCCCGGCCTCGACCGCGAGCCGGACGGCGGCGGGATCCACAGCGGTGACCTCCCCCACGAGGCCCAGGTCGACTTCCTCGCCGTCGACGACGGTGCCCTTGCGCACGCCCGTGAACAGACCGTACTCGTCGCCGGAGATGCCCTCGGCGAAGTGGCCGTGCTCGTTGATGAGACCCACCAGCTCGCCGCCGACCTGCTCGGCGAGCACCTGCCGCACGACGCCGATCGACTCCTCCGTCGTCACGCGGTAACCTCCCCGGAACTCGCTCGGGATGCCCCGACGGGTGAGCTCTGCAGTGATCTGCGGGCCGCCACCGTGGACGACGACGGGATGCAGCCCCACGAGCCGCAGGTACACCATGTCCTCGGCGAACGCGCGCTTGAGCTCGTCGTCGACCATCGCGTTGCCGCCGAACTTGACGACGATCGTCTCACCGCGGAACCGCTTGAGCCACGGCAGCGATTCGATGAGCACTCCGGCCTTCGCGGCCGCCTGATCCTGGCTGACCATCAGCTCGAGTACGCGCTGTTCTCGTGCACGTAGTCGTGCGTGAGGTCGTTGGTCAGGATCGTCGCGGCCGCCTGGCCCACGTTCAGCGCGATGTGGACGTCGACCCGGCGCGGCGAGAGGTCGACGTCCGAGCGGGGCCGGTCGGGGGCGCCCGCGTGGCAGACGCGCACTCCGTTCATCGAGACGTCCACGTCGTAGGGGTCGAACTCGGCCGACGTGGTGCCGATCGCGGCGAGCACCCGTCCCCAGTTCGGGTCGTTGCCGAACACCGCGGCCTTGAAGAGGTTGTTACGCGCGACAGAGCGGCCGACCTCGACCGCGTCGTCCTCGCTCGCCGCGCCGGTGACCTCGATCCGGATGTCGTGGCTCGCCCCTTCGGCGTCGCCCTGCAGCTGCTCGGCGAGGTCGAGGCACACCGCGGTGAGCACCGCCGTGAACTCGTCGACGGACGGTACGACCCCGGATGCTCCGCTCGCGAGCAGAGACACCTGGTCGTTCGTCGACATGCAGCCGTCGGAGTCGAGCCGGTCGAAGCTCACGCGCGTCGCTGCCCGCAAGGCGGAGTCGAGCACCGCCGACGGGAGGTCGGCGTCGGTCGTAATGACCACGAGCATCGTCGCGAGCCCGGGAGCGAGCATCCCCGCGCCCTTTGCCATGCCGCCGACCGTGTAGCCGGTGCCCTCACGCACGGAGCGCTTGGGCTTCGAGTCGGTGGTCATGATCGCCAGCGAGGCGTCCTCGCCACGGTCTCCGAGGGCGGCGGCCGCGGATGCCACACCCGCGAGAACCTTGTCGAGCGGCAGCTGGTCTCCGATCAGCCCCGTGGAGCACACGAGCACGTCGCCCGCGGAGACGCCGAGGGCCTCGGCAACAGCCTCCGCGGTGGAGTGGGTGACCTGGAAGCCCTGGGGCCCGGTGAAGCAGTTCGCCCCACCCGAGTTGAGGACGATCGCCGAGACCTCGCCGTCGGCGATCACCTGCTGGGACCAGATGATCGGATTCGCCTTCGCGCGGTTGCTCGTGAAGACCGCTGCCGCCGCGCTCAACGGTCCGCGGTTGACGACGAGCGCGAGGTCGAGACCGCCGCTCGACTTGAGCCCCGCGGCCACTCCGGCCGCCTCGAATCCCTTCGCCGCCGTCACGCTCACGGGGCCACTCCATTCGTCGTCAGTGCGGTGGTCTCGGGAAGCCCCAGGGCGATGTTGGCCGACTGGATGGCGGCGCCCGCCGTCCCCTTGACGAGGTTGTCGAGCGCGCTCACGACGACGACCCGCCCTGCCGCCTCATCCACGGCGAGCCCGATCAGGCACGTGTTCGCGCCGACCGTGTCGGCCGTGCGCGGGAACTGCCCGGCGGGCAGCAGTTGCACGAACGGCTCGCCCGCGTAGGCCTCCTCCCACGCGGCGCGGACCTGCTCAGCCGTCACACCCGGAGAGAGCCGGGCTGTGGAGGTGGCCAGGATGCCGCGGCTCATGGGCACGAGGACCGGCGTGAACGACACGCTCACGCCCTCGCCGCCGGCCACGGTGAGATTCTGGATGATCTCCGGCGTGTGCCGGTGCACCCCGCCGACCGCGTACGCGGACGCCGAGCCGAGGAGCTCCGACGCGAGAAGATCGGTGCGCAGGGTCTTCCCAGCCCCGGAGGGCCCGACGGCGAGCACCGCGACAAGATCGCCGGGCTCGATCAGGCCGGCGCGGATGCCCGGCTGCAGGCCGAGCGTGATCGCGGTGACATTGCATCCCGGCACTGCGATGCGGCGGGACGCGGCGAGCACCGCGCGCTGGCCGTCGCCCGCGGAGTGCAGCAGCTCGGGCATCCCGTAGTCCCAGGCTCCGAAGAACTCGCCGCCGTAGAAGCGGGCCCAGTCGTCCTCGCTCGTGAGCCGGTGGTCCGCGCCGCAGTCGACGACGAGGGTCGACTCCGGCAGGTGCTCGGACAGCTCGCCCGACTTGCCGTGGGGAAGGGCCACGAACACCACGTCGTGGCCCGCGAGCACCTCGGGCTCGGTGGGCTGCAGCTCGAGGTGGGCGAGCGAGCGCAGGTGCGGCTGCACCGCGCCGAGTTGCTGCCCGGCGTTCTGGTGGGCGGTCACCGTAGTGACCTCGAGCTCGGGGTGGGCGGCGAGGAGCCTCAGCAACTCGCCGCCGGCGTAGCCGCTCGCTCCCGCGACGGCGACGGAGTAAGTCATGGATCAACCTTATTGACGACGGGACTCGCGCGGAGTCAGGACGAGGATCAGGAAACGGCGACGACCCTGCGGCCCGATGGCCGCGCGAACCGGGCGTCGCCTAGCGTCGCTCGTCGGAGCCGCGTCGGCGCAGCACGACGACCAGCTCGAGGCTGGTCGAGGCGGCGCTCAGAACGGTCACGAGTGGCAGCGTACTCCCCTCCCGCCGCCGGGGTCGAATCGGTAGCCTTGTCGACGGATGCTCGACCGGGGGTCCACCGCACAACTCAAGGAGAAGTCCATGTCCGACCTCGATGGCCTCATCAACTCCATTCCGATCGGCGACATCGCCAAGAAGCTCGGCATCGACGAGTCCACCGCGCGCGCCGCGATCGAGGTCGCCGTTCCCGCGGTCGTCGGCGGCATGCAGGCGAACGCGAAGGCGGGCGGAGCGGACTCGCTCAAGAACGCCGCGCAGAAGCACTCGGGCAAGTCGACAAAGCTTGCCGACATCGACGAGGCCGACGGCAAGAAGATCGTGAAGAACGTGTTCGGCACGAACACGGACGACGTCGTCAAGGCGGTGGCCGCGAAGGCCGACGAGAAGGAGGGCGTCGACTTCGGCGCGATCGTGCAGCAGATCCTCCCGATCATCGCGCCGATCATCCTCGCCTACCTCGCGAGCCAGATGGGCGGCAGCGCGAAGAAGGAGGAGCCGAAGGCGGAGGAGCCGAAGGCGGAGGAGCCGAGCGGCGGCGACATCGGATCGATCCTCGGCGGCCTCCTCGGCAGCAAGGAGGGGCAGGACATCGTCGGCGGACTCCTCGGCGGACTCCTGGGCGGCGGCCGCAAGTAGGTGCGAACGACGACGGGGCTCCCGGAGATCCCGGGGGCCCCGTCGTCATTCTCGGCGCGCTACTCCCGCAGAGTCGCTCCCACGCGGGAGGCCGCGAGCGCGACCGCCGCGTTCTTCGCCTCGGTCGCCTCAGCCGCGGTGAGCGTGCGATCGGTCGCGCGGAAGCGCATCGCGAACGTCAGGGCCTTGCTGCCGTCCGGGATCCCCGTGCCGCGGTAGTCATCGATGAGGGTCACGTGCTCGAGGAGCTCGCCCGCGCCCTCCACGATGAGCGAGACGAGTTCACCGGCGGGCACGGACTCGCTCACGACGAGCGTGAGGTCCTGGGTCGCGGCAGGGAACGATGCGATCGGGGCCGCCGAGATCTCCGTGGAACCCAGGTCGACGAGCACATCGAGGTCGAGCTCGACGACCGCGACGACTCGCGGCAGGTCGAGTTCGAGGGCGAGGGCGGGCAGCAGCTCGCCGGCGTAGCCGACGACACGGCCCCCCGCGCGGAGGACCGCGGTCCGGCCAGGGTGCATCGCCTGGTGGTGCCCCGCCTCGACCGTGACCGGGCTCGAGAGCACGGTGCCGAGCTGGTGCGCGACCCCGAGGGCGTCAGCGAGCCCGCTCGCGACGGCCGCCTGGCCGGGCTGCTTGCGGACGGCGTCACCCACGAAGAGCGCCGCGACGTGCCAGGGCTGCGGCGGGATGCTCGAGCGCAGCGCGCCGAGCACCTCCTCCGACGGGAGCGAGTCTCCGGCCGGCAGGGCATCGCTGCCGTATTGGACACCGGGCTCGGGGCGGAAGACTGTGCCGAGCTCGAACAGTGCGAGGTCGGTCAGACCGCGGGAGAGGTTGCGGCGGGCGGTCGCGATGAGGCCCGGGATCAGGCTCGTGCGCATCCACGCCGCATCCGGGTCGATCGGGTTGGCGAGCTTCATGGCGGGGACCGGACCGGCCTCAGGAGCCCCGAACCAGTCGTTCGACTGCTCCGAGACGAAGGGGTAGCTGAGCACCTCGGTGAGCCCGCCGGCGGCGAGTGCGCCTGCTGCCGAACGCCGGAGCCGCTGCGATCGAGAGAGCCCTCGACCGGGCGGTGCGACCGGCAACTCGCTGGGTACGCGGTCGTAGCCGACGATACGGGCGACCTCCTCGGTGAGCGTCCAGCGATCGGTGAGGTCGGGGCGCCACGTGGGCGGGGTGACCGACCAGCCGGTCGCCGTGGACTCGACGGCGGCTCCGATCGCGGTCAGGGAGCCGGTGATCTCGTCGGCGGAATACGCGACACCGGTGATCGACTGCGCGAAGCCCTCCGGCAACTCGATAACGGGCGGCGGCACCGACTCATCGAGGTAGTAGCCCTGGGCGTCGATGGTTCCGCCGGCGAGCTCCGCGATGAGCGCCATCACCCGGGCGGCCGCCGCGGACGAGGCTGCCGGATCCACCCCGCGCTCGTAGCGCTTCGCAGCCTCGCTCGGCAGCTTGTGGCGACGGACGCTGCGCGAGATCGTCACCGGATCCCAGATGGCCGCCTCGACGAGCACGTCGGTCGTCGTGTCGGAGATCTCCGTGTCGGCGCCTCCCATCACGCCGGCGAGGCCGACGGGCACCGACTCGTCGGCGACGACCAGGTCCTCGGCGGACAGGATGCGCTCCTTGCCGTCGAGGGTAGTGAGCCTCTCCCCCTCGGTCGCGCGCCGCACGACGAGCCCGCCGGAGACCTTCGCGAGGTCGTAGGCGTGGGAGGGCTGACCCAGCTCGAGCATCACGTAGTTGGAGATGTCGACGATGAGCGAGATCGACCGGATGCCGGCGAGCAGGAGCCGCGCGACCATCCACGGCGGCGTCGGGACGGAGCCGTCGACGCCGCGCACGACGCCGGCGGTGAATACCGAGCAACCCGGGCGCCCCCGCACGGGGGCGTCGTCGGCGAGCGTCACCGGGTAGCCGGTCGCCGCGCGCCGTGCGGCGGCGGCCTCGACGAGCGCCGGATCGAGCAGCGGGTCGCGGAAGGCGGCACCTGTGGAATTGGAGTACTCCCGCGCGATACCGCGGATGGAGAAGGCGTAGCCGCGGTCCGGCGTGACGTTGACCTCGACCGCCGCGTCATCCAGTCCCAGCAGGGCGATTGCGTCGGTGCCTGGCGCCGGGTCGAGTCCGAGGTCGGCGAGGCGCAGGATGCCCGAGTGCTCGTCGCCGAGCCCGAGTTCGCGCGCGGAGGCGATCATGCCGTCGGACACGTGCCCGTAGGTCTTGCGGGCCGAGATGGGGAACGGTCCGGGCAGCACCGCGCCGGGGAGGGACACCACGACCTTGTCGCCCGGGCCGAAGTTGTGGGCGCCGCAGACGATGCCTCGAGGCTCCGCCTCACCCACGTCGACCTGGCACCAGTTGATCGTCTTGCCATTGGACTGCGGCTCGGGCTCCGCCGAGATGACCTGGCCCACGACGACGGGACCGGTGATCTCGAACGTGTGGATGTCCTCCTCCTCGAGACCCACCCGCACGAGCGCGGCGTGCACGTCCTCGGGCGTCGCGTCGGCGGGGACGTCGACGAATTCGCGGAGCCAGCTGATCGGGACGCGCATCAGACCACCATTCCGAACTGCTGCGAGAAGCGGATATCGCCCTCGACCATGTCGCGCATGTCGTTCAAGTCATTGCGGAACTGCAGCGTGCGCTCGATGCCCATGCCGAAGGCGAATCCCTGATACTCCTCGGCGTCGATTCCCGCCGCGCGGAGCACGTTCGGATTCACCATCCCGCAGCCGCCCCATTCGACCCAGCGCGCGCCGCCCTTGGCGTTGGGCTGCCAGACATCCATCTCGGCGCTCGGTTCGGTGAACGGGAAGTAGTTGGGACGCAGCCGGATGCGCGCCTCCTCGCCGAACATCGCGCGAGCAAGGTGCTCGAGCGTGCCCTTCAGGTGAGCCATCGTGAGGCCCTTGTCGATCGCGATGCCCTCGATCTGGTGGAACACGGGCGTGTGCGTGGCGTCCAGCTCGTCCGTACGGAAGACGCGACCGGGCGCGACGACGTAGACGGGAAGCGGTCGGTCGAGGAGCGAGCGGATCTGCACGGGGCTCGTGTGGGTGCGCAGCACGAGGTGGCGGGAGACGGGGTCGATGAAGAACGTGTCCTGCATCGCGCGCGCGGGGTGGTCCTCGTCGAAGTTCAGGGCGTCGAAGTTGAACCACTCGTTCTCGAGCTCGGGTCCCTCCGCGACCTCCCACCCCATGCCCACGAAGATGTCGGACATGTGCTCCATGAGCAGGCTGAGCGGGTGCCGGGCGCCCGCTCGCCAGCGCAGGGGGACGGCCGTAACATCCACCGCCTCCGATGCCAATCTCGCGGCCTCCTCCGCTACCGCGAGCTCGGCCTCGCGCTCGGCGATGGCCTGAGATGCCCGGGCCCGAGCCTGGCCGACGAGCTTGCCGGCGGCAGCGCGCTGATCGGCGGGGACGTCCTTCAGGCTCGCGTTGAATCGCGCGAGCGGCGAGGTCTCCCCCAAATGAGCGGATCGGGCGGCACGGAGCTCGGCGACACTGCCCGCGGCCGCAAAGGCCGTGAGCGCGGCATCCGCTGCGGCCGCGACATCGCTCTCGGTGATCGGGGTGGTCTCTGACACAAGTGTCGAGTTTAGTGGCCGGATGACCCCCGCTCGTCCGGTCCGCGAGCGCCCTCGACGCCTGCACCCCCCAGCTGTGCGAGCACCCGCGCGGTGCGACGCGCCCGGCGCGCGGAACCGTGAGCCGCGGAAGTGCGGCGGGCCACGAAGCGCGCAAGCCACGACAGGAGCAGGTTGACGCCGAGGTAGACCGCCCACACCACGAAGAAGAAGGTGAAGAAGAACTGGCTGCCGAACGTCGTGGGACCCTGTCGCAAGACGATGTTGAGCAGCTCCGGGTAGCCGATGATGTAGGCGAGAGAGGTGTCCTTCAGCAGCACGACGAGCTGCGCGAGGATGATCGGCAGCATCTGCCGGAACGCCTGCGGGTACTCGATGGCGAATCGCACCTGGAGCGGCGTGAGTCCGATCGCGAGCCCGGACTCCCGCTGCCCGCGCGGCAGCGACGCGATACCGGATCGCAGCGCCTCGCCGATCACGGCTCCGTTGTAGAGAGCCAGCGCCCAGACACCGGCCCAGTAGGCGCCGCTCGAGAAGACCAGCAGGATGAACAGCATGAGCAGGAGCACGGGCATGCCGCGGAAGAACTCGACGACGACGATCGCCGGGACCCGGACGAACGGCGATCTCGCCGTGCGGGCGAGCGAGAGCAGGACGCCGAATGCCAGGGCGAGCACCGCGCCCGCTGCGGCCATCTGCAGCGTCGCCGTGAGACCCCGCGCGACTGCTCTCCAGAAGGCGCGGTCGTTGAGGATGACCCATCGACTCGGGTCGAGCATCCCGGGCTGCTCCACTCCCCCCGCGTTCTCCCGGGGCGCGGCGAGGAAGAGGACGAGCGCGACGAGGCCGGCGACGATGAGGGCTCCCGCGACGAGCGACAGGACGAGCGAGAGTCGCCGCGAGCGCGGACCGGGGACGTCATAGAGGACACTCATCGCTGCACCGCGACCCTCTTCTCCAGGCGCAGCGCGAGCTGACCCAGAGGCACCGTGACGACGAGGTAGAACACGGCGACGGCGACCAGAATGGCGATGGTCGCGTTGCCGTTGAGCTGGATGACCTGCCGCGACACTGCGACGAGTTCGAGCACAGAGAAGCCCGCAGCGACGGACGTGTTCTTCGTGAGCGCGATGAGGACGTTGATGAGCGGGGGGATGACCATCCGAATCGCCTGCGGCAGAACGACGATGCCGACGGTCTGAGCGAAACCGAAACCGAGTGCTCGCGCCGCCTCGGCCTGCCCCACCGCCACGCCGTTGACGCCCGAGCGGATGGCCTCCGCGACGAAGGGCGACGTGTAGAGCGTGAGCCCGATGAGGGCGAAGGCGACGAAGTCGAGGCGAATGCCCAGGTACGGCAGCACGAAGGCGCAGAAGAACAGGACGAGAGTCAGGGGGGTATTGCGCAGCACCTCCGTGTACACCGTCGCGAAGCCCCGCAGCGCCGGTATCGGCGAGATGCGCATGGCGGCCACCAGAGTGCCGATCGCGAGAGCGCCGGTCCCGGAGACCACGAGGAGCCGCACAGTCATGAGGAAGCCGTCGACGAATCGCGGCAGGTTCTCGATGATCGCGTCCACGCGCCTCCGTTCGGCGGAAGGATGGGTGGCCCGCCCGCGACGAGCGGACCACCCGTATCGGTCAGTAGCGGTCGATGGTCGGGGGCTCGGGGAGCGGAAGCACGGTGCCTGCCGTCTTCTCCCACGCCGCTTCCCAACGGCCGTCCTCGAAGGCCTCCTCGAGGACGTCGTTGATGAACATCCGGAAGTCGGTGTCGTCGAGCGCAAGGCCGATGCCGTACGGCTCCTCGGTGAACGGGTTGCCGATGACCTCGAACTCACCACCCGAGCCATCCGCGAGCCCCGCGAGGATCACGTTGTCCGTCGTCAGCGCCACCACCTGGCCCGAGCTGACGAGCGGCAGGCAGTCTGCGTAACCGGCGAGGGACGTGATCTGGTCGGTGTACTCGGCGATGTTCGCCTCGGAGGTCGACCCGGCTACAGTGCACACCGGCTTGCCAGCGAGATCTTCCGGGCCCTCGATGCCTTCGGGGTTGCCCGCGAGGACGAGGATGTCTTGGCCCGCGTTGTAGTACGGCCCGGCGAAGGAGATGACCTCTTTGCGCTTGTCGTTGATCGTGTAGGTCGCGACGACGAAGTCCACCTCCCCCGACTGGATGAAGGGCTCGCGATTGGCCGACACGGTCTCGGTCCAGGTGATCCCGCTCTCCGGGATGCCGAGCTCCGACGCGATGATCTTCGCGATCTCCACATCGAAGCCCTGTGGCTCGCCGTTCGCGTCGACCTGGCCGAACAGCGGTTGGTCGAACTTGGTGCCGATCGTGACGGCGCCCGCCTCGTTCAGCCGCGCCATCGTGGTGCCGGCCTCGAACTCGACCGCTTCCTGGGTGGGAGCCGCCGAGTCATCCGTCGGCGCCCCCGAATCGGTGCATCCGACGAGGCCGAGCACGCCGGCGGTCGCTAGTGCAGAGATCATCAGGCTCTTGTGCAGCCGCATGGTTCCTCCTGTTCGCTGTGTTCCCACCCACCGGTTAGTGGGCGAGCACCTTCGAGAGGAATTCCTTCGCTCTCGAGCTTGTGGGGCGATCGAAGAAGGCGTCGGGCGCGGCCTCCTCGACGATCTCGCCATCGGCCATGAAGACGACCCGGTCGGCGGCCTTGCGCGCGAAGCCCATTTCGTGCGTCACGACGAGCATCGTCATGCCGTCGTCGGCGAGACCCTCCATGACGTCGAGCACTTCGGCGATCATCTCGGGGTCGAGGGCAGACGTCGGCTCGTCAAAGAGCATCACTTGCGGATCCATCGCAAGCGCTCGAGCGATCGCGACGCGCTGCTGCTGACCGCCGGAGAGCTGGGCGGGCATCTTCCCGGCCTGGTTCGCGACGCCGACCCGGTCGAGGAGTTCCATCGCCCGTCGGGTCGCGTCTGCGGCGGACCGACGGCGCACCACGGTCTGGCCGAGCGTGACGTTCTGAAGCACAGTCTTGTGCGCGAAAAGGTTGAACGACTGGAAGACCATCCCGACATCGGCCCGCAGTCGGGCGAGCGCCGCTCCCTCAGCGGGAAGAGCTCGGCCGTCAATCGTGATCGAGCCGGAATCGATCGTCTCGAGCCGATTGATGGTGCGGCAGAGTGTCGACTTTCCCGAGCCGCTGGGCCCGATGACGACGACGACCTCGCCTCGGCTGACGGTCAGCGAGATGTCTTTCAGGACGTGCTGCTCGCCGAAGTGCTTGTTCACACGGTCGAGAACGACGAGGGGGTCCATCCCCCCACACAATCACACCCCCAAATGGGGGTCAACCGGTGGGTCCACTCCCTGTGGATAACCGCGGAGCTACTCCTCGTGATCCAGCGACTGCAATTCGAGGCGCCGCTCACGCTGCTCGATCGGGTCCGGCACGGGCAGGGAGGCCAGCAGCCGCCTGGTGTACGGATGCTCCGGCTCCCCCAGCACGTGCGCCGACGGCCCCTCCTCCACGAGCTGCCCGCGATAGAGCACCGCGATCCGGTCGGCGAGCGTGTCGACGACCGCGAGGTCATGACTGATGAAGAGGGCGGCGAAGCCGAACTCCTGCTGAAGCTCGGAGAACAACTCGAGAACACGGGCCTGCACCGAGACGTCCAGAGCGCTCGTCGGCTCGTCGGCGATGAGCAGCTCCGGCCGCAGTGCGAGGGCTCGGGCGAGGCTGACGCGCTGCCGCTGCCCGCCGCTCAGCTCGTGCGGGAAACGGTCGCCGAACGCCCGGGGCAGCTGCACGGCCTCGAGCAGCTCGTCGACGCGCGAGCGCACGGTCGCGGCATCCAGCCCTCCGCCGTGCACCTCGAGGGGCTCGGCGACGCACTGGGCGATCGTGAGCAGCGGGTTGAAGCTCGACGCCGGATCCTGGAAGACGAAGCCGATCCGGCGGCGCACCGCCGAGAAGTTGCGCTCGCGAACCCCCCGCATCTCGTGGCCGAGCACGCGCAACGACCCGCCGGTCACCCGAGTCAGCCCGCCGATCGCGCGGCCGATCGTCGTCTTGCCCGATCCCGACTCCCCCACGAGGCCGAGCACCTCGCCGGGCGCGATCTCGAAGCTCACGGAGTCCACCGCCCGGAACGACCCGCTGCCGAACCGACCCGCGTACTCGATGGTGAGAGCGTCGGCGACGACGACGGGCTCGGCCGGGGCGACGGGCGTGCGCTCCCTTCCGACGTCGATCCTCGGAACCGCGGCGAGGAGGCGCTGGGTGTACTCGTGCTGAGGCGAGGAGAACAGGTCGGTCACGGTGGCCCGCTCGACAACTTCGCCCTGATACATCACGACCACGCGATCGGCCAGGTCGGCGACGACTCCCATGTTGTGGGTGATGAGGACGATGGACGTACCGAACTCGTCGCGAACACGGCGCAGCAGATCGAGGATCTCGGCCTGGACCGTCACATCGAGAGCCGTCGTGGGCTCGTCGGCGATGATGAGTTCCGGGCCGAGCGCGAGAGCCATGGCGATGACGATGCGCTGCTTCTGACCGCCGGAGAACTGGTGCGGGTAGAAGTCGACTCGTTTGTCAGGATCGGGGATGCCGACCTTCGCGAGGTACTCGATCGCCGTGGCGCGCGCCTGGCGGCGCGAGTACTTCCCGTGGGCCCGGAGCCCCTCGGCGAGCTGCCAGCCCACGGTGTACACCGGATTGAGCGAGGTGGACGGCTCCTGGAACACCATCGCCGCGTCCTGCCCGCGCACCTCGCGCAGTCGTTGACCGCTCAACCCGATGACGTTCCGCCCTCCGAGGAGCACGGCGCCGGTCGCGGTCGCCGTCGAGGGCAGGAGCCCGATGATGGTCTTCGCCGTGACCGACTTGCCCGATCCGCTTTCGCCCACGATCGCGACGATCTCCCCCGCACCGACGGTGAAGCTCACGTCGTCGACGGCGACGACGTCTCCCCCGTCCGTCGCGAACGAGACATCCAGATTGCTGATGCTGACGACGTCGGTCATGGCCTGTGCTCCACGGTGTCGAGGCCCGCGAGGTCGTCGACCGTGCCGCCGGGCACGACCGAGACGTCCGCGGTCGGGTGAGGGCCCGAGTCGGCGCGGCGCCGCGTGCGCAACCGCGGGTCGGCGAGGTCGTTGAGCGACTCGCCGACCAGGGTGATGCCGAGCACGACGAGCACGATCGCGAGTCCGGGGAACACCGAGGTCCACCAGATCCCGCTCGTGACATCCGAGAGCGACTTGTTGAGGTCGTACCCCCACTCGGCGGCGGCCGTCGGCTCGATTCCGAAGCCCAGGAAGCCGAGCCCGGCGAGCGTGAGGATCGCCTCCGAGCTGTTGAGCGTGAAGATGAGCGGCAGCGTCCTCGTCGCATTGCGCAGCACGTGGCGCGTCATGATGCGCGTGGGGCTCGCGCCGATGACCTTCGCCGACTCGACGTAGGCCTCGGACTTGATGCGCACCGTCTCCGCGCGGATGACGCGGAAGTACTGCGGGATGAAGACGACTGTGATCGAAACCGCGGCCGCGAGGATGCCGCCCCAGAAGCTCGACTGCCCTCCACTGATCGCGATCGCCGCGACGATCGCCAGAAGGAGCGACGGGAAGGCGTACACCGCGTCCGCGACGACGACGAGCACCCGGTCGAGCCATCCGCCGATGTACCCGGAGACGAGACCGAGCAGCACGCCGATGAAGATCGAGAGGATGACGGCGACGACGATCACGAGGGCGGCCGTCTGCGTGCCCCAGATCACCCGGGAGAGGACGTCGTAGCCGCCGACCGTCGTGCCCAGGAGGTGCTGCGGCCCCGGGGGCTGCTGCGCGCCGAACGTGCCGTCCTCGTCGCGCAGTTGCGAGTAGCCGTAGGGCGCGAGGACTGGGGCCAGGATCGCCGTGAGCACGAAAACCCCGGTGATGATGAGGCCGGCGACGAGCATCCCGCGCTGGAGGCCGACGCTCTGCCGCAGCTGGTGGACGACCGGCAGCCGGTCGAGGAGTCTGCGCTGTGCCATGTCAGTACCGGATCCTCGGGTCGATGAGCGCCGCGATGACATCGACGACGAAGTTGGTGACCGCGACGATCACCGCGAGCAGTGCGACGATGCCCTGCACCGCGACGAAGTCGCGAGCGGTGAGGTAGCGCGCGAGCTGGAAGCCGAGCCCCTGCCACTCGAACGTCGTCTCCGTGAGCACCGCACCTCCGAGGAGCATGGCGATCTGCAGTCCGATGACCGTGATGATCGGCACGAGAGCCGGCTTGATGGCGTGAGCGGTCACGAGCCGGTACTCGCGGACACCTCGCGAGCGCGCCGCATCCACGTAGTCCATGGAGAGCGTGCCGATGACGTTGGTACGCACGAGTCGCAGGAACACGCCCGCCGTGAGCAGTCCGAGCGCGATTCCGGGCAGCACTGCGTGGGCCAGCAGGTCGGCGTACACCGGTCCGGGGTTGGGCGTCTGCGCGGCGTCGATCAGATAGATGCCCGTCGGGTTCGGCACTCGCGACAGGGCGAGCTCGACGCGGACGGATGCTCGTCCCGCGACCGGGAGCCAGCCGAGGCCGACGGCGAAGACGAGCTTGAGGAGGAGTCCAGCGAAGAACACCGGAGTGGCGTAGCAGAGGATCGCGAAGACCCGCAGCACCGCGTCGGGCCAGCGGTCGCGCAGGTAGGCGGCCAGCATCCCGAGGGGGATGCCCACGATGAAGGCGACGATGAGGGCGTAGAACGCGAGCTCGAGGGTCGCGCCCCCGTAGCGCACGAGGAGGTCGACCACCGGCTGGTGGTCGGTGATGGAGGTGCCGAAGTTGCCGGTGAATATCTGGCCGAGGTACTCGAAGTACTGGACCCAGATGGGGCGGTTGTAGCCGGCCTCCTCGATGCGCTGGGCGAGCTGATCCGCAGGGAGTCGGCCGCCGAGCGCGGCGGTGATCGGGTCGCCGATCGAGCGCATGAGGACGAAGACCATCGTCACGAGGATGAGGATCGTCGGGAAGATCAGGAGGAAGCGGACGAGGATGAACCGGAGCAGCCGGTTTCCGCCCGAGCGCGCTCGACCGGTCGGCGCCGGTGCCTCCGCGGGAGATTCGGTTGTGGTCATGTGTTTCAGCGGGTCCTGGGAGGAGGGACGGCCGGGTCGGCCGCCCCTCCCCTCAGAGTGGTCGCCAGTCGCGGGAGCGACTAGCCCTTGACGAGTCCGGCGAACCGGAACTTGAACGACGCGTCGAGCGTGACGCCGTCGATGTCGGCGCCGGACACGGCGACCTGTGCGCCCTGCAGCAGCGGGACGGTCGACAGGTCGTTCGCGACGGTCGCCTGGATCTCCTCGATGATCGCGGTGCGCTCAGCGGGGTCCTGGGTCACGCCCTGCTGCTGAATGAGCTCATCCACCGTGGGGTTCGAGTAGTGGTTGCCGAGGAAGTTCTCCGTGAGGAAGAACGGGGTGAGGTAGTTGTCGGCGTCCGAGTAGTCCGGGAACCAGCCGAGCTGGTAGGCCGGGTACACGTCCGAGACGCGGTCCTCCGAGTACTGCACCCACTCCGTCGACTGCAGGTCGACCGTGAACAGGCCGGTCGCCTCCAGCTGGCTCTTCACGAGCGCGTACTCATCGCCCGACGACGGGCCGTAGTGGTCCGGGCTGTACTGCAGGCTCAACGCCACCGGCGTCTGGACGCCCGCCGCCGAGAGGATCTCGGCAGCCTTGTCGGCGTCAGGGCCACCCTCACCATCGCCGTAGAGGTCCTTGAGGACCTCGGTGGCTCCCGTGAACCCCTCGGGCACGAAGGAGTACAGCGGGGTGTAGGTGCCCTTGTAGACCTGGTCGGCGATCTCTGCGCGGTCGACGAGGGATGCAACCGCCTGACGGACCGCGAGCGCCTTGGCCGGATCGGCCTCCGGTGTGGTCGCGCCGTACGGCTGCGTGTTGAAGTTGAACACGATGTAGCGGATCTCGCCGCCGGGGCCGTCGTGGACGACGACCTGGTCATCGCCGCGGAGGTCCTCCACGTCCGTCGCCGAGAGGCTCCGGTACGCGACGTCGATGTTGCCCTCCTGCACGTCGAGCTTGAGGTTCGACGAGTCCGCGTAGTAGCTCAGGATGACCGAGGAGTTCTCGGCCGGGCCGAGGAGGCCGGCGTAGTTCTCGTTCGGGACGAACTCGATCGTCTTGTTGAAGTCGTAGCTCGCGATCGTGTACTGGCCGTTGAAGGCCTCCGCGGCCACGATTTCCTCGTCGGGCGTGAGCTCGGTAGGCGAGAACACCTCCTCGTCGACGATGGCGCCGGGGAAGGTGGTGAGGATCTGCGGGAAGACCTGGTCGTTGGCTGCCTTGAGGGTGAAGACGACGGTCGTGTCATCCACCGCCTCCGTGCTCTCGAGGTTGTAGAGCAGGCTCGACGGGCCGTCGGGAGCCGCGATGGCCAGCTGACGGTCGAAGGTGAACTTGACGTCCGAAGCCGTGAGGTCATGACCGTTAGCGAACTTGAGGCCGGGCTTGAGGGTGACCGTGTACTCGGTCGGCGAGGTGAACTCCGCGGACTCGGCGAGGTCGGGCTCGGGGTCCGGGCTGCCGAGCGGCGAGTTGAGAAGGAACGCGTACACCTGGTTCTGAACAGCGAAGGAGCCGTTGTCGTACGAGCCCGCCGGGTCGAGGGTGACGACCTTGTCGGTGGTGCCCACGAGGATCGAGCCGTCGCCCGTTCCCGAGTCGCCGCCCGCGGTGCAGCTCGCGAGTACGAGCGCGAACGCGGTGGCCCCGATCAGCGTGCCGACGGCTCGCTTGCGGTGAGTGGATGCGGATGCCATATCCGTCTACCTCTTCCTGATTGCTTGTCCTGTTGGGATGCAAGGCGCGACAGGAGACGTGTCCCCCGGGCGTCGCAGTGAATCAGTCCTAACACACTCGCGGGCCGTCGCCGCTATCGGGGTACACGGTCGTGACCGATGTTTACACGACTGCAACGCGCGACGCACGAATCGTGCGCGGGACTCGCGAAAGCCGCGTCTGATCGGGGGAAACGGTGGGATTGCGCGTCAACTGCGCTGGGCGAACGCGCTCTCGTAGAGGCAGACCGACGCGGCAGTGGCGAGGTTCATCGACTCCGCGTGCCCGTAGATCGGCACGGAGATGACCCAGTCGGCGAGCGAGTAGTGCTCGTCGGTCAAGCCGCGGGCTTCGTTGCCGAACAGCCACGCCGTCGGCCCCGCGAGCGCACCGGAGTTTCGGGCAGCCAGCAGGTCGCCGCCCTTGATATCGGCCGCGATGACCTGGATGCCCGCCGCCTTCACCCGATCGATGACCGAGCCGAGCTCCGCCCCCGCAGCGACCGGCAGGTGGAAGAGCGACCCGGTCGTCGACCGCACCACCTTGGGGTTGTAGACGTCCACACTGCGGCCCGTCAGGATGACCGCGTCTGCTCCCGCCGAATCGGCCGCGCGGATGATCGTCCCGGCGTTACCCGGATCCCGGACCTCCTCGAGCAGCGCCAGAAGGCGCGGCCCTTCAGCGAGGATGTCGTCCACCGACCGCAGAAACTGCCGGCAGACCGCGATGACGCCTTGCGGCGTCACCGTGTCGGCCATCGCGTCGAGCACCGACTCGGTGACGAACTCGACCTCGACCCCCTCCGTCTGGGCTGCGGCGGCGAGGTCGGAGTGCTTCTCCCACGCCGTGGGCGTGGCGAACAGGTCGACAAGAAGGTCCGGCCGGAACTGTAGTGCCTCCGAGACGGCCTGTGGCCCCTCCAAGAGAAAAAGCCCGGTCTCGGACCGGGCTTCTCTCTTTGCGAGTTTTGCCACAGCGCGCACGCGAGGTGAGCGCGGGTTGTCGATCATGTCGACAGCCTATTGCGCAGTGGTGTGCAGGGCCTGTCGGCTCGCTGAACTCTGCGTTACGGCGACTCAGGCGACCTTGGGCGCGTTCACGTCGCTCGGCAGCGCCGCCTTGGCCGTCGCGACGAGCGCGGCGAACGTGGCGGGCTCGCTGACCGCGAGGTCGGCGAGGATTCGGCGGTCGACCTCGACACCCGCGAGGCCGAGGCCCTGGATGAAGCGGTTGTACGTGAGGCCGTTGGCGCGGGAGGCGGCGTTGATGCGCTGAATCCACAGGCGGCGGAAGTCGCCCTTGCGCGCACGACGGTCGCGGTACGCGTAGACGAGGGAGTGGGTGACCTGCTCCTTCGCCTTGCGGTAGAGGCGCGAACGCTGCCCGCGGTAGCCGGACGCGCGCTCGAGGATGACGCGACGCTTCTTGTGGGCGTTGACAGCCCTCTTGACTCTTGCCATTTTCTGTCCTGACCCTTACTTGCCGAGAAGCTTCTTGATGACCTTGGCGTCCTGCGGAGCGAGCACCTCGTCCTGGTTGAGGCGGCGCTTGAGCTTGCCGCTCTTGACCTCCAGGTTGTGGCGCATACCCGCCTGCTGCTTCATGACCTTGCCGCTGCCGGTGACCTTGAAGCGCTTCTTGGCACCGGAGTGCGTCTTCTGCTTAGGCATCCTTCTCTTCCTTCGTGTTTGCGTCTGCCGCAGCGGACTCGTCCGCTGCCACATCGGGGGCTGCCTCGCGCGGCGCCTTGTTGGCGGCCTTACGGGCCTCGGCCTCGGCCTTCGCCGCTGCCTTCGTCTTGTGGGGGCCGATGACCATCACCATGTTGCGACCATCGATGGTGGGGGTCGACTCGACCGAGCCGAACTCGGCGACATCCTCGGCGAAGCGCTGCAGGAGCCGCACGCCCTGCTCGGGGCGGGACTGCTCGCGACCGCGGAACAGGATCATGGCCTTGACCTTGTCCCCGGCGAGGAGGAAGCCCTCCGCGCGCTTGCGCTTCGTCTCGTAGTCGTGCTTGTCGATCTTGAGGCGGAACCTGACCTCCTTGAGGATCGTGTTCGCCTGGTTGCGCCGGGCCTCCTTGGCCTTCTGAGCCTCTTCGTACTTGAACTTGCCGTAATCCATGATCTTGGCGACGGGAGGCTTGGAATTGGGAGCAACCTCGACCAAATCCAGATCGGCCTCCTGAGCGAGACGCAGGGCGTCTTCGATGCGGACGACGCCGACCTGCTCGCCGTTGGGGCCGACGAGTCGGACCTCCGGTACGCGGATTCGGTCGTTGGTACGGGGATCGCTGATGCGGAACTCCTCTGTCTACGTGGTGGTTGCGGCGGTCGCCGCGAGGCACGGAAGAGGAAATAACACGGTCGCAGTACTGCGCCGCCCACCCTTGATGCTGCCCTCGGGCTCGCGCTCGAGAACGGGGTGCAACTACCCGATAGCCTAGAGAGGCGGCTAGCAGGTGGGAGAATCTCCACTTTCGCTGTCCGGGCACGTGCCCGGAGCCTGCACAAGGATAGCAGAAGGATGCCCCATGAACGACGCCACCGACGAAATCCGTGACATCTCGGAGGTGCCGGCAGTCGAACTCATCAACACGGTCTCCGTGCACCTCATGAGCGCCGCCGCCGTCAAGCTCGGTCTCGGCGACACCGATGACGCGGCGGCGGAGATCGATCTCGACGAGGCTCGCAAGCTCATCACCGCACTGGCCGGGCTCGTTACCGCAGCCGCACCGGAGATCTCCGACAGCCACGCGCGCCCGCTGCGCGACGGGCTGCGATCCCTGCAGCTCGCCTTCCGCGAGACGTCGAGCATCCCGGATGCCCCGGGCGCCGGTCCTGGCGAGAAGTTCACCGGCTCCGTGGTCTAGCCGCTCGGCCTAAGCCGCGCCGACCAACTGGACCTTCATCGTGTCGACGCGGTCGGCGATGATCTCGCTCGAACTCCAGCGTTCCCGGAGGCGCAGCAGGAGCGAGTCGAGGGATGACCGGTCGAGTCCTTCCTCGAGCGCGAGGCGCACGACGAGCTCGGGACCGGCGAGCCGGGCATCCGGATCACCCGGAGCCAGCGTCACCGCACGCACCGCGAGCTCGGGCTCGGCGGCGCGGAGGAATTCCTCGAGTACTCGCTCGTCGAGGTAGCACGGCACCCACGCCTCCGACCGGGCGATGGCCCACAGGGCGGGGCGGCGCACTGCGAACTCCGTCGGTCCCGTCGGGTCGAGGACGACGACGTCCGTGCCCTCGCTCGCGGCCGCGAGAGCAACTCGGGGCGCGGCGGCGGGAATCGGGCGGGCGAGCGCGTTCCACGCGCCCATCGCCGATACGGAGGTGAACGCGGGCTGCACCGTGCGCCCGTCCGGGCCCAAGACGCGAACGATCGAGAGCTCCTGCGACTTGTCGACCAGGTGCCCGTGCTCGGTGACCCCGGAGTCGCCGAGCTCGGCGACGAGCGGGATGAGAAGTCGAGACTCTCGGAGCGCCTCGACGACCTCTGCCTCGCCGACCTCCCGCGCCCGGAAGCGCCGGATCGCCTCGATGAGCCGGGGTGGCGCGGAGCCGTCGTCGTCGGCGCTCGGATTCGGCTCGAAGTGCCGCCCCTCCCAGGGGACCCCGGCGCTGTCGGTGCCGGCCACGTCAGTCGGAGGCGACGTCGAGCGCCTCGGCGAGGGTGAACGCCTTCGCATAGAGGGCCTTGCCGACGATCGCCCCCTCGAGACCCAGCGGCACCAGCTCGCGGAGAGCAGCGATGTCGTCGAGGGTCGCCACGCCGCCCGAGGCGATCACCGGGCGGTGAGTGCGCTCCATGACGGCGGTCAGGAGCTCGAGGTTGGGCCCCTTCAAGGTGCCGTCCTTCGTGACATCCGTCACGACATAGCGAGCGCAGCCCGCCTCCTCGAGCCGGGCCATGACGGCCCACAGGTCGCCGCCGTCCTGCGTCCAGCCTCGAGCCGCGAGCGTTGTGCCGCGCACATCGAGCCCGACCGCGATCGCCTCGCCGTACTCGGCGATGACATGGGCCGCCCACTCCGGGTTCTCGAGGGCAGCCGTGCCGAGGTTGATGCGCTTGGCTCCCGTCGCGAGTGCTGCTTCGAGGCTCGCGTCATCCCGAATGCCACCGGAGAGCTCGATGTTGACGCGCTTCGGGGTCGCCTTGATGACCTTCTTGATGATCGCGTGGTTGTTGCCACGGCCGAAAGCCGCATCGAGGTCCACGAGATGGATCCACTCGGCACCCTGCTCGATCCACTCCTGCGCCGCATCGACGGGTTCGCCGTAGCTCGTCTCCGTGCCCGCCTCGCCCTGGGTGAGACGAACGGCTTTGCCGCCCGCCACGTCGACGGCGGGAAGCAGCTCGAGCCGCGGGGTGGTGTTGAACTCGCTCACAAGGTTTCCAGCCAATTCTTCAATAGTCGGATGCCCGCCTCGCCCGACTTCTCCGGGTGGAACTGCGTCGCCGAAAGCGGGCCGTTCTCCACCGCTGCGAGGAACCGCGAACCGTGCTCGGCCCACGTCAGTCTCGGGTGCGGGAACGGGTCATGCACCTCGAGGCTCCAGACCTGGGCCGCGTAGGAGTGTACAAAGTAGAAGCGCTCGTCGCGAATCCCCGCGAAGAGACGGGAGTCCTCGGGCGCCTCGACGGTGTTCCAGCCCATGTGCGGGAGGATCGGGGCATCCAGCTCCGTCACTACCCCCGGCCACTCCCCCAGTCCGGGTGTGTCGTTGCCGCGCTCGACGCCGTGCTCGAAGAGCACTTGCATGCCGACGCAGATGCCGAGCACCGGCCTGCCGCCGGTGAGCCGCTTCTCGACGATCGCGCCGCCGCGGACGGCGGTGAGGCCGGCCATGACCGCCGAGAACGCCCCGACGCCGGGGACGAGAAGGCCATCGGCCGCCTCCGCGACCGATCGGTCCGCGCTCAGGGTGACGCGGGCTCCCGCGAGCTCGAGCGCCTTCGCGGCCGAGTGGATGTTGCCCGAGCCGTAGTCGAGGATGACGACGGAAGGTGAAGCGGTCACGGTCAGAGAGCGCCCTTGGTCGACGGGATGCCCGAAACGCGGTCATCCCGAGCGACGGCGAAACGGAATGCCCGCGCAAAAGCCTTGAACTCGGCCTCGGCGATGTGGTGCGGGTCGCGGCCCGAGAGCACCGTGACGTGCACCGTGAGCCCCGCGTTGAACGAGATCGCCTCGAACACGTGGCGGACCATCGATCCGGTGAAGTGACCGCCGATGAGGTGGAGCTCGTAGCCCGCGGGTTCACCGGAGTGGACGAGGTAGGGTCGGCCCGAGACATCCACGACCGCCTGCACGAGCGCCTCGTCGAGCGGGACGAGCGCGTCGCCGAAACGCGAGATTCCGGCCTTGTCGCCGAGTGCCTCGCGGATCGCAAGACCGAGGGCGATGCCGATGTCCTCGACCGTGTGGTGGACGTCGATGTGGGTGTCGCCCGTGGCCTTCACCGTGAGATCGACGAGCGAGTGCTTGGCGAAGGCCGTGAGCAGGTGGTCGTAGAACGGCACGCTCGAATCGATCGTCGACGAGCCGGTGCCGTCGAGGTCGAGGGTCAGCTCGATGCTCGACTCGCTCGTCTCGCGGCGGATCGTGGCGACGCGGGAAGTCATGGCGCCATCCTACCGAGGTCGCCTGCGGCCCCGAGGCGCGCGAGCGCGTCGAGGAAGATCGTCGTCTCCGCGTCTGTGCCCGCCGTGACCCGCAAGTGGTTCGGGATGCCGACGTCTCGGATGAGGATGCCCTCCGCAAAGAGGGACTCGAAGACCGCATGCGGATCCGCCACTCCCCCGAAGAGCACGAAGTTGGCGGCGCTCTCGTGCGGTGTATAGCCGAGCGCGGGAAGCGCGGCGATCATCCGGTCGCGCTGCGCCTTGATGTCGTCGACCATCGCGAGCATCTCATCGGCGTGGGCGAGCGCCGCGACGGCTGCGGCCTGAGTGAGCGCGGAAAGGTGGTACGGGAGGCGTACGAGACGGAGGGCGTCGATCGCGGCGGGATCGGCGGCAAGGTAGCCCACGCGCGCGCCCGCGAACGCGAAGGCCTTGCTCATCGTCCGGCTGACGAGCAGACGTGGCCGGTCCGCGAGGAGCGAGAGCGCCGTCGGCCCGTCCTGGAACTCGGCGTACGCCTCGTCGACGAGCAGGATGCCCGGCGTCGCGTCGTATGCCGCCTCGATAACGTCGATCCCGAGCGGTGTCCCCGTGGGGTTGTTCGGCGAGCACAGGAACACAATGTCGGGCCGCTCCCGCTCGATCGCGCTGGCGACCGTCGCAGCGGACAGTCGGTAGTCGGTGTCGCGCTCGGCCGTCACCCAGCGGGTTCCGGTCCCGTCGGCGATGATCGAGTGCATCGAGTACGTGGGAGGGAAGCCGAGCACGGAGCGGCCCGGCCCTCCGAACGCCTGCAGCACGTGCTGAAGGACCTCGTTCGAGCCGTTCGCCGCCCAGATGTTCTCGGGTGCGAGCCCGTGGCCGAGGTAGGCGGCGAGGGACTCGCGCAGCTCGGTGAACTCGCGGTCGGGGTAGCGGTTGACTCCCAGCACGGCTCGGGCGACGGCGGTCACGATGTCCGTCGCTACGCCCTCGGGGATGGGGTGCGTGTTCTCGTTGACGTTCAGCTGCACCCGCACGTGCTCCTGCGGCGCACCGTACGGGGTCTTGCCCCGGAGGTCGTCGCGGATCGGCAGGTCGTTCAGGCTCGTCACCCGACAAGCTTAGGGCGACCAGGTGCCGCCCCTCGTGACTACGGCAGGTACTGGACCGGAATCGCGAGCTCCTGGCCCGCGTACACGTCCGCCGATCCCAGGTTGTTGAACGCGATGATCGCGTCGATGACCTCGCGGGGATCAGCCGTCGGGGCGATCGACTCGGCCAACTGCCAGAGCGACTGACCGGCATCCACGGTCACGTAGGCGAACGTGACGTTCGCGTCGTCCAAGGACGCCGTCGCTCCCCCGCCGTTGAGGGTGAAGAAGAAGAAGGCAGCGATCACGAGTGGTGCGGCCGCGAGTGCGAGCAGCACAGCGCGGCCGCGTCGAGTGAGGCGCAGTCGCGGTCGCGCGGCGACGGGACGCACCGGCGTGCGCGAGGACAGGGCCGGGTAGCCGCTTGCGCTGAAGGTCGCCGTGGTCATTGTCGTGCTCCTCATGTCCAAGCCGACGCTCTCGCGCCGGACGGGGTTTCGTATCCGGTTCTCGGCCGGGAGCACCGGATACGAAGTCTTAGTAGCTCTGTTCCGAACATAGCTTCGATTTACATCGAAATCAAGTCCATCTTCGAGTGCACCACCGACATTGCGCCGACACACTCGAATATGTGTTTGTTTTCGCTCCTCTAGCCGGATACAGTTTCGAGGGAGCCACCGACATCGGTGCTCGACCGGTATCGGGGAGGAAACAGACCGTGGACGACGAGCAGAACACTGCGGGCGCGACGGATCGCGCCGAGCGGCCGGGCACACGGCGGCGCAAGAGCCTGAGCGACAAGCAGCTGGCCATCCTCGACGTGATCCAGCGGTCCGTCGCATCCCGGGGATATCCGCCGAGCATGCGCGAGATCGGCGACGCCGTCGGCCTCGCCTCCCTCTCTAGCGTGACGCACCAGCTCAACCAGCTCGAGCTCAGCGGCTACCTGCGCCGCGACCCGAACCGACCGCGCGCCATGGAGGTCCTCATCGACCTCCCCGAGCTCGAGACGGAGGCCGTCGTCGATACTGGCGCGCCCTCCGTTGGGGACGCAGCGCTCGTGCCGCTCGTGGGCCGCATCGCCGCGGGCATCCCGATCACGGCCGACGAGCAGGTCGACGAGGTCTTCCCGCTCCCCCGCCGGCTGGTGGGCAAGGGCGAGCTCTTCATGCTGAAGGTCGTCGGCGAGTCGATGATCGACGCCGCCATCTGCGACGGCGACTGGGTCGTCGTGCGCCAGCAGCACGACGCCATCAACGGCGACATCGTCGCGGCGATGCTCGACGGCGAAGCCACTGTGAAGGTGTTCAAGCAGCGCGACGGCCACACGTGGCTTCTGCCCCGCAACTCCTCCTTCGAGCCGATCCTCGGCGATGACGCCGAGGTGCTCGGCAAGGTCGTGGCGGTACTGCGCGCCGTCTAGGCTCGATCGCGCGCCGAGTGTTCCGATTGTGTCGGAATGAGGATGCTCATAGCGACGAAATCGGAACACTCGGCGATGTCGCGGGGCTAGACGCCCGCCTTCTCGCGCGCGGCGCGCGTGGCGGCGAGAACGTTGGACAGTGACTGCACCGTCTCGTCGTAGCCGCGGGTCTTGAGGCCGCAGTCCGGGTTCACCCACACCTGGCGCTCCGGGATCGAGCCGAGCGCAATGTCAATGAGCTCGCTGACCTCCTCGATCGACGGCACGCGCGGCGAGTGGATGTCGTAGACGCCCGGGCCGATGCCGCGACCGAAGCCGCTGCGCTTGATGTCGGGCACGACCTCCATCTTCGAGCGCGCCGCCTCGATCGACGTCACGTCAGCATCGAGGCGGTTGATGGCGTCGATGACGACGCCGAACTCGGAGTAGCAGAGGTGCGTGTGGATCTGGGTGCGGTCCTCGACGCCAGCGGTCGCGAGGCGGAAGGACCCGACAGACCAGTCGAGGTAGTCCTCGTGGTCCTTCTTCTTGAGCGGCAGCAGCTCCCGCAGCGCCGGCTCATCCACCTGAATGATGCCAATCCCGGCCGCTTCGAGATCCTCGATCTCGTCCCGAAGGGCGAGTGCGACCTGGTTGGCCGTATCGCGGAGCGGCTGGTCGTCGCGCACGAAGGACCAGGCGAGAATCGTGACCGGCCCGGTGAGCATCCCCTTCACCGGCTTGTCAGTGAGGCTCTGGGTGTAAGTCGACCACTCGACGGTGATGGGCGCGGGACGAGAGACATCCCCCCAGAGAATCGACGGGCGCGTACAGCGCGAGCCGTAGGACTGCACCCAGCCGTTCTGCGTGACCGCGAACCCGTCGAGGTTCTCGGCGAAGTACTGCACCATGTCATTGCGCTCGGGCTCACCGTGCACGATGACGTCGAGGCCGATCTGTTCCTGGAGCTCGACGACGCGGCGGATCTCGGCGCGCATCGCCTCGGTGTACTCCTCGGCCGAGATATCCCCGCGGACGAGGGCGGCGCGCGTCTTGCGGATATCGCCGGTCTGCGGGAACGAGCCGATCGTCGTCGTCGGGAGGAAGGGCAAGTGCAGCGCCTCCTCCTGAGCCGCGAGCCGGGCCGCGTAGTCGCCCCTCGAGAAATCCGCCGCGGTGAGGGATGCCGCGCGCTCGCGCACCGCGCCGTCGCGCACTCCGGCTGCCGAGTGCCGCGCGGCCAGAGCATCCGTCGCCGCATCCAGCTCCGCCTGGATGGCCGCCTTGCCCTCCGTCAGGCCCTTCGCGAGAGTGGCGACCTGGGCGACCTTCTGGTCGGCGAATGCCAGCCAGCTCTTCAGCCAGTCCTCCAGGAGCGGCTCGTCGTCGACGTCGTGCGGCACGTGGAAGAGGCTCGTCGACGTCGACACCGCGACCGCGGGACTCAGCCCGCGCAGCGACTCGAGCGAGGAGAAGGCGGCAGCGAGATCGCCGCGCCAGACGTTGTGGCCGTCGACGACACCGCCCACCAGGACCTTGTCGGTGGTGAATCCCGACGGCAGGTCGCCCTTCACCAGGTCGAGCCCGATCGCCTCGACGGGCGTCGCGGCGAGCACCGGGAGCGCGTCGTCCAGGGAGGCGTACGGGGCAGCGACGAAGATCGAGGGCCGGACGGCTGCGGCACCGAGCGCCTCGTAGGCGCGCGTCGTCGCCGAGAGCACCGCATCCCGCGGCGAATCGATGCTCTCGCTCACGAGAGCGGGCTCGTCGAGCTGAACCCACTCGGCACCGACCGCGGTCAGCGCGGCGAGGAGCTCCGCGTACACGGGGAGCAGGTCGTCGAGGCGGTCGAGCGGCTGGTAGCCGTCGGGCGCACCCACGCTCGGCTTGCTGAGGAGCAGGAAGGTGACCGGCCCGACGATAACCGGGCGGGTGCGATAGCCGCTCGCCGTGGCCTCGGCGACCTCCCGGACCAGGCGATCCGAGGCGAAGCGGAAGACGGTCTCCGGTCCGATCTCCGGCACGAGGTAGTGGTAGTTGGAGTCGAACCACTTCGTCATCTCTGCCGGAGTGTCCTGGCCCTCACCGCGGGCGATCGTGAAGTAGCCCGCGAGGTCGACGGACCCGTCGGCGCCCACGAGGCGCTCGAAGCGGGTCGGCACGGCACCCACGGTGACCGCCGCGTCGAGCACCTGGTCGTAGTAGCTGAACGACTCGGGGATCGACGAGTCGGAGCGACCGAGGCCGAGCGAGACCAGTCGCTCGCGGGTCGCGGCGCGCAGCTCCGCCGCCGTCGCCTCGAGCTCGTCGACGGAGATCTTCCCGGCCCAGAACGCCTCGACGGCCTTCTTCAGCTCCCGTCGACGGCCGATGCGCGGGTACCCCAGGATCGTTCCTGTGGGAAAGGGCGTGGTGCTGGTCATGCGGTTTCCTTCTGTCGTGGAGCGGGAGAGGGGTTGACGCTGTCGCCGACGAGCCCGACGCCGCGGAGAACCGCGAGGGGCGCCTCGTGCTGGTTGAACGTGTACAGGTGCAGTCCGGGGGCGCCGCCCTCGAGCAGGCGCCGCCCGAGCTCGGTCGCGTGCTCGACGCCGACGCGGGCCTGAGCTGCGGCATCCGGGGCGTCGGCGAGTCGACGCTGGAGGTCGACGGGCACGGCCTCGCCGGTCAGCTCGAGAATCCGCTCGAGCCGACGCGGGCTGAGCACCGGCATGATCCCCGGAAGGATGCGCATCGCGACACCCGCGGCACGCGCTCGATCGACGAAGGACAGGTACTCGTCGGCGTGGAAGAACAGTTGCGTGATCGCGAGGTTGGCACCCGCGGCCTCCTTCGCGAGGAGGGTGTCGAGATCCTGCTCGACGGAGCGGGACCGGGGATGCCCGTTCGGAAACGCCGCGACCGCGATCGTGACCTTCTCACCGCTCGAGAGGCGCTTCGCCCCCGGAAAGCCGGGGACGTCGGAGAAGGCGAACGGCACCCGCTCCTTCTGGACGCGGTGGATGAGCTGCACGAGCTCCCCCGCGCTGCCGAGGTCGCCGAGGAAGTCGTCATCCTCGCTCGAGCCGACCGGCGGATCGCCCCGCAGGGCAAGGAAACTCGTGACTCCGGCGTCGAGGAATTCGCGGATGAGTTGGCTCGCCTCCGCGTAGGAGGAGCCGACGCACGTCAGGTGCGCCATGGGCTTGACCTCGGTATTGCGGAGCATGTGGGTGAGCACCGAGAGGGAGAGACCGCGCGTCGAACCGCTCGCACCATAGGTGACGGAGATGAACTCGGGCCCCGCCGCAACGAGCTCGGCGATGGAGGCATACAGCGCCGCCTCGGCGTCGGTCGAGCGCGGCGGGTACAGCTCGAACGAGAATGTCCGGTCGGGACAATCAGGTTCCGTGGTCACTCTCACCCTCCGGTCGCACACGCGTGCTGGACTCCGAGCGGGCGGGTGCCGGGCTCGGCGGTCGCACCTGTCGAGGGCGGTGCCCTGACTCGATCAAGTCTAGGCACCGCCCTCCCGGGATGTCCTCGTGTTACGAGGTGCGGAACGCCTCCAGCTCCGAGAGCCGGGCGGGATGCACGAGCGCCCGGACTCGGGTGCCCTCCTCCTCGTACTCCGTCGTGAGCACCCGGCCCTGGACGTGGAGCCGCGAGATGAGCTCCCCGCGGTCGTAGGGCACGAGCAGCTCGACCTCGACCTCCGGCGACGGGAGCAGCTCGGCGATCCGCGCGAGGAGTTCGTCGATCCCCTCCCCGGTTCGCGCAGAGACGAACACGCCGTCGGGCTCAAGCCCGCGCAGCAGGAGCCGCTGGTCCTCATCGGCGAGATCGGCCTTGTTGAAGACCACGATCTCGGGGATGTCTCGCGCCCCGACCTCTCCGATCACATCGCGGACGGTGGCGAGCTGACCCGCCGGATCCGGGTGCGCCGCATCCACCACGTGCACGATGACGTCGGACTGGCCGACCTCCTCGAGCGTCGAGCGGAATGCTTCGACGAGCTGGTGCGGCAGGTTGCGCACGAACCCCACGGTATCAGCGAGCGTGAACACCCGGCCATCGTGAGTCGTCGACCGACGGACGGTCGCGTCGAGCGTGGCGAACAGAGCGTTCTCGACGAGCACTCCTGCTCGCGTGATGCGGTTGAGCAGACTCGATTTGCCGGCGTTCGTGTACCCAGCGATCGCGACGCTCGGTACCTCGAAGCGCGTGCGGTTCGCCCGCTTCGCCTCGCGCGCGGGCGCGAAGCCCTTGATCTGCTTGCGCAGCTTCGCCATGCGGCTGTGGATGCGACGCCGATCGAGCTCGATCTTCGTCTCACCCGGACCACGGCTGCCCATTCCGTTCCCCGCGCCGACCTGGCCACCGGCCTGCCGGGACATCGACTCACCCCAGCCGCGCAGTCGCGGCAGCAGGTACTCGAGCTGGGCGAGCTCGACCTGGGCCCGGCCCTCGCGGCTCGTGGCGTGCTGGGAGAAGATGTCGAGGATCACGGCCGTGCGGTCGATGACCTTGACCCTGACGATGTCCTCCAGGGCACGGCGCTGGCTCGGAGCCAGCTCGGTGTCAGCGATCACGGTGTCCGCGCCGGTGGCCGCGACCACTCCGCGAAGCTCCTCCGCCTTGCCCTTGCCGAAGTAGGTACTGGGGTCGGGGTGCGGCCGGCGCTGCAGGAGTCCGTCGAGGACGACGGCGCCGGCGGTCTCCGCGAGGGCGGCGAGCTCCCGGAGGGAGTTCTCCGCATCCTGCAGCGAGCCGCCCGAGTACACGCCGATGAGGACGACGTTCTCGAGTCGCAGCTGACGGTACTCGACCTCCGTGACATCCTCGAGCTCCGTCGACAGGCCGGAAACGCGGCGAAGGGCAGCGCGCTCCTCGCGATCGAACTGATCGCCGTCACGGGCGTCGTCGTACTGGGAGTCGTCCTGCAGCGCGAGCGCAGAACCCGATCCGAAGATCGACACGTCGGCCGATTTCGAGGATCCCGCCGCGAGCACGCGGTCGACGTCGTGGCCGGTCGCGTCGTCGCGGATGCGGGTGTCGTCGTGCGAAGTATCTGGCGTCATCAGTGGTTAACCCTATTTCTCTCGACTTCGGTAAGTTCTCTGCATGGCCAACGAGCACTACTTCTCTTCGACCCCAGGAAGTGAGCTCAAGCCACGCACGATTCGTGTGACACTCGCCGGCGCCGATCGCGAGGTAGTGACCGCCGGCGGTGTGTTCAGTCCCGATCGCATCGACACGGGAACCCAGGTGCTTCTCGCGGGAGTTCCCTCTCCGCCACCGGGTGGCAACCTTCTCGATCTCGGTTGCGGCTGGGGTCCTATTGCACTGACCCTGGCGATCGAATCACCTCACGCGACGGTGTGGGCAGTGGACGTGAACGAGCGCGCACTGGACCTGGTGCGCGCAAACGCCGAAAAGATGTCCATACCCAACCTTAACGCGGTTCTGCCGGATGATGTTCCCGACGACGTCACTTTCACCACTATCTGGTCTAATCCGCCCATCCGCGTCGGCAAGAACGAGCTCCACGGCCTCCTTCAGCGCTGGCTGCCTCGCCTTGAGCGGGGTTCGGATGCCTGGCTCGTTGTGCAGCGCAATCTCGGCTCCGACTCGCTCCACCGGTGGCTCCAGTCGAGCTTCCCCGGGGACTTCTCCTTCGTGCGCGCTGCCACCAATAAGGGATACCGACTTCTGCGGGCAAGGCGCCGGACTGGGATGACCGAGCCGATCGACATCATCCCCGTCGACTAGACCGTCAGTTCTCCGTCGAAGACCAGCTCCGCCGGCCCACTGAGAGAGACGTGCTCGCCGTCCTCGGCGGCGAACATCCGCACGCCAACGGTGCCGCCGGGGACGTCCACCCGCCACTGGTTCGGAGCGCCCTCGCCCGCCCAGTAGCGCGTCGCGAGCGCCGCAGCGACCGCACCGGTTCCGCAGGACAGGGTCTCCCCGCTCCCGCGCTCGTGGACTCGCATCCGGATGTGGCCGACGCCGTCCCTCACGAGCGGGTCAGCCGCGACGACGAACTCCACGTTGGCCCCGTCGACGGGCTCAGGGTCGAGGACCGGGATGTACGACAGGTCGGCGCTCTCGAGCTCCTCGTCGCTCGCGAGGGCGACGACGACGTGCGGGTTGCCGACATTGATGCCCAGCCCGGGGCGCGCCACCGGGAGCTCCTTGGCGCGAACGAGCGGCTCTCCCCCGTCGAGGGCCCAGCGACCGAGGTCGGCCTGGAAGCCGTTGGTCGCCAATTGGACGTCCCTCACGCCGCTGCGCGTGCCGACGGCCAATGTCTCTCCCGGCGACAGATCGGCGAGTCCGTTGTCGAGAAGGAACCGTGTGAAAACGCGGATGCCGTTTCCGCACATCTCCGCGATCGAGCCGTCGGCATTGCGGTAGTCCATGAACCACTCCGCATCAGGGTCCTCGGCGAGAGCCGCCGCGCCCTCCGGCAGGCTCCGACTGCGAACGGCTCGAAGGACGCCGTCGGCACCGACTCCGAAGTGGCGGTCGCAGATGGCCGCAACCTGCGCGGGAGTGAGGTCGAGCTCGCCGTCGGGGTCGGCGTAGAGCACGAAGTCGTTGCCCGTGCCGTGGCCCTTGGTGAACGCGAGAGTCGCCATCCCTCAATCCTGCCCTATGCTCGCGAGCGCACCGGAGACGAGGCCGGGGTCGTCGTAGTCGAACCAGATCGCGTCGGCGTACCGGCGGAACCAGCTCACCTGACGACGTGCATAGCGTCGCGTGAGCGCCGCCGTCTGCGCCATGGCCTCCTGCCCCGAGAGCTCCCCGTCGAGCTCGGCGAGGGCCTGCGCGTAACCGATCGCCCGGCTCGCTGTCACGCCGAGCCCGTGGGCGCGCAGCCCGCGGACTTCGTCGAGAAGCCCCTCCTGCCACATCCTCTCGACTCGCGCGTCGAGGCGGGCGACGAGTTGCTCGCGAGGCGCTCGGAGAGCGATCACCGTGGTGGGCCGCCACGGATCGCCGGCCTCCGGCAGCCCGGCTCCGAAGGGCTCGCCGGTGAGCTCGATGACCTCGAGGGCTCTCACGATCCGCCTCCCGTTGTGCGGACCGATGGATGCCGCCGCCTCGGGGTCGAGCTCGCTCAGCCGGGCGAACAGGATTCCCGGCCCCCGCTCCGCAAGGTCGGCCTCGAGCCGTTCACGGACCACCGGGTCGGTGCCCGGGAAGCGGAAATCCTGGATGACGCTCGAGACGTACAGGCCCGATCCGCCGACCAGGATCGGGACGGCACCGCGCTCGAGGATGCCGTCGATCGCGAGCCGGGCATCCGACTGGTAGTCGGCGACGGATGCCTCGTCCCGGGGATCCAGAACATCGAGCATGTGGTGCGGGATGCCGCGGCGCTCCCCCACGGCGAGCTTGGCGGTGCCGATGTCCATGCCGCGGTACAGCTGCATGGCGTCGGCGTTGACGATCTCGGCCGAGCGCCCGTGGCGCGCGAGCCCCTCGGCGAGATCGAGGGAGAGCTCGGACTTGCCCGTGCCCGTCGCGCCGACGATCACGACGACGGCGTCTCGCACGGTGACCTCGCTCAGCGCAGTCCGTCGCTCGTGTCGTAGATCGGGGTGGTCGCAACTCGGAGCCCCGGGAGACCGAGCGAGACGCGGGCCGCTCCGGCAGCGCTCGCGCCCGCGGGAGCGGGGACGGCGCAGGACTCGGCCTCGGCACGATCCCAGGCGTCGCCGGACCGCGTGCGACGGATCTCCAGCGGACCCTGCTCCGCGGCGATGAGGTAGTAAGGCGCGGCGCGCGTGATCTCGACCGTCACCATGTCGCCGGGGCGCGGAACTGCGCTGCCCTCGGGAACGTCGAAGTGCACGAGCCGCGAGTCCTGGGCGCGCCCCGACATGCGGTGCGTCGTGCCATCCTTCTTTCCGTCGCCGACCGTGACCATCACCTCGACTCGTGAGCCGACGAGCTTCGCGTTCTCCTCGGCGGAGATGCGGTCCTGGAGCGCGACGAGCCGGTCGTAACGCTCCTGCACGATCGCCTTCGGCACTTGGCCCTCCATCGTCGCTGCGGGAGTGCCCTGGCGGATGGAGTACTGGAAGGTGAACGCGGAGGCGAAGCGCGCTTCCTCGACGACGCGGAGGGTCTCCTGAAAATCTTCCTCGGTCTCGCCCGGGAATCCGACGATGATGTCGGTGCTGATCGCCGCGTGCGGGATGCGAGAGCGGACCCGGTCGAGGATGCCCAGGAACTTCTCGGAGCGGTACGACCGGCGCATGGCCTTGAGGATGCGGTCGGACCCCGACTGCAACGGCATGTGGAGCTGCGGCATCACGCTCGGGGTCTCCGCCATTGCGTCGATGACGTCGTCGGTGAAGGCCGCCGGGTGGGGGCTCGTGAAGCGGATGCGCTCCAGCCCCTCGATCTGGCCCGCGGCGCGCAGGAGCTTGCCGAAGGCCTGACGGTCCCCGAACTCGACGCCGTAGGAGTTCACGTTCTGCCCGAGGAGGGTGACCTCGATAGCACCGTCGTCGACGATCGCCTGGATCTCGGCGAGGATGTCACCCGGTCGGCGGTCCTTCTCCTTGCCGCGCAGCGACGGGACGATGCAGAACGTGCACGTGTTGTTGCAGCCGACGGAGATCGACACCCAGGCGCTGTGCGTGGACTCGCGTCGGGTCGGGAGCGTCGACGGGAACACGTCGAGCGACTCGAGGATCTCGAGCTGCGCCTCGCCGTTGTGACGGGCGCGCTCGAGCAGAGTCGGTAGCGAGCCCATGTTGTGCGTACCGAACACGACGTCCACCCACGGCGCCTTCTCGAGGATGGTTGCTTTGTCCTTCTGGGCGAGGCACCCGCCGACAGCGATCTGCATTCCCTCGTGGACCCGCTTAGTCGCGGCGAGCTGGCCGAGGTTGCCGTAAAGCTTGTTGTCGGCGTTCTCGCGCACCGCGCACGTGTTGATGACCACGATGTCGGGCTCCACGCCGTCGGCCCGCACGTAGCCCGCTGCCTCGAGCGAGCCGCTCAGTCGCTCGCTGTCGTGCACATTCATCTGGCAGCCGAAGGTGCGCACCTCGTAGGTGCGCGGGGCGGACACGGGGGCGGCCTGGCTCATGCCTCCATGGTAGAACGGCGGCCCCCTGGCGCGTGCAGCGCCTAGCGGAACACCGGTCCCGCTGCCGCGCGAGACAGCGCTCGCGCCACGACGGCCTGGACCACGGCGCCCGAGTATCCCTTGCGCATCAGGAATGCGCCGAGCCTTCGCTTGGCGGTCTCGTCGTCGAGCGAGCGAAGCTGCCCGGCGCGCTTTTCAGCGAGAGACAGCGCACGGGCGAACTCGTCATCATCGAGGTCCTCGAGTGCGGCGTCGACGGCCTCGCCGTCGAGCTTGCGGCGGCGCAGCTCCGCGACGAGTGCTGAGCGTCCGAGCCCCTTGCGATCCCGCAGCGTGCGGATGAGGGTCTCTGCGAGGGCGAAGTCGTCAAGGAGTCCGACGCCGAGGAGTCGGTCGATCTCACCCTCCACCTCGTCGAGAGCGAATTCACGGCCGAGGAGGTACTCGCGCATCTCGGCCGTGGACATCCCCCGACGACCGAGAGCGTGCATGCTCACATTGTTGATGCGCTGGAAGCGCCCCGGCTCTTCGGATCGGCGCGACTTCTCCACCGTCTCCGAGCGACGAGCGACGATCTGATCGGCTTCCTCGGCGAGATGGCGGACAACCTCTTCCTGCGAGCGAGCGAGCCGTGGCGCTGCCGAGGTGGACGCGACCGGCGGGGCGACCGACGGCGAGGCGACGGAGTCCGGGGCATCCTGGGCGGTCGGTGCCGGAGCGCCGAACAGCCAGGTCACCGGAGCGAGTCGCTCGCCGTCGGTCGACGCCACTGGTCTACTCGCCGACCGCGGCCGGGAAACCGGGCTCGGCCGACTCGACCGGCATGACCGGAGCGGCGGCCTTCGCCGACTTCGAGGCTGGTGCGGGCGCGGATGCCGCCGCCTGCGCCTCACGGGCCTGTGCGGCCTGCGCCGCCTTGGCCTCCGCCCCGATGCCGAGCTTGACCATGATCTTCTGCTCGATCTCCTTGGCGATCGCCGGATTCTCGAGTAGGAAGTTGCGCGAGTTCTCCTTGCCCTGACCGAGCTGGTCGCCGTCGTAGGTGTACCACGCACCCGACTTGCGCACGATCTCGTGCTCGACGCCGAAGTCGAGGAGGCTGCCCTCTCTCGAAATTCCCGTGCCGTAGAGGATGTCAAACTCGGCCTGCTTGAAAGGCGGTGCCATCTTGTTCTTGACCACCTTGACGCGAGTACGGTTACCGACCGCGTCAGCACCGTCCTTGAGCGTCTCGATTCGACGGATGTCCATGCGGACGGACGCGTAGAACTTGAGCGCCTTACCACCGGCGGTGGTCTCCGGGCTGCCGAAGAACACGCCGATCTTCTCCCGCAGCTGGTTGATGAAGATCATCGTCGTGTTGGTGGAACTGAGGCCACCGGTGAGCTTGCGCAGCGCCTGGGACATGAGGCGCGCCTGGAGACCCACGTGGGAGTCGCCCATCTCACCCTCGATCTCAGCGCGGGGCACGAGCGCCGCGACCGAGTCGATCACGATCAGGTCGATCGAACCCGAGCGCACGAGCATGTCCGCGATCTCGAGCGCTTGCTCGCCCGTGTCGGGCTGGGAGACCAGCAGGGAGTCGATGTCGACACCGAGCTTGGCGGCGTACTCGGGGTCGAGCGCGTGCTCGGCATCGATGAAGGCGGCGATTCCTCCGTTGCGCTGGGCGTTCGCAATGGCGTGGAGCGTGAGGGTCGTCTTACCCGAGGATTCCGGGCCGTAGATCTCCACGATGCGGCCGCGAGGGAGACCGCCGATGCCGAGGGCGACGTCGAGGGCGATCGAGCCCGTGGGGATCACCTCGACCGGAGCACGCTCGTCGCTGCCCAGCCGCATGACCGAGCCCTTTCCGAACTGGCGGTCGATCTGCGCGAGGGCGGTCTCGAGGGACTTCTCGCGGTCTGCTGCAGAAGGCATGTCTTCTTCTCTCCTGGTCGTAGGTTGCTGCCCATAGGCTGTCGCGCCGCTGCCGGACCGGTGATGCAAGGTCCGCAGCCTCCCGACAAAGGCTGGTGGTGCTGAGGGCCACGCTACGCCCAGGCCCCGACATTGCTGACGAGGTCGACGCGTGTTGTGGATAAGACCCGTCTTCGAAAAGACGTTAGGGAGAAGCTATCAGAGGTCGAATCAATGTTCGATATGCCAGTCGGCGTGTCTACGCCTTCTTGGGGTCGCGCAGTCCGACGCCGTAGCGGCGATCCGGGGGTACGTCGGTTGCCTCGCAGAGCGCGAGCCAGACGGCACGGGCATCCACACCGCGCTTGATCGCCTCCTCGGCGGTCAGCCCGCCCACATCCATGAGCACGAGATCGTGAGCCAGTACCCGGCCGTACTCGGCTCCGAACTCGTCGGAGACCGCCAGCCAGAACTCGCTCAACCTCATCCCCCCACGCTAGCGCGGAAAACGACGAACGCCCCGGCCGGAGCCGGGGCGTTCGATCGATGCCGTTAGCGGGCGACGAGGTCGGCGTCGAACTCTGCGACCAGGTCGTCCGGAAGCGTGTCGGGGACGACGGGGGCGAGCGGCGTGAGCCCCTCGATCACGGCGAGCCGGTCACCCACCTCGCGCATGATGACGGAGATGGGCGTATCGAGCGCCTCTGCGACGGACGCGAGGATCTCGGAGCTCGCCTCCTTCTGACCGCGCTCGACCTCGCTGAGGTACCCGAGCGCGACGCTCGCCTTGCTCGCGACCTGACGAAGGGTGCGGCCCTTCTGCAGGCGGAAGTCACGGAGAACGTCACCGATTTCCTGACGAACCAGAACCATTGGACCCTCCTTCTTGACTGATTTGCGAGGCCAGCTTCTCGTGGGATAGCTAACACTACAGCCACCGCAGTACGAGAACTCTAGCCACCCGAATCTGTGCGGGACTTGTGAATTCAGTACTTGTAACGAGATCGAAACGCGCCCTATTCCCGCACTGCTTCCAGCAGCCTCTCGAGCCTCGAGAGGGATTCGGAGACGGTCGCCGAGCGGATGGCCGAGCGGCTCCCGGAGAGCTGGAGGCGCTCGGAGAGCACCCGGTCCCCGATCGCGAATCCGAGGTGGACCGTACCCACCGGGTGCCCGTCCTGCGAGTCGGGTCCGGCGACTCCCGTCGTCGAGATTCCGACGTCGGCGGGCATCCCCTCGACGGCGCACGCGCGACGCACGCGATCGGCCATCTGCTCGGCGACGGCGGAATCGACCGGTCCGCGGGCGGCGAGCAGATCCGCGTCGACGCCGACGAGGGAGTGCTTCAGCCGGGTGTCGTAGGCGACGATGCCCCCGCGCACGACTGCGGACGCACCCGGGGTCGCGATGAGCTCGGCCACGAGCAGGCCGCCCGTCAGGGATTCGGCGACGGCGATCGTCAGCCCCCGGTCGACGAGGGCGGCGATGACCGAGGCCCCCGTCACCGCGAGCGGTTGCCCCGCCACGCCTGCCACAGGTAGTCGAGCCCGGTGACGACGGTGAGGACGAGGGCGATCGCCATGACCGACCAGTTGACCCAGAGCACCCAATCGCCCAGCAAGGTCCACAGCGGAACGAGGAAGAGGGAGATCGCGACCGACTGGGCGACGGTCTTGAGCTTGCCGCCGCGAGAGGCGGGGATGACCCGGTCCCGGAGTACAGCGAATCGGAATGCCGTGATCCCGAGCTCGCGCACGAGAATCACGATCGTCACCCACCACCAGAGCTCGCCGAGAATCGAGAGCATGACGAGGGCCGCACCCGTGAGCACCTTGTCGGCGATGGGGTCGAGGATGATGCCCACATTGGTCACCAGGTTGCGGCGGCGGGCCACCGATCCGTCGACGCCGTCCGTGGCGATGGCGAGGATGAACAGACCGGCGGCGACCCAGCGCAGCACGCCGTGCTCGCCGTTGTCGGCTGCGAGGAGCCAGACGAACACGGGGGCGAGGAGGATGCGCGCGACAGTGATGATGTTGGCGAGGTTGCCGCTCGAGGCCTTCGAGTCGCCCTTCGCGGAGACCCGGCCCTTCATGGAGTCGCGCACGGCGTCCACGCCGCGCTGAACGGGCGAGTCTGAGACCACGCGCCTACTCCCGATCGGTCAGTTGCCAGGCGTCCTCGTCCGAGCCGCCGTCCTCCACATCGTATCCCGCGAACTGCTCCTCGACCGGGTCTCTCGGCGAAGCAGCAGGAGCGGCGGATGCCGGGGCGTCCTCCCCTCGCAGCCGGGCGAGCACCCCGGGCAGCTGCTCCGCGGTGACGAGCACATCGCGCGCCTTCGAGCCCTCGGAGGGGCCGACGATCTCGCGGGATTCGAGGAGGTCCATGAGTCGGCCGGCCTTAGCGAAGCCCACCCGCAGCTTGCGCTGCAGCATCGACGTCGAGCCGAACTGCGTGCTCACGACGAGCTCAGCCGCCGCGAGCAGCAGCTCCAGGTCGTCGCCGATGTCGGAGTCGATCTGCTTCTTCTCGGCGCTCGCCGCGACATCCTCGCGGTACTCCGGTCGCGCCTGGCCGATGACGTGCTGGACGACCGCGGCGACCTCGTTCTCGTTCACCCACGCGCCCTGCACGCGAATGGCCTTCGAGGAGCCCATCGGGAGGAAGAGTGCGTCTCCCTGACCGATGAGCTTGTCGGCGCCCGGCTGATCGAGGATGACCCGGCTGTCGGTCATGCTCGACACCGCAAACGCGAGGCGCGACGGCACGTTCGCCTTGATGAGGCCTGTCACGACGTCCACCGAGGGCCGCTGCGTCGCGAGGACGAGGTGGATGCCCGATGCCCGGGCCAGCTGGGTGATGCGCACGATCGAGTCCTCGACGTCGCGCGGCGCGACCATCATGAGGTCGGCGAGCTCGTCGACTACGACCAGCAGGTACGGGTAGGGCGAGAGCTTGCGCTCGCTCCCCGGCGGCAGAACGATCTCGCCGGCGACGACGGCCCGGTTGAAGTCGTCGATGTGGCGGAACCCGAACGACGCGAGGTCGTCGTACCGCATGTCCATCTCCTTGACGACCCACGCGAGCGCCTCGGCGGCCTTCTTGGGGTTGGTGATGATGGGCGTGATGAGGTGCGGCACTCCCGAGTAGATCGACAGCTCCACGCGCTTGGGGTCGATGAGCACCATGCGCACCTCGGCGGGCTTGGCCCGCATGAGAATCGACGTGATCATCGAGTTGACGAAGCTCGACTTGCCGGAGCCCGTGGAGCCGGCCACGAGGAGGTGCGGCATCTTCGCGAGGTTCGCCACCACGAAGCCGCCCTCGACATCCTTGCCGAGGCCGATCGTCATGGGGTGCTCGCTCTTCGTCGCCGCGGTCGACCGCAGCACGTCGCCAAGCGAGACGATCTCGCGGTCCTTGTTGGGGATCTCGACGCCGATGGCGCTCTTGCCCGGGATCGGCGAGAGGATCGTGACCTCGTTGCTCGCGACGGCGTAGCTGATGTTCTTGGCGAGAGCGGTGACGCGCTCGACCTTCACCCCCGGCCCGAGCTCGAGCTCGTAGCGGGTGACCGACGGGCCGCGACTGAACCCGGTCACGACGGCGTCGACCTGGAACTGCTTGAGGACCTCGGTGATGGCCGCCACGACCTCGTCGTTGGCCGCGCTGCGCGCCTTAGGCGGGGTGCCGGGGGTGAGCATCCCCGGCGACGGGAGCCGGTACGCCGCCGGCGACTGGCGGGGCCGGGTCGCGACGGGGGCGTCGAACTCTCCCGCCTCGCCCTTCTCGCTCGCTGTCGTCGCGAAACCGGGGAGCACTCCCGGGCCGTCCTCGCGGAGGCTCGTCGCGCCCGTCTCCACCTCACCCGTGAAGCGCTTGACCGCCTCCTCGGCTTTGCTGAGCTCGTCGAGGAGCTCGATTCCGAAGGGCTCGGGTGATGCCGGCATGTGCGCGATGACCTCGGTCTCCTGCTCCGCGCGCACGGGCTGCTCACGGGCGATGACCGGGCTATCGAACGCGGGCTCGGCCGCTTGCGACTTGTTGCGGCGCCACCAGGGCAGCGAGCCGGTGTCCTCATCGAGACCGAGGTCGCTCATCGTGCCGAACTCGACGGACTCGGTCTGACCGCGTTTGGCGGCCTTCGCTGCGGCACGCTCGTCCTCGTCGGGGAGCTGCGCGCCGAACAGGTACGCATAGAGCTCGCGGAGTCGAGCTCCGAGGCGGTTCGGCGGGGTCTTGGTGATGATGAAGAGGGACAGCACCAGGAGGATCACGATGATCGGCGTGGCTAGCGCCGGGGTCCCGATCGCGATGAGCGGTCCCGCGAGAACCCACCCGACGAGACCCCCGGCCCGAGCGAGCACCTCGACCCCGTCAGTCGGTGCGGGCTGACCGCCGAACGTGTGGCAGAGCCCGCTGATCGTCGACACGAGCAGCGTGACTCCGATGCCGATGCGGGTGTTGTCGTGCACGCTCGCCGGGTGCCGGAACAGCCACGCAGCGAAGAGCACCATGATGACCGGCAGAGCGAAGGCGACACGGCCGAAGAGGAGCCCGACCGTCCACGAGTCGAGCGCGATCGCCACCGGATCGGTCGGGTTGAACCACTCCACGACGGCACCGACGACGGCGAGCAGGAAGATCAGGAACGGCACTCCGTCGCGACGCTCCTCCTTCGCGAGCGTCTCCTTGCCGAGCACCCGGAAAGCCCCGCCGACGGCGTGCGCGAGGCCCATCCACGCCTTCGCGAGCAGACCCTCCTCCTGGACAGGGACCTGCTTACCGCGCGGAAGCCGTTTGGTGGGCTGCGCTTGCGTGCGACCCCGCGTCGAGGTCGTGCGCGAGCGCGACGAAGACCGGGTGCTCGTAGCCATGCGAATCACGGTACCCGCGAGCGCCGACGGTGCCGGGCAGCGACCCGCCCTAGTACCGGATCGCGTCGATGACCTTCACTCGCACGGCCACGAGGGCGGGGAGGAGCCCGGCGAGCGCGCCCACCGCGGTCGCCGCCCCGAGGCCGAGGAGCGCTGCCTCGACGGGGAAGGGCGGGACATCCGTCAGCCCGAACGCGACGAAATCGCGCACCACCGGGTTCTGCACGATCGCGACGGCGACGACCACTCCCGCGACCCCGGCGACGACGGTGGCGACGACGCTCTCCATCATCACGGCGAAGAACACCCGGGGCGCGGTCGCACCGAAGCTGCGGCGGATGCCGATCTCCCGGATGCGCTGACGCACCGTCACGAGCGAGATGTTGACGAGTCCCAGTGCGCCGAGGATGAGGATGAGCACGGCGATTCCGGCGAGGACCATCCGGATCGAGGCGGTGGGGTCCTCGCCGCCCTCCCAGGCGAGGTAGTCCTGGCGGTTGACGTCGACCTGCCAGCCCTCCCCGCAGGCCGCGGCGACGTCGCGCCGGATGAGGTCGGTGAGTTCGGTCGCCATGTCCGGCGGCACCCAGAACTCGTACTGCGGCCACGCCTGCGCGATCTGCTCCGGGGTCGCGAGCGAGGCGTACGCGGAGTTCAGGATGTAGGCGCGCAGGCTCAGATCGAACGGCTGCACCGGCAGCACGCCCACGACGACTGCCGTCACGGGATCCTCGCCGAGGAGCTGGATGGTGGGGTGGGTGCGCAGGTCGGGCGAACCGAGGCGCTGCCAGAACTGGTCGCTCACGACAATGGCGGGCGCCAGGCGCAACTCGTCGCGATCGACGAACCACCGCCCCTGGCCGACCTGGACGCGGTGCATGACGCCGTAGTCGACGTCGACCGCCTGAGCATCCACGAGGCTCACCCCGTCGCGGAACTGCGCGCTCAGCTGCATCCACTGCGTCGACCCGGCGTAGCCGATCGCGTACCGCTCGACGACCGTCGCCGCTGCCTCCGCCATGATCGCCGGATCACCCTGCTGACCCGTCTCGGGGTTGTAGGGCGGTGAGAGCACTAGGGTCGCCGGGCGACCGGAGCCGCGCTCGAGCTGTTCGATCTGCGCCTGCTGGGCGATCGCCCCGATGCCGACGACACTGGTCAGCGCGCACACGGCGACCCCCACTCCGATGAGGCTCAGCAGCACACGGGTCTTGTGGATGCGCAGCTCGTCCCACGCCTCGACGACAGCGCCGAGGAATCCGGATGCCCAGCCCCCGCGCTCGCGGCGGGGCGCCCTCCGCACTGGCGTCTTCTCGAGCTCGGTCACGCGCTCTCCCCCGAGGGCAGCGCGAGAGCCCGGTCGGCCGACTCCGACATGGCCAGCGCGCGGTTCACATCGACCGGCGCGAGCACTCCCCTGTCGAGGCGGAAGTGGCGGCGGGCGAGGGCCGCGACGTTCGCGTCGTGCGTGATGGTGATGAGAGCGGCGCCGGATTGCTCGGCGACGTCGTCGAGCAGCTCCATGACCGAGGCGCCCGTCTCGATGTCGAGAGCCCCCGTCGGCTCGTCCGCGAGGATGAGCCTCGGTCCGCGGACGAGGGCGCGCGCGATCGCCACTCGCTGCTGCTCGCCGCCGGAGAGCTTGTCCGGCATCGACGACATCCGGTGGCCGAGCCCGACGCGCTCGAGCATCTCCGCCGCGATCGACGCACGGGAGAAGAACTGCCGACCGCTCGCGTAGAGCAGGGGCGTCATCGCGTTCTCCAGCGCGGTGCGCCCCGGGAGGAGGTTGAACTGCTGGAAGATGAAGCCGATGTCGCGGCCGCGCTTGCGATCGCGCTGCCGGGAGGAGAACCGCTCGACGGGCTCGTCGTCGACGAGGATCCGCCCGCTCGTCGGGGAGTCGAGGAGACCGAGGATGTTGAGGAGCGTCGACTTGCCGGAGCCGGAGCGTCCCACGATGCTCACGTGATCGCCCACCTCGACGGTGAGGTCGATGCCCTTGAGGATGTCGAGGCGAGCGCCGTCGGGGAGCGCCACCGACCGGGTCACTGCCTCGAGGGTGAGCAGGCTCATCCGCAGATCGTCCCGTCCGGGGTATCGATGCACTGGCCCGGGAGCGGCATGCCGTCCGTCGGAGCCGGCGCCCCCGGCACGAACTGCAGGATCGTCTCGCCCTCCTCGAGGCCGCCCGTGATCTCCACGTTGACGCCGTCGTTGAGGCCGAGCGTCACCTCGCGCTGCTCGGTGCTGCCGTCCGGGAGCACGACGTACACATTGCCCGTTCCCGAGGCGCCCTCGACCGCGGTGATCGGTGCGATGAGCACGTCCTCCGCGATGCCGCCCGCGATGACGAGCTCGGCGGCGAGGCCGGCGAAGACCGTGACATCCCCCGGCACCGTGCAGGTGACTGTGGGGCCGGACTCTCCGCCACCCGTGCCGCCGCCCTGCGTGCCGCCCGTGCCCTGGCCCTGGCCGGGCAGCGGGGTGGTGATCGTGAGGTTCGTGCAGGTGAACGGCGCCGGACCGCCGGTGATGGTGACTTGCGCCTCGCTCGGGCGCTGGATGAGCCGGTAGAGCTGCTCGGGCGGGATGCTCCCGCTCACGTGGAACCCGGGCGGCGCGATCTGACCGACCGGGTCGCCGACGGCGAACTGCTGGCCGACGAGGGCGGAGAAGCTCGACAGGACTCCGCTGACGGGAGCCGTCACGGTGCTCCAGTCGTTGCTGACCGAGCCATCCGGGTTCGCCACCTGGCCCTTGAGCAGGAGGACCTCCTGGCCCGCGTTGACCCACGCCCCGGCGCCGACGTACACCTCGCGCACCTCGCCCGTGCCCGTCGCGGGGACCGCTACCGCGGCATCCGCGGCGACCGTGCCGGTGAGCGTCACATCATTGGAGATCGTGCCGCGACCGACCACGTACTGCGGGTCGACGATCTCCGCGCTCGGCACCGCCGGGTCGGTCGCCTCCGATCGATCGGGGAAGAACGCGATCTTCGCGAGCGCAGCCGCGATCACGGCGAAGACGACGATCCAGAGGATGGGGAAGACCCACTTGCGAGCGATGGACACGGGGAGGCAACCTCACGGGGTCGGGGACGGAGATCAGTCCACGCTAAGCGGAACTCACGTCTAGCGAATCACCCGAACGGATGATCCGCATCCCAACGTTTTGCGATCGGGAGTCGTCAGGATGCCCGGCGCAGCATCGTCGTCGCCTGGCCGAACCTGCCCACCGGCTCGAAGCCGACAGACCGGTACAGTCCGATCGCCGGATTACCGTCCTCCACGCTGAGGCTGAGATCGCCGGGGGTCGCGGCGATCATCGTCTCGATCAGCCCCCTGCCGATGCCCCGACCGCGGAAGCCGTCGACGATGCCGATGCCGAGTTCCGGGATGCCGGCGGACACGAACCCGTAGCCGGGCGCGTCCGCGGTGAAGTATCTCGACCACACCATTCCGACCGGCTCACCGTTCACCTCGGCGACGAAACCGCGGTCAGTCTCGCGCGGGAACCCGCCCACGTACTGGTCGAAGGTGGGGTCGGCGCGCCAGAACGCGTCGCCCTTGACGTTCGCAGGGTTCCAGTCGGCGGTGATGACGAAGACCCGCTCGAGCAACGGGAGGTCGGCCGCGGTCGCGGGGCGGATGCGCGGCAGCTCAGGCCTCGATGACGACCGGGACGATCATCGGCCGGCGGCGGTGCTGGGTGTTGACCCAGCGGCCGACGGTGCGTCGGACGACCTGCGAGAACGCGTGAGTGTCGCGAGTGCCGTTCTCCGCGGCATCCGCGAGCGCTCGGATGATCTGCGGGAGGACGTCGTCGAAGACGTCCTCATCCTCCGCGAATCCGCGTGCCTGGATCTCGGGCCCGACGATCACCTTGCCCGTCTGCGGGTCGATGGCCACGAAGATCGAGATGAAGCCCTCCTCGGCGAGGATGCGGCGATCCTTGAGGTCGGCATCGGTGATCTCGCCGACGCTCGATCCGTCGACGTAGACGTACCCGAGATCGAGCTGGCCGACGATCTTCGCGACCCCGTCCTTCAAGTCGATGACCGTGCCATCCTCGCCAATGATCGTGTTCTCCTCCGGGACGCCGGTCTGGATGGCGAGGTTGGCGTTGGCGACGAGGTGGCGCTGCTCGCCGTGCACGGGCAGCACGTTCTTCGGCTTGAGGATGTTGAAGCAGTAGAGCAGCTCGCCCGCCGCGGCGTGACCCGAGACGTGCACCTTGGCGTTTCCCTTGTGCACGACCGTCGCACCGAGCTTCATGAGCCCGTTGATGACGCGGTAGACGGCGTTCTCGTTGCCGGGGATGAGGCTCGACGCGAGGATGACGGTGTCACCCTTGCCGACGACGATCTGGTGCTCGAGGTTGGCCATGCGCGCCAGCACCGCCATCGGCTCGCCCTGGCTGCCCGTGGACATGTAGACGAGCCGGTCATCCGGCATGTCCGCCGCCTTCTTGGCGTCGAGGAGGACGCCGTCCGGCACCTTGAGGTAGCCGAGGTCGGCGGCGATGCCCATGTTGCGAACCATGGAGCGGCCCATGAGGACGACCTTGCGGTTGTTCGCGGCAGCGGCATCCAGCACCTGCTGCACGCGATGGACGTGGCTCGAGAAGCTCGCGACGATGACTCGGCGGGGCGCCTTGGCGATGACGGACTCGAGCACGGGCCCGATGTCCCGCTCGTTCGGCGTGAAGCCGGGGACATCCGCGTTCGTGGAGTCCGGCAGGAACAGGTCGACGCCCTCCTCGCCGAGGCGGGCGAATGCGCGCAAGTCGGTGATGCGGTCGTCGAGCGGGAGCTGGTCCATCTTGAAGTCGCCGGTGTGCAGGACGACTCCCGCGCTCGTGCGGATGGCGACGGCGAGCGCGTCGGGGATCGAGTGGTTGACCGCGACGAACTCGAGCTCGAAGGGGCCGAGCTTCTCGACCTGGCCCTCCTTCACGGCGAGGGTGTACGGCGTGATGCGGTGCTCCTTGAGCTTCGCCTCGACGAGGGCGAGCGTCAGGGTGCTGCCGATGAGCGGGATGTCCTGGCGCAGCTTGAGCAGGTAGGGCACTGCCCCGATGTGGTCCTCGTGACCGTGGGTGAGCACGATCGCGACGACGTCGTCGAGCCGGTCTCGGATCGGGCCGAAGTCCGGGAGGATCAGGTCGACGCCGGGCTGGTGCTCCTCGGGGAAGAGCACGCCGCAGTCGACGACGAGGAGCTTGCCGTCGATCTCGAACACGGTCATGTTGCGCCCGATCTCGCCGAGTCCGCCGATCGGCGTGACTCGGAGGGTACCGGGTTCGAGTGCGGGCGGGGCGAAAACTGAGACTGGCATCGGGACGAGCCTACCGCCGGGTCAGCGCGTGGTGCCCGCGACCTTCGGGAGCGCGCCGCCGGCGGCCGCGTTGCGGTCGGGGCGGAAGTTGTCGAAGCTCACGCCCGGGATGTCCTTGACGAGGTCGATCTCGTCCTCGATCTGGGCTGCCTCCCACTCCTCCGGTCCGACGAGCGGCAGCCGGACCCGCGGGCTGGAGATGCGCCCGAGCCCGTGCAGGATGTACTTCGTGGCGACCGTGCCGGGCACGTGGGTCATCGTCGCGCGGACGAGGGGCTCCAGCGCCTTGTGAGCGGCGGTGGCGGTCTTCAGGTCGCCGGCGTTGACGGCGTCGACCATGTGCCGGTACGGGGTCGGCGCGATGTTCGCGGTGACCCCGATGAGGCCGGTCGCCCCGATCGCGAGGCTCGGGAGGACGTTCGCGTCATCACCGGAGAAGTAGTACAGGTCCGTCTGGTTGAGCACACGACTGACCTCCGAGAGATCGCCCTTGGCGTCCTTGACAGCGAGGATGTTCGGGTGCTTGGCGGCGCGCAGGATCGTCTCGTACTTGATGGGCACGCCGGTGCGACCCGGGATGTCGTAGAGGATGACGGGCAGGTCCGTCGCATCCGCGATCATCCGGAAGTGGGTGAGGATGCCCGCCTGAGTCGGCTTGTTGTAATACGGGGTCACGACCATGTTGCCGTCGGCGCCGGCCTTCTCGCTCTTCTTCGCGAGCTCGATGGCGTGCGCGGTCTCGTTCGAGCCACCACCGGTGATGATCTTGGCGCGACCCGCCGCGACGGACTTGCCCACCTCGACGAGCTTGATCTTTTCGGGGTCGGTCAGGGTCGAGGTCTCGCCCGTGGTGCCGGTGACGACGATTCCGTCGGCTCCCGCGGTGATGACGTCGTCGATGTGCTTCTCGACGTCGGCCCAATCGACTTCGCCGTCCGGGGTGAACGGCGTGACGAGTGCGACGAGCACCTGGCCGAAGGGATTGGGGAGCGTAGACACGAGTTACAGGGTAGCGGGGCGGAGGCGGGCCAGCACACACGCCGCGGCCTGCTGCGTCGCCGTACGACTGCCGACGGCCGCGTTGTCGCCGTCGCGGCGCGCTGACACAGGCCAGCAGACCGCCGCGAGCTCACACTCTCGGGCTACGGCGCGACGCGGCCGTTCGCGTTGAACGCCTCGTAGGTAAGCGGCATGAGGCCCGCCCAGTGCGCCTCCATCTTCTCGGCGACCATCTCGATCTCGCGCTGCGGGAATGAGGGGAAGTGCGTGCCCTCCCGCTTGGTCCTCAGCGACAGGAAGTTCATGAGCGAGCGCGCGTTCATCGTCACGTACATCGACGAGTAGAGCGAGAGCGGGAGCACGATGCGGGCGACCTCGCGGGCGATGCCCGCGTCGAGCATCCGCTGATACGAGGCGTACGCCTCGGTCGCCACGGCTTTCGCCTCGGTGACGGCGAGCTCCGACTGCTCGGGGCTGCCCGGGAGGAATTCGTAAGCGCCGGCCTTGCCGACCTGCACGAGGTTGCGATCGGCCCCGGGCACGTAGAACACCGGACCGAGCTCGCGGTAGCGGCCGCTCTCCTCGTTATAGGAAGCGATGCGGTGGCGCATGAACTCGCGGAACACGAAGATCGGCGCCTGCACGTAGAACGTCATCGAGTTGTGCTCGAACGGAGAGCCGTGGCGGTCGCGCATCAGGTAGTTGATGAGGCCCTTGCTGCGGCTCGTGTCCACATCGGAGTCGAGGGCACCCTCCAGGGTCTTCTCGCCCTGTGTTGAGACCCGCGCGGCGAAGAGCACGTCGGAGTCGTCGGCGCTCGAGCGGACGAGCTCCACCGTGACATCGGAGCGGAACTGGACCTCGGGCTTCTCGTTGTCAGGCACGGCCTTCACGATAGCGACCGAGCCCACGTAATGTGCCGCAACACTCGGTTCACGGCAGGAGCCCGCGCCTACATTGGCTCCATGTCGTTGCCCGCCGTGCTCGCCGTTCTCGCCGCCCTCGTCGGCGCCGCGACGGTGCTCGGGCTCCTGTGGCAGCGATCGCAGGGACGCGTACGCCGACAGCGGGGCACGACGCGGGTCAGGCCGACGGATGTCCCGGGCCTGGCTCGACTCGCCCCCGGTGCCACCCTGCTCCAGTTCTCCACCGAAGTCTGTGCACCGTGCCGCTCGACCCACGCCGTGCTCGGCGACATCGCGTCCGAGCTCTCCGGAGTTGTCCACGTCGACCTGGATGTCACGCACCGACCCGACCTCGCCAGCCGCTTCCACATCCTGCAGACGCCGACCACCCTCATCCTCGACCGCACCGGAGTCGTGCGCGCCCGCATCGGCGGTGCCGCGCGCCGCGACCTCGTCCGCCACGAACTCGAAAGGGTCCTGTCTTGAGCGCCACCGGAATCGACCCCCGCAGCCCGCGCTTCGGAGCCGGAATCACCGCCGTTCTCCTGCTCGTCGTCATCGGCCTCGCCCTCGCCGCGCCCGCGGCGGCGAGCATCGGCGAGCGCGCGGTGCAGCCGGCCTTCCTCCTCTTCGCCGCGATCAGCGCGCTCTTTGCGTGGGGCGCCTTCGCGGGCATCCGGCGCCACCCCTACGGCGCCCTCTACCGCGCACTCGTGCGGCCCCGCCTCGCTCCCCCGAGCGAACTCGAGGACCCGGTCCCCCCGACCTTCGCCCAGGGCGTCGGTTTCGTCATCACGCTCGTCGGTCTCGTGCTTCACGTCGTGGGGGTCCCGTGGGCCCTCGTCGTCGCCGCGGCCGCCGCCTTCGTCGCGGCGTTCCTCAACTCGGTGTTCGGCTACTGCCTCGGCTGCCAGATCTACCTGCTCCTCGCGCGAGCGGGAATCCTCGGACGGAAGGGTGCCGCTGCGGCGTAGTGCCGCCTAGGGTGGAATCGACGAAAGGGGCTACACCGATGTCAGTCACCAGCGAAGCGACCACCCTCTGGTTCGGAGACCTGCTCAGCGGATCGGGCACCACGTCGCTCGACTCCTCCGACGCCGCCGAGTTCCCCGTCTCGTGGGCCGCGCGGTCCCAGGGCGAGAGCGGCCGCACCAACCCCGAAGAACTCCTCGGCGCCGCCCACTCGGCGTGCTACTCGATGGCCTTCTCGCACGCTCTGGCCGGCGCGGGCACCCCGCCCGAGAGCCTTCAGGTGACCGCAGCCGTGACCTTCGAGCCGGGAGAGGGCATCACCGGGAGCCACCTCCTGGTGAGCGCCAAGATCCCGGGCATCTCCGAGGCCGACTTCCAGCGGCTCGCGGAAGAGGCCAAGGCGAACTGCCCCGTCTCGAAGGCGCTCGCGGGCATCCCGATCACCCTCGAAGCCAGCCTCGCCTGATGCCGGCGGCTCGCGCCGAGCGCATCCTCGTCTCCGGCGCCTCCGGGTTCATCGGCACCGAGCTGTGCCGGCAGCTGGAGGCCGACGGTCGCACCGTGCTCCGCCTCGTACGCCGGGAGCCCGCGTCGCCGGATGAGTTCCGCTGGTCACCCGATGAGGGGACGATCGACCCCCGCGCCCTCGAGGCCGCGGATGCGGTCGTCAACCTCTCGGGGGCGAGCACGGGGCGCCTGCCGTGGACGGCGTCGTACAAGCGGGAGATCCTCTACTCGCGAGTCAATGCCACCCGCACCCTCGCGGAGGCCATCGGTCGGGCGTCCGACCCGCCCCGCGTACTCGTGAACGGCTCGGCGGTCGGCTACTACGGTGACCGTCCCGGAGAGACACTCGATGAGAACTCGGCGAAGGGCGACGGCTTTCTGAGCGACGTCGTCCAGGCCTGGGAGCAAGCCGCAGCCCTCGTGCCCGACAGCACTCGCGTGGTGCTCGCGCGCACCGGCGTCGTGGTCGGCCGAGGCGGCGCCTTCACCCCCCTCGTGCCGCTGACGCTCGTCGGTCTGGGCGCCCGGTTCGGGCGCGGCACCCAGGTGTGGCCGTGGATCTCCCTCCACGACGAGGCTGCGGCGCTGCGGCACCTGATCGATTCCGAGCTGGACGGCGTCGTCGCCCTCGCTGGGCCGGAACCGGCGACCTCGGCGGAGATCACCACCGCGCTCGCCGAGACGCTGCGGCGGTGGCATCCCTGGGTGATCCCGACGTTCGCGATCAAGCTCCTCGGGGACGCCGGCCAGGAGCTGCTGCTCAATGACCAGCACGTCGTGCCGGAGCGGCTTCTCGCCGACGGATTCGAGTTCCGCGACTCGACCGCGGCCGAGGCGATCAGTCGCGCGTTTGCGCCCGATGGAGGGCGATAGCCTTCCGGGTCGCCCAGCGCGCGCGGCTCCGGTCGCCGCTCGCGTCGTACGCGAGGCCGAGCCGGAGCCAGTCGCGCCACGAGTCGGGTGAGGCCTCGACTGCCTCCCTGTAGCGGGGGAACTGGGCATCCGCCGCCACCGGGTCGATGCGCCCGCTGGGCAATCGGGGCAGATCATCCACCGGAAGGCCACCCTCCGCGCCGAGTGCTCGAACCAGCGTCTCGCCACGCGTGACGAAGACCAGCTCGGAGACGATGTACCACGCGCCGACCACGGGGAAGACGAGAAGCGCGACACCGATCGTCGTGACGATGCCGTCGCCCGTGCCGATGAGCGCCACCGCGAACTGCGTGACCGCAACGATGTAGAGCACGAGCAACGCGGCCATGACGATCGCGCCAATGCGCGAGGTCATCCGGCGTCGCCCAGCCCGAGGAGAGCGTCGAGACCGACCGTGATCCCGCGGGCGGTCGCGGCGGCGCGGAGCCCGAGCAGGATGCCCACCTCATAGGAACTCGGCGACAGGGTCTCGTGCGTGATGGTGAGCACCTCGCCGGTGCCGCCGAAGTGCACGTCCTGCCGCGCGACGACCCCGTTCAGCCGAAGACTGTGGATCGGGATGCTGGAGACCTGCTGACCGCGAGCACGCTGGTCCACGTGAGGGGCCGAGACCGGCCCGAGTTCGCTTCGGGCGCGACCCATGAGCTCCGCGGTGCGCACCGCCGTACCCGACGGCGAGTCGACCTTGCCGGCATGGTGCGCCTCGACGATCTCGATGGAGTCGAAGTACCGCGCGGCCTGCGCGGCGAACGAGGTCGCGAGCACCGAGCCGAGGGAGAAGTTCGGGATGAAGACGACGCCGACGTCGAGCTTGCCCGTGACGAGGCGATCGATCACGGCGATGCGCTCCGCCGTCCAGCCCGAGGTTCCGACGAGCGCATTGATGCCGTGCGCCACGGCGAACTCGACAACTGACTGGGACACCGCCGGCACCGTCACGTCGAGCACGACGTCCGCCCCGAGCATCTCCGAGAGCTCCCCCGTCGAGCCGATGTGGGCCGCGAGCTCGAACTCGGTGGACGCCTCGATAAGGGCACAGGCGAGTCGGCCCATCCGGCCCGTGGCGCCGACAACGGCGACAGTCGTGGTCATAGCCCCAATCTAGCAAGCGGCGACTAGCCTGATCGGGTGCCCGAGTTCGTCGAGACCGCCGTCGATGCGCCCGAGGCACGGATGCTCCTCGACGAGTACTTCTCATTCCGCGCGGCGGGGTTCCCGATCGCCGGGGGCTACCGGACCGTGCATCCGTCGCCGGATGCGTTCGAGCGCCCCCGCGGCGTGTTCGTCGTGGTGCGGGAGGGCGACGATGTACTGGGGTGCGGCGGCATCCGGATGCTCTCCTCCACGCGCGCGGAGATCAAGCACCTCTGGGTGCGCCCTGCCGCCCAGGGCCGCGGCCTCGGGCGGGCGATGCTCGGCCACCTCGAGCAGCTCGCTGCGAACCTCGGCGCCACCGAGACCGTGCTCGACACCAACGCGAGCCTTGAGGCCGCCGGGAGCCTCTACCGCTCCTCGGGCTACGAGTCGATCGAGCCGTACAACGACAACCCGAACGCGACGAACTGGTACCGCAAAGTGCTGGTACGGGTGCGTCGGCGAACGCTCCTCGGGCGGGCCGCCGCCGTCATCTCGAGAGGTGCGCGGATCCTATCCGCAGCGTTACTGGCAGCGCTCGCATTGGTGGGATTCGCGCTGGGAGTGGGGCTTCTCACAGCGGCGGGCGAGCCCGTCTACTGGGGCACGTACACCGAGTCGAGCTGCGAGGGATGGGGGCGGGCCGGATGCCACAGCAGGGGCACCTGGGTCAGCGATGACGGCACCATCCGGCTAGAGAACATTCGATTGGATGGCCACGTCGGACCGGACGGGACTGTGCTCGCCTCTTACCGTCCCACGGGGTTCTTGAACGACTTCAACAACCAGATCGTCCACACTGAATGGACTTCGTGGCTGGGGCCGTGGGTGCCGTGGGGTGTGGGTGTGGGCACCTCCATAGCTGCATTCATCCAGATCCGCCCACTGATCCCGAGACGCCGCACCTAGAACGGCTGGTCGACCGGCATCCCGGTGCGCAGCTCCACGGGCAGGTGCCCGAGGTCGTTGTGCGTCACGAGCACCGGTGGCTTGGCGCTGCGGACCCGGATGATCGTGAGCCCGCAGTTCGCCTGGTTCACGCCGAGCCAGCGCCACGCCGGGGCGCCGAAGACCTCCCGCACGAACCACGCGATCACGAAGTTGTGGGTGATGAGCAGGTCGTGCCGGTCCTCCCGTGCCGGGGCGAGGAACTCCGCGACCGCGTCGGCCATCTGGGCCTGGCCCGCATCGATCTCCTGCGGGGTGATTCCCCCGAAGAACGGCTCGAACGCGGCCGGCATGTCGGGCTCGGGCCCGGAGGGGATGCAGTCCATGAGCAGCGCGCTCGGCTGGGACTCCAGTGCGGGCATCCGCTCCGTCATGATCGCCGCGGTCTCGGCGGCGCGCTGCAGCGGTGAGTGCCACGCGCGAGTGAACGGCACTCCGCCGAGGCGCTCCGCGATCGCGCGCGCCTGACGGATGCCCTTCGGGCTGAGCGGGCCGTCGGGAAGGCCGTACTCCGCATCCTGCTGCTCCCCGTGGCGGACGAGATACAGGTAGTGAGCCATGGAAGGCACCTCGGTTTTCCTGGGTACTAGGCGGCGAGACCCGGCGACGCTGCCAGGCTCGCGAGGGACGGCTCGTCGACGGAGCCGACGGCGGCGATCGAGAGCGGGCGCCCCGCGAGCTCGAGGGCGAGCTCCTGGACGCCGGAGACGGTGACGAGCTCAAGCCGACGCAGGGACTCGTCCAGGTCCACGAACTCACCGAGCGTCAGCTCGCTGCGACCTAGCCGGGACATGCGGGTGTCCGAGTCCTCCAGGGCGAGCGCGGATGCACCGCTCAGCTGTCCCACGGCTCGGCGCAACTCCTCCTCCGAGACGCCGCCCTGCGCGAGTCGTGCGAACTCCTGCACCATGAGCTCGGCCACCTGGGATGACTTGACGGGCGAGCATCCCGCGTACATTCCCACGATGCCGGCGTCACTGTAGCTGGGGGTGAACGAATAGACGGAGTAGGCCAGGCCGCGCTTCTCGCGGACCTCCTGGAACAGGCGCGACGACATGCCGCCGCCGAGGATGGAGTTGAGAACGGCGAGCGTCGAGCGGCGCTCGTCGGCGGCGGGCAGGCCGGCGACCCCGAGGATGAGGTTCGCCTGCTCGAGCGGACGCGGCACGACGACGAGCGGGCTGCCCCGATCGATGAGGTCTCGAGTCGCGTCGCGGCGGGAGACCGGCACGGCACTCGCGGAGAGGTCCCACCCCGCCTCGAGGAGCGCCGCCGTCGCGCGCGCGACGAGGGCGTCGTGGTCGACAGCGCCCGCAACGGTGATGACGAGGTCCTGGGGCCGGTAGTTGGCGCGATAGTGGCCGACGACGGCATCGCGGGACACCGCCTCGATCGTCTGCGGGCTGCCGCCGATGGGACGGCCGAGGGGATGCTCGCCGAGCACGGCCTCGAAGAAGCGCTCGCTCGCGACATCCGACGGGTCGTCGTCCGCCATCGCGAGCTCCTCGAGGATGACCCCGCGCTCGGTCTCGAACTCCTCCGGGTCGATCACCGATGAGGTGAACATGTCGGCGAGCACGTCGATCGCCATCGGCAGGTCGCGATCCTGCACCTTGGCGTAGTAGCAGGTGTACTCCTTCGCCGTCATCGCGTTGTGCTCGCCGCCGACGGCGTCGAACGACACCGCGATATCGAGCGCGCTGCGCGACCGGGTGCCCTTGAAGAGGAGGTGCTCGAGGAAGTGCGTCGATCCGTACGTCTCGGGGAGCTCGTCGCGGGATCCCACCGCGACCCAGAAGCCCACGGTCGAGCTGCGCGCGCCCGGGACGCTCTCGCTCAGGATGCGAACGCCGCTCGGGAGTACGGTGCGCCGGACGAGGCACTCGCCGGAAGCGGTGAAGGAGAGCTCTGCTTGCTCAAGGGGAAGTGCAACGGCGCCGTTCATCGTCCTTGAGCCTACGTCATCCGATCGATCACACCGGAGGCGGCAGAATAGACGCACCCCCCAAACTGGGGGTGAGATATGAGGACAAACAGACTGGTCTGTCTGTCCTCATAGGTGATACTGTCTATTCCGGGCACCCGAAGCCCGACCCCGCATGTCCCGCTAACCCGATGGCGGGCATGCATTTTCCCCCGCAAGGAGTCGCGCTGTGATGGTCGTTGAGGAAGCTCCGACCGCGCAGCGCGCTCCAGCGAAGGGGCGGATCCTCGACACCGCCTCGGTCCTGTTCTACGAGGACGGCATCCGCACCGTCGGAGTGGACCGCATCATCGCCGCGTCGAGCGTCACCAAGGCGACCTTCTACAAGCACTACCGCGCCAAGGACAACCTGATCGTCGAGTACATCACCGGTCGGCACCGCGCGGTGCGGACCGAAGTCGAGCACATCATCGACGCCGCCGAGTCGCCGGACGTCGCGCTCCGCGCGATCATCGCGTCGATCGCGAGCGAGATCGCCTCCCCCGGCTTCCGAGGCTGCGCGTTCATCAACGCGGCTGCCGAATTCCCGGATGCCGAGCACCCGGTGCGTCAGGTCGTCACGCAGCACCGCGAATGGTACGTCGACACCCTCGCGGACCTGCTTCGCGAGCTCGGGCATCCCGTTCCGGGCGATGCCGCCGACGAGCTCCAGCTCGCCCGAGACGGAGCCCTGTCCGGAGGCTACGCGGGCGACTCGATCGCCGCGACCGCCGCCCTCGGGCGGATCGCGAACCGCGTCCTCGCGGAGGCCCGCCCGGCCTAGCCGCCAGCTACTCCGACGCCCGGTCCAGATCCGTTACCTGGTGCCGCGTCAGCTGGAGGCCGGCCGCGGCCGTGAGTGCGGCGACCTGCTCCGGACCGCTCGCCGACGCGACCGGGGCGACCACGTTGGGCTTGGTGAGCAGCCACGCGAGAGCCACCGAGGCGACGTCGGCCTCGTGCGCCGCGGCGACGGAGTCGAGCGCCGCCAGGATGCGCAGCCCGCGCCGCGTGAGCAGGCGCGCCACCTCTCCCCCGCGGTCGTTGCGCGCGAGGTCGGCCTTCTGCCGGTACTTGCCGGTCAGGAACCCACTCGCGAGGGCGAACCGTGGCATGACGCCCAGGAGTTGCTGGGCGGCCACGTGCGCGAGCCCGCCCTCGTACTCGGTCCGATGCACGAGGTTGTAGTGATTCTGCAGAGCGACCATGGGGGCGACGCCGAGCTGCGCGGAGGCGATGCGCGCCTCGATGAGGCGGTTGCCGGTGTGGTCGCTGCCCCCGAAGTAGCGCACCTTGCCGGCGCGGATGAGCTCGTCGACAGCGAGCAGCGTCTCCTCGAACTCGACATCCTGGTCGTCGATGTGGAGGTAGAGAAGGTCGATGCGGTCGGTGCCGAGTCGCTGCAGGGAGGCGTGCACCGCTCGAGTCAGGACGCGGGCTCGCAGCCCCGGGTTGTCGGCGCTCTTGCCGACCTTCGTCGCGACGACGATGTCGTTCCTGTTGCGGCGGGAGCGCATCCAGTTGCCGATCATGGTCTCGCTGCGACCCGCAGCGTAGGAGTCGGCCGTGTCGACGAAGTTGCCGCCCTGCTCCGTGTAGGCGTCGAGGATCGCGTTGGTCGTCCGGTCGTCCGCAGTCCAGCCGAAGACGTTGCCGCTCATCGCCAGGGGGAACACCTCGAGGTCGGATGAACCGATCCTGCGGCGACGCGGGATGACCCGGATCGGCGCGCTCGGCGGCGACACGATCTGAGCCAGCCGGCTCGACTCCACGTGCGTCACGTCACCCTGCCATTCGACCCGCTCATCCCCTGCGGGTTCCCCTCAGAGTAGGGCGACAGCGGCGGGCATCAGCGAACGACCCGCGAATCGTTACGACTCTGACGCATAATGGCGGAAGCGGGCATCCCGAGCAGAGAGGTCGGTCAATGGCGAATCATCCGAACTGGAGGCTCCCGGAGGTGCCGAAGTTCGCACTCACGAGTCCCGACTTCGAGGAGGGCGAGACGCTCCCGCAGTGGGCACGATCGGGCATCGCCGGCGCAGGAGGCGAGGACCGCTCCCCCACGCTGCACTGGGACGGCGCCCCCTCCGGCACGCGCAGCTTCGCTCTCACCTGCTTCGACCCCGATGCGCCGACCGGCAGCGGCTGGTGGCACTGGGCGGTCTACAACATCCCCGCGAAGGTCACGTCGCTGCCGCAGGACGCAGGCAACCCGGATGCCGGGCTCCTGCCGTCGGGAGCCATAACCCTCCCCAACGAGCTGCGCCTTGAGCGCTACCTCGGCGCAGCCCCGCCCTCCGGACACGGGGAGCACCGCTACGTGTTCACGGTGTCGGCCCTCGACGTCGAGAGGCTGGACATCCCCGTGGGGAGCACACCGGCCATCCTCGGCTTCCACATCGCGAGCCACATCGTCGCCCGCGCGCAGCTCACCGGAGTCTCGGAGACTGCCTAGCCGAAGTCCCCCTGACGACGGTACTGGGGAATGCGGGCGCGAGCGCGGGCCCGGGCTTTGGAGACGACGACGATCGTGACGATCGCGGCGACGAGGAACGCGAGGGCCACCCAGACGTACCAGGCCGTGTCGAGCCACTGGCGGAAGTCGCTCATGAAGTGATCGAACGGGGTCACCCGATCACCGTATTCGCGGTGACGGCGCCTCCTCCTCCCCCACTTGGGGGGCAGACAGCTTTGTGCGTTTGCATGGATCTCTGACGACGAAGGCCCGCCCCGCGAACGGGACGGGCCTTCGATCCAGAAGGGCGACTAGCCCTCGGCGGGAGCCTCGGGACCCTCGGACGCCGCAGCGGAGCTGTCGGTGTCCGCAGCATCCGTCTCCTCGGACACCGGGGCGAGGGAGAGCTTTCCGCGGTCGTCGATCTTGGTGATCTCCACCTGGATCTTCTGGCCGACCGAGAGCACGTCCTCGACGTTCTCGACGCGCTTGCCACCGGCGAGCTTGCGGACCTCGCTGATGTGCAGGAGGCCGTCCTTGCCCGGGGTGAGCGAGACGAACGCACCGAACGTCGCGAGCTTGACGACGGTTCCGAGGAACCGCTCGCCGACCTCCGGGTTCAGCGGGTTCGCGATCGCGTTGACGGCCGCACGGGCCGCTTCCGCCGACGGGCCGTCGACCGCGCCGATGTAGACGGTGCCGTCGTCCTCGATCGAGATCTCGGCGCCGGTGTCATCCTGGATCTGGTTGATCGTCTTGCCCTTCGGGCCGATGAGCTCACCGATCTTGTCGACGGGGATCTGAACGCTGATGACGCGCGGCGCGGTCGGCGCCATCTCGTCGGGCGCGTCGATCGCGGCGTTGATCACCGCGAGGATGGCCGTGCGGGCCTCCTTCGCCTGCTTGAGGGCTCCGTCGAGAACGCTCGAGGGCAGACCCGCGAGCTTCGTGTCGAGCTGGATGGCCGTGACGAACTCGCTCGTTCCGGCGACCTTGAAGTCCATGTCGCCGAGCGCGTCCTCCGCACCGAGGATGTCGGTGAGGGCCGCATAGCGGGTCTGGCCATCGACCTCGTCGGAGATGAGGCCCATCGCGATGCCCGCGACCGGGGCGCGCAGCGGCACACCGGCGTTCAGCAGCGACAGGGTGGATGCACACACCGAACCCATCGACGTCGAGCCGTTGGAGCCGAGCGCCTCGGACACCTGACGGATCGCGTACGGGAACTCCTCGCGGCTCGGGAGCACCGGCACGAGGGCGCGCTCGGCGAGGAAGCCGTGCCCGATCTCGCGGCGCTTCGGGCTGCCCACGCGGCCGGTCTCACCGGTCGAGTAGGGCGGGAAGTTGTAGTGGTGCAGGTAGCGCTTCTTCGTGATCGGCGCGAGCGAGTCGATCTGCTGCTCCATCTTGAGCATGTTGAGCGTGGTGACGCCCAGAATCTGCGTCTCGCCGCGCTGGAAGATCGCGGAGCCGTGCACGCGCGGGATGACCTGCACCTCGGCGTCGAGTGCGCGGATGTCCGCGAGGCCACGGCCGTCGATGCGGATGCCCTCGGTGAGGACCCGGTTGCGCATGACCTTCTTGGACACGCTCTTGTAGGCCGCGCTCACCTCGGAGAGAGCGGACTCGGGCAGCTCCTCGGCCGCGACCTTCGCCGCGATGGCCTCCTTGACGCGGCCCTTGAGCGCGTCATCCGCGTCCTGACGGCTGAGCTTGTCGGCGATCTGGTACACGCCCTTGAGTTCGTCGTAGGACAGCGCCGCGACGGCGTCGTAGGTCTCGTCGGTGTACGGCGGGAACAGCGGGTACTCGGCGATCGGCTTCGCCGACTGCGCCGCGAGCTCCGACTGCGCCTTGATGAGCGCCCGGAGGAACGGCTTGGATGCCTCGAGCCCCTGGGCCACGACGGCCTCGTCGGGCTTCGTCGCGCCGCCCTTGATGAGGTCCCAGCTGACCTCGGTGGCCTCGGCCTCGACCATCATGATCGCGACATCCTCGTTGCCGTCCGCGTCCGTCACGAGGCGCCCGGCGACGGTGAGGTCGAAGACGGCGTCGGCGAGCTGCGAGAACTTGGGGAAGGCGACCCACTGGTCGCCGATGAGGGCGAGGCGCACACCCGCGACCGGGCCGTAGAACGGCAGGCCGGAGATCTGCGTCGACGCCGAGGCCGCGTTGATGGCGAGCGCGTCGTAGAACTCGTCGGGCGCGATCGAGAGCACCGTGATGACGATCTGGACCTCGTTGCGGAGGCCCTCGACGAACGTCGGGCGCAACGGCCGGTCGATGAGGCGGCAGACGAGGATGGCCTCGGTCGACGGGCGGCCCTCGCGGCGGAAGAAGCTGCCGGGGATCTTGCCGGCGGCGTACGAGCGCTCCTCGACGTCCACCGTCAGGGGGAAGAAGTCGAAGCCGTCGCGGGGTTGCTTGCTGGCGGACGTGGCCGAGAGGAGCATGGTGTCCTCGTCGAGGTACGCGGCGACCGCGCCCTGGGCCTGCTGCGCGAGCCGACCGGTCTCGAACCGGACGGTGCGCGTGCCGAACTTGCCGTTGTCGATGACGGCTTCGGCGAACTTGATTTCGGGACCCTCCAAGGGGCTTTCTCCTTTGTTTACCGTCGCACACCCGTGTGGTGCACGACTCGTACACGGAGCAGGAGCGGGCAGGAGGACGCGTGCGTACCGCGCGTGCCTAGAGGGGCGGCGCGTGTCTGGCCAACAGTAGAAAAGCTCCGAACGACTCGGAAGTTCACCACCGGTGACCAGCTTCTTGCCAGCCTGCTCCGGTTGCCATGGTACCGATGCACCAGAACAACCTGAATGATTCTAGCAGCGCGGCGCGTCGGGGCCTAGGGCGCCTCATCCGACCCGTCCGGCCGCCACAGCCACTGCCGCAGAAGCGGCGGTGGCGGGCATTGCGCATCAAGCCACTGCCACTCCTGCGGAGTGAGCGGCGCGGGAGTGAGGGTTCCGTACGGTTCCCAGGCGAGGTACTCGCTGGCGAGGAAGGACTCACGGCCGGGCATCCCGTGAACGGAGTATCCGTGCAGGATGAGGCACGGCACGAGGAAGCCGTCGAAGTACTGCCAGAGGTACTCGCGCTCGTCCTCGCTCAGGAAGCCCCACACCGTCGGGTCGGAGTAGTCGGGCGGGTAGGCCTCGTAGCACCGGAAGATCGCGACCTCGAGCGCGTGCTGGTCCGCGCCCTCCACCACCTGGAGGCCGCCGCCGGAGCGGCTCACGCCGGGGATCTCGAGCGCGTCGACACACTCCATCACGCGCGGCCACGCCTCGTCGGCCGGCAGGACGTCGACGACCTCGACCTCCGGGTAGGGCTCTCCCGGAGCGAGCTCCGCCCAGTACTCGCGGCGTTGCTGCTGCACGAGCTCGCGAATCTCGTCCGAGCCCAGGGGCTCCGGTAGCGGGCGGTAGAGAGTGCACCCGGCGAGCAGAACGACCGCCGCGAGCCCTACCGCGAGAAAGCGCATGCACCCATTGTTCATCTCGCCTCGCTAGAACCGCAGTATGGATGCCCTGACCGCGTTGCTGGCCGCGGCCGGACCGTGGCTCTACGCAGGGGTCTTCGTGCTCGTCGTCGCCGACGCGTTCACGGTGGTCCTGCCGAGCGAGACCGTCGTCGTGGCGCTCGCGTCGCTGTCGCTCTCCACCGGGCATCCCTCGCTGTGGCTGCTGATCCCCATCGCCTGGCTCGGCGCGATCGTCGGCGACAACGCGTGCTTCTGGCTGGGGCGGCGCATCGGCACGGAGCGATGGCGCTGGATGCGAGGGCCGAAGGTCTCGAGGGCGATCGGGTACGCGCGGCGCGCGCTCGAGATACGGCCGGCCTCGCTGATCCTCACGGCTCGGTACATCCCGTTCGCGCGGATCGCCGCCAATCTCACCGCCGGCGCGACCGGGTTCCCGTATGGGCGCTACCTGCCGTTGACGGTGCTCGCGGGACTCGGCTGGGCCGTCTACAACAGCATCGTCGGGGCGCTCTTCGGCGCGTGGCTCTCGGCGAACCCGATCCTCGCGGTCGTCGTCTCGGTGGCCGTCGCCATCGCGCTCGGGGTCGGCATCGATGCCGTCACGGCGCGGATCGCCTACGCTCGGGGTATGGATTCCGACAAGCCGAAGACGGACGAGGACACCAAGCGCAAGTTCCGCGAGGCCCTCGAGCGCAAGAAGCAGGGCGCGCAGTCGCACCCGGGCGGTGTGGAGGGGGACTCCGCGATCCACGGCAAGCACGAGAAGGCGGGCGGGAAGCGCGAGTTCCGCCGCAAGAGCGGCTAGGACTCGCGCCTCCCCCTACTGACTACTGAGCCCCGAAGCTGCCGACGGGGCTGAAGCCCTCGGGGAGGGCGAAGGGGTCGCGCACCTGCTGGGAGCGGTCGGAGACCGCGACGAGCGCCGCGAGCTCGCCCGCCGCGCGCTCGATACGACCGGGGAGGGCATCCTCGGCGCTCCCCCAGTCGCTCGACGCCGCGTACACGCCCGTCGGCACGGGCACGGCGTGCAGGTACGTGAAGAGCGGGCGCATGGCGTAGTCGATCGCGAGCGAGTGGCGCTCGGTGCCACCGGTCGCGCCGAGGAGCACGGGAAGCCCGGTGACCGACTGCGGGTCGAGAACGTCGATGAACGACTTGAACAAGCCGCTGTAGCTCGTGGTGAAGATCGGCGTGACGGCGATGAGGCCGTCGGCGGTCGTCACCGACTCGATCGCGGACTCGAGCTTCGGCGGCGCGAACCCGGTCAGCAGGTTGTTGGTGATGTCCTGCGCGAGGTCGCGCAGCTCGATCGTGGTGACCTCCACCTCGATGCCCTGCTCACGAAGGGCAGCGGTGGTCGCGGCGGAGATGCGGTCGGCGAGCAAGCGCGTCGACGAGGGCTGGCTGAGGCCCGCCGAGACGACGGCGAGCTTTCGCGTGGTGGTCATGTCAGTTCCCCTTCCGGGTTGCGGCGAGGCCGAAGGATGCTCCCGCGGGAGCCGCGGAGTCCTGATACGGGCGGTCGCCGGAGAGGTTGTCCCCGCGGTTCGCGTTGGGCCGCGCCTCGCGCGCGGGCCCGCCGTTGTACGCCTTCGCGACGAGCGAGGCGTGGGTCGGGGCATCCGGGACGTCCGCCGGGCGGTCCTTGGCAAGCTCCTTGCGGAGAACGGGCACGACCTCCTCGCCGAGGATGTCGAGCTGCTCGAGGACCGTCTTGAGCGGGAGGCCCGCGTGGTCGACGAGGAACAGCTGGCGCTGGTAGTCGCCGTAGTAGTCGCGCATCGCGGCGTACCGGTCGATCACCTGCTGCGGGCTTCCCACGGTGAGCGGGGTCTGCTCGGTGAAGTCCTCCATCGACGGGCCGTGGCCGTACACCGGTGCGTTGTCGAAGTACGGGCGGAACTCGGTCCATGCGTCCTGCGACTTCGGGCGGATGAACGCCTGGCCGCCGAGGCCGACGATCGCCTGAGCCGCGGTGCCGTGCCCGTAGTGCTCGAAGCGCTGGCGGTAGTAGGCGATGAGGCGCATGTAGTGCTCCTTCGGCCAGAAGATGTTGTTCGCGAAGAACCCGTCGCCGTAGTAGGCGGCCTGCTCGGCGATCTCCGGGGTGCGGATGGAGCCGTGCCAGACGAAGGGCGCCACTCCGTCGAGCGGGCGCGGGGTCGACGTGAAGCCCTGCAGGGGCGTGCGGTACTTGCCCTGCCAGTCCACGACGTCCTCGCTCCACAGGCGGCGCAGGAGCGCGTAGTTCTCGATCGCGAGCTCGATGCTGTCGCGGATGTCCTTGCCGAACCACGGGTAGACCGGGCCCGTGTTGCCGCGACCCATCATGAGGTCGATGCGGCCGTCGGAGAGGTGCTGGAGCATCGCGTAGTCCTCGGCGACCTTCACGGGGTCGTTGGTCGTGACGAGGGTCGTGGCCGTCGACAGCTGCAGAGTGCTCGTCTGCGCGGCGATATACGCGAGCGTCGTCGTCGGGCTCGAGGAGAAGAACGGCGGGTTGTGGTGCTCACCCAGTGCGAAGACGTCGAGCCCGACCTCCTCCGCCTTCTTCGCGATCGTCACGATCGCCTTGATGCGCTCGGCCTCGCTCGGGGTCGTGCCGGTGGTGGGGTCAGTGGTGATGTCACTGACGGAGAAGATGCCGAACTGCATTGTGTGCTCCCGGTGCTGATTATTTCCATGCGTTTGCATTGAACAGTGTACCCAACCGGGCATACCCTCCCAGTATTCCCGCCCGCAAGCCCTCGAACTCCCAGCCACCGCCGACCTAGCGTGAGGTCATGAGCGTGGTGATCTTCGCACCATCCCCTGTTCTCACCGTCACGGTGGAGGGCCACTCCGGCAGCGACGACGGCGACGTCCACGTCCACGCCGGCGGGCAGGGCGTCTGGCAGGCGCGGATGCTCAGACGGCTCGGCGTCGAGGTGACCATGTGCTGCGTCCTCACGGGCGAAAGCGGGCGCATCCTGCTCCACTTGCTGCGAGACGAGGGCATCGACGTCGTCGCAGTCGAGCGACCCGGCCGTGGCGGCGTCTACGTCCACGATCGGCGGGACGGCGAGCGGCGCGCCGTCATCGAGACCGGCGGCGACCCGCTCTCCCGGCATGTCCTCGACGAGGTGTACGGCGAGGTTCTCGGGGCGGGCCTCGACGCGAGCCTGGTCATCCTGTCCGGACCCGCGAGCCAGGACGCTCTTCCCGCGGACGTCTACCGAAGGCTGTCCGCGGATATGAAGACCGCGGGGCGGCGGGTCGTCGTCGACCTCGCCGGCGACCGGCTGGACGCCGCGGTCGCCGGCGGCGCCCACCTGGTCAAGGTGAGCGACGAGGAGCTCGTCGCCGACGGACGGATCGAGGAGTCGACAACCGAGGAGATCATCGCCGCGATGCGCTCCATCCACGACGCCGGAGTCGCGGTCGTGGTCGTCACGCGGGCCGACAAGCCGCTGCTCATGCTCGCGGACGGCGTGCTCAGCGAGGTGTCGACCCCGACGATGGAGGTCGCCGACCACCGTGGCGCGGGCGACTCCCTCACCGCGGGAATCGCCGCATCCCTCAGCGCGGGCGGCACCGCGCGCGACGCCGTCGTGCTCGGGGCGGCGGCCGGGGCCCTCAACGTCACACGGCACGGTCTCGGCACGGGCGACGCCGAGACGATAGCCAAGTTCCGCCAGCTCGTGAGCATCCGGGACGTCGCGGGGCCGACCGCTGCGTCGAGCCTCAGCCCGGTCGAGCTCGCCCGACGGGTGGAGCCGTCGTGACGGCGGTCCTCATCACCAACGACGACGGGATCTCGTCGCCCGGTCTGTGCGAGCTCGCCCGGGTCGCCATGGGGCTCGGACTGGATGTCACGGTCGCGGCACCCCGCTCCCAGTCGAGCGGAGCAAGCGCCTCCATCCTCGGCACGCACGAGGACGGCAGCATCCGCTTCGCCCCCCAACGACTCGACTCGCTGCCCGACGCCCGCGCGTTCGCAGTGGACGCGGCTCCCGGCCTCATCGCCCTCGTCGCGGCACACGGCGCCTTCGGGGCGGTACCCGACCTCGTCCTGTCCGGGATCAACCGGGGAGCCAACGTGGGTCGAGCCATCCTGCACTCGGGCACGGTCGGGGCAGCACTCACCGCCGGAGTGAACGGAGCGCGCGGGCTCGCGGTGTCACTCGATGTCGGCATGGACCCGCTCGTCGAGCACTGGAGCGCTGCGGCTCCCCTCATCGAGCGCGTGCTGCCCCTCATCCTGGACGCCCCGACCGGAACGGTCTACAACCTCAACGTGCCGAACACCGTCGAGCCGTGCGAGCTGCGCGAGGCACCCCTCGCTCACTTCGGCATCGTGCAGACGACGATGACCGCCCCCGGATCGGGCGAGGAGGGCGGTGTGCGGCTCTCCGTCGCCGACTTCCCTGCGGACCAGGATCCGGGCAGCGACGCGAACCTCCTCGACGCCGGGTTCGCGACGATCACGAGCATCACGTCGGTCGCGGACGCCCCCGAGCGGGTGATGGTGGGGAGCAGAACCGGCTGATACTGTCGCGCACATGACGAACCCTCAGCCGGTTCCCGCGGGGACGGGACCCAGCGACGGCGGCCGCGACATCCTCGCCATCCTGCTCATCGCCCTCGCGGCCGGAGTCGCCCTCATCGTCGGGCTCGTGCTCGTGCTTGTCGCGTTCGCGCCGAAGCCGACGGAGTCGTTCAGCTATGACTTTCCGGAGGCGGAGTGCGGGCAACCCTGCCTCGGGCTGGATAACGTCCGTGTCGCCGCCGGCACCGCGGCCGAGGTCGCCGCGCTCGGCGCCGCTCTCGGGCCCGTCGATTCGAGCGTCTCATCCGTCGAAGACTGGGAGGCCGAGGCGACGGAAGACTTCTATCTCGCAGGAGGCAGCCCGCAGGCCTGCGTCTTCGCGATCAGTCGAGCGCCGATCGCACCTCAATCGCAATCCACTGGTTACTACGACGAGTCGGTACTCGATGTGCTGAGCGCGACCGGGGCCGTCACGGTCACCCAGGTGGCTCGGCTCTCCGATCGCGGCCTGGACTCGGGTCGCTACCCCGGGATGATCCGGGGTGCACTCAACCGCTGTCCGAGCTACACCGTCGAGAAGGATGACGGGACTGTCGAGGAAGTCGACGTGACCCCGCTCCCGATCGATCTCGACATCCCCGGCGTGGAGACAGTCGCCTGGACCGAGAACCGCCCATCGGACGTATCGGTCGTCATCGACCTGCACTACGCGAACGTCGCTGTCAGGACTGAGGCGACCGGGTCATCCATCGACGTCGCGGCGCTCACCGAGCTCGCGCGAGCGACGGCGGAGCGGCTGGTCGTCCTCGGCGAGTGAGGCCTCAGCAGGTCTGGGTCTGCGGCTCGCCCGAGAGCACCCCGGCGAACCACGGCAGCAGGTGCGGCAGCGACACCTCGGCCGCCAGAAGGTGGGTGATGCCGTCGAACGTGCGGAACTCGACGTGCTCGCCGGTGCCGCACAGGTGCTTGACGTAGTCCTCGGTGGCGGACGGATCGACGGTGTCGTCGGCGAGCCCCTGGGCGACGAAGACGGGCACGCCGATCGGGCTCGCGCCGGCGCTGTTCTCCTCGAGCATCGTCGTCCACGGCTCCGTCTCCGAGGGGTTCGACGACACGAAGTTGCCGATGAGGGGCTTGGCGATCGCGTGCAGCTGCTGCCCCTGCGTGAACAGGCACAGCGACGTCAGGTCGTCGAGAGCCTTCTTGCCCTGCTCGGTCAAGACCGCGTCGATCTCGTCCTCCGAGTACCGACCCGCGTAAGCCGCAGAGAATGACGGGAAGGCGTAGGCGGAGATCGTGACGCCCGGCATCGACTGGATGTCGTCGTCCATGAGCTCGGTCAGGTCCGCTGCCGGTGCGGCGACCGCGACGGCCTCGACGGTCAGAGTCGGGGCGTAGCCGCCCGCCGCCTGCTGCCCCGCGAAGAGCGCGGCCTGACCGCCCTGCGAGTGCCCCCAGAGGAGCACCCGGTCGCTCAGTCCGTCGGCGACCTGCTGCGCGGCGAGAACCGCGTCGAGCATCGCATTGCCCTCCGTCACGCCGACGAGGTACGACGAATCGCCCTCGACCGCCATGCCGGGGTAGTCGGTCGCGACCATCGCGTATCCCGCCGCGAGGAACTCGTGCAGGCCGGTCATCATGAGGAAGGGGTCGAACAGCAGCGACGGCGCGCACGGTCGCGCGGCCCCGCTCGTGGGGTGGCCCCAGGAGACGACGGTCCGCCCCTCGGCGGGCGCCGGGTCATCCGGGACCACCACCACGGCCGACGCGAGCACGCGGCTGCCGTTCACATCGGTCGTGCGGTAGACGACGCGCCACGCGCTGGAGCCGAACGGGGCGCTCAGGATGGGTGCCGCCTTGACGACACTGCCCGCGTCCCCGTCGGCCGAACTCGCGGGGACGTCGTAGAACTGCGAGTCGGTGAGCTCGTCGAGCGCGTCCTCGTCGACGCGGCGCTCGGCATCCCAGAGGCAGCCGGTGAGCAGGATGCTGCATGCCGCAAGCAGCACGAGCATCCGCTTCACCGAGTCTCGCCCATCTTGAGCTCGACTCGGTAGAGGCCGCCCTTGCGGATGATCTCGACCGGGATGCGCTGCTTGCGACCCGCGATGTCCAGTCGCGAGAGCGCCTCGTCGACGATCGACTCGAGGCCGCGCGGCACCCAGCCGACCGGCCCGCTCACCCGGGACCCCGTGAAGAGCCGCACCTCGATGGGCGCGTCCTCCGCATCCTGCTGCTGGCTGCGGCGACTAATGGCAGTCTCGAGGGGACCCGCCCCGCTCTCGACGATCTCGCGCAGCACATCCTGGTGGGGGTTGCTGCCGGCGAGCCGAAGACGCACCCGCGCATTGTTGGGCGTGAGCCCGTACTTGTACTGCGAGAAGGACCCCTTTCCGAGGTCGTTCTTGTCGAGGTCGGGCATCTCACTGGGCATAGACGGATGCTACCCGGCGGAATCACTTGAGGAGTACTCGGGGGCGCCGCCGATCGGCTAGCCTGGCGGAACCGCAGACACGGAGGAACGGTGGACGACACGCAGGCGCCCCACGACGACCCGACGACCCCCTCGGCGCCCTCGCCGGAGGCCTCGGTCGCTCCCCCGGCACTCCCCCTGCCGCCCGTCGAAGCACCTCCGGCCGAAGCACCGCCGGTGCCGGTCGCCCCACCCGTCTTCGCACCGCCCGTATTCGCACCGCCGTCGTATCCGCCGCCCGCGACTCCGGCGCCGCCCGCACCTCCGACGGATCCGCCTGCGACCCACGCCGCAGAATCATCCGGGTCGGGTCGTACGATCGCCATCGTCGTCGCGATCATCACCGCGTGCGTACTCGTGCTCATCGGCCTCGGCGTCGCGATCTTCTTCGTCGCTCAAAGCGCCATCCGCGCCCTCGACACCGGGGCGAGTCCCGTCGCGGAGGAGTCGGCGGACCCCGACCAGCCCCGGGACGAGCCCACCGACGCACCCGCGGGCCCCACGCCGGAGATCCTTCCGCTGATCGAGGGAGCGCCCGGTCCGGCAGTCGCCATCGACCCACTGCTGTGCCCCGGCGACTGCTTCCCGGCGGACGCTTTCGGCGGCATCGGGCTGGACTCGGACGTGTACGCCGGACTGGGCGCGCTCGAGCAGACGGAAGCATGGGGCGACTACGCCGACACGACGCCAGGCAAGGAGTACACGTATTCCGCCCGCTACTGGAACGAGGGCGAGGGGACGCCTGCGGAGTGCTTCCCCGTCTACACCCAAGTGCCGGTCGCGACGCCGTTCGATGTGCGACCGGATGCGCCGGACGACGTCATCGCCTACCTCGGCTACTACGAGACCTCCGACCAGTACTCCGGTCTGCAGGAATCCGGTCGCCTCTTCGTCGACTCAGCGTCGGCGGAGACCCACATGACGACGCTCCAGGGCATGATCGCCTCCTGCACCGGCTACGAGATCGGCAGCGGCGACTCGTACTGGACCGCCGACGTGACCCCGATGCCCGCCCTCGACGTGCCGGCGAGCGTTGCCGCGGTCGGCTGGGTCGAGGACTCGCCGTGGGGGCGCTTCTACGCGGTCGACCTCCAGCGCGGGAACCTGGTCATCCGGGCCGCCCTATACACCGACGGAGTCGTTGGCGAAGAGGGCTTCCGCCAGTACGCCGAGCAGCTCGCCGAGCAGCTCGCCGACCTCGAGACGGAATGAGAAACGGGCCGTCACCCCTCAGGGTGACGGCCCGTCGTCAAGTTCGACGCGATCGCGACTAGCGACGCAGCCCCAGGCGCTCGATGAGCGAGCGGTAGCGCTCGATGTCGATGTCCTGGAGGTAGCCCAGGAGACGACGGCGCTGGCCGACGAGCAGAAGCAGGCCACGACGCGAGTGGTGGTCGTGCTTGTGCTCCTTCAGGTGCTCCGTCAGGTCCTTGATGCGCTGCGTCAGCATCGCAACCTGGACCTCGGGGGATCCCGTGTCACCGGGGTGGGTAGCGTACTCGTCGATGATCGCCTTCTTGACACTGGCCTCAAGAGCCATAAGGTGATCCCCTTTCTCTCGTTGCGCGGCGCTTCGGGCGGGATGCCCGAGCTCTCTTTATCCGCGGCCGTTGGACGGCAACCTTGAGAGTTTAGCAGAGGCCGGGCATCCGCCGCTCACCGCGCGAGCGCGGCCGGCACGATGAGCAATGCCGACAGCAGGACGACAATCACGCCGATCGCGACGCCGGCCATCGGGATGCCGCGGTCAGACCGCTTCGAGCGTCGGGCGAAGAACGACCACGACCAGAGGAGCGCCGCGATCGCCACGCCGGCGAACAGGAGCGCCCCGGCGATAGCGAGCCACGGCGGGACCACCTGGCCGAGGAAGTAGGCGGGGACGAGCAGGAGCAGCTGTGCGCCCGAGATGATGAACGGCCACGTCCCGGCCGGGGTGGGGCGGCGCGAAGCGGGGTCGGTCATGCAGACAGGGTAGCGGTCAGCGGGAGGACGTAGGCTCGCTGCCATGGCCACGGAGTCGATCGTGCTGGACGTGCTGCTCGTCGTCATGCTGCTCGGATACCTCGTCTACGGCTTCCGAGCCGGGCTCTCGCACGCCGTCTTCGCCTTCGCGGGAATCGTGGGCGGCGTCGTCGCCGCGTTCTTCCTGGTGCCGATCGTGTCCGCGTGGGTGCCGATCTCGACCCTTCGCCCCGTCGTCACGGTCGTGAGCGCCCTCGGCCTCATCGCCCTCGGCAACCTGCTCGGCACTCTCATCGGGCGCAGCGCCCGCCGAGGGGTCGAGGAGAGCCCCCTCAGCGGCCTCGACCGACTGCTGGGCGCGATCGCCACCGGGGTCGCCGCCGCGCTCATCGCCTCCGTCGTGGGGTTCAGCGTCGGCCAGCTCGGCGTGCCCGTGCTCTCCCGCGCCATCGCGGGCTCGAGCGTGCTGCGCACCATCGACTCGCTCACCCCGGACCCGGTGCAGGCATGGCTCGCACAAGTGCGCGGCGCGGTCATCGAGAGCGGACTGCCCGTCATCACCGAGGCTCTGGGCATCGAGGAGCCGAGCATCCCCGAGATCGACGCCGGCTCCCCCGCCCTCACCGCCGCTGCGCAGTCGGTTGTGCGCATCACCGGCAACGCCTTCGCGTGCGGCGTCGCGCAGGCCGGAAGCGGCTTCGTCGTCGCGGACGAGCGGGTCGTAACGAACGCCCACGTGCTCGCCGGCGTCACCGAGCCGGTCGTCGAGTCGCCGGGCGGCCAGACCCTCGCCGGGTCGGTCGTGTACTTCGACGCCATCGACGACCTCGCCGTCATCGCGGTCCCCGGACTGACCGCCGCGCCGCTGCCCCTCGGCGACACCGCACCGCAGGGCACGGATGCCGCGATCCAGGGCTATCCCTACGGCGGTCCGTTCTCGTCCGCTCCCGCCGGCGTGATGTCGGTGCGCACCGCAGACGTCGAGGACATCTACCACCGCTCGGCCTCCCCGCGCGAGGTCTACACGCTCGCGGCGGACGTGCGCGAGGGCAACTCGGGAGGGCCCCTGCTCTCGCTCGATGGCGAGGTGATCGGGGTGGTCTTCGCTCGAAACGCCGACACGTCGACGGTCGGCTACGCGATGACGATGCAGGAGCTCGATCCGGTCGCGGAGTCCGCCGCCGGCCTCTCCGCGCCGGTACCGTCCGGCAGCTGCGCCGGCTAGCGCTCGAACGGCACGAGGGCGCCGTCGGGCAGGTAGCACGAGTCCGCGGGCTCGTGGTCGACCGTCGCCGCGGCGTACCAGAGGAACGAGTCGCCGAGCTCATCGAGGACCCCCTTGCCGACGGTCGCGACGATCACGCTCCCCTCGACGACGACGTCGCGCTTCTTGAGACTGACGCGCTCGCCCTCGTCGAGACCGGGGTCCTCGCGACCGCTGCCCGGCCCGCGCTTGCCGTTGTCTCGCTCATCGTCGTCGCGCTCATCGTCGTCGCCGCTCGGGAGCCGGTAGACGACGAACTCGTCGACCGAACCGCCCTCGAACGCCACCGCGATCTGCACGCGGGCTGCCGCGGACTCGGTGTAGAGCTCGAGGGTAGCGTCCGTATCCGGGAGGGGCTCGGAGAGCACGAACACCACGCGCAGGTCGCCGCCGTCGGCACTGAGACCGATCGAGTCGAGGTCGGTGCCGGTGCCGTCGCCCCGAGCATCCACGCACTCGTTCGGTCCGGCGACCCGGGGCGCCGACGTCGCGGTCGGAGTGGGCGCGACCGCGGCGGGAGGCGGGATGCTCGGCTCCGCCTCCGGTGAGCCCGGTGCACCCGCTCCCGCGAGTGCCCACACGACTGCAGCGAACACGATCGCCGCAAGGACGCCGACGGCCACGAGGACGAGCGGACCGACCGCGACCCGACGCTGCCGGTCGGGCGGCTCGGGCGGCTCGGGGAGGTCGGCGGGGCCGAGGGGCTCGGTGCTCATCGCGGACACGCTAGCAGCCACGGCTGGACGACTTCGTCGCGCTCCTCAGCTGCGGGGGCGGGCGATGTACCAGTCCGTGAACTCGCGGGCTCGGCCGTCGGGGGCGAGCCGGACGACCCAGAGGTTGTCGTAGGTGCCGCCCTTGTCGCCCTCCGGGTATCCGCTCACGCACTGCACCACCGACACGTCGCCCTCGGTCGCGACCGGGGTCCACTCGAACGTCGTCGAGCCCGGCGGGTCCTGGTGCTCGAGCCATCCCGCGATGATCTCCTCGATGCCGGTCCACGGCGCGGCGGACGGCGCACCGCGGTAGACCGCGTCGTCGGTGAACAGCGCGCGGATATCATCGGTGTCGTTGGACTCCCAGGCGCGGCGATAGCCGGCCACCCACGTCTCGATCGGCGTCGTCATGACATCCGGTCTACGCGACGGGCGCGCGGGACGCAACCCGGTGCTGCGCGACGAGGACTGCGCCGGCGACGATGAGGCCCTGGCCCGCGATGTAGGGGGCCATGATGACGGCGTCCGCCTCCCACAACGAGAACCCGGGCAGGAAGAAGCGGAGGGCGAGGACGGTGTCCGAGACGAGGAAGAGCGTCGCCCCGACCGCGACGAGCGGGGTCGTCGCGGTAGCTGCTGCCGCCGCGGCGCACATCACGAGGCCGTAGATGACGACGGGAACGGCGAGCGCGCCGATGTGGGGCACGAGGACCACCAGGAGCGCTCCCCACCAGGCGAGGAAGAGCAGCGGCCACCAGCCCCACCTCCGGGAGTGCAGCGGGCGCACGTACAGCACGAGGTAGAGCGCGTGCGCGAGCAGGAAGCAGCCCAGCCCGAGCAGGAAGCCGAGATCCCCCGGGTCGGCGAGAAGGATGTCTCCCGCCCACGAGAAGCCGATCGCGAGCGAGGCCCACAGCGCGATCTCGGATCGCAACCGCGGCAGCGCCACGAGGAGCGCGAGCAGGAGGGCGGGCATGAGGGAGAACTTCGTGACGAGCGCCGGCCAGTACAGGTCCGCGACGAGGCAGTACAGGTGCGCGAGCCCGACAAGGACGAACGGCGCGAAAGCCCACGAGCGCTTCATGAAGCCAGCGTAGGCTGTCGGCATGACTGCGGCACCCTGGCGCATCGTCAGTTCCTCGCTCATTCGAGCGGTCGCCTACGACGAGGCGTCGCGGGAACTCCGGGTGCGCTTCTCCAGCGGATCGGTCTACCGCTATCTCGCCGTGCCGCCCGACGTTGCCGCCGACCTCGTCGATCCGCCGTCGGGATCGAGCGGTCGCTACTTCAACGACCACGTGCGTGACGCGTTCGACTTCGACGAGGAGTGATCAGGCGCCGCTGAGTGCCGCTCGCGCTCGCGCCCGCCGAGCTCCGGCCGCCGTCAGCAGTAGCGCAAGCAACGTCCCCAGGATCGCGCCGATCGAGTTCGCGACGAGGTCCCGGGGATCGGAGACGCGACCTGCGATGCCGCGTTGGGCGAGCTCGATGGCGACGGTAGCGACGACACCGAGGAAGATCGCCAGCCACCACTGCCGCCGCCCGAGCAGGAGCACGAAGAACAGTCCGAGCGGAACGAAGAGGGCGATGTTCGCGGCGAACTCGAGTCGGGAGAACGTGAGCCAGTCCGTCGCGTCGAAGCGCGCGAAGAATCGTGCGAGCGGCCACAGGATCGAGTCGTCCACGGCGCCCGATCGCGGCGTGAGCGTCAGCCAGCCGACGAGGGCGAGATAGGCGATCGTCGCGAGGCTGAGGATCGGGTGGCGCAGGAACATCCCCCCATGCTGCCCGATCGCACTGGGAATCGCCGGAACGGATCCTAGGAGGACACCACGGCGGCGACCGCGCGCGCGACGACCAGCCACAGGCCCACGCAGCCGACCGCGAGAGCGCCGCCGGCCCACAGGGCGCGGCGGAGCAGCGCCGATCGCACGTCCTGCCTGACGATCGCGAACGCCCGGTGCAGGCCCGGCAGGTCGAGAGACTGGGGCTGCGGCGGGGGCCAGGTGGACTCGAGGTCGGCGAGATCGGACACCCTGGCCACCTCGTCGCCGGAGAGGACGCGCGGCGAGCGGTGGAGCATCCGATCGAGATCGGCGGAGGCGACAACGCGCACCGACGTCGGCGCCGTGCGCTCGACGAGGCGGCGAGGGTCGACGACGACGAGGAGTGCCCGCACGCGGACCGCCTCGCCCGCCGCGACCGACAGGTGCTCGCCCGCGAGGTCCGCCTGCCGCGCGGCCTCCGCGACGTCGTCGGTCGGCTCGCCGGAGACCAGCAGGGCGCCGTCGACGACGACATCCCGGTCTCCGTGGTTGGCAACCCGCACGGCGAAGACGCCCGCGGGCCCGATCAGGAGGTGGTCGAGCGTCGAGGACCCGAGAGGGATGTCGTGGAGCACGTCCCAGCGCTGGCCGAGGTTCTCGAGCATGTCGCCGACGAGCAGTTCGCCGAGGGCGGCCCGGTACTCGTCCCGCGAGCCCGGAGCCAGAGGCGAGAGGCCGAGCATCCGGGCCCAGGGCGAACGCGCGGGCGCGTCGGACTGCGCGGCGACCACGGCGGCCATGGCGCTCTGCGCGGCGATGCGGTCGCGAACGCCCCTGCCGTCCATGTCGTCCCCCGCCCGGAAAATAGGGGGAATACGACGTTGGGCCGGAGGCTCCCCCGCCTCCGGCCCTACTCGTAGCGACGAATCGCTCCCGATCGAACCGTCCCTCCCCCGAAGGACTGTGGTTCGTAGGAATAGTGTGCACACGCTGAGAAACTGCTGCAAACCCCCACTACGGGGGAAACTCGTGTGGGGGACGTTACTCGTGTGACTCGCCGACGATGCCCTCCGGTACCGGAGAGGTCGAGACGACATGGAGCCGCTGGGTGGGCCTCGTCATCGCGACGTAGAGCGCCGCAGCGCCGCGCGAGTGCTCATCGATGACCTCCTGGGGCTCGGCGACGACGACGGCGTCGAACTCGAGTCCCTTCGCCTCCTGCGGAGAGAGAAGCGCCACCGCCCGATTGAGCCCGCGGGGGCCCACCCCGACGTCATCGCCGAACGCCTCGCCCAGGGCGGCCTCGAGCTCCGGGATGCGCATCGGCGGGGCGATCACGGCGAGGGTGCCATCACCCAGGGCACGATCGGCGCGAACCGCGTTCACGACGGCAGGCGCGAGTCGCGGTGCGCGCTCGACGAAGACGGGCCACTCGCCCTCGCGAACCGCTCGCGACCTCGTGATCGCGACGCCGTGCGCGAGAGCCATCGCCTCCGCGACGGCGCTGATCTGCGCGGGCGTCCGGTAGTTGACGGTCAGCTCCTCCAGGCGCCAGTTATCGCCGACGTGGGGGCGCAATGCATCGCCCCAGCTCGACGTGCCCGCCGCGGCGGAGGCCTGTGCGACATCGCCCACGATCGTGAACGACTTGAGCGGATTGCGGCGAGTGAGGACCCGCCACTGCATGGGCGAGAGCTCCTGAGCCTCGTCGACGACGATGTGGCCGTAGGTCCACTCCCGGTCCGCGGCCGCGATCTCCGCCGTCGTGCCGCGGTCGAGGACGGCCTCGAAGCCCTCGGCGAGGGTGCGGGCATCCACGAGGCCCTCGACGTCCATGTTGCGGATGGCGGCCTCGGCGTTCTCGATGTCGCGCTTGCGCTGCCTCTTCTGCTCCGCCTTCTGTGCGTCGCTCACCGTGTCCGCTTCGCCGAGGAGCTCCGCCGCCTCGTCGAGAAGGGCGACATCGCTCACGGTGAACGGCTCATCCCGGGAGCGCAACAGCAGGGCGCGCTTCTCGGGGCTCCACCCCGGCGTGAGGCTGGCAAGCCACTGAGGACGGGCGTAGAGGTCCTGCAGGAGTTTCTGCGGGGTGAGCGGCAACCACGCCGTGTTGAGCAGCACCTTGACGTCGTAGGACGTGCGCAGGTCCTCGCGGAGCCACGCCTGGTCGGACTCCTCGATCGTGTTCCCGTGATCGCGAAGCTGTTCCGCGAGCTGTCGGGCGAGAGCGGTGAGCGCTGCCTTGTTGAACGTCGTGCGGGCAACGTTGTGGGGCTTGCGGGTATCCCACGCGCGCTGCATGGCGGAGTGGATGAGGGACGGCTGCACGAGCATCCGCTCCCCGTTGACCTCGATGAGCTGGGGCTCCGCGGGCACGATCTGACGGGAGCGCACGGCCTTCTGCAGGAGGGATGCCATCTCGAGTCCGCCCTTGACGGCGGCCGTCGCGGGGGCATCCTCGACGAGCGCCTCGACGCCCGGGTAGAGCTGGCCGACACTCGCGAGGACGACGCCGGTCTCACCCAGCGAGGGCAGCACCTGCTCGATGTACTGCAGGAACGAGCGCGACGGCCCCACGATGAGCACACCGGATGCCGCGAGCCGCTCGCGATGCGAATACAGCAGGTAGGCCGCCCGGTGCAGCGCCACCGCCGTCTTGCCCGTGCCCGGCCCGCCCTGCACGACGAGGGTGCCGACGAGTTCGGAGCGGATGATCGCATCCTGCTCGGCCTGGATGGTGGCGACGATATCGGTCATCCGACCGGTGCGCCGCGCGGTGAGCGTGGCGAGGAGGGCGGCCTCGCCTTGGAGGCTGTCGACGTCGGCGTCGAGCAGCTCGGGGTCGAAGATCTCGTCGTCGATGCGCACGACGTCGCGACCCTGGCTCTGCAGGTGGCGGCGGGCCCGGGCGCCGAGCGGCGTGGCAGCCGTGGCCTGGTAGAAAGCCCTGGCCTGCGGCACGCGCCAGTCGAGGAGGAGGGGGTGCTGGTCGTCGTCGCGCAGCCCGATCCGACCGATGTACAGGTGCTCGTTCTCGCCCTCGGCCAGCGTCAATCGCCCAAAGGCGAGGCGCTCATCCACCTGACGCAGCTGAGCGATGCGATCCTCGTAGATGCGGGCGAACGCGTCGCGCTCCGACCGGTTCTGGTGCGTTCCGCCCAGGTTCGCCCGGCGCACCGCCTCGAGCTGCTGCTCCGCCTCGATCCGGAGAGCGTCGAGCCGGGCGTAGAGGCCGTGGACGTAGTCGCGCTCGTTGCTCAGCTCGCTCGACGGCATCCGCCCACCTCTCGAAAATCAGGCCTTCCATTCTAGTCCTCGTCGAAGAGGCTCTTGCGCCCCCGGCCCGCCGGTGGCACCCTGGAGGCAGAACAACTCATCGCCCGGAAGAGTCGCAGGCATTGCCGCACCGCCGGGCGATGAGTCTGTTAACGAGCGCCGCGCTCGCGCCCCTGCTGCCTAGGCGGCGGGCGCCGCGGCGGGAGGGACGATCGCGCGGCGGGACTCGACGACCGCGCCGAGAAGCAGGGCCTCGTCCGCCTCGGCCGTCGCACGACCGCGGCCCGTGATGATGCGCTGGCGCGCGAATGCGAGCTTCGTCGCATTCTGGATGTACCGCTTCATCTCGCGGCGCCGTCCCCGGGCGCCGGCCCACGCGAGAGCCTGACGGCGACCCTGCGGCGTGGCGAGCACAGCGACCTCGTCGGGGGCGAACCATCCGACCGCGGCATATTCGGAGAGCCGGTCGCTCGTGAGCTTCGACTCCTGCCGACGCAAGAAGATGACGAGCCCCACCGCCCCGGCGAAGAGCGGCACCTGCACGAGGAGGTAGTAGCCGTAGAAGTCGCTGACGAAGAAGAGGGCGCCGTTCCAGAAGGCGTGGAGCAGGACCGCGGGGATGAGACCGAGCAGATAGAAGCCGATCGCCCCGATCGCCCCCGTCCGACGGGCGGCGAGTCCGAGCGCGATGCCGATGAACGAGGTGAACATGACGTGGGCGAACGGGGACATGATCCCGCGCATCAGGAAGATCTGCACGACGCTGGCGTCGACTCCACCCGCCTCGATGAGTTGCGAGCCGAAGTAGAGGATGTTCTCGGTGAAGGCGAATCCCCCCGCGATCCACGCGGCGTACACGATGCCGTCGACGGGCCCGTCGAAGTGCTTGCGCGCCGCCCAGAACAGGATGAGCAGGCCGAGCCCCTTGCCGCCCTCCTCGACGATGGGAGCCTGGATGGCCGCGCTGAAGAACTCGTAGCCCGGGCCGGGCCCACCCATCGAGTTGATGACGTTGTCGATCTCCGAGCCCACGATGAGGGCGATCAGGACCGAGACCCCGGCGCCCCACAGGAAGGCGAAGACGACGGCGACGCGTGGCTCGGGCTCCCACTTGTCGATCCAGCGCACCCCGAAGAACACGATCGCGAGCGGGATGAGGGCCATGATGCCGCCGAGCGCGAACGCGTCGATGCCGAGGCCGGCGACGAGGTAGACGACCACGAAGAGCGCTACGACCGAGAGGACGATGATGCCGACGATGCCGAGGGCGAGGAGCCCCGAGCTGCGCCGCGGGACGACCGGCACCGCGGCCGTCGCCGTCGCGGCCGTCACCTCGACGGGGGCGACGGCCGGCTGGGCCGCGGTCACACCCGCCGAAGCGGTGTAGTCGGTCGTGCGGGAGGTCGGATCGATCGACGTCATGCCACGACCCTACCGGCTGCCGCCGGGGCCGGCCGGAGCCTCTCCTCAGCCCTGCTGCTCGCGCAGGATCTGCAGCGCCCGGTTGACGCGGTCACCGAGACCGGCCACTCGCTTGCGCGCCGTCCGCGAGACCCGGTCGACGAGCTCGTCGATCTCCGCGCGCTGCTGCTCGTGGATGCTCGCCCGCGCGCTCGCCGCGGCGACCGACGCCCGGGCGGCCGCGAGTGCGAGGACGTAGGTCACGACCGGCAGCGGCAGCGCGAGCAGGACGATCGGCCAGTAGGAGGCGGAGAGGACGACCAGCACGATCGCCAGAGCGGAGGGGGCAAGCCGCCAGGGGGTCGCCCGCCACAGCTGCTCGGTGGCGCCGCGACCGGGCGGGATCGCGCGGGCGGCCTCGCGGGCATCCAGCTCGGCGATCTGCTCGCGCCACGACTCGAGCTGCTCGGGGGCGACGCGAGAGCCCTCGGCCTCGAGGAGCGCCGCCTTGATGCTCGAGAAGGCGGACAGCTGCGGGAGCCGACTCGCGGTGAGCACCACGTCCGCCAGCTGGAGCGCGAGCAGCCCTACCCAGAGCGCGAGGAGGAGCACGGCCAGCAGCAGGTCGGTGGTCACCCGTCGACCTTACCGCGCCCTAGCTCAACGCCACCTGGCGCGACCGGGTGATGCTCGCGCTCACCACGGCGGCGACGAGGCACAGTCCCGCAGCTCCGAACCACGCGAGCGTGTACTCCCCCGTCGAATCGCGCACGACGCCCGCCACCGTGGCGGCGATAGCGGCACCGACCTGGTGCGAGGCGAACACCCAGCCGAAGACGATCGGGCCGTCCTTGCCGAAGACCTCGCGGCACAGCGCGACGGTCGGCGGCACCGTCGCCACCCAGTCGAGTCCGTAGATGACCACGAAGACGATGATCGGCGGCTGCACCGTCGCCGACAGCAGCAGCGGCAGGACGAGCAGCCCGAGTCCGCGACCCGCGTAATACACGGCGAGCAGGATGCGAGGGTTCACGCGGTCGGTGAGCCACCCGGACGCGATCGTCCCGACGATGTCGAACACGCCGACGATCGCGAGCAGTCCGGCTGCAGTCGTCTCGGGCATCCCGTGGTCGTGCGCGCTGGGGATGAAGTGGGTGCCCACCAGTCCGTTCGTGGTCGCCCCGCAGATCGCGAAGCCCGCGACGAGCGCCCAGAAGGTGCGCACCCGGCTCGCCCGGGCAAGGGTGCCCAGGGCGAGACGAACGGCGTTTCCCCTCGGGCGCTCGGCGGGCACCCAGGTCTCCGGTGCGCCGAAGGGCGTGACGCCGAGGTCGGCGGGCGAGTTGCGCAGGAACAGCAGCACGAGCGGGACCACGAGCAGCGCTCCCGCCGCGACGAGCAGCGAGGCCTGCCGCCAGCCCTGCTCCGTGACGAGGATGGCGATGAAGGGCAGGAACGCGAGCTGGCCGGTCGCCGAGCCAGCGGTGAGCACGCCGACGACGAGCCCGCGACGCCGGACGAACCACTGGTCGGCGACGGTCGCGGCGAACACGAGCGCCATCGAGCCGGTACCCAGTCCGATGAGGACGCCCCACGTGAGCACGAGCATCCAGGGCTCCGTGGCGAAGATGCTCAAGCCCGCACCCGCGGCGACGAGCAGGAGGGCGACCGACGTGACGCGCCGGAGCCCGAAGCGCGCCATCAGTGCGGCCGCGAAGGGCGCCATGAGGCCGTACAGCAGGAGGTTGACTGTGACGGCGAGGGACAGCTCGGTCCGCGTCCAGCCGAACTCCTCCTCGAGTGGCAGCATGAGCACGCTCGGCGCCGCACGGAAGCCCGCCGCGCCGACGAGGGCGAGGAAGGCTACCGCGGCGACGATCCACGCGGGGTGGAATCGACGAGTCCGGACGGGCGCGATGGGAGACATGCCTTCGAGTATGCTCTCGGTATCGCTGGCGAGAATGCCTTCTATCGCAAGGATTCTGCCAAACCTCGTCGAAGGAGGGCCAGGATGCACGAGATCGTCGCGATCGCGCTCCAAGACAGTGTCGTACTCGACCTCGGGATACCGCACCAGGTGTTCGGAACGGCGCGCGGCGCTGCGGGCGAGGAGCTCTATCGCGTGCGCATCGCGAGCGTCGACGGGGCCCCCATCCGCACGACCGCCGGGTTCGACGCCGCCGTCGCCGACGGGCTCGAGATCGTCGACGAGGCGGACACGGTCATCGTGCTTCCCGGACGCGAGGCCCGAACGGGGCCCATCGACCCCCGCGTGCGCAGGGCGGTCCTGGGTGCCCGGGACCGCGGCGCGAGGATCATGGCGATCTGCACGGGGGCGTTCGTGCTCGCCGAGCTCGGCCTGCTCGACGGCCGTCGCGCCACCACGTACTGGATGCGCTCCGCCGAGTTCGAGGAGCGATTCCCCCTGGTGCGGCTCGAGCCCGATGTGCTGTACGTGGACGACGGCATCCTGACGTCAGCGGGCGTCGCCGCCGGACTCGACCTGTGCCTGCACGTGGTGCGCTCCGACCATGGGATGACCGTCGCCAACGACGTGGCCCGGCGGCTCGTCATGCCGCCCATCCGATTCGGGGGGCAGTCGCAGTACATCGAGCGGCCGCGGCCGGCGGACGAGGGCGACAGGTTCTCGGAACTGCTCGAGTGGGCGCGAGCCCACCTCGCGAGCGACCTGTCGCTGCCCCGCCTGGCCCGGCGGGCGGCCCTCAGCGAGCGCACCCTCGCCCGGCGATTCCGGGAGCGGACGGGCTCGAGTCCCGGTGCCTGGCTCGCCGCAGAGCGCCTCGACCGGGCGCGGGAGCTGCTGGAGTCGACCGATCTCACGGTCAAGGAGATCGCGGCCGCCTCGGGCCTCGGCTCCGCGGCTAACCTACGGTCCAGGTTCAGTCAACGATTCGGCCTCGCGCCGGGCGACTACCGCCGAAGCTTCCGGCCCGCTCCGCTCAGCGCGTGAGTAGACCGGCGTCGAGGGTGAACTGGGCGCCGGTGGCGAAGCGCGCGCGGTCGCTCACGAGGTACAGCACGAGCTCGGCGACATCCTCGGGCTCGATCCACGGCACCCCGGGCAGCAGGTTTCCCGCGCTGCGCTCGGCGATCTCGATCGCCGTCGCCCCCTCGAGCTCGGCGAGGCCGTCGTTCATGGGAGTGTTCACGCCCGTCGGGTGGATGCTCACGACGCGGATGCCCTGCGGCGCGAGCTCGATCGCCCATGCCTTGGTGAGCCCCGTGAGCCCGTGCTTCGAGGCGACGTAGTGCGACAGCCGGTTGCCACCGCGCAGGCCCATGACCGAGGAGTTGTTGACGATCACCCCGCCGCCGCGGCGCTTGAGCTGGGGAACGACGGCACGGGCGACGAGGAACGGCCCCTTCAGATTGATGTCGAGCATCGCATCCCACTCGGCCTCGGTCATGTCCTCGAGGGCGGCGTAGGCGACGATGCCCGCGTTGTTGACGAGGATGTCGATGCCCCCGAGCTGCTCGACGGCGTCGTCGACCGCGGACTGCACCGCGGCGGCGTCTCGCACGTCGCCGACGGCGAGGACCGCGCGGCGACCGAGGGCCTCGACCTCCGTAAGGAGGGACCCGAGTTCTGCGGGCGAACCCTGGCTATAGGCCGGGTAGGCGATCTTGGCGGCCACATCGAAGGCGACGATGTCGGCACCCGCTCGGGCGAGCGCGAGGGCGATCGCGCGGCCCTGGCCGTGCGCCGCGCCCGTGATGAACGCGACCCGGCCCTCCAGCTCGGCCGTCACGTCACCGGGTCCGCTCGTCGCCGGGCTTGCGGTAGTCGTAGAGGACCTCGTCGAGCGGCACTCGACCGACCGTGTTGAAGAGATTCGTTGCGACCATCTGACCGGCGAACGCCAGCAGGAGCACTCGCAGCTCCGGCCGGAAGGCTTGCTCGAGGCGCGAGTAGAACTCGTCGGGGATCCCGCCCGGGTCGCGCACGATCAGTCGGCCCCAATCGATGAGCAGCTGCTCGGTCTCCGTCACCTGCGGGTTGTCGGGGTCCTCGCCGTTGTCGATCAGGATGCGCCGGAAGAACACCGAGCACACGAGGCAGTCGTTCTCATCGGAGATCGCGTAGGAGAACAGCGACACCGCCCGCTCGCCGATGAACGGCACGAGCTCGTCTCGAAGCGTGTACCACTCCATGTAGGCGGTGAAACTCGGGACGTGGCTGAGCAGCGTCGCCTTCATGTTGGTGATCCGCCCGCCGTGGAGACGGACCTGCCGGTCGGCGGCCGCGCGCTGCTCGGGGGTGCGCGACTCCTCGCTCGTGAGGGGCAGGAAGGTCATGGCTCCACAGTACCGGCGGCGGAGCCGGCTGGCCTTCCGCGTTACCGAGCGATACGCTGAGTTGAGGAGGTTTCATTTGGTAGCACCCCTGTCCTTCACCCGCGCCTGGTCGATCGCGTTCCGATCCTCGGCGCTCGCCCACCTCCTCGGCCTGTACTGGCTCTCCCGACGACCGCAGGCCGGACCGAACGGAACCTTCTTCCAGCGCAACGTCCTCCCGATCATGATCGCGGTCGCCGTCGCCGCGGTCCCCCTCGCCATCAATGCGGTGGTGCACTCAATCGATCCGGCGCTCGCGATCGACACGGACACGAAGGACTTCCCGCTCTCGTTCGCGCTCGCCGCCCTGACGGCAGCGCTCTGCTACTGCGCCAGCACGGGATTGCGCTTCGTCAACGACCGCCGGAGCGAACTGAAGTTCACGCTGCACGATCCGGAGCTCCAGAAACGGCTTCGTCGACTGGTGCTCGGCTACTTCTCGTGGGTCACGCAGACCGCGTTCGTGATCGTCATCGTCGGCGCGGTCGCGTGGTCGATGGCAGCCTGGGCCCTCACCACGGACCGGACGTTCAGCGTACCCGGCTGGATCGCGCCGCTGTGGCTGGCGGGCGTGGGCGCGCTGTGCCTGCACTGGTGCGTCCCGCTGCCCCTCGTACTCGACCTGCTTCTGCGGCCCGCCGCCCGGCCGACCGTCGTGAAGCACGACCCCGCATCGACCCCGTGGATCAAGATTCTCGCTCGCGTGGCGGGCTTGGGCGGCGCGCTCATCGTCACCATGGCGTTCCTCATCGCCATGCTCCTGCTGTGGATGTTCGTCTTCAGCCCGGCCGTTCCGACCGTGAGCATCATCGCGCTCGCGCAATCGATGCTCGTCTGGCTCGCCGTGTGCCTGCTCGTCATTGCGGCGTGGTTCTCACTCATTCCGATGTGGCAGCTCACCACCGTGGTGACGACGGCGAAGCGCATCCGCCTGTCCGAGCTCGACGACGAGATCACGGCGCTCGCCGCATCCCCGGTCGGGCGCTGGAGAGGCGGTCGACGGGCCCAGCTCCTCGCCGAGTACCAGCAGGTATCGCAATCGCCGGACACGCCGTTCGCGGCGGCCGGGCTCATCCAGTACACGGCGGCCATCACGGGAACCGCCATCGCGCTCGCGGTGCCGGCACTCGTGGACGCGCTGTCCCCCGCTGGCGGCTAGCGCCCGGTCCGACGGCAGTCCGCGCTACCGCTCGAACACCTTGCCGGGGTTCAGGATGCCGAGCGGGTCGAACACGGACTTCACCTGCCGCTGCAGCTCGAGCTGGTCGTCGCCGAGCTCGTCCTTCAGCCAGCGCCGCTTGAGGAGCCCGATTCCGTGCTCCCCCGTGAGGGTTCCCCCGAGGCGGAGAGCTGCCAGGAACAGCTCGTCGGCGGCCGCCCAGATGTGCTCGGGAACGTCGTCCCCCTCGAAGACGAAGTTCGGGTGCAGGTTGCCGTCGCCCGCGTGCGCGACCGTCGGGATCTCGATGCCGTAGCTGCGCTCGATCTCGCCGATGGCCGCGAACATCGCCGGTAGGGCGCTCCGCGGGACGCACACGTCCTCGATGAGCACGGTGCCGAGCCGCGCGATCGAGGGGTGGAACGAGCGGCGCACCTGGAAGAGCCGCTCCCCCTCCTCGCGGTCGGCGGACAGCGTCGCCGCTCCCCCGAGCGAATGGATGCTCGCGAGCGCCGCTTGCGACTCGGCCAGGGCACCGGGCCCGTCGAACTGCACGATGAGCTGCGAGCCGCCGGGATGCCCCACCCCCAGGTAGTCCGCGATGTGCCGCATCGCCGACTCCCCGATGAGCTCCATGATCGCCGGGGCAAGACCCGACGCGGTGATGACCGCCGAGGCGCGCGCCGCATCCTCGACGGTCGCGAAGCTCGCGCTGATCGTCGCGACCGGCCCCGGCGTGATGCGCTTGGCCCGAACGGTCGCCTCGACGACGACGCCGAGGGTCCCCTCGGAGCCGATCATGAGCGCCGTGAAGTCGAGGCCCGTGACGCCCTTGACGGTGCGGTGGCCGAGCTCGAGCAGTCGGCCGTCCGCGAGCACGACCTTGAGACCCAGCACGGCTTCGCGGGTCACCCCGTACTTGGCGCACAGCAGGCCGCCCGCGTTCGTCGCGATGTTGCCGCCGACGGTGGAGATCGCGCGGCTCGCGGGGTCGGGCGCGAACCACAGTCCGTGCGGCGCGAGCTGCGCATTGAGGTCGGCGTTGATGATGCCGGGCTGCACGACGGCGAGCTCGTCGTCGCGCGAGACTTCCAGGAGCCGGTCCATCCCGAGCATCGAGAGCACGATCTCGCCCTCGCTCGCGATGGCGCCGCCCGCCAGTCCCGTACCGGCGCCGCGCACCACGACGGGCGTGCGGGTCTCGCTCGCGATGCGAAGCACGGCCTGGACGTCCTCGGTGCTCCGCGGTGTGACGACGACGAGGGGCGCCGACGGGGAGACGTGCCCCGACTTGTCCTCGCGCGCGGCCTCGAGCGCCGCGGCATCCACGGACACCGCGTCGCCGAGCGCGGATCGGAGCCGGGCGACGACCCCGGTCCCGTCGGTACCGGCGGCAGATGGTGCAGTCGCTGCGGTGCTCACTCCGTCATTCTGACACGGGGACTGCCACCCCTAGAGCCCTCGCGAGGGTCTCGAATCGCCGACCCCAGGCGCGCCGGGAGACCGCCGCGAGGGGCGCGATGCCGTCGAAGCCGTGCACCGTGCCGGCTTCCACGTGCAGCTCGCAGCGCCCGCCCGCCGCGAGCACCCGGCGGGCGAAGTCGATGTCGTCGTCGCGGAACAGATCGAACTCGGCCGTGTCGATAGCGAGGGACGGGAGGCCGGCGACGTCCTCGGCCCGGGCCGGCGCGGCGTAGTGGTCAGCGGGTGCACCTCCGAGGTATGCGGCCCACGCGAGCTCGTCGAGGCGGGCGTTCCAGACGGGCGCGAGCGCGAGCTGTTCGTGAGCAGCCGTGATCCCCCGGTCGTCGATCATCGGGTAGATCGCCTGCACATAGTCGATGCGGGGACCGCCCCGATCCCGAGCCAGGAGCGCGAGGCCGAGAGCGAGGCCGCCGCCCGCGCTCGCCCCGGCGACGGCGATGCGCCCCGCGGCGATCGCGGGATGCTGCGCGCTCGCGATCCACTCGAGAGCGCGATAGCAGTCCTCGACGGGAGCCGGGTGCGGATGCTCCGGTGCGAGCCGGTAGTCGACCGCGACCACCGCGACCGCTGAGCCGTCGGCGTAGGCGCGGCACAGGGCGTCGTCGCCCTCCGCCGCGCCGAGGATCATCCCGCCGCCGTGGATCCAGAGCAGGGCCGGGGCGGGGGCGCCGCCCCGTGCCGCGTGGATTCGCAGTTCGAGCGCGTCGCCGTCGGGGCCGGACACGTGCACGACGTCGGGAGCGGGCGAGACGACGGGGCGCTCCCGCGCGGCGGCGAGCCCGGCATCCAGCTCGCGCAATGCGCTCACCTCGAGCTCGCCGTCGGGCAGCCACGGCGTGAGCGTCGCCGCGATCGCCGGGGCGATCTCGGGGTCGACGTTCGCGATGATGTCGGTCTCCGTGCGGGTACGGGGAGCCATTGCACCTCCTGGGTCGTCGCCATGCTAGCCCCGCGCGCCCGCTATCTGAAATCGATTTATTGGAACTAGAGTGGGGCGCTATGGCCACCATCTACGAGGTCGCGGCTCTCGCCGGCGTCTCGCCCGCAACCGTCTCCCGAGTACTCAACGGAGCCGCGGTGTCCCCGGAGAAGGTGCGCCTCGTGCGCGAGGCCGCCGAGCAGCTCCAGTTCACGCCCAACCGCACCGCGCGTCGGCTGCGCAACCAGTCGTCCGAGCTGATCGCCCTCCTCATCCCCGACGTGGAGAACCCGTTCTTCACGGCGCTCGCCCGGGGCGTGGAGGACAAGGCTCAGGCCGCCGGGTTCTCCGTCGTCCTGTGCAACACCGACGACGACCCGGCGAAGGAGACGCGCTACCTCGACATCGCGAACTCGGAGGACATGGCGGGGGTCATCCTCGCCCCGGCATCGGAGGACGGGGATATCCGCCACGTCACCGACCGGGGCCGCCCGGTGGTCGCCGTGGACCGCAACACCGGGCTCACCATCGACTCGGTGATGGTCGACAACCGGGCTGCCGGTGTCGCCGCGACGACGGCGCTGTTCGACGCCGGCTACGAACGCGTCGCGTGCATCGCGGGCCCCCTCGGCCTCGAGTGGACCGAGGAGCGCAGCCTCGGCTGGCGCCAAGTGGTGTCCAAGCGCGGCGCGGGCGAGACGATCGATCGCTACCTCCAGCACGCGAACTACCGTGTCGACGGCGGCCGAGCGGCGATGGCGGCGCTGCTCGCGCTCGACTCGCCGCCGGACGCCGTCGTCACCACGAACAACCTCATGGGCGTCGGGGCGCTGCAAGCGCTCTCCGAGGCGGGCATCACTCCGCCCGACTTCGGCGTCGCCGTCGTGGGCGACCTCCCCTTCTCGACGCTGCATCCCGACGCGATCACGCAGGTGCACCTCCCCGCTCGCCACCTGGGCACGACGGCGGCGACGATGCTGCTCGAGCGGATCGCCGGTGACGACCAGCCGGCGCGGACTGTCGTGCTGCGGGCGGATGTCACGCGCGGTGCCGCGCGTCCCGCCCGCTGAGCACACCGAATCTGCAATCGGTTTCTCGCACTTCAGCCCTGAAATACCGGGTTTGTCGCGTGTTTCATCGCGTAACTTGACGAAACCGATTTCTTGCGGTCTACTGGGGTCAGCCGATTCTCAACGGAGAGGATTTACCCCCAACCATGAACCGCACCACGAGAACCATCGCGGCCGCAGCACTCACTGCCGCGCTCACCGCAACGGCCCTCGCCAGTTGCGCGCCCAGCTCGGGCTCCGACTCGGGCGAGAAGACCCTCAACGTCGTCTTCTGGGACTACGGCCCCGCGGCGCAGACCGGCAACCAGGCCACCGCCGACGCCTTCATGGCGGCCAACCCCGACGTCGAGGTGAGCCTCACCCCGGTGGCCGGCGAGAACTGGGGCACCTACTACGCCAACGTCGCGACGCTCATCGCGAGCGGCGAGAAGCCCGACCTCATGCTCATCTCGGGCGAGGGCGCCGAGTTCATCCACGCCAACAACCTCGCGCTGCCGATCAACGACTACCTCGAGAGCGACCCGGATGCCGCGGCGCTCGTCGACGACATCGCGCCGGGACTCATCGACGGGTTCACCGTCGACGGCGACATCGTGACCCTCACCAACGCCTGGAACAACATGGTCGTGTATTACAACACCGACGTGTTCGCCGCAGCCGGCCTCGAGGCGCCGTCCGCGGACTGGACGTGGGACGACTTCAAGGCGACCGCGGCCGCCCTCTCGAAGGACACCAACGGCGACGGAACGACCGACCAGTACGGCTTCACCTGGGCCAGTAACGAGATCTTCCCCGGGATCATGCCGTGGGTGGCGAACGCGGGCGGCAACCTGACGAGCGACGACCGTTGCGAGGCGACGGTCGACACACCGGAGGTCACCAAGGCCCTCGAGTTCCTCAAGGGGCTCATCGACGAGGGCATCGCGCCCGCGCCGATGCCGATGAGCGACGTGTTCACCCGGTTCCAGAACGGATCGATCGCGATGTTCGGTGCCGGCCGCTGGCCGATCGGCACCTTCGTGCCCGCAGGCTTCACGTCTTTCGACATCCAGCTCTACCCGTCGGATGAGACGTACAAGACCGTGTTCGGCGGCTCGGGCTACCCGATCCTGCAGTCCTCGCCGAACCCGGATCTCGCGTGGGAGTACCAGAAGTTCACGGTGAGCCCGGAGATCCAGGAGCAGTACGTCGGCACCCCCGAGGCGCCCGGCGACTCGATCCCGTCGCTGCGCTCCGTCGCCAGCACCATCAGCGAGGTGGGCGTCCCGCCGGTGAGCTCCGACCTGTTCTACTCGAGCATCGACGACCACGACACGCTCGTGCCCTACCCGGCCCCGGCCAAGTACAGCGAGTTCGAGTCGACCGTCCTGCGCAACCTGCAGCTCATCTTCGCGGGTGAGACGACGATCGCCGACGGCCTGACCACGCTCCAGGGCGAGCTCGACCCGATTGTGGCCTGCAGCTGAGATGACCAGTAACACCGGTAGCGGTGTCGGGGGTGGCAGCCTTCGGGTTGCCACCCCTGCTGCTGCAGACACTCGTTCGCGTCGACGGCGGGGAGACGGACTCGCGGCCCTCGGCTTCCTGAGCCCCTCCCTCGTCGGCTTCGCTCTCTTCGTGCTGGCTCCCGCGGCCGGCGTCATCCTGCTCAGCTTCTTCAACTGGAACCTCCTGAGCGACGGCCGCTTCATCGGTCTCGCGAACTTCGCCCGCCTCTTCACCGACGGGCGCCTGCTCGCGGTGTACGGTTCGACCGCCTACATGGCCTTCGCGATCCTCGCCGTCAACGTGACGATCGGGCTGCTGCTGGCCGTGCTCCTCGAGACGAGGATGCCCCGGTGGCTGCGCGGCTTCTTCCGGCTGTCGTTCCTCTTCCCGTTCGTCGTGTCTTCGTCGGCGGTCGCGCTCATCTGGCGCTTCCTGCTCAACAAGGACCTCGGCCTCGTCAACTTCTGGCTCGGCGAGTGGTTCGACGTCGGCCGGATCGACTGGCTCGGCTCGAGCTTCTGGGCGCCCATCTCGGTCATCATCGTCTCGTCGTGGAAGACCCTCGGCTTCTCGATCCTCGTCTACATCGCCGGGCTCCAGTCGATCCCGAACGAGATCCGGGAGGCGGCGATCGTGGATGGCACGAACGCCTGGCAGCGCTTCTGGCGCATCACCCTGCCGCTGCTGTCCCCCACCGTCTTCTTCCTCATCGTCATCAACACGATCAACGCGTTCCAGCTCTTCGCCGAACCGCGAGTGCTCACCACCGGCGGACCGGGCGACGCGAGTCGGACGATCGTGCAGTACATCTACGACACCGCTTTCGGCAGCTTCGACCTCGGCTACGCGTCGACGATCGGCATCACGCTCCTGCTCGTGCTCATCGTTCTGACCGCCATCCAGTTCCGCGTCTCCCGCAGATGGACCTTCTACGAATGAACAGCACCCTGAAGCGACGAGCCCTTCCGAGGCCGTCCACCATCGTCACCACCGTGCTGACCTTTGCGATCCTCGCCATCGCCGCGGTCGCCATCGTGGCTCCCTTCCTGTGGATATTCCGCGGGGCGATCTCGGCGAGCGACGCCGAGCTCTACGAGCTGCCGCCCTCGCCGTTCCCGACGGAGGCGACGCTGGAGAACTTCGGCAAGGTCTTCGAGCAGGTGCCCTACGGGCGCTTCATCCTGAACTCGCTCGTCGTCGCCGGCTCGATCACCGCGGCGCAGCTCATCACGTGCTCGACGGCCGGCTACGCCTTTGCACGACTGAGCTTCCCGGGTCGCGGGGTCGCCTTCGCCCTCGTGATCGGGTCGCTCATGATCCCGCTCCAGGTCACGATCGTGCCGCTCTTCCTCGTGATGTCGAAGCTCGGGCTGACGAACACGCTGTGGGCGCTCATCCTGCCGGGTGTGTTCAGCGCGTTCGGCATCTTCCTGCTCCGCCAGCACTTCCTCAGCCTCCCGCGAGAGCTCGAGGAGGCGGCGCGCATCGACGGGGCCGGCCACGTTCGCACCTTCTTCCAAGTGATCCTGCCGCTCTCCGGGCCGGCGCTCGCGACGCTCGGCATCCTCACCTTCACCTACTGGTGGAACGACCTGCTCATGCCCCTCGTGATGATCCGCGATGTCGAGAACCAGACGCTGCCCGTCGGCCTCGTCCTGCTCGCCGGCCGGTTCTCGACCGGCTCGCTCGGCACGATCGCCGCGGGGATCACCCTCGCAATCATCCCGGTGCTGGTCGTCTTCATCGTCGCCCAGCGCTGGATCGTGCAGTCGATCGCGTCGAGCGGGCTCAAGCTGTGAGCGCCGCGACCGCGACCGTCGCGCTCGGCCCGGCCGGGCAGCTGCGGGTCACCGCCCTGCAGGTGTGGCGCGAGCTCCCCCGCGTTCTCGCGGTGGGTGCCGTGACCGCCGCGACCGCCGTGCCCGTGGGCGTCGCCCTCCTCGGGGCGGCTCCGCCGTGGCTCGTCGCCCTGGCCCTGACGCCGCTCGCGCTCGCCTCCGCCGGCCTCGCCCAGGTGGGCGCGGCTCTCGCGGACGGCGGCCGGGTCCGCGTCGGCGACCTGCTGCGAGCGGATGCCCTGCTCGCGCTCCTGATCCTCGCGGCGGCGGCCGGGTCCGGCTGGCTCGTCAGCCAGGACGGCGTGCTCCGGATCGTCGGATTCGCCGCCGCGGGCCTCGCCCTCGCCGTCCTGCCCCGAGCGCTGGCCTACGGCGCCGTTCGCGGCCGCGGTGGGATCGCGGCGATCCGCGGCGGAGCGATCCTGGCCGTGTACCGACCCGGCACGACCGTCTCGCTGATCGCGCTGGGGGTCCTCGGCGCCTTCGCGGTGGCGGCGACGGTCGGAACCCTCGCGCTCGTCGTGCCCGCGCTCCTCGCCGCGTTCGCGGCTCGCGTCACGGCCGACGAGCTCGCCGGGATCGACGCCGCCCAGGGGGCCCGGCCATGAGCATCCCCACAGCCCTCGGGGCGCCCGATGCCGCCGCAGAAAAATCGGCTCAGTCGACGGCACCGGCGCCCCGAGCCTCCTCCTCCCCGCATGACTTCGAAGGACAGCAGACGACCGTGACGACCCGCCTCTCGCCCGTGACCGGGCCGGACACCTCCTGGTGGACGACCTCCCGACGCCGGGTCTTCTACGACGCGCACACGCCGGACTGGGCGGATCCGCACCAGCGCGGCATCGTCCCCGATCCCGGCTTCGAGCTGCTCTCGGCCGTCCGACCGGAGGAGGACCTCGAGATCCTCGCCGAGGCCGGGGTCGACTCCGTCGTGCTCTTTGCGAAGTGCCAGTACGGCAACGCCTACTACCCCACGGAGATCGGTCGACCGCACTCGCAGCTCCAGGGCCGCGACCTCTTCGGCGAACAGCTCGCCGCCGCGCACCAACGGGGCATCCGCGTCATCGCCTACTACTCCAACATGTGGGACACGGCCGCCGCCGGCGCCCACCCCGACTGGATGCTCGTGCCCTCGCCCTCCCGCGGGAGCACGGGTCGCTGGCCCGCGCTGTGCCTCCTCGGTCCGTACCGGCAGTTCGCGCTCGACCAGGTGCGCGAGATCGCCCGCCGCTACCCCATCGACGGGCTGTGGAGCGACATTCTCACCGCCGGGCCGTGCGTGTGCTGGCGCTGCCAGCGCGCGTTCGAGGCCCAGTACGGCCGACCGATGCCCGACGATCGAGACGACGAGGGCTGGATCGACCTCATCCACTTCTCGCAGCAGGTGCTGCGCGACTACCTCGAGGAGCAGCGCGCCGTGCTCGCGCAGGAGCGCCCGCTCGCGGCCCTCATCCCCAACTTCTACGCGACGACCTTCGTCGACGCGGTGATCGGCCTCACGACCGGCCACCTCGAGCTCGCCGACATCGGCTCGAGCGAGGGCTACACCGACTGGCACGGCCTCGGGTTCCCGAGCTTCGCCTCGAGCTACATCTCCGCGGGAGTGCAGGGGCGACCGAGCGAGGTTCTCGTGAGCCGATTCGTGCACACGTGGGACTTCACGCTGCGCTCCGAGGCGCAGTTGCGATTCGAGGCGTTCACCGTCGCCGCCCACGGCTCGACGGTGTCGGTCGACGACCAGCCGTACGCGAGCGGCGCGATCGAGCCGGAGGTCTACCGACGGCTCGCGCCCGTCTTCGCGCGGATCGCGGAGCGGTCCCGGTGGCTCGACGGCGCGGTGCCGGAACGCTTCGCCGCGCTCTACGCGAGCCAGCGCTCGCGCGAGCTCGAGAGCGTCCTCGGCGCCGAGGAGAACCCGTCGAACGGCGAGCAGTCGGCGCAGTTCCCGCAGAGCGAGCCGCGATCGGCGCCGAGCGACCTCGTCGCGGCCGTGACGGGTACCTACCGCGCCCTCGTCGAGGCGCACCTTCCCGTCGACCTCCTCGACGAGCGCCCGGAGTCCCTCGCGCGACTCTCGGACTACCGCGTCGTCGTGCTCCCGGATGCCCTCTCCCTGTCTCCGGACGAGGTCGCTGCCCTCGGCGCATTCGTCCGCTCCGGCGGCGGCCTCGTCGTGACCGGGGAGGCGGGGACCCGGGACGAACGGGGTCGCCCGACAGCGATGGATCCCGCCCTGGTGGACCTGCTCGGCGTCGGATTCGGCGAGCGCTCCGGCTACACCTTCCCGTACGTGCAGCTGGGCGCCGAGCTCGCCGGCGACCTCGGCGACTGGCCCTTGCCCCACTACGGTCGGATGGCACCGCTGTCGCAGATCGCTGACGACGTCCGCGTGCTCGCGACACGCACGGACCCGGTGCTCGAGACGGACGAGTCGAACTACTGGCACAACAACCAGCCGGCGCCGGGCCGCGCGACGGCGGAGCCCGTCATCGTGGAGCGATCCGTCGGCGCTGGTCGCGTGGTGGTGTCCACCGCGCGCCTCGGCAACAACCGCGCGCGGCTGGGTCACGGCGCCTATCGCGACCTGCTCGCCGAGCTCGTGCTGCGCGCCGCGGGGCAGGAGCCCGTCGTCGCGATCGAGGGGACGCACCACAACACGGAGGCCGTCGTCGCCCGACGCGGCAGCGACCTCGTCGTGCACCTCGTCACCGGTTACCCCGTCGTGCCGCTCGACCTCTACGGCGCCGCGCAGCCCGCGGCGATCGAAGACGTCGCCCGGCTCGCCTCGCTCACCCTCCGGGTGCGCGGCGCCGTGGCCGCCGCCCGCGTCGTGGACGGTGCCGAGCATCCGCTGACCCTCACCGACGGCCGCGTCCAGATCGACGACGTCGACGACTGGGAGACCCTCGTCTTCCGCACCACCGAACAGGAGCACTGATGCCCGCGTACACCCTCCCCTCACCCGTCACCCGACCGGCCCTCGAGCCGAAGACGGCGTGGCTCATCTCGAGCGGCGACCTCCGTGAGGCGCCCAACCGGTCCGGCTGGCCGATCCAAGAGCGCATGGAGGCCGAGCTGGCCCGCGTCTTCGGCGACCTCGGCTGGAACATCCGTCGGGCGAACCCCGTCGACCCGGCCACCGGCCACGGCTTCATCTCGAGCCAGCGCATGGGGCTCGAGGTGTTCACGGCGATCCCCGAGGAGGCGCCGCTCATCGTCGCCGAGGCGGTCTGGCAGTACAGCCACCACGTGCTCGCGGGACTGCGCACCCACCGCGGCCCGATCCTCACGGTCGCGAACTTCGAGGGGGACGCCCCCGGCCTCGTCGGCCTCCTCGGCCTCAACGGCGGCCTGACGAAGATGGGCAAGCCCTACTCGAGCATCTGGAGCGTCGACTTCACCGACGAGTGGTTCCTCGACGGCATCCGTAGCTGGGTGGAGACCGGCTCGATCGCCCACGACGACTCGCACGTTCATCCGCTCCCGCCGCTCCCCGCGACCGACGAGGTCGCGCTCGGGCGGGCGCTCGCCGCGCAGCTCACCGCCGACAAGGCGATCTTCGGCGTCTTCGACGAGGGCTGCATGGGGATGTACAACGCGATCATCGACGACGAGCTCATGAACCCGCTCGGCATCTACAAGGAGCGCCTGTCGCAGTCCGCTCTGTGGGCCGAGATGCAGACCGTGAGCGAGGATGACGCGCGCGGCGTGCTCGACTGGCTGCTGGAGCACGGCATGACCTTCGCGTTCGGCAGCGATGAGGCGACCGAGCTCACCGAGCGCCAGGTGCTGCTCCAGGCGCGCATGTACATCGCGCTCCTGCGCATCGCCGACGACTTCGGGCTGGATGCGATCGGCATCCAGTACCAGCAGGGGCTCAAGGACATCTGCCCGGCATCCGACCTCGCGGAGGGCATCGTCAACAACGCCGAGCGCCCGCCGGTGCGGTCGCGCGACGGCTCGCGGGTGCTGTGGGAGGGGCTGCCCGTCCCGCTCGCGAACGAGGCCGATGAGGGCGTCGCGATCGACGCCCTCATCACCCACCGCGTCTGGCAGGCGATGGGGCTCGACTCGGCGAACACGCTCCACGACGTGCGGTGGGGCGAGGAGTTCGACGGCACGTTCGTGTGGGTGTTCGAGATCTCCGGCTCCGTTCCGCCCTCGCACTTCGCGGAGGGCTACGCGGGCGCCACCGGCTGGCGGCAGAACCCCATGTACTTCCCGCTCGGCGGCTCGACGATCAAGGGGGTGTCGAAGGCCGGCGAGGTCGTCTGGTCGCGGGTCTACATCCAGGATGCCCGGCTCCACGTGGACCTCGGACGCGGCTCCGCGATCGACCTCCCCGCGGAGGAGACCGAGCGGCGCTGGCAGGCGACGAACCCGGAGTGGCCGATCATGCACGCCGTGCTCCACGGCGTCACCCGCGACCAGTTCATGGCGCGGCACAAAGCGAACCACGCCCAGCTCGTCTACGCGCCCGACGCGGAGACCGCCGACAGGGCTCTCACGGCGAAGGCGGCCATGTTCGATGCCCTCGGCGTGACCGTGCACCTCATCGGCGACGCCCGCATCGCGTCGTGAGCTAGGCTTCCCCCCGATCGGAGGCCTGATGCTCAAGAACACCGACCCGCTGCTGTCCGGCGAGCTGCTCAAGCACCTCGACGAGCTCGGCCACGGCGACGCTCTCGTGCTCGCCGACCGCAACTACCCCGCCTACTCGGCGGGAGTGCCGGTCGTCCGAGTCGACGCGGGGATCGTGCGCGCGGCGGAGGCGATCCTGAGCGTGCTGCCCCTCGACTTCGCGGTGCCGCCCGTCGCGAAGATGGAGGCGTACGACGACCCCGATCACCTGGTTCCCAACGCGGTGCGCGTCCTCGAGCTCGCGCGGGCCGCCGAGGGGCGGGACTTCGAGCTCGAGAACATCCCCCGCTTCGACTTCTACGAGCGAGCACGGAGCGCCCGGCTCGTCGTGCTCACTCGCGAGGACGAGCCCTACAACGACTTCGTCCTCGTCAAGGGAGTCATCCCCCAGGGCGCCTAGCTCTGTCCGATTCCCGCTAGAGGATGTCGGTCGCGGGTGCGACGCTGGACGAGTGACCGCGACCGACGACCTCTTCGAGCAGCGCTATCGCGCCCTGCGATCCCGAGATGCGCGATTCGACGGCCAGTTCATCGCGGGAGTCCACTCCACCGGCATCTACTGCCGGCCGAGCTGCCCCGCGATGACGCCGCACTCGCGGAACGTGCGCTTCTACCGCACGGCGGCCGCTGCTCACGAGGCGGGGCTGCGCGCGTGCAAGCGCTGCCAGCCCGACGCCGTGCCCGGCTCCCCCGACTGGAACCTCGCCGACGATCTCGCCTCCCGCGCGATGCGGCTCATCGGCGATGGCGTCGTCGAGCGCGAAGGGGTCCCCGGTCTGGCGTCGCGCCTCGGCTACACGCCCCGCCACCTCACTCGCGTGCTCACGGCGGAGCTCGGCGCCGGCCCCCTCGCGCTCGCTCGAGCGCACCGCGCCCACAGCGCCCGCACGCTCCTCGCCTCGACCGATCTGCCCGTCGCGGATGTCGCGTTCGCGAGCGGGTTCTCGAGCGTCCGCCAGTTCAACGACACGATCCTCGCGGTCTACGAGACCACGCCCACCCAGTTGCGCGCCCTCGCGCGCCGCGGTCGTGCCGCACCGCCGACGAGCGACGACGCGACGACGATCACGCTGCGGCTGCCGGCCCGGCCGCCCTTCGACGGAACGGGGGTGCTGCGCTACCTCGCAGACCACGCGATCGCCGGACTCGAGTCCGGCGGGCACGACTGGTTCGAGCGGACCCTGCGTCTGCCCGGTGGGGCGGCGAGCATCCGGATCGAGCTCGATGGCGACAGCGGCGTCGTGTGCTCCGCGCGGCTCGAGAGCATCGCGGATGTCGCGCCCCTCGTCGCCCGGGTCCGTCGCCTCTTCGACCTGGATGCGGACTCGGTCGCGATCGACGGAGCACTCGCGGCGGATGCCACGCTCGCGCCGCTCGTGGCGGCGGTGCCGGGCATCCGCATCCCCGGGGCGCTCGATCCGGAGGAGGCCCTGTTCCGCACCCTCGTGGGTCAGCAGATCTCGATCGCGGCAGCGCGCACCGTTCTCGGCACGCTCACGCGGGAGCTCGGGTCGGACGGGCGGTTCCCGACCGCGCAGCAGTTCGCGGAGCGCGGCCGGGAGGTGCTGCGCGGACCGGCGTCGCGCATCGCCACGATCGTCGGGGCCGCGGAGGCCGTGGTCGAGGGCCGCGTGCGGCTGGACGTCGGGATGCCCGCCGCCGAGTTCACGGAGCAGCTCGTCGCCCTCCCCGGCATCGGCCCTTGGACCGCCGGCTATCTCGCAATGCGCGTGCTCGGCAACCCCGACACCCTCCTGTCGACCGACCTCGTCATGCTGCAGAGCGCCGCCGCCCTCGGACTGCCGTCGACCGCTCGGGGCCTCGCCGAGCACGGCCGGCGCTGGGCGCCGTGGCGCAGCTACGCGGGATTGCACCTGTGGCGGGCGCGCCCGGTGGCTACCATCAAGGGATGAGCGGCACCATCGAACGCGACGACGAGACCGAGCAGGAGCGCCTCAACCGGAGGTGGGCCGAGCTGCTGCAGGAGCTCCGCGTCATCCAGACCGGCACTCAGATCCTCACCGGGTTCCTCCTCGCGCTCGCGTTCCAGCCGCGGTTCACCGAGCTCGACGAGTACCAGGTCACGACGTACCTCATCCTCGTGGGGACCGCCGCGATCACCACGATCCTCGCTCTCACCCCGGTGAGCCTGCACCGGGTGCTGTTCAAGCAGAAGGCGAAGGATGAGATCGTCACAATCGCGAACCGCGTCCTCAAGGTCACGCTGTTCTTCGTCGGGCTCACGATCCTCGGCACTGTCCTGCTGATCGTCGACGTCGTGCTCGGCAGGCAGTGGGGCTGGGCGGCAGGCGCGGTCACCCTCCTCGGGATCGCCTTCGCGTGGGTGATCCTCCCCTTCGGCGTGGAGCGGTCGCGGAACCCCCGATGACGCTCACCTCGCGCGGACTCCCGCGCAGCTCGTGGGCCTTCGCGGCCCGCCGCGCGTGGCACGGGTTCATCCGGCACCGCGGGTTGGACTCCGCCGCGGCGCTCAGCTTCTTCGCGAGCCTTGCGATCTTCCCCGCCGCGCTCGCCGTCGTCTCCGCGTTCGCGCTCGGCAACGGCGATCGGGCGACCGAGGTCATCCTCGAGATCCTCGGAGAGGTGCTCCAGCCGGCGACCGTCGAGACGATCCGAGAGCCGCTCGGCCAGCTCCTCGCGATCGGCAACCCCGGGCTCGCCCTCGCGATCGGTCTCGCGCTGTCCCTCTGGTCGCTCGCGAGCTACGCGACGGCGTTCGGCCGCGCGGTCAACGGCGCCTACGAAGTGCAGGAGGGCCGCCAGATCTGGACGTTCCGCGGACTGATGCTCGTGCTGTCCGCCTTCCTGCTCGTCGCGTTCTCCGCCGTCATCGCCTTGCTCGTCACGACGCCGCGCATCGCCGCTGCGGCGGCACGCTCACTCGGCATCGGCGAGCCGTGGGTCACCGCGTTCTCGATCGTCCGCTGGCCGGTGCTCGCCGCCCTCGTCACGCTCATCGTCGCGCTCCTGTACTACGCCGCACCCAACGTGCGCCACGAGCGCATCCGCTGGGTGAGCCACGGCGCGCTCTTCGCGATCGGCGTGTGGAGCCTCGCGACGGCCGCCTTCGCCGTCTACGTGTTCACGGTCGCCCCCTACGACCGCGTGTACGGCTGGCTCGGCGGAGGCCTCGTCGTGCTGCTGTGGCTCTACCTCACGAACCTCGTGCTCGTGCTCGGCGCGGAAGTGGATGCGGAGGTCATGAGGCTGCGGCAGCTGCACGCCGGCATGGCGTCGGAGGAGAGCATCCAGGTCGCACTGCGCAGCACGGCGCGCAACCACATGCTCGCGCGCCAGCGCTCAGCCGACGAGGCGGAAGGCCGCCGGATCCGCGAGGCGCACTCCGTCGACGGCTCCGACGCCGCTCACCCCACCGGCTAGGCGGAGGCCTTCTTCTTCGCCGGCGCCTTCTTCGCGGCCGGCTTCGCCGCGGTCGCCTTCTTCGCAGCCGGCTTCTTCGCGGGCGCCGACTGCGAGCGGTTCTTCTCGACGCTGCGGCGCAACGCCTCCATGAGGTCGAGCACTTCGCCGCCGCCCTCCTCCGCCGACTCCCCGAAGGTCTCCGCCGTGTCGAGGGCGTCGCCCTTCTCGAGCTTGGCCTCGATGAGCTCCTTGAGCTGATCCTGGTAGTCGTCGGTGAACTTCTCGGGCGAGAAGTCGGACTCGAAGCTCTTCACGAGCGCTTGCGACATCTCGAGCTCCTTCGCCGAGATCGAGACCTTCTCGTCGAGAGCCGGGAAGCGCGCCTCGCGCACCTCGTCGTCCCACAGCAGGGACTGGAGCATGAGCACGTCGCCCCGCACGCGGAGGGCCCCGAGCCGGGTCTTCTGACGCAAGGCGAACTTCACGATCGCGGTGCGGTCGCTCTCTTCGAGCGTGCGGCGCAGCAGCGCGTAGGCCTTCACCGACCGGGAGTCGGGCTCGAGGTAGTAGCTCTTCTCGAACATGATCGGGTCGACCTGCTCGGTCGGCACGAACTCGACGACATCGATCTCGCGGCTCTTCTCGGCGGGGAGCGACGCCATGTCGGCGTCGGTGAGCACGACCGTGCGCTCGCCGTCATCGTAGGCCTTCGCGATGTTCGCGTACTCGACGACCTCGCCATCGATCTCGCACACGCGGCGATAGCGGATGCGCCCGCCGTCCTTGTCGTGAACCTGGTGCAGCGAGACGTCGTGGTCCTCGGTAGCCGTGTACACCTTCACCGGCACATTGACGAGCCCGAACGTGATGGCGCCCTTCCAGATCGACCGCATCGTGCCTCCCGCTGTCTGCGACGTGATGTGGACATGATGAACATGCCGATGTCAAGTACACACCCTCCCGGTTGTCGCTGCCACCCCTTGCGACGCAAGATGGAGCCATGGCAGCCGCAGCAGGGGACGACCAGGTCGTCACGATCGACGGCCACCGGCTGAAGCTCACGAGCCTGAACAAGGTGCTCTACCCCGAGACGGGCACCACGAAAGCGGACGTGCTCGACTACTACGCGCGCGTCGCCGAGCCGCTCATCCGCCACGCCGCAAACCGCCCCGTCACCCGCAAGCGCTGGGTCAACGGAGTCGGAACGGCGGATGACCCGGGCGAGATGTTCTTCCAGAAGAACCTCGACGACCGCTCGACGCCGCAGTGGGTGCTGCGCCGCGACATCCAGCACTCCGACCACGTCAACTCGTACCCGCTCGTCAACGACCTCGCGACGCTCACGTGGTTCGGCCAGATCGCCGCCCTCGAGCTGCACGTGCCGCAGTGGCAGTTCGGTCGAACGGGGGTGCGCAAGAACCCCGATCGGCTCGTGCTCGACCTCGACCCCGGTCCCGGCGCGGGGCTCCCGGAGTGCGCGGAGGTCGCCCGCCTCGCGCGCCGCATCCTCAAGGACATGGGCCTCGACCCGTTCCCGGTCACGAGCGGGTCGAAGGGAATCCACCTCTATGCGGCCCTCGATGGGAAGCAGACCAGCGACCAGGTGTCGGATGTCGCGCACGAGCTCGCGCGGGCGCTCGAGGCCGATCATCCCGACCTCATCGTCAGCGATATGAAGAAGACGCTGCGCGAGGGCAAGGTGCTCGTCGACTGGAGCCAGAACAACGGCAGCAAGACCACGATCGCTCCGTACTCGCTGCGCGGCCGCGCCCACCCCATGGTCGCCGCGCCGCGCACGTGGAAGGAGCTCGAGAGCCCGACCCTCGCGCACCTCGACTACCGCGAGGTCATCCGCCGGGTCGAGAAGAAGGGAGACCTGCTCGCCGACCTCACGGCGGGCCACTTGGCCTCGCTTGAGCCCACCCCCGAGCGCATGGCCGGCTTCATCGCCGCAGGCGGACCGGATGACCGGCTCGCTACCTATCGCAGCATGCGCGACGGCGACAAGACGCCCGAGCCCGTGCCCGCCGAGGCACCGCCGACCTCGAGCGGAAACAGCTTCGTCATCCAGGAGCACCACGCGACCCGGCTGCACTGGGACTTCCGGCTCGAGCACGACGGCGTGCTCGTGAGCTGGGCGCTGCCGAAGGGGGTGCCGACCGACCCCGGCAAGAACCACCTCGCCGTGCAGACGGAGGACCACCCGCTCGCCTACGGCGCGTTCGAGGGAGTCATCCCGGCCGGGCAGTACGGCGCGGGCGAGGTCACGATCTGGGATCGCGGAACCTACGACCTCGAGAAGTGGCGCGACGGCAAAGAGGTCATCGCTACCCTTCACGGCGAGAAGCACGGGTCCCACCGCTACGCCCTCATCCAGACCGGCGGCCGCGACGGGGACGAGAACAACTGGCTCATCCACCTCATGAAGCCGGTCGACGAGCAACCGCCGCGCCACGCCCGCGCCGACTCCCGCCGCAAGGTCATCGGCGGAACCCGGCCACCCCGCGCGGCCTCGGAGCGCTCGCTCTCCCCCATGCTCGCGAGCCCCGGCACGCTCGGCGAGCTCGGCGACACGGACGAGTGGGCGTTCGAGATGAAGTGGGACGGCGTGCGCACGATCGCCGAGGTGCGCGACGGGACGGTGCGCCTCTGGAGCCGTAACGGCGTCGACGTCACGGCGACCTATCCCGAGCTGCAGGCCCTGCCCGGGATGCTGCGCACCGACGCCGTGCTCGACGGCGAGGTGATCGCGCTCAACGCCGCAGGCCGCCCCGACTTCGGCGTGCTGCAGAAGCGCATGAAGCTCGCCAAGCCGAAGGACGTCGAGCCGGCGATGGCGACCACCCCCGTCCAGTTCATGGTCTTCGACCTCCTGGAGCTTGACGGCGAGTCGCTCGTGCAGCGTCCCTGGTCGGAGCGGCGGGAGCGACTCGAGGCCGCGCTGAGCCCTGGCGGCGCGATCCAGCTGCCGCCTGTGTTCGACGGGGATGCCCGGGCGGCGGTGGCGACGAGTCGGCAGCTCGGGCTCGAGGGGGTCATGGCGAAGCGCCGGGCATCCGCCTACCTGGCCGGAAAGCGCGCGTCATCCTGGATCAAGATCAAGCACCACCTCTCCCAGGAGGTCGTGATCGGCGGGTGGCGACCCGGTTCCGGGACGCGGGCCCACCAGGTCGGATCGCTGCTCATGGGGGTGCCCGGAACCGACGGACTGGAGTACGTGGGCCGCGTCGGCACGGGCTTCAGCGACCGGATGCTCGCTGAGCTCGGCACCCGGTTGCGGCGGCTCGAGCGCAAGACGAGCCCGTTCGTCGAGGTGCCGGGGCCCGACGCATCCGACGCCCACTGGGTCACGCCGAGCATCGTCGGCGAGGTCGAGTTCTCGGAGTGGACCCCGACCGGCAAGCTCCGTCATCCCAGCTGGCGAGGGCTGAGACCGGACAAGGATCCGGAGGACGTGCACAGGGAGTCCGAACTAGGCTGACGGCATGAACCCTCGAATCCTCGCCCTCGCCGCCGGTGTCGCCCTCGGCTACGTGCTCGGAACGCGCGCCGGTCGCGAGCAGTACGACAAGATGAAGGCCGCCGCGACCAAGCTGTGGGAGGACCCGCGCGTGGCCAAGGCGAGGCGCGACGTCGAGGAGTACGCGCGCCAGCAGGCGCCGATCATCCGCGAGCGTGCCGAGGCCGCGGTCAAGGCCGCGCCGGGCGTCGCCAAGGACGTCGCGGAGAAGGTGCAGTCGACCGCCAAGGACGTCGCGGGCAAGGTCTCCGAGACCGCGAAGGACGTCGCCGAGAACGTGCAGTCGACGGCGAAGGACGTCGCCGGCAAGGTCTCCGAGACCGCCAAGGACGTCGCCGAGCGCGCGACGACCGCCGCGAAGGATGCCACGGCGCGCGTCACCGAGGCAGCGGGCGACGCTCGCGACAAGGCTCTCCACGAGCTCGAGGACGACGCCGAGGCGAAGTAGCCCGCGGGGGCGCGCCACGCCCGCCGCTAGGTGCGCGGCGGCGCGTCAGGCAGGATGAGCGGGCCCGTGAGCGGCACCATTCCCGAGAGCTTCTCCGGCGAGAGCACCTGAGCGACCTTCTCCGGCGTCATGAGCCCCGCGTCGACGACGAGATCTTTGATCGACGCGTGCGACGTGAGCGCGGTATGTGCGAGCGACGCGGCCGTCGCGTAGCCGATGTACGGGGTCAGGGCGGTGACGACCCCGACGCTCGACTCCACCTGCATCGCGAGACGCTCGGTGTTCGCCGTGATGCCGTCGATGCAGTTGACCCGCAGGGTGTAGCAGGCGTTGGTCATCCAGGCGAGCGACTGGAGGATCGAGTTGGCGATCACCGGTTCGAAGGCGTTGAGCTGGAGCTGCCCCGCCTCTGCGGCCGCCGTGACCGTGGCATCCGCGCCGATCACCGCGAAGGCGACCTGGTTGACGACCTCGGGGATCACAGGATTGACCTTGCCGGGCATGATCGACGACCCGGCCTGGCGGGGCGGGAGGGTGATCTCGCCGAGGCCCGCCTGCGGCCCGCTCGAGAGCAGACGCAGGTCGTTGCAGATCTTCGAGAGCTTGACCGCCGCCCGCTTGAGCGTGCCGCTGAGAGTCATGAAGATGCCCGCATCCGCCGTCGCCTCGATGAGGTCCGGCGCGGTCTCCATCTCGATCCCGGTGACCTCGACGAGGTGGCGGCGCACGGCCTCGGCATAGCGCGGGTCGGCCGTGATTCCGGTGCCGATCGCCGTGGCGCCCATGTTGATCTCGTTCATCCACGGGATCGTCTCGGTGAGGCGGTCGTAGTCCTCCATGAGCGTGTGGGCGAAGCCCGTGAACTCCTGGCCGAGCGTCATGGGAACGGCATCCTGCAGCTGCGTACGCCCGATCTTGAGGATGCTCGCGAACTCGCGCCCCTTCGCGGCGAACGACGCCGTGAGCAGGCGGTGCTCGGCGAGCAGCCGTTGGATGCCGAACACCATCGCGAGCTTGATCGCCGTCGGGTAGACGTCGTTCGTCGACTGGCTGCGGTTGACATCGTCGATGGGGCTGAAGTGCTCGTACTGGCCCTTCTCGTGGCCCATGAGCTCGAGGCAGCGGTTCGCGATCACCTCGTTCGTGTTCATGTTGGTCGAGGTTCCCGCCCCGCCCTGGATCGCGCCGACGCAGAACTCGAGGTGCAGCGCGCCCCCGACGATCTCCTCGCACACCCGGTCGATGAGCTCGGCCTTGCGGGGGTCGAGTACGCCGAGCTCGAGATTGGCGCGGGCCGCCGCTTGCTTGACGCGCGCGAGGGCGCGGATGAGGTCCGGGTAGTTGTAGATCGCGCGGCGCGTGATCGGGAAGTTCTGGAGCGCCCGCGCGGTGTGGATGCCCCAGTAGGCCGCCGCCGGGACGGGCATCGAGCCGAGCGAGTCCGACTCGATCCGGGTGGGGATGGTGCCATCCATCGCGGCCGAGAAATCGTGCCGGGGGGTGTTCTCGTCGCCCATCATGTGGGCCTCTGCTGTTCGGGGTGCTGCCTGCGCTTGTGGCGTGTTCGACATTCGTCCTGTCTCCTTTGACTGACAGAACAATCCTAGGCACGGTTGTTAGGGTCGTGGGATGCCTCGCGCGTTTTCCACAGCATCCGTCGCCGTCCTCGCCGCGATCGCGCTCAGCGCCTGCACGACGCCCGCGGCCGCCCCGGACGACACCCCCACGGCGGCGCCCTCGCACACGTCGGCGCCGAGCGCGGGCGGCTCGCTGCCCTCGTGCGACGAGGTCGTGCTCGCGATCGCCGGCATCTCCGCCGACCTCGCCTACGACGAAGCGGCGTCGACGGGGCAGGCCGGCCAGGAGGCCTACGAGCAGCGGGTGTGCGTCTTCGTCTCGGCGGACGGCGGCACCCAGCTCGGCGTGACGATCGCCGCCATCCCGATCCTCCAGGAGGAGCTCGATCTCTACGGCACGCTCCCCGGGGTCATCGCCGACGAGCGCACGGCAGACGGCAGCGCGGTGCTGCAGGCCCTCGACGCGGATGACGCGGCCGACGGCCACCTCGACTCCGCGCTGTACCTCTTCGACACCGTGCACTCGATCACGATCCAGGGGCACTCGGACGCTGGTCAGCTCGCGACCGAGCTCCCCGGTCTCACCCTTCCCGCGGCGACCGAGGCGGCGTTCGCGGTGCGCGGACTGCTCTGAGGCGGCTCAGCCCCCGTGCAGCGCGGGGACGATGAGGTAGATGCCGAAGAGGACGAGGGCGCCGCACAGCACGAAGCACGCGACTCCCGCGAGACGACGGGTGCGCGGGAGCAGGTCGCCCGTACTCGTGAGGAGCCGCACGCCGAGAGCATAGAGGGCGACGAGCAGGCACGCCGAGAGGAGGGACGCCGCGGCGACGGTGACGAAGGCGGTCCAGTCGATCACGGGGTGCCCGCCTTCTTCGGCTCGAGTGCGGACGCGTCATCCGGGACCGCGTCCGAGTCGGTGACGTTGTGGTGGGCGACCACGGATCGCCGGGAGCGCACGAAGATCGTGACGATGACCGCGACGCCGATCGCCGCGTCGATCGCGATCCCCACGGGGCCGATTCGCGCGATGAGCTCGGCGAGAGCCGCGACGAGGCCCGCCGCCGGGAGGGTGATGAGCCAGGCGATCGCAATGCGGCCCGCGACGCGCCACCGGACCGCGCGGCGGTCCTTGCCGAGGCCCGCGCCGATGACGGAACCCGAGGCGACCTGAGTCGTGGAGAGCGCGAACCCGAGGTGGGAGCTCGCGAGGATCGTGGCCGTCGTACTCGCCTCGGCGGCGAAGCCCTGCGGGGGGCTCACGTCGGTGATGCGCGTGCCGAGGGTGCGGATGATCCGCCAGCCGCCCATGTAGGTGCCGAGAGCGATAGCGAGGGCGCACACGACGATGACCCAGAACTCGGGGCCCGTACCGCTCGACTGGAAGCCGGCCGCGACGAGGGTGAGAGTGATGACGCCCATCGTCTTCTGCGCGTCGTTCGTGCCGTGCGCGAGGGAGACGAGGGAGGAGGTGAAGATCTGGCCGTAGCGGAACCCGCCCTGCGAGGTATCCGACTTCCGTGTCAGAACGAGGGCGATCTTCGTCGCCGTGAAGGCGACCACGCCGGCGATGACGGGCGCGAGGAAGGCCGGGAGCACGATCTTCGACAGCAGCACGGCTCCGTCGATCGCGCCGAAGCCCGCCCCGACGATGGTCGCCCCGATGAGCCCGCCGAACAGGGCGTGGGAGGAGCTCGACGGCAGACCGAGGAACCAGGTGACCATGTTCCAGACGATGGCCCCGATGAGTCCGGCGAAGATCATGACGGGAGTGATCTGGATGCCCTGCTCGCCCTCGCGGATGAGCCCGCCGCTGATCGTCTTGGCGACCTCGGTGGACAGGAACGCCCCCACGAGGTTGAGCACTGCGGCGATGGCGACGGCCACTTTCGGCTTGAGCGCGCCCGTCGCGATCGGAGTCGCCATCGCGTTCGCCGTGTCGTGGAACCCGTTCGTGAAATCGAAGAACAGTGCCAGCGCGATGACCAGCGCGACAACGAGCGTGATGTCCACCGTGCGAGCCTAGTCGACCTCGGGCCGAGTCCCTACCGCCCGCCGCCGCCGCCTCCGCCGCCCCCGCCACCGGAGAAGCCGCCGCCGCTCGAGCCGCTCGAGAAGCTCGAGCTGCTCGACGACGACCACGAGCTCGACCCGCCGGAGGACGAGGTGACGATGGGGCGGACCGAGGAGGTCGAGGCGACCCGGAAGCTCGAGAGCATGCTCGCCGAGACATCCGTTCCCTCCACCCAGGCGGGCGCGACGTTCGCGGCGCGCAGCACCTCGACCCAGCGGTCCTCCACGCCCCACAGGACGGCGTAGGGCAGCAGGCGCTCGTTGAGCTTCACGACGGCGTCGCGGTCGGCCGTATCGACGCGCACGGCGCCCTCGGGCGACTGGAGCATCCGCAGCCGGGCCTCCTCGGCGACGGTGAGGTACTCCCGCAGACCCTGCAGGTACTCGAACGCCTCGCCCCCGCGCCGAGTGCGCAGCAGCGGCCGGACGGTGAAGCCGGACGCCACGATCCAGAGGAACACCGTGCCGAACGCCGGTCCTACGACGTTGCCCTCGAGCACGTCGTTGAACCCCGCCCACACCCAGATCGGGGCGAACGCGAGCACGGTGGCGAAGCCGGCGCGCCGGATCCACTTCGGCAGCCGGTCATCCGGCCGGGCGAGGTAGCCGCGCTCGATGAGCGCTTGCTGCGACGATGCGCCCATCGAGTACAGAGATGCCCCCTGCGCCGCCGTGAGGGAGCCCGGGTTCACCTCCGAGCCCGGCTTGAGCGCCTTGCCGAACAGGGCGACGAGAATCCGCTTCTCTCGGGCGGTCGCCCCGTCGGCGGTCGCGAGCTCGAGCTGGAAGCGGCGGTTACCCGTGCCGCTGCCGCCACCCGGTTCGAGGTCGATGACCTTCACCATGCCGCGCACGGCGAAGTCGATGAAGAGCGCGGGAAGGCCGACCCAGCGGCGATCGAGCAATTCGGCGTCGAGAAGGAGGTCGCTGTCGGCGGGCGGCTCGAACTGGGCGATCACCGTACCCCGGCCCTTCGCGTGCCGCCACACGAGGAATCGCACGAGGATCGCGACGAGGAGCCACACGCCGCCGAGGCCGAGGAGCACGAGCGGCGCGATCGTGACGATCCAGCTGTCCCGCGGGAGAGTCGGCTGGACGACCGTGCCGCCGTCGAACCCGATCGCGACGGTGAGCGTGTTGTAGGGGCCGACCGGTGTCACCGTCGCCGAGAACACGCCGTCGGAGTACTCGAGCTCGCACTCCCCCACCTCGCCGTAGACCCCGAGGAAGCACGCGTCGGACCCGGTGAGCGCGTCCTGGAACGCGGCAGAGAGATGGATGCTCGCGCTCACGCTCCCGAACTCCTGGCCCCACCCGTCGCCGTTGATGTCCCAGTAGAACTCATCATCGCCGGTGTCTGCGAAGTTCCGCACGACGTCGCGCATCGTGTACTCGATCACGTAGGTCGTGCGGCCGTGCACGAACTCGTCGGTGCCGAGCGCGAGCTCGGCGAAATCGCCGTAGTCGCCGCGCTCGAACGGCACGGGCGCCCCCGACTCGTCGGTGACCGAGACGACGGAGAGCCCGAGGTTCACGTCGCCGTACTTCGTCGGAATGGCCCGGACGATACCGCGGTTCTGGTCGAACTCGGGGAATCGCGCGACGATCGTCTCGACGACTCGTAGCGTCGAACGGCCGGACTCGTCGATGTCGAGGTAGTACTCGCCGGAGAACGAGTCGAACGAGAAGTCGTCGACGTCGGCCGGTGCCGCGGCGGCGGGGGCCGCCGCGATCGGAAGGGCGAGCAGCGCGGCGGCTACCGCGAGCAGCAGGCGAGGGGGCTTCACGCGCCCAGACTATCGCCGGGGGTGCCCCTGGCTATGCTGGGTAACGCTATGCGCGTCTCGGTCGTGATTCCCGCCCTGAACGACGCCGTCATGCTCGAACAGTGCCTGACGGCGCTCGCCGCGCAGTCGCGACCGGCAGACGAGATCGTCGTCGTCGACAACGGGAGCACGGATGACACGGCGGACGTTGCCCGTCGGCACGGCGCCCGCGTGGTTGAGGAGCCCCTCCGGGGCATCTTCCCGGCGACGGCGGCGGGCTTCGACGCCGCGACCGGTGAGTTGCTGACCCGGCTCGACGCCGATTCGGTGCCGCCCGCGGACTGGATCGAGCGGATCGTCTGGGCGTTCGACGACAACGCCAATCTCGATCTGCTGTCAGGGCCCGGAGACTTCTACGGCTCGAGCCGCGTCGTCCACTGGCTCGCAGAGAACCTCTACATCGGCGGGTACATCTGGTTCGTCGGCGCGCTCCTCGGTCACGCGCCGCTCTTCGGCTCCAACCTCGCACTGCGCTCGAGCGCGTGGCGGAGGCTGCGCACCGAGGTGCATCGCGAGCTGCGCGAGATCCACGACGACCTCGACCTCGCCATCCACATCGCCCCCGATATGGGCGTGCGCTTCGATCCGACCTTGAGGGTCGGGGTGTCGGCGCGACCGTTCGCCACGTTCTCGGGCTTCCAGCGCCGCATCGACTGGGCGTTCGGCACGCTCGCGCTCAACTGGCGCGAGCGGTCGCTCCTGGATCGCCGCGCCGAGCGCCGCCGACTGGAGCGGGGCGAGTCGGCTCAGGCCGACGGCGCGCTCTCGTAGGTCTCGATCAGGTCGAGAACGAGTTCGTGCGGCGTCGTCTCGCACGGGCTGTGGCCCGTGGGATACACCGCGAGGCGAGCCCCGATGGCGTCGGCGAGTCCCTTGTGGAGCTCGAGCGGCCACAAGTCGTGCTCGCCCACGGCGACGAGCTTGGGCATCCTCGACGCGGCGAGCAGCGCGCGGTGATCGGGCGCGCGCTTCATGAGGGAGATGATGTCGCTCACGCTGTCTCGGCGGGTGAAACCGAAGCGGTGCCGAGCGAGCCGCAGCCGACCCGGCGGCACCTTGTTCATGTTGTTGCGAACGCCCCAGATCATGAGTGCCGCGCCGACCCGGCCCGAGGCGAGGCCCGTGAACGGACCGAGCACCTTCACGCCGCGGAACCCCTGGCCCGGCTCGGGCGGCGCGCTCAGGAGAGCCAGGCTCGCGAACAGTTCCGGCCGCCTCGAGTACGCGATCTGGGCGACAGTGCCCGCGAACGAGTAGCCGAGCACGTGCACGGGTGAGGACCCCGCCTCGAGCACCGAGACGAGATCGTCGACGAAGAGGTCGTGGTCGTAGTGCCGTCGCGGCGGGCGGAGGTTCTCGGGACCTGCGCCGCTCGACTCGAACTGGCCCGCCATGTCGAACGACTCGGCACGGTACCCGGCCGCAGCGAGGAGCGGCAGCATGAGCACGAAGTCCTCCTTCGAGCCCGTCACGCCCGGCACGAGAAGCACGCGCGGTGCCGAGGGGTCGCCAGCGGAGAGGGTCGCGAGCCTGCCGCTCGGCGCGTCGTGCCAGCCTTTCTCGACGCCCTCCGGCACGAGCATCCAGTCGATGTCGGGCAGGGCGGCGTCCCGCGCCCGTGCGTCGGCGCGAGCGTCGTCTATCCCCGTAGCCACGGAAGGCAGGATAGCGCCGATTCAGACGCTGATCCGGTGACCTCCGGCAACCCGCGCCACAAAGGACTGCAGGCGCTCGTAGACGGGAGCGGAGCGCGGGTCGTGCGAATCCTGCTGCCAGGTGTGCTGGGCGACCTCGTCGACGTGAACCTCGACGGGCACCTGGTGCTCCGCGAGCGCCTCCGCGAAGTTGAGGCTCGCGCGGTAGAAGGGGTCGGGGCGGGAGGTCGTCACGAGCACGGGCGGGTAGTCCGAGTCCACCCACTCGATCGGCGAGAGGTACCGGGCTGCGGCGACGAGACCGTCGCGGCGCTGACGGCGTCCCTCGGGAAGGAGCATCCGCACGAAGTTGGTGCTCAGGATGAACCCGCGCTCGAAGATGACGGAGAAGTCGAGCGCACCGCAGTGCTGCACCACGCCCCGGATGCGAGCCGGGGCGGGACGGATGCCGTAGTGCTCGGCGAGCTCGGGCCGCGTGGCGGTGGCCGCGACGAGCGCAGAGAGCTGGCCGCCCGCCGAGTCGCCGCCGACGACGACACGGTCCGGGTCGCCCCCGAAGGCGCGGATCTCGCGGGCGATCCACTCGAGCGCGGCATTCGCGTCCTCGACCATGTGCGCCATGCGGTGCCGAGGGGCCATGCGGTAGTTGACGTTCACGACGACCATGCCGGTCTCGGCCTGGGTCGCGCAGTAGCGGGTGAGGGGCGCCTTGTCGCCCGAGGTCCAGCCGCCCCCGTGGAAGTAGACGTACACCGGGAGGGGCCCGTCAACGCCGCGGGGCGCGATGACGTCGAGCCGGTGCGATCGGATGAGGTCGCCGACGTAGTCGATGTCGGTCGAGTACTCCACCGACTCCAGCGGGCGCGCGTTGAAGCGGCGCAGCTCGCGCGGACCGAGGTGCGCCATGAGGGCGCGCCACACCCACACCGGGACTCGGGCGAGCGCGGGAACTCGAACGGGCATGCCCTCCACGGTAGACGGCGCTCCCTGGTGAGTGCTGGGCGACGACTGTGCGTTGGCAGGGTGGCGCGCCAGCCCCTTGACCGGCGACGCCCGGACATGCCTAGTCTGAACAATGACAATCCCGCCGGCGGAGCCGGGATCCGGTGCAGACCTCTCGCTCGTGGGCGAGTGGATGGCGAGCCAGCGATGGTTCGCGAACAAGGGCGCCCGGCCGATGCTCGAGGAGATCGGGCGGTGGGAGCTCTCCGCTCCCGCCGGTGCGCGCTTCGTGACGCACCTGCTCCTCGACCACACCCCCGGCAAGCCCCTGCTCTACCAGGTGCCCCTCTCCTACCGCAGGGATCCCCTCCCCGGCGTCGAGCCGATCGGCAGGGTCGGCGACGACTGGGTCGTCGACGCTCCTCGCGACCCCGGGTACGTTGCCGCCCTTCTGAGGATGCTCGCGGCCGGCGCAGAAGTCGCGGGCGCCGACACGTGGGCGCGCGGCGGGCGCAACCCTGCCGCCGTCCCGTTCGACGCGGACTCCCCCGCGCTCACCAGCCGGGTGCTCTCGGGAGAGCAGTCCAACACGTCGATCGTCGCAGAGTGGACAGGCACCGGTGCCGTGCCCGTGATCTGCAAGATCTTCCGCGCCATCCACCACGGCGACAACCCCGACGTCGAGCTCCAGGGCGCCCTCGCGGCGGCCGGCTCTCCCGTCGTACCGCGGGCCGTGGGTCACGTCGTCGCCGAGTGGTCGGATCGCGGTCGGCCGAGCGGTCGGGCGCGCGGCCACCTCGCGTTCGCCCAGGAGTTCCTGCCCGGCGCGCACGACGCGTGGCGGGTGGCCATCGAGTCGGCGGCAGCGGGAGAGGACTTCTCCGCTCGCGCCCGGGCTCTCGGGGTCGCCACCGCGGGCGTCCACGCGACGCTCTCCGCGGCGCTCGATTCCCGACCCGCCGACCAGGCCGACATCGAGGACACGCTCGAGTCGATGGCCCGGCGCCTCGAAACCGCGATTGCCGAGATCCCCGCGCTCGCCCCGCACCGCTCCGCGCTCGAGGACGTCCTGCGCCTCGCCCGGTCGACCTCGTGGCCGGCACTGCAGCGCATCCACGGCGACCTGCACCTCGGGCAAGTGCTCGACGTGCCGGGCCGCGGCTGGGTGATGGTCGACTTCGAAGGCGAGCCGCTGCGGCCGATGGTCGAGCGCAACCGCCTCGACAACCCGCTCCGCGATGTCGCGGGGATGCTGCGCTCCTTCGACTACGTGGCCGGCTCTCTCGCCGTCACCGGGGGAATCGACGCGAGCGAGTGGGCGCGAGCCGCGCGGGCCGCCTTCGCCGAGGGCTACGGCGAGGCATCCGGCGACGACCTCGGCGAACGGCACGCGCTCGTCGACGCGTTCGAGGCCGACAAAGCGCTCTACGAGGCCGTCTACGAGGTGCGCAACCGGCCCGAGTGGCTGCCGATACCCGTGGCCGGGATCGAGCGGATCGCCGCACGCGTGCGGAACTAGTCCGCGAGAAGAGCCTCCCGCAGCAGACCGGACAGCGCCTCGAGCTGGATGTTCGACTCGGCGGCGATCTCCTCGTCCGAGCCGTCGAGGGCGCGGGCTGCGAGCCCCGCCTTGGAGCCGATGAGCTCGGCGATGCGCGCATCGATCGTGTGCGCGGCGATGATGCGCCACGCCGTCACCGGGAGCTCCTGGCCGATGCGGTGCACGCGGTCGATCGCCTGCGTCTGCTCCGCGTTCGTCCAGCTCAGCTCGGCGAGCACGACGTTCGACGCGGCCTGCAGGTTGAGCCCGACGCCGGCGGCGGTGAGGGAGGCGACGACGACCGCGACCTCGGGATCGGTCGTGAAGGCGTCGATCGCCTCCTGCCGGGCCTTCGGGCTCTGGTCGCCGCGGATCGAGACCGACTTCAGCCCCACCCGCTCGAAGTGCTCTTCCGCCGCATCCATGACGTCGATGTGCTTCGCGAAGAAGACGACCTTGCCGACCGAGCGCGCGAGCTGGGCGGTGTAGTCGGCGGCGAGGGTCGCCTTGGCCTGACCGATCTTGCGGACCATCGTGAAGACGTTCTCGCCGGTCTCCTGGCCCTTCGACTCCTCCAGTTCGGCGTGGGCGACGACGCGGATGAGCTCCTCGTCGGTCGCGTCCGGCTTGATCGCGCGCACGCGCGCGAAGCGGTCGAGAAGTCGCTTGGTGAGCGCGGCCTCGGCGGCGCGGATCGAGCGACCCAGCTCGTCGTCGAGCTCGACGGGGATGTCGGCGATGCGGCGGGCCGGGATGTCGGCCGCGACATCCACCTTCTTGCGGCGCACGATGCCCATGTCGATGACGGCGCGACGCGCCTCGGCGAAGAAGCCCAGGTCGGCGGGAGTGAGGCCCGTCTCCTCGAGCTTGGCCATGAGCGGCGCGAGCGGCTTCTTGTCGTCGATCCAGCCGAGGAACTGCCAGATCGCGCGGAAGTCCTCGATCGAGTTGATGAGCGGGGTTCCCGTGAGGGCGATGAAGAGCGCCTTCGGCGACGTGGCCCGGATGCTCCGCGAGAGCGCGAGAACGTGCTTGGAGCGCTCCGACTTGAGGTTCTTGATGAAGTGCGCCTCGTCGACGACCATGCCCTTGAAGCCGAACCGGCTGAGCCAGCCGACGTGCCGGTCGAGGATCTCGTAGTTGACGATGACGACGTCGCTGAACGCGTCGACGTCGTCGCCGTCGCCGTGCACGACCGTCGCCGTGCGACCCGGCGTCCAGCGCTCCACCTCGCGCGCCCAGTTCGTCTTGACGACGTTCGGCACGACGACGAGCAGCGGGAACGAGTTCGACGCGTCGGCCGCGAGGAGCGCCTGGGCGGTCTTGCCGAGCCCCGGCTCGTCGGCAAGCAGGAACGTTCGGTGGCCGCGGCGCACGCGCTCCACGAATCGCGCCTGGTGGCGCATGAGCTCGAGGTCGCCGTGGGTGGTGAGCGACGTCGCCTCGGGCAGCTCCATGCTCGCCGCGCCGCCGCCGGCGCCGTACTCGAACGACCGGAACAGCGGCTCGATGAGCTCCCAGTTCGCGAGGCGGCTCGTGGGTGCGGGCGCCTGCGCCTGCACCGCGCTGAAGTCGGGGGCGAGGAACGGGTTGGACATCTGCATCTGGCGCACCGACTGCGGCACGACCTGCTTCTCGACCTGCTTGTCGACGGGCTTCGGCTCGGTCGTGATGATGAGCTCGTCGGGGCTGAGCTCGACGCCCGCGGCAAGGAGCAGGTCGCGGCGCAGCGCCTTCGCGGCGGCCGTGACGGGAGCATCCTCGCTCAGCATCGCGATGAGGCTCGTGTCGCGAGCGGCGGTCTTCGCGAGGATGCCCGCGAGACCGTCGAGGCGCTTCTGCTCGTTCGCGCGCTCCGCGTCGGTCAGGCTCGAGTCGGCCTTCACCCGAGCGCGCTCCTCACGGAGCAGGAGTGCCGCAACCTGGAACCGGGCTCGGTTGGCGGGCTTCAGCGGGCCGCGCTGGACCGCGGTCTCGACCTCGCGCGCGGCGCGGGCGAGAACGGGGATGACGCCGACATCGTCGCCGGGGCGGGAACGACGGCGCTGGTTCGAGGACTGGCGCGACTGGCGCCGGGTCTGCTCAACAGCCAATGAGTATCTCCTTGTGCCGGGCGATGCTGCCACAGCACGGTGGTATGCGAGTTGCCAGACGGTAACGACCGGATGACGGCGCCGAACCCGTGAACCCAGACCCGATCGAGGAGCGACCGGTGGGCCGGTGACGGCGTTGCGCCCAGTGTACGCCCTCCGGGAGGGCCTTCGCATCTCACGCGCCCTAGGCTGTGGGTATGAACGGGGGGATGCTCGAAATCATCAAGGGCACGGTCCGGTTGTACGCCCGCCACCTCCCCGCCCTTCTCGCGTTCTTCCTCGCCGGCTGGATCGCCAACTACCTCCTCATCCGCTTCGCGGGCTTCGTCGCGAACATCGACCCGCTCTACGGCTACCTTGTTCTCCCGCTCGCCGTCCTGGTGCGCGTCGCGTCGTTCGTCGCCATGTTCCTCGTGCTGCGCCCGGGCAAGAACTTCGTCGAGGCGCTCAGCTCGAGCATCCTGCCGTTCCTCGTCGTCTTCGCGACCTGGGGCCTCATCAAGACCGACTGGGTCGCGTTCGCCAGTGCGCAGCTCGAGCAGCGCTCGCTCGACGGGACCGAGCCCCCGCTGTTCGTCACGGTGACCCCGATCACTGTGGGCGTCGTCGTCGTCGCATTCGTGCTGCGGCTGCTGCTCAAGCGGTCGAGCGAGAAGCTGCCGAAGTGGTTCGGCTTCATCGCCGCCTACCTCGAGGCGGTGTGGATCTTCCTCGCGATCGACCTCATCGGCCAGGTGACGGGGTGGGTGATGGAGTGGCTCGACGGCCGTCGTCTCGTGGCCTGGATCAACGACACGCTCGCGGCGATCGGCGACGCCGTCGCGCCGCTCAAGTTCCTGTGGGAGGGGGCGGGCTGGCTCCTCGGCCAGGCCGGAGTCGTGATCGGGCTCCCGCTCGCGTGGCTCACCCTCGCGGGCATCGTCTACGCGGTGACGCGACCCGAGGACTCGCCCACCCGCCTCGCCGCAGCCGCGGAGAAGCGGCTCAAGCGCTTTCCACCCTTCATCCGTGCTCGGCTTGCGGATGTCGGGGGCGACCTCGCGGGTCGCTGGCTCCCGATCTCCCAGGCGGCGCGGCTCATCTGGCGCTCCGGGCCTCTCACGGTGGCGCTCTTCGTGCTGTCGTACGCCGTGCTCTCGACCATCGCGACGTGGATCCAGTTCGGCGTCAACCGACTCATCGGGCCCCACGACTTGAGCTTCTGGATGGCGACCGACACGGGCATCCTGCTGGCCATCTCGCTGCTCGTCGAGCCGATCCGGATCGCCCTCATCGCCGCGACGTGGAGCTACTGCCTCACGCTGAGCCCCGCCGGCCGCGCCGAACTACAGCTCGAACAGGACAAGGTCCGGCAGAAGGTCCAACCGGGAGAAGCGTAGCTCCGGCGCCTCGGCCGCGTCGTCGGGCACGACGAAGAACACCTGCAGCCGGTACGGCCCCTCGGCGTCGGTGCTGCAGTACGACTCGGTACCGTCGGCGTTCGTGACATCCGCGTCGGCGAAGGTCGCCTCCGCCCAGCGACGCTCCCCGGAAGCATCCGTCAGCTCGACCGAGCACGACGGGGGCTCGGCGCCCGGCGTGACACCGATCGTCGCCGAGACCAGGGTGGTGCCCGGCCGCAGCCCTGCGGCCTGGCCGCGGTCGGTGTCCGCGTCGACGCGGTACGACTCGAGGAGTGAGAACTGCGAGCCGCCGTACTCGACGGTCTGACCGGCGACAGCGCGGATGGGTCGGCCGTTCTGCTGCTCCACGTAATCGAACCACCCCGCGCTGAGGGCGACGACGAGTGCCGCGGGCGCAAGGACGACGAGCGCGAGCAGCGCCCACCGATTCGACTTCAGCCAGCTCACGGGTCCACCCTCCCCGCCGCGAGCGCCGTGACGCTCGGGGCGACCTCGAGGCTCGAGAGATCGACCGTGAGCTCGATGACGCTGTCGAGCCGGGGCGTGCCCGATCCCGCGAGACGCACGTGCGCGGTGCCGCCCGCGAGCTCCGGCGGGATCTCGAAGACGACCGTGCCGGCAGTAGGAAGCCCCGCGGCGAGCGTCCACGACTCGATGCCGTCGGTGTCGAGTCGCTCCGAGCCGAGATACTCCTTGCCGTCGATCTCGAGCGTGCTCTGCAGCCCGGTGGGCGACACGACCGACTCGGCGACCACGTCGACGGCGACCCAGACGCCCTCGGTCGTGTACATCGCGCCCGTGGAGTCGAGCTCCAGGACCTCGCCCATCCTGACGTCGCCGAACGTCGCCACGACGTTGCGCCCCGCACCCTCCTCGCCCGGGTCAACGGCCACGACGATCGGTCCCTGGGCGAGCTGCTCCCCCGGCTCGAGCAGCACGACGGCGCCCGCGGCGACGAGGATGCCCGCCGCCGCGAGCCACGCGAGGGGCCGAGTCATCCCTGCACCTCCACGTCGACGAAGGCCGTCGGCTTCGGGTCGGACCAGTACGAGCCGTAGGTCACGTCGCCGTCCTCGGTGAACGACTTGGCGGTGACCGTGACCCGCACGGTGTCCCCGGGCGCGACCTCGTCCTCGGGAACCTGGAATACCCACACCACACCGATCGGGAGCCCCGGGTTGGCCTGCGGGAGGCTGCTTCCGTCCACAACCCGGGCGAGGCGATCGGTCGTCGGCTTCTCGGTGCCGTCGAGGCGCAGGGCCTCATCGAGTCCGATCGCCGTCGTCGTGTAGTTGTTCGTGACGGTCGCCTCGACGAGCAGGTAGATCATCCCCTCGTCCGGCTCGAACGAATAGTCGGGAGCCACCATCGAGAGCTCGGCGGAGTGCACAGCGATCGTGAGCTCGTCGCGCACGATCGGCTCGTCGACGGCGACGACGGGCGGCTGCTTCGATGACAGGTCAGCCTCGTCGAGCCCGCCGAAGAGAGCGGAGATGCCGAGAACTGCCCCGGCACCCACCACGATCCATGCGCTCGTCGGAACTGCGGCGAGCCACCGCGCGATCCGTCCCCTCGGTGCGTCGGCCACTAGTTCTCCGCGGTGACGGCCTTGATCAGGATGCCCGCCGCGATGAACACGAGCGCGGCGCCGTACTGCAGGCCGAGCCACACGTCGGGCAGGCCGAGCTCGATCGGGAACACCGGGTTCCAGAGGATCGCGATCGGCACGAGCGGCACGAGCCACCACCAGTGCTTCGCCTGCCACGCGAACACCGCCACGATGAGCGCGAAGATGCTCACGATGTAGCGAATGACGGTGAACCCACCGCCGTCGATGAGGGCCACCCCGACCAGGAGGGCGACGGCCGCGAGCAGGGCCGGGATGAGCGCCGTGCGGCGGGCGGGAGAGGGGTACGAGGCGCTCATCGCCCTCAGCCTATCCAAACCCTCGCGGAGCGCGGGGCCAGCCGCTACGCTAAGCGCGACTCCCGTCCGCCGCACGCCTGAAGGGGTACACCATGGGACTGTTCGACGACATCGCCCAGGGCTTCCGGAACCTCACCGGGGGCGTCGACCAAGAGCTCCTCGCAACCGGCATCCTCGCTCGCGGGGAAATCGTGTCGATGACTCTCTCCGGCACCACGGTGAGCATCATGAACGCCCCGGTGGAGCGCAGCTGCACGTTCGTCGTGAACGTCATCCGCGACGGCCAGCAGCCGTACCAGGCGACCATCACCCAGCGGGTTCAGGAGATCGTCATCCCGCAGCTGCAGCAGCCGGGGGTCGTGCTCGCCCTGCGCGTCGACCCCGCCGACCCGTCGCGCGTCGCGATCGACTTCGGGAGCCAGCCGCCCGAGGTCAACCTCCCGGAGAACACCGGCCCCGGCAGCGCCGCTGACATCCTCGCCAACGGCAAGCCCATCACGGTCGTGCTCGTCGCCAACCAGCCGATCGGGGTCAACAACCACAAGGGCGACCCGGTGCACGCGCTCACGCTCACCGTCGCGACGGGAGTGCCCGAGCCGTACCAGATCCAGGTCGGCAATGCCGTACCGGCCTCCGCGCTGCCGCTGGTGTACCCGGGGTCGAAGCTGCACGCGAAGCTCGGCGCGGGCCCGAACGACGTCGTGGTGGACTGGGCGGCTGGCGCCGCCAGTTGATGGCGGCTCCGCGCGGCCCGCTCGCCTGGGTGCGGGGAGTCCGGCATCCTGAGGCGTTCCACGGGATCGGCGTCGACCGCGGGTTCTTCGAGGGCTGGTACGTCAAGCTCGTCTCCGAGGACCGCGCGCAGCGCTGGGCCGTGATCCCGGGAGTGTTCCGCGGCCTCGCGAACGACGCCGAGCGGGACGAGGCGTTCGTGCAAGTGCTCGACGGCCTCTCGGGACGCTCGTGGTACCACCGCTTCGAGGTGGCGGAGTTCGCGGCATCCGACTCGGCTTTCGATGTCGCGGTCGGCCCCAACCGCTTCGACTCCTCGGGCGTGACCCTCGACCTGCCGCAGCTGCGCGGGCGCCTCGAGTACTCGAGCCCGCTCGAGCCGTGGCCTGTGACGCTGCGCGAGCCCGGAATCATGGGATGGTACGGGCTCGTGCCGTTCCTCGAGTGCTTCCACGGCATCGTGTCGTTCGGGCACGGGCTGTCGGGGACCCTCGAGGTGGAGGGCTCGACGCGGAGCTTCCACGGCGGCCGCGGCTACATCGAGAAGGACTGGGGCAAGGCGTTCCCGGCGGGCTACGTGTGGCTCGCGAGCAACCATGTGGATGCGGATGCCGGGGCCTCCCTCATCGCTTCGGTGGCGATCATCCCGTGGCTCGGCCGGTCGTTCCGCGGCTACATCGTCGGGTTCCGCCACGGCGGCGTGCTGCATAAGTGGACGACCTACAACGGCTCACGCGAGGAACTGCTCGAGATCACGGACTCGCGCGTGACGTGGCGGCTCGACGGCCCGAGCGGCCGGCTCGAGCTCTCCGCGGAGCGCGTGCGCGGCGGACTGCTGCACGCGCCTCTGCGGACAGCCATGCACCAGCGGGTCGAGGAAACCCTCGACGCCCGAGTGTCGGTGCGGCACCTCTCGCCGACGGGAGAGGTTCTGCTCGACGGCACCGCGGACTGCGCAGGTCTCGAGGTCTTCGGCGACACCGAGCGGCTCCTCGGCATCGCGGCGCGCTGACTAGACGCCGCCCCCGCCGCCACCGCCACCGCCGCCGCCCGACGAGCCGCCGCCGCCGGACCCGCCGCTCGACGAGCTCGACGAGCTGCCCGAGTAGGACGTCGAGACGCTCGACGACATCGAGCTGATGCTCGAGGCGAAGACGGCAGCGTTGAACGCAGAACTGCCGGAGTACCAGTCGGGCGAGGCCTCCGTGTAGTAGCGGCCGAGCTCCTCGGCCCACTGCTTCTCGAGCGAGAAGAGCACCGCGTAGGGCAGGAGCTTCTCGTAGACGTCGAGCACCTGTCTCGGGTCACTCGTCGAGACGGCCTCTCGCTCGGCGGTCGTCGGCGACTGCAGCATCCGGAGACGGTCCGCCTCCGCGAGGCGGATGTAGAGCTCGAGGCCCTTGAGGTGGTCGCGCACCTCGGCGCCCTTCTCCGTGAGCGGCTGGCGCGCGACGAGTGCGAACACGGCGATGACGACGATGATCGCCGGGACGATGAACAGCATCGGGAGCGCGCCGCCGATCGCGGCATCCACGAGCGTGATACCGAGGATGAACGTCGCGATCGCCGACCCCAGCGCGAGGAGGATCGGCAGCACCGGCAGGCAGCCCTTGCCCCGGGCACGATACCCCTGCGCCTTCGTCGCGGCCGTCGCCGACTGGATGATCCCGCGCACGAACTGGCTGAGCGTCGAGTCGGTCTTGCCCATGAGGTACCCGGTGCCGGGCGCGAGCTGCCAGCCGAACAGTGCCTGCGCGAGCTGCAGCTGGCCGCCCTGGAGGCCGCTCGGGTCGACGAGCTGAAGCAGGTACTCGTTGCCGCGGGCGAACCAGCCCTGCGCGGGCTGCTCGATGATGCGGATGCGCCCGCGCACCGCCCAGTCCACGAGCTGCGCCGCCACCGCGCGGCGCGACTTGCCGATGAGGATCGACGACGTGATGATGTCCGGTTCCTTCGGCGGCGTGTACTCGGCGATGATCGTGGGCCGGCCACGGCCGTCCGCGAGCACGGTGACGCGCATGACGATCGCGATGACGAGCGAGGCCGCAAGGCCGACGAGCGCGGCGATCTGCAGCCACGCGAGGGGCGAGCCGAGGTAGCTGTCGTCGCGCGGCACGAACGTCTGCGGCTCGAACCCGATCGCGAACGTGAGGTTCTGGTAGGCCGCGACATCCGTCACCGACATCTCGAAGACGGTCTCGTCGCCCTCGACGGTGCTCGCGATCTCGCAGGGCTGGTCGGCGCCCTCGTAGCCGAAGTAGCACGCCGCGTTGCCGGTGAGCCGCTCGGCGAGCGCCGCCGGTACGTGCACTCGCGCGGTCACCGACCCGAAGGGCTGGTACCAGCCGGTGCCGTTGGTGTCCCAGTAGAACTCGTCGGAGTCGGTGTTCTCGAAGTACCGCGTGACGTTGTGCTGGGTGTACGTGAAGACGTAGGTCTGGCGGCCGTGGACGAAGCCGTCGGCGCGGCTCGTGGCCAGGACGAAGCCGTCGTCGTCGGTCTCCACCTCCATCGGGCGCGGGTTGCCGTTCTCATCGGTGATCGAGAGCACGGCGACGTCGGTCGGTGCTCCCTGGTAGTCGCCGGGGATGGCCCGGCGCATGCCGCGGTTCTGGTCGTACTCCGGGAACACCGCGACGAACGTCTCGACCGTCGTGAGGGTGCTGCGCCCCTCCGCATCGACGTCGAGGTAGTAGTCGGCGCTGAAGCTCTCGAAGACGAAGTCGTCGACGCCGGCGCGCACGATCGGCGACGCGGGCTCGGCAGCGACGGCGGTGGATGCCCCAAGCGCGGGCATCACGACGAGAGCAGCCGCGAGGATCACACGGGCGAGTCGGTTCACGGGAGCCACGGTATCGGATCGGGGGCGCGTGTATAGGCTCGAATCATGGCTGTCGACCGCGCGCTCGAGCGCTTCCAGGAGCTAGTCCGCATCCCGACCGTCTCCCGTCTCGAGACCGACGAGGTCGAGTGGGAGCACTTCGACCGCTTCCGCGAGACCGTCGAGCGGCTCTACCCCGCCCTGCACCGTGTACTCGAGCGCGAGCTCGTGGGCGGGCACACGCTGCTGTACCGCTGGAAGGGCCGGTACTCGACGGAGCCCGCGGTGCTCATGGCTCACTACGACGTCGTCGCCGCGACCGACGAGGGCTGGTCCCACCCGCCGTTCAGTGCGGACGTGACCGGCGCGGGCGACGCCCGCGAGATCTGGGGTCGCGGCACGATCGACGACAAGGGCTCGCTCGTCGCGATCCTCGAGGCGGTCGAGTCGCAGGTCGAGTCCGGATTCGAACCCGCCCACGACGTGTACCTCGTCTTCGGTCACGACGAAGAGACCCACGGCAGCGGCGCCGCCGCCGCCGCCGCCGTGCTCGAGGAGCGGGGCATCCGGCCGTCGCTGGTGCTGGACGAGGGCGGCGCCGTCGCGGACGACGCGTTCCCCGGGGTGAGCGAGCCGCTCGCCGTGATCGGCGTCGCCGAGAAGGGACCGACGCTCGTGCGCCTCGTCGTCGACCAGAAGGGCGGCCACGCGTCCACTCCCCCGCGGCTGAGCGCGACGGCGCGACTCGCGCGGGCGATCGTGCGGCTCAACTCGACTCCGTTCCCGGCGGGCTTCAACCCGGCGGTGCTCGAGATGCTCCGCACCCTCGCACCGCACGCGACGGGCACGGTCGGTCGCGCGCTGCGATCGCTCGCCGTGACGAAACCGCTACTGCTGCGGGTGTTCTCGAGGTCGGATGAGACGCGCGCGATGACCCAGACCACCCAGGCCGTGACGCAGCTGTCCGCCGGCCACGCCGCCAACGCCCTGCCGGAGCGCGCCGAGGCGATGGTCAACATCCGCGTCGCCGTCGGATCGAGCGTCGCCGAGGCAGTGAAGCACGTGCGCAAGGCGATCCGGGATGACGCGGTCGCGATCGAGATGGTGCAGGCCACCGAGCCCTCGCCGATCTCCCCCACGAGCGGCCAGGCGTGGGACACGATCGCGGCGACCGTCGCGACGTCGCACCCCGAGGCGATCGTCACCCCGTATGTGCAGACCGGCGCGACAGACAGCCGGTCGTTCACCGGCATCTCGAGCGGCGTCTACCGCTTCACGCCCTTCGTGCTGAGCCGCGCCGAGAGGGACACCCTGCACGCCAAGAACGAGCGGATGCGCGTGGCGAGCTGGGAGCGCGGCATCGGCTTCTACCGGGATCTGCTCGCGCGGCTATAGCCTCCGGCGCGACATCGTCGAATCACACAGCCGCGAGACCTGCTGTCACGCCCACATCGACGCGGAGGAACCCAGTTCTCTCGTCTCCGTGCTCGTCAGGCGAATACGCTCAGCCCAGGGCGTTCCCCAGTAGTCACAGTGCCCTCCGGCTGGACCGTTGAAGTGCGGTCTGCTATCTGCACTATTGCTCGCTGCGGCTGCTGCGGGCCTCCCTGAGCGACTCCGCGGTGGCAGGAATCGTAGAGAGAGCCTTGACGCGCGGCCACTCGGCTCGAAAGAAGCGGGCTGCACCCTCGAATCCTGTCTGGTCGACCTGAAGTCCTGACACAGTGGCCCACTCGAACGCCCCGAACTCTTCGCCCGCCGCAACGGGCGGACCGACGAGCAACTCCCAGCCCTCGGGCCCGATCCTCATTGAGACCCGCATGCCGTCTGCACGATAGAACCTGGTCGCAGGGTCTTCCCCAGCTTCCGGGGCCGGCGAGAATCCCCGTCGTGCCAGCCATTGCATGAACGAGGCGACCGCGGTCGGAACGGGCCCGTTCGCCAGCCTTCGTAAACCTTCTTCGGACAGCGAGTGGTGGGATACTGTCGCCCGGCGCCGTTCGATCTCGGCACGAATCGGTCCATATGTGGGTATGCGTTTCCACCACCAGCGATCGTCGCGGGCATCCCACTCGAGGAAATGCAACGAATCGATCGGCTCGGAGACGTTCTCGAACAAGTCGTCCGCCACACGGACGACAGCTGGCGCAGCATTGCCCTCCCACACCTGCTCGATGGCGGCCTCTAGACGATCTCGCACGAACAGCGCAGCGACGAAGTCGTCCGCGCCCCACCGAGCAGGATCGTCCTCATGCATGTCACGTTCGCGCGCCAAACGACTGACGTGTGCTGCCCAGGATTGCACGCGGGCTCCGAACGTGTCGGACGCGTCTCTTCCCACCTGACTACCCCATTGGGCCGCGCTCACTTCTACCGTTGTTGACATCAAGCCTCCCCGTCAGGGCGATCCAATCCAGTATGTGGTGCTTCGCCATGGTTGGGCCTCATTGATGATGACGCGGACATTGCCATAGTCGAACCGAACTCCTTGACTGCCTTCCACTGTGTACCTAGTGCCGTTCTCCAATGCATTTAGTGCATCCTCGAAGCTTGGACGACCCTCTCCGCCATGTCGAGTCGCAAGCTGCGCTAGCTCGTCTACCGAGTAGCGACCTGCCTCGCCCCCGACCTGGTCGAATCCGTCGTCGCTGTCCTCGTGGTCGGGGCCACCCAGCGCGGGCGGGATTACTGGTGGTGAGCCGCCGTTGCTTCCCCCGCCGGTCTGGGTCTGGGGCTTCGGCGCGGGGGGTGCGGCGATTTGTCGGTCCTCGGTGAGCTTGTCGATCTCTCGCAGGACTCGCTCGATGATGGCGATCAGGGCGAGAATCGCAGCCGTTGCGAGACCGATTGCAACGAGGGTTCGGAGTGCTGAGAGCAGCACGGCCAGGGCCCCGCCGGCTATCAGAGGTATCGCACCGACGTTGGTTCCGCACGGCCCAGCCAGAGCGCATGGCGGCGCGTGTCGTGCAGTCCCGCGCTCGACATAGTCGTCCGGGGAAGTCGCATCCGGTTTCGGCGGTGGGCCGCCCTTCGCCCGCGGTCCTGACGGACCCGTCGAGGCACCCTGCCGTGTCTCGAGCTGTACGCGGGAGGTCGCATACCCGTAGTAGTCCTGCAACGTCGCCGGGTTGCCCTCGGCGTAGGCGTAGCGGTTGAGGGTGCCCGGGGCATCCAGAGTTCCCCGGTAGGGGTCCGCCTGCAACCACGACGCCGACCACGGATCGTAGGCGCGAGCGAAATACTCACTCAACCCCGTGATGCTGTCGCCCAGCTCGCCGGTGAAACCAGCAGCGGAGTTGTAGCCGAGGGTCTGGAAGGTGGGGATGCCCCAATCCGAGTACGACACCACCTGCGACACCCGCGACCCCGACGCCTGGCCGATCGTGGAACCCAAACGGTCCGTCAAACCCCACCGGTCACCACCGGAGAGCAGCCCCTCGGCGGTTTGGATGGCCACCTCACCGGTGACGTCACGCACCAGGTTCGAGACACCCGTGAGGGCGGCATCCTGTTGCACCACCTCCAGGCCATCCCACACCTGCGTGCTCGTCTGCCCCAGCACCAGCAGCGACCTTGTTGTGGAGGTCAGGGCGCGGCCGAGACCGTCGTAGCCGGTCGTGACCGTGCGGCCGGCCTCGGAGATCTTCGACAGCTTGTCGTCGTCGGTGTAGGAGTAGGTCGTGGACGCCAGCCCGGTCTGCTCCTTGGTGCGGTTACCGTTCGCGTCGTAGGAGTACGACGTCGATACCGTGGAGCTTCCCAGCAGACCCGGACGCTTCTTGGCTTCCGAGGTCAGCTGGCCCGCCGCGTTGTAGGCGGCGGTGACGGTCAACGGGGTGCCTGTGTCGGGCGCCTTCGTCGTGCCGCGTCGAGGTCGCACGATAAGGGCCGCCCCGAGCACGCCGACGGCTCGGTCGCGGCGACTCGGACGGAGTTGTCGGCGACTGCCGCGCTCGCGCCGCCATTACCGAGTATCCCCGCCGCGAGTGCGACCCCCGCCGCGACCGCGCGCCACCAGGTACCCATGCCCACCCTCTCGTGAGCACCATCGGTACCCTCGTTAGGGGGGAGACAGGTCTGTCTGTTTTATGACGACAGCGAGCGAATGAGGGTCAGCCCGAGTGCCTCCAGCGGTCGAGCTCGCCCGGGGTGTCGGTGATGATGCCGTCGACGCCGAGCTCGATCGCCTCCATCCAGGCGTCCGAATCGTTGACCGTGTAGACCATCACGCCCAGCTCTGCCGCGTGGATCCGGTCGACGAGCTCGGGGCGGGCGAGCACGAACGCCTTGCTCACGATGATCGCGATCGCGCCGCACTCCGCCGCAAGGTCGGCAGGCTCTCCGTTGACCTCGCGCGAGATGATCGCACGCTGCACACCGGGGGCGACGAGCTGGGCGGCTCGCAGCGTCATGATGTCGAAGCTCGCGAACACGACCTGGTCGGCGACGCCGTACTCGGTGACGAGTCGCTGGACGATCTCGACGTCGTGGGGCGTCCACGACCCCTTCAGCTCGACGATCGCGTGCGTCGGCGAGGGGGCGAGGATCGCGAGGAACTCCTCGAAGAGCGGCACCCGCGTGCCCCGGTAGTCCGCGTCGTACCAGGAGCCCGCGTCCAGCCTGCTGATCTGCTCCCACGTCGCCGCCCACACCGGACCGGTGCCGTCGGTGGTGCGGTCGAGCGTCCAGTCGTGCATGAGGATGGGGACGCCGTCGGCGGTGAGCTGCACGTCTGTCTCCACGAACTCGGCACCGCTGTCGATCACTCCGGCGAGCGCCGGGAGGGTGTTCTCCGGCCCCGCATCCGAGTCGCCGCGGTGCCCGGCGACGAAGCCCATCTCCCCGGGCGAGCGCAGGCTCGAGAAGGGATTGGCCGCCGCGGTGCCCACGGTATCGGGGCTCAGCACGATGGCGAGCACGAGCGCGAGAGCCGCCGCCGCTGCAAGCAGGGAGGTGCGCGCATCGGGCTGTCGCGCTGTCGCCATTGACACGCTCTCTTCGAGTCTCGGGTGGCCCGCACCGTCGCGGGTCCTGACACTCTAGCGCGCTTCGTTACCTCGTCGTTACCTTTTTGTAGCCTTTTCGTTACTCGGCGAGTGCGGCATCGATGGCCGCCCGGTGCGGGATCGACGGCACCGCGCCGTGCTCCTGCACGGACAGGGATGCCGCCGTCACCGCGAATCGCACCGCGTCGCCGGCCTCGGCTCCCTCGGCGAGGGCGGCAGCGAAGGCGCCGCAGAACGTGTCGCCCGCGCCCGTGGCGTCCACCGCCGTCACCCGCGGAGCCGGCACGCGCACGACGTCGCCCCCGCGGCGATGCAGCTCCGCGCCCTCGGCGCCCAGAGTGACGACGACGGTGGGAACGAGTTCCGTGAGTTCCGCGGCACCGGAGCTCGAGCGCAAGTGCGCCGCCTCGTGCTCGTTGACGACGAGCACGTCGAGATTCGCGAGCAGGGCATCCGGGAGCTCCGCGATCGGAGCGGCGTTCAGCAGGGCGGTCGTGCCGCCCGCGCGCGCGGCGGCCGCGGCCTCCGCCACGGTCTCCAGCGGGATCTCGAGCTGCATCACGAGCACGGAGGCGGCGGCGATGACGGATCGGTCGGCCTCGTCGAGCGGCGCCAGCCGGCCGTTCGCCCCCGCCTCCACGATGATCGTGTTCTCGCCCCGCGGATCGACCGCGATGAGCGCGGTTCCGGTGGGACCGTCGAGGGTGCGCAGGCGCGACGAGTCGATGCCGTCCTCCGCGAGGCCCTCCGCGGTGAGCCGGCCGAATCCGTCGTCGCCGATCGCGGCGATGAAGGCGGTGGATGCCCCGGCCCGCGCCGCCGCGACCGCCTGGTTCTGCCCCTTGCCGCCGCGGGCGTTCGCGAACCCCGTCGAGAGCACCGTCTCCCCCGGCTCGGGGATGCGGTCGACGCGGAACACCTGGTCGACGTTCGCACTGCCGACCACGACGACCGCGGCCATCAGATGAGCGACTTCGTGTGCCAGACCGTCTTCGTCTCGGTGAACGCGACGATGCGGTCGAGGGATGGCGACGGGATGCCGACGACCGGGGGCAGCACTCGCTTGAGAGTGTCTGCCGCCGAGATCTGCAGGTCGACCCAGTCGAGCGCCTCGGCACCCGCGAGGTCGAGGGCGTTGACGTCGGCGTGACCGGCGAGCCACGGCGCGATCTCCTTCGGCGAGCCGGTCAGCACGTTGACGACTCCCCCGGGCACATCGCTCGTCGCGAGCACCTCGCTGAGCGTGATGGCGCTGAGCGGCGCGGACTCGCTCGCGATGACGACGACGGTGTTGCCGCTCACGATCACCGGTGCGAGAACGCTCACGAGGCCCAGCAGGGAACCGCCCGACTGAGGGGCGACCACTGCGACGACTCCCGTCGGCTCCGGGGTCGAGAGATTGAAGTAGGGGCCGCTCACGGGGTTGCCGTTGCCCGCCGCCTGCACGTACTTGTCCGCCCAGCCGGCGTACCAGACCCACGCGTCGATCGCCGTGTCGACCTGCTTCGTCGCGGAGGGTCGGGATGCTCCCTCCGTCGCCACCACCTCGTCGATGAACTGGTCGCGCCGCCCCTCGAGGAGCTCGGCGATCCGGTACAGCACCTGGCCGCGGTTGTACGCGGTCGCCCCGGACCAGCCAGCGAACGCGCCGCGGGCCGCGACGACGGCGTCGCGGGCATCCTTGCGACTCGCGAGGGCGGCGTTCGCGAGGAACGCGCCCTTCGTCGAGACGACCTCGTAGGTACGGCCGCTCTCGCTGCGCGGGAACTTTCCGCCGATGTAGAGCTTGTACGTCTTCGGAACTGCGAGCCGGCTCACCAGGATCCTCCCTCGAGGTACGCGGCGAGGCCGTGGCGGCCCCCCTCGCGGCCGTAGCCCGACTCCTTGTAGCCGCCGAAGGGCGACGCGGGGTCGAAGCGGTTGAACGTGTTGGCCCAGATGACGCCGGCGCGCAACTGGTCGGCGACCGCGAGGATCTTGGAGCCCTTGTCGCTCCAGATCCCGGCGGAGAGCCCGTACGGGGTGTTGTTGGCCTTGGCGATCGCCTCGGCGGGAGTGCGGAAGGTCAGCACGCTCAGCACCGGCCCGAAGATCTCCTCGCGCGCGATGCGGCTCGACGTCGAGACGTTCGTGAAGATCGTCGGGGCGAACCAGAACCCCTTCGCGGGGATCTCGCACGGGGCGCTCCACCGCTCGGCGCCCTCGGCCTCCCCGATGTCGCTGAGCTCGCGGATGCGCTCGAGCTGCTCCTTCGAGTTGATCGCGCCGATGTCGGTGTTCTTGTCGAGCGGATCCCCCAGTCGCAGCGTCGACATTCGCGTCTTCAAGCGGTCGATGACCTCGTCGTGGATGCTCTCCTGCACGAGGAGCCGGGAGCCCGCGCAGCACACGTGCCCCTGGTTGAAGAAGATGCCGTTGACGATCCCCTCGACCGCCTGGTCGATCGGCGCGTCGTCGAAGACGATGTTGGCCGCCTTGCCGCCGAGCTCGAGCGTGACCTTCTTGCCCGTGCCGGCGACCGACTTGGCGATCGCGCGACCCACGGCCGTCGACCCCGTGAAGGCGACCTTGTTGACGTCCGGGTGGTTCACGAGTGCCTCACCGGTGTCCCCGGCCCCCGTGATGATGTTGACCACGCCCGCGGGCAGGTCCGCCTGCTGGAGGATCTCCGCGAAAAGCAGAGCGGTCAGCGGGGTCGTCTCGGCGGGCTTGAGCACGACCGTGTTGCCCGCCGCGAGCGCCGGGGCGATCTTCCACGCGAGCATGAGCAGCGGGAAGTTCCACGGGATGACCTGCGCCGCCACTCCGAGGGCCCGCGGATTCGGGCCGAGGCCGGCGTAGTCGAGCTTGTCGGCCCACCCCGCGTAGTAGAAGAACCACGCGGCGACGAGCGGGACATCGACATCCCGAGACTCCTTGATGGGCTTGCCGTTGTCGAGGCTCTCGGCGACCGCGAGCTCGCGAGCGCGCTCCTGGACGAGCCGGGCGATGCGGAAGAGGTACTTGCCGCGGTCGGCTCCCGAGAGCTTCGACCACGTGCGGTCGTAGGCCCGACGGGCGGCGGCAACGGCGGTGTCGACGTCCTTCGCGTTCGCATTCGCGATCTCCGCGATGCGCTCCTCCGTCGAGGGCGAGATCGTCAGGAACGGTGAGCCGTGGCCCTTGACGAACTGCCCGTCGATGAAGAGCCCGTAGCTCTTCTTCAGGTGCAGGATGCTCGTGGACTCGGGTGCCGGGGCGTAGTCGAGGAAGCTCATGGGTCAGTCAACCGTCACGTAGTCGGGGCCGGAGTACCGGCCGGTGGAGAGCTTCTGTCGCTGCAGGAGCACGTCGTTCAGGAGGCTCGAGGCGCCGAAGCGGAACAGGTGGGGCACGAGCCACTCCTCGCCCACGGTCTCGGCGACCGTGACGAGGTACTTGATCGCATCCTTGGAGGCACGGATGCCGCCCGCGGGCTTCACGCCGATCCTCTCGCCCGTGAGGCGGTGCCAATCGCGCACGACCTCGAGCATGAGCAGGGTCACGGGGAGCGTCGCCGCGGGCGAGACCTTGCCCGTCGAGGTCTTGATGAAGTCGCCCCCGGCGAGGATCGACAGCCACGACGCCTTGCGCACGTTGTCGTAGGTGTTCAGCTCGCCCGTCTCGAGGATGACCTTGAGGTGCGCGTAGCTGCCGTCGTCGCGACGGCAGGCCTCCTTGACGGCCACGATCTGGTCGAAGACCAGTCCGTAGTTGCCGGCGAGGAACGCGCCGCGGTCGATGACCATGTCGATCTCGTCGGCGCCCGCCGCGACGGCGTCCGCGGTGTCCGCGAGCTTGACGGCCAGGGATGCCCGACCGCTCGGGAACGCGGTCGCGACGGCCGCGACCGAGATGCCGCCCGCGTCCGGATCGCCGTGGGCGGAGCCGAGTGCCTCGACGGCCGACGGCACCATGTCGCCGTACACGCACACGGCCGCGACGCGGGGCGTGGAGGCGTCCTGCGGGTCGGGGGTGAGCGCCTTCGCGACGAGGGAGCGCACCTTGCCGGGGGTGTCGGCGCCCTCGAGAGTGGTGAGGTCGATGAGCCGGATGATCGTGTCGAGCGCCCACGCCTTGGAGGTCGTCTTGATCGAGCGAGTGCCGAGGGACGCGGCGCGCTGCTCGAGGCCGACGGCGTCGACGCCCGAGAGACCCTCCAGGTGCAGTCGGAGGGACTTCTCCGTCAGATCGGAGCCGATCAGTTCGATCGCCCTGTGCGCCGGGGCGAGTGCGGATGGTCCGCTGGAATTCATGGGAGCTCCTCTAACAGGGCCGAGGCGGTCGACTCATCGGTGATGAGGACCGTGCACAACCCGCTGGTCACGATGGCGCGGGCGACATCGTGCTTACTCTCGCCGGAGAGGACGAGGACGGTGTTCTTCGACGACCTGAGCTTGTCGAGGCTCAGTCCCATCGTCCGCTCGTCGAGTCCGGGGTCAACGATATTCCCGTTGGCGTCGATGTAGCGACCGACGACGTCCCCCACCGCGCCCTTGCGACGCAGTTCGGCCACGTCGGCCGAGGTGAGGTACCCGTTGTCGACGAGGATCGACGTGGCATCCGCCACTCCCGCGCTGAACAGGTACATCGAGGCCGCTTCGGCGAGCTCGATGACGCCGGCGACGGTGCGATCGGACTCGATCGCGCGCTTGGTCTCGAGCCGTTCGAGGATGGCGGGGCTCGGTAGCAGAACCGATTGACCGGCCGCCTTCTGCGCGATCGTGGTCGCTGTGTGCGCTGCCGTACCCGGTCGGCGACTCAGACTGACACCGCCGTTGATCTGCACGACGGTCACCGACGTCGCCCACCCCGTCGGCAGGCGCTCCGCGATCGCATCGAGGGTGCGACCCCAGCTCACGCCGAGCGTGCGCGGGACCGGGCGGACCGCCGTCAGGAAGTCCGCCGCCGCCTGGGCCACGCGTGCCGAGAGCTCAGGCTCATCGGTCGCGGGCACGACGACCGCGTCGTCGAGCCCGAAGCGCTCACGCAGCTGCCGCTCGACGCCGAGCCGGCGGGCGCGCGGATGCACGATCTCGATCGACACGATGCCCTGCTCCCGAGCCTGGCTGAGCAGCCGGCCCACCTTCCAGCGCGTAATACCGAGGAGGCCCCCGATCTCGTCCTGGGACTTGTTCTCCTCGTAGTAGAGCTCGGCGACCCGCACCGCGAGCAGCTCTGTCGTCTCGTTCACGTCACCTCCCTCGACCTCTCCACTGTAGACAGCGTTAGCGGGCTTAGCTGCATATGTAGCTCAAACTGCTCATATGCGCACTAGCGTGACCCTGCCGCCAGCAATCGCTTGTACGACTCGAAGAACCCGGTCGCATCGACGTCGTCGATGACCGTCGCGTTCGGCGCGTTGCGTTCGGGACGGTCGTCGAAAAGCGAATAGCCGCGCGTCAGCTCGCTGTGGTGCTCGATCGCGACGAACTTACGGCTCGACGCAGCGATCAGGGACGGCTCGACCAGCAGCATCGCCGTGAGCGAGTCGGGGTGAGTGCTGCCCTGGATCGCGACCCCCTCGTTGAACTCCAGGTTCGGGGTGTCCAAGATCGTGAAGTAGCGCGCCAGATCGGTGTCGATCGCCGCGATCTCCGCGAGCTGATCACGGTCCCAGAGTGCTCGCTTCAGCGTGAGCGTCCACGTCACCACGGTGACATCGAAGCCCGCGCGGAACACGATGTCCGCCGCCTCCGGGTCCACGAAGAAGTTGTACTCCGCCGCCGCCGACACGTTGCCGACCGAGTTGTCGCAGCCTCCCATGACCCAGAGCTGGCGTACCTTCGAGGCAAAATCACGGTCCAGCAGCACCGCCGTCGCAATGTTCGTCAAGGGCCCGATCGCCACGATGTCGATCTCGCCGGGGTTCTCGTTCACCAGTCGCACGAGCGCGGAGGCGGCGGGCTCATCGCTCGGCGCCTGCTCCGGCACGGGGAAATCGTGGTTGCCCTTGCCGTCGCCGTGCGCGCTCGCCGCATACCAGGGCCGAGCCATGGGCACCTCGGCGCCGAGGTGCACGGGCACCTCTCCGCCGCGACCCGCCGCCTCGATCGTGATGAGCGCGTTCTGCACCTGCTGCGCGAAGTCGACGTTGCCCGAGACGATCGTGACCGCCTCCAGGCTCGCCTCGGGGTGCAGGAGGCCGACGAGAAGCGCGAAGCTGTCGTCCGCCGCCGTATCGGTATCGATGATCATGCGTCTCATGGTTGGACTCCCGGTAGGCCGACGGTTTCCACGGTCTCGAGCGCGACCGACCTCGGCTCGTGCATCCGCAGGGCGAGGACGACGCCGACGACTGCGACGCACGCCGCGACGATGAAGACGACCTCATAGCTCGCACTGAGGGCGAGGACACCGGCCAGCAACGGGCCGGCGATGAAGAACGGCGCCAGCAGCGTCGACGTCGTGCCGAGGTAGATGCTCGTGCTCTTGGTGGGCGCGAGCTCGATCGACAGGTTCGGGTCGGCGATGATCGTCATGGCGTTCGCTCCCCCGAGCGCGATGAACGTCACGATGTAGACGGGCAGCGCTCCGCCGATCACCGCCCCGACCATTCCCCCGACGATGAGCACTCCGCCGATGATCACCACGACCTTGAAGCCGACGTAGTTCCCGATCGCCGCGAGGGCGAAACCCAGCAACGCTTGCGACAGGATGAAGACCGCGGCGAGGAGCGCGGCATCCGAAGGCCGGAGGACCCCCTGCGCGAGGCCGTCGACGACCACGAAGCCGATGCCCAGCGTCGAGAACGCGAGCACGCAGCGAGCCACGAGGAACCGCGCGTACGAGCGGTCGCCCCGGATCACCCCCGGGATCTCCGCCACCGTCGCGCGAAGACTCGTGCGGGGCTCGGGGTGCGGATACGGCTCCTCCTTCAGGCCCGCCACGAAGAAGATCGACAGGAACGACAGGCCGAAGCAGATCCAGAAGCAGAGCTGGATGCCCTGCGGGAACTCGCTCGTGCGGATGATGTTCTCCGCCACGAGCGCCGCAGTGAACCCCAGCACCCCGCCGAGGAGCTGCACGATCGCGTAGTACCACCCGCGATTGCGGGTGATCGCCTTCGCGAGGAAGTCGCCGTACACGGGCCCGATGAGACCCGTCGTAATCGCATACCCGCCGAAGGCGATGAAGAACACCACGAGGATCGTGGTCGAATCGAGCACCCCGATCAGTTGCGCGGTGATCGCGATGGCGAGGATGCCCACGCGCTCCGCGATGACGATCGCCAGCAGCAGGGGCTTGCGTCGCGATCTCCCGCGCAGCAGGTGCGCGCCCACGAGCTGGGGCAGGTACTTGCCCACCGCGTACACCGCCGCGACCATCCCGACGAGCACCGCTCCCCCGCCGAGCGACTGGACGAACGCGGGGATGATGGTCGTCTCGCTCAAGAGGGTGATCGCGAACGAGAAGGTCGCTCCGTCGAGGACGAGGAAGAGGAAGTTGCGCCGCTGGTGCGCGGACATGAGCCTCGCGTACTCCGGCGCCTCCGCCTGAAGCCGCGCGGCATCGGCCCCTACGGCCACTGTGCACCCGCCCGATCGCGGGCGATGAGCACGCGCAGCGCCTCAACCGAGGTCTCGAGCATCCGCTGACGGTCGCGCTCCATGTCGCCGCCCTCGGACCACATGTGCATGATCCCGCCGGCGCGCGCGCGATGGATCGAGCTGATCACGAAGATCGCCGCGGCCTCCATCTCCGAGCAGATCGCGCCGCCCGCGATCCACGCGTTCCAGCGGTCCTGCAGGTGCTCGGCCATCGGCATGCGTTCGGGCTCGACCTCGCCGTAGAACGAATCCTTCGACTGCGAGACGCCCACGCGGTACGACGCGCCCACGGTCCGGGCCGCCTCCACGAGCGCGTCGACCACGCCGGGGTCGGCGATCGCCGGGAACTCGATCGGCAGGTAGTGGCTCGAGGTGCCCTCGTCACGGATCGCCGCGCTCACGATCGCGAGCTGGCCCGACGGGGTCCCCGGCTGGATGGCGCCCGACGTGCCCACGCGGATGAAGGTGTCGGCGCCCAGCCTGAGGAGCTCCTCCACCGCGATCGCCGCGGACGGGCATCCGATCCCCGTGGAGACGACGCTGACCTTCTCACCGTCGAGCGTTCCCGTCCACGTCGTGTACTCGCGGTGCGACGCGACGTGCGCCGGCGAGTCGAAGAGCGCGGCGATCGGCTCGCAGCGGCCGGGGTCGCCCGGAAGCAGCACGTACCGGCCCACGTCTCCGGGGCGCAGCTGCAGGTGGTACTGGACGCCCCCCTCCACGGCGCTCACGCGCGACCCGCCGCACGGTCCTGGGCGATGAGCTCGCGAAGGCCGGCCACCGCCTGCGGCAGCAGGTTGTCGAGCGAACCGCGGGAGATCTCCTCGTCGGTCATGGGCGACTGGTCCCAGTGGCCCATGATCATCATGATTCCGCCCGCGCGCACGCCCAGGGTCGCCGCGACGATGTAGAGCGCGGCGGCCTCCATCTCGGAGCAGATCGCCCCGCCGGCCATCCACGCCGACCAGCGGTCCTGGAGGCGCTTGGCCACGGGCATCCGGCCCGGCTCGTGCTGGCCGTAGAAGGAGTCCTTCGACTGGGAGATTCCCACGTGCACGTTCGCGCCGAGGCTGCGCGCCCCGATCGCCAGCGCTCGCGTGACGTCGATGTCCGCCACCGCGGGGAACTCGATCGGCAGGTAGTGGCTCGACGTGCCCTCGTCGCGGATCGCGCCGCTGATCACGCCCAGGTCGCCCGGGGGGATGCTCGGCTGCATGCTCCCCGACGTGCCCACCCGGATGAACGTGTCCGCGCCGACCTTGACGAGCTCCTCCATGGCGATGGCGGCGGACGGGCATCCGATCCCCGTCGACGTCACGGAGACCTTCTCGCCGTCGAGGTACCCGGTCCACGTCTCGTACTCGCGGTTCTTCGCCACGAGCACGGGGTCGTCGAACAGTTGGGCGATGGGCTCGCAGCGGCCGGGGTCGCCGGGGAGGAAGACGTACTTGCCGACTTCGCCCTCGGCCACCTGGATGTGGTGCTGGCGGTCGGTGGGGAGGCTGGAGGACATGGGAGACGGATCGCTTTCTTGATGGGCCGGCGCAGCCGGACTACTTCTTGAGGGAGAGGAACACGGCGAAGAGCACGACGCCGAAGAAGAGGGTCGCGGAGATCACGAAGGTGACGACCACGAACAGGGGCGAGAACACGATGTCGGAGGAGATGTTCCACGTGCCCCGCCAGATCGAGTAGGCCGAGAGCCCGCCGAGGGCGAGGGCGCCGACGATCCCGATCACCCAGTCGCTCGGGCGGCCCCGGACCTGCCGGTAGCTCGTCTTGATGCCGTTGGAGCCGAACCCGCGCGACTCGAGCGAGATGGACAACTGCTGCACCCTCTCGATCGCGCCGACGAACACCGGCACGAAGCTCGGGAGCACGGCGGAGAAGCCCTTGCCCTTCATTCCCCGCGACTTCTGAGCGCTCATGATGATGCCCACCTCGCGCTGGAACACCGGGATGAGCTGGAGGGTCATCGCGAGCATGAAGTTCAGGGTGTACGGCACCTTGAGCTTCGACAACGACGTGAACAGGTCGCTCGGGTGCGTCGTCATCACCATGACGAGCGCGAGGAGCAGGGATGCCACGATCCGACCGAGCAGCACGAAGCCGTAGTAGATCCCGTCCCCGTAGAGGGTGAGCGGTCCGATCTCGCCGACGGGCGTCCACGGTCGCTCGACCGCCGGCGCGATGATCTGCAGCGCTAGCAGGGACGATCCGACCGGCACGAGGATGAGGGCGCCCTTGAGCAGCGGCTTCGTGATGCCGGCGATCGGAGCGAGCAGCAGGGCGAAGAGCGCCATCGAGTACAGGACGACGATGTTCTGCGTGGAGAACGCGAGCACCACGTATCCGACGACCCAGACGAGCTTGGCGATCGGGTTGATGCGGTGGATGATCGAGTTGCCCGGGATCATCGCCACGGGCAGCGCGGCTTGCATTGACATGGTTGAGGTCCTCTAGGGTCAGCCGACGGCGTCGGTGCGGGCGGCGGCCGGGCGACCGGTCCGCATCGCGATGTCGGCGGCCAGCTCGGCCGGGGTGAGTGCGACGGGTCCGCCGAGCGGTACGACCGTCTGGAGGGCGATCTCGGTCACCTGAGGTGCCTGAAGATTCGTGCGCGCCATGAGGGTCTTGTCGGCGAACACCTCACGGGGGCTCGCGTCGGCGATGATCTCCGTGCTCTTCATGACGATCACGCGCTCGACGACGTCCGCGAGCAGCGGCATGTCGTGCGAGACGCACACCACGGTGGTCCCCTGGTCGCGCAGCCGACGCATCAGTCCGTTGATCACGTGGGTGGTGTTGTGGTCCTGACCGGTCGACGGCTCGTCGAGGATCAGGATCGGCGGGCGCATGGCGACGATGGAGGCGATGCCCACGAGCTTGCGGATCGGGAAGCTCACGCGATACGGGTGCTCCTCGATGTAGTCCTGCAGCCCGAAGAACTCGACCGCCTCGGCCACGCGGACCGCGATCTCCTCCTCGCTCAGGCCGATGTTGCGCGGACCGAACTCGAGCTCCATCTGGACGGTACGGGCGAAGAGCTGGTGGTTGGGGTTCTGGAAGACGTAGCCCACATGAGGCGCCATCTCCTGGACCGACTTCTTCGCCGTGTCCACTCCGTCGACGATGACGGTGCCCGCGGTCGGCTTGAGCAGTCCGTTGAGCAGCTTCGTCAGGGTGGTCTTGCCGGAGCCGTTCTGGCCGATGATGCCGATGATCTCGCCGGGCTTCACCTGCAGGTCGACCCCGCCGAGGGCGGTCACGTTGCCGGTCGGGTAGACGTAGCGCGCTCCGCGGACGTCGATCGCGAGCGGGCTCAGGGCGGACGGGGTGGCGTCAGTCACGGGTGGCTCCCAGGAGGTCGTTGACGGCGGCGACGGCCGGCTCGGTCGTGATGGGCACCGGTCCGTCCCAGTCGCCGTATTCGGTGCGGAGGATCGTCGCGAGCTCGGCGGCCTCGGGGACCCGCAGCTTCAGTGCGGCGAGCTCCTCGACGCGGCTGAAGATCTCCTGCGGCGTGCCGTTCATGATGACGCGACCGCCGTCGAGGACGATCACGCGGTCCGCGTAGCGCGCCATGACCTCGACTTCGTGCTCGATGACGATGACGGTCATCCCCCGCTCGCTGTTGAGTCGGGCGGCCATGTCGAACACCTCTTGCTTGCCGATCGGGTCGAGGTTCGATGTGGGCTCGTCCATGATGAGGATCTGCGGCTTCATCGCGAGCACGGCTGCGATGGCCAGGCGCTGCTGCTGCCCGCCGGAGAGGCCGAGCGGCGAGCGCTCTTCGAAGCCGGCCAGTCCGACGAGCTCGAGGGTATCGGGGATGATCCGCTTCATCTCCTCGTAAGGCACGCCCGCGTTCTCGAGGCCCAGCGCGACCTCCTCCGCCACCGACATCTGGCTCATCTGGAACTCGGGGTTGTCGAAGACGACGCCGACGAGCTTGGACATCTCACGGACCGGGTACTCGGAGACGTCGAGGCCGCCGACCGTGACGGTGCCCTCCAGCTCGCCGCCGAGCATGGTAGGGATGACGCCGTTGACGCACAGGCCCAGGGTGGTCTTCCCGGCCCCGTTGAGACCGAGGATGGCGACGTACTCGCCGGGCTGGATCTCGAAGGAGATCTCGTGGAGGGCGGGCTCGTCGGTGCCCGCGTAGGTGTAGGTGACCGCGTCGAACGCGATGATGGGTTCAGGCATGAGGTCTCTTTCGGGGACCCGGGGCGCCGCCTGGCGCAGCGCCCCGGGAACTGGTGTCGATCAGGCGGAGGCGCCCGCGTTGATGGCGAGGAACACGACGATGATCAGCACGCCGACCACCACACCGGCGACGGCGAGCAGGATGCCCTTGAGGGGCGTCGCCTTGACGATGTCGATATCGGCGGTCAGCGACTTCGGTAGCGCCTCGATGATGGCGAGGGCGACGAAGCCGCCGATGATCTTGTCGGCGAGCGAGGTCAGGATGTTCGACGAGAACACCGACCCCACGAGGTTCTGCCCGACGGCGAGGAACGTGCCCGTCAGCGCGTCAGCGCCGTTGCCGGTCGCACCGCCGAACACGAGCACAATGATCGGCGCCGCGACGATGGTGCACGCGACCGCGACGATGACGTTGAGCAGGAAGAACCGCGGGATCGTGCGGCCGAGCTTCCACGAACGCACGCCGTAGCCCCAGATCAGCGCGCCCACGATGTTGACGAGCGCGAAGGGCAGGCTGACCGGGCCGCTGATGAGCGCTGAGCCGCCGTTCGTGAGAACGCCGACGAGCGCGCCCCACCACGGGCCGAGCACGATCGCCGAGATGGCGGTTCCGATCATGTCGAGGTAGACGGGCAGTCGCAGGGCGGAGGCGATGTAGCCGCCGACGATGTTCAGGGCCACGCACACGGGGATGAGCGTGACGATGAGCGTCGTCGGAATGTTGTTGCGGTTGAGTCGGCTGCCCTTCTTCGGAGCGGACGCGACGGGAGCTGTAGTCATGCGTAGTGCCTTTCGGATGGTGTTACTGGATGCCCGGCGACACTGCCGGGACGGGTGAGGACTGGGGCGCGTCCTGATCGGACGGCTGTCGGGCGGTGCTCTCGTGGAGCGGATCGGCGGCGGAGCTGCCCCGGTGCACGTACAGGTTCATGACGTCGCTGCGGATCGACACGATCGAGTACATGACGGGGATGCCGCCGTCGAGGTCGTGCACTTGGGAGAGCACGAGGATGGGGTGGCCCACCGGAACGCCGAGGCGCTCGGCGGTGGGCAGCTCGGCCGTGGCGGCCTGGATCATGGCCGTGCCGCTCGAGACTGGACGGCGGTGAACCTCTTCGAGGAGCTCGTACACCGACTGCTCGTAGGAGCCCGGGTCGGTCGGGAGGCTGGGGACCTCGAGGAGGTGGTCGATGCTGTCGGTCACGGCGACGCCGTCGGCGGTGCGCGTGCGGCGCACGACGATGCAGTGCGACCCTGCGGGCAGGCGCAGGGCCGCGAGCACGGCCGCGGGAGCAAGCTCCCGGTGAACGCTCAGCCCGGTCGTGCCGGGCTCGCGCCCGGACTCCCGGATGACGGTCGAGATCGACAGGTTGGTCTCGAGCGTCATGCTCACGCTCACCCGGCCGGTGCCCCGGACGAACGTGCCGCGACCCTGCTCCCTGCTGACGAGTCCCCGCGCCTGCAGGTCCGCGACCGCTCCCCGAATCGTCGTGCGGCTCACAGCGAACTCGGTCGCGAGCTCGGGCTCCGCCGGCAGGCGGCTGCCCTCGGCGTAGACGCCGTCGACGACGCGCCGCTCGAGCTCTTGAGCGACCGACTGAACTCTCAGCATTGAGCCTTCATTCGTGGAGGAGTACGGATCAGGGACAGGTTGGCGGGGGCGCGATCATCCGGTCAAGGCGTGAACGCATCTGTGAGGAATCGCATGAAGATGTGCGCATCCGCGCACTTCGCTACTCGTGCGTTGCGCCGATCGGTCGACCAGCCGCGGTCGTCGGCGAGCATCGCGCCGAGCGTGCGCTCCCCCGTTGTCTCCACGTGGACGGCGTAGTCGCCCACGTCGGAGACCACGTCGGGGTGCACGAGCACGGCCACGCACAAGGCGTCGTGCACGGGCGCGGTCAGCTTCTCGGCGTCCGGGGCGTCGGGGTAGAAGCCGATGCGGTGGCGCACGAGCATGCTCGTTCCGGTGGCCCCGGGCGAGCCGATGGCGTCGAGCGCGTCGCAATCGGCCAGGCTCAGCGGAGCGGCGTGCGTCGCATCCAGCGGGAGGATCAGGACATCACGGATGCCCGCGCTCAGTACCGCCTCCGCCGCCTCGGGGTCCACCCAGAAGTTGAACTCCGCGGCCGCCGTCACGTTGCCCCAGCCGATCGATCCGCCCATGATGACCAGTCGCGGGATGCGCTCGGCGAGGCGCGGCTCTGCCGCGAGCGCGAGAGCGACGTTCGTGAGCGGGCCGACCGCGACGAGCACGACGTCGGAATTGGCATCGTCGAGGTAGGTGTCGATGAGGAACTGGACAGCGTTGCCCTCCCGGACGGGAGTGCGCGACGGCGGGAAGTCGAGGTCGAGCTTCTGGAACTCCGGATTGTTGCCGTTGAGGATGTGGCGCGGAATCGGGAAGTCGGGGCGGACGATGGGCCGGGGAGCGCCCGCGTACACCGGCACATCGGCTCCGACATGGTCGAGGACGCGCAGCGAGTTCTCGGTGGTGTTGACGAGCGGCACGTTGCCGTTGACCGTCGTCACCGCCACGAGCTCGAGATCGGGGTGCAGAGCGGCGGCCATGATCGCGACGGCATCATCGGATCCGGTATCGCAGTCGATGATGAGGCGGGTGGTCATTCGGGAGCGGTCCTTCCGGGGTCAGTAGCTGGTGGTGTTCGAGTCGGCGGCGTCGGTGACGATCGCGATGCCCGCGCTCGAGCCGACGAGGGAGGCGCCGGCCTCGATGAGCGAGAGCACCTGAGCGAGGGACTTGATCGAGCCGGAGGCCTTGACGAGCGCGCGGCCGGCAGCGCGCTCCACGAGCCACGACACGCTCTCCGGCGACGCGGTCTCGATCGCGCCGCTGCTCGCGTTCTTGAGATAGGCAGCGCCCGCCTCGAGGGAGAGGTCCACCGCCGCCTCGCGCTCCTCAGGGGTCAGCAGCGGGAGCTCGAGCATCACCTTGATCGGCACACCGGCGGCCCTCACCACCCCCGCGATGTCCTCGCGGAACTCGGCGTGCATCCCGCTCTTGAGCCACCCGATCTGCACGCCGATATCGATCTGCTCGGCCCCGAGCCGGACGAGCTCCGCGGCCTCGGCGGCCTTGCCGGCTGACGTCATCGTCCCGACGATCGGGAAGTCGAGCGCGGAGGCCACGAGCACGCCGGTGCCCCGAAGCTCGCTCGACACGAGAGGCACCCAGGAGCCGGGCACCATGGCGGCGCTGAACCCCCACTCCACGCACTCGCGCGCGTGCCGGATCATCCGATCGCGCGTCGCGTCCGCCTCGATCAGGGTGTGCTGGATGTAGCGCGCGATGGACGTCGCAACGGGTGCGCTCACTCGGTCTCTCTCTCGGTCGTGCGGGGAATCGGTCCGAGGTCGGACCGACGGGGAAGGGCCGGGACGACCTCCGCCACGGACACCGCGTGCGCCCCGGCCTCGGCCGCCCAGCGCGCCGCATCGGCGAGGTCGGCTCCCTCGACGAGCGCGACGGCGAGCGCGGCGGTGAACGCGTCGCCCGCGCCCGTCGTGTCGACGATCGCTCGAGGCAGGACGGCGGGGACGCGCTGGAGGCGGCCCGTCTCGACGACGAGTGCACCGCGCGAGCCGAGGGTGAGGACGACGTCGCACTCGAACCGAGCGGCAAGACTCCGGGCGAGCTCCTCGTCGTCGGAGTCGTCGTCTGCGGAGAGGCCCAGCAGTACACGCGCCTCGGTCGAGTTGGGGGTGAGGACGTCGGCCACCCGCGGCGGGGCCGCGAAATCTCCCGCGGGGGCGGGATTGAGCACGGACCGGGTGCCTGAGGCGCGCGCTACCCCGAGGGCGGCGATCGCAACCCCGTGCGGGATCTCGAGCGAGACGACGAGCAGGTCTGCGGCGGCGATGGTGTCCCGGAACGAATCGACGTGCTCAGCCGTGAGCTCGTCAAGGGCGCCAGGCGCGATCGCGATCCGGTTCTCCCCGCCCGAATCGACGAGGATGAACCCCGTCATCGTCGCGGATGCGGCGGTGACGACCCCGCGGGCATCCACCGATTCCGCCGCCCACAGCGCGCGGGCGTCGGCGGCGGCGGCGTCCGGTCCGACCGCCGTGAGCAGGGCCGCAGTGTGCCCGAGGCGGCTGATCCCGATGGCCTGGTTGGAGCCCTTGCCGCCGGGGCCGGCGCTCAGGATGCCCCCGCTGACGGTCTCGCCCGCGCTCGGCGAACGATCGAGCCGCATGGTCAGGCCGACGCCGAACCCACCGATTACCGCGATCACCGTTGACCACCTGAAGTGCGAAACGAACAAGTGCTGCGACCATAACGAGTCGTAGGTCGTCACACCAATGTCTCTGCTCACATGCGCACTTCGGAGTTCCTCGGTGCACACCCGCGCATCCCGGTGTGTCGGTGTCGCCTCCTGCGGGGACGTGGCCGAGGTCCTCGCGCCCTAAGCTGGCGGGATGACGAGTGCGGCCTCTTCACCCCGAACCCCGCGCCCCGTGGCGCTCGTGGTCATCGACATCGTTGCGAGCATCCTGCTGCTGTTCTTCGCAGCATCCCTCGCTCTCGTGGTCATCACGACGGCGACCGCCTACCAGGGGCTCACCGCCGAGTGCGGCTCGGGGCCCTTCGAGGGCATCACGTGCAACGGCACGGTGCTCGGCATCGTGACCATCGGCATGATCGTGATCGCCGTACTCGCGACCTTCCTCGCCGTCGGCTTCGTCATCGTCAACCTGATCCGCCGTCGGTACACGTTCTACTGGCCGGTCGGCGCCATCGTCATCATGATCGTCGCGACCTGGATCGGGTCGTGGATCGCCGGGATGATCGCCCCGTGACCGCGTGGGTCCTCGCCGTCGACCTCGGCGGCACGAAGATCGAATCCGCCCTCGTCGACGCGGAGGGGCGACTGCTGCCCGGCTCGCGCTTCCGTGCACCGACCGGCGGGCGCTCGAGCTCGCAGCAGCTCGAGACGAGCGCGGTGTCCGTCATCCAGCAGGCGCTCGGCGCCCTGCCCGAGGGCGACGAGGTCATCGGCGTCGGCATCGGCTCCGCCGGCCCGATCACCGTCGCAGAGGGGCTCGTCTCGCCGCTCAACCTCCCGGCCTGGCGGGACTACCCGCTAAAGGCGCTCGCCGAACGACTCGTGCCCGGTGTGCCGGCCGTACTGCGGATGGACGGCGAGTGCATCACGCTCGCCGAGCACTGGATCGGCGCCGCGCCCGGCGAGGACAACCTCATGGGCATGGTCGTCTCGACCGGGATCGGCGGCGGCCTCATCCTCGGCGGCCGCGCGGTCGCCGGTCCGACGGGGAACGCGGGCCACATCGGCCACGTCGAGGTCGGCGGGTTCGACGACCCCTGCCTGTGCGGCGGCACCGGCTGCGTCGAGGCGATCGCCTCGGGACCGCACACGACCCGCTGGGCGCAGCGCCAGGGCTGGTCCGGCGAGTCGGGCGAGGACCTCGCAGCGTCGTACGCGGCCGGCGACCCGATCGCCATCGCCGCGGTTCGCCGCTCGGGCACTGCGATCGGCCAGGCCATCGCGTCGGCCACGGCGCTCGTCGACCTCGATGTCGTCGCGATCGGCGGTGGGTTCTCGCACGTCACCCCCGACCTCTTCGACATCGTCCGGGAGGCGATCGCGAAGAGAGCGCCCTTCCCGTTCGTCGCGAAGGTCCGCGTCGTCCCGTCCGGCCTCTCGGGCGAGGGACCGCTCGTCGGCGCGGCGGCGCTCATCCACCGCGCCGGGTACCGCTCCTAGCCGTCGCTCGCGCCCTCGAGGTCGTCTTCGACGAACCGCGGGCGAGCGAGGGTCACCGCGGACACGATCGACAGCAGCGTGGACCCGGCGAGCAGCAGCAGCGGCACCGTCCAGCCCCCGCCGCTCACGTCGTGCAGGAGCGCGACGACGAGGGGACCGAACGCCGCCGCGCTGTAGCCGATGCTCTGAACGAATCCGCTCAGGGCGACGGACGCCTCGGGCGAGCGAGTGCGCAGGTTGATGAGGGCCAGGCACAGCTGGAACATGAGCGGCCCGCTGCCCGCGAGCGCCACCCAGAGCCACGGGGCCGCCGCGGGAGCCAGCAGCAGCCCGGCGTATCCGCCGAGGAAGAACAGCAGTCCCGCGTAGATGATGACGGAGACGTTGCGCAACCGGGACGCGAGGATGGGAACGAGAAGAGACGCCGGCAGGCCCATGAGTCCGAACAGTCCGAGGAGCGCGCCCGCCTGAACCTCGTCGACGCCCGCGGTGTCACGAAGCAGCTCGGGCAGCCAGGCGAACATCGCGTAGACGTTGAACCCGGGGATCGCGAAGGCGAGGGTGATCGCCCACGCGACGCGGGAGCGCCAGATGCGCCCCTCGAAACGACCCCGAACCGCAAGGACGTCGCCCGACTCCCGGATGCGTCGCGCGTGGGCGACGGACTGGAGCCACACCACGATCCACGGCACGAGAGCGCCCGCCGCGATCACGCCCCACAGCGCGAGGGACGCACGCCAGCCCGCGGTACCGGCGACGGGGGCCGCGATGAGCGGCGGGATCGCGGTGCTCAGGGCCATGAGCGTCGCGTATGACGACGTGACGAGCCCGATGCGGTCGGGGAAGTACTTCTTGACGGCGGGCGGCAGCAGGATGTTGCCGAAGCCCATTCCCGCGAGGGCCAGAACGGTGCCCGCGAGGAGAACCGCGTAGTCGCCCGCGACGGCGCGCACGAGCGGGCCCGCGACCATCGCCGCGCACGCGACCGCGATCGACAGCTCGAGACCGATGCGGCGGGCCACCCAGGGCGCGACGATGCCGGACGCGGCGAACGCGATGGGCGGGAGCATCCCGAGAACACCGAGCCCGACCACGTCGAGCGGGATGTCGTCGTCGACGAAGGAGACGATGGGCGAGAACGCGACGACCGCGGTCCTGAGGTTGGCCGCGAGCAGCAGGATGCCCAGCAGCACCATCGAGCGCCCGGCCCACAGCGGCCGGGTCGCCAGAACTGCGGTCACTCGCCGGCCCGGGGCGGCAGGCCCAGGATGTCGCGGATCCGCAGCTCGTCCCGCCGCATCTGCGCGGCGAGCTCGTCCGCGCCGCCGAACTTGCGCATTCCGCGGATGAACTCGACGAACCGCACCTCGACGGTGCGGCCGTACAGGTCGAACGCCTGGTCGAACGCGTGCGCCTCGACCTGCTTCTCCGGGACTCCCTCGAAGGTCGGGTTGTTGCCGATGGACACCGCGGCGCCGTAGGGCACGCCGTCGACGACGAGCCACGACGCGTACACGCCGTCGGCGGGGATGAAGCCCTCGACGGTCGGCGACAGGTTCGCGGTCGGGTACCCGAGGGTACGGCCGCGCTGGGCGCCGTGCACGACCTCGGCGCGGATGGCCGGGAGCTCGCCGAGCAGTTCGGCGGCGGTGCGGACATCCCCCGCGGAGAGCAGCTCGCGGATCCACGTGGAGGACACCCGGCGGTCGCCGGAGGACGCGACGTCGTCGATCTCGATCACCTCGAAGCCGGACTCGGCAGCCATCGCGCGCAGGAGGGCGACGTCGCCCGCCCCGCGCGCGCCGAACCGGAAGTCCGCCCCCACGAGGACGGCGGTCGCGTGGAGCGCTCCGACGAGGATGCCCGAGACGAAGTCCTCCGGCGCCATGGAGCGGAACTCCTCGTCGAAGGTCACCATGAGCGTCGCTCCGACCCCGGCCTCCTCGAGGAGCTCGCGCTTCTGCTCGTTGCTCACGAGCGGGTCGGGGCAGGCCTCCGGGCGGACGACGCTGAGAGGGTTGCGGTCGAACGTGACGACGGTCGGGACGAGCCCGCGCTCGTCCGCGACGGCCACGAGCCGGTCGATGACCGCGCGATGACCGGCGTGCACCCCGTCGAACTTGCCGACGGTGACGGCGCTCGGACCGAAGTCGGCGGGGACGAGGGAGGCGTCGGTCCAGAACTCCATCACGCCGCCTCGACGTCGGCCCGAGTGCGGCGCAGCCAGAGGATGCCGAGCACGGGGAGAACGAGCGGGATGAAGAGGTAGCCGATGCCGAAGTACGACCACACCGCGGGGTGGGCGAACAGCGCAGGAACGAGGAGGCTCAGGAGCCCCACCACGAGCACTCCGGCGAGCTCGAGCACGATCGCGGCCCAGGCCACGAAGTACCAGGCGCGGCCCCGACCGAGGAGGGCGACGGTCGCGACGATGTAGACGACGCCGGCGAGGAGCGAGAGCGAGTAGGCGACGGGCGCCTCGTCGAACTTCGTCGCGATCTGGAAGAGGGAGCGCGCGGTGGCAGCGAGGGCGAGCACCGCGTACACGGCGATGAGCACGCGGCCTACTCCGACCGCCCGGGATGATTGCTGGGACATCGGCATCAACTCTACTGACGTGGGGGCGGGCATCCGTCGAGCCCCGCTAGACGCCCTGGACGAACCAGATCGCGTTCATCCGGTACAGCATGACGGCGATCGCGAGGCACGCCACCCCGATGACGACGGTGCTCCACCGTCCTCGATCGATGAGTCCCCAGAACACTGCCGCCGGCGGGAGCAGCGCGGCCGACACGAGATAGATCCAGAACTCGAGACCGCTCCCCGACGGTACGTTGCCCGCGGCCGGCGCGGCGATCGCGACGACGATCTGGGCGACCAGCAGAAGCTCGACGAGCGCGGCTGCGGCCACCACGAGGTCGTTGGGCGAGCGCCCCGCGAGCCCGAGGGCGAGACAGAGCAGCCCCGCGGCGATCGCGACGACGAGCTGGACGACGGTGAACCACTCGATCATGACGAGGCCTCCGGTGGGAAGTTGACGAGGACGCGGGCGACGCCTCCCGACAGGTCGACGAGCCCGAGGAGGCGGCCGTCGGGGCTGAGCGCGCCGACGGGCGCCCCGTCCGCGGCGTCGATCCGCACTCGCTTGCCGTGGGCGAGGTCGCGAGTCTGGTCGGCGTCGAGGACGACGACGGGGAACAATCGGGATGCTGCGGCCGCGGCATCCATCAGGGCGGCGGGCAGGTCGTCCTCCAGCCGCACGGCTCCCGCCACCTCGAACGGGCCGATCCGGGTGCGGCGCAGCGCGGTGAGGTGGCCGCCCACGCCGAGTGCCTCGCCGAGGTCGCGGGCGAGCGCGCGGATGTACGTGCCTGACGAGCACTCGACGACGGCGCGCACGTCGGTCGCGCGGGACCCGCGCTCGATTCCGAGGACCTCGAACCTCGAGACCGTGACCGACCGGGGCTCGAGCACGACATCCTCGCCCTCGCGCACCCGCGCATAGGCGCGCTTGCCGTCGACCTTGATCGCGCTCACCGAGCTCGGGCGCTGGAGCAGCTCTCCCGTGAGCGCGGCGACGCCCGCGCTGATGCGCTCGTCCGTGGCCTCGCCGAGCGCCGTCGCGGATGCCTCGGGCCCGAGCTGCCCCTCGGCGTCGTCGGTGCTCGACGCGGCGCCCAACCGGATGGTCGCCTCGTAGGTCTTGTCGGCGCCCACGATCCAGGTCAGCAGGCGGGTGGATGCCCCGACACCGAGGATGAGCAATCCCGTCGCCATCGGGTCGAGGGTTCCGGCGTGCCCGACCTTGCGCGTGCCGAGGGCACGGCGGGCCCGCGACACCACGTCGTGGCTCGTGATCCCGCCCGGCTTGTCGACGAGCAGGATGCCCGAGGGCGGCGTGTGGGCGGCGGCCTGCGCTCGATCCCGCCCGGCCTCCATGCCACCGATCCTACTCGGCGGCCCGCTCCCGCCGGTCAGTAGGATCAGTGGCATGCGGGTAGGCGTCATCGGTGCGGGAGCGGTCGGCGGCGTCATCGCCGCACTGCTCGACCGTGCCGGCCACGACGTCGAGGTCACCGCTCGGGGTGCGCACCTCGAGGCGATCGGCGAGTCGGGCCTCCGGCTCTCCGGCGGTTGGGGCGAGCACGTCGCCGTCGTCGAGGCGGGCGACGTGCTGACGCGCGCCCCCGAGCTCGCCGTGGTCGCCACGAAGGCGCAGGACGCGCCCGCCGCCATCCGCGAGAACATCCGGCTGTTGCGCGGAATCCCGGTGCTCGTCGTCCAGAACGGCCTCGACGGGGTGGCGGCTGCGGCGGCCGCATCGCCGCGCTCCGACATCGTCGGCGGCCTCGCGACCTTCGCGGCGAGCTATCTCTCCCCCGGCGAGGTGAGCGTCACGACGCCGGGGCCGACCTACGTGGGGGTGCTCGGCGACGACGACGTGCCCGCCCGGTACGTCGCACGCATCCTCGGCGAGGTGATGCCGATGGTCGTCCTCACCAACTTCGCCGGCGCCCAGTGGACCAAGCTCATCATCAACCAGGTCAACGCGCTGCCCGCGATCACCGGTCTCAGCGTCCAGGAGGTCGTGGCCCACCGCGGCTTGCGTCGACTGATGACGGCGAGCATCCGCGAGGCGGTGCGCGTGGGCCGCGCCTCGCGCGTGCGCTTCGAGAAGCTCCAGGGTCTCGGCCGCCGAGCGCTGTGGTGGTTCTCCATCGCGCCGCTGTGGGCGGGAGAGGTGCTGCCGCGGCTCATGGCACGACGCATGGGCCGAGTGCCGAATCCGGGATCGACGCTGCAGAGCATCCGGCGCGGGCAGGCGACCGAGATCGATCACCTCAATGGGGCCGTGGTCCGCGCCGCGGAGGCGCTCGGACGACCGGCACCCGTGAATGCGCTGCTCGTGCAGCTCGTGCACGAGGTCGAGGAGTCGGGGCGATTCTTCACCCCCGACGAGGTGGTCAGCAGGAGTCGGCGAACACCCTGACCGGGAGCTCCGGGTCGGAGTTGTCGACGATCGCCGTCGCGCGCGCCCGGGGGTTCGCCTCGGCGAGGTAGAGCTTCTGTCCACCGGGATAGCGCGGGCTCTGCCCCGCGGGGCCGTCGAGCTCGAGCAGCCGGGCCCACGCCGCGTCGGCGTCGGCCTCGAGCCAGATCGAGTAGTTCCAGAGGCCGCGCAACTCGGGCCGGTTGAGGAAGGCGCCGTCGACGACGAGGGTCGCGTCCTGCGGGCCCGTCTGCCACTGCATCTCGATCGGCACGTCGCGCTCCACGTCGAACGCCGCGGTGACGAAGCCCGCGCTGCCGCCCAGCCGGAACGGCTCGATGAGCACGCGACGGAACAGCTCGTAGTCGAAGGAGTCGTAGTAGTAGCCCTCGGCCGAGTCCACGCCGCGGGCGTAGCGCTCCGCGCGCGGTCGGTGGAAGCGGTCGACGGATGCCCGGAACACCGCGTGCCCGCCGCGACCCAGTCGCTCGGCCAGGGCATCCGCGAACGGGCGCTTGCCGGCCCCGTCGATGCCGTCCACGGCGAGGAGGGTGCGGCCCTTGCCGTAATTGGCGAGGAATTCGTCGGCGAGCGCGTCGAAGGCGGCGCGCCTCTCGGCAGTCCAGTGCGGCATAGCGCCCAGTTTAGGGTGGTGCGGTGAGCATCGCTGAGGCCGTCGGCGCCTGGTTCCTGCAGAACCGGCGCGACCTCCCGTGGCGCCGCGAGGGGTTCGGAGCGTGGGGCATCCTCGTGAGCGAGATCATGCTCCAGCAGACGCCCGTGGTGCGCGTCATCCCGCGACTGGAGCAGTGGCTCGAGCGCTGGCCGACCCCCGCCGACCTCGCCGCCTCTCCCCCCGGCGACGCCGTTCGCGCGTGGGAGCGGCTCGGCTACCCGCGCCGCGCGCTCAACCTCCACGCGGCCGCGACGGTGATCGCCGAGCGCCACGGCAACGTGGTGCCCTCCGACGTCGGCGACCTCCTGACCCTCCCCGGGATCGGCGACTACACGGCTCGCGCGGTCGCGTCGTTCGCCTACGGGATGCGGCACCCCGTCGTCGACACGAACGTGCGGCGAGTGCTCGCTCGCGCCGTGGCAGGGCGGGGTGAGGCCGGTCCGCCGTCGACCCGGCGCGATCTCGCGGCGATGGAAGCCGTGCTGCCGATCGACCCGGCCGCCGCCCAGCTGACGAACGCGGCCGTCATGGAGCTCGGGGCGGTGGTCTGCACGGCGCGCGCACCGCGCTGCGACGCGTGCCCGCTCGTGGACTCGTGCGCGTGGCGCGCCGCGGGGTACCCGCCGTACGAGGGACCGAAAGCGGCAGCGCAGAAGAGGTTCGAGGGCAGCGACCGCCAGGTGCGCGGCCTCATCATGGCGGAGCTGAGGGGCAGCGACATCCCCGTCACCGCTCTCGAGATCGAGCAGCTGTGGCCGGATGCCGCGCAGCGCGACCGCGCTCTCGCGGGACTGATCGCCGACGGCCTCGTCGTTGCGGGGGACGACGGATTCGAGCTGCCCTAGCGGGGCCTGCGCGACAGCACGACGTGAACGACCCCGGAGGGGGACGCGGTCGACTCGATGTCGAAGCGCTCCTCGAGGCCCTCGAGCCCGTCCCAGAGCCGCTCGCCCCGGCCGAGGACGATCGGGACGACAACGAGGTGCAGGTGGTCGACGAGGTCGGCCTCCAAGAACTCGCGCACGACCGTCGGTCCACCCCCGAGCCGCACATCGAGGCCGCCGGCGAGCTCGGTCGCGAGGGCGAGCGCGTCCGCCGGAGTCAGGGAGCGGAAGAAGAACGTCGTGTCCCCGAGCACGAGGTCGGGCCGCTCGTGATGGGTGAGCACGACGACGGGCGAGTGGAACGGGGGCTCCGGACCCCACCAGCCCTCCCACTCGTGATCCTGCCACGGGCCGCGCTGGGGCCCGAACTTGTTGCGCCCCATGATCTCCGCGCCGATCCCGTGGCCCCAGCGAGAGGCGAACTCGTCGTCGAGACCGGTCGTGCCCGTCCCGACCGCTTCGGACTCGTGCCCCGACATCGACACGAACGTGCGGGTCGGGAAGAACCACTCCATGAGTCGGCCGTCGGCGTGCCCGAACGGCGCCTCGAGCGATTGGCCCTCCCCCGTCGCGAATCCGTCGAGGGAGATGGCCAGGTTGTGCACTCGCAGTCTGCTCACGCTGGCATTCTGTCATCCGACTGGCGCACACTGGAGTCGTGCCCGAGCTGCCCGAAGTCCACGCCCTCGTCACCGACTTGCGCGCGCGGCTCATCGGTCGCACGGTGAAGCGGCTCGAGATCGTGGCGTTCTCGGCCCTCAAGACCTTCGACCCGCCGGTCTCCGCCCTCGAGGGGCAGGTCGTGCGCGGGGTCGACCGGCACGGCAAGTACCTCGACCTCGAGATCGGCGACCTCCACGTGCTCATCCACCTCGCTCGAGCCGGCTGGCTGCGCTGGCGGGAGTCGGCGCCGCAGTCCTCCGGCCGGCCGAACCGCGGCCCGCTCGCCGCGCGGCTCGTGCTCGCCGACGACGACTCGGCCGTATCGACGGGCAGCGGCTTCGACCTCACCGAGGCAGGGACGAAGAAGAGCCTCGCCATCCACGTGGTGCGCTCGCCGATGGACGTGGATCGCGTGCGGACGCTCGGCCCCGACCCCCTCTCACCACGGTTCACCGTGGAGGCGTTCCGCGCCATCCTGGCCGCCGCCGGCCGGTCGCAGATCAAGGGGGTACTGCGCAATCAGGCGCTCATCGCCGGCATCGGCAACGCCTACTCCGACGAGATCCTGCACGTGGCCAGGATGTCCCCGTTCAAGCCGGCCGACATGGCCGAGGAGGAGTCTGCCCGGCTCTACGACGCGATCCACGAGACCCTGCAGGCGGCGATCGACCGCGCCGACGGACTCGCCGCCTCGGAGCTCAAGGCGGAGAAGAAGACCAACCTGCGGGTCCACGGCCGCACGGGAGAGGCATGCCCCGTGTGCGGCGACACGATTCGACAGGTCACCTACTCCGATTCGTCGCTGCAGTACTGCCCGACGTGCCAGACGGGCGGCAAGCCGCTCGCAGACCGAGTGCTCTCGAGGCTCCTCAAGTGAGCGCGCTGGAGAGGATGCTCCAGCGCGCCGTGGAGCGACTCGAGTCCGGCGGCGTTCCGGACGAGGCGCTCGCCGTGCTCCGACCCGCGAAGCGCATCGGCCCGGTCGTTCGGGGGCCTCGCTTCACCGCGAAGGGCCGGGCCTGGCGGCTCGGCGCCCTTCTCGTCAGCCGCGACGGCGCCCTGTACTCCACCGGCACGGTGACCCGCGCGATCGTTCCGAAGGACTTCGCGGCGAACAAAAGCCCCGCCGAGGCGGCGCGCCGCGAGCTGCAGCGCGCCGCCGCCCGCGGTCCGTTCGCCCCCGGGGAGTCGGTGAACCACGGCTATCGTCCCGCACTCGGCGACAGCGTGGTCGACCGCGATGGCGTCCCGGTGCTACGACTCCCCGACGCGGACGTTCCGCTCGAGGCGTACCTCGACGACCGGATCCGCACCGCGCTCGAACCGCGCGGCGTGTAGCGCCGGGCGCTAGGCTCGCCGCCATGACGGATGCTCCCGCTCGCGGAACCCTGGTCCCCCGCACGATCGCCCTCGTCGGCCTCCCCGCGATGATCGTCCTCGCCGGGTTCGCCTTCGCCGGCTTCACGTACGAGTCGGGGGACCGGGTCTACCGGTTCTTCCTCGCCGAGGCGATCGTCGGCGCGGTGACGACTGCGGCGGCGATCTGGTGGGTGGCGCGGGCGCGACCGAAGGGCGGGGCCATCGCGGTGCTCGTGGTGAGCATCCTGATCAACCCGATCTGGTTCATGCTGCTGATCAGGATGCTCGGCTGAGCCGTGGCGTTGACGCTCAGTCCTCGTCCTCGTCGTCGATCACCCGCGGCTTGACGTACGGGTCCTCGTCACCGGCATAGGTCGCCGAGCGCGCGAGCGACTCCACCTCCGCGTCGCGCGCGGCCGCTTCGCTCAGGAGCGAGTCGATGATCCGCGCGTTCTCGGGAATGGCGTCGGCCACGAACTCGAGCGACGGGGTGAGCCGCGCGGTGAGGTTCTTGCCGACCTCGCTGCGCAGCATCCCCGTCGCCGACTTGAGGGCCGCTGCCGTGTCGGCGCGCTCCTCGTCGGAGCCGTACACCGTGTAGAAGACGGTCGCGTGCTGGAGGTCGCCGGTGACGCGGACATCGGTGATCGTGACGAACCCGAGGCGGGGATCTTTGATCCCGCGCTCGAGGGTCTTCGCCACGATGACCTTGATCCGGTCGGCCATCTTCGCCGCCCGTGCTGCGTCAGCCATGCGTCCTCCAGCCCGCGAGCCTCGCGTCAGACGCGGGGCTTCTCCTTCATCTCGATGGTCTCGATCTCGTCGCCGATCTGGATGTCGTTGAACTTGCCGAGGCCGATTCCGCACTCGAAGCCCTCGCGGACCTCGGTCACGTCGTCCTTGAAGCGGCGCAGCGAGTCGATCGCCAGGTTGTCGCCGACGACGACGCCATCGCGGATGACGCGCGCCTTCGCATTCCTCGTGATCGTGCCCGAGCGCACCAGCACACCGGCGATGTTGCCGACCTTCGACGAGCGGAAGATCTCCCGGATCTCCGCGAGGCCCGACTGGACCTCCTCGTACTCCGGCTTGAGCATGCCCTTGAGCGAGTTCTCGATGTCCTCGAGCGCCGAGTAGATGACCGAGTAGAACCGGATGTCGATCCCCTCGCGCGCGGCGCGCTCGCGGGCCTTGACGTCCGGGCGGACGTTGAAGCCGATGACGATCGCGTTGTCGATCGTCGCGAGGTCCACGTCGGACTCCGTGACCGCACCGACGCCGCGGTGCAGGATGCGCAGCTGGACGCTGTCGTCGACCTCGATCTTGAGCAGCGCCTCCTCGAGCGCCTCGACGGCACCGGAGACGTCACCCTTGATGATGAGGTTGAGCGAGTCGACCTTGCCCTCGGCGAGCGAGCGCGTGAAGTCCTCGAGCGAGATGCGCTTGCGGGCCTTGGCCAGCTGGGCGTTGCGCTCGACGGCCTCGCGCTTCTCCGCGATCTGGCGGGCCGTGCGGTCCTCCTCGGTCACGATGAACGTGTCGCCGGCGCGAGGCACGGTCGACAGACCCTGCACCTGCACGGGACGCGAGGGGTAGGCCTCCTCGACCGGGTCGCCGTTCTCGTCCATCATCGCGCGGACGCGGCCGTAGGCCGTTCCCGCGACGATCGCGTCGCCGACGCGCAGCGTTCCCGACTGGATGAGCACGGTCGCCACGGCGCCGCGCCCCTTGTCGAGCTTCGCCTCGATGGCGACGCCGCGCGCGTCCTTGTTGGGGTTCGAGCGCAGGTCGAGACCGGCGTCCGCGGTGAGGAGCACCGCGTCGAGCAGGTCGTCGATGCCGAGCTTGTTGAGGGCCGAGACATCCACGAACATCGTGTCGCCGCCGTACTCCTCGGCGACGAGGCCGAACTCGGTGAGCTGCTGGCGCACCTTGGCGGGGTTGGCCCCCTCCTTGTCGACCTTGTTGACTGCGACGACGATCGGCACACCGGCCGCCTGGGCGTGGTTGAGCGCCTCCACCGTCTGCGGCATGATGCCGTCGTCGGCCGCGACCACGAGGATGGCGAGGTCGGTGACCTGGGCGCCGCGGGCACGCATGGCGGTGAACGCCTCGTGACCCGGGGTGTCGATGAAGGTGATGGCACGCTCGATGCCCTCGTGCTCCGTCCAGACCTGGTAGGCACCGATGTGCTGGGTGATGCCGCCGGCCTCACCCGCGACGACGTTCGCCTGGCGGATCGCGTCGAGCAGCTTCGTCTTACCGTGGTCGACGTGACCCATGACGGTCACGACGGGGGGACGGATCTCGAGGTCCTCGTCGGTCTCGTCCTCGAGCTCCTGCTCGAGGTCGAGGTCGAAGCCCGCGAGGAGCTCCTTGTCCTCGTCCTCCGGGGAGACGACCTGGATGCGGTAGCCGAACTCCTCGCCGAGGATCGTGAACGTCGCCTCGTCGAGGGACTCGGTCGCCGTCGCCATCTCACCGAGGTGGAAGAGCGCGGTCACGAGGCTGCCGGGCTGGACGGTGATGTTGGTCAGCGTCTCGATCTTGTCGGCGAGGTCGGTGATCGACGCGCCTCGACGGAGCCGGATGACCGTGGTGCCGTCACCGCGGGGAACGGTCACGCCGCCGAGCGACGGAGCCTCCCGCATCTCGAACTCGGCGCGCTTCGTCCGCTTCGACTTGCGGGCCTTGGACTTGCCGCCGCCACGGCCGAACGCGCCAGCCGTGCCGCCGCCCGGACCGCGACCACGACCGCCGCCGCCTGCCGGGGGACGGTTCGGGCCGAAGTTGTTGCCCCCGGCGCCACCTGCTCCACCGGGGCGGAAGCCGCCGCCGGCGCCCGCGGGGCGCGGGCCGCCGGGACGCTGCTGGAAGTTGCCGCCCGGACCACCGGGGCGCTGCTGGAAGTTGCCGGGACGCGGGCTGCCGGGGCGAGGAGCCTGCGGGCGCGGACCGGGCTGGCCGGGACGCGCCATGCCCTGGTTCGACGAGAACGGGTTGTTGCCGGGGCGCGGACCGCCGGGGCGCGGCATGCCCTGGTTCGACGAGAACGGGTTGTTGCCGGGGCGCGGGATGCCGGGGCGCGGGATGGCGCTCGGGCGCGGCGCGTCGGAGGGCGCGGGGGTCGCGGCCGCGGCCGCCTCGGCCTGAGCCTGGCGCTCGGCGACCGTGAGGGGCGCTGCCGGCGCGGGGGCGGCGGGCGCATCCTCGACGACCTCGTCGGCGGGAGCCGGCTTGGGCGCGGCGGGCTTGGGCGCCTTCGGCGCGGCGGCCGGCTTCGCGGCGGCCGGGGCCGGCTTGATGCCGTCGGCCTCGAGGGAGGCCTTCACTCGCCGCGCGACGGGCGGGGCGATGCTGGAGGACGGTCCCTTGACGAACTCGCCCATCTCCTTGAGCTTCTCAAGGACGATCTTCGATTCGATGCCGAGCTCGGAAGCGATCTCGTGCACGCGTGGGTTAGCCACATTTCTCCTGTCTGAGCCTGCGCCCAGGACAGGGGCAGGCGATTAGTGGACGGGTCTCATTTCGAGCCGCTCATTAGTTGTCCATAGGTCAATCAGCCTGTTCTTCCGGATGGCCCGACGGGCAATCGACTGCTGCACTCACGAGCTCCGCGTCGAGAGCCGCCGCCGACCTCAGCGCGCGGGACCAGGCCCGGCGCTTCGAGGCGGCATCGACGCACTCCGCAGTGGGGTGCACCCACGCTCCCCTGCCGGCGAGGCTCCCGGACGGATCCGGGACCACTCGTCCCTCGCGCTCCACGACCCGCAGTAGAGCGGACCGGTCATCGCGAGAACGGCAGCCGAGGCACGTTCGTGCAGGAACCATCTTACCCCTTCGGCAGCTCCCGATCGGGCCTAGCCCTCGAGGATGCTGTCGGGCTGGATGTCGATGCGGGCGCCCGTGAGCTTCGCGGCGAGGCGCGCGTTCTGCCCCTCCTTGCCGATCGCGAGCGACAACTGGTAGTCGGGCACGAGAGCGCGGACGGCCTTCGTGGACTCGTCGATGACGAACGAGCTCGACACCTTGGCGGGCGAGAGGGCGTTCGCCACGAAGGTCGCGAGGTTGTCGGAGTAGTCGACGATGTCGATCTTCTCGTTGTTGAGCTCCGCGGTCACAGCCCGCACGCGCTGCCCGAGCTCGCCGATGCACGCCCCCTTGGCGTTGACCCCGGGCTCGGTGGCGCGGACCGCCATCTTCGTGCGGTGCCCGGCCTCTCGGGCCAGTGACGTGATCTCGACGATGCCGCTCGCGATCTCGGGAACCTCGAGGGCGAAGAGCTTGCGCACGAGAGCGGGATGGGTGCGGCTCACGGTCACCTGCGGTCCCTTGAGCCCCTTGCTGACGGACGTGACGTAGACGCGGATGCGCGAGCCGTGGGCGTACTCCTCGCCCGGCACCTGCTCCTCGGGCGGCAGGATCGCCTCGACGGTACCGAGGTCGACGTGGATCATGCGGGGGTTCGGCCCCTGCTGGATGATTCCGGCGACGATGTCGCCCTCCCGGCTCTTGAACTCCCCGAGCACCTGGTCGTCCGCGATGTCGCGCAAGCGCTGGTTGATGACCTGCTTCGCCGCGAACGCGGCGATCCGGCCGAAGTCGCTCGGGCTGTCCTCGGCCTCGCCGATGACCGCGCCCTCGTCGTCGAGCTCCGGCACCCACACGCTCACGTGCCCGGTCTTGCGGTCGAGAACGACGCGCGCACCGCTGGCCTCCGTCTCGCCGACGTGCTTGAGGTAGGCCGTGAGGATGGCCTGCTCGATGATCTGGACGAGTTCCTCGAAGGGGATCTCGCGCTCGCGCTCCATGAGGCGCAGCACGCTCAGGTCAATGTCCACCGAGGGCCTCCGCAGTATTCAGGTGTGGGCAGTACCCGCACAGTCTACCGGAGGGCCGGCTCGGGCATCCCTGCGTCTCGCGGTCGTCGCGCCCCTACGCTAGGCACATGCGCACCCGAATCGCCATCGCCGTCGCCGCCGTGCTCTTCCTGCTCGTCGGCGGAGGGGCCGTCGCGATCGCGCTCATCACGGAGTCCCCCTCCCTCCACGCCGGCGAGGGACGGTCGATCGTCGAGGAGGACGACGACTTCGGCACCGTCGAGGTGTACACGGTGCTCGACGACGGCTCGCTCGACCCCGAAGCCGACGGGCTCACCGCGGAGGTCTGGGAGACCTTCGTGCGCGTGGCGACGCTCGATTTCGCCGCGGAGGTGATGGCCGAGTACCGGGCCGGGGACGCGCCCGACAGCGACACGCTCGCCTACGTGTACCAGACCGACGACCCCGACTACTGGGTGCTCGCGGCGAACCTCGCGACGAGCTCGGACAGCCAGCAGCTCATCGCGACCCTGATCCACGAGTACGCCCACATCATCACCCTCGACACGACGCAGATCGGCGAGCAGACCTCGACGTGCGAGACCTTCCAGCTGAGCGAGGGATGCCCGGAGCCCGACTCGCTCCTCGTCGCGTTCGAGGAGCGCTTCTGGTCGCCCTACGGCGACGCCGCACCCGACGCGGACAACGACGACGCGGACGCCGCGTGGGATTTCTACCTCGAGCACGAGGAGGACTTCGTGAGCGACTACGCCGCCACGAACGTCGTCGAGGACATCGCGGAGTCGTTCATGACCTTCGTGCTCGAGGACGAGCCCGAGGGCGACAGCGTCGCCGCCCAGAAACTCGCGTTCTTCTGGAATGAGCCCGACCTGGTCGCGATCCGCGAGCGCATCCGCACCGAGTTCGGCGACGACCTCGGGCTCGCCGACTGACCTACTGCGCGAGCAGCGCCGCCCCCACCTCGTCGAGACCCACGCTCGACCGCTCGCCCGTCGCGCGGTTCCACAGCTCGACGCGGCCCTCGGCGGCATCCCGGCCCACGATGACGATGAGCGGCACCCCGAGCAGTTCGGCATCGCCGAACTTCACGCCCGGCGAGACCTTGGGCCGGTCGTCGAAGAGCACGTCGAAGCCGCTCTCCTCGAGCGAGTCGACGAGCGCCTCGGCCGTCGCGAAGACGACCTCCTCACGGCCCGCCGCGATCACGTGGACGTCGAAGGGCGCGACGTTCTTGGGCCAGATGAGCCCCTTGCCGTCGTTGTTCGTCTCGGCGATGACCGCCATGATGCGCGTGACGCCGATGCCATAGGAGCCCATCGTCACGGTCACGAGCTTCCCGTTCTCGTCGAGCACCTTGAGGCCGAGCGCCTCCGCGTACTTGCGGCCGAGCTGGAACACGTGACCGATCTCCATGCCGCGCGCGAGTTCGACGGGGCCGGAGCCATCCGGGGCCTCGTCGCCGGCACGGACGTCGGCGATCTCGACGACGCCGTCAGCGACGAAGTCGCGGCCCGCGACGAGGCCGTAGACGTGCTTCTCGTGCTGGTTGGCGCCCGTCACCCACGAGGTGCCGTCGACGACCCGCGGATCGAGGAAGTACCGGATGCCCGTCGCCGACGTCTCGCCGAGCACCGGCGCCTCGGCGAACCCGGGGCCGATGTAGCCCTTCACGAGACCGGGGTGCTTCGCGAAGTCGGCTTCGGTCGCCGCCTCCACCTCGGCGGGCGCGAAGGCGACCTCGGCGCGCTTCATGTCCACGTCGCGGTCGCCGGGGATCCCGACGATGACGAGCTCGCGCGACCCGTCGAGGTGGGTGAGGGCGAGCACGACGTTCTTGAGCGTGTCACCGGCCTCCCACGGCCGGTCCTCGCGCGGGAACTGGGCGTTCGACAGGTCCACGAGGGTCTGGATCGTCGGCGTGTTCGGGGAGTCGTGGACGATCGCCGTGGGAAGCCCGTCGATCGGCAGCGGCGCGGGCGGCAGCGTGCGGAAGGCCTCGACATTGGCCGCGTAGCCGCCGGCGCTGCGCACGAACGTGTCCTCGCCGATCGGCGTCGGGTGGAGGAACTCCTCGCTCTTGGACCCGCCCATCGCACCGGCGTCCGCCTTGACGATGGCGTACTCGAGTCCGAGGCGCTGGAAGATCCGCTCGTAGGCGTCTCGGTGGGCCTGGTACGAGGCATCCAGTCCCTCGTCGGTGTAGTCGAACGAGTAGCTGTCCTTCATCGAGAACTCGCGACCGCGCAGCAGCCCGGCGCGGGGCCGGGCCTCGTCGCGGTACTTGTCCTGGATCTGATAGATCGACAGCGGCAGGTCCTTGTAGCTCGAGTAGAGGTCCTTCACGAGGAGCGTGAAGACCTCCTCGTGGGTCGGGGCGAGCAGGTAGTCGGCATCCTTGCGGTCCTTGAGCCGGAACAGCGCGTCACCGTACTCGGTCCATCGGCCGGTGAGCTCGTAGGGCTCGCGCGGAAGAAGCGCCGGGAAGTGCACCTCCTGGGCGCCGAACGCCTCGAGCTCCTCGCGGATGATCCCCTCGATCTTGCGCCGGACCTTGAGTCCGAGAGGCAGCCACGCGAAGATGCCGGGGGCCTGGCGGCGGATGTAGCCGGCGCGCACGAGCAGCTTGTGGCTCGCGACCTCGGCGTCGACCGGGTCCTCGCGAAGGGTGCGGACGAAGAGCTGGGAGAGGCGTGTGGACACGGCCTCCATGCTACTTCTAGCCCACGGGGCCGTTTGACCCCACCGTGGAGCGAGCGAGGTCGATCGCGACACCGCCGGAGGTGACCCCGAGCGTCACCAGGCGCAGAGCGGCGACCGAGTACTGCCCGGTGCGGTACGGGCGGGTCGACGGCGCGGCGACACCGCTCCAGCCCGGCGGGGTGCCCGCGGGCGAGCTCGCCTGCGCCGGATCGGGCGAGTTCTGAGCGTTGACGACGAGGGAGACCAGCGCGCTCGGTCCGAACAGGGCGGACAGCGCGGTGGAGAGGAAGGAGGCGAGCGCGTTGGCGTCAGAGGTGAGCGCGGTCACGAGCGCCGAGAGCCCGGGTACCGGGGTCACCGCCGTTCTGATCAGGCCGCCCACGACCGGCCCGAACGTGCCGTTCAGAGAGAGGCTGGACACCGCTGACGTGAGCCCGGTCAACAGCGGATTCACGACGCCGCAGATGATGCCGCCGGTGATGCCGGCGCAGCTCGGCGGCGACAACTGGGTCGTCACCGAGATCGGTGCGGTCCCCGCGATGAGCTGGTCGAGCCGAACGTGGCTCGCAGAGACCGTGACGGTGCCGACCGGCACCGTGATCCCGAGAGCCGCGACTGCCACCGAGATCGGGAGGACCACCTTCAGATCGACATCGAGGATGCCCGCCGCCGTGTTCACCGTCGTACTCACTCCCGTGATCCACGACGTGAGCGCGCTGCTCACCGCCGTCGTGAGAGCCGACATCGCCGTCGAGTTCAGCAGGAGCTGCGTGTTCGGCGCGAGCCCGTTCAGTCCGACCGAGTTCTGGTAGGCGGGACCGAGCAGTCGGGCCAGATCCACGGTGACGGTTCCGGCACCGAGATCGATCGAGGCGATCCCCCCGGCGTCGCTGATCGGCGTGGCGAGGTTCGTTGCGAGCCCCGACAGGGAGATGTCGAGCGCGAGCGTCGTCGTCGGAGTGCCGACGACGAAGCCGGACAGAGTCGACGACAGCGCGCTGAGCGTCGCGGTGGAGATGGAGTTGATCAGCCCGCTCTGACCCGCGACCGCCGCGACCGACGACCGGATCGAGGCGGCACCCGAGTTCGTCGTCGTGACGATGCTCGACACCCGGGGCGACGTGAGGGTCGCACCGAGCCCGGCGACGAGGTACTGCCGCACGAGGGCGGAGTACACCGAGCCCGACCAGTCGGCGGCGCAGCCGTCGAGCGTGGCGTAGCTCGCGAGGGCCCCGATCGTGAGCCGGGCATCCGAGAGCCCGCTGATTCCGCCGCCGAGACCGCCGCCCACGAGCTGATTGAGCACGGAGCCCAGCTGGACGGTCGCGAAGCGCGGCACGGTGCCGCCCGCCGCCGGGGCGACGAGCGAGATCGCGCCGGAGTCGCTCACGCCTCCCGCGGACCCGGCGGAGTACCCCGTGGGACGGGCCTCGGCGAACTGCTGCAGCACTCCGGCCTGCGCCCCGGTGTCGAGGGCGAGGACTCCCCCGAGCTGAGTGTTGATGGAGCCGAGCGCCGACACCGACAGCGGGTTGGCCGACGACACCGCGGCACCCGAGCCGGGACTCGATGCGGTGGCGCCGTTCACCGACGCGATGGACGACAGCGTCGTCGAGAGGATGCTCCCGCTCAGCACCTGGCCGCTCGCGCTCGAGACGTGCCCCGTCGAGCACGACGCCGAGGCCAGCGAACCGCGATCGAACTCCCGGTCGTGCCACGACGCTGCCGATGGAGTGGCGAGGAGGGGCAGGACGAGGGCGCCCAGAGCCGCCATCGTCGCGCCGAACCACGCCCGATCCGCCCTCATCACCGTGCCTCCCGCCGGAGGACGCGATGACGAGCGAGGCTCAGGCCGACGAGCACCACGCCCGCACCGATCGCGAGCGGCGCCAGTCGGTTCGCGCCGGTGTTCGGCAGCCCCCCGGGCACCGTGACGGTCGCCGTATCTCCGGAGGCGGTGAACCCGAGCGCGATCGTGGCCTCGGCGCCCTGCAGCTCGACCGGCATCGTGTCCGGTATAGACAGCTCGGCGAGGAAGAACGGGCCGCCCCCTGGTTCGATCTCCCCGAGGTCGACCACGGAGCCGCTCTCGATGTCGGCGAAACGGCCCTCGACGACCGTTACCGCACCCGTCGGGCATTCATCGGCGATCCACTCGCTCCCGCACTCGCGCAGCGTCAACCGGAGGCCCTGGGGATCGTCAGCGAGAGAGCCCGAATGACGCACCTCCACGGAGAGCTCCCCCGGCCCTGACACCTCGAGCATCGCGGAGATCGGCCAGAGCACGGAGTCGCCGGGCTGCATCTGCTGCGACCACTCGGGCAGGTCGGATGCCTGGAGCGAGAGCATCCCCGGAGCACCGTCGTCGATGTGGGCGTCCGCCGCCGCGCCAGCGGAGACCCCGAGCGCTCCGAGCACGACGAGAAGGCCGCCTGCGGCGTACCCGGCGGCAGCAGCCGTCCTCCCCCGCCGCATCTGACTACTCCTGCTTCGGCCACCAGGTCCAGAGCACGAGCAGGCCGATCGCGATCGACGCCCCGACGATGACCCACGGCGAGCGCATCGCGAAGACGAGCTGACCGCCCCACGGCACGGCAAGCGCGGCGATGCCCACCCGGTCGACGACGTACGGCTCGGGATCCGGGCTGGAGTTGCCATCGCCCTGCATCGTGACGGTGCGAGCGGACGAACCCGTCGACACCGGCTCGAGGGCGATCACCCGGTGGGTCACGGGCGGAGCGGAATCCCGGTACACGGTGACGATGTCGCCGATGGCGATCTCCGAGGCGGGGGCGTCGCGGGCGACGACGAGCGAGCCCGCCGGGAGCCCCGGTGACATCGAGCCCGTCGTGAGCACGATGAGCCGGAAGCCGAGGAGGGGCAGCGCCGCGAGCACGAGGCACGCGAGCCCCACCACGCCGAGCACCACCACGAGGGCGGCCCGCGTGGTGGCGAGGGGTGAACCCCCGCCCCCGCTTCCCGAGCTGTCGTGGATCCGTTTCACGACAGTTCGGTGGCGGGGGCGGGAGACTGTGGCGGTCATCGCCGCTAGCTCGATTCGGCCTCGAAGTACCACTCGGGGGTCGTGGTGAGGCCCTGCAGGGTCGACGGCGACCCGGCGGGAAGGGTGACCGCGAAGCACACGATGCGCTCGGCGCTCGAATCCGCGGCGATCGAGAACGTCGGCGCGACATCGGCCGACAGGGCTGTATCGAAGGGCACGAGCCCGTCGTCTCCGGCGCCGAACTGGGCCGCTGAGCACTCCGCCGTCGAGGCGACGATGCCCGCGCCGTAGCGCAGGGCGCCGTACAGCGAGTTCGCGCCCGCGAGCGCCGATTCGTTGAGGGTGACGGTGCCGGCGAGCGAGTCATCCACCGTCCGGAGGCGGACGAAGCCGTACGCCGTGTCGCCGGGGGTCAGTCCGCTCGCGTCGACGAACGCGATGACGCCACCGGGCGAGTCAGGCTCGTCGACCCAGCCGGTCGAGCCCGTGGTCGTGTTCTGCTGGATGCGGAACACGCTCGTCGAGATGCCCGGGTCGGTTCCGACACCGCCCTGAACCCACTCCGTGTCGGTCCAGGCGGCGAGCGATGCGACGCCAGCGCCCGACAGGAGGACGATCCCGAAAGCCGCGATCGCGGCGACCTTCTGCGCCCGATATCCAGTTGTTCTCCTGCGGTTTCCAGCCATGCCCAACTCCCCACAAGTTGGTCACTGCGTCAACCCTGCTACTCGCGTGGCAGGCTACGGATCCAGGCCCAGCGACTACGACGTCTTCGTCGTTGCCATCATGATACTCATTCAATACTGATCTGTTCACCCTCTTTTCACGGGGCGCAAAATCAGCTAGTGACGACCTGCGGCGATCCCACTGCGCCGGCCGGCATCTCGGCGGCGAGCCGGTTGGCCTCCTCGATGAGGGTCGCCACGATGTCGGCCTCGGGCACGGTCTTGATGACCTCGCCCTTGACGAAGATCTGGCCCTTTCCGTTGCCGCTCGCCACGCCCAGGTCGGCTTCGCGCGCCTCCCCCGGGCCGTTGACGACACAGCCCATGACGGCGACGCGAAGGGGCACGGTCATGCCCTCGAGGCCCGCGGTCACGTCGTTCGCGAGGGTGTAGACATCCACCTGGGCACGACCGCAGCTCGGGCAGGAGACGATCTCGAGCTTGCGCTCGCGGAGGTTGAGCGACTGCAGGATCTGCAGGCCCACCTTCACCTCCTGCGCGGGAGGCGCCGAGAGCGAGACGCGGATCGTGTCGCCGATCCCCTCCGACAGCAGGATGCCGAAGGCGGTGGCCGACTTGATCGTGCCCTGGAACTCCGGGCCGGCCTCCGTGACGCCGAGGTGAAGCGGCCAATCGCCCTGCTCGGCGAGGAGTCGGTACGCCTTGACCATGACGATCGGGTCGTTGTGCTTGACCGAGATCTTGAAGTCGTGGAAGTCGTGCTCCTCGAAGAGGCTCGCCTCCCACACGGCGCTCTCGACGAGCGCCTCGGGCGTCGCCTTCCCGTACTTCTGCAGGAGGCTCGGCTCGAGCGATCCCGCGTTGACGCCGATGCGGATGCTCACGCCGGCCGCCTTGGCCGCCGCCGCGATCGCCCCCACCTGGTCGTCGAACTTCTTGATGTTGCCCGGGTTGACGCGCACGGCACCGACGCCGGCGTCGATCGCGGTGAATACGTAGCGCGGCTGGAAGTGGATGTCGGCGATCACCGGGATCTGGCTCTTCGCCGCGATGATCTTGAGCGCGTCGGCGTCGTCCTGGTGCGGCACCGCGACGCGCACGATGTCGCACCCGGTGGCCGTGAGCTCGGCGATCTGCTGGAGTGTCGCGTTGATGTTGGTCGTCTGCGTCGTCGTCATGGACTGGACGCTCACCGGGAAGTCGCTGCCGACGCCGACCTTGCCGACGTGGATCTGGCGGGTCTTGCGGCGGGGGCTCAAGGTTTCGGGGACCTTCGGCATACCGAGATTGACTGCTGGCACCCCACCAGCCTACGGCTTAGAGGATGGAGATCGGCTTGACGATGTCCGCGTAGATCAGCAGGAGCGTCATCGCGCCCAGCACCACCGAGACGGCGAGCGTGATCGGGATGAACCGCGCCGCATCCACCGGCCCGGGATCGGGCTTTCCGCGCAGCTTGGCGACACCGCGCCGGATGGCCTCCCAGACCGCCCCCGCGACGTGCCCGCCGTCGAGCGGCATGAGCGGGATGAGGTTGAAGACGAAGAGGGCGACGTTGAGCGACGCGAGGATCTGGATGAGGGATGCCGCGCGGTCCGCGACCGCGATCGAGTTGAGGCTCGTGATCTCCCCCGCGATCCGGCCGATGCCCACGACCCCGATCGGGCCGTTCGGGTCGCGCTCCTCGGGGCCGAAGGCGGCCTCCGCGACGTCGATGAGACGCTGAGGGAGGGTGATCACGATGCCGACCACGCGCGCGATATTGTCGCCGACGGCGGGCAGCACGGCAGTCACCGGTTGCCGCACGTTCTCGAGGGCTGCTCCGATCCCCAGGAAGCCGACCTCTTGCGTGATGGGGTCGCCGTTCTCGTCCTCGGCGATCGCCCCGTTCTCGTCGAGCGCGTAGCGCTCCGAAAGCAGCGGAGTCGCCGTCAGCGACACCTCGCTGCCGTTCCTGTCCACGACGATCGCGAGCTGCTCGCCCGGGGACTCCCGGATGATCTGCGTGGCCTGATCCCACGACTCGATCGCGGTGCCGTTCATGGAGACGATGCGGTCTCCGGGCTCGAGGCCCGCCTCGAGGCCGGGCGCGGCCGGGTCATCCGCTCCGCACTCCTGGTTCTCGCTCGTCGCGGGGATGACGCACTCGTTGACGCTGCCGATCGTCGTCGAGAGCTGGGGCAGGCCGAACCCGCAGAGCACGATCGCGTAGAACAGGATGCCGAGCAGAAGGTTCATCGTCGGACCACCGAGCATGATGACGATGCGCTTGAGCACCGGCAGTCGGTAGAACGCCCGGCTCTCGTCCACGTCGACGAGGGTCTCGGCGCTCGCCGAGCGGGCATCCTGCACGAGCGTGTCGAAGAGGCCCGTAGTGGCGGTGCGGGACCGGCCTCCGGGGCGGGTGGGAGGGAACATCCCGGCCATGGAGATGTAGCCGCCGAGCGGAAGCGCCTTGATGCCGTACTCGGTCTCGCCGCGTCGCCAGGAGAAGAGCGTCGGCCCGAAGCCGATCATGTACTGGCTGACCCGCACGCCGAACTTCTTCGCCGGCAGCAGGTGGCCGACCTCGTGCAGACCGATCGAGATCGCCAGGCCCACGAGGATGATCAGGATGCCCAGGATGTAGAGCAGAACGGTGTCCACGGCGGTCAGACTATCCGGCGCTCGCTGACAACAGGCTGTCCGCTGCCCGGCGGGCCCACCGCTCCGCCTCGAGCACCCCCTCGAGCGTCAGCTCGCCGCCGTCGTGCGAGTCGACGACTCGCTCGACGGTGTCGAGGATGCCGAGGTAGCCGACCCTGCCCTCGTGGAAGGCGAGCACGGCCTGCTCGTTCGCGGCGTTGAACACCGCGGGGTAGGTGCCGCCCGCCTCCCCCACTCGCTTGGCGAGGGCGACGGCGGGGAAGGCCGCCTCGTCGAGGGGCTCGAAGGTCCACTGACTCGCCGTGGACCAGTCGAGGGGCGCGCCGACTCCGGCGACGCGGTTCGGCCAGTCGAGGCCGAGCGAGATCGGCAGCCGCATGTCGGGCGGGCTCGCCTGGGCGATCGTCGACCCGTCGACGAACTCGACCATCGAGTGCACGATCGACTGGGGGTGCACCGTCACGTCGATGCGGTCGTAGGGGACGTCGAACAACAAGTGCGCCTCGATGACTTCGAGCCCCTTGTTGACGAGCGTGGAGGAGTTGGTCGTCACGACGAGGCCCATGTCCCACGTCGGGTGGGCGAGCGCCTCCCGAGGGGTGACCGAGGCGAGCGAGTCCCGCGACCTTCCGCGGAACGGGCCGCCGGACGCCGTGAGGACGAGCCGCCGGACCTCCTCGGGCGTCCCCGACCGCAGTGCCTGCGCGATCGCCGAGTGCTCGGAGTCGACCGGAACGATCTGACCAGGCGCGGCGGCGGCGGTCACGAGCTCCCCGCCGACGATGAGGCTCTCCTTGTTGGCGAGGGCGAGGGTCGCTCCCGACTCGAGCGCGGCGAGGGTGGGGCCGAGGCCGACCGACCCCGTGATCCCGTTGAGCACGACGTCCGCGCGAACGTCGCGGACGAGCGCGGCGGACTCCTCCGCACCGAACGCGGTGTGCTCGACCCGGAATGCGGCCGCCTGCTCGGCGACCGCCGCCCGGTTCGAGCCCGCCGCGAGCCCGACCACCCGGAAGCGGTCGGGGTTCGCGGCGATCACGTCCAGCGCCTGGACGCCGATCGACCCGGTGGACCCGAGGATGATGACGTCGCGCACGGAGGGCCTAGGCGATGCCGAGGATGTCGATCACGAACACGATCGTGTCGGTGCCGCCGATCTTGTCCCCGCTGCCCGCCGCGCCGTAGCCGTAGTCCGGCGGGATGATGACGATGACCTGCGAGCCGACGGTCTGGCCGACGAGCGCCTTCGTGAAGCCCTCGATCACTTGGGCGGTGTTGAACGTCGCGGGCTCGCCGCGGGCCCAGCTCTCGTCGAACACGACGCCCGTGTTCCAGTTCATGCCCACGTAGTGCACCGTGACGTCGTCGCCGTCGGCGACGACCGCGCCATCGCCCTTCTTGAGCACGGCGATCTGCAGGTCCGTCGGCGGCGCCGTCGGCGGGATCGTGATCGTCGGGCGGCCATCGGCGTCGAGCACTACCGTGGGGAAGCCCTCCGTGGGCGGCTGGTCCTCGCCGTCGGCGCGCGGCAGGGCCGGCTCGACCGGCGGGGCGATCGCGATGATGTCGGCGACGAAGACGATGTCCTCTCCGGCGGCGACCCCGAGCTGCTCGGAGCCCGCGTCGCCGAACGAGTCGATCGCCGGGATGACGCCGACGACTCGCGACCCGACCGTGGAGCACTCGAGCGTCTTGACGATGCCCGGCAGGAGCTGGGCCTCGTCGACGGGGAACTCGGTCGGGGTTCCCGCGTACTCCGTGGACGACAGCTCCACCCCTGTCTCACCGTTGAAGAGAGTGAACTCGATCTCGACGGTGTCGCCGTTCTCGACGGTTTCGCCGTCGCCCGGGATGAGCACGCTGCGCTGTGTGGAGTCCACGGACGTCGGGAAGGGCACATCCACGTCCGGCTTGGAGCCGAAGTCGCCCGAGGCCTTCACCCCGCTCGAGCTCGAGCCGGACGGCGCGGGCGTGCAGCCCGAGGCATCCGTCGTCGTCGCCGGCGAGCATGCGGCGAGGCTCACCACCAGTCCGGCGGAGAGGAAGAGGGGCAATGCTGCGCGCACGAGGAGCCTTTCGTCGGTGTCGCTGGGGGCGGGTGCGGAATGTCTCCCCCATCTTTCCCTACTCCGGCTGGGGGTAGCGTGAGCGTCAGCTCTCAATGACCTCGATCACGGGTTCGTGCGCGATGGGGAACGCCACCGATGCGGCGATGAAGCACAAGCGGCCCGCGGCCTCGTGGAGCGCGAGCGCGGCATCCGGGTCGCCCGCGGAGATCCGCACGACGGGACGCAGCGTCGCGCCGGTGATGTGCCCCGAGCCGTCGGGCGATGTCTCGAGCGTCGCGGTCGGAGCGTCGCGGTAGGACTCCACGACGACGCCCTCCCTCGTCGCGACATAGAGGTAGCTCAGCAGGTGGCACTGGGCGAGCGAGGCGAGAAGGAGGAGCTCCGGATTCCAGCGGTCCGCGTCCCCGTGGAAGGGGCGGTCCGCGGACGCCAGGATGCCCGGCACGCCCTCCGCCGTGATGACGGTATCGCGCCCGAACGCCCGAGCGCCCGCCGTGCCCGACCCGCGATTGCCGGTCCACTCCACGCCAATGCGGTACTCGTGGTCCGATCTCACGTCGCCGCCCTCTCGGTCGGGCCCGAAGGCGAATAAACTGGGCTTCATTATGACTGACACCCTCGAGACCACCGCAGCGTCCGTGCCCCAGGAACGACGGGTGGTCACGGCCATCCCGGGCCCGAAGTCCCAGGCCATCCACGAGCGTCGCCTCAAGGTCGTCCCGCCCGGTGTCACCGCCGCGCTGCCCGTGTACATCGAGCGAGCGCACGGCGCGATCCTCGTGGACGTCGACGGCAACCAGTTCATCGATCTCGGCGCCGGCATCGGGGTCACGACCATCGGCCACACGGACGACGCCGTCGTCGCCGCCGTGCAGGAGCAGGTCGCCGAGCTCACCCACACGCTCTTCACCATCACGCCCTACGAGGGCTACGTTCGCGTCGCCGAGCTCCTCGCGGAGCACACGCCCGGCGACTTCGAGAAGCGCTCCGTGCTCGTCAACTCGGGCGCCGAGGCGGTTGAGAACGGCGTCAAGATCGCACGCAAGTACACCGGTCGCAACGGCGTCGCGGTGCTCGACCACGCGTACCACGGCCGCACGAACCTCACAATGGCCATGAACTTCAAGGCCGCTCCCTACGCGACCGGCTACGGACCGCTCGCGGGCGACGTCTACCGCGCGCCGAGCTCCTACCCGTTCCACGACGGACTGTCGGGGGCGGAGGCCGCGAAGCGCACGATCTCCTACCTCGAGAAGACGGTCGGGGCCGCGGACCTCGCGTGCCTCGTCGTCGAGCCCATCCAGGGCGAGGGGGGCTTCATGGTGCCGGCGGACGGCTACCTGCCGGCGCTGCAGGAGTGGTGCACCGCTAACGGCGTCGTCATGATCGCCGACGAGATCCAGGCGGGGATGGCCCGAACCGGCGCCTACTTCGCGGCCGAGCACTTCGGCTGGGTGCCGGACCTCGTGCTGAGCGCGAAGGGCATCGCGGGCGGGCTGCCGCTCGCCGCGGTCACCGGTCGCGCCGAGATCATGGATGCCTCGCAGCCCGGCGGCCTCGGCGGCACCTTCGGCGGCAACCCGGTCTCGTGCGCCGCGGCGATCGCGGTCTTCGACCAGATCGAGTCGAACGGACTCCTCGCCGAGGGCAAGCGCATCGAGTCGGTCCTCACGGCGGGACTGACCGAGCTCCAGTCGAAGTACCCGGTGATCGGCGACGTGCGCGGCATCGGCGCGATGATCGCGATCGAGCTCGTCCAGCCGGGAACGCACGAGCCGAACGCGGCCGCGGTGACCTCGATCGCGGCGTTCGCCGCCCAGAAGGGCGTGCTGCTGCTGACGGCGGGCACCTACGGCAACGTGCTGCGCTTCCTGCCGAGCCTCGCGATCAGCGACGAGCTGCTCGCCGACGCCCTCGGCGTCATCGACGAGGCGTTCGCCGCTCTGTGACGCGAGGTCTTTCCGGGGAGCTGCGGCCCGCCGGGGCCGTGGAGCTCGCCGTCGTCGAGCGATCGGGACTGCGGGAGTCGAGCCACAGCGGCGCCGCCGTCGTTCTCGACCCCGGTGGCGAAGTGCTCGCCGAGCACGGCGACATCGACGCGCTGCTCTACCCCCGATCGACTCTCAAGCTCATGCAGGCGGTCGCCGTCCGGCGGGCGGGCGCTCGCCTCGAGGACGAGGAGCTCGTGCTGTCGGCGGCGAGCCACGTCGGCACCTCCGAGCACGTGCGCGTCGTGCGGAGCATCCTGGACCGAGCGGGCCTGACCGAGAGCGCCCTGCAGTGCCCCGCCGACTGGCCGTCGGATCCGGCCGCCCGCCGCGCGGCCGACAGGCCCGAGCGCGTCTTCATGGGCTGCTCGGGGAAGCACGCCGCGTTCCTTCTCGCGTGCTCGGTGAACGGCTGGAGCACGGAGGACTACCTCGACCCCGGGCATCCACTGCAACTGCTCATCCGGCGCACGGTCGAGGACTTCACCGGCGAGACGGTGCTGCACACCGGCGTCGACGGCTGCGGCGCGCCCGTTCACGCCGTGACGCTGCGCGGCCTCGCGCGAGGGATAGGCCGGGTCGTGCGCGGGGCCGACGACGACAGCGCGCGGCTCGCGGAGGCGATCCGCCGATTCCCGTGGGCGCTCGACAACCGCACGGTGCGCACGGTGATCGAGGAGCTGGGGATCGTGGCGAAGAGCGGTGCCGAGGGCGTGTTCGTCGCGGGCGAGGAGGACGGCACCGCCGTCGCGATCCGCGTTCTCGACGGCTCTCAGCGGCCGCTCGCCCCCGTCGCGCTGTCCCTCCTCGCGCAGTACGGCACCGTGCATCCGGCCGATGCCGAGCGCGTGCGACTCGCCGTCACCGAGCCCGTGCTCGGCGGTGGCGTACCGGTCGGAGAGCTGTTCCCGGTCGTCTAGCTGCTACGTCGTCTCGATCACAGCGACGTCGGAGCCGGTCGTGACCTCGGCGTCGACGGCGACCAGCTGGCTCACGAGCGTGCCCGCGACCGTGCTCGGCACATCGACGATCGCCTTGTCGGTCTCGACCCGCAGCAGCACCTGCTCGGCGGCGACGGGCTCGCCCTCCGCGACAAGCCACTCGACGACGTAGAACTCGTCGATCGTCTCGGACACGCGCGGCATGGTCACTCGCGACTCGCTCATCGTGCTGCTCCTTCTCCGGGGGTCCAGATGTTGTCGAACATGGTGGCGAGCGCCGGCTCCGGTAGCTCGCGAACGGTCTCGATCGTCTCGTCGAGGGCGGCGCCCACGCGCGACTCGAGGTCGGCGATCGCCGCTGCGTCGAGGATGCCCTCCGCCTCGAGGGCGCGTCGGGCGAGCAGCACCGGGTCCCGCTGCTGCCAGTGCTCGAGCTCGCCCGCGGGGCGGTACGGCGCCGTGTCGGCCCGCGAGTGACCCGCGAAGCGATAGGTCTTGGCCTCGATGAACGTCGGACCGCCGCCGGAGCGGGCGCGCTCGACGGCCTCGGCGACCGCGGTGCGGACCGCCGGGACATCCATGCCGTCGACGACCGCGGACGGCATCGCGTACGACGCGGCGCGGAGGTGGAGGTCCTCGATCGGCGTCGTGAGGTTGATGCGGCTGTACTCGCCGTAGACGTTGTTGTCGCACACGAAGACGACCGGCAGCTTCCAGATGGCGGCGAGGTTCATCGACTCGTGGAATGCGCCGATGTTGGTCGAGCCGTCGCCGAAGAGGGCGACCGAGACGTGGCGCTCCTGGCGGTACTGGAACGCGAGCCCGGCGCCCACCGAGACCGGGAGCCCCGCGCCGACGATCGCGAACGTCGGGAGGAGCCCGATGGCCATGTCGCACAGGTGCATGGACCCGCCGAGACCGCCGGTCGGCGCCTCCGCCTTGCCCATGATCTCGGAGAGCACGGCGCGCGGAGACATGCCGAGCGCGAGCGCGAGGGCGTGCCCGCGGTAGGTGCCGGTCACGAGGTCGGTGGGCTCGAGCTCGGTCGCGAGCCCGACGGCGAGCGCCTCCTGCCCGAGAGCGAGGTGGGTAGTGCCGTGGATCGCGCCGCTCGCGAAGAGCACGTTGAGGCGCTCCTCGAAGCCGCGGATCTCGACGATCCGCTCGAACCGCTGCACGGCGCCCGCGCGCAGATCGGCGCGGCGCTCGACGGAGGAGGCCGAGGTGGCGAGGGTGGCCTCAGTCATGGTGGATCCCTTCGGCGACCCACCAGGGGGCGGGTACGGAGTCGGTGGCGAGGTAGGAGGTGAGCTGGCGCGCGATCTCGGAGGGCTGCGGAAGGAACCGGGCCTCGAGCTCGCGGTTATAGGGCACTGGCGCGTTCGGCGCGGTGATGCGGAACGGTGCCGCGGCGAGGCTCGAGAAGAGCTCGCGAGTGACGGCGGCGACGATCTCGCTCCCCCACCCGCCGGACTCCGGCGCCTCCTCGACGACGACGAGACGCCCGGTGCGGGCGACCGACTCGAGCACCGTCTCGCGGTCCCAGGGGGCGAGCGTGAGCAGATCGATGACTTCGGCGTCGATGCCGGACTGCTCGACCGCCGCGAGGCTCGTCGTCACGGTCTGGCCCATCGCGACGATCGTGAGTGCGGAGCCGGGCCGGGCGATGAGCGCCTTGCCGAGACGCAGGATGCCCGACTCCCCCCGCTCGACGGGCCCGCGCACCGCATACAGGGCGCGCGGCTCGAGCACGATCGTGGGTCCGGGGTCGCGGACGGCGGCGCGCATGATGCCGTACGCGGTCTGCGGGGTGCTCACGGTCGCGACCGTGAGGCCCGGCGTCGACGTGACCCAGTTCTCGAGGGTCTGGCTGTGCTGCGAGCCGAAGCCGGAGCCGCTGCCGACGGACGCCCGCACGACGAGCGGCACGGACACCTGGCCCTTGCTGAGGTAGCGCATCTTCGCGGCGCCGGTCACGAGCTGGTCGAGGGCGACGCCCAGGAACTCCATGAACATGATCTCGACGACGGGCTTGAGCCCGGCGATCGCAGCGCCCACGCCGGCACCAGTGAAGGCCATCTCGGAGATGGGCGTGTCTCGCACGCGGTTCGGCCCGAACTCCTCGAGAAGTCCCTCGGAGGTCTTGAAGGGGCCTCCCGCGACGGCGACATCCTCGCCCATGATCATGACGCTCGGGTCGGAGCGCATCTCGTCCTGCAGGGCGGCGACGATCGCCTGCCTCAACCGCATCTGGGTCACGACGCTGGGTCCCTTCGTTCCTGGAATCGTTTCGAGAATAGGGCGGAGGCGCTCGCTCGTCAACGCCATTGACCGTCGGCGGCGCGTCGCCCTAGAGTTTCTGGAAACGATTCGGGAGCGCCGCTGCTTCCGCGGACAGGACAATCGCCGTGATCCACGTCGCCATCGCCGGAGACGGACAGCTCGGTCGAGGCGTCGCCGACGCGCTCTCCGTGCGGGCCGACGTGCGCCTGACCGGCCCGGTCGGATCCGACCGCCTCCCCGTCGCCCTCGATAGCGGCGCCGACGTCGTCATCGTCGCGACGACGACGCGGCTCGTGGACGTCGCCCCCGCTATCCGCGCCGCGGTCGGGGCCGGGTCGAACGTGCTCGTCTCGGCCGAGGAATGCGCCCACCCGTGGAGCGTCGACGCCGGCCTCGCCGACGAGCTCGACTCGCTCGCCCGCGAGCGCGGGGTGAGCATCCTCGGAGCCGGGCTCAACCCCGGCTTCGTCTTCGACGCGCTCGTTCTGACGCTCCTCGGAGCGGCGGGGGCGGTATCGCGGATCGAGGTGGAGCGCCGGGTCGAGCTCGGCGGTTTCGGCCCGGCAGTGGCCGGTCGACTCGGACTCGGCGTGACCGAGCGGCAGTTCCGCGAGCGCCTCGCCGACGGGCGAATCCTCGGCCACGCGGGCTTCCCGCAGTCGATCGCGGTGGTCGCGGCGGCGACGGGCAGGCTGGTGGACGACGTGGAGGCGAGGCTCGAGCCCGTCGTGGGCCCCGACGGGCTGACGACCGGCATCGACCAGCACTACATCGCCCGCGGTCCCGACGGCGCCGAGTGGTACTCCGCCCACTTCGTCGGGCGAGTGGACCTCGCGGCCCACGGCATCCCGAGCGGCGACCGCATCCGCCTCGAGCGCGTCGGCGACGGCGACCTCGACTGCTCCCTCTCCCCCGGGCTCGGCTCCCAGGCCGGCTCGCGGGCCCTCATCTCCAACTCGGTCGACCGCGTGGTGGCGGCTCGGCCGGGTTGGGTCACCGTGGCCGACCTGCCGCCGGCCTTCCCCGCACCCGCCCTCGTCCCGCAAGGAGCCCCATGAGCACGACCATCTCGTCGATCGACACCTTCGCCGTCCAGTACCCCGAGCCGAACGACTCGATGGGCCTGCGCTGCCTCGTCTTCGTGCGCATCCGGTCGAGCGACGGCGCCGAGGGCTGGGGCGAGGCGATCACCATGTTCCCCGCGGCCAGTCGCGCGACCGTCGAACTCATCGAGGGGATGCGGGAGCTGCTTGTCGGCCGGGACCCGCTCGCCAACGTCGCACTCTGGCGCGACCTCGTCGACGAGGGCTGGTGGTTCGGGCACCGCGGCGGCATCTACTCCTTCGCCCTCTCCGCTGTCGACATCGCGCTGTGGGACCTCAAGGGGAAGCTCCTCGGGGTGAGCCTCGTCGACCTTCTCGGAGGCGCGCGCCGCGACAGCATCCCCGCGATCGCATCGACGCACGCGTTCGACGCCGACCTCCAGTTCGAGGCCGAGCGGCACGGCCGCTTCGTGACCGAGCAGGGGTTCCGCGGCTTCAAGATCGGCATGGGCAAGCGCGGGGATGCCCGACTCGGCTACGACGTCGACCGCGACATCGACTTCGTGCGGCGGCTGCGCGAGCAGGCGGGCCCGGACGCGATGATCATGATGGACCGCGGCAAGAAGCTCACGTGGACGCTCGAGGAAGCCATCCGCCGCGTGCAGGGCTTCGAGGAGTTCGGCCTCACGTGGATCGAGGAGCCGTTCGAGCCCGACCACTCCGAGGAGCTCACGACACTGCGCCAGCACACGACGTGCCTCTTCGCCGGGGGCGAGCGGGAGTGGGACGTGCACGGCTACGAGGGGGTGCTCGCGGACGGCCTCGTCGACGTCGTCGGCTGCGACGTGGGCCGCGTCGGCGGCGTCACCGGAGCGCTGCAGGTGATCTCGCTCGTCGAGCGCGAGCGCCGCTGGTTCAACTCGCACGCGTGGTCGAGCGCCGTGAACACGGCGGTCTCGCTCGCCCTCTCGGCCTCCACCGACCGCACGCTGCTGCAGGAGCTCAAGCCCGAACCGAACCCCATGCAGGACGAGCTCGTGGCCACGCCCATCCGCCAGGCGGACGGCCTCGTCGCCGTGCCCACGTCGCCCGGGATCGGCGTCGAGCCGATTGTCGAGGTGCTCGAGCACTACCGACTGCCGTGACCGGGCCCGCTCTGGGCGCAGGGCTCGACGGGCGCTCGGTGCTCGTCACCGGCGCGGCCGGCGGCATCGGCCGCGCCGTGGCGGTGGCGATCGCGGCGAGCGGCGCGAGAGTCGTGGCATCCGACCATCCCGCCGCCGATCTCGCCGGCGTGCTCGCGGCGCTGCCGGGCGACGGCCACCGTGCCCTGCCCCTCGACCTCGCGGATCCGGCCGCGATCGGGACGGCGGTCGGCGCTGCGGCGGACGACGGATTCCTCGGGCTCGTCCACGCCGGCGCCCTGCTGCGGCGCGAGCCGGTCGCGGCGGTGACGCCCGAGAGCTGGGATGCCCAGCACGAGGTCAATCTGCGCGGCACGTTCTTCCTCGTCCGGTCGGTGGGCGAGGCGCTCGAGGCGAGGGGGCGTGGCGGACGGATCGTCACGTTCTCGTCGATCGCGTGGCAGTCCGGCCCCATCCTCGGCAGCGACGCGTACGTCGCCTCGAAGGCAGGCGTCGTCGCTCTGACGCGGGGTTTCGCCCGCTCGCTCGGCCCCGCCGGCGTCACCGTCAACTGCATCGCGCCGGGTCAGATCGACACGCCGATGCAGTCCCGCGGCAATACGGACGAGACGATGGCGGCGACGGCGGCGGCGTGCCCTCTCGGCCGGATGGGCTCGCCGGAGGAGGTGGCGGCGGTGGCCGTGTTCCTTGTCTCGGATCACGCCTCATTCGTCTCCGGTGCGACGGTGAACGTCAGCGGCGGCCTGCTCATGTACTGATCTCGGCAGAAAAACTAGAATCCTTTCCAGAACCCATTGCAGCTAATTGGTCCCAGACGCTAGGGTCGCACCATGACAGAAACGATGGGGTTCTCTGACATCCTCGGCCGCCGGGTTCGACTCGGCAGCTGGGAGGACCAGAAGGTCTCGACCTACCGCCGCATCATCGAGTGCAGCGAAGCAGGAGACTGGGACGGGGCGCGCGATCTCGCCGCCTACTTCGTCGACGAGGCGGCCGTGTGCTGGAAGCTCTACCGGCAGTGGCTCGCCGACCTGGAGGGCTTCCTCCGCGACGAAGGCACGAGCGAGACCGACCTCGATGCGATCCGGGCGCGGCTCGACGAGCTCACCGTGATGCCCGACGGGAGTGCGTTCGACACCCACGCCGAGTGGGAGCGGTTCAACGCCCTCATCGGAGAGGTGATCGCCGCCGTCGACGCCCGCGACGCGAGCTCCGTTCGCGAGCGGCTCGACGAGGCCAAGGAGGTCTGGCGCCGCACCCACGATCGCGACGTCGACAAGACCTACTGCTACATGAGCGAGACCGCGGCCCGGTACGGCGATGACGCCATCCCTCGGATGTACGAGCGAGTGCTGCTGCCGCTCTTCGCCTGGCGCTACGAAAAGTTCGACATCGACAAGCACCCGTGGGACGAGGGCCTCGAAACGCTGCTCTACGTCTCGTGCGAGGCGATGCGCGGCCACCTCGTCGGCCCGGAGCGCACCGGCGACTTCGAGCTCGCCGAGTACGCCGACCGCTTCGAGCTCGAGTTCGATCCGTGCGGATCGGGCGGTCGGACGCTGCGGGGCGACCCCATCGAGGGGACCCCGGCCCGCATGGAACCCCCCTACGAGTGGCGCGTGTCCGAGGAGGAGCGCGACTGGAACCACTACCAGAAGGGCGTCTGCCTCTACTGCTCGCACTGCATCATCCTCATGGAGCACATGCCCATGGACCGCTTCGGATACCCCGTTCGCGTCGTCGACCCGCCCGTGTATGGCGCGGTGGACGACAGCGGCGCTCCCCCGAAGTGCAAGTGGACGATGTACAAGGACCCGACCGCCGCCCCCGAGGAGGCGTACACGCGCAGCGGGCGCACCAAGCCGAGCGAGTTCGGCTCGCGCGCCCACGGAGCCGTGGACCTGCCCGACCCGACCGTCTTCCGCATGCCGGGATCCGGATGACGCCGCTCCCGTCGAGCGGCCTCGCCCTCGTCATGCGCCCCGACCGTGCGCGTCTCGACCCCGTCGAGCTCGAAGTCCGGGCCCCTGCGGCGGGTGAGGCACTCGTTCGCGTCGAGGCGTGCGGCGTGTGCGGCTCGGACGTCTTCCTCCAGGAGGGCGGCTTCGGCGACAAGCTCCCCGTCGTGCCGGGGCACGAGGCGGCCGGCCGTGTGATCGCCGTCGGCGACCCCGGCGACGAGAGCTGGGTGGGCCGCCAGGTGGCCCTGTACTACATCGACGGAGCACAGCAGCCGTGGACGGATCGCGGCCGGGAGAACCTCGGCCCCGGCATCCGGCGCATGGGCGTGGACGTCGACGGGGCGTTCGCCGAGTACGTGACTCGGCCGCTGAGCACGCTCGTGCCGGTGGAGCCGGAGCTCGACCCCGCCGTCGTCGCGGTCGCCACCGACGCTCTCGCCACGCCGTGGCACGCACTCACCCGCATCGCCCGCCTGCAGCCCGGCGAGACGCTCGCCGTGGTCGGGGTCGGCGGCATCGGCAGCAACGCCGTTCAGATCGGCCGGCACCTCGGTGCCCACGTCGTCGCCGTCGGCAGGAGCGCCGCGAAGCTCGAGCAGGCGCGCGACCTCGGCGCCGCGGTCACGATCGACTCGGCGTCGGGTGCGGGCGCCGTCGTCGACGCGGCGGGCGGGCCGATCGATGTCGTGCTGCAATGCGTCGGGGAGAACCCGGCCATGGACAGGCTCGCGATCGACATCGCCGGACCCGGCGGGCGAGTGGTCTTCGTCGGGGTATCGCAGGAGCCTTTCGCGGTCGCCGCCACCGAGCTCATCTGGCGCGAGCTGGCGCTGCTCGGCAGTCGCGGCTTCACCCGCGACGACATCGCCGAGGTGCTCGACCTCGTGCGGGCGGGGGCGCTGCGCACCGATCATCTGACCCGGTCGAGACGGCCGCTGCGCGAGGCTGACGCGGCGCTCGACGACCTGAGGGCCGGCCGGGTGCTGCGCACGGTGCTCGTCATCGGAGACGAGACGACCGAGAGAGAAGGGGAGAGCCATGGACTGGAGAAGTGATTCGGGACTCGCGGGACGCAGCGTCGTCGTGACGGGCGCGGCCGGCGGGATCGGGCGGTCCGTCGCCCGGGCGTTCGCCGAGGCGGGCTCCCACGTCGTGGCGGTCGACGTTCCCGGCTCGCCGGTCGCATCGGTCGTGGAGGGCCTTCCGGGCGGGCCGCACCGCGCCCTCGAGCTCGATCTGCTCGACCTCGACGCGCACGCCGGGGTCTTCGCGGCCGCGAACGAGCTCGCGCCGTTCCGGGCGCTCGCCCACCTCGCCGCCGTCCTACGCCGGAACTCGAGCATCGACGACGTGACGGAAGAGGACTGGGATGCCCAGCTCGACGTCAATCTCAAGGCGACGTTCTTCCTCGCCCGCGCCGCGAGCCGCGCGCTGCGCGACGCCGATACCCCGGGTGCCATCGTCACGTTCTCGTCGCAGGGCTGGTGGACGGGCGGGTTCGGCGGTTCGGTCGTCTACAACGCGAGCAAGGGCGGCGTCGCGACGCTCACCAAGGGCCTCGCGAGATCACTCGCGCCGCACGGCATCCGGGTCAACGCGGTCGCGCCGGGCGGCGTCGACACCGCGATGATGCGCGAGGGGATGTCCGAGGAGGCGATGGCCTCCTTCCTGTCGATGATCCCGCTCGGGCGGCTCGCCCGAACCGACGAGCTCGCGGGCGCGGTGCTCTTCCTTGCCTCCGACGCGTCGTCGTTCGTCACCGGGTCGATCATCAACGTGTCCGGCGGACAGCTCATGTACTAGGGCCCGGCCGAAGACGGCGGGCGGAACCACAAGAAAGGAAGGACCTGCGGTGGAGCTAGACGGATTCGACGGCCGCGTCGCGATCGTGACGGGTGGCGCGGGCGGGATCGGCCGGCGCACGGCGGAGACACTGCTCGGGCTCGGCGCGCGCGTCGCCGTGGTCGACGTGCGCGAGCCGGACGTTCCCGGGTGCCTCGGCGTGCAGATGGACGTCACCGACCCCGGCAGCGTTCGCGCGGGAGTCGAGCGTGTGCACACCGAGCTCGGGGTGCCGGCCGTCCTGGTTCAGGCCGCGGGCATCTTCCGCATCGAGCCGTTCGAGCAGACCTCGCTCGAGTCGTGGAACCTCAGCATCGGGGTCAATCTCACGGGAGCGTTCCTCGTCGCGCAAGCCGTGCTCCCCCTCATGCGGGAGGCCGGCTACGGCCGCGTGGTGACCCTGGGCTCGAGCGCGGGCATCACCGGCGGTACGAAGTCGGCCGCCGCGTACGGCGCCTCGAAGGCGGGCGTGATGGCGCTCGCCAAGGCGATCGCGACGGAGTACGCGCCGTTCGGGATCACTTCGAACGCTCTCGCGCCGAGTCTCATCGAGACGGACATGGTCGGCGGGATCGCCGACCTCGTCGGCCGCATCCCCGTGGGTCGACTCGGTCAGCCGCGCGATGTCGCGGACCTCATCGCCTTCCTCTGCTCGGAGCACTCGGGGTTCATCACCGGTGCCGTGGTGGACATCAACGGCGGGTTCCTCATCCACTGAGTCTTGACATCGTCGAGTTCAGCCGGTCAGAATAAAAACGTTTCCAGAAACGAAACTAGGAGTCGCAATGACGCAGGATTCGGGGGCACTCTCCCTGCCCGACCTCACGATCGAACGCATCGAGACGGTCGCCGTCCGAGTCCCGCTCGACCGGGTCTACAAGGGCAGCCACTACCGCATGACCCACCGGTCGACGATCATCACTCGCATCCACACCGCGAGCGGGATCATCGGTGAGGCCTACGCGGGAGACGAGGACGCCGGGCTCGCGGACATCAATGCGATCATCCTCAACGAGATCGCTCCCGTCCTCGTCGGTGAGGACGCCTTCGCGACGGAGCGCTGCTGGCAGCTCGCCCGCCCGGCGACGTGGGACATCCTGCGCGACCGCCGCCTCGGCCTCGTCGCCACCGCGTGCGTCGACGTCGCCATCTGGGACGCGGTGGGCAAGGCGCTGAACATGCCGCTGCACAAGCTGTGGGGCGGCTACCGCACCGAGGTTCCCGTCATCACGATCGGCGGCTACTACGCCGAGGACGCCGACATCGCCGCGGAAGTCAGCGGACTCGTCGAGGCGCAGTTCGCCGGCATGAAGTTCAAGATCGGCGGATTGAGCCCCGAGGAGGATGCGGCACGCTTCCGCGAAGCACGCGCCGCCGCCGGTCCCGACTTCAAGCTCGCAGTCGACGCGAACCAGGGCTGGACTCCCGCGCAGGCGATCCGGTTCGCCCAGCTCGTCGAGGACTGCGACATCATGTGGTTCGAGGAGCCGTGCGTCTGGCAGAACGACCGGCGCGCGATGCGCGACGTGCGGCTGCAGGGCGGTGTGCCGGTGTGCGCCGGCCAGAGCGAGTTCTCCGCCGCGGGCTGCCGCGACCTCATGGAGACCGGATCGATCGACTTCTGCAACTTCGACTCCTCGTGGTCCGGCGGGCCGACGGAGTGGCGCCGGGCGGCAGCGATCGCGAGCGTCTACGACGTGCGGATGGCCCACCACGAGGAGCCCCAGGTCGCCTCGCACCTCCTCGCGAGCATCCCCCACGGCACGTTCCTCGAGTACTTCCACCCGCAGCGCGACCCGATCTGGCACAACATCATCGCGAACAAGCCCGAACTCAAGAACGGGCACATCCAGCTGCCCACCGGTCCCGGCCTCGGGTGGGAGCTGGACCTCGACTACATCGAGCGCTACCGCACCGAGCTTCCCCTGGAGCCGGCCCCGGCCCACTGATCGACCGACAACGACGAAAGGACGCCCCGATGACGCGGCACCCCATCATCGACACCCATGTCCACTTCTGGGACATGGCCACCCCCGACCTCGGAATGAAGTGGGTGTGGCTCGAGAAGGAGTTCGTCCACCCGATCCTCGGCGACATCGACGCGATGAAGTCGGTCAAGTACACCATCGAGTCGGTGTTCGCCGAGTCGCGCTTCGCGGACGTGAGCGGATTCGTGCACGTCCAGGCGGCCCTGGGGTCCGCCGACCCCGTCGACGAGACCCGCTGGCTCACGCGCATGCGCGAATCCGCTCCCGTGCCCTTCACGATCGTCGCCCACGCCGACCTCGGCACCGAGCACGCGATCGCCCAGCTCGACGGACACGCCGAGTCCCCCTACTTCGTGGGAGTCCGGGACTTCGCCGCGGAGCCGATGCTCGCCGCCGGTGAGATCAACCCGGTGTACGAGGCATCCCTCCGCGTCCTCGCCGAGCGCGGCCTCGTCTACGACCTGGACTGCGAGTGGATGAACATGCCGGCCGGCACCGAGCTCGCCCGGCGCCATCCCGACCTCTCCGTAGTGCTCGAGCACATCGGCTTCCCGAGGTCGCGCGACGACGAGTACTTCGAGAACTGGAAGCGATCGCTCACGGAGCTCGCATCGGCCCCCAATGTCACGTGCAAGATCTCGGGGCTCGCGATGACCGATCCCCGGTTCACGCGCGATTCGCTGCGGCGCTGGGTGGACGCGTGCGTCGAGGCGTTCGGACCCGATCGCTGCGTGCTCGGCTCCAACTGGCCCGTCGACCGCCTCTACTCGAGCTACGACGTCATCATGGACCTGTACCGCGAGTACATCGCCGAGCTCTCCGACTCGGAGCAGTCGAAGATCCTGAGCGAGAACGCCGCCCGGCTCTATCGGCTGTGAGCGGCACCGTCCGCACCGTGCGCGGCGACATCCCGGCCGCAGCGCTCGGCACGACCCTCGTGCACGAGCACATCCGCATGGACTGCTCCCCGCTGCTCGCCGCGCACGGCTACTCCCCCTCCGAGGGCCTCGGCGAGTTCGATGCCGCGATCGCGGCGGAGTGCCGGTGGAATCCCGGCGCGCATCCCGACAACTACCGCTTCACGGAGGACGAGCCGGTCCTCGACGACCTCCTCGATTTCGCCGCTCTCGGCGGCGGGGCCGTCGTGGATGCCACTCCCCTCGACCTCGGTCGCGACCCGGGCGCCCTCGAGCGCATGTCGACCGACAGCGGCCTCCACGTGGTGATGGGAACCGGCTACTACCTGGAGGCGACCCACCGCTCCCACCTGCCGCCGGGCGACGAGGAGCGCGCCGCGTTCGAGGCGATCGTCGCCGACGCAGCGCGCTCCGGACCTCGGCCCGGGATGATCGGCGAGATCGGCACCTCCGATCCGCCGACCGCGAGCGAGCTCGCTGTCGTGCGCGGTGCCGCGCGCGCGGCGCTCGAGACGGGTCTGCCGCTGTCCATCCACCTGCACCCCTGGAGTGACACCGCCGAGCGGGTGATGGCGGTCGTGGCCGGTACCGGGCTCGCTCCGGAGCGCGTCCTGCTCAACCACATGACGACGGCACTCGCTCGGCCCGGCCAGGTCGAGCGGGCGCTCGCGACGGGCGCGCACATCTCGTTCGACCTGTGCGGCTTCGACCACTCGCTGCTCGGCGCGGGGCGCTGGCCGGCGAGCGATGACGAGGTCATGGCCGAGACGGTCCGGCTGCTGCACGGCCGGGCCGCCGACCGGGTGATGATCTCGCAGGACATCGGCGTGCGCACCCGGCTGCGCCGGTACGGGGGGTGGGGGTACGGCCACCTCCTCCGGCACCTCGTGCCGGTCCTGCGGTCGCACGGCGCGACCGACGACGACCTCGACCGCCTCCTCGTGCGCACCCCCGCGCGGTGGCTCTCGCTCGGCTGAGCGGGAGATCACCACATCACGAGGCCGCCGGTGAAGTTGAGCGCCTGACCGGTCATGTAGCCGGCCTCGTCGGAGAGCAGGAACCAGATCGCGCCCGCGCACTCCTCGGCGCTCGAGCCACGGCCGAGCGGAACCGACTTCGCACGTTCCGCGGAGAGCTGCTCGAGGGTCATGCCGCGCGACGCGGCGACCTCGGCGAGCACCTTGTCCTGCATGGGAGTGTCGACGATGCCCGGGCAGATCGCGTTGACCCGCACGTTGCTCGGGGCGAAGGCGTAGGCGAAGGACCGGGTGATCGAGAGCACGGCGGCCTTGGACGACGCGTAGGCCGCCGCCTCGACGGTCGAGGCGAGCTTCGCCGAGCTCGACGACAGATTGACGATCGCAGCCCCGGACGGCATCGTGCGACCGATGCGGGAGGTGAGATCCCAGACCGCGTCGACGTTGACGCGGTAGATGCGCTGAAGATCGTCGACCGTGAGGTCGAGGATGGGCTTGAGGATATTGATGCCTGCGGAGTTCACGAGCGCGCGGCATCCCTCTCCGGCGGCGACGACGGCGTCGCGGCCGTCCTCGGTCGACAGGTCGGCCGCGAGGATGGTCATGCCGTCGGCCTCGAGCGGCGCGAGCCCCGCGGGGTCCCGGTCGACGGCGATGACGTCGAGTCCCTCGCTCTGGAGCCGATAGGCGACGGCGCGGCCGATGCCGCTCGCCGCGCCCGTTACGACGGCTGTCCCGGTCATGTCACGCCTTCCGCTCGAACAGTTCGACGGGGTATCCGTCGGGGTCTCTCATGTAGATGCTGCGGGCCCCCTCGTTGGGGCCGCTCGTGATGTCGACAACTCCCGCGGAGCGGGCCGATCCCCCGACGGCTCGGAGGCGCTCGACGAGCTCGTCGATGCCCTCGACGTAGAGGCAGAGATGGCCGGCGCCGAAGTCGTTGGGGCGCGAGGCGGCCGAGAGGCGCTCGATTCCGCGGTACTCGAGCAGCTCGACGAAACCTCCGCCGGGTATCGTCAAGTACACCGCTCGGATGGACTCGAAGTCGAGCGCGAGCACGGTGCGCAGGTAGTCGGCGTCGAGCACGCGGTCGAGGTGCACGTCGAGGCCGAGACCGTCGCGATAGAAGCCCAGCGAGGCCTCCATGTCGCGGACGGTGACTCCCGCGTGGAAGAAGCCGGTGACAGCGGGCACTGCCCCTCCGTTTCGTCGTCGAAAGGTGGAATCGTTTCCGAGAGTAGTGTCGTGGCGGGGCGCCGTCAAGCGTTCAGCGCAGCACCGGGGCGAACGCGCGGCCCGTCGGAGTGTCGGATCGGGCGCGGTCGACGAACCGCCGGGCGATGAGGTCGTACCCGCGCTGGTCCGGGTGCAGTCCGTCCCACAGGAGCGCGGCGTCGTCGAGGCCGAAGAGCTCGAGCCCGTCGTCGTAGTAGAGCGCCGAGTCATCCCGCGCCTCGACGACCGAGCGGACGAGGTGCCGCACGACGCTCAGCGTGAGCGTGCCGTCGCCCGGCACGACCAGGCGGTCGGTGCCCCGGTACCGGCCGTCCGGTCCCTTTGCGGTCGGTCCGGGAGTCTCCTCGATGGCCGGGCAGGCGATCGGCGAGCACACGAGGATGGGGATTCCCGGATGCCCGTCGCGCACGATGTCGAGGAACCCGTGCAACGCCGGCACGAACGCCCGCGCCCGCATCGTGTCGCCGTTGACGACGTTGACACCGAGCTTGAGCGAGACCACGTCGGCCGGGATCGAGGCGAGGGTCCGCGCGACGAACGGGTCGAGCTGGGCGTTGCCCGCGATCGCGAGGTCGACGATGTCGAGCCCGAGCGATCGCGCGGCCTGCTGCGGCCACGGCCCGAGCGGTCCGTCGGCCTCGATGCCGTGGCTGACCGAGCTCCCGTGGTGCAGCCAGACCCGCCGGCCGGTGAGCCGCGGCGGGTCCAGCGGCGCATCGGAGCGGACCGCGTGGATGACGGCGCGAGCGTTGTGCGGAAGCCAGACGACGACGTCCCGCTCCCCCGCCGCCGCACCGAGGTCGAGGCGCACGGTGACGGCCGGGCCGGCGATGAACTCGGCGGTGCGATCGGAGAGCGTGCGCACGACCGGGCCCTCGTCGATGGCGACCCGGTCGACGACGACGCCGTCGACTTCGGCCACGATCGCGGCGGGGAAGAGTGATTGCGACTCCCCGGGCGGGAGGATGCGAGTCGCCTCGATGTCGAGCTCGACCACGCTGGCCGCCGACCGCGTCGAGAGGTGCACGCCGAGCGATTGCGCCGACCAGCGCTCGATCCACGGATCGAACTGCTGGCTCCGTGTCCACTCGGGCAGGCGCAGCGGGGCGACCGAGGCGACCCCGGATTCGAATCCGACCGCCCCGCGCACCAGATCGCGGACGCGGTCGAGCGGGGTCTCGAGCACTGCCTAGACCGAGACCGGTCGCGAGGTCTCGCGGACCTCGTACGCCGTCGGGAGGGTCACCGACCGGGGCTCCCCGCCCTTGATGAGCTCGAGGGCTAGCCCGGCGGCCTGACGACCCATCTCCTCGGCGTCGCGCGTGACGACGCTCAAGCGCGGGCGCATGACCCGCAACCACGGCAAGTCGTCGCACACGACGAGCGAGACGTCGTCGCCGGGGCGCAGGCCGAGCTCCGAGAAGGCCTCCAGGACCCCGATCGTCGTCTGCACGCCGCCGGCGACGATCGCCGTCGGCCGCTCCGCGGGAGGGAGGGCCAGGAGCCGCTCCGTCGTCTCTCGCGCAAAGGCCGCCGAGAAGGCACCGGGCGCCTGCAGCGCCTCGTCGATCGGGATGCCCGCCGCCTCGAACGCCTCCGTGTAGCCGCGAAGACGCTCGCGAGTCGGTCGAATCGCCGTCGACCCGGTGATCATGGCGATGCGGCGGTGCCCGAGCGCGATGAGGTCGGCCGTGGCATCCCGCACCCCCTGGGCGTGGTCGAGGAGCACGCTCCCGGCCTTGAGCTTTCGCGGGTCGCGGTCGATGAGCACGACGGGCCGCGTGAAGCCCGCTACCGCCTTGCTCGTGCGCGTCGAGGCCTCCGAGATCGAGGAGAGCAGGAGCGCGTCGACCTTGCGCTGCCGCAGCAGGGTGAGCCGATCGACCTCGCGGCCCGGGTCCCCGCTGCTGTTCGTCACGAGGAGCGTGTAGCCCGCGTCGTTGAGGGCCTCTTCGACGCCGTGGATGATGTCGCCGAAGAACGGGTTCGCGAAGTCGCGGACCACGAAGCCGATCGTCCGCGTGAACCCGCTGCGGAGGCTCTGAGCGCCGGGGTCCGGCGTGTAGCCGAGCTCCTCCGCGGCGGCGAACACCTTCGCCTTCATGGCGGGGCTGACATCGGGGTGGGAGCTCAGCGCCCGGGACACCGAGGAGACGGCGACCCCCGCGCGCGTCGCGACGTCGTGAATCGTGACGGCCCGTGGTTCTTCCATGTCGTTGCCTCCCCTGTCTGACGGTGCTCCTGAATCAGGATGGACTAATCGAGGTGCCACACCTCGGTGAATCGCAGCATCTGCCCGTGGTTGTCGGCCTGGTTGACGATGAGGTCGCGGAACCATTCCGACCACTTCGAGTTGTACTCGCTTTCGCCGACCTTCGCGAACGCGGTCGCTGCATCGGGGTGGGCTTCGACGTAGCCGATGACGAGAGTGCCTCTCCGGAAGAGGCTGTAGTTCTTGAGACCGGCTGACTGGATCACCTCCACGAGTTCCGGCCAGATCTCGTCATGGCGCTTCTTGTACTCGTCCTCGGCGCCCTCGAAGAGCTCGAAACTGAAACAGACCCGCTCCATTGCGTTCCTTTCGATCGGTCCGGTGCCGCCACCGGTGGTGACAAGTATGGTGCAATCGCGCAAGAATGGAATCATTTCCACCCGAGCTCCGCAAGGACGCGGCGCGCCCCGTCTCGCGAGGAATCGATTGGCTCCCCGCTATTGACAAAGCCGTCAAGACCGCGCATAGACTCTGGGTGTCTGGAAAGGGTTCCAGAATCAGTTCAGAGAGGAACGATTCATGCGTGCACAGCGAAAGGAGGGCCTCGGCTTTCTCGTTGCCGCCGCCCTCGCCACAGCACTCGTCTTGACCGGCTGTTCCCCCAGTTCGACCGACAACGGCAACGATGCCGGTGACGGAGCGAGCCTCAAGGTCGGCTACATCTCCCTCGGGGACTCCGTCCCCTTCGTGAAGCTCGTCTCCGACAGCATCAAGGCCGAGGCCGAGGCCGCCGGTGTCGAGCTCCTGTTCTGCGACTCCCAGCTCGACGCCGCCAAGGCGCTCGCGTGCGCGCAGAACTTCAAGACGCAGGGCGTCGACGGCATCATCAACTTCCAGGTTGACGAGACGGCGGCCGAGTCCATCTGCGCCGCCGGCCCCGACGTTCCGGTGGTCGCGATCGACATCCACCAGCGCCCGTGCGAGAAGGTCTTCGTCGGGGCTGACAACTACACCGCCGGGTTCATCGCGGGCGAGGCGCTCGGCACCTACTTCCAGGAGAACTTCGACTGCGAGTACGACGCCTTCGTGTCGATGGAGCAGCCGGCGGCGGGCCAGGTCAACCTCGACCGCACCGGCGGTGCGATCGAGGGCTTCGAGTCCGTCTGCGGCGCCCTGGATGACTCGAAGTACCGCAGCGTCGACGGCGGAGGCACTATCGACGGCGGCAACACGACCTTCGGCGACACCCTCACCGCCCTCACCGGCGCGCAGCGCGTCGCGGTCGTGAGCCTCAACGACGACATGCTCCTCGGTGCCTTCGCGGCGGCCCGGGCGCAGGGCCGCGAGGGAGCGGTCTACGGCGTGGCGCAGGGTGCCGACCCGAGCTCGTTCGATGACATCCAGAACAACCCGAACTGGATCGGCGACACGGCGTACTTCCCGGAGCGCTACGGCGAGCTGGCGATCCCGTCGATCATCAGCCTCATCAACGGCGAGACCGTCCCCGAGAACGTGTTCACCGAGCACGTCTTCATCGACGCGTCGAACTTCGCCGAGTTCTACTGATAGGAGCCCCGTGACGCAGCTCACTCTGAGCCTGCGAGACATCTCCAAGTCGTTCGGCGGCGTCGAGGTTCTCCACCAGGTGAACCTCGACGCCGTCGGCGGCGAAGTCCTCGCCCTCCTCGGCGAGAACGGCGCCGGCAAGTCGACACTGGTGAAGATCCTCGCGGGCGACTACACGCCCGACGGCGGCACCATCGTCGTCGACGGCGCCGAGAGCGCCGAGCTCAACCCCCGCAGTGCCCGCCGGCTGGGCATCCGGATGATCCACCAGGAGTTCCAGGATGCCGGCGCCCTCACCGTCGCGGAGAACATCAGTCTCGGCCGGTGGCCGGGTCGCGGCGGCGTCATCTCGTGGTCGCGGCTCCGCCGACGCGCCGAGGACGTGCTCGGCCAGATGGGCGTCGACATCGACCCCGGCGCGACCGTCGGCAGCCTTCGCGTCGGCGAGCGCCAGATCGTCGAGATCGCCCGCGCCCTCGCGGACGACGCCCAGCTCCTCATCCTCGACGAGCCCACCGCGGCACTCTCCCAGCAGGAGGTCGACCGACTCTTCGAGTGGGTGCGCCGACTGCGCGACCGCGGCGTGTGCATCGTCTACATCACCCACCGGCTCGACGAGGTGTTCGAGCTCGCCGACCGCGTGCAGGTGCTGCGCAACGGCGATGTCGCGCTCGTCTCCGCAACCTCGGACGTGACCCGGCGCGAGCTCGTCGAGGCCATGGTGGGTCGCGACATCGGCGAGGTCTCCCGACCCGCCGACCTCGGGGCACCGACCCTCGGCGAGCCCCTGATCAGCATCCGCGACCTGGAGGTCGACGACCAGGTCGCCGGCCTGTCGCTCGACGTGAGCCCCGGCGAAGTCGTCTGCCTCTACGGCAAGCTGGGCAGCGGCACGACCCAGGTCGCCGAGGCGTGCTTCGGCATCCGGCGCCCCACCCGCGGGCAGCTGCGCATCGGCGGTGTCGAGGGATTCCCGTCGAGCCCGGTCGACGCCATCCGCCGCGGTGTCGGGTACCTTCCCCCGGACCGCAAGCGCGAGGGCGCCTTCATGAACCGCACCGTGGTCGAGAACCTCGCGGCGGCGTCATGGTCGCGGCTCTCCTCCCTCGGGGTGATCCTCGCCCGGCGCGAGCGATCGGCCTACGACCGCTGGTCGGGCAAGCTCGGCATCAAGTCGGCCGACCCGACCGTGCAAGCGATCGCCAACCTCTCGGGCGGCAACCAGCAGAAGGTGCTCCTCGCCCGATGGCTCGAGCGCGGCTCGAACCCCCTCGTGCTCGTGGAGCCCACCCGCGGCGTCGACGTCGGCGCCCGCCAGGAGATCTACTCCGCCATTCGCGCGCTGTCGCGCGAAGGCCAGGCGGTGCTCGTCGTGACGAGCGACTACGAAGAGGCGGTGCAGCTAGCCGACCGGGTGGTCGTCATGCAGCGCGGCCGCCAGGCAGCAGAATTCGCCGGTGACGACGTCACCGCCCAGAACCTCACCATCGCAGCAGGAGGATGACGTGACCACTCAGCTCGACTCGACCGCCACCGAGCCGGTACGACCGGCCCGACGACGCCGTCGCCTGCCCGATACGGCCGCCCTCGCGGTGGTGCTCGTCGCCCTGGCGATCTTCTTCTCCACGCAGTCGCCGTTCTACCTGACGCCGAACAACCTGCTCAACATCCTCGTGAACGCCGCGGTGATCGGCATCATCGCCGCCCCCGGCACGCTCCTGCTCGTCGCCGGCCAGTTCGACCTCTCGGTGGGCTCCGGCGCAGCGTTCATCGGCGTCGTCATGGCCTGGAGCGCGACCCAGTGGGGCATTCCCACCGCCGTGCTGCTGGCCCTCGCGGCCGGCCTCGTCATCGGCATGGTCAACGGCTTCGCCGTGACCGTGCTGGGGATCAACGCCCTCATCACGACCCTCGCGACGCTCGCAATCCTCCGGGGGCTCGGACAGGTCATCGCGGGCGGCCAGACCCTGCTGCTCTCGGGCTTCGGCGACCTCGGCAATGCGCGCCCGTTCCTCGACATCCCGGTGCCGGTGCTCATCCTCGTCGCCGTCGTCGTCGTCATGGCGCTCGTGATGCGCTTCACGGTGTTCGGCCGGTCGATGTACGCCATCGGCGCCAACCCGGTCGCGGCCCGGCTCGCGGGCATCCGCACCCGGACGATGATCTTCGGCGGATTCCTCCTCTCCGGTCTCGCGGTCTCGGTGGGCGGGCTCATCCTCGTCTCCCAGCTCGGCGCGGCCTCGCCCAACGCGGCGATGGGCCTCGAGCTCTCCGTCGTGACCGCCGTCATCCTCGGCGGCGCGAGTCTCGCGGGCGGCCGGGGAACGATCCTCGGCACAGTGCTCGGCGTCCTCATCCTCGGCACGCTCAACAACGGTCTCACGCTCATGAACATCGACTCGTTCTGGCAGGACGTCGCCCGCGGCGTGCTCCTGCTCGCGGCGGTCGGGTTCGACCAGCTGCGACTGCGCTTCCTGTCCGACAAGTAACGCGAAACGAAAGACGGATCATGGCACCAATCAGGGTCGGAGTCATCGGTGCGGGCAGCTGGACAGTCGCCTCGCACCTGCCCAACCTCGCCCGGCACGACGACGTGGAGTTCGTCGGCGTCGCGCGCAAGGGACCGGAGCTGCTCGCGAAGATCGCCGACCAGTACGGCTTCGAGGTCGCATCCGAGGACTACCGCGACGTGCTCGACGCCGGAGTCGACGTCGCGATCGTCGCGAGCCCCTCGGGGTTCCACGCGGAGCACGCCCTCGCCGCGCTCGAGTCGGGAGCGCACGTGATGTGCGAGAAACCCGTCACGATCGACCCGGAGAGCGCGTGGATGCTCACCGAAAGGGCCGCGCAGCTGGGCAAGGAGTTCGTCGTGTCCTTCGGGTGGAACTACAAGCCGATGGTGCAGCGGGCGAAAGCGATCCTCGACGAGGCCGGCATCGGCTCGCTCGAGCACATGACCGTGCACATGTCGTCGGTGACACGCGAGCTCCTCTCGAACACCGGCGCCTACCCCGGCTCGGCCCCCGAGACCGTGCCGGAGCAGCGCACGTGGACCGATCCGCGCCTCTCGGGCGGCGGCTACGGCCAGGCCCAGCTCACGCACGCTCTCGGTCTCGCGTTCTGGCTCACCGGGGCCCGAGCGACATCCGGTTTCGCGACGATGGCCTCCCCCCTCGGCGCTCCCGTCGAGCTGCACGACGCGATCGTCTACAACTACGACGGCGGCGGCATCGGCGTGCTCTCGGGCGGCTCGGCGCACCTCGGCGCCAACGACAACAAGCACGCGCTCGAGGTCCGGGCGATCGGGTCTACCGGCCAGTTCCTGGTCGACGTCGAGCGCGAGGCGGTGTGGATCTTCCGGGAGGGCCAGGAGGAGATCCACCTCGATCTGACGGCGGGTGAGGGCGCCTACGACTGCATCGGCCCCATCGACACCGTGCTCGCCGCGGCTCGCGGCAGCGAGTACATCAATCAGTCGCCCGCCGAGCTCGGAGCCCGCGTCGTCGAGGCACTCGACATCGCCTACCGCAGCGCGGCCTCCGGTCAGGTCGAGCGCCGCGCGGGATAGCGGAATGACCCCCCGTACGCTGCGATCCCACCTCTACCTCCCGGCCGACAACGAGCGGTTCCTCGCCAAGGCGCCCGACTCCGGCGCGGACGCCGTGATCCTCGACCTCGAGGACGCGGTCGCCCCCGACCGCAAGGCGGCCGCTCTCGCGGGGGCGCTGCGGTACCTCGAGGATGCCGCCCCCGGGCCCGAGCGCTGGGTGCGCGTCAACGGCGGAGACCGGGGGCTCGCCGAGATCGAGGCCGTCGCGTCCGCACATCCCGACGGGGTGTGGCTGCCCAAGGCGGAGCCCGGGGAGTGGATCGGCACCGCGGTCGCGGCTCTCGGTGCTGCGGGCATCCGGCCGGGCATCCTCATCGAGTCCGCGGCGGGACTCGTCGGCCTGCCGAACCTACCTCCCCTGCCGGGCGACGCCCTCACGCAGCTCGGCGAGGTCGACATGGCCGCCGACCTGCGGATGCGCGACCGCTCGGAGGAGGCGATGGTGCCGTTCCGCGCGAGGATCGTGCTCGAGACCGCGATCCGTCGGCTCCCCCAGCCCGTCGCGCCCGTCGACGACCGCCTCGGGGACGCCGCCGCCTTCCGGGCCGGCAGCGTGCTCCTGCGAGACCGCGGGTTCGGCTCGCGCGCGTGCATCCACCCCTCGCAGGTCCCGATCGTGAACGAGGTGTTCGGTATCGACCCCGACGAGCTCGAGCGCGCCCGGCGGGTGCTCGAGCAGCACGCGGAGCGATCGGGCGACGGGCTCGGGGCGTACCGCGACGAGGACGGCCGGATGGCAGACCTCGCGACGATACGCTGGGCCCGCGATCTCGTCGGCCGGGCGGAAGGAGAGCAGGGATGACCGCTCCCCCGTTCGCCGAGGACCTCGTGCTCGGCCGCCCGCTCGCCGCAGCACCGGACGTCACGATCGACGCCGGCATCGCCGCGGTGTACGCGTCGATCACGGGGGACGGCTTGCGGCCCGCCCTCAGTGCGACCGCTGCTCGCGCCCTCACGGGCCGGGCCGAGCCGCTCGTCAACCCGGCACTCGTGCTCGCGGTGTCGATCGGCCAGTCGACGGTCGCGACCCGGCGCGTGATCGCGAACCTCCAGTACCGCGGCGTCGTGCTCGCCGAGCCCGTCCACCACGGTGACACGCTCCGAACGGTCGTCACGCCGCTCGCCGCCGACTGGACCCGGTCGGGTCGCGACCGCGCGAAAGTCCTCCTCGGGATGCACCTGACTCGCGGCGACGACGTCATCGCGGAGTACGAGCGGCTCGCGCTGCTCCCCGTCGCCGAGCCGGATCGGCTGGAGCCGACGGGTATCCCCGACGCGGAAGCCGATCGCCCCCTCGCGGGATTCGCTGACGCCGTCCCCCTGGGCTGGTCGAGCCCGCTCGGCACCGCGTCGATCGCCGCCGGCGACGAGTGGGAGGACCCCCTCTCCGACACCGTGTCCTCAGCGCGAGAGCTCGTGCGCCTCACCCACAACCTGGCGGCCGCCCACCGCGACGACCGAGCGGGACTCGACGGTCGGCGACTGGTGTACGGCGGTCACACGATCGGCCTGGCCCAGGCATCGCTGTCGCGCACGATCCCCGACCTGCTGTCCGTGCCGGGGTGGCGCTCGTGCGACCACCTCGCTCCCGTCTTCGAGGACGACCTGCTGAGCGTGCGCACGAGCATCCGCGATGTCCTGGAGGTGCGCGGTTTCCGGATCGTCGACGCGACAGTCGGCGTGACCGCGCATCGTCCGGGCCAGGAGCCCGTCGCCGTCCTGGACTGGCGGCCCGTGCTCGTCCTCTCGGGAGCCCCGTCGTGAGCAACCCCATCCGGCTCCTCGAGGGCATCCGCGTCGTCTCGCTCGAGCAGTACATCGGAGCTCCCTATTGCACCGGTCTGCTCGCGGATGCCGGTGCCGAGGTCATCAAGGTCGAGGCGCCCGGTGCGGGCGACCCCCGGCGGAGTTACGACCCCCTCCGCCGGGACGCCGAGGGCACTCTCAGCGGGGGGTTCGCGTCGTACAACCGCGGGAAGCGCTCGGTCGAGCTCGACCTCAAGACCGACGAGGGGCGGGCCGGTCTCGACCGGTTGCTCGAGACCGCGGACGTTCTCGTCTCGAACCTCCGCCCCGGATCGTTGCCGCGGTTCGGGCTCGGTCGCGACGAGGTGCGCGAGCGGTTCCCTCGACTCGTCGTGTGCGAGCTCTCCGGCTTCGGACAGACCGGCCCCTACGCGGCGTGGCCCGCGTTCGATTCCGTCATCCAGGCGATGAGCGGGCTCAGCAGCATGCTCGGAGAGAGCCCCGAGTCGCCCCCCGGGCTGGCTCCGATGGCGACGATGGACCTGCTCGGCGGCGTGTACGCCGCGTTGGGCATCCTCGCGGCTCTCGTCGGCCGCCAGCGCACCGGCGTCGGAGTCCACATCGACGCGTCCATGTACGACATCGGAGCGGCGTTCCTCGAGCGGCCACTCACGCTGCACGAATTCACCGGCGACGTGCCCACGCGCGGCCGCGACCGGTTCAGCCCGGTCGGGAGCTTCCGCGCCAGGGACGGCTGGGTCGCGCTCGTCATCCCCACCGACGAGATGTGGCGGCGCTGCTGCGAGGCGATCGGTCGGCCCGAGCTCGCGACGGATCCCCGACTCGACACGGTGCTCAAGCGCGCGGAGCGGATGCCCGACCTCGTGACCGACGTCCTCGAAGAGTGGGCCGCCGACCTCACCAAGGAGGAGGCCGCGCGCATTCTCCGGGACGGCGGCCAGCCCGCCGGCGTCGTGCAGTCGATCGCCGAGGTGCGGGCCGATCCGCACCTCGCGGCTCGAGGACTGTTCCAGCCCGTCGACGACCCTCGGGCGGTCAATCCTGACGGGACGACGCTCTCGCTGCCGCGGCTGCCGCTGCTCTTCGATGGCACCGCCCCCGTGCCCGGCCCCATTCCCGCGCTCGGCGCGGACACCGACGACCTGCTCGGAGAGGAGCGATCGTGACACAGCGGCGAGTGGGGGTCATCCACCCGTACTGGAGCTTCTGGGAGTCGGCAGTCGGCCCCGGCTTCCCCGATGATCGTGCTGCGCTCGGCGCTCGGGCGGTCTCCACGATCGAACGGTTCGTCGACGTCGCGTGGAGCGAGACGGTGCAGCCGGGCGACGACATCGCCGCCCTGTCGTCCCGCCTCGATCCCGAGGTCGACGCGATCGTGGTCGCCGGCACCATGGCCTCCGCGCCGGGCGCTGTCATCCAGCTACTCGACGCGTTCCCGGCAGCGGCCCTCGTGCTGTGGGCGGCCCACGAGGGGGCGGGTGTGCATCCCGACCTCTCCCACTCGGGAATCACCGAGCGCGGCGGGACCGTGGGCATCCCGATGATCGGGGCCCACCTGACGCGCACCGGTCGGCCGTTCGACGTCGTGGCGGGCGAGATCGCCGACGGCGGGTCGATCGGCCCGGCCGTCGTCGCCGCCGCGGCGGCCGGAGCCGTGCGGCGATCCCGGCTCGGAGTCGTCGGTACGCCGATCCCCGGCTACGAGTGGGCCCGCGTGCCGAACGCGACGCTCGAGGCGGTCGGGGTGACCGTCGTCGAGCGCACCGCCGAGGAGCTCGCCTCGCGCATCGGGCCTCCCGCCACCCGCGGCGCGCTCGCCGGGTTCGAGATCGAGGGCGACGTGACCGACCCCGACGTCGACCGCGCGCTCGCCTACTCCGCGGCGCTCGACTCGCTCGTCGCCGACGACCGCCTGGATGCCGGGACCCTCAATTGCCACGTGCCCGCGCTCCGGCTCGGCATCGGCTCGGCCCCCTGCCTCGCGCTCGGCCTCTGCACCTCTCGAGGGACGCCGTGGACCTGCACCGGAGACGTCGCGACAGCACTCGCCATGCTCATGGTCGCGAGCCTCGGCGCCCCGACGCTGTATCACGAGATCGAGGCTCTCGACGAGGTGAGCGGCGAGGCCATCCTCGCGAACTCGGGCGAGCATGACGACCGGTTCGGAACGGTCGACGGCGCGCGGCTCATCGTCAACCCGTGGTTCGACCGCGATCGCGCGACGGCCTCGGCCGAGTTCACCATCGCTCCAGGCCCGGCGAGCCTGGTCGGCATCGTCTCGAAACCGGATGGCTCGCTCGGCGCCGTCGTCGCGACCGGTCGGTTCACGGCGCGCACGTCGCACTCCTCAGGCACCGCGAACGCCGCCTTCGTCTTCGACTCCGGCCCCATCACGGAGGCGTGGCGTCGCTGGAGCCTCGCCGGAGTCGGCCACCACTCGTGCGCCACCGATCGCGACGTCTCCCGCGAGATCGAGGCGATGTGCCGCCACCTCGGGATGGGCTTCGAGCGGGTCTAGGTCAGTCGGCGGTGTAGCCGGCCTGCATGCCGTCGATGTACTCCTTGATCGTGGGCACGGCCACGAGCCGGTCCCGGAAGAACGTGTTGATGAGATTGACGACGCGCGCCTGGGCGGCCTCGACCGCGTCGGTGCGCTCCTGACCCGCCTCCTGGCCGTCGAGAGTGCGGCGCAATGTCAGAAGCGCGGCGACGATCTCCGTCTCCTCGTCGCCCTCGAGTGCGCGCGTCACCGAGAGGATGAGCTCGTCGGCCTGGGCCTGGACCGCGTCGATCGGGATGCCCGACCCCGGCTGCGTCGCATTCTGGAGGGTCACGATGAGCGACCACACCTGGTAGAGGATCGTCGCCGGCTCGTCGAAGAGCTCGCGCACGAAGGCCGCATCGACATGGCGGCCCGAGAGACGGAAGACGTTGTACATGCGCTTGGCGGCCTTGCCGTAGTTGAGGTGCTTGGTGAGGTACTTGCGCACCTCGCCCTCGAGCTTCTCGACGTACTCGTCGAGCGCGTCATCCGAGACGAACTTCGCGACCTTCGCGAAGACGGGCACGGAGTCGGCGTCGAGGTACACCTCCTGGAAGTACGCGTCGAGGTACCCGTCGAGCGGCACGATCTCGCCGTCCGGCCCCTCCCAGGTGACATCGATGACGTTGCTCGCGTTCGAGAGCTGCTTGCGCGCCGGGTCGGTGACGACCCAGTCGAGCTTGCACCAGCCCGGGTCTCGGGCGACCTCGTCCCAGAGCAGGATCGCCGTCGAGCCATCCGCCTTCTCCACCTCGAGCCGTCCCGCCTCGATGTCGGCGGCCGTCCACGTGATCGGGCTGCCGGCGTGGTTCGACCAGCCGTGCGCGGTGCAGTCGAACTCGTACGTGCCGAGCTTCGCCTCGAGGAACTGATAGGTGTCGCCGCTGAGAGTGGCGAGCACCTTCTCGCGCATCAGACGGGCGAGGATGCCGCACGCCTCGTCCCGCGTCGGGGCGATGATGTTGAGGCGCTGGAAGTAGTCGCAGTCGCCCGGGAAGCTCTGGATCTTCGACTGAGCGGCCGAGCCGGACAGGGCGAGCGCGCTCTCGGCGACCCCCTCGGGACCTGTCACCTCGACGATGGCGCCGATGCGCCGGAACCGCTCGAGGTCGCGCGGGCTGAAGTCGAGCATCGAGACCTTGTGACCGAACGTGCCGCTCTCGGCGTCGACGAGCACGACGTCGTCATCGGCCTGCGCGGCCGCGATCGCCGCGAGCCACTGCGTCGTGGCCTCCTCGTCGAGTTCGACCCCGAGCCGGCGGGCCGACTCGACAATGCGCTGGATGTCGTCCGTCGCCCCCGCGGGAGAAGCGTCGTTCATGGGCGGTCTGCCTCTCAGGTCTCGTCGCTGATCGCGGTCGTGTCGGCGAGGATCGCGCGGAACAGGGCGGCCTGATCGCGAGCGTCGCCGAGGGCGTTGTGGGACAGCCTAGACCCGCCGAGATAGCGCGGCGAGAGGTGCTTCATGCTCGTCTCCTGCCAGCTCGACCCCGTCTTGCCCATGAAATACGCCTTGATGTCGAGAGCGGAGTGGCCGAAGGGGTTGCGGCCGAGGAAGCGCTCGAAGTAGTCCGCGACGAACATCCAATCGAAGGAGGCGTTGAAGCCCACGAACACCGGTAGCTCGCCCGCGGGCGTGACCTCCGCGATCCACGCCGCGAACTCGCGCATGGCCGTCTCGGGGGCCTCCCCGTCCTCGGCGAGCTGCTCCATCGACAGCCCGGTGATCTCGAGCGCTCCCGGGGCGACGGCCTCGTGCTCGGGCATGAGCTCCACGTAGAAGCCGAGCTCGGGTCGGTCGATCGGGCACGCGCCGATCGAGAGCAGGGCGAAGCGGCTCGGCACCGGCCCCGCGGTCTCGACGTCGACGGAGATCAGGTACTCGCGGGGCATGGCACCACGCTAGCCGTACAGGCTGACGACGGCTTCGCGGAACGCCACCGTGTGTCGCTCGACGTCGGCCGCGGTCGTCGCCGGGCTCATGAGCGCCATGTTGTGGAAGGGGGTCATGAGCAGTCCCCGGTTGAGGGCGTGCAGGTGGAGGTACTGCTGCAGCTCGAAGTCGTCCGCGTCCGCCGCCTCGCGCCCCGTGCGCGGGGCGGTGGCCCGGAAGCTGTATTCGCTGCGCGCCCCGAGCTGGGTGACCTGCCACGGCACCTCGAACTCGTCGATCGCGGCCTGGACCCCGGCGGTCCACTCGGTGCTGCGGTCGATCATCCCCGTGAACGCGGCGGGGGTGAGCACCTCCGAGAGCGTCGCCCGGATTCCGGCGAGGGACAGAGCGTTGCCCGCGAGCGTGCCGCCCACTCCCCCGACGTCGATGTCCTCGAGATCGAGCGAGTCGCGCACACGGTCGGCGAACTCGCGCGTCATCCCGTACGCGCCGGCGGGGATGCCCCCGCCGATGCTCTTGCCGAGCACGACCGCATCCGGCTCGAGCCCGAGCTCGGCGATCATTCCGCCGGGTCCCGCGCTGAACGTGTGCGTCTCGTCGATGATGAGGATCGTGCCGTACCGGGAGCAGAGCTCCCGCACGGCCTCGTGGTAGCCCGGCTCCGGGAGCACGATTCCGATGTTGGTGAGGGCGGGCTCGATGAGCACGGCCGCGATCTCGCGGGTCGCGAGCGCGCGCTCGAGTGCGTCGACGTCGTTGAACTGAACGACCGAGGTCGTCTGGTCGAGCGGCACGGGGGCGCCGATGTTGCCGCGGCGCGCCACCACGTTGCCGTGCTCGTCGAGGGTCGCATAGGCCTCGTCGACCGTGCCGTGGTAGCTGTAGTCGTGCACGAGGATGCGCGGTCGGCGCGTCACCTGCCGGGCGTACCGGATGAGGCTGCGATTGGCATCCGTGGCGGAGAGCGAGAACTGCCACACGGGCACCCGGAAGCGCGAGCTCATGATCTCGGCGACGGCCGCGGCATCCTCGGTGGGCAGCATGAAGGTCGACCCGCGCGCGAGCTGGGCACTGATCGCGGCGACGGATGCTGCGGGAGCGTGTCCGCACATCGCCCCGGTGTCGCCGAGGCAGAGGTCGACGTGGTCGATGCCGTCGACGCACGTGAAGTGCGCCCCCGACGCCGACTCGACGTACACCGGCCACGGGCCGGGCCACTTCGCCATCCAGAGCATGGGCACGCCGTCGGGCATGTGGCGCTCGGCGCGCTCCCACTCGGCGTGCGACGCCGGTCGGGCTGCGCGGAATACGTCGAGTTCGGTCTCCCAGAGGGCGGCGAGCCGCCCGCGGTCCTCGTACATGGTGGTGCCTAACTGAGCTTGGCGAGCCTCTTGCGACGGGCCGCCTGGGTGGTCTGCGAGACGACGACGAGGATGATCGCGAGGAGGAACACGGCCGAGGCGATGACATTCGCCTCCGCGGGCACCCCGCGGGCGGCGGCCGTGTAGACGTACACCGGGAACGTCGTCACGGCGCCGTTGTTGAACCGCGTGATGATGAAGTCGTCGAAGCTCAGCGCGAACGAGAGCAGAGCGGCCGCGGTGATGCCCGGCAGCAGGAGCGGGAAGGTGATGCGCCAGAATACCTGGGCGCTCGAGCCGTAGAGATCGCGACCGGCCTCCTCGAGGGCCGGGTCCAGGCTCGCGACGCGGGCCTTGACCGTCACCACGACGAAGCTCAAGCAGAACAGGGTATGGGCGATGACGATCGTCACGAAGCCCTTGGGAACCCCGGCGGACAGGAACTGCGCCGCGAGCCCCGCACCGAGGACGATCTCGGGCGTCGCCATCGGCAGGAACAGCAGCAGGCTCACCGCCGAGCGGGCGCGGAACTTGTAGCGGGACAGCGCGAGCGCCATGAGCGTGCCGAGCGCGGTCGCTGCGACGGTCGCAGTGACGCCGACCAGGATGCTCGTGCCGAACGCCCCGCACACGCTCGCGTCCGCGCACACGTTGAGCCAGTTGTCCCACGTGAAGCCGACCCACACGATGTTCGACTTCACGGACGCGTTGAACGAGAACACGAACGTGTAGACGATCGGGACCAGGAGGAAGATGAGCGCGAGAGCGCTGTAGAGCGGCAGCAGCCATTTGCCGAGCGAGAACCGGGTCACAGCAGGTCCTCCGTTCCACTGCGCTTCACATAGATGCCGACGATGACGAGGATGAGGGCCATGAGGATGACCGACATCGCCGAAGCCGCCGGGTAGTTGAGCAGGTTGAGGAAGTTCGCCTCGATCGCGTTGCCGACCATCTGGGTCTGCGCCGAGCCGAGGAAGGTCGAGCTCGCGTTGATGAAGTCTCCGGATGCGGGAATGAACGTCAGCAGCGTGCCCGAGACGATGCCGGGCATCGACAGCGGCACCGTCACTTTCCAGAACGTCGTCGAGGGCTTCGCGTAGAGGTCCGCCCCCGCCTCCAGGTACCGGGTGTCGAGTCGCTCCAGGTTGGTGTAGATCGGGAGCGTCATGAAGGGGATGAAGTTGTACGTGAGACCGAAGATCACCGAGAACGCGGTGCCCGTGAGGTGTCCGTCGGGAGGCAGGATCGACAGCGCCTTGAGGGCGTGCACGAGGGGCGTGTCATCCGACATCAGCTGCTTCCAGGCGAGGGTGCGCAGCAGGAAGGAGATGAAGAACGGAGCGATCACGAGCGTCAGCATGAGGGCCTGCAGGAGAGGCCACTTCCGCGCGGTCACTCCGATGAAGTAGGCCAGCGGATAGCTGATGACGAGGGCGAAGAACGTCGCGACGAGCGCGTAGCCGAAGGCGCGCAGGAAGTGCGGCCAGTACTGCTCGATGACGGTCGCGTAGTTCTCGATCTTGAACGCCGTCTGGTACTGGCCCACGTCGCCGAACTCGACGGGGGCTTGCAGCGACGTCAGGATGAGCGAGACGAACGGGGTGAGGAAGAACAGCGCGAGGTAGGCGAGACCGGGCGCGAGGAGAACCCACGCGATCCAGCTCTTCTTGCGCGGAGCCTGCTCGACGGGGGCCGCGGACGACCCGAAGGCGGCGAATGCCATCGCTACGCCTCCTCGATCTCCGCGAGGAGCTCGTCCCGGGTCTGCACCGCGATCGTGCGCGTGTCCGTGTCGGACGCGAACTTCGGGCCGGGCTCGGGCTCGTCGAGCAGTCCGAAGCCGTGATCGACCGTCCAGGTCACCCACACCTCGGCACCCTCGTTGACGACCGGGCCGAAGACCATGTTCTGGGCGAACACCGACACGGGGCCGACGCCCGGGATGACGACCTGGTACTGGGTGCTCACGCCGCTGAACGAGACATCCGTGACGCGCCCCGGACCCAGGATGTTGAGCCCAGCGGCCTTCTTCGGGGCGGTCGTGTGGAGCAGGAGCTTCTCGGGGCGCACTCCGATCGTGACCTCGCCGGCGTGGCGCTGAGCGCGTTCCTTCGGCACCTCGAGCTTGACCCCCGCGACCTCGACGACGATCGTCGCTCCGCTCGACGAGGTCACCGTGCCGGTGAACAGGTTCGACTGGCCGAGGAAGTTCGCCACGAACGCCGTCTTCGGCAGCTCGTAGAGCTCCTCGGGGGCGCCCATCTGCTCGATCTCGCCCCTGTTCATGACCGCGACGGTGTCGGCCATCGTCATGGCCTCCTCCTGGTCGTGGGTGACGTGCAGGAACGTGAGGCCGACCTCGTTCTGGATGGTCTTGAGCTCGAGCTGCATCTGGCGGCGCAGCTTGAGGTCGAGTGCTCCGAGGGGCTCGTCGAGCAGAAGCAGAGCGGGCCGGTTCACGACCGCGCGGGCTAGGGCGACGCGCTGCTGCTGTCCGCCCGAGAGCTGCTGGGGCTTGCGCGAGGCGAGGTGGTCGAGCTCCACGAGCCGCAGCGCCTCGTGGGCCTTGCCCAGCGGGTCGCCGATGCGGCGGCGACGAAGTCCGAACGCGACGTTCTCGAGCACGGTCATGTGCGGGAAGAGGGCGTAGGACTGGAACACGGTGTTCACGGGACGCTTGAACGGCTTGACGTTCGTGACATCCTTGCCGCCGATCAGGATGCGACCGGCGGTCGGCTGCTCGAGTCCCGCGACGAGGCGCAACGTCGTCGTCTTCCCGCAGCCGGACGGGCCAAGGAGGGCGAAGAACGAGCCCGCCGGGATGGTGAGGTCGAGGTCCTCGATCGCCGTGAACCCGGGGAACCGCTTGGTGATCCCGACGAGCTCGAGATCGGCGCCGGCCTCGGCGAACGTGCCAGCGGCCATCAGGCCCCCAGCTCGACGCGCTGGAACTCCGCGTTGAAGGCCTGGTCGTCGGCCGAGCTGAGCGTCCGGAAGATGTGCGCGTTCGACAGCGTCTCCTCGTTCGGGAAGATCAGCTGGTTGTCGGCGAGCTCCGGGTAGACCTCGGCGGCGACCTCGGCGGCACCGACGACGGGGGTGATGTAGTTCACCCACGCCGCGACCTCCGCCGCGACCTCGGGCTCGTAGTAGTAGTTCATGAGGGTCTCGGCGTTCGTCTTGCGCGTCGAGCCCATCGGAACGACGAACGTGTCGCCCCACAGGGTGCCGCCGGAGTCGGGGAGCGCGAACTTGAAGCGCTCGTAGCCGACCTCTGCGTTGAGGACGGTGATGTCGCCCGACCAGCAGATACCGGCGACCGCGTCGCCGGCGATGAAGTCCTGCATGTACTCGTTGCCCTTGATGCCGAAGATCTGGCCGCTCGTGACGTGCTCCTCGAGAGTCGCGATCGCCTCCGAGTACTCGTCCATGCCCCAGTCCTCGGAGGAGATGTCGACGCCCTGGGCGAGCAGCAGGATGCCCATGGTGTCGCGCAGCTCGCTGAGCACGGTGACCTTGCCCTTGAGGTCGGCCTGCCAGAGGTCCTCGACCGACTCGAGTCCCTTCGGGAACGCCTCGGTGTCCCACGCGAGTCCGGCGAAGCCGTTCTGCCACGGGAGGGAGAGCTTGCGACCCGGGTCGAAGTCCGGGTTGAGGAGCGCCGGCGCGAGGTTGGCCTTGTTGGGGATGTTCGCCTCGTCGAGCTCCTGGACGTAGCCGAAGCGGATGAGTCGCGCGACCATCCACTCGGTGAGGCAGAAGGTGTCGTACCCGGGGTACTGGCCGAGGGCGAGCTGGTCCTTGATCGTGCCGTAGAACGTGTTGTTGTCGTCGACGTCGACGCGGTACTCGACGGCGATGCCCGACTGCTCCTCGAAGCGCTGGAGGGTCGGGTAGCCGCCCGCGTCGTCCTCGTCGAGGTACGCGGGCCAGTTGCCCCAGACGAGCGAGGGGTCGTTGGCGGAGTTGTCCTCGGCCGGGGTCGGCGCGGTCGAGCCTGCCGGGGCGCACGCGGCGAGCGCGAGGGCGCCCGCGCCGATCGCTCCGCCTTGGAGGAGATGCCGACGGCTGAGCTGCATCCGACGTGCCTGGAGCACGAGGTCGCGGATGATCGGGTCCTGGGGAAGTTGTCGAGACATGAGGGCAGCTCCTTCGGTTTCACGCGTTGTCGAAATCCTGGCACAGGAGCTCCGGCGGTCATACCCTTCACGGCCAAAAGGCACCGTTTGTAACAAGAATTTCACTGATTCAGTGCCTCGGCGGCGCAAATCGCTGCGGAATCCATGGTCTTGCGCGCGGTGCTCTCACGCGCGCCCTCGCCGCGGCAGAATCGCTCGACCGACCGATCCGTCGGGTCGCAGGCGCCAGCACGCACCGGGTTCCGCCGGAAGGGGTGGGGGCAGAGCTCGCGACCGGGTGAGGGCGCGCACGTCGGCGGGAGCGCAGCCCTCGAGAAGGATCTCGCTCGACGACCGGAGGGCACCGAGCGCGCCCCAGCGGGACTGCCACTCGTCGAGGTCGCCGACCACGGCGGTCCCCGCGAGGGGGCCGCCGTGCGCCGGAAGCCCGTCGACGCCGATCACGTGGAATCCTCCCGCGGCGAGTGAGGCGGCGACCGCGGCCGCTCGACCCGTCGCCACCGCGATCGGGCGCCCCGGGTCGAGTCGGTCCCACTCGACCGACCCGAGTACCGGGGCGGGCTCGGAGTGGACGACCTGGATGCGCTCCCCCCGGAACCGGCCGCGCCCGGGCGGACCCTCGAGGACGGCCGTCGACGTCTCGCCGCCGGCGAGCAGCCAGTCCTGCTTCGACGAGTGCCGCAGGAGCAGCCGCGACGGCACGAGCGCCGCCACGGACGCGAGCTCGCCGACGAGCCGCTGCGCAGCCACGACGACGGTGATTCCGTGCGCCGCCCCCTCCCGGAGGACGCGCGACAGCAGGTCCACCCACGCGAGGCGGTGCTCCCCCGAGAATCTCGGCACGAGGGCGTCGATGTCGTCGATCGCGAGGACCACGGGACCGCTCAGCCGCCCGGCGTCCATGTCGGCCACGAGTTGACAGACGGCGTCCCACGCTCCGGCCGGTTCGCTCGGCACCACCGCCTCCGCGACCGCGGAGAGCGCGGTGGACCGCCCGCTGCGGGGCGCCCCCAGGATGAGGAGGTGGCCGTCAGTGCGCGGATCGAAGGCGGCGGCAGCGCGCCGCTGCTCCTCCGGCAGGTCGAGGAGTCCGAGCGGGATGCCTGCAACCGGCCCGAGCTCGGAGGCGAGGACGCGCGCCGGGAGCGGGTCGCACCACGGCCGTCGAGGCGGCGGCGACCCCGCCCACCGGTCGACGACGGCGCGGGCATCCTCGACCGCGGCGATCGCGACCTGGACGGTGCGCGGCTCCCCGCCGGCCGTGATGATCGCCCGCCCCCGCGCCTCGGGCGCGAGCTCGGACGCGGCGGGCGACCCGACGACGGCCGTGCTGTCGGCCGCATTGTTCACCCGCAGGGAGATGCGCAGGTCCGCATTGGCGAGGACGCCGTCGCGAACCGCCGAGGCGGGGCGCTGCGTGCACAGTACGAGGTGGACGCCGAGGGACCGACCGCGCGCGGCGATATCGCCGAACAAGGCGTGCAGGTCGGGATGCTCGGCGAGCATCGCCGCGAACTCGTCGACGACGATGACGAGTCGGGGCAGCGCCGTGTCCTCGATCGAGCGGCCGCCGGCGAGCGCGATCTCGCGCTCGCGGTAGCGCAACTCCGCCCGCAGGCTCGCAAGCGCTCGCTCGGCCTGCGCCGCGTCGAGGTCCGTGATGATTCCGACGGTGTGCGGAAGGCCGGCGAGGGGCGCGAACGCCGATCCGCCCTTGAAGTCGACGAGCAGCACGCTCACGCGCTCGGGTGAATGGGCGGCCGCCATCGCGATCACCCAGGACACCAAGAGCTCGCTCTTGCCACTGCCCGTCGTGCCCCCGACGACCGCGTGCGGCCCGTCGGCCACGAGGTCGACGGCGACAGGACCCTCGGCGCCGACACCGATGACGCAGCGCAGCGACGGGAACGCGGTCGGCTCGGGCGGCCCGAGCAGACCCGAGAGAGCCACCGCGTCCGGCAGCGCGCTCTCGACGGGGGCGAGGCCCGCCGCGCGGGCGTCGAAGGCCGCGGCCCGCGCCCACTCCGCCGCATCCAGTCTCGACAGGAACGCGGGGACGACCTCGCGCCGGTGGGACCGGTGGGGGTGGGCGACGAGCCGCCCCGGCGACCCGCTCGAGACAGCCAGCACGACGCGGCACGAGGGAGGCAGCTGCGCCTCCGTCGCCGCCGCGGCGATCACCACCACCGGGACCGGGGAGCCCCGGCGCCCGAACTCCACGGTGAACCCCGTCGCCGTACCGCTCCGGAGCGAGTGCGGCAGCGCGTCGAGCCACGAGGACTCCTCCCCGGGCCGGGACACCCTGACCCACCATTCCTGGGGCGGCAGCGCTCGGGCGCACTGGACGATCAGTCCGCGCACCGCGCTCATCACCGACCGACGGGGACCGCACACCCCGATGCCGAGCAGAGCGTCGACGATGACCGGTCCCTCGAACGCCGCAGCCGACTCGACCAGCTCACGCAGTCGCGAGAGCACCGACTCGTCCCCCTCGCGCGGTACTGGATCGAGCTCGAGCGCGCTCGGCACGCGGCCGACGCCGACCGAGACGCCGAGAGGGCCGTCGGCGTACCGCCACCGGCCCCGATCGGTCGACGGGGCAGCGACGAGGAGGGCCCCGTGGGGCGCCGCCTCCTCGAGCGCCGCGCGTTCCTGGGCGTGCGCGGAGGAGATCTCCCGCGCGAGGCGCTCGCCGTCACGACGGAAGCGGTCGAGCTCGCGGGACCGCGAGCGGCGGCCCGACCACCTCTGATCGACGAGGGTCGCGACGGCTGTCACCGGTCCGAGTGCCGCGAACACGAGGGCGAATACCGACCCGGTGAGGGCCCAGATGGCGACGGAGACGACGACGGGGGCGATGACGGCGACGACGGGGAACCGCCACGGCGGCGGCGGGCTCGGCGGGACGGGGAGGGCGAGGCGATCGGCGGGCACGCAATCAGCCTGATCCGCCGCGCTGCGGCAGCCGGAGCATCCGGCCATCTCGGTGGAGTGCGCGCGGACGGCGCGAGGTGGGGAGGAGTCAGCTCACGACGAAGAACTGCTCGCCGATGTCGACGCGGGTTCCGCGGGCGATCCGGTAGCGCTTGCCCGGTTCGCAGCGTCTGCTCGGGCGATCCGGCTCGCGCACGATGGTGCCGTTCCCCGAGTAGCGATCGCTCACCCAGAAGGATCCGCCGTCCTGCCCGAACTCCAAGTGGGTCTTCGAGACGGACTTTCCGGGGTCGGAGATCGTGACGAGAGCGTCGAAGTACTCCCCCGGCTCGGGCATCGGGTTGCGACCGAGGAGACCCGCTCCGGTGACCGTCACGCTCTCGCCGGTCGAGAACTGCAGCACGAACCTGTCGGCGCGAGCGCCGGGCGCGACGAGTCGCGTGTCGTCGTCGAGGTCCGGATGCTCAGCCGCCGGGGCCGGCTCGGGCGACGGAACCTGCTCGACGCGGGGCGCCGACGGTGCGACCGGCTCGGGCGCCACGGGCCGCGGCGCGACCGCCGGCGCGCTCCCCCACGGGAACGGATCAAGCACCGCCGTGTCGCGGGGCCGCGAAGCGGGGCTGCGCACGAAGCCGCACTCGCCGCAGAAGATGTCGGACGCCGACAGCAGCGCGCCGCACTGCGCGCACCAGCCGGCGCCTCGACCCTGAGCCTCGGCTGCGTCGGCGTACGGGTCCGGCTCGGCGGGAGCGGGAGGAGGAGCAGGAGCGGCGGTCGGAGGAGGAGTGGAGGGCTCGAGGGGAGCGGGAGCATCGGCCGGGTCATCCAGTCGAGCCGCCGGGGCGGCGACCACGGCGGGGAGCGAGGAGTCCGAGTCGGCACCGAGGTCGTCCCACTCCGCCGTGACCGTGAGCGGCTCGCGCGCGGTCGGGATCGGGGCGACGAGCTCCTCGGCGGCAGTCTCGGATGCCGCCTCACGACCGGTCTGCTCCGCCCCCCGCGGCTCCGGTGGAGCGCTCGTCGAGACCGGCGGGGCCGGACGCGCGGAGACGGGCCGACCGCACTCGCCGCAGAACAGTGCACCGGCGGGCAGCTCCGTCGCGCAGTTCGAGCAGATCACGAGGTCCTTCTATCGCCGGAAGAGCTTGCTGACACTATAACCACCGAGCGAACGCAGCGAGATGCGGGCCTTCACACGCTGCCAGCGCGTGCGCCCGGCATCGAGAGACCCGCGCAGCTCGTCGACGGCGCGCCACACGCTGTCCGCGTCGCTCGGCGCCGGGTCGTCGGGCGAGAACATCGCGCGGTCGGCGACGGCGGCGAGCACGGCTGCCTGCACTCCCCCGGCGATCGATGCGACCTCGCTGCGCGTGGCCGTCGCGGATGGACTGAGGCCGTGGTCGACGACCGAGTCCTCGAACTCCTGCCATCCGCCGTGGATGCGCTCGAGTGCGGTCGGGGCCCGGCGGCGCAGCCTGCGCCGCCGCAGCTTCGCCGCGACGATCACGAGGAACGGCGCCAGCAGGATCGCGATCACCACGAGCGACCACCCGATGACGCGCAGCACGGCGAGGAGTACCTGGAGCACCGGGTTGAGGTCCGGCGGGAGTTCCTGCTCCGAATCAGGCGTCGACTGCCGGTCCAGGTTCTCGGATTCGACGACCGGCGGCGGCACGATGGTGGGGGGCCGGGCGACCTGCGAGTTCTCCTCCGGGAGCTCCTCCGGGATCTCGCGGAACGGCGGGTTGGGGTCGACCGCCACCCAGCCGTACTGGGCGGTGTTGACCTCGATCCACGCGACGACGTCCGAACCGGTGATCTCGGCGTCGTCGCTCTCGAACCCGACGACGACCCGCGACGGGAAGCCGAGCTCGCGGGCCATGAGCGCCGCCGCGACCGCGTACTGCTCGCCGTCGCCGATCATGCGCGGGCCGCTCACGAGCTCGGCGATACGGTCGGCGGCGTGGCCGGAGCGGCTCGGCGGCTCGTCCTCGCCGACTCCGTGGCTGATGTATCCCTCCGCCGCGAGTCCCTGCAGCATGGCGACGAGCCGCGCTCCCGCGCCCTCGACGCCCGTGACATAGCCGTCGAGGGTCGCCTGAAGCTCCTCCGGCACCGATTGCGCCGCGGGGACGTCGGCGGTACCGGGCGAGACGGACTCGAGCTGGGACTCGGCGGGCTCGACCGGTTCGATGGCCGAGATGCGGTAGGAGTCGCCCGGGTGGAGTCCGCCGAGTATCGCGGCCGTGCCTGTGGTGGCGTTGAAGTAGAACGCGTTGCGGCGGTCCGTCGCGGTCGCGCCGTCGAACTGGACCGATTCGAGGGCGCCGAGGGTCGGCATCCACACCCCCGCGTAGTCGCCGACCGACACGGCGAGCTCGACGGGGTCCCCGTCGACGCCCGACTGGTCCACGGTCGAGGGCACCCTCGTGAACGAGCCCGACTCGCTCGAGACCTCAGCCGATCCGACCGAGAAGACGACGCCGTCGTACGTGTCCATCGTCGCGAGCCGGATGCGCTCGCCCACCCCCGACTGCGACACGGTGAAGAGCACCGCATCGAGCGTGGGCTCCCGCCAGTAGCCTCGGAATCCGGCGAGCGGGCTCACATACGCGCGCGGATCGAACGGCTGCTCGACAGCGCTGCGCAGCACCGTGCGGTCCTGCACGGGGGGAACGGCGTTGGCCGCGACGACGGCCGCCCCCGCGGAGAGGGCGAGGATGAGCACGGCGCCGATCGCCGTGCGAAGGCCCGCCGCCGAGTCGCGACCAGGCCGCGGCTCCGCGGTCGGCGAGAGGAGGAGCCGGATGGCCGCCCGGCGGCGGCGCCAGCGGAACCAGACGAGCCAGAGCAGCACGGAGACGAGGAGCGCGATCGGAGTCACGATCGCGCGGACCGGCTCGTCCGGACCGAGCGCGAGCGCGACGAGGTAGAGCACGACCGGCGAGAGCACGGCGAGTTCGGGGATCCGGCTGCGCAGCGCGATCGACAGCCCGACGACGGTCAGGACGAGTACGAGCACGAGTGCCGGCACGAGCAAGGCCTCGTAGTCCCCGACGGGGAGCGAGATGGTGAGCAGCTGCTTCCAGCCCAGCGCGACTCCGGCGACGAGGTCCTGAAGCCCCTGCACCGTGGGCAGCACGCCCCACTGCGCTTCCGAGGGAACGGCGGCCGGCACCCCGACGATCCCGAAGACGACGGTCGTGGCGATCATGACCGCCCACGCGGGCCAGCGCCACGCCGCCCCCGCGATCGCGACGGCCGAGCCCGCCACGAGACCGACCGCGATCACGATGAGGATGCCCGTGCCCTCATAGATCGGCCAGAGCGCGAGGGACGCGATCGCCATCGTGACCCAGAGGAACGCCGTCGCGACGACCGTCGTCGCGACCGAGGGACGCGGGCTCACGAGCTCGCCGATCGCGCCAAGGCCTTCTGGAGGTCGTCGAGGTAGCCGATCGTGAGGACGCTGAGCCCCGCGACGCGGCGCAGACCCGGCGTGGTCTCCGGATCGCACACGACGGCGACGACCTCGACCCCCGCCGGGAACTTCGTCGACGCCGCCCGCAGCTCCTGAGGGGTCACGCCCGACCCGCACACGAGGAAGGCGACGGATGCCCCGGCCGCCTGCTCGCCCGTGACCCGGGCGACGTCGGTGATGGCGAGCGCCGACTCGGCGCGGTCCACCACGGCGAGGTCGTCGAGCAGTCGGGCGCGGGACAGGGTGGAGAGCACGCGCACGGCGAACAGCTTCCGCTTGGCGAACTGCGGCGTGGCCTCGCCGACGACGACGGTGAGGCTGCGGGCATCCTTGATGGCGCGGCTGCCGAGGGAGCCTGCGACGCTCACTGCGAGCTCGAACTCCGCGTCGTCGGCGTAGTCGCCCGCGGCGAGGCTCAGGGCGATCACGAGGTGGCTGCGCCGGGTCTCCTCGAACTGGCGCACCATGTAGGTGCCCGTGCGGGCGCTCGACTTCCAGTGGATGTACCGGCGGTCGTCGCCGGGCACGTACTCGCGCAACGCGTGGAACGAGACGTCGTTCGTCGAGAGATCCCTCGTCGGATTGCCCTCGAGGTCGCGGATGAGACCGGTGCTCATGCTCGGGATGCCGATCGTCACGGGGTGCACGACGAGCTCGAGAGCGCCGGGCCACGTGATCTCGCGCCGCACGAGACCGACGGGATCGGCTCGGACGGCCCGCACCGGCCCGACCGGCACGATGCCGCGCCTCGCGCTGGGGATGGCGAAGGACCGGGCATCCGTCGCCCCCGCGCCGAGCCCCGGCACCACGAGCTCGACGATGCCGGCGCCGACGGGGACCTCGACGGTCGCACCGAGCGAGCGGCGGCGCGCGGGGTTGACGGCGACGATCTCGCCCTCGGCCTCCTCCCCCACGACCACGCGGTTGTGCGGGAGGGCGAGCCGGATCTGCAGCGGCGAGCGCCCGACGAGGTAGACGACTGCGATCAGCAGGAGCGCGAGGAGGGCCCAGCCCGCGACGACGAGCTCGAGGATGCCCAGCCCGTAGCCGAATCCGAGGGAGACAGGCACCGCGATCACTGCCGTCCAGCCGAGCGGGGTGACAACGGCGGCGACGCGGCCGAACACTCGCGACAGCACCGCGCGGACCGCCGTGGCGAGCCGCACGAGAGCGATGATCGCATCCGCGAGGAACCCGGTGCGGTCGCCCACGATGCGGGTGCGGGCGTTGGTGAGCCCTCGTGAGCCGGTCGTGAACTGGGTGTCGAACCTCGCGCTGACGGTCGTTTGCGAGCGCGCCACCGGCCGCGTCGACCCGGTGGGTCGCGCGGGGGGCGGAGTGCTCGCAGTCGCCACCGCTACTGCACCGCTTGGCGCTCGCTCGGCGGCGGGGTCTCGATGAGGATCTGGCTCATGATGCTCGATGCGGTGACCCCGTCGAACTCGGCCTCCGGGTCGATGATGAGGCGGTGGGCGAGCACGGGCTCGGCGAGCGCCTTCACGTCGTCCGGGATGACGTAGTGGCGTCCGCTCGCCGCGGCGAGCGTCTTCGCGGTGCGGATGAGCGCGAGGGCGCCGCGCACGCTCGCCCCGAGCCGGACCTCGCCGGCCGTGCGGGTCGACTCGACGAGCCGGCTGACGTAGTCGTGGATGGTCGGGTCGACGTGCACGGTGCGGGCGAGCTGCGCCATCTCCACGACGACGTCCGCGGTCACGATCGGGGGCAGCACGTGCTCGTGCGACCGCACGGCGGAGCCCTCGAGAATGCGCAGGGTCGACGCGTGATCGGGATACCCGATCGACGCCTTCATTATGAAGCGGTCGAGCTGCGCCTCGGGCAGCCGGTACGTGCCCGCCTGCTCGATCGGGTTCTGGGTGGCGATGACCATGAACGGCTCGGCGACCTCGTGGCTCACGCCGTCGACGGTCACATGGTTCTCCTCCATGACCTCGAGAAGAGCCGACTGGGTCTTGGGGCTCGCTCGGTTGATCTCGTCGGCGAGCACGATGTTCGCGAAGACGGGACCTCGGTGGAACTCGAACTCGGCCTTGCCCTGGTCGTAGATGCTCACGCCCGTGATGTCGCCGGGCAGGAGGTCGGGAGTGAACTGGATGCGCGTGGTCGTGCCCGCGACGGACTGCGCCATCGCGCGCGCGAAGGACGTCTTGCCGGTGCCCGGGTAGTCCTCGAGCAGCAGGTGGCCCTCGCTCAGCAGCGCGGTGAACCCGAGCCGGATGACGAAGGTCTTGCCCAGGAGTACCTGGTCGACGTTCGCCACGAGGCGGTTGAAGATGTCGGAGAACCAGGTGGCCTGTTCCGCGGTCATGGTCATGGTGTTCCCCTAGTCGTAGTCGAATCCGTTGTAGCTGACGTCGTAGACCTGCCCGCCGTTCGCGATCACGCGGATCGTCAGGTAGGGGGTCTGCGAGGGCACCGCGTCGACGTGGCACGTCGGACTCGGTCCCGTGATAGTCGTGAAGCTCCCCGCGCCCGGCGCAGTGCCGCACGCGACCTGCACGTCCTGGTACTCCCCCGTCGGCCAGCCGCTGAAGGAGAAGGTACCGGAGTTGAAGGGGTCATCGGGATCGTCCTGCACGAAGAGGATTCCCGAGGCCCGAGGATCGACCGGCACGCCGAGCGTGAACGGCGCCGACGCGGTGTCCTGGCAGAGCTCCTGTCCCGAGTACGTGCGGCACGCGCGAACGGTGACCGAGATCGTCGTCCCGTACTGGAGCTGCTCGGCCGCGAGGAACCCGCCGAGCGACACCGGTCCCTGCTCGCTTCCGCCGTTGACGCGGTAGTAGAGGAAGAAGTCCGCCGTGAAGGGCGTGCCGCCCATGTCGGCGCTCGCGAGGGTGAAGTCGTACACCTCGCCGTTCGCGCTCGGCGGGTTGGCGCTCAGCGCTGTGATCACGCCGGGCTTGGTCTGGGCGAGCACGGAGGGGCTCGCCGTGCAGCCCTGCGAGTTCACCGCGAACACGACGAAGGAGTACTCGGCGTTCGCGGCGAGCCCGGAGAACGTCGCCGACGTCGCGGTGCCGGTGTTCTGGATGGTGGCTCCCCCGCCGGAGACCGTGCCATCCGGAGCGCACGTCGGCACGCTCCCGGTGTAGGCGGCGGCGGAGTAGGCGGTGATCGGCCGGCCGTTGTCGGAGAACGCCCCCGGCCAGGAGAGCGAGATCTGCGTATCGCTGAGCGCCGTCGCGAGGGGGGCCGAGGCCGCGATCGGCGGTCCAGCGGGGGTCGCCTGCCCACTGGAGGAGTTCCACGTCGCGAGCGGTCCGTAGGCCTCGTTCCGGGCGCTCACGCTGTAGTTCGTGGCCACCCCGTTCGCGAGGGAGCCGTCGACGATATCGGTGGAGCAGACCGCCGCCGAGCATCCGACGCTCGCACTCACGCCGCCCGCGGTCACGACGTACGACGACACCCCCGACCCGTTCGTCGGGGTGGGGACGCGATCCCACGAGATGCGCAGTCCGTGGTCGAGGGGCTGGGCGCTGAGCCCCGTCGGGGCGGCGGGGATGACATCCGACCAGATCTGCTCGCCGAAGGTCACCGGGTCCGATTCGCCGATCGCGTTGATGGCGACCACGGTCACCCGCACCGCGTTGCCGGAGCCGTTGCCGGGGGTCGGGATGGTGCACGTCGTGCCGGGGCACAGGGTCGACCCGGTGGTAGCGCCCGCGGCGGTCGTCGTCACTCGGTAGCCGGTGATGGGCGAGTTGTTGAACTGTCCGGCGTTCCAGCGCATCGTGAGCTGCTGATCGCCGAAGCCCGAGGGCGACAGGTTGGTGATCGGATCGGGCCGGTCCTGCACGGAGATGGTGATCGTCCCCCAGGCGAACCGCGCCGGATCATCCGTGGCGTCGGCGACCTGGTACTGGAAGCGGACGTCCCCGGGAGAGGCCGTCGTCGCGACGGTGACGGCGAGGCTCGAGTTGTCAGCACTCGGCTCGACAGAGATGCCGGGGGGCAGGCTCGCACCGTCGATGCCCCGGATGTCGACGACCCGCAATGGCTGGCCCGGGAACGGGTTGGTCGCGAGGTCGTTGGCGAGCACGTCGACGGTCGTACTGGCGCCGCGGCGTGCGACGGCGGTGTCCGCAGCGGGGCGGACGAGAGGGCGAGTGGATGACACGATCCGCAACTCGATCCGCCCCGCCTTGCCCTCCACGAGGTCGTCGCGCACCCCCAGGGTCATCGACGTCGTCGATCCCTTCACCGAGCTCTCGTCGGCGCGCAGGGTGAGCGTGCTGCCGTTGAGGGCGTACGTGAACCCCGTCGGGAGCGGAGTGAGGACCGAGTAGGCGAGTTCGTCGAGATCGTCCGGATAGGGGTAGTTCGTGAGTCGGAGGAGGTCGATGACCTTCTCCTGGCCCGGCTCGAAGTCGAGCACGGCGCCGCCGAATGCGGGCGGCTGGTTGTCGCGCGGGAGCACTGTGATCGGCAGCACGAGGGTCGCCGTGCGTCCCTCGGGGTCGCTCGCGGACACCCCGTCGGTCACCTCGAACGAGATCGACGCGGGCCCGAAGTACTTCTCCGCCGACGTGAACACGAGCGTCTCGGAGTCGAGAACGAGGTCGGCGCCATTGGCATGCGTCGCCTGCACGGTGCTCGAGTCGGTGAGCTGGACACGCTTGCCGCCGACGGCGATCACGTAGTCGTTGAGGTCGATGACGAGCTCGTCCTCGCTCGTCACGCGCAGCGCGGGCGCTCGGCGGTCGAGCTGCGGGAGCGCGTCGTCGAACCCGGGAACGCGGATGAACCCGTAGCTGAACACCGAGGAGTCCTCCGGGTGCGTCACCTTGAAGGGGATGATCTGGCTCCGGTCGGCGATCGTGACCTCGATGCGCTTGTTCGAGGTGACCCGGGCGGCGTCGCCGTACCCCGGATAGACGGACAGGCCGAGGGTGCGCGGGTCACCGTCGGCGAAGAACACGTTCGCGAGCACGTCGACGACGACCGTGTCACGATCGAGGATGTCGGAGAGCGTGAGCACGCTGTCCGAGGCGATCGGGTACGCGAGCGGGGCATCCTCGCTCACCGTCACCCGGATGAAGTTCTGGCTCGACCCGCCCGAGTCGTTCTCGATCGAGTAGATGACCCCGTAGTTGCCCGGCTCGCGCGGCGGCGTGACGCGCACGACGTCGCCCACGATCTCGGCTGTCGTCTCCGTGTCGTTCGGCTCGGCGGAGACGATCGTGAGGGGGCTGCCGTCCGGGTCGGAGTCGTTGGCGAGCACCTGCACCGAGACCGTCACCCCGGGACGCACCGTGACCTCGTCGACGATCGCGACCGGGTTGCGGGCTCCATCGAGCCGGGGGCTGATCCCCACTCGGATCGTTCCGGTGGCGCGGGCGCCGAGCGAGTCGATGACGGTGTAGCTGAACGTGTCCGTGCCGGCGGAGTAGTCGCCCGCCTGGTAGACGATGGTGTCGGCGGTGGTCTCGACGACCGCGCCCTTGTCGGGATTGCTCGACTGGCCGAGCAACTGCACCGAGTCCCCGTCGGGATCGATGCCGGTGAGCGGGATGCGGATGCGCACGGTCTCGCCCGCGAGTACCCGCGCGGTCACCGTGCTCGGCACCGGCGGATTGTTCGTGGCCGCGTCGGCCTCCCGCACGGCGATGCGGACGAGGGCAGTCGCCGCCTGACCGTCCGGCCCCGTCACCTGGTAGGCGGCGGTGAAGTTGCCCGTGCGATTCGGCGCGAGGTAGCGCAACTGCGCGCCTGAGGCGAACAGCAGGCCCGAGTCATCCGGGAGCTCCTGGGCGAGCGCGGGCTGCAGGGTCAGCGCGAGCCCGTCGGGATGCTCGTCGTTGCGCAGCACCGGGATGTCGATCGCCTCGCCCACGCGCACGGTCACGGAGTCGTCCTCGGCGATGGGCGGCTGGATGCGGGAGGGGGTGGGGATCTCGATGACGGTGATGACGCCCTCGGCCTCGGCCAGCCCGTTGCTGATGCGGTAGTTGAACGTCACGGGCCCGTTGTCGAGCGGGGCCTCGAGGCTCACGCGCACGAGGCGCTGCTCGAGCACCTCCGCGCGCACGCCCGAGCCCTCGGGGAGGTTCATGATTCCCGTGACGAGGAGCACCCCTCCGGCGGGATCGACGTCCGTGCCCGCGACGTCGATCCGCTCGTTGCGGAGCGTCTGCACGAAGACCGTCTTGGGCACCGTGATCGGTTTCGTGTTCGCGTCCGGCGGCGCAGAGACGTCGATGCGGACGACACCCGTCGCGGTCTGCGTCCCGTCCGTGACGACGTACTCGAGATAGTGGCTGCGCACCTCGTCGCTCACGAAGCGGAACGTGCCGGCCTCGTAGCTCGGCGTGACCGTGAAACCGGCGCGCGACGGAACGCTGTTGAGACGGACGCTGCCCGATCCCCCGCGCACGTGCTCGAGCGGCGAGACGGTGATCTCCTCGCCCGCGTAGGCCTGCAGGACGAAGGGATCCGGGATGATCGGCACGTCGCCGACCCCGCGCACCGTCACCGAGAGCGTCCCGGACGCCTGCGCCGTCCCGTCCGAGACGACGAGCGTGACGAGCTTGAGATCGCCGCCCTCCCCGGAGTCGGAGAACACGACCGTGCCGCCGGGCTTGTAGGTGACGGAGTCGGGGGCGGCGATCGTCGCGCTCGTCAGGTAGAACGCGTCACCGTCGGGGTCCACCCAGTCCCCGAGGACGTCGGTGGAGACGCGGCCGCCGGTCTGCACGGTGGCCGTCGTGGTGCGGACCTGCTCCGGTGGTCCGTTCTGGTCGGCGGTGCGGATGCTCACCGTCACCGTCGCGGACGCGGAGCCTCCTCGACCGTCCGTGATCGTGTAGCCGAAGCTCACTTGGCCGCTGGCCTGCGGCGACAGCGTGAGCTGGATCTGCTGGCGCTGCGTGATGAGATCGATCCGGCCGATCGACTCGTCGAGCGGGGTGAGGGAGTCGATCACGAGCACGTCCCCGTTGGGGTCGTAGTCGTTGAGGAGCACCGGCAGCACGGTCGATCGCCCCGGCCGGGCACCGAACGCGTCGTCGACGGCGACGGGGGGCTGCTGCACCTTCTCGACCTCGGTGGGGACGTCCTCCTCGGGCTGCTCGTCGGGGGCGTCCTCGTCGTCGGGCGCGATGAGGTCGTCCCAGTTGTCGATGAGCTCGCCCTCGCGCTGCACGGCCCAGGTCTCGCCGGAGCGCGAATCGTTGAGCACGGCCCGCGAGCCGTTGGAGACGAAGGCGAGGCTCGCGGTCGCCCCGACGGAGTCGAGCGCGAGGGTCGTGCCGTCGGACGGATCCCCCGCGCAGCGGCGCCACGACTGCCCCGAGGTCCACGCGGCGTACTCGCAGCCCTCGAGCACGAGAGGCGCCGCCGCCAGACCGGACGTGCCCGTCGCGAGTTCGACGGGCGAGCCGCCGTCCAGCGGGATGCCGAGGAGACCGCCGGAGTAGCCGAGGAGCACGCGCGAGCCGTCCGTGCTGGGCTGCTGGAGCCGGGCATCCGCCCCGGTTGCAATCGTGCCGCTCAGGTCGGTCGCGCCGCCTTCGGTATAGAGAACGCGCTCCACGGGGTCGAAGACGACCCAGCGCCCGCCCACCGAGGTGATCGACAGGCCGACGCCGTCGCCCGCGAAGGACACTGCGGAACTCGAGGGGGCGGACGCCGGGCTCCGGGTGTCGAGTCGGTAGAGCAGGCCGGCGGTCGGCGCGAAGGCCACGAGCAGTCCGGACGGGTCGACGCTCACCACAGCATCGCTTCCGAGGCTCAGGGTGGACGGCGACTGGGAATCGAACGACTCGAGCTCGGAGACCGGGATGACCCAGAGCTCCCCCGTGCCCGCCTCGAACACGACGACCGTGTCACCGGCGAGCCGCACCTCGGGCTGGTTGGGCGGCAGGGCCACGGACTCGAGGGACTCCGACTTCGCCGGATCGATGATCTCGATGCGCGCCTCGGTCCGGTCGACGAGGAGCACGGATGCGCCCTCCTGGAGCACCTCGAGGTCGTTCCCCGTCGTCGGCACGACCGAGTTGAGCTCGAGCACCTCGGTGTTGGCGCGGCCGATCGCCTGCTGGCCGTTGTTGGCGACCCACACCGATCCGTCGCCGAGGTCGAGTCGCTGAGCGGTGTAGCCCGTCGACGCGATCGCGACGCCGGCGATGAGCGCAGCGATGACCGTGCCGCTCGTCGCGCTCGCAACGAGGGATCGGTGGGCCGACAGCCACTGCCGGATCATCGCGTCGCCATCACTCGGGGACGTCCGCGCACTTCTCGGCGCTGCGCTCGCCTACCCGGCCCTCTCGGTTGACGGCGACCGAGATGCACACCCGGTCGCCGGGCTCCGCGTCGACCACGAAGCTCGCCTCGCGCTGCTGGACCGCGGGCGAGCCGTCGCTCGGCGACACCTGGTACGTGTCGCCCGCGCCGAGGCCGGGGTCGTTCCACGTGAATTCGACGGTGTCGTCCACCACTCGAGCAGCGATGTCGGAGACGGTGGGGATGTCGGTGGACCCCGCCCGGATGAGGACGAGCGTCGCGAGGGCCCCGAGGGCGACGACGAGCACCGCGGCCCCGACGACCGCCCACGCGAGCAGCCGCATCCCCCGCCCCGGACCGCGAGGCTGGGTCTGCGCGCTTCGCGACCCGACGGGGTCCTCCTTGACGATGGTGCCCACCGAGCTGTAGCCCTGATCTGCTCCGCGACGACGCCGACGCCGCTGCGAGACGGACCCGCGCGAGCTCGACCCCCCGCGGATCACCGTCCGGTCCTCGAGGTCGGCCACCGTGGCCGCCGCCCACTCGTCGACCGCGATCTCGACGGGGGTCTGAGGCACGCCGATCTCGCTCTCGACCGACTGGAGCTCGTGGACCAGCTCGAGGACGCTCGACTGGCGGCTCTCGGGGCGGCGGGACATCGACCGCTGGAGGATGCGCTCGAGGCTAGCCGGCACGTCGCTGCGGTCGATCGGCTGCGGCTTGGCCCGGTTGATCCGTGAGATGAGGTCGGTCGAGGTGTTGGACTGGCCGGGCACCTCGAACGGCGAGCGACCGGCGAGGAGCGAGTAGACGGTCGCCCCGAATGCCCACACCTCGGAGGCGATCGTGCCGGCGGTCTCGTCCATGAGGACCTCGGGAGCCGACCACGGGATCGACATTCCGACCGCCTCGCGGTCGCCGGTCTCGCTGAGCGTCGCGGCGATGCCGAAGTCCGACAGCACCGGGTGGCCGTAGGCCGTCAGCAGGATGTTGGACGGCTTGATGTCGCGGTGCAGCACTCCCGCGCGGTGGGCGGTCTCGATCGCGCTGCCGATCTTCACCGCGATGCGCAGCACCTCGGCGACCGGGATGCGCTCGCTGCGGTAGCGCTGGCTGAGGGCGGCGGAGCACAGCTCCATCACGAGGTAGGGTCGGCCGTCCGACGAGACGCTCGCCTGGTAGACCGTGAGGATCGAGGGATGGGCGCTGAGCTGCGCCATGAGGTTCGCCTCGGCCTGGAACATCTGCCGCACCTGGTCGTTGACGACCTCGCTGAGCATCACCTTGACGGCGACCTGGCGCCTCGGCATGTTCTGCTCGTAGAGGAAGACGTCCGCGAACCCGCCCGACCCGAGGATGTGGACGTGCGAGAACCCGGCCAGGGTCGGCGGCGGAGAAGGTAGCCTGCGCGCCACGAACACCCCCTCGGTCTCTCGACGTTTCCGATCATTGTAGGCGGGCAAACTGAGCGGGGCAGGGCGGCGTCCCCCCTCGCCGACCCCCAGTTGTGGGCGAGCGTTCAGCGGGCGTTCAGCGAGCGCCGCGCGGTTCCGTGTCCTCGATCTCCAGGGCGGCCGGAGCGTCGACGACATCGACGACGACGGTCGTGACATTGTCCCGACCACCCGCGGCGAGCGCGGCGTCGACGAGCGCGCCCGCGGTCTCCGCGCTCGACAACCCGGCAGCGAGGTGCAGGCGGAGGCGATCCTCGCCGACCTCCTTCGTGAGGCCGTCGGAGCAGATGAGCAACCGCACCCCCGCTCGCACCGGCACCATCCGGTAGTCGGCGATGGGGACAGCACCGAACCCGACGGCGCGGGTGATGATGTTGCTGTCCGGGTGGTGCTCGGCCTCCTCCTTGGTGAGGGCGCCGGCATCCACGAGCTCCTGCACGACCGAGTGGTCGGTGGTCACTTGAACGAGCTCGTTCCGCTCGAACGCGTACACGCGGCTGTCCCCGACGTTGAACACCGCGAAGTAGGGGTCGTCGTCGACGAGGACGAGCACGGCGCCCGTGACGGTCGTGCCGACGCCGAGCTCGCTGTCCCCGGCGATCTCGACGATGTCCTCGGTCGCGGCGGCGAGCCCGCGCTCGAGCTGCGTGATCGTGCCGAAATCGCCCGTGACCGACTCGGCGAGCCGCTCGACGACGGCGGCGCTCGCCAGGTCGCCGGCGGAGTGCCCGCCCATCCCGTCCGCGACCGCGAAGAGGGGCGGCGCGACCACGTAGCTGTCCTCGTTGCCCGCTCGCCGACGACCGCGGTCGGTGAGGGCCGCCCACGACAGCACGACGTCTCCGTCGCGCCCGGGGACCGGGATCCGATGCGTGAGGCCGTCTCGGCCGAGTTCGCTCACGGCTGCCTTCCAGATGAGTGCATGGGCAGGATCTGCAGGATGGTGTCGTCGCCGATGTCGACGAGCGTGCCGGGCGACACTACCATCGACTCCCCCTGGCGCAATGCGACCGGCGCGCGACCGGGAACCATCACGAGGGAGCCGTTCGTCGAGCGCAGGTCGGTGACGATGACAGACGCCCCGAGCTGACGCACCTCGAGGTGGGTCGCGGAGACCTCGCGCCCGGGCGAGGCGACGCGGACGAGCCGCGGCACGTCGCCTCTGACCACGCGCGGCGGCGTCGGGTTGCGCCCGACGAGCACGGGGGCGTCGAGCGCGATCGGGTCGGACTGCAGCCCGACCCGCAGCGAGTAGGTGCCTCGCGGCGGGGGCGCCGGGTCGACGGGATCCGCGGGCGCGCGGTCCTCGGCCGACACATCGTGGGGATGCGACGGCCGCGGTGTGATGACGGTGTCCTCGGTGTCGGGGAGCGCCGCGGTGGGGGCCGGCCGCGGGGGGACTCGAACCGTGTCGTCGAGGTCCGCACCCATAGTCTTAAGCATATGGACAACGACACCGCCGAGACCCGCCCCGCGTGGAAGCGAGACGTGGCGCTGTTCCTCTCCGGGCAGACCGTCTCGCTGTTCGGCTCGATGCTCGTGCAGTACGCCGTCATGTGGCACATCACCCTCGAGACGAAATCGGGGGTCGCACTCGCCCTCGCGGCCGTCTTCGGCTTCCTCCCGCAGGCCCTCGTCTCGATCTTCGGCGGGGTGTGGGCGGATCGCCTGAACCGCAAGGCCCTCATCATCGCAGCGGATGCCACGATCGCGGCGTCGACCCTCGCGCTCGCGCTGCTCATGCTCGCCGGCGCCAGCGACCTGTGGCTCATCTTCCTCACGCTCGCGATTCGCTCGACGGGTGCCGGCATCCAGATGCCCGCCGTGTCGGCGCTCATCCCGCAGATCACTCCGACCGAGCACCTCATGAGGGTCAACGGCATCAACGGATCGATCCAATCGGCGATGGCACTGCTGGCCCCCGCCGCGGCCGGCGCCCTCTACGCCACGGCCTCGCTCACGGCGATCTTCTTCATCGACGTCGTCACCGCGGTGGTCGGCATCGGCTTCCTCCTGCTCATCGCCGTTCCGACGGTGCGCAACGCGACGGCCGAGGGCGCGGGCTACTTCACCGACCTCGTCGAAGGCGTGCGCTACATCGCCCACCACGCGTTCGTACGGTGGCTCCTCGTCCTGTTCGGCGTCGTCTTCCTGCTCACCGTGGCGCCCTCATACCTGACACCGCTCATGGTGGCCCGCACCTTCGGCGACGAGGTCTGGAAGCTCACCGTGCTCGAGATCTCCTTCAGCGTGGGGATGGTGCTCGGCGGGCTCGTCATCGCCGTCTGGGGCGGCACGAGGAACAAGATCGTCATGATCGTGGCGTCGTCGGTGCTGTTCGGCGCGCTGTCGGTCGCCCTCGGCCTGTCGACGAACCTCTGGGTGTTCTTCGCCTTCATGTTCGTCGTCGGCCTCGCTGTGCCCTTCTTCTCGACGCCCTCGATGACGCTCCTGCAGGAGACCGTCGAGCCAGAGCGCCAGGGCCGCGTGTTCGGCTTCGTCGGGATCGTGATGGCCGTGGCGATGCCGATCGGCATGGTCGTGTTCGGCCCCCTCGCCGACCAGTTCACGGTCGAGAGCCTTCTCGTCGCGGCGGGCATCCTGATGTTCGTCGTCATCGCCGTCGCGACGCTCGTGCCTGCCGGGAGGCGGGCGATGCGCGCGGCTCACGCCGCGACGCACCCCGACGAGGCCGTGGCTACTGACCGATGAACGACATCACGTGCTTGATGCGCGTGTAGTCCTCGAAGCCGTAGCTCGACAGGTCCTTGCCGTAGCCCGAGTGCTTGAAGCCGCCGTGCGGCATCTCGGCGACGAGAGGGATGTGGGTGTTGATCCACACGCAGCCGAAGTCCAGGTGCTTGGCGAAGCGCATCGCGCGCGCGTGGTCCTTCGTCCAGACACTCGACGAGAGCCCGTAGCTGACACCGTTCGCCCACTCGAGGGCCTGCTTCTCGTCGGTGAACTTCTGGACGGTGATGACCGGGCCGAAGATCTCGTTCTGGATGGCGTCATCCGTCTGCTTGAGACCGGACACGACGGTCGCCTCGATGAAGTAGCCCTTGTCGCCCTGGCGCTTGCCGCCGAGCTCGATGGTCGCGTTCGAGGGGAGCGAGTCGATGATGCCGGAGACGCGCTCGAACTGATTCGCGTTGTTGACCGGACCGAAGAGGACGCCGTCCTCGTCGGGCGCGCCCGTCTTCGCGTTCTCCTTCGCCCACGCCGTGATCGCGGCGACGAACTCGTCGTGCACGCGCTCGTGGACGAGCACTCGGGTCGCCGCGGTGCAGTCCTGGCCCGCGTTGAAGTACCCGGCGATGCCGATGCCTTCGACTGCGGCCTCGATGTCGGCGTCGTCGAAGACGATGACAGGTGCCTTGCCGCCGAGCTCGAGGTGGACCCGCTTGAGGTCGCTCGAGGCCGCCTTCGCCACCTCCATGCCCGCACGGACAGAGCCGGTGATGGAGACCATCTGGGGGGTCTTGTGCTCGATCATCCGAGCACCCGTCGTGCGGTCTCCGGTGATGACGTTGAGAACGCCCGCGGGGAGGAACTCGGCCGCGATCTCGGCGAGCAGGAGCGTCGAGGAGGGCGTCGTGTCGCTCGGCTTGAGCACGGTCGTGTTGCCCGCGGCGATCGCCGGCGCGAACTTCCAGACGGCCATGTTGAGGGGATAGTTCCACGGTGTGACCTGCCCGATCACCCCGATCGGCTCGCGCCGGATGCTCGAGGTGTGGTCCTTCATGTACTCGCCCGTGGCCATGCCGCTCAGGTGACGGGCTTCGCCCGCGAAGAAGCGGATCTGGTCGACGGAGAGCATGATCTCGTCGTCGACGAGGGATGCCCGGGGCTTGCCGGTGTCCTTGGACTCGAGATCGGCGAACTCCTCGGCCCGAGCCTCCATCGCATCGGCGATGCGGAACAGCGCGAGCTGGCGCTCGGCCGGAGTGGTCTCGCCCCACTCCTCGAAGGCCGCGGCGGCGGCCGCGAACGCGTCATCCACGTCGGCCTGGCCGGAGACCGGAGACGTCGCGTACGTCTCCTCTGTGGCGGGATCGATGACCGCGAAACTGTCGTCGCCCTTCGCGTCGACGTACCGGCCATTGATGAAGTTCTTGATCTCCGAAGCGCTCATGGCACTAACTTAGCCGCCCGCCGCGGGGTCTTCCACCCTCCCGGCTGTCGATTTCGTCAGTCCAGGGTGCTCGGAAGTGCGGATTCGCTTGTGAGCGGTCTCATCGACTGACAGAATCGAGCTATGAGTCCCTCCGCTCGCCAGCCCGGAGCCAAGCCGGTGCAGCTCGACGACGTCTCGAAAGCCATCATCGAGCAGCTCCAAGGCGACGGGCGGCGATCGTACGCCGAGATCGGCAAGGCCGTGGGCTTGAGCGAGGCGGCCGTACGGCAGCGGGTGCAGAAGCTCACCGACTCGGGCGTGATGCAGGTCGTCGCGGTGACCGACCCCATGCAGCTCGGCTTCTACCGCCAGGCGATGATCGGCGTTCGTGTCGCCGGCGACACGACCGTCGTCGCGGAGCGTCTCGGCCGCATCCCCGCCGTCGACTACGTGGTGCTCACGGCGGGCAGCTTCGACATCCTCGCAGAGGTGGTCTGCGAGAACGACGACGACCTGATCGACTTGCTCAACAAGCAGATCAGGGCCATCGAGGGCGTGCAGTCGACGGAGACCTTCGTCTACCTGCGCCTTCACAAGCAGTTCTACAACTGGGGAACTCGCTAAACCAAGGAAGAGTGATAGACCGTGTCCGAATTCATCGAGGCAGACCTCCAGCAGAAGGCCAAGGACCATCTGTGGATGCACTTCGCCCGCCAATCTGTGATGGAGGATGGCCACGGCGTGCCCATCATCGTCAAGGGCGAGGGCCACCACATCTGGGACTCGACGGGCAAGAAGTACATCGACGGCCTGAGCGGCCTGTTCGTCGTCAACGCCGGCCACGGCCGCAAGCGCCTCGCCGAGGTCGCGGCCAAGCAGGCGGAGGAGCTCGCGTTCTTCCCCATCTGGTCGTACGCGCACCCGAACGCCATCGAGCTCGCCGACCGGCTCGCCGACTACGCCCCCGGCGACCTCAACCGCGTGTTCTTCTCCACCGGCGGCGGGGAGGCCGTCGAGACCGCCTTCAAGCTCGCGAAGTACTACTGGAAGCTGCAGGGCAAGCCCACGAAGCACAAGGTCATCTCCCGCGCGATCGCGTACCACGGCACTCCGCAGGGGGCGCTGGCGATCACCGGCATCCCGGCGATGAAGCAGATGTTCGAGCCCCTCACCCCGGGCGGCTTCCGCGTGCCGAACACCAACTATTACCGCGCCGAGGAGATGGGCTTCACCGGCACCGAGGAGGAGTTCGGCCTCTGGGCGGCGAACCGCATCGAGGAGATGATCCTGTTCGAAGGCCCCGACACCGTCGCGGCCGTCTTCCTCGAGCCCGTGCAGAACTCCGGCGGCTGCTTCCCGCCGCCTCCTGGCTACTTCCAGCGGGTGCGCGAGATCTGCGACCAGTACGACGTGCTCCTCGTCAGCGACGAGGTCATCTGCGCCTTCGGCCGAATCGGGAACATGTTCGCGTGCGACACGTACGGCTACGAGCCGGACATGATCACGTGCGCGAAGGGCATGACGAGCGGCTACTCCCCCATCGGCGCGACGATCGTCTCCGAGAAGGTCTACGAGCCGTTCAAGCACGGTCAGACGTCGTTCTACCACGGCTACACGTTCGGCGGTCACCCCGTGTCATCCGCTGTCGCGCTCGCCAACCTGGACATCTTCGAGGAGGAGGGGCTCAACGCGCGGGTCCGCGAGAACTCGCCGCTGTTCCGCCAGACGCTCGAGCGGCTGAACGACCTCCCGATCGTCGGCAACGTCCGCGGCGACGGCTACTTCTTCGGCATCGAGCTCGTGAAGGACAAGGCGACGAAGGAGACCTTCGACGACGACGAGTCCGAGCGGCTGCTGCGCGGCTTCCTCTCCAAGGCGCTCTACGACGCGGGGCTGTACTGCCGTGCCGATGACCGTGGCGACCCCGTCATCCAACTCGCTCCGCCGCTGACGATCGGCCAGAGCGAGTTCGACGAGATCGAGTCGATCCTCCGCGGAGTGCTCACCGAGGCATGGTCGCGGCTGTAGCGGACTATCGCGGGCTCTCGTTCTGGCACGACACCGTCGCTGACGACCTGAGCCCGCGAGCCGCCCTCCCCGGAGACCGCGATGCGGACGTCGCGATCGTCGGAGGTGGCCTCACGGGGCTGTGGACCGCCTGGTACCTCCTGGATCGCGACCCGGCGCTGCGCATCGTCGTACTCGAGAAGGACATCGCCGGCTTCGGCGCCTCCGGGCGCAACGGGGGCTGGTGCAGTGCGCTGTTCCCGCGATCGACCGCCTCGCTCGAGCGGGCCCACGGTCGGGATGCCGCGCTCGCCCTCCGACGGGCCATGATCGGCACCGTCGACGAGGTCGGCCGCGCCGCCGACGCCGCGGGCCTCGACATCCACTACCGCAAGGGCGGAACTGTCGCGTTCGCTCGATCCGAGGTGCAGCTGCGCTCGGCGCGCGCCGACGTCGCGGACGCCGAGCGGTACGGCGTCGACGAGCTCGAGCTGTGGGGCGCGGAGCGGGTCCGGGCGGCGGGAGCGCTCGGGGCGAGCTTCGACCCCGCGTGCGCTCGCATCCACCCCGCCCGGCTCGTCCGCGGGCTAGCGCGGGCGCTCGAGTCGCGCGGGGTGCTGATCTACGAGGGCACGGAGGTGCTGTCGTTCGAATCCGGCCGGGTGCGCACAGCCCTCGGGGAGGTGCGGGCTCCGATCGTGGTGTCGGCTCTCGAGGGCTACGGTGCCGCGCTCCCGCAGCTGCGCCGCCGCATCCTGCCGCTCTACTCGCTCATGATCGCGACCGAGCCGCTCCCGGCCGAGGTCTGGGACGAGATCGGCCTCGAGCACGGCCAGACCTTCACCGACTACCGCCACCTGCTGATCTACGGCCAACGCACGGCTGACGACCGGTTCGCGTTCGGCGGCCGGGGTGCCCGCTATCACTGGGGCAGCGCGATCCGGCCGGAGTACGACCGCGTCCCCGCGGTCTTCGACCACCTGCGCCGCACGCTCGGCGAGCTCTTCCCCGTGATCGGGGATGCCGCCGTGACGCACCGCTGGGGCGGGCCGCTGGGCGTGCCGCGTGATTGGCACGCGAGCGTGTCGTTCGACCCCCGCTCGGGGCTCGCGAGCGCGGGCGGATACGTCGGCGACGGCCTCAGCACCACCAACCTCGCCGGTCGCACGATCGCCGACCTCGTCACCGGCACGGACTCCGATCTCGTCCGGCTGCCTTGGGTGAACCACCGCTCTCCCGACTGGGAGCCGGAGCCGCTCCGATTCGTCGGATCGAACGCGGGCCTGCTCGCGATGAGCGCGGCGGACCTCGAGGAGCGAGTCACCGGCCGGGCGTCCCTCGCGGCGCGCGTGATGGGCCCGCTCGTGGGCCACTAGCACCGCGGCTGGGCTAGGTTCGACGTCGTGCGGATGCTGCGGAGGGCGGGGATGACCGCCCTCGCGATCATCGGAGTGCTCGTCGCGATCTGGGCCGTGTCGAACACGAACCGCATCATGGACCAGGTCGCCGTCTGGCAGTACTCGCCGTCGCCGACCATCGAGGGCTATGCGGAGGCCACGACCATGACCGAGGAGGGCCGGTTCCTGTTCTTCGCGAGCCGCCCCATGATCGCCGACGCCGCCGAGTTCGACGCCCAGTGCGGGATCGAGCAGTCCGTCGGGGCGATCGGCTGCTACCGCCCGGACTTCCGCACGATATTCCTGTACGACCTGGGCCCTGGATTCGAGAACGTCGAGCAGGTCACCGCTGCCCACGAGCTTCTGCACGCGGTGTGGGACCGCCTGAGCGACGCAGAGCAGAATGCCCTCGAGCCGCTCCTCGAGGCCGAGGCCGCGAAGCGGGCCGACGATCCCGAGTGGATCGCACTCATGGCGCAGTACGCCCAGATCGAGCCGGGCGAGCGGACGAACGAGCTGCATTCGTTCGTGGGCAGTGAGTTCTCGCAAATCTCCCCCGAGCTCGAGGCGCACTACGCACGCTACTTCGAGGACCGCGAGGCGCTCGTCGCGCTCTCATCGGGAGTCGTCGATCTCGGCGGAATGTAACGGGCTCGTAAATTTAGGTGACAAGTCCACTAAATCCGGAATGATCTCGAGCTCGATGCGCTTGCATGGAGTTATGACTACATCGACCAGCATCCACCCGGACTACATCGTCGGCACCTGGAAGCTCGACCCCACGCACTCCGAGGTCTCCTTCACCGTGAAGCACCTCATGATCAGCAAGGTGCGCGGCACCTTCGAGACTTTCGACGTGACGATCGTCACCGCCGAGGACCCGCACGACTCCACGATCGAGGCCTCGATCGACGTCTCCTCCGTCAACACCGGCGTCGAGGCGCGCGACCAGCACCTGCGCACGAGCGACTTCTTCCTCGTCGACGAGCACCCGACGATGACGTTCCGCTCCACGTCGTTCGACGGCGAGCCGGACGACTTCAGCGTCACCGGCGACCTCACCATGCGCGGGGTGACGAAGAGCGTCGTGCTGAAGGGCGAGTTCGGCGGCCTGATCGTCGACGGCTACGGCAACACGCGCGCCGGAGCGACGGCGACCACCAAGATCAACCGCCACGACTTCGGGGTGAGCTGGAACAACGCCCTTGAGGCCGGCGGCATGACGCTCGGCGACGACGTGACGATCACGCTCGACCTGCAGGTCGTGCTCCAGAAGTAGAACCACCGAACGGCGGGGTCGGGATGCCCGACCCCGCCGTCGCCCGTCTCACTCCTCGATCGCCGCCGCGAACTGCGCCGTGTAGAGCTCGAAGTAGGCGCCGCGCGCCGCGAGCAGCTCCTCGTGCGTGCCTTTCTCCACGATCCTCCCCGCCTCCATCACGAGGATGAGGTCGGCGTCACGAATGGTGGAGAGCCGGTGTGCGATCACGAAGCTCGTTCGATCGGCGCGCAGCGCGGTCATCGCCTGCTGCACGAGCACCTCGGTGCGCGTGTCCACCGAGCTCGTCGCCTCGTCGAGGATGAGCACGCTCGGCTTCGCGAGGAAGGCCCGCGCGATCGTGAGGAGCTGCTTCTCCCCCGCGCTCACGTTGGCGCCCTCGTCGTCGAGGAGGGTGTCGTACCCGTCGGGCAGGGAGTGCACGAAGCGGTCGACGTAGGTCGCCCGCGCAGCCTCGAGGATCTCCTCCTCCGAGGCATCCGGTCGGCCGTACGCGATGTTGTCGCGGATGGTGCCGGCGAACAGCCAGGTGTCCTGGAGCACCATTCCCATCCTCGAGCGCAAGTCGTCGCGAGTCATTCCCGCGACGTCGACGCCGTCGAGCGTGATGCGTCCGCTGTCGAGCTCGTAGAACCGCATCATGAGGTTCACGAGCGTCGTCTTGCCGGCGCCCGTCGGGCCCACGATGGCAACCGTCTGACCCGGCTCGGCCACGAGCGACAGCGAGTCGATGAGCGGCTTCTCCTCCTCGTAGCGGAACGAGACGTCCTCGAACGCGATGCGCCCCGTCACCGACTCCGGGCTGACGGCCGGGCTCGGGTCGGGAGACTGCTCCGGCGCATCCAAGAGCTCGAACACGCGCTCCGCGGAGGCGACGCCCGATTGCAGGAGGTTCGCCATCGATCCGAGCTGGCTGAGCGGCTGCGTGAACTGGCGGGAGTACTGGATGAACGCCTGAACGGCGCCGAGGGTCATCCCGCCGCCCGCGACGAGCAGCCCGCCGACGACCGCGATCGCCACATAGACGAGATTGCCGACGAACATCATGGCCGGCATGATGATGCCGCTCACGAACTGGGCGCCGAAGCTCGCCCGGAACAGCTCCTCGTTCTTCTCCGCGAATCGCTCCTCCACCTCCCGGTGCCGCCCGAACACCTTGACGAGGGCGTGCCCCGAGTAGGCCTCCTCGATCTGCGCGTTCAGTTGGCCGGTGTGGGTCCACTGCGCGATGAAGAGCTTCTGGGAGCGCTTGGCGATGAGCGTCGTGATGACGAGAGTGAGCGGGATCGTGATGAGTGCGATGACAGCCAGGAGGGGCGAGAGCCAGAACATCATGGCGAGCACGCCCACGACGGTCAGCAGCGAGGTCACGAGCTGGCTCAGCGTCTGCTGCATGCTCTGGCCGATGTTGTCGACGTCGTTCGTGACCCGGCTCAGCAGCTCACCGCGCGGCATGCGGTCGAAGTAGCTGAGCGGCAGCGCGTTGATCTTGTCCTCGACCTCGGCGCGCAGTCGGTAGACCGTCCGCTGCACGATGCCGTTGAGCACGAACCCCTGCAGCCAGCCGAAGACCGACGCGAGCACATAGAGAACGAGGACGACCCCGAGCACGAGCTGGAGCGCGTCGAAGTCGATCCCCGCGCCCGGCGTGAACTGCATGCCGCTCAGGAGGTCCGCTCGCGCGGTGTCGCCGGATGCCCGGAGCTGGTCGATCACTTGCTCACGGGTCAGCCCGGCCGGGAGCTGCTTCGAGATGACACCAGAGAAGATGATGTTCGTGGCATCCCCGAGCAGCCGCGGACCGATCACCGAGAACACGACGCTCAGGACCGACAGCACGAGGGTGCCGATCACGCCGGCCCGGTAGGGCCGCAGTCGGCCGAGCAGCCGCTTGGCGGAGGGCAGGAAGTTCATCGACTTGTCGCCGGGCATGCCCATGCCACCCATGGGGCCGCCGCCCATGGGCCCCCGACGGACCGGCGGGCGCGGAGCGCTCTGCGTCTGGCTCATGCTGCCTCCTCCGCTCGGAGCTGACTGGTGACGATCTCGGCGTACGTCTCGTTGGAAGCGAGGAGCTCGTCGTGCGTGCCCCGTCCCACGATCTCGCCGTCCTCGAGCACGAGGATCTGATCGGCATCGACGATCGTCGAGACGCGCTGAGCGACGATGATCATGGTCGTGGCGCGCTCCGCCTTGGCGAGCGCGGCGCGCAATCGGGAGTCGGTGGCCGTGTCCAGGGCAGAGAACGAGTCGTCGAAGACCAGGATCTCGCTTCGCTTGACGAGCGCGCGGGCGATGGCGAGCCGCTGCCGCTGGCCCCCGGAGACGTTCGTACCGCCCTGGGCGATCGGCGCGTCGAGCCCCTCGGGCATCGCCTCGACGAAGTCCTTGGCCTGGGCGATCTCGAGCGCCCGCCACAGCTCCTCGTCGGTCGCGTCGGGCTTGCCGTAGCGGAGGTTGCTCGCGACCGTGCCCGAGAAGAGGTAGGCGCGTTGCGGGACGAGGCCGATGCGGCCCCACAACGAATCGGGGTCGAGCTCGCGCACGTCGACCCCGTCGATGAGGACCCGGCCGGCAGTGGCGTCGAACAGCCGCGGAAGCAGGTTGACGAGCGTCGTCTTGCCCGCTCCCGTGCTGCCGATGATCGCGGTCGTCTGGCCGGGTCGGGCGGTGAAGGAGATGGCGCGTAGTACCGGCTGCTCGGCTCCGGGGTAGCTGAAGCTCACGGCATCCAGCTCGACGACGCCGAGCGACGACGCGGCCGCGACGGGCTCGGCGGGCGGGGCGACGGAGCTCGCCGTGCCGAGCACCTCTCCGATCCGGTCGGCCGACACGGCAGCGCGCGGGATCATCACCGCCATGAACGTAGCCATCATGACGGCCATCAGGATCTGGATGAGGTAGGTGAGGAACGCGGTGAGCGCGCCGATCTGCATCGACCCGTCCTCGATGCGGAAGGCGCCGAACCACAGCACCGCGACGCTCGTCACGTTCATGATGAGCATGACGACGGGGAACACGAGCGCGAACAGCCGGCCCGCTTCGAGGGCTGTCTTCGTGACATCCGCGTTCGCCCGCTCGAACCGCGCGGTCTCGAGCCCCTCCCGCACGAAGGCGCGAACGACCCGGATGCCCGTGAGCTGCTCCCGGAGCACCCGGTTAACCGTGTCGATGCGGGCCTGCATGAGCCGGAAGAGCGGCACCATGCGCAGGATGATCGCCCCGATCGCCACAAGCAGCACGGGCACCGCGACGACCATGAGCCACGAGAGCTCGAGGTCCTGCTGCAGGGCCATGATGATGCCGCCGATGGCCAGGATCGGCGCCGACACGAGCAGCGTCGACGTCATGAGCACGAGCATCTGCACCTGCTGGACGTCGTTCGTCGTCCGGGTGATGAGCGACGGGGCGCCGAAGCGCGAGACCTCCTGCTCGGAGAACTCCCCCACCCGCCGGAAGACGGCGGTGCGCAGGTCGCGGCCGACCGCCATCGCGGCCTTCGCGCCGAAGTAGACCGCCGTGATCGCGGCGGCGATCTGCACGAGGGTGATGCCCAGCATGAGCACTCCGACCTGCAGGATGTAGCCGGTGTCGCCCGTCGCGATGCCGTTGTCGATGATGTCGGCGTTGAGCGCCGGGAGGTAGAGCGAGGCGATCGACTGGGCCAGCTGGAAGACGATGACCGCAGCGATGAGCGGCCAGTGCGGCCGGATGAACCGGCCGATGAGAGGCAGGAGCACGTCAGTCCTTTCCGGGGGTGAGGCGCGGGGCGGCGCGGCGTGCGCCGTCGAGAACGAGTCGGACGAGGCTGTCGTCGTCGAAGCGGGTGCCGGGCATCGTCGTGCCGATCGCGACGACCCGCAGGTAGGCGCCGAAATCGTCGATGTCGAGGGCGAGCTCGTGCGCGTGCGGCCCGAACACCTCGCGCAGCCGCCACTGGAACAGGGTGCTCTGCGTCGGGGTGGGCGTACTCGGTCGTCGACCGGTGACCGCGGTCATCCGCATCACGTCGCGCACCCGCGAACGCATGGCGGCGAGGAAGCCGGCGACCTTCTCTTCGAGCGGGAGGGCGGGGTCGGGCAGCGGCCCTTCCGCCTCGAGGGCGCCCGACATGAACGCGTCGTACGCCGCATCGATGAGGGAATCCTTGTCGCCGAACGCGCGGAACACCGTCCCTTCCGCCACTCCTGCGGCCTCGGATATCTGCCGGGAGGTCACCCCGGTTCCGTGCTCCAGTAGCAGCGGTATCACCGCGGCGATGATCGACGCGCGGCGGTCCTCAACCGAGAGGGGGCGGGCGCGAGTGGCGTTAGTCACTCCGCGAGTATAACTGAGTGAGCACTCACTCCGTCACGTGAAGATTCGCGAAACCTCGTCGAGGTCTGTCGGCGTTGGTCGCCACGCGACCGACGCCGCCGCATTGGCACGCACCTGCTCCGGGCTCGTCGCTCCGGCGATCACGCTCGACAGAGCGGGCTGGGCGAGCATCCAGCCGAAGGTCGCGGCGAGCATCGAGATCCCTCGCGCCTCCGCGAAGGCTCGGAACGCCTCGATCTTCTCCCACGGGGCACCCTCGAGCACGTGGCGCTTCTGGCGCGCGATGCGCGAGTCGGCGGGATGCTCATCCCGCGAGAACTTTCCCGTGAGCAGTCCGTTCGCGAGCGGGAAGAAGGGCAGGAACCCGACGCCGAGCTCGGCCGCCGTCGGCAGCAGCTCGGCCTCGGCCGCGCGCTGCAGGAGGTTGTACTCGTTCTGGGTCGAGACGAAGCGCGCGAGCCCCTCGCGAGCGGCGACCTCCTCCGCTTCGCGCACCTGGGCGGCGTCGAACTGCGAGGATCCGGAGAACCGGATCTTGCCCTCGTCCGCGAGCTCGTCGAGCGCGCCGAGCGTCTCCTCGATCGGAGTGTGCGGGTCGGGGGTGTGCAGCTGGTAGAGGTCGACGTAATCGGTCTGCAAGCGCTCGAGCGAGGCGTCGATCGCGGCCCTGACGTAGCGGCGCGATCCGCGCGGCACGCCCGGCAGGAGCCCCGTGTCGAACTCCTGGTGGCCGAACTTCGTCGCGAGCACGACCCGATCGCGGCGACCGCGCAGCGCGACCCCCATGAGCGTTTCGCTGAGTCCGTGGCCGCCGTAGATGTCCGCCGTGTCGAGGAGTGTCACGCCCGCATCGATGGCGGCGTCGATCACCGCGGTCGTCCCCTCCTGCGATTCGGTGCGCGTCCCGGAGCGACCGAAGTTGTTGCAGCCGAGGCCGACGGCGGAGACCAGGATGTCGTCGGTTCCGAGCGGCCGGGCGTCGAGAGTCGTCATGGTCCTATCCTCCCCCGGTGGCGCATGGGGCGAGCAATCCCCCGTGTCCGAAAAGCGCCAGTGGAGCGTCGGATGCCGCGGCTACAGTCGGACCATGCAGACAGTCACTCCCCCCGTCGTCGGCCCCGCCTACCTTATCCGCACCGACTCGCCGCTCGGTCGGCTCGAGATCACCGCGGACGACGAGGCCATCACGACGCTCGCCATCGAGCGCGAGGGACGTCTCCCCTGGGAGCACCTCCCCGAGCGATCGTCGACCCTTCTCGAGTCCGCCCGCTCGCAGCTCGCGGAGTACTTCGCGGGGGAACGCCGGGACTTCGACCTCCCGGTGCGGCTCGGCGGCACGGAGTTCCAGCGCAGCGTCTGGGCCGAGCTCAGCGCCCTGCCGTTCGGCGGCGTGCTCTCCTACGGCGAGATCGGGCTCGCGACCGGCCGCCCGACGGCCGGGCGCGCCGTCGGCGGGGCGGTCGGGGCGAACCCCGTTCCGATCATCGTGCCGTGCCACCGCGTGCTCGGCGCCGACAAGCGCATCACCGGGTACAGCGCCGGCGCGGGCATCCCGACGAAGACCTGGCTGCTCGATCACGAGGGGATCGCGCACCGGTGACCATCCGAATCGGCGACGACGGACTCGCCCGCTGCGGTTGGGTGGGCGCGGACAGCGAGTACGTCCGCTACCACGACGAAGAGTGGGGCCGACCGCTCCACGGCGACCGCCCCCTCTTCGAGAAGATCGCGCTCGAAGGATTCCAGGCCGGGCTGTCGTGGATCACGATCCTGCGTCGACGACCTACCTTCCGCACGGCGTTCGCGGGCTTCGACCCCGAGCTCGTCGCCCGCTTCGACGAGGGAGACGTCGATCGCCTCATGCAGGACACCGGCATCATCCGCAACCGCGCGAAGATCGAGGCCACCATCAGCAACGCTCGCGCGGTTCTCGAGCTGACGGCGGACTCCCCCGGCGCTCTCGACGAGCTCGTCTGGAGCTTCGTGCCGGAGCAACCGCGACCGCGGCCGCGAAGCTTCGCCGATCTCCCGGCGGAGACCCCCGAGTCGAAGGCGTTGAGCAAGGCGCTCCGCGCGCGCGGCTTCCGCTTCGTCGGCCCCACGACGATGTACGCGCTCATGCAATCAGCGGGCCTCGTCGACGACCACCTCGAGGGGTGCTTCCGCGCGGGCTAACCCACGATCAGGTCGAGCTCCCCCGGCGCGCCCGGTTCGAGTCGGATGCCCGCCGTCTCCGCCCAGTCGAGCAGCGACGAGGCGTCGGGATGCTCGACCCCCGCGGCGACGATCGCGCGAGCGAACTCGCCCTTCGCCTTCTTGTTGAAGTGACTGAGGGCCACGCGGCGACCGCTCGCACTCTCGGTGACCACCCGGATGTAGTGGGCGCCGTCCGGGGCGGGCCCGAGAGCGGCGTACGCCTCGGACCGCAGGTCGAGCACGAGACCATCGTGGGCCGCGAGCTCCGCGCTCACCGCTGACCTCCAGTGCTTCTTCAGCGGCATCCCCGGCAGCCGCGAGTCGTGCGAGAGCCGATACGCAGGGATCAGGTCACCCGCCCCCACGACACCGAAGAGCGCCGAATGGACCGCGACATGATCGTGGGCGAACTCCCGCGCAGCAGCCGACAGCGAGTCCACGTCCAGCCCGTCGTAGAGGACTCCCGTGTACCGCTCGATCGCCGGCATCACCGGGGAGGAGCGCAGCAGGCGGTTCCGCTCGATCTCGAAGCGCTGGGTGGGGCCGAGCCCCAGGGCCTGGGATGCTCCGCTCACCGTCCTCGAGACGCGACTGAGCGCGGCCAGGGCGTCGCGTCGCAGCGGGGTGAGCGCGGGAAAGGACAGTGCGGCGAGATCGAGCGCCGAGCCATCCCGACCGCCGTCCCGCTTCGTCTCCGACGGGGGAAGGACGAGGAGCACTATCCGGCGAGGAAGGCGACCGCGCGCTCGACGTTGACGCCGAGGGGCTCCACCGAGTCGAGAGTGATCCGCGCCACGGCGGCGCTGTCGCCCGACCACTCGGAGTACTCCTCGAGGCTCTGCTCGACCGCGTTCCAGGTCAGCTGGATGTGCGGCATGCTGCGCCGCCAGCCCTCGATGCGGCTGCGGTGCAGCTCGGGGTCCGAGCAGATCACCTCGATGAACCGGATGGGCTCGCCGAGCCGGTTGGCGAGGTTGACCCACTGCTCCCGAGCCGGCGCAACCGCGTTGACGGCGTCGACCAGGACACCGGAGCCCGCGGTGATGACCCGCTCGGCGAGGGTCTCCGCGACCAGGTAGGCCGCGAGCCCGGTCGGCTGGTCTGTAGCGATCCCCGCCTGGAGGATGGCGGTCTCGATGGGGTCGACCGGTACCACGGGGAGGCCGAGACGACTGGCCACGACCTGGCCGATCGTGGACTTGCCCGTACCGGGGAGGCCCGCCATCGCGACGAGCATGGTCAGCCCTGAGCGGCGAGCTCGGCGTTGCGGGCGACTACCGTGACGGTGTCGTGCTCCACCGAGAGGAAGCCGTCATCGGCGCTCGCCGTGACGACCTGGCCGTCGACCGTCGTCACCCGGACGTCGCCGGTGCCGAGGATAGCGAGGATCGGCTCGTGCCCGGGCAGGATGCCGATCTCGCCCTCCGTCGTGCGGGCGATGATCTGCTTCGCCTTGCCCGACCACACCTCGTGGTCGGCCGAGACGACGCTCACCGAGAGCTCGGCCATGATCAGCCGTTCTCCTTCTGGAGCTGAGCCCAGCGCTCCTCGACGTCCGAGATCGCACCGACGTTGAAGAAGGCCTGCTCGGCGACGTGGTCGAACTCGCCCTTCACGATCGCGTCGAACGACTCGATCGTGTCCTTGAGCGGAACCGTCGAGCCCTCGACGCCGGTGAACTTCTTCGCCATGTAGGTGTTCTGCGAGAGGAACTGCTGGATGCGGCGCGCACGCGACACCGTGATCTTGTCCTCCTCGGAGAGCTCGTCGACACCGAGGATCGCGATGATCTCCTGGAGCTCCTTGTTCTTCTGGAGGATCGCCTTCACGCTCGTCGCGACGCGGTAGTGGTCCTCGCCCAGGTAGCGCGGGTCCATGATGCGGCTCGTCGAGGTGAGCGGGTCGACCGCGGGGTACAGACCCTTCGACGCGATCTCGCGGCTGAGCTCGGTCGTGGCGTCGAGGTGCGCGAAGGTCGTCGCCGGGGCCGGGTCGGTGTAGTCGTCGGCGGGCACGTAGATCGCCTGGAGCGACGTGATCGAGTGACCGCGGGTCGACGTGATGCGCTCCTGGAGGATGCCCATCTCGTCGGCGAGGTTCGGCTGGTAGCCCACCGCGGACGGCATGCGACCGAGCAGCGTCGAGACCTCGGAACCGGCCTGCGTGAAGCGGAAGATGTTGTCGATGAAGAGCAGCACGTCCTGCTTCTGCACGTCGCGGAAGTACTCCGCCATCGTCAGCGCGGACAGAGCCACGCGAAGTCGCGTTCCCGGGGGCTCGTCCATCTGGCCGAAGACGAGGGCCGTCTTGTCGAAGACGCCCGCCTCCTCCATCTCGCCGATGAGGTCGTTGCCCTCACGCGTGCGCTCGCCGACGCCGGCGAACACGGACACACCGCCGTGGTCCTGCGCCACGCGCTGGATCATCTCCTGAATGAGGACCGTCTTGCCGACGCCCGCGCCGCCGAAGAGGCCGATCTTTCCACCCTGCACGTAGGGGGTGAGCAGGTCGATGACCTTGATGCCGGTCTCGAAGAGCTCCGTCTTCGACTCGAGCTGGTCGAATGCCGGGGGCTTGCGGTGGATGGGCCAGCGCTCGGTGATCTCGATCTTCTCGCCGGGCTCGGCGTTGAGCACCTCGCCGATCACGTTGAAGACCTTGCCCTTGGTGACGTCGCCGACGGGCACGGAGATCGCCTCGCCGGTGTCACGCACCTCCTGGCCGCGCACGAGGCCGTCGGTGGGCTTGAGGGCGATCGCGCGGACGAGGTCGTCACCGAGGTGCTGCGCGACCTCGAGGGTGATCTCCTGCGAGTCGTTGCCGATGGTGATGGTCGTCTTGAGGGCGTTGTAGATGCCCGGGATCGAGTCGTGCGGGAACTCGATGTCGACGACGGGGCCGGTGACTCGCGCGATGCGGCCGACGCCGGTCGCAACGGGGGCCGCGGGGGCCTTCTTCGTAGCGGTAGCCATGGTTTCTCTTCCTCTGGGGTTACTTCGCCGAGCTGAGGGCGTCAGCGCCGCCCACGATCTCGGAAATCTGCTGGGTGATCTCGGACTGGCGAGCATTGTTCGCCAGCGTCGTGTACGTGCGGATGAGCTTGTCGGCGTTGTCGCTCGCCGCCTTCATCGCCTTCTGGGTCGCCGCGTGCTTCGCCGCCGCCGACTGGAGCATCGCGTTGAAGATGCGGCTCTCGATGTAGACCGGGAGCAGGGCATCCAGCACATCGCCCACCTCGGGCTCGAACTCGTAGAGCGGGAGCACCTCGCTCGGCTCCGGTGCCTCGACGCCCTCGACGACCTCGAGGGGAAGAAGGCGCACGACCTCCGGCTCCTGCACGAGCATGCTCACGAAGCGGTTGAAGACGATGTGGATCTCGTCGACGCCGCCCTCGCTCGCGGGCTGGAGGAACTTCGCGACGACCGCGTCCCCGATCTCCTTCGCCGTGGCGAACTCGGGGCTGTCGGTGCCGCCCGTCCAGATCTGCTCGGAGTCCCGGCGGCGGAACGCGAAGTACGCCGCGGCCTTGCGGCCGACGAGGTAGTACACGACCTCCTTGCCCTCGCCCGTGAGCCGGGCGGCGAGCTCGCCCGCCTCGCGGAGCACGTTCGCGTTGAACGCACCCGCGAGACCGCGGTCCGACGAGAAGATGACGATCGCGGCGCGCTCGATCTTCTCCGGCTCGGTGGTGAGGACGTGGTCGACGTTCGAGAAGGTAGCGACCGCCGAGACGGCCCGCGTCACGGCACGCGAGTAAGGACCGGAGGCCGCCACCCGCTGCTGCGCCTTCTGGATGCGCGACGCGGAGATGAGCTCCATGGCCCGAGTGATCTTCTTGGTCGTCTGGGCAGCTCTGATCTTCTGCCGGTAGACCCGAAGTTGCGCTCCCATGCCTGTGCTTCCCTAGTCCTTAGCGCTTCTGCTTGACGATCTGCGCCTGCTCGATGTCCTCGGCCTCGATCTCCTCGAAGACCTCGGAACCGACGGAGTTGAGCGGCTTGCCCTCGCCCGTCTGGAACTCGAGCTTGAACGCGTCGATCGCCGAGTCGAGGGCGGCCGTGGTGTCGTCGTCGAGCACGTTCGTGTCGCGCAGCGTGTCGAGCACCTTGGTGTTGCGGGCGAGGTAGTCGTGCAGCTCCGACTCGAAGCGCAGGATGTCCTCGACCGGCACCTCGTCGAGCTTGCCGTTCGTGCCGGCCCAGATCGAGACGACCTGCTTCTCGACGGGGAACGGCGAGTACTGCGGCTGGCGCAGGAGCTCGGTGAGGCGGGCACCGCGCGCGAGCTGACGGCGGGACGTGGCATCCAGGTCGCTCGCGAACATCGCGAACGCCTCGAGCGAACGGTACTGGGCGAGCTCGAGCTTGAGCGTTCCCGAGACCTTCTTGATCGACTTGACCTGCGCGTCGCCACCGACTCGGGAGACCGAGATACCGACGTCCACGGCGGGGCGCTGGTTGGCGTTGAAGAGGTCGGACTGGAGGAAGATCTGGCCGTCGGTGATCGAGATCACGTTGGTCGGGATGTACGCCGAGACGTCGTTCGCCTTCGTCTCGATGATCGGCAGACCGGTCATCGAGCCGGCGCCGAGCTCGTCGGAGAGCTTGGCGCAGCGCTCCAGCAGGCGGGAGTGCAGGTAGAAGACGTCGCCCGGGTAGGCCTCGCGTCCCGGTGGACGGCGCAGGAGAAGGGAGACGGCGCGGTAGGCCTCGGCCTGCTTCGACAGGTCGTCGAAGATGATGAGGACGTGCTTGCCGCCGTACATCCAGTGCTGGCCGATCGCCGAGCCGGTGTAGGGGGCGAGGTACTTGAAGCCCGCGGGGTCGGAGGCGGGAGCCGCGACGATCGTGGTGTACTCCATCGCGCCGGCGTCCTCGAGCGCGCCCTTGACGGCCGCGATCGTGGAGCCCTTCTGACCGATGGCGACGTAGATGCAGCGAACCTGCTTGTTCACGTCGCCCGAGTCCCAGTTGGCCTTCTGGTTGATGATCGTGTCGATCGCGATCGCGGTCTTGCCGGTCTGGCGGTCGCCGATGATGAGCTGGCGCTGGCCGCGGCCGATCGGGATCATCGCGTCGATCGCCTTGATGCCCGTCTGCATCGGCTCGTGGACGCTCTTGCGCTGCATGACGCCGGGGGCCTGGAGCTCGAGCGCGCGGCGCTCCTCCGCCACGATCTCGCCGAGGCCGTCGATCGGTGCGCCGAGCGGGTCGACCACGCGACCGAGGAACGCGTCGCCCACGGGCACGGAGAGCACGTCGCCCGTGCGGGTGACCTCCTGGCCCTCCTCGATGCCGGTGAACTCGCCGAGCACGATCGCACCGATCTCGTTCTCGTCGAGGTTCAGGGCGAGGCCGGCGGTGCCGTCCGCGAAGCGGAGGAGCTCGTTGGCCATGACGCCGGGGAGGCCCTCGACGTGGGCGATGCCGTCCGCGGCATCCACGACGGTGCCGACCTCGGCGGCCTTCGCCTTGCCGGGCTCGTAGGACGAGACGAAGTCCTTGAGCGCATCGCGGATCTCATCCGGGCTGATGCTGAGTTCTGCCATTGTGATTGTGCCTTCCGTGGAAAGTAAGCGGGCCGCTAGGACGCGAGCCGAATCCTGAGGTCTGTGAGGCGCGTCGAGACGCTGCCGTCGATGACGTCGTCACCGATCTGGACGCGGAGACCGCCGATGATCGACGGGTCCACGACCTGGTTGATGCGCAGGTCGCGGCCGTGCTGCTTCGCGAGGCCCGCGCGGAGCCGCTCGAGCTGCGCTGCCGAGAGGGGGACGGCCGAGACGACCGTCGCGACCGAGAGCCCCGCCTGGTCGGCGACGATCGACGCCGCCGAGCGGATGAGCTCGCCGATGCGGCGACCGCGCGGCTGCTGGACGAGGTGCTCCACGATCGCGAGGGTCTGCGGGCTGGCCTTCTTCAGCAGCGAGCGGACCAGGGCCGCCTTGGCTGCCGGGCTGCCGAGCTTGCTGCCGACGGCGAGCTCGAGCTCGGCATCGGATGAGACGGCTGCGCCGAACGAGAACAGCTCGTCCTCAATCGAGACGCCCTTGCCCGCAGACAGGGCCGCCGCCCGGATGCCGACCTCCTCGATGCCCGCGAGCAGGTCGTCCTGAGTCGACCAGCGCGAAGCGGCGATGTCCGTCAGGAGAGCCCTCGCCGGCGCACCGAGGCCGGAGAACAGGGCTTCGATGACCGCCTGCTTCGCCGCGGGGTCCGCGGACGGGTCGGCGAGGGCCGCGCGCAGCTGCGCGGACTCGCCGATGACGCGACCCGCCTGGAACAGCTGCGTCGCCATGGCGAGCGCGTCCTTCGCGGACACGCCCTCCAGTGCTCGCTTCGCCGAAGCGAGCGCCTCCCTCGTCGCGGAACCCATCTACTTGGCCTGGGCCTTCTCGTCGGACTCGAGGTCGGACAGGAACTGGTCGACGAGCGCCGACGCCTTCTTGTCGTCGCTCAGGCTCTGGCCGATGACGCCCGAAGCGAGGTCGATCGCGAGCGAGCCGACCTCGGCGCGCAGCGACGTGAGCGCCGCCTGGCGCTCCGCCTCGATCTGGGCCTGGGCGGCCGCGGTGATGCGGGCGGCCTCGACCGATGCCTGCTCCTTGAGCTCGGCGATGATCTTGCCGCCGTCCGCGCGCGCCTGCTCGCGGATCTTCGCGGCCTCCGCGCGCCCCTCGGCGAGCTGATCCTGGTACTGCGCGAGTGCGGCAGCGGCCTCGGCCTGCGCGACCTCGGCCTTCTTGATGCCGCCCTCGATCGCCTCGGCACGGGCATCCAGCGTCTTGCGGATCGCGGGAAGGAACTTCCACACGAAGAAGACGAGGATGATCGCGAAGCAGACCGCCGACCAGATGATGTCGTAGACGGCCGGGATCAGCGGATTCGGCGACGACGCCTCTTCCTCGGCAGCGGCCAGGAGTGCGCTCAGCATCCTGTACTCCTTAGGGGCTGTGGCTTACGGGAACGGGATGAACGCGACGGCGATCGCGATGAACGCGAGCGCCTCGGTGAAGGCGATGCCGAGGAACATGAGACCCGTCAGGCGGCCCTGCAGCTCGGGCTGGCGGGCGACCGACTCGACGGTCTTGCCGACGACGATACCCACGCCGATGGCAGGGCCGATGGTGGCGATGCCGAAGGCGATCGGCGCGATGTGGCCGGTGAGTTCAGCGAGGTTCACGAGTGTTTCCTTCCGTGGGGATGGCCGTGGCGGGTGCCAGGGCCGGGTTAGTGCTCTTCAGCCAGCGCGAGCTGGATGTAGACGGCGGTCAGGTAGGTGAAGACGTAGGCCTGCAGGACGGCGACGAGCAGCTCGAAGAGCGTGAACACGAAGCCGAAGGCGAGGGTGCCCGCCCCGAAGAGCGTGAACGGCAGGTCGGTCGAGAAGAAGAAGAACTGCGTCGCCGAGAAGCACAGCACGAGCAGCATGTGGCCGGCGACCATGTTCATCAGAAGACGGACGAACAGGGTGATCGGCCGCAGGAGGAACGTCGAGATGAACTCGATCGGAGTGACGATGAGGTACAGGGGCCACGGCACGCCCGAGGGGAACAGCGAGTTCTTGAAGAACGCCCCCGGGTGCTTCTTGATGCCGGCGTACATGAACACGACGTAGGCGACGAGCGCGAGCACGATCGGCAGTCCCGCCGTCGCGGATCCGGCGAGGTTGATGCCGGGGATGATTCCCGTGATGTTCATGCCGACGATGAAGAAGAACATCGTGATGAGGAGCGGCTCGAACCGCTTGCCGTCCTTCTCGCCGAGGGCGCCGACGACGATCTGGTCGCGGACGAAGCCGTAGCCGAACTCGAGGATCGACTGGCCGCGGCCGGGGATGAGCTTCATGCGGCGCGTGCCGAGCCAGAACAGCAGGAGCAGGAGCGCGACGACGAGGAAGCGGATGAGGATGACGCGGTTGATCTCGAACCACGTGCCCTCGAAGAAGATTACGGGCGGGAAGAAGTCATCCAGCGAGGGCCCGTGGAACTCTCCGCCGGATCCGTCATCAGTGGCGAACGGGGCGAGGAGAGTGAGAGCGTGGTGTAGCAGCGCTATCTCCGATAATCGGGGCGTGGGGGCACGCGGCGATGAAAAGGGGGATGTTCGTGGAAAACACTATCAAGAGAACGGGCCCTCACCCAATCGAATAGCCCGTTCATCTATTACTGCGGTGTCGTGCGCTCCGAGGCCGCCTCGTCGCCCGGCAGCGGGACATCCGCGTAGGGCACTCTCGATCCGACGAAGGCGATCACATCGACGGCGAGGCTGCCGATGACGGCGGCGAGGATCGAGAAGAAGAACACGAGTGGCTCGAGGAACGGCTGGCCGCGCAGCACGAGCAGGATCGCGATGAACAGCACGAACTTCAGCAGCCACGAGCCGAGAACGATCCCGAAGAACAAGGTGCTCGACGGCTCGTTCTTCGTCGCCTTCGCGGCGAGCACGATCGAGCCCGCCGTGAGCACCATGAAGAGGGCGGTGAGGCCGGCACCGATGAGTCCGCTCACGAGCCCCGGCACGCCCGCGACGAGGAAGCCGACGAGCGAGCCGACGACGGCGATCGCGACAGTGAGGATGACGCCGTAGACGAGCGCCCGGGCGAGGATGGTGGCGGATTTCACTGCGGGGCCTTTCGGGGAGTCGACTCGATCATCGCGGGGTCGGTCTCGCCCTCCGCATCGAGGGCGTCGAAGCGGACGACCTCGTCGTCCTCGTCGGGGGAGGTGAGCTGGGCGGCGGACTCGAGGGCCTTGCGTCGGCTGAGCGGTGCGAGCGTGATGATCGTGCAGATCGCGAGCCCCACGGCGATGAAGAGGGTCGGCAGGTACCACGGCAGGAACATGTAGCCGAGGCATCCGACCGAGACGACGAGGGTCCAGCCGTAGAACAGCAGCACCGCGTGCAGGTGCGAGTGCCCCATGTCGAGGAGGCGGTGGTGCAGGTGCTTGCGGTCGGCCGTGAAGGGCGACTTGCCGGCCCGGAGGCGGCGCACGACCGCCATGCCGAAGTCGAGCAGCGGAACGACGAGCACGGCGAACGGCAGCAGGATGGGGATGTACGCCGCGAGGAAGTAGGCGTTGAACACGTCCGGCTGCGAGATGAGCAGCGGGTCGACCTCGCCCGTGACGGAGATCGCCGACGACGCCATGAGGAGCCCGACGAGGAGCGCCCCCGCATCGCCCATGAAGAGCTTCGCGGGATGGAAGTTGAGCGGCAGGAAGCCGATGCACGCGCCGATGAGCACCGCGGTTGTGAGGGAGGCCAGGTTGAAGTACTCGGTCTGGGCCCGCGCCTGCAGGATGTACACGTAGACGAAGAACACCCCGTTGGCGATGAGGGCGACGCCCGCCACGAGGCCGTCGAGGCCGTCGATGAAGTTGATCGCGTTCATGACGAGCACGACCGCGAGGACCGTGATCGACAGCGAGATGTACGGCGAGAGGATCGTCTGCCCGCCGATCGGCAGGGTGGCCAGCTGGATGCCCTGCCACGCGAGGATGCCTGCCGCGATGATCTGGCCCGCGAGCTTCGTGAGCCAGTCGAGGTCCCACAGGTCGTCGGCGACCCCGATGAGAACGATGATGAGCGCGGCCGCAAGGAGGCCGAGCACCTTGCCGGGCTCCGCGAAGACGAGGCCGAGCTGCGGGATGAAGGATGCCGCGACGAACGCCACCACGATGCCGATGAACATCGCCACTCCCCCGAGACGGGGCGTGGGGCGCGTGTGCACGTCACGCTCGCGGATGGACGGGTAGAGCTTGTACTTCGTCGAGAGCCGCCAGATGAGGTAGGCGAGCCCGAACGTGACGAGCGCCGAGATTCCCGTGACGAGCAGGTAGAAGACTATGCGCACTTGTCGGCCCCCACGACGTCGCGGATCGCGTCGAGCGGGATCGCCCCCTCCCGCACGACCTTGAGGGTGCCGTTCGGCAGTGCGAGGCCCGTGGCGTCGACGATGGTCGACGCGACGGAGCCTCCCGGTCCCCCGTCGAGGTAGACGGCGACGGAGTCGCCGAGCATCCCCTCCGCCTCCGCCGCCGTCGTCGCGGCAGGGCGACCGGTGAGGTTGGCGCTCGACACTGCGAGCGGACCGGTCTCCGAGAGCAGCTCGAGCGCGAGCGGGTGCGCGGGCATCCGCAGGGCGACCATGCCGCGGGTCTCGCCGAGGTCCCACGTGAGCGTCGAGCGCGCGGTGAGGATGACCGTGAGCCCGCCCGGCCAGAACGCGGCGACGAGGGCTCGCACCTCGTCAGGAACGGACTCGGCGAGCGCGTCGAGGGTCGGGATGCCCGGGATGAGCACCGGCGGCGGCGCCTCTCGGGTACGGCCCTTGGCCGTGACGAGCTTCTCGACGGCGGCGGGGCTGAACGCGTCGGCGGCGACGCCGTACACCGTGTCGGTGGGGATGACGACGAGGTCGCCTCGGCCGATCGCAGTGCGGGCCAGACGCATGCCGGTGAGGAGCTCGGCCGGCACCGAGGCGTCGTAGATGGGGGGCATGGTGGCTCAATCGTACCCGGCGCGCCCGAGTGGAGGTCGCGAGGATGGCAGGATGGGAGGCCCGTGAACCTCTACTTCTTCGACCTCGACAAGACGCTCTACGCGTACGACTTCCGCCGACGGCTGCCCGCCCTGGCTACCATGCTCGGCACGAGCCAGTACCACCTCGCCCGATCGTGGTGGGCGGATGGATTCGAGGCGCGCGCCGAGGCCGGCGAGTGGAACTCGGCCGACCTCTACCTCGATCACTTCGCCGAGGTCACGGGAACCCGTCGGCTCGCGCTTGAGGAGTGGGCGGATGCCCGCCGCGCCGCGATGACCCGGATCGACGGCAGCGTCGCCGCCTTGCGCCGCGCCGCCGAGCTCGGCACGGTGTCGCTCCTGTCGAACAATCCCGCCGCGACGGCGGCGGCCCTGCCCCTCCTCATCCCCGACGTGCTCGAGATCCTCGACGGCAACGTCCTCGTGAGCTGCGACCTGGGCGCGCGCAAGCCGGGAGCGGAGGTGTACCGCCGGGCACTCGATCGCTTCGGGGCCGAGGCATCCGACGCCTTCCTGGCCGACGACTCCGCCGCCAACGTCGACGGCGCCCGCGGCGTGGGCATGGCCGGGCACCGGCTCGTCGCTGTCGACGGGCAGTTCCAGACGGATGCCCTGCTCGCCGCGATCGAGGGGTTCGCTGCGCGATGAGCCTGCTCTTCATCTTCGACATGGACGACGTGCTGTACGACTACGACTGGCGCGTGCGGATGGCGGGACTGACCGACATCACCGGCTACGACCTCGGCGAGCTGCGTCGGCGCTGGTGGAACGACGGTGGCGAGTGGGCGGCCGAAGCGGGCGCCTACGCGACCGCGGACGACTACCTGGCGGCTGTCTCGCGCGCGATGGGAATGGAGCTCGACGAGGCCGAGTGGGTGCGCATCCGCGCCGAGGCGATGACGGCCTTCCCGGGCTCACTCGCCGCGGTGCGCCGCGCCAAGGACTTCGGCCAGGTGACGCTGCTCACCAACAACGGCCCGCTCGTCTCCAAGCACTTGCGCACGATCGCCCCCGAGCTCGTGGAGCTGTTCGGCGACCACCTGTACACCTCGAGCGATTACGGGGCGCGCAAGCCCGACCCCGTCGTCTTCGAGCGGGTGCTCGAGGCATACGGGGTCGCGGCCGAGGACGCCTTCTTCGCCGACGACCTGCTCATCAACGTCGAGGGCGCGGCGAGCGTGGGCATCACCGCGCACCTGTTCCGCTCTCCGGATGCCCTGCTCGCGGCGATCGAGTCGTTCGCCGCGACGCGGCGAAGCTAGTAGACACCCGCCGCCGCGGCTCGCGCCTAGCGCAGCGCGACCGTCGCGCGGTCGCGCCCCGTGAGGTCGCGGTGGTGGGAGATCGATCGCCAGCCGTCCTGCTCGAGCAGTGCCGCGATCGGCGCGGCCTGCAGCTCGCCGTGCTCGAGCACGAGGGTGCCACCGGGGCGCAGGAGCCGCCGCGCGGTCTGGGAGACCTGGCGCACGACATCCAGCCCGTCCTCGCCGCCGTAGAGCGCGAGCTCGGGGTCGTGGAGGCGCACCTCGGGGTCGCGCGGGATCGCGCCGAGCGGGATGTACGGCGGGTTCGAGATCACGACATCCACTCCGCCGTCGAGCTCGGGCAGGGCGTCGACGAGGTCGATGAATACCGGCGTGGCGTTGGCAGCCCCCACGGACCGGAAGTTCTGGCGCGCCCACACGAACGCCCGCGGGGAGACCTCGACGCCGTAGACACGGGCGTGCGGGACCTCGGTGGCGAGGGCGAGGACGATGGCCCCCGACCCCATGCCGAGGTCGACCCCGACGGGCTCGGGCGAGGCCACCGCGCGCAGGGCGTCGATCGCGAACTGCGCGACAGCCTCCGTCTCGGGCCGCGGGACGAACACCCCCGGGCCGACCGCGAGCTCGAGCGAGCGGAAGTACGCCACCCCCGTGATGTGCTGGAGCGGCTCCCGGGCGGCGCGGCGCTCGACGAACTCCGCGAGTTCGTACGCCTCGTCCGGCCCTAGTGAGGCCTCCGTCGCAACGCGGGCCTGCACTCCCCCGCGGCTGATGCCGAGGATGTGCCCCGCGAGAAGCTCGGCGTCCACGCGCGCGTTCGGCACGCCCGCGGACTCGAGGATGCCCGTGGCGCGATCGAGGGCGGCAGCGAGGTTCATCGTCTCGGGTAACGACTTCCGTCGGTAAAAGCTAGGACTCGGAGCCCAGCTCGGCGAGCCGGGCCTCCTCGTCGGCCGTGATGCAGGACTGGATGACCGGGTCGAGAGCGCCGTTCATCACCGCGTCGAGGTTGTACGCCTTGTATCCGGTGCGATGGTCCGCGATGCGGTTCTCGGGGAAGTTGTACGTGCGGATGCGCTCCGAGCGGTCCATGGTCCGGATCTGCCCCTTGCGGAACTCGGCCGCCTCGGCGTCAGCCTCCTCCTGGTACTTCGCGAGGATTCGCGCGCGCAGCACGCGCATGGCGGCCTCGCGGTTCTGGAGCTGGCTCTTCTCGTTCTGCATCGCCACAACGATCCCGGTGGGCAGGTGGGTGATGCGCACCGCGGAGTCGGTCGTGTTGACCGACTGGCCGCCCGGGCCGCTCGAGCGATAGACGTCGATCTTGAGATCGTTGGGGTTGATCTCGACCTCTTCGGGCTCGTCCACCTCGGGGAACACGAGCACGCCGGCGGCCGACGTGTGGATGCGCCCCTGCGACTCCGTCGCGGGAACGCGCTGCACTCGGTGCACGCCGCCCTCGTACTTGAGGTGCGCCCAGACGCCCTCGGCGGGGTCGCTCGAGGTGCCCTTGAAGGCGACCTGGACGTCCTTGATGCCCCCGAGGTCGCTCGAGGTCTGCTCGATGATCTCCGTCTTCCAGCGCTTGGACTCCGCGTAGTGCAGGTACATGCGCAACAGGTCGCCCGCGAAGAGCGCCGACTCCGCGCCGCCCTCACCCATCTTGATCTCCATGATGACGTCGCGGGAGTCGTTGGGGTCGCGCGGGATGAGCAGACGCCGGAGCTTCTCCTGCGCGGCATCCAGGCTCTCCGTGAGCCCCGGAATCTCCTCGGCGAACGAGGCGTCCTCCGCGGCCATCTCGGTAGCGGCGGCGAGGTCGTCCGTCAGCTGGCGCCACTCGTGATAGGCCGCGACGATGCGCGACAGCTCCGCGTAGCGGCGGTTGACCTTGCGGGACCTGACCGGGTCTGAGTGGAGGTCGGGGTCAGCGAGCTGGCCCTGGAGCTCGTCATGTTCGGCCAGTAGCTGCTGCACTGACTCGAACACGGCTAGTCCTCCTTGTGCGAGCCCGGAGCCGGCATCGACTTCTGGATCTGCATGAGGAACTCGACGTTCGACTGCGTCTCCTTGAGCTTGCCGAGCACGATCTCCAGCGCCTGCTGCTGGTCGAGGCCCGCGAGCGCACGACGCAGCTTCCAGGTGACCTTGACCTCGTCGGCGCCCATGAGCATCTCCTCGCGGCGGGTGCCCGACGCGTTGACGTCGACCGCCGGGAAGATCCGCTTGTCAGCGAGCTGGCGCGAGAGGCGCAGCTCCATGTTGCCGGTGCCCTTGAACTCCTCGAAGATCACCTCGTCCATCTTCGAGCCGGTCTCGACGAGAGCGGTCGCGATGATGGTGAGCGAGCCGCCCTCCTCGATGTTGCGCGCCGCGCCGAAGAAGCGCTTCGGCGGGTAGAGGGCCGACGAGTCGACACCGCCGGACAGGATGCGACCGGATGCCGGCGCCGCGAGGTTGTAGGCGCGGCCGAGGCGGGTGATCGAGTCGAGGAGGACGACGACGTCGTGGCCGAGCTCGACGAGTCGCTTGGCGCGCTCGATCGCGAGCTCGGCGACCGTCGTGTGGTCCTCGGCGGGACGGTCGAACGTCGAGGCGATGACCTCGCCCTTGACCGTGCGCTGCATGTCGGTGACCTCTTCGGGGCGCTCGTCGACGAGCACGACCATGAGGTGGACCTCGGGGTTGTTCTTCGCGATCGCGTTTGCGATCGCCTGCAGCACGAGCGTCTTGCCCGCCTTCGGCGGCGAGACGATGAGGCCGCGCTGGCCCTTGCCGATCGGCGACACGAGGTCGATGATGCGGGTCGAGAGCTTCGTGGGCTCGGTCTCGAGGCGCAGTCGCTCCTGCGGGTAGAGCGGGGTGAGCTTGCCGAACTCGACGCGGTTCGCGGCCTCCTCGACGGGAAGCCCGTTGATCGAGTCGATCTTCACGATCGCGTTGTACTTCTGGCGGCCCTGGCCCTGCTCGCCCTCGCGCGGCTGGCGGATCGCGCCGACGACCGCGTCGCCCTTGCGGAGGTTGTACTTCTTGACCTGGCCGAGCGAGACGTAGACGTCGTTGTTGCCGGGGAGGTAGCCGGTGGTGCGCACGAAGGCGTAGTTGTCGAGAACATCGAGGATGCCCGCCACCGGGATGAGCACGTCGTCCTCGGTGATCTCGGGCTCGAAGTCGTCGCCGAGCGAGCCGCCACGGCCGCGCTTGCGGTCGCGGTAGCGGCTGCGGCCGGAACGCTCGCCCTCGCCGTCGACCTCGCCGGAGCGCTGCTGCTGCGGGCCGTTGCCGTTCTGGTTCTGGTTGCCGCCCTGGTTCTGGTTGCCCTGGCGGTTGCCGTTCTGGTTCTGCTGGTTGCCGTTGCCGCCGCCGTTGTTGTTGCGGTTGCGGTTGCGGTTGCGCGAGCGACCGGAGCCGCCCTCGTTCTCCGTCGGCTCGGACTCGTCGCCCTCCGACGCCGGGGCGTGGCCGGTCGGGCCCTCGGGCAGCTCGATGCCCAGGTCGGCCTCCGAGATGCTCGCGGCCGAGCGGCGCTGCTCGGGAGCGACCTCGGGGAGGTCGACGATCGGGGCGCCCGCGAGCACGGGAGCCGCGGCGATGGCCTCGGTGTCCGCGCTCGTCACCCGGCGCGAGCCGCGCTTGCGCACGGGCACGGCCGCGGGCTCGGCGGCGGCGGGCTCCGCGGCCTCGGCGGCGGGGGCCTCGGCCTCGGCGGCGGGGGCCTCGGCCGGAGCATCCTCGGCCACTGCGTCCGCGGGGGCCTCGGTCACCGGAGCCGACTCCTCGGCCGGCGCGGAATCGTCTGCGTTCTGGTTCTCGGTGATGGCGTCCACGAGTTCTCCTTTACGAAGTTTGGCTGCCCCGGCGATGCCCAGAGAGCTCGCGAGAGCCTGGAGCTCGGCGAGCTTGAGAGCGCTCAGGTCGGAGCGGGAACCCACGCCCGAGGCGTGGATGTTGACATCAGTCACTTGCTTGGGATCCTTCCCCCTGCCGGGCGGCTGTGCATCCCGGTGGAGAGCTGATCGCCTTCCCGGCCCCTGCGAGAGGGATGTCGCGCGGATGCGCGGAATCGCCCGGGGAGGCGAGGGTGATGGTGCTGTTCGAGGGAATTACGGCTGGGCCGCTGCTTCTACCTCGTGCGTGATCACTGTAGCACCTTTGAAATCGACGGCGAGCAGGAGCGCCTCCCACGGGTTGGACGATGCCTCCGCCACGAGCTCCGCCGCGACGAGGCGCTGCGACGGGTCGCTCGCGAGCACGAGGATCGACGGTCCGGCGCCCGAGACGACCGCCGCGAGCCCGTGCCGGCGCAGCACCTGGATGAGCTCGTACGTCTCCGGCATGGCGCTCGCGCGGTAGTCCTGATGCAGCTTGTCCTCGGTGGCCTCGAGGAGCAACTCGGGGCTCTGAAGGAGCGCCGCGATGAGCAGCGCCGACCGGGAGACGTTGAACACGGCATCCGCGTGGGGAACCGACTCCGGCTGGAGGCTGCGAGCGAGAGCCGTCGACATGGTCGCGGCGGGCACGCACACCACCGGGGAGACGCCGCGGTGCACGATGAGCTTCTTGGCACGCGGGCCGTCCGGGGTCGTCCACGCGATCGTCAGGCCGCCGAAGATGGCCGGGGCGACGTTGTCGGGGTGGCCCTCGAGCTCCGTCGCGAGCGTGAGCAGGGCATCCGAGTCGATGTCGACCACGCCCTCGAGGAGTCCCTTCGCCGCCATGATCCCGGACACGATCGCTGCGGCGGATGACCCGAGCCCGCGCCCGTGCGGGATCGAGTTCTTCGCCTTCAGGTGCAACCCCGGCAGCGGTACCCCGTAGTGCGCGAACGCGTGGGCGATCGAGCGCACCACCAGGTTGGACTCGTCGGTGGGCACCTCGCCGGCGCCCACGCCCTCGATGTCGACCCGCACACCCGCCTCGGTCGCCGTCACCTCGAGCTCGTCGTAGAGGGCGAGCGACAGGCCGAGCGTGTCGAAGCCGGGCCCGAGATTGGCCGAGGTCGCGGGGACCTTCACGCTCGCCGTGCGGCCGACGAGGGTCGTCATGCGCCGACCAGTCCCAGCACGCTCGCCACCTCCGCGGTGTCGACCGGAACGATCGTGGGCTGGACCTCGCCGCCGTCGGCGGTACGCAGTGCCCACTGCGGGTCCTTGAGGCCGTGGCCGGTCACTGTGAGCACGACCGTGGAGCCGCGCGGGATCTGCCCCGCCTCCGCGCGCTCGAGCAGCCCCGCGACGCTGATCGCGGAGGCGGGCTCCACGAAGATGCCGACCTCGGCCGAGAGGATGCGGTGCGCCTCGAGAATCTTCTCGTCGGAGATCGCGCCGAAGTAGCCGTCGCTGTTCTCGCGCGCCGCGATCGCGAGCTCCCAGCTCGCCGGGTTGCCGATGCGGATCGCCGAGGCGATCGTGTCGGGGTTCTTCACGACCGAGCCGGTGACGATCGGGGCGCTGCCCTCCGCCTGGAAGCCGAACATCCGGGGCATCCGCGTGGTCGCGCCCACCGCGAGCTCCTCGGTGTAGCCGCGGTGGTACGCCGTGTAGTTGCCGGCGTTGCCGACGGGGACGAAGTGGAAGTCGGGTGCGTCGCCGAGCACCTCGACGACCTCGAACGCGGCCGTCTTCTGACCCTCGATGCGGTCGTTGTTCACCGAGTTCACGAGGTGGACGGGGTAGTTCTCGGCGAGCTCGCGGGCGATCTCGAGACAGTCGTCGAAGTTGCCCTGCAGCTGGATGAGCTGGCCGTTGTGGGCGATCGCCTGGCTGAGCTTGCCCATCGCGATCTTGCCCTCCGGGACGAGCACCGCGGCGGTGATGCCCGCGTGCGCGGCGTAGGCCGCAGCGGAGGCCGAGGTATTGCCGGTGGACGCGCAGATGATCGCCTTCGCCCCGTGCTCGACCGCCTTGGAGACCGCCATCGTCATGCCGCGATCCTTGAACGAGCCGGTGGGGTTCATCCCCTCGAACTTCACCCAGACGTTGGCGCCAGTGCGGCGGTTCAGCGCGGCAGCGGGGATGAGCGGGGTGCCGCCCTCACCGAGGGTGATGATGGGCGTCGCATCCGAGATGTCGAGACGGTCGGCGTATTCGCGGAGCACTCCGCGCCACTGGTGGGCCACTTACTATCCTTCAACTCGCAGGACGGACACGACGCTCGCCACGACGGGGCTCGCCGTGAGGGAGGCCACGGTTGCGGCGAGCGACGACTCGATCGCCTCGTGCGTGACAATGACAAGGGTAGCGGTGGGTCGCTCGGCCCCCTGACCGCCCGCGACGGACTGCGAGACGGCCTCGACCGAGACCGAGTGGTCGCTGAACAGCTGCGCGATCGTCGCGAGCACGCCCGGCTCGTCGTTGACCTCGAGGGTCACCTGGTACCGGGTGATCGCGCTCGCGATCGGGAACACGGGCAGGTTCGCGTGCGTCGACTCAGCGACCCCCGGCCCCCCGGCGACGTGCCGACGAGCGGCGGAGACGAGGTCGCCGAGCACCGCGGAGGCGGTCTCCACTCCCCCGGCGCCCGCCCCGTAGAACATGAGGCTGCCGGCCGCCTCCGCCTCGACGAACACGGCGTTGTTCGCGCCGTGCACCGCCGCGAGCGGGTGGTCGAGCGGCACGAGCGCAGGATGGACCCGCGCCGAGACGCCTTCGACGCCGTCGGCCGTGATGCGCTCGCAGATGGCCAGGAGCTTGACGACGTAGCCGGCCTTGCGCGCAGCGCGCACCTGCTCTCCGGTGACGCCCGTGATGCCCTCGCAGTAGACCTCGTCGAGCGAGACGGTCGTGTGGAAGGCGAGGCTCGCGAGGATCGCGGCCTTGTTCGCGGCGTCGAAGCCGCCGATGTCGGCGGTCGGGTCGGCCTCGGCGTAGCCGAGCCTCGTGGCCTCAGCGAGCGCCTCGCGGAGCTCGTCCCCTCGGGTGTCCATGCGGTCGAGGATGTAGTTCGTGGTGCCGTTGACGATGCCGAGGATGCGCTTGACCCGGTCGCCGGCGAGGCTGTCGCGCAGCGGGCGGATGATCGGGATGGCTCCGCCGACGGCGGCCTCGTAATACAGCTGCGCCCCCACCTGCTCGGCCGCCTCGAAGAGCTCCGGACCGTGGTTGGCGAGCACCGCCTTGTTGGCGGTGATCACGTCAGCGCCCGAGTTGAGCGCCTGCAGGATGTAGGTGCGGGCCGGCTCGATGCCGCCGATGAGCTCGACGACGATGTCCGCGCCGAGGATGAGCGACTCGGCGTCGGTCGTGATGAGGTGGGCGGGGATGTCGGTGTCGCGCGGAGCATCCGGGTTCCGCACGGCGACGCCGACGAGCTCGAGGCCGGCGCCGGCGCGAGCGGCGAGCTCCTCGCCGTGCTGCAGCAGCAAGGCGGCCACCTGCGAGCCGACGGACCCGCCGCCGAGGACGGCGACGCGGAGATTGCGGTATTCGATCACTGGGCGACTCCCATGTCTCTGCTCAGCAAGTCGGACTCGGTCTCGCCCCGCACGATCACGCGGGCGACGCCATCGCGAACCGCGACGACCGGCGGGCGTCCGAGGTAGTTGTAGTTGCTCGCCATCGCCCAGCCGTACGCGCCGGTCGCCGGGATGGCGAGAAGGTCTCCGGCCTCGACGTCGGCGGGCAGGTAGTCGGCGTGCACGAGGATGTCGCCGGACTCGCAGTGCTTGCCCGCCACGCGGACGAGGGCGGCCGGGGCATCCGACACCCGGCTCGCGATGCGGGCGGAGTAGTTCGCACCGTAGAGGGACGGGCGGATGTTGTCGCTCATGCCGCCATCGACGGAGACGTACTTGCGGATGTGACCGTCGACCTCGACGTCCTTGATGGTGCCGACCGTGTAGAGCGTCGTCGTCGACGGACCGATGACCGAGCGGCCGGGTTCGATCGCGACAACGGGAACGGGGATGCCGAGCTCCGCCGCCCCACCCGCGACGATGTCCGCGAAGCGGCGAGCGATCTCATCGATGTCGAGCGGGTCGTCGACGGAGGTGTAGGCGATGCCGAAGCCGCCGCCAAGGTTGAGTTCCGGCACGTCGCCCCCTTCGAGCAGCTCGGCGTGGAGCGCGAAGAGGCGCCGCGCTGCCTCAGCGAAGCCGTCCGACTCGAAGATCTGCGAGCCGATGTGGGAGTGCAGCCCGAGGAAGCCCAGCGACTCGTGGGCGCGGATGCGGGCGACCGCTGCGGGGGCGTCGGCGAGCGGGATGCCGAACTTCTGGTCCTCGCGAGCGGTCGCGAGGTACTCGTGGGTCGACGCGTGCACGCCCGAGTTGATGCGGAGCCGGACCGGCTGCACCCGGCCGTGGCGCTCGGCGGCAGCGGCGACGCGCTCGATCTCGACCACGCTGTCGATGACGATCGCGCCGACTCCGACGGACACCGCCCGATCGAGCTCGGCGAGCGACTTGTTGTTGCCGTGGAGTCCCAGGCGGGCTGGGTCGACTCCCGCGGCAAGGGCGACCGCCATCTCGCCGCCGCTCGCGACGTCGATGTTGAGACCCTCCTGGGTCACCCAGCGCGCGACCTCGGTGGAGAGGAACGCCTTGCCGGCGTAGTACACCTTCGCGGCGCTGCCGACGCGAGCGAACTCGCGGTCGAAGGACTCGCGGATGCGGCGGGCGCGGGCGCGGGCATCCGCCTCGTCGACGACGTAGACGGGGGTGCCGAACTCGGCGGCGACGGCGGTCGCAGAGACGCCCGCGATCTCCAGTTCGCCGGAGGCCGTACGGTGGGCGTTCAGCGACCAGACGGCGGCGGGCAGCGCGTTGGCGTCCTCGGGCACGGCAAGCCACGACGGAGCGAGCGGATTGGTGGACACGGTTACCTCACGAGGGCGAACGGTCGAGTGAGGCGAGCGAACCCGGATTGGTCCCTGAAGCCGGAACCCATAGTACCGGGAGCGGCGGGCGCGCTCTCTCGTGTTACCCCGCCCTTAAGGGCACGTGCCGTTCGTCGTCAGGTCGGGGCTGGAGAGCGCGACTCCCCCGCCCGTGAGCGTCACGACGAGGTTCGTGCCGGAGACCACCACGTCGGTGACCTGGAGCGCCTTCGGCAGCGACGAGGCGACGCAGAACTCCTGGGAGTTGAGGAGCGAGCTCGCGAGCGACCCGACGATGGGGTTGTTGCGCAAGTCGTCCACGGAGATGGCCTGGTCGTCGAGGGTGATCGTCTCGGGTTCGAAGACGACGCCCGAGCCCGAGGCGGAGGGCACGAGGTCGACCGTGACCGGGAGGGTCAGGAACAGGAGGTTGAGGTTCGTGCCGACGGTGATGACTCCGCGGCCGAGCTCGATCGACTCGAGCTCGATGCCGCTGAGGTAGCTCGAGAGCTTCTGCACGTTCTCCTCGCTCACCGTCGCGACGATGTCGAGCGACTCGACGGGCTTCGAGTCGTCGAGCGGCACGCCGGTCGCCGTGAGCACGGCCCCCGCAGTGACCTCGCCGACCGTGAGCTCGTCGATGGAGACCGTGACGACATCGACACTGCCGCGCGCGGCCTGGAGCAGCAGCGAGCCCGGTCCGAGGTCGACATCGACCGGGGTGTCCGGGTCGAGATCGAGGACCTGAAGGATGCGTTCGCGCACGTACTGCTCCGCGAACTGCCGGGCGAGCGCATCGCCGACGAAGAAGCCCACGACGAGAAGCACCACGAGCACGCCGCCAGCGATCGCCCAGCCGATCCAGCGGCGCTTCTTGCGCGGCGGAGCGGGGGTCTCGATAACAAGCGTCGGCTGGGCCTCGCTCGGCTGGGTCTCGGTCGGCTGGGTCTCGGTCGGCCGGGCCTCGGTCGGCTGCTCGGCGGGCGTCGCGGCATCCCGCGGCTGGATGGGCTCGGCCACGTTACATCCTCTCCGGGGCGGTCACGCCCACGAGACCGAGGCCGGTGCGGATGACCTGCCCGACGGCATCGTTGAGCCACAGCCGCGTGCGGTGCACGTCGCTGACAGGCTCGTCCCCGAGCGGCGTCACGCGACGCGCGTCGTACCAGCGGTGGTAGGCACCTGCGAGCTCCTCGGTGTAGCGGGCCACCCGGTGGGGGGCGCGCTCCTCGGCGGCGTGGCGCACGACGCGCGGGAACTCGGCGAGGATGCCCAGCAGCACGCTCTCCGTCTCGTGGTCGAGCAGGCTCGCGTCGAAACCGGAGCGGTCGACGCCGAACTCGGCCGCATTGCGCGCGACCGAGCGAGTGCGGGCGTGGGCGTACTGGACGTAGAAGACCGGGTTGTCATTGGTCGACTTGCTCCACAGGTCGAGGTCGATGTCGACCTGGGAGTCGATGGACGAACGCACGAGGGCGTAGCGCCCGGCATCCACGCCCACCGACTCGACGAGGTCCTCGAGGGTGACGACCGTGCCGGCACGCTTCGACATCCGCAGCGGCTCGCCGTCGCGGAGGAGGTTCACGAGCTGCCCGATGAGGATCTCCAGGTTGACGTATGGTTCGTCGCCGAACGCCGCCGTCATCGCCATGAGCCGCTTCACATAGCCGTGGTGGTCGGCCCCCAACATGATGAGGTTGCGTTCGAAGCCGCGCTCGCGCTTGTTCAAGTAGTACGCCAGGTCGCCGGAGATGTAGCCGGCCTCGCCGTCGGACTTGATGACGACGCGGTCCTTGTCGTCGCCGAAGTCGGTCGAGCGGAACCAGGTGGCGCCGTCCTTCTCGTAGATCGTGCCGAGGTCCCGCAGTCGCTGGATGGCGCGGTCCACCGCCCCCGACTCGTGCAGGTCGTTCTCGTGGAAGTAGACGTCGAAGTCGACCCCGAAGTCGTGCAGGCTCGCCTTGATGTCGCCGAACATGAGCTCGACGCCCACCGCGCGGAACACCTCCTGCTGCTCATCGCGGGGGATGTGGAACAGGTCGCCGGGATAGGCGGCGATCACGCGCGACGCGATGTCGGAGATGTACTCGCCGCCGTAGCCGTCCTCGGGGGTCGGCTCGCCGAGCCAGCTCGCGAGGAGGCTGCGCGCGAAGCGGTCGATCTGCGCTCCGTGGTCGTTGAAGTAGTACTCGCGGGTGACCAGACCGCCCTCGAACTCGAAGATGCGCGCGAGGCTGTCCCCGACGGCTGCCCACCGCACGCCGCCGATGTGGATCGGGCCGGTCGGGTTCGCGGAGACGAACTCGAGGTTGATGCGGATGCCCGCATACAGGTCGCCTCGCCCGTAGTCGGCCCCCTCCTCGACGATGCGCTTCGCGAGCGCACCGGCGGCGGCGGCATCGAGGGTGATGTTGATGAAGCCGGGGCCAGCGACATCCACGGCGGACACGCCGTCGACCTCGCGCAGCCCGGCCGCGATCTCCTCTGCGAACTCGCGGGGGTTGGCGCCGAGCGGCTTCGCGAGCTTCATCGCGATGTTGCTGGCCCAGTCGCCGTGCTCGCGGTTGCGCGGGCGCTCGAGCGGAACGTCGTCGAGAGTGAGCTCCGGCGTCGCCCCACGTCGGCCGGCCGCGTCGACGACGATGGCGAGCAGAACGGCGGACAGGTCAGCGGGATTCACAACAGCCAAGCGTAGCGGGGCTGATCGACCAGGGAGGTTGCCGAGAGTCGGCGTGCATTCCCGGGGAAACGGCGCGCTGGGGTGAGGATGGTCATCATGCGACTGAGCCGACACAGCGTCCTCCTGCCCGTCACCGCCCTCGCCGCTGCCGTCCTGCTGGCGGCTTGCGTGCCCAGCGACGAGGCAACCCCGACGAGCGCGCCGACGCCGTCCCAGTCCACCACCCCAACTCCGACCGGTTCGGCCACCCCCGCCCCGCAGCCGACGGCCGAGATCATCCCGTTCAGCGCGGCGTGCGACCAGCTCGTCAGCCCCCAGGCGCTCTACGACATCAACCCCAACCTGGCCCTCCTCGGAGCGTTCGATCCGGATGCCGGCACCCCCGCCGCGGACGTCGTCGCGGCTGGCGGAACCGCGTGCCGGTGGGTGAACTCGACGAGCGGATCGACGATCGACGTCGCCGTCGCGGAGCTCCCCGCGGAGGTGTCCACAGCGCTCAAGAACTCGCTCGTGGGCGACAGCAACTCGGTGCCGACCTACGGGGTGGAGGGGTACTTCAGCGTCGTCGGGGGCGTCGGCGAGGCTGACGCCTTCCCGGACCCCTATTGGGTGAGCGTGGTGTCGTCGGACTTCGTCGAGCCCGGCGACGCCGGACCCTTCGCCATCACGGTCATCGACGCGCTCGGCTAGCCCAGGCGGATCGGCTCGATACCGTCGTCGAACGGCAGCTCGTCGACGATGGCCAGGACCTCGAGGCGCTGCAGCCGCAAGTCCGATCCGTGGTTGGTGAGGAACGCGGTGTCGGCGGCGTCGCGACCGGTGGAGATGCGCAGCAGGCTCTGACGGGGTGCGAGGCGCGTCGCATCCACGACCCACCACTCCCCGTCGACGAAAGCCTCCGCGACCGCGTGGAAATCCATCGGGTCGAGACCCGGCGCGTAGACGGCGACCATTCGGGCGGGCACGTCGAGCGCCCGCAGGAGCGCGATCACGAGGTGTGCGTAGTCGCGGCACACACCCCGACGGGCGAGGAGCGTCTGCTCCGCTCCGTCGGTGGGCAGGCTCGCGCCCGGCACGTAGCTCAGCCGATCGGCGACCCACTGAGTGACGGCGGCGACGAGCTCGTGACCGCTGAGGCCGGAGAACTCGGCCCGGGCCGTCGGCGTGAGGCTGTCCGACTCGCAGTACCGGCTCGGACGAAGGTAGGTCACGAGATCGAGGTCGAGCACGGGGGCGGGCTCGGAGCGACCCTCCACATCCGCCGAGTACTCGATGGTCATTCGGCCCGCGTCGCTCGTGAACCGATGCAGTCGAGTGCCGTGCATGTCGACGAGCTCCTCGGGGGCCACCGCGATACCGTCCCGGACGATCGACAGCGACTCGGCGACCCGGTTCGCCGACTCCGCGACGGCCGCCTCCAGCACGAGGTTGGTGGTGCCCGCGAGGTCGAGCTCGAGTCGGGCGGAGACGGTTCGCTTCATGGGTCGATCCTGTCATGCGCCGCGGATGCCTCGGTCGCTGGTACTGTGGAACCGCACTCCTGGCCCCCATAGCTCAGGGGATAGAGCGTCTGCCTCCGGAGCAGAAGGCCGCAGGTTCAAATCCTGCTGGGGGCACCGCAGTTTCATTTCTCTCAGCCGCCTCGCGAGCGTGGGACTCCGTCCACCCCTCGTTGCGTGGTTTGTCGACGTGGGGCGAATGTCAGTGGTGCATGTTTGCCTTGAGTCATGAGTTCCTCGGTTGATCTGCTGGATCCGGCGTTGCCGGAGTCGCGGGTGGAGTTCGGGGTGGCTCGGGCGGAGTTTGCGGGGATGCAGGCGGCGCGGGCGGCGGCGGAGCAGTGGTCGGCGTGTGCGGATGTGTTGCGGGAGGCTCGCGCGTACCCGGAGGTGTATGCGGGGCCGGGTCCGGTGGATGGGGCGCGGGTGGAGTTCGCGGTGCGGGCTGCGGTCGCGGATCTGGCGGTGCGGTTGGGGTTGACGGAGCATGCGGTGCGGGATCAGGCCCACATTGCGGAGGTGCTGATTCGTCGGATGCCGGTGTTGTGGGCGTGGTTTCGGGAGGGCGAGATCTCGGCCGCTCACATCCGGGTTGTTGCGGATGTGATCACGGATCTGCCCGACCAGGTGCTGTCGCGCCTGGAGGGGGAGGTGCTGCAGCGTCGGGGGTTGCCGGCGCCGCGGTTGCGCTCCCAGCTGCGACTGCTGGTCGCGCGGCTGCACCCGCGCCCGCTGGCTGAGCGTCATCAGGTCGCGGCGCTGAGGCGGGCGGTGTGGATCGAACCCGAACCGGACGGGATGGCGCTACTGATCACCCGGATGCCCGAGGCCGATGCCACTCGTGCTCTGACACACCTGAACCACCTCGCCCGACAGGCCGCAACCCACCCCGACGAGACCCGCACCCTCGACCAGATCCGCGCGGACCTCCTGCGGGACCTCGTCGCAGGCGACCTCACGGCCGGCACCGGTGTCGGCGTCACCGTCGGCGTCCTCATCCCGGTCGAGACCCTCCTCGGCGTCGCCGAGCGTCCCGCGACCCTGGACGGGGTCATCCCGATCGACGCGGACACCGCCCGCCGCCTCGCCGGAACCTCCAGCAGGTGGCGGCGCATCCTCACCGACCCGATCACCGGCACGATCCTCGACTACGACCGCCGCACCTACCGACCCCCGACCGACCTGGACCGCCTCATCCGCACCACCCACCCCACCTGCGACTTCCCCGGCTGCGGACGCGCCTCCCGGACCTGCGACCTCGACCACACCACCGCCTGGCACCACGGCGGAACCACGAGCGCAGCAAACCTCCGCCCCCTCTGCCGAAGCCACCACCGCCTCAAACACCACACCCGCTGGACCACCACCGGCCACCACTGGACCAGCCCCACCGGACACACCACACCCACCGCAAACACCTCCAACCCGCCACCCATCTAGGGTTACCCGCTGGTGTGCGCGTGTGCGCGTGTGCGCGTGTGCGCGATGTCGTGCGTCCGGGCATCCCGGAGACCGGCGGCATCGCCGCGGTGGAGTACCTCGGTCGCGATCTAGCGGCGGCGCTCCGCAAGCTTCGCCCGCACGAACGGGAAGACCAGGATGACCCCGCTCACGATGGCCGTGATTCCGCCCACTTGGCGCACCACGACGAGCTCAAGCACACCGAACCCGCGGATGAACGCATACAGCGCGACGAGCACGAGGACCACTGCCAGCACGCGGGCCTGGCCTGCAGTCACTCCCGACCACAGGTAGACGGCGAGCACGAGGGCGATCGACCCCACGAACACCCCATCGGCGATCGCGGGGGTGGTAGCTCCGAAGACGAGGAAGAGGCCGACGGCGATCGCCGCCACCGAGACCGCGATCTTGGCGACGGTCGAACCGGTGCGCGGCGCGGTCCGCTCAGCCACGATCGGCTTTCGCTATCGCGCGACCGACTGTGAAGAGCAGAACGAAGTCGAGGATGCCGACCACGATGAGCGTGATGCCGAAGAAGACCGCGTAGGCGACCGCGACGCCTTCGGCGAGGAAGATCACGAGGACCCCCGCGGCCGCGATGAGCAGGCCGATCACGGTGGAGAGAACGCTCCCCCGTCCGCGCGCGGTCTCCAGGAGGGTCGCCACGCCCTCGAAGACCCACGAGATGCCCACGAGAATCACCAGGAACACCGCGGTCTCGAACGGATTGCGGATCACCACCACGCCGAGCACGAGCACGAGCGCGCCGAGGATGATATTGGCCGCCTTGCCTCCCCCGTTGAGCTCGGTGTCGGCGATGCCCTGCACGATGCGTACGCCACCGAGGACGGCGAAGTAGATGCCGAGGAGCGTGGCGAGCACAGCCACGGTCGACTGCGGCCAGACCAGCACGAGGATGCCGACGACGAGTGCGACTGCGGCCCGGATCGCCCACACGACGCGCGACTGGCGGAACAGCGAGGTGAGCGACACCGATCTCGAGCTCTGTGACATGGTGTCACAGTAGCGGCGCTGTTAGCCTGGCGCCATGGATGACCCGGCGGCGCCGATCCTCGCGCGGATCCGCGAGTCCGTCATCGGCGACGACCAGCTCATGCACGGCCCATTCGGGAGTCGCCGCGTGACCTACGCGGACTACACGGCGAGCGGCCGGGCCCTCGGATTCATCGAGGACTTCATCCGCGACGAGGTGCTTCCCCGCTACGCGAACACCCACTCCGAATCGAGTGGGACGGGCCTGCAGACGACTCGGTTGCGCGAGGACGCGCGCGCGATCATCCATCGAGCCGTGCACGGCACCGACGACACCGTCGTCATCTTCGCGGGCAGTGGCTCAACCGGTGCGATCGACAAGATCGTCGGCATCCTGGGCCTCCGGCTGCCCGCCGACCTCGACCGTCGCCACGGCTTGAGCGCGAGCATCCCGCCCGAGGAGCGACCGGTCGTGCTCATCGGCCCGTTCGAGCACCACAGCAACGAGCTGCCGTGGCGAGAGTCGATCGCCGAGGTCGTCACGATCCCCGAGGACGCCGACGGGCACGTGGACGAGGACGCGCTCCGCGCTCGGCTCGAGGAGTTCCGGGAGCGCCCCCTGATCATCGGCTCGTTCAGCGCCGCGAGCAATGTCACGGGCATCCTCACAGATACGGAGCGCATCACGGCGCTCCTCCACGAGTACGGCGCCCTGGCGTTCTGGGACTACGCTGCCGCGGGACCGTACGTGACCATCGACGCCTCGAAGGCGGACGCGGTCTTCCTCTCCCCCCACAAGTTCATCGGCGGGCCGGGGACCCCGGGGGTGCTCGTCGTCAACCGGGCGCTCCTGACCAACTCGGTGCCCGACGTCGTCGGCGGCGGGACGGTCTCCTACGTGAACCCGCTCGAGCACCGCTTCATCACCCACGCCGCGCACCGCGAGGAGGCCGGCACGCCCGCGATCATCGAATCCATCCGCGCGGGCCTCGTGTTCGCGCTCAAGGACGAGGTCGGCGTCGACACGATCCACTCCCTGGAGTCGCGGTTCCTCGCGCAGGCCCGGGCCGAGTGGGACGCGCACCCGAGCATCCAGGTGCTCGGCAGCGCGACCGCCGACCGGCTCTCGATCATGTCCTTCGTCATCAAGCGCCCTGGCGGGCTCTACCTGCACCACAACGTCGTCGTCGCCATCCTCAACGACCTCTTCGGAATCCAGGCCCGGGGCGGATGCTCGTGCGCGGGCCCCTACGGCCACCGCTTGCTCGGCATCGACATCGAGCGGTCGCACGAGTTCGAACGCGAGATCTCGGGCGGCTGCGAGGGGATCAAACCCGGCTGGGTGCGGGTGAGCTTCAACTACTTCATCAGCGACGAGGTCTTCCGCTACATCGTCGACGCCGTCTCCCTCGTCGCCGACCTCGGTCACCGGCTCGTGCCCCAGTACCGGTTCGATCCCGACACGGGGCTGTGGCGGCACCGCGACGGCGCGGTCGAGCCGCCGTTGCGGCTCGCGCACGTGCGGTACGACGCCGAGGGCAGACTCACTTACCCGAGACACGACGACACGGCTCCGGAGTCGGCTCTCGCGGGCTACCTCGCGGAGGCCCGCGACCTGCTCGGCTCGCTTCCCGAGCCGGACGGGCGGGATCGGCTCGGCGACGAGCGGCTCAGCGCCGACTTCGAGGCGCTGCGCTGGTTCGAGCTGCCCGCGGAGTCGCTCGCGCGCTGAGCGGTTCCGTACCGGACCCGATCAGTCGCGGCCTGAATCGAGGATGACCCCGCGCAGCTCGGTGCCCACGCGCATCTCCACCTGGCGGCTCGGGTGGATGCCGTCGGCGCTCACTCCTCGCACATACCCGCCGTCCGCTTCGCGGACGAACATCCACGGGTCGAACCACGTCCAGCCGTGGCGCGCGGCGAGCGCCGCGAGAGCATCGTTGAGCTTCTCCGTGCCCTCCTGGCGGAAGTCGTTCGGGGCGACCGCCGAGAGCACCACACGGTCGATGCCGGTCTCCCGGACGATCTCGGTGATGCGGTCGGCCGTGGCCGCGAGGGAGGCATCCGTCGCCCCGCCGAGGATGTCGTTGGTGCCCGCCATCACGACGAGGACGTCGGCGTCGGGCACATCGTCGACACCGGCGAGCATGTCGACCGTGGTCGCCCCGGCGACCGCCCACCCGCCCTTGAGCAGCACGCGGGCGGACCGTGCCGTACCCACCCACGAGCTGAGTCCGGGCTCGAGCGACGTCCACGCGGTGATCGAGTCGCCGACGACGGCGAACGTGATCGGCGAGGGATCCGGATGGCGGCTGGCCCGTCCCGGCGCGTCCTCTGCAGCGCTCGACGCGCTCGCGCACCCGGCGAGCAGAATCGGCACGAGGACCAGTCCGAGTGCGCGCGAAAGACGTCGAGTCGTGGTCGGGCGCGGCACAGACCGAGGATACCCGACCGCTACGCTGTCCCCCGTGCCGAACACCGTTGTCATCGCGCCCGACTCCTTCAAGGGCTCCCTCTCCGCGCGGCTGGTCGCCGACGCGATCGCGGAGGGATGGGCATCCGTCCGACCCGACGACGAGCTCGTGCTCATGCCGCAGGCGGACGGCGGCGAGGGAACCCTGGACGCGGTCGAGGCGGCGGTGCCGGGTGCGCGGCGGCGCAGCGCCGGACTCGTGACCGGCCCCGATGGGCGGCCTGTTCCCGGGGAGTGGCTCGAGCTGCCCGACGGCACGGCCGTCACGGAGCTCGCCCAGAGCAGCGGGCTGCCGCTCATGGCCTCTCCCGCGCCCCTGACGGCGACGACCCGCGGACTCGGCGAGGTGATCCGAGCCGCCCTCGACGCGGGCGCGAGGTCCGTCGTGATCGGACTGGGCGGGTCAGCGTCGACGGATGGCGGTGCCGGTGCCCTGAGCGCCCTGGGGCTGCTCCTGCTCGACGAGCAGGGCGAGCCCGTGCCGGACGGCGGAGCAGGGCTCCTCGAGGTGCTCCGGATCGATCGGGACGAGCTCGTCGCCCCGCCGGCCGGCGGTGTCGTCCTGCTCACTGATGTCACGGCTCCCCTGCTGGGCCCTTCCGGCGCGGCCGCGGTCTTCGGGCCGCAAAAGGGCGCATCCCCTGAACAGGTCGCCGAGCTCGATCGCGCTCTCGGCCACTTCTCCCGATTCCTCGGCGGCGACCCTCTCGCTCCCGGCTCCGGCGCGGCGGGCGGCGCCGGCTACGGATTCGCCGCGGCGTGGAAGGCGCGGATCGAACCGGGCGCCGACTACCTCATGACGCTCTCGGGTCTGCCCTCGGCGATCGGCGAGGCCGACCTCGTGCTGACGGGCGAGGGGCGCTTCGACGACCAGTCGCTCGGCGGCAAGCTCGTCGGCCAGCTCATCGGGCTCGCCGGGGCCGAGCGGGTGGGCGTCATCGCCGGACAGGTGACGGCGAGCGGCGGGGTGTGGTCGGCGTCGCTCACCGAGCTCGCGGGGTCGGCCGAGGCATCCCTCGCGGACACGGCGGCGTGGTTGCGCGAGGCGGGCCGTCGCGCCGCGGAGGAGCTCGGCTAGTCCGACTGCACGGAGTGCGACTGCAGGAACTCGTAGAGCTCCCGGTCGTCGACGCCGGGAAAGGTGCCCGACGGCAGCGGCGACAGGATGTGGGCGTGCAGCTTGGCGCTCGACCACGCCCGGCCGGCCCACCGGCCCGAGAGGTCGGGTGACGGGCGGCGGCAGCAGTTCTCGTCGGGGCACGTCGACCGGGTGCGGTTCTGGGTCTCCCGGCCGCGGAACCACTTGGAGTGCGCGAACGGGACGCCGATGGTGATCGAGAACTCCTCCGCGGACGTCGTTCCGGTCTGGGTGGAATCGAAGAAGGTGCCCTCGGGGGTGTCGGTGTACTGGTAGAACTCGGTCGTCCGGTTGGTGCGGGTGAACGCGGTGCGCGCGCTCCAGTGCCGGCACACGAACTGCCCCTCGGTCGAACCGGTCACGTCGACGGGGAGCCGGAGCCCGTCATTCTCGTAGGCCTTCGCGACGGCACCGTCGTCGCTCACCCGGAGGAAGTGGACCTCGAGGTCGAGGTGGGCTGTCGCGAGGTTCGTGAAGCGCAGGGCCGCCGCCTCGTGAGTGACGCCGAACGCGTCGCGGAAGTCCTCGACGGCGATGTTGCGGTCGGCCTTCGCCTGCTGCAGGAACTCCACCGACTGGCGCCTTGGCATGAGCACGGCCGCAGCGAAGTAGTTGATCTCGAGGCGCTGCCGGAGGAAGTCGGCGTAGGTGGCGGGATGCTCGTGCCCGAGGACTCGGTGGCCGAGCGCCTGCAGCGCCATGCCGCGCAACCCGTGCCCGCCCGGGATGGACGCGGGCGGCAGGTACACCCGGCCGTTCTCGAGGTCGATCACGGACCGGGCCGAGTGCGGCAAGTCGCCGACGTGGACGAGCTCGAACCCGAGCTTCTCGGCGATGAGGCTCACCTCGCGGTGGGTGAGAGCGCCTGCGGTGTGGCCGATGTCCGACAGGATCTTCTCGGCGATGTCATCGATCTCGGGCAAGTAGTTGTCGAGCGTGCGCATGTGAAGTCGGAGCTCGGTGTTCGCGCGTCGCGCCTCCTCCGGGGTCGCGATCGCCTCTCGCGCCCGCCGGGCGAGCTCGTGGTGCATCCCGACGATGGCCTCGAGCGTCTCGTCGGTGAGTGCTTTCGAGGCACGGATGCTCGGCAGACCGAGCGAGGCGTAGAGGCTCGACCGCTGGGCGCGCTCCAGTTCGATCTCGAGAGCCGCCCGTTTCGTCGGCGGAGCCGTATCGAGCAGGTCGGCGAGCTGGACCCCCGTGGCCTCGGCGATGGAGGTGAGGAGGGTGAGCCGCGGCTCGCGACGTCCGTTCTCCATGAGCGAGAGCTGGCTCCCCGCGATACCGACCCGTTCTCCGAGCTGGTCGAGGGTGAGCCCAGCGCGAGTGCGGAAGTGCCGGATGCGCTGACCGAGGGTCGCAAGATCGTTCACGTCGCCACCATATCGAAAGTTCCCGGAATCTTTCCAGTCGATTTCTCGACAGAAGTCCGTTCGTGCCTACCAGAGTGGAAACACACCACATTCTTGCCAGCGGAAAGGACACCCATGAGCATCGCCGCAGTGACGCGCTCGTTCTCCCCCGCCCCTGACGGCACCGACGCCGCCGTCGCGCAGTGGGTGGACGACATCGCAGCCCTGACCCTCCCCGACCGCGTCGTCTGGTGCGACGGATCCAAGGCTGAGTGGGATGCCCTCGCCAAGGCCATGGTCGAGGCGGGCACCCTCATCAAGCTCAACGCCGAGCACCGCCCCTACAGCTTCCTCGCGCGCAGCGACCCGAGCGACGTGGCTCGCATCGAGGAGCGCACCTTCATCTGCTCGGTCGATCCCTCCGACGCCGGGCCGACCAACAACTGGGCCGACCCCGTCGAGATGCGCTCGACGCTCGAGGGGCTGTTCGACGGAAGCATGCGCGGGCGCACCCTCTACGTCGTGCCGTTCTCGATGGGACCGATCGGGTCCCCGCTCTCACGCCTCGGCGTGCAGGTCACGGACTCCCCGTACGTCGTCGCGAGCATGGGAATCATGACGCGCATGGGGTCGGAGGCGCTGCAGCAGATCGGCCCGTCGACGCCGTGGGTGCGCGCCATCCACTCCGTCGGCGCCCCGCTCGCACTCGGGCAGGCCGATGTTCCGTGGCCCTGCAACGACACCAAGTACATCTCGCACTTCCCCGAGTCGCGCGAGATCTGGTCGTTCGGCTCGGCCTACGGCGGCAACGCGATCCTCGCGAAGAAGGCCTTCGCCCTCCGTATCGCGTCGGTCATGGCCCGCGACGAGGGCTGGCTGGCCGAGCACATGCTCCTCATCAAGGTCACCAACCCGCGCGGTCGCGTCTTCCACGTCGCGGCGGCGTTCCCGAGCGCGTGCGGCAAGACCAACCTCGCGATGCTCTCCCCGAGCATCCCGGGCTGGACCGTCGAGACGGTCGGCGACGACATCGCCTGGCTCGGCCGCGGCGCCGACGGGCGGCTGCGCGCCATCAACCCCGAGGCGGGCTTCTTCGGAGTCGCGCCGGGCACCGGCTACTCGACGAACCAGACCGCGATGGACACCCTGTGGGGCAACACCATCTTCACGAACGTCGCCCTCCGCGAGGACGGCGACGTCTGGTGGGAGGGCATGAGCGACACACCGCCGGCCCGCCTCATCGACTGGGAGGGCAAGGAGTGGACGCCAGCATCCGGTCGCCCCGCCGCCCACCCGAACTCACGGTTCACTGTGGCCGCCCGTCAGTGCCCGAGCATCTCGGACGACTGGGAGGATCCGCAGGGCGTCGTCATCGACGCGATCATCTTCGGCGGTCGCCGCGCGACCAACGTGCCGCTAGTGGTGGAGGCACGGGATTGGGAGCACGGCGTTTACCTGGGCGCCACGATCTCGTCCGAGCGGACGGCGGCCGCCGAAGGCACTCTCGGAGAACTGCGCCGCGACCCGTTCGCCATGGCGCCGTTCTGCGGTTACAACATGGCCGACCACTGGGCCCACTGGCTCGCCGTGGGCCAGGAGCTGCGCCGGTCCGGGTCGGTGCCGCGAATCTTCCAGGTCAACTGGTTCCGCAAGGGCGCCGACGGCCGCTTCCTGTGGCCGGGTTTCGCGGAGAACTCCCGCGTACTCGAGTGGATTCTCGAGCGGGTCGACGGCCAGGTCGCCGCGACGGAGAGCCCGCTCGGGCTGGTCCCGGCCCCCGGCGACCTCAACACCGAGGGCCTCGATGTCAGCGAAGCCGACCTTGCTGAGTTGTTCGCCGTCGACGCCGACAGCTGGCGCGCGGAAGCGGATGACACGGCGGCGTTCTTCGACTCGTTCGAGGGGCGCGTGCCGGAGGCCGTCTCCCGGCAGCTCGAGGTGCTCCGCGCCAAGCTGGGGTAGAAGCCAGACGCGGGCCATCCCAACCTTTCCGCCCTGTCGGTCGTCTCAGTAGGTGTGAGCACGATTACGGTTGAGTCGCTGAGCCGACCGACAAGGAGAGCACTCGTGGAGAGCGCCCCCAGTCCCGCCCCGCGGTGGGAGGACATCGTGACGCGACTCGTCGCGGAGCGCGGCGAGGCGCTCACGCGCTACGCGTACCTCATCTCGGGAAGCCGCGACGACGCCGCCGACCTCGTGCAGGACGCCCTCGTCAAGACGTTCGGCCGACTGCGCAACGGTCACTCGATCGCGAGCGCGGAGGCGTACGTGCGCCGCGCCATCCTGAACACCCACCTCGATTCGGGGCGGCGCTCGTCCCGCTGGCGCAAGATCGCGCACCTCACGGCCGCACCCGAGGTGGACGAGCCCCGCGACGCGGAGACCCACGCCCGACTGGACCTCATGGCCGAGCTCCAGCGACTGACCCCGCGCGAGCGCGCGTGCATCGTGCTGCGCTACTACGAGGACCTCAAGGTCGACGACATCGCCGAGACGCTCGAGATCAGCGCGGGAGCCGTCAAGCGCTACCTGAGCGACGCGCTCGGCAAGCTCGCCATCGAGCTCGAGGATGACGAGACGGGAGGGCCCCGTGGCCACTGAGGACGACCTGCGACGGATGCTCGGGGCCGTCCCGGCCCCCCGCCCGATCGACACCGAGGCGGTCATCCGCGCCTCCCGACGCCGTCGACTGCCGGCGCAGCTCGGAGCGGGGGCGGTGGGGGTGCTCGCGATAGCGGGGATCGGCGTGCTCGCGGTGCCCACCATCGTGAGCGCTCCGCAGTCGACCACGATGTCGGACTCGGCGCCCGCGATGGAGGGCGGTTCGGCCGCCGACTCCGAGCTGCAGCAGTCGCTCAAGCGCGACCCCTACGCCTACCTCACGTGCGGCGCCCCGGTGCCCGACGCGACCGGCAGCATGTACGGGCTGGAGGCGAGAGTCGAGGGCTCCGTCCTCACCGTCACGAACGCCTCGGGAGACCGGGTGACCGGCACCTTCGGCGTCCCGTCGGTCACGGTCGTGCAGGGCGGCGTCACGGTGTCGCACAGCGGACGCGCGGTCATCCTCATCGCGAACGTGCTCGATCTCGCCCCCGGGGAGTCGCTCCAGCAGCCGATCACGGTGCCGACGACGGCGTGCGAGCCGGGCCTCGAGGAGCCGGGTACGACGCCGCTGCCAGCCGGTGACTACGACGTGCTCGTCTCCCTCGACTTCGTGCCCGACGTGCTTGACCCCGACCTGCCGGCTCTCACCGATCTCGTCGTCTCACCCCCGGTTCCCCTCCGGATCGACTGACCCGCCGCCTAGACTTCTGGGGCGTCCACGTCTTGGAGGAGTTCCCATGAGGTCACGACTGAGCGCCGCCGCGGCCCTTCTCGCCGGCAGCATTTTCGCCCTGTCCGCTCCGCTCGCCGCGAGCGCCGAGGACCCCGTCGACCTGAACGGCGCCTACGTGCTCGACACCGTCGGGGCCGTGTCGGGCGACGAGTCGCGGGTGATGGATGCCCTGGACTCGCTGTACGAGCGGGCGGGCATCCAGCTGTTCGTCGTGTACGTCGACTCGTTCACCGGCGCGACCGACGCCGTCGACTGGGCGGATACGACCGCGATCGACAACGGGCTGGGCGCGAACGACCTCCTCCTTGCTGTCGCCGTCGAGGACCGGCAGTACGCGCTCTCGGTCGACTCGGCGTTCCCCTTGAGCGACGCCCAGCTCGATGACGCCGAGAGCGCGATCGAGTCGGAGCTGCGCGACGATGCGTGGGCGGATGCGGCGATCGCGGGCGCCCAGTCGCTCGAGGCGTCGGCCACGGGGGTCGTGGGACCGGGCCCCGACACCGACCCGCAGCCCACGGATCCGGCGACGTCCACCCGCGAGTTCCCCTGGCTGCCGGTGCTCGGTGGCGCCGTGGTGATCGGCGGCGGGGTGTTCATCTACTCGCGCATCCGCCGCCGGAACAGCGCCGGAGAGACGACGGCCGCCCCCGACCGGATGACCCAGAAGGAGCTCGACACCCGGGCGGGGAGCCTCCTGGTGCAGCTCGACGACTCGCTCAAGACGAGCGAGCAGGAGCTCGGGTTCGCCGTCGCCCAGTTCGGAGACGATGCCACGAAGGACTTCACCGCCGTTCTCGCCGGCGCGAAGGCCAAGGTCGCGGAGGCCTTCGCGCTCAAGCAGAAGCTCGACGACGCGCAGCCCGAGACGGACGCAGAGAAGCGGGAGCTGACGACCCGCATCATCCAGCTGTGCGAGGCGGCGGACGCGGAGCTCGACAGCCAGGCAGACGCGTTCGACGATCTGCGCGAGCTCGAGAAGAACGCTCCGCAGGCGCTGGAGGCGACGGTCGCGGCCGGTGCTGCCACGCGGGCACGGGTCGACGCGGTGCGATCGTCCATCGCCGCGCTCTCGTCGACCTACGCCGCCGCCGTCGTCGGCCCGGTGGCGCACAATGTGGACCAGGCCTCGAAGCTGCTCGAGTTCGCCGACTCCGCTGTCGCGGCTGCGCGGAAGGCGATTTCCTCCGGTGCGGCGAGCGAGGCCGCCGTCGCGGTGCGGTCGGCTCAATCCTCGGTCGGGCAGGCGAATCAGCTGTTCGACGCGGTCGACGCACTGTCACGCGAGCTCGGCGATGCCACCGCGAAGCTCGACGCCGTCATCGCCGACACCACGCAGGACATCGCCGACGCGCGCGCGCTGCCGCAGGATGCCTCGAGCGCGACGCTGGGGCCGGCGATCGCCGACGCCGAGCGCGCCCTCGCCGCCGCCATGGATGCCCGCTCGGACCCCGCCGCCGCAATCGTGAAGCTCTCGGAGGCGAACTCCGCCCTCGAGACGGTGTTCACGGCCACTCGCGACGCCCAGCACCGGGTCGCCCAGGCGCGGACGAAGCTCGACGCCGCGATCAGCTCGGCGCGAGCCCAGATCCAGAGTGCGGCCGAGTTCATCTCGACCCGCCGCGGCGGCGTGGGCGAGCCCGCCCGAACCCGCGTGGCCGAGGCGGACCGACGGCTTCAGCAGGCGATCGCCCTCGCGGCGTCCGACCCGGTCGCCGCGCTCACCGAGGCGGAGCAGGCGGGTCGGCTCGGGGCGACCGCGTTCGACCTCGCCCAGAACGACGTCTCGCGCTACTCGCGGCAGCAGCAGTACGGCGGCCCCGCCTGGAGCGATGGCTCCGACGGCGCGGATCTGGGCGGCCTGCTCGGCGGATTCCTCGACGGCGTGTTCAGCGGGGGCGGCGGCGGCTGGTCATCCGGCGGCGGCTCTCGCAGCGGGAGCAGCTGGTCGAGCTCGCGGTCGGGCGGAAGCAGCCGCAGCTCGCGCAGCAGTCGCTCCGGCTCGTTCGGGGGCAGCTCGCGCAGCTCCAGCCGCGGCAGTGGTGGCCGCCGCAGCCGCGGCGGTAGGTTCTAAACACGGGCTCATCCCACCGGTCCCCTCACGAAAGGCACGCTCGATGGCGAAGCAATCCATCCTCGGACGCATCACCCAGCTCCTGAAGGCGAACATCAACGCCCTCCTGGACCAGGCCGAGGACCCCCAGGTACTCCTCGACCAGCTCGTGCGCGACTACACGAACTCCATCGCCGAGGCCGAGAGCGCGGTCGCCCAGACGATCGGGAACCTGCGGCTCATGGAGCAGGACCACGCCGAGGATGTCACGGCCGCCCAGGACTGGGGCCGCAAGGCCCTCGCCGCGAGCTCAAAGGCCGACGAACTGCGGTCCGCCGGCAACACCGTGGACGCCGACAAGTTCGACAACCTGGCGAAGGTGGCGCTCGGCAAGCAGGTGTCCTCCGAGAACGAGGCGAAAGCCGTCGAGCCGACGATCGCATCGCAGACGGCGGTCGTCGAGCAGCTCAAGAAGGGCCTCGAGGGCATGCGCGCGAAGCTCAACGAGCTGACCTCCAAGCGCGACGAGCTCGTCGCTCGCGCGAAGACTGCGGAGGCGCAGAAGCAGGTGCACGAGGCGATCGGCTCGATCGACATCCTCGACCCCACGAGCGAGATCAGCCGCTTCGAGGAGAAGATCCGGCGCGAGGAGGCCAAGGTACTGGGCCAGCAGGAGCTCGCCGCCTCGACCCTCGATGCCCAGTTCGAGAGCCTCGAGGACCTCGACAAGCAGACCGAGATCGAGGCCCGGCTCGCCGCGCTCAAGGCGGGCGGATCCCCGCAGGCGATCGAGCAGTAGTCCGCGACGCATTAACGACGGCCCCGGGGAATCCTCCGGGGCCGTCGTCGTGTTGAGGACACCATGACAACCATCGGATTCATCGGGGCAGGCAACATCGGGTCGAGTGTCGCGCGGGCGGCCATCCAGCACGGCTACGACGTCGTGCTGAGCAACTCGCGCGGCCCGGAGACGCTCGAGGCCCTCGTCGCCGACCTCGGACCGCACGCCCGGGCCGCCACGCCCGCGGAAGCGGCGGAAGCGGGAGACCTCGTCGTGGTCACCATCCCGCTCGGCCGCTACCGCGAGGTGCCCGTCGAACCCCTCGCCGGCAAGACCGTCCTCGACACGAACAACTACTACCCGCAGCGCGACGGTCACATTGCCGAACTCGACGAGAAGACGGCGACGTCGAGCAGGCTCCTGCAGCACCACCTGCCGACCAGCCACGTGGTGAAGGCCTTCAACCACATCGGGGCGGCGGAGATCCTGTCAACGGGCTCCCCCGCGGGCACACCGAACCGCCGTGCCCTCGCACTCGCGGGTGACGACGCGGACTCCGTCGCTCGGGTGACGGCGCTCTACGACGAGCTCGGCTTCGACGCCGTGCCGCTGAGCCTGGACGAGAGCTGGCGCGTCGAGACGAACAAGCCCGCCTACGGCATCCGTCAGAACCGCGACGAACTCGTCGCCAACCTCGCCCGGGCGACGCGCTAGGGTTCAGCTATGGCGGTCACGTTCGTCGTCGCGCCCGAGTGGCAGGGTTCCGGGTCGCCTCGCGCCATGCGGCTCGTCGACGGCGCCGAAGCGATCCGCGGCGATCTGCCGTCGGCGGCGACCCGGGTCGTCGACATCCCTCTCGAAGCGGGCGACGCGCAAGGCACGGGGGTCCACCGGCTCAGCTCGATCGCCGTCGTGCGCGATCGCGTGGCCGAGACCCTCGCGGGTGTGACCGGCCCGGCGATCACCATCGGCGGCGACTGCGGCGTCGAGCTCGGAGCGATCGAGCACGCGTCTGCACCGGGCGTCGCTGTGGTGTGGTTCGACGCGCACCCGGACCTCAACAGCCCCGAGTCGAGCCCCTCGGGCGCATTCGGCGGGATGGTCCTGCGCACCCTGCTCGGCGACGGACCGTCCGCGCTCGTCCCGGCCGTTCCGCTCGACCCGACGCGGGTAGTCATCGCGGGGGCGCGCGCCATCGACGACGGCGAGGAGGAGTACCTCGCGGCAACGGGCATCCCGATGCTCTCCCCCGACGACGTCTCGGCCGAGTCGATCGTCGCCGCCGTGGAGGCGACCGGGGCGACCGCCGTCTACATCCACGTCGATCTCGACGTGCTCGATCCGGCGGAGATCGAGGGTCTCGCCGCTCCGCTTCCCTTCGGCCTCGGCGCCGCGCAGCTCGTCGAGGCGGTTCGAGCCCTTCGCGAGAGGTTCGAGTTCGCCGGGGCGGGCATCACCGCCTTCGCACCCGCGAGCATGGCGGCAGCCGTGGACGACATGCCGACCATCCTCAGGCTCATCGGGGCCCTCGCCCGCTGATCGGCCTCCCCCGCGTCCCCGGGCCGTCGTAGTCTGGGGGCATGACGACGACCGGCGAGGGGGCCCGCATCACCGTCGAGCGCGACGGCGCGGTGCTGCTCATGGGCTGGAATCGACCCGACAAGCGCAACGCCGCCGACTTCTCGCTTCTCCAGGCGCTCTGCGCGGCGTACGGCGAACTCGAGCGCGACCCCGGGCTGCGCGTCGGATTCGTCTTCGCGCACGGCGATCACTTCACCGGCGGGCTCGACCTCGCCGACGTCTCGCCGCGCATCGGCCCGGACGGGCTCTCGATCGTGCCGGAGGGCGGGCTGGATCCGTGGCGCGTGTCGGGCCCCGGAACGAGCAAGCCCATCGTCGTCGCGGTGCAGGGCACGTGCCTCACGCTCGGGATCGAGCTCATGCTCGCCTCCGACATCGTCGTCGCCGCCGAGTCGACGACCTTCGGCCAGATCGAGGTCGCCCGCGGCATCCTTCCGTTCGGGGGCGCGACGGTGCGGCTGCCGCGCGCGATCGGGTGGGGCAACGCCATGCGCTGGATGCTCACTGCCGACACCTTCGACGCCGCTGAGGCGCTGCGGCTCGGCCTCGTGCAAGAGGTCGTGCCGCACGGCGAGCAGTTCGCGCGCGGGCTGGAGCTCGCGCACCGCGTGGCCGCCCAGGCGCCCCTCGCCGTCCAGGCCACCCTCGCGAGCGCTCGAGCCGCGGTCGACGACCCGATCGCGGCCGCCGCGGCTCTCCAACCGGAGCTCGTGCGCCTCGCCGCGACCGAGGATGTGCGCATCGGAATGCAGGCGTTCCTCTCCCGCCAGCCGGCAGAGTTCATCGGAAAGTAGAGCAATGAAGACCAAGGGGCTGACGCGCGAGGAGCTGCACTCGATGTGCACGGAGCAGCTCGCGCAACGGGTGAAGCTGGGCGATGTGCTGAGCACGCCGCGAGTGGTCGATCACACGGCGACCTTCCGCAAGCGCGCGGACGTGGCGGCGGCCGCCGCCCAGCTGCGCGACAGCGGCTACACCGTCCGGGTGTCGCGGCGCGGGTTCGGCACCTACCTCCTGGAGGCGACCACTACGACGGATGTGGAATGGGAGACGGTGGATGAGTTCGTGGAGCAGGTCTACCAAGTGGTCGCGGCGCACCGCGGCGTCTACGACGGGTGGGGCGGCAGCGTCGTGCTGAGGAGCGAGAAGTGAGCGACGAGTACGACGTCGTCATCCTCGGCGCCGGTGCCGTCGCGGAGAACGTCGCGGACCGCGCCGTTCAGGGCGGCTTGACCGCCGTCCTCATCGAGAGCGAGCTCGTCGGCGGCGAGTGCTCGTACTGGGCCTGTATGCCGTCGAAGGCGCTCATCCGTAGCGGGGCGGCACTGCGGGCAGCCGAAAGGGTCCCGGGAGCAGCCGAAGCCGTGTCGGGCGGTGTCGACGTCGCGGCCGTGCTCGCGCGACGCACGCGAATCGTCCACGACTGGGATGACTCGGGCCAGGTCGAGTGGGTCCACGGCGCCGGCATCGACCTCGTCCGCGGTCACGCCCGGCTCTCGGGCGTCAAGAGCGTGACCGTCACGACGTCGGACGGCTCGGAGCGCTCGCTCACAGCCCGGCACGCTGTCGTGATCTCGACGGGATCCGACCCGCTGCTGCCGGACATCCCGGGCCTCCTGGAGGCGGCTCCGTGGACTCCCCGGGAGGCGACGAGCGCCCGAGTTCCACCGAAGCGACTCGCGATCATCGGCGGCGGCGTCGTCGCGGTGGAGATGGCGACCGCCTACTCGAGCTTCGGCACCGAGGTCACCGTCTTCGCCCGTAGCGGGCTGCTGCCCGGGCAGGAGGACTTCGCCCGCGAAGCCGTCACGGCGGCGCTGCGCGACTCCGGCGTCGACATCCGGCGCGCGGCTCCCACTCGAGTCGAACGGTCCGGCGGCGAGGTCACGGTGCACTCCGACGGCGAGGCCGTCGTCGCCGACGAGCTGCTCGTGGCGACTGGCCGCGTGCCCCGCACGAGCGATATCGGCGCGGAGACCGTCGGCCTCACCCCGGGCGGGTGGATCGACGTGGATGACACCATGCTCGTGCGCGGCTTCGACTGGCTGTACGCCACCGGTGACGTCAACCACCGCGCCCTCCTGACCCACCAGGGCAAGTACCAGGCGCGCGCGGCGGGCGACGTGATCGCTGCGCGCGCGAAGGGTCGGACCGTGGATGACTCCCCGTGGGGTGCCCACGTCGCGACGGCAGACCACCGCGCGGTACCCCAGGTGACGTTCAGCGAGCCGACCGTGGCATCCGTCGGCCTGACCTCGGACGAGGCGCGGAAGGCGGGCTTCGACATCCGCGTGGTGGACTACGACCTCGGCTGGGTCGCCGGCGCGAGCCTCCAGGCCGACGACTACGAGGGACACGCGCGGATGGTCGTCGACGAGGAGCGCAAAGTCGTACTCGGCGTGACCTTCGTCGGGCAGGATGTCGCGGAGATGCTGCAGGCGGCGACGATCGCGGTCGTCGGCGAGGTGCCGCTGGACCGGCTCTGGCACGCCGTTCCCGCATACCCGACGATGAACGAGGTCTGGCTGCGCCTCCTCGAGGCCTACGGCCGACCGTAGTCCTCGCCAGCCGGTAGTCTGCACCCATGACCGAGATCCGACGGGGGCGCGGGTCGTTCCTGGATCGGCTCACGCGCGTGCGCTGGTTGCGCGCCGTTCTCCTGCACCCGATCGTTGCGCGGCCGGGCTACTGGTTCGCCACCGCGTGCGGTTTCGTGTGGGGCGGCGTGCTGAGCCGCTTCCGCATCCGCCGCGAGGGCGGGGTGTGGGTCGCACCGGGGATGCCCTCCTGGGCGTTCGGGCGGGGCGGCACGACGATCGGTGCCGTCTACCTGACCTCGACCAACGTGCGCCCCTCGGTTCTCGAGCACGAGGCCGTGCATCGCGCGCAATGGAAGCGCTACGGGTTGGCCTTCATCCCCCTGTACGTGCTGGCCGGGCAGGATGCCCGCCGCAACCGCTTCGAGATCGAGGCAGGACTGAAGAAAGGCGGGTACGAGTGACCCCGGTCGCCGTCATCACGGGAGCCAGCTCGGGCATCGGCGCCAACGCCGCCGCGCGAATCGCGGACGCGGGCTTCGAGGTCGCGGTCGTCGGCCGCAACCCGGAGCGCACGAAGGCGGTCGCCTCGAGCGTGGGCGGCACGGCGTTCCTCGCGGACTACGACAGCCTCGACGAGGTGCGGGGGCTCGCGGCATCCCTGGCCGACACGTACGAGCGCATCGACGTGCTCGCCAATAACGCGGGCGGGCTGCTGCACCACCGCGGGCTCTCGAAGGACGGCTTCGAGCGCACCATCCAGCACAACCACCTCGCGCCGTTCCTGCTCACGAACCTGTTGCTGCCGCGGTTGACGGGTGGCCGCGTGATCGGCACCGCGAGCATCGCCAATACGTTCGGCTCGTTCCGACTCGACGACCTGCAGTGGCAGAAGCGCCCCTGGCTCGGCGGGTGGCGGGCGTACGGCACGAGCAAGATCGCGACGATCCTGTTCGCCGAAGAGCTCGCGCGGCGCGCGCCCGTCGAGTCGTACTCGTTCCACCCGGGCTATGTCGCCACGAGCTTCGGCGCGGAATCGGCGCTCGTCAAGCTCGGCAACCGGGTGACGAACGGCCGGATCGCGATCACGGCGGAGGAGGGCGCGACGCCCCTCGTGACGCTCGCGACCGTCGACACGGTCGGTGCGGCGAACGGCACCTACTTCGACGGGCTGAAGCCGAACGGGCGCGTCAACCGGGTCATCCGCAGGCCGGGGGTCGCGGCAGCGCTGTGGGAGGAGTCGGCGCGGCTCGTGGGCCTCAGTTCGAGCTGAGCAGTCGCGCGGGCCCGTCGGCGGCGATCCACGCGTACACGGTGGACTCACCGAACGCCGAGACGGGCAGCATCTCGCTCAACCACGCGTCGACGCTGCGGCGCAGGCTCTGGCCGCGGTCGCGCACGAGCCACGTCACGGTGACACGACCCGGCGCGACGATCGGCTGGATGTCCGCCGCCGACGCCACCTCGACGAACACCTGGCCGCGCGTCTTCGGCTCGAGGCCGGCGACGATCTCTCGGATGGACTCGAGTGCCGACTCATCGCCCGCGAGGAGGATGCGGTCCGCGGTCTGCGGGTGCCAGCGGGCGGCGAGAGCGGTCGTCATGATGACTCCAGTATAGGCATGCCTTACCTAAGCCATTGCTACCAGTTCGCTGGGTGCCGCCGCTGCCACCTCAGGCGACGCTCGAGCTGCGCGCCGATCGACAGCAGCACGTCCTCTCCCCCGGGGCGGCCGATCAGCTGAACGCCCATCGGGAGCCCGTCCTCCGTGTGGTGCACCGGCAGCACGATCGCGGGCAGCCCGGCGACGTTGACGAAGCTCGTCCACGGCGTGTACTCCACCTGCTGGTCGAAGTTGCGCTCCCCGTCCTCCGCGTCGTACCAGCCGACGGGGCGCGGCGCGAGCGCGAGGGCGGGCGTGAGCACGGCGTCGAAGGGGGCGAAGCGCCGGATGACGCGGCGCTCGTAGCCCGACAGCCAGCTGAGGGCTGCCGTCAGCGTGCGCACCGGAAGGGCGCGCCCGCGTTCGACGAGCCACCTCGTGAGCGGCTCCAGGAGGTGCAGGCGGTCACCGTCGACCGGGATGCCCGCCGCCGACGCCTGCCAGATCACCCGGAAGTGCTCGCCGTAGGGTTCGGTTTCGAGCGAGGTCTCCTCGAGACCGTGGCCGATTGCGGCGAGCTCCCGCACGGCGGCGTCGAGCGCCGCTCGCGCCTCGGGAGCGATCACGATGTCGTGCGAGTCCTCCCACGGCGAGCTCGTCATCACGCCGAGCTGGAACCGGCCCTCCCCGCGCACCGCGGCGTTGAGGTAGGCACCGCCGTCCCACGTGGGCGGGCCCACCGACCAGGGCGAGGGGCCCGCGATCGCGTCGAGGACGAGGGCGGCGTCCGCGACCGTGCGGGCGACGGCGCCGAACGAGACGAGCCCCGCGAGACTCAGGAAACCCGATCCCGACGGTACGCGACCGCGCGACGGCTTCAGGCCCACGAGCCCGGTCGCGGCGGCGGGGATGCGGATGCTCCCGCCCCCGTCCGACGCGGGTGCGACGGGCAGCAGCCCCGCGGCGACCGCGGCCGCCGCTCCCCCGCTGCTGCCCCCGGCACCGAGCGACAGGTCGTACGGAGTGCGCGTCGGGGCGGCGACGAGGGACTCGGTGTAGGAGGCCAGACCGAACTCGGGCGTGCTCGTCTTCCCGAGGCTCACCGCGCCTGCGGCGTCGAGGGTGTCGGCGATCTCGTCGGAGGCCTCCGGCACGAAGTGCTCGAAGGCGCGGGAACCGAAGGTGGTGCGCACTCCGGCGCGCGACCACAGGTCCTTCTCGGCGAGCGGGAGGCCCCAGAGCGCGGCAGCCCGCGGCACGGCGTGCTCGAGAGCGTCGGCGCGCTGGAGCGCGGTATCCCGCGTCACCGTCGTGAAGGCGCCGAGCGCCGGGTCGATCCGTTCGATGCGCTCGAGGTAGTGCTCGGCGAGCGCGCGCGGGCCGAGCTCGCCTCGCCGCAACTGGCCGAGCTGGTCGAGGGCAGTGAGGTCGTGGAGCTCGAACACCCTTCGAGCCTAGGACTTGACATCCGCGACTCGACCTGATTGGTTAGTTACCTGACTAACTAACCCAATAACGGGAGCAGGGAAGGAGGTTTCCATGGACGACTCACGCCCGATCTTCGTCCAGATCGCCGAGCAGATCGAGAACGACATCATCTCGGGTCAGCTCGCCGAGGAGACCCAGGTGCCCTCGACCAACGAGTTCGCGGCCTTCTACCGGATCAACCCGGCGACGGCGCTCAAAGGGGTCTCCCTGCTCGTGGACGACGGCATCCTCTACAAGAAACGAGGAATCGGAATGTTCGTCGCCGAAGGCGCCCGCGAGCGCCTCGTCACCCAGCGCCGAGACGAGTTCCAGGCGGACTACATCCGTCCGCTCGTCGCGGAAGCAGCAAAGCTCGGCATCGGGTCCGCCCAGCTCGCCGAGATGATCAGGAAGGAAGAGAACCAGTGAGCAGCGTCATCGAGGTGCAGAGCCTCACCAAGCGCTACGGCGACCTCGCCGCCGTCGACGACGTGACCTTCAGCGTCGGGGAGAACAAGATCTACGGACTGCTCGGCCGCAACGGCGCCGGGAAGACGACCCTCATGAGCCTGCTGACCGGCCAGGAGTTCGCGACGGATGGCCGGATCTCGGTCTTCGGCGAATCCCCGGTCGAGAACGCCGATGTGCTCCAGCGCATCTCGTTCATCAAGGAGAGCCAGCGCTACCCCGAGGACTTCCAGGCGAGGCACGTCTTCCGTAGCGCGCCCTGGTTCTTCGCGAACTGGGACCCGGACTACGCGGAGCGCCTCGTCGACGACTTCCGGCTCCCGTTGCGCACCCGCATCAAGAAGCTCTCGCGAGGCCAGCTGTCGGCGATCGGCGTCATCGTCGGCCTCGCCGCCCGCGCGCCGCTCACCTTCTTCGACGAGCCGTACCTCGGGCTCGACGCGGTCGCGCGCCAGACCTTCTACGACCGCCTCCTCGAGGACTACGCGGAGCACCCGCGCACGGTCATCCTCTCCACCCACCTGATCGACGAGGTCGCCAACCTGCTCGAGCACGTTCTCGTGATCGACCGCGGCCGCATCATCATCGACCAGGATGCGGACGCTCTGCGCGGCACCGCGACCGCCGTCGTCGGCACGAGCAAGGCCGTCGACGCGTTCGTCGGCTCGCGCGAGGTGCTCCAGCGGGACGGCATCGGCGGACTCGCCTCCGTCACCGTGGCCGGCCTCACGGACCAGGACAAGGCGGCCGCCGTGGCGGCCGGCCTCGAGCTCAGCCCGGTGTCGCTGCAGCAGCTCATCATCCGCAGGACCAGCATGACCGAGAAGGAGGAGGTCGGCGCATGACCGCCGTACTCGACACGACCGCCCGACCGACGGGCGCCGCCCACCGCATCTGGTCGGTGGTCCGGCTGAACACCGCCAACCCGTGGACCACGATCACGCTGCCCTGGATGATCCTCGGCTTCATCTTCGTGATCAACTGGCTGATCTGGTGGATCATCAACACGGCCGCCGGCCCCGAGGGCATGGTGGAGGCCGTCGACGGCCTCCAGTGGAGCGGCGCGTCGATGTTCATCTTCGTCTACATGATGGTCGTGGCCATCCAGTCCGTGAATCTCACGTTCGCGCTCGCGCTCGGCTACGGGGCGACCCGCCGCGACTTCTGGCTCGGGTCTGCGCTGACGTTCGCGCTCCTTGCGGTGATGTACACCGTGGGGCTCACGATTCTGTCGGTGATCGAGGAGGCGACCGGCGGGTGGGGCCTCGGCGGCAGGATGTTCACCGCGATCTACTTCGGGGACAGCGGCTGGACCGGGCGCGCCTTCGCCTACCTGACGCTGCTCGCGCTGGGGTTCTTCTTCGGAGCGGCGATCGGAGCGGTCTACGTGCGCTGGAAGTCACTGGGCGTGACGGTGTTCTTCGCCGTGCTGAGCCTGCTGATCGTCGCCCTCGTCGCCTACCTCACCTTCACCCAGAGCTGGCCCGCAGTCGGCGAGGCGCTCGTCTCGCTCGGACTCCTCGGGGTGTACGCGTGGAGCTACGTCATCACGGTGCTCTGCGCGGTCGTGGGGTTCTTCATCCTGCGCCGGGCGACGCCGCGAAGCTGAGCTCGGGATGCTCGGAAGGGCTTCGACTCACTCCGAGTCGGAGCCCTTCTCCAGTTCCTGGAACGCGGTGATCTGCAGGCCCCCCGGGGCCTCGAGCCGCGCATTGAGGGAGCGCCAGGGAGTCTCGGTCGGGGCGGCGACGAGGTCGGCGCCACCCGCCACGAGCCGATCGGTCGTCACCGCGGCATCCTCGACCTCGAAGGCGACGCGGATGCTCAGCGGATAGCTGCGCGCGACCGGCCGCCCCACCTCGACGTCGTCGATGAGGCGGATCTGCGCGGGGTTGGAGAGTTCCAGGGTTGCCGAGGGCACGGTGAGGATGGCGACCCGCGCGCCGCCCTCCCCCTCGTAGGACTCCGCCTCGGGGAGCCCGAGGACGTCGCGGTAGAACTCGAGGGCGCGCTCGAAATCCTCGGTCTCGACGACGAGGCGCAACTGGGATACGGGATTGCTCATGCGGTCAGCCTAGGAACGCGGGGCGGGATGCGCCGCCCTCCTCCCGCCAAACTTCTGGTACATTTGTACAAGAAATTGGAGGCCACCCATGGGATACCTGTTCCTCGCCCTCGCGATCGCCGGCGAGGTCATCGCCACCACATTCCTCAAGCTCACGTCGGGCGAGAAGGCCGTCTGGTGGGCGTACCCGATCGTCGTCACCGGCTACGTCTTCGCGTTCGTCATGCTCTCGCAGACACTCTCGCGCGGAGTGCCACTGGGCATCGCCTACGCCATCTGGGCCGGAGTGGGGGTCGTCCTCGTCGCCGTCATCTCGTGGCTGGCCTTTGGCGAGATGCTCACGTGGCAGCAACTGCTCGGAATGGCACTCGTGGTCGGCGGAGTCGTGCTGCTCGAGCTCGGCGGGCGGCACGAGTGACCCTGACGCCGAAGGGCGAGGCGCGGCGGGAGGCGCTGCTCGACGCGGTGCTGCGGGTGCTCGAGCGGGACGGGGCATCCGGGGTCACACACCGCTCCGTCGCGGCCGAGGCCGGCGTACCCGTCGCGAGCGCGACGTACTACTTCGCGACGCTCGACGACCTCTTCGTGAGCGCGCTGCGACGAGCGACGCAGCAGCAAGTGGCGCTCTTCGCCGACCTCGGGGAGCACGACCTGCGGGGCTTCGCGGAGGTCATGCACGACTGGGCGTTCACCCACCGGGGTGCGGCGATCGCGCAGTACGAGCTCATGTTCCTCGCGATGCGGCGGGACGCGCTACGGGCCGACGCCGAGGCGTGGTACGGCGCCCTCGAGCACGCGATCGACCCCGAGCGGCTGCATCCGGTGCGCACGCGCGTCACGGCTCACGCGATCGACGGGCTGCTGCTGCGCATGCTGTGGCTCGGTGAGCCGTCGACCGTCGGAGAGATCGAGGCGGCCGTGCGGGAGATCACTTCAGCGATTTCTGCATGAAGACGGTGCCGAGCCAACGGTCGAACTTGAAACCGACGCGCCCCATGTGCCCTGTCTGCTTGAACCCGAAGTCGCGGTGCAGGGCGATAGATGCCTCGGCCCCTTGGTCCGCGATGACGGCAACCATCTCCTTGAGCCCCGCCGCCTTGGAGCGCGAGATGAGCTCCCCGAGGAGCGCCTTGCCGAGACCCTTGCCGGTGGCGGTCGGCCCGAGGTAGATGAAGTTCTCCACCGAGTGCCGGAAGGCCGCCTTGTCCTTCCAGGGGAAGACGTAGGCGAACCCGAGGATCTGGCCCGACGGGCTCTCCGCCACCACGAAGGGATGGCGCTTCTCCTGCGTCTTGGCGAACTTCCGGCGCAATTGGCCGAGGCTCATGACCGAGTCGTCGAACGTGACGCTCGAGTTGCGCACGTAGTGGTTGTAGATCTCCAGAACGTGCGGGAGGTCCTTCTCCGTGGCCTGCCGGAGCGAGTACTCGAAGGGGGCTTCCTCGACCGGCGCCGGCCGCAAGTGGGGAGGGAGCTGCCGACGGGGGGCGTACTCCTCCTCCAGCATCCGATCCTCCTCCGGGTCAGCCTAGGTTACGTCGCGCCGCCAGGTGGTCGCCAGTCCCGCGACCGTGACGATCGCGCCGTACCCGAGCAGCACGAGTCCGCCCTGCCACCACTCCAGGGACTGCACGGCGGTCGTGCCGGTGCCCGACGACGTGAAGATGCTCGAGCCGACGAGTGCGTCGCTCGCGGCGCCCGGCAGGAACTTGCCGACCTCGGCCGTCCAGTCCCAGATCGAGGCACCGAAGCGCAGGATCGGCTCGACGAACTGGGTGAACGCGAGCACGACGACGATCGACCCGACCTGGTTCGGGATGAGGGTGCCGAGCCCCACGCCGATGAGCGCCCACAGGGCCATCGCGAGCACAGCGCGAGCGAGCAGCAGCCAGGTGTCGGGATCGTCGAGTCCCGTCGCGTTGCCGGTGAGCGCGAGCAGCGGAGCGCCGAGACCTACGGATGCCGCGAGCCCCGCGATCCCGAAGACGGCCCCCGCGAGAGCGAGCACGAGCCCCTTGGCGGCGAGTACCACACCGCGCCGCGGCTGCGCGAGGAACGTCGGAGTGAGCGTCTGGTAGCGGAACTCGCTCGTCACGGCGAGAGCGCCGAGGATGAGCGGGAACACGTAGCCCACCGCCGTCGCCGTGCTGTAGACGATCGGCGGGAGAGTCTCGACGGGCAGCTGCGGCGCTCCCGGGCTCGACGCGAGCTGGTCGCCGAGTGCGCCGAACAGCCCAGCGAGGAGGGCGGCGGTGAAGCCGACGTAGGCGACGAGGATGATGAGGAGGATCCACCACAGCCGCACGGAGAGCAGCTTGCGGGCCTCGGACGCGATCGCGCGCATCAGGCTGCCTCTCCGCCGACGAGCTCGAGGAAGACGTCTTCGAGGCCTGCCCGCTCCTCCGTCAAGAGCGTGAGCGCGATGCCCGCGTCGAGGGCGAGTCGCCCGACCTCCTCGGTCGTGATGCCGGTGGCGATCACCCCGGCGTCGGTTGTCGTGACGGCGGCACCGGTGAGGGCGATGGCGGAGGCGAGCCGGGCGCGCTCGGCCGAGTCGGCACGGACTGTCGCACTCGCCTCGAGCCCGTCCAGGTCGCCCTCGTAGACGGCTCGGCCGCGCGAGATGATCACGACGCGGTCGACGCTCTGCTGCACCTCGGAGAGCACGTGGGAGGACACCAGGACCGTGCGCCCCTCGGCGGCGCGATCGCGCAGGAATCCCCGCATCCAGCGGATGCCCTCGGGGTCGAGGCCGTTGGTGGGCTCATCGAGCACGAGCACGGCCGGGTCGCCGAGGAGCGCCGACGCGAGGCCCAGGCGCTGGCGCATCCCGAGCGAGTAGCCGCCGACGCGGCGGTCCGCGTACGGGAGAAGCCCCACGACCCCCAGCACGAACTCGACGCGCGAGGAGGGCAGCCCGGCGGCCGCGGCATACACGCGGAGGTGGTTGCGCGCCGACCGACCGGGGTGGAAGCTCGACGCCTCGAGCGCCGTGCCCACCGTGCGCAAGGGGTCGGGCAGCTGCGCGTACGCGACACCTCCGAACGTCGCGCTGCCGCTCGTCGGCCTCACGAGCCCGAGCAGCATGCGCAGCGTCGTCGTCTTGCCCGCCCCGTTCGGCCCCAGGAAGCCCGTGACCTGACCCGGCTGCACCGAGAACGTCAGGTCGTCGACGGCGCGCACCGCGCCGAAGGTCTTCGTGATGCCGCGGAATTCGATCGTCGTTCCCCCGCTGACCATGACTCCACCCTACTGAGGCAGCCGCCAATCGACAGGGGGCGAACCCTGCTGCGCGAGGAGCTCGTTCGCGCGGCTGAACGGCTTCGAGCCGAAGAACCCGCTCGACGCCGACAGCGGGCTGGGGTGCGCGGATCGGATGATCGGCGTATCGCCGAGGAGCGGCGCGAGGGTCGCGGCATCCCGCCCCCACAGGATCGCGACAAGGGGGCCGCCCCGATCGACGAGGGCGCGAATCGCCGTCTCGGTGACCTCTTCCCAGCCCTTGCCCCGGTGGGAGCCCGAGGCGCCCGCCTGCACGGTGAGCACCCTGTTGAGCAGCATGACGCCGTGGTCGGCCCACGCAGTGAGGTCCCCGTGCGCGACGGGCGGGATACCCAGGTCGTCACGCAGCTCCTTGTAGATGTTCTGGAGGCTCCGCGGGAGGGGGCGAACCGAGCGCTCGACCGCGAAGGACAGGCCGATGGGATGCCCGGGCGTCGGGTACGGGTCCTGCCCGACGATGAGCACCCGCACGTCCGAGAGCGGATAGCTGAAGGCGCGCAGCACGTTCTCGCCCGCGGGGAGGTAGCGCCGCCCCGCCGCTGTCTCGGCGCGAAGGAAGTCCCCCATCGCCGCGATCCGCGGCGCGACCGGCTCGAGCGCGGCCGCCCAGTCGGGCGCCACGAGGTCCGCGAGCGGGCGGGGGCTCACGCGCCGAGCGTCCCCACGACGACGCCCTCATCGCCGGGCGTGATGCGCCAGACGCTGCCCGAGCCGACGACGCGCAGAGCGCCCTCGCCGACGATGAGCACCGTGAACTCGTCGATCGCGACTCCCCCGTCGACGAGGCCGGCCTCGGTCGCCGCGATGAGCCGACCGAGGGTGCCCCACTGGGCCGCGTGCACGTCGATCGCGAGGTCGACGAGGCCGAGCCCCTCGGCGACCGTCACGTCGTCGAGGTCCTCCGCGGTCTCCTCGGGGCATACCGCGACGTCGCCGACGAGCCAGCCGCCCACGATCGCGGCGTCGGCAGCGATCATCGCGCCCGCGGAGAAGCCGAGGTAGGGCAAGCCGTCGGCGACGAGCAGCCGGATCTCGTCGGTGATGCCGGAGACGGCGAGGAGGTACGAGGGCGTGTGCCCGCCACCGATCAGGAGCGCATCGATGCCGCCGAGAACGCGCGACTCGAAGCGCTCCCCCTCCTCGATGAGCTCGACCACCGGGTCGCTCGGCGCGACGCGGGCCAATTGGGCCCGGTAGGCGTCGGCGACCTCCTCATCTGCGCCGACGAGGAGCACGGCGATGCGGGGAACCGTCCGGTCGGACGCGGATGCCCGTGCCGCCGCCTCCTCGAGGAACGCCTCGTACACCTCACCCGCGTAGTCGTCGCTGCGCCCGCCGCCGACGAGATGGATGCTCACGCCGACGCCCCCTCGACGGAGCGCTCCACGGGCGGCAAGGCCGACCACGGGAATGTGATCCACAGCGGCGTCCGCTTCCAGGTGTAGGTGGGCTCGTGCACGGTGCCGGGCTTGGTGTACAGCACGACGGTGCGCACCTCCGCCCCCGTCGCCTCGAGGAGCTGCACGACCATCGCGAGCGTTCGACCGGAGTCCGACACGTCGTCGGTGAGCAGTACGCGCTTGCCGCGCAACGACACCTCGTCGAGGAGCGGCGGCAACAGGACGGGGTCGGGCAGCCGCTGGCCGATACCGGTGTAGAACTCGACGTTGAGCGCGCCGCAACTCTTGACGCCGAGCGCGTAGGAGATGCTGCCGGCGAGCAGGAGGCCACCGCGCGCGATCGCGACGACGACGTCGGGCGTCCACCCGTCGTCCGTGATCACCTGCGCGAGCTCTCGGGACGCATCCCCGAACTCGCCCCAGCCCAGTACCTCGCGCTCGTCGCTCATGCCCTCAACGCTAGCCGCCCCGCGTTGCGGGCGTGTTGCGGCCGCGACCCGCTAGCATCGCGATCATGTCAGTGCTGCGTGGGAAGGCCGCCGGCGTCACGTTCGGCCTCGTGGGTTACCTGTTCCTCGTCGAGCTCGTGAGCGGCATCCTCCAGGGGTACTACGTGCCGATCATCCCGGATCTCGTCGAGCACCTCGGCATCCGCGACGCCGACTTCAACTGGTTCGAGGCGGCCCAGCTGCTGCTGTCGGCGATCGTCGTGCCGGTGCTCGCCAAGCTCGGTGACATGTACGGTCACAAGCGCATCCTCCTGGTCTCGACGGTGCTCACCGCGCTCGCCACCTGGGGACTCGCCTTCACTACCGATTTCACCTGGTTCCTCGTCGCGTTCGCGCTGCAAGGGTTCTACGTCGTGTGGCTGCCGCTCGAGGTCGCTCTCATCTTCGACCGCGGCCGGGTCACCGGCACGGGGGCATCGCAGACCCGTCGGGCCGCGGGCTACCTCGTCGTCGCCCTCGAGGCGGGGGCGATCATCGGCGCCCTCAGCGCGGGCAAGATCTTCACCGCCCTCGGCGATGTGCAGACCACGCTCTACTTCCCCGCGATCGCGGTGACCCTCGTGTTCTTCGCGATCCTGTTCGGCGTGCCGGAGTCGACGCCGCTGCCCGGACGCAGCCTCGATATCTGGGGCTTCGTCGTGCTCACGCTCGGCCTTCTGCTCATCACGTCGGGGCTCACGTTCCTGCGCATCAACGGGCCCGGCACGTGGTGGGTGTACGTGTTCATGATCGTCGGCGTGCTCGTCTTCATCCCCTGGGGCCGCTACGAGCTCAAGCAGAAGGACCCCGCGATCGATCTTCGCGTACTGCGGCAGCCGACGATGTGGCCCGTGCAGCTCACGGCGGGGCTCGTGGGCATCAGCCTGCTCGGGGCCCAAGCGCCCCTCGCCACCTTCGCGGGCACCGACCCTGAGGAGCACGGCTTCGGATTGGGCCTCGACGCCGACGTGCTCTCCTACCTCATCGGCGCCTACCTCATCTCGATGATCGTGGGCGCGCTGCTGTTCCCCCGGCTGTCGAAGTGGTCGAGCCCGCGAGTCGCCCTCATCGTCGCGACGTTCTTCGTCGCGACCGGCTACCTTCTCTTCCTCGTGAACAACGCGACCGTGATCGGCGTCTTCGTGAACATGGCGATCGCCGGCATCGGCTCGGGCGCTCTCGTCGGCGCCCTCCCGTCGGCGGCGGCCGCCGCCGCACCGCGCGGTCAGACCGGCGTGGCCACCGGCCTCACCAACACGACCAAGACGATCGGCGGATCTTTCGCCTCCGCCGTGTTCGCGATCGTGCTCGCGGCCGGCACCGTCGCGGTGGCGGGGCACACGGCATCCAGCTTCCTCGGATACATGACCGTGTTCGCGATCTGCGGTGTCGGCGCGCTCGTCGCGGCGGTGCTGCTGTTCCTCGTGCCGAAGCTCGCGTTCGCCGACGTCGAGGAGGGGCTCCTCGAGGAGGCTACCGAGGCCGCAGCTCGCCCCGAATGACCTTGTGCGGCGCGGCCTGCGCGACCGGCTTGATCGTCACGAGGTCGAGGTTGACGAACGGGGGCAGCTCGAGGGCGTGGACGATCGCCTCGGCGATGTCGTCCGCGTAGAGGGGGTCGGGCACGTTGTCGTAGACGGCGTCGGCCTTGGCCTGATCGCCGCCGAAGCGCACAAGCGAGAACTCCTCGGTCTTCACCATTCCGGGCGCCACCTCGATGACCCGGATCGGCTCCCCCGCGAGCTCGAGGCGCAGCACCGCCGTCATCGCGTGCTGGGCGAACTTCGCCGCGTTGTACCCGCCGCCGCCCTCGTAGGGCACGTGGCCGGCGATCGAGGTGATCATGAGGATGCTCGCGCTCCCGCCCGGCTCGACCCCTGCCCGCAGCAGCGGGAGGAGCGCGGAGGTGACCCGCTTGGTCCCGACGACGTTGACGTCGTACATCCGAATCCAGTCGTCCACGTCGCTGTCCTCGACGGAGGCGAGACCGAACGCGCCGCCCGCGTTGTTGACGAGGGCGTGAACGGGGCCGCTGGCCTCGAGGTGGGCGCGCAGGGCATCCACGTCGCTCTGCTTCGTGATGTCGGCCACGAACACCTCGGCGCCGGTCTCGGCGGCGAGAGCCTCCAGTCGGTCCGCGCGCCGCGCGACCCCGGTCACCTGCCAGCCGTGCTCGCGGAGGAGGCGGACCGTCGCCTCGCCGATCCCCGAACTCGCTCCCGTGACAACTGCGCGACGATCACCCATCCGTCAAAACTAGCGCGGCTAGGGTGGACTCGATGACCGACGCAGCGCCCGCCACCGGCTCCGTGAGCACCGTCCCCGCGAAGAAGCGCGTGCCGTTCTGGGACAACGCCCGTTTCCTCTGCATCGTCCTCGTCGTCACGGGCCACGCGATCCAGCGCCTCACCTACGACTCCGACAACGCGCTCGTGCTCTACCTGTTCATCTACGCGTTCCACATGCCGGCGTTTGCGATGATCAGCGGGTACTTCTCGAAGGCGAGCCCGCCGACCACCCGCACCATGAAGAAGGTGCTCACCGACATCCTTCTGCCGTACTTCATCATGGAGACGATCTGGACGGTCGTGCAGTTCCTCGTCGAGGGCAAGCAGGAGTTCAACCCGTCGAAGCCGAGCTGGACGCTGTGGTTCCTGCTCGCCCTCGGCATCTTCCGTCTCGTGCTGCCGTACCTGGCGCTCATCCGCTGGCCCCTGCTCTGGGCCGTGCTGTTCTCCGTCGGAGTGGGGTACCTGTCGAACGTGGACTCGACGTTCTCGCTGTCGCGGGCGATCGGCATCCTCCCCTTCTTCCTCCTCGGCTGGCAGATCCGCCAGTGGAGGCTCGTCGACCGCTGGCAGCTCGCGAACCGTGTCGCGTGGTGGGTTCGCGGCGGCGCCGTCGTCGTGCTCGGCGCGTGGCTTCTCGCGGTCATCCTCAACATCGACTTCTTCCGGCTCGTCGACCTGCGGTTCTGGTTCTTCTACGACGACTCGTACACCGCGCTCGGCGAGGACCAGTGGTGGGCGGGCTTCGTGCGGCTCGCGCTCATCGTGCTCGCCGTGCTGCTGAGCGCCGCGTTCTTCGTGCTGGTTCCCCGGTCGGCGACGTGGATGACCGGGTTCGGTCAGGCCACCATGTACGTGTACCTCCTGCACAGCTTCGTTCTCTACCCGATCCGGGAGACGGGCATCCTCGGCGGCGAGCACGCGTCGGCGATGTGGCTCGTCGGGCTCGTCTTCGCGAGCATCGCCATCTCGATCGCGCTCGCGAGCCCGCTCGTCCGGCGCGTGTTCCGGCCGCTCGTGGAGCCCAAGCCGCGGTGGCTGTTCCGGGTGCTGGATGACGCGCCCGCGGGCCCCTCGAAGCGCGACCCGACCGGCTCGCGCCGCCGCTAGAAGCTGTTCACCCGCTTCGGGAGAGCGAAGACGAGGGCGAAGGCCGCGATCGCGAACGCGGCGCTCACGGCGAGCGCCGGCGTCGCGGCCTGACCGAACGCTCCGGCGAGGTCGGCCGGCCCGCTAATGGCCCCGATGTTGCCGAAGAACACGCTGCCGATGACGGCGATGCCGACGGCGGAGCCGATGCGCTGCATGGTGCCGATGACGCCGCTCGCCGCCCCGGCCTCCGCCCGGTCGACGGTCGCGACGATGAATCGCGCGTTCGGGGCGATGAACAGCCCAGCGCCGAAGCCGGCGACGAGGAGCGCCGGCAGCAGCTCCCAGTTGGTGAGATCCGCGGTGGGGGTGAGCAGCAGGATGAGGAAGAGGGCGACGAGACCGATCGAGAGCAGACCGTTGCCGATCACGAGCACGGCGCGACCGAGCCGCTGGGCGAGGCGATCGCTCTGGCTCGCCCCGATGATGTTTCCGATCGCGAACGGCACCGAGACGAGGCCCGACTCGAGGGCGGTGTGGCCGAGGCCCGCCTGCCAGAGGATGGAGATGGTGAAGAAGATGCTCGTGAACGCCGCGAAGAACACGAGAGCGAGGATCGTCCCGCCCGTGAAGGCCGGGTGCGAGAACAGGTGCGGCGGCACGAGCGGCTCGACACCGCGGGCGGCGAGGCGGCGCTCCCAGAAGGCGAAGGCGACGAGCAGGAGCACGCCCCCGGCGAGCGACAGGAAGGTCCACAGCGGCCAGCCCTCGTCCTGACCCTGGATGAGCGGCACGAGCAGTGCGACGAGCGCGCCGCTCACGAGCGCCAGGCCGACGACATCCGTCGACAGCTTCTTGCCCTCCGATCCCGACGGCAGCAGCACGATCGCGGCGACGAGCGCGAGGATGCCGATCGGCACGTTGACGGCGAAGATCCAGCGCCAGCCGTTCTCCTCGCCGATCGCCTCGATGAGCAGTCCGCCGACGATGGGGCCGAGCGCCGAGGAGATGCCGATCACCGCGCCCATGATCCCGAACGCCTTGCCGCGCTTCTGGGGCGGGAACATGAGCTGGATGAACGCCTGCACGGGCGGGAAGAAGATTCCGCCCCCGAGCCCCTGCACGACGCGCGCGATGATGAGGTGCGTGCTGTCCGGCGCGAGACCGCACCACACGCTCGCCCCCGTGAACACCGCGAGGCCCGTGAAGAACACCCACTTGTGCCCGAACCGGTCTCCGATCCGGCCCGCGGGGATGAGCACGAGCCCGAAGGCGAGAGCGTAGCCGGAGATGATCCACGAGAGCGTGGCCTCCGAGGCATCCAGGCTCGTCCGGATCGTGGGCAGCGCGACGTTGACGATCGTCGTGTCGAGCAAGGCCATGAACATTCCGGCGAGGAGCACGACGAGGGCAAGCCACGCGCGACGGGGCGTCACCGTGATCGGGGACGCAGGAGCGGAGGCGGGAGCGGTCATGAGTGGGGTCCTTTCCGGGACGACTCGTCTGCGAGGATCGCCGGGAGCGCCTCGAGGAGTTCTTCGTGGAATGCGATCTCGCCGCGCAGTCGATGCAGGTCGTGCCGCACGACGTGCTGCTCGGTGAGGGTGAGGTACTGGGCGATCCGCTCGATCCTGATCTCGTCGGCGGCGAGCATCCCGCGCAGTTCGGCGAGCCGCCCCTCCAGGGTCTCCCGCAGGTCGTCGAGGTTCTCGGCGCCGAGTCTGGCCATGGCCAGGTCGAACGGGTCGGGCCGGTAGTCGATGGTCTCGAGCGCCGCCGATCGGATGCTGCGGAGCGATTCCCGTCCCGCGGGGGTGATCTCGAACACCTGCCGCTCGGGGTAGTTGCCCTCGCGCTCTACCCGCACGGGTGCGATCAGACCCTCGGCAGCGAGGCGCTTGATGGCCCCGTAGACCGCTCCGGGCGTGACATCCGCCCACTCGTCGATGTGCTCCTCGTCGGCCACGAGCCGCAGGGCGTGGCCGTGCAGCGGGCCGCGCTCCTCGAACGCGCTCAGGATGAAGAGTCGGATGGACGACACGCGACTACTCTTGCACGACTAGTCGCTGGAGAGCAAATGGTTACGCCGTGTTTCCGACGCCGTTGCCCGGGGGATGCCGCCTGCCTAGGCTCACTACGCACGGGCGGCACTGCCCGCCCCCATGAGTCAAGGAGCAGTAATGTCCGACTGGAAGTTCGAGACCAAGCAGGTTCACTCCGGCGCCCAGGCCGACCCCACCACGAACGCCCGCGCGACGCCGATCTACAAGACGACCTCGTACGTGTTCAACGACACCACGCACGCGCAGAACCTCTTCGCGCTCGCCGAGTTCGGCAACATCTACACGCGCCTCATGAACCCGACCACCGACGTCGTCGAGCAGCGCGTCGCCGCGCTCGAGGGCGGCACCGCGGCCCTCGCGGTCGCCTCCGGCTCGTCCGCTATCACCTACGCGGTGCTCAACATTGCGAACTCCGGCGACCACATCGTCTCGTCGTCGTCGATCTACGGCGGTACCTACAACCTGTTCAAGTACACCCTCGCCAAGCTCGGCATCGAGGTCACGTTCGTCGAGAACCAGGACGACGAGGCGGAATGGGCAGCGGCGGTGCGTCCGAACACGAAGCTCTTCTTCGCCGAGACGATCGGCAACCCGAAGATCAACGTGCTCGACATCGCGAAGGTCGCCGGCGTCGCGCACGAGAACGACGTCCCGCTCATCGTGGACAACACGATCGCCACGCCGTACCTGATCCGCCCCTTCGAGCACGGCGCCGACATCGTCGTGCACTCGGCGACGAAGTTCCTCGGCGGCCACGGCACCGTCATCGCCGGCGTCATCGTCGACGGCGGGAAGTTCGCGTGGTCGCAGCACGTCGACAAGTTCCCCGGCCTCACCGAGCCCGATCCGAGCTACCACGGCGCGAGCTACACGGGCGTTCTCGGCGACGGCATCGCGTACGTCATCAAGATCCGCGTGCAGCTGCTTCGCGACACGGGAGCGGCGCTCTCCCCCGACAGCGCCTTCGCGCTCATCCAGGGCATCGAGACGCTCAGCCTGCGCATCGAGCGCCACACCCAGAACGCCCAGGACATCGCCGAGTGGCTCGAGAACCACCCCGACGTCGCCTCGGTCAACTACTCCGGCCTGCCCTCGAGCCCGTGGTACGCGGCAGCGAACACCTACGCCCCCAAGGGCGTCGGCGCGGTCCTCTCGTTCGAGCTCAAGGGCGGCGTCGACGCGGGCCGCGCGCTCGTCGAGAACGTCGAGCTCTTCAGCCACCTCGCCAACATCGGCGACGTGCGCAGCCTCATCATCCACCCCGCATCCACGACCCACTCGCAGCTGACGCCGGAGCAGCAGCTCACGACCGGTGTGACGCCGGGCCTCGTGCGCCTGTCCGTCGGCATCGAGAACGTCGAGGACCTCAAGGCAGACCTCGAGGCCGGCTTCGCGGCCGCCCGCAAGGTCGCCGCCGCCAACGCCTCCGCGTAACCTCCTCCTCAGCAGGGCGTCCGTGTAACAAACACGGACGCCCTCGGCGTTTCCGGGATACTGGAGACGACATGGACTGGCAGACCCCCGAGGACACCGTTCCCTCCGCTTTCATCAGCGAGGCCAACGCGCGCTCCCTCATCGGCAAGCCCCCCGTCACCGGGGCGTGGCGCGAGGGCGACCCCGAAGGCATCCGCCAGTTCCTGTCCATCGGCGCACTGCCCCTCGAGCGCGGCGGCGAGCTGCCGGTCGTGCGCGTCGCGTTCGAGACGTTCGGCACCCTCAATCCCTCGGGCACGAACGCAGTGCTCATCGTGCACGCCCTGACGGGCGACAGCCATCTCATCGGAGACCCGGGGCCCGGGCATCCCACCGGCGGCTGGTGGGGCGGGATCGTCGGCCCCGGCAAGGCCGTCGACACCGAGAAGTGGTTCGTCGTCGCACCGAACATGCTCGGCGGCTGCCAAGGCACGACCGGCCCCGCGTCCTACGCCCCGGACGGCCGCGAGTGGGGATCGCGCTTCCCGTTCATCACCATCCGCGACCAGGTCGCAACCCAGCTCGCCCTCACCGAGGCCCTGGGGATCCGGAAGTGGGCGGCCGTCATCGGCGGCTCGATGGGCGGCATGCAGTCCCTGGAGTGGGCGATATCGAACCCGGACCGCCTCGAGCGCGTCGCCGTGCTCGCTGCCCCGGCCATTTCCAACGCCGACCAGATCGCACTCAACTCGGTGCAGCTCGAGGCGATCCGCATGGACCCGCTGTTCGCCGGCGGCGACTACTACGACGCCGAGGAGGGCCCGCACCAGGGCCTCGCGCTGGCCCGTCGGATGGCCCTGCTCAACTACCGCTCCCCCACCGAGCTCAACGACCGGTTCGAGCGCAGCTGGCAGAGCGGCATCAGCCCGCTCGGCGGCGGCGGCCGGTATGCGGTCGAGAGCTACCTCGACTACCACGGCAACAAGTTCACGCGGCGCTTCGACGCCAACAGCTACATCGCGCTCGTGCAGGCGATGAGCTCGCACGACGTGGGCCGCGGTCGCGGCGGGACGGTGGATGCCCTGCGCCGCGCCACCGCGACGGCTCTCGTGCTCGGCATCGACAGCGACCGGCTCTTCCCCGTGGCCGACCAGCGGCGCATCGCCGCCCACCTTCCGGCCAACCTCGACGGCACCGAGCCCGTCGTCATCAGCTCCCCGTTCGGCCACGACGGCTTCCTCATCGAGGACGCCCTCGTCGGGGACCATCTGCGTCGGCTCCTCGAGTCCTGACGTCAGCGCAGCCCTATCATCGAGGAATGGCTCGGGCGATCGGCGTTCTCCTCGCGCTCGCGGTCGTGCTCACGGGATGCTCGGCGCCGTCGACCGCGCTGCCGGCGGGCATCACCGTCTCCGTGTTCCAGACCCGCTTCGACGGAGCGCTGCACCAGCTCCAGATCCGGGTCGCGAACGGCACCGCCGACGCCCTCGAGGTGACCGGGGCGACGTTCGAGTCGAGCCGGTTCGCGGAGCCCGCGTCGTTCGACCGGGCGCAGACCGTGCCCGCCGGGAGTGCCCGCGACCTCCCGGTGCTGCTCGGCGACCCCGAGTGCGGCGACGAGCCGATCCGGGACGCCGTCGAGCTCTCGTTCTCGCGCGCCGACGGTTCCCCCGCGACCGCCGTCGTCGTGCTGGAGGAGACCGACATCGTGACGGCGATCAACGAGAAGGACTGCCTGGATGCGGCCGTGGCATCCCATGCGACCATCACGCCCCCCGCTGCGGCCTCGTGGACACCGGGCGCCGGCGCTCCCGCACAGCTCGACTTCACCGTCACACCCACAGCCGCCCCGGGCACCCTGACGGTCCGCTCGGCGCGCGACACTCCCCTGCTGTCGCTCGTGGATGACTCGGGCTCGCACGTCACCGAGCTGCGGCTCGACGCAGTCATCGACGCCGACTCCGGCGCCGTGCTGCTGAGGCTGCTCGTCGAGCCCTCGCGCTGCGATCCCCACGCCATCGCGGAGGACAAGCAGGGCACGCTCTTCCCGTTCGACGTCGACACGTCGGACGGCCGGGCGGGTCGCATCGTCGTGCCCGTCTCCGATGACGTGCGCTCGAGCCTGTACGACTTCTTCGCCGACTACTGCGGTCTGCCCTACTGAGCTCGGCTTAACGAGGGCGGGGCCGCAACGCGATAGCTGCGGCCCCTGGCAACCCCCCGGTCGGACCGGCACGTGCTGTGAGCCGGCCCCGGCGTCGAATTCGGGTTGGGACGCCGGCCGTCGTCCGGGGCTAGGTCCCCGGTCGACTCGATTTGTGTGGTCTGCGATCGTGATCGCGTACCCCTCTTGTACTAGTGACTGTACCGTGCCGATCCGGGGTACGACGCTCGGTGCGCCACCCCCAATAGTGGGGCACGGTGTGCGAGCATGAGGGCACATGGACCTCATCGCGAAAGAACGCGACCGTCTGTTGCAGCGCACCGCACGCGTGTACGGCCTCTGCTTCACGGTCGTGTCCCTGGTGTGCCTGACCATCCCAGGCGGCATCGACATGCTCACCTGGGTGCTGTGCTTCCCCTTCTACGCGCTCATCGGCTTCAGCCAGTACCGGGTGGGGGTGAGCAGGTCGCGCCGGTGGGTGCTGCTCGCGATGGGCGCCGGCATCGGCATCCTGCTGCTCATCTCCCTCGTGAGCACCGTCGGACCGGGCCCGTCCGCGATCTCGGCCGCGACCTCGCTCGGTGCCGGCTCCCTCGCCTCATTCGCCGTCGTACTGACGACCGAGCCGGTGCGGCGAGTGATGCTCGGCCTCTCGTTCGTTGCGGTCACGGCGCTGACGACCGTGCTGCTGGCGCCGTTCCAACCGCCTCTGCGCGTACTGCCGCTGCTCGTGCTCGGGTGGCTCCTCGCGACCGTCATCGGGTTCTGGATCAGCGCCGGGGTGCCGCAGGCCGCTCGCCGCATCGCGAGCATCGGCCGGGCCCACCGGGCCGAGCGGCAGGCGAGCGAGACCGAGGCCCAGCGTCGCCAGGGCGCCCGGCTGCTGCACGACACCGTGCTCGCCACACTCACGCTTCTCGCCCACTCGGGGGTCGGGGTGGCCCCCGAGGCGATGCGCCAGCAGGCGGCCGACGATGCCCGACTTCTGCGGCAGCTCCGGCTCGGCGCCACACCCACGCCGCAGTCCTCGGGCGTCTACAACCTCGAATCGAACGAAGAGACGGTGCTCGGCACCACCCTCGAGTCGGTGAAGCAGCGCTTCGGCCGCATGGGGCTCGAGGTGAGCTGGCACGGAACCGGGCAGGTGCTGCTGCCGACGCACGTGCTCGACGCGTTCCTGCTCGCTCTCGCCGAGTGCCTCGAGAACGTGCGGCGGCACTCGGGCGTCACCGAGGCGCACGTCACCATCACCGACGACGAGACGACCGTGCGCGCCATGGTCACCGACTCGGGAGTGGGCTTCGCCCTCGACGACGTCGACTCCGCGCGACTCGGTTTCAAGGAGTCCGTCGTCGCGCGGCTCAAGGAGGTCGGCGGCAAGGCGCGCCTGTTCTCCGCCCCCGGCTCGGGAACGACCGTGGTCCTGGAGGTGCCGAAGTGAGCTCAGCGATCCCCGAGGAGAACACCCTCGGCGTCATCATCGGCGGCAAGTCGCGGCGGCGGGAGGCGGATGCGACGCGCCGCGTCATCCGTGCGGCCACGCCGCGCCGCTCGAGCCTCGGCACGGGGTTCATCGGCATCGGGGCGGCCGTCGTCGTCGCGCTGCGCGCCGTGTACGGGTTCGTGTGGTTCCTCGGACTCTGGGACGTGTACCCCAACCCGTACCCCGCTCTCGCGGCGTGGCTCGTGCTCATCGTCACTCTCGTGGCGACCTTCGTCACCGCCCGGGTGAGCGGCGACCTGCTGCCCGACTGGGCGTTCGTGCTCTTCCTCCTCGGCCTTGGCGCGAGCGTCGCACTCGACCTGTACGCGGTCTGGCCGCTCCACAACGTCGGCTTCTACACGACCGCCGCGGTGACGGCCGGTATGGGACTGCTCATCGTCGTCACGCTGCGGCGCACGGTCGACGTCCTCGTCTCGGTGGGCGTGCTCGGCGCCGCGCTCGCCACGGCGATGATCGTGAACACGGCCTGGAGCGCCGACACGGCGAGCGGCCAGATCACAACCCTCGCGTTCGCCGTGCTGCCCGCCGTCATCGGCGTGTTCGTCGTCTCCGGGTTCCGACGGCTCGTCCAGATCGAGCTCGACCGAGTGCTCGTGCAGTCCACGGTGTCGGCCCCGCGGTTCGCCGTCGGGATGCTCGCCTCCGAGGAGCTCGCCCGGCTCGACCTCGCCGCCGAGGAGCTGCTCGACAGCGTGGCGACCGGCAAGGTGAAGCTCCCCCTCGACCCGAAGACCGCGAGCACGGCCGCCTCCCTCGCCACGGAGCTTCGCCTGCACCTCATCGAGGGGCGCCGCGAGACGTGGCTGTACCACGCGATCACCGAGTCCGACCTGCTCGGCAAGGCGGTCACCCTCACCGACAAGGGGTCCCTCGCGGGGCTGCTCGACCCCCAGCAGCGCGACGGGCTCCTGTCCACCGCGTGGCTGCTCGTGAGCGACAGTACGAAGGCGAGCGCCGCCCGGACCGTGGCCCTCGTGATCGGGCCGGCAACGGCATCCGTCGACACCCCCCAGGGGCGCAAGATCTCCGTGCCGATCGTCATCACGACGACGGGCGCGCCGCGCAACCGCGTCGACCCGGCGACATGGGAAGCTATCGGTCGAGTCGGCAAGTACGTCGACTCGACCGAGAACCAGAGCCTCCGAGTGGAGATCCAGGCCCTCGTCGACAACCCCGCGGACCAATGACCGAACACCCAGCGAAGGAACGACCGTGACATCCTCAGACCGCATCCGGCTCGCGCTCGTCGACGACCACAAGATGCTCCTCGGGGCACTCACCGAGTGGATCCGCAGCGCCGCGTCCGACATCGACATGGTCGTCGCGGTACCGACGTGGCCCGAGCTCACCGTGCACCCTGAGTTCCCCGTCGACGTCGTGCTGCTCGACCTCGACCTCAAGGACAACATCCCGATCTCGCTCAAGATCAACACGCTCAAGACGATGGGCGTGAAGGTCGTGCTGATGAGCACCTACTCCGAGCCGAACGTCGTCCGCGAGGCGCTCGCGGCGGGCGCTCTCGGCTACCTCGTCAAGAGCGAGGACGCGGGGATGATCGTCGAAGCGATCCGCGCGGCGGCGGAGGGCGAGCCGTTCGTCTCGGCCGAGCTCGACCTCGCCCTCAACGCCGGCGAGGTCGGCGGCTCCCCCAAGCTCAGCGCGCAGGAGCGCCGGGTGATGGCGCTCTACGGCGGCGGCGAGCCGGTGAAGGCCGTCGCGTTCCAGCTGAGCATCTCGGAGGAGACCGCGAAGAGCTACCTCAAGCGGATCCGCGAGAAGTACCGCGTCGCGGGCTTCGACGTGGGAACGAAGGTGGCGCTACGCAAGCGGGCGATCGAGGACGGCATCCTCGTCGAGGGCGACACCCCGCGCTCCTTCTGAGCGGTTGCCCGCGCGGCGCTCGAGGGCGACGCTGACGACCGCGAGCAGAACCCCCGGGATCACGAGCAGCAGGCCCACCCACGTCGGGGACAGGTAGCCGAGCCCCGCGGCGATCGTGATGCCGCCGAGGTACGCGCCGAGACTGTTGCCGATGTTGAGCGACGAGTGGTTGATGGCCGCCGCGAGCGACTGACCATCGCCCGCGACATCCATGAGCCGCGTCTGGATCGCCGGGGACAGGGCGGATGCCGCGGCCGCCACGAGGAACACGAAGACGAACAGTCCGGCCGTCCACTGCGCCGTGAGCGCTAGTCCCAGCAGGGCGATGAAGAACGCGCCGAAGCACAGGAAGAGGGTGCGGATGACGCTGTGGTCCGCCGCGCGGCCACCCACGAAGTTGCCGACCGTCATGCCGATTCCCGCGACGACGAGCACCCACGGTACGACGGCCGGGTCGAGACCCGTGACGTTCGTCACGAGCGGGGCGACGTAGGTGTAGACCGCGAAGAAGCCGCCGAAGCCGATCGAGCCGATGAGCAGCGCGAGCCACACCTGGCCGCGGGAGAAGATCCCCAGCTCACGACGGACCGTCGCCGCCGGGTCGCCCGGCTGGAACGGGACCACGAGCGCGATGGCCGCGAAGGCGGCCGCGAACACCGCCGCCACCGCGAGGTAGGCGATCCGCCAGCCGGCCTCCTGGCCGAGCCACGTAATGGTCGGCACGCCGATGACGTTCGCGATGGTGAGGCCGGAGAGCACGAGCGCCACCCCCTGGCCGCGCTTGCCGGGGCCCATGAGCGACGCCGCGACCAGAGCGGCGATTCCGAAGTAGGCGCCGTGCGGGAGCGCTGCCACGAAACGCGCGACGAGAACCGTCTCGAAGGTCGGCAGGAGCGCGGAGGCGAGGGTGCCGAGCGTGAACAGGGCGACGCACGCGAGCAGGAGCTGCTTGCGGGGGAACTTGGCGGCGACCGCCGCGATCGTCGGGGCGCCGATGACGACTCCCGCGGCGTAGGCCGACACGAGCCATCCCGCCTGCGCGTTCGCGCGCTCGTGCGAGACGGACCAGATGTCCGGCAGCAGGTCAGCGGCGAGGTTGGGCAGCAAACCCATGGCCACGAACTCGGTGAGGCCGATCCCGAATCCGCCGAGGGCGAGCGCCAGGAGAGCGAGTCGGATGCGAGTGGGTGTGAGGGTCATGAGAAGGGGCCGATCGAGCGCGCGTACAGGAGGTGCCGCTCGCCGTCGAGCCGAGCAACCAGTCTAGGGCCGACCCCGCCGAAGCCATCCGCGCCGTGGCGCAATCGATCACGCTCGATCAGTCGAGCTGCGCCTCCCGCTCGAGCGCTTGCTCGAGCCGCTCCACCTTGCCGGTGATCTCGCCGATACGACCGGGCCGGATGTCCGCCTTGAGCACGAGGGAGACGCGCGTACCGAAGCGCCCGACGGCCTCGGTGGCGCGCTTGACGACGTCGAAGACCTCGTCCCACTCCCCCTCGATGGTCGTGAACATGGCGTCGGTGCGGTTGGGGAGCCCGGATGCCCGCACCACCGCGACGGCGGCCGCCACGGCGTCGTGCACCGAGTCGTCGTCGCGACCGCCGCTCGGCGCGACCGAGAACGCTACGAGCATGACTACCCCTTCGCTGCCTGCGGCTGAGCGCTGCCGTCGGTGAGCCGGATCGGCCACACCGTCTGCAGCCCATCCTCCCCCACCGGGTGCTCCTCCGCCCAGTGCGGCGACGCGACGATTGCCCGGATCGCCCACGCCAGGAGCGCGAAGTAGAGCAGGTTGCGGGCCGAGAGCACGACGAGGAGGAGCAGGTCGAGCGAGAGCAGCCAGTTGTACAGGTACGGGTAGACGACCTGGGTGAGGGCGGCGATCACGAGCACGAGGATCGCCGGCACGCGGAAGGACCGACCCCAGCCCGCGGCGCTCGTGACGATGCCGAGCACGATGGGCACCGCGAACCACGAGACGAACTGCGGCGAGCCGACCTTGTTGAATGCGATGAGCGCCGTCACGAGCCCGAGCGAGAGCGGCGGCAGCAGGTCGCCGACAGCCGCCCCTCGACGCACGGCGACAACGGCGAGCGCGGAGATCGCGAAGACCGCCACCGCGAGCAGCGGCGTCATGAGGCCCGCTGCGAAGCCGGACCCCGGGCCCTCGACCTGGTAGGTGAGGATGCCCGTGTCGTAGTACACGAAGGCGCCGGGCACCCCCGCCTTCGCAAGCCAGAGCCACACGGTGCTCACAGGGGCCTCGACCTGCAGGCCGCGACCGGTCTGCTCCGTGATGAAGCTCAGCACGCTCGACGTCGCCCCGAGCAGGAGCGCACCGATGAGCACGACCGCGGTGACGGCCGCCGCGCCCGCAACGATCCGAAGTCGGTCCCGCACCGCGATGAGGGCCGCGAGCACGAGGGCGGCGGGCCACACCTTGATCCACGTCGCGACGGCGAGGAGCGCAGAGGCGAGCACGGGCCGCGAGGCCAGCAGCAGCACGCCGACGAGGGCGATCGGCACCGTGACCGAGTCGATCCGGGCGAGCGCGATGGGGCCGAGCAGCAGGAGGAAGGCGATCCACCACCAGCCCGCGGCGATGCGCTCGGGGCGGCGCCCCCACCCGGTCACGAACCCGAACGCGACCGCGTTCAGCACCATCACGAGCGACAGCCACGTCGCGCCGTACTGGTCGGGGCCGAACACGGTGGCGAGCAGCATCGGTACGAGCGCGAGGATCGGGTACACCCACGCCGTGTCGATGCCGACCCAGAGCCCGCCGCCCAAAGCCTCCTCGATCCAGAACCGGTACACGAGGGTGACGTCGCCGAGCGGCAGGCCCGGTGCGTAGAGCGCGAGCAGGCCGAGCACGAGGTGGGCGGCGACGAACGCGACCCAGAGGGTGAGGGGGCTCGCGGCGATGAGCCGGAGGACGGAGGACGGTCGCGAGAGGGCGGTCGGGGCATCCGTCATGGCTGACAAGCGTAACCGGTAACAATTCGTCGCCGTCTCGCGCGCCCACCGCCGCCTTTGGGATGATGGGAGCACACAGCACCCTCGGAGGAGACCCGTATGTCCACGATCACCCGCGGCCTGGCCGCGATCGGCGCCGCCGCCCTCGTCGTCGGCCTCGCCGCCTGCACCCCCGCCGCCGACTCCGGTTCGACGCCCGCGAGCGACTACGTCACCGAGGGCAAGCTCACCATCGGCACCGGCGAGCCGGCCTACTACCCGTGGGTCCTGGACGACGCGCCCGAGTCGGGCGAGGGCTTCGAGGCCGCGGTGGCCTACGCCGTCGCCGAGGAGCTCGGGTTCGCGGCCGAGGACGTGGTCTGGGTCCGCACGACCTTCGACGAGGCCATTGCTCCCGGCCCCAAGGACTTCGACTTCAACCTGCAGCAGTTCTCGATCACCGAGGAGCGCAAGGCGAATGTCGACTTCTCGTCGCCCTACTACGAGACCACTCAGGCCATCATCACCGTCGACGGCTCCGCTGCCGCCGGTGCCACGTCGATTGATGACCTCAAGGGCCTCCTGATCGGCGCCGCGACCGGCACCACGAGCTTTGCCACCATCGAGTCGGTCATCGCCCCGACCGCCGGAGCGCAGGCGTTCAGCACGAACGACGACGCGAAGCTCGCCCTCGAGAGCGGCCAGGTCGACGCGATCGTCGTCGACCTGCCGACCGCGTTCTACCTCACCGGGGTCGAGCTCACGGGCGGCCTCATCATCGGCCAGTTCCCGCTCGAGGACGGCACGGGCGACCAGTTCGGCCTCGTCCTGCCCAAGGACAGCCCGCTCACCGGCGCCGTCACCGACGCCGTCGACGCGCTGCGCGACAACGGCACTCTCGCGGACATCGAGGCCGAGTGGCTCTCGAACGCGGTCGCGGTGCCCGTCCTCCAGTAGCGTTCTGGAGTGACTTCGACCGACGAGACGGCCCGGCAGCCCAGCTCCATCGAGCTCGGCCGCCGGGCCTTCCGTCGTCGCCAGACCATCCGCTCGGTCGCGATCAGTGCCGCCTCCACGGTCGTGCTCGCCGTGGTGCTGTGGGCCACCATCATCAACACCCCGGGCTGGGCGAGGGTCCAGCAGACCTTCTTCGACCCCGAGGTGTTCTGGGCGGCGCTCCCCCGGGTGTGGGACGGCTTCCTCCTGAACCTGCGCGTGCTCGGCTTCGCCGTCGCCGGTGTCCTCGTGCTGAGTGTCATCCTGGCGATCGTGCGCACCTTGCGCGGGCCGATCTTCTTCCCGCTGCGGTTCCTCGCCTCGGCGTACACCGACCTGTTCCGCGGCCTGCCGCTCATCATCGTGCTGTACCTGGTCGGGTACGGGGTTCCCGGGCTCCAGGGGCCGGGGGAAGCACGCATCCCCGCGGTCGTCCTGGGCACCGTCGCCCTCATCCTTACCTACTCGGCATACGTGTCCGAGGTGTTCCGCGCGGGTATCGAGGCGGTGCATCCCTCGCAGCGGCTGGCCGCCCGCTCGCTGGGTCTCAGCCACGGCAAGACGCTGAGACTCATCGTCCTGCCGCAGGCGGTACGCAAGGTGACTCCCGCGCTCATGAACGACTTCATCGCCCTCACCAAGGACGTGGGCCTGATCTCGGTGCTCGGAGCGGTGGATGCGGTCCGCGCGGCCCAGATCGAGACGGCGAAGTTCTTCAACTTCACGCCCTACGTCGTGGCGGGCCTGCTCTTCGTGATCCTGTCGATCCCGATCATCCGCCTCACCGACTGGTACACCGCGCGGCTGCGCGACCGGGAGCAGATCGGCGGGATCGTATGAGCGAGGTCGTGCTCCAGCTCCAAGGCATCCACAAGTCGTTCGGCGACCGGGAGGTGCTGCGCGGCATCGACCTGACCGTGCGCACCCACGAAGTCGTCGCGCTCATCGGGGCGAGTGGTTCGGGCAAGTCGACGCTCCTGCGCACGATCAACCTCCTCGAGCGCATCGACGACGGGCAGATCCTCCTGCGGGGGCAGGACATCAGCGACCCCCGTGTCCCGGCGGACGCCGTGCGCGCACGCATCGGCGTCGTCTTCCAGCACTACAACCTGTTCCCGCACCTGAGCGTGCTCGACAACGTCACTCTCGCCGCGCGGCACGTGTTCCGTGAGTCGAGGCAGGATGCCGAGGCCCGAGGTATCGACCTGCTCGGGCGCATCGGCCTCGCCGAGCACGCCCGGTCCTTCCCCGATCGGCTCTCCGGCGGCCAGCAGCAGCGCGCGGCGATCGTCCGCGCGATCGCGACCAACCCCGAGCTCCTGCTCCTCGACGAGATCACGAGCGCCCTCGACCCCGAGCTCGTCGGCGAAGTCCTCGACCTCGTGCGAGAGCTCAAGGCGGAGGGGACGACGATCGTCATGGCGACTCACGAGATGGCGTTCGCCCGCGACGTCGCCGACCATGTCGTCTTCCTGGATCAGGGTCTCATCGCCGAGCAGGGGCCTCCCGAGCAGCTCTTCGGCGCCCCGCGCGAGCCGCGCACCCGCGAGTTCTTGAGCCGCTTCCTCAGCTGATCAGCTCGGCGATGACCGCCGGGATGCTCGCGCACAGGTCGAGGATCGTGAGCGGACCGCCGGCGCTCGCCCGCTCCGCCGCGAGGCCGTGAACGAGGGCTGCTGTGGCGGCGAGGGCCGGCAGGTCGGGGTCTGCCGCGTGGGTCGCCACGAGCGCCCCGAGGATGCCGCCGAGCGCGTCCCCCGCCCCCGCCGTCGCGAGCCAGGCGGGCGCCGCGGAGACCCGGAGGAGGACGCCTGGTCCCGCGACGTAGGTCGAGTGGCCTTTGAGGAGCACCGTGGCATCCAGCTCGACGGATGCCCGGCTCGCCCACCCGGCCGGGTCCGAGGCGATCTCGCTCGCGTCCGCCCCGAGCACGCGGGCCAACTCCCGGTAGTGCGGCGTGAGCACCACCGGGCCGCGCGCCCGGGCACGGAGGTCGAGCGCTCCCCCGTCGAGGACGACGGGGAGGCCCTGGTCGAGGGCTCGCTCCATGAGGGTCGTGTCCCGATCGACCGGGTCCATGCCCGAACCGAGAAGCCATGCCTGCACCCGACCGTCGGACGCGACGGCCTCCGGTCGGCGGTGCAGCACGAGATCGGTGGCGCGCCTCGGGCCGAGGTAACGGACCATCCCGACTCCCGTGCGCAACGCCGCCTCCACCCCGAGCACGGCCGCGCCCGGGTACTGGTCGGAGCCCGTCACGATGCCGAGTACGCCGCGGGAGTACTTGTCGTCGTCCGGGCCGGGCACCGCGATCCATCGGGCGGCATCGGCGGGCGTCCACGGCGTCGGGTCGGTCATGCACTCACGATAGTTTGGAGGGGTGAGCATCAGCATCCCCGGTCGTGTCGTCGTCTTCGATTACGGGGAGGTGATCTCTCGCAGCCCCAGCGAGGCGGACCGCGACGTCGTGCTCGCGCTCGCCGGCGTCGAGGCCGAGCCGTTCTGGGAGAGCTACTGGCGCCACCGCAACGCGCTCGACCAGGGCACGATCTCCCCGAGCTCATACTGGAAGCAGATCGCGGAGGAGACCGGCACGACCTGGAGCGCCTCGCGCATCTACGAGCTCTGGGTGGCCGACTTCCGCAGCTGGTGGAGTGTCGAGCCGGGAACGCTCGAACTCATCGCGCGGCTCTCCGAGGGCGGCACTCGACTGGCCATCCTGTCCAACGCCGGATTCGACTTCGCGAGCGGGTTCCGGTTCTCGCCCCTCGGACAGTACTTCGAGCGGGTCTTCGTGAGCGCCGAGATGGACGCCATCAAGCCCGACCCGGCCATCTACCGCGAGGTCGCGGACGAGCTCGGCATCTCCCTCGCCGACATGGTCTTCATCGACAACAAGTCGATCAACACCGAGGCGGCGGCCGCCCTCGGCGTCACCGTGCACCACTTCACCGGAGTGGAGGGACTCGCGGCCTTCCTCGAGGGGCTCGCTGCGTGAGCGCACTGTTCACCCCCCTGAGCATTCGCGGCACGACGTTCCGCAATCGGCTGTGGGTTGCGCCGCTGTGCCAGTACTCCGTCGACAAGCAGGACGGCGTGCCGATCGACTGGCACCTCGTGCACCTCGGCGGCTTCGCCCTCGGGGGTGCCGGCCTCGTCATGACGGAGGCGACCGCGGTCAACCCGGTCGGCCGCATCTCACCCCAGGACACCGGCATCTGGAACGACGAGCAGCAGGAGTCGTGGGCACGGATCGTGCGGTTCATCCGGTCCCAGGGCGCCGTGGCGGGCATCCAGCTCGCGCACGCCGGCCGCAAGGGCTCGACGTGGCTGCACTGGGACCCGCGCGAAGGGACCGTGCCTGTGGAGGACGGCGGCTGGGAGCCGGTCGCGCCCTCGGCGATCGCGTTCGGCGACTACGCGACCCCGCGATCGCTCGAGACCTCCGAGCTCGCCGGGATCGTCGAGGACTTCGCAGCTGCGGCGCGGCGGTCGCTCGACGCGGGCTTCGAGCTGCTCGAGATCCACGCCGCGCACGGCTACCTCCTGCACGAGTTCCTGTCGCCGCTGTCCAACGTGCGTGACGACCAGTACGGCGGCTCGCTCGAGAACCGGGCGCGGCTGCTGCTCGAGATCGTGCGCGCGGTTCGCGCCGAGGCGGGCGACGAGGTCCCGATCCTCGTCCGCTTCTCGGCCACCGACTGGGCCGAGGACGGCTGGGACGCAGAGCAGACCGGTGTCGTCGCGGGCTGGGCCGCCGAGGCGGGAGCCGACCTGTTCGACATCTCGACGGGCGGGCTCGTCTCCGGCACCCGCATCCCGCTCTCCCCTGGCTACCAGGTGCCGTTCGCGGAGCACGTGAAGGACGCCTCGAGCGCGCCGGTGAGCGCGGTGGGCCTCATCACGACCGCCCAGCAGGCCGAGGAGATCGTCGCCTCAGGGCGCGCGGACGCCGTGATGATGGGCCGTGAGATGATGCGCGACCCGCACTTCGCGTGGCGGGCCGCGCACGAGCTCGGGGTGCAGCTGGACTACTACCCGCCGCAGTATTGGCGTGCTAAGTTCCGCTAGCTACTGCCGCCGCGTCGTCGCGTCCTGGACCTCGCCGACGAGCTCCTCGATGATGTCCTCGAGGAAGAGCACGCCCTTCGTCGCGCCGTTCTCGTCGAAGGCCCGGGCGACGTGCACCCCGGATCGGCGCATCGTCGCGAGCGCGTCCTCGAGGTCGGTGCCGCGGAAGATCGAGATGAGCTGTCGGATGCGCTTCGGAGGAACGGGCTCATGGAACTCGTCCTCGTCGAGGTCGATGACATCCTTCAGGTGAAGGTACCCGGTCGGCTCGCCCTCCTCGTCGACGAGGATGTAGCGCGAGAACCCTCGCTGGGCGACCGCCTTCTCGACGTCGGCGGGGGTGGCGTCCTCCGGCAGCGTCACGAGCGAGGCCATCCCGACCGCGACATCCCGCACCTTCTTCGAGGTGAACTCGAACGCGGCGGAGAGCGTGCCACCGGCATCCGTCAGCGTCCCCTCGCTCGTCGAGTGGCGCACGATCGTCGCGACCTCGTCGAGCGTGAACACGCTGTTCGCCTCGCTCTTCGGCTCGACGCGCACGAGGCGCAGGATCCCGTTGGCGGCGCCGTTCAGCGCCGAGATGATCGGGTTGAAGACCCGCGCGATGAACACGAGCGGCGGAGCGAGGATGAGCACGGCGCGGTCCGGGAGCGAGAACGACAGGTTCTTCGGCACCATCTCGCCGAAGACGACGTGCAGGAACGACACCAGCAGCAGGGCGATGACGAACGCGATCGTGCCGATGACCTCCTCGGGCCATCCGGTGAGCGCCAGCGGGTACTCGAGCAGGTGGTGGATGGCCGGTTCGGAGACGTTGAGGATGAGCAGAGAGCAGACGGTGATGCCGAGCTGGCAGGCCGCGAGCATGAGTGTCGCGTGCTCCATGGCCCAGAGCGCGGTCTTGGCGGCGCGGGAGCCGGCCTCGGCACGCGGCTCGATCTGGGAGCGCCGCGCGGAGATGACAGCGAACTCGGCGCCGACGAAGAACGCGTTGATGGCGAGCAGTACGAACAGCCAGGCGATCCCCCACCAGTCCATTACTTCTCACCTCCCTCGGTCGCCTCGACCGGCCGCGGCGTGAACCTGACCCGGTCGATGCGGCGGCCGTCGAGGCGCTCGATGCGGAACGTGCCGGCCTCGATCTCGACGGTGTCGCCGACCACCGGCAGTCGGCCGAGCTCGCTCATGAGCCAGCCCGCGACGGTCTCATAGGGCCCCTCCTCGGGCACGGCGACGTCTGTGCGCTCGCGCAACTCGTCGGGACGCAGGAGCCCCGGGAAGGTGAACCAGTCGCGCGACCTCACGACGTCGGCCTTCGTGCGGTCGTGCTCGTCCGACACCTCGCCGACGATCTCCTCCACGAGATCTTCGAGAGTGGCCACTCCGGCGGTTCCGCCGTACTCGTCGACGACGACCGCCATCTGGTAGCCGCGGCCGCGCAGCTCGGCGAGGAGGCCGTCGAGCTTCATCGTCTCGGGCACGCGGAGGGCATCCGACTGCAATGCCGACGCGGGCACCTCGGGGCGCTTCTCGCGGGGGACGGCCACCGCCTGCTTGACGTGGACGATGCCGACGACGTCGTCGACGGAGTCGTCGATGACGGGGAAGCGCGAGAGGCCGGTGCGCCGGGCAAGATCGATGACGTCCTGCGCGGAGTCGGTGCGGTCGACGCTCGCGACCCGCGGGCGCGGGGTCATGACATCCTGCGCCGTCAGGTCGGCGAACGCGAGGGTGCGGGCGAGCAGCGTCGCAGTGTCGCGGTCGAGGCTGCCCTCGCTCGCCGAGCGCCGCACGAGAGAGGCGAGCTCCTCCGCCGACCGGGCCCCGGAGAGCTCCTCCTTCGGCTCGATCCCGATGGAGCGCAGGACCGCGTTGGCGGTGTTGTTGAGGAGTGCCACCGCCGGTCGGAAGACAGTCGTGAAGGCGACCTGGAACGGGATGACCACTTTCGCGGTCGCCCTCGGGATCGCGAGGGCCAGGTTCTTCGGCACGAGTTCGCCGATGATCATCGACAGCAGCGTCGCGAGGGCGATGGCGACGATCGTCGCGACGGCGCGCGACCCGCCCTCCCCCAGGCCGAGTGCCGCGAGGGGCACCGCGAACCACGTCGAGAGCGCTGGCTCGAGCGTGTATCCGGTGAGGAGCGTCGTCAGGGTGATGCCGAGCTGCGCGCTCGAGAGGTGTGTCGAGGTGTGCTTGAGCGCCCCGATCGTCATGCCGAGGCCTCGCTCGCCCCGATCCCGACGCACCTCGAGATCAGACCGATCGAGGTTGACGAGTGCGAACTCGGAGGCGACGAAGAAGCCGGTGCCGATGGTCAGCACGATTCCGATGGCCAGCATGATCCACTCAGACATGGGTGGCACCGCCGGCCGGGGTACTAGAAGGAGGGTCGTCCATAAGTCCGTCGAGTCTATCCAGGTCTGGGCTGTGAGGGCACCTACCAGCTGACGGGGAGCGCCTTGCCCTCCTCGTAGCCTGCTGCGGACTGGATGCCCACGAGCGCCCGCTCGCGGAACTCGGCGAGGTCCCGGGCACCGGCGTAGGTGAACGAGCTGCGCACGCCGGAGGTGATCATGTCGAGCAGATCCTCGAGGGAGGGGCGCAGCGGGTCGAGGTAGATCTTCGAGCTCGAGATGCCCTCCGCGAAGAGCGTCTTGCGCGCGAGCTCGTAGGCGTCGAGCCGGTCGAACCGCTCCTTCACGGCCTTCGTGGACGCCATGCCCCAGCTCTCCTTGTAGGCACGGCCGGCTTCGTCGCGCGCGAGCGTGCCCGGAGCCTCGATCGTCCCGGCGAACCACGAGCCGATCATGACGGATGCCGCACCCGCCGCCAGAGCGAGGGCGACGTCGCGCGGGTACCGCACGCCGCCGTCCGCCCACACGTGGGCGCCGAGCTCCCGCGCGGCTTCCGCCGTCTCGAGCACCGCCGAGAACTGGGGTCGGCCCACGGCGGTCATCATGCGGGTGGTGCACATGGCACCGGGGCCGACGCCGACCTTGAGGATCGAGGCACCGGCATCCACGAGGTCGCGGACCGCCTCCGCGGTGACGATGTTTCCGGCCACGATCGGCACGGAGAGACCGAGCGCCTTGACGGCACGGATGGCGCGGATCATCCCCTCCTGGTGGCCGTGGGCCGTGTCGATGACGAGCACATCGACCCCGGCCTCGACGAGGGCCCTCGCCTTGCCCGCGACGTCGCCGTTGATGCCGACGGCCGCGGCCACCTGCAGCCGACCGTCGGGGTCGAGGGCGGGCGCGTAGATCGTGGAGCGGAGCGCGCCCTTGCGGCTCAGGGTGCCGACGACCCGTCCGTCGTGCAGCACGGGCGCGAACTCGAGGCCCGCGGCGACCATGAGATCGAAAGCGGCGCGCGGCCCGGTGAGCTCGTCGACGTCGATGCCGGGGCCCTGGTTGGTGAGGAGGTCGGCGAGCGGCGCATCCGGGAGGGCCGCTGCGAGTCGCTCGGCCGCGACCGCGCCGAGGTAGGCGCCGTGCTCGTCGTGCACGACGAGGCCGTGGCCGGGGAGAGCCGGCAATTGGGCGAGAGCCGTGGCGACGGTGTCCGACGGTCGCAGGTCGACCGCGGCATCCCAGGCGACCGGCTGCGCCTTCACCCAGCGGATCGCTGCCGCGAGGTCCTGAGGGTGCATATCCTGCGGCAGCACGCCCAGCCCACCGCGACGGGCGAGGGCGGCAGCGAGCCGGGGACCGGTCACCGAGTTCATGTTCGCGGAGACGATCGGGATGCTCGCCGCCGTGCCGTCCCCCGGCGCGAGAGACACGTCGAGTCGGCTCGAGACGCCCGATCGGGACGGCACGAGGAACACATCGGAGTAGGTGAGGTCGTGCGTCGGAGCGGTCTCGTAAAAGCGCATGGAATTAACGCTACTCCCGGCCCTTCGAGCCAGCGCGCGCCCAGGAAAAGCGATTACTCTTGACGCTGGTGTGTCGTCACCCGGATGCATGCCTGCAGTTGTTGACGAGAAGAACCGGAAGTGGGCGGTCGGCTGTGTCAAGCCAAGTGACCGGAATCGCTCCGGAGGGTGATTCCTCCGGCGAATTCGGAGCCAATGAGTGGCTCGTAGATGAGATGTACGAGCGCTACCTCCAAGACAAGAATTCGGTGGACCAGTCGTGGTGGCCCATTCTCGAGAGCTACCACCCGGCAGTCGACCCCACGCCGACCGGGGCGATCCCCGTCGTGACCGGAGCAGCGCAGCTCGGTGGCGAGGCGCAGATCCCCGACGAGGTCATCGAGGGCGCGGCGTCCAGCCCCGAGCCGGCCCCGGCCCCGACGACGGGGGCGCAGCCGGTTGCGAGGACGACCTCCGCCCCGGCACGCCCGCAGCCGATCCCCGCGGATGCTCCGGCGACGTCGCCGATCCCCCAGGCCGAGACCGAGTCCCAGGCCGAGCCCGAGAACACCGTGGCCGCCCTCAAGGGCCCGGCGAAGAGCCTCGCTGCGAACATGGATGCGAGCCTGTCGGTCCCGACCGCGACGAGCGTGCGCACCATTCCGGCGAAGCTGATGATCGACAACCGCATCGTCATCAACAACCACCTCAAGCGCGCCCGCGGCGGCAAGGTGTCCTTCACCCACCTCATCGCGTGGGCGATCGTGCAGACGCTCAAGGAGTTCCCGAGCCAGAACGTCTACTACGACGAGATCGACGGCAAGCCGTCCATCGTGACGCCCGCGCACATCAACCTCGGCATCGCGATCGACATCCCCAAGGCGGACGGCTCCCGCGCGCTCGTCGTGCCGGGCATCAAGCGCGCCGACACGATGGGTTTCGGCGAGTTCCTCGCCGCCTACGAGGACGTCGTCGCCCGCGGTCGCACCGGCAAGCTCACCGCGGCGGACTTCGCGGGCAACACGATCTCGCTCACCAACCCGGGTGGCATCGGCACCGAGCACTCCGTGCCGCGGCTGATGAAGGGCGCGGGCTGCATCGTCGGCGCCGGTGCGCTCGAGTACCCCGCCGAGTTCCAGGGCGCGAGCCCCAAGACCCTCGCCGAGCTGGCGATCGGAAAGACGATCACCCTGACGAGCACCTACGACCACCGGGTCATCCAGGGCGCGGGGTCGGGCGAGTTCCTTAAGAAGATCCACGAGCTGCTCATCGGCGAGCGCGGGTTCTACGAGGGCATCTTCGCTGCGCTCCGCATCCCGTACGACCCCATCCACTGGGCGGCGGACATCAACGTCGACCTCGCGGACAACGTCGACAAGACCGCTCGCGTTCAGGAGCTCATCAATGCGTTCCGGGTGCGCGGCCACCTCATGGCCGACACCGACCCGCTCGAGTACCGGCAGCGCTCCCACCCCGACCTCGACATCTCGAGCCACGGCCTGACGTTCTGGGACCTCGACCGGGAGTTCGTCACCGGCGGCTTCGGCGGCAAGCGCACGATGCTGCTGCGCGAGATCCTCGGGGTGCTGCGCGACTCGTACTGCCGCACGATCGGCATCGAGTACATGCACATCCAGGACCCGGCCCAGCGCGCGTGGTTCCAGGAGCACGTCGAGCAGAAGTACACGAAGCCCGGCCACGACATGCAGATGCGCATCCTCGGCAAGCTCAACGAGGCCGAGGCGTTCGAGACGTTCCTGCAGACCAAGTACGTCGGACAGAAGCGATTCAGCCTCGAGGGCGGCGAGTCGCTCGTCGCGCTCCTCGACGCCGTGCTCCAGAAGGCCGCCGAGGCGAACCTCGACGAAGCGGCGATCGGCATGGCCCACCGCGGCCGTCTCAACGTCCTCACCAATATCGCCGGGAAGACCTATGGCCAGATCTTCCGCGAATTCGAGGGCACCCAGGACCCGAAGACGGTGCAGGGCTCGGGAGACGTGAAGTACCACCTCGGTACCGAGGGCACGTTCCGCGCCGCGGGCGGGGAGAGCATCCCCGTCTATCTCGCCGCGAACCCGTCGCACCTGGAGGCGGTCGACGGCGTGCTCGAGGGCATCGTGCGCGCCAAGCAGGACCGCCACCCGATTGGCTCCTACTCCGTGCTTCCGATCATGGTGCACGGGGACGCCGCGATGGCCGGCCAGGGCATCGTCGTCGAGATCCTGCAGATGTCGCAGCTGCGCGCGTACCGCACAGGCGGCACCGTGCACGTCAACATCAACAACCAGGTCGGGTTCACGACCCCGCCCACCGAGGCGCGCACCTCGACGTACTCCACCGATGTCGCCAAGACGATCCAGGCACCCATCTTCCACGTCAACGGCGACGACCCCGAGGCCGTCGTCCGCGTTGCTGAGCTCGCGTTCGCGTACCGCCAGGAGTTCCACCGCGACGTCGTCATCGACCTGATCTGCTACCGCCGCCGGGGCCACAACGAGGGCGACGACCCGTCGATGACGCAGCCGCTCATGTACAACCTCATCGAGGCCAAGCGCTCGGTGCGCACGCTGTACACCGAGGCCCTCGTCGGCCGCGGCGACATCACGCAGGAGGAGTACGAGGCCGCGCACCGCGACTTCCAGGACAGCCTCGAGCGCGCCTTCGCCGAGACGCACGCCGCCCAGACCGGCTCGATGCCGGTCATCCCCGAGGGTGCGCAGTCGGTCGCCGATCTCGAGAAGCCCGAGTCGCAGCAGGATGACGCGATCGGAGAGCCCGCGTCCACCGCGGTCGCCGAGTCCGTCGTCCAGCTCATCGGAGACGCCCACGACAACGTTCCCGCCGGGTTCACGGTGCACCCGAAGCTCCAGGCGCTGCTCAAGAAGCGCGTGGAGATGAGCCGCCAGGGCGGCATCGACTGGGGCTTCGGGGAGCTGCTCGCGCTCGGGTCCGTCCTGCTCGAGGGCACGCCCGTACGCTTCGCCGGTCAGGATGCCCGCCGCGGCACGTTCGTGCAGCGGCACGCCGTCTTCCACGACCGCGAGAACGGCCAGGAGTGGCTGCCGCTCGCGAACCTCGCCGAGAACCAGGCACGCTTCTGGATCTACGACTCGCTGCTCAGCGAGTACGCCGCGATGGGGTTCGAATACGGCTACTCGGTCGAGCGCGCCGATGCCCTGGTCCTCTGGGAGGCGCAGTTCGGAGACTTCGCCAACGGCGCCCAGACGGTGATCGACGAGTTCATCTCGAGCGCGGAGCAGAAGTGGGGCCAGCGCTCGAGCGTGGTCCTGCTCCTCCCCCACGGCTACGAGGGACAGGGGCCGGACCACTCGTCCGCCCGTATCGAGCGCTACCTCCAGCTCTGCGCGGAGAACAACATGACCGTCGCGCGGCCGTCGACGCCGGCGTCGTACTTCCACCTCCTGCGCCGCCAGGCGTACGCCCGCCCGCGCAAGCCCCTCGTGGTGTTCACCCCGAAGGCGATGCTCCGCCTCCGCGGGGCGACGAGCGAGGTCGCGGACTTCACCTCCGGCCGGTTCGAGCCCGTCATCGACGATTCGCGGGTCGCGGACAAGTCCGCGGTGAAGCGCGTGCTGCTCACGTCGGGCAAGATCTACTACGACCTCGTCGCGGAGCTCGACAAGCGCGAGCTGAACGACGTCGCGGTGGTCCGGATGGAGCAGTTCTACCCGGTGCCCGTGGCCGAGCTCAACGCAGCCCTCGCGCAGTACCCGAACGCCGACCTCGTGTGGACGCAGGACGAGCCCGAGAACCAGGGCGCGTGGCCGTTCATGTGCCTCGAGGTCGTGCGGCACCTCCAGGGGCGCACGATCAAGGTCGCCTCGCGCCCGGCATCCGCCTCGCCGGCGACGGGATCGTCGAAGCGCAGCGCCCAAGAGCAGGTCGAGCTCATCGAACGCGCGCTGACCTTCTAGCCGCAGACAGCGAAACGGCCCTCTCCGCCTCTCGGCGGGAGGGCCGTTTTCATGGCCGGGAGCCGCTACGAGGTCCGCGGGGCCACGATGCCGGCGCCACCGGTCGGCACGATCTCCTTGCCGAGCGGGGCGAGGGAAACGGGGATGAGCTTGAAGTCGGCGATCGCGAGTGGAATGCCGATGATGGTGATCGCGAGTGCCACCCCGGACAGGATGTGCCCGATCGCGAGCCACAGGCCGGCGACGAGGAACCAGATCACGTTGCCGATGAAGGAGAACACCCCGGCCGTCGGTTTCTGCACGACCTGCCGGCCGAACGGCCACAGGACGTAGTTCGCGATGCGGAACGACGCGATTCCCCACGGGATCGTGACGATCAGGATGCAGCAGATGACTCCGGCGAGCACGTAGCCGAGAAACAGCCAGAAGCCCGACAGCACGAGCCAGATGATGTTGAGGAGGGTCTTCACGAACTCGATTATGCGTGCTCGAGCTTGGCGAGGATCGCCGCGCGGAGCTCCTCTGGCGCCTTCTCCTGGCACGCCTTCTGCATCTTCTGCGTGAGCGTGAGGCCCACGAGATGCTCGCCCGAGCAGTCCTCGCAGTTGTCGAGGTGCTCGGTGATGTCACGGAAGTCCTGATCGCTCAGCTCGCGGTGCAGGTACTCCTCGAGCTCGGCCTTGGCCTTGTCACAACCGCAATCGGTCATTTCGTGCTCCTGGTGGTGGTGGGCGCGGCGGCGATGCCGCGGTCGCGGGCGTAGTCGGCGAGCAGCTCCCGCAGCATCCGCCGACCGCGGTGGAGTCGGCTCATGACGGTGCCGACAGGGGTCTTCATGATGTCCGCGATCTCTTGGTAGGAGAAGCCTTCGACGTCGGCGAAGTAGACGGCGAGGCGGAAGTCCTCGGGGATCGACTGCAGGGCATCCTTCACGGCGCTGTCCGGGAGGTGGTCTATCGCCTCGGCCTCGGCCGAGCGGGTCGAAGTCGACTGGGTCACCGACTCCGCTCCGCCGAGCTGCCAGTCCTCGAGGTCGTCGATGGTGCCCTGGTACGGGTCGCGCTGCTTCTTGCGGTAGTTGTTGATGAAGGTGTTGGTCTGGATGCGGTACAGCCACGCCTTGAGGTTGGTGCCCTGCTGGAACTGGCCGAACGCCTGGAACGCCTTCACGAACGTCTCCTGGACGAGATCGGCGGCATCCGCGGGGTTCCGGGTCATGCGCATGGCCGCCGCGTACAGCTGGTCCATGTACGGCAGCGCCTGCTCCTCGAAGAGAGCGCGGAGGTCGTCACCCTGCTCGGGTGTGTCGCTAGTCATCAGCGCCCAGTCTAGGTCGCCGAGGTCGGCAAGCCGTGGTTCGTCGAGCACTGCGACCATGACCCCTTCTTCCGCTCCGGACGGCGCCGCCCGATCGATGCGGCCCGATATCCTGTAACCGATGCAGGTCTTCAGGTATTCCGGCCCCGAGTTCAGCCCCTACGGCGACGACGAACTCGTCGTCGCCGACGAGCCGGGACCGTGGGTCGCGCCCGTGGCCGGAGGCGCGCTGGATGCCCGCCTCCAGCTCCCCGGATCGAAGAGCCTCACCAACCGGGAGCTCGTGCTCTCCGCCCTCGCCGATGCACCGACGCTCCTGCGCTGGCCCCTCCACTCGCGCGATAGCGCCCTCATGATCGAGGCGCTCCGCACGCTCGGCACGACCGTCGAGGAGGTCGAGGGCGACGGCCAGTTCGGCCCGGACCTGCTCGTCACGCCGGGCGAGCTCCTCGGCGGCGGTTCAATCGACTGCGGTCTCGCCGGCACGGTGATGCGCTTCCTGCCGCCGGTCGCCGCCCTCGCTCTCGGCCCCGTGGTGTTCGACGGTGACGAGAGCGCCCGCAGGCGACCGATGCGGACGATGATCGAGGCGCTGCGCGGCCTCGGAGTCGAGGTCAACGACGACGGCCGAGGGGCGCTGCCCTTCAGCCTGTACGGCACGGGTGCCGTCGAGGGGGGCGCGCTCTCGATCGATGCCTCCGCCTCCAGCCAGTTCGTGTCGGGCCTGCTGCTCTCGGCCCCGCGGTTCACGCGCGGCCTCGAGCTGCGCCACACGGGCGAGCACCTGCCGAGCATGCCGCACATCGAGATGACGATCGCGTGCCTCGCCGCGCGCGGCGTCGCGGTCGGCACGCCCGAGGTCGGCGTGTGGACGGTCGAGCCCCAGCCCATCGCCGGCGGCGAGGTGCTCATCGAGCCGGACCTCTCCAACGCGGCACCGTTCCTCGCTGCAGCTCTCGTCGCGGGCGGCACCGTGACGATCGAGGGCTGGCCGGATGCGACGACCCAGGTCGGCGCTCACCTCGAGTCGATCCTGCCCCTGTTCGGCGCGCGGGTCACCCGTGCCGGCGGCGCCCTCACCGTGGACGGCGGCGCGGGCCTCCTCGGCGGCGGCAGCATCCCGGGAGTCGACCTCGACCTGTCGGCGGGCGGCGAACTCGCCCCCGCGATCGTGGGTCTCGCCGCCCTCGCCTCGACTCCGAGCCGCATCACGGGCATCGGCCACCTTCGGGGCCACGAGACCGATCGGCTCGCCGCCCTCGCGGCCGAGATCACCGGCCTCGGCGGGAACGTCACCGAGCTCGAGGACGGTCTCGCCATCGATCCGGCCCCGCTGACCGGGGGGCTGTGGCACACGTACGAGGACCACCGGATGGCGACGACCGGGGCGATCATCGGCCTCGCCGTGCCCGGAGTGCTCATCGAGGACATCGACACGACGTCCAAGACCCTCCCCCAGTTCGCCGAATTGTGGTCGGGCCGACTCATCCATGTCGGCGGCGCGGCCGCCGCCCCCGAGCTGCTGTAGCCGGATGAGCTGGCTCACCGACGACGACGACGAGGCCTACTCGGAGTACGACGAGTCGTCGGCCCGGGTCCGCCCCAATCCGAAGGGCAGCAAGCCCCGCACGAAGCACCGGCCCGATCACGCCGACGCCGTGCCCGGTCACGTGTTCACCGTCGATCGAGGTCGCTACGGCGTGTGGGTCGGCGAGGGCACCGCCGACGAGCGTCAGGTGACGGCGACGAAGGCGCGCGATCTCGGACGCTCGCCCGAGGGCCGCATCTCCGTCGTGCCTGGCGACTGGGTCGACCTCGTGGGAGACACGAGCGGCGACGAGGGCTCGCTCGCGCGGATCGTGCGGATCCACCCCCGCTCGAGCCTCCTGCGCCGCAGCGCCGACGACACCGACGCCGTCGAGCGCATCATCGTCGCCAACGCCGACCAGATGCTCATCGTGGTCGCCGCCGCCAACCCGGAACCCCGACCGCGGCTCGTGGACCGCTACCTCGTCGCAGCGTACGACGCGGGCATCCACCCGATCCTGTGCGTCACCAAGACCGACCTGGCCGACCCGTCCGACTTCCTCGCGAACTTCGCCGGGCTCGACCTCACCATCGTGACCAGCCGGTCGGATGCCGTGCCCCTCGACGAGCTCCGGGCGCTCCTCGACGGCCACACGACCGTCGCCGTCGGGCACTCCGGGGTGGGCAAGTCCACACTCGTCAATGCGCTCGTGCCCGAGGCCAACCGCGCCACCGGTCGGGTCAACGACGTGACGGGGCGCGGTCGGCACACGTCGTCCTCGACGGTCTCGTACCGCCTCGGCTCGGGCTGGATCGTCGATACCCCCGGTGTGCGGTCGTTCGGTCTCGGGCACGTCGATCCCGCGAACATCCTCGGCGCGTTCGGCGACCTGGCGCAAATCGCGAAGAACTGCCCGCGAGGATGCACCCACCTGCCCGACTCGCCCGACTGCGCGATCATCGAGGCCGTCGACGAGGGCGTGCTCGGCGAGTCGGGGCGACTCCGGCTCGATTCGTTCCAGCGGCTCATCAGTACGCTGGGTTCGTGACCGAGTACTCCCGCTCCGACGATCTCGCCCTCGCTCTCGCCCTCGCGGGCGATGCCGACCTCATCTCCCTCGACCGGTTCCACGCCGTGGACCTCGTCGTCACCACGAAGCCCGACAGGACTCCCGTGACCGACGCGGATCAGGCGGTCGAGCGCAGCATCCGGGCCGGTATCGAGGCGGCGCGCCCGCACGACTCGATTCTGGGCGAGGAGTACGGAACCCAGGGCGCGGGGTCGCGCCAGTGGATCATCGATCCGATCGACGGCACGGCGAACTTCTTGCGCGGGGTCCCGATCTGGGGCACCCTCATCGCGCTCGCGATCGACGGCGTGCCGGTCGTCGGCGTCGTGAGCTCCCCCGCACTGGGCAAGCGCTGGTACGCGGCGGCGGGGCACGGCGCGTGGGGCATGAGCGAGGGCGGTGAGCCGCGTCGGCTCGCGGTATCCGGAGTGGCGGAGCTGGCCGATGCATCCCTCAGCTACAACAGCCTCCAGGGCTGGGACGGCGAGGGTCGGCTCGACGATGTCGTCAGGCTCTCCCGGGCCGTGTGGCGGTCACGGGCGATCGGCGACATGTGGTCGTACATGCTGCTCGCCGAGGGGTCGCTCGACATCGTCGGCGAATTCGACCTGAAGCCGTACGACATGGCCGCGCTCATTCCCATCGTCGAGGAGGCCGGCGGCCGCTTCAGCTCGGTCGAAGGGCAGCCCGGACCGTGGTCGGGGTCCGCCCTCGCGACGAACGGGCTCCTGCACGACGCCGTGCTCGAGGCACTGCGAGGCTAAACCTTAATCGATTCGATGCAGCGTGTACCCCAAACGCGGGGCACAGTTTTCGCTAGGCTCAATCGAATCCTGCACCGCAATGCAGAAACACACAGAAAGAGTGAAGCGATGACCATCACCAGTGACAAGGTCTGGACCCGCACCCTCGCCGCGCTGACCGTGGGGGCCGCAGCTGTCGTGCTCTCCGGCTGCAGCCTGCTGGGCAACGTCACCAACACCCCGATCGACGTCGACCCCTCGGACGGGACCGACACCGACGTGTTCACCATCAAGGTCGGCGACTGCCTCAACGACGGCACCGCCACCGGCGAGGTCAGCACCGTTCCGACGATCGACTGCGCCGAGCCGCACGACAGCGAGGCCTACGCCTCGATCATGATCCCGGACGGCGACTACCCTGGCGAGGACGCGGTCCTCGACCAGGCCAACACGGACTGCGAGGCGGAGTTCGCCGGCTACGTGGGCATCGCCTACGAGGAGTCGACGCTCGGCTACGCGTACTACTACCCGACCGAGGAGAGCTGGGCGAGCGGCGACCGAGAGATCCTCTGCCTCGTCTACGACCCCGCGGGTCAGGTCGAGGGATCGCTCGCCGGCACGGCGCGCTAGATCCGGCACGTAGCCGAGGGGCGCTCCCGAGAGGGGGCGCCCCTCGGTGCTTAAGCGCTGAGCTCGCCCTCGCCCGCCGCGCCTCGAATCGCGGCGGGGGTCGCGTCGAACACCGACTGGAGCGCTCGGCGCAGTTGCTTCTCGGAGGAGAACCCCGCGCGCTGGGCGATCTCGACGAGCGGGAGCGCCTCGGGCAGCCGGAGCATCTCGGCCGCACGACGGGCTCGCGTGGCACGGATGTGCTCGCTGATGCCGCCGAGTTCGGTCGCGGTCAGGTCGTAGAGGGTGCGGCGGGATACCCCGAGCGTCTCGGCGATGGTGTCGGAGCTCAGCCGGGGATCGCTCGAGAACCGCTCGACCATGCGTGCGATCTGCGATCGGCGGGCCGAGGCGACTACTGCCGGCGAGGGCGCGATGCCGGTCATCACCTGGATGAGCTGGCCGAGGGTCCTGGCCCACGCCGGCTCGATCGAGAAGGCGAAGTAGTTCGGCACGACGAGCGACCGACCGAGCTCCTGGATCATCGCGAACACCGGTTGGGTCGCCGCGGGGGACCCAGCGAGCTCGCCCAGTCGGATGACCCGGTCGATGGCTTCCTCGGTGGCCGGGATCAGCCCGTGATACATCTGGATGAGGAGCGACGTGGAGCCGCCAGGGTCGTCGCGCGGGAACTCGGCCCCGTCGTCGTAGAGGCGCAACCGCCGCACGATAAGCGGATTGCGCCTCTGAGCCGAGCCGGGGTCGAGATCGCTACCGATCTCGACGAAGGCGCTCACAAGTCTCCCCCGGCGCGTCAGACTCGCTCGAGCCGACAAGTCGGTATTGGCATCACGGATCACGATTGCACTACCACCCCTAGTACCGGTGCTCCCGACCGGTGAGGCGGGTAGTCCCCGGGCCAAGGTCGCACCTCTGCAATGGGACCATGATCCGCACAGTTGCGCAGCGATGTCAACCCGGTGACGCATCCCTCCTCCCGACCTACATTTGACGTACCCCGTTCGGGGGTGCAACGACTCCAGGGGGTGTCATGGCGACTTCGGCACAGCTCGCAGCACAGCAGTTCTCGCGGAACGAGCCCGCGATCGAGTTGATCGACGACGACACCTACGCCGTTCACCGCGCGACCGTGCGGCTCGGGTACATCCACCGCGTCGGCAACGTCTTCGTCGCGCTCGAGGGGGCCCACCTCGCGCACGCCGTCGAGGTCGGGCAGTCCCTGTCGTGGGACGAGGCGCTCGCGATGCTCGAGCGAGCGCACCGGGCTCACGCGGCCTGAGGGCTCCGGGGATCAGCCGGCAGCGAGCATCCAGCCTCCGTCGTCCCCGTGCACGAGCGCGCGCCCGGCTCCGTTGACGAGGTCCTTGACGCGTCCGAGGATGCGATCGGCGAAGTCGCGGGGAACGCGGATGCCGCGCACCGCCGTCGCACGGATCAGCTCGCCCACCGACATCCGTGCGCCGGGGCGCTCGGCGAGAGCGTGGAGCATCTCGTACTCCAGCGGCGTCAGCGGCAGGAACTGGTCGCCACGCCACGCCACCCCAGCCTCGTCGTCGAGCACCAGATCGGCTACCGTCCGGCTCGTCGGGGCCAGTCCGAGCCGACGGATGATCGGGTGCAAGCGGTCGATGACCTCCTCCAGCCCGAACGGCTTGGTGACGAAGTCATCGCCGCCGGATGCGAAGGCGGCGAGACGGTCCTCGTGGGATGACCGCCCCGTGAGGAACACCACCGGAGTCGTCATCCCGCGCTCGCGCAGGAACGCGACGACCTCGGTGCCGGGCACGTCAGGCAGTCCGACGTCGATGAGGATGATGTCGGGTTCGAAGCGGGCCACTTCCCTGATAGCGCTCGCGCCGTCCGCGGCGGACCTCGCGTGCCAGCCCTCCAGCTCGACCGCGACCGACAGCAGATGTGTGATGGGCTCCTCTTCGTCGACGATGAGGATGCGGGGAGGCCTGAGCTCTGTCATGGCTCCAGCCTCGCCGAGCAGCGCCGCTGCGGCATCACTCGCAGGGATGAATGAGGGGTACTCCCGAGGGAGTACTCACAACGCGATAGCGGCCCGGGCCTCACGGCCGGTGGTGGAGATGGGGGGAATTGAACCCCCGTCCATCGCTGTAATCCTGCGCCTTCTACGGGCGTAGCTTGTGAAAGCGTTCTACTCGGCCCCGACCTTTGCCACAAGCACCTAAGTCGACAGGCCCAGTCTCAGTGAAAGTCCCGCGCGGCCCTGAGGCTCAACCGTGCAGCAATCCCTCTGGATGACGCCAGGCACCGGGTAGAGGGCATTCCCGGGCTGACGGTCTCTTTTAGTGGGTAAGGATGAACTTACGCCGCGAGGGCGAAGTCGGCCTTAGCCGAGACAGTGCTCTTAGAATCGGCACTTATTGTTTTGCACGGATCGTTTACGAGATAACCGTGCGTCCTCGACCCGCTTCTCGCAGTTTTGCAGGCAATGTCGAAACCGATCATCCCCTCGAAACGGGCCGCTATCGCGCTGTGGAATTATCAATCGCTGCCCTGAGGCAGCCTTCTATTGTACGCCCTTTCTCCCAGGGTCGCTATGCGAGGATTCTTGCACCCACCCCGGAGCAGAGGAGCCGCATGGCCGAGACCGTCATCACCGTGCAGGGCGAGTACAGCGCCTGGTACCCCGCCGAGCGGGCGACCGTGGGGGCGGGCATCCACGCGTGGGGGCCCGATCGCGAGACCGTCTTCGGGGACGCGGTCGCCGCGAGCGACGCAGTTCGCGGGCTCATCGAGCCCCTCATCGACAAGAACGCCGGCCCGGTGACGTGGTGGTCGTCGGACAGCGTCCGCGTCTGGTCGGAGCGGCCCTGGAACAACGAAGGCAAGCAGCTCGACCCCGTCTTCCATGCGGCGGTCGACTTCTCCGTGAAGTTCAAGGACTTCGAGGCCCTCGCGCGGTGGGTCGAGCAGGTCGCCGCCATCGAGCATGCGAGCGTCGGTTCGATCGAGTGGGGCCTCACGGATGCGACGCGCACGTCCGCCACGGTCGAGGTGCGCTCGCGCGCGGTCAAGGATGCCGTCGCCAAGGCGAGCGTCTTCGCACAGAGCATCGGCCTCGGCACGGTCACCGCGATCGCCCTCGCGGACCCCGGGATGCTCGGCGACCCGTCCGGCGGAGGCGGGGCCGCCCCGGCGCCGATGTACCGCGCCGCGATGAAGAGCTCCTTCGATGCGGCGGGCGGGGCGCCCCAACTCGCGCTCAAGCCCGAGGAGATCGCCGTGGCATCCGTCGTCGACGCCCGCTTCGTCGCGAGCTAGCTCGGCAGCTCCCACAGCTCCAGGGGGAGCCCCTCCGGGTCGTGGATGCGCACAAAGCGCCCGTACTCGGTGTCCCACTCCGGCCGCTGCTCGACGGCGATACCGGCGCGCTCGAGGCGGTCGACGAGTTCATCGAGCTCGGTGACACGCAGGTTCAGCATGAACGGTTGCTCGGCGTCGAAGTAGTCGCTGTTCGCGGGGAACGGCGCGAACACGGTCATCCCTGCGTCCTGCTCCCACATGCCGTCCTGACCCGCGTGGATGCCGAGGTGCTCGCGGTACCACGCCGCGCGCGCCTCGGGGTCGCGACTGCGGAAGAAGAGCCCGCCGATTCCGGAGATCGTCACGGCGGAAGCCTAGTGCGCTCGCGATCCGGGAGGAGCGGCTACTCGCCCAGGTTGTTGCGCGAGCGCATCGCCCGCTCGGCCTCGCGGTTGTCCTGCCGCTCGCGAAGGGCCTGGCGCTTGTCGTACTCCTTCTTGCCCTTCGCGACCGCGATTTCGACCTTCGCGTTGCCGTCGCTGAAGTAGATCGAGAGCGGCACGAGGGTGTAGCCGCCGTCCTTGATCTTGTTCGCGATCTTCAGGATCTGCGCCTTGTGGAGGAGCATCTTGCGCTTGCGGCGCGGCGGGTGGTTCGTCCATGAGCCCTGGTTGAACTCGGGGATGTGCACGGCGTCGAGCCACGCCTCTCCCCCGTCGATGAAGCCGTACCCGTCGACGAGGCTCGCGCGGCCCTCGCGCAGCGACTTGACCTCGGTGCCGGTCAACACGAGGCCCGCCTCATACGTGTCCTCAATGAGGTAGTCGTGGCGAGCCTTGCGGTTGCTGGCGACGACCTTCTGGCCGCGGTCCCTGGGCATGGTCGGATCTTCCTGTCGTTGGTGAGCCGACCAGTGTATCAGCGGGCGAGCTAGACCTTCAGGTATCGGCTGATCGCGACACCCGCCGAGGCCGCGGCGAGCGCGGCGCCGACTACCACGAGGATCGGCACGACCACGACGGCGTCACTCAACCCCACGAGCGTCGTCGTCGCCTGCAGGGTCGACTGCAGGTAGCCCTGCACGAAGAACTGGACGATCGCGACGATCGCCGCCCCCGCGAGGAGCGATCCGATGAGTGCTGCGAACACCCCCTCGAGGATGAAGGGGGTTTGGATGAACCGGTTCGAGGCACCGACGAGTCGCATGATCCCGAGCTCCCGCCGCCGAGAGAACGCGCTGAGGCGGATCGTCGTCGCGATGAGCAGGACCGCCGCGATGAGCATGAGCGCCGCGACCCCGATGGCCGTGTAGCTCGCCGCGTTGAGCACGGAGAAGATCTGGTCGAGGTAGCCGCGCTGATCCTCCACGTTCTGCACTCCGGCGGCACCGGACAGGCTCTCGATGAGGATGTCGGCGTCGGCGGGGTTGATGAGGTTGACGCGGAAGCTCTCGTTGAGAGTCTCCGGCGTCACGAACGCCGCGATGGGGCTGTCGGCGAACTGGTCCTGGAAGTTGGCGTAAGCCTGCTCGTGGGTCTCGAACTCGTAGCGCTCGATGTAGGGCGCGAGCGCGGCGGACTGCAACTGGGCCTCGACCGCGTCGATCTGCGCCTGGGTGGCTGCGGTCTGCGTGCAGTTGCCGGTGGTGTCGACGGCCGTGCACATGTACACGGCGACCTGGGCCCGGTCGTACCAGTAGCCCTTCATCTGCCCGATCTGCATCTGCAGCAGGATCGCGGCGCCGACGAAGGTGAGCGAGATGAAGGTCACGAGCACGACCGAGACGACCATGCTCACGTTGCGGCGCAGTCCGTTCGCGACCTCGCCGAGGATCAGTCCGAGCCTCACGGGGCGACCTCCGTGGAGAGGGGGAACGCCGAGGTCGACGGGGCGGGGGTCGGGGCATCCGGTCGGGCGAAGCCCTGCACGGTCGGCACGGCCTGGGTCTGATAGCCGCCCTGGCGCTCGTCGCGCACGATCTGGCCGCTGATGAGCTCGATGACGCGGCGCTTCATCTGGTCGACGATCCCCGCGTCGTGGGTCGCCATGACGACGGTCGTCCCTCCGAGGTTGATCCGCTCGAGGAGGGTCATGATGCCTGCTGAGGTCGCCGGGTCGAGGTTTCCCGTCGGCTCGTCGGCGAGAAGGATCGCCGGCTTGTTGACGACGGCGCGAGCGATCGCGACGCGCTGCTGCTCACCGCCGGAGAGCTCGTGCGGGAAGCGGTTCGACTTGCCGGCGAGACCGACCATCTTGAGCGCATCCGGAACCGCCTCCTGGATGAACCCGCGGCTCTTGCCGATCACCTGCAGGGTGAAGGCGACATTGTCGAACACCGTCTTGTTGGGAAGGAGCCGGAAATCCTGGAAGACGACGCCGAGGTTGCGGCGGAAGTACGGGACCTTGCGGCTCGGGAGGGCGTTGAGGTGCTGGCCGAGGACGTGGATCTGGCCCTTCGTCGGCGTCTCCTCCTTGAGGATGAGCCGGAGAAAGCTCGACTTGCCGGAGCCCGAAGCGCCGACGAGGAAGACGAACTCCCCCTTGAGGATCTCGAGGCTCACGCCATTGAGCGCGGGCCGAGAGGTGCCTGCGTATGCCTTGGTGACGGAATCAAAGCGAATCATGACGGGGTCAGCCTAAGTAGACGTGTCAGTATCCCCCGCAGCGACACCCGCGCGCGCCGGATTCCCAGGATTCGCGCTACCCGGGGATCGGGAGGGGGTCGCCCGGTCCCGGCGGCTCCTCCATGAGTGTGATCGCCTCTGCTTTCGTAATGTGCGAAGGGAAGTTGTACTTCGCGAACTTGCCCTTCGGGTCGTACTGGCTCTCGGGCATGGCGATCGAGGTGTGCGGCAGGAGGTCGAGGAGGAGCTCGCGGGCGCGGTCGTCGAGAACGATCGAATGGCCATCGTGGAGTTGGATGCGGAAGGCCAGTCGCGGGGCATCGAGTTGCAGATCGAGGGCCGAGTAGTTGTCGACGTCGATAAGAAGTCGAGCGGCGTAGACGTCGGATGCCTCGACCTTGCGTCGCCCCCGACGCAGTCGACGGGATTCCGGGGCGATCTCCACTCCGCCGGTGCGATTGGAGGCCTTGATGAGTCCAGCCACAAGCGCGACTACGGGCAGGAGGAGCAGTCCGACGGGCGGATCGAACAACAGTGCGCTGAGCCCCGCCCAGCTGTCGACCTGAATGGCTCGTCGCGACCCGGGCAGCAGGTGCCAGCGCTCGTCGCCCGCGTCATCCATGCGCCCATTGTGGCGCAGGAGGTGACTAGTCCTCGACCACGCGCTTGCGCCACTTGATGCCGGCGGCGATGAAGCCGTCGAGGTCGCCGTCGAAGACGGCCGTGGGGTTGTTCACCTCGTACTCGGTGCGGAGGTCCTTGACCATCTGGTACGGCGCGAGCACGTACGAGCGCATCTGGTCGCCCCAGCTCGCGGTGATGTTCCCCGCGAGCTCCTTCTTGGTGGCGGCCTCCTGCTCGCGCTGCAGGATGAGCAGTCGCGACTGGAGCACGCGAAGCGCGGCGGCGCGGTTCTGGATCTGGCTCTTCTCGTTCTGCATCGACACGACGATGCCGGTCGGGAGGTGGGTGATGCGCACCGCGGAGTCGGTCGTGTTGACCGACTGACCGCCGGGACCCGAGGAGCGGAAGACATCGACGCGGATGTCGTTCTCGGGGATGTCGACCGTCGTCGCCTCCTCGAGGAGCGGGATGACCTCCACCGCCGCGAAGCTCGTCTGCCTCTTTCCCGCCGCCCCGAACGGGCTCATGCGCACGAGGCGGTGCGTACCGGCCTCCACGCTGAGCGTGCCGAATGCGTACGGCGCGTCGACCTCGAAGGTCGCGGACTTGATGCCCGCCTCCTCCGCGTACGACGTGTCCATGACGGTGACGGGGTACTTGTGCTTCTCCGCCCAGCGGAGGTACATGCGCAGCAGCATGTCGGCGAAGTCGGCGGCATCCACCCCGCCCGCGCCGGCGCGGATCGTGATCACCGCGGGCCGCTGGTCGTACTCGCCGTCGAGGAGGGTCTGCACCTCGAGATCGCCGAGGGTCGCCGTGATGGCGGCGAGCTCGGCGCGCGCGTCGGCGGCGGCACCCGCATCCTGCTCCTCGTTCGCGAGCTGGACCATGATCTCGAGGTCGTCGAGGCGGTTCTCGATGCTCGTGATGCGGGCGAGCTCGGACTGGCGGTGGCTGAGCGCGCTCGTGACCTTCTGCGCGGCATCCGGGTCGTCCCACAGGTCGGGGGCGCCCGCCTTCTCGCTCAGCTCGGCGATCTCCTTCTGGAGGCCCTCGATGCCGATGACGCTGCGGATGTCGGCGAAGGTGGAGCGGAGGGCCGCAATGTCGTCAGTGAAATCGAGCTCGTCCATGTCGGCGTCCAGCCTACCGGCGCGTGCTGGGCGGACGCTCCGCCGGGAGCCGCGGCGTAGCATCGAGAGCGATGTCGTCCCCGCAGCAGCCGTTCCGTTGGAAGTCGATACTGCTGCCAGCGCTGCTGCCGACCCTGCTGTTCTCGATCGGCGAGGGTGCGATCATCCCCATCATCCCGATCGCCGCGAACAACCTCGGGGCGAGTCTCGCGATCGCCGGCCTCGTCGCCGCGGTGCTCACCGTCGGCGAGCTCGTCGGCAACATTCCCAGCGGGTGGCTCATCGCGCGCATCGGAGAACGGCCCGCGATGATCGGGGCGACGGCCCTCTCCGTCGTCGGCCTCGTGATCTGCCTCATCGCCCCCAACCCGCTCGCGCTCGGCTTCGGCATCCTGTTGGTGGGGCTCGCGACCGCCGTCTTCGCGCTCGCGCGGCACGCCTTCATGACGACGTTCGTGCCGATCGAGTATCGCGCCCGAGCCCTGTCGACACTCGGCGGGGTGTTCCGTCTCGGCTTCTTCATCGGGCCGTTCATCACGGCCGGGATGATCGAGCTCACCGGCTCGGCGAGCTCCGCGTTCTGGGTTCACCTCGTCGCGTGCGCAGGTGCGGCGCTCATCCTGATCTTCCTGCCCGACCCGACGGAGACCTTCGGCGCCGTGCGCACCGCCCGGTTGGCGGGCAAACGGATGACGGAGGGAGAGGCACTCGTCGAGCGAGAGTCGAACGGCCTGTTCCGCACGATCGCCGCCAACCGCGCCGTGCTCTCGCGGCTCGGCGTCGGCGCGGCGATCGTCGGGGCGATGCGTGCGAGCCGCAACGTCATCCTCCCCCTGTGGGCGGTGAGCATCGGGGTCGGCGACTCGACGACCGCAGTCATCATCGGCATCGCGGGCGCCGTCGACTTCGCCCTGTTCTACACCGGCGGCGCGATCATGGACCGGTTCGGCCGGCTGTGGACCGCCCTGCCCTCCCTCATCGGTCTCGGCATCGGGCACCTGCTGCTCGCGTTCACGCACGACGTGCCGTCGAAGCTCGCGTGGTTCATCGTCGCGGCGATGGTGCTCGCGGTGTCGAACGGCATCGGCTCGGGCATCCTCATGACTCTCGGAGCGGATCTCGCCGACAAGCGCAATCCGGCCCCGTTCCTCGGGGCGTGGCGGTTCACCGGCGGGCTCGGCGGGGCGAGCGCGCCCCTCGTGCTCGCCGGGCTGACAGCGGTCGCGAGCATCTCCGTCGCCGCCGGGGCCGTGGGGGTGCTGGGCTTCGTCGGGGCGGCCGTGGTCGCCCGCTATGTGCCGAGGTTCCTGCCCGGTCGGTAGCGCGGCTAGCATTCGAGGATGGTCCCGCTCGCCAATCTCGTCGCCTTCGCGCTCGTCGCGATCCCGATCATCCTGCTGCCGGGGCCGAGCGTGCTGTTCATCATCGGGCGGTCGCTGTCCCTCGGCCGAGTGGGCGGACTTGTGAGCGTCGTCGGCAACGCGATCGGCGGACTCGTCGTCGTCGCGGCGGTAGCCTTCGGCGTCGGCTACGTGATCGCCCAGTCGGTCGTGCTGTTCACGATCGTGAAGATCGCCGGCGCCGCCTACCTCGTCTACTTAGGCATTCAGGCGATCCGACACCGCCGAGCCGGCATGGATGCCCGTGCCGCCGCTCCCGCCCACGCGAAGCCCGGGCGACTCCTCGTGCAGGGGGTGATCGTCGGCGTGAGCAACCCGAAGACGATCGTCTTCTTCATCGCCGTGCTCCCGCAGTTCGTGGACTACCACTCCGGAGCGATCCCGCTGCAGCTGCTGGTCCTCGGCACCCTGTTCGTGCTCATCGCCCTTGCGACCGACAGCGTCTGGGCGCTTGCCGCCGGAATTGCCCGCGACTGGTTCGCCCGGTCGCCCCGGCGCATCTCGGTGCTCGGCGCGACCGGCGGTGCCGCCATGATCGGGCTCGGGGTCGGATCGCTGTTCGTCGGGCACGGCAAAGACTGACATGGGTCTCACTAGCACCGAGACTTCAGCCGAAGACTGACCGCGCGCTCGTCTCCACGTCGATACGGATGCCGCTCGGCACCAGGACGCTGAGCACGGGCGGCGACCACTGCGCGGAGAGCCGCACTGTTGCGCTGCGTCCGTCGAGGGACTCGGCGCGCTCGAGCCGGAGTCCGTCGAACTCGTCGGCGGGCATCCCCGCGAGGTAGGACTCCACGGCGTCGCGCACGGCGGCGTCGTCGAGATCGAGGTGCACGGCTCCGGACGGGGAGAGCACGTCGTCGAGCTGAAAGGCCTCTGCTCCGACAAGAGCGGCTCCGTCCGCGAGCGTGAGAAGTCGCTTGCGCTCGAGGTAGAGCGACGTCGCCGCAACGACGAGAAGGATGAGTGCCAGCGCGAAGGCTGTGCAGAACGCGATGAGCGGGAGGATCGACCCCTCGTCGTCGGAGGGCCGGCGCCGAGTCATCCCTCGTCCCGGAAGCGCGAGACCTGCTGGGTCGCCGCCGCCTCCAGCGTCACCGAGAGAGGGATGTCCGCCGTGATCGCCGGGGGCATGAGGGGAAGCGGAACCGCGACCGATACCTCGACCGTGACGAGGCCGCGCCGCTGGAGGCAGTCGTCCGGTGAAGGTCGGCACGAGATCGTGACGGTTGTCTCGGCAGACTCGACGCCGTGGTCGGCGAGCGCGAACTGCACGGCCCGCTCGGCCGCGGCACGGGCATCCGCGACGCTCGTCGCCTGGACGAAGACCCGAGCGGCCTGTCGCGCCGCCCCTTCGGCGGCGAGAGCGCCGGCCTGGATGCTCGACATCGCGATCACGAGGTAGACGAGCGGCACCAGGAGGACGAGTCCTGCCGTGACGAACTCGACCGCGGCGGAGCCGGAGTCATCCGTCCAGCGACTCGATCGCCGCATGGCCCTCCACCTCCAGCATCGCCTCGGGGCCGAGAAGCCCGATCACCGGCAGCGGCGCTCGCACTGTCACCACCACGGCGGGACGCCCGAGGTAGACCGTCGTGCCCGCCGTGACGTCGGCCGCGTAGAGGCCGCCGATCGCCGACTCGATGAGCTCGGCCGCGCGCTCCGCACCCTCCGCCGGCGTGCGCTCCGCGAGCGAGCCGAACCTCGCCCCCTCGGCGGCGGCGTCCACGATCGTGTTGCGCACATGGAGTGCCAGGGCGAGCTGCAGGAGTCCGAGAGCGAGCACCACGAGGAGGGTGCCGACCATGACGAACTCGGCGACCGCCGAGCCCGAGTCATCCCGCCAGCGCACGTCAGAAGCCGGTGACCCGCTCGATGGCCTGCTGGAAGACCGAGCTCAGCGCGGGGCCGGCGAGCGCCCAGATGATGATGACGAGGCCGGCGGTCATCAGGGTGATGAGCACCCAGCCGGGCACGTCGCCCCGGTCGTCGCGGAGTCGGGCGGTCAGTCTGGCGATGAGTGAGGCGGCGAGGCGATGCATGGTCGAAGGGTGCCAGCCCTCGCGTGACGATGCGCCGAACCATCCACAAGGCCGTCCGCTCTGCGTGGCGGCGGCCCGCTCCCAGCCGCGCCGCCTATCGTGAAGCGATGAGCACCACCGCTGAGGGCAAGACCCGCTTCGAGCGTCGCAAGGAAGCGACGCGGGGCAGGATCGTGCACGCGGCGAACACGCTCTTCCTCGCCGACGGGTACGTCGAGACCTCCATGGAGGACATCGCGCGCGCCGCGGACGTGGCGATCCGCACGATCTATCTCCACTTCGACTCGAAGGCCGCGATCCTGCTCGCCTACTTCGACGAGTGGCTCGACGACTTCGTGGACGCGCTCATCGCACGCCCCGCAGCGGAGCCGATCGACGAGTCCGTCGCGCGGGCCCTGGACTTCCTCGTCCAGAACGGGTGGGACGGCACGCCCTTCGGCGAGATGCCCGGCCCGCACCCGACCGTGGAGTTCATCGGCACGGGCTCCCCCGAGATCGCCGGCCGCATCATGCACGGCTGGGGTCGCGCCCAGGATGCTCTGACCGCCCACTACGCCGCGTCGGGTGAGTATCCTGCGGGGTCGTTCGTGCCGCGGGCGCGCGCGGCGGCCGTGTTCGCGAGCTGGGTTGCGACGCTCCTCGTCTTCCGTGACGGGTTCGGAGGAGCACCGCTGGATGCCCAGGCCACCGGCAACTCGGTGGGTGAGGCGATCATCCGCGAGATGAACAGCGGGCGACTGTAGCCGCTCCGCCGCTCAGCCGCGCCGCTCCGCGCTACGACGCGAGGTGCGCGGTGACCTCGATCTCGATCTTCATGGCGTCGCTCGAGAGCCCGGCCTGGATCATCGTCGCCGCCGGGCGAACGTCGCCGAAAACCTCCTGCAGCGCCGGCCAGGTGGCCTCGAAGTCGTCGGCGTTGGGCAGGATGTAGTGCACCCGCACAACATCGGCGAAGGATGCCCCCGCCTCAGCAAGCGCGGCGCCGATGTTGCGCAGCGCCTGGGCCGCCTGCTCGGTCACGTCGTCGGAGATCGTCATCGTCGAGTAGTCGTAGCCGGTCGTACCGGAGACGAACACCCAGTCGCCGGAGACGACGGCGCGCGAGTAGCCGATCTGCGCCTCGAAGGTGGAGCCTGAGCTGATGAGGCGACGGGTCATGCGGGTGTCCTTTCGTGCGGGTGAGCGGCAGACCAGACTATCGGCGAGACGAGCAGGTCGCCGTCGTAGAGTGAGGCAATGACCGACCTCACCGCCCCTACCGGTCGGGAGCCCGCACTCGTCGCCCTCCCCCGCCCCGACGGCTCCGCGCCGCGCGCGCTCGTGCTCGGGGCGACCGGCTACGTGGGCGGGCGACTCGTGCCGCGGCTGCTGTCCGCCGGGTACCGCGTGCGCATCCTCGCCCGCGATGCGGAGCGGGCGCGCCAGTTCCCGTGGGGCGCGGACGTCGACATCGTCGAGGGCGACGCGCAGGATGCCTCGGCCGTCGGCACCGCGACCGACGACGTCGACGTGCTCTACTACCTCGTCCACTCGATGGGCGGCGGTCGCGACTTCGACGCGGTCGACCAGCGCGCAGCGAGGACGGTGGGCACGGCGGCTCGGCGCTCGGGCGTCTCGCGCATCGTGTACCTGGGCGGGTTGCATCCCGACGACGCCCGCCTGTCGCCGCACCTGCAGTCGCGCGTCGAGGTCGGGCGGATCCTGCTCGAGTCGGGGGTGCCGACGATCGTGCTGCAGGCCGGCGTGATCATCGGTTCGGGGTCGGCGTCGTTCGAGATGATCCGCCACCTGACCGACGTGCTGCCGTACATGCCCGCCCCGAAATGGGTGCGCAACTTCATCCAGCCGATCGCCGTGCGCGACGTGCTCTACTACCTGCTCGGGGCGGCGCGCGTTACCGAGCGCGTGAGCCGCGCCGTCGACATCGGCGGACCCGACGTGCTGCGCTACGGCCAGATGATGAACGGCTACGCGGTCGAGGCGGGGCTCAAGCAGCGGCCGATCGCATCGCTGCCGGTGCTCACCCCGCGCCTCGCCTCGCACTGGGTGAACCTCGTGACGCCGATCCCCCGCGCGATCGCCCGACCGCTCGTGGAGTCGCTGCAGAACGAGTGCGTCATGAAGAACCACGACATCGACGAGCTCGTGCCGCCGCCCGAGGGCGGGCTCACCCGCTACCGGGCGGCCGTGCGGCTGGCGCTGCGCTCCGAGACCGACAAGCGCATCGAGACGAGCTGGGCGGATGACCCGGTCGGCGGCGCCCCCAGCGACCCGCTGCCCGCCGACCCGGACTGGGCCGGGCGCACCGTCTTCACGGACACCCGCGAGCTCGTCTCCTCGGCGTCGCCCGAGCAGCTCTGGGCGGTCATCGAAGGAATCGGCGGCGAGCGCGGCTGGTACTCGTGGCCGCTCGCGTGGTGGGCGCGCGGCGTGCTCGACAAGCTCGTCGGCGGAGTCGGCCTCACCCGCGGACGCCGCAACCCCGACCGCCTGCTCGTCGGCGACGCCGTGGACTTCTGGCGCGTCGAGCGCATCGACCGGGGCGGCCACTCGGAGCCGTCGCTGCTGCGGTTGCGCGCCGAGATGAAGGTGCCGGGCCTCGCGTGGCTCGAGCTCAGTGCCATCCCGGATGCCGCGGGCTCACGCTACAAGCAGCGCGCCGTGTTCTTCCCCCAAGGTCTCGCCGGCCGCCTGTACTGGCTCGCCGTGCTGCCCCTGCACGGGATCATCTTCGCGGGGATGGCGCGGGAGATCTCGGCGGCGGCGGAGCGTGGAGGCGCGGGTTAGGTGGTGGGCCAAGTGGGGTTCGTGATCGAGGACAGCTCGCACTCGGAACTGATTGGCAGTTTCTCCGAGCGACACGAAGCCGAGGCCGAACTCCGGCGCCTCTCGAGTGTGCCGTGGGACGTTGAGCCCAATCGCGCTCCATGCACTAGCTGGGAGACCTGTGGACGCGAGTACGAGATCGTCGAATGGGATACGTCGACGTCCCCATGGCGCCAGATCTCGCGGACGCCCCTGCTGAGTGTGTCAGCCGCCGGAGTGGTGTGGTTGTCGGATCCCGGCCTGACAGGCTAGGCGAGTCCTTCTTAGAACCCCACCTGCAGCACCACGATGCCCGGAAATACCGCGAACAGGATCGTGACCGGCAGGATGAGGAACACCAGCGGGAACATCATCGCGACCTCCTTGCGGCCAGCGACCTCGAGGAGTTCGCGCTTCGCGTCGTCGCGGGCATCCTGAGCCTGGGCGCGCAGCACCTCGGCGAGCGGGCTGCCACGTTCCAGGGCACCGGTGATCTGCTCGATGCAGCGAGTGAGGGGCGGAAGTTCGAGGTCGCGGGCCAGGGCGGCGAGCGTCTCGGCGAGCGGCAGTCCGGTGCCGACAGCCGTGACGACGTCGGCGAACTCGCGGCTGAGTTCGCCCGAGCCGGTGCGAGCGACTCGGCGCAGGGCATCCATGATCCCCTCCCCGGCAGACAGGCTGAGCGTGAGGAATTCGAGGATGACCGGCAGCTCGCTCGAGAGGCGAGCGAGCCGCGCTTTCGCGGTGCGCTGAAGGAGGGCATCCCGCAGCAGGATTCCGCCCACGCCGCAGCCGGCGACGAGCACCACCTGCACGGCCGGGCCGACGTGGGCGGCAACAATCGCGACCCCGACGCCGACGACCGCGCCCAGGATGCCCGACAGCACCTGCTGGCTCCGGAACGCCTCCACACTCAGCCGTGACCCCGCTTGTCGCAACCGGCGGGCCACCTGCTCCGGGCCGCCGAGGAGCGAGCCCAGCAGTCGGAACAGCGGATCGGCGACCGGCCGCAAGAGCAGGGAGAGCACCGGGAGCGGGCCGGGAGGCGGAGGCGCGAGGAACTCGCGGGCTCCCGCCGAGACATCCTGCAGATAGGGAGCGACGCGGCGGGCGAGCCGGGGGCGGTTGAGGCGCGGGAGCATGCTCGCGAGCATCCACAAGCCGAGGCCCAGACCGGTACCGGCGACCACCGCCCACGCGGTCACGCGAACCACCGCCGTTCTTCGGGCAGCCGACCCAGGCCGATCATGAGCCGGTAGGCGACGAGCGACACCACGAGGCCGCCGGCGACGAGCACCGCCCCCGCGGGCGAGTTGTAGGCGACCGCGGCCTCCGGTCGCGTCGCGAGCAGCACGAGCACGATCCACGGCGCCGCGACGCCGAGCCGCGCCGCGTTGACTACCCAGGACTGGCGCGCCTCGACCTCCGAGCGGATCGCCGCCTCCTGCCGGAGGTGGGCGCCGAGAGCGCGCAGCACCGTGGTCAGCTCGGAACCGCCGACCTCCCGCGCCATGCGCAGGGTCTCGAGGATGCGGTCGGCGACGGGGTCGGCGAGCCTGTCCTTGAGCGAGTCGATGCAGAGCCCGAAACTTCCCGTCGCGCGGTACTGCTGCTCGAACGCAGCGAAAGCTGCTCGGGTCTGCTCCGGGCCGACCGTGGCGAGCGTCACCAGGCTGTCCGGCAGTGCGAGGCCAGAACGCACCGCCGATACGAGCTGGTCGACGACATCGGGCCAGATGACTCGGGTCGAACGACGGCGCGACCGTGCCCGAGCACCGATGAGCACCGCGGGCAGGGACCCTGCTACCCCGGCGAGACCGAGCGAGAGCGGCAGCACCCCGAGGAGCGCCTGGCCGAGCCCACCCGCAACGACTGCGAGGGCAGCACTCACCGCGAGCACGACGGCGGGACTGACCGCGGGGAGACCCGCCTGGACGAGGCGGTCGTGCATCCTTCCGCTGCGGCGCGGGGTCGAACCGGGGACCCGCGGCCAGAAGAACGGCGCGACCACCAACAGGGTGCCCGCCCCGAGAGCCAGGCCCAGGGCGAGGCTCATCGCGCCGCCAGCACGGTCGCGGGCTCGAGCCCTGCCGCGCGGAACTTCGACAGTCGAGTCGGGTAGCCGCCCGTGTGCTGGAGCAGCCCGTCGCGGAGCGCGAAGATCGGACTGGCCTCGATGACGCCGCCCGCCACGACGCCGCTCGGCGCGAGGATCTCGACCACGCGGCGTTGACCGCCGCGCGCCAACTCGCAGTGCACCACCACGTCGATGCACCCGGCGACAGTCGGAACGACGAACGAGGAGTCGATGTTGCGCCCGGCCAGGAGCGGCAGAGTCGAGAGCTTGACGAGAGCGTCCCGCGCACTGTTGGCATGGATGCTCGACAACCCCGGTAGCCCCGAGTTGAGGGCGATGAGCAGATCGAGTGACTCCGCCTCGCGCACCTCGCCCACCACGAGGCGATCGGGTCGCATGCGCAGCGACTCCTTGATGAGTCGGCGGAGCGTGATCTCGCCCGTCCCCTCGAGACTGGGCTGTCGGCATTGGAGAGCGACCCAGTCCCGACCGGCGACCGCGAGCTCGAAGGTCTCCTCGACGGTGACGACCCGCTCCGTCGGGCGGGCGCTCGCGAGGAGGGCGCTGATCATTGTCGTCTTGCCGCTCTGCGTCGCTCCCGAGACGAGGATGTTCTGACCGGACAGCATGCACATGCGCAGGAACTCCGCCGCCTGCTGGGTGAGCGACCCCAAGGCGACGAGGCGCTGCAGGTCGCGGATGCGGCGGTTGAACTTGCGGATGTTCACGGCCCAGTGGCGGCGCGTGACATCCGGGATCGCGACGTGGAGGCGAGAGCCGTCGGGCAGCGACGCGTCGACGAAGGGGCTGCTCAGGTCGACGCGGCGACCCGAGCTCTGCAGCATCCGTTCGACCAGGTCGCGGACCTCGCCGTCGGTGAGCCGGATGCTGGTGAGCTCGGGCACCCCGCCGCGCGCAGCGAACACAGCATCGGGTGCGTTGATCCAGAGCTCCTCGATCTCCGGGTCGTCGAGGAGGGGCTGCAGCGCACCGAAGCCCGTGAGCGCGGCGACGATCTCGCGCTCGGTACGGGCTTCGTCCTCGAGGAGCGGTTGGGAGCCGCCGAGCGCGAGCTCGCTGTAGCGGCGGACCTCGTCACGCACGTACCCCGTGGCTCGGTCATGGTCGAGTCCGATGCCCTCGCGGCGCACGCGTTCGCGGACGCGCTCGGTGATGATCGTGTGGGCGTGCGACATGCGCACAGTGTGGCGGCGGCCGGGTCATCCGGGCCGCCCGTTGTCCACAAGCCGGGGCTAGCGGCCGCCCTGCCGCAGCTCGATCTGGCCCGCTCCGCCACCGAGGCTCGTGCTCGCCGCGCCGCCGAAGCCGCCGCTCGGGATGATGTACCCGATCATGATGCCGACGACGAGGGCGACGATCCCGACCACCCAGACGAGCCAGCGACGGTCGAAGTGGTCGACGATGTCGGATCGCAGGTCGCTGAGGGTGCTCATGCGTCGAGCATACGGACGCCTATGCTGGATGCGCCAGCGGGAGTGGTGAAATCGGCAGACACGCAGGATTTAGGTTCCTGTGCCTTCGGGCGTGTGGGTTCAAGTCCCACCTTCCGCACCTAGCGCCGGGCTGCCTTGCCTGCCGAGGTGTGAGAAGTCGGGTGATTCGAGCGACTCGACGGCCCGGGTTATCTCACCTCGATGTGGCCCGCACGCGCATGTCGAGGGCGCGGCCCAGACCGCCGCCAGATAGGAGGATCGGAGCTTGCCGTGAAACGATGTCACCATGTCTCTTCATCTCGTCGTGAAGACGGCCGTCCGAGATACGCTCGGTCCCGTCCTCCGAAGTGACGGATACAAGGGCTCCTCTCCCACCTGGCGCAAGACGAACGCTGCGGGCGACGTCGCCATCGTCAACTTCCAGAACTCCTCGTGGAACACCTCGGAGAAGATCGCTTGCGTCATCAATATCGCGATGGCACCTGAGCCGTGGCTGCGGTGGTGGCGTGAGCGGCAGGGCGATCGCATGATGAAGACGGTCGGCGAATCACTGGGGTTGTACCGTGACCGCTTGCATCCTTCAGGATCACCACCGATCGCCGATGTCTGGTGGCGTTTCGAGGATGAAGCCTCCGCTGTTGATGCCGTCGCCGACATGGCGGTGCAATGGGAGGCCTCGGGTCGCGACGTCCTCGATGCGCTGCTCGACCGGGACGTGCTATTCCGGCACCTCGACGACGGGGACCTTGGGCACATCAAGAGGCGATCCGGGAGCTACGGGATATTCTTCGCGCGCGCTCGGGCCCTGCTACCGATGGACCAAGGCCCCAGCGAAGCACTTGAGCGGAGCCTCGAGCAGGCCCGCGAGGATCTCCTCCAGAAGCATGAGGCTTACGCCGATCACTTCGAAAGTTGGGTTAGGCAGCAGGCTTCGGCGGCGGCTATCTTTTCCCGCGGTTAGCATCGAGGGATGCCGAAGCGCCCCGCCCTCCGCGAGGAGCTGCTGCTCGCGCTCAACGGCACCCCCGACGGCACCGCGCCGTGGTTGCTCGCCATCGCGGACGGCGACGACGCGGGATACTTCGCCCCTGATGGACCCGCGTGGACAGTGCACTCGGGAATGGGGACGCTCGTGGCGGGCATCCGCGCGCTCCTCATGCAAGCCCTGCACCCGGGGGCGATGGCGGGCGTGCACGACTGGTCGCGGTACCAGGAGGACCCGCTCGGCCGACTCATCGGTACGGTGCGCTGGGTCGTCGTGACGACCTACGGGTCGACCGAGCACGCCCGTCGCGAGACGGCGAGGGTGTCGCGCTTCCACGAGCGCGTCCGCGGCGAATACACGACCAACGACGGCGAGAGGCGCAGCTACTCCGCCGACGACGCCGACCTCGTCGAGTGGGTGCACCTCGCGTTCACGGACGCCTTCCTCGGCTGCCACCTCGAGTGGGGCGGTCCTATCCCGGGCGGGGCCGACGGCTACGTCGCCGACTGGGCTACCGCGGGCGAACTCATGGGCGTCGCCGACCCGCCGCGCTCAGAAGCCGAGCTGCGCCGCCGCCTCGCGGCGTTCCTCCCCCACCTGCGCCGTGACGATCGCGTCGACAGCGTCGTGCGGTTCCTGCGCCGTCCCGGACTGTCACCGCGCATCGATCGCGTCTACGGGCTGCTCTTCGCAAGTGCCGTCGCGTCGCTGCCGCCCGAGTTCCGGCGGCTGCTCGGTCTGCGGCGGTCGGTGCTGCCGGTCAAGCTCCTCACTCGCGCCGCCCTCGTCGTCGCCGAGCGGGCACTCTCCGGTGGACCGCGCGCGCAGGACTACGCGCGCGAGCGGATTGCCCGGGTGCGCGGCTGAACGCAGCAGCTCAGTCCGCGACCCACGAGCCCCGAGGGGCGCCGAGCAGGGCATCCAGCGGCATGATCGCCGCGCCGAGCGCTACGGTGTCCCCACCGAACCGGCATGCGACGAGGTCGAACTGCGAACCCGGCCGCTCGAGCGCGACCTCGCGGGTCGCGGCCTCGACCCGGTCGGCGAGCGACTCCATGAGCCGCAGGCCCACCCAGCCGCCGATGACGACGCGCTCCGGGTTCGTGAGGTTCACGAGGCTGCCGAGGGCGGCGCCGAGCGTCGAGACCAGGTCGTCGACGACGACGGATGCCGCGGCATCCCCCGCGCTGTCCGCCGCGAGCAGCTGACCGATCGCCCCCCACCCGCTGCCGTCGAAGACTCCGCCGGCCTCCGCCCACGCCGCGAGGATCGCGTCGGCGCCGACGTAGGCTTCGACGCACCCGCGCCCGCCGCAGCGGCACTCGCGGCCGTCGCGGACGATGCGGGTGTGCCCCCACTCCCCCGCCGAGCTCGTCAGGCCGTGGGCGAGCTCGCCGTCGCTCACGATTCCGAGGCCGACACCGCGACCGAGCAGCACGACGAGCGCCTCGCCCACGCCGCGCGCGGAGCCGTCCCACAGCTCCGCCATGGCCTGGGTCTTCGCGCCGTTCTCGGCGAAGACCGGGATGTCGTGGGAGATCAGGTCGGCGACAGCTACCGGTGGCCAGCCCAGGCTCTGGGCGTAGAGCACCTGGCGGCCGTCGGGCTCGTTCTCGACGATGCCCGGCAGGCCGAGACCGATGCCGACGAGTCGCGGCCACGCCTCGGGGTTGCGCTCGCGGAGGGCGTCGAGGGCCTCGTCGAGATCCTGCGAGATCGCCTCGATCCGTTCCTCCTCGCGGCCGCCACGGAACTCGCGGTCGACGCGCGTCATCGACAGGTCGAAGAGCTCGACAGCGACACCGCGCTCCCCGACGTCCGCGCCGAGGAAGTAGGCACCGAACGGGTTCGGGGCGAGCAGCGTCACGGGACGACCGCCGCTCGACGCGACCGAGCCCGCCTCCACGACCAGACCCTCCTCCATGAGTTCGGACACGAGGTTCGTCACCGAGGCCACGGAGAGTCCGCACTCGCGGGCGAGCTCCGCCCGGGACGTCTGCCCGGAGAGGATGATGCTCCGCAGGGCCTGCGAACGGTTGCGCTGGCGCACGTCGGAGACCGTCGCCGGGCTCGAGCCCGCCGCGCTCCTCGACACGCGCCCGTTCATCGCCTGAAACCTACCAAGTCGTCCGCGGGTCGGGAGTCAGCCGCGCGAGATCGGTGGGGGCGGTGGCTGTCACCCGGATGCCTCGGGCGGAGGGCTCGACCGTTACCGGCGCCTCGGCGCCCCGAGCATCCATCGCCCGCATCGGCACGGGGCGGTCGAGCTCGAACTCGAGCCAATCCCCCCGGTCGAGCCGCACGACGAGCTCCTCCTCCGGTCGGTAGGGTCGGCCGTCGGACTGCTGGAACGGGTTGAGCGGGTTGTCGCCCTCGCGAGCGAACCGGATGCCCGCCGCATCCGTCTCCCGGATGCCCGCGAGCGGCTCGCCGCCCGCGACCGAGTACGACTCGCCCGCCCCCCGGAAGCCGAAGCCCCACGCCGGTATCGAGGCGGGCGCGTCCCCGAGGAGCGCGGACACGATCTCCGGCTGCCACCGGCAGTTCTCGATGCGCATCGCGTCGAGGAGTCGAGCGAAGACCTCGCGGGCCTCCTCGCGGGAGATCGCCTCGGGGTCGGCAATGGAGGCAACGACCCGCTCCCAGCCCACCGGCGGCACGATCGACGCGGGAGACGTGCGCGTGGCGATCTTCTTCCACGGCCAGAAGTTCCAGCCGATGCCGTGGGACTCGTAGAGCCGGAAGGCCGTATAGATCCACTCGACGGTGTTCTCGCCGCCCTCGCCCATGTAGATCGGCAATCCCAAGCGCTCGCGCGCCTCCAGGAACGCCGCGAGGCTCGCGGTGTCGGGCGACGACCAGTACTTGTGGAACTGCAGGAGCGAGTTCTCGTCCCACACCTCCGTGAAGAGGTCCCAGTTGGTCGCCCAGTGCGCCCCCTCGTAGACGATGAGGTGGTCGGGGTCGATCGCCCGGATGTCGGCGGTGAGCTCGCGGTAGAGCGTCGCGAGCTCACCCGCGTGGCTGTGCTGCCACTCGTTCGGGAGCGGCTCGTTGAGCAGGTCGTAGCCGAGCACCACGGTCTCGTCGCGGTACCGGGTCGCGAGATCGCGCCACAGCCGGCGCGTGAGGTCGCGGTAGCGGGGCTCGAGGAAGAGCTCGGGCAGCTGGTTCGGCGAGTCGTCGATGTTCGTGCCGGTCTGCCCGCCCGGCGCCCCGTGCAGGTCGAGCAGCACCCAGAGCCGGTGCTCGCGGCACCACTCGATGAGCCGGTCGATGAGGTCGTAGCCGGCCTCGATCGGCGATCCGTCGTCCGCCTGGATGACCCGAGAGTTGATCGGCAGGCGCACGTGATCGAATCCGCTCGCGGCGATGAGCGCGATGTCGGCCTCGGCGACGAAGTGGGTACGGAAGCCGTGCCAGAAGGCCGCGGCATCCCGCTCCCCCAGCAGCCGACGGGTGAGCGCCTCGATCTCGCGCGGCGACTCGGCACCCGGGCCGAAGCCCCACATGTACCCCTCGGGCAGCAGCCAGTTGCCGAGCCCGACGCCGCGCAGCAGCAGCTCGCGGCCGGAGCCGTCGACGAGCCGGGCGCCCTGGGCGCGCACGAAGCCATCGAAGGATGCCGGGCGCGACTCGAAGGCGACGGTCGGGACAGGGTTCACGAACTCACTCATTTCAGACCGGAGAGGGCGAAGCCCTGGATGACGTAACGCTGGAAGACCACGAACACGACGAGGATCGGCACGACCATGACGGAGGCCGCGGCCATCTGCAGCGACGGGTTCACGGCGAGCTGCTGGTTGAGCAGCGCAAGCCCCACGGAGAGCGTGTAGAGCTTCTGATCGCTCGCGATGATGAGCGGCCAGAGGAAGCTGTTCCACCCGCCGATAAAGGTGAGCACCACCTGCACGGCGAGGATCGGCCCAGACATCGGGAGGACGATGCGGAAGAAGATGCGGAACTCCCCCGCGCCGTCGATGCGGGCCGCCTCGAGCATCTCGGTGGGGATCGTCGACATGAACTGCCGGAACAGGAAGATGCTGAAGCCGGTCACCAGGGTCGGCAAGGCGATGCCGAGGAGGGTGTTGGTGAGCTTCATGCCGTTGAGGATGAGGTAGGTCGGGATCATCGTGACCTGCACCGGGATCATCATCGTCGCGAGCACGAGGAAGAACATCCAGCGCCGACCGCGGAAGTCGAATTTTGCAAACGCGTACCCCGCCATCGCCATGAGCAGCAGGCCGACGAATCCGAACAGCACCACGATGACGGTGTTGCCGAGGTAGCGCGCGAAGTCGAGCTCGGTGAAGAGCCGCACGTACCACTCGAACGTGGGCTCCTGCGGCAGGATGCTCGGCGGGAAGTCGATCGACTCGCGCTGCGGTTTGACCGAGGTCAGGAGCATCCAGAAGAACGGGAACGCCGTGATGAGGGCGCCCACCCCGAGGGCGGCACCGATCGTCGCGGTCAGTGCCCGCGAGCGGGCCCGGGCGGTGCTAGTACTCATCGTCGGCCCTCCTCAGTCGAAGCTGCACGATCGTGATGATCGCGATGATCGCGAAGAGCACGATCGACCCCGCACTCGCGTAGCCGAACTGGTTGAGCCGGAAGCCTTCCTTGTAGAGGAAGATCGACGCCGACGTGGTAGCCCCGAGCGGCCCGCCGTCGGTGAGCACGAACGGTTCGTCGAAGAACTGCAGCCACGAGATGGTCGTCGTCACGCTCACGAAGAAGATCGCGAAGCGCAGCAGCGGGATCGTGATCGACCAGGTCTGGCGCAGCCCGCCCGCCCCGTCGAGCGACGCTGCCTCGAGGTACTCCTTCGGCACCCCCTGGAGGGCGGCGAGGAAGATGATGATGTTGAGGCCCGTTCCACGCCAGATCGCGACGAGCGCGACCGAGAACTTCGACAGCCACGGGTCCGAGAGCCACTGCACCGGCTCGACGCCGACGAGCGACAGCAGGTAGTTGAAGAGGCCGAACTGGGTGTTGTACAGGTAACCCCACACGAGCGCGACCGCGACGATCGCCGTGATGGCGGGGATGAAGTAGAAGCTGCGCAGGGCTCGGAAGAAGCGTCCCTGGCCGCGGTTGAGCAGCAGCGCGACGACGAGCGAGACGACCACGATCGAAGGCACGCCGATCACGGCGAAGAAGCCGGTGTTGCCGAGCGCCTGCCAGAAGTCCTTGTCGGCGAAGAGCGTCGCGTAGTTGTCGAGGCCGACGAAGTCGACGTTGCTCCAGCTGGCGAACGCCGAGATGTTCATGTTGGTCGTACTGATGACGGCCGCGACGCCGATCGGCAGGATGCCGAACGCGAGCAGCAGGATCATCGCGGGCGACACGAACAGGTAGGGCACGAGCCGGTTGCGCATCGGAGCCTTCCTGGTCGAGTGCGGGGACGATGGATGCGGGTGCCGGGCCGCACGACGTGCGCAGCGGCCCGGCACTCGGCCTAGTTGATGCTCAGGCCCTCGGTCGCCGAGAACAGCGCGTCGAGCGCGGACTGGCGGTCGGCTCCCTGGAGCACGATCGAGTTGAGCGCGTTGAGCAGCTCCGTGCCGACAGCGCCGTCCCAATTGGACACGAGCGGCAGCACCTTGGCCGTCGCGAGCTGCTGGGTGTAGACCTGCACGTTCGGGTCGGAGTTGAGCTCGGAGTCCTCGAGCGCGGCGTTGACCGTCGGCAGCTCACCGGTGAGCTCGAACCACTTCAGCTGGGTCTCCGGCTGGGCGAGGTACTCGAGCAGCTCGAGGGACGTCTCGACCTGGTCGGAGTTGTGCCACACGCCGAGGTTCGATCCCGCGAAGAGCGCGATCGATCCGCCGTCGCCAGCGGGGAACGGGCTCGCCTGCCACTTTCCGTCGAGCTCGGGCGCGGCATCCGCGATCCCCTTGCCCAGGTACGGACCGCTCACGAGCATGGGCGCGATTCCCGAGATGAAGCCCTGGGTCTGGTCGAAGTCGCTGTTGGTGGGGACGCTGCCGTCCGAGTAGAGGCCGGTGTAGATGTCGACCGCCTTCTCGAACTCGGGGGTGTCGAAGTCGACGTTGCCGTCGGCGTCGATGACCTCGCCGCCCTCGCTCCACGTCATCTGGATGGGCAGCGGCGCGTCCCACTGCGGGATGTAGTAGCCGTAGTTTCCGTTGCCGCGAGCGGCGAGCACCTTGGCGTACTCGCGCACCTCGTCCCACGTCGACGGCGGGGCGTCGAAGCCCGCCTCGGCGAGGATGTCGGTGCGGGTGAAGAGCACGCGGGTGTCGGAGACCCACGGGACGCTGACGATCTCGCCGCCGACCGCGGTGGAGAGGCCGGCGACGCCCTCGGGGTAGTTCTCCGGGGCGAGTCCCGGGTAGTCGGCGAGAAGGTCGTCGAGAGCGAGGAGGGCGCCCGCGTCGGCGAAGGTGCGCAGCTTGGAGAGGCCGATCTGCAGGATGTCCGGGCCGGATCCCGAGGCAACCGCGGTCGTGAGCTTCTCGTCAATGGCGTCCCACGGGACCGCGACGACGTCGACGTCGATTCCGCTGTCGGCGACGAGCGTCTCGAAGTTGGTGCCGGAGTCGCCCATGATCCAGACGGTGAGCGGTCCGTCGGCCTCCTCGGCCGCGGGAGCCTGGCACGCCGTGGTGCCGAGCGCGATGGCGGCGGCGCCGAGGAGGGCGGCAGCGGTGCGGACTGTTCTCTTCATTGAGATTCCTTGTCTCTCATTCTCCAGTGAATGCGGGGGGTGCAGCGACCGTGATCGGCCGTCGGTACTTATTTCAGGACTTAGTATAACTACTGCGGAAAGGCTGTCAATGCGACGGTGAACACTCGGGGGTTACCCCCAGCCTCCCCCGTCGCCGCAGCCGGTAGCCTGTCAGGAAGCAAATGCCGCCGATTGACCGAACGGCAACCGACGACTGGAGTTCATCCCGTGGTTCTTCCCACCGCCCTCATCCCCTTCCTCGACCCCGAGGGCATCATCCAGGGCGCCGGCCCCTGGGCGCTCCTCGTCGTGTGCTTCATCGTCTTCGCCGAGACGGGACTGCTCGTCGGATTCCTCCTCCCCGGCGATACCCTCCTCATCATCACGGGTCTGCTCACCTTCTACCCCGGCATCGGATTCGACATCTGGTGGGTGTGCCTCTTCATCTCGCTCGCCGCCTTCCTCGGCGGCGAAGTCGGATACCTCATCGGCCACAAGGCCGGTCCTCGCATCTTCGAGCGGAAGGAAACCGGCCTGTTCTCGATCGAGAACGTCAAGCGCACCAACGCCTTCTTCGCGCGGTTCGGCGGACTCGCCGTCATCCTCGCCCGCTTCGTCCCCATCGTGCGCACCTTCGCCCCCGTCGCTGCCGGCGTCGGCCACATGGACTACCGAAAGTACTCGCTCTACAACCTCATCGGCGCCCTGATCTGGGGCGCGGGGCTCACGTTCGCGGGATACCTCCTCGGCTATGTGCCGGTGCTCGGCGACTTCGTGCGCGAGTACATCGACATCATCCTCATCGGCGCCGTGCTGATCGCCGTCGTGCCGACGGTCATCCACTACATCCAGTCGGTGCGGAAGGCGAAGAAGACCGCGGCCACGGCGCCCGTCACCGACGCCGAGGCCGAAGAGCTCGCGCTCCAGCCCAAGGACTTCGACCAGAACCTCGACGACTAGCCGGGGCACCTCGAGATCCGGCCAGGCGGCGGCAAGCTGCTGCCAACATCCGGTCCGCTTCTCCAGGCTGCGGATTCCGAGGGCTAGGGTCGAGCCATGACCGACACCGCCGCCATCCTCGCCCACTTCGAAGCGAAGCTCGCCTTCGAGACGGACCCGTCGGACGTGCGCAGCGCACAGCTCGCCGGCGAGAGCTTCGTGCTCGTCGACTCGCGCGGGGATGCGGCGTGGGCGCAAGGTCGCGCGGAGGGGGCAATCCACCTGCCTACCGCCCAGATCGCCGAGCGGGCCGCCACCGAGATCCCCGCCGACATGCCCGTGGTCGTGTACTGCTGGGGCCCCGCATGCAACGGCGCGACCAAGGCCGCCATCCAGTTCGCGAAGCTCGGCTACTCCGTCAAGGAGATGATCGGCGGGTTCGAGTACTGGGCTCGAGAGGGACTCCCCGTGCTGACCGACGAGGGCCACCTGCACCGCGACGTCGACGCCCTCACGTCACCCGTGAACGCGATCAGCTGCGACTGCTGAGCGCCTCGAGCCCCTGCTGGGCGGCGCGACGCACGTCGATGTCCTTATCGCGCAGCAGGTTCCGGATGCCCTCCGCCTCCGCCGCGGACCCGACGGCGCCGAGCGCCCTCGCCGCTGCGGCGCGCACCCGGGGCACGTCGTCCGTGAGGAGTTCGGCGAGCGCTGCGGCAAGCGGCAGCGACCGGGCGGCGACCACTCGTGCCGCCATCTCGCGGACCCGCCACGCGCGGTTCTGGAGCCCGGACGCCACCGCGTCGACCGCGGAGTCGTCCCACACGGTGAGCAGGGCGCGCATGCCCCACACCTCCGGCCAGTAGAGCACGGGCGCTCCCTCGAGGACACCCTTCGCGTGCGTGCCGCCAACGAACAGCAGGAAGTCGTCGCCCGCGCTCAACCCTCCGATGAGGGCGATGGCTCGGTCGACGACTCCGCGTTCGCCCCAGACCGAGACGGCCTCAGCGAGTCGGGCCGACGGGGGCGCTGACAGATCGGACGGAGTGGCATCGCTCATGACGATGCCACTCTACGTGCCCGGCGACGGGACTAGGCGCGGGGCTCCCAGCGGAACATGGACCGCGCGACGAGCACGGCGACGACCACCCAGGCGACCGAGATGCCGACGAGCAGGGGCACGGCCGAGAGATCGCCTCCCGTCCACCCCAGAACGACGAGCTCCGTCGTCGCGCCGCCCGGGAGGAGCCGTTGGCCCCACTCGACAGGAGCCGGGGCATCCGGACCGCTGAACATCGTCCAGACCGAGATGCCGATCACGGCGAAGAACACGGGGAGCGTCGTCACCTGGGCGTGCTCGGGCGAATTGGTCACCCCGGCGGTGGCGATCGCCAGCGCGGCGAGGAGCGCCTCGATCACGAGAACCGCGATGACCACGAGCCACGGGTTCACGGGCCAGGAGGTCACGGCGGCGAGCGCGCCGAGCACGACGAACACCTGGACGATGTTGACGACGACGATGGGCGCGACGAGCCCGCCGATGATGGTGGCATCGCTCGCGGCACCGGAGCGCAGCCGCTTGAGGAAGAGCGTCTGGCGCCGGGCTGCGAGCGTCGTCGTGGCCGTGACGTAGACGCCCATGCCGACGATAACGGTGATCTGCAGGACGGCGGCGAAGACACCGCTCGAGCCGAGTCCCTGGAACAGGAACACCGCGGCGAGGCCGAGGGGCAGGAGCACGGCGCACGCGGCGACGAGGCGGTTGCGGACGAGCATCCGCAGTTCGGAACGGGCGATAGCGAACATGGAAGGTCTCCGGTCTAGTCGGCGAGGCTGCGGAAGACGTCAGCCAGCGAGGAATTGGTGGCGGCGAGGCGGTCGAGGCGGATGCTCTCGCGATCCGCCCAGGACAGGAGCGCGGTGAGATCGCGCTGGAGGTGCTTCGTCTCGATGGTGACGACGCCGTTCTCCGTCGACGTCGGGGGCACGGGCAGCTCACGGCCCGGTGGCGCCACGAAGGTGATGCGGGAGACCTCGTCGCGAACGAGCTCCTCGAGGGTTCCCTCGCGCTGTAGAACCCCGCGGTGCATGAGCCCGATGCGGTCGGCGTTCTCCTGCGCCTCCTCGAGGTAGTGGGTGGTGAGGATGATCGTGACCCCGTCTTCGCGCAGGCTCCGCACAACGGACCACAGGGCGTCCCGAGCGCTCGGGTCGAGCCCTGTCGTGGGTTCGTCGAGGAAGAGGAGCTCGGGGGTCCCCCAGACCGCCGAGGCGAAATCGAGCCTCCTCTTCTCCCCTCCGGAGAGCTGACCGACCCGGACGTCGCTCTTCGCCGCGAGCCCGACGTCGTCGAGCACGCGGTCGGCGGAATCGATCCGACCGGAGATCGCGCCCGTCAGCTCGACCGTCTCGCGAACGGTGAGGTCCCCGGCGAATCCCGCCTCCTGCAGCATGACTCCCATTCGCGGACGGATCCGCGACCGGTCGGCCGGATCGCCGCCGAGCACCCGGACCGAGCCCGATGTCGGTCGGCGGTGGCCCTCGAGCGTCTCGAGGGTCGTCGTCTTTCCCGCGCCGTTGGTGCCGAGGAGCGCATACAGCTCCCCCTCGCGCACCGTCAGGCTCAGGCTCTGCACGGCCGTGAAGGCGCCGTAGCTGTAGCTGAAGTCCGTGGTCTCCACGATGGCTGTCGATGTCATGAGTCCAGCGTGCGTCGCAGGCCCCTGCGGCCAGTAGAGCCATCGCACACCACCGGGAGTGACATCTGTCACTCGTTATCGTGACGGTCGGCCAGCCCGCACACCGGAGCGCTCCGGGAGAATGGAACGATGAGCACCGCCTCCACTGCCGGCTCCGCCGAGAGGGCGCTCGAACGCATGCGCCGCTACACGACGGGATCTTTCGTCGGCATCGTGGTGGTCTTCGTCGCCATGGGGCTGTTCCAGCTCCTGGGAGTGGAGCTCTCGCCTGTGTCGTCCTGGGTGTCCGTGACCGGGATGCTCGTGGCCGGCGCCACCGCCGGGTACGTCGTCTACCACTGGGAGAAGCGCCCCTCCCCCGGGTGGATCGAGACGGGCGCTCTCGTCCTCTGCTGCGCGGCCTGGGTCGCCACCGCGCTCGTGCGCGGGACGCCGGGCGTCGCGCTCGTCGTGGCGCTGGCGATCGGCACGGTCGTGGCCCGGGATCGGGAGCACCGGTCGAGGCGAGCGATCATCGGAGCCATCGTGCTCTTCGCCCCGATCGGAGCGGCAGCGCTGCTGCACCCGGGCCAGAACTGGATCCCCTGGCTCGCCGTGACGAGCGTCTCCTACGTCCTCGCCGTCGGACTGGCCCTGTTCACCATCTACACGTGGGGCCTCTACCTCGAGATCGACGCCGCCCGACGGGGGGCGGCGGCCCTCGCCGTCGCTCAGGAGCGCTACCGGTTCGCGGCCGACCTGCACGACATCCAGGGGCACACGCTCCACGTCATCCGCCTCAAGACCCGACTCGCGGGCCGGCTGCTCGACTCCGATCCCGCGGCGGCTCGCCAGCACCTCGCCGAGGCGGAAGCCCTCATCGAGGAGACGCTCGCCAACACCCGCAGCCTCGCTTTCGGAGACCGCGAGGTCGCCCTCGCCGCGGAGCTCGCGAACGCCGTCGAGCTGTTCTCCGCGGCGGGCATCCGGTGCATCGTCGATGGCGATCCGGCCGCCACCCGCGCAGACGAGCTGTTCGGGCTCACCCTGAGGGAGACGACGACGAACATCCTCCGCCACTCCCAGGCCCGCTCGGTGGGGATCACGATCGAGCCGGGTCGACTGGAGATCGTCAACGATGGCAGCCCGGACGCCTCCCGACCACCGAGCGGTCTCGGTCGACTCGGCGAGCGCTTCGAGGAGGTCGGCGGGATGCTCCGGACCCGGTCGCACGGTGGCTCCTTCACCACCGAGGCGGTGCTGCCGTGACGCGCGTCGTGATCGCCGACGACGAGAACCTGCTCCGCGGCGCCATCGCCGCCCTGCTCGACCTCGAGGACGGTATCGAGGTGGTCGGCCAGGCCGACAACGGCCCCGACGCGGTGCTGCTGGTCCGCTCGCTCTCCCCCGACGTCGTGCTGCTCGACCTGGAGATGCCCGGGCTCGACGGCATCGACACCGCGTCGCAGATCCTCGCGGAGACACCGGAGACCCCCGTCATCCTGCTGACCCGGCACGGCCGGCCCGGGGTGCTACGCCGGGCACTCAAGGCGGGGGTGCGCGGGTTCGTCGGAAAGACCGTCGACCCGGGGCGGCTCGCACAGATCATCTCCGACGTTCACTCGGGCTTGCGCTACATCGACTCCGAGATCTCGACCGCGGCGATGATGGATGACTGCCCGCTCACCGAGAGGGAGCTCGAGCTGCTTCGGCTGACCGTCGACGGTCTCACGGTGCGCGAGATGGCGGCGCGACTGCACCTCGCCTCCGGCACTGTGCGCAATTACCTGTCCGCGGCGATGCAGAAGACCGGCGGGTCGACGCGCCACGACGCGGCGCGACGGGCCGCCGAGCGCAACTGGCTCTAGTCGAGCACCACCCAGATCGAGGAGAGCGCCTCGGTGGCGAGGGCGACGCGCTGCCCCGCGAGCGAGACGACGGCGCTCTCGCCGGTCGACTGGAGCACCTCGAGGGCGACGTCGAGGGTGATGCCCTCAGCCTCGAGGTGCCGCAGGACGGCCGGGTCCCTGTCGCTGATGCGAGCCACCCGAGCCGGGGTGCCCGCGGCGAGATCGGCGAGGAGATGGGCATCCGGCTTGACGACGGTGCCGTCGCGCGCAGGGATGGGGTCGCCGTGCGGATCGCGGACCGGATGCCCGAGCTCGTCGTCGAGGGCGTCGAGGAGCCGATCGCTCACCGCGTGCTCGAGCACCTCCGCTTCGTCGTGCACCTCGTCCCAGCGGTATCCGAGCCGCTCGACGAGCCAGGTCTCGATGAGGCGGTGCCGTCGGACCATGCGCAGAGCGAGCTCGGTGCCCTCGGGGGTGAGCTCGATCGCGCCGTACGGCTCATGCGACACGAGGCCCTGCGCGACGAGCTTCTTCACCATCTCCGTCACGGAGGAGTTCGCCAGTCCCAGCCGCGCCGCGAGCACGGTCGTCGTGATGCGCTGCGGCTGCCACTCCGTGTAGCCGTGGATGACCTTGACGTAGTCCTCGACGACGGTTGCCGATACCACCATGTCAGCCTCCTTCGATCACGAGCACGATGAGCAGCACGTTGAGGGCGCTGATGACCCCCGCCGCGATCCAGCCCGCCCAGCGCAGCCACGGAGCGTTCGCGAACTCGCCGAGCTCGCGCTTCGAGCTCGCCAGCCACACCAGCGGAATGAGGGCGAACGGGATGCCGAAGCTCAGCACCACCTGGCTGAGCACGAGTGCCTGGGTCGGGTCGAATCCGACCGCGAGGATGACGAGAGCGGGCGCGAGCGTGATGAGACGGCGCAGGAGCAGCGGCACGCGGACCTTGAGCAGTCCCCCCATGATCGCCTGGCCGGCGTAGGTACCCACGCTCGTCGAAGCGAGTCCCGATGCGAGGAGCCCCACGGCGAACACCACTCCGACCGCCGGACCGAGGGTCGCGACGACGGCCGCGTGGGCGCCTTCGATGGTGTCGGTGCCGTCCACGCCGCGGAGCGCCGAGGCGGCGAGCAGCAGCATGGAGATGTTGACGGCGCCCGCGATGACGAGCGCGGCCCCCACGTCCCACCGCGTCGCCCGCAGGAGGGAGCGGATGCGGCCCGGATCGTCGCTGACCCCGTGCCGATCGCGCGCGAGCGCCGAGTGGAGGTAGATCACGTGCGGCATCACGGTGGCACCGAGCATGCTCGTCGCGAGCAGCACCGAGTCGACGCCCTCGAACCGGGGGACGATCCCGGCGACCGCCTCGCCCGCATCCACCCCCGAGAAGAACAGCCCGGTCATGAAGCCCACGACGATGACGGAGAGCAGGGTGACGATGACGATCTCGAAGGCCCGCTGACCGTTGCGGGACTGGATGGCGAGGAGGGCCATCGAGGCGACTCCGACGATGACGCCCCCGGCGAGCAGTGGGATGCCGAACAGCAGGTGCAGGGCGATCGCACCACCGAGAACCTCGGCGATGTCCGTCGCGGCGGCGACGAGCTCGGCCTGAAGCCAGTAGACGCGCCGCGGGGTCGTGGGGAGCCGATCGCCCAGGATCTCCGGCAGACTGCGACCGGTGACGATCCCGACCTTGGCCGACTGGTACTGAACGAGCACGGCGATCGCATTGGCGAGGATGAGCACCCAGAGCAGGAGGTAGCCGTACCGAGCCCCCGCCGTGAGGTTCGCTGCGACGTTGCCGGGATCGACGTAGGCGATCGCCGCGACGAACGCTGGTCCCAGCAGCACGAGGGTCGCGAACGGTCCGCGCTGACTCAATCCCCTCTTCGGCATACCGAAACGCTACAGTTTCGGTCGACCGAAATCTACTCGAGCAACCGAGCGCGCACCCGCGGCATCAACTGGCCGAACGCTCGCGACCGGTGGCTGATCGCGTTCTTCTCGTCGGGTCGCAGCTCGGCCGCGCTCACCGAGAGCCCCTCCGGCTTGAACACCGGGTCATAGCCGAATCCGCCCCCGCCCACCGGCTCGTCGAGCACGGTGCCGGGCCACACGCCGACCTCCACCATCTCCTCGTCTCCGACGACGAACGCGGCGGCGCACGTGAACCACGCTGATCGATCGCGCTCGTCCCCGAGCTCCTGGAGGAGCTTCGCGACGTTGTCCGCGTCCACTCGAGTGCCCGCAAAGCGGGCAGAGTGGATGCCCGGAGCCCCGCCGAGCGCGGTCGCGCTGATGCCCGAGTCGTCGGCGAGCGCGGGCATCCCCGTGAATGCGGCGGCGGCCCGCGCCTTGATGAGGGCGTTCGCCTCGAACGTGTCGCCGTCCTCGACGGGCTCGGGCCCCTCGTAGGCGACGAGTTCGATGCCGTCGAGCGCGGGCCCGAGGATCCGGGTCAGCTCCTCGACCTTGTGCGCGTTGTGCGTCGCGAGGACGACGCGGATCACGCGAGCGCCTCGGCCTGCAGTCGCGAGAGGTCGGCCGCTCCCCCCACGGCGAGATCGAGCAGAGCGTCGAGCTCGCGCCGGTCGAAGGGAGCGCCCTCGGCGGTGCCCTGGACCTCGACGAAGAGTCCGCGACCGGTCACGACGACGTTCATGTCGGTCTCCGCTCGGACATCCTCCACATAGGCGAGGTCGAGGAGCGGCTCGCCGTCGATGATCCCGACGCTCACGGCCGAGACGGAATCGATGAGCGCTTTCGCGTTCTTTCCGATGAAGCCCTGCGACCGCCCCCACTCGACCGCGTCGACGAGCGCGACATACGCGCCCGTGATGGCCGCCGTGCGAGTGCCGCCGTCCGCCTGCAGTACGTCGCAGTCGATCACGATGGTGTTCTCGCCGAGGGCCTTCGTGTCGATCACGGCGCGCAGGCTCCGCCCGATGAGACGCGAGATCTCATGCGTACGGCCGCCGATCTTGCCCTTGACCGATTCGCGGTCCATGCGGTCGTTCGTGGAGCGCGGCAGCATCGCGTACTCCGCCGTCACCCACCCCTTGCCCTTGCCGGTCAGCCACCGCGGCACGCCGTTGGTGAAGCTCGCCGTGCACAGCACCTTCGTGCGGCCGAAGGAGATGAGCGCGCTGCCCTCCGCCTGCTCGCTCCAGCCCCGCTCGATCGTCACGGGGCGCAGCTGGTCAGCCGCGCGGCCGTCGCTCCTGGTCATCGTCTCTCCTGTCCCGGGAGCGAGATGGCCCCCGTGTCGAACGTCTCCACTCTGACGACCTCCGGCCCGAGGAACCGGGTCGCGAGCCGCATGAACGACTCCTTATCGGGGCCGGTGGCCTCGAACTCGTAGCGAGGGGCATCCGGCGCCGTGCGTTCGAGCCCGTGCCGCACGAGGGTGCGGTACACGTCGAACGCCGTCTCCTCCGCGCTCGAGACGAGCGTCACGTCCTCCCCGATCACGTACTGGATCGCCGCGGACATGAGGGGGTAGTGCGTGCAGCCGAGCACGAGCGTGTCGATTCGGGCGTCCCGGAGCGGCGCCAGGTACTCCTCGGCGACCGCGAACAGCTCCGGTCCGCTCGTCACCCCGGCCTCGACGAACTCGACGAACCGCGGGCACGCCTGCGTGACGAGCTCGAGGTCTGATGCCGCCGCGAACGCATCCTCATAGGCCTTCGACTTGATCGTGCCAACGGTCCCGATCACCCCCACCCGCCGATTCCGCGTCTGCCGCACCGCGGCGCGGACGGCGGGCTGGATGACCTCCACCACGGGGATGCCGTAGCCGTCGGTGTACCGCTCCCGGGCATCCCGGAGCACGGCCGCCGACGCGGTGTTGCAGGCGATCACGAGGGCCTTGACCCCCTGGGCGACGAGGTCGTCCATCACGGCGAGCGCGAACTCGCGCACCTCGGCGATGGGCTTGGGCCCGTACGGCGTGTGCAGGGTGTCGCCCACGTAGAGGAGCGACTCGTGCGGCAGCTGGTCGATGATCGCGCGAGCCACGGTGAGCCCGCCGACACCGCTGTCGAAGACTCCGATGGGCGCGTCAGTCACGCCGAAAAGCCTATCCTTAGCCTCATGAGCACCGCGCTGCTGACGGACCGCTACGAACTGACGATGCTCGATGCCGCGATCGGCAGCGGCACGCACGAGCGCGAGTGCGTGTTCGAGGTGTTCGCCCGGCGGCTCCCCGAGGGACGCAGGTACGGAATCGTCGCGGGCACGGGCCGATTGCTCGACGCCGTCGAGCAGTTCCGGTTCGCGGATGCCGAGCTCTCCTGGCTCCGAGACAACGCCGTGGTGGGCCCCGCCGCCCTCGACTGGCTCGCCGATTACCGCTTCTCCGGGTCGATCTCCGGCTACCGCGAGGGCGAAACCTACTTCCCGGGCTCGCCACTCCTCGTGGTCGAGGGCACGTTCGCAGAAGCGGTCATCCTCGAGACCCTCATCCTCAGCGTGCTCAACTACGACACCGCGGTCGCGTCGGCCGCCGCCCGGATGGTGTCCGCGGCCCAGGGACGACCGCTCGCCGAGATGGGCTCCCGACGGGCGAACGAGCGCGCCGCCGTCGCGGCGGCCCGAGCCGCGTACATCGCGGGCTTCGGCGCGACGAGCAACCTCGAGGCCGGTCGCTCGTTCGGAATCCCGACGATGGGCACCGCGGCCCACTCTTTCACGCTCCTCCACGACAGCGAGGAGGAGGCGTTCCGCGCCCAGGTCGCCGCGCTCGGGCCGGCGACGACGCTCCTCGTCGACACCTACGACATCGAGAGGGGCGTCGAGCTCGCGGTCACGGTCGCGGGAACGGGCCTCGGCGCCGTGCGCATCGACTCGGGAGACCTGCCGGTGCAGGTCGCCGCGGTGCGCGCCCAGCTCGACGCCCTCGGAGCGACCGGCACCCGGATCACCGTGACGAACGACCTCGACGAGTTCACCATCGCGGCGCTTCGTGCAGCCCCGGTGGACTCGTACGGGGTCGGCACATCCGTGGTGACAGGGTCCGGGCATCCTGCCGCCGGACTTGTGTACAAACTCGTCGCCCACCGCGACAGTGCCGGCGAGTGGGTCTCGGTCGCGAAGAAGTCGGCCGCCAAGGCGACGGTCGGCGGCCGCAAGTGGCCCGTTCGAACCCTCGACACCCGCGGCACGGCCGTCGCGGAGACGATCCACGTCGGCGACGAGCCCCCGGTCGGAGCCGGCCGAGCGCTCCTCGTGCCGTACATCGCCGACGGGGTCATCGACGACCGCTACCGAGGGCCCGAGGGTACGGCGCTCGCCCGCGAGCACGCGGCCTTCGCGATGGACGAGCTGCCCGCGGATGCCCTCCGCCTCGGTCGAGGCGAGCCGGCCATCCCCACCGTCTACGCCTAGCTAGTCCTTCAGGCTCTCGTAGATCTTCTTGCACTCCGGGCACACCGGGAACTTCTGCGGATCGCGACCCGGCACCCACAGCTTGCCGCACAGCGCCTTGACAGGCTTGCCCGTCAGAGCGGACTCCATGATCGCGTTCTTCGGCGCGTAGTGCGAGAAGCGCTCGTGGTCGCCGTCCTCGACGAGCTCGCGGGAGAGCAGCTCCTCGAGCTCGCGGTCGAGGGTGTCGGTACCGCCGCCGGTGTGATCCGTGTCAGCCATATGCCCAGTCTAGATTCCGTCGCCGCTAGTTCTGGAGGGTGAACTCGAGGAGCTCGGGCGAGTGCCGGTCCATGATCCGGCCGCCCCACGCCGTGCCGCCGACGATAGCGACCACGCCGACGCCGACGCCAGCCCACGCCGCCGCCCAGTAGAGCGCCGGGTCCTGCGCCGCGAGCGCGATCAACCAGACCACCGGGGAGAGCACGAGGAGGATGGCGAGCACCGAGACGGCCTGGACGACCGAGCCGGTCGCTCCCGCCGCTTGCGGCTGCGCGAATGGGCTGTCCCCCGGCCGCACCGCCGGGTAGGGATACCCGGCCGACGCGACGCTCGAGACGCCGAGAGCGACCAGTAGGGAGCCCAAAGAGAGGCCGATGAGCGCCGGCAGCAAGGACCAGGCGTCGATGAGCGCCACCGTGACCGTGCTGCCGACCGCAGCGAGCGGGACGCCCAGGAGAAGGCCGGGCACGAGCCGCCCCCAACGGTCCGCGAGCCCGCTCGTGCTCGACGAGAGGTGGAGCCAGAACGCGGTGGAGTCCTGGGCGACGTCGTTGTGGACGAGCCAGCCGAGGAAGAGGCACATCAGGGGAACGGGAAGCCAGGCGATGACCTCCGCCGGCACGCCCGCCACCCACAGAGGAACGATGAGGAGCGGTATCAGCGGAATCGCCGCGAGCGAGAACACGTAGCGCGGGTCGCGGCTCCAATAGCTGAGACTGCGGGCGGCGACGACGCCGAACGCCGAGTCGGGCATCCGGTCGAACCACCCCAAGCGGGTGTAGCGTCGGCGGGACGCCTCGCGGCGCTGGCTCGATAGCGACAGCCCGACGAGCAGCCGCCACGCGACCGCGAGGACGACGAGGAAGCCGACGGCGATCGCGAGCTTCGCGAACGCCTCGTCGGCTCGACCGTTGGCCGCGTCCGCGGGGACGGCCCACGGAGCGCCGAACGGCGTCCACGTCACGACAGCCGCGATGCGGCGCAGGATCGGAAGCGAGTGGCTCTCCCAGTCGAGGGTGGCGAGGATCGCGGTGCCCGGGGCGAGCAGCGCCAGGAGCACGACGAGGGCTGTGCTCGTGACATCCCGCCACCGACGCGTCGCGAGAGCGAACGATGACACCGCCGAGGCGACGCGCGACAGCAGCACGCCCGTCGCGACGATGACGGGCGCCGCGACGACCGCGAGCACCGTGGCCAGCCCGTCGCGGCTCCACGTCACGATCTGCGCGAACGACAGCACGACCAGGAAAGCGGACGGGATGCTCACGAGCGAAGCAATGCCGAGACCCGCGTACAAGCGGGAGGTCGGGATGCCGAAGAGGGCGAACCTCCGCGGGTCGAGCACGTCGTCCGCTCCGAAGGAGAGGGGCACGAGCAGGAAGCCCACGAGAACGGCACCGCCCGCGACCACCACGAGGACCCGAGCGATGTCCGCGGACTCCGAGCGGAGCGCGACGAAACCGACGACCGCGAGCACCGCGAGTGCGACGGCGTAGAGCAGACCGACGACCATCCCGGCGACGGCGAGGGGCCGACGGCGGAACGATCCCGCGACGAGCGCGAGCTTCAGTCGGAGAAGCTGTGCAACCACTCGAGGCCCTCCACCGTCGTGCGCGACCCGGCGAGTTCCACGAACTTCTCCTCGAGCGTTCCCGACCCGCGGACCTCGGCGATCGTGCCATCCGCGAGGATCGAGCCACCGACGACGATCGCGACGTTGTCGCAGATCCGCTCGACGAGGTCCATGCTGTGGCTCGACAGCAGGACGGTGCCGCCCTGCGCCACGTAATTCTTGAGCACCTCGGTGACCGTCGACGCCGAGACGGGGTCGACGGACTCGAACGGCTCGTCCAGCACGAGGAGCCGCGGAGAGTGGATCAGCGCCGCCGCGAGCGCGACCTTCTTGGTCATCCCCGACGAGTAGTCGCTCACCAGTCGGCCCAGGGCGTCCTGGATGCCGAACACCTCGGCGAGGTCGGCGGTGCGCTGCTTGGTGACCGCCGACGAGAGGCCCCGGAGAACACCCGAGTAGTAGAGCAGCTGCGAACCGGTGAGCTTGTCGAACAGCCGGAGGCGGTCGGGCAGGACGCCCATGTTGCGCTTGGCCGCCGCCGGATCGGCCCACACGTCGGCACCGTGCACCGTCACCGTTCCGGCGTCCGGACGCAGGAGGCCGGTGACCATCGAGAGCGTCGTCGTCTTGCCCGCACCGTTCGGCCCGACGATGCCGTAGAACGCACCGGCCGGGACGGTGAGGTCGATGCCGTCGACGGCGACGGTGTCGTCGAAGCGCTTGGTGAGACCCGTCACGGTGAGAACGGCGGGCGCCGCCGTCTTCTTGCGCGCGGGGCGGCGCGGCTTCTTCGCCCGCGCGATGGCGGCGGGCTCGGGAGCCGTGTTCCGCTCGGGCTCGGGCTCCGGCAGGGTGTCGGGCTCCGGCTCGGGAACGGTCTCGACGACCGCGTCGGTCTTGTCGGGCGCGGCGACCGACTTCACGGCGTCGGCGACGGCTCGGGATGCCCGGGCCAGCGCCGCGGTCGGCAGTGTGATCTTGGGCACGGTGAGCTTCGGCAGCGAGAAGGCGGGTCGCTCGGAGGCCGTCTCGGGCGTCACCTCAGCGGGAGCGGCCTCCGGCTCGGGCTCCGGCTCCGGCTCGAGCGACTGCTCGGCCGCGGCTTCGGGCTCCGGCCCCGGCTCGGCCGCGGTTTCGGGCTCCGGCTCCGGCTCGGTCGACTGCTCGGCCGCGTCATCCTGGGCGACCGCGTCATCCGCGGTGACTTCGCCCTCCTCGACAACGTCGACAGCGTCCTCGACCGGAGCGAGCGCCTCCTCGATCGTCTCCTCGACGACCTCCGCGGGGGCGACGGCGGGCTTGCGCGCGGCCGGGGTCCTCGGGGCAGGCTTCCGCGCGGGCGCGGGCTTGCGAGTGGGAGAACTCGGCCGCGACGGCGACTTCTTCTGGGGCTTCTTCCCGGACCCGGGCGCGGCGTTTTCCACCGTTCAAACCTACCAACGTCGACGACTGCTCATGGGTCGCATCACAAATGTGCAACAAAGGGGTGATTCCCGTAGCGCTTTCAGGTCCCACTACTACGTTTGTCTGCAGCACAAAGGTGTGTCCACAACCCCATCCCGAGGTTAACAGAAGGCGAATTCTCGCCGGAGCCTCGGATCCAGACACAACCTGAGGAGACCACCATGACCCAGATCGTCATCCTGGCCGCCGGAATGGGCAGCCGCCTCGGTCGCTCCCTGCCGAAGCCCCTCACCGAGCTGAGCGACGGCCGCACCATCATGCAGCAGCAGTTCGACAACATCCGCTTCGCCTTCGGCGAGAACGCCCAGATCTCCATCGTCGTGGGCTACAAGCTCGAGCACATCATCGAGGCCTTCCCCGAGGCGTCGTTCGTGTACAACGAGCAGTACGACCAGACCAACACCTCCAAGAGCCTCATGCGCGCCCTCCAGGCGTCCGCCCCCGGTGGGGTGCTGTGGATGAACGGCGATGTCGTCTTCGACCCGATGGCTCTCGAGCGTGCCGCCGCTCTCGTGGCCCGCGAGCAGTCGTTCGTCTCGGTCAACACCGCCAAGGTCTCTGACGAAGAGGTCAAGTACACGACCGACGCCGAGGGCTACATCAAGGAGCTCTCGAAGACCGTCTCCGGTGGGCTCGGCGAGGCCGTCGGCATCAACTACGTGTCCCGCGACGACAAGGCGCTCCTGCTGCGTCAGCTCAAGCGCGTCGGCGACCAGGACTACTTCGAGCGCGGCATCGAGCTCGCGATCGACGAGGACAAGCTGCGCTTCGAGCCGGTCGACATCTCCGACCTCTACGCCGTCGAGATCGACTTCGCCGAGGACCTGGAGCGCGCGAACCTCTTCGTCTGACCGAGAGGGTCTTACGATAGGGGTCGTGTCCTCGACCGCCCTGCCCACGCGCACGTGGTCGCCCTTCGACCGCTACCGCCGTTCGCTGTGGCTTCTGACCGTCCGCGACCTTCGCGTGCGGTACTCGACCTCGGTGCTCGGGTACTTCTGGTCCATCCTCGACCCGCTCGTGATGGCCGGCATCTACTGGTTCGTCTTCACGCAGGTGTTCGCACGCCCCGTGGGCACCGAGCCGTACATCGTGTTCCTGCTCTCGGCCCTGCTGCCCTGGATGTGGTTCAACGGTGCCGTCTCCGATTCGACCCGCGCCTACCTTCGTGAGGCGAAGCTCATCCGGTCCACGAAGATCCCGCGGACCATCTGGGTGGCGCGCCTCGTGCTCTCGAAGGGGATCGAGTTCGTGGCGAGCATCCCGGTCCTCGCAGTCTTCGCGATCGTCGGTGGGGCGACCGTGCACTGGGAGGCCTTCTACTTCCTGCTCGCGATCGTTCTTCAAGCGGTTCTCACACTCGGCGTCGGGCTCATCGTCGCGCCGCTCGTCGTGTTCTTCCGCGACCTCGACCGAGCGACGAAGCTCGTGCTCAGATTCCTGTTCTACGCGAGCCCGATCATCTACGGGCTGAGCGACCTCCCCCCGCAGCTGCAGGGATGGGCGACGCTCAACCCGCTGTTCGGGATCTTCTCCCTGTACCGCTCGGCATTCTTCCCCGAGCAGTTGAACTGGATGGCCGTGGCGGTCGGATCGGCGGTCAGCGTCGTGCTGCTCGTGCTGGGCATCCTCGTCTTCGCCCGCACGGAGCGCGCCGTGCTCAAGGAGATCTAGTGGAGCAGCCCGTCGTCATCTCGGTCTCGGACGCCGGCATCCGGTTCCGTCGCAACCGCCGCGCGCGCCGCAGCTTCAAGGACCTGCTCTCGGGCCGGAAGCGGCGCACCCGACCCGGGGAGTTCTGGGCGCTTCGCGACGTGTCGTTCGATGTCCGCTCGGGCGAGGCGATCGGCGTTGTAGGACGGAACGGACAGGGCAAGTCGACGCTGCTCAAGCTCGTGGCCGAAGTCATCCTCCCCGATGAGGGCAGCGTCGCCGTCTCGGGCGGTGTCGCGCCGCTCATCGAGATCACGGGAGGGTTCGTCGACGATCTCACCGTGCGGGACAACGTCTACCTCACGGCGGGACTGCACGGGATGTCGCGGCAGGAGATCGACGAGCGCTTCGCCGAGATCATCGACTTCGCCGAGATCGGCGACTTCGTCGACACCCCCTACAAGCACTTGTCGAGCGGCATGAAGGTGCGCATCGCCTTCGCCGTGATCTCCCGGCTCGAAGAACCCATCCTCCTCGTCGACGAGGTGCTGGCCGTCGGTGACAAGGCGTTCCGAGAGAAGTGCTACCGCCGCATCGAAGAGCTCCTCGCCGGCGGCCGGACGCTGTTCTTCGTGTCCCACAATGAGAAGGACTTGCGGCGCTTCTGTTCGCGCGGCTTGTACCTGGACAAGGGTGCGCTCGTGCTGGACTCCGGGATCGACGAGGTTCTCGACCGATACAACTCCGACTACGGCGTCTAGCCTCCCCGCGGGCGCTCAGCCCACTGGACTACGGTGGGATCATGGCCAGGTCCACGGAAGTCGCGAACCCGTCGCCCATGATGGTTCGGGGAATCGACCGGCTCCTCACCGTGCAGCGCCCGGTGGTGCTGGCCCACATCAGGAGCATCCGTCGCGGTCGGCCGACCGCGAGTCCGGCGGAGGTCATCCGCATCCTCGAGCGCCGCTATCTCACGGCCGTCACCCTCGGGGGCGGTGCCGTCGGGGCGACTGCGGCCGTACCCGCGATAGGGACGGGCACCTCCCTCGCGCTCTCGGGAGTCGAGACGGCCGGATTCCTGGAGGCGAGCGCCCTATTCGCGCAATCGGTGACCGAGGTCCACGGCATTGTCGTGGACGACCCCGATCGAGCTCGCGCGCTCGTCATGACCATGGTGCTCGGATCGGCGGGAACCGACCTGCTGCGCCAGCTCGCCGGACAGGCGGCGGGCGGCCCTGCGCGGTCGGCGTTCTGGGGCGAGACGATCACCAAGAGCCTCCCCCGCGCCGTCATCGGGCCCATCGCCGACCGGATCAAGCACACATTCCTGAGGAGATTCACGATCGCCCAAGGCACCAACGTGGTCGGTCGCCTCATCCCCTTCGGCATCGGGGCAGTCATCGGAGGCGGCGGCAACCACCTCCTCGGGCGACAGATCGTCCGTGCGTCGCGCGAGGGGTTCGCTGCGCCCCCCGAGACGTTCCCCGTCTGGCTCGAGGTCGTGCCGAAGGAGCGGAAGGCGCTGAAGCCGTCGCGGCCGCGGAAGGCACTGCGGCGCGAGCGGCACTCCTCCCCAGGGGAGTAGAGGGAGCGATCGTCCCCTGCGGTCGGACGCGGATCGTAGCGTTCGATCCATGGTCAGTGACTTCGCGTACCGCGTCCCCCTCGTCGTCCATCGAGGAGCGGCGCGCCTTTACCGCTTCACCAACGTCAGCGCCGAAGTCCTGCGGGGAGTGACGCTGACCTTGCACGGGTCGGGAGTGATGGGTGCGAACGCGCCGGCGACGCTGCGCCCCGGCGAGACGCTCGAAGTCGATATCGCGGGACGCACGCTCGCCCGCGACTCGATCCTCGTCATCCGCTGGTTTCGGCCGAGCGGCGAGGAGTATCTGTGGCGAGTGAGCTTCTAGCGGAGCGGGGCAGTGCGCCGCTTGGTGCGCTCCTGCACGAAGTCGCGCGCGGTGAAGGTCTCCGTCGACGGCGGAAGCGTGCTCTCGTCGAGGCCCGCCAGGAGCTCTCCGGGGTCGATACCGAGAACAGCGGCGATGCGGACGACAGTGTGAAACGTCGGGTTGCTGAGGCCCCGCTCGATCTTGCCGTAGTTCGAGACGTTCATTCCCGCAAGGTTCGCGACGTCATCCTGGCTGATGGCGAACTTGAGTCGCTGCTCGCGGATCCGCTCGCCGAGGATTCGGGCGGCATCGGAGAGGTGTCGTGGCATTACTCATTGCTACTTGCCCCAGCCCGCAGAGACCAGAGGCTTGAGACCTCGTGCTTATTCGCCTTGTTGGCAGCAGGCTATTCCGCGGGCGGCGCCTCTTCGTCGTCCTCGTCATCGAACGGGTCCGCCTCGCTGTCCCGGCGGTCGCCCGCGTGCAGCAGGTCGTGCTTGTCCCACTCGGCGAGGAGATGCTCGATAGCAGCGCGGAAGCGACGGGTGGCCGCGCCGGGGCTGGTATCGCCGAAGTGCCTCTCAACCCAGTATTCGAGTCGGGCGCGGGCATCCTCGTCGAACTGGACCCGGTCGGTAATCGCGACGATGTCGCCCGCGTCCTCCGCTCGCAGCCACTCGCACGCGCCGAGGTAGCCGTTCTCGTCGACGTCGGCGAGCGGGGAGGACGGCCGCGTGACGAGGAGCGGCTTGCCCGTGGCCAGGCGGTCGTAGACCATCGCCGAGATGTCGGTGATAGCCACATCGGCCGCCACGAGCTGCCACCCTAGCGACGGTCCGTCGTCGAAGACGTGGTGCGCCGTGGCGTCGGCGGCGTTCGCGGCGGCGAGCGACGCGATGATCCGCTCGTTGGCCGCACGGTACTCCGGGTCCAGAACGCCGCTGCGCGGGTGCGGGCGGTAGATCACGCGGTGCCGGCCCGTCGCGAGGAGCGCATCCACGAGTGCGACTCCGTGGGTGGCGATAGACCCGTACGCGGCGGCAGCCCGATCCCCCTCCCACGTCGGTGCGTAGAGCACTACCGTGCGATCGTCGGGCTCGAAGGGCAGCTCTCCCGCAAAATGATCGGCCTGGGGCCGGCCGATGGGAATGGCGCGCTTGGCGAGGTCGAAGTCCCACAGCTTGTGCGAGAGCCGATCGAGAGCGGCGTCGCCGGCGACGAGGCTGTAGTCGTACGCCTTGAACTGGTTCGTCGTCATGTACATCTTGTCGGACTCGCCGTGGTTGATGAACACGTGCCACATGCGCCCATAGCGGAACATCTGGAAGTTGCGGGCGTTCTGGTTGACGTAGAACACGATCCGGAGGTCTTGCTCCGCGACGAAGTGCTCGAGGTCCGTCACTCGCCTCAAGTAGAGGGCAGGGACGGGCGCCTCCTCCCAGAGTGCGAGCACGGCGCTCGGGCTGCGGGAGATGATCGCGACGGGCCAGTCGCCGGCGATCTCAGCCAGGGGCGCGTACCACTGCCGGATCTGGTAGAGGTTGACCTTGGCGTCCGCGAAGTAGACGGCGATCTTGATCGTGCCGGGATCGGGGTGCGGATGCTTCGGCTCCTCCACCGCGACCCGGCGACGGGTCGCGCGCGAGCGCAGGATGTTCCTCAGCACCCGCTGAGCGGTCCTGATGTCATGCAGAAGCGGCACGGGTCTCCCTCCGTCCTCCATTAGACCAGCGGCGGGCGGCCGGACCGGGTCATCCGCCAGACCGTTACCCACTTGATGCGGCGGCGGCCGCCAGGGTTCTCGCGCCACCCTGCCAGCCATCCCCCGAACCATGCTCTCAAGGCCGCCGGCCGACGGAACCACCGCAGGATCTGGATGCCCGTCCAGCTGCCCACGTAGAACGGAACGAGCACCCACGGCAGGTTGCGCTTGGCCAACCACACCCGGTTGCGCGCGTTCAGCCGGTAGTAGTAGCTGTGCCGCGTCGGCTCGATAGCGGGATGGTGGGCGACGAGGTCTCCGGCATAGAACGCGCGGTGCCCCGTGTCCCACACGCGCCAGGCGAGCTCGATGCCTTCGTGCGCGTAGAAGAACGGGTCAGCCCAGCCGCCCGCAGCGTCGAACACGGCACGCGGGAGCAGAGTCGCGCCCTCCCACACGGAGAAAACCGAGCTCGAGCGGACGGGATCACCCTTCCGGATCCGAGGGATCCAGCGGCGCGGGTTCTCCACGCCGCTGGGGTCGACGACGCGCGGCTGGAGCAGACCGATCGTGGGGTCGGCTTCGATGCGCGCGACCGCGTCTGCGAGGAACGTGGGAGAGGGGATGCTCGCATCGTCGTCGAGGAAGAAGATGTACTCCCCGCTCACCGCCTCGGCGCCGCGGTTGCGCCCCGCGGGGATACCCACGTTCTCGGGCAGCGCGAGGGATCGGACGCCCGGGGGGAGCCCGGCCGGCTGCCAGGCGTTTCCGACCACGACGATGTCGAGCTCGACCCCGCGCTGGGCGATCAGGCTGTCGAGGCCGCGCGCGAGGTCATCCGGTCGCCTCCCCTGGCTGAGGGAGACGACGCCGATTCTCGTCGTCACGCACGAACCCGCTTCGAGGCGATGATGGCGACGAAGTGCCCCACCAGGGCGAGAACGGCGAGCGGCAGGAGCGCGAGCAGGAGGACCCGATCGGCGAGCAGCGGATCGGGGAGGAACAGCCCGACGAGCGCGGCCACGAAGGCGAGCATCGTGAGCTCGACGGAGTGGTACAGGCGGTGGAACGGCACGAAGCGGGCTGCTCGCCGCAACCGCGCGACGAGCGCCTGGCTCGGCTCCGCCTCGCCCTTGCGATCGCTCAGCTTCTCGAGTCCGGCGTTCGCGCGTGCAACGTGAACCATGTCGTTGAGTGCCTTGTTGAGCACGATGACGAGCGCGAGCGCGAATCCGGCCGTGGTCCAGGCGAAGTCGGCGGGGAACTGGAGCGGCCATCCCGCCGCCCGGATACCGAGGACGACGGGGATGAGGGCCTCGGTCGTGTAGTGGCCGACCTTGTCGAGGAACACTCCCGCGGGCGAGCGGCTGTTGCGCCACCGAGCCACCTCGCCGTCCGAGCAGTCGACGAGCATCTGGAGCTGACCCAGAACGAGAGCGAGCGAGGCGCCGGCGATGCCCGGAATGAGCAGGGCTGCCGCCGTGGACCACCCCACGAGGATCATGAGCCCCGTGACGCCGTTCGCCGAGACGCTCGTCTTGAGCAGCAGCCAGGTGAGGTACGGCGAGAGATCGCGCAGGTACAGCGAGGCCGTCCAGTGCTCGGCATTGGCCCGAAGGCGCACCTCCGGCGGCTGGGTGACCTCGCGGAGCTGCGCGATCGAGGTCGGGCGGGCGTCGGCCACGTAGGTCACCTTCCCGTGTACTGCTTGATGTTCTTCGTGATGCCCAGGAACCCGAGGAGGAACCCGATGCCCCAGCCGAAGTGGATGCAGGGCAACACTACGAGATACCACGCACCCGTGAGTATCCCCTCGCGAGCCGCACGCAACGAGGCAGCGATCACCACGAGCGCGTACGCGGCGGGGATCGCGAAGCCGACGAGCAGCCACGGGATGCCCGTCGCGGCGCCCACGATGCCCGTGACGAGACCGAACAGGATGCCCAGAACCGCCGCCGGAGGCACGAAGTAGCGCAGCGAATTCGCCGAACCGAAACGGCGGGCGAGCTCGCCCCGCCAGATGCCGGTCGCGACGAATTGGCGGATCAGCTTGCGCAGCGACGACCTGGGTCGGTAGACCACTTGGAGCTCGGGAGTGAACCACACCGTGCCGCCCGTCGCTCTCAGGCGCCGATTGAGCTCCCAGTCCTGACCTCGCTTGATCCCCTCATCGAAGAGGCCGACCTCGACGAGCCGGTGACGCTGGAAGACGCCGAGGTAGGCAGTGTCGGCCGGACCGGCCTTTCCGCCCACGTGGTGCTGCGTGCCGCCGAGTCCCTCGGGCGAGCCGTAGGCGTGGGCGACGGCCTTCTCGAAGGGCGTGCGCCCCTCCGCCTTCATGATGCCCCCGACATTGTCCGCCCCGGTCTCGAGGAGGGTACGGACGGCGATTCGGGCGTAGTCGGGGGGAAGCACGGAGTGGGCGTCGACGCGGATGACGACGGGATAGCTGGATGCGCGGATCGCGACGTTGAGGCCGCTCGGGGTCGAACCGGCTTCGTTCGCGATCGCCTTGATGCGGGGATCCTCGCGGGAGAGCTCGGCGATCACCTCGTTGGTGCCGTCGACGCTCGGGCCCAGGGCGAGGACGATCTCGAAGGGACCGTCGTAGTCCTGCGCCGTGAGGCTGCGCACGGCGGCCTCGATGTGCTCGACCTCGTTGAGAACGGGCATGACGTAGGACACGCCGGGTAGGGCATCCGACTGCGCAGTCATGGGGTCCAATACGTCGAGGGCAGGTCGGTCGAGCCTATCGCGTACCGGACCCCACGAGGGGGTGTCTACTGCAGCGTTCCGAGGGTCACGTCGGCCGTGTAGGCCTTGCCGTCTCGGACGTAGGTGATGGTCGCCTCGGAGCCCGCGGCGAGCGCGCGGACCTGGGCCGTGAGGTCGGTCTTGCCGGTGATAGGGAGTCCGTTGACCGCGGTGACGATGTCGCCCACCTGGAGGCCGGCGGCCTGCGCCGCGCCGCCCTGGACGAGCTCCACGATGCTCGCACCGACCACCTCTGCGTCGGTCTGGGCCGTGTCCTCGGTCACGTCGGCGACGCTCGCCCCCAGCAGGCCGTGGGTGGCCGTGCCGTTGGCGACGAGCTCGTCGGCAACGCGCTGGGCGATGTTCGACGGGATCGCGAAGCCGACACCGATGCTGCCCGACTGACCCGAGCTGGACCCGGCGGATGCGATGGCAACGTTGATGCCGATCACCTCGCCGTCGGAGTTGAGGAGCGCGCCTCCGGAGTTGCCGGGGTTGATGGCGGCGTCGGTCTGGATGACGGACAGCGAGATCGTCGACGACGCGGCGCTCGGCGCCTGCTGGCCGTCACCCTCACCGAGGTCGAAGTTCCAGAAGTCGAACGGGGTCTCGCCGTCGGGCGCCTGCTCCTGCGAGTCGCCCTCATCGGGCACCGCGGAGGACGCGACTGTGATGCTGCGGTTCAGGGCGCTCACGATCCCGTTGGTGACGGTTCCGGCGAGGCCGAGCGGGGCGCCGATCGCGATGGCGGTGTCGCCCACGTTGAGCTCCGACGAATCGGCGAAGGTGGCCGGCTGGAGGTTGGAGACGCCGTCGACCTTCACGACGGCGAGGTCGTAGATCGGGTCCACGCCCACGACCGTGGCATCCAGCAGTCTGCCGTCATTGGTCTGGACCTTGATCGTCGGGTTGGCGACGGCGCCGTCGAGCGTGACGACGTGTGCGTTGGTGAGGATGTAGCCGTCCTCGCTCAGGATGACACCGGAACCGGTGCCCCCCGCGTTCTCGGCCGTGACGGAGAGGGTCACGACGGAGGGCGATGCCGCGGCGGCGACCGCGGTGATGAGGGTCGCGTCATCCGCGTCGTTGACGGTGATGGTCGTCGGGCTGGCGGTCGTCGACACGGGCTGGCCGGCGTTGAGCGACGTCGCCCACAGGGTGACGCCGGCACCGGACACGCCTCCGACGAGCGCGCCGACCGCGAGGGCGGCGATGACGCCGACACCGAGGGAGCGCTTGGGGGTGGCCTGCTTGGCGAGGGCGGGGTGCTCCTCGGGGTTGATGGGGGTGGCCTCGTACTGAACGGGAGCCTCGACGGGGGCTTCAGCGCGGGTCTCAGGGGTGTCGGACATTGACGATGCTCCTTTCAAGCCCGATTAGCTTCGATCGCCAACCTGAGCATCGTATATGGACGCGCTGGGAGCAGACTGCGGCGCGGTTATGGAGCCGCTAACAGCCCAGCGCGCGCGCCGCACTGTCCACAGCGGGATGTCGACGGAGCGCTAGGCTCGCAGCCGATGGACGTTCGCGGATCCTGGGAGCGCACGGCGCGCGGTGCGATGCTGCTCGGCGACGACGGTCGGCTTCGTCCGACGATCTTCGCGGAGATGTCCGCCCTCGCGACGGCGACGGGCGCGATCAACCTCGGGCAGGGCTTCCCCGACGAGGACGGGCCGGCCGAGGTGCTCGAGGCCGCTCGCCAGGCCATATCCGATGGCCTCAACCAGTACCCGCCCGGGCGCGGGCTCCCCGTGCTGCGCACCGCGATCGCGGAGCACCAGGAGCGCTTCTACGGCATCCGCGTCGACCCGGATCGCGACGTGCTCGTCACGGCCGGCGCGACCGAGGCGCTCGCGGCGACGGTCCTCGCTCTCACCGACGAGGGCGATCATGTCGTGACGTTCGAGCCCTTTTACGACGCCTACGCCGCGGTGACGGCGCTCGCGCGCGCCGAGCTCATCACCGTGCCGCTGCGCTCCCCCGGCTTCTCACCCGACCTCGACGCGCTGCGCGACGCGGTCACCGACCGCACCCGCATCATCCTCGTCAACTCGCCGCACAACCCCACAGGTTCCGTGCTCGACCGCGAAGCCCTCGAGCTCATCGTGGAACTCGCCCACGAGCACGACGCCGTCATCGTCACCGACGAGGTCTACGAGCACCTCACGTTCGGGGTGGAGCACATCCCCATCGCGAGCCTGCCGGGAGCCGCGGAGCGCACCATCACAATCTCGAGCGGCGGCAAGACGTTCAGCACGACGGGATGGAAGGTGGGATGGCTCGTCGCCCCGCCGCACCTGCTGGAACCCGTGCTCGCGGTGAAGCAGTACCTCACGTACGTCAACGCTGCGGCGTTCCAGCCCGCCATCGCCGCCGGGCTCCGCCTGCCCGACCGCTACTTCGAGTCGGCCGCCGACGCGCTTCGTCGTAAACGGGACATCCTGTCGTCGGGGCTGTCGGCCGCCGGATTCGCGGTCGGCGCGCCGGACGCCGGCTACTTCGTCATCGCGGACGCCGCACCTCTCGGCGCCGAGGATGCCGCAGCCTTCTGCCGCTCGCTTCCCGAACTCGCGGGGGTCGTCGCCGTTCCCGTGACGGCGTTCGTGCGCGACGAGAATCGGGCCCACTACGCAAGCCTCGTGCGGTTCGCGTTCTGCAAGCGCGAGGACGTGCTGGATCGCGCCGCCGCGCAGCTCGCGAGCCTCCCGCGCTGACGGACTACTCCACGTCCGCGGGTGTCGCGATCGGCAGGGACATCGTGAAGCACGTACCGACGCCCTCGTCGCTCTCGACGTCCATCTGGCCGCCGTGCGCCGTGACGATGGCCTTCGTGATCGTCAGGCCGAGACCGACGCCGGGGACCGCGTTGCGCGTGGCGGTGGAGGCTCGGAAGAAGCGCGAGAACAGCTGGTCGAGCTCCTCCGCGGCGATTCCCATGCCCGTGTCGCGCACCGTGATCGTGGCCTCGCGCGCACTGGCGTGGAGGGCGATGGATACCGTTCCGCCGCGCTGGGTGAACTTGATCGCGTTCGACACGAGGTTGTCGACGGCTTGCGCCAATCGCACGGGGTCGCCGGTGACGATGGCGGGAGCATCCGGGATGCCCACCTCCAGGGTGATGCCGGCAGCGTCGGCCGCGGGGCGCGCGGACTCCGCCGACGCCGTCACGAGCGGGCCGAGCTCGATGTCGCGGGCGTCGGTGAGCAGGAACGTGCCCGACTCGACCTGGGCTGTGAAGAGCAGGTCGCCGACGAGCCGCAGGAGGCGGTGGGCGTTGCGCTCGGCGACGCCGAGGTACTGCAGCTGCTCCTCGGAGAGCGGGTTCTCGCGATCGTCGCGCATGAGTTCGAGGTAGCCGAGCACGGAGCTCAGCGGCGTACGCAGCTCGTGGGAGATGAGCCCCACGAACTCGTCCTTGAGGCGCGCCACCTCTCGGGCCTGGGTGACGTCGGAGGCGACGAACAGGTAGCCACGGGTCTCGCCGGTCTCGGTGAGGCGACGAGTGACCGAGAGCTGCACGGGCACGTGGGTGCCGTCGGAGCGGACATACGTCCACTCCCGGCTCTCTGCCTTGCCGAGTCGCGCGTTCTCGACGAGCGCCGAGAAGCCGGGGTTCAGCACCGTCTCGCCGGGCGGGTAGTTGAGCTCCTTGGCGTAGGCTTCGAGCTCCTCGGGCAGGTGGAAGTCGAAGATGTGCATGCGGTCCTCGGCGTCGTCGGCGGTCGGCCCGAGGAGCTTCGTCGCTCCGGGGTTCCACGCGTCGATGAGCCCCTCCTGGTCGGTTCCGATCACCGACTGCTCGGTGACCGCCGCCCACACCCCGCGGAACATCCGGTCGGCCGCGCGGAATTTCGCCTCGCTGTCCTGCAGTTGTGCGGCGTACTCGACGGTGCGCTGGAGCATCGTCTCCTTGTCGTCGGCCAGCCTCTTGATGGACTGGATCTGCGCTCGGCTCTGCCGTGAGAGTTCGTTGATGATCGCCGCAGCCAGTCCGAAGACGACCGGGGTGAACAAGCCGCGGAGCCAGTCGATCGCGGACACGTTGGGCACGATGCCGAGGAGCTGCGGCATCACGAGGGAGAGAGAGGTGCCGGCGATCGCGTAGGCGATGAAGCGCCGCCCATCACCCGATGCCAGCCACACCACGGGAAGGATGATGAGTGAGGCGAAGAGGGACGAGGGTCCTCCTGTGCCCGCGCGGAACAGGCCGAGACCGATGACATCGATCGCCGGGATGATCATGACGTACTTCGCGAAGCTCCGGTCGCGCCCCATGAGCGCCGCGAGCGCGGTCGCGAGCGCGATGACCACGAGCGACGACCAGAACGATGGGCCGTGCGTCACAGTCAGTTCGGGCACGGCGACGAGCAGGATGAGCGCGAGGCCGACGCCGATCACCGTCGCCGACTGCTTGACGAGCGGTGAGGGCCGGTCGAGGGCATCGCCGACGACGGTGCGGATGGTCGTGATCAGGGTCGTCATCGCGCCTCCTTCCCGACGGCGAGCCACTCCACCATCTCACGAGGGCTGAACGGTTTGGCCATGAAGTAGTCGGCGCCCGACTCGATTCCGAGGTTGACGGCAGCCTCATCCACCGAGGCGGAGAGCAGGAGGATGCGGACGTCGCCGATACCGGCGTCCGCGCGGACAGCGCGGCAGACATCCATTCCGTTCAGCTCGGGCATGGAGATGTCGAGGATCGCGAGATCCGGCCGGTTCGTGCGGATGGCGTCGAGAGCTGCGGCACCGTCGCCCACCGCGGCGAGCACGCGCAGACCGGCCTTGCGCACCGAGATCGAGACGAGGTCGCGGATGTCCGCGTCGTCGTCGGCGATCACGACTGTGTAGGGGGTCTCAGTCATCCGAAGAACACCTGCCTCACGACGACGAGCACCCCGACCACTGCGAGGGCGATGACAGCCTTCAGCACGAGCCAGCGTTCCGAGCGCCGGTCGGCCTCGATCTCCTTGGAGAGGAATCGCTCCCCCAGCTCGCGCCCGGTCATCCCGCTACCCGTCCGATCTTCTCGGTCTTGTCCCACACTGCTGCCTCGTGGCGCCATTCCTTGATGTACGAATCGACCGTCACCGCGCACAGCAGCGGCCCGTAGCCGACCACGTAGATGAGGAAGGGGCTGAGGAACCGCCCCACGGCGGTGCTCTCGACGACCTTCGCGAGCCAGGCGAAGAGCATCGAGAAGGAGATCCACGCGTAGACGAACAAGGTCCAGGCCGCCTCGCCGGTCGGCGTGACGGGGATGCCCAGCAATTCGGGCAGGCGCCGCTCGAGGAGCCCGGGGAAGAACGCGGTCACCATGACGATGATCGACACCAGCCCCGGGAACAGGATCGCCTCGCGCCAGCTCCGCCTCCCCGTGCGGCCGTCGAGCTGCACCGCCAGCACGATCGTGTACACGTAGGTGCAGGCGGCCGTGATCCACATCGCGCGGAAGACGACGGTCGCGAGCTCGCTCTGCAGGAGGAAGAGCCCGATGAGGCCGGTCGACGAGAGGATCATGGCGACCGGCAGCAGGAAGATCGAGAACCAGAAGATACCGAACGAGGGCTTGCCGAGCTTGTGCACCCGACTGGGCCGGAACCACACGCGGCGGTAGCGGGACGTCACCTGGACATTGCCCCGCGCCCAGCGCAGGCGCTGCTTCCAGAGCGACGCGATGCGCTCCGGCTCCTCCGCGAGCACCACGGCGTGCGGTTCGAACACGACTCGGCGCCCGCGCAGCTGCGTCTCGAAAGTGGTGATGGTGTCCTCGGCGAGACTCGAGGTGTCGATGCGTCCGCCGATCGCCTCGAGGTTGTCGCGGGAGTGGAGCTGTGCGCCCCCCGCGAGGCACGCCAGGGCACCGAGAACGTTCTGCGCGCGGCGGGAGGCGACCTGGGCGAGCACGTACTCCATGCCGATGAACCGGGTGAGGTAGTTCTTGTCGGCGCTGCCCTCCGCGATGTAGGCGGTCACCGCTCCCACCTGAGGGTCTCCGAGGTGGCGGGTCATGCGGCGCAGCGAATCGGGAAGGTAGATGACGTCCGCGTCCATGATCAGGAGCGCCTGCATCCAGTCGTCCTCGAGCACGCGGCCGATGCCGAAGTTGAGGGTGTGCGCCTTGCCCTCACCGCCCTTCTCGCGGCGCAGGTGCACGACGCGGCCGGGATACTGCTGCTCCTTGCCCCGCACCACCTCGGGGGTGTCATCCGTGCTCGCGTCATCGACGACGAAGACCCGCAAACGGTCGCTCGGGTACTCCAGGCTCATCAGCCGGTCGACGGATGCCCCGATCACCGCGCCCTCGTTCCACGCGGGCACCACGACCGCGACACGCGGCAAGTACGGCGTCGCCTTGCGGTAGTGGTTGATGACGGAGTGGAACGGGATCGCGAGGAACTGATACAGCGTCGCGAGGATCGGGATCGCGCCGACTGCGACGAACGCGAGCAACACCGTCGTGAGGGCCGTCACTCCCACCTGAAGCCAGTCGATGGTCACGCCGTCGCCTCCTCGAGGATGGCGGCGACCCGGTCGTACCGGCCCACCTCGCTCGAGTCGTGGCTGTCGGTCGCGGCGACGATCGGCGCACCCGTGGCGAGCGCAGCGCGGATCGCCCGCGGTCCGGGGCAAGCCCACTTCTCATTGACCTCGATCGCGGTGCCGGTATCCGCTGCCGCGCGTGCCCACCGCTCGAGCTGCTCGTCGGTCAACTGCTCCTCGCTGAGTCCCACTTTCGGAAGGATCGAGAACCAGTGCGCGAGTTGCGCGTCCAGGCCCGGATGCCGGTGCTCGAACTCGGTCATCGCGGCGACCGAGGCATCCACGAACTGCTCGATCACCGCGTCGGGGCTGAGGCCGGCGGCGATGCGCTCGCGCGTCTCCCCCGGACTCCACGGCCCGTCCGCTGCGGGGAACTGATGGTCGGCGATGACGATCGCGCCGACACCGACGAGGTCGTCAGGAACGTCGATCGTCCCTCGCGTGTCGACGAGCTTCGCCTCGACACCGGTGAACAGCTCGATCGAGGAGGGAACCGCCAACGACCCGACCGCGGCGACGAAGTCGGGCACCCAGGAGGTCGACTGCCGGACGTGATCGATGAACCGCACCCGGGCGAGCCCCCTCGCCTCGGCGGCCTCGAGGTTCTCCGCAAGCGTCGACACGGCGTCGTCGGAGAACACCGAGTGGATATGGAAGTCGCCGCGCAAGGCGGCGAGGCCGGTCATCCGTCCTCGTCGCCGTGGGCTGCATACTCCGAGACGAGCACCGCGGCGGGGTCGATGAACACGTCCTCGAGGTAGCGCACGTTGGCGAGGTCGGCGAAGTCGAGCGACTCGGGGAGGTCGGCACCGAGCGCCAAGTCGAGCGCGAGCGACGGCATGTCGACACCGGCCGCGATCGTCAGCGGCAGCGCGCCCGGGAACCTCGGGTTCACCTCGAGGAGCGCAGGGATGCCCGCCCGATCGCGACGCAGCTGCACGTTCGCCACACCGCTCAGGCCGATGGCGGCGGCCACCGCGGCCGCCGTGGACTGCAGCGCCTCGTCGTGCACGGTGCGCCCGGCGATCGAGACGCCGGAGTCGACGCGAGTACGAGTGCGGGGCACCGCCGCGATGACGTGGCTGCGGGCATCCGCGAAGACGTCCACCGAGTACTCATCGCCCGGCAGGAACTCCTGGATGATGAGGGCGTCGTCGGCGGGGATGGACTGGAGACCCGCACGGTCGGCGACCACGCGCACGCCCCGCGATCCAGCCCCGCGCCGCGGCTTCACGATGACCGGGAACTCCCAGTCCCGCGCGATGCCGTCTTCGGTGTGCAGCGCCGTCTCCGGGGTGCGGAGCAGAGGGGCGCAGCGCTCGGCGAGCAAGAACTTGTCGAGCGTCACCTCGAGCGTCTCGAGCGACGGCGCCGCGAGGACCGCCCCGAGCTCGTCGCGACGCGCGGCGAGCGGCGGGAGCTCGACATCCACCGTGGAGAAGACGACGTCGATCGAATCGGCCGCGACGAGAGCGACGACGCCGTCCACGAACGAGGGAGAGCGGCCCGGCTCCACGAGTCGGCGCTGCCCCGCGGGAACCAGGTAGAGTCCGCTCGCCCAGCCGTCCATATCGGCAGCGAACACGGTCACGTCCGGTCGGCGCAGCAGGGAGCGGAGAACGGCGACGCCCGCCGGTCCCCCCGCGCCGGTCACCAGCACGCGGGTCATCGGCCCGCCTGTCCCGCGACGGAAGGCCTCGTCGTCTCGCGGCGCCGCGCCTGGGTGGACATGTCGGCGGTCTCCCGCAGGATCTCGAGCGGTTCCACGAACCGCCCGCCGCCGTAGCGCGACCAATAGCGGGCGGTAGCGACGACGAAGTCGGGCTCGAGGTAGCTGCGGATGTCGGTCTGCGACTGGAAGCAGCTCAGCAGCTCGAGCTTCTTGTCGATGGTCGCCTCGATCGAGACGAAGCGGGTCGGACGGAAGTCGACCGTCGACGAGGGGCTCTGGTAGCACGCGACGGTGCCGACGCCCCGGGTGGCGACGACCGTCGCCTCGTGGGTGGCGCGATGATCCTGGTGCCGGTCGTGGCTGGAGTGCACGTAGACGATCGACGGGGCGACCTCGGCGACCACGCGCTCGATGACCTGCACCGTCGGTCCGCCGTTGGTGATCTCTGTATCGACGAGGTCCTCGAGGAAGAGGCGGGCGCCGAGCAGCTCCGCCGAGCGAAGGGACTCGTGCTGTCGGTCATCCGGCGATCCCCCCGCCGCGCCGCGCGACAGGGTCAGGATGACCACCTGGTCGCCATTGGCGCGGTGCGAGGCGAGGATGCCGCCCACGCCGATCTCGACGTCATCCGGGTGCGCTCCGACCGCGAGCACGACCTCGCGGGCCGCCGCGGACTCGCGGGCCTTGCGGCCCTCCTCCGCGAGGCGGGTGACGACATCGACGAGCTCGGTGGACTTGACGGGCTTGGTGAGGAACTCGTCCGCCTGGCCGCGCAGGGCGTTGACGGCGTAGTCGACGGACACGTGGGCGGTCATCACGACGACGGGCAGGAGCGGGCGGGCGACCCGCACTCGGCTCAGAAGCTCGAGGCCGGTCATCCCGGGCATCTCGATGTCGGTGACGACGACGTCCGGGTCGAACGAGTCCAGGGACTCGAGCGCGGCCTGCGGGCTGCCGACCGCCTTCACGACGGCGCCGGCGCGCCTCTCCAGCACCGTCCGCGTGTACAGTGCGACGTCCGGGTCGTCGTCCACGACCAGGACACGGTACGCGTCACCCATGCAGTTCCCCCCTGCTTACAGCATTACTCTACGACCGGCGGGGGCGCGGCCCTACCCCGTCTTCCGGTGACACGCGAGTGGCTGGCGTGACGGGGGTCAACTCACGCGGAACCGCCGCAGCGCGAGCGCCGGGTTGACCTCGCGGACCGCCTCGAGGCGCTCACGGGACACCTCCGCGACCGCGACAGCCGTCTGCTCGCCGATCGTGACGAGCTCCACCCCCATCGGGTCGACGACCATGCTGTTGCCGACCCCGATGGGCGGTGCATGGTCGGCCGCCGCGACGAAGATCGTGTTCTCGAGGGCCCGGGCCGTGATGAGGGTGCGCCAGTGGTGCTCCTTGAGTGGGCCGCGGACCCACTCCGACGGCACAAGGACGAGATCGGCGCCGGCGTCGACGAGACGTCGGGTGACCTCCGGGAACCTGACGTCGTAGCACGTCTGCAGCCCGACGGTGAGACCCTCCCACTCGAAGGTCTCCGGCGGCGCGATCGGCCCGGGCACGACCCAGTCGGACTCGCGCTGGCCGAAGGCGTCGTAGAGGTGGATCTTCCGATACGTCGCCGCGACCTCCCCCGCGGCGTCGACCGCGACGAGAGTGTTGGAGAAGCGCTCCTCGGCCGTCGACTGCAGAAAACCGGCGACGAGATGGATGCCCAGCTCCCGCGCCACCGAAGCCAGACCGCTGACGAACGGCCCGTCGAGGGGCTCGGCGGCCTCCACCCAGTCCGCGCCCATCTCGGGCGTGAAGTAGGACGAGTACTCGGGCAGCACCACCAGTGTCGCGCCGCGCGCGACCGCCTGCGTCGCGAGCGCGCGGATGGAGCGGAGGTTCTCTTCGCGGTCAGCGCCCGGCGCGAACTGGGCGACCGCGACGAGACTCACTCACGCCACCAGTCGTCGAACGGCGTGACCGGCTCGGCGCGCTTGTGCCGTGTCGCCAGGAAGCGCTGCTCGATGAGCTCGGCGACGGCGGGGTCGATGTCCTTGCCTTCGAGGAACGCGTCGATGTCTGAATAGGTGAGGCCGAGGTTCGCCTCGTCCGTCTGGCCCGGGTTGTCGTCGAGGAGGTCGGCCGTGGGGGCCTTGAGGTAGAGCTGCTCGGGAGCGCCGAGGTGCTGCAGGAGCGAGCGGCCCTGGTTCTTGGTGAGGCCGGAGAGCGGGAGCAGGTCCGCTCCGCCGTCCCCGAACTTCGTGAAGAACCCGGTCACCGCTTCGGCGGCGTGATCGGTGCCGACAACGAGGTGACCCGCCTGGCCGGCCAGAGCGTACTGGGCGATCATCCGCGCGCGGGCCTTGACGTTGCCCTTGGTGAAGTCGAGCATGTCGGCTCCGGTGGCGTCGGCGTACTCGTCCTCGAAGCCGTCGACGGCGCGGTGGATGTTGAACGTCACGGAGCGGTCGGGCTGGATGAACGAGAGCGCGAGCTGGGCATCCGCCTCGTCCCGCTGCACCTGGTAGGGCAGCCGCACGGCGATGAACTCGGCGAGGGTGCCCTCCTCGCGCAGCTCCTCGACGGCGAGCTGGCAGAGCCGACCGGCGAGGCTGGAGTCCTGACCGCCGGAGATGCCGAGCACGAAGCCGTTCGCGCGAGAGGCGGTCAGGTACTGCTTGAGGAAGTCGACGCGCGCGGCGATCTCCGCGGCGGGGTCGACGGTCGGGCGCACGTTCAGTTCGGCGATGATCTGTTCCTGAAGCTTCCGCATGGAACGACCCTACGCCTACTCGAACGGGCGGGCGGAGTCCATCAGTCGCGAGCGGAGAAGGAAGCGCACGCCCTCCGGTCCTTCGAGGGAGAACCCGCTGCCGCGACCGGGCACCACGTCGATCGTGAGATGCGTATGGCTCCAGTACTCGAACTGCTCGCGGGAAATCCAGAACTCGATCGGGCGGTCCGCGTCGAGCTCGACGACCCCGAGCAGGATGTCGCGGTCGGAGGTGAGGAAGTCGCCGAGCGGGAAGCACATCGGGGAGCTGCCGTCGCAGCATCCCCCCGACTGGTGGAACATCACGGGGCCGTGCTGCGCCCACAACCGGTCGACGAGCTCGACGGCGGCATCCGAGAAGGTGACGCGTGACCGGGTCTCGCCCGGAATCGTGACGGTGGCCTCGATCATGACTGCCTCCTCCAGAGGGAGTGTTCGGCGGCCGGGGAGCCTGGCCGATCCCCGGCCGCCGAAGATATGAACTCAGAAGAAACCGAGCGGGGTCTCCGAGTAGGAGACGAGCAGGTTCTTCGTCTGCTGGTAGTGGTCGAGCGCGAGGGCGTTGTTCTCGCGGCCGATGCCCGAGCTCTTGTAGCCGCCGAACGCCGCGCCCGCCGGGTACGCGTGGTAGTTGTTCACCCACACGCGACCCGCCTGGATGTCACGCCCCGCGCGGTACGCGACGTTCCCGTTCCGCGACCAGACGCCCGCCCCGAGCCCGTACAGGGTGTCGTTGGCGATGGAGATCGCGTCGGCGTAGTCGTCGAAGCTCGTCACCGCGACGACGGGACCGAAGATCTCCTCCTGGAACAGCCGCATGCCGTTGTGCCCCTCGAAGATGGTGGGGGCGACGTAGTAGCCGCCGCTCAGGTCTCCCCCGAGGTCCACTCGCTCGCCGCCGAGGGCGAGCTTCGCGCCCTCCTGCTTGCCGATGTCGATGTAGCTGAGGATCTTCTCCAGCTGGTCGTTGGACGCCTGCGCCCCGACCTGGGTGTCGGTGTCGAGCGGGTTGCCCTGCACCGCCCTCTTCGTGCGCTCGATCGCGTCGCCGAGGAAAGAGTCGTAGATCGGCTTCTGGATGAGCGCGCGCGACGGGCACGTGCACACCTCGCCCTGGTTGAACGCGAAGAGCGCGAAGCCCTCCTGCGCCTTGTCGTAGAACGAGTCGCGCTCGCTCGCGACATCCGAGAAGAAGATGTTCGGCGACTTGCCGCCGAGCTCGAGCGTCGCCGGGATGATGTTCGCCGATGCGTACTGCAGGATGAGCCGACCCGTCGTCGTCTCGCCCGTGAACGCGATCTTCTTGATGCGCGGGCTCGACGCGAGCGGCTTGCCGGCCTCGACACCGAACCCGTTGACGACGTTGACGACGCCGGGCGGGAGGATGTCGCCGATCAGCTCGATGAGCACGAGGATCGACACGGGCGTCTGCTCGGCGGGCTTGAGGACGATCGCGTTGCCGGCGGCGAGCGCGGGCGCGAGCTTCCAGACCGCCATGAGGAGCGGGAAGTTCCACGGGATGATCTGGCCCACCACTCCGAGCGGCTCCTTGTAGTGGTAGGCGGTCATGTCGCCGTCCATCTCCTGGAAGCCGCCCTCCTGGGCGCGGATCGCCGCCGCGAAGTACCGGAAGTGGTCGGCCGCGAGCGGCAGGTCCGCGTTGAGCGGCTCCCGGATGGGCTTGCCGTTGTCCCACGTCTCGGCGACCGCGAGGAGCTCCAGGTTCGCGTCGATGACGTCGGCGATCTTGTTGAGCACGGCGGCGCGCTCGGTCGTGGAGGTCTTGCCCCACGCCGGTGCGGCCTTGTGCGCGGCATCCAGGGCGGCCTCGATGTCTTCCGCGGTACCTCGCGCGACCTCCGCGAACGGCTTGCCGTTGACCGGCGAGATGTCCTCGAAGTACTGGCCCTTCACGGGCTTCACCCACTCCCCGCCGATCCAGTGCTCGTAGCGGGGCTTGAACGTGATCTTGGCGTCCGGGTGTCCCGGGGGCGCGTAAACCGTCATGGTGGTGGTCCTCTCGACGTCGTTGTCTAACGGTTCCGTCGACGGTAGGCGCGAGAGGGTTGCGCGCAGGTTGCGAAGAGTTGCGAGGGGGCGGTTAACGCAGCTCGGCCTCGATGCGCTCGAGGCGGGCGACGACGGAGGCGCGCTTGGGGGACTTCGGCGGGAGCATCCTGAGCACCGCGGCCCACACCTCGGCGTCGTAGGCGGCCTCATCGGTGCGGGCGTAGTCGAGGAGGGTGTCGACCGAGGCATCCGTGAGCAGCGACTCGCGAACGCGGGTGCTCACCTCGTCGCGGATCTCGCGGATGCCCGGCGCCGTCGACACGGGGAGCACCTGGCCCGAGTACCCGGCGAGCGCCACGCGGTGCGCTCCGCGGTCGAGGAACGCGAGCACACGGTGCGCGTCGAGGTCGAGCCGGCGCGGCAGCCGGTACGGTCGCGCGAGCGGGACGAGGGAGGCGTCGACCTGCTCGATCGCGCGCCGCAGCCGCACCATCTCCGGTCGCAGCGTCGACACCGAGGTACCGAGGAGGTCGGCGAGGCGCTCCGCGGAGAGGCCCGACGGATGCCACGCGAGCAGCGCGAGGATCTCGGTGTGCCGGGCGCTCAGCTCGACGCTGCGGCCGCGGGACTCGAGGCGACCGACCTCTGTTCCGAGGACGGAGAGCGTCGCATCCGGTCGGGGCACGGCGCGCTGGATGACCCGCCGCGGCGCGACCGGCTCGTCGAGTCGACGGATGCGCAGCTCCGCCTCGACCGCGGCGACGGCCGCCTCGAGCAGCGGGAGCGTGGTCGGGGAGACGGCGTCGTCGCCGCCCGTGATGTCGATGACCCCGAGCATCCCGCCCGAGCTGGGATCGTGCACGGGGACTGCGGTGCAGCTCCAGGGATGGACGATGCGGTTGAAGTGCTCGGGGCCGTGGATCTGGATGCCGTGATCGAGGGCGAGCGCCGTGCCCGGCGCGCTCGTGCCGACGCGCGACTCCGACCAGTCGGCCCCCTCGACGAACATCATGCCCTCGGCCTTGCGGCGCAGGGTGCGGTCGCCGTCGATCCACAGCAGCCGCCCGTCCTGGTCGCCCACCGCGACGATGAGGCCGGCCTCGAAGGTGTGGCGGATGAGGAGGCGGTGGATCGTCGGCAGCGCGAGCGCGAGCGGGTGGGCATCCCGGTACTCGCGGAGGTCGTCCGAGTCGAGGTCGACGCCCGCGAGCGGGCGGTCGGGGTCGACGGCAAGGCTGAGGCTGCGGCGCCAGGACTCCTCGACGAGGCGGCGGACGCCCGCGGCATCCGCACGCTCCCCCACGACCGCGTCGTGCGCCCGGGCCGCCGCCAGCCGCGCGTCATCGCCGGGGGCGGTGGTCCACGGGCTCGGCATGGCAGCACTCCGATCGTCGGTGATGCGGGTGCAGAGAGTCTACGGCTGAGGGCCGCTCCCTTCGAGTGCCTCAGGGAGCGGCCCCTGCTCAGGCGGCGACCCGCTCCGGCGCGTCGACGAGGTACCGAGAGTAGGCGGTGATCGTGAGGAACGTGGGGAAGTGCTCCTCGAGGGTCACCGCACGGAAGACCTCGGCCGCATCGTCGAAGCGGTCGCCGGGTGCCCGCTCGGCTCCGGCGAGTTCCTCGCGCAGCAGGCGCTCGACCATGTCGCGCGTGATGAGCTGCCCCTCCGCGGTGACGACGCGCTGGTGCATCCACTGCCACAACTGGCTGCGGCTGATCTCGGCGGTCGCCGCATCCTCCATGAGGTTGTCGATCGCGGCGGCGCCCACTCCGCGCAGCCAGCTCTCGAGGTAGCGCAGCGCGATCGACACGTTCGAGCGCACCCCCTGGTCGGTCACCTGCCCGTCGAGGCGCAGGTCGAGCAAGTCGGCGGCGGTCACGTGCACGTCGTCGCGCTGCCGGTCGACCTGATTCGGCCGGTCGCCGAGAACGGCGTCGAACTCCGCTCGCGCGGTCGCCACGAGGTCCGGATGCGCCACCCACGTGCCGTCGAACCCATCGCCCGCTTCGCGCCGCTTGTCGGCGGTGACGGCCTCGAGCGCTCGAGCGGTGACCTCGGGGTCACGGCGGTTCGGGATGAACGCGCTCATGCCCCCGATCGCGTGTGCGCCACGACGGTGGCACGTCGCGACGAGCAGTTCGGTGTACGCCCGCATGAACGGCACCGTCATGGTGATCGACGACCGGTCCGGCAGCACGAAGCCCGCGCTCCGGCCCCGGAAGTTCTTGATGATCGAGAAGATGTAGTCCCAGCGGCCCGCGTTGAGTCCCGCGCAGTGCTCGCGCAGCTCGAACAGGATCTCCTCCATCTCGAACGCCGCGGGGATCGTCTCGATGAGCACCGTCGCCCGGATCGTGCCGTGCGGGATGCCGAGGGCGTTCTCCGAGAACGTGAACACGTCGTCCCACAGGCGGGCCTCGAGGTGGTTCTCGATCTTGGGAAGGTAGAAGTACGGCCCGCGTCCCGCGGCGATGAGCTCCTTCGCGTTGTGGAAGAAGTACAGTCCGAAGTCGACGAGGGATGCACTGGCCGGGCTCCCGAGCCCTGCGCGATCCGTGTACCGGAGGTGCTTCTCGACCAGGTGCCACCCGCGGGGGCGCATCACGATGGTCGGGGTCTCGGCACCGAGCCGGTACTCCTTGCCCTCGGCCGAGGTGAAGTCGATCTGCCGGCGGATCGCGTCGAACAGGTTCACCTGCCCGCCGATGACGTTGCCCCACGTGGGGCTCGTGGCGTCCTCCTGGTCGGCGAGCCACACCTTCGCGCCGGAGTTGAGGGCGTTGACCGTCATCTTGCGGTCGGTCGGGCCGGTGATCTCGACGCGGCGGTCCTCGAGCCCGGGTCCGGCGCCGGCGACCCGCCACGACGGGTCCTCGCGGATGGCCGCGGTCTCGGGCAGGAAGCGGAGGTCGCGCCCGTTCTCGATGTGCTTGCGCTGGTGCATCCGCGCGTCGAGTCGCTCGTGGCGGCGACCCGCGAACTGGTCGTGCAGTCGGGTGAGGAAGGCGAGCGCCTCGGGGGTGAGGATCTCGTCGAAGCGGGGCTCGGGCATCCCGAGCACTTCGATGCGGTGCGTGGTCATGATGGTCTCCTTGATCGTTGAACCGACGCCCGAGACGGGCGTCGGCGCTGGCGTCGCGGCGAAGGCCAGAAATGGCCTTCGCTCATAGCTCCAGCGCGTCAGTGGAACTGCGCGGTCTCGGTGGAGCCCACGAGCGCGAGGGTCTCGCTGTCGGGGTTGAGGGCCGTGGCGATTCGGTCGAAGTAGCCCGTGCCGACCTCGCGCTGGTGGCGCGTGGCCGTGTAGCCGTCCTTCTCGGACGAGAACTCCGCCTCCTGCAGCTCGACGTAGGCGCTCATGTGCCGCTGCGAGTAGTCGCGAGCGAGCGTGTACATCGAGTGGTTGAGGGCGTGGAAGCCGGCGAGGGTGATGAACTGGAAGGCGTAGCCCATCGCCGCGAGCTCCCGTTGGAACGTGGCGATCTGCGCGTCGTCGAGGTGGCGCTTCCAGTTGAAGCTCGGGCTGCAGTTGTAGGCGAGCTTCTTGCCGGGGAACTCGCGGTGGACGCTCTCCGCGAATGTGCGCGCGAGCTCGAGGTCGGGCTCGGCGCTCTCCACCCACAGCAGGTCCGCGTACGGCGCGTACGCGTGACCGCGGGCGAGCACCGTCTCGATGCCGGGAGTGGTGCGGTAGAACCCCTCGCTCGTTCGCTCGCCCGTGAGGCACGGGCGGTCGCGCTCGTCGATGTCGCTCGTGATGAGATCGGCGGCGAGGGAGTCCGTGCGCGCCACGATGATGGTGGGCACTCCCGCGACGTCCGCCGCGAGCCGCGCCGCGTTGAGCGTGCGGATGTGCTGCTGCGTGGGGATGAGCACCTTGCCGCCCATGTGCCCGCACTTCTTCTCGCTCGCGAGCTGGTCCTCCCAGTGCACGCCGGCGGCACCCGCCTCGATCATCGAGCTCATGAGCTCGTAGGCGTTGAGCGGGCCGCCGAAGCCGGCCTCGGCGTCGGCGACGATCGGGGCGAGCCAGTCGATGTCAGAACCGGCCGACTCGGCGTGCTCGATCTGGTCGGCGCGCAGCAGGGCGTTGTTGATGCGGCGCACGACCGCGGGGACGGAGTTGGCCGGGTAGAGGCTCTGGTCGGGGTAGGTCTGCCCGGAGAGGTTCGCATCGGCGGCGACCTGCCAGCCCGAGAGGTAGATCGCCTTCAGGCCCGCACGCACCTGCTGCACGGCCTGGTTGCCGGTGAGGGCGCCGAGGGCGGGCACCCACGGCTCGTCGTGGATGAGCCGCCACAGGTTTTCGGCGCCGCGACGGGCGAGCGTGCGCTCCTCGCGGACGGAGCCGCGGAGGGCGACGACGTCCTCCGCGGAGTAGTCGCGCTGGATGCCGTTCCAGCGGGAGTCGGTCTTCCACTCGGTCTCGAGCTGGGCCGCGGTCTGGGTCTGGTCGCCGGGTCGGTTGGGGGTCATGTCAGGCTCCTTCGCTTGCTGTGACCTCGACTCTGCGCCCGATCGCCGCCTTCTTCGCGGCCCGTTTGGGCAGAATTTTCGGGATTCTTCTATTCCGCCGAAGAAGCGGCCGTGCGAGAGTGTCCGCATGGACGATGACGTTCGCACCGCGGCCGAGGATGAGCGCATGCTCGATTCCCTGACCATCGGCCGTCGCATCCGGCAGCTGCGCACCGACCGCGGCCTCACGCTCGACGACCTCGGCGCCGCGCTCGGCCGCGCAGCGAGCCAGGTGAGCGTCATCGAGAACGGCAAGCGCGAGCTCAAGCTCGGAGAGCTGCAGAAGCTCGCGCGCACGCTGCAGGTGAGCGTGGACGAGCTACTGAGCGCCGAGCCGCCCTCGAAGCGCGCCGCCCTCGAGATCGCGCTCGAGCGGGCGCAGCGCGGCCCCCTCTACGCGTCGCTCGGCCTGCCACCCCTACCGGTGCGCAAGAGCCTGTCGGATGACGCGATCCAGACGATCCTCGCGCTGCACGACGAGCTCCAGCGCCTGCACCGCGAGCGCGCGGCCACCCCTGAGGAGGCTCGCCGGGCGAATACCCAGCTGCGCCGCCAGATGCGTCAGCGCAATAACTACTTCGCCGACCTGGAGGCGCGGGCGAAGGAGCTGCTGAGCGCGGTCGGCCACGAGGGCGGGCCGCTCTCGCAGCGCGTGGCATCCGACCTCGCCAGCCATCTCGGGTTCTCGCTGCACTACGTTCCCGATCTGCCTAGCTCGACCCGCAGCGTGACCGACCTCAAACACGGGCGCATCTACCTGCCGGTGAACCAGGGCGCGGGCAGCGATCCGCGATCGACGCTCCTGCAGGCGCTCGCGAGCCACGTCCTCGGGGTCTCCGAGCCCAAGGACTACGCCGACTTCCTGCGCCAGCGCGTGGAGACGAACTACCTCGCGGCCGCGCTCATGGTTCCCGAGCACTCCGCCGTCGAGTTCTTGCGCGCGGCGAAGGAGAAGCGCGAGCTCTCCGTGGAGGACCTGCGGGATGCCTTTGCCGTCAGCTACGAGACGGCCGCGCACCGGTTCACGAACCTCGCGACCGAGCACCTCGGCATCCCCGTGCACTTCCTCAAGGTGCACGAATCGGGCACCCTCTCGAAGGCGTACGAGAACGACAACGTCGCGTTCCCGACCGACGCCCTCGGCGCCGTCGAGGGGCAGCTCGTGTGCCGCTACTGGAGCGCCCGCCGCGTGTTCGATGTCGACGACCGCTTCAGCCCGTACCACCAGTACACCGACAAGCCGTCGGGGACCTACTGGTGCACGTCCCGCATCCAGTCGACGTCGCGGGGCGACTTCTCCGTCAGCGTCGGCACCCCGTTCGCGCACGTCAAGTGGTTCCGCGGTCGGGACACCGCGAACCGCTCTGCGTCGACGTGCCCGGACGAGGGATGCTGCCGCCGGCCGCCGGCGGACCTCGCCGCGCGCTGGGAGCACAACTCGCTCCCGAGCGCGCGGCTCAACTCGTCACTGCTCGCCGCGATGCCCGTGGGAATCTACCCGGGCGTCGACTCGACCGAGGTGTTCGAGTTCCTGGAGGCGCACTCGCCGGGGCAGTGATCCTCCGGCGCTACGCGGCCTTGCTCGCCTCCGTGCCGAGCTTGTCGGAGTTCACTCGCGTGTCGCGACCGATGCGCACGTTGTCGCCGATGTGCACGCCGTCCGCGACCTTCGAGCCGCTGCCCACTCGGGCGCCGCGGCCCACCACCGCGGACTGGCCGATGTGCACGTTGCTGCCCACGAACGCTCCCGCGCTGATGAACGCGTCACGGTCGATCCAGCTGCCGGCACCGACCCAGCACCCAGCGGCGAGCTCCGCCCCCGGCTCGACGTACGCGTTGGCCTCCACGTACGCGGTCGGATGCGCCGTCGCTTTGAGCGCGACATAGCCGCGGCCGTTGGCGTGCTTGCGGTAGCGGGTCACCTCGCCCGCGTCGTTCTCCACATCCTCATAAACCTTCTGCATGTCGATTACAACGCATGGGAGTGGGATTTTAGTCCCGTGCCCTAGCGTGGTGGCCATGACCGCACAGTCCCGACACGTCCGCTCCCTGCTCACCGCCGACGCCGTGCACGACAGCGCTCTCGGCTCGATCCGCCGGCTCACCGCCGAGGAGTTCCCGATCCTCCACCGGATGTCCATCAAGCGGCTCGTCCTCGAGCCCGGATCCATCCGCGAGCCTCACTGGCACGCCAACGCGAACGAACTGACCTATTGCATCTCCGGCTCGCTCCTCGTCACCGTCTTCGACAACGCGGACGAGTTCTCGAGCTTCACGATCGACGCGGGTCAGATGTTCCACGTCGACTCGGGCGCGCTGCACCACATCGAGAACATCGGCGAGACGACTGCCGAGCTCATCGTCGTGTTCGGGCACGAGCGGCCCGAGGACTTCTCGCTGCGGGGCGCGTTCGGCGCGATGACCGACGCCGTGCTCGGCAACACCTACGACCTCCCCGCGTCCGCGTGGGCGCAGGTGCCCCGCGATACGTCGTCGCCCTTGCTCGTGAAGCGGGAGGGCGCGGCATCCGTTCCCGACACCGCCGGCTGGGCCAACCGCCACAAGTTCGACGTCGAGGGCCAGCTCGCTCCCCTCAAGGCCGCCGTCGGCTCGGCTCACCTCGCGCGGCAGCAGTACTGGCCGGCGCTGAAGAACCTGTCGATGTACTCGCTGCGCATCGAGGAGGAGGGGATGCGCGAGCCCCACTGGCACCCGGAGACGGCGGAGATGGGGTACGTGCACGCGGGGAAGGCGCGCATGAGCATCCTCGACCCGGATGGCACGGTCGACACGTACCTCCTCGGCCCGGGCGACGTCTACTTCATCCCGCGGGCGTACCCCCACCAGATCGAGGTCGTCGGCGACGAGGAGATCCACTTCCTCGTGTTCTTCGACCGGCCCACCCCGGGCGACATCGGGTACCGGGCATCCGGTTCGGTGTTCTCGCGAGAGGTGCTCGCCGCGAGCTTCGGCATCCCCGAGTCGCAGCTCCCGGTGCTGCCGTTCACGCCGATCGACCCGCTCATCGTGGGCAAGGCGAACCCGATCGACCCGGTGGAATAGACCGCCACCCCCGCACCCGGTCGGGTCTGAGCAAGCGTTTACTTGACGCGGGCTCGGTTATGCGCTGGACTTCACCTGTACCACTCCATTTGTCAGGGACCGCGACCCTCCAGGAGATGCGTCATGGGGATTCCGCTACTCGCTTACCCTCATCAGGAGCTCCACTCGGACGATGAGGACACCCGGCTCCGCAATTGGGCGAAGAACTCGCGCCTGGGATCGGCCGGGTCGATCGTCGCTCCGGCCACTGAGGCAGAGCTCCGCGACTTCCTCGCCACCAGCATCGGCCACATCCGGATGATCGGGAGCCGGATGTCGCCCGGGAGGATGCTCCAGATCACGGACGGCAGCGGCTGGCTGCTCGACCTGAGTCGCTTGAGCGGCCTGATCTCGAGCACGGACGACACCGCGACCTTCGCCGGGTCCACACCCCTCTCGGAGGTCTACGCGTTCCTGACCGCGCGCGGTCAGATGCTGGATGCCTGCCCCGGTGTCATCGCGGAGCAGACCGTCGCGGGCGCCCTCTCGACGGGGACCCACGGTCAGGGCCTGCAGCAGAGCTCGATCGCCGACGCCGTCGACTCGATTCGGGTGGTGCTCGGCGACGGGACGGTCGCGGACTTCGACCGAGGGCACCCGCACTTTCCCGCCCTCCAGCTCGGTCTCGGATCGCTCGGCGTCATCACCGCGGTGACCCTGCGTGCGCGTCCGCTGACGATCTACACGTGCGTGAAGAAGGTGGTCGGGGTCGACGCCCTGGAGGCGGACCTGGCGACCTGGAACCGGTCGAACGCGCTCGTCAAGGCCTGGTGGTTCCCCCAGGAGGAGCAGGTCCAGCTGTGGATCGCCAACGAGGCCACCGAGGACGAGATCGCCCTGTACCGCGCCAACGGGAGCGAACTCTTCGAGCACGCGACGACCGATACGACGATGAACAGCACCGTCGACTCCACCTTGCGACGCCTGCGCGACGACTCCGGAGGGGTCGCCGACGACGGCAAGCCGCTGCGCACCGTGTCCCGCTTCCGGGACTTCACCGACGTCACCGGTGACATCTACCAGGTGTTCTGCCGAGGGATCGCCACCGCCCAGATCAACGTCGAGATCGCTATCCCCCTCGACCGGGCCGCGGCAGTCGTCTCGAAGATCAGAGAGTGGCATGCGCGAGCCCGGCCACGGATGCACTACCCCGTCATCCTGCGCTGCACCGGCCCTTCCGACAGCTGGCTGAGCCCGTCCTACGGGCAGGACACCTGCTACTTCGGATTCGTGGTCTACTACGCGGCCGACGGGTCGCTCCCGCCGGAGAGCGAGGACTTCCTCCGGGAGGTGGAGCGGACTGTTGCCGAGGAGGGCGGCCGACCGCACTGGGGCAAGTACTTCGATGAGTCCCTCTACGACTGGCCCTCGCTCTACCCGCGGTGGGACGCCTTCCGGAGGGTGCGCGAGGTGCTCGACCCGCAGCACCGCTTCGCGAACGCGTTCACCGCGGCCCTGCTCGATTGACCCGACCTGACCTGATCCGACCAGAACGGGAGTACCACCGATGAACGCCTGGGTGACGTTGCTGACGCAACCCGAGTACGTGGTGGGAGTGCGGGCGCTGCGGGCCTCGCTCGAGGCATCCGGCAGCAGCATCCCGCTCGTCGTCATGGTGACGGAGGCGATCAGCGAGCAGACCCGGCGCCTCCTCAGCGACGAGGGCTGCATGCTCCGGGATGTGGCGCCCCTGCGCCCAGCAGGGGGTTCCGTCGACAGCTACGCCAACGCCCGGTTCGCGGAAGTCTGGACCAAGCTCGCCGTCTGGGGGCTCACCGAGTTCGACCGAGTCGTCTTCCTCGACGCCGACATGCTGGTGATCCGCAACATGGACGAGCTGTTCTCGCTCGACCTCGCCGAGGGGTCGATGGCCGCGTGCCACGCCTGCCGCTGCAACCCCAACCGGATCGCGAGCTACCCGTCGAACTGGACGCCGGACGCGTGCTTCTACACCTACTGCCGAGGCGCCGACCACGTCACGGAGCCGGGAGCGACGGACAACTACCTCAACGGCGGCCTGCTCGTCCTGTCGCCCGACGACGCGGTGCTCGCCGAGATGCTCCGGCTGCTGGCGGCGGTGGACGACCTGTCGCGCTACCCCTTCGCGGAGCAGGACTTCCTGAACGAGTTCTACCGCGACCGCTGGCGGCCGCTGCCCTATGTGTACAACGCGCTCAAGACGCTGCCGCACCAGCACCCCTCGCTCTGGGACCCGGCGGCGGTGAAGAACGTCCACTACATCATCGACAAGCCCTGGACGAAGCCGCTCGATCCCGCTGATCGCTACTTCGAGCTGAACCGACTCTGGTGGACGGTCGCCGACACCCTGGGTGAGCCGGTCCACCCCTGAGGGAGGCCGCACTTAGACGTCCGGAACCCGGCGGATGACGGTGCGCGGCGCGGGCTCGCTCTCGACCGCACGGACGGCGGCCGGGGCATCCGTCGCCGTCGCGTCCGCCTCGGTGATCAGTTCGTCGATGCGCTGCACGAGGGACTGGGATGCCGGCCCCAGGTGATACGCGGCGGTGTCCCGCCGCGGGGGCTCGGCCTCCAGCCCGCCCGCGTAGCCGCGGAGGAATCGCGGCATCCCGGCGAGCAGGGCGCGGTAGCGGACCCACAAGTGGTTCTCCCAGCCCGTGACCGTCACGCGGCCGCGGCTGTCGCGGTACCGCGGCTCGGCGAACTGGTCGAGGAGGGCCTCGGCGGCCGCCCGACCGCGCTCCGACAGCGCCTCGACGGTTTCGCGCGGCATCGTGAGGTTGAGCCCGCCCTCGTCGCGCGACTGGAGCACCTGCACGATCCGGTCCCGGTAGCCCGGTGCCGAGACGTGCGCGTTGTCGCGCCAGTTGCGCGCCGTGCTGAATGCCGCGCTCGCGAACCCGGCGACCGCGCCGAACCCCGACCCCGGGATGCCGCGGAACGGGCTGAGGATCATCTCACCGTTCGTGCGCGCGAAGCGGAACGGCACCCGGGCGGGGTCGCGCTCCTCCTCCCGGTCGTAGCTGCCGAGATTGATGGCGAACGTCGGGCGCGTCGGCAGCGGACGGTCGAACAGGTGGATCGGGAAGTTGCTCGCGAGCCCGCCGTCCGTGAACCACACCTTGCGGAACTCCGACGGGCGCTCGGCGGGAAGGTACTCGATCGCCCACATCGGCACCGCCGAGATGAGCAGCGGGAAGCTCAGCGACATGCGGGTCGCCACGACGACGGGGAGGTACTCCGGGTCCGGCAGGCGCCGAAGCGGCGGTTCGTGGGATGCGGCGCGCTCGAGCCGCGCCTCGTACTCCTCGAGGCTGCGTCCCGACCGTCGCCGGTGCGGTGCCCTCTCGAGGGCGGCCATGACGTCGTCCGGGAACAGGAGCGCCCACTCGGCGGGGTCGTAGTACCACTCCCCCGCCATGAGCGGCAGCTCGACGGGCATCGCCTGGCTGAGCGAGGTGCTGACCATGCGCAGGTCGATCTCGCGGTCCTCGGGATCGGCGACGAGGCGACTGCGTGGTGACTTCGTCCACAGCTGGCCGAAGGTGAGCGGGCCCGCACCGGCCGGGAGGTGGGCGAGAGCATCCAGCCGCTCCGCCATCCAATCGGTGAGCTGGGGGGCGTCGGGCGTTCCGTGGCCGGTGCAGATGCCGAACATCGTGCGCGGCACGGACTGGGTGAGTGCGAACAGAAGCCGCAGCACCATCGCGAGCACCCAGCCGAGCACCGCGAGTGCAACACCGCCGGCGAGCACCCAGCCGTTGCCCGCCGACTGCACGGCCGTGGCCACGCCGAGTGCGAGGCCCAGGATGCTCGACACCGGGAACACCGCGAGCAACGTCACCACGATCACCGGCACCCGCAGCCAGCCCGATCGTCCCCACGGCGCGGCGCCCGTGAACGCGTTCAGGACGGCGAGAAGGCCCCGCGTGCGGCGGGTCGTGCGGAACAGGCGCCCCAGGTCGATCTCCTCGGGGATACCCTCGAGCTCGTCGAAGGCCCCGTGCTCGCGACCGAACTCCGCCGCCGCCCCGAAGGCTGCCCCGATGGCGCCCGCCGAGGCTCCGCCGAGCCCCTTGAGGCGGTACCGGCGGGCGATCGCCGCGATCGTGCCCGGATAGATCACCCCCGAGGTGATGCCGCCCTTCATCACGATGTCGCAGTACTCCGGCGTCGTCGCCATGCGTGCTCCCTCCAGGGGCCGACCGTTCTGTCGAGTCTGACACCGGCCACTGTCGGAGGAGTCGACGGCGGTGTCAAGGCCTCGCGGCAACTGGCCGTGTCGTGCCGTACTGAAGGGATGACCGACGAGACCGGAATGACCGACGACGAGAAGCGTCACGACCAGCTCACCCGGGCGCCCAAGTCCACGGAGGAGGACGCGGCGCCGCGCATCGAGGTGACGAAGCGCGCCGACGGGGTCACGCGCATCGACATCGCCGACACCGCGGCGGTTCGACCGGGGGCGGACCCCGACGACGTGTGACGCTCAGCCTGAGAGGGCCGAGTCGATGATCCCGAGCACCTCGGGGTCCCACGTGAGCGCGCGCGACCAGTCGAGTCCGAACGCGTCGGCGAAGAAGATCGAGTGCACATCGGCGACCTCGTGGACGGTACGGTTCAGCAGCACGTCGGGCGCGACGAGATCGGCGCGCGACGACCGCGTCGACACGAGCCCGTCGTGCGGCCACAGCAGCTCGGGGCTCGACTCGCTCGCGAAGTGGCGGCCGGCGATAAGGGTGACGGGGATCGCGTCGAGGACGCCGCGCTGGGCGGCGTTCCAGCCGTTGTCGCCGTTGAGGTAGGCCTCCGAGACCTCCTCGGCGGCGCCCTGCGAGTTCGCTCGCGCGTACTCGACGGACTGCTCGAGGATGCTGCGGGTACCGGCATCCCCGCCGGCGTCGTCCGGCGACAGTGCCCCCGCGACGATGTCTCCGAGGAGCGCGCCCGTCCACGGTGTGCCGAGGGTCACGAGGCGCCGCACCGCGGGACCGCGCCCCTCGCGGAGCTGCCGGATCGCCGACCGCGAGAACAGCCCACCCATCGAGTGGCCGACGAGGTCGATGCTCTCGAGACCTTCACGGTCGGCGAGCAGTCGCAGGAAAGCAGCGAGGGATGCCCCGGCCGCATCGATGCGGCCGACCGAGTTGATCGTCACGGCGGCGGGAAGCACCTCGGGCACCCCCTCGAACCCCTGCCACCCGGTGTCCTCCGTCACCTCGCCCACGCCGATGCGCGCGGGGGGCGTGTAGACGGTGCGGCCCGCGGACAGCAGGTGCTCGCGGATCGCGGTCATCGTGTTGCCGGCAGCGAGCCCGGTCGAAGCGGCCGCGCCAGGCGTAGTGAACGGGGTGACGGCCGCGCCGCCGGAGACGAGGACGACAGCGTGCATGGCATCAGGCTAGCGGGATCGGCTAGGCACGACCGGCGGGTGACGCCAGTGACGTGCCTCAGTCTCCGACTAAGTCTTCAATCCACGAGAGATCGTCCGTCGCCGAGTAGGCCTCGTACGCCGACTCCTTCGCGGCCACCATCGGGTCCGGATCAAGCGAGAACCACAGTGCATGCGCAGCTCTGGCGCGCGTGAAGGCTGACTCGTACTCCGCTTCCGTTCCGGTTCCCTCATCGATCCGGCTCTGGATCTCCCAGGCCACCTCGTCGAGCCTCTCCACCACCCTAAAGAGCGTCGCGCGCAGCGGGTCGCTCTCCGGAAGCGGCTCCGATTGCACTGCCCTGAGAACATCAGGATCATCGAGCTCGAGCCGCTCGACGGCCTGTCGCGCGATTTCGCTCGCAATCGACCGCAGCCGGTCGCGATCCATCCCAGTGAGACGATCCTCCAGCGCAAGGGAGACTGCCGCGAGCCGAGTTCGTGGGCTGGAAGCATCCGCCGCAGGAGAAGCGTGACGGAGAGCACGCGGTCTTCGCCAGGCCATCAGCCGCGACTCCGTCGACCCACGACAGTGATCCCCGGAAGGACGAGGACCCAAGGATCGAGGTCGCTATCAGCAACGACTCGTAAGCGAGCACCCCGACTGAAAGCGAAAACCGGATCGGTCGCTTCGTCGTCTAGCGCAGTCACCGCAGTAATACGCTGACCTACGAAGCCGTCGAACGCATCAATGATTGCGGCTTCGTCCGACTCCCAATCGACTCCGTGCGATTCGAGAAACCACGGGCAGACCACGCTCAGCCCCCAGCCGTTCCCGGAGAAGGCGACGGTGGGATCCGCCACGTCAACGCCCGCAATCTCGAGCGGAAGCAGAGATCGAATCCACTCGAGAGTGGTCAGCTCATCGTTAGTCACTCGACCCCTCCACGTGTGTTCATAACGGGGCAGCGGGAACACCCTATCGGTCGACTCGTGCGCGTTCGCCAATGCGATGCCAATCGCTGCCGCAAGCGGGCCCGGTGATGCAAGGACGAGGCGGAAGCCAGTGTCTCTGAACTCAAACCTGACGCTGGGAACGGCTATGCCTTGTTGAAGGATTTCGAGAGGATCCGGCCACTTCCGCGGTCGAGTACCACCTCATACCCTGACCAAGATTGTGCCACCAGGCCCCGTTCATCCTGGGACAAGCTCGTGTAAGACTCCCCGCCCTCGCTGGTTGGAAGCTCGGCTCGCCAGTGATTGGTTGCGGGGCGTCCCCTACTGGCTCCCCCGACCGCGACGGCGTCGCGGCCGGGGCCCCTCGCCAGCGGGGGCCCTCTGACTCCTCACACAAAGACAAAAGGCCCGGTCAGATGACCGGGCCTTTTGTCTTTGGTTGCGGGGACAGGATTTGAACCTGCGACCTCTGGGTTATGAGCCCAGCGAGCTACCGAACTGCTCCACCCCGCGGCGTGATCTCTACTTTACCAGACGTTCAGGTGGGCATTCGCCGGGCTGACGGAGGCGTCCCTTTCGAGGGCCTCAGGGGACACCTCCCGAGGTCAGCCGCCGATTGCCGCGATCGCGCGCTCCACCGCATCCTGCATGCGGGCGTCCGCCTCGGCTGCGGCGACGAGGTCGTTCGCGGCGTACGCGGCCTGGCGGTCGGCGAGGGCCTCCTGGTAGTCGGCGAGCGCCTGCTGGAGGGCCGCGTTGTCCGTCTCCGGGGTGGTCGGCGTCGTGGGCTCGGTCGGGTCGCTCGGCTCTGTGGGCTCCGTCGGCTCGGCCGGGACGTCGCCGTCACCGGCGGAGGCACCGGAGTCGCCGCCGAAGAGGGTGTCGAGCGCGGCATCCAGGGTGTCCTCGAAGGCGATCTGGTCGCCGAATGAGACGAGCACCTTGCGCAGCAGCGGGTAGATGGTGCCGCTCGTCGACTGAACGTACACCGGCTGGACGTAGAGCAGGCCGCCGCCGACAGGAAGCGTCAGCAGGTTGCCGAGGCGCACCTCGGTCTGACCCCGCTCGAGGAGCGCGAGCTGGTTCGCGACCTCGGTGTCGGTGCGGAAGTTGTTCTGCACCTGGCCGGGACCGGGAACCGTCGACTGCTTCGGCAGCGTCAGCAGGGTGAGCTTGCCGTAGTCGTCGCCCGCGTCCGAGTTCACGGCGAGGTAGCCGGTGAGCACGTTGCGGCTCGAGTCGCCCGCTCCGCGCGGGATGAACGTCGAGTACAGCGTGAAGGCCGGCTCATCCGTGCCGGGCACCTGCATCGTCAGGTAGTACGGCGGCTGCAGGGCGGCGGTCGCCGACCCCGTCACCGGGTCGTTCGGGGTGACCCACTGGTCGTCGCTCGAGAAGAACGAGCCCGGGTCGGTCACGTGGTACGAGCCGAGGATGGCGCGCTGCACCTTGAACAGGTCGCTCGGGTAGCGCACGTGGTCGAGCAGGTCGGCGCTCATGTCGCTCATCGGCTTGATCGTCGACGGGAAGATCTTCGACCAGGTCTCGAGCACCGGGTCCTCGTCGTCCCACGCGTACAGCGTCACGGACCCGTCGTACGCGTCGACGGTGGCCTTGACGGAGTTGCGGATGTAGTTGATGTCGTCCGTCGCGAACGCCGGCTCCGGAGTGTATGTGTCCGCGATCGCGGTCGAGAGCGACTCCGTCTGCGAGTACGGGTAGTTCGTGCCCGTCGTGTAGCCGTCGACGATCCAGACAATGCGCCCGTCGACGATGGCCGGGTAGGTGTCGCTGTCGAGCGTCAGGTACGGGGCGACCTTCGCGACGCGGTCCTTCGGGTTGCGGTCGTAGAGGATCTGCGATTCGGGCTTCACCGCGTCGGAGAGGAAGATCTGCTCCGACTGGAACTTGATCGCGTAGATGAGCTTCTTGACGATGTTGTCGAGAACCGGCCCGCCGTCGCCCGAGAAGGTCGTCGTTGCGGCGTTGTCGCTGTCCTCGCCTCCGGACGGGTAGTCGAGCTCCAGCTGATCGCCGCCCTCGGGGCCGCCGACGATCGAGTACTCGGGCGATCCCTCGCCGAAGTAGATGCGGGGTTCGAAGTCGCCGAGCTCGCCGACGCTCGGGATGCCCGACTCCAGGAACACCGGCTGGCCGTCGGCCGCGCGCTGGTTGCCGTACGCGGCGACGACACCGTAGCCGTGCGTGTAGACGATCGTGTTGTTGTACCAGTTCTGCGAGTCGCCGAGGCCGGACTGGTTGAGCTCTCGCACGGCGATCACCGTGTCCTGGGTCTGGCCGCCGATCTCATAGCGGTCGACGTCGAGGTGGCTGCCGAACTGGTAGTACTGCTTGACCTGCTCGAGCTGCGCGAACGCGAGCGGCGCGATCGCGGGGTCGAGGATGCGGATGTTGGCCGTGGTCTCGGCGTCCTCGCGGAGTGCCCCGGGCTCAGCATCCGTCTCCGCCGTGTACGGCACCTCCTCGACGCCGTCGACGCCGTACGCGGTGCGCGTCGCGTCGATCGAACGGGAGATGTACTCGGCCTCGAGGGTCCGGGCGTTCGGCTCGACCGAGAAGCGCTGCACGATCCAGGGGTAGATGCTGCCGACGACGAGTCCGCTGACGAGCAGGAGCGCCGTTCCGATGATCGGGAGGCGCCAGCGTCCGATGATCGCCGTGATGAAGAACAGGACGGCGACGATGAGCGCGATGCCGGCGAGGATGGCCCGGCCGGGGATCGTCGCGTTGGCCTCCGTATAACCGGCTCCCGTCTGCAGGAAGCCGCCACTGGCCGAGTAGAGCGTCGCGTACTGGTCCAGCCACAGGCTCACGCCCTGGATGAGCAGGTAGAGTCCGGCGATGATGGCGAGCTGGATGCGCGCCGAGCGAGAGATGCGCACCTCGCGGCCGCTGAACCGGATAGCCCCGTAGAGGTAGCTCGTCGCGAGGGCTGCGAGTCCGGCGATGAGGACGACGGCGGAGGCGAACCCGACGACGCCCTGCCAGAGGGGAAGTTCGTAGAAGTAGAAGGAGAGGTCGAGCCCGAACTGGGGGTCGGTCTCGCCGAACGGCGTGCGGTTCAGCCACTGGAGCACGATCGGCCACCGGGTCGCCGTCGAGACCCCCGCGAACACGCCGAGGACGACGGGGATGCCGAACATCGCGAGTCGGCGCAGCGGCTCGATGACCTGCTGGTAGCGGTCGAGCTGCGAGTTGAGCTTGGCGTAGACGGGGCGGGCGCGGAACGCGATCTCGATGCTCGCCCACACCGGCACCGCCATCGCGACGAAGCCGATGAGGAACATCACAGCGCCCGCGACCCACTGCGTCGTGAGCACGGTGAGATAGCCGAGCTGGTCGAACCAGAGCACATCGGTGTAGAGGTTCGCGGCGATGAAGAACGCGATCACGAGGACGGCGATGACGACCGCGGTGGCCGTCAGTGTCGCTCTCGTGCGGCTCGTCGAGCGCGGGGCGGATCCGGAGGTGCTTGACACGTGGGAGCTCCTGCTGGGTGGGCTGTCGGCTGTCCCAGCCATCCTAGGCGGCGCTAGCTGCTAGAACGCCGGGCGTCCCAGGACTGCCGCAGCGCCGTCAGTCCGCGGTGCAGGTGGGCAGGCCGGTCGTGTCGCCATCCGAGCGGATGGCGGCGAGCGCCGTGAGGGCGTCATCCAGGTCCTCCACCGCGAAGACGGTGAGACCGGGCGGGATGTTGCCGACCACCTCGGTGCAGTTGGCCGCGGGCGCGAGGAACCAGTCGGCGTGCCCCTCTCGCACGGCGCCCCACATCTTCTGGACGATGCCACCGATGGGCCCGACCTCGCCCGTGGACGAGATCGTGCCGGTACCGGCGACCACTTCCCCGCCGTTGAGCGGCCCCTCCGTGAGTTTGTCGATGATGCCGAGGGCGAACATCATGCCCGCACTCGGCCCGCCGACGTTCTCGAGCTGGATCTTCACGGAGAACGGGAAGTCGTAGTCGCTCCCGACGATGATCCCGATGATGGGTGCCGGGTTGTCGCCCTCGCTGAGCGTGGGCGTGATCTCGAAGGTCTGCTCCTCGCCTGCACGGTCGACGACGACCTCGGCCGGACCATCCGTTCCGTTGTCGGCGATGAGAGCGCGCAGGGCGGTGACGTCCGCGGGCACCTCGCCGTTGACGGACACGATGACGTCGTCAGGCAGGAGCACGTCCTGGGCGGGCCCGCCCGGCGTCGTCTCGATCACGGACAGCGTGCTCGGCACCTCGTAGCCGAGGTTCGTCATCGCCGCAGCGATGGCCTCCTTCTGCGAGTTCTCCATGTCGATACGGCTCTGCTCGTTGGAGGTCTCCACCGTCGTGCCCGGCGGGTAGACGGTGTCGACGGGCAGGATGGCACGGCTCGGGTCGAAGTAGGCGGTCGCGATATCGAGCCACGTCGGCAGATTGTCGGGGTTGCCGCGGATGTTGACCGTCAGCATGTCGAGGGAACCCTCGGTGGGGAAGGTCTCCTCCATGGGGATCTGGATCATCGGGACGGCCTCGCCGTCGACCTGCACGTCGCCGAGGACGTCGAACACGGGTCCCGGCTGCTCGATGACGTACGGAGCCGGGAGAAGCGCCACGACGGTCACTCCGATGAGGGCGGCCGCGAGCAGGATCCAGCCGATCCAGCCGCCGCCCCGTCGGGGCCGCACGGGGTCGGGCTCGGTATCGGTGAAGAGGGCCACCGGGGTCCTTCGGAGTTCGGGAGATGGAGTGTTCGCCACGGGCGCACTGCGCGTTGGCCCAGCCTAGGCGAAAACCGGCCTCGCTCGTGGCGGCAGCGGCTAGCGTAGTTTTCATGCCTGAGAATCCGCGGGACGACGACAGCGAGCCCCGACCCGAAGACGAGTTCCGGGACATGCTGCGCGACTTCCTCGCCGGCAACGGAGAGATCGATCCCCGCCGCCTCGCCGGCGCCGCAGGGCTGCCGAACGATCCCGAGCTCGTCGCCCAGCTCATCAGCCAGCTGCAGAACGCCCTCCAGTCGAGCGGCGACGGCGTCAACTGGGGCCTCGCACTCGAACAGGCCAAGGGACTCGCGAGTCGCTCGAGCGTCGTCTCCCTCCCCGCGGAGCGCTCGCAGCTCGAGCAGGCCCTGCACGTCGCATCCCTCTGGCTCGACGAGGTCACCGACATCTCCGCGCTCGCGAGCGAGCCGAGGCTCATGAGCCGCAGCGAGTGGGTCACGGCCACGATGCCGGTGTGGACCCAGCTCGCCGAGCCGGTGGCGACCTCGATCGCCAACTCGCTCACCGATGTGCTGCGTCAGAACGCGCCCGACGAGATGGACGACATGATCCAGGGTGCCAGCCAGATCATGCGCAACGTCGGCGGCACCCTGTTCGCGATGCAGCTCGGCCAGGTCGTCGGCCAGCTCTCGAGCGAGGTCGTCTCGGGCGGCGACATCGGCATCCCCCTTCTCGACAACGCCGAGGCGGCACTCGTACCTCAGAACGTCCTCGCCTTCGGCAGCGGCCTCGACATCCCCGTCGACCAGGTGCAGCTGTACCTCGCCGTGCGCGAGCTCGCGCACGCGAGACTGTTCCGCCACGCCAAGTGGCTGCGCCTCCAACTGCTCACCTCCATCACCGAGTTCGCCCACGGCATCCGCATCGACACCTCGCGACTCGAGGAGCTCGCCGCCGACTTCGACCCGAACAACCCCGAGGAGCTGCGCGAGGCGATGACGAGCGGAGCCCTCATCCCCCCGAAGAGCGACGAGCAGCTTGCCGCCCTCGAGCGCCTCGAGACGATGCTCGCCCTCATCGAAGGCTGGGTGGATGTCGTCACGGCGGCCGCGACGACGCGAATCCCCTCGAGCGCCGCGATCGCGGAGACGGTGCGCCGCCGCCGCGCCTCCGGCGGACCCGCCGAGTCCGCGTTCGCGACGCTCGTCGGCCTCGAGCTGCGACCGCGCCGCCTCCGCGAGGCGGCAGCGATGTGGCAGGCGGTCACCGACGCGGTGGGGGCCGAGAAGCGCGACGAGCTGTGGTCTCACCCGGATCTCGTGCCCGCCGCGACCGACATCGACGACCCGACCGCGCTCATCGAGCGGATCTCGGCCGGAGCGCCCGAGCCCGACGAGTTCGACCGAGCGCTCGAAGACCTGCTCGGCGACGAGAGCGGCGACCGCCCCACCGAGTAGCGACCACACCTGTGGAGGGTCGGCCACGCGCCCCCGAGACGGGTGCTCACACTGTCGGGATGATCCTCAAGCTCGACCCCCGGTGGCCTCTCGTCTGGCGCGATCCCGCTACCCTCCAGATCGGCATCGACCCGCCCCGCGCAGTCCTCGGCGGGCTCTCCGCCCTGGAAGAGCGACTCGTCGCAGCGCTCGCCGTGGGGGTGCCGCGATTCGGCCTCGAGGCGCTCGCGGACGGCCGGTCCGACCTCATCGACGCGCTCCTCGAGCGCCTCTCCCCCGTGCTCTCCCCCGCTGCCGCCGAGCCGACGGCACCCTCCGGGCGCCTTGCGATCACCGGCTCCGGAGCTCTCGCCGACGCGGTGACCGGGATGCTGCGCGCCCTCCGCTACGACGTCGAGGCGGCCCCCACTCCCGACGCTCTCCGCGACACCGGCCCCGACCTGGCGATCGCCGTCGGCCGCTGGGTGCTCGATCCGCGGCTCCACTCGTTCTGGCTCCGACGCGACACCGTGCACCTCCCCGTCGTCTCTACCGACTCAGCGGTGCACATCGGACCCGTCGTCGAACCCGGGGACGGCCCGTGCCTGCTGTGCCTCGAGCTGCACCGGCGCGACGGCGACGTCGCGTGGCCGGCGATCGCCAGTCAGCTGCTGGGACGGTCGGCGGGCGCCGAGCATCCGGTGCTCGTCGCGGACGCGGCCACCGCCGTCGTGCGGCTCGTGCAGGCGCGCCTGGACTCGGGGCCCATCGCCCCGCGCTCTGTTCGGCTCACGGCCGACGGGGAACGCGCCGACCGGCTGTGGCATCCCCACCCGGAGTGCGGATGCCGGGGCATCGGCGACCTCGTGTCCCTCGAGGCGGTGCCCGCTACAGCTCCGCGAGGAAGCGGCTCGGCGAGCGGGTCGACCGCCCCGGTCCGCCCGCTGCCCACGAGAGCGAGAGACGGCGCCGCGCTCGCGTGACGCCCACGTAGAGCAGCCGCCGCTCCTCCTCCACTGCCCGATCGTCGCGGGCGTAACTGATGGGCAGCAGACCCTCGGACAGCCCGACGAGGTGCACCGAGTCCCACTCCAGCCCCTTCGCGGAGTGGATCGTGGCGAGAGTGACCGCCGAGATCGCGGGCTCATGCTGGGCGGCCTGGCGCTCGAACAGCTCATCGACGAACTGCCGCAGCGTCGTGCCTGCCGGGGCGGCCTCGGCGAGACCCATGATCGCGTTGAGCGACTCCCACCGATCTCGGACGGCGCCTGCGGCTTCGGGTGCGGTCGCCGACCACCCGATGGAGCTCAGCACGTCGCCGACCGCTCGCGTCAGGGAACCCGGCGCCGCCGCGACACTCGCCCCGCGCAGGAGCATGAGCGCCTCCTTGACCTCGCGCTGGTCGAAGAACCGCGTGGCGCCGCGCACCGCGTACGGAACTCCGGCCGCCGCGAGAGCCGACTCGATCGCCTGCGCCTGCACGTTGATGCGGTAGAGCACGGCGATCGACTCGGGTGCGGCACCGGCGGCGATCTCGGCGCGGATCGCCCGGGCGACGGATGCCGCCTCCGCCGCGTCATCCGCGTGCCTCGTCGTCTCCGGGGCGGGGCCGTCGGCGCCCAGGGCGGAGACGAGCTCGAGAGCACCCGGCCGACCCCGCATGAGGCGGTTCGCCGTCGCGACGATCGCGGCGCTCGAGCGGTAGTTCTGCTCGAGCCGCAGCACGACGGCCTCATCGAACTCGCCGGGAAAGCCGAGAAGGTAGTCGGGGCTCGCCCCCGCGAACGTGTAGATCGTCTGGCTCACGTCGCCGACGACGCACACGTCGGTGCGCTCGCCGAGCCACAGCCGCAGCAGGTCGTGCTGGAGCGGCGAGACATCCTGGTACTCGTCGACGACGAAGAAGCGGTACTGCTCGCGCACCTGCTGGGCGACGCGCGGCTCCGCCTCGATCATGCCGGCCGCTGCGAGCAGCACGTCCTCGAAGTCGATCTGGCGGCGCTCGTCCTTGAGCCGCTCGTAGGCGTCCTGGAGGGCGACCATGCGATCGCGGTCAAGACTCGGCGGGAGGGGTCGATCCCGAGCCGCGTACTGGTCGATCGTGAGGCGCGAGGTCTTGCGCCACTCGATCTCCGCCGCCGCGTCGCGCAAGGTGGCAGTGTCGAGGCGCAGTCGCAGCCCGTCGGCCGCGTGCGCGAGCAGTCGCGCCTTGCTGTCGAGGATCTTCGGCATCGTGCCGCCGATGACCTGCGGCCAGAAGAAGTTCAGCTGCGAGAGGGCGGCGGCGTGAAAGGTGCGGGCGGCGACCGTCTCGGTGCCGAGTGCGCGGAGCCGGCCCCGGAGCTCGCTCGCCGCGCGCGCCGTGAACGTCAGCGCCATCACGCGATTCGGCGGATACACGCCCGAGGCGACACCGTAGGCGATGCGGTGCGTGATCGCGCGGGTCTTGCCGGTGCCCGCTCCGGCGAGCAGGCAGACCGGGCCGAGCAACGACTCCGCCGCGAGCCGCTGCTGATCGTCGAGTCCGTCGAGCAGGGCGGCGGTGCTCACCGCTGCCCGTCGCGGATGCTCGAGCCGAACCATTCCTCGATGATCGCCCGCGCGATCGACGTCGGGCCGGGGAGCACGATCTCGTCGAGGGAGGCAGCGAGCTCGTCGCGGCTGAACCAGCGCAGGTCGAGGATCTCTGTGCCGTCCGGCTGGGCCGCGCCCGCGAAGTCCGCGGCGACGGTCGCGGTGAAGCCGAGCATGAGCGACGCGGGGAACGGCCACGGCTGGCTGCCGAGGTAGACCGGATCGCCGACGATCACCCCCGATTCCTCGAACACCTCGCGCTGCACGGCGGCCTCGAGCGATTCCCCCGGCTCGACGAAGCCGGCGAGAAGGCTGTAGCGGTTCGACTCCCAGAGCGCGTTCGAGCCGAGCAGGATCCGGTCATCGGCGTCCGTCACGCCGACGATGATCGCCGGGTCGGTGCGGGGGAAGATCTCGAGGCCCGACACCGTGTCGCGGCGTACCCAGCCGCCCTTTTCGGCGACGGTCGGCTCACCCGTGCGCGGCGAGAAGCGGTGCGAGTCGTGCCAGTTCAGGATGCCCAGCGCCTCCGTCAGGAGCCCTGCATCCCGGTCGCTCAGCCGTGCCCCTACCTGTCGCAGGTTGCCCCACTCCGCCTCCGCGAGGTGCCGCGCGTCCTCGAGCTCGACGGCGACGACCGCGGTGCCTGCCGGCTCGGCGTCGGTCGCCGTCGTGGTGCGACCGAGGTACACGCGCGTGAGGGTGTCGCCGGGGGGCAGGGCATCCACAGGCAGCAGGGCGAGCCGATCGGGGGCGGCGAGCAGCGCCGAGCCCTGGAACACGGGCAGGATGCGCGTGCCCGGGTCGGCCCAGAGCCGATCCCACAGGCCGTCGCTCTCGCGCCCGAGGTGGTCGCGATCGATCTCGAACCGCGACAGCGGAAGCCTCGAGAGGAAGGATTGCGACATCTGACGACCCCGTATGAAGTGCGTGGCGTACGGCGAATACGGGAGCTCCGCCGCCTACCCTGGGGGGCATGGCGAGATCCCATCTCACTCTAGCCGCGCTCGCGACCTCGGCCGTCCCCGGCCTCGACGCCGTCGCTGCGGCGTCATTCGGCTCGGGCCGCGGCGGAGACTTCGACTCCGCCCTCATCACCGGCCGCGACGGCCACCACTGGCTCATCCGCGTGCCGCGCACCGCTCAGGCCGAGGCTGAGCAGTCCGCCGACCTCGTGGCGCTGCGTGCGCTCAGCACCGGAGTTCGGACGCGACTGCCCTTCGCGGTGTCCACGTTCGCCGGCCAGGTGCCCGTCGACGGCACCCGCGGCGTGGTCTACGAGTACGTGTACGGCTCGCCCGTTCCGCTGCGCTCCTACGACTCGCGCCTCGCCACCTCGATCGGCGCGGCGATCGCGGCCATCCACTCGCTGCCGACGAGCTTCGTCACGGATGCCGGGCTCCCGACCCTCACTGCCTCCGAGTCCCAGCGCTCGTGCATGACCGTCGCCGATCGGGCCGCCGCGACCGGACTGCTGCCCGCCGCCCTCGTGGGGCGATGGGAGCGCGCGCTGGAAGACAGCAAGCTGTGGCAGTTCCAGCCGGTGGTCTCGCACGGCGGCTTGAGCGCTGATTCGGTGCTCGTCGCCGAGGGCGAGGTCTCGGGCATCCTCGCCTGGCAGGATCTTCGGGTCGCCGACCCCGCTCGCGACCTGCAGTGGATCCTCGGGACTCGCTCCGAGCCCGTGGTCGAGGCGGTGTTCGCCAGCTATGAGCAGGTTCGCGGCGCGGGCGATCGACAGCTGCTGCAGCGCGCCCGGCTCTACTCGGAGCTCGAGCTCGCCAAGTGGCTGCTGCACGGCACCGAGGTGCGCTCGACGGAGATCGTGGATGACGCAGTCGAGCTGCTGACCGGGCTCGTCGACTCCATCCGCGACGACGTCATGAACCCGATCGGGGCGCAGACCATGCCGACCATGGCCGTCGACGAGGTCGAGGCGATGCTCGACCGCCAGCGCCGCGCGGTCTAGTCTTTCGGCTCGCTCTATTTGAGTGTCCAGCGCACGCCCGTGAGGAGCGCCGTGCCGAAGAACGTCCACCCCGCCTTGGTCAGCAGGATGTCGCGTGCCTCGGCGGGGACGAAGGGCACCGCCGCGCAGCACACCCAGCCGACCGCTGCCGCCGCCGCGATGACGACGAGGAAGCGGTCGCGGCTGCGGGCCTGACGCAGCGCGGGACGAAGTCCGCGTCTCGACGAGCGGCCGAATCGACGCCAGAACCACACGGCGAAACCGATCGACGCGGCGACCACGGCCAGCTGGGCACCGAATCGCGCTGCATCGGGCACGGTCGGGGCGGCGATCATGAGCAGCAGCCAGGTCGCCCAGAGGGACACCTCCCAGCGCAGGACGGCGGCCACGAGCGCCTGCCGGAGGAGGGTGAGAGTGCGGTCGTCGGCGGGACGCACAGCAAGATCGGTCGCGAGGACGGACACCGAATCGCCGAACATGCCCCGCCTCTGCTGGGCTGCGGCGAGGCCCCTCAGGGCCGACGAGTCGTTCGGATCGAGCTCGAGCGCTCGTCGGAACGCCGCTTCGGCCCCCCGCGTGCGGCGCATGGCGACGAAGGCGTCGCCGCGAGCCACGTGCGAGGCCGGGTCTTCGGGCGCGAGTTCGAGGAGCCTGTTCGTGGCCCGGATGAGCGCCCTATCGCTCACGTCGGCGTAGATCATCGAGTAGATCAGCTGGCGCTGGGCGTCGATGTCGGCCGGGTCGAGGTGCAGGGCCGTTCGCGCCGCGGCGACGCTCTCGTCGGCATAGCCCAGGCGCGCCAGCGCGTCGGCGCGCACCCGGTGGATCGGTGCACTCAACGGGTGACGCTCGAGGAGCCGAGCGGTGAGAGTGACAGCACCCCACGGATTGCCGGAATTCACGGCGCAGACGGCCAGGAGGAAGAGCGCCTCGTCGTCGTCGGGGTGCTCGCGGAGCACGGCGCGAAGCAGGGCCGCGGCGGGCTCGAACCGATGCGCCTCGACGAGGGCGCGCGGAGCGTCGAGCGGATCGGAAACGGGTCACCACCTCCTCCAGCACCGGAGGAGGCATCCCCGGCGAGAATTGCGATGACCCGCAATCTATCGCGTCGGCCTACCGCCCCGACGCGGCACGCGGCACGATCGCGACCCAGTTGCCGCGCCGCGGCCGCACCGCGACGGTGAGGCGGCCGCTGCGGGCGAGCACGAGCGAGATGGCGATCGCCGCGAGGGCGGGGATCGCCCCGCACACGATCATCGCGTTCTTCGGCCCGATGGTCTCGGCGATCCAGCCGACGAGCGGGCCGCCGATCGCCTGCCCGCCAACGAGGACGATCACCCAGAACGACATGACCCGGCCGCGAATGGCGAGATTCGACGAGAACTGCACCATCGTCTCCGCAGCGGTCATGACGAGCAGGCGCGAGAAGCCCACGGTGACGAGCACGACGAGGAACATGGGATAGAACGGCGCGAGCCCCGCGAGCGCGAGGAGCACGCCGTAGAGCAGCACGCCGAGCACGATCGTGCGCAACCGGAGGCTGGATCGCCGTGCCGAGACGAGCGCACCGGTGAGCGCGCCGACCGCGGTCAAGGTGTTGTAGAGCCCGTAGCCCTGTGCGCCGGTGTCGTAGACGGTGTCGGCGATTCCCGCGAGGAGGGTGGGCATCGGCACGCCGAAGACCGCGACGACCCCGACGATGACCATCGTCCAGAACAGCGCCGGTTTGCCGAGGATGTACCGGCCCGCCTCCCGGATCTGGCCCTTCGTGCTCGGGGCGCGCGGGCCGACGAGCAACTCGTCTCGACGCATGGCGAGGAGCAGGCCGATCCCGATCGCCGCCGCGCCGACGTTGATGGCGATCGCCCACCCGGACCCCACGACGACGATGAGGGCTCCGCTGAGGGCCGGCCCGAGCAGCGCCCCGAGGTGGAAGATCGACGCGTTGACGCTGATGGCGTTGCGGAGGTGTCGCGGACCCACCATCTCGTTGACGAACACCGACCTCGCGGGACCGTCGAAGACCTGCACGAGGCCGATGCCGAGCACGAGCGCGTACACCGAGACGAGCGTCGCCGCGCCCGTGATCGCCAGCACGGCGAGCACGAGACTGAGAGCTCCGACGAGGCCCTGGGTGAGCAGGAGCACCGCGCGTTTCGGGAAGCGGTCGGCGATGACGCCCGCCCACGCGCCGAGCAGGAGGGTGGGGACGAACTGAATCGCAATCGTCAGGCCGACCAGGGCGACCGAGCCGGTGAGCTCGAGGACGAGCCAGTCGGTCGCGATGCGCTGCATCCACCCGGCGGTGTTGGAGAGGAACTGGGCCACCACGTACAGGCGGTAGTTGTGCATCCGCAGCGCACTGAAGGTGTCCTTCCACGCCGGGCGCTGCATGGCCACCGCGATCGGCATCGTCGCCGGGTTCGCGTCGGGGGTTATCGCCACCGTTCCACGGTAGCCTCGCACCCGTCATACCGTTGGCTTATGGTGGCTATAAGTCCCATAACGTTCCGCAATGAGAGGCGGTGAGGATGCTCGACCCGGTGCTCCTGCGGACCTTCGTGGCCGTCGCCGAGACGCTGAGCTTCACCGGTGCGGCGGCGCGACTCGGGCTCAGCCAGCCGACCGTCAGCCAGCACGTGCGCAAGCTCGAGCAGTCCGCAGGGCGCATCCTCGTTCTGCGCGACACCCGGACGGTCTCGCTCACCGACAACGGCGAGGCCATGCTCGGCTTCGCCCGCAGCATCCTCGCCGCTCAGGACCAGGCGGCGAGCTACTTCACCGGCACCGCGATGCGCGGTCGGCTGCGGTTCGGCTCGGCGGACAACCTCGCGCTGACCCAGGTACCCGGCATCCTGCGCGACTTCCGCCAGCTGCACCCGCAGATCACCCTCGAACTGACCGTGAGCCAGAGCCCCGTGCTGCTTCGGCGCCTGCAGGCGGGGCAGCTCGACCTCGTGTTCATCAACCAGGACCCCGTCTCGCTCGGGCCCGGCGAGCCGGCCGGCCAGCTCGTCCGCCGGGAGCGGCTCGTGTGGATGGCGCACCGCAGCGTCGTTCTCGAGCCGGATCTGCCGCTGCCCCTCATCGTCTACCAGGCGCCGAGCCTGAGCCGGTCATCCGCGATCCGCAGCCTCGAGGAGGCGGGGCGCACGTGGCGCATCACGTGCACGGTCAAGGAGGTCAACGGCGTGCTCGCCGCGGTGCGCGCCGGCATCGGCATCGCGCCTTACCCGCAGTCGCTCATCCCGCCGGACCTCGCCCAGGTGCCCGCCGCACTCGCGATGCCTCAGCTCGGCGACGTCGACTTCACGCTCGTCTCGAGGCCGGGTGCGGCACGCGAGCCCGTCGAGGCGCTCGCGTCCGCGATCATGTCGCGACCGTTCCAGCAGAACTAGCGCTGCACCATCAACTGGTCGACGAGGTTCTGGAACGCCTCGGGCGAGATATTGACGTAGCCCGAGTACGGGTGGTCCATGCTCGCGGTGACGAAGATGAGCAGCGCGACGAACACGGCGATGATGCCCGACATGATGAGGTGGACCCGCAGGTTGCGCGCCTCGACGAGGGCGAGCATCGTCGCGTTGATGACCGCGCCGATGCCGACCACGACCCACATCACGGGAGGCAGCGCGAGATCGGTCTCGTCGAGGCGCGCACGCCGAGCCTCCAAGAAGTCGAAGAACTCGCTCAAGATCTGGTTGTGCAGTGTCTGCTGACCGATCGTGGTCGGCTCGAACGAGAGCAGTAGGGCCTGGATGTGATCGACCCGCGTGTTGCCCTCGGACGGGATGATGCCCTGCTGCTGCAGCGGCCAGTCCTCCGCGATGACACTCAGCGTGTAGTCGCGCACGTGACCCTGCAGCTCCATCGCGAGGCTCTCGGGGTAGCCGGACATACCCCGGTAGAGCGCACCCAGGGACGAGACCTCGTCGAGGACGACGACGTCGACCCGCTCGAAGTTCTCATACACCGACACCGCGATCAGGGCGAGCAGGATGCCGTAGAAGAGGCCGTAGGACGACATGGCGTACCCGAGCACCCGGTCCCACTCCTCGTGGTTGGCTGCCGCCCGACGCACCCACGGGCGGACGAGGAGGAGGATGCCCCACGAGACTCCGAGGAACAGCAGCACGAAGCTCGGCATGGTCACCCAGAGGGGCACGATCGCGGCGAGGTCCACCCGCTACTTATAGCAGCGCGCGCCTCCACCGTGCGAGAAGCTCGGCCTCGGAGTCGACGTGGTCGGGCCGGATGACGCGGTCGTCGCTCACGAAGTAGAACGCCGCCTCGACGCGCGACTCGTCGATGCCCTTCCACCGCGCGAACGCGAGGCGGTAGAGGGCGAGCTGCAGCTGCTTCGACTCGAGGTCGGCGTCGTCCTTCGGCGCCTTGCCCGTCTTCCAGTCGACGATCTCGAATCGACCTCCCTCGAGCTCGTACACGGCGTCGATCTTGCAGATGACGATGCGGCCGTCGAACGGCAGGTGGATCTCGCGCTCCACCTCGACCGGGCGCCGCGAGGCCCACGGGCTCGACTCGAAGATCGACCGCAATCGGTCGAGGTCGACGTCGACGAGGTCCGATCCGTCGAGCTCGGTGAGCGCGGCATCCAGCTCCGCCGCGTCGCCGCCGACGCCGTACCGGTTCTCCACCCAGGAGTGGAAGAGGGTGCCGAGCTGCGTCGCGCGGTAGGGACGCTCCGGCATGGGTCGCCGCAGGGACGAGGCGACCGAGGCCGGGTCGTCGACGAAGTCTTTGAACCGGGATGCCGGCACACGCGTCGGCAGCTCCACTCGGGAATCCCCCGCGAGCCGTTCGCGACGCTCCGCGAGGAGCAGCTCGATGTCCTCCGCCCACGGACCGGCGACCGCAGGCTCGGCGGCGCGAACCGCCGCGGCCGCTGCCTCGACCGCCGGCCGACGAGAACCGAGCGGGTCGCGCGGCCACAGGAGCCGCTCGAGGTTGTCGCCGAGCGGGTTCTCCTCGAGTGACGTCTCGAGGGGAATCGGACCGATGATGCCCGCCGCCACGAGCTCGCGCAGGTAGGTGCTCGGCGTTCTCGACCGCGACTGCGTCGCCCAGAAGGAGCCGCTGAGCAGAAGACCGTGGCGCGCCCGCGTGACAGCCACATAGGCGAGTCGGCGTTCCTCCTGGAGGAGATGCTCCTTGACCCGTGCCTTGAAGTCGGTGAGCGCGTCGCGCACCTCGACGCGCGTCGTCGCGGCCTCCCATTCGAACTCGGGGAGCTCAGCAGCATCACCGCGGAACGGCCAGGGCAGCTGCCCGAACGAGAGCCAGCCCTGGTATCCGCCCTCCGCGGGCCGACCGGGGAGTTCGTCTTCGACGAGGCGGGGCACGACGACCACGTCCCACTCGAGCCCCTTGGAGCCGTGGATCGTGAGCACCTGCACCGTGCCCGGCTCCGGATCCTCGGGGCGGGGGGACAGGTCCTCGCGCTGCTCCGCCTCCCGCAACCACGAGAGGAATCCCCCGAGCGTCGCGACCTCCTCGAGGGCGACGTAGTTGCCGACAGCATCGAAGAAGGCGTCGATCGTGGCCGATCCGAGCGGCCGGTACTCGTTCGCGGCGATCTCGATATCCAGGCGCAGCTCCTGCAGCACGACGGCGACGAACTCGGGCAGGTCGAGTCCGGCGCGGGAGCGGAGCCGCGAGAGCAGGCGCGCGGCATCCCGCAACCGTTCCAGCCCCTCCGGGCTGAACGCCTCGAGGGCGAGGTGGCCGGGCTTCGCCGTTCCGAGGAAGTCGAGCGCGTCGACGATCGAGCCGCCCTCCCCCGCGGCGACGGACGACTTGAGCGCCTTCGCGAGCTCCTCGTCGTAGCGCTGCTGCGCGTAGTCGCGGTCGCGCAGCCACGACGCGAGCCGACTGAGCGCGTAGAGGTCCTGCACCCCTATGCGCCAGCGCGCGCCGGCCAGCAGTCGCAGCAGCTCGAGACCGGCAGAGGGATCGTGCACGACGGTGAGGGCCGACACGAGGTCGGCGATCTCCGGCTCGGCGAGGAGCCCGCCGAGCCCGAGGACGTGGAACGGGATGTCCCGCTTGCGCAGCGCCTCGAGGAAGAACCCCTGCGACTTGCGGGTACGAAACAGAATCGCCGCCGACGGCGGTGTCGCGGACTTCAGCTTCGGCTCGAGCCAGGCCGCGACCGACTCGGCCTCGTCGACGACCGACTCGGGGAAGGCCACGTCCACCGGCATCGAGCTGGCACGCGGGCTCGCCTCGAGCCGCTCGACCGCGACCCGCCCGTGCGCGAACGGCGCGACGACCGCGTTGGCCGCCTCCAGGATGACGGTGCCGTTGCGCCAGCTCGTCGAGAGCGCGTACCTCGAGCCCTGGGCGCCGAAGGCGCGAGCGAAGTCGTCGAGGTTCGATGCGCTCGCGCCGCGCCAGCCGTAGATCGACTGGTTCGGATCGCCGACCGCCATGACCGGATGCCCGGCGTACAGCTCCGCGAGCAGCTGGGTCTGCACGACCGACGTGTCCTGGTACTCGTCGAGGAGGACGACCCGGTAGCGATCCCGCTCGGTCTCGGCGACGGACGGCCGAAGGCGCACGATGCGCAGGGCGAGGGCGACCTGGTCGGAGTACTCCACGAGTCCGCGAGCGGCCTTCGCCGACTCGAACTCCGCCGCGAGGTCGACGAGCACATCGAGTGCCCCGACGTTCTCGGCGAGGCGCAGCACTTCGACGTACTCCCCGCGCCCACCGGACGGGAGGTCGGCCACCCCCGCGACCCGCTTCGCGAACGCCCGGACCGCTTCCGGGTCGGCGACGTTCTCGGCTAGCCCGCGGGCGACGGACAGCACCGCGCGAGTGATGGGGTCGAGGTTCTTGCCGAGCGGCGCGAGGCGCGGGTCGGCACTGCGGAGGACTGTCGAGCGGGCGAGCTGCCACGCGGCCGCCTCGCCGAGGACCGCGCCGTCCGACTCCCGGCCGAGGACGACCGCGTTGTCGCGGTAGAGCGCGTTGGCGTAGGAGTTGTAGGTCGCGACCGTGGGGGCCTCGAACGGGTCGTAGGCGTCGGCGAGCATCCCCGCCCTCGAGAGGTCGGCGATGCGCTCGCGGATGCGGTGCGCGAGCTCCCCGGCCGCTTTTCGGGTGAACGTCAGACCGAGGATCTCGCTGGGGCGGACCAATTCGTTCGCCAGCAGCCAGAGCACGCGGCCGGCCATCGTCTCGGTCTTGCCCGACCCCGCTCCCGCGACGACGAGGGCCGGCCCGAGCGGCGACTCGATGACGGCGCGCTGCTGCGGCGTCGGGCGCGGGCGCCCGAGCGCGTCGGCGATGTCGTCCGCGCTGTAGCGGTGCTCAGTCACTCGACACCTCCCGGACGCGGTGCAGGCGCAACCGCGACGAGTCGGACCGGTACGTGTCGAGCTCGAGGGGGCCGACGAACTCGGCGGCGGCGATGAGTGCCGCCGCGGCGTCCACTCGCTCCCGGAAGGCCTCGAGTTGCTCGGGGCCGAACGCCGCCTGCACCCCTTCGCGGTAGAGCTTTCCCTTGACGCCCTGCTTGACGTACAGCAGCTTCGCCCCGCCCGCGATGTGCTCGCCGTGGGGAGCCAGCGCCTCATCGAGGATCCCCGACGCGTACGCCAGCTGGTACGCCCCGAGTTGCGGATGCTCGGCGATCGCCGCCGCGCTCGTCTCGGGAGTGCCGGTCTTGAGGTCGACGATGACCACCTTGCCGTCGGCGGTACGCTCCACCCGGTCGATCGAGCCGGAGAGCACCGCTCTACCGACCTCCAGCCGGAAGCGGCTCTCCGCCCCGACGAGCGTCTTGCCGTCGCGCCGGAAGTCGGCGAGGTACTCCGCGAGCGCCTCGGTGAAGCCGCGGGCGATGACGCGCTGTCGGTCGGCGAGCCAGGGCGCCTCGAACAGCAGCTCCCCCCAGCGCTTCTCGACCGCCTCCCAGAGGGCGTCGACCGTGATGTCCTCCGACGTCTCCATGGCCCAGTGGATGATCGTGCCGACCCCCGCGATGACTCCCGACTCCGACCCCGCGATCCGGTCGAGGAACCAGTCGAGGGGGCTCGCGAGCAGGGTCTCGATGGCCGACGGCGAGATCGGCACCTGCTCGCCCTCGAAGAGAGGACCGGTGGTGGAGATGTCGAGGAGTCCGAGCCAGTCATCCGGGTCGGCTCCCGGCACGCCCTCGACGGCGAGCGCGGCGAGGGTGCTCGCGGCCGCGGCATCCCCGGGCATCCGCGCGAGCCGCCGGCGCAGCCGGCCCACCTGGGCGCGGAGGCTCAGCGGCGAGGCGGTGACGTCGATGAGGGGAGCATCGGCGGCGAGACCGAGCAGCACGCTCGCCGCCTCGTCGTCGTTGGCCACCGCGGCGAGCACCACGCGGTGCCGCGCTCGCGAGACGGCGAGCGCGAACATGCGCAGCTCGTCGCCGAGCACCTGTCGCCGTTCGTCCACCGCGCTCGACTCGACCCCCGTCACGGCCCGGACGAGCTCCTGGGGAGCGAGGAGCGACCCGCGCAGCCGCAGGTTGGGCCACACGCCGTCCTGGAGCCCGCCGACGATCACGGTGTCGAACTCCAGTCCCACCGTCGCCGACGGGGTCGTCACGAGCACGGCGTCGTCGTAGGGCTGCGGCGAGAGCGTGTCCTCGGGCACCTCCGCGCCGAGGATCTCGTCGAGGTAGAGGCGAGGGGCGTCCCCCGGCCGGAGCTCGGCGAAGCGCTTGGCGGACGTGAAGAGGGCCACGATGCCGTCGAGGTTGCGGTTGGCCTCGGCCGCCGCGATGCCGCCGGAGAGCGCCTGGTCGTACCAGGAGCGCGCGAGCCCGCTGCGCTCCCACGCGAGCCAGAGCAGCTCCTCGATCGATCCGTCGCTCGAGCGCAGTTGCGCGAGCGTGCCCGCGAGTCGCTCGGCGGAGCGCGCCACGCGGTGGTCGATCGTCGCGAGCCGACCCGGCTCCTCGAGCGCCTCGACGAGGAGCTCGTCGGCGGGGCGCCGCCCGCCACCCGCTACCTCCTCAGCACGGAGGGCGATCCTCAGCCGGCGCAGGGCGAGCCGATCGAGACCGCCGAAGGGGCCGAGAAGCAGCTCCGTCGCGAGCTCGGGGGTGAGGTCGACATGGCCGATGCCCACCTGCACGACCCGCAGCAGAGCGCGCGCGGCGAGGTCGTCGCGCAGCGGGGTGCCGCCCACGGTCGTGCGGGTGGGGACCTCCGCGAGCGCGAGTGCGCGCACGACCGCGGGCACTTGCGCTCCGCTGCGCACGACGACCGCCATCTGCCGGTAGGGGATGCCGCGGCGCAAGTGCTCCTCGCGCAGCACTCGGGCTGCCGTGGCCCACTCGCGGGCGGGGCTGGGGGCCTCGATGCGGGACAGTGGGAGCGGGGCATCCTCGCCAGCGGCGGCCGCGAGGCGCTGGCGACCGGCCGCCGCAGCGCCGATGCGCTCGGTGACCGACGCGGTGAACGCCCGCAGCGCGGGGCCCTGACGATGGCTGGACGACAGCACGATCGTCTCCGCCGGAACGCCGAGCACGCTCGAGAGACGGCCGAGGGAGTCGGGCTCGCCGCCGCGAAAGGCGTTCGCCGCGACATCCGGGTCGCCGAACGCGACGACCGCGATGCCGCGCGCTGCGAGCGCCGCGAGCAACGACAGGGTGGTCTCGGTGGCCTCTTGGAGGTCGTCGATCACCACGAGGCGAAGCGAGGCGACCCGCTCGCCGACGTCACCGCGGGCGATCGCGGCGACCGCGAAACGCACGAGTTCTGCCTGGTCGAGCCGGATTTCGGTGGAGTACGAGAGCACCTGGGCGTACTCCTCGATGAGGTCGGCAGCGGCCCGCCACTCCGGATGCCCGTGCTCGCCCGCGAGGCGACGAAGCTGCTCGGGCGTCACGTCGTGCTCCGTCGCGCGGGTCATGAGCTCGCGCAGCTCGGTGCGGAACCGGCGCAGCCGCCGCACCTCGGGTCCGAGCGACTCGGGCCACTCGGGGCCGCCGCCTTCGGCGAGGTGGCCCTCGAGGAGGGCGGCGAGCTCGGCATCCTGCTCGCCCCCGCTCACGAGCCGGGGCAGCGGCTCCCCCGCCGACCGGGCGGCGTCGCGCACGATCTCGAAGGCGAGCGAGTTGACGCTGCGCGCCATGGGGCCGGTGGTCGGAGTGACGAGACGCAAGGCGATCGCGTCGCGCAGCCGGGTCGCGGATGCCCGGCTCGTCGTGAGCGCGAGCACGGCATCCGGCCCCCAGCCCGCGCCGAGCACTCGGTCGGCGACGAGCTCGATGAGCGTCGTCGTCTTACCCGTGCCGGGAGCGCCGAGCACGGCGGCGGATGCCTCGGCCGGGAGATCGAGCACCGCCCTCTGCGAGGCATCCAGAGCCACCGGAGCAGCGCCCGAGGCGGGCGCTGCGGGCGCACGGAAGCCGGTGATCGTCACACGCCCAACGTAGTGCCGTGCGCTGACAGAGAACGGCGCCGCGGGCCGATCGCGAAGTGTCGTAGCCTGTGTCCGTGGACATTCGTATCGGCATCGCCAACAGCCCCCGTGAGATCAGCTTCGAGTCGTCGCAGACTGCGGCGGAGGTCGAGTCGCTTGTCGCGAAGGCGCTCGACTCCGACGCGAAGTTCGTGAAGCTCACCGACGACAAGGGCAAGATCTACCTCGTGCCCACCGCGTCGCTCTCCTATGTCGAGGTCGGCTCCGAGGAGTCCCGCCGGATCGGTTTCGTGGCCTGACATGGAGCTCCTGTTCGTGACCGTCATCGGCGCCGGGATCGGGCTCGCCCTGCGGTACCTGCTGCCGCGTCGCGACACCTACGGAGTGCTCTTGCTCCCGGCCGTGTCCGCTGCAGCGACGGCGATCGTGTGGGTCGCTCTCGTCTGGGTCGGATGGACCTTCGACGGCACCTGGATCTGGGTTGCCAGCCTGGGCGCGGCGGTGATCGCGGCCGTTCTGACGGCGGTCGTGCTGCCCCGACGTCGGCTCCAGTCAGACGAGTCCCTCTTCGCGCGGCTCGCGGGCGCGAAGGCCTGACGCGACTCTCGCTCAGGCGGTGAGGCCGAGCGCATCCATGCGCCGCGTGTGGGCGGCGATGAGCTCGGTGAACACCGGCTCGGCCCTGTGTTCGGCGCTGCTGCCGCCGTGATCGAGGCCGAGGGCCGAGCGCGCGACGAGCATCGTGTCGCCGACGAGGCGACGGCCCCACATGGCGAGCCGGGAGGCGAGGCGCGCGTTGTCCGCGATCGCGAGGCGCAGCTGCTCGGCGAGGAGTGGCTCCTCGTCCGCCGACGCGAAGATGGCCGCGACTCGCTCTCGCTCGCCCGCGGGAAGGCCGACGGCGAGCCGGGCGAAGAAGTCCTCGAGGAATCCCGACGTGAGGTAGCAGCCCAGGAGCGTCTCGAACCAGTCCGCGCCGCGAGTGGTGCGCTCGAACTCGTCGACCGCGGCCGTGTAGGGCTCCATCGCCTCGGCGACGGTGCCGCCGGACCGGGTGATCTCGTCGGCGAGGGCCCGGTGCTTGGCGATCGAGATCTCGGCCGCGCGGCCGATGGCGGCCTTGGCCGCGGTCGTCGGAGCGGTCGAGACGGCCCGGGACAGGTTCTCGAAGAGCATCAGCTGCACGTACGCCGCTCGACCGAGGAACTCCCCCACGGGCGGCGTGAACTCGTGCAGATCGAGCCGGGGGGTGGCGAGGTCCTCTGACCGCGGGCGCAGGCGCGGCGCCTCAATGCGACGCGCGCGACGGCGGAACCAGTGAGCCACGGTAGCCAAGCTTAGGACAGGCCCGCGGTGCCTGCGCCGGGGTGCGGCTCGTGACCGGCTAAACTGGTCGGTATGCCCCCCGTTTCTGGAGGGGGCCATACGCCCTGGGAAAAACGGGTGTATCTCCTCGCAATTCCGACAGGGTGCACAACTTGACATTCGCAGAACTCGGCATCGAACAGGACATCGTCGATGCCCTCGCCACCAAGGGCATCACCGAGCCCTTCCCCATTCAGACCCAGACCATCCCCCTCGGCCTCGCCAAGCAGGACATCATCGGCCAGGCCAAGACCGGCACGGGCAAGACCCTCGGCTTCGGCCTCCCCGTGCTGCAGGCACTCGGCACCGATCCCGCTCCCGGCGTGAAGGCCCTCATCGTCGTCCCGACGCGCGAGCTGTGCGTGCAGGTCGCCGAGGACCTCGTGCTCGCGGCATCCAACCGTTCCACCAAGATCGCGGCGATCTACGGGGGCAAGGCCTACGAGGGCCAGGTCGAGGAGCTCAAGGCCGGTGCCCAGGTCGTCGTCGGCACGCCGGGCCGACTGCTCGACCTCGCGAGCCAGCGCCTGCTGAGCCTCAAGGACGTGCAGGTCATGGTTCTCGACGAGGCCGACAAGATGCTCGACCTCGGCTTCCTCGCCGACATCGAGAAGCTCTTCGCGCAGACTCCGCCGACGCGCCACACCATGCTCTTCTCGGCGACCATGCCCGGTCCGATCGTGGCCCTCGCGCGCCGGTTCATGAACCGACCGATCCACATCCGCGCGACGGACCCCGACGAGGGCCTCACGCAGGCGAACATCAAACACGTCGTGTATCGCGCCCACGCCCTCGACAAGGACGAGGTCATCGGCCGCATCCTTCAGGCGGAGGGTCGGGGCAAGACGGTCATCTTCACCCGCACCAAGCGCGCCGCGGCGAAGCTCGTCGAGGAGCTCGGCGACCGCGGCTTCAACGCGGCCGCCGTGCACGGCGACCTCAACCAGGAGCAGCGCGAGCGCGCGATGGCCGCGTTCAAGGCGGGCAAGAAGGACATCCTCATCGCGACGGATGTCGCGGCCCGCGGCATCGACGTCAACGACGTCACCCACGTCATCAACCACACGGTGCCCGACGACCACGACACCTACCTGCACCGCGCGGGCCGGACGGGGCGCGCGGGCAAGACCGGCATCGCCGTGACGTTCGTCGACTGGGACGACCTGCACAAGTGGTCCCTCATCAACCGCGCCCTCGACATGGGCGTGCCGGAGCCGGTGGAAACCTACTCGTCGAGCCCGCACCTGTATACCGACCTCGACATCCCGGAGGGCACGAAGGGCCGCCTCCCGGGCGCGCACGCCCCCGCGACGCGCGAACAGCAGTCCCGGCCGCCGCGCGAGCGGCAGCGCACCCGCACGCGCGCAAGCGGCTCGGGTGAGTCGTCTGCACCTCGGCAGGACGGCGCCCCGCGCCAGGACAGCGGCGAGGGCGGCGGCACGCACGACGGAGCCACACCCCGCCGTCGCCGTCGTCGGACGCGCCGGCCCAGCACGGGCAGCGCTCCCGCAAGTAGCTGACAATCCGTCACCGGGGCTGCCATACTGCCCCTATGACCGATTCCACGCTCTCCCAGCCGCTCTACGGCGCCACGTTCGGGCAGGCCGTCCAGCGCTTCTTCAGCAAGTACGCCGTCTTCTCGGGCCGCGCGAGCCGCAGCGAGTTCTGGTGGGCCTGGCTGTTCTTCGTGCTCCTCAACGCCGCCTTCGGCATCGTCTTCGCGATCGTCATGGCGGCGACGGGCACCCCGACGGCGTCGGGCGCCGTTCAGATCACGGCCCCGGGCGTCGTCGTGCTCGTCCTGTGGGGCGTCGTCCTCCTCGGCGCGATCATCCCGGAGATCGCGCTGACGGTGCGCCGTCTGCACGACGCGAACTTCTCGGGATGGATGTACCTGCTGCACCTCATCCCGTACCTCGGCGGGCTCATCGTGCTGATCCTCAACCTGCTGCCCTCGAACCCGCAGGGCGCGCGCTTCGACCGTTAGCCGGCGAAAGGCCGAGTGCCCGTCGCCCGGGCGATGAGCTTCTCGAGCACCTCGGGGCTCGTCGTGTTCTCGCCGAGGCGGTTCGGCTTGCCCGCCCCGTGGTAGTCGCTCGCCCCGGTGATCTCGAGTCCGTACCGCTCGGCGACCCCGCGCAGTGAGCGCTTGCCCTCCTCGGTGTTGTCGCGGTGGTCGAGCTCGAGACCGAACAGCCCCTCCTCGGCGAGCTCGCCGATGACGTCGTCCGACATCGGCCGGTAGCGACCGTGGGTGGCGGGATGCGCGAGCACGGGCACCCCGCCGGCGGCGACGATCATGCGGACGCCCTCGAGCGGGGACGGCGCGTAGTACTTCTCGTAGTAGCCGCTGCGCCAGTGCAGGATCGACTCGAACGCCGCACTGCGGTTGGGCACGTGCCCCTTGCGCACGAGTGCGTCGGCGATGTGGGGCCGCCCCAGCGTCGATTCGTCGGTCGCCTCGGCGAGCACGTCGTCCCACGTGAGGTCGTAGTCGACGGCGATGCGCTCGACGATCCGCTCGGCCCGGTGCAGCCGGCCGTCGCGGATGCGCGCGGTCTCGGCGATGATCGCGCCGTCGAGCGGGTCGAAGAGGTAGGCGAGCATGTGCACGCTCGCCGGGCCGTAGTTCGTCGACAGCTCCATGCCCGGAATCACGGTCAGGCCCGTGCCCTCGGCGGCGGCGAACGCCTCCTGCCACCCCGCGGTCGAGTCATGGTCGGTAAGGGCGATGGTGCCGAGGCCCGCGGCGACCGCGGCGCGGATGAGCTGGCTGGGCGTCTCGGTGCCATCCGACACGGAGCTGTGCGCGTGCAGGTCGATGGGAGAGCCGGGCATCATGCCACTCTATTGCGCGAGCGGGATCGATCAGGGCCGTGGTCTATGCTCGACCCGCCATGACTCGACTCCTCGCCGCCATCGTGATCGTCGGCAGCGCCGTCATCGCCCTCGTGCTCGCCTGGCCGCAGCTCTTCGGACTGGCCGGGATGCCCGGCGTCGCCCAGATCGTGGCGCTGCGCGGGCTCGGTATCGCCGTGGCACTCGTGCTTGCGGTCGGCCTCACCATCCTCGCGCTGCTCGCCGCCCCCGCGCGGCGCTTCGCGGCATCCCTCGCCGCGGTCGCCCTCGCCTTCGCGCTCGTGAACGCGGCCGTGCTCTCGGTTCGCGGCTTCGGGGACTTCGCGTTCACGACCAAGGGCGACTCCGACGTAACCGTGCTGTCGTGGAACACCCTCGGCGACGCTCCCGGCGCGGAGGAGATCGCCCGGCTCGCGCTCGAGTCCGAGGCCGACATCATCGCCCTTCCGGAGACCACGAACGAGCTCGGGATCGACATCGCGCTGCTCATGCAGGCCGCCGACCGTCCGATGTGGGTGCACACTCTCGCCTACGACCAGGAGTCGAAGGCGAGGTCCACAACTCTGCTCGTCTCGGTCGACCTCGGCGAGTACTCGGTCGACACCGCGACGCGGACTACTGCCGTCCTGCCCACGCTCGTCGCCGCCCCCGTCGACGGCAGCGGGCCGACGATCGTCGTCGTACACACCGTGGCGCCGCTCCCTCCGATGGAGGCGACCTGGCAGCAGGACCTGCGCTGGGTTGCCGACGCGTGCGACGGAGAGAACGTCATCCTCGCCGGTGACTTCAACGCGACTCTCGACCACATCACGGGTCTCGGCGTCGACGGGGGCGACCTCGGTTCGTGCCGGGACGCCGCCCTCGCGACCGACAATGCGGCCGTCGGCACGTGGCCGACCCAGCTGCCCGCCCTCCTCGGCTCACCCATCGATCACGTCATGGCGACTCCCAACTGGACGGTGACCGGGATGCGAGTTATCGAGTCGCTCGACAAGGCCGGCAGCGACCACCGGCCGATCCTCGTCCAGCTGTCTCCGGCGGACTAGCGGCGGGAAGCGGCACGATCGCCCGTCCGGGGTGAGAATAGGGCATGGCCGATTCATCCCAGCCCGCCCCGCGCGCGACCTCCAACCGCTCCACGACGCCCGTCTCCGAGACGTTCGCCCAGTACATCTCCTCGCAGTGGGCGGAGCGCTCGGATGCCCTGCCCTCGCCGCGCGAGCAGGCGCCGTTTGCGGCGGCCCGCCGTGCCCGGATCTCGGCGCTCCACCGCGGGAAGCGGCTCATCCTGCCGGCCGGCGGCGCGAAGGTGCGCTCGAACGACACGGACTACGCCTATCGCGCCCACTCGGCGTTCGCCCACCTCACCGGCTGGGGCAGCGACTCGGTGCCGGGGGCCGTGCTCGTGCTCGAGCCCGCTGGCGACGATCACGAGGCGACGCTCTACTTCCGCGAAGCCGCCGGGCGCGACACCGACGAGTTCTACGCGAATCCGGAGATCGGCGAGTTCTGGACGGGACCCCGACCGTCTCTCGCCCACGTCGCCGCCGACCTCGGGCTCGCGACGCGCGGCATCGCCGAGCTCGCGACGGTGCTGGACTCGGTGGATGCCTCGACCCTCGTCGTGCGCGACGCCGACCGCGACATCACCGACCAGGTCGACGGGCGCCGCCTCCTCTCGGCCGATACGGAGTCATTGGACACGGACGGTGACGCCGAGCTCGCCCGCGACCTCAGCGAGCTGCGGCTCGTGAAAGACGAGTTCGAGATCGCGCAGATGCGTACCGCGGTCGCCGCGACCAAGCAGGGCTTCGACGACGTCATCGGCGACCTCCCGCAGGTGATCGCCCACCCCCGCGGTGAGCGGATCGTCGAAGGCACGTTCAACCGCCGCGCGCGGGCAGAGGGCAACACGGTCGGCTACGACACGATCGCGGCCTCCGGGCCGCACGCGTGCATCCTGCACTGGACGCGCAACGACGGCGCGGTAGTGCCCGGCGACCTCATCCTCATCGACGCCGGCATCGAGCTCGACAGCTACTACACGGCGGACATCACGCGCACGCTCCCGGTGTCCGGCACCTTCACTCCCGTGCAGCGGAAGGTCTACGAAGCCGTGCGGGAGGCCGCGGACGCCGCCTTCGCGATCGTGCGGCCGGGCATCCGGTTCAAGGAGATCCACGCCGCGGCGATGGCCGTCATCGCCGCCCGCACCGCCGAGTGGGGTCTGCTGCCGGTGAGCGCCGAGGAGTCGCTCTCGCCCGAGCACCAGTACCACCGCCGCTACATGGTGCACGGCACGTCGCACCACCTCGGCATCGACGTGCACGACTGCGCTGCGGCCCGCCGTGAGCTGTATCTCGAGGGGATCCTCGAGCCCGGTATGGTCTTCACGATCGAGCCCGGGCTCTACTTCCAGCCGGACGACCTGAGCGTCCCCGAGGAGTACCGCGGGATCGGCGTGCGCATCGAGGACAACATCCTCGTCACCGAGTCGGGCGCGGAAAACCTCTCGGCGGGGATCCCGCGCACGGCCGACGACGTGGAGGCGTGGCTCGCGCGCTAGCTCTGTGCGGGGTGCTCCGCGAGCACCTGCTGCGCCTTCGCGGTGAGGCTCGGGTCGATGATGATCTGGTAGTTCGACGCGATCACCTGGTGCGTCGACGTGAAGTCCCGGCGGCGGCGGTTGATCGCGTAGGTCACGATGCCGAAGATCATGCCGAAGCCGGCTCCGATGAGCAGGGCCGCCCCCATTACGGAGAGCGACTGGGGCGTCGGGGGCGAGAAGATCGTCAGCACGAGTCCGAAGAAGAGGCCGAGCCAGGCGCCGGATGCCGCGCCGGCGAGCGCCGCCCGCCCGTAGGTGAGCTTGCCCGTGACGCGCTCGACGGTCTTCAAGTCGTTGCCGATGATGCTCAACTGCTTGACGTCGAAATCAGCCTTCGACAGACGGTCGACGACGGACTGCGCCTCGGGGTACGTGTCGTAGGTGCCGAGCACGTCGCCCCGGGGAAGGCTGGGCTGAGGGGTGCCGCGACGGCCGAACGCGCTGGGTGTGCTCACGCCAGCCATTGTTCCACGCGGGGGTAGGGTTTTACGCGTGAGCACGACGAGAGCATTCGCCGCCCGGCTGGTCGGGTGCTCCGTCTTCGACCCCAACGGCGACCGCGTGGGCCGCGTTCGGGACGTGATCGTCGTCCGTCGCACGAAGGCCTCCCCGCGGGTCATCGGCATGGTCGTCGAGGTGCCCGGCAAGCGCCGGGTGTTCCTGTCGATCGGCCGCATCACGAGCATCGGCTCCGGTCAGATCATCACGACGGGCCTCATCAACCTCCGTCGCTTCGAGCAGCGCGGCGGCGAGGAGCGGATCATGGCCGAGCTGCTCGGCCGGCGCGTCAGCCTCGCGGACGGGTCAGGCGACGCCCACATCGAGGATGTCGCCATCGAGGAGGTCGGCCTCGGCGAGTGGGAGATCACGCAGGTGTTCCTGCGCCGCCCCAAGACGAGCCCCTCCCCGTTCGCGAAGGGCGCGACCCTCTTCGTCCCGTGGAACCAGATCGTCGAGGACACCGCGAAGGGCGAGGCGCAGTCGGCGACCCAGCTCGTCGCGAGCTACGCCGACCTGTTGCCCGCCGACCTCGCCAACGCGCTCCTCGACCTGCCGGATCAGCGCAAGATCGAGGTCGCCGAGGAGCTCTCCGACGACCGGCTCGCGGACGTCCTCGAGGAGATGCCGGAGGCCGAGCAGGTCGACATCCTCGAGCACCTCGACGACGAGCGCGCTGCCGACGTGCTCGACCAGATGCAGCCGGATGACGCGGCCGACCTCATCGCGCAGCTCTCGAGCGAGCGCGGCGAAGCCCTCCTCGAGCTCATGGAGCCGGAGGAGGCGGAGGACGTCCGCTTCCTGCTGTCCTACGCCCCGGACACCGCGGGCGGTCTGATGACGCCCGAACCGATCATCGTCTCGAGCGACGCGACCGTCGCCGAGGGTCTCGCCCTCATCCGCCGCCACGAGCTCGCTCCCGCCCTCGGTGCCGCCATCTGTGTGACCCTGCCCCCGTACGAACCGCCGACCGGGCGTTTCCTCGGCATGGTCCATTTCCAGCGGATGCTGCGCTACCCGCCGAACGAGCGACTGGGCACGCTCCTCGACCAGACCCTCGAGCCGGTGCGCGCCGACACGAGCGCGGCCGAGGTGTCGCGCATCCTCGCGAGCTACAACCTGGTCTCCGTCCCCGTCGTGGACGAGAACCACCGACTCGTCGGGGTGGTGACCATTGACGATGTCCTCGACTACCTCCTGCCGGACGACTGGCGAAGTACGAATGACGAGACCGACCGTTTCGCCGACACTTCGACCGCTGCTGTCCCCGTACGGGGAAGGAGGACATCCCGTGGCACGCGCTAACCGCAACCGCGCCGACAACCGACTGGACTCGCCCAAGGGACTGCGCGCTCCGCTGCCGCTCTTCCAGAGCCGCGACCGTACGGGCCGGTTCTCCGAGGCGTTCGCCCGAGCGATGGGCACCCCGTGGTTCCTCATTGGCATGACCGTCTTCGTGACCGTCTGGCTCGTGTTCAACACGGTCGCCCCGGAGGAGGTGCAGTTCGACCCGAGGCTCACGAACTTCACCCTTCTCACCCTCATCCTCTCGCTACAGGCCTCCTACGCCGCCCCGCTCATCCTGTTGGCGCAGAACCGCCAGGACGATCGCGACCGTGTTCAGATCGAGCAGGACCGCCAGCGCGCGGAGCGCAACCTCAACGACACCGAGTACCTCGCTCGCGAGGTCGTCGCGCTGCGTCTCGCGGTCAAGGACCTCGCGAGCAAGGACTTCATCCGCGCCGAGCTGCGGTCGCTGCTCGAGGAGCTCGACCGCGAGAAGGACACGGATGACGCGACCGGACGCTGACGCGCTCGCGGCGGCCGTCCGTGCTGCGCTCGGCCGCGTCGTCGACCCCGAGATCCGCCGACCCATCACCGAGCTGGACATGGTGGGGGCGGTCTCGGTGGTCGAGGGTGCGGCATCCATCGATCTGAGCCTGACGATCGTGGGATGCCCGGCCGCCGACACCATCGAGCGGGATGTCCGAGCCGCCGCAGCTGCGGTACCCGGAGTCACCTCGGTCGACGTCGCCGTCGGCGTCATGTCTCGCGAACAGCGGGACGCCCTCACCGCACGTCTCAAGGGCACGCGAACCTCGCAGTTCGGCCCCGACTCCCTGACGCGGGTGATCCTCGTCACGAGCGGCAAGGGCGGGGTGGGCAAGTCGACTCTCACCGCGAACCTCGGCGTCGCCCTCGCGTCGACGGGGCTGAGCGTCGGCATCGTCGACGCCGACGTCTTCGGGTTCTCGATCCCGGGCCTGCTGGGCGTCGGGGGTGCCCGTCCGACCAAGGTCGGCGAGCTCATCCTGCCGCCCGTCGCGCACGGGGTGAAGGCCATCTCGATCGGCATGTTCGTGGATCCCGGCACCCCCGTGTCGTGGCGCGGTCCCATGCTGCACCGCACGATGCAGCAGTTCCTGAGCGACGTGTTCTTCGGCGACCTCGACGTACTGCTCATCGACCTCCCGCCGGGCACCGGCGACGTCGCGATCTCCCTCGGGCAGCTCCTCCCCCAGGCCGAGGTGCTCGTCGTGACGACCCCGCAGGCCGCCGCTGCCGAGGTCGCCGAGCGCAGCGCTCTCGTGGCCCGGCAGACGGGCCAGTCGGTGCTCGGGGTCGTCGAGAACATGGCCGGACTCGTCCAACCCGACGGCAGCGTGCTGCAGCTCTTCGGCGAGGGCGGCGGGGCCGCCGTGGCCGAGCGCCTCGGGGTGCCGGTGCTGGCGAGCATCCCGCTCAGCATCCCGCTGCGCGAGGGCGGGGATGCCGGTGCCCCCGTCGTCCTCACCTCCCCCGCCGACCCGGCGGCGGCCGCCCTGCTCGCGCTTGCCGACCGGTTGCGCGTGCGCTCGGTGCCGCTCGCCGGCCGCCCCCTCGGGGTCACCCCGCTCTGAGCGACACTCCGGCCTTAACGGCGAACGCCCCGCTCGAGGCGGGGCGTGTGGTGCCGGAAGTGCGGCTCGGCGAGACGATTCTGCGTCAGGCGCGACGGGTGGGCACGCGGCGGTAGCCGTCACGGGCGATGATCAGCACGGAGCCGATGATGCCGGCGACGGAGAGGGCCGCGATCACGATCAGGTACGAGGTCATGCTCCTATTACAGACCCGTCAACAATGTAGAACAAGCTGATAGTTCTAAACGGACGATTTAGACTAGCTTCATGGATATTCGCCGCCTCGAACTCTTGCGCGAGCTCGCCGACCGCGGATCCGTGACCGCGGTCGCGCGTGCCACCCACCGCACGGCGTCGGCGGTGTCGCAGCAGCTGAAGATCCTCGAGCGGGAGGCCGGTGTCCCGCTCACCGAACGGGTCGGTCGCGGCATCCAGCTCACATCGGCGGGTCGCGCGCTCGCGCGAACAGCGACCGACGTGGCCACCGCGATCGAGCGCGCCGAAGCGCTCTGGGAGGACTTCCGCTCCCAACCCCGCGGCGAGGTGACGCTCGTCATCTTCCCTACAGGCGGTCAGATGCTGCTGCCGGGCCTCCTGAGCACCGTCGCCGGGATGCCCGGCCTCGACCTGCACGCCGGCGACCTCGACGCGACCGTCACCGATATCGCCGACCTCACGGCCGACTTCGACGTCGTCGTGGCAGACTCCCCCGACCTCGTGCCCTCCTGGGCGGAGCGCGGGCTCACGATCGTGCCGCTCATGCGGGAACCGCTCGACATCGCGCTTCCCGAGGGCCATCCGCTCGGCCTCAAGCGAACGCTGTCACCCGCCGACCTCGTCGACGAGACGTGGATCGGCGTGCCGCCCGGACTGCCCTTCGATGGCATCCTCCGCGGCATCGAGGTCGCCAACGGCGCCCCCGCTCGCGTCGTGCAGCGCTTCACCGACAACGGAATCGTCGAGTCCCTCGTCGCCGCGGGCCACGGCATCGCGATCCTGCCGCGCTACACGACGCGGGACCGGGAGAACGGCCTGATCACCCGGCCGCTCACCCAGGTGCGCGCTTCCCGCCTCATCTCGGTGCTCATGCGCCCCGATCGTGCCGAGCGGCCGTCGGTCCGTGCCGTCGTGACCGCCCTGCGCGACGAGGCAGCGCGGTTCGAGCGGGCCCACGCAGGCTAGTTGCTCACGGCTCGACGAGCCTCGCCAGCAGCTCTACGAGGAGCCTCTCGGTGAGCGGCGCCGGCAGCGCAGCGATGAGGGCGAGCAGCGGCGCGAGTCGCTCCGGCAGCGCCCCGCCGTCTCCCCCGATTCCCACCTGCTGCAGGATGCCCCACGCCGTGTCCGAGTCGAGGGGGCCGATCTCCGCGAGCCCCGCGACGAGGTCGGGCGGCAGCGAGCCGATCACCTGCTCGGGCGTCACCGGCGGGATGCCCCGCACGTCGCCCGCGGCGGCGACGAGCGCCTCCGAGAGCGGCTCGAGCACGCTCTCCGTCACCGGGGTGATCGTGAGGTGGGTGGTGTGCGGGAGGATCGAGCCGTCCGACTGGGCGAGGGCCGGCTGGAGTTGGAGCAGCCAGCCGCGGGCGCGGGCGGCGTCGGCCCAGTGGTGCGGGTCGACACGACGGTCGGCGGGGGTCGAGTCATCCGTCGCCACCGCGAACAGCGGGCCCGCGGGCGAGCCGACGACCCGCAGCCCCTCGATCCCGTCGACGACCGAGGTGAGCGCCGCGGTGGAGCGCGCGCAGGATGCCGCGAGCTCGCCGAACCCGTCGCGGCCGAGCGCCCTCGTGATCGCCCACGCCGCCGCGAGCGGCCCCGCGGACTTCGAGCCGAGCATCGTGGGATTGACGACCGGGTAGCCCGGCCACCGCGTTGTCGCGAAGTACTGGGCACGGTGGCGGTCACGCCCGCGGTGGAGAAGCACCGAGGCGCCCTTGGGCGCGTAGCCGAACTTGTGCAGGTCGGCGCTGATCGAGGTCACCCCGGGTACCCGGAAGTCCCACGGCTCGATGCCGTCCCAGAACGGGAGCACCCAGCCGCCGATGCACGCGTCGACGTGGCACGGGATGCCCCGCTCGAGCGCCGCGGACGCCACGGCCGCCACGGGGTCGAGTGCCGCGTGCGGGTAGCTCGGCGCCGAGACGACGACGAGGGCGACGTCCGGAGCCAAGCGGGCGATCAGCTCGGCGGCCTCCACCCGACCGTCCGGCTGCACCGGGACGAGGTCGAGCTCGAGCCCGAAGTAGTGGGCGGCCTTCTGGAATGCAGCGTGGGCTGTCACGGGCGCGACGAGTCGCGGCCTGCCGGCTCCGGACCACAGGTCGCGCGCCGTCTTGACCGCGAGGAGGCAGCTCTCGGTTCCGCCCGTCGTCACACTGCCGACGACGTCGTCACCGCCGCCGAGCATCCCACGGGCGAACGCGACGAGATCGCGCTCCATCGCCGCGACGGAGGTGAAGGTCGTGGGGTCGAGGCCGTTGACCGGTTGCACCGCGCGGATCGCTGCCGCGGCGAGCTCGTCGAGTTCCGCGAGACCTGAGTCGTAGACGTAGGACAGCACGCGCCCGCCATGGGTGGGTGCGTCGGCGGCGCGGAGCTCGGCGAGGTCGGCGAGGATCGCCGCGGGGTCCTGGGCGAACTTCATCCCGCATCCCCCTTGAGGGCCTCAGCGGTCGCAGCGGGCGCTCCGTCGATGTCCGCCTTGCGCAGCGGGTACCGTCCGAACGTCACGAGCGAGGCCGCGATGATGACGGCGGGCACGACGGAGAAGCTCAGCACGATGCCGGCGATCGCCGAGCCGGGCTGCACGACCTCCTGCCCCGCCGTCGACTCCAGGTAGCCCGAGATCGCGAGCACGATCGTCAGGACAGTGGAGCCCAAGGCCATGCCCGTGGTCTCTCCGGCAGTCCACACGCCGCCGAATGTTCCCGCGTTGCCCTCGCCGTGCGTCGACGCGTCGTGCGAGATGACATCGGGCAGCATCGACATCGGGAGCGACTGCATTCCGGCGTACGCGGCTCCCGCGAGCGCGACCGGGCCGTAGATCCACTCCCCCGGCGCCCACAGCTGCAGCGTGATGGCGAGCGCCGCGACACCGAAGAGCACCGACGCGATCACGAACGCCCGCTCCTTGCCGATGCGCCGCGACACGACCGCCCAGATCGGCGCGAAGAGCAGAGCGGGCGCGATGAGCGACACGAAGAGGATCGTGACTCCGTCGTCGAGCACCCAGCGCGCGACGTACTGCGCCCCCGCGAGCATGAGACCGGTCGCGAGGCCCTGCAGCAGGAACGTCGCCAGCAGCGCCCGGAACGGCTGGCTCCGCCGCAGCGCCTGGATGCCCGTGCGGTAGTTGTCCGCGATCGAGAACCGGGGCACCTCGGTCGGCTCACCCCGGCGAGCGACGAACGAGGAGACGAGCATCCCGAGCCCGATCACGAGACCGGCGACGATCGCCATCACGAGGTAGCCGAGGTGCTCGTCGGCGAAGGCGTCGCGGATCTCGGGTGCGCCCGCACCGAACAGGAGGATCGCGAAGGTCAGCACCACCACGCGCGCCGAGATGAGCTTGGTGCGCTGGTCGTAGCCGTCTGTGAGCTCAGCCGGAAGGGCGATGTAGGGCACCTGGAAGAGCGAGAACGAGGTCGCGGTCGCGACGAACGCGATGAGCACCCAGAGCCCGGCGACCACCGGCGGCAGCCCGGCCGGCACCGCGAAGGTGAGCACGAAGAACACCGGCAGCGTGACCGCCCCGGCGATCATGTACGGGCGGCGCGACCCGTGGCGGGCGAGGCTGCGATCGCTGCGGGCGCCGATCACGGGGTCGATGATGACGTCCCACACCTTCGCGGCCGTCACGAGCACTCCGGCGAGGAGCGCAGCCACCCCGAGGGTGTCCGTCAGGTAGAACACCAGCACGAGTCCCGGCAGGGTGCCGAACCCTCCCGTGCCGAGGGATCCGATGGCGTAGGTGGCGATCGTGCGGCGGCTGAGCGAGCGCTCCGGTGCGGTCATTTTCCCGAGTATAGGGATGCTCGCGAGCGTACAGTTGAGGCATGCCCGCATCCGCACTCACCGCCGAGTCCACCGCCGAGCTGGCCGCCGACCTCACGGCCACGAGCGGCACCACCGCGACGGTCATCGCGCCCTTCACCGGTCAGCCGCTGCACGAGCTGCCGCTCTCGAGCGCCCAGGACGTCGCTGACGCCTACGCCGCCGCTCGCATCGCCCAGAAGGCGTGGCGGGATGCCGGGCCGGCGCACCGGCGGGCCGTGCTGCTGCGCGCGCACGACCTGCTCCTCGAGCAGCGCGACGGCATCCTCGACCTGCTCCAGACCGAGTCGGGCAAGACCCGGGGTCAGGCCTTCGAGGAGGTGTTCCAGGGTGCGACCGTCACCCGGTACTACGCCGTGAGCGCCGCGCGGGTGCTGCGCACGAGGGCGCGTCGGGCGGGCATCCCGACCGTCGTGCAGGCGCGAGTGAGCTACAAGCCGAAGGGTGCCGTCGGCATCATCACACCCTGGAACTACCCTGTCTCGCTCTCCCTCATGGATGTCGTTCCGGCGCTCGCCGCCGGAAACGCGGTCGTGCAGAAGGCCGACAACCAGGGAGCACTCTCGATCCTGGCGTCGCGCCGCCCGTTCATCGAGGCGGGCGTGCCCGCGGCCCTGTGGGCGGTCGTCGCAGGCCCGGGCGATGAGATCGGCAACGCGGTCGTCGACGGCGCCGACTACGTGTGCTTCACCGGCTCGACGGCGACCGGCACCCGCGTGGGCGAGCGCGCCGCGTCGCGACTCGTCGGGGCATCCCTCGAGCTGGGCGGCAAGAACCCCCTCATCGTGCTCGACGACGCGAACGTGGAGACCGCCGCCGCGGGAGCGGTCGCCGCCGTCGTCTCGTCGATGGGCCAGCTGTGCGTGTCCATCGAGCGCGTCTACGTGCAGCGCGCAATCGCCGACCGCTTCACGTCCGCGCTCGTCGAGCGGGTGAAGGGACTCGTGCAAGGCGCTGCGCTGGACTACTCCACCGATATCGGCTCCCTGACCTCGCAGGCCCAACTCGACCGGGTCACGGTGCAGGTCGACGACGCGGTCGCCAAGGGCGCGACGGTGCTCGCGGGCGGGAAGGCGCGCCCCGATCTCGGGCCCTACTTTTTCGAGCCGACCGTGTTGGCCGGCGTCACCCCCGACATGACGTGCTTCGCGGACGAGACCTTCGGGCCCCTCGTGGCCATCCACGTCGTCGACACCGAGGACGACGCCGTTGCGGCAGCGAACGACTCGGAGTACGGCCTCAACGCCTCCGTCTTCACCGGCTCCCTCTCGCGGGGCCGCCGCGTCGCCGACCGGATCTCTGCCGGCAGCGTCAACATCAACGAGGGCTACCGCGCCTCGTTCTCGAGCGTGGACGCCCCGATGGGCGGCATGAAGAAGTCGGGGCTCGGCCGCCGAAACGGCCCCGAGGGACTGCTTCGCTTCGTGGATGCCCGCACCGTCGCCAACGCGACAGGACTGCTGACTCTCCCCCGCTCGGGCCGCGAGACCGAGAAGCTCGTGCCCGTCATGCTTCTCCTGCTGCGCGCCCTCAAGGCGATCCGCCGCCGGTAGCGGCTCCTAGGTCGCCTCAGTATCGAAGGGGGCGTTGCCGGCCTCGCGCAGCTTGCGCTGCCGCTGGTGGTACGCCGACTCGATGGGGCGCTTGACGACGGGCGGAGGTGCCGGAGCATCCTCGTCCTCGAGCAGGGCATCCCGGATGATCCGGCGCGGATCGTACTGGCGCGGGTCGAGCTTCTTCCAGTCGATGTCGTCGAAGTCGGGGCCCATCTCCTCGCGCATGCGCTCCTTGGCTCCGTTGGCCATGGTGCGCAGGCTCCGCACCAGGCGCGCGAGCTGGGACGCGTAGTACGGCAGCCGCTCCGGCCCGAGCAGGAAGACAGCGATGATCCCGATGATCAGCAGCTTGTCGAAGGTCAGGCCGAAGGACACCCGTTCAGGATAGCCCGAGCGCGCTGCGGGTCCGTCTACAGTGGGCTGGGAGCAAGGAGACCCGTGTCAGACAAGCAGTTGAGCTGGAAGTACGCCGAAGAGCTCGTGATCGAGCCCGAGCACATCGCCGCGGCGCGCCAGCACTCGCTCGAGCTCGGGGTGGACGCCGTCACTCCCGCGATGGGCGCGCAGCTCGCGGTGCTGTCCGCGGCGAGCGCTGCGACGAACATCATCGAAGTCGGCACCGGCGTGGGGGTGAGCGGCCTGTGGTTGCTGTCGGGCAACCCGGAGGCAGTGCTCACGACGATCGATTCGGAGGCCGACCACCTCCAGGTGGCGCGCAAGGCGTTCATCGACGCCGGGATCGCGGCGAATCGCACCCGCCTGATCGGAGGGCGCGCCGCCGACGTGCTGCCCCGCATGAACGAGGGCAGCTATGACATCGCCGTCATCGACGCCGATCCCGCCTCGGTCGTCGAGTACGTGGAGCACGGATTGCGGATGGTGCGCCGGGGCGGAACGGTCGTCGTAGCCCACGCCCTGTGGCGCGGTCGCGTCGCAGACCCCGCTCAGCGCGACGACATCGTCGCGGGCTTCCGGCTACTGCTCAAGGAGACCTCCGCATCGGACGCGGTGATCAGCGCGCTCTCGCCCGTGGGAGACGGCCTGCTCTTCCTGACGAAGGTGAGTGACTAGGACGCGTCCTAGGCGCTGACGACACCCGCGAGAGCGTCGTGGAGCTCCTTGGCCTCCGCGTCGTTGACGGAGACGACCAGTCGGCCACCGCCCTCGAGCGGAACGCGCACGATGATGAGGCGACCTTCCTTGACAGCCTCCATCGGTCCGTCACCGGTCCTCGGCTTCATGGCTGCCATGAGATGTCCCCTTTCAATGGATACCTGTCCATTATCGGTCATTCCTCGCGTAACCCGAAAATCGCCGGGTGAACGCCGAGCATCACGGCGGTGTCCAGTCGTACCCGTCCACCCACCACGCGAGGTGGATCCAGCCCCATTGGCCCAGGATGCACGCCACGACGAGTACGACCCTGTACACCGGTGACCTCGGCTGGGCGAGCGCCCCGACGCCGGGGAACAGGGGCAGGAGCAAGCGGAACGTGCTCGACTGCGGGAAGAACACCGCAAGCAGGTAGAGCGAGTAGCTCGCGAGCCAGAATCGGATGTCTACCCCGAGGCGGCGGAACGGCCTCGTGAAGAGCAGCGTCGCGCACACCGCGATCAGGAGCGCGAGGGCCGTGACCACGAGCCAGGACGGCACCTGCCACCATTGCGCCCACCAGTCCGCCGCCCGGAACCACGGCGTGAAAGGGATGAGCTCCTCGTAGCCGATGTAGGCCGCCCGCCACGCGAGCTCGGTCTCGAGGTAGGCACCCGGTCGACCGGTCACCGCGCCGGCGATCAGCAGCCAGGCCACGCCCATGATCGCGCTCACCAGGCCGGCGACGGCGGATCCGATGCGCTCGCGCCACGGGAACGCCTCCACCCCCGTCCGAGCCCGCCACCACCGGTGCACCACGTGGAGCAGGAGGGCGAGGGCGAACGCGAGCCCGCTCGGGCGCGTGAGCGCCATCACCGCGATCACGGGCACGAGCATCCCGTACCGGCGCTGAACGAGCAGGTACAGGGCGAGGGCCACCAGGAAGGCGTGCATGGACTCCGCGTAGGCGACCTGCAGGATCGGGGACAGCGGGCCGAAGCAGAACAGCACGACGGCGAAGAGCGAGGTCGACCCCGGCAGCACGAGGGCGAGAAGCCGGTAGAGCATGAGCGCGGCACCGAGCGCGAAGGCGACCGAGACGACGACCGCGACGACCGGGAAGCCGAGCCCCGTCACGAGCATGAGGAGTCGCACGAGCGCGGGATAGGCCGGCATGAACGCCCACGCGCTCTCCCCGACGTGCCCGTCATCCGTGATCGGCAGCTCCGTGGGATACCCGACGGCGGCGATGATGTAGTACCAGTGGCCGTCCCAGATCTTGGCGAAGTCGAAGTAGCCCGGTGAGGCACCGGTCCAGGCGTTCTGCTGCTGGATGCTCGCATAGTGCAGCAGCAGGGCCGTCGTCACGACGCGGGAGGCGACGAAGACGACGAGCACCTTCACCCACCACGCGGTGAGCCGATAGCGGACCTTCAGGGAGGTCGTCAGGCTCCCGACAGCCACGCCCGCAGCCCCCGCTCGACGGCGATGATCTCGTCCACGGCGACGCGCTCGTCATCCGCGTGTGCGCGGAGCGGGTCGCCGGGGCCGTAGTTGACGGCGGGGATGCCGAGCGCAGAGAACCTCGCGACGTCGGTCCATCCGTACTTCGGGAAGGCCTGCGCCCCGACCGCGGCGAGGAACTCCTGCGCGAGCGGAGCATCCAGCCCCGGCCGCGCCCCCTCGGCGAGGTCGGTGACCTCGAGCTCGAAGCCGGCGAACACCTCGCGCAGGTGCGCGATGGCGTCGTCGCCAGAGCGCGAGGGCGCGAATCGGTAGTTGATCGTCACGACGGCCTCATCGGGGATGACGTTGCCCGCGACTCCCCCCGTGATGCCGACCGCGTTGAGCCCCTCGCGGTAGACGAGCCCGTCGACCTCGAGCTCGGCAGGCTCGTAGTCCCGCAGGATGGCGAGCACGTCGGCGGCGTCGTGGATGGCGTTGTGCCCGACCCAGGATCGGGCGGAGTGCGCGCGCACGCCGCGGAGGCGGATGTCGACTCGAGCCGTGCCGTTGCATCCGCCCTCGACCGTCGCGCTCGTCGGCTCGCCGAGGATGGCGAAGTCGCCCTCCAGCAGCTCAGGGCGGGTGCGCGCGAGCCGACCGAGGCCGTTGAGCTCGCTCGCGACCTCCTCGTGGTCGTAGAAGATCCACGTGACGTCGACCGCCGGCGACTCGAGGGCGGCAGCGAGGACGAGGGCGACCGCAACCCCCGCCTTCATGTCGACGGTCCCGCGTCCGACGAGGTCGCCGCCGTCTCGGCGAACCGGCAGGTTCGCGTTGATCGGCACCGTGTCGATGTGGCCGGCGATGACGACCCGGCGGGCGCGGCCGAGCGACGTCCGGGCGACGACGGCATCGCCGTCCCGGACCACGTGAAGGTGCGGGTACGCCGCGAGACTCGATTCGATCGCATCGGCGAGTGCGCGCTCGTTGCCGGACACCGACTCGATGTCGCACAGCTGCACCGTGAGCTCCGCGGGGGACTGCGTCAGGTCGAGCACGGGGAGGCTGGGATCGGTGACGGGCACCCTGCCAGTTTAGGTAGCGTTAGGACCATGAGCTCGCGCGAAGCATGGGGATACGGACTGGCCACGGTCGCTCGGGGCGGCGTCGTGCTCGACACGTGGTTCCCCGCGCCGAAGCTCGGGGCCCTTCCGGAGGGCACCGACCCCTACATCGCCCCGGCCGAGTTCGAGGAGCTCCTCGGCTCCGACCCGCGGCGCGGCGTCGAGCTCGACTTCCGCACCGTCGTCATCGACCTGGATGCCCCTCCCGCCTCCACCCCGGACGCGTACCTGCGCCTCCACCTGCTCAGCCACCTGCTCGTCGCGCCGAACACGATCAATCTCGACGGCCTCTTCGCGCACCTGCCGATCGTGGTCTGGACGAACGCCGGGCCCGTGCACCCCGATGACTTCGAGCGGCTGCGCGTGCCGCTGCAGCGCGCGGGCATCGCCGCGACCGGTATCGACAAGTTCCCGCGGCTCATCGACTACGTCACTCCCCCGCGAGTGCGCATCGCGGACGCCTCCCGCGTGCGGCTCGGAGCCCACCTCGCGCCCGGCACCACCGTGATGCACGAGGGCTTCGTCAACTTCAACGCCGGCACGCTCGGCACCTCCATGGTCGAGGGCCGCATCTCCCAGGGCGTCGTCGTCGGAGACGGCTCCGACATCGGCGGCGGGGCATCCATCATGGGCACCCTGTCCGGCGGTGGCACCGAGCGCGTCGCGATCGGGGCGCGCGCCCTGCTCGGTGCGAACTCAGGAATCGGCATCTCCATCGGAGACGACACCGTCGTCGAAGCGGGCCTCTACGTGACCGCGGGCACGAAGGTGCGCGTGCTCGACCCGGCGAACCCGGATGCCGAGCCGGCGACCATCAAGGCCGTGCAGCTCTCGGGCGTTCCGAATCTGCTGTTCCGCCGCAACTCGCTCACCGGGGCCGTGGAGGTGCTCCCGCGCTCGGGGACGGGTATCGAGCTCAATGCGGCGCTTCACGCGTAGCATCGCGGTTCTCCTCCTGGCGGCCCCACTCGCCGCGTGCTCCACGGCGCAGCCGGCCTCGCTCGATCACCACGCCGGGCGCTACGGGCCGGGCGAGCCGATCATCCTCGACAACCTCACGCTCGCGGGCGGTCGCTACGTCATCGACGTGCAGCTCGATCTGTTCGTGCGCGTCGTCGGCCCACCGGTGAGCATGTCCTGCTCCATCATCGACGCGACCGGGCAGTTGGGTCCGCTATTCGGCACCGGCTTCACGGCCGGAGCCGGCGACTGGTTCTCGATCAGCTCGACGAGCACGTTCGAACTCCCCGAGACGACGCTCGGCCTACGCTGCTCCCCCGATCGCCCGGCCGTGCTCGACGTGCTCGTGCGCGAGGCCGACCTCTCCGCCCAACGACAGGGCTAGTCGCGCGGGGTGGTCTGGAGCTCGAACAGGTCCTCCGAGAGCAGGCGCAGCCGCTGCGGGCGCTCGCGCTCGTACTCCTCGTCGACGAGGATGCTCGTGCCGATGAGGGACGCGCGCACGGATGCCGCGATCTCGTCGAGGGCGGAGGCTCGGGCATCCCGCACGAGACCCGTCGCCCACGCGTCGTCCTCGCTGACCTCGCGGAGCCGGGCGGCGAGGGCGCGCGAGACGTCCTCCCGGCGACGCAGCGCCGCGCCGTCGACGCTGCGGTAGTCGTTGTGCCGCTCGGGGCGGCCCGAGCGGCGGGATGCCGCTTCGCGCGTGCTGGCGATGCGTGCGGCATCCCCGTCCTTCTCGTCCGCGAGGTTGAGCAGCTCCTCGCGCACGGCCGCCTCGTAGCGTTCCTGGTCGTAGTCGAGGCCGTCCCGCAGCGACTTGATGATCATGAGGTTCTTGACCGCGAGGCGGACTCCCGCGGCGGCGATCATCACGCCCTCGTCGACGAGCTCGTCGAGGCTCGCCTCGGGCAGCTCCGCGGGCGCGACGTACTTGCCCAGGAAGGGCCTGCGGCTCCGGAACAACCGCCTCATGCGAGCGAGGTTAGCGCGCGGCGGGCCATTCGCGCGCGGGTTCTCCCACGTAGAGCTGCTGGGGGCGGCCGATCTTCGTGCGGGGGTCCTCGTTCATCTCACGCCAGTGGGCGATCCAGCCCGGAAGTCGCCCGATCGCGAAGAGCACCGTGAACATGCGCGTCGGGAAGCCCATCGCCTTGTAGATGATGCCCGTGTAGAAGTCGACGTTCGGGTAGAGCTTGCGCTCGATGAAGTACTCGTCGGCGAGGGCGACCTGCTCGAGCTCCTTGGCGATGTCGAGCAGCGGATCCTGCACGCCGAGCGCCTCGAGCACCTCGTCGGCGCTCTCCTTGACGAGCTTCGCCCGCGGATCGAAGCTCTTGTACACCCGGTGGCCGAAGCCCATGAGGCGGATGCCGTCTTCCTTGTTCTTCACGCGCTCGACGAAGCGCTGCACGCCCTCGCCGGAGTCGTTGATCTCCTTGAGCATCTTGAGCACCGCCTCGTTGGCGCCGCCGTGGAGCGGGCCGTAGAGGGCGTTGATGCCCGCGGAGATGGAGGCGAACATGTTGGCCTCCGTCGAGCCCACGAGCCGCACGGTCGACGTCGAGGCGTTCTGCTCGTGGTCCTCGTGAAGGATGAGCAGCCGGTCGAGCGCCTTGACGAGCACCGGGTTGACCTCGTAGATCTCGGCGAGGTTGCCGAAGTTGAGCTTGAGGAAGTTCTCGACGAAGCTCAGCGAATTGTCGGGGTAGAGGAACGCCTGGCCGAGGCTCTTCTTGTGCGCGTAGGCCGCGATGACCGGGAGCTTGGCGAGCAGCCGGATGGTCGACAGCTCGACCATCTCGGGGTTGTGCGGGTCGAGCGAGTCCTCGTAGTACGTGCTGAGCGCCGACACCGCGCTCGACAGCACCGACATCGGGTGTGCGGTGTGCGGCAGCGCCGAGAAGAAGCGCTTGAGGTCTTCGTGCAGGAGCGTGTGGCGGCGCACTCGCTCGTCGAACTCGGCGAGCTCCGAGGGGGTGGGCAGCTGGCCGTAGATGAGGAGCCACGCGACCTCGAGGTAGGTGGAGTTCTGGGCGACATCCTCGATCGCGTAGCCGCGATAGCGCAGGATGCCCGCATCCCCGTCGATGTAGGTGATCGAGCTGCGCGTGGACGCGGTGTTCACGAACCCCTGGTCGAGGGTCGTGAAGCCGGTCTGCTTCGTGAAGGTGGAGATGTCGATCGAGTCGTGGCCGGCGGTGCCCCGCACGACGGGGAACTCTGCGGTGCCGCCCGGGAAATGCAGGGTGGCCTTCTCGGGTTCGGCGTTCGCGTCAGTCACCCCTACAGCTTACGGTGCCGCTCCGACCACTGTCACACTGCTCAAAAGACCACGGTCGGCCTTAGAGGACCGCGACAGTCAGGAGAACAGGTCGAGCCTCGCCACGGCCTCGGCGATCGCGGCATCCGACGCGGTGAGGGCGATGCGCACGTGCTCGGCGGGGCTCTCCCCGTAGAAGGTGCCGGGTACGACGAGGATGCCCGCATCGGCGAGCTCGGACACCGTGAGCCACGAGTCCTGGCCCTTCGTGGCCCACAAGTACAGGCCCGCGTCGCTGTCGTCGATGCGGAACCCGGCAGCGCGCAGTGCGGGGACCAGTCGCGCTCGACGCGCCCGGTAGAGCTCGCGCTGGGCCGCGACGTGCGCGTCGTCGCCGAGTGCCGTGATCATCGCCGCCTGCACGGGCGCGGGCGGGATGAGCCCGATGTGCTTGCGCACCGCGAGCAGCTCACCGATCAGGTCGCTGCATCCCGCGACGAACCCGGCCCGGTAGCCGGCGAGGTTCGACTGCTTGCTGAGCGAGTACACCGCGAGTACGGAGGATCGGCGCCCCTCGATGACGCGCGGGTCGAGGATCGACGGCGTGGGGTCGGGCCCCGCCCAGTTGAGCTCCGCGTAGCACTCGTCGCTCACGACGACCGCGCCGAGCTCGCGGGCGCGCGCCACGGCGCCGCGCAGGGAGTCGACGTCGAGCACCCGACCGTCCGGATTCCCGGGGCTGTTGAGCCACACGAGCCGCGTCTCGGCGGGCCACTCCTCGGGGTCGTCGGAGGCGAGGGCGCTCGCGCCGACGAGGGCGGCGCCGATCGCGTAGGTCGGGTAGGCGACGGAGGGATGCACGACCACGTCGCCGCGCCCGAGGCCGAGCAGCATCGGCAGCAGTGCCACGAGCTCCTTCGACCCGATCGTGGGCAGCACATTGGCGGTCGAGAGGTCGTCGACGCCGCGCCGACGGGCGAACCAGTCGACGATCGCCTCGCGGAGCGCGGGGCTCCCGGCGGTCTGGGGGTAGGCGTGGGCATCCGTCGCGGCCGCGAGCGAGTCGCGGATGAGCTGCGGGGTCGGATCCACGGGCGAGCCGACGGAGAGGTCGACGAAGCCGTCAGGGTGCGACCGGGCCCGGTCGGCGAAGGGGACGAGCGAGTCCCACGGGAAGTCGGGCAGCTCGAGCGGGGTGCGGCTCACGCTACTCGTGGCCGCCCTGCGGCTCGGCGAGCACGATCGGGTGGTCGGAGTGGATGACGCCGACCTTCGCGGCACCGCCGGGCGAGCCGATCTCGTCGAAGAACTCGACGTTGGCCTTGTAGTAGTCGGCCCACTTGTCGGGCAGGTCGTCCTCGTAGTAGATGGCCTCGACGGGGCACACCGGCTCGCAGGCTCCGCAGTCGACGCACTCGTCGGGCTGGATGTAGAGCATCCGATCGCCCTCGTAGATGCAGTCGACGGGGCATTCGTCGATGCAGGCGCGATCCTTCACATCGACGCAGGGCTGGGCGATGACGTACGTCACGGGCGTTCTGGACCTTTCGCGGCAGGGGATTTCATCCTATCGCCGCCGCGGCGCACCACCTTCGGCCACGCCAGCACGACGGCGGCGATGAACACCGATCCGATGGTCCAGACCGCTCCCGCGACGTTGTCGGGGACGAGAACCGACCCGCCGGGTGAGGCGAAGGCGAGGAATGCCTGCGCGACAAGGAGCCCGGCGGTCGCGATGCCGGCGATGATCCGGGTCTCGTAGACGATGCGGAGGCCCGCGAGGAGGGCCGCGGTGATGACGAGCGAGACGATGAGTCCCCACGGTACGACTGCGTCGCCGACGGCGATCACCGACTGGTGCACGGCCGTCAAGAGGCCACCGGTGAAGAGTCCGAGCGCGAGGACGAGCACGCCGGAGACGATGCGGGAGAGGATGCCCGTGCGGGCGAACGAGTCCCGCCCGGGCCGGAGGCGGTTGAGGCCCTCCGCCGCGTCGCGATCGGCGAGGGCGAGGTGGCCGCGGTAGGCGGCGAGCGCCGAGTGCTTGCGGGCGAGCGACTCGGGATCGTCGACGCGCACCTGCGCGGGCGCGCCCGGCCGCCCGACCGTGTAGAACGGGACGCGGAGCACTTCGGTGGCCCACGCGGTCGCCTCGTGGACACGGCGGCGCTCGGCATCCCCGGTCGACGCCCCGTAGCTCACGACGACGGTCGGCTCCACCTGCTGGATGACGGCCCCGACGTCGGACGCCACCTCCCCCAGTTCCGCGCTGACAAGGGCAGTCGGGCCGGTGTGCGAGTACTCGCGGGGAGCCAGGCCCCGCCAGCGGGCGTCGGCCGCTCCGAGGTAGCGGTGGTCGGCGACTCCGAGGACGGCGAGCGCGGCATCCAGCTCGGGCGCGGTCTCCTCGTCTCGGATGCACGTCACGACGGTCACCTCGGAGCCGGAGGCCACGAGGCGCGCGATCGTCGCGCCGGTAGTCGCCGTTTCGTCTCCGGCGGCGGCGTGGACGAAGAGAACCCGCTCGACCATATGTTGTGACTGCCTCTCAGGTTTACTCGCTCAGTAGACAGGATACGCGACGAGCACTAGGGTCAATCGAGTTAGGTAAGGCTTACCAACACCCGATTCGAAAGCTCCCCTTGCTCGCCAACCTCATCATCGGCCTTCGCGAAGGCCTCGAAGCCGCGCTCGTCATCGGCATCGTCATCGCCTACCTCCGCAAGAGCGGCCGCGAGCGGCACATCCGCACCGTCTGGTTCGGCGTGGCCCTCGCCATCGGATTGTCCCTCGTGCTCGGTGCCATCCTCACGTTCGGGGCCTACGGCCTGAGCTTCGAGGCTCAGGAGATCATCGGCGGGAGCCTGTCGATCATCGCGGTCGGCTTCGTCACGTGGATGATCTTCTGGATGCTGCGCACCGCCGGCAGCCTCAAGCGCGAACTCGAATCGGGCATCGACCGCGCCCTCGAGGGCAGCGCGTGGGGACTCGTGCTGCTCGCCTTCCTGGCCGTGGCGCGCGAGGGCATCGAGACGGCGCTCTTCATCTGGTCGGCGGCACGCTCCTCGGGCGAGGCACCCCTCGCCGTGGTGGGCGCCGTGCTGGGCATCCTGGCCGCCGCCTTCCTCGGCTGGCTCGTCTACCGCGGGATGATCCGGCTCAACCTGTCGCTGTTCTTCACCTGGACCGGGGCAATCCTCATCGTCGTCGCGGCCGGGGTGCTCGCGTACGGCATCCACGACCTCCAAGAGGCCCGGGTTCTACCGGGCCCCTTCCAGCCGATCCCCGAGGGCGTGCCCGCCTCGCTCGAGTGGATGTGGGGCTGGGCGTTCAGCGTCGCCTCCGTGATCCCGCCCGACAGTGCTGTCGCGGCGGTGCTCAAGGGCGCGATCGGGTTCTCGCCCGAGATGACCTGGCTCGAGATCGTCGTGTGGGCGGTCTACGTCGCGGTGGTGCTCGTGCTCTTCCTCCGGGGAGTGTCCGAGCAGCGTCGCGCCCGGCGCGCCAGGACCCTCGCGACCGCCGCGCCCATCCCCCTACAAGGAGAACGATGAAGTCCACAACCGCCCTGCTCGCCGCCGTCGCCGGAGGCGTGGCGCTGCTGTCAGGCTGCGTGCCGAACGCCGGCATCGACACCGCCGCGACCGTCATCGCGGTCGACAGCAGCGACGACGCGTGCACCGTCGAGACCGACAGCGTCGCGAGCGGCACGGTGACCTTCCGCGTGAGCAACAGCGGCGAGCGCGTCACCGAGTTCTACCTGCTCGGGGAGGACGAGCTGTCGATCGTCTCCGAGGTGGAGAACATCGCGCCCGGGGCATCCCGCGACCTGACGGTGCTCGCCCAGCCCGGCTCGTACTTCACCGTCTGCAAGCCCGGGATGATCGGCTCCGGTATCGGCCAGTCGAGCTTCACCGTCACGGGCGACGCGATAGCCGTCTCCGAGGACCGCGAACGGGCCATCTCCGACGCGGTCGCCAACTACACCGCATACGTGAAGACCCAGGCCGCCGAGCTCGTTCCGAATGTCCAGGGGTTCGTCGACGCGTACGTCGCCGGAGACGACGACGAGGCGCGGCGACTGTTCCCCCTCGTCCGCATCAACTACGAGCGAATCGAGCCCACCGCCTCGCAGTTCGGCGACCTCGACCCTGCGATCGACTACCGCAAGCCGGGAGCGGAAGCCGAGGGTCTCGAGTTCACGGGCTTCCACCGCATCGAAATGGACCTCTGGCTGGATGCCGCGGTCGCGAACTACCCCGACGAGACGATCATCCCGCTCGACGCCGCCGGGCGCCAGCAGATCGGGCAGAAGCTCGTCGACGACGTCACCGCTCTCTACGACGCCGTGCATGCGGACGACTTCGAGCTCAGCGTGAGCGACATCACCAACGGCGCGATCGGCCTCCTCGACGAGGTCGCCGCGCCCGACGGCAAGCTGCCCGGCGAGGAGAACGAGTTCGCGCACACCGACCTCTACGACTTCTACGCCAACGTCGAGGGGGCCGAGGTCGCGTTCACGGCCGTGCGCCAGATCGCGCTCGACTCCGGCGACGACGGGGAGGCGCTCGTCGCCGAGCTCGACGAGGAGTTCGCCGCCATGAAGGCGCTCCTGTCGACCTACGGCGACTACGAGGGCGGCTTCGTGTCTTACGACACCGTGAGCCAGGACGAACGGAACGAGCTCGGCGCCCAACTCAACGCCCTCAGCGAGCCGCTGGCCCAGCTCACCCACGCTGTGCTCGGGGTGGACCCGGCCGAGTGAGCGAGGCACCCATCGACCCGTTGGGCGCGGGAGGCGACTCCGAGTCGGCTCCCGCGCCTCGCGGCATGTCTCGACGGGCGTTGTTCGGGTTGGTGGCGGCGGGCGTCGGCACCGGTGCTGTCGTCGGCGGGTTCGCGGGCGCAGCATCCCGAATCGCCTCCTCGGCCGGACAGGATGCCGCCGGAGCGTACGCGTTCTTCGGCGAGCACCAGGCGGGCATCACGACGCCGGCCCAGGACCGCCTGCACTTCGCCGCATTCGACCTCACCGACCGGGCGACGCGCGAGGACCTCATCCAGCTGCTCACCGAGTGGACAGCAGCGGCGGCGCGCCTCACCCAGGGCCTCGATGTCTCGGAGGCCGGCGCCGTCAACGGGCCCGAGCTGCTGCCGCCCGACGACACCGGGGAGGCGGTAGGACTGCCGGCGAGCGGCCTCACGATCACGATCGGGTTCGGGCCGTCGCTGTTCCGAACGGCTGACGGCGTCGACCGGTTCGGGCTCGCCGACAAACAGCCCGCGGAGCTCGTGGAGCTCCCCCTGTTCGCCTTCGACCTGCTCGAGGAGGCCAGCAGCGGCGGCGACCTGTGCATCCAGGCGTGCGCCAACGATCCCCAGGTAGCGGTGCACGCCATCCGCAACCTCAGCCGGATCGCGTTCGGCACGGCGCGGATCCGCTGGACGCAGCTCGGCTTCGGCCGCACCTCGTCGACCTCGACGGCGCAGGCCACGCCTCGCAACCTGTTCGGCTTCAAGGACGGCACCGCCAACATCAAGGCCGAGGAGTCGGAGGCTCTGCGCGACTTCGTGTGGGTCGGCGACGACGAGCCCCAGTCCTGGCTACGCGGCGGCAGCTACCTCGTGACGCGCACGATCCTCATGACGATCGAGAACTGGGATCGCGTGAGCCTCGCGGAGCAGAACGACATCGTCGGCCGCGACAAGGGCGAGGGCGCGCCGCTCTCGGGCGGCGGCGAGTTCACCGAGCCGGACTTCGCGCTGCGCACCACGAGCGGGGATCCCGCGATCCCGGCGAGCTCGCACGTGCGGCTCGCGCATCGCACCCACTCGGGGACGCGGATGCTCCGCCGCGGCTACAACTTCGTGGACGGCTCGAACGACCTCGGGCAGCTGCGCGCGGGCCTGTTCTTCATGAGCTATCAGCGGTCGCCGCAGCAGTTCATCGACGTCCAGTCGGCGCTCGCGACGGACGCGATGAACGAGTACATCCGGCACGTCGGCTCGGCGCTCTTCGCGATCCCCCGCGGTGCGCGCGACGGATCGTTCGTCGGGGCGGAGCTGTTCGACTAGCCCTACTGGGCCGACGTCGAGGTGACGGTGTAGTTGGCCACCCAGCCGTTGCTGCCGTCCTCCGAGACGACGACGAGCACGCCCCACGCGTCGGTGTTGCCGATGTAGGTCGCCCCGCCCGTCGTGTCACCGCCCGCCTGGGTGGTGAAGCCTGCGCCCTCGAGCTGCGCCTTGATGTCGTCGATCGCGGACGCGCCCGAGACCTTCACGGTGACGTTGTAGATGGCGCCGCTGCCGTCACCGAGAGCCCCGCCGAAGACGATCTCGCCGTCGATGACGGGCACCTCCGCCTCGGGGTAGCCGTCCGGCAGAGTCGTGCCGCCGAGATCGACCTGACCTCCTGTCGCGCCCTCGATGATCGACTCGACGGGGTTGCCGAAGCACCCCGTGAGGGCGGGCGCGATCGACATCGCGAGGATGATCGCGATGGGAGCGGTGACGCGGGTGCGCAGCGTGGTCATGTCGGTGCCTCCTCGGTGCGGGCGGGATGCCTCGCGCACAGCGTACCCGTGCACCCTGATGGCTACTAGGCGTTCTGCTTCTTGCGGCGCGACGCCTCGCGGGCGCGAGTGGTCGCATCCAGCTCGACCTTGCGGATGCGCACCACCTCGGGCGTCACCTCGACGCACTCGTCCTCGCGGGCGAACTCGAGGCACTCCTCGAGGGTGAGCTTGCGCGGGGGCACGAGCTTCTCGAAGTTGTCGGCCGTGGAGGAGCGCATATTGGTGAGCTGCTTCTCCTTGGTGATGTTCACGTCCATGTCGTCGGCGCGAGAGTTCTCGCCGACGATCATGCCCTCGTAGACCTCCTGCGTGGGCTCCACGAAGAACGACATGCGCTCCTGGAGGGCGATCATCGCGAACGGCGTCACCACTCCGGCGCGGTCAGCCACGATCGAGCCGTTCGTGCGGGTCTCGATCGCGCCCGCCCACGGCTCGTAGCCGTGCGCGATGGCGTTCGCGATGCCGGTTCCGCGCGTGATGGTGAGGAACTCGGTGCGGAAGCCGATGAGGCCGCGCGACGGGACGATGAACTCCATGCGCACCCAGCCTGTGCCGTGGTTCGCCATGCCGTCCATGCGGCCCTTGCGGGCGGCGAGGAGCTGGGTGATCGCGCCGAGGTACTCCTCCGGCGCGTCGATGGTGAGGTGCTCGTACGGCTCGTGCAGCTTGCCGTCGATCGTCTTGGTGACGACCTGCGGCTTGCCGACCGTGAGCTCGAAGCCCTCGCGTCGCATGTTCTCGACGAGGATGGCGAGCGCGAGCTCGCCGCGGCCCTGCACCTCCCACGCGTCGGGGCGGCCGATGTCGACGAGCTTGATGGACACGTTGCCGATGAGCTCGCGGTCAAGTCGGTCCTTGACCATGCGCGCCGTGAGCTTGTGGCCCTTGACCTTGCCGATGAGCGGGCTGGTGTTCGTACCGATCGTCATCGAGATCGCGGGGTCGTCGACCGTGATGGTCGGGAGGGGTCGCACGTCCTCGGGGTCGGCGAGGGTCTCGCCGATGGTGATGTCCTCGACGCCCGCGACGGCGACGATGTCGCCCGGCCCGGCGGACTCGGCCGGGTAGCGGTCGAGCGCGCGCGTCTTGAGCAGCTCGGTGATCCGCACGTTCGAGACCGATCCGTCGTGCTTGACCCACGCGACGGTCTGGCCCTTCTTGATCGTGCCGTTGAAGACGCGCAGCAGCGCGAGGCGGCCGAGGAAGGGGCTCGAGTCGAGGTTCGTCACCCACGCTTGAAGCGGGTGGGCGTCGTCGTAGGTCGGCGCCGGGATGTGCTTGAGGATCGCGTCGAAGAGCGGCTCGAGGTCGTCGTTGTCCGGCAGCTGGCCGTTCTCCGGCTTCGTCCAGCTCGCGGCACCGTTGCGGCCCGAGGCGTACACGACGGGCACGTCGAGCACGGCGTCGAGGTCGAGGTCGGGCATGTCCTCGTGCAGGTCGCTCGCAAGGCCGAGGAGCAGGTCCTGGCTCTCGCCGACGACCTCGTCGATGCGGGCATCCGGGCGGTCGGTCTTGTTGACGAGCAGCACGACGGGCAGCTTCGCCTCGAGGGCCTTGCGCAGCACGAAGCGGGTCTGCGGCAGAGGCCCCTCGCTCGCGTCCACGAGCAGCACGACACCGTCGACCATCGACAGGCCGCGCTCGACCTCGCCACCGAAGTCCGCGTGGCCGGGGGTGTCGATGACGTTGATGGTCACCGGTCCGTCGGTCGCGTGGACGCCGTTGTAGGTGATCGCCGTGTTCTTGGCGAGGATCGTGATGCCCTTTTCGCGCTCGAGGTCGTTGGAGTCCATCGCGCGGTCCTCGAGGTGCGCGTGGGCGTCGAACGAGTTGGTCTGGCGCAGCATGGCGTCGACGAGCGTCGTCTTGCCGTGGTCGACGTGGGCGACGATCGCCACGTTGCGCAGGTCGGAGCGTGTGGCGATCGCCATGACGTATTCCTTCTAGTTGCGGCCCTCTTCCGAGGCCTTGGAGGCAGCCCGCTCCTCGCGCCGCTCGCGCTGCGCGACCGGATCGGGCAGCGGCACGGCAGCGATGAGCCGCTGAGTGTAGGGGTCTTTGGGGGTTCGCAGGATCTCATCCCGAGTTCCCTGCTCGACAAGTCTACCGCGATGCATGACCGCGATCCTGTGCGCGAGGATGTCGACGACCGCGAGGTCGTGGCTGACGAAGAGGCATGCGAACTGGAGCTGGTCCTGGATCTCCTGCAGGAGGTCGAGGAATCGGGCCTGCACGGAGACGTCGAGGGCGCTCGTCGGCTCGTCCGCGACCAGCAGCTCCGGCGTCAGAGCGAGCGCCCGCGCGATGCCGACACGCTGCCGCTGACCGCCCGAGAGCTCGTGCGGGTAGCGGTTGCGGTAGCTCGTGGGGAGCTCAACCTGGGCGAGCAGCTCCTGCACGCGCTTGTCGAGCTCCTTGCCGCTGGCCTCCCCGGCGAGGAGCAGGGGCTCTCCGATGGACTGGCCGATGGGCATCCGGGGGTTGAGGCTCGAGCCCGGGTCTTGGAAGACGATGCCGGTCTTGCGGCGCAGCGGGCGGAGGTCGCGCAGGGACGCGTTCGAGATGTCCTGACCGACGACGGTGAGCTTTCCTTCCGCGATCGGCAGCAGGCCGACGGATGCCCGACCGAGGGTGGTCTTGCCGGAGCCCGACTCCCCCACGAGGCCCAGGATCTCTCCCGGGTAGATCTCGAGGTTGATGTCCTCCGCGGCGCGGAACGCGGGAACGCGCCCGCGCTTCGGGTACTCGATCGCGACGTTCTCGAACTTGAGCACCGGCGCCGGCTTGGGCGCGCCCGGGGCGGGTTCGGATTCGTTGATCTGCAGCGGCGCCTGGCCGAGGTGCGGCACGGCGGCCAGCAGCTGCTGGGTGTACGGATGCTGCGGCCGCTCGAACACGTCGACGACGGTGCCCGTCTCGACCGCGACGCCGTCCTTCATCACCATGATGTGGTCGGCGAGGTCGGCGACCACGCCCATGTCGTGCGTGATGAGGATGATCGCGCTGTCGAGCCGCTTGTGGAGGCTCCTCAACAGCTCGAGGATCTCCGCCTGCACGGTCACGTCGAGCGCGGTCGTGGGCTCATCGGCGATGAGCAGCACCGGGTCGCACGAGATCGACTGCGCGATCATCGCTCGCTGGCGCTGACCGCCCGAGAGCTGGTGCGGGTACTTGTTGAACGCCGTCGGCGGGTCGGGCATCTCGACCTTGGTGAGCAGGTCGATCGCGCGCTCCTTCGCCTCCTTCGGCGTGAGGTCGAAGTGCGAGCGAAGCGCCTCCATGATCTGGAAGCCCACCGTGTACACCGGGTTCAGGGCCGTCATCGGCTCCTGGAAGATCACCGCGATCTGGTTGCCCCGCACGGCGCGGAGGTCGCTCTGCGGGATGCCCTGCAGCTCCTTGCCGAGGAGCTTGATCGAGCCCGTCACCTTCGCGTTGGCGGGCAGGAGACCGAGAAGCGCCATGGAACTCGAGGACTTACCGGAACCGGACTCGCCGACGATGGCGAGCACCTCGCCACGCTGGACCTTGTAGTTGAGGCCCACCGCCGCCGGGTAGAAGGTGCCGTCGACCCAGAAGTCGACCCCGAGGTCCTTGACCTCGAGCACGGTCTCGGATGTAGCTGTTGCGGCAGTCACTTCAGGTCCTTCCCTGCGCAGTCTGCGAAGCTGGGGGCATGCGATTCGCCCCGACGAGTTTCCGACCCGCCTTCGGCCGCGGCCTGAGCATCGCCACAGCGGTCATCGTGGCCCTCGGGCTTGCGGGATTCGTGGTGGACGGCGACTGGAACGTCGTCGTGCGCTTCAGCTGGCCGCTGCTGCTGCTCGCGGCGCTCGCCTTCGCGCTGTTCTGGTTCCCGCGCGTGGACGTCGCGGAGCACGAGGTGACGGTGGTCAACGTCTTCACCACCGTGCACGTACCGTGGCCGGCCATCGAGAACGTCGACACGAAGTACGCGCTCACTCTCACCACGGCCGACGGCACGGTCACGGCGTGGGCGAGCCCCGCCCCCAACCGCTACGCGGCCCAGGCGGGCACCATGAAGGATGCCCGGCTCGCCGCCGAGGCGAGCGGAGCCAACCCGCGACCGGGCGACCTGCCGAGCACGCAGTCCGGGGCGATCGCGCTCGTCATCCGCAGCCACTGGGAGGACCTGCGCGCGCAGGGGCTCCTCGACGCAGGCCCGGAACCCGGCAGCGTCCGCAAGGAGTACCACGTCGTGACGATCGCCGTCGTGGCGGCGCTCGCCGTCGCGACGGTGCTCGGCGTGCTGCTGTAGGGCCGTCATCACAGGCCGGTCCCCATCCCGGTCGAACCGCTGGCGCGCGGCACGCGGGCCTCTGCCTCGGCCAACGGCGCCGGTCCCACCGGCGTCTTGTCACGGTCGGCGCGGGCGAGCGCGCGATCGCTCGGCATGCGCTTCTGGCGCGGGTCGAACGCGTCGCGCAAGCCGTCGCCGATGAAGTTGATGCACAGAGCGATCGCGATGATGAACACGCCAGGCCACCAGAACAACCACGGGCGCGTCGCGAACGCGACCTGGTTCTCGCTGATGATCTTGCCGAGCGAGGTGTCCGGCGCCTGCACGCCGTAGCCGAGGAAGCTGATGCCGGTCTCGATGAGGATCGCCGACGCCATGAGGAGCGTCGAGTTGACGATGATGACGCCGATCGCGTTCGGCAGGATGTGCCGGAAGATGATGCGGTTGTCGTTCGCCCCGGCCACGCGCGCCGCATCCACGAACTCGCGCTCGCGCAGGGACAGGAACTCACCGCGCACGAGTCGAGCGAGACCGGTCCACAGCAGTAGGCCGAGGATCACGGCGAGGACGGGGGCGCCGAAGTCGCCGAACCGGCGACCGAGAACCGCCGCGATGACGATGACCGGAATCGTGATGATGACGTCGGTGAAACGCATGAGCACCGAGTCGCGCCATCCGCGGTAGTAGCCGGAGACCGCACCGATCACCGTTCCGATGATCGTCGCGATGACACCCACGATGACCATGATCATGAGCGACTGCTGAGTACCTCGCATGACCACCGCGAAGATGTCTCGACCGACCTCGTCCTGGCCGAACGGGTGGTTTCCGATCGCGAACGGGAACAGGCTCAGCGTGGGCCTGCCGTTGTTCTCGATCTCGACGGCGACGTTCCAGGTGTACTGCCACCAGCCGCCGGACTTCCAGTCGCCGAAGGCGACGCCGACCGAGGTGAAGGACAGCAGGATGATGAAGGCGAGCGCGAACATCGAGATGAGGGCGCCCTTGTGGCGGAAGAACCGGCGACGGACGATCTGGCCCTGCGACAGGCCCGCGATCTCCTTGAGCTCGATGGAGTTCTCGGCCTCGGCGACGCTGCCCTCGTGGTGGCCCGGCTGCTCGACAGGGGGTGGAATGTTGCTCATCAGGACACCCGGATCCTCGGGTCGAGACCTGCGTACACGAGGTCGGCGATCAGGTTGAAGAGAATGGCGAGGCCGCCCACGACGAGGAAGAAGGCCATCACGGGGTTCGGATCGACGTGGTCGAGGCCGTTCTGGAAGAGCGCCCCCATTCCGGTCCAGCCGAACACGCGCTCGGTGATGACCGCGCCGCCGACGATGCCCCCGATGTCGAACGCGACGATCGTCGCGATCGGGATGAGGGCGTTGCGGAACGCGTGCCGCACGACGACGGTGCGCTCGGTGAGGCCCTTCGCGCGAGCGGTGCGGATGTAGTCCTGGTTCATGACCTCGAGCAGGCTCGCGCGCGAGTAGCGGGTGTAGCTCGCGAAGGAGATGAGGATGAGCGCGATCGTCGGCAGCAGCAGGTGCGTGAAGAAGTCGACGCCCATCACCCAGAGGGAGCCCTCGAGGCCGGGGGTGCTCGACCCGATCGTCGCGATCGGGCGGCCCTTGATCCGGCTCGAGTTCGCGTAGGCGTTCCAGACCGACATGAAGCGGTCGAGGGAGATGAGCGCGGCCACCAGGAAGCCGGTGATGGCGGCTGTTCGCGCGACCGGTGCCTTGTCGGCGCCGCCCGTGAACCAGCCGATCGCGAAGCTCACCGCGACGGCCAGCACCCCGAGCCCGACCCAGGTCCAGAACGTCAGGTAGTACGAGATGAACAGCATGAACGGGTAGTACATCGCGATGCCGATCGCGGCGACGATGATCGATGCGCGCAGAGCGCGGCGCTGGCGCAGACCCGTCGAGATCGCGGTGACGCCGAACGCGACACCGGCCGCCGAGAGGACGATGCCGACGATGCCGATGTGCGGGTTCGAGAACCAGTCGGTGAGCTCCATGTACACCAGGAGAGCGGCGGTGGCGACCGCGGCGATGAGGAACGTGTACAGCCGCTGGATCCCCTTGCGCGGGATGATCGACATCCAGATGACTCCGGATATCAGCGCGAGTATCACGATGAGCCACCAGGGGATGGCGGGATCTCGGAGGAAGTCGTTGAAGCCGATCGCGAGGTACTGCTTGAGGAGCACCGCGACCCAGAAGATCGGCAGGGAGAAGAACAGGAACGACAGGAACGTCACGCCGTAGTCGTAGCCGGAGTACTGCCGCAGCGCGGTCGTGATTCCGACGACGATGCCGAGGATGATCGCGACCACGGTCGCCAGCGTCACGAGCTGGAGGGTCGAGCCCATCGCCTGGCCGAGGAGCACGTTCACGGGCTGGTTCTGGACGGTCACGCCGAGGTAGCCGAAGCCCTTGCCGGTGAGGCCGAAGATGCCGCCGAGCCAGATGAAGTAGCGCAGGGGCGGGGGCACATCGAGGTTCAACAACGCTGTTCGCGCCTCGATGAGCTGCTGCTTGTTGGGGGCCGAGCTCGTCCTCAGATCCTCCAGAGGGTCGCCCGACAGGGCGACGAGGATGTACATGAGGTACGTCGCGGCGATGAAGATGAAGATCGAGGCGATGAGCCGCCTCACGACGAATGTTGCCACGGAGGGCACCTACCTAACCGGGGGTCTTCCAGCGGGTGGGCGCTGGGGCCGTGAGGCCCCAGCGCCCTGGGTGTACCTGGTGTCAGTCGGACTGACTACTCAGCGTCGGCCGAGACAGGCTCCCAATCCCAGATGTTCCAGAAGATGGTCGGGGCCAGGGTCGAAGGCGAAATGTTGGTGATCGCGTTCTGGTCGTAGGCCGTAACCGCCGGGAACTGGAAGATGGTCACTCCGTAGAAGTCATCCCACAGGATCTTGTCGATCTGCTTCATGATCTCGATCTGAGCGTCCGGGTCGAACTCCTTGCCGAGAGCGGCGGTCAGCTCGTCCATCTCGGGGTTGCTGTAGAAGTTCAGGTTGTTGATTCCACCCGTGGTGTAGGTGGGGGGCGGGCCGTTGGTCACACCGAGGCTGGTCGACTGCCATCCGAAGAGCGACGCGTCGTAGGCTCCGGGGGTGCCGAGGAGGCCACCCCAGTCGGGGCTCGAGCAGTCGGTCACGTTGAAGCCGGCCTGAGCGGCGGACTGCTGGATCAGCAGGAACTCGTTGGCACGACGGGGGTTCGTCGAGCTGAAGAGCATGCAGACCTCGGGGTTGGTGACGCCGGCCTCGGCGAGGAGCGCCTTCGCGCCCTCGATGTCGACCTCGGCGTACGCCTCCGAGCCGTTCTCCGCGACGGACTCGTCGTAGCCCTCGGCGCCGGGGAGGAAGACCTGCGAGTTACGAACCTCGGCGTCCTCCTGGAGCGGCTTGATGAGCTTGTCGACGATCTCCTGGCGCGGGATGACCTTCATGAACGCCTCACGGATGAGGGGGTTGTTGAAGTGTCCGCTCTTCGACTGGTCGAACTGGAGGTCGATGTGCTCGTACGTTCCCTCGTAGCCGCCGATGACGGTCACGTCGAGAGCGGCGAGCGCCTCGGCGACGTCCGCGGTAGCCTGCGGGCTGATGAGCTGGACCTCACCGTTCTGGAGCGCCTGGACGGCGGCCAGCGGGTCGGTGATGAACCGGACGGTGATCTCCTCCACCTTGGGGAGGTTGTCGCCGGTGTACTCCGGGTTCGCGGTCAGCGTGACGTACTGGTCGGCGACGAAGTCGGTGATCATGTACGGGCCGCTCGCGAGCACGAGGTCGGTGTTGTCGGGCATCTCGGTGAAGTTGAAGCCCGAGTTCCAGAAGCTCGAGATCGCGGCGAGCGCCTCGGCGTCGTCGTTCTCGATCGCGTCGTAGATCGCGTCCTTGGCCTCCTGGTTGTCCTCGATGCCGAGGGCGTTCTTGGCGACCACGTGCGCGGGAAGCGGCGACGTGAGCTGGAGCTCCCAGTCGACGAAGGGCTCGTCGTAGGTCATCGTGATCGACTTCTTGTCGTCGCTCACCTCAGGGGTAGTCGAGACGAGGCCGAGGCCGACCGACGGGTCGGCGCCGGAGTCGAAGTACACGACGTCCGTCGGGAAGTCGTCGGTGAACTCGCCGGTGTCGGGGTCGGTGAACTCCGACGCGTCGAAGTCCGGCGTGTCGAGGGCGCGCGAGAGGGCGGCCCACTGGAGGAGGAGGTCAGCGGCGTCGACCGCGGTGCCGTCCGACCACTTCACGCCATCGGCGATCGTGTACTTGACGACGAGCGGGTCCTCGGAGACGAGCTCGTAGGTGCCGAAGGACGTGTCCTTCACCAGCTCCGGAACGTCGTTGTAGTAGTTGAAGCCACCGAGGGTCGCGTACGTGATGTTGTTGTTGGCCGTCGCGTTACCGAACGACGTGTTGCCGTTGTACGAGTAGAACGGCTGGTTCCACGCCACGGACAGCGACGAGCCCTCGACGATCTCGGACTGCGGCGCGGCGCAGCCCGAGAGGACGAGAGCACCAGCCGCGACCGTGGCAGCAGCTGCCGCGAATCGTCTGATTCTCAATTTTCCTCCTGTGCAAGATGAGCAATCGGCACGGCGTTCCTAGGCGCCGTGTCGCGCTTGGTAGTTGACACCCTAAGCGGGGCCATTTCCCTCGCAAAACTGTAGGCGCAAACGTTACACAGTGGTAACGAACTCACGAATTCGTTGCGCGGTATGGAGCTTTCTTGCATCAATTCCTCGCAGCTTGCACGAATCGTGCGCCACAGTCTCGGAGATGGCGTGATCGAGCGTGATCCGCGGCGTACCATCGAGGGGTGAGCGAAGCGCGATTGTCGAAACCCTCCAGCGGCCCGCTGCTCGTCTTCGACGGCGACTGTGCGTTCTGCACGACCTCCGTCAACGCCCTCGAGAAGCTCCTCCCGGCGTTTCCGCCCACCTCGCCATGGCAGTGGCTCGACCTCGACGAACTGGGACTCTCCATCGACGACGTGACGCGCTACGCGTGGGTCGTGACGCCCACCCACCAGTACGCGGGGCACCTGGCCTTCTCCGCCCTGCTCCGGATGCAGCGGGCGCCGGGCTGGCGGTTCCTCGGGCACCTCATCGCGACGCCGCCCTTCTCTTGGGCCGCCGCGCTCGGCTATCGCTTCATCGCCGCCAACCGGCACCGCCTGCCGGGCGGCACCCCCGCGTGCGCACTGCCGCCGGCCGCGCGGTGACGCGCCTCGCGGCGGGCAGCTACCCGCTCGCGGATCGAGGCGACGCGAGCAGGGCGCGGTTGTGGGCGGAGATCCTCATCGTGCTCGGCCTCTCGCTCGGGGCATCCGCCGCCTACTCGGTGGTCGCCATCATCAACCGCACCACGCGCGACCAGGCCCTCTCCGACCAGACGGCGACGCTCAACCCCTCGCTCAGCGACCGACCCGTCTTCGACCTGATCTACCAGCTCATGGGCATCTTCTTCGACCTGGTGCCGGTCGCGCTCGTCGCGTTCCTGCTGTGGCGGGTCGCGCGGCCGCACCTCAGCCGGCTCGGCATCGACGGCACCCGGCCCGTGCGGGACGGCCTGCACGGGGTCGTTCTCGCCCTGGTCATCGGCATCCCCGGAATCGGCGTCTACCTCGCAGGGCGCGAGCTCGGGCTCACCGTGAACGTCGTGGCCAATGCGCTCTCCGAGCACTGGTGGACAGTTCCGGTGCTCGTGCTCTCGGCGCTGCGCGCGGGAGTCACCGAGGAGGTCATCGTCATCGGCTACCTGTTCGCGCGGCTGCGCGACCTCGGGTGGCGCACGTGGCCGATCATCCTCGTCAGCGCCGTGCTCCGCGGCAGCTACCACCTGTACCAGGGCTTCGGCGCGTTCGTCGGCAACGTTGCGATGGGCATCCTGTTCGGCTGGCTCTACACCCGGACGGGGAGAGTGCTGCCGCTCGTCATCGCACACATCCTGATCGACTCGGCGATCTTCGTCGGCTACCCGTGGGCGGCCGCGACATTCCCCGGGTTGTTCGGGGCACCAGCAAGCTAGTCGGCGAATGCTTCGATCGGCGGGCAGGCGCACACGAGGTTGCGGTCGCCGAACGCGTTGTCGATGCGCCGCACCGGCGGCCAGTACTTGCCGCGGATGATGCTGCGCACCGGGTAGACCGCCTGCTCCCGCGAGTACGCGTGCGCCCACTCCCCCTCGATGACCGATTGGGCGGTGTGCGGAGCGTGCACGAGCGGGTTGTCGTCGGCGGGCCAGACACCCGCAGCGACGGCATCCGCCTCCTCCTTGATCGCGATCATCGCGTCGATGAAGCGGTCGATCTCGGCGAGGTCCTCGCTCTCCGTCGGCTCGACCATGAGAGTGCCCGCGACCGGGAACGACATCGTGGGCGCGTGGAAGCCGAAGTCGATGAGGCGCTTCGCGACATCGTTGTTGTCGATACCCGTCGCCTCTTTGAGCGGACGCAGGTCGAGGATGCACTCGTGCGCGACGAGCCCGTTGTCTCCCGAATACAGCACCGGGTAGTACTCGCGCAGGCGCACCGCGACGTAGTTGGCCGCGAGCACCGCCGCGCCGGTCGCCGCCTTGAGCCCCTCGGCGCCCATCATGCGCACGTAGGCCCAGGAGATCGGCAGGATGCTCGGGCTGCCGAACGGGGCGGCGGAGACGATGTTCCGGTGCGCGGGCCGTTCGGCTTCGGGGACGAAGTCGCGCTGCGCGAGCGGGTGCGACGGCAGGAACGGAGCGAGGTGCGCTTTCGCCGCCACGGGCCCGACGCCGGGCCCGCCACCGCCGTGCGGGATGCAGAAGGTCTTGTGGAGGTTCAGGTGGGAGACATCTCCGCCAAAATCTCCGAACCGCGCGTAGCCCAGCAGGGCGTTGAGGTTGGCGCCGTCGACGTACACCTGGCCGCCGGCCTCATGGACCGCGTCCGCGATCGCCCGCACCTCGTGCTCGTACACGCCGTGCGTCGACGGGTAGGTGATCATGAGCGCCGCGAGGCTGTCCGCGTGGAGGGCGACCTTCGCCCGGAGGTCGTCGAGGTCGACGTTGCCGAGCTCATCGCACTCGACGACGACCACGCGCATCCCCGCGAGCACGGCGCTCGCCGCGTTCGTACCGTGCGCGCTCGACGGAATGAGGCACACCGTGCGCTCGACGTCCCCGCGCGAGCGGTGGTAGCCCCGGATCGCGAGCAGACCCGCGAGCTCGCCCTGGCTACCGGCATTGGGCTGGAGGGAGACGGAGTCGTACCCCGTCACCTCGGCGAGCCAGGTCTGCAGCTGGCCGATGAGCTCGAGGTAGCCCTCGACGTCGGACTCGGGCGCGAAGGGGTGCAGCCCCGCGAACTCGGGCCAGGTCACCGCCTCCATCTCGGTGGCGGCATTGAGCTTCATCGTGCAGGAGCCGAGCGGGATCATGCCGCGGTCGAGCGCGTAATCCTTATCGGCGAGGTACTTGAGGTAGCGCATCATCGCCGTCTCGCTCCGGTGCGTGTTGAACACCGGGTGGGTGAGGTAGGCCGAGGTGCGGGCGAGGGCGGGCAGGTATTCGTGCTGGTGCTCGGAGTCGAGGGCGAACCAGCGCTCCGGGTCCTTCGCAAACGGGCCCGTCGCCGTGCCGAGGTCCCGCTCCCCCGTCGCCCCGAGCGCCTCGAGGAGGGTCGGCAGAACGGTCTCGATGTCGAGCGCCGTGACCTCGTCCACCGAGAACGACACCGTGGTGGCGTCGGCGGCATGCAGGAGGATGTCGTGCTCGAGCGCCGCCGCGACGACAGCCGGGGCATCCGCAACCGACACGGTCAGGGTGTCGAAGTAGCTGTCGTGGACGGGGGCGAGCCCGCGGGCGCGAAGCTCCTTCGCGGTCAGCACGGTGGCCGCGTGCACTCGCTGCGCGATGCGCTTGAGGCCGTCGGGACCGTGGTAGACCGCGTACATGGACGCCATCACGGCGAGGAGCACCTGGGCGGTGCAGATGTTCGAGGTGGCCTTCTCGCGGCGGATGTGCTGCTCGCGCGCCTGCAGGGAGAGGCGGTACGCGGGATGCCCCGCGGCATCCTGGGACACGCCGACGAGCCGCCCCGGCAGCTGGCGCTCGAGCCCGGCTCTGACGGCCATGTACCCGGCGTGCGGGCCGCCGAAGCCCATCGGGACGCCGAGGCGCTGCGACGTGCCGACGGCGACGTCGGCGCCGAGCTCGCCCGGGGAGGTCAGCAGGGTGAGGGCGAGCAGATCGGCCGCGACCACCGAGACACCGCCCTGATCCTTGACGGCGGCGATGACCTCGCGCGGGTCCCACACCCGGCCCGAGGCGCCGGGGTACTGCACCAGAACGCCGAAGCTCGCGGGAATGCCCGCCTCGAGCGCCTCCGGGAGCGCGAGCTCGAGCAGCTCGATGCCGACCGCCTCCGCGCGGTTCGCGAGGAGCGCCTTCGTCTGCGGCAGCGCGTCGCGGTCGACCAGGAAGACGTTGGACGACGAGCCGGATGCCCGCCGCGCGAGCAGCATCGCCTCGACCACGGCGGTGCCCTCATCGAGCATCGACGCGTTCGCCGTGGCGAGACCGGTGAGGTCGGAGACCATCGTCTGGAAGTTGATGAGCGCCTCGAGGCGCCCCTGCGAGATCTCCGGCTGGTAGGGCGTGTAGGCGGTGTACCAGCTCGGGTTCTCGAGCACGTTGCGCTTGATCACGGCGGGCGTGATGGTGTCGTAGTAGCCGAGTCCGATCATGCTGCGGCGGACGCGGTTGCGGCGGGCGAGCGCGCGCAGTTCGGCGAGCGCCTCGCGCTCGCTCGCGGGAGCAGGGATCGTGCTGCGCTCGAGAGGCTGAACGTGGATAGCGGGAGGAACCGCAGCATCCACGAGTTCTTCGACGGAGCCGTAGCCGACCACCTCGAGCATGTGCTTCTGGGCGGCGGAGTCCGTGCCGATGTGGCGGGACTGGAATGCGTCGGTCATCACTCTCCGGTCAGTGCGGCGTACTCGTCCGCGGTCAGCAGGGCGGGGAGCTCGGTGAACTCCACCTTGACGAGCCAGCCCTCGCCGAACGGGTCGGAGTTGACGAGCTCGGGGCTGTCGACGACCGCCTGGTTGGCCTCGACGACGGTGCCGTCGACCGGGGCGAACAGCTCGCCGACCGACTTCGTCGACTCGATCTCGCCGACGACGGTGCCGCTCGCGAGGCTCGATCCGACCTTCGGGAGATCGACGTAGACGATGTCGCCGAGCTTCTCCGCCGCGTAGGCGGTGATGCCCACCGTCGCGACGGAGCCCTCGACGAGCACCCACTCGTGCTCGGCCGTGTACTTCAGGGCGGAGAGATCAGTCATGGTTCTCGTCTTTCTTGTAGAAGGGCAGGGGGACGACGGTCGCGGGGATCCGCGAGCCGCGCACATCGATGTCGAGCACGGTGCCCGGCTCGGAGACGGCCGGGTCGACATAGGCCATGGCGATCGGATGCCCGAGCGTCGGCGACAGCGCCCCGCTCGTGATCACGCCCACCTGCTCGTCGCCGTGCAGCACCGCGTAGTCGGCCCGTCCGGCGCGCTTGCCCTCGGCGACCAGACCGACGAGCACTCGCGCACCCTCGGCTGGGCCCGCCTCGATACCGGATCGGCCGACAAAGTCGACCGTCTTCGTCTTGAGCGGCACGACCCGGCCGAGCCCGGCCTGCACCGGCAGGGTGTCGAGGCCCAGCTCGTGGCCGTACAGGGGCATCCCGGCCTCGAGCCGCAGCGTGTCGCGGGCGGCGAGGCCGCACGGGATGAGCCCGAGAGGCTCGCCGGCGGCCAGGAGAGCAGTCCACAGGGATGCAGCATCCCCCGCCCCGACGAAGAGCTCGAAGCCGTCCTCGCCCGTGTAACCGGTGCGGCCCACGAGGAGCGGAGTGCCCTGGAAGCGCATGCCCATGCACGCGTAGTACGGCAGCACGTCGAGGGTGTGCCCCATGGCGACGGCGTCGTCCTGCTCCAGACCCGCCGTCGCCTCCAGGATCTCGCGCGAGCGCGGGCCCTGCACGGCGATGAGGGCGATCGCCTCGGTCGCGTCCGTGAGCGCGGCTTCGAAGCCGTCGATCCGCTCGCTGAGCGCGGCCACAACGGGCTCGCGGTTGCCCGCATTCGCGACGACGAGGTACTCGCCGGGGGCGTTCTGGTACACGATCAGGTCGTCGATGATGCCGCCCTCAGGGGTGAGGATCATCGTGTACTTCGCCTTGGAGAGCGCGATCGCCGAGATGTTGCCGGCGAGCGCGAAGTCGAGGAATGCGGCCGCCTGCGGGCCGGTCACGCTCAGCTCCGCCATGTGCGAGATGTCGAAGATGCCTGCCGCGGTGCGCACCGCGGCGTGCTCGGCGAGATCGGAGCTGTACCGCACCGGCATCTGCCAGCCTGCGAAGTCGGTGAAGCTCGCGCCGGCATCCACGTGGAGCTGGTGCAGCGGGGTCGAAGAAGCGGGCACGGAGTTCTCCTGGCTTGGGCGGCGGTAGAACTCCCCCTCTGTCATGGAGCCTGAGAGCTTCGCGCGTTGTTCGCGCTTTCACCATCGGCGGCGCTGCACGCAGCGCGCTTTCCAGAGTGGCCTTCTCGATGCGGTACGTAGACCTGAGAGATTGGCGGGGAGGCTTGCTCCTTCGGTGCCCCCTCCAGGAGGGAGCTCTCCCGCATCGTGTTTGCGGCCCGGTGTTCGGTTGTGCGGCCCAGCCTACATCGCCCGTGTTACCGGACGATGACGAATCCGCTTATGCGGCGCGGCGGCGACGGGATGCGACGAGCACGAGACCGGCGAGCGCGAGCATCCCGCCCGCGACGGCGATCGGCGTGGCGTCGAATCCGGTCGCGGCGAGCGCCGGCGGGGCAGCCGCGGGAACGAGGGCCACCCACCAACCGCTGAAGTCCTCACCGGTCGCTGCGTCGACGATGTTTCCGGAAAGCTGCGGGTCGACGCCGAAGGTGGCGAGCGGGGTGCTCCAGAGCGCGGTGTAGTTGTCGTCGCCCGGGTACTCGACCACCCAGGCGGTGCCGGCGCTGTCGATCGCCAGTCCCCAGGTGTTGGTGCCCTCGGTCGAGAATGTCCACGACGCGACGTAGGTCGCCGTCACGGCGACGGGGTCGACGAGGAAGAGGTCGCCGTTCTCCTGCAGCAGGTACAGGTCACCGGTGCTCGGGTCCACCGAGAAGCCGTAGCCATCGTCGGTGAGCGCGGCGAGCGGGCCGAGAAGAGTCGCGGCGCCGGTCGCGAGATCGAGGGAGTAGAGGTTCACGCCGCTGTTGAAGTACGCGTTGCCCTCGAGGTCGATCACAAGAGCATAGGGGTTGACCGGGGCGTCGCCCACGAGGATGTCGGCGACCTTGGTCGGAACACCCGTCTCGAGGTTCCACGTCACGAGTTCGGAGGTGCCGCTGTCCCAGACGCTTCCGTAGTAGGTGCTCGTCGTGCGGTCCCACGCGCCCTGATAGCTGCACACGAAGTCGAAGCTACCGGTGCCGATCGCGGTGCTCACCCCGGTCGCCGGGTCAACTCGGAAGACCTCAGCCGCGGGATAATCCTCCGTGCAGCTGGCGGCGAGCAGCGACTCGCCTGCCGGGAGCGCCGGGGCAGCGGCGTGCGCGGGCGCTGCGGCAAACGTCAGGGCGGCGGCAACGCCAAGGGCGGCGAGAATTCGGGCGGTCTTCACGGGGATGCGGCTCCTCGGACGGCGGAAGGGGTTGGGTCGAGCGTACAGGTATTTTTCAGGTTCCCGGAACGCCGCTCTCACGCGATCGTTCGGGCGACGAGCGTGCGTGCCGACGGGAGGGAGGCGACGGGGGCGAACCCGTGTCGCTCGAACATCGAGAGGGTTCCGGTCGAGAAGCCGGCCGGGAGCCGACCTCCGCGCTTCGATGCGTCGATCGGGTAGCCCTCGATCCCTGTGGCGCCATGAGCCTCGGCGTGGTCGATCGCGGCGGCGAGCATCCCGTCGGCCACGCCCTGTCGGCGGGCGGCGCGGGGAACCAGCATGCAGTACACGGACCAAACGCCTGGATCGTCGAGCGCGAACGGGCTCTCCTTGACGACGAGCCTGCTGGATGTCACGTGCCGGAGACGCACCCGCGGCTCGACGCCGCACCACCCCACCGGCTCGCCCTCACGCAGCGCGACGAGACCGCGAGGCGGATCGAGGGACTCGACCTGCTCGACGAGCAGTTCGCGGCGCGACTCGCGCGTCGTGTCGCGCCACTGCGCGTTCGACAGCACGTGGAACTGGCACCAGCAGTCGCGCGAGGTGGCCTCGTCCCGCAGCACGGCCTCGACCGCGGCGCGACCGGCGACGGCCGCGGGAACGATGTCGATGTCCATGGGGAGGAGCATCCCACAACCTGCCGACCATCGAGCCGTCAGCGGGTGGGGCCGTTGGCCGGCCCGGCTCTCAGCAGAGCTCGAAGCCGAAATCCCCCGTCGTGTTCGTCAGGGGAGGACTTCTCGACCGAGTGGTGCGAGCATGAAGGGCATGTCGATTCTCCGAACCATCCCCGAGGACGAGGCGACCGGGCTCGTCGCCGAACTCTACGCCGAGGACATCGCCGACCTCGGCTACGTGCCGACCTACACGAAGGCCATGGCGCTCAACCCGGAGGCGGTGAAGGCCTTCAGCGCTCTTGCGGGAGCGATCGCGCGGCCTCTCGGTATGCGCAACTACGAGCTCGTCACGCTCGCTGCGGCCGAGGCGCTCGGCTCCGACATGTGCCGGCTCGCCCACAGCCGCAAGTCGCTCAAGTACATGAGCGCCGACGAGGTCGTCGCGATCGCCCGCGACTACCGCGCTGCCGGACTCAGCGAGGCCGAAGTAGCGATGATGGACTACGCCGCGAAGCTGAGCCGCGACGCCGAGACAATGTCCGACGCGGACAGCGAACGGCTTCGTGAGCTTGGTTTCGACGACGCGCAGATCGTCAACATCACCCTCGCCGCGGGGCTGCGCAACCTCTACAGCCGCTCGCTGCACGCGCTCGCCGTCGAACTCGACGTGCCTCCCGGCCTCCCGGCGGGCGTACTTGAGGCGGTGCGCTCCTAGCGCCGCTTGACCGCCTTGCCGAAGCCCACGTAGCGCCAGTCCTGAGGCACTCGGTTGAAGACGGCATCGTCGGCCGCCGCGAGCGCCCCGCGCTGCGCCTCCGTCACACCGAAGAGCGAGAGGAAACCCGTCGAGCGGAACTCGTGGCGGTCGAAGACCGCGAGCATCCCGCGCAGTTCCTTCGGCGAGACGAAGCGCCAGGATGCCCGTCGGACGCGGTAGGCGACCGCCCGGGCCGCGCGATGAAGCCACGTGCCGCGAAGGTTCTCCGCGTAGAGGAGGGTTCCGCCGGGCTTGAGCGCGGCGTGGATCTGCCGGATGACTCCCGCCTGCGCCTCGACCGTGGACGCGGCCCCGCCGAGCACCGATTTGAAGATCACGATGTCGAACTCGCCCTCGTAGGGGATGTCGTTCGCATCGATGTCCTCGTAGGCGATCGAGCGGATGCCGAACCGCTCGTGCAGCGGGGACGCCTGCTCGCGCGTGTTCTGGAAGTTGGAGCACGTCACCTCGTGCCCCTGCAGCGCGAGCCACAGCGACGGGCCGCCCGGACCGGCGCCGATCTCGAGGCAGCGGAGCGGGGCGGCGGACGCCGGCAGCTCGGCGCGCCAGTAGTCGACTGCCTTCGACCAGGTGCGCACGTCCCACCCGACGATGTCCGCGGCGGTGATATCGACGACGGACTCCCCCATGCCTCCCAGGCTACCGGGGGTCGGTCTGGGCGGCTACCGGGTCAGTCGGTGAGCCCGGCGCTGTAGATCGCCGCGGCCCAGATGTTCGTGGCGATGACCGCGAAGCCGAGCACGACCGCGGCGAAGCCGAGCACCTTCGAGATCAGTGCGGGCGAACGCACGGAGATCGCCCCCATGACGATGCCGGTCGCCCAGAGGAAGCCGGTGCCGAAGGCTGGGCCGCTCAGGTTGCTGTAGCGGAGCCGGATGCCCGTGGCGCCGCTCTCGATGATCTGGCCGGGAAGCGCGACCACGCACACGAGGACGGCGACGACCGACACCGCGACAGCGGCGATCGCGAGGGGGCTGACGGGCCCGCGGGTGAGCGGGAGGCTTCGCGCGGTGCCAGCCGTGACGGCGAAGACCAGCAGGATGATCCCCGCGACGACCGCGGTCGCGGTGATCGCGAAGTTGATGAACATCTCAACGGGGGCATTGCTCGGGAAGCCCGCTCCGGCGACCTGACCGCCGATCCCCGCCGCGATCAGGGCGATGCCGATGACGCCGCGCCAGACCGCCTGCGGGATGCTCCGCGCGGCGAACAGCACGGGTGCGTCCGGCACGACGGGGATCGGCCCGTAGGCAGGGGGCGGCGGAACGGCGGAGGAGTCGGTCACGCTGTCAGGGTAGCCTGTGCATCCGTCGCCGTCGTGTCCGGCAGCACGACCCACACGCGCGCGCCTCCGAGCGGCGAGTCCTCGACCCCGATTCGGCCGCCGTGGGACTCCGCGATCCGACGGCACGTCGCGAGGCCGATGCCGAGTCCGGTGCCCTCGGTCGTGCTGCCCCGCTCGAGCAGCCCGAAGACGCGCTCGCGGTCATCGACGGGGATGCCCGGGCCGTTGTCGTCCACGGTGAGCCGCACCGCGTCCCCCACGTGCTCGGCGCGGATCGCGATGCGGGGAGAAACCCCGGCCGCGCTCGAGAACTTGATCGCGTTGGCGACGAGGTTCTGCAGGAGAGCGCGCAGGAGTGTGGGGTCGCCGACGACGACGGGGTCGGCCGCCTCGACGGCGACACTCGCCCCGGTGGATTCGATCGCGGCATCCAGATCTTCGATGACGGACGAGGCGAGCTCGGCGACGTCGGTCTCGACGCGGCGCGGCTGCACCCCCTCCGCTCTCGCGTACGCGAGGAGGTCCACGACCATGTCGGTCATGCGGGCGGCGACCGAGCGCGCGCGGGCGACCGACTCCGCAGCCATCGGGGCGTCGGTGAGTCCCGGGTCGTCCTCGGCGAGTTCGAGGAACCCGCCGAGCGCGGTCAGCGGGTTGCGCAGATCGTGACTCACCTGGCTCGCGAACTGGGCGAGCTGCTCGTTCGAGCGCCGCAACTCGGCGGCGACCCGGCGCAGTTCGAGGATCTCGACGACCTGCCGCGCGATCGTGTCGAGGGCCTCGCTCTGCTGAGCCGTCAGCTCGCCGACCTCGTCGTCGAACACGCACAGGGTGCCGATAGTGATGCCCGCCGGCGTCACGATCGGGCTCGAGGCGTAGAAGCGCACGGTCGCGATCTGTCCCGTGACGAAGGGGTTCTGCGCGAACCGCGGGTCCTCGCGGGCGTCGGTGACCCAGATGTGCCGCGATTCGTGCAGCACCGCGGCGCACATGGAATCCTCGCGAGCGCAGACGGCGGGCTCCAACCCGATGGCCGCGATCTGGTGCTGGTGGGTGTCATCGATGATGTTGACGACAGCGGTCGGTACTCCGCACACGGCCGCGGCGAGGGCGACGAGGCGCTCCAGGTGCGGCAGACGCTCGGCCCCGACAATGCGATAATCGGCAATCGCGTCGCGTCGCGCGACGTGTGCGTCAGTGCTCACGTTCTCCCCCAGGACAGTGTCTCCTCGGAAGTCTGGCATGGATGGCCGCTCCCCCGTGAGTGGCAAGGGCGGAAGCATCGCGGTCACAAGTCCCGCCCTGCCGACCAGAGCTCCTCGGCCGCGAGAGTCAGATCGATGGTCTGACGCAGCAGTCCGCCAAGCGTCGTCGACCTCAGCAGGGTGTACTTGTCGTACTCGCCCAGCGGGGCAATGGCCGCGAGCTGCCACGCGGCAGCGACGGGATCGTCGGACAGCTCGACGCCGGCATCCGTGTCGGGTTCCGCGACCCGGGCGACCACCCGCCGGACGATCGCTTTGGCCTCCGCGAGCAGGGGCGCGAGCGATTCGGACCACTCCAGATCCGGCAGCAGCGACAGTTCGGCCTGGGGGTAAGGATCGTCGTCGAGCCAGCGCTCTACCGTGAACCTCCGGGTGCCGACGCCGACGATGAGCAGGTTCTCGGCGCCCGCGGCGACGCTCACCAGTCGCGCCAACGTCCCGACCGATGCGCGCTGGTCGCCTCCGCCCGCCTCGGATCCACGCTCGATGAGGACGACACCGAACTCGAAGCCCGGTTCGTCCTCGTCCAGCAGCCGTCCGACCATCGTGAGATACCGGGGCTCGAACACCCGGAGCGGAAGCGGGACTGAGGGGAACAGCACGGACTGGAGGGGGAACATCGGCGAGCTGGCCATGACTCAGTGAATCACCGCTGACGTAGAGTGACCAGGTGCCCCGCCCCCGCCCCGAGAAGCCAGGACCCGGACAGGAGTCCGTGTGGGACTACCCGAGGCCGCCGCGCGTCGAGCAGGTCACGCCGCTCGTCACGATCCGCCTGGGTGGACAGGTCATCGTCGAGACCCGCGACGTGGTCCGGGTGCTGGAGACGAGTCATCCACCCGTCTACTACCTTCCGATCGGGGACTTCGTGGTCGGCGCGCTGATCGATGCCGACGGGTCGTCGTTCTGCGAGTTCAAGGGCACCGCTCGGTACCTCGACGTGCTCGGTGGTGGCGAGGTGCGGCGGGCCAGCGCGTGGAACTACCCCCAGCCGTCGCGCGGCTTCGAGCTGCTGCGAGACCGCGTCGCCGTCTACGCCCAGGCGATGGATGAGTGCACCGTCGACGGAGAGGTCGTCACCCCTCAGCCCGGCGGCTTCTACGGCGGCTGGATCACGAGCGCCGTCGCCGGGCCCTTCAAGGGGGTCCCGGGGTCGCTGGGCTGGTGAGGACGGCGAAGCGGAAGTTCACTAACTCCAGGGATTGACGAGATCGATCATTCGAACTCCGCCGACCGCGCGATATCGTCTCGATCCATCACGCCGAGTTCGTCCATGCCGCCCACTGCCTGGGCAGCGCGCAAGAGTTCCGCACCGATGTGCGGTGCACTTGTTGGGTTGGCCAGAATGTCGCTAATTCCGCCCTCCAGCACATCCTTGGCGATCCCAGGGAGGACCGATGCGAGTCGATGCCGGACGCTAGTGCGGCAGCAGCTGATCCAAGCGCGGGAGAGAACCCGGCATATCGTCAGTGAACCAAGCGTATTCGAAGGCACTGAGTCGCCCATCTTGGAGCCAGAAGAATGCGTGGCCGATGACGTTCTCGAGACGATCTAATGACGAGGGATCGCTGAGCACCAGGGCGCCCGGCCCAATCTGCCGACCCCCGCCCTGCGATAGCCCAGAAAAGTACTGGGGCGCCGCTGTGGGCGTGGCGATGTGACAGCTCTGCGATCCCTCGAACCACCAACCGTCGTGCTCGGCGACGTCGATCTGATCGAAGAGTACAGGAGCGTCCGGTCCGAACGAGGCAAGCCGCCGCAGCAGCTCCCTCTCAGCCTGGGTGAATGGTCGGGTCATACCGACGGTTCTTCCGTCGCGACGGAAAGCGTCGCCAGCCGCTGGCTCAGCAGCTCCGGCGTAGGCACACCGATCATCCAGCTCGCTCCCCGAGGTCACACGTTGAAGCGGAACTCCACCACGTCGCCGTCCTGCATGACGTAGTCCTTGCCCTCGATTCGGGCCTTGCCCTTCGCCCGGGCTTCGGCGATCGAGCCGGCCGCGACGAGGTCGTCGAAGCCGATGACCTCCGCCTTGATGAAGCCCTTTTCGAAGTCGGTGTGGATGACTCCCGCCGCCTGCGGGGCCTTCCAGCCCTTGCCGATGGTCCACGCGCGCGACTCCTTCGGGCCGGCCGTGAGGTACGTCTGAAGGCCGAGGGTGTCGAAGCCGATCCGGGCGAGCTGGTCGAGCCCGGACTCGGTCTGGCCGGTGGAGGCGAGCAGCTCGGCGGCGTCGTCCGGCTCGAGGTCGATGAGCTCGGACTCGAGCTTCGCGTCGAGGAAGACGGCCTGAGCGGGGGCGACGAGGGCGGCGAGCTTCGCCTTGGCGACGTCATCCTGGAGAACTGAGTCGTCCACGTTGAACACGTAGATGAAGGGCTTCGCGGTGAGCAGTCCCAGCTCGCGAATCGGTGCGAGGTCGAGGCCGGATGCCGAGAGCGGGGTGCCGTCGTTGAGCACCTTCTGCGCGGCGAAGGCCGTCTCAAGAACCGCGGGCTCGAGCTTCTTGGCCTTGACCTCCTTCTCGTAGCGGGAGATCGACTTCTCGAGGGTCTGCAGGTCGGCGAGGATGAGCTCGGTGTTGATGGTCTCCATGTCGCTCGCGGCATCCACCCGACCGTCGACGTGCACGACGTCGGGGTCGACGAACCCGCGGATGACCTGGGCGATCGCGTCGGCCTCGCGGATGTTCGCGAGGAACTTGTTGCCGAGGCCCTCGCCCTCGCTCGCCCCCTTCACGATGCCCGCGATGTCGACGAACGAGACCGGGGCGGGCAGGATGCGCTCGCTCCCGAAGAGCTCCGCGAGCACGGTCAGGCGCGGGTCGGGAAGGTTCACCACGCCCACGTTCGGCTCGATCGTCGCGAACGGGTAGTTCGCGGCGAGGACCGTGTTGCGCGTGAGCGCGTTGAAGAGCGTCGACTTGCCGACGTTGGGAAGACCGACGATCGCGATAGTGAGAGCCACGGTCGTCTAGCGTACCGGCGGCCGCGCGCTAGGCGGCGCGGTGTCGAGAGCGCATGCCGGAAAAAGTATGATGTAACCCTCAGCGAGGAGAGGATCTGCGTGAGCGAGACGACCCAGGCGAGCCGTGCGGATTTCCACTACGTCGAGCCGGCATCGGGCGGCCGGGTGGTCGCCGAACTTCGGTTCCCCCTGCACGACGCGAGCGTCCGCGTGTTGCACCCCTTCAGTTGGGATGCGAAGTTTCGAGGCCTCACGATCGACGAACTGGATACGGACGGCGGTCGCACGCTCGTCTCCGGTCCCTATGCTGCGGCCGACGCCGCGGCTCTCGGTGCGGGCGCCGACTTCGATCTCCGGCCGGACGACGGCACCGATATGACCCGGTACCTCGCGCACGGCCGGGTCTCCGAGCCCGGGGACCGGATCCAGGATGCCGCGGGCTGGTGCACCCTCGCCGGCGTCACCGACGACGGCTCGCCCCTCGCCGCCGCCCTCGCGCTCGACTACAGCGGCACAGCACTGACGGAGATCGAGCAGTACGACGACGGACTGCGCGTGCGGCTCGCCCTGCCGGCGCAGACATTCTCCCCCGTGGGCTCCGTCGAGCTTCCCGGCGCCTGGGTTCGCGTGGGCCCCGGCGGTCACGACGACGCGGAGGACTGGCTTCGGGAGCTCATCCGCCTCACTATCCCCGAGCGCGCGACCGGGCCGTTGCTGCCTCCCGTCATCGCCGACACCTGGGGGTTCGGCGAGGAGATCGACCCGAGGCGCGTCGAGGCCTTCTTCAATGCCGCGGCCGGGCTCGGCGTCGAAGTCGTCACCGTTGACAAGGGGTGGGAGCTCCACGTGGGCGACTGGGTCGCCCGGCCCGGATACGTCGACGGCGTGGCGGGCCTCGCGCGGCTCGCCCACGACCGCGGAATGGCGCTGGGCCTCTGGGTGGGGGCGGGCAACGCCTCGCCCGAGTCGACAGTCGCGCTCGAGCATCCCGACTGGCTGACGACCTGGCGCGGGCAGCGCCCCCTACTGTCGTTCCGGAACCACGCGCTCTGCCTGGGCCACGCCCCTGTCCGCGACTACGTTTTCGAACGGCTGGACTCGCTCGTGCGTGACGGGGTCGACTGGCTGCTCCACGACTTCGAGACGATCCCGCGCTGCGACGCGACCCTGCATACCCACGACCCCGGGGCGGGTGAGGATGCTGCGGTACGCGGGTGGTACTCGATCCTCGCCGAGCTGCGGCGCGAGCATCCCGCGCTCGTGATCGAGAACTGTTGGAACGGCGGTCGTCCGCTGGATCTGCAGATGATCGCCCACCACGACACGACCATCGGCGACGACTGGTGCCAGTCCGGCTTCAACCGGGTCGCGAAGCTCGGTCTGGGGCGCTACCTGCCCTCGAGCTGGTGCACCGCCTACATGTCCGACGAAGACCTCTCCGCCCGGGCGCAGCTCGCGACCTACGCCGTCGGCGGCCCGTGGGTCCTCATGGGCGACCTCCCCGGCTGGACCGCGGAGCACCGCGCACTCGTCTCGACCGCGATCGACGTGTACCGGCGCTGGCGGACGGCCGACATCGAGGCGCGGGCGATCGAGCCGCGCACGGTCGGGGAGGTGAGCGCCGTCGCCACGAGTCCGCGCTCGGACGGCTCGCAACTGCTCGCGGCGACCATCAGTGTCGACCAGGTCGGCGGTCCGGCCCGCTGGTACCCGGACGCGGCCGGCCCGGTGATGCTCACCGATGAGTGGACCGGGAGCCAGCGGCGCCTCACCGCCGACGAGGTCGCGGCGGGCATCCCGCTCGACACGTCGGAGCCGACCGGGCTTCTCTTGAGCGTCCGGCCGATAGCGACTCTCTAGCGCGACCACCCGACATCACAGCGGTGCGGCGTGCCCTCCGCGGCAGCGTCGGTGCCCCGTGTGACGATCGGCGTGTGCCGCTGAACTTCACCGCGATCGACTTCGAGACCGCCAACAACTCCGCTGCGAGCGCGTGCTCGGTCGGCATGGTGAAGGTCCGAGACGGCGAGGTCGTCGACTCGGCGTACTGGCTCATCAAGCCGCCGATCGGCTACGACTCGTTCCTCGAGTGGAACGTGCGCATCCACGGCATCATGGCCGCGGATGTCGTCGACGCGCCGTTCTGGAGCGAGCAGCTGCACGACTTCACGTCGTTCACGGAGAACGACGTCCTCGTCGCCCACAACGCGAGCTTCGACATGGGCGTGATCGACTCCGTGAGCCGCGCGAGCTTCGTCCCGACCCCCGTGCACGACTACCTGTGCAGCCTGCAGATCGCGCGCAAGACCTATCACCTCGACTCCTACCGCCTGCCGTCGGCGGCGATGGCCGCCGGCTTCGAGGACTTCGAGCACCACAACGCCCTCGCCGATGCCCAGGCGTGCGCGGCGATCATCGTCCACGCCGCGCGTCGCCACGGAGCCGACTCCATGCATGAGCTCGCCGAGCTCACCGGGGCGCGGATGAAGCGGCTCGGCGCCCTGGCAGCCGACGTGCCGCTCTCGGCGTAAGCGCCCCGGAGGGCTACCCGTTCTGCGGGAAGCCCAGGTTGATGCCGCCGTGGCTCGGGTCGAGCCAGCGGCTCGTGACCGCCTTCTCGCGGGTGAAGAAGTTGACCGAGTGCGGGCCATAAGCCTTGGCGTCACCGAACAGCGAGTCCTTCCAGCCACCGAACGAGAAGTAGCCGACGGGAACGGGGATCGGCACGTTGATGCCGACCATCCCGACGGTCACCTCGCGCTGGAAGCGGCGGGCCGCTCCCCCGTCGTTGGTGAAGATCGCCGTTCCGTTGCCGTACTGCGACCCGTTGATGAGCGCGAGCCCTTCCTCGTAGGTCTTCACTCGCACGACGGAGAGCACCGGGCCGAAGATCTCGTGGGTGTAGACGTCGGACGTCGTCGGCACCTTGTCGATGAGGGTGGGGCCGAGCCAGAAGCCGTTCGCTCCGCCGTCGGCCTTCACGCCGCGGCCGTCGACGACGACCTCGGCGCCGTCCGCGATCGCGACGTCGATGTAGCCCGCTACCTTGTCGCGGTGCTCCTTCGTGATGAGCGGGCCCATGTCGCAGCCCTTCGTGCCGTCGCCGACGGTCAGCCCCGACATGCGCTCGGTGATCTTCGCGATGAGGTCGTCCGCGACGGGCTCGACGGCGACGACGACGGAGATCGCCATGCAGCGCTCGCCCGCCGAGCCGAAGCCCGCGTTGACGGCGGAATCCGCGACGAGGTCGAGGTCGGCATCCGGCAGCACGAGCATGTGGTTCTTCGCGCCGCCGAGGGCCTGCACCCGCTTGCCGTTCTTCGACGCGGTCTCGTAGATGTACTTGGCGATCGGGGTGGAGCCCACGAACGAGATGGACGCGACATCGGGGTGCTCGAGCAGGGCATCCACCGACTCCTTGTCGCCGTGGACGACGTTGAAGACGCCGTCGGGCAGGCCCGCCTCCTTGAGGAGCTGAGCCATCCAGATCGCCGCCGACGGGTCCTTCTCGGAGGGCTTCAGGACGACCGTGTTGCCCGCCGCGATCGCGACCGGGAAGAACCACAGCGGCACCATCGCCGGGAAGTTGAAGGGGCTGATGATGCCCACCACTCCGAGCGCCTGCTTGACGGAGTAGACGTCAACGCCGGTCGAGACGTTCTGAACGATCTCGCCCTTGAGGAGATGCGGGATGCCCGTCGCGAACTCCACGACCTCCATGCCGCGCGCCACCTCGCCGAGGGCGTCGGAGGTCACCTTGCCGTGCTCGTTGGTGAGGATCGCCGCGACCTCGTCCTTGCGCGCGTTGAGCAGCTCGCGGAACGCGAACATCACCGCCTGGCGCTTCGCGACGGATGCCTCGGACCACTCCGGGAACGCGGCCTTCGCCGCCTGCACGGCGGTATCGACGTCGGCGACGGTCGCGAGGCGCACCTCGCGCGACACCGACCCCTCGGCGGGGTTGTACACGGGGGCGGTGCGGGTGGATGCTCCGGCGAACGACGCGCCGCTCACCCAGTGGTCGAGGATGTCAGTCATGGGCCCAGTCTGACCGGGTGTCGATCTGCGATCAAGGGCTGAACACGCACATGCAATCTGCGATTCTGCAGATTCTCAATCGCCGGGCACGAGCTCATGCCGGCGGGCGGCAACCTCCTCGACGAGCGCGTCGCGGACGAGGCGCACGGCATCCACGGCGAGAGCGTCGCGCCGCACCGACAGCGAGAACTGCACCCGGAAGTCCACGAGCTCGGGCAGCACCGGCACGAGGTCCGAGTCGCGGTCGGCCATGAACGCGTGCAGCAGGCCGATACCCGCACCCGCCTTCGTCGCCTCGAGCTGCGCGAACGCGTTCGTGGAGCCGAAGCGCACGTGCATCCCGCCGAGCACCGGCGCGAGATCCAGCTCGCGCACCGTGAGCAGCGCGTCGACGTAGAAGACGAGCGGGTGCCGCTCGAGGTCGCCGAGCGAGGAGATGGGCGGATGCTCGGCCACGTAGCCGCGAGACGCGTAGAGCCGCACCGAGTACGGCGCGAGGGACTCGCTCGCGAGCCGCGAGCTCGCGGCCGACCCGACCGTGACCGCGAGGTCGAACCCCGAGCCCCGCAGGCTCAGCGGACGGGTGGACGTCACGAGCTCGACGGTGACGCCGGGATGCTCCCGCTGAACCCGCGCGAGGGCGGGCACCGCGAAGAGCGTGCCGAACGCCTCCGGGGCGACCAGTCGCACCGTGCCGCGAACGGTGTCGCTGCCGCCGGACGCTGCGCCGAGCACCTCCTCGACGAGGTGCTCGAGCGGAGCCGCGCGCGCCGCGACGTCGCGACCGATCGCGGTGAGCTCCCAGCCGTCGGCGCCGCGATCGAGGAGCCGGACGCCGAGGGCCGCCTCCAGGCGGTCGAGCCGCCGGCGGACGGTGGTGTGATCGACGCCCAGGAGGGTCGCCGCGGAGACGAGACGGCCGGAGCGCGCCACGGCCAGGAGGTAGCGGAGGTCGTCCGTGCTGACGTCGAGCGGATCGGGAGCCGGGGTCGCCATGGGTTCACCCTATGCCGGGGTTGCGGCCCGACGATGTCCGAGGCTGCTGGCACACTGTCGGCATGGACCCTCTCCTCGCTCTCCTGGTCGGGCTGGCCGTCGGCGTCGCGCTCGGCGGGGTCATCGGCGTACTCGTGGCTCGCTCGCGCCGCGCCGACGGTGTGGATCCGGCAGTGCTCGAGGCCCGCCACGCCGCTGTCGTCGCCGAGGTGCGCGCTCAGGAGGCAGAAGCGCGGTCGGAGGTGCACGCTCGCCTGTCCGCAGCGCTCGCGAGCCTCGAAACGGTCCAGCAGCAGCTCGTCGACACGCAGGAGCAGTACCGCGGCCTGATCGACCGCCAGCGCGCGGATGCTCAGGCGCAAGCCGATCGCGAGCAGCGGGACTCGAAGGTGCTGCAGGCCCTCACGCCCGTGCAGGAGACCCTCCGGGCGATGCAGCTCAAAGTGGCCGATCTGGAGCAGCAGCGCAGCCAGCAGCACGGCGAGCTCACCCAGCAGCTTCGCGCGGCGACCGAGTCGGAGGAGCGGCTCCGGGCGACCGCCGAGTCGCTCGCGTCGGCTCTGCGCAACAACGCGACGCGCGGCGTGTGGGGCGAGACCCAGCTGCGCACGCTCGTCGAGTCGGCGGGCCTCATCAACCGCGTCGACTTCACGGAGCAGTCGACGATCCTGTCAGAGTCGGGCTCCCGCCGCCCCGACATGGTGCTGAACCTTCCCGGCGGCAAGTCGATCGCCGTCGACTCGAAGGTGCCGTACAACTCCTACATCGACGCGAGCGCGATCCCGGCTACGGCGACCGGCGAGGAGGCCGCACGACGCGCGACCCTGCTGTCCCAGCACGCCAAGCAGGTGCGCGCCCACGTCGACGCGCTCTCGGCCAAGAACTACTGGACCGGCCTCGAGGCGAGCCCCGAGTTCACCATGGCGTTCATCCCCAACGAGTCGCTCCTCTCGGTCGCACTCGAGCAGGATCCGTCGCTGCTCGAGCACGCGTTCTCCAAGCGAGTGCTGCTCGCCTCCCCGGTGAGCTTCTGGGCCGCGCTCAAGACAGTCGCCTTCACCTGGCAGCAGGACGTACTCACTGAGGACGCCAAGCGGCTCTTCGACCTCGGCAAGGAGCTGTTCGGTCGACTCGCGACTCTCGGCGAGCACGCGGAGAAGCTGCGCCGGTCGCTCGACTCGACCGTGTCGAGCTACAACCAGTTCGCGACATCCCTCGAATCGCGGGTCTTCGTGACGGCGCGCAAGCTCGACGCCCTCGACGAGTCGAAGGTCATCCCCGCCCCCGGCATCATCGAGAACCGGCCGAAGCAGCTCACCGCCGTCGAGCTCGAGCTCGCCGCGCTCGACGAGATCGAGGGCGTCGCTCGCCCCGAGCTCGACATCCCCGACCTGCCGGTCGCTCAGCCGAAGAAGTCGAGCAAGACGGCCTAGTCGCGGAGGTCCTCCGGGCGCGCCCTCACTCGAGTTGCGACTTACGCATCTTCCCGGCCCGATTCATGGTCACGGAAGATGCTTAAGTCGCAACTCGGCGGCTAGAGCGCTACTCCCCCAGCCACTTCTCGGCCTGGTGGTCGGCCGTCACGCGGCGGATCGTGCCCGAGTGCGAGCGCAGCACGATCGACTCGGTCCGGATGATCGGCCCCAGGCGCTTCACGCCCTGCACGAGCCCGCCGTCGGTGACCCCCGTCGCGACGAAGAACGTGTTGTCGCTGCGCACGAGGGTATCGGCGTCGTAGACGTGGTCGAACAGGAGCCCGGCATCCTGCCCTCGCCCGCGCTCGTCGTCGTCCTTGGGGTGCAGAACGGTCTGGATGACTCCGCCGAGAGCCTTGATCGCGCACGCCGTCGCCACACCCTCCGGGCTGCCGCCGATGCCCGCGCAGATGTCGATGCGCGTGCCGTACAGCGCGGCATTGATGCCTCCCGCCACATCGCCGTCAAGCATGAGGCGGGTGCCGGCGCCGGTGGCCCGGATGTCCTCGATGAGCTGGGCGTGGCGGGGGCGGTCGAGCACCGCGACGACGATCTCGTCCACGGGCTTGCCCTTCGCCTTCGCGAAGGCGCGGATGTTCTCGCCGATCGGCTTGCGGATGTCGATGACGCCGTGGCCCTCGGCGCCCGTGACGATCTTGTTCATGTAGAACACGCTCGAGGCATCCAGCATCGTCCCGCGGTCGGAGACGGCGATCATCGACAGCGCGTTCTGGCGGCCCGCCGCCGTGAGCGACGTTCCGTCGATCGGGTCGACGGCGATGTCGCACGCCGGGCCACGACCGGTGCCGACCCGCTCGCCGTTGAAGAGCATGGGCGCCTGGTCCTTCTCGCCCTCGCCGATGACCACGGTGCCCTCGAAGTCGACCGTGCCGAGGAACTTGCGCATGGCGTCGACGGCGGCACCGTCGGCGCCGAGCTTGTCGCCCTTGCCGATGAACGGCACGGCACGGATGGCCGCGGCCTCCGTCGCTCGGACGAGCTCGAGGGCGAGGTTGCGGTCGGGGTGGAGGAACAGCGTTCCCGTTTCGGTGGACAGCATGAGGACTTCCTGCGTGGAGGGTCGAAACGCTGTGGTGGCAGTTCGTTCGGTGAACCAGCCCGCCCAGCCTACCGGTCGGCGCCCGCCCGAATCCCGGATCGCTAGACTTTCACCGCCACCACCTGACTTCTTCGAGGAGACGCTCGCATGCCCGTTGCCACCCCAGACCAGTACGCCGAGATGCTCGACAAGGCGAAGTCGCGCGGCTTCGCCTACCCCGCCATCAATGTCTCGTCGTCGTCGACGATCAACTCGGTGCTCCAGGGCCTCACCGAGGCGGGCTCCGACGGGATCATCCAGGTCACGACGGGCGGCGCGGACTACTTCGCCGGCCAGAGCGTCAAGGCACGGGCATCCGGCGCTCTCGCGTTCGCCGCGTTCGTCACCGAGGTCGCCAAGAACTACCCGATCACGGTGGCCCTCCACACCGACCACTGCCCGAAGGACGCCCTCGATGGCTTCGTCATGCCGCTCATCGCGGCCTCGGAAGCCGAGGTCAAGGCGGGCCGCAACCCGATCTTCCAGTCGCACATGTGGGATGGCTCGGCCGTGCCGCTCGCCGAGAACCTCGAGATCGCGAAGGAGATCCTGCCTCGCATGAAGGCGATCAACGCGATCCTCGAGGTCGAGATCGGCGTCGTCGGCGGCGAGGAGGACGGCGTCAGCCACGAGATCAACGAGCACCTGTACACGACGCTGGATGACGCGATCCAGACCGTCGAGGCGCTCGGCCTCGGTGACAACGGCCGCTATATGGCGGCCCTGACATTCGGCAACGTGCACGGCGTCTACAAGCCCGGCAATGTGAAGCTTCGACCCGAGCTCCTGAAGGAGATCCAGGACGGAATCGCGGCGAAGTACGGCACGGGCCCGAAGCCGCTCGACCTCGTTTTCCACGGCGGCTCCGGCTCGACGGACGAGGAGATCGCGACGGCGGTGGCGAACGGCGTCGTCAAGATGAACATCGACACCGACACTCAGTACGCCTACAGCCGGTCCATCGCCGACACCGTGCTGCGCAACTACGACGGCTTCCTCAAAGTCGACGGCGAGGTCGGCAACAAGAAGATCTACGACCCGCGCGCGTGGGGCAAGCTCGCCGAGACCGCGATGGCGGCCCGTGTGGTCGAGGCCACGCAGCAGCTCGGCTCGGCCGGGCACTCCGGAAAGTAGCGGCCCCTCTCCCGCCGCGCACGGGTCAGTTGCGCGGCGGGATTCGGAACGTCAGCCGGTCCCGGTCGAACTCGAGGTCGTCGACGGCGGTCTTCAGCGTCAAGTAGTACGGGGCGAAGTGCATGATGCGCCTTCCCTCCGGGAGGGCGAGGTCCATGCTGATGGCTGCCGCCGTCGAGCCGTCCGGTGCTCGGCGCAACTCGATCATGAGCGAGTCGCTGTCCGCCTCGGGCGACTCGAGGATCGCGCGCAGCATCGCCAGCACCGCGGTGCGCTGCGCGTTCGTCATGAGTCGGGCGAGTCGATCCGGGTCCACCACGACGAGCCGTGAAGTCGATGCGATGGAGTCGAGCCAGCTTTCACTGGCCTGGGTGATCAGGTCGTCCCGCAGCCGCCGGGCCAGCTGCCCAGCGAGAGCGCGGTCCTCCGGGGTGACGCGTCCGGCGTCGGCGACGGATTCGAGGAAGGGTCGCGCTCGGCCGATAAGCCGCGCGACGGTCTTGTGTTCGAGCTCGGCCACCGCCTCGTCCCGCGCCTGCTGGCCGACGACCATGATGCGCGACGGACTCTCGAGCATCGGCAGCATGGTGCTCACCAGCGAGTAGGCGAACAGCGTGGAGGCCGCCGTCGCCATGACGACGGGGAAGCCGATCATCACCGCCGTCATCACCGGGCCGACATAGTCGTTGACCGGGTAGAGGATCGCCATGCTCGCCCCGACGGTGACGATCGTGGTCGCACTGCCGAGCACCCACATCGTGCGGGCGGGCAGATACGGTGACAGGCACAGCAGGATGATCGCGGGAGCCGCCGGCCCCCACCACAGGTTCAGGTTGAGCTCGGTACCGCGGTAGTCGAGCGCCGAGAGCACGAGGCCGAGGATCGAGGTCGCGAGGGCGAGGGTCCCCGTGCCCCAGCCGATCGGCCTCTGCAGGGGTCGCGTCCGCACGTGGATGAGCAGGGCGGCGATGACGTTGAGCAGCAGTCCGGCGAGCTGGAGCCAGGGATGCTCGCTCGTCGACCACGACGTCGCGGTGATGACCGCCCCGCTCACGAAGATGAGCCCGGAGAGCGCGAGCGGGAGGTACGGCCCGGTGAACCAGCTCAACGGGTCGACCTGCTGCGCCGAGAGCACCACGTAGCGGCTACGCGCCATGGCCGGCCTCCTCGTGCCGGGTGACCTGGTCGATGACGGGCACGCGGACGACGATCGAGGTGCCGGCGCCCGGGGCAGACCAGATGCGCGTCGACCCGCCGATGGCGCGGACCCGCTCGACGACGGAGTGCGTGAGGCCGAGCCGGTCCTCGGCGATCGTCTCGGGGTCGAAGCCGCGCCCCTGGTCGCTCACGACGAACGTGATCTCGCGATCGGTGCCCCCGAGGTCGACCTCGGCAACGGTCGCACCGGAGTGCTGCAGCACATTCTCGAGGCAGGCGCGGAGCACGTCGATGAGTACGTCGGGCACTCCGGCCGCGAGCCGATAGATTCCGCTGCCGCTGCCAGTGACGTGCACGGTGAGGCCGCGCCACTGCAGGTCGTTGAGGAGGGTGCTGATGCGGTTACGCAATTCGGAGTCCTGCGCGTCGACGACGATGTCGGCCGATTCGCGGAGCCAGTCGGGGCTCGAGAGAGTCGCGAGGTCCTCGCGAAGCCGCGAGCGCATCCGGTCGTCGAGCTCGTCGGGCGCGTTCATGACGAGGGCGAGGTCGTTGAGGAGGGTGTCGTGGACCGTCGCCGTCACGCGGTCCCGCAGCCCCTCCGTGTACGCACCACGGCGGGTCTGCTCCTCGAGCTGGTCGAGGTCGGGGACGCGCCGACGCAAGCTCACCTGGATGAGACCGAAGGCACCGTACACGACGACGACGAGAACGAGGGTGAGCACCGGACCGTAGCCGGAGGTGAACGGCGTGCCGGTGAGGACGGCCGTCGTCGCGGTCACGCCGGTGGAGAGTCCGAACCCCACGACCGCCCACAGGATGCCCGCCCGCACGGTCGAGGCTGTGACCCCGGCCAGCACGAGCGCGGTCGCGGGCCTGTTGAACAGGTACAGCGCCTCGTGCAGCACGTCCGGCCGGGCCTCGACGAGGGTGACCTGGAACACGATGGCGCCGGCCGTGCCGAGCACGAGGAACACGGCGAGCCCGACTCGCGATGGGCGGATGACCATCCCCACAGTGACAGCGAGCAGTACGACGAGCACGAGGTAGGGGATGACGGCGATCGCCCCGATGTCGTGCGTGGTCGCATACTCCGCGAGCATCGGGATGCTGAGTGCGAACAGCACGGCGTTGACCGCGCTGAACGAGCGCGCGGCCGCTCCGGTGATGACGCGCGCCGCGACATCCCGGGGCAGGACGGCGACGCGCACGTCAGCCTCCCGCGGTCCGCTGCGCGTACTCGAGGAACGCCGGGTCCTGCAGGATGATCGCGAAAAGGAAGCCGATGGCGACGATGCCGGCAAGGACCCCGCCCGCGAGCGGCACCCAGAAGGCGCGCTTGCGGCGCCCGATCCGCACGAGCGACCACGCGACGACGACCGCAAGGAGGCCCGCCCTGACGATGTTCAGCACCACGCCCATCGAATCAGCGAGTCCGATCGAGGTGAACTCGCCGATCCCCTGTACTCGATACGCCTCCTGCAACGCGGAGCCGAGGGAGGCGTAGAGGGGCCACTGCGCGACGACGTCGTACACGCCGACGAGCAGGAGCACCGTGGTGAGGACGATGTCGCCCGTGCGGCGCCGCTCCGGCTCGGGCGCGGGCTCCGGGATGCTCGGCGGCGGGTACTGCGGAGCCGGGGGCGGCACGTCCGCGTACTGCCCCCAGCGCGGCTGAGGCCGCGGGTCCGGAGTGGGCTCAGTCATCCTTCTGCCAGTCGAGGCGGCGCCTGCCTCCGAGGGCGCGCTCGTCGGGGTTGCCCTGCGCATCGGTGCGGAGCTCCTTCGGGAGCGAGAACATGAGGTCCTCCTCCGCGGTGACGACGGTCGAGACATCCGCGAATCCCGCGTCCGCGAGGTCGTCGAGCACCTGCTGCACGAGAACCTCCGGCACGGATGCCCCGCTCGTGACGCCGATCGTGGAGACCCCGTCGAGCCATTCCTGCTGGATCTCGCTCGCGTAGTCGACGCGGTGCGCGGCGCGCGCTCCGTTCTCGAGGGCGACGTCGACGAGGCGCACGGTGTTCGAGCTGTTGGCGCTGCCGACGACGATCACCAGCTCGGCCTCTTCGGCGACCTTCTTGATGGCGACCTGTCGGTTCTGGGTCGCGTAGCAGATGTCGTCGCTCGGCGGGTCCTGGAGAGTGGGGAATCGCTCGCGCAGCAGGCGGACGGTCTCCATCGTCTCGTCGACGCTGAGCGTGGTCTGCGAGAGCCATACGAGCCGGTCGCGGTTGTCGACCTCGATTGTCGCGACATCCGCGGGGCTGTTGACGAGAGTCGTGCGCTCGGGCGCGTGCCCCATCGTGCCCTCGACCTCCTCGTGTCCCGCGTGGCCGACCAGGAGGATCTGGTAGTCGTCGCGGGCGAAGCGGGTCGCTTCGCGGTGCACTTTGGTGACGAGCGGGCAGGTCGCGTCGATCGCCTGCAGGTTGCGGTCCTTGGCGCCCTGGACGACGGCGGGCGACACGCCGTGCGCACTGAACACGACGTGGGCGCCCTCGGGCACCTCGGCGACGTCGTCGACGAAGATCGCGCCCTTCTTCTCCAGGGTGGAGACGACGTGGATGTTGTGCACGATCTGCTTGCGCACGTAGACGGGCGCGCCGAAGTTCGTCAGCGCCTTCTCGACGGCGATGACGGCGCGATCCACACCCGCGCAGTATCCCCGAGGCGCTGCGAGGATCACCCTCTTGGGTCGGGGGGCCGGGGTATCCTTGAGCCGCTCGCGGCGGGAGGGAATCGTCGGCACGTCGAGCGACGTGACCGCTCCGTTGGAAATGGTGCCCACCCGTCAATTCTAGGAGACACAAGCGAAAGGTCCGGTGGCCGTGGCTGCAGACGACGCCCCGTCGACCGTCGACTCCCCGTGGCCGGTCGCGCTGCTCTCCAGCAAGATCAAGGGCTGGATCGACCGGCTCGGCACCGCGTGGGTCGAGGGGGAGATCACGCAGTGGGGCGTGTCGGGCGGCAACGTCTACGGCAAGCTGAAAGACCTCGAGGCCGACGCCACCATCTCCTTCACGATCTGGTCGTCGGTGAGGGCGAAGATCCCCGCCGACCTCAAGCAGGGCGACCGCGTCGTCGCGGCCGTCAAGCCCAACTACTGGGTCAAGGGCGGCACGCTCACGATGCAGGTGTTCGAGATGCGCCACGTCGGCCTCGGCGACCTGCTCGAGCGGCTCGAGCGGCTGCGCCAGACGCTGCGCGCCGAGGGGCTCTTCGACCGCAAGCGGCCGCTGCCGTTCCTCCCCCGCTGCATCGGCCTCATCACCGGCAAGGACAGCGACGCCGAGAAGGACGTGCTGCGCAACGCGCAGCTGCGCTGGCCCGCCGTGAGGTTCCGCGTCGTCCACGCCGCCGTGCAGGGCGATCGCGCGGCGGGCGAGGTGACCTCCGCCATCCGACTACTCGACGCGGACCCCGAGGTCGACGTCATGATCGTCGCGCGCGGCGGGGGCGACTTCCAGAACCTCCTCGTCTTCAGCGACGAGACCCTCGTGCGGGCGGCCGCCGCGAGCGGAACCCCGATCGTGAGCGCTATCGGCCACGAGGCCGATCGGCCTCTCCTCGACGAGGTGGCCGACCTCCGGGCATCCACCCCCACCGACGCCGCCAAGCGCGTCGTGCCCGACGTCGCCGAGGAACTCGCTCGAGTACAGCAGGCACGGGCATCCGTGCGACTGCGGGTCACCCAGCGGATCTCGACCGAGATCGACCGAATCGAGGCGCTCCGCTCGAGGCCGGCGCTCTCGAGCGCGACGTGGATCGTCGACTCCCGCGCCGAGGAGCTCGGCCGCTATGTGTCGCGCAGCCGCGACCTCGTGGAGCGCGTGCTCGAGCGATCGACGACGCGGGTCGGCGAGCTCGCCGGCCACTTGCGCGCGCTCTCTCCGCAGCGCACCCTCGCGCGCGGCTACGCCATCGCCCAGCTCCCGGATGGCCGTGCCCTGCGTTCGACGGCGGATGCGACCCCCGGCACCTCCCTCCTGCTCACCGTGAGCGACGGCAAGGTCGCGACCACGGTCGACCCCCGCCCCGCCAGTTAGGATCGAATCGTGGCCCCGGAATCGACCCCCGACGTCAGCGCCCTCAGCTACGAGCAGGCGCGCGACGAGCTCATCCGCGTGGTCAACGAGCTCGAGCAGGGGTCGGCGACCCTCGAGGATTCGCTGGCCCTGTGGGAGCGCGGCGAGGCCCTCGCCGCGCGCTGCGAGGAGTGGCTGAAGGGCGCGAAGGAGCGCCTCGACGCCGCCCGGGCCGCGGCGGAGTGATGGCCGAGAAGCAGCCCGCGGTCGTCGCCGAGCTCGGCCGACCGGAGACCCCCCAGGAGACCGCGGACCGTCGCGCGGCGGCCTCCGCCAAGCGGCGCGCCAACCAGACGCTCTTCAACCTCGTCGTCGCGACGATCGCCTCCCTCGGCATCGTGCTCTTCCTCGTCGTCGTCGTGGTGCGCCCCGACCCGGGACCCCGCCCGGCTGTGGACGTCTCGTCGACCGCCGCGGAGGCGCAAGCCGGAGCGGATGCCCCGCTCCTCGTCCCCGCCCTGCCCGACGGCTGGTCGGCCAATGCCGCTCGATTCGGCACCACGGAGCAGGTGCCCACGTGGTACGTGGGCTACCTGACCCCCGGCGAGGAGTTCATCGCCCTCAACCAGGGCATCGGCGCCAACGCCACCTGGCTCGCCTCGGTCGTCGACGACCTCGAGCCCACCGGGTCGACGACCATCGACGGGATCGAGTGGACGCTCTACGACAACCGAACCTCACCCGACCCCGGCAACCACGCCTTCGCGATGTCGACGACCGCCGGCGACTCGACGATCGTGCTGCACGGCACCGCCGCCGACGCCGAGTTCGACCTCATCGCCACCTCCCTCTCGACAGAACTGGCAGGACAATGACGACGACCCCCGCCCAGGCTTGGGCCGACATGCTCCGCGGCAACGAGCGCTTCGTCGCGGGAACCCCCGCGCACCCCCGGCAGGACGTCGAGCGCCGCACCGAGGTCGCCCCGGCCCAGTTCCCGGATGCCGCCCTGTTCGGGTGCAGCGACTCGCGGCTCGCGGCCGAGATCATCTTCGACAAGGGGCTCGGCGATCTCTTCGTCGTCCGCAACGCGGGTCAGGTCATCTCGGAATCGGTCGTCGGCTCGCTCGAGTACGCCGTCGGGGTGCTGCACGTGCCGCTCATCGTCGTCCTCGGGCACGACGAGTGCGGTGCGGTTCGCGCCGCCATCGACTCGCAGGGCCCCCAGGCACCCGAGCTGACGCCGCACATCACCAACCTGATCGCCCCGATCCTGCCCGCCGTGCGCCGTGTCGCGCAGTACCGGCGCGTTGACCCGGCCGCGATCGACGCCCACGCCGTCGGCCGCGAGCACCTCCGGGACACGATCACCGAGCTGCTCGAGGCATCCGAGCTCATCCGCGAGGCGGTCGCCGCCGGTACGCTGGGCATCGTCGGCGCCAACTACCGCCTCCTGGAGGGCCGCGCCGAGCCCGACGTGACCGTCGGCCTCGCGGACGCCCCCACCGGACTCTAGAACCCCGTCCCCACCCCTCAGCGAAAGATGCACAGCGAAGTGACCGAACCGCAGTACCGAATCGAGCACGACACCATGGGCGAGGTGCGGGTTCCCGCGAGCGCCCTCTACGGCGCGCAGACGCAGCGGGCGGTGGAGAACTTCCCGATCTCCGGCTCGGGGCTCGAGCCGGCGCAGATCATCGCGCTCGCGCGAATCAAGCGCGCCGCCGCCATCGTCAACGGCGAGTTCGGCATCATCGACGCCGGTATCGCGCAGGCGATCGTCGGAGCCGCGGACCGCATCATCGCCGGCGAGTTCCACGACCAGTTCCCGATCGACACGTACCAGACGGGCTCGGGCACGTCGTCGAACATGAACATGAACGAGGTGCTCGCGCACCTCGCGAGCGAGTCGCTCGGTTCAGCCGTGCATCCCAACGACCACGTCAACGCGTCGCAGTCGTCCAATGACGTCTTCCCCACCTCGGTCCACATCGCCGTCACGAGCGCCCTGCTCAACGACCTCATCCCCTCGCTCGAGCACCTCGCCGTCGCCCTCGAGGCCAAGGCGGAGCTGTGGAAGACGGCGGTCAAGTCTGGCCGCACACACCTCATGGATGCCACGCCCGTCACCCTCGGCCAGGAGTTCGCAGGCTACGCGCGCCAGATCCGCCTCGGCATCGAGCGCATCCGCTCCTCCGTCCCCCGCGTCGCCGAGGTGCCGCTCGGCGGAACCGCGACCGGCACCGGCATCAACACCCCGCTCGGCTTCCCTCAGCGCGTCATCGAGGTGCTCGCCGCCGACTCGGAGCTGCCGATCACCGAAGCACTCGACCACTTCGAGGCCCAGGGCGCGCGCGACGGCCTCGTCGAGGCCTCCGGCGCGCTGCGCGTCATCGCCGTCTCCCTCATCAAGATCTGCAACGATCTGCGCTGGATGGGCTCGGGACCCAACACGGGGCTCGGAGAGCTGCACATCCCCGACCTGCAGCCCGGCTCCTCGATCATGCCCGGCAAGGTCAACCCCGTCGTGCCCGAGGCCGTCCTGATGGTGTGCTTCCGAGTGATCGGCAACGACGCGACCATCGCGTGGGGCGGCGCCTCCGGTAGCTTCGAGCTCAACGTCGCGATCCCCGTCATGGGCACCGCTCTGCTGGAGTCGATCCGGTTGCTCGCGAGCTCCACTGTCGTGCTCGCCGACAAGACGGTCGTGGGTCTCGAGGCGAATCTCGAACGGGCCAAAGCTTTCGCCGAGTCGTCGCCCTCGATCGTGACGCCGCTCAACAAGATCATCGGCTACGAGTCGGCGGCGAAGATCGCCAAGCACTCCGTCGCGAAGGGAATCACCGTGCGCGAGGCCGTCATCGACCTCGGGTTCGTGGAGCGGGGCGAGGTCACCCTCGAGCAGCTCGACACCGCCCTCGACGTCATGTCGATGACGCACCCCGGCTGATCACGAGCGCGATCCAGTACCCCGCCAGCAGGTAGGGCCCGAACGGGATGCCCGCCCGGCGGCCACCCCGCAGCGCGGCCACGGCGCCCACTCCCCCGATCAGGAACGCGGTCACCGGCGCGACGACCGCCGCATCAACCGAGACCAGCCCGGCGGAGAGGCCGAGGACTCCGGCGAGTTTGACGTCGCCCATGCCCATGCCGCCGAGGACGGCGAGCAGCAGGAGCGCCGCACCATAGCCCGCACCCGCGATGAGCGCGACGAGGGGAAACACGCCGGAGACCGCCCACTGCCCCGCCGCGCCGACGAGTCCGACGGCGAAACCGGGGAGAACGAGTCGGTTCGGGAGACGGTGCTCGCGCACATCGATCGCGGCGAGAGCGGGCGACACCACGGCGAGATACAGGGCCGGGAGCGCGCGCGGCTCGATGCCCGTCGATGCGACCGCGAGCACCGCGAGCGTCGCGGCGGCGGGCAGTCCCCAGCCTGCGGTGGCGGTGCGCCAGGACACGGTCGATGTGGTGGCGTCGGCGGAGCGCATGAGCGCGAGGCTAGCCGGGGTCGCCGGATGCCGGGGGGCGGGCATCCACAGGCCTACTCCTCGATAACGGGGACCTCGGAGATCGGCGTCCCGTCGAGGGCGACGACGGGTCGCTCACCGAGCGGTGCCGCGAGCTGCAGCGGGATGAGGATCGAGCCGGTCACGGTCGAGTCGACGGGGCATCCCGCGACGCTGTCTCGCTCGGTGCCGTCGTCGGCCGTCGGCAGTCCGTAGTAGACGCCGACTCGCACCTCGGTGTCGGTCTGCACGAGCACGACCGCGCGCGGGATGCACAGGATGGGACCGCGCACGTTGATGACGATGTCGGCGAAGTCGAGGGCCCCATTGCCGACGGGCGGGAGATCACCCACCAGTCCGTTGGGGTCGGCATCACCGAGGAGCTCGAATTCGCGCAGGCGCGTGACGTAGCCGGGGATGTCGTCCTCGAAGTCCTGGTAGGCGGCGACCGGGATCTCCACGAGTCCGGGAGGCGCTCCCGGCGCCGAGGTGACGATGCGGTTGACGACCGTCGGGGCGACGGTGCCCCACATGGCCTGGAGGGGCGTCTCGGGCCGCTCCTGGGTGGGCGTGCGGGCGATCGCGCTCGAGGCCGACACTCCGACGACGGCGAGGAGACTCACGAGGGCCAGCCCCGAGACGAGGCGGCGCACACCGTAGGCGGTGCCGCCGGGCTCCGCGTCGTGCTCGTCGGCGACGCTCCAGCCGACCAGCGAGCGCCACTGACCACGCGGCGCGACGAGCCCCCACAGGAACAGCAGTCCCAGCGAGAACGCGACGATACCGAAGACCCACCCCACGACGTAGACCCTACGCGGTCAGCGCCGCGGGGTGGGAATCGACTCGATGCGAGCTGACGTATTGTCAGCGAGTTGTTATGCGAGCTCGTTGCCTTCGAGCATCTCGGTGACGAGAGCGGCGATGGCGGACCGCTCCGAGCGCGACAACGTGATGTGGCCGAAGAGCGCGTGGCCCTTGAGCGTTTCGATGACGGATGCGACGCCGTCGTGACGACCGACGCGGAGGTTGTCCCGCTGGGCCACGTCGTGCGTGAGCACGACGCGGGAGTTCTGACCGATGCGGCTGAGGACGGTCAGGAGCACGTTCCGCTCGAGCGACTGCGCCTCGTCGACGATCACGAACGCGTCGTGCAGGGAGCGACCCCGGATATGCGTGAGCGGCAGCACCTCGAGCATCCCGCGCTCGAGAACCTCGTCGAGGACGTTCTGCGAGACCACCGAGCCGAGGGTGTCGAACACCGCTTGGGCCCAGGGGTTCATCTTCTCGGCGGCGTCGCCCGGCAGGAATCCGAGCTCCTGGCCGCCGACCGCGTACAGCGGGCGGAACACCATGATCTTGCGGTGCTGCTGCTTCTCGAGCACGGCTTCGAGCCCCGCGCACAGCGCGAGGGCGGACTTGCCGGTTCCCGCGCGACCGCCGAGCGACACAATGCCGACCTCCGGGTCGAGGAGCAGGTCGATCGCGAGGCGCTGCTCCGCCGAGCGGCCGTGCAGCCCGAAGATGTCCCGGTCCCCGCGCACGAGCTTGAACTCGCCGCGTCCCGTCACCCGCCCGAGCGCCGAGCCGCGGTCGGAGTGCACGACGAGTCCGGTGTTGACGGGCAGATCCTGGACGAGTCGCGAGTGGAGCACCTCCTCGTCGTAGAGCTTGGCCATCTGCTCGGAGCTCAAGTCGATGTCGGCCTGCCCGGTCCAGCCGGAGTCGACGGCGAGCTCGGCCCGGTACTCCTCGGCGGCGAGGCCGATCGAGGCGGCCTTGACGCGGAGCGGGAGGTCCTTGGACACGACGGTGACGTCGAGCCCGTCGGCGGCGAGGTTCATCGCCACCGCGAGAATCCGCGAGTCGTTGTCGCCGAGCTGCAGGCCCGACGGGAGCACCGACATGTTGGAGTGGTTGAGCTCGACCCGCAGCGACCCGCCGTCACCCACCGCGATCGGGAAGTCGAGGCGCTCGTGCTGAACCCTCAGCTCGTCGAGGTTGCGCAGGGCCTGCCGCGCGAAGTAGCCGATCTCGGGATCGTTGCGCTTGGCCTCGAGCTCCGTGATGACGACGACCGGCAGCACGACGTGGTGCTCGGCGAAGCGGAAGACCGCCTTCGGATCCGACAGGAGAACCGAGGTATCGAGGACGTAGGTGCGCTCGGCTGTCGCCGCGCCTCCCGTCCGATCCTGCGTCTGCTTCGGCTGGGCTAGCTCGGCCACGTGCGCTCCTCACACCCGGGGTGACCCCCGGATCCACTCCGCGAGACGGCCGCTGTGGGTTAGCACAGATCGCGAGACGAACTTACGTGGCCGTCCCGATCAGGCGCCATACCTGATGAGTTGACGCTAGGCGCGATTGCCGACGGGATCGGCGCGACACGCCCGCGCGGCGTGTGTCGGGCAGGTTAACTATGCGGCGGTCGCGAACGAGATGAGGGCGGCACGGAGCATCCCGATCGTCTCGTCGTCCGTGGTCGCGTGAGGAGCGAGCCGAACGGCGCCGCCGCGGGTGGTCGCGGTGATGCCGTGGTTGTGCAGGGATGCCGTGAGGATCGTCAGCCGGTCGAGCCGGGGCTGCAGCACCACGATGCCGGCCCGCTCGCGCTCGTCGCGCGGCGAGACCACCTCGACACCGAACTCGTCGGCCAGATCGATGATCTGGGAGACGCGCTCGGCGACCCGCTCGAGAACGGCAGCGGAGCCGACCATCGCGAGCTCCTCGAGCGCGGCCGCGAGCCGGGCCTGGGCGACGGGGTCGGGATGGCTGATCTGGAACGCCGCGGCACCGCGCGTGGGCGGCAGGACCTCGTCGAGGGGCGTCTCTTCGGCGTCGGTGGCTGAGAACCCCGACAGGAGGGGCGACAGCCGCTCCGCCGCGCGATCGCTGAGGGCGAGGAATCCGGTGCCCCAGCCGGCGCGGACCCACTTCTGCCCGCCGGAGACGACGACGTCTGCGAGGTGCCACGGAGCGTCGACGAGCCCGAAGCCCTGCATCGCGTCGAGGACGAGGAAGCGGTCTCCCACGACCTCCCGCACTCCCTCGAGGTCGAGCAGGTAGCCGGTGCGGAAGTCCACGAGGCTCACGCCCACGGCGGTGATGTCGTCGGTGAGGCGCTCGCGGAGGGCGCCCGGGGTGACGCGTCCGTGATCGGGCTCCAGCCATACGGGCTCAAGCCTCCCCACAGCATCGTGGGCGCGCTGCGCTGCGAACGTGAGACTCGGGAACTCCGCGGGCGAGATCGCGATGCGGCCGTCGAGACCGAACAGCGCGTGCATGAGACCCTGGCTCGTGTTGGGCTGGAACACGACCTGCTCGTCGCGGGAGCGCAGAGTTGTCGCGACCGCCGCCCGCGCCCGCGCATCCTGCTCGGCGAGGGTCGCGAGGGTGCCGAACCGCGCCCGTCCCAGCAGGCTCGACTGCGCGCTCTCCTCGTCACGCACTGTGCGCCCGACCGGCCCGACGCGCGCGAAGTCGAGGTAGCCGGGCTCGTCGGTGAACCGTTCGAGGTAGTCGTCCAGGGATAGTTGCGCCGTCATTGGCCGAACCTCCGATGCCGTCGTCCGAAGTCGCGCAGGGCGCGGAGGAAGTCCACCTCGCGCAAGTCGGGGCCGAGGGCCTCGACGAAGTAGAGCTCGCTGTGCGCGCTCTGCCACAGCATGAAGTCGCTGATGCGCTGCTCGCCCGAGGTGCGGATGATGAGGTCGGGGTCCGGCTGTCCCCCGGTGTAGAGGTGCTCGCTGATGAGCTCGGGGGTGAGCAGATCGGCGAGGTCGTCGAGCGTGCCGCCCTTCTCCTGGTGCTTCTCCACGATGCTGCGCATCGCGTCGGCGATCTCGCGCCGGCCGCCGTAGCCGATGGCGAGGTTGACGTGGAGGCCGGTGTTCTCGGCAGTGCGCTTCTCGGCCTCGGCGAGCCTCTCCCGCAGCCCCGCCGGGAGACCCTCGACCGAGCCGACGTGCTGGATCCGCCAGTCGCGGAAGTGCGAGAGGTCCTCGGCGAGGTCTCCGATGATCTCGAACAGTCCCTCGAGCTCATCGCTCCCCCGCCCCGTGAGGTTGTCGGTCGAGAGCAGGTACAGCGTCGCGACCCGAATCCCGAGGTCGTCGCACCACTCGAGGAACTCGCGGTACTTCGCCGCTCCCGCGCGGTGCCCGTGCGCAGCGGTCTCGAGCTCCCTGAGCCGAGCCCATCGGCGGTTGCCGTCGATGATCATGGCGACGTGGTGCGGCAGGTCCCGAGCGGCCAGCTGTCGCCGAAGCCGGTTCTGGTAGAGGCCGTAGAGCAGTCCCCTGCCGAACGGAACCTGGCGCTCACTCACACGCCAACGTTAGTCCACCGGGCGCGCACAGCTTGCTGTAACAAAGCGGGCCTACAGTGGCGGGATGACCGTCGAGACGGAACCCGGTGCCGACCTGCCCAACGTCCCGCTGCTCGACGACGCGATCGCGTACCAGGCTGTCGACAAGAAGCCGACGTGGCGTGGCTGGATCCACGCGGGCACGTTCCCCGCGGCGATCGCGCTCGGCGTCATCCTCGTCGTGCTCGCCGACGGAGTCGCCGCCAAGGCGAGCTCGGCGGTGTTCTTCGCGAGCTCGCTCCTGCTCTTCGGCACGTCGGCCCTGTACCACCGCATCAATTGGAGCCCGAGGGTGAAGGCGGTCTTCAAGCGCATCGACCACGCCAACATCTTCCTGCTCATCGCGGGTTCCTACACCCCGCTGTCGGTGCTGTGCCTGCCCACCGACAAGGCGATCATCCTGCTCTCGCTCGTCTGGGGCGGGGCGCTGCTCGGCATCGGCTTCCGCGTCTTCTGGATCGGCGCCCCCCGCTGGCTCTACGTGCCTCTCTACGTGCTCCTCGGCTGGGCGGCGATGATGTTCATCGTCGACTTCTTCCAGGCCGCGTGGGTCTCGATGATCCTCATCCTCGTCGGAGGACTGCTCTACACCGTCGGCGCCGTCTTCTACGGCTTGAAGCGGCCCAACCCGTTCCCGGGACGGTTCGGCTTCCACGAGCTCTTCCACACGTGCACGCTGCTCGCGTTCCTGTGCCACTGGACCGCGATCTTCCTGATCGCGATCCACCCGCCGATCCTCGGCTAGTCTCCCGTCGCATCCTTCGGCTCGGATGCGGAGCGCTCGGCCTCGAGCTGCTCGGTCACCTCGGCGCGATACCGGATGCGGCGGACGCGCCGGGTCATGTCGATCACGAGCAGCACGGTCGCGACCGCGATGATGAAGGTGACGGCGAAGCCGACGACGCCGGGGGTGACGAGGTTCGGGTCGCCCTCGTACGCGGGCAGCGGGCTCGGGGTGGGGTCGAGCATCCAGAGAATGAGCATGTGCCGTCGATCTTCTTCCTGCTCGCGTAGCCTAGGTGTAAAGCCTAACGAAAGCCCGCCGTGACCAGCCCCCTCGACCCCGCCGACCGCGTGACCGACGCCCTCGCGGCACGCTACGGACGCACACCCCGCGACGCTCGGCGCACCCGGGTGGTTGTCGTGATCGCCGCCATCGCGTTCGCGGTGGTCTTCGTCCTCTGGCTGTGGTGGGGAGGGCTGCTCGGGGCGCCCGCGCAGTTCGAGGTGAAGGACACCGGCCACGACATCGTCGACGACTCGACGGTGACCGTCGAGTGGCAGTTCTCGGTCGACCCCGGCACCGATGCGCGGTGCGCGGTGCAAGCGCTCAACTCGACCTTCGCGATCGTCGGCTGGACGGTCGTCGATGTGCCGGCCTCGGATGCCCGCACCCGTGACTTCTCGCAGGAGCTGCGCACCACGGAGCGCGCCGTCACCGGGTTGATCTACCGCTGCTGGCTCACCTAGGCTGGTCGGAATCATTCCAGGAACCGGCCATGCGTGGCCGGTTTCGTTCTTGTAAGGAGACACCGTGGCTACCGACAACTCGGTCACGTGGCTGACCCAGGAGGCCTTCGACCGCCTGAGCGCCGAGCTCGAGCAGCTCTCGGGCGAGGGGCGCACCGAGATCGCGAAGAAGATCGAGGCGGCCCGCGAGGAGGGCGACCTCAAGGAGAACGGCGGCTACCACGCGGCCCGCGAGGAGCAGGGCAAGATCGAGGCGCGCATCCGTCAGCTCACCGAGCTCCTGCGCACCGCCACGGTCGGCGAGGCCCCGGAGTCCGACGGCAGCGTCCAGCCGGGCACTCTCGTCACCGCGACGATCCTCGGCGACGAGTCGACGTTCCTCATCGGCAGCCGCGAGATCGCGGGCGACACCGACCTCGACGTGTACAGCGAGCAGAGCCCCCTGGGCACGGCGATCATCGGTCTCAAGGCCGGTGACGAGACGAGCTACACGGCCCCCAACGGCCGTTCCATCGCCGTCAAGGTCCTGAAGGTGGAGACGTACGTCCCGTAGTCGGGGCTAGAAGTCGACGCGCGGCTCGAAGCCCTCGTCCCGGAGCCGCGCGAGCACCTGCTCGGCGTGCTCGGGGCCGCGGGTCTCGATGTGGAGTTCCAGCTCGACCTGGCTGATCGTCAGGCCGCCGTTGTGCCGGGTGTGCAGCACTTCCACCACGTTGGCGTTGCAGTCGGCGACGAGCGCGGACACCGTCGCGAGCTGGCCGGGCCGGTCGGGCAGCGGGATGCGCAGCTTGAGGTAGCGCTCGGATGCCGCGAGGCCGTGGCTGATGACCCGCTCCATGACCATCGGGTCGATGTTGCCGCCGGAGAGCACGACGACGGTCGTTCCCGAGGCGCTGATCTTGCCCGCGAGGATCGCGGCGACGCCCACCGCTCCCGCGGGCTCCACGACGAGCTTGGCCCGCTCGAGAAGCACGAGGAGGGCGCGCGCCATCTCGTCCTCGCTGACGGTGACGACTTCGTCGACGGTGCCCGCGATGATCTCGAAGTTGAGTGCACCCGGCCGGGACACCGCGATGCCGTCGGCGATCGTGGGCAAGATCGTGACATCTCGCGGCGACCCCGCCGCGAGGGACACGGGGTACGCGGCTGCGTTGGTCGCCTGCACGCCGACGACGCGAACCGTTCGGCCGTCGAGCGCGGCGCGCTGCTTGATGGCGCTCGCGACTCCTGAGATCAGTCCGCCGCCGCCGATCGGCACGACGACCGTTTCGACGTCGGGCCGCTGATCGAGGATGTCGAGCCCGAGCGTTCCCTGGCCGGTCACGACGTCGACGTGGTCGAACGGGTGGATGAACACGGCTCCCGTCTCCGCGGCGAACTCCGCGGCGGCGCGCAACGGCTCGTCCACGGTGTGCCCGCGCAGCACGACATCGGCGCCGTAGTCCTTCGTCGCCTGGAGCTTGGGCAGCGGCACACCCACCGGCATGAAGATCGTCGCCCGGATGCCCAACTCCCGAGCGGCGAGGGCGACGCCCTGCGCGTGGTTGCCCGCGGAGGCGGCGACCACCCCTCGAGCCTTCTCCTCGTCGGACAGCCGGGAGAGCCGGTTGTAGGCCCCGCGGATCTTGTAGGACCCCGTGCGCTGAAGGTTCTCGCACTTGAGGTAGACCGCATCACCGAGGACGTTGCTCAAGTAGTGCGAGCTCTCTAGCGGGGTCTGAGTGACGACGGCGGAGATGCGCTCGCGCGCCTCCTGGAACTCGGCAAGGGAGGGGCCGACGAGAACGGGATCAGGCATTCGGGAGGACATCCTGTGCGGTGGGATGGGGAGTGGTGCGCCACCCGCCGTCGGCGAGGTACTTGACCATGACGTTCAGCACGGCGACGACGGGGACGGCGAACAGGGCGCCTGCGATGCCGGCCGTGAAGCTACCCGCCGCGACGGCGAACACGACCGCGAGCGGGTGGACCTTGACCGCGGTGCCGAGCACGAGCGGCTGCAGTACGTGGCCCTCGACCTGCTGGACGAGCAGCACGATGCCGAGCATGATCACCGCGGGGATCGGCCCCAGGTAGACGAGGGCGACGAACACCGCGAGCGTGCCGGTCACGAGAGCGCCGACGACGGGGATGAACGAGCCGAGGAACACCGCGACGGCGATCGGGATGACGAGGGGGAATCCGCCGTAGAAGAGCCCGAGGATCCATGCCCCGAGCCCGATGCCGACGGCGTCGACGAAGGCGACGAAGATCTGCACCTTCACGAACGTCGTGAGGGTGATCCATCCCGCCTCTCCCGAGCCCGCGACCGCCTGCCGAGCGCGACGCGGGAACAGGCCGACGATCCACGTCCAGATTCGGCGGCCGTCGATGAGGATGAAGAGCGTCGCGAAGAGCGTCAGCAGGAAGCCGGCGAGCACATGACCCGCGGTGGAGCCAGCCTCGAGCGCCCCGGTCCAGAGCACGGAGCCATCGCGCTGCAGCGTCTCCCACAGCTGACCGATGTAGGCGTTGATGTCCGATTCGCTCAGGTGCAGCGGCGACTCCGCGAGCCATGCACGCAAGTCGTCGTACGCCTGCACGGTCTTGTCCTGGAGGTCCGGGTAGCCCGCACGCACCTGGGCTACGACGAGAACGATGAGCCCGGCCACGATGCCGAGCGTGCCGAGCATCGCGACGGCGACGGCGAGCCACTTCGGCCACTTGTGCCGCCGCAAGAAGTTGACGAAGGGCACGAGCAGCGCGCCGAGCAGGATCGCCACGAGGAACGGGATCACGATGTACCGGAACTGGATGACCAGGAACACGAGCACCGCCACCACCCCCAGCACCACGAGGATGCGCCAGGAGAACGCCGCGGCGATCTTCAGGGCGGGGGGCACGCTCTCCTCGGGGGTGAGGGGCGGTTCGGTCTTGCGGCGAAGGGGCACGCGGCCAGTCTAGATTCCCTGGCCGTGAGCCCGCTCAGGCGTGCGCGTCATCCCGCCGATCGCTGCCCGCCCCGGCCTACCGCGGGACGGCGCTCACGGGCGCGCCCTTGAGTCGCACGTGTACCGATTCCCCGGCCTGCGGCTTGAGGTCGACGTCGTGCTGGATCGAGATAAAACTGTCGTCGGCGAGCCGCACCCGAGTGCGGCGCAGGGAGCCGAGGAAACTGGAGGCGATGACCGTCGCGGGGATGCCCTCGCTCGCGAGCGCGACATCCTCGGGCCGGATGTAGACCGTGACGGGACCGTCTGGCTGGGGCTCGCCGAGCAGCTCGAGCGCGACGCCGTGCACGAGCGCCTTGCCCCCGACGACCTCGCCCGCGACTCGATTGCTCAGGCCGACGAAGTCGGCGACGAAGGCCGTCGCCGGAGTGGTGTAGAGCTCTTCCGGAGTGCCGATCTGCTCGATGACGCCCTCCCGCATCACCGCGACGCGGTCCGCGACGGCGAGCGCCTCCTCCTGGTCGTGGGTGACGAACACGGTCGTGATGCCGAGTTCGGTCTGGATGCGGCGGATCTCGTCGCGCAGCTGCACTCGCACCTTCGCGTCGAGCGCACTCAGCGGCTCGTCGAGGAGCAGGACTCGAGGGCGGGTGACGAGGGCTCGAGCGAGCGCGACGCGCTGCTGCTGGCCGCCGGAGAGCTGATGCGCGAAACGCTTGCCGAGGTGCGCGAGTCCGACCATGTCGAGCGCTTCGGCGGCGCGGCCCCGGCGCTCCCCCGGCGCGACGCGTCGCATCCGGAGCCCGAACTCCACGTTCTCCTGCACGGTCATGTGAGGGAAGAGCGAGTAGGACTGGAAGACCATGCCGATGTCGCGCTTATTGGTGGGCACGGCGGCGACGTCCGCGCCGTCGATGAGGATGCTGCCGTCGTCGATGCCCTCGAGACCCGAGAGGGCGCGCAGCGCGGTCGTCTTGCCGCACCCGGACGGGCCGAGCAGCGCGACGAACTCGCCGGGCTTGATCGCGAGGTCGATCGCGTTGAGGGCGCGGTGGCCCGCGAAGGACTTGACGACGCCGACGAGCTCGACGGTGGCACCCGAGCCCTCCGCGGTCGCGATCGCCGGGGCGACGGGGATGGAGTTGGTCACGAGCGGACCTTTCTGGAGACGGAGCCGACGCGGCCGATGACGACCAGCAGGACGAAGGCGAAGAGGAGCGACAGCAGGGCGAAGATCACCGCGATGTACGGGTCCGCCTTGTTGACGATGAGCAAGGCGGTCTGGAGGTTCACGCGATTCAGCAGCGACGCGACCGTGAACTCGCCGAGCACGACGGCGACCGCGATGAAGGATGCTGCGAGGATGCCGCGGCGCAGGTTCGGGATCAGCACTCGGAACAGCACCGTGCCCCACCCCGCACCGAGCGACCGCGCGGCCTCGCTGAGCGTCTTCACGTCGATCGAGTCGAGATTGGCCTGGATGGCACGGTACGCGTACGGCAGCACGAGGACGCCGTACGCGAAGGCGAGGGTCCAGACCCCCGAGCCGAACATCCGCGACACGACGGAGTAGACGGGTGCGAGGCCCACGACGAGCACGATCGCGGGGATCGTGATCGGCAGGAGGCAGATGAACTCGAGGCCGTGACGCAGCCGCGGAAACGACAGCTGCACGAGGATCATGGTCGGCACGAGGAGCACGAGCATGATCGCCACGGTGACCGCCGCGAGCAGCAGGGAGTTGCCGATGGCCAGCCACAGTTGCCGGAACTCGGGGCCGAGCTGGCCGGTGAAGACGGTGACCCAGCGGTCGATCGTGTAGCCGCCCTCGAGCCCGCCGCGCAGGGTGAACTCGACCATGCTGACGAGCGGGAGCGCAAAGAGCAGTCCGACGGCGCCGAGGATGATCCACCGCGTGGCGCGGCTCGGGGCCGGGGAGTGGGTGCGATTGAGCGACCGTGTCATCGTTGCTGCCACCTCGAGGCGCGTCGCTGGAGCCGTGAGTACAGCACCATGACGAGGGTCATGACCACGATCATCCCGAGCGCGAGCGCGCCCGCGAGGTTCTCGCGGCCGAGCACCGTCTCGCTCGTGAGCGCGGCACGGATCTGGAGCGGGACGATCCCCTGCCCCTGGCTGGTGAGCGCCGCCGCGGTCGCGTAGGACGAGAACGCGTTCGCGAACAGCAGCAGGAGGGAGCCGATGAACGACGGCATGAGCACGGGGATGCCGATGCGCCACCAGTAGGTCGCCCGTGTTCCGCCGAGGGTGGCGGATGCCTCGGCCCACTGCGGCTTGAGAGCCTCGAGCGCGGGCAGGAAGACGATGATCATGAGGGGTACCTGGAAGTAGATGTACGGCAGCACGAGCCCCGGCACCTCGTAGAGCCACACCCCGTCGGCGTAGATGTCGATGCCGAAGTTGTTCTGCAGGATGACTCTCAGCAACCCCTGGATGCCGATGAGGCTCACGAAGGCGAACGCGAGCATGACGCCGCCGAACTGGGCCAGGACGCCGCTCGCCGAGTCGACGATCGAGCGCAGTACGCCATCGGGGCGGGTCTCGAGGAGCGCGTAGCAGACGAGGGCCCCGAGGACCGCGCCGGTCACGGCGGTCAGGGCCGACAGCCAGATCGAGTTCCAGAACACGGTCAGGATGACGGGGTCCAGGAGCGCTTCGATGTTCGAGGCAGTGAGCGCACCGTCACCGTCGACGAATCCGGTCCCGACCGCGAGGAGCGTCGGGAGTGCGAGGAACAGCAGAACGTACGCGCCGAAGGGCGCGAGACCGAGGTACCGCATCAGCGGTGCCCCGCGACGCGAACGTCGCGGGGCACCGACTGCGGTGGTGTTACTGGACAGCTGCGGCCCACTTCTCACCGAGGAGCGCACCGGCTGCCTCGCTCTGCTCGGCGGTCGGAACGACCGTCTCGCCGTCGACGACGGGCAGGAGCGCGAAGAGGTCCTCGTCGATCGTGCCGGCCTCGGCCATGGCGTCGGCCAGAACCGGACGGGCGCCTCCCTTCAGCCAGAGGTTCTGCACCTCGTCGCTGTAAAGGAACTCCTGCCACAGGCGCGCGGCGGCGGGGTGCGGAGCATCCTTGTTGATGGCCTGGTTGTAGTAACCCGCGTAGGCGGTACCCGGGAAGACGACGACCTCCCAGTTGCGCTGGCCCTCGAGCGACGCGGCGTAGCCCGCGTTGAGGTAGTCCCAGTCGAAGACGACGGGGGTCTCACCCGAGGCGATGGTCGCGTCGGTCGGGTCGATCTTCAGGAAGTTGCCCGCGGCGTTGAGCTCCGAGAAGAAGTCGATGCCCGCCTGGAAGTCGTCGAGCGTGCCGTCGTTCTGAACCGTCGCCATGCCGACCGCGGCGAACGCGGCACCGGCCTGGGTCGGGTCACCGTTGATGGCGACCTTGCCGACGTAGTCCGGGCCGAGCAGGTCCTGGAGCGACTCGGGAGCGGGAACCGCATCCGGGTCATAGCCGACCGACATGTAGCCGCCGTAGTCGCCGACGAAGAGGCCGCTCGACTCCTTGAGCGCGTCCGGGATGCTGTCCCACGCCTGCACCTTGTACGGCGCGAAGTAGTCCGTGCTGCTGAGGGCGACCGCGAGACCCACGTCGAAGACGTCGGGGGCGGTGTCCTGGCCGGCGAGGTTCTCCGCCGCCTGGATCTCCTCAGCGCTCGACGCGTCGGGCGACGCCTCGGTGATGGTGATCTCCGGGTAGCGCTCGGCGAACAGGTCGAGGATCTCGCCGTAGTTGGCCCAGTCGCGCGGCAGCGCGATGACGTTGAGCGCGCCCTCGGCCTTGGCGGCGGCCTCGAGGCCGGCCAGGTCCCCGAACGCGGAGATGTCGGTCGCGGTGGCCGCGTCGACGTCGCCCGCCGGCGTCTCGGTGCCCGTCGAGCAGGCGGAGAGCGTGATCGCGGCAGCGGCGGCCAGCGCCACACCCGCGAAGATGCGCTTCTTGATCAAGGGGTTTCCTCCATCGGGCCGCCGGCCGTCCGCGCTGTGTGCGGGCAGTGGGTACCGGTGGCCTCGACGGGGAACGCTACGGACGCCCCCGGTCGAGACGGCATCACCTCGGTGAACGGATCGGGAACAGGTCGTGTCGGATGCGGTCACTAGGCTCGACCGCGTGGTGGACAGCTTCTCCGCGGCGCAGGCGAGGCGCATCGCTCTCGCCGCCCAGGGGTTCGGGCGCCCGCGCGGTCCAGTGGGCACGCGCCAGCTCAACCTCGCCCTGCAGCGCTTGGCGGTGCTGCAGCTCGACTCCGTCAACGTCTTCGAGCGCAGCCACTACCTGCCCTTCTTCGCGCGACTCGGTCCCTACGACAAGTCCCTCCTCGACCGCCTCACCTTCCGACCGAAATCGGGCTACACCGAGTACTGGGCGCATCAGGCAGCGGTCATCCCGATCGAGCACCGCCCCTTGTGGCACTGGTCGATGCAGAAGTGGCGCACGCACAAGAGCTTCCTGCCGTGGGCGAGCGAGCATCCGGAGATGCTCGACTTCCTGCGAGCAGAGCTGCGCGACAAGGGCCCCCTCACCTCCGGCCAGGTGGAGCACGACGCGAACAAGCGCAGCGGCCCGTGGTGGGGGTGGTCGGACGTCAAGACCGGCCTCGAGACCCTCTTCTTCTGGGGAGAGGTCGTCGTCGCCGGTCGCACCCGCTTCGAGCGCCGCTACGACGTCGCCGAGCGCCACGTGCCCCCGGAACTCCTCGGCCGTGAGATCCCGAAGGACGACGCTGTGCGCGAGCTCGTGCGACTCGGCTCACGGGCGCTCGGCATCGGCACGGTCTCCGACATCGCCGACTACTACCGACTCCTGCAGGCGCCGACGAAGGCCGCGATCCGCGACCTCGTCGACTCGGGCGAGCTGCTGCCGGTTCACGTACACGGCTGGGATGCTCCGGCCTACCTGCACCGCGACGCGCGCATCCCGCGTCGCATCGAGGCCGCCGCGCTCCTCTCCCCCTTCGACCCGATCGTCTGGGAGCGCGACCGTGCACTGCGCATGTTCGGCTTCCACTACCGGATCGAGATCTACACTCCCGCGCCGAAGCGAGTGTTCGGCTACTACACCCTGCCGCTGCTCATCGACGAGGCACTCGTCGGGCGCATCGACCTCAAGTCCGACCGGCAGGCGGGGGTGCTGCGGGTGCAGTCGGCGTGGCGGGAGGGCGAGGCATCCGTCGACCTCGACCGGGTCGTCGCCCTGCTCGACGAGACGGCGGCCTGGCAGGGCCTGGGGTCGGTGGAGTTCGCCGACCGCGGCGACTTGATCGCCGAACTCGCCGCCCACTACAGCGCCGCGAGGCAGCGCTAGAAGCCGCTGCCGATCTTCCCGAGGCGGGCGATGCGGTCCGGGATCGGCGGGTGGGTCGAGAAGAGGCGGTCCATGAGGCCCGGCTTCGTCGGATCGGCGATCCACATGTGCGCCATCGTCGAGTTCTGGCGCACCATCGGGCGGCCGTAGTCGGCGAGCTTCTGCAGTGCGCTCGCGAGGGCATCCGGATGACGGGTCGTGAGCGCACCCGTCGCATCCGCCAAGTACTCCCGCTGCCGCGACACCGCCGCCTGAACGACCGCGGCGACGAGCGGGGCGACGAGGAAGGCGACGAGCCCGAAGATGAGCACGATCGGGTTGTTGTTGTTGGAGTTGCGGCCTCCGAAGAACGCGAGCCGCAAGAGCATGTCGGCGATGAAGCCGACCGCGACGACCAGACCGAACACGATCATCGAGACACGGATGTCGTAGTTGCGCACGTGACCGATCTCGTGTGCCATGACGCCCTCGAGCTCGGAGTCATCCATGATCTCAAGGAGCCCCGTAGTCGCGGCCACCGACGCGTGCTCGGGGTCGCGCCCCGTCGCGAAGGCGTTCGGCGCCGGGTCATTGATGATGTAGACCTTCGGCATCGGGGTGCCCGTCGTGATCGAGAGGTTCTCGACGATCCGGTACAGCCGCGGGTTGTCCGCCTTCTGGATCTGGCGCGCGCCGCTGAGAGCGAGCGCTTGGCTCCCCGCCGCGAAGTACTGGATGAGCGCATACCCCGTCGCGATGACGAGCGTGATGATGACGATCGTCACATCCTGGTAGATCCACGCCGCGAGGGCCGCGAGGCCGCCGATGATGAGGATGAACAGCAGGATGATGAAGACGGTGTTGCGCTTGTTCTTCGCAATCGCGCGATACATCTAGTCTCCCGTCGCGGGTGACTAGAACTGCACGCGCGGGGGCTCCGCGATGGCCGCCGAGTCGGCGACCTCGAAGAACTCGCGCTCGGTGAAGCCGAGGCCGCGCACGAACAGCGTGTTGGGGAACACCTTGATCTTCGTGTTGAGCTCGCGCACTCCGCCGTTGTAGAAGCGACGGCTCGCCTGGATCTTGTCCTCGGTGTCGACGATCTCGGCCTGCAGCTGGAGGAAGTTCTGGCTCGCCTGCAGCTGCGGGTACGCCTCGGCGACCGCGAAGATCGACTTGAGCGCCTGCTGCATGTGGTTCTCGGCGACCGCCGCATCCGCCGGCGACTGGGCCGCGAGGGTCTCGGCGCGCGCCTTCGTCACGCTCTCGAAGACGCCCTTCTCGTGGGCGGCGTAGCCCTTGACCGACTCGATGAGGTTCGGGAGGAGGTCGGCTCGACGCTTGAGCTGGACGGTGATGTCGCTCCACGCCTCATCGACGCGCACGTTGAGCGTCACGAGGGAGTTGTAGGTCGACCAGAGGTAGATCCCCACGATGACGACCAGCAGGACGATGACGCCGATGATGATGAGCAGTTCCATGCCGACAACTATAGGGCGAGCGAGCATCACGTACGCCGAGAAAACGGCGTGAGGACTATGCTCACCGCCATGAGCAGCGATGCCGTCGTCACTGTCGATGCCCTCCGGGTCAGCCGCGGGCGACACGAAGTCCTGCACGGTCTCGGCCTGAGCATCCCACGCGGATCCCTCACGGGGCTGCTCGGTCCGAGCGGGTCCGGCAAGTCGACCCTCATGCGCTCGATCGTGGGCGTACAGGCCCGAGTGTCCGGAAAGGTGCTGGTACTCGGCTCTCCGGCGGGATCGCGCGCCCTCCGTGGGCGGGTGGGCTATGTGACACAATCAGCGAGCGTCTACGACGACCTCACCGTGCGCCAGAATCTCGCCTACTTCCGCGCCATCATGGGCGCCCCGCGGTCGGACATCGACCGCGCGCTCGAGCAGACCGGCCTCGAGGCGGAGGCCGACCGCCTCGTCGGCTCTCTCTCGGGCGGGCAGCGCAACCGCGCCTCCCTCGCCGCCGCGCTTCTCGGCCAGCCGGAGCTGCTCGTACTCGACGAACCGACCGTCGGTCTCGACCCGGTGCTGCGCAACGACCTCTGGGCGATCTTCCGGGAACTGGCAGCGGCGGGAACGACACTCATCGTCTCCAGCCACGTCATGGACGAGGCATCCCGCTGCGACCGACTGCTGCTGATGCGGGATGGCTCGCTCCTCTCCGATCTCTCCCCCACCGAGCTGCTCGCCTCCACGGGGGCGGCCGATGCCGAGGCCGCGTTCCTCGAGCTCATCCGAAAGTCGGACGCAGCATGAGCCCTCGCCGAACGCTCGCCACCGCCGGCCGCGTGCTCACGCAGATCCGGCACGACCCGCGCACCATCGGCCTCATGCTCGTCGTGCCGAGCCTGCTCATCGGCCTCATCGCCTGGATCTTCGTGGACACCGATGTCTTCGACCAGATCGGGCCGGCGATGCTCGCATTGTTTCCGTTCATCATCATGTTCCTGGTCACGAGCATCACCACGCTCCGCGAGCGGCGCACCGGCACGCTCGAGAGGCTCCTCACGCTGCCCATCGCGAAGCTGGACTTCATCCTCGGCTACACGATCGCCTTCGGACTGCTCGCGATCGCTCAAGCTGCGATCGCGACCGCCTTCGCCGTATGGGTGTGCGGCCTCACGATCGAGGGCTCGATCTGGCTGCTCTTCGCCGTAGCCCTCGCCGACGCCGTGCTCGGCACGACACTCGGACTGCTCGTGAGCGCGTTCGCGGCGACCGAGTTCCAGGTCGTGCAGTTCATGCCCGCGATCGTCTTCCCGCAAGTGCTGCTCGGGGGCATCATCGTGCCGCGGGCGCAGATGCCCGACGTGCTCCAGGCCGTCTCGGACTGGCTGCCGCTCTCCCACGCGATCGACGCCCTCAACGCCGTCGCACGGGACTCGGAGGACGCAGCCTACGTCGGCGGCAAGCTCCTCATTCTCGGCGCATTCGCGTTCGGCGCGGTCGTGCTCGGCTCCATCACGCTTCGTCGGCGTACGCCCTAGCGGCGACGGCCCGAGAGGATGCGGTCGCGGGTGCGGTCGGGGAGTCGGGCGAGGAGCGTCGCGCCGAGGAGCGCATCGGTGCCGACCGTGTACCGGGTGCGGGGCCGGCGCACCGTGAGCGCTTTCTCGATGGCGGCGGCGACCTCGTCGGGCGAGATGCCGGACTCGGCGGCCCGCTTCGCGTACTTGCGGGCGCCGGCGATCGCTCTGCCGTAGAGCTCGTGAGCCCGCCCGGGCATGCGCTCGAGCATCCGGTCGGCGCGGTCCGAGGCGGAGCTCCAGATCGGTGTCGCGATCTGTCCCGGTTCGATCGCGATCGCCTCGATCCCCCACGGCGCGAGCTCGTTGCGCAGGGCGTGGGTGATCGCCTCGAGGGCGAACTTCGACGCGTTGTAGGGGCCGAGCATCCCTCCGGCGATGATGCCGCCGATCGACGTGACGTTGACGATGCGCCCTCGAGCGGAGCGGAGGAGCGGCAAGACCGACTGGGTGACCGCGACCTGGCCGACGACGTTCACCTCGAGCTGGTGCCGGAGCTCGTCGAGGGGCACGAACTCGAGCGGCGCCGCGGCCGCGATCCCCGCGTTGTTCACGAGCCCGTCGAGGCCGGCGTCGCCGACCCGCTCGGCGATGAGCGCGGCGGCCTCGGCGATCTGGGTGTCGACGGTCACGTCGAGCAGGACCGGGACGAGTCGCTCCGAGCCGTCCGCGGCCAGGGCCTCGGCATCCTCGGACCGCCGGACGCCGGCGAACACGGCGAAACCGGCGCGGTCCAGTCGCAGTGCAGTCGCCCGGCCGATTCCCGTAGATGCTCCCGTGACGAGCACGCTCTTCACTTCGGTCACCGCGGCAGCAGCATGATGAGCAGATAGACCACGAGTGACACGACGGGTGCGACCACCGCGAGCACGAGCGCTATCACGCCCTGTCGCCGACCGCGGTTTGCAGCAATCGCGACGATCGACTGCACGATCACCCAGCCGCCTACAAGCGAGCCCAACAAGACATGGAGCGGGCTGAGCAACCCCAGCATCGAAACCACTGGGTCTGGATCGCCGGTTCGGAATTGGAATGACGGGATGCCTGAAGAACGGTCGACGTACGGTGCGCCGATGACGCCCAAGACGATCGAGAGGAGTAGCGACACGGCGAAGAGGACTATGGACGCAGTGAGAGCAACCTTGCCGACACCCTCGCGGGGCGATACCGGCGTTGGTGCCGATGGCGCAGTCGCGTCGACTGGCTCGAGAGTTTCCGTCATGAAGGGATGCTAGCAATGCGCGATAGCCTCGGATCATGCCGAGCACGTTCTCCATGAAGGCCATGCAGGCCGCCAACCGCGTCGCGATCGCCCTGACCGGGGGCCGATTCGGCTGGGACCTGAGGGGGATGCCCGTTCTCGAGGTCACCACGACCGGGCGACGCAGCGGCGAGCCCCGGGTCATCCTGCTCACCTCTCCCCTGCGCGTGAACGGCGACTACGTGGTCGTGGCGTCGCGAGGGGGCGATGACGCGCATCCGGCATGGTTCCTGAACCTCGAGGCCAACCCCGATGTGCTCGTCTCGGTTCGCGGCGGATCGCCCGAACCGAAACGCGCCCGCATCCTTGAGGATGCCGAGCGCCTCGACGTGTGGGAGCGGGTCGTCGAGCGGCACCCGCACTACGGCGGCTACCAGCTCAAGACCGCGCGCGAGATCCCCCTCGTCGTATTCGAGGCGCGATGACGACCTACCCGCCGGAACCCTGGTACCTCGGGGGCGAGCTGCTCGTCTCCGCGTTCCGGGTGCCGACGAAAGAGGTGCCGCACGCCCGACTGCCTGACGGTCGTCGCCCCGTGCGGTGGGGTAGTCATGCCATCGTCGGGGTCGCTTTCGTGCGATACGTCGCGGGCGGAGTCCTGCAGTACGACGAGTTACTCGTCGCCCTGCCCAGCCTCCCGGGCCCCCGCATCACGATCCCGCTTATCTGGGTGGACAGCCCCGAGTCCCGTGCCGGCGGGCGCGAGCTGTGGGGCATCCCGAAAGAGCTCGCCGACTTCACTCGCAGCGAGAGACCGGGCAGAGTGCAGATGTCGATGGGAACCACGGCTTCCATCGACGCAAGCTACGGCCGCCGCATCCTGCCCGGGATGACGCAGCTCCCGCTCACGACACTGCAGACCCTGGAGGGCCGACGGACGGTGTCGCGCAACTACGCCGTCGGTCGGGTGTGCGCGCTCGAGGCATCCTGGACCTTCGACCCCGCCGGGCCGCTGGGCTTTCTCGCGGGGCGCTCCCCCTTCTTCAGCGCCGCCATCCGCGACGCCTCGATCATCTTCGGAATGGACGTGCAGCGATGACCCCTCCTCTCGCCGTCATCACGGGCGCCGCCCGCGGCATCGGACGCCAGCTTGCGCAGGACCTCATCACCGAGGGCTACCGAGTCGTCATCGGCGACCTCGACCTCGCCGCGACGACGGCCACGGCGACGGAACTCGGGCAAGCCGCGACCCCGATCCGGCTGGACGTGACGGATGCTGCACTCCTCGCTGAGGCGATCGAGCGCATCGAGACCGAGATCGGCCCCATCGACCTCTGGATCAACAACGCCGGGATCATGCCGACGGGGCCGTTCGTCGGACAGGCGGGTGACGCGCAGCAGCGCATCATCGCGATCAACTATGCGGCTGTCGTGACGGCGAGCGCCCTCGTCGTTCCGCGCATGGTCGCTCGCGGGCGCGGCACTCTCGTGAACATGGCGAGTGCCACGGGCATCAAGCCTCTCGCCGGCGTCGCCGTCTACTCGGGCACGAAGGCGGCGGTGATCGCCTTCAGCGACGCCCTGCGCCGCGAGCTGCGGAAGACGGGGGTGCGCGTGACAGTCGTCATGCCCAACCTCGTGACGACCGCCATGGGTGCGGGCATCACTCCTCCGCGGCTCACGGGTGCCGTGTCGGCCGCCGACGTGAGCCGCGCAACGGTTCGGGCCATCGAGCGCGGGCGATTCTGGGTCGTCGTGCCGCGCGGGCTGGGTCCGGTGCTGCGCATCTCCAAGCTGCTGCCGTTCTCGTGGCAGGACTGGATTGACGACCGGGCCGGCAGCGACAACATCGGTCTCGGCGGCGACCCCGCCGTCCGCGACGCCTATGCCAAGGACGTACTCGGCGACTGACCCACTAGCGGGAGGTCGCCCGACGCCGAGCGGCGATGAGCGCGCCAGCACCGAGCACGGCGAGCACGAGCGCCGCGAGGGCTCCCGTCGCTGAGTCAGCCCCTGTCGCAGCGAGCTGGGGCGCCGCCGGAGGCTCCTCCGCGTCGCCGGGGATGCTCCCCCAGTTCACGACGTCGAGACCTTCGAGCCCGTCGGTCAGGCGTCCGTCGAACGAGTCGAACTCGCTCATCGCCGTGACGAGCGCGTCAGCGGCCGCCACCTGGCTCAGGTTGTCGTTCTGCGTGTAATCCAGGTCGATGAGGGTCTGCGGATTCCACAGCGCGAAGTAGGCGACGGCCCGCGACTCGCCTCGTGGGATCGAGAACGGCGCCACCGTCACCTCGTAGTCGTCTCCGTCGAGATCGCTGAGCCCGCTCGGCGTGCTCGCGCCTGCAGCCCCCCACGCGATCCCGCCCGGAGCGTCGTACTCCTGGTAGTGGACCGCCCACTGGGCGCCCGCGCCCACCAGCGCGGCTCGACTCGCCTCGTCCTCCGCCGCCGGGACGGGAAGCACCGAGTCGCTCTGACCCTGGTATCCCCAGAGCTCGCCGTCGCTGCCGAAGTTCGTATCGAACGTGACGGCGTCGACCGTGACAGCCGACTCGCCGATGTTGCTCAGGATCGAGGAGACCCGGATGAGGTCGCTGGCCGCGTAGATCCGGATCTGCGCCGTGACGAAGAGGTGCGCCTCGGCGAAGGCGAGCGGGTACACCGAGCACTGGAGCACGAGGTCGCCGGTCTCGGAGTCGACCGAGACATCCATGTCGGCCGCACTGCCGCAGTCCAGCGGTACGTCGTCGATGTTCGAGGCGGTCGCCGTGATGCGCTGGGACCCCATGCCGTCCCACAGGTCGGTGACCTCGAGGGAGCTGTTGGGGTAGCGGAGGTCGACGTCTTCCAGGGCGAAGGGGTTCACCGTGGGGTACCACTTGCCCAGACCGAAGTCGATCGCGTTGCCATCCCACGGGTCGGCCGAGGCCGGCATCGCGGTGACGGAGACGAGAACGACGGCGACCGCGGTAGTCGCGGCGGCGCGGCGGAGGAGATTCGGGCGCATCGGGTCATCCTTCGATCGGGTTCGCTCAGCCTATCGAGCGGGAGCCGGGCCCAAACGACGAAGGGCGCCGGAGCCGAAGCCCCGACGCCCTTCTGACTGGGTCGGACTAGCGAGCGGCCGAGCCGTCGACGTAGTCCTCGTCCTGCTGCTTCCACGCGAAGAGGGCGCGGAGCTCCTTGCCCGTCGCCTCGATCGGGTGCTGCTCGCCCTTGGCGCGCAGGGCCTTGAACTCGGGAGCACCGGCATCCTGGTCGTCGATGAAGCGCTTGGCGAACGCACCCGACTGGATGTCGGCGAGCACGGCCTTCATGTTCTCCTTGACGTGCGGGTCGATGACGCGCGGTCCAGAGACGTAGTCGCCGTACTCGGCCGTGTCGGAGACGCTCCAGCGCTGCTTGGCGATGCCGCCCTCCCACATGAGGTCGACGATGAGCTTGAGCTCGTGCAGCACCTCGAAGTAGGCGATCTCGGGCTGGTAGCCGGCCTCGACGAGCGTCTCGAAGCCGTACTGGACGAGCTGCGACGTGCCGCCGCACAGCACGGACTGCTCGCCGAACAGGTCGGTCTCGGTCTCCTCCGTGAAGGTCGTCTTGATGACTCCCGCGCGCGTACCGCCGATCGCCTTCGCGTACGAGAGGGCGAGGTCCCAGGCGTGGCCCGAGGCGTCGCGCTCGACGGCGATGATGTCCGGGATGCCCCGGCCCGCGACGTACTCGCGGCGCACCGTGTGACCCGGCGCCTTCGGGGCGACGAGGATCACGTCGACACCCTCGGGAGCCTCGATGTAGCCGAAGCGGATGTTGAAGCCGTGCGCGAAGGCGAGGGTCTTGCCCGCGGTGAGGTTCGGCTTGATCGAGTCGTTGTAGATGCCGCGCTGGTGCTGGTCCGGCGCAAGCATCATGATGACGTCGGCCCACTTCGTGGCGTCGGCGACGGAGAGCACCTCGAAGCCGTCCTCCTTGGCCTTCGGGATGGACTTCGAGTCATCCTTGAGCGCGATCGCGACCTCGACGCCCGAGTCCCGCAGGTTCTGCGCATGGGCGTGGCCCTGCGAGCCGTACCCGACGATGGCGACCTTCTTGCCCTGGATGAGCGAGAGGTCGGCGTCCTTGTCATACAGGAGTTCTGCCACTGTTTTCGTTTCCTTTTCTTGAGGGTGTTCTAGTTCTTGAAGACGCGCTCGGTGATCGACTTGGAGCCGCGGCCGATAGCGAGCAGTCCCGACTGCGCGATCTCCTTGATGCCGTACGGCTCGAGGACGCGGAGGAAGGCCTGGATCTTGCCCGAGTCACCGGTGGTCTCGATGACGAGGGCGTCGGTCGCGACATCCACCACGCGCGCGCGGAAGAGGTTCACGGCCTCGAGGATCTGCGATCGGGTGGTGTTGTCGACCTTCACCTTGATGAGCAGGTGCTCGCGGGTGACGGATGTCGCCGGATCGAGCTCGACGATCTTGATCACGTTGATCAGCTTGTTCAGCTGCTTCGTGACCTGCTCGAGCGGGAGCTCCTCCACGTCCACCACGACGGTGATGCGGGAGAGGCCCTCGATCTCGCTCTTGCCGACGGCGAGAGACTCGATGTTGAAACCGCGGCGGGCGAAGAGCCCGGCGACTCGGGTCAGCAGACCGGGCTTGTCCTCGACGAGGAGGGACAGGACGTGGCTCACGGGCTTACTCCTCTTCCCACTCGGGGGCGTGGTCGCGGGCGTACTGGACGCTCGAGTTGCCGACGCCCTGCGGAACCATCGGCCAGACCATCGCGTCGCGGCTCACGACGAAGTCGATGACCACGGGGCGGTCGTTCGTCTCGAGGGCGAGCGTGATCGCGGCATCGACTTCTTCCTCCTTCGTCACGCGGATCGCGAGGCAGCCGTACGCCTCGGCGAGCTTGACGAAGTCGGGGATCATCATCGTGTCGTGGCCCGTGTTGAGGTCGGTGAACGAGTGGCGGCCGTCGTAGAACAGCGTCTGCCACTGGCGCACCATGCCGAGCGACGAGTTGTTGATGATCGCGACCTTGATCGGGATGTTGTTGATCGTGCAGGTGGCGAGCTCCTGATTGGTCATCTGGAAGCAGCCGTCGCCGTCGATCGACCACACCACGCGGTCGGGCTGGGCGACCTTCGCACCCATCGCCGCGGGCACCGAGTAGCCCATGGTCCCGGCGCCGCCGGAGTTCAGCCACGCGTGCGGGCGCTCGTACTTGATGAACTGCGCCGCCCACATCTGGTGCTGACCGACGCCGGCCGCGTAGATCGCCTCGGGGCCGGAGAGCTCGCCGATGCGCTCGATGATCTTCTGCGGCGACAGCAGCCCGTCGTCGGGCATCGTGTAGCCGAGCGGATACTGCTTGCGGAGGGTGTCGAGCCGCTTCCACCATGCCGAGTAGTCCGGCTTGTGGTCGCGGGATGCCTCGGCGAACGCCGCGGTCAGGTCGACGATCACGTCCTTCGCGTCGCCAACGATCGGGACATCCGCGGCCCGGATCTTGCCGATCTCAGCGGGGTCGATGTCGACGTGCACGATCTTCGCGTGCGGGGCGAACTCGCTCGGCTTGCCCGTGACGCGGTCGTCGAAGCGCGCTCCGAGCGAGATGATGAGGTCGGACTCCTGGAGCGAGAGCACCGCGGGAACCGAGCCGTGCATGCCCGGCATGCCGAGGTGCAGCGGGTTCGAGTCGGGGAAGGCACCCCGGGCCATGAGCGTCGTGACGATCGGCGCGCCCACGCGGGTGGCGAGTTCGAGCAGCTCCGCCGACGCCTCGGCACGGATGACTCCGCCACCGACGTAGAACACCGGCTTCTCGGCCTCGACGAGCAACTGGGCCGCCGCCTGAACCTGCTTGCCGTGCGCCTTGATGACGGGTCGGTAGCCGGGCAGATCGACCTTGGGCGGCCAGATGAAGGGCGCCGTCTTCTGCTGGGCGTCCTTGGTGACGTCCACGAGCACCGGACCCGGTCGGCCGGTCGTCGCGATGTGGTACGCCGCGGCGAGCGTGGCCGGGACGTCCTCGGGGCGGCTCACGAGGAACGAGTGCTTCGTGATCGGCATCGTGATGCCGACGATGTCGACCTCCTGGAACGCGTCCGTGCCCATCGACGTCGAGAACACCTGGCCGGTGATCGCCAGCAGCGGTACCGAGTCCATGTGGGCATCGGCGATCGCCGTCACGAGGTTCGTCGCGCCGGGGCCGCTCGTCGCGATGGCGACGCCGACCTTGCCGGAGGCGGCGGCGTAGCCCTCGGCCGCGTGGCCGGCGCCCTGCTCGTGGCGGACGAGGATGTGGCGGATGGCCGTCGAGGCCATGAGCTCGTCGTAGAAGGGCATGATGGCGCCGCCGGGGAGGCCGAAGACGTCAGTGATGCCGAGGTGCTCGAGGGACTTGAGGATCGCGCCCGACCCGGTGAGGATCTCGGGCGCGGTCGACTTGGGCCTCGGGGCCTGGTCGCTTGACATGCAAGTTGTCCTTAGTACTGGAAATGGTGAGGAGAGCGCGGAGCTACCCCGTCACGGCACCCTCTGCGGCGGAGTGCACCAGACGCGAGTACTTCGCGAGAACGCCACGGGTATAGCGCGGAGGAAGCGGAGCCCAGCCGTTGCGGCGGGCTTCCAGCTCTGCTGGCTCGACAAGTAGGTCGAGGGAGCGAGCTGCGATATCGACCCGTATGAGATCACCATCGCGCACGAAGGCGATAGGACCTGCGTCTACCGCTTCGGGAGCTATGTGGCCGATGCACAGGCCGGTTGTGCCGCCTGAGAATCGTCCGTCCGTCAAGAGTAGTACATCTTTACCGAGGCCTGCGCCCTTGATGGCAGCGGTGATGGCCAGCATCTCGCGCATGCCCGGGCCGCCCTTCGGCCCCTCGTAGCGGATGACGACGACCTCTCCCGGGTTGATGGTGCCCTCGGTCAGAGCATCCAGGGCGGCGCGCTCGCGCTCGAAGACGCGGGCCGGGCCCTCGAAGACCTCGGCGTCGAAGCCCGCCGTCTTCACGACCGCGCCCTCGGGGGCGAGGGAGCCGTGGAGGATCGTCAGACCGCCCGTCTTGTGGATCGGGTTGTCGAGCGTGCGGAGCACCTGGCCGTCGAGCGGGTCGGGGTTCAGCTCGGCGAGGTTCTCCGCGACAGTCTTGCCGGTGACCGTGAGGCAGTCGCCGTGGATGAGACCCGCGTCCAGGAGCGCCTTCATGAGCACCGGGATGCCGCCGTGCCGGTCGACGTCGTTCATGACGTACTTGCCGAAGGGCTTCAGGTCGCCGATGTGCGGCACCTTCGAGCCGATGCGGTTGAAGTCGTCGAGGGTGAGCTCGACCTCCGCCTCGTGCGCGATCGCCAGGAGGTGGAGCACGATGTTGGTCGAGCCGCCGAGCGCCATGCCCACGGCAATGGCGTTCTCGAACGCCTCCTTCGTGAGGATGTCGCGCACGGTGTGACCGCGCTCGAGCATCCCGACCACAGCCTCTCCCGATCGGTGGGCGAAGTAGTCGCGGCGGCGGTCGGCGGATGCCGGGCTCGCCGATCCCGGAAGCGACAGCCCGAGCGCCTCCGCGACCGACGCCATCGTGTTGGCGGTGTACATGCCGCCGCAGGCGCCCTCGCCGGGGGCGAACGCGCACTCGATGCGCTTGGCGTCCTCGAGGCTCATCTTGCCGGCCTTCACCGCGCCGACCGCCTCGAACGAGTCGATGATGGTGATGTCCTTCTCCGTGCCGTCGGAGAGCTTCACCCAGCCCGGAGCGATCGAGCCGGCGTAGAGGAACACCGAGGCCAGGTCGAGACGGGCCGCCGCCATGAGCATGCCGGGGATCGACTTGTCGCAGCCGGCGAGGAGCACCGAGCCGTCGAGGCGCTCCGCCTGCATGACGACCTCGACGGAGTCGGCGATGACCTCGCGGGAGACGAGGGAGAAGTGCATCCCCTCGTGGCCCATCGAGATGCCGTCGGAGACGGAGACGGTGCCGAACTGGAGCGGATAGCCGCCGCCGGAGTGGACGCCCTCCTTCGCCGCCTGCGCGAGCCGGTCGAGGCTCAGGTTGCACGGAGTGATCTCGTTCCACGAGCTCGCAATACCGATCTGGGGCTTCTCCCAGTCCGCGTCGCCCATGCCGACGGCACGGAGCATTCCGCGGGAGGTGGTGGCTTCGATTCCATCGGTGACCGTGCGGGAGCGCGGCTTGATATCGGGCGTTTCCGGCATGTTACGAGGGTACCGCTTCCGCGGGAGGCACTCGCGCGGGCGGAAGAGAGGGGTCAACCGGGTCGCCCGTTACGGCCCCGTCTCCTTCGACGCCCGCTCGATGGCCTCGTCGAGCTCATCCGTGACGAGCAGATCCTCGCGGAAGTTGCCGGTGCGGTAGCCCGCCCGACCGACCATGTGCGCCGAGATCGGCGCCGTGAGCATCTGGAAGACGAGCACCGGCGCGAGCACGAGGAGCGTCGACCAGCTCCGCGCCTCAAGGGCGATGGCCGCGAGGATGAAGATGAGACCGAGTACCTGGGGTTTGGTCGCCGCGTGCAGGCGGCTGAGAGCATCCGGGAACCGCAGCAGACCGACGCCGGCCGCGAGCGAGAGGAATCCGCCGAGCACGAGAAGCAGGGCAGCGGCGAGGTCGAGCCAGTCGTCGAGCGTCATGGCTCCTCCCCCGGCGATCGGGCGGAGTCGGTCGAGCCGTCCCCGCGGTCCTGCTTGGAGACGTACCGGGCCACCGCGACGGTCGCGAAGATCGCGACGCCCGAGAGCACGAGCATCAGCGGCACCGTGCGGGTGTGCCCGTTGACGACCATCTCCGCGCCGACGACGAGGATGAGCGTCGTGAGCAGCACATCGGACGCGATCATGCGGTCGAGGATGCTCGGCCCCCGTACGACGCGCACGAGGGCGAGCGCCGCGGCCGCCGTGAACAGGCCTCCCGCCATCCAGTGCAGCACGGACTCGACGATCATGCGCGCGTCCTCTCCACATCGTCGGCCGAGCCGATGGCCCGAACGATCGCACGCTCGACACTGAGCACCTTCGACCGGACCCGCTCGGCCTCCTCGACGCTCTCGACGCCGATCGCGTGAAGGTAGAGGATCGAGCGGTCGCGGTCCACCTCGAGCACGAGCGAACCAGGGATGAGCGAGATGGTGATCGCGGTGAGGGTCGTGATGAAGTCCGACACCGTGACGAGGTCCACCGCGATGACGGCGTTCGATCGCACACCGCGCGGGCGGAACGCTTGGCCCGCGACCTGGAACGAGGCAACGACGACATCGAAGAAGAACCGGCAGAGGAAGACGAGGAGCCAGAACGGGTTGAGTCGGCCCGAGAGCTCCACCGGCGGGAGGTAGAAGACGCGGGTCACGGCGATCGCGACCACGACTCCGCTCAGGACGCTGATCCAGCTGACGGTGCCCCACAGGAGCATCCAGAGCACGACGAGCGCGACGAGCAGGGGGAGCTGCTGCCAGAGGCGCCAGCCGATGCGCTTGCGCACTTCGGAACCGCGGAGCTCAGTCATCGGCTCCCCCGTTCGGGAAGACCAGCTCGACGTACTGCCCCGGCCCCTCGAGGTTGTCGCCGGCGCGGGCGCTCACGTCGTAGAGCGGGCCGGCGAAGACGGTGAGGGCGACCGAGGCGGCGACCATCCCCGCGGTCGCTGCGGTCATGAGCCGCGGGATGGCGCGCTTCTCCTTCACCGCGGTGCGGCCCGGAGCCTCCGACACGTTGTCGAGCATCGTCGACTCGTAGCCCTCCACGTCCTCGGCGGGACGCCAGAAGGCCATGTTCCAGACGCGGATGAGCGCATAGAGCGTGAGGAGCGAGACGAGCGCTCCGGCGCCGATCAGCACGAAGGCGAGCGCCGTGCCCTGCTCCGCACTGGCCTGGAAGAGCGCGACCTTGCCGATGAAGCCAGAGAACGGGGGGATGCCCCCCAGGTTCAGGGCGGGGATGAAGAACAGAACCGCGATCACCGGCGAGGCCTTCAGAAGCCCTCCGAGCTTCGTGATCGACGTCGTGCCGCCCTGGCGCTCGATGAGCCCGGCGGCCAGAAAGAGGGTCGTCTGGACGATGATGTGGTGGACGATGTAGTAGATCGCCGCCGCCGTGCCAATCGCGGAGCCGAGGGAGACGCCCAGGATCATGTAGCCGATGTGGCTCACGAGCGTGAAGGAGAGCATCCGCTTGATGTCGGCTTGCGAGACTGCACCGAGCACGCCGACGACCATGGTCAGGAGCGCGACGATCATCAGCGCCGGATTGAGCTCGGTTCCGGGGAAGATCACCGTCTCGGTGCGGATGATCGCATACACGCCGACCTTGGTGAGCAGGCCCGCGAAGACCGCCGTGACCGGGGCAGGCGCCGTGGGGTAGGAGTCCGGCAGCCAGAACGAGAGCGGGAAGACCGCGGCTTTGATGCCGAAGGCCACGAGCAGCATGATGTGCAGGATGATCTGCACGTCGACGGGAATCTCCGCCATCCGCACCGAGATCTGCGCGATGTTGACCGTGCCCACCGCGCCGTAGATCATGGCGATCGAGGCGAGGAAGATCATCGACGAGACGAGGCTCACGACGATGTACGTCACGCCCGCGCGGATGCGGGGCTCGGTGCCCCCGAGGGTGATGAGCACGTAGCTCGACACCAGCAGGATCTCGAAGCCCACGTAGAGGTTGAAGAGGTCGCCCGCGACGAAGGCCGTGAAGACGCCCGCGGCGAGGATCTGGTAGGTCGGGAAGTAGATCGACACCGGCGTCTCCTCGTCACCATCGGCCAGACCCTGGCCGATCGAGAACACGAGCACGGCGAGCAGCACGAGAGCCGAGACGACGATCATGAGAGCCGAGAGCCGATCGACGACGAGGACGATTCCGAACGGCGCCGCCCAGCCGCCCACCTCCATGACGAGCGCGCCCTGCGTGTCCACAGCCCAGACGAGCACGGCGCCGATGGCGAGCACCACGGTGAGCGACAGCACCGTCACGATCCGCTGCGCGCGGGGCCGACGACCGAGGGTGAGCGCGGTCGCCGCGCCGAGCAGCGGGATGAGGACGACGAGGGGGACGAGGGCGGTCACGACGGGCGCTCCTCGAACTCGGTGTCGCCGGGAAGAGCATCCGTGTCCTCGCCCTGCATCGTGACGGCGCCCCCGCGCATCGCCACGTCGTCGGCGTCGTCGCCGAGGCTGTCCTCCTTGCCGAGCCGCCATGAGCGATAGATGAGGGCGAGGAGGAACGCGGAGACACCGAACGTGATGACGATCGCGGTGAGGATGAGCGCCTCGGGCAGCGGGTCGGTCATCTCCTCCGGCGCGACTCCCTCGGAGACGATCGGCGCGAGCCCCGCCTTCCCGGCCATCGTGATGATCAGGAGGTTCGTCGCGTTGCCGACGAGCAGAAAGCCGAGGAGCACCTTCGTCATGCTGCGCTCGAGCATGAGGTAGACGCCGCACGCGTACAGCACGGCCATGACGATGACGAGGACGAGGGAGACGCTCACGACGACACCCCCGCTTCCTCCTCCTGCTGGCGGTCCACCTCGGCGCCGAGGCTGCGCAGCACGTCGAGCACGAGTCCGATGACGACGAGGTAGACGCCGATGTCGAAGACCGTCGAGGTGACGAAGTCGAGGCTGCCCAGGGGGCCGAGCTCGATCGTGAACCACGTCGACGTCAAGGCGTCGACGCCGAAGAACAGCGGGGTGAGGGCGGTTCCCGCGGCGAGGAGCAGGCCCGCGCCGAGGAGCTTGCCCGCGTCGATCGGCGCGGCGGCGCCGAGCTCGACCCGTCCCCCCGCGAGATACCGGGCGACGAGCGCCATCCCCGCGACGAGTCCGCCGGCGAAACCACCGCCGGGCGCGTTGTGCCCGACGAGGAGCACATACAGCGAGACGACGATGAGCGCGTGGAAGATGAGCCGCACGACGACCTCGAGCAGGATCGAGCGGTTGCGCGCTGCCAGTGTGCGCCCCGCGAGCAGCCACGACGTGCGCTCCTGCTGGTCCCGGTCGGCGGTGAGCCGCGCGCGCAGATCCTTGCGAGCGGCCTTGCGCGGCACCCGCGGCAGGTTGTCGGTGCGCGTGGAGATGAAGATGAGGCTCGCGACGCCCGTGGCCGCGGCGATGATGACCGAGAGCTCCCCCATGGTGTCCCACCCGCGGAGATCGACGAGCGCGACGTTGACCACGTTGAGGCCGTGGGCGCCCTCGTAGGCGAGCTCCGGCCACTCGAGAGAGATCGGCAGGTCGTTTCGCGCACCGAGGGACACGACGGCGACGACCGCCATGAGCACGCCGACGCCGATGCCGATCGCTGCCCGGACGAGACGGTGCGTGCTCCCGTGCTTCTCCCCGAGGCGCGCGGGCAGTCGGCGCAGCACGAGCACGAAGGCGATGAGCGTGACCACCTCGACGAGGATCTGGGTGAGGGCGAGATCGGGGGCGCCCTGGAGGGCGAAGAGCGCGGACATCCCGAACCCGGTGATCCCCACGAGCACGACCGCCTGGAAGCGCTTCGTCGCTCGCACGGCGGCGACCGCCGCGACGACCATGAACGCGCCGATCGCGAGTTGGCCCGGGTAGTCCCACAGCCGCACCTCGCTCGGCCAGGAGCGGTTGAGCACGAGAGCGGCGGTGACCGCGCCTCCGAACACGAGGAAGACGACGCCGAGGTAGAAGGGCAGCGAGCCCCGCTGGGTGAGGCTCGTCGTGCGCGCCGCGAGACGGTCGATCGAGCGCATGGTCAGGCCGTAGCCCTCTGCGGCGGAGAAGCGCAAGGAGAGGGCATCCTGCGTCACGGCGAGCCGGGCGCGCGCCGCGAAGACCACGGCGCCGAGCGCGATCGTGAGTGCGGAGAGGCCGAGAGCGGGCTCCAGCCCGTGCCACAGCGCGAGGTGGTACGGATGCTCGACCTCCCCGAACTCGGCGGCGTACCCGCCGAGCCATCCGTCGACGAGCGGGGCGAGCAAGCCCAGAGCGAGGCCGCTCGCCGCGAGCAGCACGGGCGACACGAGGAAATCGGGATGCTCCCGCTCTCGCCGCACCGGATCGACTCCCGCCTTGGACCAGAACGCGCCCCAGAAGAACCGACCAGCGTAGGCGACCGTCAGCACCGACCCGAGCACGACGCCCCCGAGCGCGACCCACCCGATCGCCCCCAGCTCGAGGGCGCCGTCGAGGAGCGAGGTGAGCACCGCCTCCTTGGCGACGAAGCCCAGCAGGGGCGGGAGCCCGACCATCGAGGCGAGGGCGAGAGCCGTCACCGTCGAGACGACGGGCATCTCCCGACCGAGGCCGGAGAGCCGGCGGAGGTCGCGGGTGCCGGTGCGGTGGTCGATGATTCCCACGACGAGGAACAGGGTCGACTTGTACAGGGCGTGGGCCAGGAGCAGGGCGAGGCCGGCGAGCGCGGCATCCCGAGTCCCGAAGCCCATGACGACGGTGAGGAACCCGAGCTGGCTTACCGTGCCGTAGGCGAGCACGAGCTTGAGATCGTTCTGCTTGAGTGCGGTCCATCCGCCGAGGAGCATCGTCGCAACGCCGAGCACGACGAGCGACTCGCGCCACCCCGGCACATCCGCGAAGCCCGGCGCGAGCCGGGCGATGAGGTACACGCCGGCCTTCACCATCGCCGCCGCGTGCAGGTAGGCGCTCACTGGTGTCGGGGCCGCCATCGCCGCCGGCAGCCAGAAGTGGAACGGGAACACCGCCGACTTGGAGAGCGCCCCGACGAGCACGAGGAAGACGGCCACGACCGTCGCGGGCTGCGCGGCGTCGGCGCCCCCGATGATCGCCGAGAGGCTCGTCGTGCCTGCGTTCACCGACAGGATGACGAGGCCGACGAGCATGACGAGCCCGCCGAACGTCGTCACGAGAAGCGCCTGCAGGGCCGCTCCGCGGCTGGCCTTGCTCGCCGTGCGGTGCCCGATGAGCAGGTAGGAGAAGACGCTCGTCGCCTCCCACAGGATGAACAGGAGGAAGACGTCGTCGGCGACCACGAGGCCGAACATCGATCCGGCGAACGCGAGCAGCACGCCGGCGAATCGACCGAGCGAGGGCTCGTCGTCGCCGAAGTAGCGCACGCAGTAGACCATGACGAGCGCGCCGACGCCCGAGACCACGAGAGCCATCACCCAGGAGAGCGTGTCGAGCCGCACGTCGAGCGTGAGGCCGAGCTGCGGGATCCACGAGAAGGACTCCTCGACGACGCGACCGCCGAGAACCGCGGGCGACTGGGCGAGAGCCCACGCGAAGGACGCCGTGGGCACGATCGCCGCGACGAGGAAGACCCGAGTGCCGAGCCAGCGCGTGAGTGCGGCCACGAGGAGGGAGCCGAGGCCGAACGCGACGAGCAGGAAGATCATCGGTCCTCCCAGCGGTCGGGGCTGGATGCTCCGGCTCGAGTCCGGGGCAACGCAGCGGCGGCGCTACCTATTATACGGGTGCGCTGCCGACCATCGAGGGCTACTGCTCGTGGACGTCGCCCTCCCGGAGGTCCGCGAGCAGGGTGAGCGCGCGAGCGACCTCGGTGGGCCCCGGCAGCCGGTAGTTCGCGAGGGTCGCCCCCTCGCCGCTCTTGAGGCCCACGTCGTCCGCGCCGAGCGCCGCGAACGCATCCTCGTCGGTGACGTCGTCACCCGCGTAGAAGACGGCGTCGGCCTCCGTGTAGCGGCGCAAGTGCTCGACGGCCTCCCCCTTCGTCGTCGAGCGGACGGAGAACTCCAGGACGTTCTTGCCCTCCCGGATCGTCAGGTCCTCGATCTCCGCGCTCGCCTCGCTGCGGGCGACGAGGTGGGCGACACGGCTGTTGTGCTCGGTCGCCAGCCGTGTGTGCAGGGCGAAGCCGGCCGGCTTCGGCTCGAGCCAGACCTGGTCGACCGCGTCGGCGACCTCGCCGAGTACCGTGCTCAGCACGTCGACCTGCCGCAGCTCCGTGGTGTCGAGGCTCACCGCCGGCTCCGCGTCGAGGCGGAGTTCGATGCCGTGGGATCCGACGAGCAGCACGGTGTCCGGCAGGTCGGCGACGGCGGTGAGGCTCGCGAGGCTGCGACCCGAGACGAGGGCAACACGAGTGCGGGGCATCCGGAGCAGGCGCAGCACCGCTTCGCGCGCCTCCGGAAGGGCACGCGCCTGGGCGGGGTCGTCGACCTCCGGCGCGAGGGTGCCGTCGAAGTCGAGCGCGACGAGGAGCCGGCGCGAGCGGGCGAGCTCCCGCAGGGCGCCTACGAGAGGGTCAGGGATCCGGGAGTAGCGCGGCGGGGTGTCGATGTCGACCATGTGGAGCTCAGTCGGCCTTCCTTCTGTCGATGGTCCACTCGAGGTCGTCGGGCAGCTCCATCGGGGCGGTGCGCTCGAACCTGTCGTGCGCCGCCTGCCTCAGCGTATCGATGAACGCTTGCGACCAGCGGGCCACGTCGTGCTCGGTGACACGCTTGCGCAAGGCGCGCATCCGCGATCGGCGCTCCTCCCGCGGCATGCTGATCGCGCGCAGGATCGTGGACTTCAGCCCGTCGATGTCGTGGGGATTGACGAGCAGCGCGCGCTTGAGCTCGTCGGATGCCCCCGTGAACTCGCTCAGCACGAGCACGCCGTCCTCGTCGAAACGGGATGCTACGTACTCCTTCGCGACGAGGTTCATGCCGTCGCGCAGCGCCGTCACGAGCAGCACGTCGGCAGCGAGGTAGAGCGCGGCCATCTCGTCGCGGGGATAGCCCTGATGGTGGTAGCTGATCGGCTGGTGACTCATCGTCGCGAAGTCGCCGTTGATGCGGCCGACCGTGAGCTCGATCTCGTCACGGAGGTTCATGTAGGCCTCGACGCGCTCGCGGCTCGGACTCGCCACCTGCACGAGGGTGACGTCCTCGACCGCGAGCTCGCCGTCGGCGAGCAGCTCGCCGAACGCCTTCAGCCGGTGGCCGATGCCCTTCGTGTAGTCCAGGCGGTCGACACCGAGCATGACCGTCTTCGGGTTGCCGAGCGCCTCACGGATCTCACGGGCGCGACGCTGGATGCGCGGCTCGCGCGCAAGGGACTCGAAGCTCGCAGAGTCGATCGAGATCGGGAACGCCTTCGCGATCACCCGGCGAGTGGGGCTGCGCTCCCACCCGACCTCGATCACCGGGTTGCGGGTGGAGTGCGAGGTGAGCCGGCGCACGGCCCGGGAGAAGTTCGAGGCATCCGCCTGCCGCTGGAATCCGATGACGTCGGCGCCGAGCAGGCCCTCGACGACCTGGGTGCGCCACGGCAGCTGCGAGAAGATCCCGTACGGCGGGAACGGGATGTGGTTGAAGAAGCCGATCGTGAGGTCGGGCCGGATCTCGCGGAGCATGCGCGGCACCAGCTGGAGCTGGTAGTCCTGCACCCAGACGATGCCCTCGCGGGATGCCACGGCCGCGGCCGCCTCGGCGAAGCGCCGGTTGACGTCGACATACGAGTCCCACCACACGCGGTGGTAGCTCGGCGGCGCGATCACGTCGTGGTAGAGCGGCCACAGTGTGTCGTTGCTGAAGCCCTCGTAGTAGTCCTCGATGTCCTGCGCGCTCAGCTCGACGGGGACGATGTGGATGCCCCCGCTCTCGAACGGCGAGAGCTTCAGGTCGGGCTGGCCGGCCCACCCCACCCACGCACCGTCGGCGGCCCGCATGACGGGTTCGAGCGCGGTGACGAGGCCGCCCGGCGAGGTCGCCCAGCTCTCCGTGCCGTCTGCCGCCACCACCCGGTCGACAGGGAGGCGGTTCGACACCACGACGAAGTCGTATTCACGTGTTCCGTTGTTCGACATCTTCGTTCCACGGTATCAGCCGCCCGCGGGCGCCAGCGGCGCTGCCCCGAACGAGACGGCGAACTGGACGCACCACAGGTATACCGCCGGGTAGGCCGAGAGGTCGACGTCCGCGGGGATGTCGTACACCTGGTTGCCGAGGTTGCCCTTGATCGGTCCGAGGTCGACGACCGGGCCGTCGTCACCGAGGAACCAGCCGTCGACGCCTTCGACGACGGGCGTCGACGCGAGCCAGACGTGCACGTCGGGTCCGCTGCTCGTCGCGAGGTTCTCGAGCGCGAGCACGCGCGATCCGTCGGGATTCTCGATGATGCTCACCGTCCCCGTCGTGTCGTGCTCGTGACTGATGAGGGCACCGGTCGAGAGCTCGACCGCCACCGCGGGGGTCGGGGACGCGGAGGGCTCCGCGGGGGAGGTCGAGGTCGGCGCGGGGGCAGTGGCGACCGGGGGCAGCGCGTCATCCACCGCCACATTCACGAACAGCAGCCAGGGCTGGAACACGACCGCTCCCACGATGAGCCCCGCCGCCGCGACAACCGCGACACTCCCGACGATCCACCGGCGCATGATGCCTCCCTGGCGGGAGGATAGCGATCGAGGTCGGGACTCCCCTGAGATCGTCCCGACTCCCACCCGCCAGGAAGGCCGCCATGCCCATCGTCGACAACGCCATCTACCGCGACGGAGTCCGGCAGGCCCGGCCCGTCACGCTCGACCAGACGTTCGAGGAGCTCCGCGACGGGGGCGGATTCGCCTGGATCGGCCTGTACCGACCGACCGAGGAGGAGCTGCGCGCGGTCGCCACGGAGTTCACGCTGCACCCGCTCGCCGTCGAGGACGCCCTCACCGGCCACCAGCGGCCCAAGCTCGAGCGATACGGCGACGTCACCTTCATCGTGCTGCGCTCGGCCCGCTACCTGGATGCCCCGGAGGAGGTCGAGTTCGGCGAGGTCCACCTGTTCATCGGCCCCAACTTCGCGATCACCGTCCGGCACGCCGAATCGCCCGACCTCGGCCGGGTGCGCAAGCGTGTGGAGAACACGCCATCCCTCGTCTCGCTCGGACCTCAAGCGGTGCTCTACGCCGTCTTCGACGAGGTGGTCGACGAGTACGGCCCCGTCATGGCGGGACTCGAGAACGACATCGACGAGATCGAGGACCAGATCTTCCGCGGCGACCCCGCCGTGTCGCGCCGCATCTACGACCTCGCCCGGGAGGCGATGGCCTTCCAGCGCGCCACCCATCCGCTCGTCGGGATGCTCGACTCCCTCGAGCAGGGATTCGAGAAGTACGGCGTCGACCTCGAGCTGCGCCGCGACTTCCGCGACGTCGCCGATCACGCGCTCAAGACCGTCGAGCGTGCGGACGGCTTCCGCGCCGTCCTTCAGAACGCCCTCACCGTGCAGGCGACGCTCGTGACCCAGGCGCAGAACGAGGAGATGCGCACGCTCTCCCGGGCGAGCATTGAGCAGGGCGACCAGGTCAAGAAGATCTCGTCGTGGGCGGCCATCCTGTTCGTGCCCGGCCTCGTCGGCTCGATCTACGGAATGAACTTCGACCACATGCCCGAGCTGCACTGGGCCTTCGGCTACCCCTTCGCTCTCGGACTCATGCTCGTGTCGGGCACCGCGCTGTTCTTCGTCTTCAAGAAGCGCGGCTGGCTCTAAGGGCGGCGTGTCTACCCTCAACCCGTGATCGAGTCCCCCACACTGAGGACATGTCGGAGCGTCACGAGGCAGAACAGCCGGTCAACCCGACCGTCGACCAGCAGGCGGTCTTCGACCTGATCCGCGCGGAGCTCTCCCGCTTGTTCGGCCCCGGAGGCAGCTTCAGGATCACGTTGGGGCACGCCACCGGCGATGACGCCGTCTTCGTCTCGACCATTGCGGACTCGATCGCGTGGCACGTCGCCGCAGCGATGGAGCCGGAGCGCGCCCACGAACCGCAGCACGTCGACGTCACCGCCGCCGACCCCGTGCCGGAGCACGAGGTCTTCTGGAAGCACGTGGAGGCCGAGCTCCTCCGTCAGCGCACCGGCGACGCCGCCATCCCCGTCGCCGTTCGCGCCGCCTAGCGGGATCGCCCCACCTCCCGGCGACTACACGACCGACGGCACCAACCCGAGCGCCGTCGCGCGACGGGTCCGACGGATCGCGACGAGCGCGAGCAGCACGCTGACCACACCGAAGCCCAGCAGGATGGCCGCGGCCGACACGACGGACCCGGGCGAGCCGCCCGCGATGATGCCCTGCATCCCCTGCACCGCGTAGGTGAGCGGGAGGAACGGGCTGATCACCTGGAACGGCGTGGACAGCAGCTGGATCGGGTAGATACCGCCCGTGGATGTCACCTGCACCGCGAGGACGAACAGCGACACCACGAGCCCGCCACGACCGAGCCCGATCGTCAGCAGGTAGTGGAACGCGGTGAACGCGAGCGCGGTGAGCAGTGAGAATCCGAGCGTCGCGGGCAGCAGGTGCCACCCGACACCGAGTGCGCCGTGGAGGAGCGCGACCAGCAGGAGCGCCTGGGCCCCCGTCACGAGGCTTGCGCGACCGATGGCGGATGCCACGAGCCGACCGTTGCGCGCGGTCGACGTCAGGGCGCGCCGAGTGACCGGCCGCAGCACCAGGAACACCGCGAGGGCGCCGACCCAGAGCCCGAGCGGGATGAAGAACGTCGCGACGCCCTGGCCGACGTCGGTGACGGCGTTCTCGGTGCTCACGTTCAGCCCGACGGGGTCGGCCACAACCTCAGCGGCGTCGGCGGCAGCATCCGTGTCCGTCGAGGGGATCTGGTCGGCGCCGGACTGCAGGCCTGTCGCGAGCTGGCTGGCTCCGGTTGCGAGCCCGGTGGCTCCCGAGACGAGGGCGGGCCCGTTGTCGGCGAGGTCGGAGGCGCCCGACGCGGCCTGGGTGATGCCGTCGTGGAGGGCGGGGAGCCCGGCGGCGCCGGAGGCAAGGGCGGGGCCTTGAGCGGCGGTGGTCGCGAGCCCTCCGACGATCGCATCCAACTTCGCCTGCAGCTCGGGCGTCGGCGCTGACAGGTAGGGCGCGATCGCGGAGAGCCCGCTCGACAACTGGGATACCCCCGCCGTGTACTGGCTCACGCCGCTCGACAACTGGCCGAGCGCGGCGGTCTGGTCGCTCATCTGCCACAGCCCGCTCTCGAGGGATGACACGCCGTCCGAGTACTGCTGCAGGCCCGAACTCAGCTGAGTCGCGCCGTTCGACAGCTCGGTCGCGCCATCCGCCGCCTGAGTGAGAGAGGTGCCCAGGTCACCCATCGACGCGTAGATCCCGCCGATGTACTGCGCTGTGATCGCCTTGCCGAAGGTGTCGGTCATCGTCTGACCCACGACCTGGGCGACGGAGCCGGTGAGGTAGCTGTGGGAGTCGTCGGTCTTGATGGAGATGTCCGCCTTGACGGGGTCGCTCGACTGCAGGGACAGGATCGACTCCGAGAAGTCCTCCGGCACCGTGAGGATCGCGTAGACCTGCCCGGAGTCGAGGAGCTCCTGCGCGGACTCCGCGTTGGTGATCGTCCAATCGAAGCCGTCCGCGCCGGTGAGCTCCGTCACGAGCTGGCGGCCGGCGAAGACGATCTGGTCGTCTCCGTTCGCGTCGGTCGTCGTGATCATCGTGTCCTCGTTGACGATCGCAGCGGGGATGCGGTCGATCGCCGAGTCGGACTGGGCGAGCGCGCCGACGAACAGCCCGGCGAACGCGAGGGGCACGAGGACGACGGCGGCGAGGCCGGTCCACTTGAGGATGCGGGAGTTTCGGGGGCTCATCGGAGGAGTCCTTCCTGGCTGGGCGACCCGGCCTGGGAGAGGGAGTAGAGATCGACGTCGAGAATCGGGCGGCCGAGGTCGCCGAGATCGGTGACCCGAGCGGGCACCGGCGTTCCGAGCACGAGCGTCGTCGTGGCGGGAGCGAGCCGGGCCACGATGGTCGCGAACGCGGCCTCGTGGTCGGCGTCGCCGAAGGGGTCGAGCTGGTCGAGCATGACGACGGGGGTTCGCTCCGCGAGAGCGACCACGGAGAGCGCGACGGCGCGTTCGAGCTGAGGCAGCTCGACGAGGGTGCTGTCGAGACGAAGGGGCACGGCATCCCGGCCCACGACCTCGCGAAGGACGTCGTTCGCGCGCTCCAGCCACAGCCGCGCTCGGCGCCTGGCGCGGAAGACCCGGTACCAGGGCAGGGTCATCTCGAGCCGCTCGACGAGGAGCTCGCCGAGGGAGACGACGTGCTCGACGCGCTGGGCTCCCCCGACGTCGGCGAGCGCGACCAGCGAGCGCACGCGCGCCGCCTCCGAGGGAAGCGGATGCCCGCCCACCTGTGCCCGACCCGACACCGGGTCGAGGCGGCCGGAGAGCGTCGCGGCGACGAGCCTGCGGTCGACCACATCACCGCTCGCGAGCACGACCGCCCCGCGCGGCACGGAGAGCGATAGCGGGCCGACCTCGCGATCGGGCGATCCCGCGACGAGGTACTCGGCGCTCAGGGCGATGTCGCCCTCGGAGCGCGCCCAGTCGACGGCGTGACGGTGCTCGCGCAGCTGCTCGCCCTCGATGTCGACGTTCGGCAGAAGCCTGCCGAGCCACGTCGGCATCCACCACGCGGCGCGACCGAAGAGCGTCATGAGGGCGGGCACCAGGGTCATGCGGACGAGGAAGGCATCGAATGCGATGCCGGCGGCGAGCCCGAGGGCGATCGGCTTGATCATCCCGGAGCCTTCGGGCACGAATGCGAAGAAGACGAAGAACATGATGAGCGCCGCCGCGGTCACCACTCGGGCGGCACCCGAGAAGCCCTTCTCGACGGAGTGCCGCGCGTCGCCGGTGTGCACGAACTCCTCGCGCATCCCCGAGACGAGGAACACCTCGTAGTCCATCGCGAGTCCGAAGAGCACCGCCATGAGCAGGATGGGCAGGAAGCTCAGGATGGGGCCGGGGTTGTCGACGTGGAGCAGCTCGGCGAGCCATCCCCACTGGAAGATCGCGACGACGACGCCGAACGACGCGACCACCGACAGGAGGAAGCCGAGGGCGGCCTTGATCGGCACGAGCACCGACCGGAAGACCATCATGAGCAGCACGATCGAGAGGCCGACCACCACGAGCGCGAACGGCAGGAGCGCGTTCGTGAGGCGGTTGGAGATGTCGATCGCGACCGCCGTCGTGCCGGTCACCGAGATGGGGGTGTCGAACTCGTCCTCGATCTCCGGCGCCAGGTCGCGGATCGACTGGACCAGGGCCTTCGTCTCCGCCGAGTCGGGTGCGCTCTCGGGAGTGACCTGGATGATCGCGGTGTCGAGCCCCTCGTCGGGGAAGCCCTGCTGCACGTAGGCGACGTCGTCGAGCTTCTCGAGCTTGCCCCGGATCGCGTCGAGGTCGTCGAGGATGTCCGTGGTCTGGGTGATGTCGACGGCGACGATGAGCGGACCGTTGTAGCCGGGACCGAAGCCGTCGGAGATGAGGTCGTAGGCCTCCCGCTGCGTGGAGCCGGTCGGCTCGGACCCGCCGTCCGGCACATTCAAGTCGAGGCTCAGGGCCGGGATGGCGAGGGTGCCGAGGAGGGCGACGACGCCGAGGGTCGCGAGGACGGGCCGCTTCATGACGCCGCGGACCCAATGCTGCCCCATCGACCTCGGCTTGTCGCCGCCGTCCGTCGAGACTTGCGCGCGCTTCCAGGCTCGGGACCCTTCCTTCGGGATGAGCCGCCCCTTCGCGAGACCGAGGAGCGCGGGTAGGAGCGTCACGGCGACGCCGATCGCCACGAGCACCGCGAACGCGGCTCCGACGCCCATGACCGAGAGGAACGGGATGCCCACCACGAGGAGCCCGAGGAGCGCGATGATCACGGTGACCCCGGCGAACACGACCGCGCTGCCCGCGGTGCCGACGGCCATGGCCGCCGACTCCTCCGGGTCTTCGCCGTTGGCGAGCTGATTCCGGTGGCGCGACAGGATGAACAGGGCGTAGTCGATGCCGACGGCGAGACCGATCATGAGCGCGAGCAGCGGAGCCGTGCTGGAAACCGTCGCGAAGGCGGTGTACGCCGTGATGCCGCCGATCGCGATGCCCACGCCCACGAGTGCCGAGAGCAGGGGCATCCCGGCCGCCAGCAGCGATCCGAAGGTGATGAAGAGGACGATGCCGGCGAAGACCACTCCGAAGACCTCGGTGATCGTGATGCCGAAGCTCGTGTCCTGGAACACCTGGCCGCCGAACTCGATGCGATAGCCCGCGTCCTCGGCGATGGGCGCCGTCGCCTTGAGCTCGTCGAGCGTCTCGTCGGTGACCTCCGTCGAGGGGCCGTCGAACTGCACGCGCACGATCGCCATGTGCTCGTCGTCGGTCACTGCTTCGCCCGCATACTCGGAGAACGGCGAGACGACCGAGTCGACGCCGGGGATGCCCTCGATCTCGGTGACCAGGTCGTCGATCATCGCCTTGCTCGAGTCATCCGTCACGGACTCCCCGTCCGGCGCGACGAGGACGACGGAGGCACTCGCGCCCGCCACCGACGGGAAGACCGCTTCCAGGCGGTCGAGCGCGTTCTGCGACTCGGTACCCGGAATCGCGAACGACTCCTGCGTCTGCCCGCCGAGGGCGAAGCCGCCGCCGAGAATACCGAGGAGGAGCACGGCCCAGACGGCGATGACCCGCCAGGCGTGACGGTAGGAGAATCGGCCGAGCCGGTAGAGAAGGGTTGCCATGAGGGCTCCGAGGGGCTGCTAGGGGATTCGGACGGGGGTGAGCAGTTCGCTCATGATCGTCACGAGAGCAGCCCTGGTCTCGTCGATGGGGGGCGCGTCCAAGCCGCGGGCGTGGACGGTGCACAGCATGTAGGCGGCGCCGCCGAGGGCGATGCCGAAGCGCATCTTCTCCTCGACCGACGCGGTGTTCGCGGTGAGGAATTCCGCGAGGCGCAGGATGAGCGCGTTCGCCCGGTCGATCACCGGCACGTCTTCGAGCGACGGGCCCTGATTGATGAACATGTTGACCTCGAGCCGGTACTGCAGCAGGAAGTCGACGAACTCCTCGAGGAACTCCGTGCGGGACTCGCTGAGGCCGCCCCGCTCGAGCGGGGCGAGGATCTCGTCCATGCGGTCGATGGCCGGGCCGATGGCGGCTTCGAGGAGCTGCTCCTTCGAACCGTAGTGGTAGAGCACGCTCGACTTCGACAGGCCCGCGAGCTCGGCGATGCGCTGCAGGGAGGTCGCGCCATAGCCGGCCGAGGCGAACTCGGCGAGGGCGATGCGGCGGAGGTCTTCCTGGCTCGTGGACACGGACCTCACGCTAACTGACCGATCGGTCAGAAACTAACCGATCGGTCAGTTTGGCGGCGAACTCTCAGGGAGCGAGAGTCAGCACCGCCACAGCGCCGACAACGGTGAGCGGTGCCACCACCGCGCCGAGCGCGGCATACCGCCACCACGAGACCTCCACCCCGAGCCCCACGAGCCGAGAGTGCCAGAGCATCGTCGCGAGCGAGGCCCAGGGTGTGATGAGACTGCCCGCGTTGACACCGATCAGCAGCGCCGCCATCCGGTGGGGGCTCGAGGCCACCCCCTCGAGCGCGAGGTAGGCAGGCAGGTTGTTGATCGCGTTCGCGCCCGCCGCGGAGGTGCCCGCCAGCCGCAGCAGGTCGACGAACCCCTCCCCCGAGCCTGCGACCGCGTCCACCAGCCGGACGAGCCCGAGAGAGTTCGCCGCGTCCACCACGAGGAACAGCCCGGCCGCGAACACCACGAGCTGCCAGGGCACGAGCGAGAAGCGCAGCACCTCGCGGCGGCGCACCGCGAAGAACACCACCAGCACGATCGCGGCGACGACAGCCGGGATCCACACGTCCACGCCGGAGACGAGCGCCGGCAGCAGCAGGGCCAGGACGACGATGCTCGAACGGAACAGCACGGGATCCACGGCTACCGAGGGCTCGTCGGGGTGATACCTCGAGACGAGCATCCGGCGATGGAGCACCGCGATCACCGCACCAGGCACGAGGATCGCGACGAGCGCGGGCAGGGCCATGAGCGCCGCGAACTCGATGGGGCTCGGGCCGCCCAGCCGGTGCTGCGCGAGGAGGTTCGTGAGGTTCGAGACGGGGAGGAGCAAGGATGCCGTGTTCGCGAGCCACACCGTCGTGAGAGCGAAGGGCAGCGGAGGCACGCCGACGTGGCGAGCGAGCACGACGACCACCGGGGTGAGCAGCACCGCAGTGGTGTCGAGCGACAGGAACACCGTCGTGACCACCGCGATCACCACGACCAGCAGCCAGAGCACGAGCGTGCGACCGCGGCCCCACTCGGCGGCGCGATGCGCGATCGCCGCGAAGACCCCCGCCTCCGCGCACAACTCGGAGACGATCGTGATCGCAACGACGAAGAGCAGGATGGGCCACACGCGCTCGCCGACGGCCGCGGCATCCTCGAGGGGCAGCACGCCGGTGGCGATCAGCACTCCGCCGACCGCGAGCAGCACGGCGCCGACGATCGCTGATCTCACCAGGACAGTATTCCCCGTCCCGCGGGTGGGAACTGACAGGGTGAGCGGGTAGCGTGGTCGTGACGGACGACGGGAGCGGAGCATGCGGCGGTTCATCTTCAACACGAGCATCCTCAGTTCCGTCATCGGCGTGTGGGGGGTCGTCCAGGCGACCCGCCGCGGACCTCGGGACTGGCGGCTCGTCGCCATGTGGGTGAGCTGGGCGCTCACCGTCGCGGTCGCCGTCGGCACCGTCGCCAAGGAAGCTCAAGACGGCGACCTGCTGTCGGGCAACGAACTGGAGGATTGAGATGTTCTTTGACGGACCCGGGAACTGGTACGGCAGTGTGATGCACTTCTTCGGTGCGATCGTGTGGGGACTCTTCTCCTTCTTCCTCGTGCTCGCCGTAGTCGCGCTCATCTTCCTGCTCGTGCGCTTCCTGCTCGTCGGCACGCGCGCAGCGCAGATCTACGTCGCGAAGAACACCCCGGCCAAGCCGGCGGCCCCCACGACGGCGGCTCCCACGACCCCCGCGGCGCCGACAGCTCCGACGGCCCCGGCCGCCGCGCCCGCGCCGGCTGCCGCCGCGCCAGCTGCCGCCGCGCCCGCGCCGGCGACGAAGCCCGCCGCCACGACGAAGCCCGCCGCAGCACCGAAGCCGGCGACCGCCCCGAAGCCCGCGACGAAGCCGCGCACCCCGAAGACCCCGCCGACCGCCTGACGATGAGCGTCACGTTCACGACCACGCTCGACACCGGACCGGGGCCGATCGGCATCACCGTGCCCGAAGAGGCGATGGCGGCGCTCGGCCCCGCGAAGCGCTACCCCGTCGTGGTTACGATCGGCGGCTACACGTATCGCAACTCGGTCAGCTGGTACAAGGGCGCCTATCGCATCGCCTTCAGCGGCGAGCACGAGAAGGCCTCCGGAGTGACGCGCGGCGACACGGTCGAGGTGAGCCTCGAGATCGACGACGCTCCGCGGGTCGTCGAGATCCCGGATGCCCTGAAGTCTCGGCTCGCCGACGCGGGCGTGCTCGAGCGCTTCACGGCCCTCTCCTACTCGAAGCAGCGAGCGCTCGTCGACCCCTGGGTCGCGGCGAAGTCGGACGCGACGCGCGACAAGAACCTCGCGAAGATGATCGAGGCGGCAGGCTAGCCGAGGAAGCCGCGCAACAGCGCGGCCGAGCCGGCCAAGTGCTCGCTCATCGCGTCGGCGGCGCGATCGGCATTGCCGGTGAGGATCGCCACGACGATGTCCTCGTGCTGCTGGTTGGAGTGCTCGATGTTCCGCGCCAAGAGCGGGATGCCGTCGAGCAGCGCATTGACGTGGCTGCGGTTGTCCGCGAGCAGCGAGACGAGGGACGGCACGCCGACGACCTCCCCGATCGTGAGGTGGAGTCTCGAGTCCAGTCGACGGTAGTCCTCGACGGATGCTGCAGCCGTCTCCCGGAGCCGCGACCACAGCAGCTCGCGATCGGAGGCCGTGAGGTCCCGACGGGCGGCGGCCCGCGCGGCCCCGACCTCGAGGATCTCCCGCAGGCCCAGGACATCCTCGATCTCCACCGCCGTCGGCTGGGGTGCCTCGAGCGCGCCCGGCGCCGGCAGCGGGTCGCTCACGAAGGTCCCGCCGTAGCGGCCGCGTCGGGCGACGAGGTAGCCGGCGTCGGAGAGCGAGCGGATGGCTTCGCGCACCGTGTCGCGGCTCACCGAGAACCTCGTCGCGAGGTCGCGCTCCGGCGGCAGCGCTCCCCCGGGCTCGACGATGCCGAGGCGGATCGTCTGCAGCAGCCTCGAGACCGTGTCCTCGAACGCATTGCCGGACCGCACGGGACGGAAGATCACCTCGTCGGCGAGCCCGCCATCCCCCTCCGCCACGATCCCGACCCTACAGCGGCGTCACGTACGCCGAGCTGATGCCGCCGTCGACGAGGAACGTCGACGCCGTGATGAAGCTCGCGTCGTCGCTCGCGAGGAACGCGACCGCCGCCGCGAGCTCCTCGGGCTCCGCGAAGCGGCCCTTCGGGATGTGCACGAGCCGGCGTTGGGCGCGCTCAGGGTCCTTCGCGAAGAGCTCCTGCAGCAGAGGGGTGTTGACCGGGCCGGGGCACAGGGCGTTCACCCGGATGCCCTGCCTCGCGAACTGGACGCCGAGCTCCTTCGTCATCGCGAGGACCCCGCCCTTCGATGCGGTGTAGCTGATCTGCGACGTCGCTGAACCCATGACCGCCACGAACGAGGCCGTGTTGATGATGGATCCCGACTGCTGCGCGACCATGTGCCGCAGCGCCGCCCGCGAGCAGAGGTAGACGCTCTTCAGGTTGACGTCCTGCACCTTGTTCCACGCGGGGAGCTCAGTCGTCTCGATCGAGTCGTCATCGGGCGGCGAGATGCCCGCGTTGTTGAAGGCGATGTCCACCGACCCGTAGGTCGACTTCGCCGTGTCGAAGAGGTTGTTGACCTGCTCCTCGTCCGTCACATCCACCTGAACGAACAGTCCGCCGACGAGCTCGGCCGCGGCCTCGCCGGTCTCGGCGTTGAAGTCGCCGATGACGACGGTCGCTCCCTCGGCGGCGAAGCGCTTGGCGGTGGCGAGGCCGATGCCGCTCGCTCCGCCCGTGATGACGGCGACCTTGCCCTTCAGCCGCTGGGTGAGGTCGATCTTCTCGATGGTCATGGTGTCCCTTGATTAGTCGGTGAGGTCTAGTCGGTGCTGATGAAGACGTTCTTGGTCTCGGTGAACGCGTCGAGCGCGTCGGGCCCGAGCTCTCGGCCGAGACCGCTCTGCTTGAAACCGCCGAACGGCGTCGAGTAACGAACACTCGAGTGCGAGTTCACGGAGAGATTGCCGCTCTCCACCCCGCGCGCGACACGGATGGCCCGACCGACGTCGCGCGTCCAGATCGAGCCCGAGAGCCCGTAGATGCTCGAGTTGGCGAGGGCGATCGCATCCGCCTCGTCGTCGAAGGGCAGGACGGCGACGACCGGGCCGAAAATCTCCTCGGTGACCACTCGGTCGGTGCGCGACCCGGGCGTCAGTACCGTTGGCGCGAACCAGTAGCCGGGGCCCTCGGGGGCGGACCCGCGGAAGGCGACGGCCGCGTCATCCGGCACGAAGGCGGCGACCGAGTCGAAGTGCGCCTTCGACACGAGAGGTCCCATCTCGGTCCCCTCGTCGCCGGGATCGCCGACGCGCACCCCCTTCACGGCGGGTTCGAGCAACTCCATGAAGCGGTCGTAGACGCTGCGCTCGACGAGGATGCGGCTGCGCGCGCAGCAGTCCTGGCCGGCGTTCTCGAACACCGAGTACGGCGCGGTCGCCGCCGCCTTCTCGAGGTCCGAGTCGGCGAACACGATGTTGGCACTCTTGCCGCCGAGCTCCAGGGTGACGGGCTTGACCTGGTCCGCGCACCCTGCCATGACCTGCTTGCCGACCTCGGTGGAGCCCGTGAAGACGACCTTGCGCACGTCGCGGTGGGTGACGAAGCGGTTGCCGACCAACGACCCCTTGCCGGGCAGCACCTGGAACAGGCCGACCGGGAGGCCCGCCTCGAGAGCGAGCTCTCCGAGCCTGATCGCGGTCAGCGGCGTCCACTCGGCGGGCTTGAGCACGACGGCGTTGCCCGCGGCGAGCGCGGGCGCGAACCCCCAACTCGCGATCGTCATGGGGAAGTTCCACGGCACGATGACGCCCACGACGCCGATCGGCTCGAGGAAGGTGACATCCAGCCCGCCCGCGACGGGGATCTGCTTGCCGATCATCCGCTCCGGGGCGGCCGAGTAGTAGGTGAGAACGTCGCGCACGTGGCCTGCTTCCCACCGGGCCTGGCCGATCGGATGCCCGGAGTTGAGCACCTCGAGCTGGGCGAGCTCCTCGATGTGCTCCTCGACGACCCGGGCGAAGTCGCGCAGCGCGCCGCCGCGCTGCGCCGGGGTGAGCGCCCGCCACGCCGCTTGAGCGACGAGGGCTCGAGCGATCGCGTCGTCGACCTGCTCGAGGGTCGAGTGCTCGACGTCGCGGATCGGCGTCGCGTCGGCCGGGTTGATGAGGGTGGTGCTGGTCATGCCATCTGCTCCCGGTAGTCGCGGGCGGCCTCGACGAGGCCCTCGAAGAGCCGGGCATCCTCGGCGGCGTCCTCCTCGGGGTGCCACTGCACCGCGACGCCGAAGGGAACGCCCTCGAGCTCGACGGCCTGGACGATCCCGTCGTCGGATCGGGCCGTCACGACGAGACCGTCGCCGAGCTCATCTATGGCCTGGTGGTGGTAGCTCTTCACCTCGAGATCGTCGCCCACGAGCCGCGCGAGGCGGCTGCCGGACTCGACGGCGACCTCGTTCTCGGCGAAGACGCCGTTGCCGAGGTTGTAGCGGGTCGACCCGATCACGTCGGGAAGGTGCTGGATGAGCGTGCCGCCCCGCGCGACGTTGAGGAGCTGCGCTCCGCGGCAGATGCCGAGGAACGGGAGGCCGCGATCGATCGCGGCGGTGAGCAGAGCATCCTCCCAGGCGTCGCGGTCCCGGCGCGGGGCATCCGTCGTCGGATGCGGCTCCTGGCCATAGCGAGCCGGGTCGACGTCCTTGCCGCCGGTGATGATGAGCCCGTCGAGGCCGTCGAGGACGCGGGATGCCACCGCCTCGTCCACCGGCTGCGGCGGAAGCAGCACGGCGATCCCCCCGGCGCGGTTGACCGCGTCGAAGTACACCTTCGGCAGGAAGGATGCGGGCACGTCCCACACGCCGGTCTGCGCCTGCTCGAGGTAGGTCGTCAGGCCGATCACCGGCGCGCTGCGACGAGGCGCCGGCTTGGCCGAAGCCTCGTCGGCCGCGCGCCGGGTGGGGACCGGCGCGCCAGAAAACTCAGAGCCGCTCAAACCCACGCACCCGCTCCCAGTCGGTGATGGCGGCGTCGTACGCCGCCTGTTCGATTCGCGCGTTGTTGAGGTAGTGCGCGACGACGTCCTCCCCGAAGGCCGCCACCGCTACCTCGGACTCCTGGAAGAGCCGCGCCGCCTCGCGCAGCGACGAGGGGACGCGGGGGGCATCCGACGCGTAGGCGTTCCCCTCGAAGATCGGCTCGAGCTCGAGCTCGTGCTCGATGCCGTACAGCCCGCCCGCGATGAGCGCGGCGACCGCGAGGTACTGGTTGACGTCGCCGCCCGGCACGCGGTTCTCGGCTCGCAGCGAGTGGCCCTGCCCGACGACGCGCAGCGCGCACGTGCGGTTGTCGAGCCCCCAGGCCACAGCGGTGGGGGCGAAACTGCCCTCGACATAGCGCTTGTACGAATTGATGTTGGGGGCGAAGAACAGCGAGAGCTCGCGCATCGTGGCGAGCTGACCCGCGAGCCAGTGCTCCATGAGCTTCGAGAATCCGTAGGGGCGGTCCTTGTCGGCCATGACCGCCGAGCCGTCCGTGCCGCGCACCGACAGGTGGATGTGGCACGAGTTGCCCTCGCGCTCGTTGAACTTCGCCATAAACGTGAGCGACTTGCCGTGCTTGTCGGCGATCTCCTTCGCGCCGTTCTTGTAGATCGAGTGGTTGTCGCACGTGCCGAGCGCATCGCGGTACTTGAATGCGATCTCCTGCTGGCCGAGGTTGCACTCGCCCTTGACGCCCTCACAGTACATCCCCGCCCCGTCCATCGAGTTGCGGATGTCGCGCAGCAGCGGCTCCATGCGGGTCGAGGCGAGCAGCGCGTAGTCGATGTTGTAGTCGCTGCCCGGCGTCAGGTCGCGGTAGCCCTTCGCCCACGCCTCGCGGAAGCTGTCCTCGAACACGATGAACTCGAGCTCGGTGCCGACGAACGCCTCGAGGCCGCGCTCGGCGAGCCGCTCGAGCTGGCGCTTGAGGATCTGCCGGGGGTCGGGATTCACCGGGGTGCCGTCGAGCCACGTCAGATCGGCGGTGACGATGGCGGTACCGGGCAGCCACGGCGCGAGCCGCAACGTGTCGAGGTCGGGCATCATCGCCATGTCGCCGTACCCGCGCTCCCAGGAGGAGATGGCGTACCCGGCCACCGTGTTGTTCTCGACGTCGACGGCGAGCAGGTAGTTGCAGCACTCGGCACCGTGCTGCGCGAGCTCCTCGAGGAACAGGCGAGCGGATGCCCGCTTCCCGATCAACCGGCCCTGCATGTCGGTGAACGCGATGATGACCGTGTCGATCTCTTTCGCCGCGACGAGGGCCGACAGCTCCTCGACCGTGAGATTGCCCGTGCGTTCTTTCGCCACTTGCGACTCCTCCCGAGTGCCTGCCGACCATTACATCACGACGACGTAGGGCCGCTCGGGCCTACCGTAACGCGCAATTTACATCCAAAGGTAGACACCGAGTACCAATAGCCGACAAACTCATGGGAATTCCGCAGGCAATGGCGCCTGCACCCGAATCAGGCAACTTGGGCAACTTTGGAGGAAGCATGGCGGAAAGCAAGGACACCACCAAGGTGTCCGGCGTCACGTACACGAAGGCGGGTCAGGAGTACTTCGAGAAGCGGACGCTCAAGCGCTCCGCCGGGGTCTGGGGCCTGTGGGGCCTCGCCGTCGCCGCCGTCATCTCGGGCGACTTCTCCGGGTGGAACTTCGGCATCGACTTCGCCGGCTTCGGCGGGATGCTCATCGCGTTCGTCATCCTCGTCGCGATGTACTACGGCCTCATCTTCTCCATCGGCGAGATGGCGGCCGCGCAGCCCCACACCGGCGGTGCCTACTCGTTCGCGCGATCGGCGATGGGACCGTGGGGCGGTCTCGTCACCGGCCTCGCCGAGACGATCGAGTACGTCGCGACCACGGGCGTCATCGTGTTCTTCTCGGCGCAGTACGCCAACGGCATCACGACCGAGCTCCTCGGCTTCGACCTCTCGGCGAACATGTGGATCTGGTGGGTCGTGCTCTACGTGGTCTTCATCGCCCTCAACTCGGCGGGCGCGAACATCTCGTTCAAGTTCGCGATCGTCGTGTCGATCATCTCCATCGCAATCCTGCTCGTCTTCTCCGCGATGGCGCTCTTCACCGGCGCGTTCAGCTGGGACTCGCTGTGGAACATCCCGCCGGACGAGGGTCAGTCGACGTTCCTCCCCCACGGCGTGCTGCCGATCCTCTTCGCCCTGCCCTTCGCGATGTGGTTCTTCCTGGGCATCGAGGAGCTGCCGCTCGCGGCGGAGGAGTCCCACAACCCCACCCGGGACATCCCGAAGGCGGGTCTGTGGGCACGCGGCACGCTCATCGTGACGGGTCTGCTCATCCTCTTCCTCAACACCGGCGTGCTCGGCGCGGAGGCGACGGGCGTCTCCCTCGAGCCGCTGCTGGACGGGTTCCGCGCTATGGTCGGCGACGGGGCGGCGGCAGTGCTTGCGCTCTTCGCGCTCGTCGGGCTCCTGGCATCCCTGCAGGGCATCATGTTCGCCTACGGACGCAACATGTACTCGCTCTCGCGCGCCGGCTACTACCCGAAGTTCTTCTCCCTCACCGGCAAGCGGCAGACCCCGTGGGTCGCGCTCATCGTCGGGGCCGTGATCGGGTTCGTCGCCCTCGTCGTGCTCGATCTGCTGAGCAAGGCCGACCCGGAGGGCGCGGGTGCCGTCGCCGGGGCGATCATCCTGAACATCGCCGTGTGGGGCGCGGTGCTCGCCTACCTCCTGCAGATGATCTCGTACATCATCCTGCGCCGGAAGTTCCCGAACGCGAACCGCCCCTACAAGTCGCCGTGGGGCATCCCGGGCGCGGTCGTCGCTGCGGTGATCTCGGCCCTCATCTTCGTCGGCTTCCTGCTCAACTCGGCGTTCCAGCCGGCGATCGTCGCGATCGCGATCGTGTACATCGTCATCCTCATCGGCTTCGCCGTCTGGGGTCGCCACCGCCTCGTTCTCTCGCCCGAGGAGGAGTACGCCCTGAGCGGCGGTCTCCACGGCGACCCGCAAGTCGAGGGCTACGACGCGATGGAAGGCGAGGTCTTCGACGGGAAGGCGGAGGACCCGAAGAAGTAGCATCCATCGGCACCACCGGTCGGCCCTCGCCCCTCTCGGGCGGGGGCCGACCGCGTTAACGTTGCCGGTGCGTTGCGGGAGACCCACGGGCGGCGATGCAGCGGATGCCCGACCGTAGCGTCGGAGCATGCCCCGGCCCGTTCGCACTCTCCTTCCCGCGCTCCTCATCGCCGCTCTGCTCACCGGGTGCGTCCCGGCCGACCCGCTCGGCCCCGCCGCTCGCGAGGTGCTGGAGTCTCTCGAGGCGCTCGATCCGGCCGATCGTGAGGCCGCCGTCATCACGATCGCCGCGCGGGAGGAGTTGGCGGCCTGGAGCGAGTGGGGGGTCGACCCGTCGGGGGTGCCCGGTGCACTCGCGACCCTGTCGGACTGGGTCCTCGCGGAGCGAGAAGCGCCGCACGAGATGCAGCTCGCGAGCCTCTCGGCGAGCGCCACCGACATCGGCTCGGCCTTCGGCATCGGCTTCGTCGCGATCGGCTCACTCGGCAAGTCGGGTGTCGAATACAGCAACGAGGGAGCGCGAGGCACCGACACGACGGGCACGCCGGGTGGGTCGGCGACGGTCTCGGTCGGCGCGGACGGCACCGTCTCGACCACCTACACGGCAGGTGGTGCAGAGGGCGGCCTGTCCGTGGACATTTCCGCGGCCTCCGAGATCCAGCCCTGCCCGGATGCGGACGGCGTGGTCGAGCTCTCGGCCGAGGTGTCCGTGCGCGTCGGTGTCGGCAGCGCGGGCGGGTCCATCGAGCTCGAGGTCGAGACCACCGGTCGCCTCGATGAGACGGCGGCTCTCGCATCCAGCGAGTACAGCTACCGGCAGCAGCATTCCTCCACGGCCGACGGAACCGGCGAGTTCCTCGATCACAGCGGCAACTCGGCGGGCCAGGTGACGGTCAACCGCTGGAGCAGCAAGGCGACCGCCGAGTTCGCGAAGGGGGCGGCGGAGATGGCGGCGTCGCTCGCCTATCTCGTCTCGCACGACCTGCTCGCCGCAGCGGAGACCGGCTGGACGTCGGGGCGCTGCGTCGACGTGACCCTCACCCCCTCGGAGGACCCCGGCAGCCTCGAACCGGAGGCGAACATCACCATCGACGCGGATGCCCACGCCCGCCTCGACGGCCAGGCGACGGGGGGCACGCTCTTTCCGACCTTGTCGGGAGAGGGCGACCTCGGCTCGGACGGGAGCCGCGTTCCGGCGCCGGCGACCTTCGACTACCGGGCGGCGGACGAGGAGGGTCGCACCGGCGTGCTCACGGTCGAGTCGCGCTCGATCCGGGGAGTGGGGCGGGCGAGCATCCCGCTCACCACCGGCGGCGGCGCCTACATCGCGGATGTCACGGTCGACGAGTACACCGCCCACGACACCATCTGCAGCCTCACCGAGCCGTTCGAGATCACTGGATCGGGCTTGACGTTCTCCTTCACGCCCGCGGGCGAGGGCAGTGGCACGTTCCGGATGAGCGGGGCACGGTACGACCTCACGTTCGTGGGCGACGGCGACTACTCCGTGTCGCACGACGCGGACGGCGTGGCGACCGCGCTGCACGCGTCGGGAGACAGCACCCTGACCACGCCGGACGGCATCACCGCCGACTCCCCCGTCGACCTGCAGTACACGCTCACACCGACGGAGCCGTGCGAGTAGGTTGGTGCGGTGACCCCCGACGAACGCATCGAAGAACTCGAACGAGAAGTCGCCCGTCTGCGCGAGCAGGTCGGCGTGCTGTACAAGCACCTCGGCATCGGGCAGCTTGCGGCCGCGTCATCCGGGCCGAATCCGGCGATCGTCGATGCGATCCGCTCGGGTCAGATCATCGTGGCGATCAAGCTCTACCGGGAGCAGACCGGCGCGGGTCTCAAGGAGGCGAAGGACGCGGTGGAGGACTTGGCGCGCACGCTGCGCTGACGCGCCATCCGCGACTTCCGGCGGATTCCGGGTGCCCCGGCGTTCGGATTCGGCCGGAATCCACAGGTCGACTTCCTCCACGACCCCGATCGATGCCGCGACCGGCACCGGATGCCGAGCGCATGCTCTCGGGATGACGAACCTCGAGTATTACCTGTCGACTGAAGCAGCCCGGCTGGGTGCGGATCGGGACCTGCGCCGAGCGCACAGCCGGGGAGAGACTGTTCGGATCGCCCGGGGCATCTATGCTCCGCGCGCATCGTGGGAGGCTCTCGATCCCGATGCACGGTACCGGCTGCTGACCCACGCCGCCTTGAGCCGCTTTCCGGCAGGGCAGGCCTCCCACGACTCGGCTGCTGCGCTGTGGCGACTCCCGAGCCTGGGGGCGTGGCCCGCTCGCGCTCATGCGACCGTGTCAGAGAATCGGTCTCAGCGCCCGGCCGGACCACTGACTCGACATGAGTGGGGACTCGATCCTGACGCTGTTGTCATTGAGGGCCTCCCCGTGACGTCTCTCGCTCGGACGGTGGTCGACATGGCCCGGTCGACTTCGTTCGTGCGTGCAGTCGGCATGGCCGACGCCGCGCTTCGCGGACGTGTCGGCGACGAGATCGGATGGGAGCCGATAGATCCATCGGCGCTGCAGCTCCATCTGGCGCGGGCGTCCGGTCGAACCGGTGCCGTGCGAGCAGGGAGGGTGCTCGACTTCGCGGACGCGCGTGCAGAATCGCTAGGGGAATCTCTCTGCCGCGTGCAGTTCCACGCTCTGGGACTGCCTGCCCCGGAATTGCAGCGGGTGTTCGCCGATCGCCGGGGGCAGATCATCCCGGACTTCTACTTCGAACGCTGGGATCTGGCGGTTGAGTTCGACGGCGTCGGCAAGTATCTGAGAGGACGCGCGTTCCACCCAGAGCTATCGGAGGCCGAGCTCGTCCTGCGCGAGAAACGTCGAGAGAATCGATTGAGACGCCTTGTCTCTGACGTCATGCGGGTCGAGTGGGCCGAAGCCCTCGATCGGCGACGTCTGTCCGCACTGCTTCGTGAACACAGGGTCGTCCTCTGACCGACCTGCGGCTTTCGGCGGAATCCGGACGCCTCGGGGTGCGGATTCCGCCGAAACGAGCAGAGAGGCCGCGGGCTCAGTGGAGGGCGAGCATGAGGGCGAACCCGAGCGCGGTGACGGCGCCGGATGCCGCGCTCCCCCGCCACGACGAGCGCGAGCGCAGCGCGAGCGCGACGCGCCCCACCGCCCACGCCGTCACCACGGCGGCGTAGAGCAGGGCGCCGGGGGCACCCGCGCCGTGGTGGCCCGCCGCAGGGTGGACGACGAGGGCGAGCATCCCGAGGGCCATCGCCCACAGGTCGAGGCACTGGGCGCCGAAGTGTCCCGCGCGGCGCGAGAGCAGAGCGCAGACCACGGCGAGGACGATGAGCACTCCCGCGATCGCGAGCATCCAGAACGCCGAGCCGGCGACGAGGGCCGCGCCCATGAGAGCGATCATCAGCGTGTGGACCGGGGCCTCGCGGCGCAGCACTGCAAGACCCCGGTCGGTGGGACGCGCTACGCCGTCCACACCGTCTTCGCGTTGACGAATTCGCGGATGCCGAACTTGCCTAGCTCGCGGCCGTAGCCGGAGTCCTTGACCCCGCCGAAGGGCAGGCCGAAGAACGACGCGGTGTTGCCGTTGGCGAAGACGGCGCCGAACTCGAGCTCGCGCTGGAGCCGGTCGAGCTCGGCCGCGTCGGACGACCAGACGGAGGCGGCGAGACCGAACTCGGAGTCGTTCGAGAGTGCGATGGCCTCGTCGATCGACGCGACCTTGTAGACGCACGCCACGGGTCCGAAGCACTCCTCGCGGTAGATGCGCATCTCGGGGGTGACCCCGGTGAGCACGGTCGCCGGGTAGAACCAGCCGGGGCCGTCGGGCAGCTCGCCGCCGGTGTGGACGGTGACGCCCTTCGCGATGGCGTCGGCGACGAGCTCGTGCGCCTCGGCGCGCACCGACTCGGTAGCCATCGGCCCGAAGGAGGTCTCGGGGTCGAACGGATCGCCCGCCACCGTCGCCGTCATCGCCTGGAGGAACGCCGCGAACCACTCGTCGTAGACGTCCTCGTGCACGTAGAAGCGCTTCGCGCAGATGCACGACTGACCCGAGTTCTGGGTGCGGGAGTTCGCTCCGAACTGCGCCGACTTGGCGATGTCCGCCGACGGGGCGACGACGAACACGTCGGTCCCGCCGAGCTCGAGAACGCTCTTCTTGATGTTGCGCCCCGCCGCCTCGGCGACCGCAGCGCCCGCTCCGACCGAGCCGGTGAGGGTCACGGCGGCGATCCGCCGGTCGTCGATGAGCGCCGAGGCCGCGGCCCCTTCGATGAGCAGCGTCTGGAAGGCTCCCGCCGGGAATCCCGCCCGCTCGAAGAGCTCCCCGAGGTAGAGCGCAACCTGCGGAACGCTCGACGCGTGCTTGAGCAGGCCGGTGTTGCCCGCCATGAGCGCGGGGGCGGCAAAGCGGATCACCTGCCAGAACGGGTAGTTCCACGGCATGACCGCGAGCACGGTGCCGATGGGCTGGAAGATGACGCGAGCGACGGATGCCCCGACGGCGGATGCCTCGACCGGCGTCTCGTCGGCGAGATACTCCTCGGCGTGGTCGGCGTAGTGCCGCATGCCGTTCGCCGATTTCGTCACCTCGTACTTCGCGGTGCCGATCGTCTTGCCCATCTCGGTCGCGGCGAGCGCGGCGAGGTGCTCGAGGTCGGCGTCCATGAGGTCGGCCGCGCGATGCATCCACTCCCGGCGCTGTGCGAAGGTCGTCGCGCGCAGTGCGGCATTGGCGAGCCGCGCGCGCTCGAGGATCTGCTCGACCTGATCCGGCGAGTGCGGCTCGAACGTCTTCTCGACGAGACCGGTGGTGGGGTTGAGGGTGGCGATGGCCATGGTGAACTCCTTCGTTCGATCAGGAAAGCGCCCGGCGGGCGAGACGGACGGCGCCCTCGACGGGGGCGCGGGTCAGCAGGTCGACGGAGAGCGACGGATGCCGCTCCCCCACATATCGCGACAGCGCGTCGAACAGGCGCGGCTGCCGAGTGATCACGCCGCCCGCGGCGACGACCACGGATCCGACCGCTCCGCGGGCGAGGAGCTGGTCGACGAGCCGTGCGAGGTGGAGCGCGGCCCCGTCGATCACGGTCGCGGCCAGCGCCGACCCGGCGTCGGCGGCGGCGAACACCGCCGGGGCGCGCGGACCCCAGTTGTCCATGGTCGGCTCGTCGTTGACGGCGCGGGCGAGGCGTTCGGCGTCGTCCACGCCGAAGGCAGCGAGCAGGGCGCCGAGCAGCCCGTCATCGGGCATCCCGTCGTCGTGGGCGAGCAGGGCGGCCCGACTCGCCTCGCGGACGATGCCCGCGGCACCGGCTTCGTCGCCGATCACCCACCCCCAGCCGCCCGTGATGAGAGGAACGCCGGATGCCGCGCGCCCCACGCCGATCGCCCCGGTGCCCGAAATGAGGCCCATGCCGTCGTCGTGGCCGGCCGCGGGAACGAGCAGCGCGGCATCGTTGACGGCCACCGCCGGGTAGCCCGCCCCGAGTGCGCGCGCGAAATCGTCCGCGATCTCCGGGGTGTCGAGGCCCTGGGCACCGATCCCGACGGCGGCCACCGCGGCGTCGGACGGGAGCACCGCGGCGATGCGGTCGGCGACCCAGCGCACACCGTGGTGGAGGGGTTCGGCATCCCAGCCGTCCGACGGCAGCACGGTGTCGACGAGGCGATCCCCGTCCACGGTCTCGACGACGACGGCGGTCTTGGTGCCGCCGACGTCGAGACCCACGATGACCGAGACCATCAGCCGTCAGCCACCTTCGTGTCGGTGCCGTCGGACACCTTCGTGTCGGTGTGGAAGAACACGAACTCCTCGATCTCGACGCCCGCCTGGGTGGCGACCTCGCCGACGAGGATCTGCATGACGAGAGCCTCCAGGATCGCCCGCTGGTTCGGGGCGACCGAGGGGAGCGCGACGACCTGCAGCCGCTCCGCCTCCGGGACCTCGAGAGAGGTGATGAGGATGACGCTGTGCCCGGCATCCGCGAGCATGCGGGCCGCGTCGAGCTCGCGCTCCTCGCCGAAGAGCACGTGCACTCCGCCGCCCGCCGACTCCATCGACCCGTGGAGGTACTGCCGGGTGCTCATGCCCGCGGCGTGCACCCGGGCGACCTCGCGGAACAGCAGGGCGCCGGCCTCGGCCGATCCGACGGAGGGGCCGGCTCCGACGAAGTCGGCGGTGACGCGGCCGGCGAACGTCGCGGCGAGTTCCGCCGCCCGGGCGCCCACGGTCTGCTCCGTCCAGCGGAAGAGCTCCGGGAGCGACTGCCAGCCCGCGTCGAGCGCGCCGCCGTCCCACGCCTCGGCGAGCATCCCGAGTCCGGTGACCGTCGCCGTGTAGCCGATCGTCGACGCGTAGCTGTCGGGGATGTTGCCGAGCGACAGTGTCGTGGCCGCGAGCGTCGACACGGGCGACGGGTGCGTGTTGACGACGGCGTAGCGCAGCTCGGGGGCAATCGACTCGAACACCGCGAGGGTCTCCGTGCTCTTGCCCGACTGCGAGATGCCGACGATGGGATGCACGCTCAGGGGCCACGGCAGCGGGTAGTCGCCCGCGCCCAGCCGCCAGGAGTGGATGCCGCGCGAACGCAGCGTCCAGACCGGCGCGGATGCCGCGGCGAGGCTCGCTCCGATGCCGACGAAGATCGGCCCGGGGCCGCGGAGCCCGCCCGCGTCCTGCTGGCGAAGCACCTCCTCGGAGATCCGCGCGATGGCGGCCTCGAGCGCATCGGCCTGGGTGGCGCGCGCGCTCGCGTAGGTGATGTAGTCAGCGACCATGAGCCGCCCCCCTCTGTTCAGTTGTCATCAGTGCCCGTGTCCGTGGTGCTCGTGCCCGCCGTGCCCGCCGTGGTCGTGGTCCGCGGCGCCGCCCGGAGCGCAGTGGTCGCTCGTCGACGCAGGAATGTCCATGGCCGGATTCGCGCCGAAGAAGCCGTGCGGCTTGAGCACGAAGCCGCACGTGTCGACGGGCATGATCGGCCAGTCCTCGACGCGCGGGAAGTGCGTCAAGCCGAAGGTGTGCCACAGAACGATGTCGGTGGTGTCGACCGAGCGGTTCGCCGCCGTCCACGCCGGGAGGCCGGCGCCACCCGGGTGCATGTTGACGAAGTCGCCTGCCGGGTACAGCTCCGACGGCTCGTAGGGCGTGACCCACAGGTGCTTCGTGCAGAAGGTGGCGCGCTGGTAGATGTCGGACTCGGCGTCGGCGAGCAGCGTGGGCCGCCCCTCCGGGTAGAGCACCCAGCCGACATCGCGCCCGAGCCGGTTCTTGACGCCGGGGTTGGAGACGAGCCAGACACGGCCGGTCTCGGTGGAGGCCAGGCGCTGGGCATCCTGCTCGGTCCGCAACCGCGTGACGGTCTGGGTGAAGCCGGTGCCTGTCGGGTTCTCGGGTCCGCGGGGCACGAGCACCGCCTCGAGCTCGTCCACCGCGTTGTCGAGCCCGTCGACCATCATGTCGAGGCGGGCGCTGAACAGGTGCTGGTGGTACGGGGCTCCGAGGCCCGGCGCGAGTTCGGAGGCGAACTTGTAGCCCTCCCCCGGGTACGCCGACGTGAAGACGACACCCGTCGCCTTGACCTCGAACTCGATGGTGCCGTCGAGGCCGAAGTACCAGTAGAAGCCGTAGTCGTAGTTGCCGACGGTGACGAAGAACGACACCACGAGCCGGCGGTTGCGGCGGGATTCGCTCGACCCGTTCCAGTTGTCGAAGTGCTTCCAGAGGATTCCGGCGTCCTCCTCGTGGATGCAGATGGCCTGCGGGATGATCTTCGCCGCCCCGTCGTTGCCGGCGACGACCGCATCGAGATAGGTGATGTCGCCCACGCAGTCGCACCCGAGCTCGAGCGAGTTCGCGTAGCCGCCGAGCAGGTACTCGCCGCAGTCGAAGAAGTTCTGGAACCAGCGCTGGGGGCTCGGGTCGCCGTAGGGCACCATCATCTCGGCGATGGAGGCGCGGTAGATCACGGGCCGAGCCACTCCCTTGTCATCGATCGTGACGTTGTGGAACACGAGGCCCTCGCGCTGGTCGAAGCCGACCTGGAGGTTCCAGCCGAGCCACGACAGCGTGCCGTTCTCGTCGATCGTGAAGCTCGGCCCCTCGGGCTGGGTGATCTCGATGGGCTTGAGGCCCTGCCGGTCGGGCCCGCGCCACGACTCGAGGTGGAAGTTGCCGCTCTCGAGGGGAACCGGCAGCTCGACGTAGTCGACGACCTCGAGCACCTCCTTCGTCACGACATCGAACATGACGGTGACTCCGTCGACCGGGTGCGCCCAGCCGAGGTCGTCCGGCGAATCCATGACGAACGTGAAGCAGCGCTGGATGCGACGACCCGACTCGGCATCGCTCAGCACGCCCGCCGACAGGGGGTTGATCACGAGCTTGTCGAAGTCTGTGAGACCGCGCTTGACCATGGCCGCCTGCCACTCGGCGTTCTTCTTGATCTCGGCCACGACGATGAACTCGTCGACGACAACCGGCACCTGTCCGTCGACCGCGTGGTCGAGCACGCGGTCGGAGACGACGCGGTCCTCGGCGATCGAGACGACGACGTCGCGCGAGACATTGGTCGCCATGTCGACGAGCATCGACCGGATGCGCCGGTCCGCAACCCCCGACGCGAGAAGCTCGCGCTTGTCCGGCTCCTGCAGCCCCACGTAGGAGTACTGCACGGTCGGGCTGGCGATTCCCTCCCGCTCGAGGATGGCGCGGTTGGCGGCGATCTCGGCCGCGGTGATCGTCGAGAGGGCGGCGGCGATGCTGGGGCTGGTCATCGGTGGTCTGCTTTCTGTGAGCGGGCGAAGGCGGTGCGCAGGCGGTAGCGCTCGCCCGCGTAGCGGATGGTCGAGGCGAGCACGGGATGCTCGAGCGAGTCGACGACGAGCTGGTGCATGACGAGCACGGGGGTGCCCGGCTGCACGGAGAGGTGGGTCGCGAGGGAGTCGTCTGCGCTGCGCGCCTCGATGGTGGAGTCGGCACGGTGCGGGTCGACGCCCTCGGATGCGAGCCGCTCGTAGAGGGAGGCGAGCCCGAAGTCGATGTGCTCGATACCGGGGACGAGGGCGGCGGGCACGCGCGAGTCATCCATCGCCACCGGCACGTCGTCGAGGAGCCTCACGCGCTCGAGGTGGAAGAGCGGACTTCCCGGGGCCACGGAGAGCTCCTCGGCCTCGTCGATCGTCGCGGGCACGATCTCCTGTCGGAGGATCCGGGATGACGCGCGGAGCCCCATCCGGTCGGCGGTCTCGCTGAACGACTCGAGGCTGTTCGGCCAATCGGTTCCCCCACCGGACGCGACGAACCAGCCGCGGCCGTGCGACGAGCGCAGCACGCCCTCGTCGACGAGCCGGGCGAGCGCCTTGCGCAGGGTGACGCGGCTGATGCTGAGCGCCTCGCACAGCTCGCGCTCGGGCGGCAGCCGCGACCCGACCGGCAGCCGGCCGTCGGCGACATCGCGCCGGATGACGTCGACCGCCTGGAGCCACAACGGGTCCGGGTAGTCGGTTCGGACGAGAAGGGTCATCGCTCGTAGCTGACCTTCTCCCAGACGCCCGACGTCATCGAGGCGTAGCAGGCGTCGAGGATGCAGTTGACGATGAAGCCGTCCTGGAAGGTCTCCACCGGCTGCTCCCCCTTCTCGAAGGAGGTCACGAAGCTGCGGAACTGCTGCGAGAAGCCGTAGGCGCGGGCCTCCTCGGGCACCGGGTAGACCCAGCCGGTCTCCGCGTCCGACTTCTCGACGAGGTAGCCGACGGGATTCTGGATGAACCCCCACACGGGAGTCGCGGAGCTGTCGGTGTAGAGGCGCCCGGCCGTCCCCACGAACTCGTGGCGCAGCTGCATCCCGCCCTTCTCGATCCACGACGACTCGACGGTCGCGACCTGGCCGCCGGCGAACTTGAGGATCGCGGTCGCGACGTCCTCCCCCGTGGTCTTGTCGCCGTGCACGAGGGTCGCGCCCCACGCCCAGACCTCGGTGACGGGGTTGTCCTTGCCGAAGAAGTGGCGGGCCGACTCGACGGTGTGGCAGCCCATGTCGAGCAGCGCCCCGCCCCCGGCGGTCTCGGCGTCCCAGAAGTGGGGGGCGTGCGGACCGGAGTGACCCTCGCGGGCGCGCATGGTCAAGAGGTCGCCGATACCGCCGGCCTGGACCATGTCGTAGGCCTTGACGATGTTGGGCGAGAACACGGAGCACTCCGCGTAGGCGGCCCAGATGCCGCTCGACTCGACGATGTCGAGGATCTGCTTCGCCTCCGCCCCGGTGCGGGCGAGCGGCTTGGTGCAGATGACGCCCTTGCCGTACTTCGCCGCGAGGCCGACGGCCTCGACGTGCACCTCGTTGGGCAGGGCGATGATGACGAGCTCGACGGCGGGGTCGGCGCACAGCGCCTCCATGTCGTCGTACGAGGTCATGCCGCGCGAGAGGGAGACGACCGGCGACCACTTGGCGGCGAACTCTTGTGCCCGGTCGAGGTCGCGGGAGTAGTTGGCGACGATGTCGGCCGCGCGCACATCCTGCAGCCCGTCGACGTACTGGTCACTGATGAATCCAGATCCCAGAATTCCAATGCCAACCATGCGTCCTCCTCGGTGCTGTGCGCCCCGATCGGGCACGCACACCACATGATACTGATTGGTACACCTTTGGTCTACTAGGTTTCGAGTTTGTAAATACCTCTTGCTACCTCTCGATGACATCTATATGCTGACCAGCACACGCGCTCGGCACCCACAGAGCGGTGGCTTCACCCGAAGCACGTGGCTTCACCCGAAGCACAACAGCACGATGTGTACAGAGAGGACACAATGCGTTCACGACTTGCACCACTCGCAGCGCTCGCCGTCACCGCCATGGGCCTGACCCTCGCCGGTTGCGCGACGGGAGGCTCCGACAGCGGCGACACCGTCAAGCTCACCCTCGGCAGCTGGCGCACGGAGGACATCGCGATGTGGGAGGACGAGATCCTCCCCGCGTTCCACGAGAGCCACCCGAACATCGAGGTGGAGTTCGCGGCGACCGACACCAACGACTACAACGCGGCCATCCAGTCGCAGGTCGAGGGCGGCAACGCGCCCGACCTCATCACGTGCCGCCCGTTCGACGTCAACCGCGCGTGGATCGCCGACGGCTACTTCGACGACCTCACCGGTCTCGAGGCGCTCGACTCCTTCACTCCGACGGCCCAGGCCGCGTGGCAGGGCGCCGACGGCGCGACGTACTGCGTGCCCGTGGCATCCGTTCTCGCCGGCTTCTACTACAACAAGGCGATCTTCGACGAGCTCAGCCTCGAGGTCCCGGAGACGCAGGCGGACTTCATCGACGTGCTGCAGGCGATCAAGGACGACGGCACCTACACGCCGCTCGCCCTCGGCTCGGCCGACGGCTGGCAGCTCGCCTACAACGTGCTCTACAACCTGGGCCCGAACTACTGGAAGGGCGAGGAGGGCCGACTCGGCCTCATCGACGGCACCCAGAAGCTCACCGACCCCGGCTTCGTCGACGCGTTCGCGGCCACCGAGGCGCTCGTCCCGTTCCTCCCCGAGGGCTACGAGGCGATCACCTACGACGACATGGGGCAGCTGTTCAGCCTCGGCCAGGCGGCGATCATCCCCGACGGCTCGTGGAACATCAACCAGCTGACGAGCACCGGCCTCGATGTCGGCGTGTTCGGTGCCCCGGTTCCGGCCGCCGGTGACCAGCGCTACCAGCAGGAGATGCCCGACATGGCGATCGGCCTCAACGCGTCGAGCAAGAACAAGGACGCGGCGACCGAGTTCCTCAACTGGCTCGTCACCCCGGAGTTCCTGGAGCTGTACGTCAACAAGCTTCCCGGCTTCTTCGCGATGACGACGGATGCCCCGGCCTACGACAACCCGCTCGCGCAGGCGTTCAGCGACCTCAAGACGGACGCCGAGCTCACCCCGCGACTGGCCCTCGACCGCCTGAGCGCCGGAACCCCGCCGCTTGACGACGAGATCTGGGTCGCCCTGCAGCAGATGTACGCGGGCACCCTCACGCCGGAGTCGGCCACGGCCGAGCTCCAGGCGGGCCTGGACTCCTGGTACGTCCCGGCAGGCTAGTCCGCACACGACCGATGGGCCGCGTCTGGCGCACGCCGGCGCGGCCCATCGCCGTATCATCCGAACACCGCAACCGTAAGGAGCAGGCATGAAGCGCACGGCAGCCAGCTACCGCAACCTCATCCTCTTCGTGCTGCCCGCCCTCGCGATCTATGTGGCGTTCAGCGTGTACCCCCTCATCAGCTCGGTCGTCCTGAGCTTCTTCGACTCCGACGGCCCGGTGGGCAGTGTCTTCGTCGGCTTCGAGAACTACGTCTTCCTGTTCACGAACGAGGCCACGAGCGAGCGCTTCTGGAACGCGCTCGGCAACAACGTGGTGTTCTTCCTCATCCACCTCGTCGTCGAGGTCCCCGTCGGCCTGCTCATGGCGGCGCTGCTGACCTCCGGCGTCCTGCGCCGCTCGACGGGCGTCTACCGCACGCTCTTGTTCATCCCCGCGACCCTGTCGGTCGTCATCGTCGGCTTCATCTGGCGCCTCATCATCAGCCCGCTCTGGGGCATCGTGAGCTTCCCGCTGCTCGGCAACGAGGTGACCGCGCTGCCGACGATCTCCCTCATGTCGGTGTGGCAGTACGTCGGTATCCCGATGATCTTCCTCTACACGGCGCTGCTGGCGATCCCCGGCGACATCCTCGAAGCCGCGCGCATCGACGGCTCCACCGGATGGAGCACGTTCTGGCGCATCAAGTTCCCCCTCATCGCGCCGCAGTTCGGGCTCATCGCGATCCTCACCTACATCTGGACGTTCAACGGCTTCGACATCGTCTACGCGCTCAACGGCTCGGCGCCGGGCCCGAACTACTCGACGGACATCCTCGGCACCCTCTTCTACCGCACGTTCTTCGGATCGAGCGGGCAGGTCGCCAACCTGGACCTCGGCGCGACCGTCGCTTCCGTCATCTTCTTCATCATCCTCGTCACGACCGCCGCGTACTTCTGGGTGCTGCAGCGCCGACTCAAGACGTACGAGCTCTAGGAGCCACCATGACCTCGAATCGAGCCACCTCGGCCGGGCTGCCGAACGTCCTCCTCACGCACGGGCTGCTGATCGTCTTCGTGATCCTCGCGATCGGCCCGATCCTCACCGTCATCATGAACTCGTTCAAGACGACGCAGGGAATCTTCACCGGGCCGTTCGTGCCGCCGACCGCGGAGACCTTCAACCTGCAGGGCTACGAGAACGTCTTCAAGCGCGGCGAGTTCTTCCTCAACTACCAGAACAGCCTCATCGTCACGATCGCCACGACGCTCCTCGTCATCGTGCTCGCGACCGCGGCGGCGTGGGCCCTCACCGAGTACAAGGTGCGGATCGCGCCGCTGCTCGCCGGGTTCTTCATCATCGGGATCATGCTCCCGATCCGCCTCGGCACTGTGCCGATCCTCAAGACGATGATCTCGTGGGGCATCATCGACACGCTGCTCGCCCTCATCCTCGTGTACACCGCGATGACGCTTCCCCTGGCGGTCGCGCTCATGATGACCTACTTCCGCTCGGTGCCGACCGAGCTCAAGGAAGCGGCGCGCATTGACGGGGCCGGCGAGTTTCGCACGCTCGGTATCGCGGTACCGATCGTGCGGCCGGGCATCGCTGCCGTGGCATCCATCACGATGCTGCCGGTGTGGAACGACCTGTGGTTCCCGCTCATCCTCGCGCCGTCGCGCGAGAACCAGACCGTGACGCTCGGCGTGCAGCAGTTCGTGGGGCAGTTCCAGAGCGACTACCCCGCGCTCCTGGCCGCGCTTACGCTCGGGGCCGTGCCGCTCATCCTGCTGTTCACGGTGTTCTCGCGCCAGTTCATCCAGGGCCTCAGCGCGGGCTACGGCAAGTAGCGCGCTGGAGCGCTAGCGGCGGCCACGCGCGAAGAACGTGCGCAACCGGTACCGGTCTCCCGAGTACTGGATCTTGGATGCGAGCAGCGGCCGGTCCGAGGCATCCATCACCCGCTGGTTCATGACGAGCAGCGGCGCGCCGACGGCGAGATCGAGGTGCGTGGCGGCGTAGTCGTCGGCGGCGCGTGCCTCGATCGTCGAGTCGGCGCGCTGGGGTGCGACCCCCGCCGCCTCGAGCTCCTCGTAGAGCGATGCGGTCGTGAAGTCGGTGTCCACGAAGCGCGGCACGTAGTCGGCGGGGATGCGCGTGTAGTCGATCGCGGTCGGCACCCCGTTGAGCGAGCGCACCCGGTCGAGGTGGAAGAGCGGGCTGCCTGGCGCGATGAGGAACTCCTCGGCCTCGTCGATGGTCGCCGGCACGACCTCCGAGCGCAGGATGCTCGAGCTCGCTGTCAGCCCCATGCGGCGGGCCGTCTCGGAGAACGATTCGAGGCTGTTGGGCCAGTCCTTGCTCGTCGGGGTCGACGCGACGTACCAGCCGCGGCCGTGTGACGCGTTGAGCAGCCCCTCGTCGACGAGTTTCGTGAGCGCCTTGCGCAGCGTCACCCGGCTGATGCCGAGTTGCTCGCAGAGCTCGCGCTCGGGCGGCAGCCGCATCCCCGGCTTGAGCGCACCGCTCTCGATCTCCGCGGTGATGAGGTTCGCCGCTTGGATCCACAGCGGCTCGGGGTAGTCAGGCCTGATGGCGGGCGACTCCGACGCGGCTGACACGAGTCATGTATACCACCTAGACCACCTACGCCGATTGGGCACGATGCAGTGTTGCGTAACGTCCCTCGGCCGCGAGCAGCTCCTCGTGCGAGCCGACCTCGACGATGCGCCCGCGCTCGAGCACGACGATGCGGTCCGCCGAGCGAATGGTGGACAGGCGATGCGCCACGACGAGGGCCGTCCGGTCGGCCAGCAGGTGCGCGAGCGCGTCCCGCACGTACGACTCGGACTCCGGGTCGAGCGCCGAGGTCGCCTCGTCGAGGAGCAGCACCGCCGGGTCGCGGACGAGCGCGCGGGCGATCGCGAGGCGCTGCCGCTGACCGCCCGAGAGCCGCGCGCCGCGCTCCCCCACGACCGTGTCCCATCCATCGGCCAGCGACTCGACGATCTCGAGCGCGTTCGCTTCGCGCAGCGCACCGACGACGCGCTCATCGGGAACGCCCTCGAGCCCGTAGGTGACGTTCTCGCGGATCGTCCCCTCGAAGAGCACCGATTCCTGGGGCACCACCGAGACGGAGGAGCGGTAGGTGCGCATGTCGAGAGACTCCATGTCGGAGCCGTCGAGGAGGATGCGACCACTCGTCGGCCTCAGGAACCCGAGCACGAGGTTGAGAAGCGTCGACTTGCCGGAGCCCGACGAGCCGACGAACGCGACAGTCTCCCCCGGGTGGATGCTGAGGCTCACGCCGTCGAGCGCATCGCTGTCGGCACCGGCGTACCGCACGTGCACGTCGACGAGCTCGATCCCGCCCTCGACCGCGGACACCGGCGCCTTGCCCTCGTTGAGCTCGAGGTCCGGCTCGGCCATCACCTCGCCGATCGAGCGGGCCGACTCGAGCCCCTTCGCCACGACGGGCACGAGCATGAGCAGGTTCGTGATCCCGCCGGTGAGGAGGGTGAAGTAGGTCGAGAGCAGCACGACCTCGCCGGCCGTGATCGGGATGACCCCGCCGATGGACGCGAACGCCGCCCCGACGAGGGTGCCGAAGGCGAGGATCTGGAACACCACCCACGTGGCGGAGCCGAAGCGGCTGTTGAGCATGTCGAGCGTGAGCCCGGCATCCCGCACGCCCTCGGCGGCCCGGGCGACGCGGTCCTCGGCGACGCGCTCCAGCCCGTGCGCACGAGTGATCGGCATGAGGGTCGCCATCTCACCGACGCGGGCGGAGAACTGCTCGACCTCGCGGCGGAAGCGCTCGTTGCGACGGTTCGCCCGCACCCGCACGAGAGCGTAGAGCCCGACCGCGAACGGCACGGTGAGGGCGAAGACGAGGATGAACTGCGGTACCCGCAGCGCGGTCATCGTGAGGGCCCCGATGAGCACGAGGAGTGCCGAGAGGGCGGACGGCACGCCCTGCATCAGCATGAGCTCGACGTTCTCGACGTCGCGGACGACTTTCGACTGGATGACGGAAGCGCTCGCGCGCGAGTGGAATCCGATGGAGAGGTTCTGCAAGCGAGAGGCCAGTGCGTTGCGCAAGTCGGCTCCTAGGTGGCGCACGGCGCCGTGGAAGAGCCGTGTCCACAGGACGTGGACGGGGAAGTTCTGCAGGAGTACGACGGCCGCAACGATCACCCAGACCCAGAGCTGGCTCATCGGGCCGCCTGCGACGACGATGTCGATCACGGCCGAGGTGACGATCGGCATGACCCACAGCGGGCTGTCCTTGACAGCGAAGAGCAGCACGGAGGCAGCGACGGACGCTCGATACCGGCCGAGCAGACGACCGATCGAGCGAACGGGATGCTGGCCGTCGATCACCGGGGACACGGGAGTCAATTATCGCGCGCCCGGGACTTCGTTCAGTCGGTCGGGACGGTCTGAACGCCGCGCTCCAGGCAAGCCGTCGGTCGCGGGTCGTTCTTCGCGTCGATCGCGCTACCGACCGCCGAGATGCCGATGGTGAGCGCGAGGCCCGACCCCACGGCGAGGGTGACGAGGCGACGACGCGGCTGGAAGCGCTCCCCCTCGAGCGGCACGCGGCGCACCGGGTTCTCGACGAAGCGGGTGGTCGCCCACGACAGCACCACGGCACCGGCCAGGAGCAGGGCCATCACCCACGTCTCGCTCGGCACCCCCGTGATGTAGGGGGCGAACAGCAGCACGGGCCAGTGCCACAGATACAGCGCATAAGAGATGTCGCCGGTGAACTGGACCGGCCGCCAGGCGACGAGCCACTCGACGGAGGCCGGGACCCGCTCGTTCGCCGCCGCGATCATCGCGAGCGTGCCCGCGACCGGCAGAGTCGACCACGGTCCCGGGTTGTCCGTGAAGAGAGCGATCGAGGCGAGAACGACCACGAGTCCCGCCCAGAAGAGAGCATCCGCCCAGCGCCCCCGCAAGCGCAGGCCCGGGATCAGGGCGAGCATACCGCCGACGGCGAACTCCCACGCGCGGGAGAGGCTCGAGAAGTAGGCGAGCTGGTAGTCCGCGGAGCTCGCGGCGATCCAGTAGATCAGGGATGCCGCGGCGAGCACTCCCCCGCCGGCGAGCAGAACGGCGCGCTGCCGCAGGGCCGCTCGCGCGGCGAGCGCCACCCCGGCGATGATGAGCAGCGGCCAGACGAGGTAGAACTGCTCCTCGACCGACAAAGACCAGAAGTGCCTCACGGGGGTGTCGACGTCGGGGCCGTGCCCGGGGAGCAGAAGCACCCAGTTCTGGACGTAGAGCGCCGAGCCGGCGATCTGCTGGAAGACGGCCCCCCACTGGCGCTCCGGGATGACCGCGATCGTCAGCAGTGACACGGCGACGAGCACGATCGTGGCCGCGGGGAGGAGCCTGCGGGCGCGGCGCAGGTAGAACCGCCGCAACCGAATACGGCCCTCCCGCTCGCTCTCGCGCACGAGCTGCTGCGTGATGAGGAATCCGGAGACGACGAAGAAGATGTCGACGCCGAGGTAGCCGCCGGGGGCGAGGCCGGGCCACGAATGGTTGAGGACGACCGCGATGACGGCGAGGGCACGCAGCGCCTGGAGGTCCAGGCGCTTCCTCGTTCCCACGATCGCGTCAGTCATTCCGTCGTCCCCTCGGTGCAGGCTCGCCTCACCGGCACCGTTGGCGATCCGTCGATGCTTTCGCATCGACCTCCGAGCCGCCTGGGAGTCGTTGACGTGACATCCGTTCAGGGAATGTCGCGCGGACAAGCGGCAGCCCGCTACATTGTCCGCATGACCGCAGAGCAGCCCGACCCGCCGTCGCCCGCCGAGGAGGAGGTGGCGCCCGTCGTCGCGGTCGGGCGCACAGTGCTCGGCGTCGTGCTCGTGCTCGTCGGCCTCGTCCTCGGCATCGCCGGCGCGATCTGGTACTTCGTCATTCCGTGGTTCGGCTGGGCCCGCACCGACATCTGGTACGACCTCTCCGAGTGGGCCGACCTCGGCGGCGCCGTCGTCGGCATCGGCGGCTTCATCATCCTCATCGTCGGCGGAGCGCTCATCCAGCGCGCCCGCAAGAAGAAGCTCGAGATCTTCATGGATGCCTCGGCACTCGTACCCTCGGCCGAGGACCGCCGCACCCCGCCACCCGCGGCGCCCACGCCCCCGCCGATCGTGTGACGGCGACCCAACGACAAAGGCCCTGCATCGCCGGCGAGAGCGATCGGGGCCTTCAGTACACCCCCCGGGACTTGAACCCGGAACCCACTGATTAAGGGACTTCTGGGCCGAGGGACAGCGCGGGACACGTCGGGGGATCCGCGTAACTCGTGGGCGCAGAGTCACGGGAGACGCGCGGCGACCAAGGGACACCGGAGGATGTCGGCGGCTACCCGAAAGTCGGAGGGGTTATGAGGAGGGGTTGCCAGATCGTCGAGCGAGGACCCCCGAGGTGAACCACTGAACGAGCGGCACGGCGAGCAGAACGGCAGACTCGGCTTCCTCCTGAGTCGGCTTGCGGTAACCGTTGCCACCGTGACGACTCTCCTGTCCAGCCCAGAGCGCCTCCACCATCATGTAGGGCGCTGAGGCGGACGGATGCTTCAGGTCTTCCCCGAGCGGCAGGTACCAGTCACCCTGATTCTCCATGTCGCGAGCCATGGTGCCGAGAGTAGCCTTCCGGTTGTTGGGGCACACGGCATCCACTCCCGCTTCTTCGACTGCCTTGATCGCCTTCTCGTATGCCTCTTCATAGTCAGGCGATTGCCCGAAGAGCGCCCGCCATGCCTCCGACAGGAGAACACCCGCTGCACCCGAGGTGGTCATCACGTTCTCGGCAGCTTCGACCACGCCCTCCGGCACGCGTCGTTCCAAACCTGCATTGCCAAGTCGCTGACCGACCCGCCATGCGGATCCTGCATCGGCGAGGATCGTCTCTAGTCGATCATTGACGGCCCCAAGTTCGTTCTCTGCGTTCTTGTAGACGAGGAAGTCAACGAAGTGAATGAGACGGTCTCCGGTGCCCAGGAGCGAGAGCAGTTGTCCCGGCCCATAGGTCGAGAACTGACTGGTGAGCGGGGATTCGCTCCTGGTCCGGGTGTCGAACTCTTGAACCCAATCGGTTCGCTTGTGGCGGGAGTTCCCGGATACGTAGGTGGTGGCGCTTTGGAACCACGCGGCGAACGGGCGTTCCATCCACGCCGGGACACCTTCGTGAAGACTGGCTAGTTGCGCTGGATCTGCATTCGGGGGAATCCAATTCACAGTCGAATCTTGCCCTGTACAGATTAGACGCGACAACTTTTCATAGCGTGTCCGCTTCGCTCGGCTCGGCAGTCTGACGACGTCAGCAGGCTTCCCTAAACTCCACCTATGGCGGACAACAAGCTCTACTACGGCGACAACCTCGAAGTGCTAGCAAAACTCCCGGGCGAGTCCGTAGACCTTGTTTACCTTGACCCGCCGTTCAACTCGGCGCGCAACTACAACGTGATCTTCTCCCGCGCCGGACAGGTCACAAACGACGCCGGTGCCCAGATTCAGGCATTCGAGGACACCTGGACCTGGACCTACGCCACCGAGGAGGAGTACGGACGATACGTCAACGGCGGCTTACCGACTCGAGTCGCTGAAGCGTTGAGTGCATTCCGCTTGCTTCTCGGTGAGAATGACGCTCTCGCCTATCTCGTAAACATGGCTCCGCGCTTAGTGGAGTTGCATCGCACGCTCAAGCCGAGCGGCTCACTCTACCTGCACTGCGACCCGACAATGAGCCACTACTTGAAGGTGCTCCTGGATGCGATTTTCGACCCGAGGCACTTCCGGAACGAGATCGTCTGGAAGAGGGCAACGACAGTCAAAGGCAATCATGGACAGGGACAGAAGGCGTTCGGCAGCAACACCGACGTGATCCTGTACTACGGCAAGACTCGAGAGTCGGAGCACAACCCAATCTTCACCCCCTACTCTCAGGCCTACATCGATAGCGCCTACAAGTACGTGGAGCCCGAGACGGGTCGACGTTATCGCTTGATCTCAATGATCGGGCCGGGCGGTGCGGCGAAAGGCAACCCCTACTACGAAGTGATGGGGGTCAGCCGGCACTGGAGGTACTCCCAGAAGCGTATGCAGGAACTCATCGATGCCGGAATGGTCGTCCAAACGAAGCCGGGCACGGTGCCCAACCGCAAGCAATACCTCGATGAAGGCAAGGGAGTCCCAGTCCAGTCGTTGTGGGACGACATCCCCAACCTGCAAGCGGCGAGTGCAGAAGCGCTGGGCTACCCCACGCAGAAACCCCTCGCGCTCCTAGAGCGAATCATCGAGACCTCCACAAAGCCGGGCGATGTCGTGCTCGACCCGTTTTGCGGTTGCGGAACTACGGTCGATGCGGCTCAGAAGCTCGGGCGACGGTGGGTGGGCATCGACATTACGTACATTGCAATCGACCTGATCGTCAAGCGCCTGCTGCACACATACGGTCCGGGCATCGTCAAGACATTCGATATCGACGGCATCCCGCGCGACACCGCAGGTGCGCAAGCGCTGTTCAATCGCAATCCTTTCGACTTCGAGCGCTGGGCGGTCTCGCAGCTCAACGCCCAGCCGAACGAGAAGCAAGTCGGTGACAAGGGCATCGACGGCGTGGCCCGATTCCTCCTCGGCGGCAAGAATGAGTTTGGTCGCATTCTCGTCAGCGTCAAGGGTGGGAAGCAGCTCAATCCTGCAATGGTGCGTGACCTGCGCGGCACTATCGAGCGACAGAAGGCCGAGCTTGGAGTGCTGATAACCCAAACGGACCCAACCGCCGGAATGATAGATGAAGTCAACCATTCTGGAAGCTACACTCACCCCGCGAGCGGACAGATTTACCCGCGACTGCAGATCATCACAACGGCTGAGCTCATGTCCGGGAAGCGCCCACAGCTACCGCCTACAGTTCTGCCCTACATCGCCGCGTCCCGGTCGGCCGGACCCGACACAAGCGTCGCACTGTTCTAGGCCCGTCGACGCGAGTTGACCTCCTCCAAGGCGGGCACGGCGACGCCCGTAACCGAGTGGACTGGTCGCGCCCTTTCGACGTGTCCTCGGTGTACAGGTACCACTTCAAGCCGACCCTCGCGAAGCTCGGCATCCGCCCGGCGCGGTGGCACGACCTTCCACACTTCTACGCGAGCGCTTGTGCCGCGCAGGGCATCGACATTCGCAAGGTCAGCCGGTGGATGGGCCACGCGAACATCAACACCACGGACTCGATCTACACCCAGCTGTTCAACGGCTCGTCCACGGAGGACATGGACCGTCTCGACAGCCTCGCCGCACGACCGCCAGCGGTACCGATCCCGCGCATCGGCTAGACGAACAACTGTCACTACTCTGGTCCCATGGATGCAAACGAGGTCACGGCTGTAGCGACGGTAGTGGCTGTCGCTGTCTCGGCTCTGTTCGGCTTAGGCGGCCTCGTGGTTGGAATCATCGGGCTTGCGCAGGCACGAAGCGCGAAGAAGACGGCAGGCAAGGCGAACACACTTGCAAAGGGCGCGAACAAACTCGCGAAGCAAGCCAACAAGCTCTCGAAGGAAGCTAACGGCCTCGCAGAATCGGCGAACACGGTCGTGCAAGAGCAAGCGGCGCGCGAGACCGAACGAACCGACGTCGACTGGGAGTGGTTCTGGGACCAGACCTTGCCGAACGTCGTCGTGGTTAAGAACATCGGCAAGGCCTTGGCGAAGGAGGTCGTCGTGCAGTTCTTCTTCGAAGGGCTCACCGAGGCGGCAGGTCCGCTCGACGTCGAAGGCCGACACGAAGTGCGCTTGCAGATTCCGCGGCTGGCCGAGCGCCGCAAGGATGCAATCGATCACGACGAGCTCGATCAGCTCGGTGGGGCAGCCGGATGGGAACTCAGCGACCATGCACTCAAAGCGCGAGTGCGACTGCGTGTGACCTGGACAACGCCGAGGGGCACCCCGAAGCTGCACGACACCGGCTACTTCGAGGGTTCACTCTCGCCGAAGCATCCGTGACCCGAGGGGTTCCGGAGGGGATCGCTCATTGACCCGAGAAGCAGAACGGCCTGGAGTCGCGAGACATCCCACGTTTTCCGGGCCGGAATGAAGTACACCCCCCGGGACTTGAACCCGGAACCCACTGATTAAGAGTCAGTTGCTCTGCCAATTGAGCTAGAGGTGCATGGCCCTGACGGGCCGAGGAACAAGATTAGCATGAGTCGAGACCGAAGGAGAGACCACATGTCCGATCGCCTCGAGGCCGGAGCATCCGCCCCCGATTTCACGCTCGTCGACCAGGACGGCGCACCCGTCTCGCTCCACGACTACCGGGGTCAGAAGGTCATCCTGTACTTCTACCCGGAGGCGCTCACGGAGGGCTGCCAGAAGCAGGCGTGCGACTTCCGCGACAACCTCAACTCGCTGAAGGCGTCCGGCTACACGGTGCTCGGCGTCTCGCGCGATGACCCGGCCAAGCTCACGAAGGCGGTGGAGACCGACCACCTCAACTTCACGCTCCTCAGCGACCCCGACCGCACCGTGCACGAGGCGTACGGCACGTGGGGTGAGAAGAGCATGTACGGCAAGACGGTTGTCGGAGTGCTGCGCTCGACGTTCGTGATCGACGAGCAGGGTGTCATCCAGCAGGCGCTCTACAACGTCAAGGCGACCGGGCACGTCGCGATGCTGCGCAAGAAGCTCGGGCTCGCGGCCTAGACCACAGGCGGGTCATCCCGCCGCGTCGTCGCGGCGAGAACCGGCCGCGTGAAGAGCAGCGCGAGCACCACGAGCGAGGGGATCAGCAGCGCCCAGCCGATGTCGGGCCGCGCGAAGATGCCCTGGAACGCGCCCACCGCGACGGCGATCTGCAGCACCTGCCACGTCACGATGGCGCCGCGGACCCAGGATGCCCCGCGCAGCGTATTGACCCCGGTGACGCCGAGCCACACCGCCGCGATGACGACGAGCACCGTGAGGGCGATCGCACTGGCGAATGACGCCGGGACGTCGATCAGCAATTCGACCACGAGGTAAACGGCGGCGATCGACATGAGTGCGCATTCGGCGAACACCAGGATCGCAAGGATGATCAGAAGCGGGTGCCGGCGAGGCTCGTCCACAGCGTTCTCCCGCAAAAAATCATTGATTTGCATCTAACCGTATGCGATTCTAGTTGAGGTTGATTTCACGCTCCCAGTGTCGCGAGCGGGTCCCCCGGATTTCTTCTCACCCCGATCCAGCAGGTCTACTGCCATGCGCTCTGACCTGTCCGCGGCCCCCTAACCGCGACCACTAAAGGAGTACCACCATGGACTGGCGCGACAAGGCTGCCTGCCTCACTGCCGACCCCGAGCTCTTCTTCCCCGTCGGCAACACCGGCCCCGCCGTCGACCAGATCGACAAGGCGAAGGCCGTCTGCGCGCGCTGCTCCGTCACCGAGATGTGCCTCCAGTACGCCCTCGACACCTCGCAGGACTCCGGCGTGTGGGGCGGACTCTCCGAGGACGAGCGCCGCGCCCTCAAGCGCCGGGCCGCACGCGCCCGCCGCGCCTCCTAAGCCGCTCGGCGCGGCAGTATACGCCGCGCTCCCGGGCTGCCCCAGCCCCGTGCGCTCGCCGCGATCGGCGCCTAGCGTGAGGGGATGACTCAGCCCATCGACCCCACGCGGGTGCGCGATCAGCCGTCCCTCCGCAACTCCAGCGGAACGATCTGGCTCGTGGTCGGCGGCCTCCTCACCGTAGTCTCGGCCATCCTGCTGTCGTTTCTCACGACCCTCGACACCGCCCTCGCGATTACCGGGCTCGTGGTCGTGCTCGCGCTCTCCGTGGCCATGGTCGCGGTTCGAGTACTCGTCCCCGAGGGGCGACGACGGCTCGCCCTCATGGCGGGATGCATGATCGGCATCGCCGCCGCATCCCTCCTCTTCATCGGGATCATCGCGGCGACGCAGTGGGAGGCTCTCGGCCGCTAGCCGGCCGCCCGGCGCCGCTCGCGTCGCACGACAATCACGTACGCGATTCCGGCGAGCACGCCGATAACCGCGCCGAAGATCCACTGACCGAGCCATGCGGTGAGGAGAACGGATACCGCGACGCTCCCGACGACGAGTGCGACGCTCTCCGCCGGTAGCGACGACGTGGCCAGCCTCGTGAGCTGGGCGATTGCGATCGCACCCACGGCGCCAGCAACGCCCATGACAGCGCCGAGTGCGGCGATCATCACCACCGCGGTGAAGAGGCTCCACCCTTGACCACCGGATTGCACGAGCGACCAAGTGAAGAGCGCGACGGCGATCGCGGTCGCACCGAGCGCGCCACCGAAGAAGCCGGTCATGAAGACGGCAGCCCACGGAAGCGGCGCTCGCTTCACGACTAGTCCCGTGTGCCTCGGAGCCAGGTGAGCGGCACCTCGATCGTGACCTCCGTGCCGCTGCCCATGAGGGTGTGCCAGTCGATCGTGCCGCCGAGCTCGCCCTGGATGAGCGTGCGCACGATCTGAGTGCCGAGGCCCGACCCGACCTGGCCCTCGGGCAGCCCGACGCCGTTGTCGCGCACCTTCACCCGCAACTGGTCGTCGGTGCGCTTGGCGACGATCTCGACCTCGCCATCGGCGCGGCCCGCGAGGCCGTGCTCCACGGCGTTGGTGACGAGCTCCGTGAGCGCGAGCGCGAGCGGGGTCGCGTACTCGCTCGGCAGGTGCCCGAAGCTGCCGCTGGACTTCGGATGCACGGTCGTGTTGTGGCTCGAGGCCACCTCGGCGATGAGCATGAGCACGCGGTCGAACACGACGTCGAAGTCGACGTTCTGCGTGAGCCCCTCCGAGAGCGTGTCGTGCACGACGGCAATGGCGGCGACGCGCCGCATCGCCTGCCCGAGGGCCTCGCGCGCGACATCCGAGTGGGTACGACGGGCCTGGATGCGCAGGAGGGAGGCGACGGTCTGGAGGTTGTTCTTGACGCGGTGGTGGATCTCGCGGATCGTCGCATCCTTCGTCAGCAGCTCGCGCTCCTGGTGGCGCACCTCGGTGACGTCGCGGCACAGCACCATCGCGCCCACCCGCTCGCCGCGGTTGCGGATCGGGATGGTGCGCAGCGACACGGTGACGCCTCGGGACTCGATGTCGGTGCGCCACGGCGCCCGACCGGTGACCACGAGCGGGAGCGACTCGTCGACCGTAAGCCTGCCGTGCAGCAGGGCGGTGGTGACTTCCGCGAGGGACTCGCCCTCGAGCTCGCCCGCGAAGCCCATGCGGTTGAACGCGGAGAGCGCGTTCGGGCTCGCGAAGGTCACGATACCGTCCACGTCGAGGCGGATGAGGCCGTCGGATGCTCGGGGCGCGCCACGGCGCGGTCCGCTCGGAGCCCCGAGGTCGGGGAAGTCCCCTGAGGCGATCATCGCGAACAGGTCGTTCGCGCACTCGTTGAACGTGAGCTCCTGGCGGCTCGGCGTACGGGCCTCGCTCAAGTTGGTGTGCCGCGTGATGACGGCGATGGGATGCTCGGTCGTCGCGCTCCCGCTCGGGCTCAAGCGGCGCAGCACGGGCACGGCGCGCACGCGCGTCGGCGTCTCCTCGTACCAGTCCGGGGTGGCGGTATCGACGATGCGGGAGGTCTCGAAGGCCTCAGTGACCTGCGCCTTCCACTCCGGCTTGATCGCTTGGCCGACGAAGTCACGGTAGAAGAGTGTCGCCGAGCTCGACGGGCGGGCGTGGGCGACGGCGACGAAGCTGCCCTCCGCGCTCGGCACCCACAGCACGATGTCGGCGAACGCGAGGTCGGCGAGCAGCTGCCAGTCGCCGACGAGCAAGTGGAGCCACTCGATGTCCTCATCGGTCGAGCGGCCCTGCGCCTGGACGAGGTCACTGAGGGTCGACACCCCTCCAGGCTAGCCGCTGCTCGCCGCTACTTCTTGCGGCGGGAGCGCACCCGGCGGGGAGGAGGGGGCAGGATGCTCGCGGCGAGATCACGGAGCACGACGCGCGCGGGCGACCGGGGCGCGGCATCCGTCACGGTGCGCCCGGCGAGCACTGCGCTGTCGAAGGCGTGTTGGTCGTACGGCACGAGAACCGCGTCGTGGATGCCCCCGAACCGGGCCAGAGCCTGGCGTACTTGGGCCGCGGCGCCGAGGCCCATCGCGCTCGACCGCACGCGGTTCATCACCACGACGGCATCCGTCCGCTCGGCCGCCTCGAGCATGTCGGCGTGACTGCGGAGCAGCCGAGACAGCCCCACGGGGTCGGCCGACCCGACGACGACGAGGTGATCGGCTGAGCGCAACGCGGCGAACGTGGCGGCGTTGCGGCGCGGCGCGAAGAAGTCGCTCGAGATCTCCTCGTCCGCCTCGAGGCTCGACGCCGTGTCCACGACGACGACGTCGGCCCACGATCGCGCCCGCTCGAGGGCGGCTGACACCTTCTCTGCCGACAGCTCGGGCCAGCGGCTCGCGCGCCCGATGCCGGTCAGCACGCGGAACCCGCCCGCGGGCGACTCGTAGAACTGGGCGATCCGATCGAGCTCGTCGTGCGTGAGGCTGTCGGTGCCCGCGAGCCGGCAGGCCGCGGCGAACCCGGGCGCTTCGTCGAGCAGGCCGAGCGCGGGCGCGACCGAGGCGCCGTGCGTGTCGACGTCCGCGAGCACGACGCGATGGCCGAGCGCGGCGAGCTCCGCGGCGATAGAGATGGCGACGGTCGTGCGGCCGGGGGCACCACCGGGCCCCCAGACCGCGATGACCGTTCCGTGTGCGGCGGGCGCCGGGGTATCGGATCGGCCGAACCCCCCGAGGAGTGGCTCGAGGCCCGCCCAGTCCGACTCGGTGTCAGCGGTCTCGCGGACCCCGAGCCGCGCTGCGAGTCCGCGCTCCGACGAGGTCCCGGCGAGCGCGACGAGGCGCACCCCCACCGCGTCGGCCGAGGCGAGCACGTCGGCATCGAGGTAGCGCGGGTCGGCGAGGACGAGGGCGCAGGACGGGCGCAGCAGTTCCATGGCCTCGCGCAGTTCGCCGCCGTCGATGCAGTCGGCGACCACCTCATGACCGTGGCGCGACGCGTCGTGCGCCAGTCGCTGGGCGAGCGCATCGGGGAGCGCGAGGGCAACCCGCGCCACGTCAGCGCCCCGCCGGCATGCTCGTCGGCACGATCGAGAGGGCGGCATCATTCGCGATCGCCTCGAGCAGGCGGGCGATGGATGACCGGGACACGAGCACCTCGACCGCCGTGACCTCGCCGCCCGCGACGATCGTCTCTGTGGAGACGAGCCGCACCACGATCGCCCCGTCGACGAGCACGGTCGGCGTCGCATACTTGCCCGACTCCTCGTCCTCGGCCGCCGACCACACGTCCACCTCGGCACCCGCACCGACCGATTCGGGCAACGCGCCCGACGTGGAGATGACGACGGAGGCGAGAGTCGAACTGCGACGAGAGCCGACCGCCGTCGCGGGCACGAGCTCGCCGTCGGCGACCGCACGGGTCACGATGAGACCGCCTTCGGGGATGTCGCCGGGCACGAGGTAGTGCTCGCCCGCCGACGGCAGACCGACGCCCTGGATGACGAGGTCGGATTCGTCGAGGGGCTGACCGGGGAGGAGAGCACCCTCCGCGACGTACACCGGGGTCGTCTCGTCGGCCGTCGCGACGAGAGCGACCACGCCCGCGGTCGATCCCGCGACGAGGAGCACACCGACGAGGAGACGGGGATCGACAAGCGCGGCCCGCAGTCGGCGGAGAACGGGAGAGGTCGCGGGGGTCGCATCGCGGGAAGCCATGCCGCTATCGTCGGGCACGCTGCGGTACTCACTCCTGGAGTTATCCACATGCGGGCCACGGCTGCGGGAGCGCGCTCATAATCGAGGCATGAAGGAGTCGAATCCGCCCGAGCACCTGGGCAGGTTCCTGACCCTCGCAGATACCGCCGAGCTGCTCAACATCACGCCCCGTCAGGCCTACGCGCTCGTCCGATCGGGCGAGCTGCCCGCCATCAAGGTGGGCGCGAGCGGCCAGTGGCGCATCGAGCGCAGCGTGCTGGAGTCGTACATCGAGGCCATGTACGAGGAGACGCGCCGCATGAGCCTCTGGAACCAGTCCGATCTCGCGAGCGTCACGGAAATCAGCTTCGACCGACGCCGCCCGTAGCGAGGCGACCTCGCTCTAGGCGAGTCGCACGAGTTGAACCTGTTCGAGCGGGATGAGTCGCACCTCGGAGACGGCTGACTCACGACGCGGGGCGTCCGGAGGGTGCACCGCGAGGTCGAGGTGGTCGCGGCCGACCCGGTCGATGGTTCCGGCGAGCATCCCCGATGCCGTCTCGATGCGCACGAAGCGCCGTCGACGAGCGAGATCGCGGAGGACGAAACCGAGTCCCAACCTTTCCGTGAGCGATGGCTGGCCCGAGCCACCACCGTCGGCCAGCGGCCCGCCGCCCAGGGTAGACCGGGCCAGGACGGCCGGCATCCCGACGGAATCGACCGAGCCGAGCGGCACGATCCCCGACCAGGCGGGCGGCCCCTCCGCATCGACGGCCGCCCAGTCGCGCCCGACGTCGGCAATGCGGACGCGGTGGTGCCCCACGCCCAGGTGGAGCACTACGGCATTGCCGCCCGCGGCGAGGAGTCGATCGCGCATCCCAAGCCGCGCCAGACGGAGCCGTTCGTCCTCTCGCTCGAGGTCGAGCTCCTCTGCCGTCAGCTCCCGCTCCAACTGGGACTCGAGATCGTCGAAGAGGCTGTCCCACCGCATGCCGCGAGGTTACTCACAGGGCCGTCCCTGTCGGGAGCGTTCTCCACATGTCCTCGATCGTCATGGATCGACAGCCTCCGACTCTGCTTAGGTGTGGACACCGCAACGTTCACTAGACAGCTGGGTCTACCTGAATCGAGGCGGCTTTGACTCCCACCACGGCACTCTCCCCCGCTCCCCTGCCGACGCACGACGACGTCCCGGAAGGCCTCCGGCTCGACTCCCGAGTGCTGCGTCACCGGTTCGCGAGCGACGACTTCTTCGGCCACCAGCCGACGTCGACCTCGTCGCTGCCCGACCCGCAGCCCCTCATTCAGAACCTCGCGCGCTGCGTGATCGAAATCCTCGCGGGAGCGCGCGACCTCGAGCAGATCTCTCGCTGGGTCACCGACGACGTCTACCGCCACCTGCTCAAGCGGGTCGTGCTCTCAGCCCGAGCCCGTCAGGCGAAGGGGCAGAAGCCGGCGCGACCGGCGTTCGTTATCGGCTCCACAACGATGTGCGAGCCCGCCGACGGAGTGGTCGAGGCTGTCGTCGTCGTCCACGGCAGAGCGCGCACCCGAGCCGTCGCCGTGCGTCTCGAGGGCATGGACCGCCGGTGGCGCGCGAGCGCCATCAACGTGCTCTAGACCTCGATCTCACCGCCGACCGAGCGCAAGTGCTCGCGGAACGTCAGAGTCGGCGTCGCCGCGCGCGACGCGAGGTAGTCGGAGAACCGGACCTGCTCACGCAACGACGTGCCCGCGGCGATGCGTTCCGCTTGTGCGCGCTCGGTGTCGCGGATGCCCTCCGCCGCCGTGAGGACGTCATCGAGCCGATCGAGCGCGACGAAGAGGGCTCCGTCATCGTCGGCGAAGACGGCATCCTCGGCGGTGACCTCCTGCTCGCCGACGGTCGCGGCCTCGAGGGCGTCTGGCGCGCGGGGATCTACTCGCACCGGACCCGGCGGAGTGGATCCCAGGCTGAATACGGGCAGGCCGATCGCGCGAATGTCCGCCGTGTCGCGGTGCAGGCCCCAGATCAGGATGCCGGCGAGCCCGGCCTCCCGAACCTCGAGGGCGACGAGGTCGCCGACGCACGCCTCATCGGTGCGCCCCTCGTTGTCCACGACGAGCACATCCCCCGGGATCGACCCCTCCAACGCCTCGAGGTAGAGGTCGACGCTGCCGACGTGCCGGACCGGCAGCACTCGGCCGGCGAACCTGTCGCCCGGCGACACCGCTCGCAGGCCCGGCGGTGCGACCCTCAGGGGCACGCCGAGCCGAACGCACGCGTCGGCGATGTGCGCCGTCGTGAGGGTCGCGAATCGATCCATCTCAGAGCTCCTTCTCGAACCAGTGGTGGGCGTACGGCTCCGCATTGAACGCGGTGACCTCGTGGTAGCCGGCGGACCGGTACAGGGCGATGGCCTCGACGAGGGCGCGGTTGGTGTCGAGCCGCACGACGGATCGCCCGTGCTCGCGCGCGACGGATTCGAGCTCGGTGAGCATCCGCCTACCCAGACCCAGTCCGCGTGCGGTGGGCGACACCCACACGCGCTTGATCTCGCCCACCCCGTCGCCGAGCAGCTTGACGCCCCCGACCGCTACTGGCTCGCCGTGCAGCCGCGCGAGGAGCATCGCGCCCGACGGGAGCTGAAGTGACTCGTCGCTGAGAGGTAGCGTCGTGCCCGCGTCGAAGCCGCTCTCGAATCGAGTGGCGAGCTCGGCGAAGTAGTGGCCGACTGCGGCTCGCGCGTCGGGATGCGACGGCGCCACCACCTCGACGGTGACGGCCGACACGGCCAGGAGCCGCTCTACCTCGCCCATGGCTTCCACGAGGCGGGCGCGCTGGGTGGCGTCGAGGGGCGCGAGCATCGACTCGGCCTGCGCGTCGGAGAGGCGATCCAGCTCGCGCCGTTCGGCCGCGCCGGCGGGGGTGAGCCTGGCGACGCGCACCCGTGCATCTCCGGGCTCCGAACCGACGCTGGCGAGGCCCGCCGCGTCGAGCGCCTGAAGCATTCGCGTGAGGTAGCCGGAGTCGAGGTCGAGCCGCGCGCGCAGCTCCCTGAGCTCGGCGCCGGACTCCCCGATCTCCCAGAGCAAGCGCGACTGACCGAGGCTGCGGCCCCGAGCAAGGAAGGCGTCGTCCAGAGCGCCGACCCGCTGGGTGACGGCGCGGTTGAATCGGCGCACTCGCGCAACGGCGTCGGGATCCATTCTCTGACTCTAGTCAGAGAATGGATCGAGCGCTAGCGGAGCGGCGGCGTCTCCCAGCCCGCGAGGGCGACATCCAGTGCGGTCGCCAGCGAGACGAGCAAGTCGGCTCCATCGGTGCACGACTCCCCGGGGCTGAAGTCGCAACCCGAGTCGCTGAAGGCCTCGGCCGCAGCGGCCGCCTCCGCCGACCGGCTTGCCGCCTCCGGGAGGTCGGCCACGAGGTCCTCAGAGCCGGGAGCGATGTCCACGACATCGACCAGGTAGGACTGAACTGCCAGCACTTGCTCCTGGATGCCGGCGATGTGGATGCTGCAGTTGAAGTCGCCGTCGATCACCTGCTGGTACGTGCACTTCTGTGTGTTCCACCAGCCGACGTACTCGCCCAGTCCGTTGCGGGCCTCATCGAGACCGGCGAACCATTCCTCGTCGGGAACGAAGTCGCCCGTGCCGACCGGCGTCTCCGCGGTGGGCGTGGCCGACGGCTCGGGAGCGGGGCCCGCCGACGGGGTGGTGCACGCCGCGAGAGCAGCGGCAAGCGCGACGGCGGGCAGGACTGCGGCGAGGCGAATGCGCGAGAACATGTCACTACTGTAGGGCCGCGCGCCTACCCCGGACCGCCGTCTAGCGACCCTTCTCCCGCGCGCGGCGCTGGGCGCGGTTGAGGGGCGCCTGGTCGCCCGAGCCGCCCTCGCGCTGCCCGAAGGCACCGCGCTGTCCGCCCTGCTGCTGCGGCTGAGCCGCCTGCGGCTGCACCCGACCGAGTCCGGCGTTCTGCTGGGCCTGCTGGGCGCGAGCCGTTGCGGCGCGCTCGACCTGCCCCCGCTGGTTGCGCACCTCGACGTCGCCCGACGCGTCCTCGCTCGGTGCGGAGTAGCTGAGCTGGTTGGTCGGAGCTGCCGGAGCCGAGAGGCCGCGAGCCTCGACGGTGGCGCCGCCTCCGGCCGCGCTCGTCACCTCGACCTCGAGGTTGAAGAGGAAGCCCACGGCCTCCTCGCGGATCTGTCCCATCATCGACTGGTAGAGCGCGAAGCCCTCGCGCTGGTACTCGACGAGCGGGTCGCGCTGGGCCATCGCGCGCAGTCCGATGCCGTCCTTCAGGTAGTCCATCTCGTAGAGGTGGTCGCGCCAGCGGCGGTCGATGACCGAGAGCACAACACGGCGCTCGAGCTCGCGCATCGCCTGCTCGCCGAGCTTCTCCTCGCGGCGCTGGTAGGCGATGCGGGCGTCCGACAGCACCTCCTTCTTGATGAAGGAGGGAGTGACCTTGCCCCGCGCCTCCGAGAGCACCTCGTCGACGGTGATCGAGACGGGGTAGAGCGTCTTGAGCTCGGTCCACATGACGTCGAAGTCCCAGTCCTCCGAGCTGCCCTCGGCGGTGTTGACGTCGACGACCTCGCCGATGACATCCTCGAGGAAGCGCTCGACGCGATCCTTGAGGTCGTCGCCCTCGAGGATGTGCCGACGGTCGGAGTAGATCGCCTCGCGCTGGCGGTTGAGCACGTCGTCGTACTTGAGCACGTTCTTGCGGATCTCGGCGTTGCGCGCCTCGACCTGCGCCTGAGCGGAGCGGATGGCCCGGCTCACGATCTTCGAGTCGATCGCGAGATCGTCCGGAACGTTGCTGCGCCCCATGAGGGCCTCGGCCGCGCCCGAGTTGAAGAGTCGCATGAGGTCGTCCTGCAGCGACAGGTAGAAGCGGCTCTCGCCGGGGTCGCCCTGACGGCCCGATCGACCGCGGAGCTGGTTGTCGATGCGGCGCGACTCGTGTCGCTCCGTGCCGAGCACGTAGAGGCCTCCGACCTCGCGCACCTTCTCTGCCTCGGCCTCGACCTCGGCTTTGACGGCCTCATACACCGAGTCCCACTCGGCCTCGTACTCGTCAGGGGTGTCGACCGGGCTCAGGCCCTTCGCGTTCATCTGCGACACCGCGAGGAACTCGGCGTTGCCCCCGAGCATGATGTCCGTACCACGGCCGGCCATGTTCGTCGCGACCGTGACGGCACCGAGGCGGCCCGCCTGGGCGATGATCGCCGCCTCGCGGGCGTGGTTCTTGGCGTTGAGCACCTCGTGACGGACGCCCTTCTTGGCGAGCATCCGCGAGAGCAACTCGCTCTTCTCCACGCTCGTCGTGCCGACGAGCACCGGCTGCCCCTTCGAGTGGCGGGAGACGATATCCTCCACGACCTGCTCGAACTTCGACTGCTCGTTCTTGTAGACGAGGTCGGACTGGTCGACGCGCAGCATCGGCTTGTTGGTCGGGATCGGGACGACGCCGAGCTTGTAGGTGCTCATGAACTCGGCCGCCTCGGTCTCGGCGGTACCCGTCATGCCCGACAGCTTGGAGTACAGCCGGAAGTAGTTCTGGAGCGTCACCGTCGCGAGGGTCTGGTTCTCGGCCTTGACCGCGACGCCCTCCTTGGCCTCGATGGCCTGGTGGATTCCCTCGTTGTAGCGACGGCCCATGAGGATGCGGCCGGTGTGCTCGTCGACGATGAGCACCTCGCCGTTCATCACGACGTAGTCCTTGTCCTTCTTGAAGAGCGCCTTGGCCTTGATCGAGTTGTTGAGGAAGGAGATGAGCGGCGTGTTCGCCGACTCGTACAGGTTGTCGATGCCGAGGTAGTCCTCGACCTTCTCGATGCCGGGCTCGAGAACGCCGACGGTGCGCTTCTTCTCGTCGACCTCGTAGTCGACGTCCGGGATGAGCTTGGTGGCGATCGACGCGAACTCGGTGAACCAGCGGTTCGCCTCGCCCGACGAGGGACCGGAGATGATGAGCGGCGTGCGGGCCTCGTCGATGAGGATGGAGTCCACCTCGTCGACGATCGCGAAATAGTGTCCGCGCTGGACCATGTCGGATGCCTGCCAGGCCATGTTGTCGCGCAGGTAGTCGAAGCCGAACTCGTTGTTGGTGCCGTACGTGATGTCGGCGGCGTACTGCTCGCGGCGCTCCGCGGGGGTCTGACCGGAGAGGATGCAGCCGGTGGTCATTCCGAGGGCGCGGTAGACGCGGCCCATGAGTTCCGACTGGTAGCTCGCGAGGTAGTCGTTGACCGTGATGACGTGCACGCCGCGGGACGCGATCGCGTTGAGGTACGCGGCGAGGGTCGCGACGAGAGTCTTGCCCTCACCCGTCTTCATCTCGGCGATGTTGCCGAGGTGGAGCGCAGCGCCGCCCATGAGCTGGACGTCGAAGTGGCGCATGCCGAGCGTGCGGACCGCCGCCTCACGGACAGCCGCGAAGGCCTCGGGAAGCAGGTCGTCGAGCGACTCGCCATTGGCGTAGCGCTCGCGGAGCTCCACGGTCTCGTGCTTGAGCTCGTCGTCGGTGAGGTCCTTGAAGTCCTCTTCGAGCTGGTTGACCGCATCCGCATAGCTCTTGAGGCGGCGCAGCAGTCGCCCCTCGCCCACCCGGAGAACGCGTTCGAGAACGTTGGCCACGAAAGACTCCCTATTTACGGCACGCGGAACGTGCTGTTACAGACTCGTAATCGTAGCAACACGGCGCTGGGAAACCCCTGCCCGCACCGGGCGGACAGGGGTTTCCCGACGCTGGACGATTACGCTCTGCGGGAACGCTTGGCGGGCGCGACCGCCTCTTCCTCGAGGGAGATGACGCCGTAGTCCCAGCCCTTGCGGCGGTAGACCACGCTCGGCCGATCGGTCTCGGCGTCGATGAAGAGGAAGAAGTCGTGACCCACGAGCTCCATGTGGTCCACCGCTTCGGACACCCTCATGATGCTCGACGGGAAGACCTTCTGCCGGATGACGACGGGGGTGTAGTCCTCGTCCGAGTCATCCGTCGCCTGAACCGGGATGCTGCCGGTCGTCACCTTCTCGATGACATCGGGACTCACGGGCGTGATGTCGATGACGCTGAAGCCATCGGCTGACGCCTCGCGCAGGGAGACCGGCCGGTGCTGACCGCGGTGCACCTTGCGGCGGTCCTTCGACTGACGGATGCGCTCCACGAGCTTGGCCATGGCCAGGTCGAACGCGACGTACTTGTCGGAGCCGGCGGCCTCCGCGCGAACGAGCGGCCCGGGACCGATGAGGGTCAGCTCGACGCGATCGTCACCGCTCGAGCCGCGCGTCTCGTGGTGGCGGCTGACCTTGACCTCGAAGGCGATGGCTCGCTCGGCGAGATGATCGATCTTCTCGGCCTTCTCGGTGGCGTATTCGCGGAAGCGGTCCGTAACCCCCAGGTTGCGTCCGGTGATAGTGATGTCCATATCGACCTCCCAGCCCTCGTCGACGCGATCTTGCGCTCCGCCAAGTTCCTCCCAGGCGGTCGATTCGCGCCTTTAGACCCCACCGTAGTCCTCGGCCCCAGGGATGTCACGGCTTCTGTGCAACCTCGGAGTGAACGCCATGGTGGCGGCCCCCACGACCTCCCCGCCGGCCGCAGCTACTGCCCTCGCCGCCTCCTCGAGGGTCGCTCCGGTCGTGAGGATGTCGTCGATGAGAAGCACCCGCCGACCCCGGATTCCGGGCCGCGCGCCGAGCGCGTCACGGAGGTTGTCGGCCCGCTCCACGCGGCCGAGCGACTTCTGCACCCCTGTCGCGCGGGTCGGTGCGAGCACCCGCTCGAACCGACGCCCGGTGCGCCGCAGCAGCAGCCGCACCGGATCGAAGCCGCGGCGCCGGTAGCCCGCTCGGCTCGAGGGAACGGGCACCACGACCGCGTCGGGATACTCGGCGAGCGCCGCGCGGATCGCCTCGCCCAGGGGCCACGACAGCTGCCGCGCGAGGTCGGTGCGCCCTTCCTCCTTGAAGGTCAGGATGATGCGCCGCACCTCCGACTCGTACCGCAGGGCCGTGTAGACGACGAGGCCGCCCGGCGTCGACCGCGGGGTGACCGCGGGGCGCAGGAGGGCGGCGCAGTCGTCGCACAGGCCGCGATCGGGAGCGCCGCAGCCCGCGCAGTCAAGGGGGAAGAGCAGGGCCCGGGCATCGCGGAGCGCGTCGATGATCATCCGTCGACCCTGCCAGGGAGCGCGCCGACGCATGAGCGCTCAACGCGCGCCCTGTGGAGAACTCCTACTGCTTGCTCGCGAGGAAGGAGGCGGTGAGACCCGAGGCGACCCACCCCCCGGACCCACGCGCCTGCCAGATGCTCCCGTCGGGAGCGAGCACTCGCAACCCGTCCGTGCCGTTGTTGCCGCCGGCGATCGTGGTGGCATCGGAGACCTGGCTGAGCGGACTGCTCGGACCGCCGATCTCGACCGTGGTGATCGGCGAGGCCTCGGCACCGTGGGAGACGGTGGCGACGACACGGTCGCTCACCCACGTCGCGTCGACCGGGGTGCTCGACGGGGCCGGGAGGGGCAGGAGCTCGCCGAGCTCCGTCGGGATGTTCGTCCCCTGCTGGCGCACGATGCCCGCCACGCCGAGTTGCGGCCCGGCGCTGGTGGCGAGGTAGACGAGCAATCGGGTGCCGTCGCGGGAGACGTCGGCGGCGACGATGCGGGCGTCCACCGGGAGGCCCGTCGCGATCGGATGCTCCGTGCCGTCGACCTCGAAGACCTTGAGCGACCCCGCACTCGAGCCCTGCACCGACCACACGAAGCGGAAGGGATCGAGCGACGGGGCGATGAGGCCGGATCGGGCGTCCACGACGAGCGGCTGGTCGGCGCCGGCCCTCGCGACCGAGACCCCGGCCGGGCTGAGGAAGGCGACCGTCTGCTGGTCGTTGCTGAGGGTCGCCGCGGTCGCGCCCGCGGCGGCGACCTGTGCGCCGAGGGCGCCGAGGCCCGTCGGCCCCTCGCCGGTGTCGAAACCGAATCCCTCGTCGGTACCCACGAGGACGGCGGACTCGACGCCCGGGTTGCGCACCGCGGGAGTGCCGGTCTCGGGCGCGACGATCTCGAGGCCGCCGACCGTCATGATCACGCTCGACACGTCGAGGCTCGCGGCGAGCTGCTGCTGCATCCGCTCCCGGTCGGCGGGGCTCGCCGTGAGCGCCTCGGAGCTCAGCTCGACCGTCGCCGTGCCCGACACCACCTCCGAGCTCACGACGCTCGTCGCGATGGGGAACGAGCTCAGCACGACGCCCTGCTGAAGCCACGACGCGGGACCCTCGAGCAACTCGCGCACGATCCGGCTCGTCACCGTCGCACGCGCGGGGAACCACCGGACGTCGGGGACCAGGTACTGGTAGCTGGGGTCGAAGAAGTAGAGAGCCTGCTCGGTGAACACGACGTTGAAGCTCGACTGGGAGAGCACGATCGCGTCGGGCGCGTCGCTGATGCGCCACTCGCCGTCCTCCTGCACGAACGAGTAGCTGAGCGTCTGCGACGCGGGAGGCGTCTCCTGGTAGCGGCCGTCGGCGTCGACGACGGCCTTGCTCGTCACCGTGTAGTCGATCGAGTTCTCGGCCGCCCCGGGCGTCATCGCGGGGATGCCCGTGCGGATGATCGCCTCGGCGTCGGGGTTCCAGTCGTCCGCGATCGAGTCGGCGAGGAACTGCCGCGCGATCGCGTACTGGGACTGCGGACCGCGCAGCGCGAGCATGAAGTCCGACAGGATCTCCTCCTGAGTCGAGCCCGGTCGGGGGCCCGACGGCAGCACGAAGAAGTCGGGCTCGAGCCGGTCGTCGATGATGCCGCCCGTCACGACGCCGCCCGACGTGGGGATGCCGACGCACCCCGACAGCGCGAGCACGACGGCGACGAGCCCGATCGCCCTAGTCCTCATCGCGGCTCACCTCCAGGGCGGGGGCGTCATCGGGCGGCAGCTCGAGGGGGGAGCCGGTGAGGACCGCTCCCCGACGGCGCGGCAGCGTGAGGCGGAAGCACGACCCCTCGCCGGGTGAGGACCACACCTCGAGCCAGCCGCCGTGCAGGGCGGCGTCCTCGAGCGAGATGGCCAGACCGAGTCCGGTGCCGCCGGTGGTGCGCTGGCGCGACGGGTCGGCGCGCCAGAAGCGGTCGAAGACGCGGTCGACGGCGGCCGGAGTCATCCCGACACCGTAGTCCCGTACGGCGATCGCGACCGCCTCGCGATCGCTGTCCACCCACAGCACGATGGGCTTGCCCTCGCCGTGATCGATCGCGTTGCCGAGCAGGTTGCCGAGGATGCGCCGGATGCGGCGCGCATCGACGTCGGCCTCGAAGTATCCCCCCGGCGCGACGATGCGCAGGTCGCTGCCTTTCTGCTCGGCGAGGGCGGAGACGGACTCGATCGCCTCCTCGGCGAGGCGGACGAGGTTGGTGGGTTCCGTCTCCATATCGACGGCGCCGGCGTCGTAGCGGCTCATCTCGAGGAGATCGGCGAGGAGGAGCTCGAAACGCTCCACCTGCGTGTGCAGGAGCTCGGCGGTGCGCGCGGTCGCGGGCGGGAAGGTGTCCCGCTGGTCGTACAGCACGTCGCCCGCGAGGCGGATGGTCGTGAGGGGCGTGCGCAGCTCGTGGGACACGTCGGAGACGAACCGCTGCTGCACCTGCGACAGGTCGGCGAGCCGGGTGATCTGGCTCTGCAGGCTGTCGGCCATGCCGTTGAAGGAGCGCGCGAGGGTCGCAATGACGTCTTCGCCCTTCTCCGGGATGCGCACCTCGAGGTCACCGGCCGCGAGGCGCTCGCTCGTCTCGGCCGCGAGCTGCACGGGACCGACGACGAGTCGCACGACCGTGAAGGTCACCGCGCCGATGAGGACGATGAGCGCCAGCCCGCCGACGACCAGGGTCTGCTGCACGAACCCGAGCGTGTCGGAGGCGTCGACGATGTCGTAGACGAGGTAGAGCTCGTACTGCGCCCCGCGGATGTCGAGTTGAGTGCCGACGACGAGTCCGGGATGCACGCCCCCGTCCACCGGCAGCGCGACGGACTGGGAGTGCGTGCGGGGCTCGCTCTCGTCCTGGACCGCCGCGCGCAGCTCGGGGCTGATGAGGGTGGTGCCCGCGTCGAGGCCCCGCGACGCGATGTCCTGGGGAGTCGGCGACCCGGGCTGACCGGGGGTGCGCAGAATGGCGTACTGAGTTCCCGTCGGGGTCGACGCGGCGGCCGCGATGTCCCGCGCGGCGTCGTAGATGAGCACGTCGAGGTCGTCGGTGCCGAGCTGCTCGACGGACTCGTCGAAGAAGCGCTGACCGGTGAGTGTCGCGTTCGCGCTCGTCGCCTCCAGCTCGGCGCGGCGCGCGTCGAAGAGGTTCGTGCCCACACTCACCGACATATAGCCGCCGATGATGAATACCGCGATGGCGGACAGCACGACCGTGATGGCGACCGTGCGCACCTGCAGCGAAGACCGCCACAGGGTGGCGAGCCGGGCGGCCCAGGCGCGCCAGTCGACGTAGCGCATCGTCCTACGTGGAGCTGCCAGCGCGATAGCCGACCCCGCGCACGGTCATCACGATCTTCGGGTTGTCCGGATCCTCCTCGACCTTCGCGCGCAGTCGCTGCACGTGGACGTTCACGAGGCGGGTGTCGGCCTTGTAGTGGTACCCCCACACCTGCTCCAGGAGCATCTCCCGCGTGAACACCTGCTGCGGCTTGAGGGCCAGCGCGAGAAGGAGCTCGAACTCGAGGGGGGTGAGGCTGATACGGGCATCCCCTCGCTTGACCTCGTGACCGGCGACGTCGATGACGAGGTCGCCGATCGTGAGCGAGCCGGTGCTCGTCTCGGGCGTCGGGCGCAAGCGCGTGCGGATGCGGGCGACGAGCTCCTTGGGGTTGAAGGGCTTCACGACGTAGTCGTCGGCACCGGACTCGAGCCCCTTGACCACGTCGGCGGTGTCGCTCTTCGCGGTGAGCATGATGATCGGAACGCCGGACTCCTCGCGGATGCGCGAGCACACCTCGATGCCGTCGATGCCCGGGAGCATGAGGTCGAGCAGCACGAGGTCGGGTCGGGTCGAGCGGAACGCCTCGAGAGCACCGGTGCCGTCATCGCAGAAGGACGGCTCGAAGCCCTCCGTCCTCAAGACGATGCCGATCATCTCGGCGAGCGCGGTGTCATCGTCGACCACAAGAATTCGCGCGTTCACTGATCCTCGCAACTGGGGTCATCCCCGGCCTGAGCAAGGCTCGGGAGCTTTGGCACAAGAGTAGTCGAGTGTGAAAGCATGAGTGCGAAAGATGCCTGGGAATGGCCGGAGTCGGCCGGATGGCGAGAGGGGACTGCCGTGTCCGATACCGGCTCGTGGGCGCCTCCGGGCGGAACTGCTCCCGGCGCGACGCCCCCGCCCGACGCGTTCCCGCCGCCGAGCGGTGCTCCGTCGCCCGCCGCGTTCCCGCCACCCGCCGGCTTCCCACCGCCCACGGTCGCGCCGGGCACCCCTGCCGCGCCGTTCGGTCCCGGGGCCGGCGTCGCGCCGGTGCACCCGGGCTGGACTCCCCCGCCCAAGCCCGGGCTCATCCCCCTGCGACCGCTCACGCTCGGCACCATCCTCGGCGCCTCGTTCCAGGTGCTGAGGCGCAACCCGCGGCCCATGTTCGGCTTCTCGCTCCTCCTGACCGCGCTCGTCTTCGTCGCCACCCTCCTGCTCGTCGGGGTCGTCACCTTCCTGAGCATCGCGCGCCTGAGCACGGCGACCGGAGCCGACGCCGACGCGATTGCGGCCGGCTCGGTGGCGGGCATCATCCTCAGCGCGCTCATCCCGATCGCCTTCTCGATCGCCGTGGTCGCCGTGCTCCAGGGCATCGTCGTCCTCGAGGTCGCGCGCGGCACCGTCGGCGAGAAGCTGCGGCTCGGCGGCCTGTGGCGCGCCGCTCGCGGCCGCATCGGCGCGCTCATCGGCTGGTCGCTCCTCGTGACCGCCATCGTCGTGGTGGCCGTCGTGATCGTCGTCCTCCTCATCACGGTGCTCGTCACCTTCGGCGGCGTCGGAGGGCTCGGCGGGGGCATCATGCTCGGCATCCTGTCGGCCCTCGCGGCGGTCGTGCTCGGCTTCTGGCTGGGAACACGGCTGTGCCTCGTGCCGAGTGCGCTCGTCCTCGAGCGGCTGCCGTTGCGCTCTGCCATCCGGCGCTCCTGGTCGCTCACCACCGGGTACTTCTGGAAGGTCCTCGGAATCCAGCTGCTCGTCTCGGTCATCCTGTCGACGGTGTCGTCGATCGTCTCGACGCCGCTGTCGCTCATCATGTCCCTCAGCATCGGACTGTTCAGCCCCACGGGCGACATGGAGTCGGCGATCTGGGTCGTGCTCATCGTCTACCTGCTCTCGATCGTCGTCTCGATCGTCGTGGGCGCGATCAGCGCTGTCGTCCAATCGGCGACGACAGGGCTGCTCTACATCGATCTGCGTATGCGCAAGGAGGGGCTCGACATCGAGCTCGCGCGTTTCGTCGAGGCGCGCCAGGCCGGCGACTCGAGCGTGCCGGACCCGTACGCCGTGCGCCAGCCGGAGCCTGCCGCCTGACATGCTCCTGCTGCCCTTCGACGTTCCCGTCGACCCCGACGCCGACGAGGCGCGGGAGCTGCTCATCCAGGAGCTCAGCAAGCCGCAGTACCAGGCGGCGAGGCCGACGCTGTTCGATCAGATCGCGCAGGCCTTCTGGGAGTGGTTGACGGGCCTGCAGGTCGGCGGGCTCGAGGGGCCTCCCGCGCTCGGTCTCGGGCTCGTGCTGCTGCTCGTCGCCGCTGCCGTGGTGGTGGGCATCCTGATCTTCGGCCTTCCGCGACTGAATCGCCGCAGCGCGGTGCGCGGTTCGATGTTCGGAGAGGACGACGACCGCGACGCCGACTCCATGCGGCGGGATGCCCGGGCCGCCGCAGCCGCCGGTGAATGGTCGACCGCGGTCGCCGAGATGTTCCGAGCCACCGCGCGCGGTCTCGCCGAGCGCACGCTCGTCACGGTCACCCCGGGCACGACGGCGTCGGGGTTCGCGGCTCGAGCAGGGGCGTCCTTCCCGAGCCTGGAGTCGGAGTTCGAGTCATCCGCACGCTCCTTCGACGGGGTGCGGTACCTCGGGCGGGAGGGCACCCGCGAGCAGTTCGAGCAGATCGCCTCGCTCGACGAGCGAGTCCGCGGCCAGTCCCCCGTGATCGAGAAGGTGGACGCGTGAGCACCGAGGTCGTGACGCCACGGCTGAGGTCGACGGCGAAGCGGGCGGCGTTCTGGGTGGTGGGCGCGGTCGTCGTGGTCACGATCGCGGTCATCACCCTCGCCACGACAGGCGGAGCGCAGGATCGGGCGCCACTCGATCCCCAGAACGCGGCGCCCGCGGGCGCCATGGCGGTCGCGGAGGTGCTGCGCCAGCAGGGGGTGGAGGTGATCGCGACCTCCTCGCTCACGGAGACCCGCGACGCGATCGACTCGCCGTCGACGACGACGCTCTTCCTCTTCGACCCGGGCCTCTACCTGACCGACGAGCAGCTCGAGGACGCTGTCGGGCTCGCCGACACCGTCATCGTCGCGGAACCCGACTTCGGCCAGCTGCAGGCGATCGCGCCGGGAGTCGCTCAAGCGGGCGTCGTCGACGGCCCGCTCGAGGCGGACTGCGAGCTCGGTGCGGTCGAGCGCGCGGGCGTCGTCTCGGGCGAGAGCCAGGGCTACCGGGTGATCGACGACGACGCGGCCGCCCTCACCTGCCTGGGCAGCGGCGACGGCGTCTACTCGCTCGTGGGGCTCGAGGACGACGGCCGGCAGCTCTTCGTGCTCGGGGCGACCGCGCCGCTCACCAACGAGCTCGCGATCGCCGACGGCAACGCGGCCTTCGCCCTCGGCCTGCTCGGCAGCAGGGAGACCCTCGTCTGGTACTTGCCCTCCTTCGCGGACGTCGAGTCCACCGAATCGCTCGCGGAACTCACTCCCGGGTGGGTCACCCCGCTCGTGGTTCTCCTCGCACTCGTGTTCGTGGCGGCGGCGATCTGGCGGGGTCGGCGGCTCGGCCCCCTCGTCGTCGAGGCACTGCCCGTCGTCGTCAGGTCGAACGAGACCATGCTCGGCCGCGCCCGGCTCTACGAGAAGTCCTCGGCACGACTGCGGGCGCTCGACGCGCTGCGGGTGGGCACGGTTCAGCGCCTCGCCGCGCTGTGCGGGCTGCCCAGCACGGCCACCGTCGATGACGTCGTCGGAGCCGTGAGCTCCCTCACCGGCGCGCAGCCGCACGAGGTGCGTCGTGTGCTCGTCGACGCCGACCCGGGGTCCGACCGGGAGCTCGTCGAGCTGTCGGATGCCCTGCTCACCCTTGAGCGAGGCGTCGCCGATCGTCTGCGACCCTGACACCGATCCCCGCCGCCATCCCCCGCCGCCCGCACGCAACCGACCGCACGCCCCCGACAGGAGAGAATCGAGACATGACAGAGAGCCAGCTCCGCGAGGCGTTCGCCGCCCTCCGCACCGAGGTCGGCAAGGCCGTCGTCGGCCAGGACGCCGCGGTCACCGGACTGACCATCACGCTTCTCGCCGGGGGCCACGCGCTCCTCGAGGGCGTTCCGGGCGTCGCGAAGACCCTCCTCGTGCGGACCCTCAGCCACGCGCTCGCCCTCGAGACCAAGCGCGTGCAGTTCACCCCCGATCTGATGCCTGGCGATCTCACGGGCTCCCTCGTCTACGACTCGAAGTCGGGCGAGTTCGAGTTTCGCGAGGGACCGGTGTTCACGAACATCCTGCTCGCCGATGAGATCAACCGGACGCCACCGAAGACGCAATCCGCGCTCCTCGAGGCGATGGAGGAGCGGCAGGTGTCGGTGGACGGCGTCACGCGCAAGCTCCCGGTGCCCTTCCTCGTGGCGGCGACGATGAACCCGATCGAGTACGAGGGCACCTATACGCTCCCGGAGGCCCAGCTCGACCGCTTCCTCATGAAGCTCACCCTCGAGCTGCCCGAGCGCGATCACGAGGTCGAGGTGCTCCAGCGGCACGCGAGCGGATTCAACCCGCGCGACCTCGCCGCCGCGGGCGTCACCCCCGTACTCGGCGCCGATCAGCTCGCCGCCGCGCAGGCTGCCGTCGCTTCGGTGGGGGCGAGCGCCGACGTGCTCGCCTACGCGGTGGACCTCGCGCGGGCGACGAGGCAGAGCCCGTCCGTGAAGCTCGGCGTGAGCCCCCGTGGGTCGACGGCGCTCCTCGCCGCCTCGAAGGCGTGGGCCTGGCTCAACGGGTTCGACGCGATCACCCCCGACCACGTGCAGGCGATGGCGCTGCCCGTCCTGCGGCACCGTATCCAGCTCCGGCCCGAGGCCGAGCTCGAGGGCGTCTCCGCCGACACGATCCTGCGGGCCATCCTGCAGCAGGTGCAGGTGCCGATCTAGACCATGGCGATCTCCGGTTGGTTCGTCCTCCTCGTGCTCGCGGGGGCCGTGCCCCTCGTCATCACGGGGGACGGCGCGGTGCTCGCGTGGTGGCTCCTCGGCGCCCTCGCGCTCGGGCTCGTCGATCTCGCACTCGCCGGGTCGCCTCGGCGGCTGGACGTGCAGAGGGATGTGCCCGGCCGCGTGCGGCTCGGCGAGTCCGCGGCAGCCACGCTGCTCATCACCAACCGCGGTCGACGGACTGTGCGCGGGATCGCCCGCGACGCCTGGCCGCCCTCCGCTGGCGCGACCCCGACCCGCCATCGCGTGACCGTGCCGGCCGGCGAGCGGCGCTCCTACTCGACCGTCCTGACCCCCTTCCGTCGCGGCGAGCGCCGGGCCTCCGCCGTCACGGTGCGCTCCTTCGGACCGCTGAGGCTCTGGGCCCGCCAGGCGACTCTGCTCGCCCCCGCGTCCCTACTCGTGCTCCCGCCGTTCAACTCGCGCAAGCACCTCCCTTCTCGGCTCGCGCGCCTCCGCGAGCTCGATGGCGCGACGAGCGTGATGGTGCGCGGGCAGGGCACCGAGTTCGACAGCCTGCGCGACTACGTGCGCGGCGACGACGTGCGATCGATCGACTGGCGGGCGACGGCCCGGCGCAACGACCCCACGAGCCCCTCGGGCCGCCGGCTCGTGGTGCGCACCTGGCGCCCGGAGCGCGATCGCCGCGTCGTCATCGTCATCGACTCCGGTCGCACGTCAGCCGCGCGCATCGACGACGAGCCGCGGATCGACACGGCCTTCGAGTCGGCCCTGCTGCTCGCGGCCCTCGCGTCGGGAGCGGGCGACCGCGTCGACGTCGTGATCTTCGACCGGCGCGTGCGCGGTCGCGTGCAGGGCGCGACGGGCGCCGAGCTCCTGTCGCGCATGGTGTCGACGATGGCCCCGGTGGAACCCGAGCTCATCGACATGGACTGGTCGGCGGTGCCCGGGCTCGTTCGCTCGGTGACGGCGCACCACGCGCTCGTCGTGCTCGCCACGACCGCCGACGCGCCGGGCGCGTCCCGCGGTCTCCTGTCGGTTCTGCCGCAGCTGACGCGCAAGCACACGGTGCTCGTGTCATCCGTCACCGATGCGACGGTGCTGGATGCCACCCGCTCCCGCACCGACCGCGACGAGGTGTACCGCGCCGCCGCCGCGGAGCGCGCGCTCCTCGACCAGGCCCGCGTCGCGGCGGCCGTCCGTCAGCTCGGGGCGGACGTCGTCACCGGCGCTCCCGCCGATCTGCCGCCCGCTCTCGCGGACCGGTACATCGCGCTCAAGGCGGCGGGGCGGCTGTAACCGGCTGAGCCCCGTCGCTAGGCTCGGAGAGTCCCAGCTCCTTCACAGAAAGGTCTCCGGCCGTGGCCAAGACTGTTGCCAATGCGGACGTCGACGTCGACTCCGCCTCCTCGCTCGCCCAGCGCGTCACCGCCGAGCTCTTCGGAACCTTCCTGCTCGTCGGCGGCGTCATCGGCACGGCGCTGTTCTCCTCGCCGAACACCGGCTGGCTCGGTGTCGCCCTCGCGGTCGGCCTCACCGTCATCGGCGGCGCCTACGCGGTCGGTCACATCTCGGGCGGTCACTTCAACCCGGCGGTGACGCTCGGCGCCGCGGCATCCGGTCGCTTCGCGTGGCGCGACGTGCCGTACTACGTGCTCGCGCAGATCATCGGCGGCGCGCTCGCCACGACCGTGCTCTTCATCGTTGCCAGCAACGGCCCGGAGGGCTTCCTCGCGAGCGCGGTCGAGAGTGGATTCGCCTCGAACGGCTTCGGCGAGCACTCCCCCGCCGGCTTCAACCTGCTCGCGGTGATCGTCACGGAGGTCGTCCTGACGGCGGTGTTCCTCTACGTGATCCTCGGGGTCACCGATCGCCGCGCGCCGAGCGGTTTCGCGCCGCTCGCGATCGGCCTCACCCTGACCCTCCTGCACCTCGTGGCGATCCCGGTGTCGAACGCGTCGTTCAACCCGGCCCGCTCGATCGCGACCGCCATCTACGGCGGACCGGACGCGCTCATCCAGCTGTGGGTGTTCATCGTCGCCCCGATCGTGGGCGCCCTCATCGCGGGCTTCACCTACTCGGCGCTGTTCGACTCCAAGCGCGCCAAGTAGCGCTCGGCAGCACGACTGCACGGATGCCCGGGGCCGATCGGCTCCGGGCATCCTGCGCTTGATCGGTGCCTAGGCGACTACGGCGAGGGCGTCGATCTCGACGAGCATGCCCTCGAGGGGCAGCCCGACCATGAGCGTCGTGCGGGCTGGCTTCGCCGTCGGAGCGTGCTCCGCGATGAACGACTCGTACGCGGCGTTCATGAGCGGGAAATGGGCGCGGTCGGTCAGGTAGACGCGCACCATGAGCACGTCGGCGAAGCTCGCCCCGCCCGCCGCGAGGATGGCGCGGACGGTCTCGAGCGTCGCCGTCACTTGCGCGCCCACGTCGCCGAGGTTGATCACCTGACCCGTCCCCGGGTCGAGGGAGCCGCAGCCGGAGACCTGCAGGAAGGGTCCGGATCTCGCGCCCTGGGCGAAGCTCGACAGCGGAGTCGGCGCTAGCGGAGTGTGGATCTCGGTGTTCATTCGGGGGACCTTTCTCTGGGGGTGGCCGGCTCACTGCCGTGCCGGATGGTTGCGCGAAGGCTCTCGCCGGGTCCGTACAGTCGAACGTGGCCTTTGGCGGTCTCCGCCGCCAGACCGTCGGCTTCGGCGGTGGCGGGCAGCGCGAACCCGAAGGCGTCGTCGTCGGCCGAGCGCCGCAGCCATCGGATCGTGTGGGTGAGGTCGCCGTGCTCGAAGGAGACGATGTCGGTGTGCCCGGTGGGATGCACCTGTCGAACGGTCGACCACCCGCCGGGATGCGCGACCGGGACTGTCTGCACGAGCTCGGGCTCGACCCGCACACCGGGCGCGAGCAGCTCCTCGATATCGACGGCGCCGGAGTCGAGGTCGGCTGCCGGCACCGGTCGCCCGCCGACGAGCACGTCGCCGCGCGCTACCGGCCTCCGGCCGGGCTCGTACTCCTCGACGAGACGGCCACCGACCGCCGGCAGCATGTTGATGTGGGCGAGGTACATGAGCGGGCGGGGCTCAGCACTGAGGTTCGTGAGCTCGGCGTGGGACTCGATGAGCGTGTCACCCACCCGAACACGGAGCGACAACGCGGCACGGAAGTAGGCACCGAACGCGACCCGCGAGGTGAACCCGCCGCGGAGCCGCAGCTCGTGGCCCTCGAGCTCGAGCGCGACATCGCCCAGCCGCGCGCTCGGCAGCTCGCCGTGCAGCGGGTGCTCGTCCCCGCGGCCGGGGTTGCCCATCGCACTCCCGCCGCAATGGATGAAGTAGGCCCCGTTGCTCTCGAGGTACTCGCGCGACGCGACGGGCTCCTCGAACGTCGACCGCATCGTGAGATCGCGCCCCCCGATGCGAGCGCGCCAGATCTGCTGTCCGGTGAACGGGAGGACGTCGAGCTCGAGGGCCTCGCTGCGGACCGTCATCCCCTCGATACCGGAGCTGTAGCGGAAGCCTTCGACCACGATCCCGTCGGCCTCGAGCAGGGTGCGCCGTCCGCTCTCCGGGAACTGGGCGGGAACGAGCGGGATGACGGTGCTCATACCCTCCGCCCCAGGTCGTTGGGCCCCACTGTGTAGCCCATGCGCCGCAGCAGTCCCACGGAGCGCTCGCTCGCCCGCCGCAGGAGAGCCTCCTCATCGAGGTGCGGGAACATTCCACCGCGCAGCACGACGCGGCCCTCGATGACGACCGTGTCGACCGTGCTCGAGCCCGCCGAGTAGACGAGGTTCCGTACCGGGTCCGTCAGCGGCAGGAGCTCTGGCCGGCGCAGTGAGTGGACGACGAGGTCGGCTCGTTTGCCGATCTCGATTGAGCCCGCCCGATCGGAGATCCCCGCGGCCCGAGCCCCACCGCGAGTCGCCATCGCGAACCCGTCCTCGGCGACGAGGTAGGTGCGATCGCGGTGCGACTCGCGAGCCGTCAGCACTGCGAGGGATGCCTGGCGGAAGAGGTCGAGGCTGTTCGACCAGTTCGGCGAGTCGGAGCCGAGAGCGACTGACGCGCCCGCCCTGTGCAGTTCTGCATGTCGGCCGTCGAGCGTCGAGCCGTGCCCCCACATCATCGACGCGGCCGGCGCCCACGCGACGGTCGCACCCGACTCCACGAGCGCGTGGAACTCCGCGTCGGACACGTGGTTGACGTGCGCCATCGTGGTCGATCGATCCACCACGCCGAGGTCGCGCAGCGCGACGATCGGGTGGGCACCGAGTCGCTGGTGGTCGCGTGCGGTGTCCCCCGGGCTGTACGACTGGTGGAAGTTGAGTACAACACCCGCGTCGTCCGCGACCCTTTTGGCCTCGATCATGAGTTCGGTTGACGCCGTGCCGAGTCCGAGCACGGCGACGTGCCCCGTGACGAGGGACCCGGGTGGCGACTGGCGCACGGCCATGCGGCCGAGGCGGGAGCGAACCGACGCGCGATCGCTCGCCGCCCGCGGGATCATCGATGTGTTGCGCTCGGGGTGGGCGTTCTTGCCCATCGCGAGGCCCTCCGGGTCGTCCCAGATGAACGAGTCGGCGAGCACCGCACGGATGCCCACTAGCTCGGCAGCGGTGGCGGCGGCCTCGACCTCCAGGACCGTGCCGGGCTCCAGGAAGGCAGTCGTGCCGTGGCGGATCATCTCGAGGGCCGCAATCACCGCAGAGGCGTGCTCGTCCTCGTCGTCGACCGCGCGGTAGAAGTGACCCTCGAACTCGCGAAAGGCGTCCTCCTCCTGGAGCTGGTCAGGCAGGGCGCCGCGGAACAACTGGTACGAGCAATGCAAGTGCGCCTCGACCAGACCGGGGTGGACGGGAGCCCCCGCCGCGTCGATGACCTCCGTGGCACCCCAGCGCGCGACGACATCGGCGTCCGGGCCGAGGTCGACGATCGCCCCGTCGACGATTGCGATCGCAGCATCCGGGATGATGCTGCGTTCGTCGTCCATGGTGATCAGGTGGGCGTGCCGCACCAGCAGATCGGCGTTACCAGACATCGACCGGCGCTCCCTTCTGCTCCATCGAGGTGCGGACCGCGTCGGCCGCTGCCACCGCGCGGGCCGCGTCCGCGAGCACGAGGCGGTCGGAGGGTGCGCCCAGCGCGGCGCACTCGACGAAGTGCGCGAGCTCGGCCTCGAGCGCACTGTCGTAGACCGCCGCGTCGGCGGAGCCGAGGGACAGGCTCGACTCGCGGCCGTCGGCGGCGACGATGCTTGCGTCATCCCGCTGATCGGCGTCGCTGCCTTCCCACGCCGCGTGCACGAACCACCGGGAGCCATCGGCCATCGTCAGTTCGGCGTCGCTCGCGATCCAGCGCTCGTCGTCCGCCCTCCCCGTGGCCCGCACTGTCGCGATGCTCGAGCCGGCAAGCCACGCGACGGCGTCCAGGTCATGGATCATGGTGAGCCCCACGACGTCGTCTGCGGGATGACGCGCAGCGTGTGCGGCGGACCGGAGCCGACCGAGGGTTCCGCCCGAGAGACGCCCGAACGCGCGCGCCCGCTGCTCGAGCCGCACGTACGGCTCCGCGAATCGGAGCAGGTGACCGACCATGACCGGTAGCCCGCCGCCCAGTCGAACGATCTCTCGCGCCTCCTCCACGGTCGCGGCGAGCGGCTTCTCGATGAGCACCGCACGGCCCGCCGCGATGCTGTCGGCGACGAGCGTGCCCCGCGATGCGGCCGGCACGACGACCGAGACGGCGTCGGGGTGACCGAGCGCCCCTCCCCGATCGACCCCGAGCTCGGCGGCGAGGGAGTCGGCCCGCGCAGGATCGGCGTCCACGATCGACACGAGCCGGGCAGTGGGAAGCTGCGAGTACGCGAGTGCGTGCTCGCGCCCGAAGGCGCCGGCACCGATCACTCCAACCCGCACACTCACGCGAACTCCTCGAGGGCGAGCACCAGGTCGCGGATGACGCGCGCCGCGGTGACCACGTCGTCGAGCGCGACCGACTCCTCGTCGCCGTGGGCGTCGGCGATCGAGCCCGGTCCGAAGACGACGGTCGGTATCCCGGCCCGGGCGAGCTTGCTGCCGTCGGTTCCGTAGGGTACGCGGACGGCCTCCACCGGCAGCTGATGGAGGCCGGCCGCGCGCTGGGCGGCCAGGACGACGCGACTCGTCGGGGCCGTGCTCAGTCCGCCGTCCGCGAGCAGCACGCGATCGACGCGGGCGTCCACGGGCAGCGACGCGAGAAGCCCGTGGAGCTCGTCGAGGACGCCCTCGGGATGCTCGGCGGGCCGAATGCGAAGATCGACGCCGAGCCGGCAGGAGTCCGGCACGATGTTGATCGCCGACCCGCCCGCGATCGTCGTCACCGCGAGGATGCGACCGGTGTCGTCGCCTTCGAGGGTGTCCCGGGCGATCCATTCCTCCAGGGCGCGGACCACCTCGAGGGCGTCGACGATCGCGTTGCGCCCCTCCTCGGGACGTGACGTGTGGGCCGCGCGCCCGGTGACCAGGATCTCCGAACGGAGCACCCCGTTGTGCTCGGTCACGATCGCGAGGTCGGTGGGCTCGAGAACGATCGCGGCGTCGCCTCGCTCACCTCCCGCGATCGCCGCCGTGATCCCCCGGAAGGCGAGCTCCTCGTCGATCGCGCCGAGCAGCACCACGTCCGTCCGCTCGAGCCCACGCTCGGCGAGCTCGGCGATGGCGAGGAGGGCGGCGGCGATGCCGCCCTTGGTGTCGCACGCGCCTCGGCCGTGCAGCCGTCCGCGTTCGACTCGCGCCTGCGTTCCGGATCCGGGTGAGAGGCCGACGGTGTCGAGGTGGCCCTCGATGAGCAGGGTGCGCTCGGATCGCGACGCTGCGAGTCGCGCGCGGATGTTCCGGCGGCCGTCGACGACCGGCTCGCGGGAGCCTTCGAGCCCCAGCCCGGCCGTCCACTCGAGGATGGCGTCGCCGAGAGCGTTCTCGCCCGGGGACGCGGGATCGTAGGCCGGATTGACCGAGGGGATGCTGACGAGGGCGGTGAGCAGCTCGCGGGCGGAATCCGCATCCGCTCGGCGCACGGGCGGCAGAGTCATGCTGCCGCCCGGTATGCAGCGAGCGCCGCGTCGATGTCGTTGGCGGTGTTGAACGCGTGCACCGAGAAACGAACGCGGCCGTCGCCGCCCCAGACGCGCACGCCCGATTCGAGCATCCGCGCCGCGACGGACTCGCCATCTGCCGCGACGACGCTGATGTTCGTGCCGCGCTCCGCGGGGTCGAGGGGCGAGAGCAGGCGGGCGCCGGCGCCGAGCAGCCCGTCCACGAGCTGCGCGGTGAGCGAGTTCACGTGGGCTTCGACGGCGGACTGGTCGGCATCGAGGATGAGGGCGAGGGACTCGGTGAGGAAGTAGGCGCCGAGGAAGCTCGGGAATCCGAGCTCGAGGCTGCGGGCATCCGGGCGAAACCGAACCGTGCTGAGGCGATCGGGCGCGAAGACGTCGGGCACGGATCGCCAGCCTGCGGCGGCATGACCGAACGCGGCCGGATTGGTGAGGTGCACGATCCCGAGGCCGTGGGGCCCCAGGACCCACTTGTAGGAGCTCGAGACGATCGCGTCCGCCGTGGCTGCGACCACCGGCAGAACCCCGAGCGACTGAGTGACATCGAGGATGAAGGCGGCACCGACGCGCCGAGCGAGAGCATGAACGGTCGCGGGGTCGATCCGCGCCCCGCTGACGTAGCTTGTGTGGCTCGAGACCACGAGCCGGGTGCGCTCGTCGATCATCGGCTCGAAGTCGGCCGCCGAGAGGTGTCCTTCGCGGCCGCGCGCGAAGCGCACCTCCACTCCTCGGTCGCGCAGCAATAGGAGCGACTGGACGCCGGAGGGGAACTCGAGGTCGCTCGTCACGACGTTGTCGCCAGGCTCGAGCCGGACGGCGCCGACGAGTCGGTTGATGGCATCCGATGCGTTGCCGAGGATGGCGATCGAGTTGGCCGACCCGCCCATCAGCCTCGCGAGCTGCTCCCTCGTCGTGTCGAGCACTGCTTCACTGCGACGGCGGCCCTCCTCGCCCGCGGACTTGTCGACGACGTAGCGAGCCGCCGCTTCGCGATGCGCGCGCAGGGCCGGCCCCTCGGCTCCGGAGTAGAGGTGCACCACGTCGTCGACGCCGACGAGGTGATCGCGGTAGAACGGGCCCAAGGCGGTCGGCGACGTCATGCTGGCACTCCGAGATAGTGGTGGTACAGGCGGTCGGCGGTGCTGAAGAGGATGGCGTCCCGCTCGGTGGGGCTCGCCCCCGACGGCAGGACGCAATCGACGGCTTCGGCGAAGGCGACGTGCTCAAGGCACGGCGAGAAGTCGGAACCCCACGTGAGCCGGAGTCCGCCGAAGCGATCGGCGACGAGATCGACGATCGGCTGAACGTCGGGATGCGGGTAGCCGAGCGAGCTCGCGGCGTACTGGCCCGAGAGCTTGACGGTCACGTGGTCGGCGGCGGCGAGCGAGAGGAGCGGCTCGAGCCGCTCGATCGCCGCCAGGAGAGAGGGTGCCGGGCCGGGCAGTCCGAGGTGGGAGACGAGGATCCACGTCCCCCCGGCGGCGCGGAGGGCGGGTGCGGCTGCGGCGAGCGCCTCCGGTCTGGCATTGAGGGAGAGGAGGGAGGGGGCGTCCCGCCGACCGAGCTCCGCCGCGAGCCACTGGCCGTCGTCCGCGGTCGAGACGTAGGCGCAGGCGGCGCGGCCGCGCAGCGGGGAGCCCACCGCGACGAAGGGCACGGGGATGAGCCAGGGCCGCCCGACGGAGAGGCTCTCGAGGTAGGCGTTAGATCCGAGGTAGCCCGCCTCCCCCTCGAAACCGATGACGAGGCTACGCTCGATGGCGAACTCCGAGCGGTAGCGCTCGTAGGCGTGGAGCTCGGCGTGGCGCCCCCGCAACAGCACACCGGTCGAACCGGAGAACCCCCGCTCGAACAGGTGGCAGTGCGTGTCGAAGAGCCGATCGGTCACGTGTCGAGCCCCGGGTAGAACGTGAGAGCCGGCCAGGGCACTCCGGTTCCGCTGAACCGAGCGCCCGCCTCGGCGAACCGCTCCGCGAACTCTGAGCCGCCGTCGTCCTCGACGATGTCCAGGCGCGCGCCAGGCGACTGCACGCCCATCGTCCCGTCGTCGAGGCACTCCTGCCAGAGGTGGTTGATGGAGGCGTAGTCCCGGGATGCGCCGTCCGGCCGCCGGAACACGAGTATCGTGCGGGGCAGTTCCACGCGGTAGTCGTCACCGACCCGGTACCGCTCCACCGCTTCCTCGTCGATGGTGACGCCGAGGCCTGGAGCGGTCGGGATCGCCAGGAGGCCCAGAGTGGGTTCCATCGACTCGGTGACGAGGGTGGACTCGAAAACGTTGAGAGCCGTCACCGAGGGCCACCGGGCGTGCGTCAGCACCGCGCTCAGCTGCAGGGCGAATGCCGTGGTGATGCCGGTCCCGACGATCTGGAGCCAGAACTCCTTGTTGAAGGCCGCGCACGTCGCGCCCATATGGAGGAAGCGCGAAATGCCACCGGTGTCGACGACGAAACCGTCGAGGGCGTTCTCGGTCATCCAGGTCGGGAACAGCGCGGCGTCGTAGTGTTCCACGAGAGGCGTCGTGAAGCGTCCGCGGAGGTCCTTCTGGTCGGCGATCTGAGCGCGGCCCACGGCGCCCTCGAAGAAGTGCACGCGAGAGTTGCCGTCGAGCCGTTCGAGCACCGGGCGGGCGCCCGCCGAGCTCAGGAGCAGAGAATTCCAGTCGATGCCGAACGAGTAGTCATCGGGCGTCGCGGCGGACGCCTGCGCGACCTGGTCGTCGACGTCGAACCACGGCCTCGCCTTGAACTTGTGGGCGCGGTATCCGCGGCTCGCCGCCTCCGCCGCCTCCTCGGCGAGTACCTCCGGAGGCATCTTCGTACTCCACCAAGCGAGCGGCATGGACTGCCGAACCTGGGGCAGACCGAGCAGCCGGTGCGCAGGCACGCCGAGGGCTTTGCCCGCGGCGTCCAGCAGGGCTAGCTGCAATCCGGCACCGAGCGAGTCGTCCCAGAGGTGGTCGAAGAGGGGCTTGCCGGTCACTCGTGCGACCGCCGCATCGTCGACGAGCTTCCACGTGTACGTGAGCAGGGTCTCGCCCCAGCCCACCACGCCAGAGCTCGTCGTCACCTTGCACAGCTCGATGTGGCCCCATCCGCCTACGAGCACGTTGTTCCACGGGCGACTGCGCTCCGTGAAAGGAACGTGCACCCGGATGCGCTCCACCGAGGCGATCGTCAGTGGTGTCGTCATCGACTCTCTCCTGTTCTGCGCGCGGCATCGAGCCGCGCGACCTGCTCCACCATGGCGTCGGCGATTCGCGACGCGATCTGTTCGAGGTCGGCGGCGCCGGCCTTGGCGTCGGCTCCCGCGGCGTTGTCGGTCACGCCCGCGCTCGATCGCCAGGCTTCCGGTCGCACATCGTGCAGGCCGGTCACGACGTCCGTCGCGAGGTCGAACTGCACGAGCGGGCCTGTGGGAACGGCTCCGACGAGCTCGGGTCGGAGAGCGAGCATCGCGCTCGTTTCGAAGCCCCCCGCGTGCCCCGGGGTAGGAAAACGGTGCCCGACTGCGTCGCCCGCGAACGCCCAGTAGGAGAGCGCTGCCGTCGACTCGCCGCCCGTCGCCGTGACGGCGAGTCGCTCGACCGCGACCCGCATGGCCGCGTCGTTGCCGCCGTGACCGTTGACGAAGAGCGAGCGCGAGAATCCCTGGGTGCGCAGGGCAGACACGAGGTCCACCAGTACCCGGATGAACGTCTCCGAGCCGACCGTCAACGTGCCGCCGAACGGGACATGGTGCCCCGATATCCCCACCCTGACGGTAGGGGCGATCAGCACGTCGATTCGCTCTCCCGCGATCTCGCCCGCTCGCTCGGCGAGGTGGGTGATGATGGCCGCATCCGTCATGACCGGCAGGTGCTCGCCGTGCTGCTCAGTCGCCCCGAGCGGCACCACCACGAGATCTCCGGTCCGCTCGCGGAGCGCCTCGCGCGTGAGCTCGTCGAATCGGCGCAGGGTCATCGGAACGTGCCTCCCATCGAGACCCCTCGACTGATCGTCTTGTTGAAGACGAAGTAGACGATGAGCACCGGCACGGTCGCGAGGCTCAGTCCGGCGAAGATCGGACCGAGGTCGCTCATGAAACTCGATTGGAATGTGAGAACACCGACGGGGATCGTCTGACTCGTGGCCTTCTGCAGCAGCACGATGGCCACCTGCGTCTCTCCCCAGACCCAGATCAGGTTGAGCAGGGAGACCGCGAGCAGTGACGGCTTCGAGAGCGGCACGACGATCGTGAAGAACGTGCGCACGTGACCGAGTCCGTCGAGGGCGGCGGCCTCGCGCAACTCACCGGGGAAGTCGACGAAGAATGCGTGCAGGATGAGCACGGTCATCGGCAGGCACAGCCCGGCGTACAGGACCCCGACTGCGACGGGACTGTTCATCAGCCCCCACGCACTGAACATTTGGAAGAAGGGGATGAGCAGCGCGATGGTCGGGACGATCGTTGCGATGAGCGGGATCATGAGCACCCGGGAGCGCCACCGGGCCGGCAGCAGCGACACGAAGTAGGCGGCAAGCGCGCCGAACAGCGCGGCGATCACGACCGCCACGAGCACGACGAGCACCGAGTTGACGAAGTAGTTCGAGAATCCGGTACCTCCGGGCGGGCCGTTCCAGGCCCGGACGAAGTTCCCGGGGACCCAGTTGCCGGTGAACCCGAGCGGGTTGCGGTAGATGTCCGCCATCGAACGGAACGAGAGCAGGAGGATGAAGACGAACGGCAGGATCACGAGCGCCGTGATGCCGAGCTTGAGCGCCGTCCAGGCACCGTTCGACACGCGCGCGGCGCTCATTCTCCGGCCGCCCGGGAGGCAGACCCGCGAAGCGTCACAGCGCCGAGCGCGATCAGCAGAGCGCTTGAGATGACACCCATCGCCGCAGCCGTGCCGAAGTCGCCGTTCTTGAACCCCTCCTGGTAGAGGAGCACAGGCAGGATCGTGGTCGATCCCGCCGGGCCGCCCTTCGTCATCGCCCAGACGAGGGTGAAGGCATTGAAGTTCCAGATCAACTGGAGGGCCACCACCATGGTCAGCACGGGGCGGATGAGCGGGATCGTGAAGTACCAGAACTGCTGGGCGTCGCCGGCACCATCGATTCGCGCGGCCTCGTAGACCTCCGCGGGGACGCGGTCGATCGCGCCCGCGAGGAGGAGGAAGGGGAAGGCCGTGCTCGTCCACGCCGCGACACCCACGATCACCCACAGAGCCGTCTCAGGGGACGCGAGCCAGGCGTGACCGTTGCCGAGACCCAGGAAGCCGAGCACCGCATTGACCACCCCCGACTGGGGCTGCACCGAGATCGACCAGAAGACCGCCGCGGCCGTGCCGGGCACGATCGCGGGGAGGAACCAGATCGCCCGGAACGCCGGGTCGAAGCGCTGACCCCGGGTCGCCGCCACCGCGAGCAGGAGCGCGGCGGCGACAATGCAGATCGTCGCACCGAGCGCGAACACCACGGTGTTGCGCAGGGCGTCCCAGAAGGCGTCGCTCGACAGGACGTCGGCGTAGTTGTCGAGTCCGGTCCACTCCATCGGCCCGAAGCCCCGCCACTCCGAGAGGGAGAGCTGGACGGTCTGCACGATCGGGTAGGCGAACACCACGAGGAGGAGGAGCAGCGCCGGGAGCGCAGCGAGCAGGACCAGGCGAACCCGCACCTGCATCCCCGCGCCCCCGGACACCGTTCGCGACACTGCGGTCATGCCCGACCGTTCGCCGCGGGGCCTGAGCTGAACCTAGCCATCGGTGCGGATCTCCTCGAGCAGCGCGTCGAGCTCGACGCCGATCTCCTCGGCGGTCGTCTCGCCGAGCAGGAGCTTCTGGATGAGAGGGTCGGTCGTGCCGAGCTTGGCGGGGACAAGGGATGCCCACCCCGCGACGTTGCCGTACTCGGACTCGAACTCCAGCAGCTCGCGCACCGAGTCCGGCGCCGTGGCGATCGCGCTCTCGTCGACCGCGACACCAGGGAACGCGCCGCCCGTGGCTTCGATCGCCGCGATCTGCATCTCGTCGGACATGAGCAGCACGAGGAATTCCTTGGCGAGGTCCGGGTGCTGGGCGTTCTTCGGGATCTCGAGCAGGTTGCCCGCGTAGAAGTTCGGGAGCGTGACATCCGTGTTGATCGGGGGCAGGAAGAGGAAGCCCATGTCGACATCGGACTCCTTGTTGGCGACACCGGCCGGTGTCTGGTTGTGCCCCATCATCATCCCGGCCTGCCCCGCGGCGAAGAGCGCGAGCCCCGCGTCCTGGTCCATGCCGAGAACGCCGTCCTGGAAGGTGTTGGAGTCGTACATCTCCTTGATGCGCTCGAGGGCGTCAGTGAAGGCTGCGTCGGTGTAGGACGCCGTCACGTCGACGTCCGGGTCGAAGCTCGTCACGTAGTTGGTGAGCTCGTCCGCCGTCGCGGAGGTCGCGAGGAGGTTGTCGAGGATCCACGTCAGGTGGTAGTTGGAGCTGCCGCCGATGGAGAGAGGCTGGTAGCCGCCGGCGCGGAGCTTTGCGACCATTTCGGCGAGATTGTCCATCGTGCCGATCTGGTGGTCTTCGGGCACTTCGATGCCGACCTCCTCGAACATCGCCTTGTTGTACCAGGCGATGCCATAGAGCACTTTGCTGAACAGGACTCCGACCTGCTGGCCACCCGGGCGGATGGCGTCAGCGAGCGACTGGCCGTAGCGCGCCTCGAGGTCAGCTTCCTCCCAGACGTCGTCGAGCGGCACGAACTGGTCGGCCGCGAGCATCTCCGTGAAGACGGTCGTGTTGAAGGGCGCGCTCGCGATGTCGGGGGCGTCGGCGGAGGTGAGCGTCTGCAGGTTGGTGGTCGACTGCTGATCCGGCGTGAGCACCTGGAACTCGACCGTCACGCCCGGGTGGTCCGCCTCGAACTGGTCCGCCACGAGCTGGAAGCCCGGCAGCGCGTAGGAGTCGGTCTGAACGGTGAGCGTGATCTCCTCGGAGCCGCCGTCACCGGCGGCACAGCCGCCCAGTACCAGGGCTACGGGAAGCGTCAGGGCGAACCCGACGCGGAGGGCTGTTGCTTTCATCGATCCTCGTCTTTCAGGTCAGTGATGCAGAACAGAACCGTCCGGGGCGTGCCTCTTTCACCATTGAGTGATGGTCAAAGACCCTTTTGGTGCTTATGTTGTCGACAGCAAAGCGCACCGCTCCTGCCGCTGTCAAGCGTTTCTCTGTGACGGAGTAATAACCAAACTGTTTGACGCTGCTTATCGCGGCGAGTATGTTGCTGCTAGCCGGCCGGAGGTGGCCGCAACGACGGGACACACATGAACGGTCACGACTGGCGCGATCTCGAGCACGTTCTCGGCACCATCACCGCGCTCATCAACACCGGCACCCCCGCGGCGGACTCCGAGGAGCTCGGGACGGCGGAAGCCTTGCGCCGCTTCGTGCTCGACCGCGTGATCACGGAGGTCGAGGAGCCGACGGCGCGCGACCTCGAGCCGATCCACCTGGTTCGCTCCCAATTGCGGGCGGTCTTCGTTGCTCCCGACGAGTCGGCCCGCACCGACATCGTCAACCGACTCCTGGCGTCGGCGCGCATCACGCCGCGGCTGTCCGATCACGACGGTCTCGGCCTGCACCTGCACTACTTCCCGCCGTTCGCGACTCTCGAGGAGCATCTCGTGGCCGACTGCGCGATGGCCCTCGCAGTGATGCTGACCTCGGGCGAGGGCGACCGGCTTCGCGTCTGCCGTGCTCCGGACTGCTCCCGCGTGATGGTCGACTACTCGAAGAACCGCTCGCGCACGTTCTGCGACAGCGGCCGATGCGGCAACCGCGTCAACGCCGCCGCCTATCGCGAGCGGCAGAGGGTGACGGCGGGTCAGTGAGCCTCCTAGGCCTCCCCCGCGTGATCAACGCGGGGGCTGCGCAATCGCGGCTCGGCGGCTCGACGCTCTCCCGGAGGGTTCTCGAGGCGATGGCCCGGGCGTCGACCGAATACGTCGACATCGAGGCGCTCCACGACGAAGTCGGTCGTCGCCTCGCCGAGGCGACGGGCAACGAGTCAGCGTGGGTGAGCGCGGGCAGCGCCGCCGGAGTCATGGTCGCCGTCGCCGCAACGATCGCCGGACCGGATCCAGAGCGGGCCGCAGCTCTCCCCCGCAGCAGCGAGCGACCCGACGTCGCGGTCTGGTCCGGCCATCTCGGCGGCCAGCTCGCGGGGGCCGACGCCTGGCACCCCAACGACTACCTCAACAGCATCGCCGCGGGCGGCGGCGCCGTGCGCGTCGTCGAGCACCCCCGCGAACTCGACCGCGCCGACGCGGCATTTGTCTGGTTCCCGGGGATGTTCCCCCATGAGGACGAGGACGGGATGCTTCGCCTGTTCGCCGACGCGGCACGGCAGCTGGGCATCCCGGTCGTCGTCGACGCTGCCGATCAAGTACCGCCGCGCTCGCGACTCACCGACTACACGCGCGTGCTGGGAGCGTCGCTCGCCGTCTTCAGCGGGGGCAAGGGCATCGGCGGCCCCACCAGCAGCGGGCTCGTCGTCGGCACCGCAGAGCTGGTCGCCGCATGCCGAACCAACAGCGGCACCGAACACGGGGTCGGACGTACGGCGAAGATCGGCCGCGAAGAGCTCCTCGGTCTTCTCGCCGCAGTCGAGGAGTTCCTCGAACGGGACGAAGACGACGAGTACGCCGAGAGGCTCGCCGTCGTCAACGAATGGTCGACGGCATTCGTCGCTCATCGCCTCGCCGTCTACGCGGATCCGTCCGGGCACTGCGGGCAGCTCGTGCCGCGGCTGCTCGTGCGGGTGCCGAGCGGATTGCGCGACTGCCGCGACGACGTCATCGGCCGGCTCTGGGACCGATCCCCACGCGTGGCCGTTCTCCCGGCGCCCGGTGCCCGGATCGCTCTGAGCCCTCAGCTTCTTGCGCCCGACGAGCCCCCGGAAGTCGCGCGGGCGGTACTCGAGTCGATTGCGGCGCACCGGTCGGGCTGCTCGGACTGCTCCGCCGACTCCGCTTAGTCCCGCACCTGCTCCCGAGGCAGCTCGCGCATCCCCGTGAGCGGCGAGAACAGCACGAAGGCCGCCCCCAGAAGCCCGCCGACAGTGCCGATCCACATCGTCGGCACGATTCCGAGCCCGGTTCCGAGCGCGCCCCCGGCGAGGCTCCCGAGCGGCATGACCCCCCAGACGACGAAGCGTATCGAGGCGTTCATGCGGCCGAGCAGGCGGGGCGGGCAGAGCCGCTGGCGCATCGTGACCTGGGTGATGTTGTAGACCAGGACGAAGAACGACTGCAGGAGCATCCCGCCGATCAGCACGGGGAGCGCGGCAACCCCGGCGAGGGAGGCGAGCGGGTAGGCGGCGGTGGCGATGCCGAAGCCGATCGCGGACACGGTGATCGCCGTCCCCTCGCCGATGAGGCGCGTGAACCACGGCGTCGCGACGGCACCGAGCAGTCCCCCGACCGAGCCGACGGAGTACATCAGGCCGAGCGAGGCCGGACCGAGGTCGAGCTCGCGGAGCACATAGAGCGCCTCGAGGGTCGTGATGAAGAAGCCGAAGAAGTTCGTCGCCGCGGTCGTGAGGACGATCGCACGGAGAAGTCGGTGCCGGAACACGAACGCGATGCCCTCGGCGATCTCGGTCGCCAGCGGTCGCCGCTCGTGACGTGGCGGAGTGGTCTCGGTGTCCCGGACTCTCCAGATGGCGAAGGCGGAGACGACGTAGGAGATCGCGTCGACGACGAGCAGCACCGGCGCGCTCACGATCGTGAGGAGCGCCCCGGCAAGACCGGGGCCGCCGATGCTGGCGATCTGCGACGTCGTCTCCAGCCGGGAGTTGCCGGAGCCGATCTGGCTCGACGGCAGCAGGATCGGAACGTAGCTCTGGTAGGCGACGTCGAAGAAGACGGTAGCGACGCCCACGACGATGCCGACGACGTAGAGGTGCCACATCTCGAGATGTCCCGCGAACCAGAGCGCGGGCAGCGTCGCCAAGGCGGCGGCGCGGACGATGTCGGCCGCGATCATGGCCCGGCGCTTGAGCATCCGGTCGAGCCACGCGCCGGCGGGGAGTCCGACGAGGAGGAACGCCGCGGTCTGGGCTGCGCCGAGGAGTCCCACCTGCCACTCGGTCGCGCCGAGGAAGGTCACGGCGAGCACGGGGATGGCGAGCAGGGTGAACTGGGCGCCGAGCTGGCTCACCGCCTCGCCGCCCCAGAACCACAGGAAGTTCCGGTTGCGGCGAAGCGGGAGGTCGAGGGGGGTCACGGTCCCCATCCTGCGCTAGCGATTGGCTTTCGTCAATCACTCAGTAGGATAGGGTCATGGATGCCTCGCCCGACGACGGCGCCCGAGCCCGGGCGCTCGCCTCACCACTGCGTATGCGCATCCTGCGCCTGTGCCTGCACGAGCCGCGCACCAACAAGGAGCTCGCCGAGGAACTCGGCCTGAACCCCGGCAGCATGCTGCACCACGTCCGCTCCCTCGTCGCGACGGGCTTCCTCGAGGCTGCCGAGCCGCGACGCGGTGCCCGCGGAGCGCGAGAGGTGCCCTACCGGGCCACGCGACGGTCGTGGCGCACCCCCGTCCCCGGGGTCGGCCCCATCCTGCTCGAGACCTTCCTGCAGGAGATCGAGGGGCTCGCGCCCGACGACATCAGCGCGACGCGGCTCGGCCTCAAGCTCACCGCCGAGAACCGGGCGGAGATGCTCGCGGAGTTCGAGGCGGTCTTCCAGCGCTGGGCGTCGCGGCCCGCGGACCCCGACGGCGACCCGATCTCCCTGTTCTTCGCCGAGCATCCCGACCTGCCGCGCCGCGATCGCGGACGGGACCGGGGCTAACCCGCGACGAGCTGCCGCGCCCCCGCCTCGAACTCGTCCAGGTCGCCGGTCTGACCCGCGCGGAAGGCGCGACGGCCCACCACCCACTGATAGGCGAGGAACGCTCCGAGCGCGACCGTGCCGATGCCGATCTTGATCACCCACGGCCAGTCCTGCCGGGTCACGAAGCCCTCGATGATCCCCGAGACGAACAGGGCGAGAATCAGGCCGACCACGATGGTGAACATCGCCCGACCCTCCTCCGCAAGCGCCCGGGCCCGAGTGCGCGCTCCGGGCGCGATCCACGCCCAGAACACGCGCAACCCTGCCGCGCCGGACACGAAGAGCGAGTAGAGCTCGAGCTGGCCGTGCGGGGCGATGTAGAGGAAGAAGACGTCGAGCGCGTCGACCGAGTCGAGGGCGGCGGCGGCCATCCCGAGCCCTTGGGCGTTCGAGAAGAGCAGGTAGACCGGGTACAGGCCGGTGATGCCGAACGCGATGCACTGCGCCGCGAGCCACGCGTTGTTGGTCCAGACGACCGACGTGAAGGACCCGCCAGAGAACTCCGAGTAGTAGTTCACGAAGTCCTCGCGGTACTGCTCGAACTCGGCCTGCGTGCCCATCGTCGCCAGAACCGCCGGGTTCGATGCGGCCCACCAGCCGAACAGCACCGCCACGAGCACGAAGGCGGCCGCAACGACCGCGCTCAGCCAGCGCACTCGGTACAGGGCCGCCGGCAGCTGAGCGACGAAGAAGCGCGGCAGCAGGCTCAGCACGTTCGCCGACGCCCCGGTGAAGCGCAAGCGGGCACGGCTCAGAGCGAGAGAGAGACGATCGCCCGGGACGGACTGACCGGCCGAGGTCTGGATGGCGGAGAGCTGGCTGGCCCCCGACTGGTACGACTCGATGAGCTCATCCGCCTCCGCGCCGGAGAAGCGCCGTTGCGAGCCGAGCCGGGCAAGCCTGTCCCACTCATCGCGGTGGGCGGCGGAGTAGGCGTCGAGGTCCATCTGCTTAAATGATGGCATGAGCACCCCCGCGGCGGTCCCCCGCACGGATGCCGTCGCCCACGACGAGGCGGCCAACGGGCTCATCATCGGAGAGGCCGTCGCGCTCGACCTCAGGCCCGCGGCCTTCGTGCTGCGCGCGGCGGGAGCCGCGATCGACTTCGTCGCCTACTTCGGCACCTACCTGCTCCTGTTGTGGCTGCTGCTCACCTACGCGGGTCAGCTCGGCCTCGACGAGGCGCTCACGAGGGCGATCTCGGTCGTGGGCCTCGTGATCGCCATCGTCGTCGTGCCGACCGCCGTCGAGACGCTCTCGCAGGGCAAGTCGCTCGGCAAGCTGGCAGTCGGGGCGCGCATCGTGCGGGACGACGGCGGTTCCATCGGGTTCCGGCACGCCTTCATCCGCGCGCTCACCGGCGTGTTCGAGATCTTCGGCACCCTCGGCGGCGGGGCGGCCATCATCGCTCTCCTGAACAGCCGCTCGCAGCGGCTCGGCGACCTCGTCGCGGGCACCTACAGCCAGAACGAGCGCGTCCCGCACGCCGTCACCCCGGTCTTCGGCGTGCCCGTAGTCCTGCAGGAATGGTCGCGCACCGCCGATGTGGCCCGGATGCCCGACGGCCTGTCCCGGCGGATCGCGCAGTTCCTGGCGCAAGCCACCGCGCTCACCCCGCAGACCCGGTCGCGCCTCGCGGCAGGGCTCGCCAACGAGGCATCCGTCTTCGTCTCGCCCGTGCCCGCCGTCGACCCCGAACTCTTCCTCGCCGGAGTCTCCGCGATCCGACGGGATCGGGAGTTCGCCGCCCTCGAGCTGCAGAAGCGCGGTCTGGAGCGACTCGCCCCGGCCTTGCGGGGCATGCCTCGCGGCTTCCCCGACCGCGGGTAGCCGGCGGAGGCGCCTTCCGGAGCCTCAGTCAGCGAGGCACTAGAGGCGACGACCCTAGTACCGGTAGTGGTCCACCTTGTACGGGCCCTCGACCGGAACCCCGATGTACGCGGCCTGCTTCGGCGTGAGCTGCGTGAGAACGACGCCGAGGGCGTCCAGGTGCAGTCGCGCGACCTTCTCGTCGAGGTGCTTGGGCAGCACGTAGACGCTGTTCTCGTAGCGACCGTCGCCGTTGTTCGCCCACAGCTCGATCTGCGCGAGCACCTGGTTGGTGAACGAGTTGCTCATCACGAACGACGGGTGCCCGGTGGCGTTGCCGAGGTTCATGAGACGGCCCTCCGAGAGCACGAGGATGCTGCGCCCGTTCGGGAGCCGCCACTCGTGCACCTGCGGCTTGATCTCGACCTTCACGGCTCCCGGCAGCGCCTCGAGCCCCGCCATGTCGATCTCGTTGTCGAAGTGCCCGACGTTCGCGACGATGGCCTGGTGCTTCATCCCCTGCAGGTGCTCGACGGTGATGACGTTCTCGTTGCCCGTGCTGGTCACGAAGATGTCCACCTGGTCGAGGACGTTCTCGATCGTCGTGACCTGGAAGCCGTCCATCGCGGCCTGCAGCGCGCAGATCGGGTCGATCTCGCTCACGATCACTCGGGCGCCCTGACCGCGGAGCGCCTCCGCCGACCCCTTGCCGACATCGCCGTAGCCCGCGACGAACGCGACCTTCCCGCCGATGAGCACGTCGGTGGCCCGGTTCAGTCCGTCCGGCAGCGAGTGGCGGATCCCGTACTTGTTGTCGAACTTCGACTTCGTCACCGAGTCGTTGACGTTGATCGCCGGGAACAGCAGGTCGCCCGACTTCGCGAGCTCGTAGAGGCGGTGCACGCCCGTCGTGGTCTCCTCGGTGACGCCCTGGATGCCCGCCGCGATCGTCGTCCAATAGCCCGGCTTCTCGGCGAGCGACCGACGCAGCAGGTCGAGGATGACCCCCCACTCGTGGCTGTCGCCCGGCTGCGTCTCGGGCACGGCGCCGGCGAGCTCGAACTCGCGCCCCTTGTGCACGAGGAGCGTCGCATCCCCGCCGTCGTCCAGGATCATGTTGGGCCCGTCGAAGCCCTCCGCCGACCAGTCGAAGGCCTGCTCGGTGCACCACCAGTACTCCTCGAGCGTCTCGCCCTTCCACGCGAACACGGGGACGCCCGCGGGGTTGTCGACGGTGCCGGTCGGGCCGACCGCGATGGCGGCCGCCGCGTCATCCTGCGTCGAGAAGATGTTGCAGCTCACCCACCGCACCTGCGCACCGAGCGCGACGAGCGTCTCGATGAGTACCGCCGTCTGCACCGTCATGTGCAGCGAGCCCATGATGCGCGCACCCTTGAGCGGCTGAGTGGGACCGAACTCCTCGCGCAGGGCCATGAGCCCCGGCATCTCGTTCTCTGCCAGTCGGATCTGGTGGCGCCCCGCCTCGGCGAGGGACAGGTCGGCGACCTTGAACGGGAGTGCGGTGGTGAGGGTCATGCCCTCTATTCTCGCACCTGGGCGAGCGGAGTCATCGTCTCCAACGGGAACGGGCCGCCCTCGTCGATCCACTCGCTCACGGCCGTCACCGTCGCGAGCGTGTCCCGCCAGCCGTGCACCGGGATGGATGCGACGCCGAACTCGAAGACCGGGTAGTCGTTGCCCGCCTCATCCAGGCGGTCCCCGATGAACAGCAGGTTCTCCTTGGCGACGTCGAGCTCGGCGAGGAGCTTGGCCACCCCGTACGCCTTGTCGATCCCCTTGCGCGTCACGTCGATCGACGTCGACCCGCCACCGCGCACCTCGAGATCGGGGAGGCGAGGAGCCGCCCACTCGCCGAGCGCGCGCTTCTTCGAGCCATCCGGGTCCCACGCGGTCTTCGCCTCGACGGGGGCCCGCTGGCCGAGCGCGGAGAAGGTGATCTGGCTGCCCCGGTCCTCGATGATGTCGCCCCAGGGCTCGGGCTCCCAGAGGCCGAGCTCACGAGCGCCCGCCTCGAGGGTCGCTATGGTGCGGGCCTTCTCGTCATCGGTGAGGTCTTCGGCGTATTGCAGCGACCATCCGCCCGACTCCCACCGGTAGTAGCGGGTGCCGCACGTCGGCATCAGGTGAAGCCGGTCCATGGCGTCCTCGGGGGCGCTGAACGCCCGCAGCGCCTGGGACTGGAACTGCTCGAAGCGACCCCCCGAAATGATGCAGACCGCCGTGCGCTCGAGGAGCCGCGCGAGCGCCTCGCTCATCGCCGGATCCATCACCGACTTCGACGGGGCGAGGGTGTCGTCCAGGTCGAAGACGACGGCGGCCAGATCGGCCGGGGAGGAGAAGCTCATGCCCCCAAGACTACGTGGCGCACGACCTGCCAGCCCTGAGGAGCAGACAGCCGCTCGGCGTGACGCTCGCACAAGTCGTAGGAGTGCGGCTCGGCCGAGAGGCTCAAGGGGCCGAGGACGGCCATCGAGTCGGCGTAGACGTAGGTGAGGGTGGACACGGCCTCGTCGTTGCAGGCGACCTTGCTGCACGGGCGGCCGGTGATCTCGCTCATCTCACGCACAGCCTACGACCGGCCACCGTCCCGGCCTGCGCGGCACGCGGAAAGCTAGGATGGGGTCGTGCCCAGGTCTCCCCGGCGCGTGAGCGCACCTTCAGCCCGTCGCGGCTGGCGGGACCGCCACGGGCGCGGAATGCGCTCCGCGGTCACTGGACCGCACCTGCCGCTGCTGCACACCCGCGTCGACGACTTCGATATGACCGTCGCGTCGACCGCCGAGTACTTGCGCGACCTCTGGCCGGACGAGCTCGCCGACGTCTCCTTCGAGGTCGCCGGCCTCCCCGCGCAGTTGGGCGGGGGCCGGTCGGTCGACCGCTGGCGCGTGCTCCCGCAGCAGGGCCGCGTCATCCTGTACCGGCTCCCCATCGAGCGACTCTCGAAGCTGCACCGCGACGACGAGCTGCACCGCCGGATGATGATCGAGAGCTGCGTGTTCCGAGCCGTGGCGGAGCTGCTGGGCAAGGACCCCTGGGACCTCGCCCCCGAGCGCTTCCGGCACCTGTAGCCGGGCCCCTACGGGTAGATCAGGATCGGGCTCGATCCCACGCCCGGCGGTCGCACGACGTACCCGGCGATCTGGGCGCCGTCCACGAGGGAGACCGACGCGAACAACCGGTCGAAACCGGACAGCACGTAGCTCGCGCCGGGGTCGACAGACACGCTCACCGCGGCGCCGGCCGCGACCTCGACCTCGGAGTCGTCGCCGCCGTCCGCGCCGACGAGCTCGACCGTCACGGGCGCCGTCGTAGGGTTCGCGAGGTGCAGCCTCGGAGAGGGCCCCGGCGCGATCGTGACGGCCGCGACCTCGCCGAGAGCCGGGGCGGCGGGGAGCCAGACGACGTCGGTGCCGTCGCCCGACGCGGCCGACGCGCGAGCCGCAGCGAGGAGGGGCACCTCGGAGTCCACCCGGACGGTGTAGGTGCCATCCGCGAGGTCGGGGATCGGGACATCCTGGACGAGCCCGGCATCGAACTCGAACTCGAACGATGTCCCGGTGCCGACGCCGTCCTCGGGAATGACTCGGATCGTCGCCTGCGCGGGCTCCTCCCCGGGCACGAAGACGCGCAGGACCGTCTGCAGATCTTCGAAGCCGGGCCCGAGGCCGAGGTTCTCCTCGATGTCCGCGCCGCCCGAGATGACGAGTCCCGGGATGACCGTCTCCAGGGACGGCGACTGGGTGGGTCCGACGATTTCGGCGCCGCCGGCGACGAGGCCGCGCACGATCGACTGCTGGAGCTCGGCGACGACCTGGCCGCCGGCGCTCGTCACGTGCACGACGGGCGATTCGACATCCGGGGCGAAACCTGCGAGCGAGAGCACGCGCTGCCCGCTGGGGGGCACGACGATGCCGCTCGTACCGGGAGCCACGATCGGACCGTTCTCACCGAATAGCTCGAGGTCGACGGTGGCGGGCACCTCGGTCGGGTTGTTGAGCGTGAGCAGGGTGGTCCGGCCGACCGTCGTCGCACCGCCCGCGAGCCAGACGTCGGCCGAGGCGACGCCGCAGTCGGCCGCCGCGAGGCCGACGAAGTCGCCGTCGGAGACGCTCTGCGACTGAGCACCCGAGAGGAGGATGCGCTCGCTCGGGTCGGCCTCGTTCGGCGGCGTCGAGATCACGCGAGGTGCGGCATCCGTTCCGCCGGAGCCCGCGTCGGACTGGTCGAGCGGGTCACTGGTCACGGCACCGGAGCTCGAGTCGGAGGCGAGCTCCGGGACCCCGATCGGCGACGCCTGGGTGGCCTCCTGTCCCGACTCGTCGGAGAGCCGCAGGAGCGGGCCGGCGCACACGAGCTGCTGCGCCGTCGGAACGGGAACCACGAGCTCGCTCGGGGCCTGCGAGGCGACGCGGGGCAGGGGCACGAGCGCGGCGACCGCGATGGCCGCGGCAGCGACCCCGATGCCGATCGCCCCCGTGACGACGCGCGCTCCGACGATCGCGACTCCGCGGACGGTGACCGGGGCGCGGCTCTCCCGGAAGTCCTCGTCGGGCTGGTCGACGAAGGGGTCGTCGCGCTCGACGGCGTCGCCGGTGGGCTCGATATCAGTCATCGACGGCCTCCTCGCCCGAGGCGGACTCGGACTCGTCGCTGTCGGAGCCGCGGGCCGAGCGAACGCGGCGGCGGCGCGTCGTCGGGATCGCGAGCAGGAGCGTGAGGCCGAACACGATCCCCTGGCCGATGAGGATGCCGAGTCCCCACGGCGAATCCGTCGGCCGCGGGCCGCTCGGCGCCTCACCCTCGGCGAGGCCCTCGAACGCCCACAGATAGCCCGCGCTCGTGGCACCGACCGGGGTGAGCAGCCGGTTGCCGTCGAGCGACTCGGCCGTGCGCAACTGCGTCGCCTCCGCCTCTTCGGTCGCGGCCGGCGCGGGGAGGACGACGAACGCGATCTGCAGCGCGTCGAGCTCGGCCGCGATGTCGAAGCCGCTGCGCGAGGCCAGGTTGCCCGCCAGCTGCGCGAGTCGGACGTCGTCGTCCGTGAGCTCGGTCGCGGTCGCGGCGAGAGTCGACTGCTCGTCGAGGGTCGTCCCGACTCCGCGGTGGAGGGTGACGGCGAGTCCGCCGTCCGGCTCCGCGCGCAGTTCGAGTGTGCCGAGATCGGGCCGCGACGAGGCCTCGGCCGTGACGAACGCCGGGAGGAGCCGCCCGGAGGACTCCACGACGGCGGTCGACCCCGACGAGCCGGAGACCACGGCGGGCACTGCGACGGCGACCAGGGCGAGCCCGGCGACCCAGGCAGGGACGCCCGCCCGCGACCCGAGTGCGTCGAGGGCGACGACGGCACCGCCCACGAGCCCCAACCAGTAGAGGCTCAGCCCGGCCCCCGCCCAGATCGGCGTCGCCTGCGAGCCCACGAGGGTCACGGCGATGTGCGTGCTCGCCACGGCGGTGGCGAACCCGAGGAGCGCGACGAGGAGGATCGGGATCGAGCGGGTCGACCCGGGAAGGAAGAGCGACAGCAGCGAGAGCACGGCGAGGGGCGCGAGCAGCACGAGGACGGCCACGTGCGGGACGAGTCCCGGCAATCCGAGCGGGGCGAGCAGGGCATCCCAGCCGTGCAACTGCCCGGTGGGGGCGCCGAGCGCCAGCTGCCAGCCCGAGGGGGCCGCCTGCAGCACGGGCACGCCCGGCTCCGCGAGGAGCGCGAGCCACGAGCCGCGACCGAGCTGGTCCACGACGAGCGGAGCGAAGAGCGCGGCGGCGGGGATCGGGATGCCGAGGAGACGGGGGATGCCGCGGGGGCGGGCGAGCATCCAGGCGACGAGCATGACCGCGAGCGCCGGGACGAGAACGGGAGCGGAGGCCGCGACCGCCGCGAAGAGCAGCGCGGCGACGGCCGCCATGGCCCAGCTGCGCGCGGCGCGAACGATCGCGAGCACGAGGGTGGGCAGGAGGATGTGCGCGATCACCGCGCCGAGGTGGCCGCCGGCGAGCGACGCGAGGAAGGGCGGCGCGAGCGCCCACGCGATGGCGGCGACGGAGGGTCCCCACCCCCGGCGGGAGAACGCGGCGGCGCACCACCACGCCCCGAGGGCGGCAAGCGGGAGGGCCGCCAGGTAGAGCAGAACGATCGAGAACGAGGGCGACCAGAACGTGATCGAGCCGAGCACGGCCAGGACGACCGCGAACGGATCCGCGGCACCCAGGAATCCGAGGCCGATGTCATGCCAGCCGTAGCCGACGTGGGACCACAGCTCGGCGACCGTCGACGACAGCGGAACGAGTCCGCCGCCGGAGAGCGCGCCGACCCCGAGGAAGCGACCGAACGCGATAAGTCCGATGACCAGGGCGACGAGCACGACCCACGCGCCCCCTCCCCCGAAGAACCCGGGGCCCTCGCGATGACCCGAGAACGCGACAGCGGCGGCGGCCCGCTCCTGCGCGCGGCGCTCGCGCACCTGCCCGGTCGACATCCGGAACGCGTCGACAGCCGGCCAGCCCAGCACCCGGGACCGACGGATGCTCCGGCGGGCGCTCGGCACGGAGCCGTCGAACGCCGCCCCGATCCCCGCCGCGAGCTCGCCCCCGACCGACCCGGGTCGTTTGGCGACGAGGTGCACGAGCGAGCGCAGGACGGCGAGCGGCACGAGGGTCAGCCAGTGCAGCGGCACGGCGATCGTCGGAGCCCACGCGAGGCGGCGGTGGAGCTGCGCGGCACGCCGGACGCGGTTCTGGGCGCCCGCCGACAGGGAGCGCCTACCGAACAGTTCGGGAGGTCCCGCGGTCGCGACGCGCGCGGCCGGGACACCGACGACCCGGTGGCCGGCGAGTCGCGTGCGAGCGCAGAAGTCGAGTGCGGCATCCACCGAGGGCAGCCCGGGGTCGAAGCCGCCGAGCGCCACCCACACGGAGCGGCGCACGAGCATCCCCCCGGCCGCGACGGCGAGGAGATCGCTCTGCACGTCGTACTGGGCCTGGTCGAGCTCATCGCTGACGAGCTGCACCGATCGGCCGAAGGTCGTGATGGTCTCGCCGAAGGCTGCGATCGTGTCGGCCGCGTCCCAGCGCATGAGCTTGGGACCGGCGACGGCCACCGACGGGGCGACCTCGACAGCGCCGAGCAGCGCCGCGAGCGCACCCGGCTCTGGCGCGTTGTCGTGACCCAGCAGCCACAGCCAGTCGTTCTCCGCGGAGCCGCCGCCGCTCACCTGCAGCGCGTGGGCGATGGCGTCGCCGAAGGAGCGGCGACCCGGGGTGGTGATCACCGCGCCGCCGAAGTCGGAGAGCAGGCTGCCGGTCGAGTCGGACGAACTGGAGTCGACGAGGAGCAGCGAATCGGGTCGCCGAGTCTGCGCCGCAATAGCGGCAAGGGTTCGGGGCAGGTAGTCGGCGCCGTTGCGGGCGACGAGAACTGCGGTGACTCTCGGCTGCATCGAATCGAGACTATGCGGCGGGTGCGCTCAGCCCCGGTGTGACACGGCCGTTAGGCCCTTTTGCGCAGCTTGCGGCGCTCGCGCTCGGACAGTCCGCCCCAGATACCGAAGCGCTCGTCGTTCTCGAGCGCGTACTCGAGGCACTGGGCGCGGACCTCGCACGAGGCGCAGATCTTCTTCGCGTCGCGCGTCGAGCCGCCCTTCTCGGGGAAGAACGCCTCCGGGTCGGTCTGCGCGCACAGCGAGTCCGACTGCCAGGCCAGCGGGTTGTCGTCGTCCTCGACCGGCTGCCGGACCCCCGGAACCCCCAGGCGGATCGGGTCTACGAACCAGTCGTCGGGCACCCCGGGGCCGTGCGGCGCGCGACTGACATTGCTCGCCATGCTCATCTCCCCTCCGGCGGACGCCCAACTGCCATCCGCCGCTAGGGATAATTACATCGGTGTAGTTACCCTCGCGTCAAGTCGCGGATCATATGGGCTTCAACTTCACTCGGAGGGTTGTGCGGCCCCGCGTGTCGCTATCCATTGCGTCTCGACCATCTCGCGCAGCGAGTGCCGCATCCGCCAGTCGAGGTCGCGGGCCGCGAGGTCGCCCGCGGCGACGATCCGGGCGGGGTCGCCCGGCCTGCGGGGCGCGATCTCCGGCGTGAACGGGATGCCCGTGACCTCCGCGACCGTCGCCATGATCTCCCCCACCGACGAGCCCGACCCGGACCCGAGGTTGTACGCCGGCTCGAGCTCGTCGCCCGCGTCGAGCCGCTGGGCGGCGACGACGTGAGCGAGGGCGAGGTCGGAGACGTGGATGTAGTCGCGCACGTTCGTGCCGTCCGGCGTCGGGTAGTCGTTTCCATTGATGCGCGGCGTCCGACCCTCGACGAGCGCGGTGAACACGAGCGGGAGGAGGTTGTGCGGGCTCGAGTCGTAGAGCGAGGCATCCCCGGATCCGACCACGTTGAAGTAGCGCAGGGAGGTGTGGCGCAAGCCGCGCGCCACCGCCTGGTCGCGCAGCAGCCACTCTCCGATGAGCTTGGACTCGCCGTAGGGCGACTGCGGGTTCTTGGGCGTCTGCTCGGTGACGAGATCGGTGTCAGGCGTGCCGTAGACCGCAGCGCTCGAGGAGAACACGATCCGGTCGACCCCGTGGGATTCCATCGCCGCGAGCAGCCGCTGCGTGCCGGTCACGTTCTGCTCGTAGGTGTGCAGCGGCTGGGTGACCGAGACGCCCGCGTACTTGAAGCCGGCGACGTGGATGACCCCGGTGATCCGGTGGTCCTCGAGGACCTGGAGCAGGAGCGAGCCGTCGAGGATCGAGCCGCGGACGAACGGCACGTCGCCGGGCACGAAGGACTCGTGCCCGCTCGAGAGGTCGTCGAGCACCACCGACGGCAGCCCGGCTGCCCCGAGAGCCCGGACGACGTGCGATCCGATGTAGCCAGCACCACCAGTGACGAGCCAGGTCATGGCTCCCAAACTACCGCGATCGGGTAGGCACCCGTCGGTACCCGTCGCTGAGGGTGGTACGGATGCTCGCCACGGCGCCCGCAAGGGCGAGGCCTGCCAGTACGAGAGTGAAAGCGATCATGGCAGTAACGCTACGGATTGCAGATTTCCGCCACGACTGGCAGCATGGACATACTTCGAACAGTTCCTGCCAAGGAGGCCCCATGCTGCGCAGCGTCGTCGCCCTCGCGATCCCGGGCGTCGCCCCCTTCGAGTTCGGCGTCGTCTGCGAGGTGTTCGGCGTCGACCGCAGCGACAGCGGCGGACCGAAGTTCGACTTCCGCATCGCCACCGCCGATCCGGGTCCGGTGACTACGAGCCTCGGCTTCGACATGCACATCGCCGACGACCTCTCCATCGCGGCCGACGCCGACCTGCTCGCCGTCCCCGCCCACGTGATCGAGGACGTCGACCCCCGCTACCTCGAGGCGATCCGCGCCGCCGAGGCCCGCGGCGCGTGGGTGCTGAGCGTCTGCAGCGGCGCCTTCACACTCGGCCAGGCGGGCATCCTCGACGGCCGGAAGTCGACGACGCACTGGATGCACACGGACAAGCTCTCGGCGATGTACCCGAAGACCGAAGTAGACCCCGACGTGCTCTTCGTCGAGGACCGCAAGGTCGTCACGAGTGCCGGGACCGCCGCCGGTATCGACGCGGCCCTGCACATCGTGCGCAAGGAGCACGGCGCCGCTGCCACCAACGTCATCGCCCGTCGGATGGTCGTGCCCCCGCAGCGCGACGGGGGCCAGTCCCAGTACATCGACGCGCCGATCGCCGAGTGCAAGAGCGACTCGTTCGCGCTCGTCGCCCAGTGGATGCTCGAGAACCTGCACGAGGACCTCACCGTCGACCAGCTCGCCCGCAAGGCCCTCATGTCGAGCCGGACATTCGCGCGGCGCTTCCGCGCCGACATGGGCACGACTCCGGCGGCGTGGCTCAACCGGCAGCGGATCATCCGTGCCCAGCAGCTTCTCGAGGAGACCGACCTCGGGCTCGAGCAGATCGCTCAGGAGACGGGCTTCGGCACCGCCGCCGTCATGCGGCACCACTTCGTGCGGGTGCTGCAGACCTCTCCGATGGCGTACCGGCGGGCGTTCGGGGCGCGCGAAGCGAGCTGACTCAGCCCTCGATCGTGAGCGAGGCCGCGAAGAGCACGAGCGAGAGGACGAGCAGCGGGACCTGGACCCAGCGGCGGCGCTGGAACAGAAGGGCGACGCACGCGAAGGCGATCGGGACGATCGACATGCCGTAGCGCGGCACGAGCGGCACGAATTCCCCCGCCACGATCACCGTCACGAGGGCCAGGATCGGTGCCGACAGCGCGGAGACGACGAGTGTCGCGACGCCGAGGTTGCTCGCCGCGGACAGGCCGCGGCGGGCACCGATGACCCCGATCACGCCTCCGACGACGAGGAGCGCCGTCACTCCCCCGATGAACACGGCGGCGAGACCGAGCGCCTCCGGGGCGCTCGCCCCGGTCGCCGCACCGGGCAGGAACTTGAAGAACTCGCGCGCGATCGCCGTCGCGCTCAAATCGCTGTCGACCCCCTGGCGAACGCCGAGGTCCACCGCGAGAACCCGCCGCAGAACCACCCAGCCGATCTGGGCGAGCGCTGCCACGACGACAGTCAGGGCCGATGCCCAGACCCAGCGGTGGCGCAGCCAGGCGCTGACGGGCCGCTCGGCGCCCCGCACCTCCCGGATGGCGCACAGCATGAGGAAGAGGCCCACGGCCAAGACCGCGACGATGTTCTGGAGCTTGAACAGCACGAACAGGACCGACAGCGCACCGAACCACCACGGCGATGCGGACCCCTCACGCACGCGGACGGCGGTGAGGAGGAGCACCGATCCCGCTGCGAGGGCCGTGGCATCCGTGCTGATGTAGGTGTTCGACCAGTAGGCGGCGAGGGACCCGACGAGGAGCACCGGCAAGGCGGCGGCGAGCGCGCGCGGGATCGCGAGCCGGCGCAAGGCGAGGAAGAGGGCGACCGCCGCGAGCGCGAGCCAGAGCGCGCCGACCGAGCGCCCGGCATCGACGAGGTCGACGCCGAACCAGGTCAGCGGCTGCGCGAGCAGCCAGGTCGTCGCGAAGTAGAGCGGCACGTAGATGTCGGCCGTCGTGCGGCCCTCGTTGGGGTACTCGGCGTCGTCGTCGGTCGTGGGGGCCGCGCACAGCGACTCGGGGTAGATCCCGATGAGCCGCACGCTGTGACAGGCCAGGTACCGTCGAGCGAAGTCGCCCACCTCCTCGCCCTGGCGGACCACGAGCTGAGTGGGGACCTTGGCGACGGCGTCGATGTAGACGTACTCGTCGATCGGCGAGACCATCGAGTGCTTCGGTACCTGGACGATGCCGACGAGGAGGCTCGCGAGCACGAGCCCGACGCAGATCAGGGCGTCGGCGTGCTTGCGGAGCGTCGGGCCCAGCTCGCGTCGGATCGGCTGCCCGGGTGCCGGGACCGCTGCTTCACTGGGCACCGGCATAGGCTAGCACGCAGCAATTCGGCCGGATCGAGCAGCCCTAGCCGTCGAGCGCGGCGAGGTCGGCATCCACCATGGCGTCGACGATCTCGCTGAAGCCGAGCGTCGGCGACCAGCCGAGCACGTCCCGCGCGTGGGTCGCGTCGCCCACCTGCTGGGGCGCATCGCCGGGCCGCAGGAGTCCCTCCGAGGTCGTGACGACGCTGCGCCAGTCGTCGATTCCCACTCGGGAGAAGGCCGCGGCGACGAAGTCCTCGACCGAGTGCGAGACACCGGTCGCGATGACGTAGTCGTCGGGCTCGTCGGCGCGCAGGGCGAGCCGCAGCGCGTCGGCGTAGTCCGGAGCCCAGCCCCAGTCGCGGCGGGCCGAGAGGCTGCCGAGCTCGAGTCGCTCCTGCAGGCCGCGCGCGATGCGGGCTGCGCTCGCGGTGATCTTGCGCGTGACGAACTGCTCCGGTCGGCGCGGCGACTCGTGGTTGTACAGGATGCACGACGCCGCCCACACCCCTGCCCCGCGGTACACGTTCACGAGCGAGTGCGCGTACGCCTTGGCCGCGCCGTAGGGCGAGGTGGGCCGGATCGCCGTGGACTCCGTCTGCGGGATCTCCGACGGGACGCCGAAGATCTCCGCGCTCGACGCCTGGACGAAGCGCACGGGATGCCCGGCCTCGGTCAGATCCCGGCACGCGGCGAGCATTTCCGCGGCCGCCACGCCATTGACTGCCGCCGTGAGCGCCGGCTGCTGCCAGGACTGGAAGACCGAGCTGACGGCGGCGAGGTTGTAGACCTCATCGGGCTCGACCGATCTGACGAGGTCGCCGATTCCCGGCTGGGCGAGATCGACGACGTGCACCTCGGCGCCGGCGACAGCGTCATCCGACCGCAACGCCGTTCCGTGGACCTCGTGACCCTCGGCCACCAGCTGCTCGGCGAGGTAGGAGCCGTCTTGGCCGGTGATCCCCGTGATGAGGACCCGGCTCATGAGAGACCGGCGAGCTTCTTCTGCTCCGCGAGATCCGACTCGACCATCATCGTCACGAGCTCGGTGAAGCTCACCTTCGGCTTCCAGCCGAGCTTGCGCTCCGCCTTCGCCGAGTCGCCAATGAGCAGGTCGACCTCGGCAGGGCGCATGAACGCCGGGTCCTGGCGGACGAAGCCCGACCAGTCCTCGACCCCCACGGCACCGAACGCCGCGTCGAGGAGCGCGCGGATCGTGTGGGTCTCCCCGGTGGAGATGACGTAGTCGTCGGCCTCGTCCTGCTGGAGCATGAGCCACATCGCCTCGACGTAGTCGCCCGCGAAGCCCCAGTCGCGCCGCGCGTCGAGGTTGCCGAGCACGAGCTCGTCCTGGAGGCCGAGGTGGATCCGCGCGACGGCCTGGCTCACCTTGCGGGTCACGAACTCGGGCCCGCGACGCGGCGACTCGTGGTTGAAGAGCACGCCCGACGAGGCGTGCATGCCGTACGACTCGCGGTAGTTGATCGTCATGTAGTGGCCGTAGACCTTGGCGACCCCGTACGGAGAGCGCGGCCACAGGAGCGTGTCCTCGTTCTGCGGGACCTGCTGGACCTTGCCGAACATTTCCGAACTCGACGCCTGGTAGAAGCGCACCTGCTTGCCCGTCGTCCCTTCATACAGGCGCACCGCCTCGAGCGCGTTGAGCACGCCCATGCCGGTCACCTCGCTCGTGAGGTGCGCGTTCTCCCACGAGTACGCGACGAACGAGATCGCCCCCAGGTTGTAGAACTCGTCGGGCTGGGACGCGTTGAGCGCGCGGAGCAGGCTCGAGAGGTCGGTGAGGTCCCCGGTCAGGATCTTCACGTCGGGGACGGTCTCCTCGAGGAGAGCCCGCTTGGGGTTGTTCTGGCCGCGCATGAGCCCGTAGACCTCGTAGCCCTTGGAGAGCAGCAGCTCGGCGAGGTAGAGGCCGTCCTGCCCGGTGATTCCCGTGATGAGTGCGCGTGCCATGCGTGATGTCCGTCCGTCGAAAGGCGTCGGCCGTGTGATCGGCCGCAAGCTACGGTACTAGATCAGCCTTGCGCGGCGATCTCGGGCGAGGCGGGAGCCGGACGCCGGTCAGCCGACGACGGTGGCGACGACGAGCTGCCCGGTGCCGCCCACGGCGAGGTCGCCCTCGTCGGGAGTGATGTAGAGCACGTCGCCGCGGCTGAGCATCGCCGAGCCGAGCCCGCCCGTGAGCTCGAAGGACCCCTCGAGGCACAGCGCGATGGCGGGACCGTCGAGGGGCAGCAGTCCGGACGCCTCGAATTCGACGAGCTCGAAGTCCGTGCCCTCCGGGTGGAACACCCGCACGTCCGGCACCGGGACCTCCGGCACCAGGTAGGGGGCGGGAAGCGGTCGGAAGTCGAGGACCGACAGGAGCTCGGCGACGTCCACGTGCTTGGGAGTGAGTCCGCCGCGCAGCACGTTGTCGGAGGAGCTCATGAGCTCGATGCCCACGCCATGGAGGTAGGCGTGGATGTTCCCCGCCGGGAGAAACAGTGCCTCGCCCTTCGCGAGCGTGACCTCGTGCAGGAGGAGGCTGATGACGAGGCCGGGATCGCCGGGGTAGGTCTCCGCGATCGTGCGCTGAGTCGCGAATCCCGGACCCGTCGCGACGACACGCGCGACCGCGGCGACGAGCTCGTCGACCCCCTCGCCGCGCGAGATGAGCCATTCGAAGACCGACTGGATCGAGTCATCCCCGCTGAGGCGCTCGAGCCAGTCGGTGAGCGGTCCCCGGGCATCCGGCTCCGACTGCTCCGCGAGCTCGAGGAGTCGGGCGATCGCGCGGCGCGACTCGGCGGCGGGACGGAAGCCGCACAGCGCCCCGAACTCCTCGCTCACGGCGAGGATGAGCTCCGGCTTGGCGTACGGGTCCTTGTAGTTGCGGTGCGCGGCGTCGATCGGGATGCCCGCCGCATCCTCCCGGGCGAACCCGGCCGCCGCCTGCTCCGGTGTGGGGTGAGCCTGGAGCGAGAGCGGGGAGCGCGCGGCGAGCACCTTGAGGAGGAACGGCAGGGTCGCGGCATCCTCGTCGCCGGTCGCCGTCGCCGGGTCGGCGGCGATCCACTGGGCGAGGTCGCCCGCGCCGTCCGTCGCGGTGGGGTCGAGGATGCGGCTGGGACTGCCGTGGTGAGCCCCGAGCCAGAGCTCCGCCTCCACGGCGTCGGTCGCCGGCGCTCCGAGGAGCTCGGAGATCGCACCCGAGGAGCCCCACGCGTAGTCGCGCGGTGTATTGGTGATGGCTACAAACATCCGGCGAACTCCTCCGTGCGCATTGGATCACCCTAACAACCGTCTGGAACCGGCGACCGGGGCCCTGGTTGAGTATCGCCCATGCCCTTCGAGACCCTTCCCAGTGACTTCTACGGCTTCGAGAGCCGCCTGACCCCGACGGAGCAGGATGCCCTGCTCAGGCTGCGCGCCTGGCTCGACGAGACCGTGCGGCCGGTCGCCAACGGCCTCTGGGAGCGCGGCGAGATGTTCGGCCCGGAGGTGCACCGCGGACTCGCCGAGCTCGGCATCTACGGCCTCGCGTGGGACGAGACGCGCCGGTTCGAGAACTCGGCCGTCTTCCGCGGCTGGGTCGCCCTCGAGCTCGCGCGGGTGGACGCGAGCGTCGCCACGCTCGTCGGCGTGCAGAACGGGCTCGCCATGGGCGCGATCGCCCAGTGCGGCTCGGCCGAGCAGCGCGCGGAGTGGCTGCCGAGGCTCGCCTCCGCCGAGTTGCTCGGGGCGTTCGGGCTCACCGAGCCGCTCTCGGGCTCCGACTCGGCGCAGGGCCTGCGTACGGTCGCCCGCCGAGACGGCGACAACTGGGTGCTCAACGGTGCGAAGCGCTGGATCGGCAACGGGTCGATCGGCGACATCACGGTCATCTGGGCGAAGGACGCCGACGACGGGCAGGTCAAGGGCTTCATCGTCCCGCAGGACTCCCCCGGGTACTCCGCGACGGCGATCGCGGGCAAGGGGTCGCTGCGCATCATCCAGAACGCGGACATCACCCTCACCGATGTCGTCGTGCCGGAGTCGAACCGGCTGCAGAACGCGAACTCGTTCCGCGACACCGCGGCCGTGCTCCGCCTCACTCGCGCCGAAGTCGCCTGGGCGGCGGTCGGCAACTCGGTGCAGGCGTACGAGGCCGCCGTCGCCTACGCGAAGGACCGTGTGCAGTTCGGCAAGCCGATCGCCTCGCACCAGCTCATCCAGGAGCTCCTTGCGAAGAGCCTCGGCAACATCACCTCGTCCATCGCGCTCGTCACGCGCGTCTCGGAGATGCTCGACGAGGGAGTGCAGCGCGACGAGCACTCGGCGCTCGCCAAGGAGTTCGCGACGAGCCGCATGCGTGAGACCGTTGCGTGGTGCCGCGAGGCTCTCGGCGGCAACGGGATCGTCTTCGACTACGGCGCGATGCGGGCGTTCGCCGACGCCGAGGCCCTCTACTCGTACGAGGGCACCCGCGAGATGAACACCCTCATCGTGGGCCGAGCGATCACCGGCTCGGCGGCGTTCGTCTAGGGATGGATCCCCGACCCGGTTCGGTCGGGCGCGGCGCAGCCGCACCGTCTAGCCTTACGGGATGCGACTGATCTCGAGCGCCCGCGCCCGGCACGCGATCCTCGTGCTCGTGCTGAGCCTCGCCCTCGCGGGAGACGCATGGCGGTACAGCGCCGGGTGGTGGGTGTACGGAGTGCTCGCCGTGCTCACGGCACTCGCATCCGTCGCCCTGCTCGTCGTCGAGCGCCGGCGGTGGTCGATCGGGTCGCTGCCCTATCCTCTGCTCGCCTTCCTCCTCCTCGCGACCGCGTCGATCGCGTGGTCCGCCTACCCCGGCGCGACCGCCCTCGGTCTGCTGACGACGTGGATGCTCGCCGTCACGGGCATCGCGCTCGCAGTGACGTACAGCTGGGCCGAGCTGCTGCGCGGACTCGGTACCCTGTTGCGCATCGTGCTCGCGGCATCCCTGCTGTTCGAGTTGTTCGTGTCGCTCGTGCTGCGCCGCCCGATCCTCCCGCTGTGGGTGCAGCCGGGGGTGGACTACTCGCAGTACGAGACGATTCCGAAAATGCTCTACTGGTCGCGCGACGAGCTGTTCGACGTGCTCGACGAGGGCCGCATCCAGGGGATCGTCGGCAACGCCAACCATCTCGGGTTCCTCGCGCTGCTCGCCGCGATCGTGTTCGCGATCGAGCTCGCCGATCGCCGTCTGGCGCGGCGGTGGCACTCGATCGCATGGCTCGGCGTCGCCGCCGTCACGCTCGTCTGCACCCGATCCGCGACCGTCACCGTGGCGCTCGTGGCCACCGCAGCAGTGGTCGGCGTCGTGCTGCTCCTGCGACGCGCGACGACCCCGCGCGCGCGGGGCTGGACCTTCGCTGCACTGATCGCTGCCGCCGCGGTCGCCGCCGCGGTCATCGTGTTCGCCCGGGGCACCCTCCTCGAGCTGCTGGGGAAGAGCTCCGACCTCACCGGGCGTCTCGGCATCTGGGAGAAGGTCACCGAGCTCGCCGCGCAGCGCCCCGCATTCGGCTGGGGGTGGGTGAGCTACTGGGTCCCGTGGGCCGAGCCGTTCGACACTCTCGCCTTCCGCAACGGCGTGCGGATGCTTCAGGCCCACAACGCGTGGATCGACGTGTGGTTCCAGCTCGGGGCCGTGGGGCTCGTCGTCTTCGGCGCGCTCGTGCTCTCGACCGTCGTGCGCACGTGGCTCGCCGCGCTCGACCGGCCCCAGCACCTCCCCGACCGACCCCTGCCGTATCGCGCGCTGCCCCTGCTGCCGCTCGCGATCATGACCGCCCTCGTCGTGCAGAGCCTCGCTGAGAGCCGGCTCCTCGTGGAGTTCGGGATGCTCTTCCTCGTGCTCATCTCGGTGAAGTCGAAATACGGCGATACCGCCGGGGAGCTGCGATGACCCTCGGTCGCGATGAGCTGCTCGCGGCGGGACTGTCGTTCCTCGGTCATCCGCGCCTCGTCACCGCGATCACGTCCGTCGCTATCGGCATCGCGGTCTTCGCCCACCCGATCCGCCAGCTCAGCGGGTGGGCGGGCCTTGTCGGGGCGCTCGCAGTCCTCGTCGTCCTCGCCGCGGCATCCATCGTCGCCCGCTGGCGCAGCATCGAGTGGCGCGGACTGCTGCCGGTCTCGCTCATCGTCTACATCGCCTGGGCCGGGCTCACACTCCTGTGGAGCCAGTACCAGTGGGCGACGCTGTGGTCGCTCCTGTACCTCGGGGCCTTCACGGTGCTCGCGCTCTACGTCGCGCTACTCCGGGACACGATCCAGATCGTCCGCGCGTTCGGCGATGTGCTGCGCGCCGCCCTCGGGCTCTCGATCGCGCTCGAGATCCTCTCGGGGCTGCTCCTCGACACCGAGATCCGGCTACTGGGCATCCTCGGAAATCTGGAGGCACTGGGGCCGATCCAGGGAATCGCCGGCACGCGCAACCAGCTCGGCATCCTCGCGGTGCTCGCGCTCATCACGTTCGGCACCGAGTACCGCACCAAGTCGGTGCCGCGCGGGCTCGCGATCGGCTCGCTCGTCGCCGCCGCCATCGCCCTCCTGCTGACCCGCTCCCCCGTCGCGATCGGCGGCTTCGCGGTCGTGTGCGTCGCAGCAGCGGCACTGTACGGGCTCCGTCGCGCGCCCGACGAGCGGCGGCGCTACTGGCAGATCGCCATCCTCGTGATCGCCGTGATCGGTGCGGGGGTGACGTGGATCTTCCGCTCCGCCATCATCGACTTGCTCAACGCGGGAGGCGAGCTCAGCTACCGGCTCGCGATCTGGTATCAGGCGTGGAGCCTTATCGGCTTGCACCCGCTGGAAGGGTGGGGGTGGATCGGCACGTGGCAGTCCGAACTGCCTCCGTACAGCCTCTTCCAGGGACTCTCGGTGCGCAGTGAGACCTCCGCGTCGAACACGTACCTCGACGTATGGCTCCAGCTCGGACTCGTCGGCCTCGTGATCTTCCTCGGACTGGTCGGCCTCGCGTTCGCCCGCTCCTGGCTGCTCGCGTCGCGACGGCGCAGCGTCGTGTTCGCGTGGCCGGCGCTCGTTCTCGTCGCCCTCCTCACGACCGCCCTCGCCGAGAGCTCGCTCCTCGTCGAGTTCGGCTGGTTGACCTTCGTCGTCTGCGCCGTCAAGGCCGCCGAGCAGCTGAGCTGGCGCCAGGCCTTCAGCCGCACGGGTCAGCCTCCCCGACCGTGAGCATCCGTCCAGGCGGGGCTTGGTAAGCTCGGCCATCATGCCGCTCGTGCTCGTCGACCTCCTCTCGTACACCGGGACGAAGGGCGGCATGGAGACCTACACCCGCGAGCTCTACCGGAGCATCGGTGACCAGCCGGGCGAGTTCACCTTCGTCGGGCTCGCGTCACGGGAGGGCTTCGAGCTCGACACGTCGTGGTTCCCCGGCGAAGTGGTGCCCTCCGGCATCAGCGGCGAGAACCGCGTGCAGTGGGCACTCGGCGAGCTCTTCGCCGTGGGACGTTGGGCGTCCCGGCTCGGCGCCGACCTCATCCACGGGCCAGCGACCCTCGGCCCGGCGCGCACCCGAATCCCGGTGGTGCTGACGATGCACGACATGCTCTACTTCAGCCACCCGGAGTTCATGTCGACGCCGTTGTACACGGAGCCGGTCAAGTGGATGGAGAAGGTCGCGTCGCGGAATGCGTCCTGGGTCGTCACCGACAGCGAGACCTCCGCTTCCGAGATCGTCAAATACCTGGACTACCCGCGGGAGCGCCTCCAGGTCGTGCTCCTCGCCGGGGCATCCGATCCCACCCGAGCGGAGCACCACGAGCGGCGCGGCGATCTGATCCTGGCGATGGGCAACCGGCGGCCGCACAAGAACTTCGACAACCTCGTCAGGGCGCTGGCTCTCGTGGACCCCGCGATCCGCCCGACCCTGACCATCACCGGCAGCCGCGGGGACGACCCGCTCCGCCCGCTCGTCGCCGAGCTCTCCCTCCAGCAGTGGGTGGACCTGCGCTCGTGGGTCTCGCAGGAGGAGCTCGAGGAGCTCTACGGCACGGCGAGCGCCCTCGCGGTCCCCTCGTACGCCGAGGGCTTCGGGCTCCCCATCCTCGAGGCGATGGGGGCGGGCCTTCCCGTGATGATCTCCGATCTGCCGGTCTTCCGGGAAGTCGCCGCGGACTCGGCGGTGTACTTCGACCCAGCCGACCCCGTCTCGATCGCCGCGGCGATCACGAGGATCGTGTCGGAGCCGGGCCTGCGCGAGAAGCTCGAACGGGTCGGCGCCGAGCAGGCGGCACTGTTCAGCTGGTCGGCGACGGCCGCCCAGACGCTCGACGCGTTCCGATCCGCCCTCGCGAACCCGCGGCGCTGACATGACCGCCGCCCTCGACATCATGATGCCGTTCTACGGCGACGTCGGCCTGTTCGTGCTCGCCGTGGAGAGCGTGCGTCGCCAGGAGGGCGACTGGCGGCTCGTCGTCATCGACGACCGCTACCCCGATCCGGAACCGGCCCGGTACATCGCCGCTCTCGACGACCCCCGCATCGAGTATGTCCTCAACGACGAGAACCTCGGTATCAGCGGCAACTTCCAGCGGGCGATCGACCTCGCAAGCGCCCCGTACACGGTCATCATGGGGTGCGACGACATCATGCTCCCGGGGTTCGTCTCGCGGGTGCTCGCCCTCGCCGAGCGCTTCCCGGATGCCGCCTACCTGCAGCCGCGCGTCCGCACGATCGATTCCGCGGGCGCCCCCGCGGTCGGACTCACCGACCGCATCAAGTCGATCCTCGAGCCCCGGGGCGAGCGCCCCCTCGTTCTCTCCGGCGAGGAGCTCGCGACGAGCCTCCTCCGCGGAAACTGGACCTACTTCCCGTCGCTGTGCTGGAAGACGGAGGTCCTCCGAGAGCACGGGTTCGACCCGGGGTACGACATCGTCCTCGACCTCGCTCTGCAGATCGACATCATCGTCGGCGGGGGTTCGCTCGTGCTCGACGGAGAGCTCGTCTTCGAGTACCGCCGTCACCGCGCGAGCGCGTCGTCGTGGACGAGCAGCGACAACAAGCGCTTTATCGAGGAGCGCCGATTCTTCCTCGAGACGGCCGACCGCCTCGACCGGCTCGGGTGGCGTCGGGCCGCGCGCACCTCGCGCGCGCACGTGCTGTCGCGGCTCAACGCCGGCATCCGCGCACCCGGGGCGCTGGTGCGCCGTGACTGGCGCGGGGTGTCGAGCCTCGGCAAGCACCTCTTCTCCCGCCGCTGAGCCGGGCCGGGACTGCGCGAGAAGGTACTATTTACCCCATGCCCGCTGAGTTCTCGTCGACGCTCGTCGTGCTGCCCGCACTCAATGAGGAGGAGGCCATCGGCGCTGTCATCGCCGAGGTGCTCGAGACTCTCCCCGGTGTCGGCTGCCTCGTCGTCGACGACGGATCGTCGGATGCCACGGCCCTCGTTGCCGCCCGCGCCGGCGCCCGCGTGGCGCAGCTGCCGTTCAACCTCGGCGTCGGCGGGGCCATGCGGCTCGGGTTCAAGTACGCCCTCGAGCACGGATTCGACAACGTCGTGCAGATCGACGCCGACGGCCAGCACGACCCGCGGAACGTTCCGCGACTCCTCGAGGCGCTCGACGGCGCCGACCTCGTCATCGGAGCCCGGTTCGCCGGCGAGGGCGACTACTCGGTCCGCGGCCCGCGACGCTGGGCGATGTGGTTCCTCGCGAAGATCCTCAGCCGCACCGCGGGGACCACGCTCACGGATACCACGTCGGGGCTCAAAGCGAGCGGGCCCAAGGCCGTTCGCCTGTTCGCGGCCCACTACCCCGCCGAGTACCTCGGCGACACCATCGAGGCGCTCGTGATCGCCGCGCGCGCGGGCTGCGTGGTGCGGCAGGTTCCGGCATCCATGCGGGTGCGGCAGGGCGGCACTCCCTCGCACAGCCCCATCAAGGCCGCCCTCTACCTGGGCCGCGCCATGGTCGCGCTCGCCTTCGCGCTCATCCGGCCGCCGGCCGCGACCGGATCGGAGGTCACCCCGTGACGCTGACGAGCTACATCTTCGGGATCTGCGCGGCGCTCCTGACGCTGATCGTGGTCATCGACATGCTGCGTCGCCGCCGATTGCGGGAGCGGCATGCGGTGTGGTGGCTCATCGCCGGTATCCTCGCGCTCGTAGTCGGGATCTTCCCTGGCCTCCTCGAGTGGGCTGCGAAACTCGTAGGAGTCGGGCTGCCCGTCAACCTGGTGTTCTTCGTGAGCATCGCCGTGCTCTTCCTCGTCTGCATCCAGCACAGCACCGAGTTGACCAAGCTCGAGACCCAGTCGCGCACTCTCGCCGAGGAGGTGGCGCTACTGGACCTCCGGGTCCGCGAGCTCGAGGCGGCGACGGCGCCTCAGCAGGGCGAGGATGTGGACGGCCAGTCCCACTAGAGGCGCGATGCCGAGCGCGAGCGTCGATCGCACGAGCAGGTCGATCGGGAGCATCATGATCACGACGGCGACGATCGCCGTGAGCACCCACCCCGCGGAGTAACCGCCGTGCAGGCCGCGCGCGAGGGCGGCCGTGCCTGCGACCATGATCCACCCGGTCGCGACGGATGTGCCCACGAGAGCCGCGACGTACCAGCCGGGGAGGCGGAAGTCCTCGCCTGCGAGCCACACGATCGCATCCGCGCCCAGCCACCACGCGAGTGCTGCAAGCAGGACCGCGGCGAGGAGCAGTAGCGCGAAGAGGCGGAGCATGAGCCGCGTCGCCGAGGCCCGGTGATCGCGGAACTGGACGAGCAGGTAGCCCTGCAGCGAGAGCGTCGAGACAACGATCGGCGCGCGGGTGAGCGTGAGGGCGAACACGACGGCGCTGACCATGCGGGCGTCATCGCCCGCAGAGGAGAAGCCGATGAGGAGGGGGAAGCCGCTGACGATGACCGCGGTCGAAGCGGCCGCCGCGACGGTCCGGACGACGTTCGCCGTCACGGCCCGGTAGCTGACGTCGAGCTGGCTCGATGCGAACAGGGTCCGCCAGGCGGGGAGCACCACCACCAGGAGCACCAGCCCGTACGGCACTACGGCCGCCCAGGCGAGGCCGACCACGCCCACCCCGAGCGGGAGGAGGATGCAGACGAGCAGCAACCGGAAGGCGACATCCAGCACGATGAACGCGGCGAGGACGCGCCACGAGTGGGTGCCGTACATCGTTCCCGCCGCCGCGGTCATGAGCACGAAGCACCCGGCGCCGGCCGTCAGCGGGGGCAGCAGTGCCCACCCCTCGCTCCCGAGCGCGGTCGGCACCCAGAGGGGGCTCGAGACGAGGACGAGGACCATTGCGGCCGCGGCCGCGCCGAGGGCCAGCACGATCACGCTCGCCGGCCGCCGGGGCGTCACGGTGCGCGGCTGCGTGGCTCGAGCGACCTCCTGCTGGATGCCCGAGAGTGCGCCCGCAACCAGGTAGAGGGCCGACCAGAAGATGGCGAACAGGCCATAGGACTCGCCCAGCCCTCGAGCCAGGATCGTGGTGATGGCGTACCCTCCGACGCCCGCCACGATCGTCGCGCTCGTGACGAGCACGAAACCGCGACGAGAGCCGGTGACGTCAGCGGACGACAACGGACACACCCCCCGAGGGGCACGCCGACCCGACCTCGGCAGCCAGGGCGGGGTCTCGCGTCACGACGACGAGCGCATCCCCGGCCTCGGCGGCGAGCGAGCAGAGCTGTGCGGGGTCTGAGGCATCCAGCAGGTATCCGAACAGCCGGATGGGGTCGAGTCCGCCATCCGCGGACTGCTGGATGAGCCAGTTGTTGATGAACGCGTCCTCGGTAGGGGTGACGTCCCGGGACACGACGGTGAGGGTCTCCTCCGGGTCCGAGTGCGCGAAGAGCTCGTGGGCAGCCTCGGTCGACACGACGAGCGGCACCGGCAGTACGGCCGAAGCGAGAGAGGCGAGGGATCCGCTCGTCGGCCGCGGCACGAGCGTGAGCCCGATGACGACGACCGCCGTGGCCGCGACGAGCAGAGCGCGAGTGCGCCCCCTACCCGCCCGCACGGCGAGCGCGACGCCCCCGATCGCGATGAGCACCAGGAGGAATGCGGCGATGAGCCAGGCGAGTTTCGCGGGGTAGTACCCCCACAGCGACGCCTCGCCGAGGCGGCGCGACACGAGGTAGCCGAGGGCCACACCCGACGACAGCAGGATGACGACCACCCCGACGACCGTCGTCCCGGAGCCCGTCGCCCGGCGCTGCGCGAAGGCCACCGCTAGCGCCACCGCGTAGACGAGGGCGACGTGATAGGGCTGGATCGCCATGATCGCGCCGTCCGCGCCGAGCGCCCCGCCCTCCCGGAGCACGTCGGGGAGGGTGATGCCCAGCACATAGGCGGGGAGGACGCCGAGGCTTCCCACGAGGACGACGAGGCGGCTACCCCGCACCCCGGCCCACCACGGGCGCGGTGCGGTGACGAGCACGAGGGCGCCGAGCGCGAGAGGGACGATCGCGAGGGGCGCCCACGTGGCGAGCAGCACGACGCTCCCGGCGGACAGTCCCCCGATTGCCGCGAGGCGGTGCTCGGCCACCTCGAGCCAGAACAGCCAGCACGCGAGCAGGGCGATCAGCACGACCGTCGCGTTGAAGAAACCGAACTGGAACGAGTATCCCGCGACGTACGGCAGTGCCGGGATCGCCGAGACCGCGAGCGCGGAGGCCGACCTCCCGCGGGGTCCGAGCGAGCGCAGCGAGCGCCAGGCGACCGCGGCCGCGAGAATGCACGTCGTCAGGACGAGCAGCAGCCAGAGCTCGGACTGCCGGGTGACGTCGTGCAGCAGCAGATCGCCGCTCGCGACCGACAGCCTGCCGGGAGCATACGATCCGGCCAGAAGCGCCGGGATGAGCGGCGAGACGTTCGGATGCTCCGGCCCGAGCCCGCCGTCCGCCCACAGGAACCTCGACATCATCGTGTTCCACACCGCGTCGTTCTGCATCGACCAGGCGACTCGTGCGCCACCGGAGAGAGCCACCCCGACGACGGCGGCCAGGACGACGGCGGTAGCCGGGAGCACGGCCGCCCCGAAGCCGATCGCCGGGCGACGGGCCGGGAGGCGCAGCGGTCGACGGCTGACCGCGAGGACCACGACCACCACGATCACAACCGCCGCGAGCACGACCCGGTTCTTCGTGGCGAGGTCACCGGGCAGCGGTTGCACGAGTCGGACGACGAGGGAGTACCCGGCGAGGAGGAGCATCGTCCCCAGCGCCGCGGACATCGTCCACGGCAGCCTCTGACCGGCGGCGACGACGACCGCGCAGAGCGCCGTCGCCGCGAGCACCCACGGGGCGCCGCCGGCGATGTCTACGGCGAGCCCGACGACGAGACCGAGCACGAGCGCAACGATGACGACGCGCCGGATGCGCCGATCACTCAGGTCCATCGGGAACGCACCCCTCGCGTGATTGTGCCTGCGTCAACCTATCACGCAGCCACCGTCGAGCCACCCTCAGGAACACCGGCGCGGCTCGCCGGTACTATCGGCATCATGCCCCGCGCCACGAGCACACCCGCACCCTCGACGACGCCCGCTCGGGCATCCCGGCCGCTCGCGGTCTTCGCGGTCGTCACCGTCGCGATGTCCCTGCTCTCGGCGCTCTGGGCGCTCGCGACACCGCTCGCGGGAGCGCCGGACGAACCCGCCCACGCGATCCAGGCTGCGGCGGTCGTCCGCGGCCAGGTCGCCGGCGCGGCGACGATCGACGGCTCGAGCGTGCAGGTGCCGCAGTACGTCGCCTGGATGCACGCCCAGACGTGCTACGCGATGAATGCGGATGCGACGGCCGCGTGCATCCCGCCCGTGCCGGGCGACCCCTCCGCGATCGTCGCCTCCGCGACCACCGCGGGCCTGTACAACCCCATCTACTACGTGCTCGTCGGGTGGCCGTCACTGATCTTCTCGGACTCCACCGGGATCTACGCGATGCGCATCGTGAGCGGCCTTGTCTCGAGCGTGTTCCTCGGTCTCGCCGCCGCCGTGATCGCGAGCTGGCGCTCGGTGCGCCTCCCCGTCGTCGCCGGGGCAGCGGCGGTGACGCCGATGGTGCTGTTCCTCGGGGGCTCCGTCAATCCGAACACGCTGGAGATCACCGCCACGCTCGCCGCATTCGTCGCGATGCTCAGCATCGTGGCCTCTCCCGACCGGTCGTTGCTCCTGCAGCGCGCGATCATCCTCACGGTGTCCGCGTCGATCGCGGCCAACGTGCGCGGACTGTCGGTGCTGTGGGTCGCCGTCGCGCTCCTCGTGCCGCTCGTCTTCTTGCGGCGCGGTCAACTCCGCGAGCTCCTGCGCTCCCGCCCCATTCAGATCGCGATCGGAGTCACCGCCCTCGCTGCAGCGTTCGGCGCCGCATGGGTGCTCCTGACGGGGTCGCTGACCCCGCAGGCCATCCCCAACCCCGACCGTCCGACCGCCCCCCTGCTCGGGGAGTCGCCCCTCGTCGGCTTCGTGACGATGCTCGCTCGCGGCGGGGGCAATCTTCAGGAGATGATCGGAATCTTCGGCTGGCTCGACACCTTCGCTCCCGACGAGGTCTACCTGATCTGGTCCGTCCTCATCGGCAGCCTCGTCGCCTGGTCGTTCATCATCCTGAGAGGACGCGCCCTCCTCGTCGTCGCGGCGCTGGCGGCCGCGACGGTGCTCTTGCCCGCCTTCGTCCAGGCCGCATTCATCACGAGCGGTGGCTGGATCTGGCAGGGGCGCTACGGGCTCCCGCTGCTCGTCATGCTCCTCGTCGGAGCGGGGTTCGTCCTGAGCGAGCGCGCCGAGCGACTGTCCGAGACGGCGCTGCGCCGGATGCTCGCGCTCGTGCTCGCGGCCTGGGCCGTCGGTCAGACCCTCGCCTTCGTCGGAGCGCTGCACCGCTACACGGTGGGAGACTCCGGCTCCTGGGTCGACGTCGTGCTCGCGCCCGCCTGGGCACCGCCCGGAGGCGCTCTCCTGCTCACCGCCCTCGTCGCAGTGACGGCGACCGCCTTCGCGGTCGCGGGCTACTGGTTCGCGCGCGGTGCCGGGTCGCACCCTGCGCTGCGGGATTAGCGGTCCACCACACTCACGTCGGCATCGGAGCACAGCGCATCGAGCTCGACCGCCAGTCCCGGGTCACGGGTCGCGACCATGATCGGCCCCGGTGCCTCGTCCGCGAGGCGGCAGACCTCGGCCGCGTCACCGCTGTCGAAGTCGTAGGCGAACGACCGGATCGGGTCCCGCGCCGATGACGCCGACTGCTGGATGAGCCACCCGTTGATGAATCGGTCCTGATCGGCGCCGAGGTCGCGCGACACGACCGTCAGCTGATCCGGGTCGGAGAGGGCGAAGAGCTCCCGGACCGCATCGGACGAGACCGGCATCGCCGTGCCGAGGTACGCGCCCGACCACGAGCGCAGCGAGCCCGGCGTGGGGAGCGGCGTCACCATGACGGAGACCACGACAGTGACGACAGCGACCACCCCGACGACCCGGAGAGGCAGCGATCGAGCCCGCGACACGATGGCGATGAGCCAGACGCTCGAGACGATGATGGCGAACACGACGAGCAGCCAGGCGAACTTCGCCGGGTAGTAGCCCCAGTAGCCGAACGCCCGCCGTTGGAGCATCAGGTACGCCAGCACGACTGCGGACGCGGCGAGCACCGCGGCGGTCCCCCACACCTCGGTGCTGCGCCAATCGAAACGGCTGCGCACGACGGCGACTCCGAGCATCCCGGTGAGGACGAGCGCCACGAACACCGGTTGGACGCCCACAGTCGCACCCTCCGCGCTCAGTGCGCCGTTGTCGCGGAGCACGTCCGGCACGGTCACCGCGAGAAGGTAGGCGGGGATGCCCGCGAGACTCACGATCACGGCGGTCAGCTCCCGCCGCGCGAGGGAGGCCCACCACGACCGCGGCGTGGTGACGAGCAGCAGCACGCCGAGCGCCAAGGGGACTGCCGCGAGGGGAGCCCACACGGCGAGGAGGGCGATGGACGTCGCCGCCATCCCGATGACGCCGAGCACCCGGTGCCGGTCGGCCTCGCGGAAGAGCATCCACCCGCACAGCAGGAGAAGGACGACCACGATCGCGTTGTAGAAGCCGAACTGGAACGAGTAGCCCGCAACGTACGGCGATACGGGTACGAGGGAGACCGCGAGCGCTGCGGCGGCGCGCCCCGTCGTCGAGAGCCTGGGCAGCTCGCGCCACGCGACGACGGCCGCGAGGATGCCCGTGGCGGCGACGAGCAGGATCCACAGCTCGGCCTGGCGCACGAGGTCGTGCTCGAGCAGACCAAGGGGGGCGGTCGCGGCGCGACCCGGCGCGAACGCCCCCGCGAGCAGCCCGGAGACGAGTGGGGACACGTTGGGCCGGTCGACCGCGACACCGCCGTCCTCCCAGAGGAACCGCGCGACCATGGTGTTCCAGATCGCGTCGTTCTGCATCGACCACACGAGCCGCTCCCCCGCGCCCACCGCGACCGTCACGAGCGCGCCCGCGCTCAGAGCCACGACCGGCAGGGTCGCCGTGCCGAGCGCCAGCGTGGAGCGCAACGGAGGAAGACGGAGCGGCGTCGAGCGCGCAACCCGCACGATGGCGAGCGCCGCGACCAGGGTCAGGAGCACGGCGTTCTTCTCGGCGAGTCCCGCGGGGATCGGCTGGAGCAGTCGCAGGGTCACGGCGTACCCGGCCAGCAGCACGGAGACACTGAAGACGATCGCGACCGCCCAGGACGCCCGCTGACCGACGGCGATGACGAGGGCGCACACCGCGACCGCGCCGAGCACGAACGGTGCGCCTCCCGCGACGTGGATGGCGACGCCGATCGCCGTGGCGACGGCCAGTGCTCCGACGACGACCCAGCGCCGGCGGGATGCTCGTGCCGGCGGGCCGGAAGGTGAATCACTCATACCCGCGCCAGGCTAGCATCCTCGAGTATCACTCGCCTCCGACGCCGGGGAGAACTCCAGCGGGTTGCAGGAGATCGCGCAGGACGTCGCCCCAGCCCCGGCTGTAGCGGGCGTAGCGGCCCGTCCGGACCTCCCGCAGGACCGGACGGATGCGCCGCCAGCGCGACCGCGCGAAGGTCGCCCGGACGGACAGGTGCTCGAGCTTCTCATCCACGCGGCGAACCGCATCCGGACGCACGGCATCGCCGAGCGCGTGCAGTCGATTGGCAAGGACGCGCGCGCGGGCCTCCAGGTAGACGTTGCGGCCATTGCGGGGTTCGAGAATGCGACCGATCTTGCCGCGCAGGCCCAGTCGCGTCACGCCGATCTGGTTGGAGCCGTGCTGCCGGTAGTCGACGAGGGACTCATCCAGAAGGATGCCCGTGCCGGCACTCACCGCGATCATGGCGAGCCACTCGTCGTGGACCCAGTGCTCGGGGAACGGCATCGCGAGGTCGACTGCCCGGCGGCCCACCATGGCCGTCGCGCCCGTGACGAGATTCCGGCGCAGGAGGACTGCGAGCTCGTCCCCGGAGGCCGCCTCCGCGCGCTCCTGCGGCGAGAGGCCGAGGGCGTCGAAGAGGGTGTGCCCGAGCGGCACGCCGTCGGCATCGACGAGGCGAGCGTCGGAGTGGACGAGGAGCAACTCGGGGTCGGCCTCGAAGAGCTCGAGGGCGCGCTCGATCCTGTTCGGGTGCCACACGTCGTCCTGGTCGCACAGCGCGACCAGGTCGCCGGTCGTCGCAGCGAGGGCCTGTTCGAAATTGGCGACGTAGCCGAGGGCGGTCGGGTTGCGCAGCACGACGAGGTGGACGCCGGTGCCCGCCACTGCGCGCTCGACGATGTCGACCGAGTCATCCGTCGACGCATCGTCCGACAGGACAATCTCCTCGGGCACGCGGGACTGCAAGAGGATGCTCTGAACCTGCGCTCCGACGAACCGCGCCCCGTTGTGGGTGCAGAGCGCGACCGAGACGCGGGTCACCTCACCCGCGCCCGAGCCGACGGCGGATCTTGGAGAGCACCAGCCGCGGTCCGCCGTTCTTCAAGTAGTGGGCAACGAGCCCGAGGTCGCGCCGCAGAGCGGACTTGTGGCGGTTGGGTCGCTGGCGCGGCCGCGCGGGCTTGGTGATGCCTGCGGCGAGGCCCGCGTTGTCCTGGGCGTGGTGCGGCGCCGCGACGAAATCGAGAAGCGGAGCGAGTGCAGCCTCCCAGTAGTACTGCTCGCGCACGCGGCGGATGTTCTTGCGCGCCTGCTCGATGAACTTCTCGTCGAAGAGCACCTTGTCGAGGGCGGCGGCGAGCGCCTTCACATCCTCCGCCGGCACGACGATGCCCAGCTTCTCGCGGGCGACGAGCTCGGCGAAGTGGTCGCCCTCGGTGACCACCATCGGGAGCTCCGCCCACAGGTAGTCGAGGATACGGGTGCGGAAGGAGAACGTCGTCTCGATGTGCGAGAAGTGCGTGCTCACCCCGGCGTCGGCCTCGAGCAAGTAGTTGCCGCGATCGGCGTAGTCCACCCACGAGGCGTTAAAGAACACCGAGCTGTCGAGCACGTCGAGCTCCCGCGCGAGGGAGCGGGACTGGCCGACGATCTCCATCTCCGGTACACCGGGGTGGGGATGCTTGGTGCCCTGGAAGAACAGGCGGACGTTGCCCCGCTTCTTCGAGAGGGCCGCGACGGCTCGGATGAGCGTCTTCGGGTCGAACCAGTTGTACAGCCCCCCGCTCCACAGCAGGACCTTGTCATCGCGGGAGATTCCCGGGAGGACTCCCTTGAGCACGTCGCGCGAGTGGGTCGGCGGGGTCGACGAGAGGCCGAAGGGCGCGACAGCGATGAGCCCCTCGAGATCGGGGTCGCCGATGTAGTTCTGCGGATTGATCCGACCGAGCCCCGCGAGCTGGCCGAGCCAGAACAGCCGCTGCCGCTCCGAAGCGCAAAGGAAGAAGTCTCCGCGCGCGATCTGGTCGTTGAGGGTGTCCGTCGCGTCGCTCACCTGGCGGTCCCACTGGGCGGGGGGAAGCTCTCGGCCCTGCTCGAGCTGCTCGAGGTGCATCGGGTCGTACAAGTCGACGACGAGGATCTTCTTCGACTTGCGAAGGGAGTCGAAGACGGCCATCGCGTGGCCCTGGAAGACGATGATGTCCGCGGCGGCCTCGAGCTTGGAGAATGCCCGGTCGTCGCCGATCGGCACATGGACGACGTCGAAGGGCGCGTCGACGTCCTCGACTCCGGTGAGGCTCACGAGCGTCACCGCGGTCGTGCGGGAGAGCAGCTCGGCCATGTTCCAGGCGCGGATGGCGGGGCCGGCGAGCTTCGCGCCGATCGGGTCGCCCGTGACGATCACGACCTTCGTCGTGACCGGCGGCTCGGAGACGTCGAAGGTGGTGACGATGTTCTCGTAGCCCACGAGGTAGTCGTGCTCCTGGTAGACCGGCGCATCCGGCATCTCGAAGAGCTTCCAGATCCGCGCCTCCGACACCTGGCGGTCCGCCTGGATCTTCTCGCGAGTCTCGGTGAACGACGGCAGGTTCTCGACGAACTGGTCGATCGCATAGGCCGTCGCCACGAGCTCGGACGAGGTCTCGACCCGCGGCTCGTTGCTGCCCGTGCCCCGCAGGTCGAACTCCGTGGAGTCCAGGCCGCCCTTGGTGACCGCGCGACGGATCGCGAGCGACATCGCCGCCTGGACGGCGGTGCCGACGGACTCCTCCCCGATGTTCTTGTACAGCGTGTACAGGGCATTGCGCTCGAGGAGGTAGGTCTCCTTGTGCGCGCCGAACGAGCTCATCGACGCGTGGTGCTTGTGGAAGGCGAGGGAAGCGGGCTCGTAGACGACGCGGTAACCGGCGAGGTTGATCCGCCAGCCGAGGTCGACGTCGTCGAAGAACATGAAGTAGCGCTCGTCGAAGCCGCCGACCTCGTCGAAGACCGACCGGCGGACGAACATGGCCGATCCCGTGCCGAACAGGACGTCCTTGACCGTCTGGGCGCCCGAGGGCACGCGCTCGGCAGTGTGCGGCTTGAAGCCCATGCCGTACCACGTCATCGCCGAGCCGATGTAGTCGACGTGCTTGCCGTCCCAATCCAGGACCCGGCTCGCGATCGCGCCGATGCGGCTCGACTTGCCGAACCGTGCCACCGCGGTCTTGATCCACGCAGGGTCCGGCTTGGCGTCGTTGTTGAGGAACGCGACGAACTCCCCGCGCGAGCGGGCGACGCCGAGGTTCGACCCACCCGTGAACCCGAGGTTCTCGTTCGACACGACGAGCGTGATGCCCTCGGCCTCGCGGGCGAGGCGCTCGGCGCTGTCATCCCCGGATCCGTTCTCGACGACGACGATCTCGAGCCTCTCGGCCGGCCAGTCGACTCCGCGCAGGACGCGGACCGCCTCGAGGGTGTCATCCGTGCCGCGGAAGTTGACGAGGACCACGGAGACGAGTCCGGGGATCGTGTGAGACATGAAAGCCGATACTCCTTATGCACCCCGAGGGAGGTTCGGAGGACTGGGCTATCGTAGCAATGCTCTCCCTGAGCTATCCCGGTGAGTCAGCGCTTGAGGAAATCGCGCACCGCGCGCACAGGGCGCGTCACCCGCCAGGAGAACGACTTCTGGTAGGACTCCTCGATTCGCACCGCGCGATCGCGCTCGTCGGCGAGCCGCTCTTGGAGCTCGCGGATGAGGTTGTCCCTCTCACCCACTTCAGCCAGCGGGATCCGCAGCGCGCGGGAGAAGCTTCCGCGGGTGAGCGACCAGTTCCGGTTGTTGTGGACGGGCCACTCGTGGAAGTCGGACTCAGCGTTGTCGACCTCGATGACGCGGATCTCGAACGGGGCATCGGCGAGAACGAAGTTCACCGACAGCTGATCGCGACGTGAGTACCGCAGCAGATGGTCGTACCAGAGTTCCATTCTGTCGAGAACCGGGGCCGCATGGCGCCGGGCGATGAGAGCCGTCCAGAAGGGAACATCGTGGAGAACCCGCTCGTTGAGCTGCGTGTAGTGGATGAGCTGCTCATAGACGCGAGCCGAATCGTCGTAGCCGAGCGTTGCCACGGCCTCGAACTCGGCGATGACGCTGCCCCGCAGACTGTGCCGGGGGACAGCCAGATCGGCATCCGAGAGCCAATCGTCGAAGAGCCGGCTCGGATCGCGCTTCAACCTCACGCTGTTGTCGATCCACAAAGACTCGTCGTAGTCCGAAAGCAGCTCGGTTCCGCGGCACTTGAGGAATCGTGCGCTGCGGATGGGATCGAGCGGAAACCGGGGCTCGATCACACGCAACTGCCACGTATCGCTTCGAAGATCCGGGTCGTCCGTGAAGCACACGAAATCGGTGCCGCTTTCTTTCGCGACTGGCTGGTCGTTGAGTTGCTCGTAGCCACCGACGACGGCCGTGTACACGACTCGTTTGGGAGCCGTCGAAGTGCGGGCTTCGGTGCCTCGGGTCATTGCCAGAATCTATCGGGAGCCGGAATACGGCAGCAAATCCCCTAGCGCCCCAGGTCGAGCGACTTCTCGTACGCAGCAATGGTGGATGCCGTCTCCCCCACCTGCATGATGTGCCCCTTGTTCAGCCAGGCGACCTGGTCGCACATGGCCCGAACAGACCCCATCGAGTGACTCACGAGCACCACAGTTCGCCCCTGTTCGCGGTAGTCGCGGAACTTCGCGAAGCACTTCTCCTGGAACTCGGCATCCCCCACGGCGAGCACCTCGTCGACGATGAGGATGTCCGGCTGGACGCTGATGGCGACCGAGAATCCCAGCCGCACATACATGCCTGACGAGTAGTTCTTCACCGGCTGGTCGATGAACTTCTCGACCCCCGAGAAATCGATGATCTCGTCGAATTTGCGGTCGATCTCCTTCTTCGACATGCCGAGTATGGAACCGTTGAGATAGATGTTCTCTCGGCCCGACAACTCGTGGTGGAACCCGGAGCCCACCTCCAGGAGCGCCGCCATCCGGCCGTCGTAGGCGATGCTCCCCTTGTCGGGCCAATAGATTTTCGCGAGGCACTTGAGCAGTGTCGACTTGCCGGACCCGTTGCTGCCGATCAGGCCGAAGGTCGAACCCTGCGGAACGGAGAAGCTCACGTCCTGAAGGGCCCAAAAATCCTCATGCACAGACCTGCGGCGACGCATGATCGCCGACTTCAGGGTCTGATTCCTCTCGTGGTAGAGCCGGAACTTCTTGCTCACATCCTCGATTCGGACTGCTTCGCTCATAGCGCCTCCGCCAGTCCCTTCTCATTGCGCCGGAAGATGATCAGACCGAGGGTGAAGGATCCGATCGCCCACAGCACGCACGCGAGCATCGCATCGCCGGACGGCCACCGGTTGTCATACAGGAGCTCGCGGAAGACCTGCACGAAGTGCACCATGGGGTTCAACGAGTACAGATCGAGAACCGTGATCGGCGTCCCGAATATCCCGCCGACGTTGTGGGACTGCGTTTCCACCAACGAGATCGGGTAGATGATCGGAGTCAGGTACATCCAGATCTGAAGGATGATCGTCAGGAAGTGCTCGGTGTCGCGGAAGTACACGTTCATCACGGCGAGGGCGAGGGCGACCCCCGCTGCAAAGAGAGCCAAGAGGAGCATCACTACCAGCACTAGCGGCAGCCACGGCCAGACGAAGGAGCCGACGATCGCCAGCGCCACCACGAGGACTCCCATCTCGAAGAGCCACGTGAACGCGCGGGCCGCGACCTGCGACAGCGGCAGAACGACTCGCGAGAAGTAGACCTTCTGAATGAGCGCGGCGTTGGACACCAACGAGCTCACGCCCAGACTGAGCACGTTCGAGAAGAAGAGCCAGGGGAGCAGCCCGCACAGCAGCCACAGCGCGAAGATGTTGAGGCCGCTCGGATCGCCCTTGTCCGGACGAATCTGGAAGATGAACGAGAAAACGAAGGTGTACACGAGCATGGCGGCCAGCGGATTCGCCAACGACCAGAGCTGACCAAAGATCGTACGCCGGTACTTGCCTTTGACCTCGCGAAGCGTGAGGTTGACAAGGAGTTCGCGCGAAGCGAGCAATTCCTTGATGTAGTTCATCGATCCTCGGGTGGTAAACGCGTCGCGGTGCGACGACACATGCCCCCTAAGACTAGTCCGCCTCTGAAGAACTCCGAGTCGGCATCAGCACGGCATGAAGTACTCGACATTTCGCGACAGCGATGCCGGTCCGCCCAGGAGGGTCACCTTCGTCACACCCATTGCCTTGAGAGCGGCCCGTGTTTCGGAGGGCACGCAGGAACCCGGAACGACGATGAGGGGGGCGGATCTCTTAGCCGCGAGCACCGCTCCCGCCAGCGCATCCGGGAAGTTGTACCCCGTCGCGATGAACGCTTCTGTCGAGCCCGTCGAGCCGAACGCGTCGACCGCTATATTGCGCGAGGCCTCCATTCGGTCTGCTCCACTCAGCCTGGTTGTCGGCGCGATCGTGGCGAGCGAGGTCTGCATTGCCTGCGACACCGAGTTGGGCCCTCCGACGATGGTGATCTGGGTCACCCCGAGTCCGATCAGGAACTCCCGAGTGGCGTCATCGACGGCGCTGTCGGTGCCCCGAACCAGCACGGTCGGAACCCCGAAGACTCCACCCGGACTACCCGCGCTCAGCGCGTCGGGGAAGTTCGCGCCTGTGGCGACATACACCCGGGTAGCGGAGTCGAACGCATAGTCGACGATTGCCCGCGACGCCTCGTAGCGGTCGGCGCCGCCGAGGCGCACCGTCTGGCCCGCAGGCGCGAGCGCGCTCAGCTGGGTGAACATGCCCTCCGACACGGAGTCCGGGCCCCCGACCACGACGATCTTGCCGGGCCTGAGCCTCTGGATCTCTGCCGCGATCGGTGCGGGAAGCGCGGTCCCCGGCGGCACCAGGAGGAGGGGGCCGCCTTGACGGAACGCGGCGGGGGCAGCGGACAGTGCATCCGGATAGTTCGTCCCCGTGGCTACGTAGACAACCGGGGCAGTCGCGGGTGAGGGGAAGGACTGCTGAGAGATCGACACCGCTACCTCGTATCGATCGATGCCGCTGATCCGGGTCACGGTGGCCCCGTCGAGACCCGCTGTGGGGTCTCCGAACCACCGGTTGTAGTAGTCCCAGAAGTTGCGGTTCCCGTACGAGGAGCAAGCATCGCCGATTCCGCCGAGATTGGCGAGCGCAGCGGCATTCGGCGTGTACGGCGTGTAGATGTACAGGCTCGCGGTCGGCTGGTTGCGAATGGTCACCGACTTCGTGCCGCAGGCCGTGTTCGGGTTGTACTGGATGTCGACCGTCCGGCCGGGCGCAAACTTCCACGCGAAGTTCGTGGACCACGGGGTGCCCGGACCGGTACCCGGCGGGTTCCCGTACCTGATCAGGTACCACGCACCGAAATAGACCTGCTGGAAGAAGCCAGCCTGGGCGGGGTCGCAACCCGCAGTATCGGGGCATCCCGCGCCCATCGCCGCTCGATACTGCCCTGCCGTCGGCCAGTCGTCGGTGACGAGGCTCTGCTCCTTCTGCAATGTGACGAGGATGACGCGAGGGCTGATGCCGCAGGCTTGAGCAACCTTGTAGATGATCCGGGAAGCGCGCTCATTGGCCGCTCCGGTGTAGGCGGTGCACATCGGGTCGGCGCCCTTGGACTGGGTGGTCTGGGTGAAGTCCTTCAGGCACACGTAGCCCACCCGGCACGTCGGAACCTTCGACTCGAGGAATGCCTGGATCTCCGACTCGGTCATCGCGTCCGAGTCGTAGAACTGGGCATCACTGATGATGTAGCCGGGATCGAACGTCGCCGCGGCGTCCACCCGGGTGGCGGGGGCGACACCCACCAAGAGGGTCGACAGCACGGTAGCGGGCAGCAACAGGGCGAGCACGGCCCTGAGGCCCACTCGACGTGCCCGTGGTTCGCGGCCGGTCATCTGTACCCCCAAGTCGACACCAGTTCTTCTAGGGTAACTGGCGACCGGCCGTCGTCGACGGTTCTAGCGGGTCGTGTCGGTCTCGCCCTCAGGGTACAAGTAGCGGAAGAACTCGTCCTTGAGCGGATTGAGGTGGTGCTGATTCGTCTCGGGGAGAACGAAGTCGATCTCGACATCGAGCTTGCGGAGAGCGAGCCCGCGGCTCTTGGCGAAGTACGTCAGCCAGAGATCGTCGAGCAACCAGTACTTCTGGGGGAGCTCGGTGAAGAAATCGTCGTCGAGGAAGAGCGCTGCGGAGCAGACCATTCCCCCGGGACCGATGTGATCGACCCTTCCGCCCGGCCGCGAGGGGGAGCGATCCCAGTATGCGTCGTTGACCTCGAACGCCCACCAGGCCGTGATCGCCTCGGCGTCGTACTCCTCGAGAGCCCGGCTCAGGAAGTCACTCCGAATCTCCTCGTCGTCATCGAGCACGACGATGGGACCCGAATACCCGCTCGCCGCGAGCTGCCGTACCGGGTAGAAGCGGGCGATCGAACCCAAATTGAAGGGTGACCGGATGAGGCGGACCGATCGCAGTGCCCCGGTGCTGCCAAAGTCGCGAACGGCCCGCTCGTACACGGCGTGATCGCGTCGGTTGTTGTTCCACAAGTGGAGGTCGACGCCCTCCACGTTCGATTGTCCCGCAAGGAGCTCCAGCACCCGGTGAATCCGGTCGGGCCTGTTGTACAGGCACATGAAGACTTGAGCGCGGCGCGGGTCGCGAGCGCCGATCGTCACGGTCGGCGAGAACTCCCCCGCCAGCATCCGGCGTTTGAGCACTTCTTTGACCGGTCGCTTGGCGATAGAGAGCAGGGAGGAGGTCGCGGACACCGATCAAGCCTAACCGTGGTCGAGAGAGCCCGACCGCGGGAGCAGCCCACCAAGATCGAGTGATGCTGTGGGCGCGAACGCGATCATCCGCTGCGCCCGGCCGATGTCGGCGACGCTCGTCGTCGTCGGGCCGCCGACGTCTGTCCAGTGCACCTCGCAGTATTGCGACAGCTCATCAAGCAGCTCGCGGTTGCTGCGCGGCACTCCACTGCCAATGTTCATCGCTACGAAGCCATCTTGTGGCTCGACGAGCGCGGCCGAGGCGACCGCTCTGGCCACGTCCGCGGCGGAGACGTAGTCACGAACAAAGCCCCCGAGGCCCCGAAGCTCAACAGGGCGGTCCGGGGTCGACGCGACGAGCCGGTTGACGAGAGAGTCATCGAAACCCGTGCCGTACACATTGAAGACCCGCAGCACGACGGCGGGAACGCCGCTACTCGCGAGCGCCCGCTCAGCTGCAGCCTTGGACCGGCCGTAGTCCGACGAGGGCTCGAGCGCCTCGGACTCGACGAGCGGCCAGGTGCGCCGATCTCCGTACACCGCCGCGGAGGAGATGAATACGAGAAGTCGCGCCCCGGCTTCGGCGGCGGCCGCCGCGAGCTCCGCGGTGACCGACTCGTTCTCCTCGAAACGCCGCCCCCGTCCCGGAACCGCACCAGCTAGGTGGACGACGATCTCGGGCTGACTGGCGAGGACCGCTGCACGCGAGCCGCCGGGCGAGGCCAGATCGACTCGAGCGGGCATCCCCGCGAGGCCGGGCGCAATGAGCTCGAAATCCCGCGATTGCAGCTCGGGAACCACATGACTTCCCAGCCGGCCTGACGCGCCTGTCAGAAGGAGGCGGCGGGTCACTGAACCGGGAACCCCATCGCACGGAGCTCTGCGACCAGCTCGTCGTCGCTGAGAGCGAACGATCTCGATCGGGCCAGCAACTCCTCGATTCGGGAGAGGAACTCATTCGGATCGTCGTTGACAGCATCGCGAACGACGAAGATCTTGCCGTTGGCGGTCCGCCCGATCGAGTCTGGCTCGTAGCTGAGCTCTTCGAACATCTTCTCACCGGGTCGCAATCCGGTGATCTCGATGGGGAGGGTCGGATCCACGAGCCTCACAAGAGCCTTCGCGAGGTCGAGGATCCGTACCGGTTGGCCCATGTCGAGGACGAACAGGTCTCCGTTTTCGCCAACGAAGGCAGACTGGATGACGAGCTGGGCGGCCTCGTCGAGGGTCATGAAGAATCGAGTCACCTCAGGATCGGTGACCGTGAGCGGCTGCTTCCGAGCGATCTGACGACGGAAGGTCTGCATCACGCTTCCGCTGCTCTCGATCACGTTGCCGAACCTCACCGCCGTGAACCGCGTCGGTCCGGACTGGGCCAGCGCATCGAGGATCATCTCCCCGATCCTCTTCGTCGCCCCCATCACGTTGGCAGGATTGACGGCCTTGTCGGTGGAGACGTACACGAGGGCTCCGACCGAGACCTCGCGGGCAGCCCGCATGACCTCCAGCGAGCCTCCGACGTTGTTGTTGAACGCCTCTACCGGGTTGCTTTGCATCAACGGGACGTGCTTGTAAGCCGCGGCGTGGAATACGACATCCGGCCGGTAGCGCTCGAAGTGCTTGCGTAGCACGAGCGGGTCCCGCACATCAGCGACGTGGAGCTGCAGCTGGGGGCGATCCGGGATATCTGACGCGAGGGTGAAGATGCCGGCCTCGCTGAAGTCCAACCCGACCACTGTTCTCGCGCCGAGCTCCAGGAGCTGGCGGACCAGGCGCGAACCGATCGACCCGGCCGCCCCCGTGACCAGGACGACCTTGCCGTCAATGAAGTCACGAGCCTCGACCAGATCATGTTTGACGGGCTCGCGACCGATCAGGTCGAGCACGTCCACGTCGGTGAGATCGTCGATGCTCACCTGCTCCTTGGCGAGGATTCCGTAGGTTCTCGGAATGATGGCGATGTCGACCCTGTCGGTCTCGATCCTCATCAGGAACTCACGGACGGTCGCCGCGTCCACGGAGGGAATGGCGAAGTAGACGACGTCGACGTCGTGGGAGACGATCGCATCGTTCACGTCCGCAAGGGTGCCGATGACGTCATCAGCACGAACGCGGTCATCCAAGAAACCTACGACGGTGTCGCCCTTGCTCTCGACCGCTGCGGCGAGGGACGTGCCCGCGACTCCGCGGCCCACGATGAGCGCGCGTCGCGGCTCAGGAGTCATCGCGACCCGCGAGCAGTCGTTGGAGGTAGGTCCCGTAGCCGCTCTTCTGCAGCGGGGCGGCGAGCACGGCGAGCTGCGTGTCATCGATCCAGCCGGCTCGCCAGGCGATCTCCTCGATGCAGCCGATCTTGAACCCCTGGCGGTCCTCGATGACGCGGACGTACTCCGACGCCTGCATCATCGACTCGAAGGTCCCCGTGTCGAGCCACGCCGTTCCACGGTCGAGCACCTGCACCTGCAGTCGGCCCGACTGCAGGTAGCGCTCATTGACCGTCGAGATCTCGAGCTCGCCGCGAGCGCTCGGCTCGATCGTCTTCGCGATCTGCACGACCTCGTTGTCGTAGAAGTACAGACCCGGCACCGCGTAATTGCTCTTGGGCTTCGCGGGCTTCTCCTCGATCGACACCGCCACGTTGTTCTCGTCGAACTCGACGACGCCGTACGCGGTCGGGTTGGCGACCTGGTAGGCGAAGATCAGCCCTCCCTCGATCTCCCCGTTCGAGCGCAGCGAGCTGCCGAGCCCGGTGCCGTGGAAGATGTTGTCGCCGAGCACGAGCGCGACCGACTCGTCGCCGATGAACTCCTCGCCGATGATGAACGCCTGCGCGAGGCCGTCGGGGCTCGGCTGCACCGCGTACTCGAGACGGATGCCCAGGTCGGAGCCGTCCCCGAGGAGGGCGCGGAACTGGTCGTTGTACTCGGGGGTTGTGATGATCAAGATTTCGCGGATGTCCGCCATCATGAGCGTCGACAGGGGGTAGTAGATCATCGGCTTGTCGTAGATGGGCATGAGCTGCTTCGAGATGCCCTTGGTGATCGGCCAGAGCCGCGTGCCGGACCCGCCGGCCAGGATGATGCCGCGCATCGCTACTTCCCCTCGTTCAGCGTCGCGTAGAAGGCCCGCACGGCCTCGTAGTCGGGGAGGAGGCCCTGCTCCGCAGCCTCGGCGAGAGTCGGGGCATCCGTGTCCTTCGGGCTGAGCAGCGGCTCTCCCGCCTCCGGCGGGAAGACCAGGCCGATCTGCGGGTCGAGCGGGTCGATCCCGTGCTCCGCGGTCGGGTTGTAGGTGTCCGTGACGAGGTAGCTCACGACCGCGTCATCCGTCAGCGCGACAAAGGCGTGGCCGAGCCCCTCGGAGAGGTAGATCGCACGACGGTCGACGTCGTCGAGAAGCACCGAGTCCCAGGTACCGAACGTCGGCGAGCCGACGCGGATGTCGACGACGTAGTCGAGAACCGCGCCGTGGGTCACCGTCACGTACTTGGCCTGCCCGAGTGGGACGTCCGCGAAGTGGATGCCTCGCACGACGCCCTTCTTCGACACCGAGGTGTTGGCCTGCCGCAGCACGATGGGGTGCCCCGTCACCTCCGCGAGCTTGTCGAACCGGTACCACTCAAGGAAGACCCCGCGGTCATCGGAACGGATGATCGGGGTGATCTCGTACGAATCGGGGACGGAGAGCTCGCGAATCTGCACCGGGTGAGTCTACCGGGCTGCCACTAGCAGGAGCGCAGCGCCTGGACGTCGGGCGTCAGGGAGGCCGGCCCACCCAGGAGCGTGATCGAGCTCGTCCCGAACTGCGCCAGAACCGACATCGTCCCGGCGGGGATGCATGTCGTAGGGACGACGATGAGCGGAGACGAGGTGCCCCCCGCGAGCGGCGCTCCGGCGAGCGCGTCGGGGAAGTTGTAGCCGGTAGCGATGTACGCCTGGGAGGGGCTCGTTGCACCGAAGGCGTCTAGCGCGATGTTCGCTGACGCCTCGAAGCGGTCAGCCCCGGAAAGGCGAGTGGGCGTGGGGTCGATCACCTTGAGGCTGTTCAGGATGCCGTTGCTGACGGAGGCGGGGCCGCCGGCGATCTTGATCTCCGTGACACCAAGGCTGTTCAGCAGTTCCAGGGTGGCGGAGTCGACGCCGGACGCGTTGCCCGGAACGAGGATGACAGGGTACCCGAACGCTCCGCCCGCACCGCTCGCGCTCAGCGCGTCCGGGAAGTTGTATCCGGTCGCGATGTAGGCGGTCGACGGATTGAGCCCCGTGAAGGCATCCGCGACGATGTTGCGCGAGGCCTCGAAGCGGTCCGACCCACCGAGTCGACGGATGTTGGGCTGGATGGTGCGCAGGTCGTTGTAGACCGCCGTGGAGACGGAGTTCACCCCGCCGACCACGATGATCTCGCCGGGAGCCTGCCGGACGATCTCGGCGCGGACGTTAGCCGGAAGCCCGCCGTTCTCGGTGAGAAGCAGCAGCCCCTCCTGGATGGCCGCGGCGGGCGCGGCGGACAGCGCGTCGGGATAGTTGTTACCGGTTGTGACGTAGATGACGGGCGCGCCGCCGCTGGGGTAACGGGCCTGGGCGATCTTGACGCCCACCTCGAAGCGGTTCGCACCGTCGATGCGCGTCACCGTCATGGAGCGCTTGATGATGCCCGTCGTCGCGGTCGACTTCGACCAGGTGCCGTAGCGCGCGACGGCGCTGAACGAGTGGATGCCCGCCGGGAGCGATGTCGTGCTGACGCTCCACTGGCCGCTGCTCGCGTTCACCGTCGCCGTGGCGAATGCCGTCGTGCTGCCGTCGATGAAGACGTCGACCTTGTAATTGCGGCCGGCGTTCGCGACGGTGCCGTTGATCGCCGTCTGGTCGGTGGACGACCCCGAGATCGAGGTGATCGTGGGCGCCGAGACGGTCGCCGCCATCTCCCACGTGTTGCCGTACACGCTCGCGACGCTCTCCTGCGATCCGGGAGACACCATCTGGAAGTACCCGGAGTAGGCGACGTTGGCGCACGTCCGCGATTCGATGGGGGGCAGCGTTCCCGAGTTCCAGCTCACCCACGAGGTGATGCCGATCCCCTTCGAACCCATGATTCCCGTGCCGCCGGAGTCGCCGGGCATGACGCACGCCGTCGTCACGACGGAGTTGACGAGGTTCCCGCTCACACTCGTCTCGAAGTCGACGTCCACGATCTCGCCGCAGCGCCATCCGGTGCGGCTGCCGGACTTGCACACGTCGGCGCCGACGATCGGAGCCGCGTCGCCGGTGAGGATCCGGGGGGTGCTCGAGAGCGGTGCCCCCGTGCCGAAGCCCCATGTGACGGCGCTGGCCTTCTGCACGTTCGCGCCGGTGTCGATGCGACCCACGTCGATACCGTTGCCGAAGGTGATGGTGCCGGCGATCTTCTGGCCGAGCGTCGCGCCCAGGGAGCCCGACTGGCCCGGAGCGGACTGTGTCCAGATCCGAGCGGTGCCCGTCATGTCTTCCGTGCAGTGCCCCGCCGTCGCGAACTGCTTGGCGCCGGTGGACACGAGGTAGCCGGTGTAACCGACGGAGCACTGGTGGAGGTAGGTGCCGTCGCTCCACACCCAGCCGAGCCCGTCGTACACGTCAGCAGCCGGCTCGGCGACGAGGTCCGTCGGATCCCACGCCGGGGCCGGCTCACCGTATTCGGCGACGCCGCCGGCAGACTCGACGAGAGCGGCGTCAGCGCCGTCCTCGACGTTGACGACGAGCTCCGTCCCCTCGAGTCGCGAACCGAGAACCGTGACTCCGGCGCCCTCGAGGGAGGACACGACCTCGACCGCCTGCACCGCTGCCGCGCCTTGGGCGAGGTACTCCTCGGGGGAGATGCCCAGATCGCGAGCGACGGCATCCGCGAGCTCGATCGGGAGCTCGGCCGCCTCGGCCGCATAGTCCGAGGGAGAGAACTCGTCCATCGACTCGACAGGAGCAGGCGCCGGATCCTCCGCGAAGGCGATGGCGGGGGCGCTGAGCAGGCCCGCGCTGAGCAGAACGGCGGCTCCCGCCGCACAAGAACGCATGATGATCGACACGTTGTGACCCCCGATTTGAGCTGCACTCGGTTTTCGAGCCCGCAGCGATCCTACGTCCCCGGCACTATCATGGTCAGTCATGCGCGAGGCTCGCAACCACTCCGCGGGAGCGTCCCGGGTCGTCGTGCTCCTCGCCACCCACAACGGGCTCCGCTTCCTCCCGCAGCAGGTCGACAGCATCCTGGCTCAAGAAGGAGTCGCGGTGTCGATCGTCGCCCTCGATGACGCCTCCACGGACGGCACCGCGCAGTGGCTCGTCGATCGCGCGGCGGACGACGCGCGCATCACGGTGCTCCCCGATGACGGCACGGGCGGCAGCTCCGCGAAGAACTTCGCGCGGCTCATCCAGCGCGTCGACGTGCCCGACGACACTCTCGTCGCCTTCGCCGATCAGGACGACGTCTGGCTCCCCGGCAAGCTCGCCCGCCACGCCTCGCTCATCGCCGAGGGCGTCGACGGCGTGTCGTCGAGCGTCACCTCCTTCACCGCGGAGGGCGATCGCACCCTCGTGCGCAAGGACTACCCGCAGCGGGAGCTCGACTACCTCCTCGAGAGCCCGGGCCCCGGATGCACGTTCCTCATCACCCCGCGACTGCTCCGCCTCACTGCGGAGGTGCTCCGGGACTCCCCCGACGCGCGCGCCGTCGACTTCCACGACTCGCTCATCTACGCGGTCGCCCGCGGTCGCGGCTGGCGCTGGCGCATCGACGGCTGGCCGAGCGTCGACTACCGCCAGCACGGGGGCAACGTCATGGGCTCGAACGTCGGTCTCGCGGCGGCTCGCGAGCGGTTGCGACTCATCCGCGAGCACTGGCTGCGCCAGCACTCCACGCACTTGACGCGCGTCGCACTGCACGTCGCCCCGGAGGGGCCGGGGCGGGCGGAGCTCGCGCGCATCCTCTCCCTCCTGACCACTCCGGGGGCGCGATCCCGCTTCGCTCTCGCCCGAGAGAGCCGCCGGTTGCGGCGGCGGCCGCGCGATCAACGGATAATTGGACTGCTCATAACGATTGGTATCTGGTAACTCATGAAAATCCTCGTCACCGGCGGTGCCGGCTTCATCGGCTCCAACTTCGTCCGCCGCACTCTCCAGGACGCCTACCCCGGCCTCGAGGGCGCCGAGGTCGTCGTGTACGACGCGCTCACCTACTCGGGCAACCTCGAGAACCTCGCACCCGTCGCGGACTCCCCGCGCTACAGCTTCGTCCAGGGCGACATCCGCGACGCGGCGAAGCTCGACGACACCCTCCCGGGCGTCGACGCGATCGTGCACTTCGCGGCCGAGTCGCACGTCGACCGCTCGGTCCGCGACTCCGGCATCTTCGTCGAGACGAACGTGCTCGGCACCCAGCGGCTCCTCGACGCCGCGCTGCGCCACGGCACCGCCCGCTTCGTGCACGTCTCAACCGACGAGGTGTACGGCTCGATCGCGGAGGGATCGTGGGACGAGAACCGCCCCCTCGAGCCCAACTCCCCCTACTCGGCCTCGAAGGCCGGCAGCGACCTGCTCGCCCGGAGCTACTTCCGCACCCACGGCCTCAACCTGTCGATCACGCGCTGCTCGAACAACTACGGCCCCTACCACTTCCCCGAGAAGGTCATCCCGCTCTTCGTCACCAACCTCATCGACGACAAGCACGTGCCGCTGTACGGCGAGGGCAACAACATCCGCGACTGGCTGCACGTCGACGACCACACGCGCGGCATCGCGATGGTGCTCACGCGCGGCCGCGCGGGCGAGATCTACAACATCGGCGGCGGTACCGAGCTCACCAACAAGGAGCTCACCGAACTGCTCCTCGAGGCCACGGGCAAGGACTGGTCGTACGTCGACCGGGTGGCCGACCGCCTCGGACACGACTTGCGCTACTCGGTGGACATCTCGAAGATCCGGGCCGAGCTCGGCTACGAGCCGCAGGTGCCGTTCGAGCAGGGCCTCGCCGACGTCGTGCAGTGGTACCGCGACAACCGCGCGTGGTGGGAGCCGCTGAAGGCGCGCGCCGCACTGTGACCCGCTACCTCGTGACCGGCGCGGGCGGGATGCTCGGCGCCGACCTCTCCCGGGCCCTCGAGGGCCGGGACGCCACCCTGCTCGCGCGCGCCGACCTCGACATCTCCGACGCCGCGGCGGTCGACGCCGCGGTCGCCGGGCACGACGTCGTCATCAACGCCGCCGCCTACACGAAGGTCGACGACGCGGAGTCGGACGAGGATGCCGCGACACTCATCAACGGCACGGCGGCAGGCATCCTCGCGGAGGCCGCCGCGCGGCATGGCGCCCGCATCGTGCAGGTCTCGACCGACTACGTGTTCGACGGCACGGCGACGAGCCCCTACCGCGAAGACGCCCCGCGCCACCCGGTGTCGGCCTATGGGCGGTCGAAGGCGCTCGGCGAGGAGCTCGTCGAGCGCGCTCACCCGGATGGCCACTACATCGTGCGCACGGCGTGGCTCTACGGGGCGGACGGCCCGAACTTCGCGAAGACGATGCTGCGCCTGGCCGCCGACCGCGACACCATCGGCGTCGTGACCGATCAGGTGGGACAGCCGACGTGGACGGGCGATCTCGCCCGTCAGATCGTCGCTCTCCTCGACTCCGACGCGCCCGCGGGCGTCTACCACGGCACGAACTCGGGCGAGGCGAGCTGGTTCGACTTCGCCCGCGCGGTGCTCGAGTCCCAGGGCCTCGATCCGGAGCGGATCACGCCCACCGACAGCTCCGCCTTCGTGCGGCCGGCGCCCCGACCCGCGTACTCTGTTCTGGGACACGATCGATGGGCCGCCGCAGGCCTTCCCCCCTTGCGCCCGTGGCGCGAGGCCCTCGACGCCGCCGCGGCGTCCGGGGCCCTCCGACTCCCCTAAGGTGAATCCGTGACAACTCTTCGCGTCATCATCGATGACATGCTCTCGCCGACACCGGGTGGAACGGCGCGATACACCGAAGAGCTCGCCGCCGCCCTCATCCGCACCGCGCCGCGCGGATGCACCGTCGAGGGGTTCGTCGCAGCCTCTCCCGAGCCCGACTACCAGCGCATCGCGGAGCGCCTCCCCGGCCTCGCCGCGCTGCACAAGAGCGCCCTGGCCCGCCGCGAGCTCCTCGCGGCCTGGCAGCACGGCTTCACCCGCCTCCCCGGCACCGGGATGCTCCACGCGACGAGCCTGTTCGCCCCGCTGAGTCGTCACGATCGGCTCAACGACGGAGACCAGATCGCCGTCACCGTCCACGACACGATCGCCTGGTCGCACCCCGAGTCGCTGAGCCCGCGCCAGGTCTCCTGGCACAAGTCGATGCTGAAGCGAGCAGAGAAGTACGCCGACGCCATCGTGGTGCCGAGCCACACGGTTGCGGCGCAGATCGCCGAGATCGCCGACCTCGGCGATCGGGTGCGCGTGATCGCCGGTGCCCCGAGCTCCTCGCTCGAGCTGCCGGCCGACGCCGACGACCGCGCCGCCGCCCTCGGCCTCCCGGAGAAGTACGTGCTCGCCGTCGGCGGCATCGAGCCCCGCCGCGGGATCGACCAGCTCATCAAGGCGATGACCCGGGTCCACGACTCGATCCCGCTCCTGCTCGCCGGCCACGGCTCGACCGACGAGGCCGTCGCGGCCGCCGCAGCGGACGCCGGCCTCGGCGAGGGCCGCGTCCGCAGCCTCGGCACGCTCAGCGATCCCGATCTCGCGGTGGCGCTCTCCCGAGCGACCGTCTTCGCCTACCCGAATCTCGAGGAGGGGTTCGGGATGCCCATGCTCGAGGCCTTCGCGCACGGCACACCGGTCATCCACTCCGACGCTCCCGCGCTCGTGGAGCTCGCCGCCGACTCCGGCCTCACGGTCGAGCGGGACGGGGACGAGTACCCCGTACGCATCGCGGACGCCATCAACACGGTGCTCTCGGACGACGCGCTCGCCGAGCGACTCAAGTACATCGGGCTCGACCGGGCCAAGGCGTTCACGTGGCGGGGCGCCGCCGAGCAGGTGTGGCAGCTGCACGCCGACCTGTAACTAGCCGGCCGGGGTCTCCTCGACCTCGATCGGGGCGGTCGCGTCCGCCACGAGCTGGTGAATATAGGGGTAGTCGGGGTACTCGGGGTCCACGTCGTTGACGGGCGTGAGCTCGAGCTGCGCGATCGGCAGTTCGCGCGTCTTGCCCGCGAGGTCGACGAAATAGCCGAGCGCGGACTGCGGGATGTCCGTCTCCACGAGCCGCGCCCCGGCCGCGGCCACGGCTTGGAACTTGCTGAGCACGTTGGCGGGGCTGAACTGCTCGATGATCGCCTGCTGCAGCTGATGCTGGCGCTGCATCCGGTCGTAGTCGGTGGTGTCGTGCCGCGATCGGGCGTACCACAGCGCGTGGTAGCCGTCGAGGTGCACCACACCCGGGCCGATCCACTCGGCCACTTCCGTGAAGGTGTCATCGGTGTGGATCGGCACGGCGGTCTCGACGGTGACGTCGACGCCGCCGAGCGCGTCCACGAGGTCGATGAACCCCTGCATCTCGATGAGCGCGTAGTACTGGATGGTGAGGCCGGTGACCCCTTCGACGGCATCCCGCACGGCCTCGATGCCGGGGTCGCTGCCCTCCGCCGTCGCGTTCGGGTACATCTCCGGGCTCGTGAGCGTGACCTCGGTGTAGACCGAGTTGATGTAGCAGACGTCGACTTCGCACCCGTCGTCGGCGCCGTAGCCGTTCGGGTACTTCGCGTAGAGCGGCGAGTCCTCAGGGAAGGGCACGTTCTCGAGGTTGCGCGGAATGCCGATCATCGTTGCGGCACCGGTCGTGGCATCCACGCTGACCACGGTGATCGAGTCGGGTCGGAGTCCCTCGCGGTCCGGACCGGAGTCGACACCGAGCAGCATGAAGTTGTAGCGACCGTCGACGGGCTCCTTCGGCGGGGCGACGACGAACACGTCGGAGACGAATCCGCCCGCCGTGCTCGCGAGGAAGGCGGCGTAGCCGGCGCCGCCCGAGAACAGGACGAGGCTGATGGTCGCGAGTCCGGCGATCCACCCGCGGGCGGAGGGCGTCGTGCGCACGAGCCGGACGAGGCGCAGGGTATCGAGAGTCAGCACCACCCAGAGGGCGGCGTAGAAGACGAGCGCTGCGGCGAGAATCCACAGGCTCGCGCTGAAGGTGACGACGGTGAGCAGGGCGGTGGGCCACACGAACCAGACGAGGATCGCGACCGCGACGACAGCCCACAGCACGAACGTCGCACCGACCCCGAACCGGCCGAGACGGCGGGAGCCTGCCAGGAGCTGGGCCGAGCCGGGGATGAGAATGTTGAGGCCGACGAGCCACCACGCCCGCTTCGTCATTCCGTGCGGGTTCGCGGCATCCGGGGTGCGGACCGGAGAGGCGCTCACGCCGTAGCTGCTCACTGGCCCTTGATGCTCCGCAGCAGGGCGTCGTTCTTCTGCTCGACGAGCTCCGCGAGTCCGGCAGCGAAAGCGTCGAGTCGGGCGGTGAGCTCCGCATCGCCGGAGCCCAGGATGCGCGCAGCAAGGAGCCCGGCGTTGCGAGCCCCCCCGATGGAGACGGTGGCGACCGGGATGCCCGCGGGCATCTGCACGATGGACAGGAGCGAGTCCAGTCCGTCGAGCTTCGCGAGCGGAACCGGCACCCCGATGACGGGGAGCGAGGTGACCGACGCGAGCATGCCAGGAAGGTGCGCGGCCCCACCCGCACCGGCGATGATGACCCGGATGCCGCGCGCCGCGGCTGCCTTGCCGAAAGCGATCATCTTCTCCGGGGTCCGGTGCGCGGAGACGACCTCGACCTCGAACGGGATGCCGAACTCCGCGAGAGCCTCGGTCGCGGCCGACATGACGCTCCAGTCGGAATCGGAGCCCATCACGACGGCGACGGTTGCGGGTTCAGTCACCCGACAAGGGTATGGGTCAATCCTCAAAGAACGCTGCTGCGGCGCGCGCCCGGAACACGACGTCCTCGAGCTCCTCGCCGCCCGCCGTCACGTGGCCCGCCTTGCGACCGGGCCGCGGTTCCTTGCCGTAGCCGTGCACCTTGACCGCGGGCTGGTCGGCGAGGGCGAGCGGCACGCGCTCGGGGGCGAGGCCGCCGAAGACGTTCACCATGACCGACCAGGGGTCGCGGCATCCCGTCGCCCCCAGCGGGAGGTCGAGCACCGCCCGGAGGTGCTGCTCGAACTGGCTCGTCGTCGAGCCGTCGATGCTCCAGTGACCGCTGTTGTGGGGGCGCATGGCGAGTTCGTTCACGAGCACACGATCGTCAGTGGTCTCGAACAGCTCGACGGCGAGCACCCCCGTCACGCCGAGGTTCTCCGCGATGGACGTGGCGACGTCGGCCGCGACATCCGCGATCCGACCGGCGGAGCCCGGTGCCGGAGCGATGACCTCGGCACAGACGCCATCACGCTGGATCGACTCGACGACGGGCCACAACGCGATCTCTCCCGAGGGCCGGCGCGCGAGCACCTGCGAGAGCTCCCGACGGAATTCCACGAGCTCCTCGACGAGGAGCGACTCGCCCGCCACGAACCAGTCCGAGACATCGGAGGCTGCGGAGACCACGCGCACTCCCTTGCCGTCGTAGCCGCCTCGGGGCGTCTTGACGACGCCCCGGCCGCCGTGCCCGGCGAGGAACGCGTCGAGTTCGGCGGGGTCTGTCACGCGGGCCCACTCGGGCACGGGCAGTCCCAGGTCGCTGAGCCGCTCGCGCATGAGCAGCTTGTCCTGCGCGTAGAGCAAGGCATCGGGGCCGGGATGCACGGCCACCCCCGCCGCGAGGAGGGCGCGGAGCACATCCTGTGGCACGTGCTCGTGGTCGAACGTGATCACGTCGACACCGCGAGCGAACTCGAGCACGGTCTCCGCGTCTCGGTAGTCGCCGACCGCCGTCGCGGCGATCGAGGCGCTCGAGCCCTCCGACTCGGCGAGCACGGCGATGCCGAGCCCGAGCTCGACGGCCGGGGGAACCATCATGCGGGCGAGCTGCCCGCCCCCGATCACTCCGACAGTAGGGCTCATGACCCCGCTCTCCTATCCCCAGCGCGAACGCGCGCGGCGAACTCGTACAGTAGCATTTGGTGTCCCTTCCCCGCCGCGGCCCGCGCGGCCGTCGACAGGCAGGTCCGTGAAGCTCTCGGTCGTCATCCCGTGCTACAACGAAGCGAAGACCATTGAGGAAGTGCTTCTCGCGGTACGAAACTCTCCGTACCCCGACAAGGAGATCATCCTCGTCGACGACTGCTCGACGGACGGCACCGGTGACAAGATCCGCGCCGACCTCAGCCACCTCGTCGACGTCTTCGAGTCCCACTCGGTCAACCAGGGCAAGGGTGCCGCACTCCGCACCGGCATCGGCCTCGCCACGGGCGACCTGGTGATCATCCAGGATGCCGACCTCGAGTACGACCCGAACGAGTACCCCAAGCTGCTCGCCCCGATCCTCGCCGACCGGGCCGACGTCGTGTACGGCAGCCGCTTCATGGGCGGCGACGCCCACCGCGTCCTCTACTACTGGCATTCCGTCGGCAACGCCTTCCTGACCCGGCTGTCGAACATGTTCACCAACCTCAACCTCACGGACATGGAGACCTGCTACAAGGTCTTCCGCCGCGAGATCATCCAGGGCATCACGATCCAGGAGAACCGCTTCGGGTTCGAGCCGGAGATCACCGCGAAGATCGCGCGAACCGACTCACGGATCTACGAGGTCGGAATCTCGTACAACGGACGCACCTACGCCGAGGGCAAGAAGATCGGGTGGAAGGACGGCTTCCGCGCGATCTACTGCATCCTCAAGTACAACCTGGGTCGGCGGTAGGGATGTCCCCGCGAACCCGGATGGCGGCGGCGATCAGCGCCGTCGCACTGGGGTTCTCCCTGCTGCTCTTCGGGCCCGCCCTCGGCCAGATCACGCTCTCGCCCTACACGGGCGGCTTCTTCTCCCGAGTGATGGTGCGCTATACGCCGGAGGAGAGCGGCAGGCTGCGGGTCATCGAGTGCTACGAGGCGGTGGTCAGCACCGTCCCGACCGGCTCGACGGTCACCGTGGATGTCGACGGCGACGACTCCTTCTCCTATCAGCGGATCGCCGAGATCGCCTATCCGAGGCTCGGTGTCTCGGAGGAGCCCGCGGCGAGCGACTACATCGTGAGGGTCACCGATGATCCCCCGAGCGACTCCGACGACGCGCTCATCGAACAGGTCTGCGGGGGTCGCGTGATCTGGGTGGTCGAAGGATGATCGGCATCCTCGGGCTCGTCCTGTTCGTGCTGCTCGTCCTGCCCATCGCGCTGCTGGTGTGGGACTGGGTTCCTGCACTCTTCGCGAGCGCCCTCCTCGCCGGCCTGATCGCCATCGTCGCGGTGCCTCTGCACCTCACGACGGGGATGCCTATGGTCGCGGCGTGGATCCTGCTGGTCGCGGTCGCGTACGCGGCAATCGCCGCGATCCCGCGTCTGCGCCGCACGCTCGTGTCCCGGGTGCGCACGCGTCCGACGCAGGGCCAGTTCGTCCAGCTCGCCGTCACAGCGATCATCGTGATGTTCCTCGTGGCGCTGCCCGGCCCGCCGACGGAGTGGGATGCCCGCAGCATCTGGTTGTTCCACGCGTCGTGGCTCGACGCCGCGCCATCGGCGTACCTCGACGCGCAATCGAATCCGGCCCTGCTCTTCTCCCACCCGGGCTATCCGCTGCTCGCACCCGCGGCGGTGGCGACGGTGTGGAGCGCCACCGGCGGAGAGAATCTCGTACTCGGCCTGCGCGTGATCGCGATCCTCACGACGCTGACGGGGGCTCTCGCCGCATCGACGGCGCTCGAGCGGCTGGCGCCCCGAGCGCGGCCGGGCGCCGCCATCCCCGCCTTCGCGCTCTTCGTCGGCGCGACCGTCTCGGTGGGGGGCGGCCTCGCGTCGAGCGGGTACGTGGACGCGCTGCAGGCGGGGACCGTCATCCTGCTCCTGGCCCTGCTCATACCGGGGCTCGGGCAGCCGCTCGGCTGGCGGTGGGCGTCCCTCGCGGCCGTCGCGGCCGTCGCCGCGGTGTCCGTCAAGCAGGAGGGGGTGTGGTTCGCCCTCGCGGTGCTGCTCTGGTTCGCCGTGGCAAGCTTCCGCCAGTACTCCTGGCCCACCGCACTTCCCTTTGCCGGCCTCGGGCTCGCCTTCGTTGCCAGCAGGGTGTTCGCGAGCGCAGTGGGCGCACCCGGCGAGTCCGATTCCGCGGGAGTCGTCGACCGGCTGCCTGAACTGCTCGACCCGTCGAGCGCGGGTTGGGCGACTCTGCAGGAGCTCGCCGCTCTCAAGCTCGGCACGGCCTTCATCCCGGCGATCGTGGGGCTCGCCCTGCTGGTCGCGCTGCTGCTCATCGTCAGCCCCACGGGGCGATCGGTTCGCCAGTCAGTCGTGCTCGCGGGGAGCTGGGTGTCGATCGTGGCGATCATCGCCCTGACCTATGTGCTGGGCGCTTCGAGCAGCCGGCTGGAATGGTGGCTCGGCACGAGCTATGACCGCATTACCGCCACGCCCGCGCTCATCCTGTGGTTCACTGCATTCTCGGTGATCGTGATAACGGTCTCCTTCATCCCCCGGAAGGCGCACACGGAATGAGCCAACGCGTACTGGTCACGGGGGGCGCGGGCTTCCTCGGCTCCCACCTCGTCGACCGGCTGCTCGACGAGGGGCACGAAGTGCTGTGCGTCGACAACTTCTACACGGGGCGCCGGGACAACATCGCCCACCTGCTCGGGCATCCGCGGTTCGAACTCCTGCGTCACGACGTCACCTTCCCCCTCTACGTCGAGGTGGACAGCATCTACAACCTCGCCTGCCCCGCCTCGCCGGTGCATTACCAGCGCGACCCCGTGCAGACGACGAAGACGAGCGTGATCGGCGCGATCAACATGCTCGGCCTGGCTAAGCGACTGGGGGTGCCGATCGTCCAGGCGTCGACGTCCGAGGTCTACGGCGACCCGGAGGTGAACCCCCAGGACGAGTCATACTGGGGCCGAGTCAACCCGATCGGGGTGCGCAGCTGCTACGACGAGGGCAAGAGGGCCGCGGAGACGCTCTTCTTCGACTACCGCCGCCAGCACGATCTCTCTATCAAGGTCATGCGGATCTTCAACACCTACGGACCGCGGATGAACCTCGACGACGGTCGAGTGGTGAGCAACTTCATCGTGCAAGCGCTGCGCGGCGAGCCGCTGACGATCTACGGCGACGGATCGCAGACTCGCAGCTTCTGCTACGTCGACGACCTGATCGACGGCATGGTCCGGCTCATGTCGACACCGCACGAGGTCACGGGCCCGATCAATATCGGCAACCCGGGCGAGTTCACGATGCTCGAACTCGCCGAGCAGATCATCTCCATGACGGGGAGCGCATCGACGATCACCCACCTTCCCCTGCCCCCGGATGACCCGCAGCAGCGCCGCCCCGACATCTCGCTCGCCCGGGACGTCCTCGGTTGGGAGCCGTCGGTGCCGCTCAGCAGCGGTCTCGCGCGCACGATCGACTATTTCCGCGAAGCACTCGCCCATGCCGACTCCTGACAGGGGCACGCTGCGCGATCGGGCGCTGGGTGCCCTCACCACGTTGTGGGTGAGCCTTCTCCGGTACGCGCTCAAGTTCGGCGTCGTGGGCATCGTCGGCTACGTCGTCGACGTGGGCGTCTTCAACCTGCTCCGCGTCACGGTCATGGGCGACAACCCGATCGGCGCGAAGGCCGTCGCGGTCGTCTTCGGCACCCTCGTGACGTGGCTCGGCAGCCGCTACTGGACGTTCCGCGAGAATCGGCGCGACAACTACTTGCTGGAGCTTCTCGAGTTCATCGTCGTGTCGGCTGGCGGACTGCTCGTCGTGCTGCTGTGCTTGTGGGTCTCGCACTACGTGCTCGGCTTCCGCACTCTGCTGGCGGACAACATCTCGACCAACGTCATCGGCTTCGTGCTCGCGACGGCGTTCCGGTTCTTCCTGTTCCGGTTCTGGGTCTACGGACATCACCGTCGCGACGGCCTGCACGCTCGGACCCACAAGGCCGAGGCGGCGGCACTCGTGCTCTTCGAGGACGAGAGCGCCGCGAGCCGAGACGCGGACTCGGACTAGCTCAGGGACGACCGGGGGCGCTGTAGGTCCACCCCGCATCACGCCACTGCTTCGGATCGAGGCAGTTCCGGGCGTCAACGATACGTCGCGCCGTCGTGATCCGTCCGAGGCTCTCCGGGGTGAATTCGCGGTACTCGCGCCACTCGGTCAGCACGACGATGCACTCGGCCCCGTCGACCGCCTCCTCCACCGTGGGCGCGTAGTGGACGTCGGGCTTCGAGCGCCGCGCCGTCTCAATGGCCTCGGGATCCGTCGCGACCACGGCGGCACCGAGCTCGGTGAGACGCTGCACGACCTCGAGAGCGGGCGAGTCACGGACGTCGTCGGAGTCGGGCTTGAAGGCGAGGCCGAGCGCCGCAATCCGACGACCGGCGACATCCCCGTCGAGCGCAGCGGCCACAAGGTCGACCACTCGCGTGCGGCGGCGCAGGTTGATGGCGTCCACTTCGCGGAGGAACGCCAAGGACTCTCCCACCCCGAGCTCGTCGCCGCGAGCCATGAACGCGCGGATGTCCTTCGGGAGGCAGCCACCGCCGAAGCCCAGGCCGGAGTTGAGGAAGCGCCGACCGATCCTGGCGTCGTGACCGATCGCGTCTGCGAGCTGGGTCACATCGGCGCCCGTCGCCTCGGCGACCTCGGCCATGGCGTTGATGAACGAGATCTTGGTCGCGAGGAAGGCGTTGGCGGCGACCTTGACGAGCTCCGCCGTCGCGTAGTCCGTGACGAGTCGGGGGGTGCCGGCGGCGAGCGCGGCGCTGTACACCTCGTCGAGCGCGGCGACGGCCGCGTCATCCCCGGCGCGCACTCCGTAGACGAGGCGGTCCGGGCTCAGGGTGTCGCCGACGGCGAAGCCCTCCCTGAGGAACTCGGGGTTCCACGCGAGGCTCGCGCCGGTGGCCTCGACGAGCTCCGAGAGGCGCGCCGCGGTGCCGACCGGTACGGTCGACTTCCCCACGACGAGGTCGCCGGGGGCGAGGTGGGCGGCCAGCGCGGAGAACGAGGCGTCCACGAATCGGAGGTCGGCGGCGTCGCTGCCGACAACCTGGGGGGTGCCGACGGCGACGAAGTGCACGGATGCCCCGGCGGCCTCGGCGATGTCGGTCGTGAACCGCAGCCGACCGCTGGCTATGGCGCGATCGAGCACTTCGGGAAGGCCGGGCTCGAAGAAGGGGGCGCGCCCCGCGGACAGCTGGGCGATCTTGTTCTCGTCCACGTCGACGCCGACGACCTCGTGGCCCAATTCCGCCATGCATGCCGCGTGCACGGCGCCCAGGTAACCGCAACCGATGACCGAGATTCTCACCGCACAACCCTATCCGAACCGGTTAACGTCTCCGGTCGGTCGGGTGGCGTCCATGAGCTCGTGCAGAGCGTCGGCGACGAGGTCCGGTGAGGGGATGTCCCGCAGCACGACGGGGCGGCCGGCGCCGACGCCGAGAAGAACGTCGCCGCTGCCCACGAGGGACTGCATCGCGGACTTGCGAACCGTCACCTCGTAGATGCGACTGTGCAGCACCTCCTGGCGCGTGCGCACGACTACTCCGCTGCGCAGCACCGCGCGGCGGCTCGTGATCGTGACGGTGCGCGCGAGCCAGCGCACGAGGGGAACCAGCCAGCCGACCACGACGAGGAGCGCGGCGAGACCGAGTACCGCGAGGTTCTGCCACGCCTCCGGCAGTCTGCCGCCGATGTAACCGAGACCGGCGCACACCGCCAGGAGGAACAGGCTCGGCAGCACCATCGCGCGGGCGTGCGAATGGACCCTCGCGAGGACCCGCTCGGGTTCGGCGGAGGGCAGGACGCTCACCGGTGCCTCAAGTGCGTGACATCCCCGGCCGCAACCGCGCGACGGCCGGACTCGTCGCCGACGACGAGTCGTCCCTCGGCGTCGATCGCCTCGGCCACGCCGAACAGTTCCGACCCGTCGGGCAGTTCCACCCTGACGTCCCGGCCGATCGTGCCGCAGACGGCCGAGACGGATGCCCGGAGGCCGGCTTCGGGGTCGAAGCCGGCCTCCTCGAACGCGCGCCACGCGGACTCGAGCTCGGAGAGGTAGGCGGACGCGGCACGCTCGACGAGGTCCTCGGGTCCGGCACCCTCGAGGGTGAGTGAGGTGGCGGTCGCGACCGGGAGCTGCTCCCGCGACATCGTGAGGTTGAGGCCCGCGCCGAGCACCGCGCCCGCCGCGGGCACGATCTCGCCGAGGATGCCGGACACCTTGAGTCCGTCGACCTGCACGTCGTTCGGCCACTTGAGGGACACGGGTCGCCCCGGCAGCAGGGACCGCACCGTCCGGGTCATGGCGAGCCCCGCGGCGAGGGGGAGCCACGCCATCCGGGTGGCGAAGGCGGGGGCATCCGGCCCGCCCGCGATGAAGACGGACACGGCGATCGTGGTGCCGGCCGGGGCCGTCCACGTGCGACCGAGGCGGCCTCGACCGGCCGTCTGGTTGGTCGTCGCGAGCGCCGTCAGGTGCTCGACGCCCCCCAGCGCGGCGAGCCGCACGAGTTCGCGATTGGTGGAGTCGATCTCGGGAAGCCACTGGACGCGCACGCCCCCCAGGCTACTCACCAGCGGTTGTGCACGTCCTCCGCCCAGCCGAGGAGATCACGGAAGGGCACGCGCATCCCGTGCTCGTCGAGCATCCAGCCGGCGAAGGTGCCGAAGCACTGGTCCGTCCTCGTGCTGATCACGCCCAGCCGGGTGCGGGAGGCCTTGTCGTGGAAGGGCGTGAAGACGATGTCCGCCGTCTCCCCTCGGATGGTCCACGGCTCGAGCCACGCCGAGGGGTCGTAGTCCCAGCGGAGCTCTTCACTGTTCTTGGTGAGGCGCCCGTCGACGACGAGGGCGTTCTCGGTCGCTCCCGTTCCGTGGGTCCAGCGGGAGCCGAGCTGGAGGCCGATCGTGCGGCCATCGCTCCGGCCGCTCGCCGCAGCCCAGTTCCACTCCACGTCGTAGGGCCAGCGGCCGCGACCGTGGTCGAGGATTGCCCAGTTCTCGCCCGCCGCGAGCTCATGCCGTACCCCGTCCACCTCGATCGAGCCGCTCGCCGGCCGCGCGACATCCTTCACGGTGTACTGGAACGTGCGATCGCTCCAGGGCACGACGACGCCGAGGCGTTCGTGTCCGGCGGGCAGCGGCACCAGGATGTCCACGGCGGCGCCCGCGATGGCGGCCCGCAGGCGGGAGGAGCCGTCCGCAGCATCCTCGATGTCGATCTCCAGCCCCGCGGCTCGCGCTCTCGCCGGTCCGTCGCCGAGGCTCGGCGGCAGCTCCACCCCGCGGCCGAAGGGGCGGATGCCCGACCGGCCCCACTCTCGACCGGTCGCGCGCTCGAAGACCCACACCTCGCTCACCGCGGCGTAGTCGACGGATGCCACCGTCAGCCCGACGAGGAAGTCGGGGCCGACGACGCCCCAGTACTCCCAGCGCTTGTTGCGGCCCCAGCCCGTGCGGGCTCCCACCCCGGAGGTGTCGTGGAACGGGGTGCGGGTGAAGCCCACGGCCGCGGGGTTGAGTAGGCCGTCGGCGGTGACGAGCTCGACGGGAGCGGTGAGCTCCGACTCGGTCAGGATCATGCTGCCAACCTAGGCCAGCGACCAATAAAACGGCGGCAGCCCTGTAGATGTGCACGAGGAGCGACGGCGGGGCGGTGGGTAAAGTGGCAGGCGTGACCGACTCCACGCACTCGCCCGACCTCTCCACGACTGCCGGCCGGATCGCCGACCTCAAGGCGCGGTACCACGAAGCCGTCACCGCGAGCGGCCAGGCCGCGATCGAGAAGCAGCACGCGAAGGGCAAGAAGACCGCTCGCGAGCGCATCGAGGCGCTCCTCGACCACGGATCGTTCGTCGAGCTCGACGAGTTCGTGCGGCACCGCACCCACGCCTTCGGCATGGAGAACAAGCGCCCCTACGGCGACGCCGTCGTGACGGGTCTCGGCACGATCCACGGACGCCAGGTCGCGGTGTACTCCCAGGACTTCACGATCTTCGGCGGCTCGCTCGGCGAGGTGGCCGGCGAGAAGATCATCAAGGTCATGGACCACGCCATCAAGACCGGCGTTCCCATCATCGGCCTGCTCGACTCGGGTGGCGCGCGAATCCAGGAGGGCGTCGTCGCGCTCGGCAAGTACGGCGAGATCTTCCGCCGAAACACCCAGGCGTCGGGGGTGATCCCGCAGATCTCGATCATCATGGGCCCGGCCGCGGGCGGTGCCGTGTACTCCCCCGCTCTCACCGACTTCGTGATCATGGTCGACAAATCGAGCCAGATGTTCGTCACCGGTCCCGACGTGATCAAGACAGTCACCGGCGAGGACGTCGGCATGGAGGAACTCGGCGGCGCACTCACCCACAACAAGGTTTCCGGGGTAGCGCACTACCTGGCCAGCGACGAGGACGACGCCCTCGACTACGCCCGCACGCTCATCAGCTTCCTGCCCGACAACAACCTGTCGGACCCGCCGGTGTACGACAGCGAGATCGAACTCGAGATCACCGATGAGGACCGCAAGCTCAACACGATCGTGCCCGACTCGCCCAACCAGCCGTACGACGTGACGAGCATCATCGAGCACATCGTCGACAACGGCGACTTCCTCGAGACCCAGCCGCTCTTCGCCCCGAACATCGTCGTGGGCTTCGGGCGAGTCGAGGGCCGCACGGTCGGCGTCATCGCCAACCAGCCGCAGTCGATGGCGGGCACTCTCAACATCGACGCCGGTGAGAAGGCGGCCCGCTTCCTCCGTTTCTGTGACGCGTTCTCGATCCCCATTCTCACTCTCGTCGACGTCCCGGGCTACCTGCCCGGCACCGACCAGGAGTGGACGGGAGTCATCCGTCGCGGTGCGAAACTCCTCTACGCCTACGCCGAAGCGACCGTCCCGCTCGTGACGGTCATCACGCGCAAGGCCTACGGCGGCGCCTACATCGTCATGGGCTCGAAGCAGATGGGGGCCGACCTCAACTACGCGTGGCCGACCGCGGAGATCGCGGTGATGGGCGGCCAGGGTGCGGTCAACATCCTCTACCGCGGCGAGATCAAGGCTGCCGAGGAGGCGGGCGAGGATGTCGCGGCGGTACGCACCCGCCTCGCCAACGAATACACCTACAACGTCGCATCCCCGTTCCTCGCGGCGGAGCGCGGGGAGCTCGACGGAGTGATCGAGCCGGCGGCGACCCGCGTCGCGGTGATCAAGGCTCTGCGTGCGCTGCGCACGAAGCGCGCGAGCCTCCCGCCGAAGAAGCACGGGAACATCCCCCTGTGACCGAGCAGACGCCGCCGGAGATCCGGGTTGTGTCGAAGGGCGCGACGGCGCTGGAAATCGCCGCAGTGACCGCGGTCGTTTCCGCGACCCTCGAGGAGCTCGCGGACGCACAGAGCGCCGAGCCCGCGGCCGAGTCGGCCTGGATGCGCAGCCGCCGGTCGCTGAGGCAGCCGCTGAGCCCCGCACCGGGTGCCTGGAGGGCGTTCTAGAGCGATCACGGCGGTCGTGTGGCACCCCGCACACGGTTGCGTTCGCCCTGCCGCATATTCGACCACTGAATCCGCACCCCCGACGGCTGAAACAGACCGTTCTGGCCCCCGCACGCAGACGGATTCGTCTGCCCACCGCCGGGTGTACCCCGAAAATACGGCAGTCAAGGTCCGAGGCACCGCAACTGGCCCGGTATATTGACCCTCGAGGAAACGGGGGACAATCCGGTGTCCCCCAAAGTGATGACTAGCGTCCCCCACACAAAGGGGGCACTATAGATAGTGCTAGGTGTCTCACTGAGTACACCGCCTTGCATTGGACGACTAGGGTAAGCGGTCCAATGTCTTGGGGGCGGGTCAGGGCGATATTCGGGTTATCGCCCTGACCCGAGTCAGTTTCGAGGACCGGATGAGATTACTCTCCGGTCCTCGGCTGATCTAACCCGCCGCTCGCGCTCGGGCCGCCGTCACCGGGCCGCTCAGACGGTGCGCGGGATCTCGAGCCAGAGATCGACCTCGTCATCCTCGAGGGAATCCTGGCCGAGAGCCAGGGCGTCGTCGTCTACCGTACGCAGACCGACGACGGTCACCGCGATATCGGACCCCTCGGGCACAGTCCGGGCGATGACCTTGTCGGCCGTCGTCTCGTGGATGGCGAGGGCGAGCCGGTTGAGCACGCGCTCCAGGTTGTCGTCGGAGAGGTCGTCGATTCCGCCCTCGTCGAGCAGGGTGACCGTAGCGCCCCGGCGACGCGCGTTCATGACCTCCTCGCGAACGGCGTCGTTGAGCAGCTTCCTGCCCCGGATCTCGTCGCGGATCGCTCCTTCGAGATGCAGGCACTCGAGGCGTTGCTCCTCCGTGAGGTCGCCGCCGGACTCTTGGATCGTGCGCAGCATCGAGAGCGCCATCGCGCTCGTCTGACCGAGGCGGAACTGCCTCTCATAGACGTGCGCCTCCTGGGCGGCCTGCCAGTCGGTCGCCTCGCGCTCCGCGAGGGCGAAGCGGTGGGCATCCTTCGACGCCTTCGCGAGGGCGCTGCTCAGCACGTGCGAGACGGCCACCCACGTGACGCACCCGGTGATGCCGAGGGCGAACAGCCCCGGACCCACGACCGCAGCGCTCTGCACCACGAGGAACCCGATGCCGAGCCACGCGAACGTGTGCCTTTGGCGCGTCGACGTGATGGTGAGGAGCGTGCCGCTCGCCGCCACGTACCAGCTCGAGTAGCCGACTCGCCCCGGGTCGGAGAAATCCAGCTCATTTGAGACGAGGAATGTGATGGCCACGACGATCGCGAAGTTGAACGCCGCCATCCACACCGGCATGCGGGTGGGACCGACCGGGAGCAGGCTGATGATCGTCGCGATCGCGTAGAGGGCCATCGCTACGAAGACAGGCACGGGATTGCGCGGCACATCGATCGTGTAGAGCGCGAGGATGAGGTGGTACGTGGAGAACAGCGCCGCCATGCCGACGATCAGATACCGGGGTACTCCGATGCTCATCGCGCACCCCCGTCGCCCGGCTCCAGCACTTGAAGGACTTCGCTGGGGACGCCGTTGTCAGAGGTTCCGGACCCGTGCGGCCAGCGGATGCTCACGATCGTGCCCTCCCCCGGTGCGGATTGGATGACCGCGCGCCCGCCCGCGTTCGCGACCCGCTCCACAATCGAGACGCGAACGCCGAGTCGCTCCGTGGGAATCTCGGAGAAAAGGAACCCGCTACCCGTATCGCCGACCACGATTTCGATCCCGTCGGGTCGGATCCCTCGAATCGCCACCCACCTCGACACACCCGACTCGCCGGCGTGTTGGAGGCTGTTGACCATCGCCTGGACCGCCGCGGAGTACAGGGTCTCGGCGGCGTGGACGGGAAGCGATCGAGTGCCGACGCTGCGGACGCGGATCTCGTAGGGGCTCGAGAGGGCGGCCGCGGCATCCGTGATCCGGTCGACGAGCGTCGTGAACCGCACCATCGTTCCGTCGTCGGGGGATGCCGCCGCCGCATCCCGCAGGTGGCCGATCGCGTTGCCCGCCATGACGGCGGCGAGCTCCTTCGCCTGCGGCGTGTATGCCCGCGCTGCTGAAAGCAAGGTCGTAAGCACGCTGTCGTGCACGATCGAGTCCACTTGCACGCGCTCGACCTCGGTCGCATGCTGGCGCACCGCGTGGCCGTACCGGTCGAGCGCGGTTGCCTGCGCGTTGTCGACCGACGACGCCGCCTGGCGGAGCATCGTGACGATGATCATCACGGCACCGCCCAGGATGATCGAGTAGACGGACTCGAGGGTCGCGAGCTGCCACCCCGCGCTGCCCCCGGCGGGCGATGCCCGGATCACGAGGTAGACGAGCGGGGCGAGGAACAAGTAGATGGTGCCGAACACGGTGTTGAAGCCGATCGACGCCATCGCTGTCGCCACGGTGATCAAGTAGTACAGCCAGTGGGGACCGGTGTAGACCTCTGCCCCGGGGGCGATCGTGAAGGGCCAACTCACGAGGGCGATGAGGAAGATGATGGCGAACGTGCTGTGCGCCTGCCTGACCCACACCTTCGCGAACGAGAGCACGAGCACGACGACCAGGGTGCCGAACAGGGCGGGAACGACCACCCACAGCCACACCGGGTAAGCCTCGTCGAGCTGGCCGAGCAGCCACGGGATCGTCTGGGCGCCGAAAACGATGCCGAACACCGCGACAGAGCGCGAGATGACATTCTCGACCTGCTTGCGGCTGATCGGGTTCCTGGGCTGCTTGCCCTGCGGAACGGCGGGGATCGCGGTCGCCCTAGCGACCATCTCCGCCATCCGGATCGAGACCAGGCAGGATCCCGTCCTCCACGGCACGGCGCAGCAGGTCCACCTTGGTGGGCGCTGGCCGGCCTACCTCCACATACTTGGCACGGATGCGGTCGAGGTACTCGCGTGCGGTGGAGAACCCGATGCCCAGCTGCTGCGCTGCGAGCTTGAGCGGAAGGCCGGAGGCGTACAGGTGCAGGATCTCGCGCTCGCGACGGCCGAGCTGGGCCTTCGCGAAGTCGCGGTCCGCGTCGATGGCGGTCGCCCACTCGAGGTTGTTGAGAACCTCGCCGCGAGCGACCGTAGCGGCCGCCGCGAGAACGGTCTTGGTCGCCGACGACTTGGGGATGACTCCCGCCGCTCCCGCGGCGAGGGCCTCGCGGACACTGGCCACTCGGTCGGCGATCGAGTGCACGAGCACGGCCGCTCCGGTGGCTTGTACCCGCTTGACGTTGTCGGTCACCGTCGAACCGTCGCCGAGGGAGAGGTCGAGGACGACGACGTCGACGCGCTTCGCTCCGAGCCCGTCGATGAGCTCCTGGACGGTGGGGGCGGCCAGCACGAAGTCGTAGCCCTCATCGAGGAACGCGGCCTTGAGACCGAGGCGCACGGATTCGTGGTCGTCGACGACCGCGACACGCACCGTCGACGACCCGATCGGGTTGTCGGCCTGGGTGGCTGCCTGTTGGGCCATGGGCATCCTGTCTCGTAGCTCTCCCCAATTGTAGTCAAGCACTCCGCCTGGGCGGCGAGACATCCCCGACCTGTGGACTCAGGATCGGCGGAGGGTTCCGACCGCCTCGACATGGTGCGTGTGGGGGAACAGATCGAAGGCGCGCACGGCGTCCAGCCGGTAGCCGTGGGAGGCGAAGAAGTCAACGTCGCGCGCGAAGGCCACCGGGTCGCACGCCACGTAGACGACCTGCTCCGGGTCGAGGGAGGCGATCGACTCGACCACCTCACGGCCGGCCCCTGAGCGGGGAGGGTCGAGCACGATGGTCCCGCGCGCGAGCCGTTCCCGCTCCGATGCGGACGCCGACGCGGAGAGCGCCGCGATCCAGCGCTCCACCCGACCGGTCTCGGCGCGGGCGCCGACCCACTCGCTGAGGTTCTCCGAGGCGAAATCGGTGGCCGTCGGGTCGCTCTCCACGCTCGTGATCCGAGTCGTCGGGCCGAACCGGTCAGCGACCGCCGCCGCGAGGAGCCCGACTCCACCGTAGAGGTCGAGATTCATCGCCGTCGGGTCGAAGGCGTCCGCGTCGATCGCCGACTGCACCGCGGCGGACAGGACGGATGCCGCCCCCCGGTGCACCTGCCAGAACCCCGTGTCGGCGAGCCGGAACTCCCGCGCCCCCACGACCTCGGTGATGGTGGACGGCTTCTGCGCGCCGACCACGAGCCGCACGCCGCCCGTCGACGGGGCGATGACGTCGACCGACGTGTGACCGGCGAACGACTCGGCGAGCGGCGCGGCCTGAGCCAGCTCGTCCACGGCGAGCGGAAGCGAGGAGACCGGGATGACACGGTGGCTGCGCGCGGCAAAGGGACCGGGGCGCCCGTCGGGGCCGACGTGCAGCCGCACCCGAGTTCGCCAACCCGTGCCATCCTCGGTCTCTGCGGGGACCGGCTCCACCTCGACGGCGGACTCGATCCGGGCCATGCGCGCGAGCGAGTCGGCGACGACCTGGCGCTTCAGCTCGCGCTGATGAGCGAGCACGATGTGCCCGAACTCGGCACCACCCGCCCGGTCGGCAGGGTCGCGCTCGACTGCCGCCTCTGCCCACACGTGCGGCTGCCGGTGAGGGCTCGGCTCGACCACGGCGAGCGTGTCGGCCCGCAGGAACGACTTCTTCGAATCGTTCGAGACCCGAACGCGCACCCGTTCGCCGGGGATCGCATCGGAGACGAACACCACCCGTCCCTCGTGGCGGGCGACGGCGACGCCGCCGTGCGCGATGTTGGTAACGTCGAGTTCGAGCTCTCGGCCCAGTAGTTCACCCACCTCTCGAGCATAGGAGTGCCGTTGCGGTTCTACCTCGCGTCGACCTCCCCCGCCCGGCTCGCTACGCTGCGCGCCGCGGGAATCGAACCGATTCTCGTGCCGTCGAACGTCGACGAGGACGCCGTCGCCGCGGCGGCGGGACCGCTCCCGGCCGCGGAGGCCGTGCAGGTGCTCGCGCGGGCGAAAGCCGAGGCCGTCGCCGGTTCGCTCGTCGGCGGCGAGCCCATCGACGGCATCGTCCTCGGCGGCGACTCCTTGTTCGAGCTCGACGGCGCGATCTACGGCAAGCCGCACCGGGCCGAGGTGGCCCGCGAGCGGTGGGACGGCATGCGCGGGGCATCCGGGCTCCTGCACTCGGGGCACTGGGTGATCGACCACCGCGGCGGGGTCGCCGGAAATGCCCGGGGCGGGGTGTCGACCGCGCGCGTGACCTTCGCCGCCGACATCGACGACGACGAGCTCGACGCGTACATCGCGACCGGTGAGCCGCTGCAGGTCGCGGGCGCCTTCACGATCGACAGCCTCGGCTCCGCGTACATCACGGCCGTCGACGGCGACCCGCACGCGGTCGTCGGCCTGTCCGTGTCGCTCACCCGCTCACTGGTGCGGGAGCTGGGCATCCCGTGGCACTCGCTGTGGAATCGAACAGCCCACTGACGTCCTTGTAGGCACCCACAGCTTCGGCCGCTCGTTTTTGTCCGGCGCCCCCACAGCGGGTCGACGGCGCGCCCCTAGGCTAGGGAGCTATGGCTCGCATCACGAAGGTCCTGATCGCCAACCGCGGGGAGATCGCAGTGCGGGTCATCCGCGCCGCCAAGGACAGCGGCATCGCGTCCGTCGCGATCTACGCCGACCAGGACCGGGATGCCCGGCACGTCAAGCTCGCCGACGAGGCCTACTCCCTCGACGGCACGACGAGCGCCGAGACTTATCTCGTCATCCCGAAGATCCTCTCGATCGCCAAGCGCTCCGGCGCCGACGCGATCCACCCCGGTTACGGCTTCCTCGCCGAGAACGCCGAGTTCGCCCAGGCCGTCATCGACGCGGGCATCATCTGGATCGGCCCCTCCCCCGCAGCGATCGAGGCGCTCGGCGACAAGGTCAGTGCGCGGCACATCGCCGAGAAGGTGGGGGCGCCGCTGGCCCCCGGCACCCTCAACCCCGTCTCAGGCGCCGACGAAGTGCTCGAGTTCGTCGACGAGCACGGCCTCCCCGTCGCCATCAAGGCGGCCTTCGGCGGAGGCGGTCGCGGCCTCAAGGTCGCCCGCACGCGCGACGAGGTCCCCGAGCTCTTCGAGTCCGCGACCCGCGAGGCGGTCGCGGCGTTCGGTCGCGGCGAGTGCTTCGTCGAGAAGTACCTCGACCAGCCGCGTCACGTCGAGACCCAGTGCCTCGCCGACAGTCACGGCACCGTCGTCGTCATCTCCACGCGCGACTGCTCGCTGCAGCGCCGTCACCAGAAGCTCGTCGAGGAGGCGCCGGCGCCGTACCTGACCGAGGAGCAGAACCGCGCGCTCTACGAGGCATCCAAGGCGATCCTCAAGGAGGTCGGCTACGTCGGCGCCGGCACGTGCGAATTCCTCGTCGCCAAGGACGGCACGATCTCGTTCCTCGAGGTCAACACCCGGCTCCAGGTGGAGCACCCGGTGTCCGAGGAGGTCACCGGCATCGACCTCGTGCGCGAGCAGTTCCGCATCGCGGAGGGCGGCGCGATCGAGTACGGCGACCCGGTGCCCCAGGGTCACTCGTTCGAGTTCCGCATCAACGGCGAGGACCCCGGGATGAACTTCCTCCCCTCCCCCGGACCGGTCAACGCACTCCGATTCCCCGGTGGCCCCGGCGTGCGCGTCGACAGCGGAGTCACCACGGGCGACGTCATCTCGGGCGCGTTCGACTCCCTCCTCGCGAAGCTGATCGTCACCGGCTCGTCGCGCGAGGACGCGCTCGAGCGCTCCCGCCGTGCGCTCGACGAGTTCGAAGTCGCCGGCCTGCCCACGGTGCTGCCCTTCCACCGCAAGATCGTGCGCGACCCTGCGTTCACCGGCGAGCCCTTCGGCGTCTACACCCGCTGGATCGAGACCGAGTTCGACAACGACATCGAGCCGTGGAGCGGGTCGCTCCCGGACAGCGCGCCGGCGGCCGCGCGCCACAACGTCGTCGTCGAGGTCGACGGCAAGCGGGTCGAGGTGTCCCTCCCGACGAAGCTCGTGCCGTCGACGGGTGGCGGAACGGCCCTCGCCGCACCACCGCGCCGGCGTGCCGCGTCATCCGTCTCAACCGTCACCGGTGACTCGGTAGCCGCGCCGATGCAGGCGACGATCGTCAAGCTCGCCGTCGCCGAGGGCGACGTCGTCGTGAAGGGCGACCAGCTGCTCGTGCTCGAGGCCATGAAGATGGAGCAGCCGATCGTCGCCCACAAGGACGGCACCGTCACGGGCGTGAACGCCACGGTCGGCGCCACGGTCTCCTCGGGCCACGTGCTGCTGTCGATCACCGACTAGGTCCGGTCTTTCCCGCAAGGGCACACCGCAGTTGCACAGGCGCGGGGTCTCCTCGACGCTCGTGCAACGGGGAGGCGCCCTAAGGGGAGCAGTTCTAGCGGAGTCCGGCGCGGCGCAGGTGTGCCGTGATCGCCGGAATCGACCGAGCCACCGACCACCCCCAGCGCACCATCCCTATTCCCGTGGCTCGCATGCGGTCCTCACGGACCTTCTCGGCGATGACGACCTCGGCAGGTGATCTGCCGTCGCGCAGGTCCTCCCGGAGGTACTTTCCGTGGCCGTCGAACTCCCCGGCCAGCCCGAACTCTGGCCACCAGAAATCGGTGATCCCGATGAGCCCCTCGCCGTCATAGACCGGATGCTGCAACTCCGGCCGCGGCAAGCCCGCGACATGCATGGCCACACGGCTGAGCGACTCCCCCGGCGAGCCGGACCGCCCGTCGGCGAAGTCGATCGCGGTCCTGCAGCGGCGCATACCCCGTTTCGACTCGACCGACGCCACTTCCGTCGCAAGGACGGCCTCGGACAGGCAGATGCCACGAACCCCGACTTCCGAGTCATCCTTCGCCGCGAGCACACGGTCCACCATCGCGACAGCTACGCTCATCGGCGAGGTGCGGCCCACATCCACGAGCGTGCGGGCAAGCGGGGTGACCAGTACTCCGTCAATGTTCTCGAGCTCCGATGGCAGAGGGTACTTGCGCGAGGTGTACGCCCGTCTGGTCTGACCGCCAGGGGTCGCGCCAACCGTCACCTCCGGTAGCAGGGGCCACGACCCGATGATGGGGAGTCGCCACAATGCTGCGGCCGACGTGTGCGAGAAGACAAGATCATCCCTCCCGGATAACACAAGGCCATGAATTCGGGCGAGGAAACGGTCGTCGGGCCCGAGTGTCGCCCACGTCGAGGCCGGAAGGTAGACGCCCTCAGCGAGTCGCTCGTACGCACCGCGCGCAGCCGAGCGATACAGCTGGGAGGAGGTGCCCGACCGACGTGCAGCGGACGCAAGGACGACGCGGTGGAGCCAGGGCGGGTTCTCGGAGAACGGCATGGTCGAAGCATCCCGAATCGACGCTCGGTCCATCCATGCCCGGGGTCAATTTGTGGATCCAGCGAGGGCGCGCGTGAGTGTGGATGGCGCGCGGTGTCACCCGCGCCGCCGCGAGGGAGGTGTGCCCTTGCGGGAGGGAACGGTGGCGCTAGTTCACGATGTGCATCGCGCGCGCGGCATCCGTGATGCTGCCCGTCAGCGACGGGTACACCGAGAAGGCGCGGGCCAGCTGGTCCACCGTGAGGCGGTGCTCGACCGCGAGGGAGACCGGCAGGATGAGCTCGGACGCGTGTGGGGCGACGATGACGCCGCCGATGACGGTGCCGGAACCGGTGCGCGCGAACAGCTTCACGAAGCCGTCCTTGATGCCCATCATCTTGGCGCGCGGGTTCGAGGCGAGCGGGAGCTTGTAGATGTCTCCCTGGGCGATGCCGTCCTCGATCTGCTTCTGCGACCAGCCGACGGTCGCGATCTCCGGCTGGGTGAAGATGTTGGACGTCACGTTGCGCAGCTCGGTGGGGTTCACCGCGTCGCCCATCGCGTGGAAGACAGCCGTGCGGCCCTGCATCGAAGCGACGGATGCGAGGGGCAGGAAGTCGGAGCAGTCACCCGCCGCGTAGATCGAGGGCACCGAGGTGCGCGCGACTCGGTTGACCCGGATGTGACCGGATTCGGTCAGCTGGACGCCCGCCTCCCGGAGCCCGATGTCCTCGGTGTTGGGCAGCGACCCGACGGCCATGAGGCAGTGGGATCCCTCGACGGTGCGCCCGTCGGAGAGGGTCGCCACCACTCCGGTCTTGGTGCGCGTGACGGAGTCGGCGCGGGACTTCGAGAGCACGGTCATCCCGTTGCGCTTGAAGACGTCCTCGATGACGCGGGCCGCATCGGCGTCCTCGCCGGGAAGCACCTGGTCGCGCGAGGAGATGAGCGTGACCTCGGCGCCGAGCGCGCGGTACGCCGAAGCGAACTCCGCACCGGTCACGCCCGATCCGACGACGATGAGGTGCTCGGGGACCTCCTGCAATGCATAGAGCTGAGTCCAGGTGAGGATGCGCTCGCCGTCCGGCTTGGCCGTGTCGAGGATGCGGGGCCGAGCGCCGACGGACACGACGATGGTGTCGGCGTCGCACTCGTCGAAGTCGACGGCCGACTTGCCCTTGCCGGTCGACACCACCACGCGGTTCGGACCGTCGAGGCGGCCCTCGCCCGTGATGACCTTGACGCCCGCCTTGATGAGCTGCGACTTCATGTCCTCGGACTGCTGGCGCGCGAGCCTCAGGAGTCGGGCATTGACCGCGGCCAGGTTCACGGTGATCTCGGGGCGGACTGCGCGGCCCTCTTCGGTGCGGCTGAAGAACTGGACGCCCAGGTCGGCGGCCTCACCCACCGCGTTGGTCGCCTCCGCCGTCGCGATGAGGGTCTTCGAGGGGACCACGTCGGTCAACACCGCCGAGCCGCCGACGCCGGCACGCTCGACGAGTGTCACCTCGGCGCCCAGCTGAGCCCCCGCGAGCGCTGCTTCATAGCCGCCCGGGCCGCCTCCGAGTACCGTGATCCGCTGCTTGCGCTCGAACTCGTAGGCCATGCGTAAATTGTGTCACGCCTGGGACGTGCGACCGGGCGGCTAGACGTCGAGGTAGTCGCTGTCAACGATCACGAGGGGAGGCATCCGAACGCGCGAACGAGCGCGACTGCTCCGTTCCGTTTCGCACCCAAATCGTTAGGCTGGGGAAATGTCGCAGTTGACCACGCCCCACCCCCTCGACGACCCCGCCGTCGACCCCTTCGAGATCGCTCGAGTCGCCGCCTCCGAGCTCGCTGATCGCACCGGTGTCGAGCGCCACGACATCGCCCTCACGCTCGGTTCGGGCTGGGCCAAGGCGGCGGACCTCATCGGAGAGACGACAGCCACGATCCCCGCGTCGGAGATCACCGGATTCTCGAAGCCCGCGCTCGAGGGCCACGTTGGGACGCTGCGCTCGGTCCTGCTGCCGAGCGGCAAGCGCGCGCTCGTCATCGGGGCCCGAACGCACTACTACGAGGGGCACGGCGTTCGACGCGTCGTGCACTCGGTGCGGACCGCGGCGGCGGCCGGGGCATCCACGATGATCCTCACCAACGGAGCGGGCGGCATCAAGGAGCACTGGAAGCCGGGTACGCCCGTGCTCATCAGCGACCACATCAACCTCACCGCCGACTCGCCGCTCGAGGGCGCGACATTCATCGACCTCACCGACCTGTACTCGAGTCGCCTGCGCGATCTCGCCCGCACCGTCGACTCGAGCCTCGACGAGGGCGTGTACTGCCAGTTCCGGGGGCCGCACTACGAGACCCCCGCCGAGGTGCAGATGGCCAAGACGATCGGCGGTCACATCGTCGGTATGTCCACGGCGCTCGAGGCGATCGCGGCGCGGCAGGCCGGCATGGAGATCCTCGGGATGTCCCTCATCACGAACCTCGCTGCGGGCATCCAGAAGACTCCCCTCAGCCACGAGGAGGTCATCGAGGCCGGCCGCGAAGCCGAAGGGCGCATCAGCGCGCTCCTCGCCGAGATCGTGGGGAAGTTGTGACAGGCGCGTTCGAGGTGGAGAAGGGCTGGGCTGCCCAGGACCCGGATGCCACCACCCGCGAGCAGCTCGAGACCGCGATCGCGGCCGCCGAGGCGGGAGACGCCGGGGCGCAGTCGCAGCTCGCCGACTGGTTCGCCTCGCGCCTCGAGTTCGGCACGGCGGGACTCCGCGGCGAGCTCGGCCCCGGCCCCAACCGCATGAACCGCGTCCTCGTGAGCCAGGCCGCGGGTGGGCTCGCCGCCTACCTGCTGTCGCGCGAGCCGAGCCCGAGCATCGTCATCGGCTACGACGGCCGCACGAACTCCGAGGTCTTCGCCCGCGACACCGCCGTCATCATGGCGGGCGCGGGAGTGCGCACGACCCTGCTCCCCCGGCACCTGCCGACCCCGGTGCTCGCGTTCGCGGTGCGCCACTTCGACGCGAGCGCGGGCGTCATGGTCACCGCGTCACACAATCCCGCCCGCGACAACGGGTACAAGGTGTACCTCGGCGGGGCCGACCGAGGCTCGCAGATCGTGCCGCCCGCGGACGCCGACATCGCCCGGGCCATCCACCAGGTGGCGCTCGCCCCGATCGACGAGCTGCCCCGGTCCACCGACTTCGTCGTGGCGGATGACTCGGTCGTCGACGAGTACGTGCGGCTCACGGCATCCCTCGGCAACTCCCCCGCCCCGCTCACGTTCGCGTACACGCCCATGCACGGCGTCGGTTGGGAGACCGCACGAGCCGTCTTCGCGGCGGCGGGATTCGGCGAACCGGCGGTCGTGCCGGAGCAGCTCGAGCCGGATGCCGCGTTCCCGACGGTCGCGTTCCCCAACCCCGAGGAGCCCGGTGCCATGGACCTCGTACTCGCGAAGGCGGCGGAGATCGGGGCCGATCTCGCGATCGCCAACGACCCCGACGCCGACCGTCTCGCGGTCGCGATCCCCGCGTCGACGGGCTGGCGGCGGCTCAGCGGCAACGAGGTGGGCTGGTTGTTGGGGTGGCGCGCCGCGGAGCGTGCGGGCGTCGACGGCGTGCTCGGAGCATCCATCGTCTCGTCGCCGGGCCTGCGGGCCGTCGCCCAGCACTACCGACTGGACTACAAAGACACGCTCACGGGCTTCAAGTGGATCTCGCGAGTACCGGGCCTGAGCTTCGGCTACGAGGAGGCCCTCGGCTACCTCGTCGACCCGGCCAAGGTGCTCGACAAGGACGGCATCTCGGCCGCCGTCGACTTCCTCGCTCTCGCCTCCGAGCTCAAGGCCACCGGATCGACCGTAGAGAAGCACCTCCTGGCGTTCGCCGAGAAGTTCGGGGGCTTCGCGTCTGGTCAGATCTCCCTGCGCGTCGACGACCTCGCGGACATCGGGCGGATGATGGCGGGGCTGCGCTCGGCTCCCCCGGCCGAGGTCGGCGGCATCGCGGTCGAGCGCATCGACGACTTCATCGATGGCTTCGAGGAATACCCGCCCGGGGACATCCTGCGCGTCCACCTCGCGGGGGGCGCTCGGGTGATCGTGCGGCCGAGCGGCACCGAACCGAAGCTCAAGGTGTACATCGACGCGTCGTCGAGCGACGGCGACGGCGCGGCGCGCATCGCAGCGGCGACCGCGATCGTGGCGGAGCTGGATGCGGGGATGCGAGAGCTGCTGGCTTAGCAGCCCCTCGCTCGCTACCCCAGCGCGGCGTCGAGCTTCTCGGTGAGCTCCGCGGTGTCGAAGTAATTGTCGATGACGATGACGTCGGCGAAGGTCTTTCCGATCGCGTCGACGAATTCGATCGACGTGAGGATGACCTGCGCGTCCGCCGCCGCCTCCGCGACCGAGGAGATGTCGGCCGCGACGACGGTCGCCGGGATGTCGAGCTTGCGCAGCACCCGCTCCGCGTTGACTTTGAGGATGCCCGAGCTGCCGATACCGGCACCGCAGATCGTCACGATCTTCACGCGGTGCCCATGATCCGCTGCACCTCGTCGACGGTGGTCGCCGCCGCCAGATCGGCGATCGCCGAGGAGTCGTTGAAGACGTTGGCGACGGCCGCGACCGCCGCGAGGTGGGCATCCGGGGTCGCGATCGCCAGACCCAGGATCACCGACACGGGGTCGTTGTAGGGATGCCCGAACCGCACCGGCTCCCGCAGGGTGACGATCGACAGCCCATCCTGCAGCACAGTCGGCCCGGGGCGCGCGTGGGCGAGCGCGAGGCCCGGAGCGATGACGACGTACGGGCCGTGCTCCTCGATCATCCGGATCATCTCGCGCGCGTACTCGGGCTTCGCCGCGCCGCTCGCGGCGAGGGCCTCAGCCGCGAGGGTCACTGCGGAGCGCCAGTCGTCGGCGGTGGCGCCGATGACGATCGCGCTCTCCGGGAGCGGGGGCAGGCTCATGCTCAGGCCTCGTCGAAGCCCGTGGCGATGCGATCGGCGAGCTCCTCGCGGTCCTCGAGCGGCAGGAAGGTCGACGCGGCCGCATTGAGCTGGAAGACGGCGAGGTCGGTGAGGTCGTAGCCGAACGTCTCGGCGAGCAGGAACAGCTCGCGACTCAGCGAGGTCGCGCTCATGAGTCGGTTGTCGGTGTTGACCGTCACGCGGAACCCGAGCTGGTACAGCAGGTCGAAGGGGTGGTCGACGAGGTCGTCGCCCCACTGCTCGATGGCGCCCGTCTGCAGGTTCGACGACGGCGAGAGCTCGAGGGCGATCTCGCGATCCTTGACCCACTGCGCGAGGGGGCCGAGGGTGACGTACGTGTTCTCGTCGTCCTCGCGAGCGGTGTGCACGTCCTCGGCGAGACGCACCCCGTGTCCGAGCCGAAGCGCGCGGCCGTCGAAAAGGGCTCCCCGGATGCTGTCGAGCCCGTCGGCCTCACCGGCGTGCACGGTCGCGGGGATGTAGTGCTGCGCGAGGAAGTCGAACGCGTCGCGCAGGTTTCCGGCGGGGAACCCCGCCTCCGCCCCGGCGATGTCGAAGCCGACCACGCCGCGACCGTAGTGGCGGGACGCGAGCTCCGCGATCTCGAGGCCGCGGTCGGCGTGGCGCATAGCGCTGACGAGCTGGCCGACGCGGATGCTGTGGCCGGCGGCACGGGCATCCTCGACGCCCTGATCCAGCCCCTCCTGCACCGCCTCGACGGTCTGGTCGAGGGTGAGACCGCGCGCGACGTGCTGCTCGGGCGCCCAGCGGATCTCGCCGTAGATCACTCCGTCGGCGGCGAGGTCCTGGACGAACTCGCGGGCCACGCGGGCGAGACCGTGCTGAGTCTGCATGACCGCGGTCGTGATGTCGAACGTCTTGAGGTACTCGACGAGCGACCCGGAGTCGCTCTTCTCGGCGAACCACTCGGCGAGCGCCGGAGCATCCGTCGCGGGCAGCTCGAGGCCGATCTCCTCGCCGAGCTCGATGATCGTCTGCGGCCGCAAGCCGCCGTCGAGGTGGTCGTGCAGGGACACCTTGGGCAGGGCGGTGATGCTCGCTCCGCCCCCCGGCATCAGGTACTCGTCGGCAGCCGCGTTCATGGCTCCAATCTACCGGGGTTCGCCCCGGAGAAGTCGGGAGATCGCTGAGGCGGTCGCGGTGGCGGCGGCGACCACGTCGCCCTCCGGGGTGGCGCTGAAGGTGGTCGCGACGTAGGGCACGGTCAGCGCGGCGACGGTGCCGGATGCATCGCGCACCGGCACCACGACATCGGTGATCCCGGGCTGCAGGGCGTCGGGCCGCACCACCGCCTCGCCCGAGGTGAGCACTGCGCCAGTCGCCGTCGACTCGACGTCGAAGAGGGCGCCGACGCGCACCCGGTAGCCGAAGTCCGCCGGGCTCTCCACCTGCGCGATGACACGCACTCGACCGGCGTCGAGCACGCTCAGGTTGCACGACTGGCGGACGCGCTCAGCGAGGTCGCGCATCGGCGCCGTCGCCACTGCGATCAGCCCGCGCAGCGGTGGGTGCCGGTGGGCGAGGTCGAAGAGCTTCATCGAGAACGAGTACAGTCCCGACTGCCGATCCCGCGCCACGTAGCCGCGGCGCTCGAGGGTAGCGAGCACTCGGAAGATCTGGCCGACGCTGCGACCCACCGCCTCGGCGATCTCCGACTGGCTGAGCCCGCCCGGCTGGTCGGCGAGCAACTCCAGGATGTCGAGGCCCTTGTCGAGGGCGGGGGCGGAGTACTCGGGCTGGTTGGGTGCGGCGGCCTCGGCCATCAGCGGTGCGCGGCCATCGCGGCGAGCATCCGGCGGGCGATCTCGCGGTCGATGTCGTCGGGCACGGGCTGGGCGCCCGGAACGAGGCTGCCCGGATCCGTGGCGACCCGCTCGAGCGAGAGCGACTGGAGGAGGAAGCCGAGATCCATCGACTCGAGGGAGTTGCCCTTGGGCTCGCGGCCGGCGAGGTTGAACATGCGCCCGTCGGCGATGAGGATCACGTGGCGGCCGTCCGGCAGGTCGATGCGCTCGATCGCGTCATCCAGCTGCGTGGCTCCCGAGGAGTAGGCGCGGAGGGCGGCGACGTCGATCTCCCAGGGGAAGTGTCCGCAGTTCGCGAGCACCGCGCCATCGGCGACCCTCCGGAAGAACGCCTCAGTGAGGACGCCGGGGTGACCGGTAGCGGTGATGAACACCTCGCCCCACTCGGCGAGGTCGTCGAGGCTGCCGACCCGGAAGCCGTCCATCGCCGCCTCGAACGCCTTGAGCTCGTCCACCTCGACGACGGCGACCTTGCCGCCGAGCGCCCGCAAGTAGTGGGCAACGCCGCTGCCGCACCAGCCGTAGCCCGCCACCACGAAGCGACGACCCGGGATCATCAGATTCGTGATGCGCATGAAGCTCTCGACGACGGACTGGCCGACCGCGTGCCGGTTCTCGCCGATCGCCTTGAGCCGCGAGTCGTTGATGACGATGACCGGGAACGGGATGCGCCCCTCGAGCTCGTCGCGGAGACGCAGGCCTCCGGAGGTCGTCTCCTCGGTGCCGCCGACGATGGGCCACGGATCCGCTGCGGCGAGCGCGGCGAGGTCCGCACCGTTGTCGAGGAGGATGTCGGGTCGCGCCGCGGCCACCGCGGCCACGTTCGCGTGGTGCTGGTCGAGCGAGTCATCCCGGGTTCCGTGCACCTCCATGCCCTGGCTGCGCAGAAACGCGACGATGTCGTCCTGGGTGGAGCCGTGGTTGCCGGTCGCGACGATGTCGGCGCCCCCCGCGGCGAGGGTCTCGAGCAGCACTGCGGTCTTCGGCTCGAGGTGCAGCGACATGCCGATGCGGTGGCCCGCGAACGGGCGGGATGCCGCGAACTCGGCCCGGGTTCGGGCGAGCAGGGGCATTCGAGAGCGGATCCATTCGACGCGAGCGGCTCCGCGGGAGACGAGGTCTGACATGGCAGCACTCTACACATACGAATCCTGATTTCATATATGCAGGGATGCACTACACTCGCCTCATGGCTCGAAAGATCATCCTCGACTGCGACCCCGGACACGACGACGCCATCGCGATGCTGCTCGCCTGGGGAAACCCGGAGATCGACCTCGTGGGCGTGACGACGGTGATGGGCAACCAGACGATCGAGAAGGTCACGCGCAACGCGCTCGCCGTCGCGCGAGTCGCCGGCATCACGGGCGTGCCCTTCGCCCGGGGCGCCCACCGCCCGCTCGTACGGCAGGTCGAGGTGGCCGAGTCCATCCACGGCGAATCGGGACTCGACGGGCCCGCGCTGCCCGAGCCGACCCTCGAACTCGACGCGCGGCACGCCGTCGACTTCATCATCGACACCGTCATGGCGTCTGAGCCCGGCGAGATCACCCTCGTGCCGACCGGCGCGCTCACGAACATCGCTCTCGCCGTGCGCAAGGAGCCGCGCATCGCCTCCCGGGTGCGCGAGGTCGTGCTGATGGGCGGCGGGGTCAATGTCGGCAACTGGTCGGCGACGAGCGAGTTCAACATCGTCATCGATCCGGAGGCCGCTCACATCGTCTTCAACGAGGCCTGGCCGCTCACGATGGTCGGGCTCGACCTCACCCACGAGGCGCTCGCAACGCCGGAGGTCGCCGCCTCGATCGCTGCCGTGGGCACGGCGCCCGCCCGGTTCGTCGGCGAGCTCCTCGAGTTCTTCGGCGAGACCTACAAGGATCAGCAGGGGTTCGAGCATCCGCCCGTCCACGACCCGTGCGCCGTCGCCTACGTCATCGACGACTCGGTGATGGAGACGGTGAGGGTGCCGCTCGACGTCGAGCTCTCGGGCACGTTGACACTCGGGATGACCGTCGCCGACTTCCGGGCCCCCGCTCCGGATGATTGCACCACCCAGGTCGCCCGAAACCTCGACCACGCCAAGTTCTGGGGCCTCGTGGTCGACGCTCTGGAGCGCATCGGCGCGGTGGAGCCCTGAGCTAGCTCAGTCCACACGACCCGCGATGAGGGGACCGTAGTCGTGGGCTGACGCGCCGATCGAGTAGGCGCCGTCGAGCGCCTCCAAGGCGCGCTCGAAGCGAGCCGGCTCGTCGGTGTGCATCGTGAAGAGGGGCTGGCCCTGGGTCACCGCGTCGCCCGGTTTGGCGTGCAGGTCGATTCCCGCGGCGTGGTGCACCGGGTCCTCCTTGCGCGCGCGGCCGGCTCCCAGCCGCCAGGCCGCAATACCGAAGGGCAGTGCCTCCTGAGTGGCGAGGATGCCGTCCGCCTCCGCGACTACCGTGTGCGACTCCTTCGCGGTCGGGAGCGGGGCATCCGGGTCGCCGTCCTGCGCCTCAATCATCCGGCGCCACGTGTCCATCGCCTGACCGTTCGCGAGCGCGCCCTCGACGTCGGCGTCGGGCTGCCCGGCGAGCGCGAGCATCTCCCGCGCGAGGGACAGCGTGAGCTCGACGACATCGGCCGGGCCGCCGCCGGCGAGCACCTCCACCGATTCGCGGACTTCGTTGGCGTTGCCGATCGCGAGCCCGAGCGGCACGTTCATGTTGGTGAGGAGCGCAACCGTCTTCACGCCGGCGTCCTTGCCGAGCTGCACCATCGTCTCGGCGAGCTCCTTGCTGCGCGCCGGGTCCTGCATGAACGCGCCAGAGCCGAACTTGACGTCGAGCACGAGCGCGGCCGTGCCCTCGGCGATCTTCTTGGACATGATCGACGAGGCGATGAGCGGGATCGCCTCCACGGTCCCGGTGATGTCGCGTAGCGCGTAGAGCTTGCCGTCGGCCGGGGCGAGGCCCGCTCCCGCCGCGCACACCACGGCGCCGACGTCGCGCAACTGCGCGTAGAACTCGTCATTCGACAGCTTCGCCCGCCAGCCGGGGATGCTCTCCAGCTTGTCGAGCGTGCCGCCGGTGTGACCGAGTCCGCGACCCGAGAGCTGCGGCACCGCTACGCCGAAGGAGGCCACGAGCGGGGCGAGCGGAAGGGTGATCTTGTCGCCCACGCCCCCGGTGGAGTGCTTGTCGCTCGTCGGCTTGCCGAGCCCCTCGAACGAGAGCGTCTCGCCCGAGGCGATCATCGCGAGCGTGAGGTCGCGGATCTCGTCGCGCGTCATCCCGTTGAGGAAGATCGCCATCGTCATCGCGGACATCTGCTCGTCCGCGACGTAGCCGCGAGTGTAGGCGTCGACGAGCCACGACAGCTGCTCCGTCGACAGCGTCCCCTTGTCGCGCTTGGTGCGGATGAGGTCGACGACGTCGAAGGGTTCGACGGCCATCAGTCCGCGGCTCGGTAGGCGGCGAGGGTGCGCGGACCGAACGCGTCGGGGATGACCTCGTCGATCGTCTTGATGCCGGAGACCGTCTCGAGGAGCATTCCCTCCGCCGAGTGCTCGAAGAGCAGCTGGCGGCAGCGCCCGCATGGCATGAGGGCATTGCCGTGCCCGTCGACGCACGTGAACGCCACGAGCTTGCCGCCGCCGGTCATGTGCAGGGATGACACGAGCGCGCACTCCGCGCACAGGGTGAGCCCGTACGAGGCGTTCTCGACGTTGGCGCCGGAGATGACACGACCGTCGTCCACGATCGCGGCGACACCGACCGGGAAGTTCGAGTACGGCACGTAGGCGTGGGCGAGGGCTTCCTTGGCGACGCCGCGGAGGGCATCCCAGTCGGCGTCGGACTGCGGAGTGTACGGCGACGTCATGACTTCACGTAGGGCTTTCCCGCGGCAGCCGGGCCGCGCACGTATCCGACGAGACCCGCGACGGCGAAGATCGTCACGAGGTAGGGAACCATGAGCATGAACTCGCTCGGCACCGGCGAGCCGATGACGGAGAGCGCGTACTGCAGGTTGAGCGCGAACCCGAAGAGGAGCGCTGCGAGGGTCGCGCGGATGGGGTCCCAGCGACCGAAGATGACCGCCGCGAGCGCGATGAAGCCCGCCCCCGCCGTCATCTCCTTGTTGAAGGCCCCCACCGAGCCGAGCGTGTAGTACGCGCCACCCAGACCGGCGATCGCCCCCGCGAGGGAGACGTTCCAGAAGCGAGTGCGCGCGACGTTGATGCCCACGGTGTCTGCCGCCTGCGGGTGCTCCCCCACGGAGCGCAGGCGCAGGCCCCACCGGGTCTTGAAGAGCGCGAACCACACCACGAAGACCGCGATGTAGACGAGGTACACGATGATCGTCTGCCGGAAGAACACCGGACCGATGATGGGGATCTGGCTCAGCAGCGGGATCTCGATGCGGTCGAACCGCGGCGGGCTGTTCAGCAGTGCGGCGTTCGGCGCGAGGAGGGTCGAGAAGAGGAAGCTCGTGAGTCCCACGACGAGCACGTTGAGCACGACGCCGACGATGACCTGGTCGACGAAGTACTTGATCGAGAACGCGGCGAGCACGAACGAGACGAGCACTCCCGCCACCATGGCGGCGAGCAGTCCGAGGAACTGCATTCCCGTCGCGGACGCCACGAGCGCCGAGACGAACGCGCCCGCGAGCAACTGCCCCTCGATGGCGACGTTCACGACGCCGACGCGCTCGGAGATGACGCCGCCGAGGGCGCCGAACACGAGCGGGACGGACAGGCTGACCGCGCCGACGAGCAGGCTCGCGATCTGCACCGGCAGGGATGCCCCGGCCGCCGCCCACGTGAGGAACCCGAACATGAACAGCGCCGCGAACACCGCGATGAGCCAGATCGGCGTGCGCCGCGCGCGGTAGGCGAGGAACGCGGAGACGGCGGCGATCGCGATCAGCAGGATCGTGACGACGATGTAGACCGCACCGGCGTCGACGACCCAGATGGGGATCTGGATCTGGTCGCCGTCCGTGGAGAAGCGGAACGAGGTTGCGCCGGGCCGGGCGAACACAACGAACAGGAGGATGCCGATGAGGGCGAAGATACCGAGGCCGATCGGCGGCTTCCAGTTGCGGACGACAGCCTTCTCGAGCTCGATGGGAGCCGAGGACGGGGTCACGGAGCCAGTTGCGACGCTCACTTGGCGACCTCCAGCTTGCGGGTACGGGATTTCGGCGCGGTGCCGGGAACGGGCAGTCGGAAGATCGCCCGCACGAGCGGCGGCGCGGCGATGAACAGCACGATGAGCGACTGCACGACGAGGACGATGTCGATCGGCACGCCCTGCGCCGCCTGCATGGAGTAACCGCCGGCCTTGAGGGCGCCGAACAGCACTCCCGCGACGAAGACGCCGACGGGTCGCGAGCGGCCGAGCAGCGCGACCGTGATGGCGTCGAATCCGATCGACGCATCGATGGTCGCGGTGAACCCTGACGTCACGGTGCCGAGCACCTGGTTGACGCCCGCGAGGCCGACGAGTGCACCGGAGAACACCATCGCCCAGACATAGACGCTCTTCACCTTGATGCCGGCGACCTGTGCGGCGTTCGGGTTCTCCCCCACCGCCCTGAAACGGAAGCCCATGCTCGACCGGTTGATGAAGTACCAGAACCAGATCGTCGCGGCGATGGCGACGATGAAGCCGAGGTGCAGGTTGAACTGCTCGCCGAGGATCTTCGGGAACACCGCGGTGGGCAGCATCGCGGCCGACTTCGGGTTCGTCGATCCCGGTGCCTGCAGCGCCCACTGCTGCGTCAGCAGGTAGGAGATCAGGTAGAAGGCGACGTAGTTGAGCATGATGGTCACGATGACCTCGTGCGCACCGGTGCGGGCCTTGAGGAGCCCCACGATTCCGCCCCAGATCGCGCCGGCGAGCATCCCGACCAGCACCGCGACGACGAGATGGATGCCCGGCGGCAGCGGCACGGCGAAGCCGATGTAGCCGGCCGCACCGGCGGCGACGAGCATCTGCCCGCGGCCACCGATGTTGAACAGCCCGACGCGGAACGCGAGCGCGACGCCGAGACCCGCCGTGATGAGCGGGGTGGCGAACTTGAGCGTCTCCGTGAGCGGCCGGATGCCCCGCACGAAATCGTCCGCGCGGAAGTTGTAGATCGACCCCTGGAACAGGGCGACGTAGGCACCGGCGACGGCGTCCCAGATCGCGCGGAAGGTGTCGGCCGGGCGGGAGAAGAAGTATCCGGCTGCCGCCTGCACGTCTTTGTCGGTGAGGGCGATGAGGATGCCGCCTGCGAGGAGGGCGAGCACGACCGCGAGCACCGAGATCATCGCACTGCCGCCGAGGATGTCGCGGAGCACCTGCTGGGACCGCGACGGCGGGGCGACCTCGTTGCGGGCCTGGCCCGGCTCGAGCTGGGTGTCGGTCGAGCCGGGGGCCGGCTCGCTCTGGGTGACCTTCGGGTCGGTCATGCCGCTTCTCCTGCCGTGTCGGGGTGCTCGCCGGCCATCATGAGGCCGAGCACTTCGCGCGGGGTATCGCCGGGCACGATGCCGACGATGCCGCCGCGGTACATGACCGCGATGCGGTCGGCGAGCGCGACGACCTCGTCGAGCTCGGTCGAGACGACGATGACCGGCACCCCCGCATCCCGGGCCTCGACGATCCGGGTGTGGACGAACTCGATGGAACCGACGTCGAGGCCGCGCGTCGGCTGCGCCGCGACGAGCAGGCGCAGCTCGCGGCTGAGCTCGCGCGCGAGCACGACCTTCTGCTGGTTGCCGCCGGACAGCCGCCCGACGTGGGTGTCGATGCCTTGGGCGCGGATGTCGAACTCCCGCACCTTCTCCTCGGCGAACTCCGAACGGAACTTCAGCTGGAGAGTACCCGCCTTGACGAAGGGCTCGCCCTCCGAGCGGTCGAGCATGAGGTTCTCGGCGATCGTCATCTCCGCGACGAGGCCGTCGATCTTGCGGTCCTCGGGAACGAAGCCGACGCCCGCGTCGAGGGTCTGGCGCACGCTCAAGCCGCGCAGCGACCGACCGCCGAGGCTGATCGACCCGGTGACCTTGGGCTGGAGGCCGACGATCGCCTCGGTGAGTTCGGTCTGGCCGTTGCCCTGGACTCCGGCGATCGCGAGCACCTCGCCCTCTCGCACGTCGAAGCTCACGTTGTTGACGACGAGCTGGTTGCGGTGGTCGATGACGGAGAGTCCCTCGACGCGGAGCGCGACCTCGCCCGGTTTCGCCGGCCCCTTGTCGATCATGAGGTCGACGGCGCGGCCGACCATGAGGGACGCGAGCTCTTCGTTCGTGTCGGTCGGGGATGCCTCGCCCACGACCTTGCCGAGTCGGATGACGGTGATGCGGTCCGCGACCTCCCGCACCTCGCGCAACTTGTGGGTGATGAAGACGATCGACGTGCCGCTCTGCTTGAGCTGGCGCATGATCGCCATGAGCTCGTCGGTCTCCTGAGGCGTGAGCACGGCGGTCGGCTCGTCGAACACCAGGACGCTCGCGTCGCGCGAGAGCGCCTTGATGATCTCGACGCGCTGCTGGACGCCGACGGGGAGGTCCTCCACGAGAGCATCCGGGTCGACGTCGAAGCCGAATCGTGCGGAGATCTCGCGCACCTTCGCGCGGGCGTCGTCGAGGTTGAGGAGGCCGCCGAACTTCGTCTGCTCGTGCCCCAGCATGACGTTCTCCGCGACCGTGAACACCGGGATCAGCATGAAGTGCTGGTGCACCATACCGATGCCCGCATTCATCGCGTCACCGGGGCCGGAGAAGTGCTGGACCTCGTCGTTCAGCAGGATCTCGCCCTCGTCGGCCTGGTAGAGGCCGTAGAGCACGTTCATCAGGGTGGACTTTCCTGCGCCGTTCTCGCCCAGGAGGCAGTGGATCTCGCCCGGTTCGACCGTGAGGTCAATGTGGTCGTTGGCGACCAGCGAACCGAACCTCTTGGTGATCCCGCGAAGTTCGAGCTTCATATGAACCAATCTAATCGGCGGACTTCGTCGGCCGCGTCTCGCTTCTCATTGTGGGTTAAGAAAGGTCGGGGAGACCAGCACTGAGCTGGCCTCCCCGACCGAGTACTGCTGGTGACTAGCCCGCGAGGTACGAGGTCACCGTGATGCTGCCATCGATGATGCCAGCCTGGATCTCGTCGAGCTCACCCTGCAGGTCGGGCGAGACGAGCGACTCGAAGTTGTGGAACGGCGCGTAGCCCACACCCTCGTTCTCGAGCGTGCCCACGTAGGCCTCGTTCGTGAAATCATCGGCGGCCGCCGCCGCGACGACGTCGTGGGTCGCGTTCTTGATGCCCTTGAGGATCGACGTAAGGATGATGTCAGCGGTCGACGGGTCGGTCTCGAACAGGTCGGCGTCGACACCGAGCAGCGCGATGTCCTTGCCGGAGTCCGCGATGGCCGCGACGGCGCTCTGGTAGATCGGGCCGCCGACGGGGAGCAGGATGTCTGCTCCCTGGTCGATGAAGCCCTGCGCCACGGCCTTCGCCTGGTCGTTCGCCTCGAAGCCACCGGTGAACGACGAGGTCTCGCCGTCGCCGGTCCAGCCGAGCACCTGCACCGCGGTGCCCTTCTGCTCGTTGTAGTACGCGACACCCTGGGCGAAGCCGTCCATGAAGATCGTGACGGTCGGGAAGTTCATGCCGCCCCACGTCGCGACCGTGCCGGTCTTGGTGTAGCTCGCCGCGGCGTAGCCGACGAGGAACGCGGCCTCGGCCGTGTTGAAGACGATCGGCTTGGCGTTGTCGTAGTCGGGCTTGCCGTCGAAGTCGGCGTCCGCCGCGTCGTCGATGAGGGCGAAGTTGACGTCGGGGTTCGCGGCGGCGGCCTCGAGGGTCGCGGCCGAGAGCGCGAAGCCGACGGTGACGATGAGGTCGCAGCCCTGGCCGAGGAGGCTCTCGATGTTGGGCGCGTAGTCGGTCTCGGAGGCGGACTCGACGGTGATGGGCTCGACGCCGATCTCGGCGGCGGCCTCCGTCAGGCCCTCGTAGCCGAGCTGGTTGAACGACTTGTCGTCGAAGCCGCCGGCGTCGGAGACCATGCAGGGAAGGAAGTCGACTGCGGCCTCGCCGCCGTCGGTCTCCTCGGGTGCTGCGGCGCAGCCGGCGAGCACGAGTGCGCCCGTTCCGACGAGCGCAAGGCCGCTGAGAACGCGGCCGCGGGAGATGATGCTCAAGGTGTCCTCCAAGATGCAGCCCAGCGGGATAGCTGGGACATAGTGGAGTACACGTTACCTAAAGTTACGAGCGCCGGAACGGCCAATCGGAGGCCGTGGCCGAAAGGTTACACACTCGCGACGGCGCCGAAACGCGCTCGACACATATCCCGGCTGACCGGGACATTCCCTGACCTCAGAGCACGTCGTCGCGGCCGGAGAGCTTGAGGGCGTCGACCACGGATTTCACGCGCTGCGCGTTGGACGTGGTGGTCACGAGGAGGGCATCCGGCGTATCGACGACGACGATATCGGTGACCCCGACGAGGGAGATCATTCGATCGCTCTGGCTGATCACGATTCCGGTCGAGCGGTCGGCGAGCACGCGGGCGTTCTCCCCCAAGATGGCCAGATCCGACTTCCGCCCCCCGGCGTGCAGCTTCGCGATGGAGGCGAAGTCGCCGACGTCGTCCCACTCGAAGTCACCGGGGATCACGACGAGTCGACCGGCCGCGGCGGCGGGCTCCGCGACCGTGTAGTCGATGGCGATCTTCCGCAGCCGCGGCCACTCCTTGTCGACGACGGCTCCCCGGGCCGGGGTGTCCCACGCGTCGGCGAGCCGCTCGATGCCCGCGAGGAGGTCGGGGTCCGACTCACCGATCTGACGGAGCAAGACATCGGCGCGGGCGATGAACATCCCGCCGTTCCACAAATAGTCGCCGTCGGCCAGATACCGCTCCGCGGTGGCGAGGTCGGGCTTCTCCACGAAGGAGTTGGCGGCGACCGCGTTGGGCGCCCCGTCGATGGCGATCGGGCCGGCGCAGTGGATGTAGCCGAAGCCGATCGCGGGCTCTGTCGGGGTGATGCCGATGGTGGCGATGAACCCGGCTCGGGCGGCGGCCACACCCTCCTGCACGGCGCGGCGGAAGCCGCGGGCATCCCGGATCACATGGTCGGCGGCGAACGAGCCGACGATGACGTCGGGCTCCCGTCGCACCAGGATGGCGGCGGCGAGACCGATCGCGGCGGACGAGTCGCGCGGCTCGCTCTCCAGCACCACGTTGGGGTCGGAGAGGTCGGGCAGCTGATCCTCGACGGCGGCCCGGTGGGCGCGTCCGGTGACGACCATGATGCGGCTGGGGCCGGAGAGGGGCGCGAGCCTGTCCCAGGTGTCCTTGAGGAGCGTCTGGCCCGATCCTGTGAGGTCGTGGAGGAACTTCGGCGCGTCCGCGCGGGACAGCGGCCACAGTCGCGAACCGATGCCCCCCGCCGGGATCACGCTGTAGAAACCGTCGATCGGCGCACCGGTGGGGCTCATGGTCGACGATTCTAGGGCGTGGATGCTGTGAGCCGCCGTGGTCTGGACGACGATCGGTCACCGACACGACAGGCACGATTCACCCGCCGTCCACGTGCCCGGCGGACCCTGGGGCCATGCGGGTAGTCGTCGTGAGCGAGTCCTTCCTCCCCACCACCAACGGCGTCACCACGAGCGTTCGCAAGGTGCTCGACCATCTGGCGCTGCGCGGGCACGAGGCGATGGTGATCGCCCCGGCCGCGGGCGCGCCGCGGGACTACGCGGGGTTCCGGGTGCACGAGGTGCCCGCCGTCGCGTACCGCCAGTTCCCGGTGGGGCTCCCGAGCCCGCAAGTGACCAAGCTCATCGCCGACTTCGCGCCCGACGTCATCCACGCCGCCTCGCCGTTCCTGCTCGGCGCGCAGGCGATCGACGCCGGCAGGAGGCTCGGTATCCCCGCGGTGGCCATCTTCCAGACCGACGTCGCCGGGTACGCGCGCCGCAACCGGCTCGGCGCCGCCACGAAGTTCGCGTGGCGCGTCGTGCGCTGGGTGCACGAGGGAGCCGCCCTCACCCTCGCGCCGTCGACCGCGTCGCTCGCCGATCTCGAGGCCGCGGGCGTCGAGCGCCTCGGCCGCTGGGGGCGCGGCGTCGACCTCGCTACCTATCACCCGCGCAACCGGGTCGACCCCGCCGTCGTCCGGCTCCGCCAGCGTCTGGCGCCCGGGGGCGAGACCATCGTCGGCTATGTCGGGCGGATCGCCCCCGAGAAGCAAGTGGAGCGCTTCGACGCGCTGCGCGGGATGCCCGGCGTCCGACTCGCGATCGTCGGAGACGGGCCATCCCTGCCGTCCGTTCGCAAAGCACTGCGCGGGATGCCCGTCTCCTACCTCGGAGCGCTGTCGGGCCGCGACCTCGCCGTCGCCTACGCCTCGTTCGACGTCTTCGCCCATACCGGGGCGGAGGAGACCTTCGGCCAGACCGTGCAGGAGGCGCACGCGAGCGGGCTGCCCGTGATCTCGCCGCGCGCCGGCGGGCCGATCGACCTCATCGATCACGGCGTCGACGGCTACCTCTTCGACCCGCGCTTCGACGCGCAGCTGCGCGCCTACGTGGAAGGACTCGTGCTCGACGAGCCGCTGCGGCTGCGCATGGGCGAAGCCGGCCGACGCGCCGTCGTCGGCCGCTCGTGGGAGTCGGTGTGCGACGAACTCATCGGGCACTACGAGAGCGTGCTCGCGCCGGTGGGGGTTTAGCGGTTCAGGAGCGCCTGGCACTCGCTGCTGATGTACCCGATCGCGCCGCAGAACCACCCCTCGGGCAACGGGGCGAGGACGACAGATCCTCGGGGCGAACCAGAAGACTGACGAGAAGCCTCCGCCGCCGCATCCGCCGCTGCCTGCTGCGACGCGCGGAGCGCCGCCACAGCGCTCGCGTAGGCCGCGGCTGTCTCGGCGAGCGACTCGTCGTCCTCGATCGCGGCGAGCAGGGCGTCGCGAGCCGCCTCGACGGCCGACCGGGACTCCGGCGTCGCGAGCGGCGCGGCGCCGAGCGCCGTGGATGCCTCGGCCCCGACCGTCTCCGCGAGCGCGAGCAGCGCGGCGCTGCTCCCCTCGGTCGCCTCGGCCAGCTCGGCAGCCAGAGCAGCGACGGCAGCTGACCTCTCCCCCTCGGCATCCGCCCACTCCAGGAGCGGATCGACGCTCGCGCGGAGTTCCTCGACCGACTGTGGCCGCTCGGTCGCCGGCATGGCCGCCCCGTCGGGCGCCTCCGCGGCGAGGGCCTCGTCGAGCGCGGCGACGGCGGCGACCAGGGGGTCGAGCACGGCGGGGGCGAAGTAGCCGGGCGCGGAGGCAGCGACGGCGCGGGCATCCTCGAGCACCGGCTCGGCGGCCTCGCGGGCCTCCGCGAGCAATTGAGCGGCAGTCGCCGCGTCAGTGGATGCGTCGAGTGCCGACTCGGCGGCAGCGTCGAACGCTTCGGTCGCGATGCGCCGCTCCTCCCACGATTGCGTCTGGATGGCGAGCGCCGGCACGGCGGCACCGAGGACGAGCGCGACGACCGCGACCGCGGCCACGAGGAGCTTCTGCAATGAACACTCACTTTCTAGGGGCTGGCGACAGCATAGCGACGGCCGCAAGATTCGGTGTTCTTTCGCGAAGTATCTTGAAGTCGAGCTATTTAGGGCTGCCTAAGACGCATGTTCACCCTGAGTGAAATACACTGAGATGGTCTGCAATCCAGACGTCCGTCGGCCGCCAAGGACGCGGCCCGAATTCCTCGCAAGGAGGGTTCCTCGTGCCAGAGAAATCGGCGGGTACCCTGGCGACCGAGACGGTCGCCTCGCCCACGATCCGAATGCCGAAGCGACCGGCCGGCACCCTCTATCGAGGACGCGAGGGCATGTGGTCGTGGGTGCTGCACCGCATCACCGGTGTCGCGATCTACTTCTTCCTCCTGGTCCACATCCTCGACACCTCGCTCGTCCGGTTGAGCCCCGAGGCGTACAACGCCGTGATCGGCGCGTACAAGACGCCGATCATGGGCCTCGGCGAGATCGGCCTCGTCGCCGCGATCGGCCTGCACGCCCTCAACGGACTGCGGATCATCCTCATCGACTTCTGGAGCGTCGGCACCAAGCACCAGCGCGTCATGTTCTGGGTCGTCATCGGCCTGTGGCTCGTTCTGCTCGCCGGCTTCATCCCGCGCCAGCTCATGCACATCTTCGGAGGCGAGTGATGACCACCATCGAGGCTCCCCGCACCCCCGCGGCCAAGCCCCAGCGCCGCCGCGGCATCAACTGGGAGAAGTGGGGCTGGATGTACATGCGCGCGTCGGGCGTCGTGCTCGTCGTGCTCATCTTCGGCCACCTCTTCGTCAACCTCGTCGCCGGAGAGGGAGTCAAGGCGATCGACTTCGCGTTCGTCGCGGGCAAGCTCGCCGACCCGTTCTGGGTCGTGTGGGACACCCTGCTGCTGTGGCTCGCGCTCATCCACGGCGCCAACGGCATGCGCACCCTCGTCAACGACTACGCCACCAACCCGACCGTCCGGCGCATCCTGCTCGGGGCCATCCTCGCCTCGACGGTCGTCCTCCTCACCCTGGGAACCCTCGTGATCTACACCTTCGACCCCTGCCCCGCCGGGCAGCCCGCCGATCTGCTCCCGAGCTTCTGCCCGGTGAACCAGTGACCGAGCCCTACGAGAGCACGACCGTCGACGGAGTGCGCTACCACCAGTTCGACGTGGTCATCGTCGGCGCCGGCGGCGCCGGGATGCGCGCCGCGATCGAGGCCGGGCCGAAGGCTCGCACGGCCGTCATCTCCAAGCTCTACCCGACCCGCTCGCACACGGGCGCCGCGCAGGGCGGCATGGCTGCCGCGCTCGCGAACGTCGAGGAGGACAACTGGGAGTGGCACACCTTCGACACGGTCAAGGGCGGCGACTACCTCGTCGACCAAGACGCGGCGGAGATCCTTGCCAAGGAGGCCATCGACGCGGTCATCGACCTCGAGAACATGGGTCTGCCGTTCAACCGCACGCCCGAGGGCAAGATCGACCAGCGCCGCTTCGGTGGTCACACCCGCGACCACGGCAAGGCCCCCGTGCGCCGAGCGTGCTACGCGGCCGACCGCACCGGGCACATGATCCTGCAGACGCTGTTCCAGAACTGCGTCAAGCTCGGCATCAACTTCTTCAACGAGTTCTACGTGCTCGACCTCGTGATGACCGGCGACAAGCCGTCCGGAGTGGTCGCCTACGAGCTCTCGACCGGTGAGCTGCACGTGTTCCAGGCGAAGGCGATCGTCTTCGCGACGGGCGGCTTCGGCAAGATCTACAAGACCACGTCGAACGCGCACACCCTCACCGGTGACGGCGTCGGCATCATCTGGCGCAAGGGTCTCCCGCTCGAGGACATGGAGTTCTTCCAGTTCCACCCGACGGGACTCGCCGGTCTGGGCATCCTGCTCACCGAGGGCGCCCGAGGCGAGGGCGCCATCCTGCGCAACGCATCCGGCGAGCGCTTCATGGAGCGGTACGCCCCCACCATCAAGGACCTCGCTCCCCGAGACATCGTCTCGCGGTGCATGGTGCAGGAGGTCGCGGAGGGCCGCGGCGCCGGCCCCCACAAGGACTACGTGCTGCTCGACTGCACGCACCTCGGCGCCGAGATCCTCGAGACGAAGCTCCCCGACATCACCGAGTTCGCGCGCACCTACCTCGGGGTCGACCCCGTCGTCGAGCCGGTGCCGGTGATGCCGACGGCCCACTACGCGATGGGCGGCATCCCGACCAACGTCAAGGCAGAGGTACTGCGGGACAACGACACCGTCGTGCCCGGCCTCTACGCCGCCGGCGAGTGCGCGTGCGTGTCGGTGCACGGCTCCAACCGCCTCGGCACCAACTCGCTTCTCGACATCAACGTGTTCGGCAAGCGCGCCGGCAACAACGCGGTCGAGTACGCGGCGACCGTGGACTTCACGCCGCTTCCGGATGACCCGGCCGCGGGCATCCGGTCGCTCATCGAGTCGCTGCGCAACTCCACCGGCACCGAGCGCATCGCGGCCATCCGCAAGGAGCTGCAGGACCACATGGACCGCAGCGCCCAGGTGTTCCGCACCGAGGAGTCGCTCACCGAGGTCACCAAGGTCATCCACGACCTGCGCGAGCGCTACAAGAACATCGCGATCCAGGACCACGGCAAGCGCTTCAACACCGACCTGCTCGAGGCGATCGAGCTCGGGTTCCTGCTCGATCTCGCCGAGGTCGTGGTGTTCTCCGCCCGCAACCGCAAGGAGAGCCGCGGCGGCCACATGCGCGACGACTACCCCAACCGGGATGACGCGAACTACATGAAGCACACCATGGCGTACCTCACGGGCGACCCGCACTCCGCCGACGCCGCCGACCACATCCGGCTCGACTGGAAGCCGGTCACGATCACCCGCTACGAGCCGATGGAAAGAAAGTACTGATGACTCTCGTCACCGACGCGCCCGCCGAGGTCGGCGCCGTTCAGGCCTACACCGCGACGCTCATCATCCGCCGCTTCGACCCGGACGTCGACGCCGAGCCGTACTGGCAGGACTTCGACGTCGAGGTGTACTCGACGGACCGCGTACTGGACGCCCTGCACAAGATCAAGTGGGAGCAGGACGGGTCGCTGACCTTCCGGCGCTCGTGCGCGCACGGCATCTGCGGCTCCGACGCGATGCGGATCAACGGCAAGAACCGACTCGCCTGCAAGACCCTCATCAAGGACCTCGACATCTCCAAGCCGATCTACGTCGAGGCGATCAAGGGCCTTCCGCTGGAGAAGGACCTCATCGTCGACATGGAGCCGTTCTTCGAGTCGTACCGCTCGATCAACCCGTTCCTCATGGCGACGTCCAAGCCCGAGAAGGGCAAGGAGCGAGTGCAGTCCGTGGTCGCCCGCGAGCGCTTCGACGACACCACCAAGTGCATCCTCTGCGCGGCGTGCACGTCGAGCTGCCCGGTCTTCTGGACGGACGGCCAGTACTTCGGCCCCGCCGCGATCGTCAACGCGCACCGCTTCATCTTCGACGACCGCGACGAGGGCGCTCAGGTGCGCCTCGACATCCTCAACGACAAGGAGGGCGTGTGGCGCTGCCGCACGACCTTCAACTGCTCCGAGGCGTGCCCCCGCGGCATCCAGGTCACGCAGGCCATCGCCGAGGTGAAGCAGGCCATCCTCAGGGGGAAGCCCTAGGGGCTTTTCCCGCCGGATGGCGCCGCAGGGTGCGCCCCACAGGGCGCGCCCGAGGACCTCGTAGTACTTCCCGCGCATCATGGCGCTCCGGCTCTGCCTCAGCTGCGAGTTCCGGCACGTCTTGGCGTGCCGCGGCATCGCGCATTCTGCCGGAAGCCGCGCGGAAACGCGGACGACGGCGCGAGCGGCCCGCCGCTCAGTTCACGAGCACGACGTTGACCTGCGAGCTGCCGACGGTGAGCGCGAGCGGCTTGATGAGGGCGTTGACGAGGCCGTCGAGCGTGCCGAGCAGCTTCTCGACGGTTCCCCCGCCGGGCAGCAGGGTCGCCAGGTAGGAGCGGTCGACGTACTGCACGAGCTCGAGGGAGGAGAGCCCGCCGGGCACGGCTGTCGCGTTGATCGTGAACGATCCGTCGGGGTTGACGATCGTCGTCGCGTAGACCTGGCCCGCTGCCTGCAGTGAGAGGTGGGCGCCAGGAGTGCCCGTCCCGGCGAGCGACAGGTCGATGCCCGCCACTCCCCCGGGCGCGGTGTGCCCCTCGGGCGCCTCTCCGCCGGTGATCGTGTCGACGACCGAGTCGGTCAGGTCGTCGACCTCGTCCGCAACGCCCTCGAGGAGGTCACCTCCCGTGGTCGAGTCCGTGGGCGGCGCGTCGAGATCGGGGATGCTGATGGGCGAGTCGGCTCCGGGGGTGTCGTCGCCTATCCCATCCGGAGTGCCGCCGGGCGCGTCATCCGGCCGGTCGTCCGTCGGTGAGGCGATCGTCGTCGGCGTGAACTGCGGGATCGTGATGATCGCTGCCGCCCCGACGATCCCGACGGAGACGGCGATGGACCCGATGATCGCGACGGGAGCGGTGATGACGCTCGCGAGGCCGGCGGCCCCCGCGGCGCCCGCCGCGCCGACACCGGCAGTGGCGAGGTCGAGACTCGACAAGTCGGGGACGGGCGGCACATCCATGGCCATCGCCGTCGACGGCGCGTTCAGAGACGCCAGCAGCGTGCCGCCGGCGGCACCTCCGAGGAGGATCGGCATGAGCACGGACGCGAGCCGCGAGCCGACCTCGTCGACCTCCTCGCTGATGATCGCGCACTTCGTGCAGGTCTGGAGGTGGAAGACCATTCGCTCCTCGTCGCGGGCGCCGAGGGACTGGCGGGCGTGGTCGGCGAGCTTCGAGAGGGCCCACCGGCACTCGCCCGACGCCGTCGCGTCCGAGATGTGGGCCTGCAGCCACGCCTTGCGCAGCCCCTCGCGGGCGCGGTACGAGAGGGCGGCGACGCCGTTGGCGGTCATCCCCAGCACGGGCGCGACCTCGTGCGGGTCCATCCCCTCGACCTCGGTGTACCAGAGGACGGTCTGCCAGCGCTCGGGGAGGCTGCGGAACGCGCGCGCGGTAAGGGTGCGGTCGAGTGCGTCGGCGGCGGGGTCGACGAGGCTCGCCGGGTCTTCGAACTGCGCGAGGTCGTCGACGGCGATGTCGCGGGATGCCGCGCCCCACGTCGAGGCGACGTTGCGGATGCACGTGTACAGGTACGGGCGGAACGCCCCCGTCGGTCCCCCGCCGGCCTGCACGGCCTTGAAAATGCGGGTGAAGGCCTCGGATACGACGTCGTCGGCGTCGAGGGTGGTGAACTGGTGCGCCACCCGCACCCCTGCTCGGTAGTGCCGGCGCCAGAGCTCGGCGAAGGCGCGCTGGCTCCCCGCGCGGGCCCCCGCTACGAGGGACTCGTCACTCGCTGCTGTTGTCACGTCGTGTTCGGTCATGCCCCAACCAATCCCGAATTGCCTTCAGTCCTACACCCGATCGGCGCGGTGCACCAGGGGTTCTACCCAGAAAGACAGACAATTCGGTCTACTATGACGCGGCTCGGCGGAGGCGATTGTGTGGCCGCGTTAACGGGGAGAGCCGCCGTCCCACTCCCGAAACGGCGGCTCACTGCCCCAATCAACTCATCCCCGGTCCCTCTTTAACCCGATGGGGACGAATGAGTCTGCTTGCGCATTCTCACTGAGAAAGACCGCGCCACCGCGCAACTATGACGCGGGTCGGTCGATTGCCCTCACGCGGCGTCGGCTGCTGCCCGCGCGCCGGCGGCGGTCTGCGCGGCGAGGGCCGCTGCGGCCTTCGCGCGCGCCTGCTCCATCGTGACGCCCGCGAGCTCCGCCCGCACGTCGGCGAGCGCTGCGGGGGTCATGGACAGAGTGGTCGCACCGAGGCCCACGAGTACGACCGCGAGCTGCGGGTCGGCCGCCGCCTCGCCGCAGATTCCGACGGGCTTGCCCGCCGCCGCCCCTGCATCGCCGAGCATCTTCACGAGACGCAGGACTGCAGGATGCCACGGGTCCTGGTAGCTCGCGACGCTGCCGAGCATCCGGTCCGCCGCCAGCGTGTACTGGGTGAGGTCGTTGGTGCCGATCGACACGAAGTCGGCCGTCGCGAGCACCTGGTCGGCGACGACCGCGAGGGAAGGCACCTCGGCCATGACGCCCACGGTTTTGAGCCCGAGCGCCCTGCCGAGCTTGACGAAGTACTGCGTCTCCTCGGCGTCGGCGACCATGGGGGCCATCACCCAGAGGTCGGCGTCCGTGGCATCCTGCGCGCCCTTCAGCGCGGTGAGCTGGTCGAGCAGGATCTGCTCGCTCGCCCGGAGCGCCCGCAGGCCCCGCAGCCCGAGGGCCGGATTCTCCTCGTGGGCGTCGTTGAGGAACGACAGCGGCTTGTCCGCTCCCGCGTCGAGCGCCCGCACGACGACCTTCTTGCCGGGGAAGTGCGACAGCAGCTCGGTGTACTGCTCCTGCTGCTGGGCCACCGTGGGGGCCGTCTTGGAGTCGAGGAAGAGGAACTCGGTGCGGAACAGCCCGACCCCCTCCGCCCCGAGCTCGACCGCTGCCGGGCCGTCCTTCGGCGAGCCCACGTTCGCCAGCAGCGGCACCGGCGTCCCGTCGGCGAGCGCCCCGGGCACGATCGGCTGGCCGGAGGCGGCAGCTCGGGCGGCGATGCGGGCCTGCGCGTCGGCGACCTGGGCCTCGCTCGGGTTCGGGATCACGATGCCGGACGCGGCATCCGCCACGACAACGGTGCCGTCCTCGAGCTCGAGGGCCCCGGTGACGCCGACGATCGCGGGGATCGACTTGGACCGAGCGAGGATCGCGGTGTGGCTGGTCGGACCGCCGTCGCGGGTGACCAGGCCGAGCACCTTGTCGAGGTCGAGGAGCGCGGTGTCGGCCGGCGCGAGGTCGGTCGCGACGAGGATGAACGGGGTGTCGCTCGTGGGAACGCCGGGCGCGGGCACCCCGCGCAGGTTCGCGATGATGCGCTGGGCGACATCGCCGAGGTCGGTGGCGCGTTCCGCCATATAGCCGCCCATGCCGATGAGCATCTCCTGGAAGGCTCCGAACGCCTCGAAGACCGCGCGCTCGCCCGACTTGCCGGAGTCGATGCGCGCCTTCACGTCATCGACGAGAGTCGGGTCCTGGGCCATCATCGACGCTGCCTCGAGAACGGCCTGGGCCTCTCCCCCGGCCTTCTGGCCCTTGGCGGCGAGGTCCGCGGCCACGGCGGCCAGGGACCGCTGCACCGTTTCGAGCTCGGCAGCGGCATCCCCGCCGTGGCCGGCGTCAGCCGGCTCGGGCAGGGGCTCGGGCATCCTGAGGATCGGGCCGACCGCGACACCGCGACCGACGCCTACTCCGCGAAGTTCCATAGAAAAACGTTCCTCTCCATCGAAGTTGCCCACGTGAAGCCTAACCAGGCTGCCCGCGTACTGCGTTCGCGCTCGCGCGGCAACCCCTCCTCCGGGCATGCGGGACCCGCTTAGGGTTGACGTATGGCGCTCATGACTACGGTGCGGGCCTGGGTCGCCCGAATCATGAAGCTGAAGCCTGTGCGCGTGCTCCAGCACTACAGCGCCCACCGCGGGCCGTTGCTCGCCCAGGGCCTTTCGTACCAGGCGATCTTCGCGGTGTTCGCGGCGATCGCGGTGGGGTTCTCGGTGCTCGGGTCGGTGCTGCAGTCGCGGCCAGACCTACTGAATGCCCTCATCGACCTCATCTCGTCCAATGCTCCCGGACTCATCGACGACGGATCGGGAGAGGGCGCGATCGACCCCGACCAGCTCGTCCAGTCGACTCCCTTCACTCTCGCCGCCGTCATCGCCCTCGCTCTCTTGCTCTTCACGGCGACCGGATGGCTCTCCTCGGGAAGGGAGGCCGTGCGCATCCTCTTCGACCTCCCGAGCGCTGCGCTCAACCCGGTCCTCGCGTGGCTGAAGGACCTCGGGCTCGCGCTCGCGTTCGGTGCCGCGCTGCTGCTGTCCGCCTCGCTGTCGGTCGTGAGCACGACGGCGACGAGCGGGTTTCTCGACGCCCTCGGGGTGGAGGCGGAGTCGCCCGTCGCGCGGGTCGTGACGGCGGCGGTCGGCATCCTGCTCATGCTCGTTCTCGACGTCGCGATCCTCGCGGGGTTCTTCCGCATCGTGTCCGGCATCCGAATCCCCTTCCGCGTGCTGTGGCAGGGCGTGCTGATCGGCGCGGTCGCCCTCGGGGTCCTCAAGGTGTTGGGGTCGAGCCTCCTCGGCGGGGCGACGAGCAACCCGCTGCTCGCGTCGTTCGCCGTCATCATCGGGCTGCTGATCTGGTTCAACCTGATCTGCCAGGTCATCCTCGTGTCGGCGGCCTGGATCGCGGTGAGCGCGGCGGATGCCGGGCTCGACCTGCACGGCAAGCCCGCCGCGCCGAAACCGGCGAAGACCGTCGGTGGCGCTCAGTAGGCTCGATCGCATGGTTCGAGTGGCTACCGTGAACACCAACGGCGTGCGCGCCGCCTTCCGCAAGGGAATGGGCGACTGGCTGGATGCCCGGGGCGTCGACATCCTCGCGATGCAGGAGGTCAGGGCCGCCACCGAAGACCTGGAGAACCTCCTCGGCGACGAGTGGGACATCCTCCACGACGCGGCGACGGCGAAGGGCCGCGCGGGAGTGGCGATCGCGTCCCGCAACAAGGCGTCGATCCACCGGGTGGCGTTCGGCGCTGACGACTTCGACACGGCAGGACGGTGGCTCGAGGCGGACTACGAGGTCGACGGTCGCATCCTCACCGTCGTGTCGACCTACGTGCACACCGGGGGCGAGGTGGGCACCCCGAAGCAGGACGACAAGTACTCCTTCCTCGACGCGATGGAGGCGCGACTGCCCGAGCTGCAGGCGCACTCGGAGCTCGCGCTCGTCGTGGGCGACCTCAACGTGGGGCACCGGGAGCTCGACATCCGCAATTGGAAGGGCAACCGCAACAACGCGGGCTTCCTGCCGCGCGAGCGCTCCTACTTCGACCGCTTCTTCGGGCCCGCCGGCGAGCCCGTCGAGGGAGTCGACGGCTCGGTCGGGCCCGGCCTCGGCTGGGTCGACGTCGGTCGCCGGTGGGCGGGCGAAGTGGACGGGCCCTACTCGTGGTGGTCGCAGCGCGGCAAGGCTTTCGACACCGACACGGGGTGGCGCATCGACTACCACGTGGCGACCCCCGCCCTCGCGGAGACTGTGACCGCGTACTCGGTGGACCGCGCGGCCGCGTGGGACCAGCGGTGGAGCGACCACGCCCCCGTCGTCGTCGATTACGCCCTCTGACCCGGCGTTAAGATGGGTCGGGTGACCCAGCCCCGCCTCTTCTCCGGAATGCAGCCCTCCGCCGATTCGCTCCATCTCGGCAACTACATGGGGGCGCTGCTGCAGTGGCGGCAGATGCAGGAGACCTACGACGCGGTGTTCTGCGTCGTCGACCTGCACGCGATCACGGTTCCGCAGGACCCGGCGCTCCTGCGTGAGCAGACCCGCCGCACCGCGGCCCAGTACATCGCCGCCGGCATCGATCCGGAGAAGTCGACCCTCTTCGTGCAGTCGCACGTGGCGGCGCACCCCCAGCTCGCGTGGGTGCTCAACACGATCACGGGCTTCGGCGAGGCCAGCCGCATGACGCAGTTCAAGGACAAGTCGGCCAAGCAGGGCGCCGACTCCGCGTCGGTGGGCCTGTTCACCTACCCGATCCTCCAGGCGGCAGACATCCTGCTGTACGACGCCACCGTCGTTCCGGTCGGCGAGGACCAGCGGCAGCACATCGAGCTGACCCGCGACCTGGCCGGCCGCTTCAACTCGCGCTTCGGCGACACGTTCGTCGTGCCGGAAGTGCAGATCCTCAAAGAGACCGCGAAGGTCTACGACCTGCAGGAGCCGACCGCCAAGATGTCCAAGTCGGCCGCCAGCGACTCGGGCGTGCTGTGGCTGCTCGACGAGCCGTCGCGCACCGCGAAGAAGATCAAGTCCGCGGTCACCGACGCCGAGCGCGAGATCCGCTTCGACCGCGAGGCCAAGGCCGGAGTGTCGAACCTGCTCACGATCCACTCGGTGCTCTCCGGCCGGTCGATCGCCGACCTCGAGGTCGAGTTCGAGGGCAAGGGCTACGGCGACCTCAAGGGCGCCGTCGCCGAGGTCGTGACCGGCGAGTTCGGTCCGATCCGCGAGCGTGCCCTCGAGCTGCTCGCCGACCCGGCCGAGCTCGACCGACTGCTCTCCCGCGCCGCCGACCGCGCCGCCGAGATCGCGGATGCGACGCTCGCCCGCGTCTACGACCGCATCGGCTTCCTCCCGAAGGCCTGATGGAACCCGTTCGGCTAGCAACCGATCGACTGGTGCTCGACCAGCCGGTCGCCGACGACATCGACCTCGTCACCGAGTACTGCCAGGACCCGGTCTTCGAACGGTTCATGACCCTGCCCTGGCCGTACCGCCGCGGCGACGCCGAGTTCTTCGTGACCGAGTTCGTGCCGCACGGCTGGCGCTCCGACCTCGAGTACACGTGGGCGGTGCGAATCGACGGGGGCTTTGCCGGGGTGATCGGCTACCGTGTGCCGACAAGGAGCGTCGGTTTCTGGCTCGGCGCCCCGCACCGAGGCCGCGGCACCATGCCCGAAGCCCTGACGGCGGTCGCCGATTGGGCGTTCCAACGGGGCGAGCGGGAGCTGCGCTGGGAGTGCGTGCTCGGCAACCGCGCCTCCCTCGCGGCCGCCCGCAAAGCGGGCTTCCGCTACACCGGCCAGCGGCCCGCGGAGATCCCGATGCGCGACGGCTCGCGACCGGAAGCGTGGCACGGAGTGCTCCTGCGCGACGACGACCGCACCGAGAAGGACGGCTGGCCGTGATCGAGCTCGTGCTGTTCGACCTCGATGACACGCTCTTCGCGCATCGCGGTGCGGTGGAGGCGGGCATCCTTGCGCACCGCACCGCGCACGGACTACTCGGCGACGACCTCGCGGAGCTCGCGCGATGGAACGAGCTCGAGGAGGTGCACTACCACCGCTACCTCACCGGCGAGCTCGACTTCCTCGAGCAGCGTCGCGAGCGGGTGCGCGGCTTCGTCGAGCCGCACGGACTCACGATCGCCGACGCCGACGCGGATGCCTGGTTCGAGCGGTACCTCGCCGAGTACCGGCTTGCCTGGCGGCTCCACGAGGACGCGCTACCCGTGCTCGACGAACTCGAGGCGCGGGGCATCCGCACCGGAATCATCACGAACGGCGACATCGTCTTCCAGTCGTCGAAGATCGACGGGCTCGGCCTCACCGGGCGCTTCGAGCACGTCGTCGCGTCGGGCTCGGTCGGCGTCGCGAAGCCGGATGCCCGCATCTTCCACCTCGCCTGCGAGCTGTTCGGGGTGCCGCCCCAGGACGCCGCCTACGTCGGCGACCGGCTCGAGACCGATGCCGTGGGCGCCGCATCCGCGGGGCTCACGGGCGTGTGGCTTGCGCGGGGCGAGCCGACGGAGGAGCAGCTGCGCCGGGCGACGCAGGCCGGGGCCCGCGTCATCCGGTCGCTCACGGAGCTCCGCGACCTGGTCTGAGCATCCCGGGAATAGATCCAGCACGCCCGCGTTACACTCGACAGCAGTACTACGTGCTCCGGGGTCGGTGAAAGTCCGAACCGGCGGTGACAGTCCGCGAGCCCGCAAGGGTTGAGCCGGTGGAATTCCGGCACCGACGGTAATGAGGTCGAGAGGCCTCTCAGTCCGGATGGGAGGATGCACGGGCTCGCTGGTGTTGCCAGCGAGCAGGTCAGTCGACCATTGATGCCCCGGAGTCCGTCTCGACGACGACAGGAATCCGGGATGACCGAGCAGCAGCACTTCGAGCGGGCCATGCGCCACGGCCTCGAGCTCGCCGCGAACGGCCCCGTCACGGGCGGCAACCCCCAAGTGGGCTGCGTCCTCCTGGCCCCGGACGGCTCGATCGTCGCCGAGGGCTGGCACCGCGGCGCCGGGACCCCGCACGCCGAGGTCGATGCGCTCAGCAAGGTCGCCGACGCCCGGGGTCTCACCGCGGTCGTGACCCTCGAGCCCTGCAACCACACCGGGCGCACGGGGCCGTGCAGCGAAGCTCTCATCGCAGCCGGCGTCTCGCGCGTCGTGTTCGCGGTCTCCGACCCCGGTCGCGCGTCCGGCGGCGGAGCCGAGCGACTCCGCCAGGCCGGCGTCGAGGTGATCGCGGGCGTTCTCGCCGACGAGGCGGAGGCATTCCTCGAGAAGTGGCTCACGGCGACCCGTCGCGGCACCCCGTGGGTGACCGTGAAGTGGGCCTCGACACTCGACGGCCGCGCCGCCGCGGCCGACGGCTCGAGCCAGTGGATCACCGGCACGGCGTCCCGCCAGCGCGTCCACGAGCAGCGCGCCGAGTCCGACGCCATCGTCGTCGGCACCGGGACGGTGCTCGCGGATGACCCGACACTCACCGCCCGCGGCGACGCGGGCGAGCTGCTCGCGCACCAGCCCCTGCCGGTCGTGATCGGGGAGCGGGGCATCCCGGCGACCGCGAAGCTGCGAGACCGTCCGTTCGTGGAGGCCGCCACCCGGGACCTCGGTGCCGTGCTGCGCGACCTCTACTCCCGCGACGTGCGCCGCGTCTACGTCGAGGGCGGCCCGACTCTTGCGAGTGCGTTCATCGCCGCCGACCTCGTCGACGAGTACGCCGTCTACCTCGCCCCGAAGCTGCTCGGTGGCCCTCGACTGGCGATCACCGACCTCGGGGTCGCGTCCATCGACGACGCGCGCGAGCTCGTCCTCGTCTCCGTCGAAAGCCTCGGCGACGACATCCTCATCACGGCTCGGCCGAAGGAGTAACCATGTTCACCGGAATCATCGAAGAGGTCGGCGAGGTCATCGCCTGGGACCAGAGCGGGGATGCCGCGCGCCTCACCGTTCGGGCCCCCCTCGCGGTCTCCGACGCCGCCCACGGCGACTCGATCTCCGTCTCCGGCGTCTGCCTCACCGTCGTCGACCAGGGGCCGGACTGGTTCACCGCCGACGTCATGGCGATGACCATCGCCATGAGCACGCTCGGCGGCTCGCAGCCGGGGCGCCGCGTCAACCTGGAGCGCGCCGCACGGGTGGACAGCCGCCTCGGCGGCCACATCGTGCAGGGCCACATCGACGGGACCAGCACCGTGCTCGGCGTGACCCCGGGCAGCGCCTGGCAGGTCGTGCGCTTCAGCCTCGCCGACGAGCTGGCCCCCCTCGTCGCCCGCAAGGGCTCGATCGCCGTCGACGGCGTCTCGCTCACGGTCAGCGGGGTCGGTCGCGACTGGTTCGAGGTGTCCCTCATCCCCGAGACCCTTGCCGCCACCACCCTCGGCAGCCTGCAGCCGGGCGACCGCGTCAACATCGAGACCGACATCCTGGCGCGCCACGTGGCGCGACTGGCCGAGTTCAGCACCACCGAGTTCAGCACCACCGAGAGGAGCGAGTCATGAGCCTCGCCGACATCCCCGCCGCGCTCGACGCCCTGCGCGCCGGCCGGCCCGTCATCGTCGTCGACAATGAGAGCCGCGAGAACGAGGGCGACGTCATCCTCGCCGCCCAGTCGGCCACGCAGGAGTGGATGGCCTGGACCATCCGCCACACGTCGGGGTTCATCTGCGCTCCGATGACGAACGAGATCGCCGACCGGCTCGAGCTGCCGCTCATGGTCGCCGACAACCAGGACCCGCTCGGCACCGCGTACACGGTGTCGGTCGACGCGGCCGACCGATACTCGACGGGCATCAGTGCCGCGGACCGGGCTCACACGTTGCGCGTGCTCGCCGACATGACGTCGACGCCGACGAGCCTGCGCCGACCGGGCCACATCCTCCCGCTCCGCGCAGTCGAGGGCGGTGTCCGCACTCGCGCCGGGCACACCGAGGCGACCGTCGACCTGCTCAAGCTCGCCGGCCTCGTGCCGGTCGGGGCGATCGGCGAGATCGTCGCGGAGGACGGCGAGATGATGCGGTTGCCCGGGCTCATCGCGCTCGGCGAGGAGGCGGGCATCCCCGTCGTCACGATCGAGGCGCTCATCGCGTACCTGCAGGAGTGGCACTGCGACTCCGACGTCCCCGTCGCCGTGGCCATCCCCGAGAGCTCGCGCGTGATCTTCGAGGTCGAGACGACCGTGCCGACCGTGCACGGCGCGTTCCGCTTCCGCGCCTACCGCGACCGGATGACCGGCGCCGACCACCTGGCCATCATCAAGGGCACCCCCGCCAACGGGACTCTGCTGCGGGTGCACTCGGAGTGCCTCACGGGCGAGGTGTTCGGCTCGGAGAAGTGCGAGTGCGGTCCGCAGCTCGACTCGGCGCTCGAGCAGATCGACCGCGAGGGCGGCATCGTGATCTACATGCGCGGCCACGAGGGTCGCGGCATCGGCCTGATCAACAAGCTCAAGGCGTACCGTCTTCAAGAGGACGGCCTCGACACGCTCGACGCCAATCTCGCCCTCGGGTTCCCGGCGGACGGCCGCGATTACGGCGCCGCTGTGGCGATCCTCGAGGACCTCGGCGTGTCCGAGGTTCGCGCGATCACCAACAACCCCGAGAAGCTCCGCCAACTCACCGAGCGCGGCATCACCGTCGTCGAGCAGGTTCCGCTCGTCGTCGGCGTCGGCGAGTTCAACGAGGCCTACCTCGAGACCAAGCGCGACCGCATGGGTCACGTGCTCCCCAGTAACACCGTCCTCGAGGCCCAGGTGGCCTCGAACCAGAAAGGAATCGCATGAGCGGCGCAGGTTCGCCCACCATCACCTCCGACGGCCGCGGCCTGAAGGTCACCATCGTGGCCGGGCAGTGGCATGAGGAGATCACGAACGGCCTCCTCGAGGGTGCCCGTCGCGCGCTCGCCGAGGCGGGGGCCGAGGTCAGCGAGGTCCGCGTGCCCGGGAGCTTCGAGCTTCCCGTCGCGAGCAAGGCGGCGCTGGATGCGGGTGCCGATGCGGTCGTCGCCCTCGGCGTGATCATCCGCGGCGGTACGCCGCACTTCGAGTACGTGGCGGATGCCGCGACGTCGGGCCTCACCCAGGTCTCGATCGCCACCGGCAAGCCCGTCGGCTTCGGTGTCCTCACGCTGGAGGACGAGCAGCAGGGCCTCGACCGCGCCGGGCTTCCCGGCTCGAAGGAGGACAAGGGCGCGGAGGCCGCCGAGGCCGCTGTCGCCACGGCGATCGTGCTGCGCGACATCCGCGCGTAAGCGAGCGCGGGGCAGTAGTCTGGCGCGGTGACTGCTGCCCCTCCGCCGACGGCGCCAAGAGCCTTTACTCCGTTCGCCGAGCCCACTCGCCGCGTTCCCGCGGGCTGGATCGCCCTCTTCGCCACCGCCTGGTTCGGGATCTGGATGGCCCAGCTCACGCCCATCCAGCTGCTGCTGCCGCAGCAGGTCGACTCCGTCCTGAACCCCCTGAACTGGACTGACAGCGTCGTCGCCTTCGGCATCATCTCGGGCATCGCGGGGGCGTGCGCCCTGCTCGCCTACCCGATCACCGGTGCGCTCTCCGACCGCACCACCTCGCGCTTCGGCCGCCGGCGCCCGTGGATCTTCGCGGGAACCCTCGTCTTCGCCATCGCACTTTTCGTGCTCGGCCTGCAGACGACGATCCTCGGCGTCGGCATCTCCTGGGCGGTCGCCATCATCGGGTTCTGCATGCTCACGGCCGCCCTAACGGCGACGATCTCCGATCAGGTACCGGTGAACCAGCGCGGTTTCGTCTCGGGATGGGTCTCCGCACCCCAGGCCCTCGGCACCGTGCTCGGCATCCTGCTCGTCACGACCCTCGCGCTCAGCAACTTCGTCGGCTACGCCCTCATGTCGGTGCTGCTCGTCGTGCTCGTGCTGCCGTTCCTGCTCGCCATCCCCGACGAGGTGCTGCCGAAGGTGCTGCGTCCGCCGTTCACCCTCGGTGCGCTCATCAAGGGCTTCTGGATCAACCCGGTGAAGCACCCGGACTTCGGCTGGACCCTCCTCAGCCGCATCCTCGTCAACATCGGCAACGCGCTCGGGACGACCCTGCTGCTGTACTTCATCATGTTCGGCCTCGGCCGGGAGGCCACCGCCGAGGACGACCTGCTGAGCCTGACGGTCGTCTACCTCGTCTTCTTCATTCTCGCGGCGCTCGGCTTCGGCAAGCTCTCCGACGTCATCGGCAAGCGCAAGCCGTTCGTCTACGTCGCGGCGTATCTCCAGGGTCTCGCTGCTCTGCTCATCGCGTTCATCCCCGACCTCACGATCACGTACCTCGCCGCCGGTCTTCTCGGCCTCGGGTACGGGTGCTTCATGGCGGTGGACCAGGCGCTCGCGACGCAGGTTCTGCCCAACTCCCACACCCGCGGCAAGGACCTCGGCATCATGAACATCGCGACGACGGTGCCGCAAGCGGTCGCCCCGCTCGTCGGCGCGTTCATCGTGGCCTACCTGGGCGGGTTCCTCGGGCTGTTCATCGTCTCGGCGGCGACGGCCGTCGTGGGCGGGCTCGCGATCCTGCCGGTGCGCAGCGTCAAGTAGCGCGGGCGCGGTTCGAGAGCCTCCGGTAATCAGTCGAGGAACAGCGCGCGCAGGCGCCTCGTCGTGAAGATCAGCCCGAGGGCGATCATCACGAGGAAGTAGCCGAGGTGCACGAGCATCGCCCAGGTGAGAGCCCCCGTCGTGAGGCCGCGCACGAGCTCCACGCCGTGCCACAGCGGCAGGGCCTGGACGACCCACTGGATCGGCTCGGGGTACACCGTGATCGGATAGAACGTCGCGGAGAACAGGAACATCGGCAGCATCACGAACTGGATCCAGTCCATCTGCTGGAACGTCTTGAGGTAGCTCGTGATGCCCATTCCGAGCGACGCGAAGCCGAAGGCGATGAGGAGGATCGCCGGCAGCGCGAGCAGCGCCGTCCACGAGAGGTTGAGACCGAGCGCCTGCATCACCAGGAGGAAGGTCGTGCCGTAGGCCGCGCCGCGCAGCAGGGCGAGCGAGATCTCGCCGAGCGCGACATCCAGCGGCCCCAGGCTCGTCGCGAGCATGCCCTGGTAGAGCTTGCCGAAGTGCATCTTGAAGAAGACGTTCCACGTCGAGTCGTACACGGCTCCGTTCATCGCGGACACCGCGAGGAGGGCGGGAGCGATGAACGCCGCGTAGGGGATCTGGTCGCCCCGGGCATCCGTGACCCCGGAGATGTAGGAGCCGAGCCCGATCCCCATCGCGAGCAGGTAGAAGATCGGCTCGAACACGCCGGTGAGCACGATGATCCAGTTGGTGCTGCGGGTCGCGAGCAGCCCGCGCCCCACGACCGCGCGGGCATTGCCGGCGTACAGGGCCTTCACTCCGCCACTGCGCGGTCGGTCGAGGGTCGTCGTCACTTGTTCAGCCTCCTCGCGACGGTGCGGACGCACAGCTGCCAGCCGATGACGCCGAGCGCGAGCAGGTACACGACGTGCGCGACGGTGAGCCAGATCGGCTCGGTGGGTCCGTAGACGAACTGGCGACCGAGTTCGCTGGCGTGCCACAGCGGCGACAGCCAGCCGATCCACTGCAGGAACGCCGGAAGCTGCGTGAGCGGGAAGACGGTGCCGCTGAAGAGCGTGAGCGGCAGGATGACCGTGCGCTGGAGGATCGCGAATTGACCGCGGTCCTCCTGGATGGTGGCGGAGTACGCCGCCACCGGCGCGAAAGCGAAGCCGCCGAGCATCCCGGCGACGATCGTCAGGATGCCCCAGCCCGACGGCACGGCTCCGAACGCGAGCATGACGACGAAGTACACCGTCGTCGTGATGAGCATGCGGATGCCGATGAAGAGCATGAGCCCGTCGACGATCTGGCGGGCCGTGAGCGGCGTCGAGTTCATCCCGACGAAGATCGGGTTCCACTTGAGGCCGAGGAGGATGCCGAACGTGTACTCCTCCATCGCGACGAGCACGGCGGCGGTCGCGAGGAGCGCCGGGGCCACGAACTCCAGGTAGCTGATGCCCGGTACCGGCCCGACGTTCGACGTGATGAGGGTCGCGAGACCCACGCCGAACGCGAAGAGGTACAGCAGCGGGGTGCCGATCGTCGTCGCGATGATCGTGCCCGTGTACCCGCGCATCGCGCGGATCTTGTGCTCGGTGACGAACCAAGCCCTCGCGTGGGAACGCGGTTCGGCGGTGACGGCGCTCATTCGATGAGGCTCCGGCCGGTGAGCTTGAGGAAGACGTCCTCCAGGCTCGAGCGCCGCACGAGGCTCGTGATCGGCTCGAGGCCGCGCCGGGTGACCTCGGCGAGGGCCTCCTCGCCGGAGTGGGCGTAGAGAAGGATGCGGTCGGGCAGCACCTCGAGACGGTCGCCGATGCCGGCCAGATCGGCGGCGGCGGTCGCGTTGCGCTCCGACCCGAATCGCACCTCGAGCACCTCCCGGCTGGAGTGCTCGCGGATGAGCGACGCGGGAGAGCCCTCGGCCATGATGCGGCCCTTGTCGACGACGATGAGGCGGTCGGCGAGCTGCTCCGCCTCGTCCATGTAGTGGGTCGTGAGCACGAGAGTCGTGCCCTGCTCGCGGAGTCGGTACAGGCGGTCCCAGAGGATATGCCGGGCCTGCGGGTCGAGCCCCGTCGTCGGCTCGTCGAGGAGGAGCACGCGGGGCTCGTTGATGAGGGCGCGCGCGATGGTGAGGCGCCGCTTCATCCCGCCGGACAGGTCGTCGACCTTGGCCTTCGCCCGGTCGGAGAGCTGGGCGAACTCGAGAAGCTCGTCGGCTCGCGCGGCGACCTGAGCCCGGGGCAGCCCGAAGTAGCGGCCGTAGACGAGCAGGTTGTCGCGCACGCGCAGCTCGGTGTCGAGGTTGTCCTGCTGGGGCACGACGCCGAGCTGCGAGCGGATCGCCGGCCCGTGCTCGTTGGGGTCGAGGCCGAGGATGCTCAGGCTCCCGCTCGAGCGCGTGGACACCGCCCCGATCATCCGCATCGTCGTGGACTTGCCCGCTCCGTTCGGGCCGAGGAGACCGAAGCTCTCGCCGGGGGCGACCTCGAAGGTGATGCCGTCGACGGCGGCGAAGTCCTTGTACTTCTTGACGAGATCGGTGGCGACGATGACGGGGGCTGGCACGGTACAGGAGCCTAACCCGAGGCACCGACAGCGTCGACATTCGTCAACCTGAGTTGACGGCACCCCGTTCGTCAACTATGGTTGACGGCCATGGACTCCGCAACGATCCACACCCTCGCCGCCGACGCCGGGTCCGAGGACCCCATCGTCGCGCTGCGCGCGGTCGCCGGACTGCGGCGCGAGCTCGACCGGGTCGAGGCCGTCGCCGTGAGGCGCGCGCGCAACAGCAATGCCTCCTGGCAGCTGATCGCGCTCGCCCTCGGAGTCAGCAAGCAAGCCGTCCACAAGAAGTACGGCAGGAGCTAGCGAGTTACGCCGCCGGGAGTAAGCACGCGGCACCTCGCCAGGGAAGACTGGAACCATGAGCACAACCCCCGCCCCCTCGGGCCCCCGATCGCCGTTCGCCCGACCGAAGGACGACGGCCCCCGCGCGAGCCTGCGGCAGCTCCTGCCGTACCTCGGCGAGCACCGCGGCATGATCGCGTGGGCCATCGCGCTGAGCATCCTCGGCGCCGGAGCATCCCTCGCGCAGCCGCTCCTCGTGAGCCAGGTCATCGAGGTCGTCCAGGCCGGCGAGGCGCTCGGGCTCATCGTCTGGGCGCTCGTGGGGCTCGTCGTCGCCTCGGGCGTGCTGTCGGGCATCCAGCACTTCCTGCTGCAGCGCACCGGGACGTCCGTCGTGCTGTCCGCCCGCCGCCAGCTGGTGCGCCGGATGCTGCGGCTCCCGATCAGCGAGTTCGACACCCGCCGCACGGGCGATCTCGTCTCCCGCGTCGGGTCAGACACGACGCTGCTCTACGCCGTCATCACCCAGGGACTCGTCGACGCCGTCGGCGGAGCACTCGTGTTCGTGGGCGCTCTCATCGCCATGCTCCTGCTCGACCCCGTGCTGCTCGGCCTGACGGTGCTCGTGATCGCCGTCGCCGTCGTCACCGTCGTGACGCTGTCGTCGCGCATCCGGGTCGCGAGTCGCAAGCAGCAGGAGAAGGTCGGCGACCTCGCCGCCTCCGTCGAGCGCTCGCTGTCGGCCGTGCGCACCGTGCGCGCGGCCAATGCCACCGATCGCGAGATCGACGCGATCGAGGAGGACGCCCGGGGCGCGTGGCGGGCGGGGCTGCAGGTCGCGAAGATCTCGGCCCTCGTCGTGCCCGTCGCCGGCATCGCCCTGCAGGTGGCGCTCCTCGTCGTGCTCGGCGTGGGCGGCTTCCGCGTCGCGAGCGGCGCGATCACGGTCGCGAACCTCGTCGCGTTCATCCTCTTCCTGTTCATGATGATCATGCCGCTCGGCAGTGCGTTCGGCGCGATCAACTCGGTCAACCAAGCGCTTGGGGCGCTCGGCCGCATCCAGGAGATCGTCGCCCTGCCGTCGGAGACCGACGGGGATGCCGCCATCCGGCCGGTCGCGGCGATCGAGTCCGATGACGCGGTGTCGTTCGAGGACGTCGTGTTCACCTACCCCGAGGGCGCCGCGGGGCACTCCGACCTCGACGACGACGCCCCCGACCGCACCGTCCTGCACGGGGTCACGTTCTCGGCGCCCGCGGGGAAGCGCACGGCCCTCGTCGGCCCGTCAGGGGCGGGCAAGTCCACCATCCTCGCCCTCATCGAGCGCTTCTACGACCCGACCTCGGGAGTGGTCCGCTTCGGGGGCGTCGACATCCGCGGCCTCGATCGCACGGAGCTGCGCAGCCGCATCGGGTACGTGGAGCAGGATGCTCCGGTGCTCGCGGGGAGCATCCGCGACAACCTCCTGCTCGCGACGCCGGATGCCACGGACGAGCAGTGCATCGAGGTGCTGCGCTCGGTCAATCTCTCCGAGGTGCTCGAGCGCAACCCGCTCGGGCTCGACGCGCCCGTCGGCGAGGACGGCATCATGCTCTCCGGCGGGGAGCGGCAGCGGCTCGCGATCGCCCGCGCGCTGCTCGCCGCTCCCCCGATCCTGCTGCTCGACGAGTCGACCTCGTCGCTCGACGGGCTCAACGAGCAGCTCCTGCGCGAGGCGATCGACGCCGTCGCGACGGATCGCACGCTCATCGTGATCGCGCACCGGCTCTCCACGGTCGTCGACTCCGACCAGATCGTCGTGCTCGACCACGGCCGGGTCGTCGGCACGGGAACCCACTCCGAGCTCGTGGAGTCGACGCCCCTGTACCGCGACCTCGCGAAGCACCAGTTGCTCGTGTGAGAGTCGCGGGCCCGCACGGGCTCGTGCGATTCGCAGGGGCGCGTGTACCTTCCCGCGCCACAGCGAATGAGGCGAGCCCTTGTCCCGGCTATTCGGCGAGGGCGTACATCGCCACGGCGGCCGTGGCGGCGACGTTGAGCGAGTCGATGCCGTGGTGCATCGGGATCTGGACGACCGAGTCGGCGGCCGCGATCGCCTCGCGCGTGAGGCCGTATCCCTCCTCGCCGAGCACGAGTGCGACACGGTCCGGTGCGGTCGCAGCGTACTCGCGCAGCGACACCGCGCCCGGCTCGAGCGCGAGGGCGGCAGCGGAGAACCCGTGCTCGTCGAGGGCCGCGCGCGTGTCATCCCAGCCGCCGAGGCGCGTCCACGGCACCTGCAGCACGGTGCCCATCGAGACGCGGATCGCCCGCCGGTAGAACGGGTCGGAGCAGCGCTCCGTCACGAGCACCGCGTCAGCGCCGATCCCCGCAACGGAGCGGAAGATCGCGCCGACGTTGGTGGGGTCGGCGACGTTCTCGAGGATGACGACGCGCCGGGCATCCCGCAGCAGCTCGCCGGGCGAGGGCAGTGCCGGTCGGTGCATCGACGCGATGAGCCCCCGGTGCAGCAGGTACCCGGTGAGCTCCTCGAGCAGCTCCGACGGCCCCGAAAAGACCGGCACGTCATCGCCCACGAGGGCCAGCGCCTGCTCGACGGATGACCCGAGCGCGAGGACCGACCGGGGCCGATGCCCCGCGCGCAGCGCCCGCTCCAGCACGAGCGCCGACTCGGCGATGTAGAGCCCGTGCTCGGTGCCCTGCGCCTTCTTGAGAGCAACGTCGGTGCGATGCGAGAAGTCCGCCAGCCGCGGGTCGTCGAGCGAGTCGATCGGGATGATCATGCCGACCTCCCCGACCGCCTACGCGAACGGGTTCGGCGTCAGCACGTACTTGGTTTCGAGGTACTCGTGGATACCCTCGAAGCCGCCCTCGCGGCCGACACCCGACTGCTTGACGCCGCCGAACGGCGCCGCCGCGTTGGAGACGACACCCACGTTGAGCCCCATCATGCCGGTCTGCAGCGATTCGATGAGGCGCTGGCCGCGAGCGAGATCCTGGGTGAACGCGTACGACACGAGCCCGTACTCGGTGTCGTTGGCCTTCGCGACGGCATCCGCCTCGTCGGTGAACGTGATGATGGAGAGCACCGGCCCGAAGATCTCCTCGCGCAGGATGTCGCTGCCCGCGACGACCCCGGACACCACCGTCGGCGCGTAGAAGCTGCCGTCGCGGTCGAGCACAGTGCCGCCCGTGAGCACGGTCGCGCCGCGGGACACCGCGTCCTGGACGAGCTCGTCGGCCTTGGAGACCGCGGCGTCGTTGATGAGGGGGCCGATGGTGACGCCGTCGTCGGTCCCGCGACCGACGCGCATGCCCTTCACGCGCTCGGTGACCCGGCGGGCGAACTCCTCCGCGACCGACTCGTGGACGATGAAGCGATTGGCAGCGGTGCACGCCTGGCCGATGTTGCGGAACTTCGCGAGCATCGCGCCCTCGACGGCCTTGTCGAGGTCGGCGTCCTCGAAGACGAGGAACGGGGCGTTGCCGCCGAGCTCCATCGACGTGCGCAGGACGTTCTCCGACGCCTGCTTCATGAGCTGCTGGCCGACGCCCGTCGACCCGGTGAAGCTCAGCTTGCGCAGTCGCGGGTCGGCGATGATCGGGCCGGACACGTCACGGGAGGTCGAGGTCGTGATGACGTTGACGACGCCCTTCGGGAGCCCGGCGTCCCCGAGCAGCTTCACGAAGTAGAGGGTCGTGAGCGGGGTGAGCTCCGCGGGCTTGATGACGGAGGTGCACCCGGCGGCGATCGCCGGGGCGATCTTGCGGGTGGCCATCGCGAGCGGGAAGTTCCACGGCGTGATGAGGAACGAGGGGCCGACCGGCAGGTGAGTGACGATCATGCGCCCCGTGCCCTCGGGGTTCGAGCCGTAGCGCCCGGTGATGCGCACCGCCTCCTCGCCGAACCAGCGCAAGAACTCGCCACCGTAGGCGACCTCGCCGCGGGCCTCCGCGAGCGGCTTGCCCATCTCGAGGGTCATGAGCAGCGCGAACTCGTCTGCCCGCTCCTGCAGGAGGTCGAAGGCGCGGCGGAGGATCTCGCCGCGCACCCGGGGCGGGGTGGCGGCCCAGTAATCCTGGGCGGCGACGGCGGCGTCGAGGGCCCGCGTGCCGTCCTCGACCGACGCGTCGGCGATGGTCTTGATGACCGCGCCGGTCGCCGGATCCTGCACGTGGATGGATCGGCCGGAGGTCGACTCGACCCACTCGCCGCCGATGTAGAGGCCGGCCGGCACCTTCGCCAGCAGCTCGGATTCGGTGATCACTTCTCTCCCTTGGTGGTGGGCTGGGTGGTGGGGTTCGTGGTGGGCTGGGCGGTCACGAGCTCGACGCCCGCGGCCTCCAGCCGGGCGAGCGCCGCGGCGCTCGAGTCGTCGGCGACACCGGCGACGAGATCGGTCAGCACGCGCACGCGACGTCCCGCTGCGACGGCGTCGAGCGCGGACGCGAGCACGCAGTAGTCGGTTGCGATCCCGGCGACATCGATGTCGGTGACGCCGAGCCGGTCGAGCGCCTCGGGCACGGTCTCGCCGTCATCCGTGATGCCCTCGAAGATCGAGTAGGCGGGTTTGCCCTGGCCCTTGCGCACGTGCACGTCGATGAGCCCGTCGTCGAGAGCGGGGTGGTACTCGGCGCCCTCCGTGCCCGCGACGCAGTGCTCGGGCCAGGTGTCGACGAAATCCGGCTCCGGGTGGAAGTGCCCTCCGTTGTCGTTGTGGCCGTCATGCCAGTCGCGGGATGCCACGATCACGTCGTACGGATGCCCGTCGGCGAGGTACTCCGTGACTCCCGCGGCCACCGCCGCGCCCCCGTCGACGCCGAGCGCGCCGCCCTCGGTGAAATCGTTCTGCACGTCGATGATGAACAGCGCTGAAGTCACGTCCGCCCGCCGATTAGTTGTTGGAGAGGTTGTTGCCGCACGTGAAGAGCGCGGTCGCGAGGGTGTCCTGCGCCTCCTTGGCGTCGGAGCTGATGCCGTCGCGGATCGAGGTGAACATGAACGCGAGGGGCGTGCCATCCGCCGCGTTGACGATTCCCGCCAGCGTGTACGCGGTGTCGATCCAGCCGGTCTTGGCGATGACCTGACCGGCCGCGATCGCGTTCGCGCCCGTGAAGCGCCCCGCGAGCGTGCCGCTCACGCCGGCGACGGGGAGCGCGTTGTACATCACCCCGAGGTTCGCCTCCCCGGTGCGCGCCTTCTGCATGAGGGAGGTCACGAACGCCGGCGAGACCGCGTTGAGCGCGCTCAGCCCCGAGCCGTCGCGCACTCCCACACCGGCCGTGTCGAGACCGAGGGGGACGAGCGCTCCCGGGATGGCCTGCGCAAGCGATGCGGATGAGCCGTCGAAGCCCATCGCCTTGGCGGTGACGCGGGCGAGGTTCTCGGCGAGGACGTTGTCGCTCCACGACATCATCTGCGCGACGAGCACGCTCACCGGCTGCGATTGCACCTCCGCGAGCACCGTGGAGCTGACCGCGGAGCCCGTCGAGAAGGTGACGCCGTAGAGGCCCGCCGCTGACGCGAACGCGCGCCCGGCATCCCCGATCGGGTCGCCCGTGCGCGTGCTGACCGTGGAGGACGGGTCGGCGCGACCCCCGTCGACCATGAGCGCGGTCACCTCGGCCTGGTAGCCGTCGGCCTGCTCCTTGCGGTCCCAGGAGTCATCCCACCGGTCCGACGGGTTCCACATCGTCGAGTCGAGCACGATCTCGGTGATCGGGATGCCCGGGTGCAGCTGCTCGTAGCGCTGCATCGCCGCAGCCGCGAGGTCGGAGATCTGGGCGGCACCGCTGTAGACCGTGCCCGTGGTGGTCGCGAGGGTCGGGTCGCCGCCACCCTTGAGGACGATCACGCCGGGGGATGCACCGTCGAGGACCTGCGTCGTGAGTCGCCCGTCCGGGCCGAGGATCTGCAGCGCGGCCGATGCGGTGAGCGTCTTCATGACCGAGCCGGTGCGCTCCGGCACGAGGCCATTGCGGTCGAGCAGCACTTCGCCGGTGTTCGCGTTGACGACGTAGGCGGAGAGGTTCGCCAACCGCGGGTCGGCCATGACGGGAGCGACGGAGCACGTGCGAACGGGGCTTGCGCCGGGAGTAGTCGAGGGCTGCGGACGGGGCGGGATCGTGGCATCCGCGATCGGGGCGGAGACGGGCGCGCGCGAACCCGAGGCGATCCCCGCGAACACGGCGCCGGTGCCGAGGAGCAGGAACACCACGCCCAGCGCCCCCGCGAGCCAGGCGGTGGGGTGCTTGCGGATCAGCGCCGCGAGACCCGTGGGCGCTGCAGCCTCGGCGGGCGCCTCGGCATCGGCGGCCCCCGCTGGAGCATCCTGACGGCTGAGCGCCTGGGTCGGCTGCGAGTCCTGCGAATCCGTCACCCGTCAATGATACGGGGGCCGGATGCGGCCACCCGGGTCAGCAGCTGACCCAGCGGGCCGCCGCGCGCGTGAACGAGTAGGGCTCGTCGATGCCGCCGTGCGTCATCGCGAGGGCGATGCAGACGCCCGCCGTCGACGTGCCCGGGCGGTACAGCGATGCCCGGTGCGACAGCGATTCCCACCACTTCGTCGCGACCGTGGTTCCCGTGTTGTTGCTGCCGCCGGCGAGGTTGCCGTCGCAGCCGACACTCGGCACCCCGTCGATGCGCACGGAGCCGATGTGACCCCACGCGTCGAGCGGGTCGGGGCTCGGCGACTCCGCCATCCAGAAGAGGCGCTGCTCCATGCAGGAGTCGTAGATGAACCGTGACACCGGCGGCAGGCAGTTCTGGTAGCGCAGCAGGTTGTACTGCGTCGCAAAGGCGACGAGGTCGGCGCTCGTCGTCCCCGGCACGCCCTGGGCCGAGCGCGCACTCGGAGCGCCCGAGGTCGTGAAGGTGCCGAGCCCGGGGCACTCGAGGCCGCGCGACGCGAGGTCCTTGACCCGGGCGATCGTGTCCGGGTCGGTGCTCAGGTACGGCCCGCCGATGATGTTGGGGGCCGCCTCCTTGTCCGCGCCCACCCAGGGCGGGGCGTCCGAGCCGACGGCGGACTCGACACCGAGGTAGTCCAGCGGAGCGGCGACGTCGTCCGCGGGCGTCGCAGCGCCCGCCGTGTCGGTCCCATCCGTGGCGCCCGTCCCGGGCGACTCGACGACCGCGGGAACTCGCGTTGCGGTCGCCTCGATGACGGGGATGCTCGAGCTCGCGACCCCGACGGACCGCTCTGCGGTCGACGGGGCGGCGGGACCCGAACCCGCCGCCACCGGGGAGGAAGCCCCGATTCCGCCGCCGCTGACGAGAGGGATGGCCAGTGCCAACGCTGCTGCGAAGACCCCCGCACCAATGCCGAATCGCCCCATGTCGTGTACCCCCATACACTCAGGACACCAACCCCGAATGCGGTGTCCTGTGCAACACGGTAGAACCGCATTCACCACGCGGCAAGGGACTTAGGGCCCGACGGGAGGGTTTACCCGCGTATTGGGGGTACAAAATCGGCGGCGTGTCCGCACTTTGGAGGACAAATCGGGGTACATAATCGCGGAGCCGAGCTCGACGCCCGCACCACGTTAGCCCCCGGCCGCAGCGCTGCAGCGGCGACACGCAGACGACCGGATGGAGCCGCCCAAGGGAATCGAACCCTTGACCTTCTCATTACGAGTGAGATGCTCTGCCGACTGAGCTAGGGCGGCATACCGTCGACCGGGGCCGAGGCACAGCATGAAAGCTTAGCCCAAGATTCACGCGGCGTCGGACGAGAGCACGATTTTCAGTTCTGCAAAGCTCTCTGTCACATGATCGGCGAGGCGGCTGTCGCGATCGCCCCGGGCCCAGGATCCCCACGCGTGCCGCATGGCCGCGAAAGCAACATTGGCCACGAGGCGACCGCGGCTCTCCGCGACGGAGGGTTCGAGCGACGGGTCATCCGCGAGCAGTCGTCGCGCGACGATGCTGCCCATCTCGTCCTCGAGTCGGCGCATGCGGGCGATGCGCATCGCGAAGAGGTGCGGATGCTGCTGCAGCACCGACTTGCGCCGCTGCATGAGCTCCTGGTCGTGCCCCTCCCCCTCGACCGTCTCGACGATGATCTCCGCGAGACCATCCAGGAGGGAGGCGCCACGGCCGGCCGAGACGAAGCGCTCGACGAGCTCGCCCGACGGGAGAGGCGGCAGCTCGCCGACGACGGCGTCCTCCTTCGACGCGAAGTAGTTGAAGAACGTGCGGGGCGAGATGTCGGCCTGACGGCTGATCTCGTCGACGGTCGTCCCGTCGAGCCCGCGCTCCCCCACGAGGTCGATGACCGCGAGCTGGATCGCGCGGCGCGTCGCCCGGCGCTTGCGCTCGCGCAGGCCGAGCTCCTCGGTTGCTGAGGCGGTCATCATCCTATTCTTGCACAGTGCGCAAAAATATCGTCAGCAGTCCGGGTCCTCCGTCGGCACGATGCCCTTGAGGAAGTAGTCGTCGACCGTCGAGACGATGCACTCGTTGCCCTGGCCGTAGGCCGTGTGCCCCTCGCCGTTGAAGGTGATGAGCTGGGCGCTCTCGAGCTGGTCGGCGAGCGCGACACCCCACTCGTACGGCGTCGCCGGGTCGCCCGTGGTCGAGACCACGAGAATCGGCGGGGCGCCCGCGCCGGTGAGCTCCGTGATACCCGGCCCGATGTAGTGGAACGGCCAGTTGATGCACGTCGTGTCACCGATCGGCGGGGACGGCCGGTAGGTCGTCGGGGATGCCTCCTGCAGCAGCCGCTCCTGCTCGGCGAGCACCGCCGGGTCCGTCTCGACCGGGTAGTCGACGCAGTAGATCGCCAGGAACGCCTCGAGCGAGTTGTCGATGTAGGTGCCGTCGACATCCCGGCTGTAGTAGTAGTCGGCGAGGAAGAACGCAGTGTCCGTCTGGCCATCCATGGCCTCGCTGAACAGGTCGTTCAAGAAGCCCCACGACTCCTGCGAGTACAGCGCCATGCTCATCGCGATGTCGAGCACCCCGGCATCCATCAGGCGGCCGTCCGCGCCCGGAATCGGATTCGCGTCGTAGCGGTCGTAGAGCTCGCGGATGGTGGCGAGGTCCGTCGCCTTGTCTCCTGTGAAGGGGCAGTCGTCGAAGAGGTCCGGGCACGCCGCGAGGTAGTTCTCGAGGGCGAGCTGGAATCCGGCAGTCTGGGTGAGCCCCACCTCGAACACCGAGATCGAGGAATCCGTGGCCCCGTCCACCACGAGGCGGCCGACCTTGTCCGGGAAGTTCTCGACGTAGTACGAACCGATGTCGCTGCCGTAGGAGTAGCCGAGGTAGTTGAGCTTCTCGTCACCGACGATCGCGCGGAGCATGTCGAGGTCGTGCACCGTGCTCTGGGTGTCGATGAACTGCAACAGCTCGCCCGTGCCCTCGAGGCACGCCTGGCCGAAGTCGATCGACGCTTGCGTGACCTCGTCGATCCAGGCCTGGGTGCCGCGAGGCGCCTCCGGCAGCCCGAAGATGAACTCGTCGAGCTGGGCATCGTCGTAGCACGTCACCGGCGCGGAGCGGCCCACTCCGCGGGGGTCCCAGCCGACGATGTCGAACGACTCCTGCAGGTCCTCGCTCACCGCGAAGTCGACGCTGTCGTACACGAAGTCATAGCCGGATGCTCCGGGCCCACCCGGATTCGTGAAGAGCGAGCCGAGCTTCTGCCCGGAGCCCGTGGCCGGCTGGCGCACGAGCGCCAGCTCGATGTCCGTCTCCGGTGAGGGGTTCGCCCAGTCCATCGGGGCGGTCGCGGTCGTGCACTGCATGCCGTTGTCGCAGTCGACCCACGTGAGCACCTGCTCGTAGTACGGCTTCAGCTCCGCGGGCACCTCCTCGCCCGTGGGTGTGGAGGTGGTGCCGCCCCCGTCAGGGCCGGTGAGGGAGAAGCATCCCGAGAGCATGAGGACGGCGGCAGAGGCTGCTGATACAGCGGCGAGGAGTCCGAGTCGGCGAGTCACAACCCCGACCCTAGCTCAGCAACGCGGGTCGCCGTCGGGGACTGTCCCCTCGATGAGGAAATCGTCGACCGCGTCGTTCACGCAGTCGTTCGACTTGTTGTACGCGGTGTGCCCCTCGCCGTCGAAGGTGACGAGGTGCCCGTTCTGCAGAGTCTCGGCGACGGTCACCGCCCACGCGTACGGCGTGGCGGGGTCGTTCGTCGTGCCGATCACGAGGATGTCGGAGGACCCCGGCGCGACGATGGGGGCGCGCTCGCGGACCGCCGGCACTGGCCAGTTCGGGCAACCGGTGCCACCCCACGACATCTGCGGGCCGAACACGGGGGCGAGCTCGCGGAGCTCGGCGGCCTCGGCGCGCATAGTCGCCACGGACCCGTCGCCCCGGGCATCCAGGCAGTTGATGCTGATGAAGGCCTCAGTCTGATTGTCGAGATACGTGCCGTCGGGACTGCGCCGGTTGTAGGTGTCCGCGAGCTGGAACGCGTACTCGGCGTCACCGGAGAAGACGGACGCGAACAGCTGGCGCAAGTACACCCAGTTCGACTCGGTGTAGAGCGGCAGGATGATGGCCGTGAACATCGCGCTGCTGCCGAGCCGTCGCCCGTCGGGAGCGGACAGCGGACTCGCGTCGAGGGTATCGAGCAGCGCCCGGACCTCCGCCATCGCGTCATCCACTCCCCCGTCGAACGGACAGTCGGTCGCGCCGATGCAGTCCTCGAGGAAGGCGCGCAATGCGCTCTCGAAGCCCTGCGCCTGAGTCGCGGTGGCCTCGAAGTCGGTGGCGGCCGGGTCGACAGCGCCGTCGAGGACGAGCCGGCCGGTGCGCTCCGGGAAGAGCTCGGCGTACACCTGGCCGAGCAGCGTGCCGTAGGAGTAACCCAAGTAGTTGAGCGACTCATCGCCCAGCGCGGCCCGCAGCATGTCGAGGTCGCGCGCCGCACTCGGCGTGTCGACGTGGCCGAGGAGCGGGCCGGTGAGCTCGAGGCAGCGCTGCCCGAACGCGGCGGTGGACGCGGATGCCGCGGCCAGCCACTCATCGCTGCCCGGCACCCCCGGCGCGATGTCGTAGATATAGGCATCGAGCTCGGCGGGATCGTCGTAGCACGAGACGGCGGTGGAACGGTTGACCCCGCGGGGGTCGAAGCCGACCACGTCGAACGACGACTGGAGCCGCTCATCGGTCGCGTAATCGATGCTGTCGCGCACGAAGTCGTAGCCGGACGCGCCAGGACCGCCGGGGTTCAGCAGGAGCGAGCCGATCGGCGAGCCGGAGGTCGCCGGCTGACGGATGAGGGCGAGCTCGATCCGGTCGCCCGCGGGGTCGTTCCAGTCGAGCGGCGCTATCGCCGTCGAGCACTGCAGTCCGGCACCGCACGAGGTCCACTCGAGCACCTGGTGGTAGTAGGGCTCGAGCTCCGCCGCCACCTGCTCTCCCGTCGGGGTCGACGTCGATCGTTCGACGGGCGGGAGGAACCAGGAGACGCAGCCGCTGAGGGCGAGAGCCGCCGCGGCGAGGACAGCGACGGCAGCGGCCGCAGGAGCACGTCGAGTCACGCGCGCGGCCTCGTCCGCACCGCGGTGACGAGCATCGCCTCGAGCGCGAGCGCGGGGGCGACATTGGCATCGATCCGGCGGCGGGCGATGGTGATCGCATCCATGGTCGTGAGAGTCTGCGGCGCCTCGCACATCGCTGCGGCCTCCCGGATGCGGTCGACGATCTGCACATTCACGAGGTCGCCGGGCACGCCGAGCTGGATGAGCAGGATGTCGCGATACAGCGAGAGGAGGTCGACCATGATCCGGTCGATGCCGTCGCGAAGGCTGCGGGTCGCGCGGCGCTTCTGGTCCTCCTCCAGATTCTTCAGCTGGGCGCGCAGCGCGGGGGGAACGGTGCCGCCGGGCTCGACTCCGAGGGAGCGGAGCGCGGCATCCCGCTCCTCGGCGTCCCGCTCCTGGGTGAGCGCTTCGGCGTCGGCCTTCGCCACCTCGAGGAGCGCGGCGGCGGCGAGCACGGCGTCGGTCACCGAGCGGATGCCGAGGGCGATGTCGAGAGTACGATCGCGGCGCTCGAGCGCCCCGGCGTTCGTCGCGAGCCGGTGCGCCATTCCGATGTGCGATTGGGCCTCGCGCGCGGCACGCTCGGCGATCGCGGGGTCGACCCCGTCGCGACGCACGAGCAGGTCGGCGACCTCGGACACCTCGGGGACGCGGAGGCGGACCGTGCGCACCCGCGAGCGGATCGTCGGGAGCAGATCGGCCTCGCTCGGCGCGCACAGGATCCAGACCGTGCGGGGCGGCGGCTCCTCCAGTGCCTTGAGCAGCACGTTCGACGTCCGCTCGGCCATGCGGTCGGCATCCTCGATCACCATCACGCGGTAGCGGCCGACGGAGGGCGAGAACTGGGAGGCGGCGACCAACTGTCGCACGTCTTCGATGCGGATGATGACGTGCTCGGTGGAGAGCACGCCGAGATCCGGATGGGTACGGGCGGCGACCTGGCGCTCGGTCGCCTCGCCCCCGCCGAGGAGGGCAGCGGCGAACGCGTAGGCGAGGTTGGAGCGACCGGAACCGGGCGGGCCGGTGATGAGCCAGGAGTGCGTCATCGCCGAGTCGTCGGTGAGGGATGCCGCGGCCTCGACGACGGCGATGGCCTCCGCCTGGCCCGTCAGCTCGCTCCACAACGCCATGCGCGTAAGCCTATGCGAGGCGGCCGACGACTAGCCGAGCAGCGGCTGGACGCGGGAGCGGATGCGCGCCGCGATGTTCTCGATCGAGTCGCGCGCGTCGAGCACGAGGAACCGCTGCGGCTCCGCGGCCGCGAGCTCGAGGTAGGCCTCGCGCACTCTCGCGTGGAAGTCGTCGCCCGCCGCCTCGAGTCGGTCGTACCTCGTGCGATCGGCGAGCCGGTCCTGGCCCTCGTGCAGGTCGAGCAAGATAGTGAGGTCGGGGAGCAGTCCCTCCGTAGCCCACAGCGAGAGCTCGCGCACCTCCGCGCCGCCGAGGACGCGACCCGCGCCCTGGTAGGCCACGGACGAGTCGAGGTAGCGGTCCTGCACGACGATGTCGCCGCGCTCGAGGGCGGGTCGCACCCGGGTGGCGATGTTGTGGGCGCGATCGGCGGCGTAGATGAGCGCCTCCGCGCGAGGCGCGATGTGGCCGCGGCGATGCAGCACGATCTCGCGCAACTCGAGACCGAGGTCGGTGCCTCCCGGTTCGCGCGAGAGCACGACGGTCCGGCCGAGCGACTCGAGCCACTCGGTCAGGAGGGCCGACTGGGTGGACTTGCCCGACCCGTCCCCGCCTTCGAAGGTGATGAAGAGACCCGGCATCACTTCTTCTTGGCGGCGGGGCGAGCCGCGGTCTTGCGCGCGGCGGTCTTCGCCTTCGGCTTTGCAGGACCCTTCGCGCGCTTGTCGGCGAGCAGCTGCACAGCTCGGTCGTAGTCGATGTCCTCGATGGACTCGCCCCGCGGGATGGTCGCGTTCGTCGTGCCATCGGTGACGTACGCGCCGAACCGCCCGTCCTTGATCTTGATGGCCTTCTCGCTGACCGGGTCCGGCTTCTCGAACTCTTTGAGCGCGCTCGACGCTGCTCGGCCACCGTACTTCGGCTGGGCGAAGATCTCGAGCGCCCCGGGGAGGTCGATCTCGAAGATCTGGTCCTCGGTCGTCAACGACCGGCTGTCGGTGCCCCTCTTCAGGTAGGGACCGAAGCGCCCGTTCTGGGCGGTGATCTCGGCACCCGTCTCGGGGTCGAGCCCGACCACGCGAGGGAGCGACAAGAGCTTGAGGGCGGTATCGAGATCGATCGTCGCGAGGTCCATGGATTTGAAGATCGACGCCGTGCGCGGTTTCGGGGCAGCGACCTTCTTGGGCTTCTTCGTCTTCACCTCACCCGTCTTCGGGTCGACCACCTCGACGGCGGGCTCCTCCGGCACCTCGGGCTCGAGCTCGGTGATGTACGGCCCGAACCGGCCGTCCTTGGCGACGATCTCCTTGCCGTTCTCCGGGTTCACGCCGATCACGCGGTCGGTCACGACGGGGGCATCGATGAGTTCGCGCGCCTTCTCGGCCGTGAGCTCGTCGGGGGCGAGGTCCTGGGGGATGTTCACGCGACGCGGCGTGTCGGGATCGTCGCCCGGCGCCTCGAGGTACGGACCGTACTTGCCGATCCGGAGGGTCACGTCGTCGGCGATCCGGATGGAGTTGATCTCGCGGGCGTCGATCTCGCCGAGGTTGTCGATGACGGTCCTGAGGCCCCGGTGGTCGCCGCTGCCGAAGTAGAAGCCGGTGAGCCAGTCGACCCGGTCGGCCTCGCCGTCGGCAATGCGGTCGAGGTCGTCCTCCATCTCCGCAGTGAACCCGTACTCGACGAGGTCGGCGAAGTACTGCTCGAGCAGGCGGACGACACTGAACGCGATCCAGTTCGGCACGAGGGCCTGGCCGCGCGGGGTGACGTAACCCCGGTCGATGATCGTCGAGATGATGCTCGCGTACGTCGAGGGGCGCCCGATGCCGAGCTCCTCGAGCTGCTTGACGAGGCTCGCCTCGGTGTACCGCGGCGGCGGGCTCGTCTCGTGGCCCTTCGCCTCGACCTCGAGTGCGGTGAGCGACTGGCCGACCGTGAGCGGGGGCAGCTTGGCCTCCGTCGGCTCTGCCGGCTCGTTGCGCTCCTCGTCCTGGCTCTCCTCGTAGGCCTGCATGAAGCCGCGGAAGGTGATGACCGTTCCTGTCGCGACGAACTCGGCGACGCGCCCTTCCTCCGTCGTGCCGGTGATGGTGACGGATGCCGTCGACCCCTTCGCATCGGCCATCTGCGACGCGACCGTGCGCTTCCAGATGAGGTCGTAGAGCTTCCAGTCATTGCCGCGGAGCACCGACTGCAGCTCGCTCGGGGTGCGGAACGTGTCTCCCGAGGGACGGATCGCCTCGTGCGCCTCCTGGGCGTTCTTGCTCTTTCCGGAGTACTGGCGGGGAGCATCCGGCACCGTCTCCGCGCCGTAGAGGGAGCGGGCCTGAGCGCGGGCCGCCTCGATCGCCTGCTGACTGAGCGTCGGCGAGTCGGTTCGCATATAGGTGATGTACCCGTTCTCGTACAGAGACTGGGCGACGCTCATCGTCTGGCGGGCGGAGAAGCGCAGCTTGCGGCCCGCCTCCTGCTGCAGAGTGGATGTGGTGAAGGGCGCGGCCGGCCGGCGCGTGTACGGCTTCGACTCCACGTTGCTGACGACGATCGGCACACCCGGCTTCGACAGGGCGGCCGCGAGAGCGTGAGCGCCGCTCTCGTCGAGCGCGACCGCGTCGCCCTTGAGACGGCCGCGGTCGTCGAAGTCCCGACCGGCGGCGACGCGCTTGCCGTCGAGCCGCACAAGACGCGACTCGAAGCGATCCTTCTCCGCGCCGGGAGTGAGGGCGGCGACCAGGTCCCAGTACGCCGCGGTCACGAACGCGAGGCGCTCGCGCTCTCGATCGACGACCAGTCGGGTCGCCGCGGACTGCACCCGGCCCGCGGACAGGCCCGGGCCGACCTTGCGCCACAGCACCGGCGACACCTCGTAGCCGTACAGACGGTCGAGGATGCGACGGGTCTCCTGGGCGTCCACGAGCGCGGTATCGATCTCGCGGGTGTTGTCGCGGGCGTGCTGGATGGCGTCCTTGGTGATCTCGTGGAACACCATGCGCTTGACCGGGACCTTGGGCTTGAGCACCTCGAGCAGGTGCCACGCGATCGCCTCGCCCTCGCGGTCCTCATCAGTGGCGAGGTAGAGCTCGTCGGCGTCCTTGAGGGCGCGCTTGAGCTCGCTCACCGTCTTCTTCTTGGCATCGGAGACCACGTAGTAGGGCTCGAAGCGGTTCTCGACGTCGACCGAGAACTTGCCGAGCGAGCCTTTCTTGAGCTCCGGCGGGAGGTTCTTGGGCTCGATGAGATCGCGGATATGCCCCACCGATGACTGCACCTCGTAGCCGTCGCCCAGGTATTGGGCGATCGTCTTCGCCTTCGTGGGCGACTCGACGATGACGAGTTTCTTCGTGCCAGGCACGGCGCTCCTTGGTCTCGGACAGCAGGGTGCGAGATCGGGGGCCTCGCCAGCGACACCATACACACTCCTGCGGCGTTCTCGCCTATTGGACTCCTGAGGCGGTGGACCGGCCGTGGCGCGCGCCACTGTCGCGAAACCCGCCACGAGTCTGCCCGTGGAGACGGTCACTACGGCGCCGTCGACCTCGCATGACTCCAGGCTCGCGCCGTTTGCGGCGGCCACGCGCGACGCCGTCTCGCAGGGGAAGCCGGGGTGGATGCCCGCCGCCACGTCCGCCGCGGCGAGAGCCGCAGCATCCGCCGCTCCCGCTGCCGCCGTCCTGGCGACGAGCACGACGCACAGCGGGAGGACGAGCCCTGCCACGAGTACGACTGCCGCGACGACAGCGACGGCGAGCACCGCGCCGGCACCCGCATCAGAGCGCCACCGCCCCGTCACTGGCCGCCGCCGAGCGAGCAGGACATCGCCGACAACGGCACCGCAACCGATGCGAGCCGCCCGACCGCTGTCACCCGGACGCAGACGAGGTGGCCCTCTGACCACTGCTCCGCGGCCGCACCCGGCACGAGGCGCGAGACAACACCCACACCGTCACCGCGGCCGGCGTCCCGGGCTGCCGCCGCCGCGGCATCCTGGACCCGCACATACTGCGCGGCGAGGGCGAGTCCGCCCAGGCAGACAGCCAGCACGATCACGATCGCCGGCAGGGCGACAGCGAATTCTGCCGTCACACTGCCGCGCTCGGAGCGGCTCACGGCAGCGACAGCGCCCGCCGCACGATGTCGGTGAGCATCGCGCGAACCTCGTCCGAGCGCAGGATCACGACGAGCAGGCCGGCGAAGCCGACCGCGGCCATCGTCGCTATGGCGTACTCCGCGGTCGCCGCTCCGGACTCGTCGCGGAGCCAGTGATGCTTCTTCATTACTATCCCTCCTGGCGCGAGTAGATTCATCCTCACTGCCGACCTGGGGTGCGTGATGGGCAGCGTGGTCAATCGGGGAGAGGGTGGAGCGAGCGCTGCCTGGGGAGGAAGGGTCAGGGCATCACGGCGCCGAGGAGCTCACGGAGCGCCGGTTCAATCTTCGCCGCGTACCAGCGGCTCATGTGCACCGTGTCGATCTTCACCGGCACCGTGCCGACGAAGGCGGGGCACTCGCCGTCTGCTGTGCAAAACAGCCACTCGGTCTCCACGTAGGTCCCGCCGGCGCCCTCGGTCGCTCGGCGCTCGGCAGCTTCCAGATCTTGGTAGTAGCCCGCTGATGCCGTGACGCAGTCGCTGGGATCGCCAGCCGGAAGATAGCACTCCTCGATGCTCTTCTCCTGAGGCGGCGGCGCGAGCACGAGCAGCTGCCCGAATCCGTTGAGCCGCGACAGGGTCGCAGAGAGGTCGGCGCCCCACACATCCAGATCCCCCGCGACGGGGTAGTTGTTGGCGACGATGACCAGGTCCGGCTCGAGCTCGGCGACGAGGTCGATCATCTCTTCTTTGTGCCGGTCGCAGGAGTCGGGGGTATCCGGCTTGCTGGCGACGAAAGCGCAGCCGTGGTTGGCGCGGACGAGGAGCCTCCAGTCTCCCGTCGCGTACATCGGCATCAGGGCGGGCATCCAGGCGAGGGCTACCGAGTCGCCGAGCAGCACCGCAGTGCGCGGCGCCGAGCCATCCCCCCACGCGCACTCGTCCGGCGCGGGATCGACAAGGCTCCCGCAGGCGTTGACGCCCCCGACGGGTTCGCCCGTGTTGCCGATCACCTCGCGCATCGGGGGATCGAGCTCCGGCCAGGCGGTCGCACCGACGGCATCCAAAATCTCCCGCTCGAGGGCCACGTTGGCGGGACCCAGCTCGGACGCGGCCGGGACATCCCGGGTGGGTGGCGTCGAGTGCACGGATGCCGCGTGCGGGTCGGTCACGACGAGCACTGCCCCGGCACCAAAGGCCATCGCGCTCACCGCCGCCACCGAGACCGCTCGACGCGCCAGCACCCCGCGTGGAGCCGCGGCGCGACGCGGCGTGCCGCCCACCAGCCAGCGGGACCGCCGGATCGGGTTCTCGATGAGGTGATAGCCGACCACCGCCAGGGCGAACGTCACGAGCGCGAAGCCGAGCAGCGAGCGACGCCCACCATCGGGGAAGAGAGAAGAGCCGAGCACGATCACCGGCAAGTGCCACAGATAGAGGGAGTAAGAGATGTCGCCCACGTAGCGGCTTGCGGCGTTCGTGAGCGGCACGAGGGTTCGGCTGACCCGACCTGTGCCCGCAGCGATGACGAGCGCCGTCCCAAGCACAGGCAGTAGACCCCACGGTGCCGGGAACGTGGTGCGTCCGTCGATGAGCGCTCCCGACGCGAGGATGCCCGCGAGCCCCGACCAGGCCAGGAGCGGCCTCATCGCGCCCGGGAGCCGCAGGAGCAGTGGTGTCGCGCAGGCTAGGAGGGCGCCGACGCCGAGCTCCCAGACCCGGGTGAGAGTCGAGAAGTACGCGCTCGCGGGGTTCGCGGCGCTCTGCCCGAGCGCCCAGGCCAGGCTCGCGACCGTGATCGCTCCGATCGCTAGCGCTGCGGCGCGACGGGGGCCGTCTCCGCGCAGGCGTGCGCCGAGGATCGCGATCGCAGCCACCATGATCGCCGGCCAGACGAGGTAGAACTGCTCCTCAACTCCCAGCGACCAGTAGTGCTCGAGGGGCGACGGCGCGGAGGTCGCGGCGAAGTAGTCCGCGCCCTCTGCGACGAGCTGCCAGTTGGCGCTGAACAGGAGCGCCCAGACCGCATCCACGAGCACGCCTCGCGACCGCACCTCGTTGAACACCACAAAGCTCACGGCAACCGTCACTGCGAGGACAACGAGGGCCATCGGAAGGATGCGCTTCACGCGGCGCGCATAGAACGCGGCGAAGCTGATCCGCCCCTCGGTATCATGCTCGCGGAGGAGATGCCCTGTGATCAGGAAGCCGGAGATGACGAAGAACACGTCCACACCGACGAATCCGCCAGCGGGCCAGCCGACGAGATGGTTGAGGATCACGGCGGTCACCGCGAGAGCCCGCAGCCCCTGGATGTCGGAGCGCTGGCCAGTGGCATCCCAGCCGGCGAGCGAGCGCAGGCCATCGCCCACGGTGCGCGCTCGTGTCATGGTCTCCCCCGGGATGCTGATCTGATCCTAACGAGTAGGTGCGAGGCGTCATGTGAGACCGTCCAGGACGGACGTCACCACGGCGGCCACGAGAGGTGCGACCCCGAGCACGAGGAACGCCGGTAGCACGCACAGCCCGAGCGGCAGCATCAGGCGCACCGAGAGCGCGGCCGCACCGCGCTGCGCCTCGGAACGGGCATCCCGGCGAAGCTCCTCGGCCTCGGCGCGCAGCAGCTCAGCGACCGGCACACCGGCCCGCGTGGCGAGGCGGATGGCCGCGTCGGCTCGCCCGCCGTCGGCGGCCACGAGGCCGAAGCGCACCGTGGCGGCGTCGGCGGACGCGCGCGCTCGATCGAGGGATGCACCGCCGCCCATCGCAATGGCGAGCAGCTCGCACGACAGTCCGGGTGTCGAGTCCACCGGGCGCGCCGACTTCATGAGCCGCCAGTTCCAGGCTCGAGCAGCGAACATGAGCGCTCCCCCGATCGCAAGGCAGGCCCAGCCCAGCGGCGTCGCAAACAGTACCTCGAGAGTGCCAAACCCCATGAGCGCGCCGAACAGCACGCCGATCGCGGGAAGCGCGAGTACGACGCGGGCCGTGGCACGCGGCGAGGCGAGAGCTACCTCGACGTCTCGTTCGGCGTCGGCGAGCTCGCGAAGGGAACGGGCGTATTCGCGCAGCGCCGACGCGAGCGGTGCGCCGGCTGTGGTCGCGACCTGCCACGCCGCGGCAAGCCCGCGCCAGGCCCGCGACTCTGCGGCCGGGCGGCCGAGCGCTGCCGCACCGATGGCGTCGGCGATGCCCGCTGGTTCCGCGGCGCGAGCCACGTGCTCGGAGATACTCGGCGCGGCGGAGCGACTGTCGGAGTCGGCGACGAACTGCCACGCAGCGCTCGGGGCGACGCCGGCATCGAGCAGAACCGCGAGCCTCTGGGCGACCCGGGCGACATCCGCGAGCGCCGGAGCGGACCTCACAGCGGGATCACTTCGAGGCGATCGCGAGCATCGAGTCGGAATCTGCCCAGGGCGGCAAGTCGTCGGCCATCGGCAGTTCGCTCGACGTGCAGCACGGCCCCGATCGCACTTACCGCCTGGCGCGCGATCGCGTCCGGGCCGAGCGCGGCGAGCGCTCCGAGCGCTTCGAGCCTCGCCGGAACATCGACGAGGGAGTTGGCATGGATGGTGCCGGCTCCGCCGTCGTGACCCGTATTGAGCGCTCCGAGCAGCTCGCGCACCTCCGGGCCGCGGCACTCGCCGAGCACGAGCCGATCGGGGCGCATTCGCAGTGCCTCTCGCACGAGCTGCGCCAGTCCGATGCCGCCTGCCCCCTCCAGGTTCGGCTGGCGGGCCTCGAGCGAGACGACGTGCGGATGGCTCACCCGGAGTTCCGCGACATCCTCGATAAGCACGATCCGCTCGTGGGCGGGTGCCGCGGAGAGGAGCGCACCGAGGAGGGTGGTCTTGCCCGATCCCCCGGCGCCGGAGACGAGGAGGTTCGCCCGACGAGCGACGAGGGAGCGAACCCGGTCGCCGTCAGCCCCGAAGAAGCCCGATCGCTCGAGCTCGTCGAAGACGGGAGGGCGTGCGCGCGGCACGCGGATAGAGAGGAGCGCTCCCGCCGTCGCGACCGGCGGAAGGACGGCGTGCACCCGGATGCCCTCCCCCAAGCGGACGTCGACGCACGGGGTCGCCTCGTCGACGTGCCTGCCGCCGCGCGCGATGAGGCGGACGGCGAGCTCGCGCGCCTCTGCCTCGGACAGCGTCAGGGTGTCGCGCACGGCGCCCGCGCCACGATCGACCCACACTCCGGCACCGCCGTTCACGAACACGTCGGTGACGAGCGGGTCGGCGAGGAGCTCGCCCAGCGCACCGAACTGGTCGCGGCCCGCCCGAGCGCCGTCTGGCCCGGGGGTCCGTGGGACGAAGGGAGGAGCATCCACATCGCCACACTAAGAAAGAGGAACGAACGCGATGACGTGTACCCGACGAGGGCGAATGGATGCCCGCCCCGCCCGCCTGGGGAGGAGAAGTCGGGGGCTTAAACGAAGAGGGGCGGCGCCCATTGGGGGGAACAGGCGCCGCCACAGCGACACCGGATTGGGGGGAATCACTGGTATCGCCCGCCGCACTAGACGTGCGACGCAAGTTAGTGTACTCGTCTAGGTCGGGCACGCAATGGAAATGACCCAGCTCGTCTAAGATCGAAGCCAACTCCCTGTAAACACACAGTTCGCGGCTTCCTGGCAGCACCGCGAGATCGACGAGGATCGTTAATGACCAGCAATTCGATTGACAGCCTGCTGCACGAAGAACGCCGCTTCCCGCCGTCGCCCGACTTCACCGAGGGCTCCGTCGCGAGCCCCGCGCTGTACGAGCAGGCGAAGGCCGACCGGCTCGCGTTCTGGGCCGACCGGGCGCGCGAGCAGCTCCACTGGCACACGCCGTTCACCCAGACCCTCGACTGGAGCAACCCGCCCTTCGCGAAGTGGTTCGCCGACGGAACGCTCAACGTTGCCTACAACTGCCTCGACCGGCACGTTCTCGCCGGCAACGGCGACCGGGTCGCCATCCACTGGGAGGGCGAGCCGGGCGACACGCGCACGCTCACCTACGCCGAGCTCACCTCGGAGGTGTCGAAGGCGGCCAACGCCCTCGCCGCCCTGGGGATCGGGCAGGGCGACCGAGTCGCCATCTACCTGCCCGTCATCCCGGAAGCCGTGATCGCGATGCTCGCCGTCGCCCGATTGGGTGCGGTCCACTCGGTCGTGTTCGGCGGCTTCAGCGCCGAGAGCCTGCGCAGCCGCATCGACGACGCCTCCGCGAAGCTCGTCATCACCGCCGACGGCGGGTGGCGCAAGGGGAAGGTGTTCCCCCTGAAGCCCGCCGTGGATGCCGCACTCGCCGACAACGCGTCGACCGTCGAGCACGTGCTCGTGGTGCGTCGCGGCGAGAACGACGTGCAGTGGAACGAACGCGACCTGTGGTGGCACGAGGTCGTGTCATCCGCTTCTGCGGAGCACGAGGCCGAGGCCTTCGAGGCGGAGAACCCGCTCTTCATCCTCTACACGTCGGGAACCACTGGAAAGCCCAAGGGCATCCTGCACACCTCGGGCGGCTACCTCACCCAGGCGTCGTTCACCCACAAGAACGTCTTCGACCTGCATCCGGAGAAGGACGTGTACTGGTGCACCGCCGACGTCGGCTGGATCACCGGACACAGCTACGTCGTCTACGGTCCCCTCGCCAACGGGGCGACGCAGGTGCTCTACGAGGGGACGCCCGACACGCCGCACCCGGGCCGGTGGTGGGAGATCATCGAGAAGTACGGCGTCACGATCTTCTACACGGCCCCCACGGCCATCCGCAGCTTCATGAAGCTCGGCCGGGAGATCCCCGACGGGTTCGACCTCTCCTCGATCCGCGTGCTCGGCTCGGTCGGCGAGCCGATCAACCCGGAGGCGTGGATCTGGTACCGCGACGTCATCGGCGCCGGAAAGGCGCCGATCGTCGACACGTGGTGGCAGACGGAGACCGGCGCCATCATGATCTCGGCCCTGCCCGGGATCACGACCCTCAAGCCGGGGTCCGCACAAGTGCCGATCCCGGGCATCAAGATCGACATCCTCGGCGAGGACGGCACACGGGTCGACCCGCCGCAGGGCGGACTGCTCGTGGTGAGCGAGCCCTGGCCGTCCATGCTGCGGGGCATCTGGGGCGACCCCGAGCGGTTCGCCGACACCTACTGGTCCCGCTTCTCCACCCCGGAGGCCTACAAGTACTTCGCCGGCGATGGCGCGCACGTCGATGCCGACGGAGACATCTGGCTGCTCGGCCGGGTCGACGACGTCATGAACGTCTCCGGTCACCGATTGTCGACCACGGAGATCGAGTCGGCGCTCGTCTCGCACCCGATCGTCGCCGAGGCGGCGGTCGTCGGTGCGGCGGACGAACAGACGGGTCAGGCGGTCGTAGCCTTCGTGATCCTGAGAAGCGAGCACGCGGATGCCCAGACGCCAGACGAGGCGTCGACCCTCCTGAGGGCGCACGTCGCCAGCGCGATCGGGGCGATCGCCCGGCCGCGGCAGGTCTTCGTGGTGACGGAGCTGCCCAAGACCCGGTCCGGCAAGATCATGCGCCGTCTGCTGCAGGATGTCGCGGAGGGACGCGAGGTCGGCGACACGACGACCCTCGCCGACACCGCCGTGATGCAGATCATCAGCGACAAGCTCAAGTAGCCGATCGACGGGAGCCGGCCGGCGCGAGCCGCCTACGCGAATTCGAAGACGAACTCGATCTCGACGGGAGCATCCAGGGGCAGCACGGCGACGCCCACGGCGCTGCGCGCGTGCTGTCCCGCCTCACCGAAGATCTCCTGCAGGAGTTCCGAAGCCCCGTTGATGACGGCGGGCTGGCCGGTGAACGACGGGTCGGATGCGACGAACCCCACGACCTTCACCACGCGGGTGATGCGGTCGAGCGAGCCGATCGCCGTTCGAGCGGCGGCGAGGCTGTTGAGCACGCACTGACGCGCGAAGCGCTGGGCATCCTCCGGAGAGACGGATGCTCCGACCTTGCCGGTCGCGGGCAGTGCCCCGTCGACCATCGGGAGCTGGCCCGACGTGTAGACCAGATTCCCGGAGGTCACGGCGGGCAGGTAGGCGGCGACGGGCTTCGAGGTGGCGGGAACCTCGAGTCCGAGTTCGGCGAGCCGGGCATCCAGCTGGGACATCAGGCGGAGACCTCCGGAGACGACGCCGGGAGAGGGCGCTTGAGGTACGCGACGAGCCCGCCCTCCGGGCCGGTCACGATCTGCACGAGCTCCCAGCCCTGCGAACCCCAATTGTTGAGGATCGCCGTGGTGTTATGGATGAGCAGCGGGGTGGTGATGTACTCCCAGGAGGGCATTGGGGGGTTCCATTCAGGTTCGCTAACAGGTCGGTCCCGTAGCATTGATTGTATGTCTGCCCAAAATTCTCCGCGTAGGGGCGTGCTCTCCGGCGTCGCCGGCCTTGTCGGCTTCAGCGCCCTCGCCGGTCTCCTCGTGACAGTCATGGTGACCCCCGCCGTGGCCCTCACCGGCATCACCGCGTCCAGCACGATCGGAATCTTCGACAGCCTTCCCGAGTACATCGTCATCAACCAGCAGCCCGAGCGGAACACCCTCTGGGCTCAGTACCACGGCGAGGGCAACACCAACGGCTACTACCCGATCGCCACGATCTACGACCAGAACCGCCAGGAGGTGCCGTATGACCAGATCTCGCAGTTCGCTCTCGACGCGGCAGTGGCGGGTGAGGACGAGCGGTTCTTCACGCACGGCGGAGTCGACGTGCAGTCGGTCATCCGCACCGCGCTCGACAACGTGATCGCCGGCGGTATCGAGGGCGGCTCGTCGACTCTGTCGATGCAGCTCGTGAAGCAGATCTACGTGCAGCAGGCCCTCCAGGAGCCGACCGAGGAGGAGCGCAAGGCCGCCTACGAGCAGGCGACGGGGCTGAGCTTCGACCGCAAGCTCAAGGAGATGAAGCTCGCGATCGGCCTCGAGAAGCAGTACACCAAGAAGGAGATCCTGACCGCCTACCTGAACATCGCCTTCTTCGGCGACAACACGTACGGCATCCAGGCGGCGGCGCAGCGCTACTTCTCCGTCGACGCGAAGGACCTCACGCTCCCCCAGGCGGCGTCGCTCATCGCGATCGTGCAGTTCCCGAACTCGCGCGCTCTCGACACCCCCGACAACTACGAGGCGAACGAGGCGCGCCGTGACGTGATCCTCGCCTCGATGCAGCGGCTCGGCATGGTCACCGATGACGAGTACCAGGCCGCGTACGACACCCCGGTCGACGACGCGTTCGTCAAGCCCTCGCCGCCGTCGAACGGATGCATCGGCGCCCAGGAGCACTCGAAGTGGTTCTGCGACTACGTCGTCAAGAACGTGAAGAACTTCGCATTCCTCGGCGAGACCGAGGCGGACCGCGAGGCGGCTTGGAAGCGCGGCGGCTACAACGTCTACACGACGCTCGACCTCGACGTGCAGATCCCCGCGCAGAACCTGCTGTGGAACTACGTGCCCGCCGCGGAGACGGCGTTCGCGCTCGGCGGCGCCAACGTGTCGGTGGAGGTCGGCACGGGCCGAGTCCTCACCATGGCCGAGAACAAGGTCTACGACAACACCCTCGAGGGCGGCGGTCCGACGACGTCTGCCGTCAACTACAACGCCAACGAGGAGTACGGCTCCTCGACGGGCTTCCCCGGCGGCTCCACGTACAAGCTCTTCACCCTGCTGGCCTGGCTCGACGCGGGCAAGGGCCTCGGAGAGCGCGTGAGCGGGGATGCCCGCACGGTCGACCAGGCGAAGTTCAAGGTGTCCTGCACCGACGGCGGCGGCCCCTACGGCGGTCCCTACCCGTTCAAGAACGACGGCGGCCAGTCGCCCGGCGCGATGGACATCGTGACCGCGACCGCCGGCTCGGTCAACGGTGCGTTCATCTCGATGGGTCTGCAGCTCGACCAGTGCGCGATCCGCGACATGGCCAAGAACCTCGGCGTCGAGCGCGCCGACGGCGACCCGCTGACCACCAACCCCTCCGCGATCCTCGGCACCAACGAGATCACGCCGCTCGGCATGGCGGGGGCGTATGCGACGGTCGCGGCAAGCGGCAAGTACTGCGAGCCGATCGTCGTCGACCGCGCGACCGGGCCGGACGGGGAGGAGCTCCCCGGTCAGTCCCCGACGTGCCGCCAGGCGATCTCCGCGAACGTCGCCAACACGGCGGCGGTCGCGCTCCAGGCCGTCATGACGGGCGGCACCGGTTCCGCCTCGAACCCCGGCGACGGCATCCCGATCCTCGGCAAGACGGGTACGACCAACAACGCCGAGCACACCTGGATCGTCACGTCGACGACGCGCGTGGCGACGGCGGTATGGGTCGGCAACTCCGTCGGCCTGTACCCCCTCTACGACTACGAGTGGGCGGGCTACGTCGGCAACCGGCTCCGTCACCCCGTGATGGCGGGCACGATGGCGGCCATCAACGCGAAGTACGGTGGCGCCCTGTTCAACGCGGACGACGGCACGCTGCGCGGCGGCTCGAGCCTGCAGGTGCCCGACCTGCGCGGCCAGAGCCCCGAGGCCGCCAAGGCGCTCCTCGAGGGACTCGGCTTCGGCTACCTCGATGGCGGCCCCATCGACAGCGAGGTGGAGGCCGGCAAGGTCGCCCAGACGGACCCGCCCGCCGGAGCCACCTCGGCCTTCGGAATCGTGATCACCGTGTACACGTCGAAGGGCAACAAGACGGCCTTCCCCGATGTCGTCGGCGACGGGCAGACCTACTCCTTCGACGATGCGAAAACGCTCCTGCAGAGCCAGGGCTACAACAACGTCGACGAGGACTGCCAGAAGCTGCCCGCCAGCACGCTCCCCACAGATCCTCGGATCGACAAGGTCGGCAGCTCCAACCCGGCACCGGGATCGTTCGTCGTTCCGGGCCAGCGGGTGACGCTCGTGGTGCAGAAGCTGACCTGTTGACCGGCTCCAGCACCGGCCGCGCCGCAGCCACCGCCCTCGGGGTGGCGGCTGCGGCGGCCGCTGCCGCGCTGGCGTGGGGGACGCTCGTCGAGCGAAACCGCTTCCAGGTCCGCCACGAGGTCGTGCCCGTGCTCGCGCCCGGGGCGCGTCCGATCACCGTGCTGCATCTGAGCGACCTGCATGTCGCCCCGTGGCAGAAGCGGAAGCAGGAGTGGGTCGCCTCGCTCGCGCGGATCGTCGAGCCCGACCTCGTGATCGACACCGGCGACAACCTCGGCCACGAGCAGGGCCTGGAGGGACTTCGTCGCGCGCTCGACCCGTTCGCCGGCGTTCCGGGCGTCTTCGTCAACGGCTCGAACGACTACTTCGGACCGCAGTTCAAGAACCCGCTCAACTACTTCCGCGGCCCCTCGGCGCGGCCGGACAAGGCGGCGACCCTCGACACCGACGCGATGGAGCGCTACTTCGAGGACCGGCTCGGGTGGCTGAACCTCAACAACCGGGCCCGGGCGATCGAGCTTCGCGGCTCGCGCCTCGAGTTCTTCGGCGTCAACGACGCGCACCGGCGCTGGGACCGCCTCGACCGGCTGCCCGGCGTGATCGAGGAGCTTCGTGAGAATGTGGGGTGGCAGGATGCCCCGGCCGGCCCCGATCCCGTCTCGATCGGCGTGACCCACGCCCCCTATCGGCGCGTGCTCGACTCCTTCGTCACGAACGGCGCGGACGTCATCTTCGCCGGGCACACGCACGGCGGTCAGGTGCGCATTCCGGGCCGTCCGGCGCTCGTCACCAACTGCGACATCCCGCCCGAGCAGGCCTCCGGTCTCTCCCTGTGGCGTCACGCTCGCCGCACGGCGTTCCTCAACGTCAGTGCGGGCCTCGGGACGTCGATCTACGCGCCCGTGCGATTCGCGTGCCCGCCCGAAGCGGTCGTCGTCACCCTCGTCGCGGGCGACTCCGACGGCTGGTAGCGCGCACAGAAGCTTCGGCGGCGCCACTCAGCAGGTGAACTCGGGCGTCTCCTCGACGGGGATGGGGCGCGCGAGCGGGGTGACATAGGCCGTGAGCTCGCGGTCGGCGTTGTCATCCGGCCCCTTGAGGATGAAGTTCACCGGCTTCGTCTGGGAGGGATCGAGCACGAGGCGCTCTTCGATGGCGAGGTAGTTGCCCTCCTGCCGGACGATGGGCGTGAAGTCGGGGTCCCAACCCTCGGAGCGCACATAGGTGGAGCCGAGCGGCGCGTAGAGGGTCACGAGGACGCGAAGGGAACCCTGGGCCTGGTTCGCTACATAGGTCGGCAGCAGCGGGCCCTCGGCGGGGGTGACGATGTTCGACAGCTCCATGAGCACTCGGTATTCGACGCCCCCGGCCGCACACTGTGCCTGCCCGAGCGCGACCTTGCCATCGACGTAGTAGGTCATTTTCGACCCCAGGTTGTCGTTGATATAGAGGCCGAACGTGGTCCGCTCGTCGTCATTGACGGGCTCCTCGAGAGAGAACGGAAGCGAGCGCAGCGCCTCTCGCTCCTCGTCGGAGAAGAACCACGCGAGGACTCTGTGCTCCTTGCCACCCGCGAGCGCTGCATCGACGAGCTTCTTGGGATCGAAGGAACCACCGAGCATGGCACCGAACACACTCTTCGAGATCGCGCCGAACACCGCATCCTGTTGCGCCGGGTCGGGGTACTTGAGGTAGACGCCGTTCAGCAGGAACGTGGCGGCGTTCTCGGAGTTGATGACGTCACCCGTCGGGAGCTCGACGGGACCGATGGCCGCGAGGACGTATCCGAGAGCGACGGGATCGATGAAGAAGACAGCGCTCGGCTGGGTGCTGAATTTCGTCGCCCAGAATGCCGACGCGGTTTGCGCGGAGAGCCCCAGGTTGGGCACCATCGTCACATTCGACGGGTCGGATCCAGCGCCGGGCCAGAGAGCCAGTTGGTCGGCGGAGAGATGGATGACGGGCACACCACCCGTCTTGAGCTCGGACACCGTGGCCTGTCGCGCGAGCTCGATAGCACCGTCGTCGACGTTCACCTGAACCCACGATCCGGCGTGGCCTCCGAGCGATCGGGACTCCGAGTTGTTCTGGAAAACCACCAGGTAGCTACGCGGTCCGTCCGCACCGAGCATGGTCGGGAGCATCCCGACGATCTCGTCCGCCTGCTCGACGAGCGGGAGCATCGGCCCGAGCATCCCCTCGAGCTGCCGGTGGGCATCCTGGATCTGCCCGATCGCGCCGGAGGTGTCGATGGCCTGGATGTCCTCATAAGCGGTCTCGAGGGATGCCCTAGCTCCGGACACCACGGGAGCGGCAGCCGTGAACAACCCGACGTCGATGCGGCCGTCGACAGGCTTGAGCGCTGCGGGGTCGAGCGTGTCGGCGAGCCCGGCCACCGGCACCATCACGCCCTGCGCGATGTCGTCGGTAACATCCGCGAGTTCTCGGAACCCGGCCAGGTTGGGGCCGGCGCCCGGGATGATTTCCATCGCTCGCCAGATGGGGTCGCTCGTGAGCGCCTTCGCGTTCGCGGTTCGGGATGCCACGACCGCGACCGTCCCTTGGGCGCTCGACAGATCCACGGCCTTGAGGTCGTCCTTGAGGTCGGACACGAGCGGCAGCGCCGATTCGAGCTCCGACTTCGCGATGAGCCCGCGGATGCCCACCCAGCCGACGAGGAAGAGCAGGGCGGCGGCAATGCCGACGAGGACCCAGCGGATGACCCACGTCGTGGTGCTCGTGCGTCGTTCCGGGGCCCGATGGTCGCGGCGGCTCGCGGTCACCTCGGTCATCCGGATATTCAATCAGATTCACGCTGGACGACCGCTGCGCCCGTGGCGCGCGGCACTCGCTGGATCGGCTATCCTGGTACAGGCCTTCGATTCGTCGGGGGCCGATCGGGGTGTGGCGCAGTTTGGTAGCGCGCTTCGTTCGGGACGAAGAGGTCGTGGGTTCAAATCCCGCCACCCCGACACATGTGACATAAGCTCTACTACGGCGGAACCGCAGTCCGCCGGAAGGTGAGGCTCTGGGGTTGGTCGACTCGGCAGAGCCCGGCAGCGCGTATCCGCATTGGGGGCGTGCGATCGCCCGCCGACTGCTGGTCACCGACGTGGTGATCATCGCTCTCACCGTCGGAATCGCCCAGTACGTGCGCTTCTCCCTCGGCTGGCCCTCCCCCGGTCCCGGCCACGGACCGGCCTGGGAGACGCTAGTCTCCGTCGTCGTCGCCGGGGCGTGGATCGCCGCGCTCGGCATCAACGGGTCTCGCGACCGGCGCATCCTCGGAATCGGCTCCCTCGAGTACAAGCGGGTCTTCGACGCCACGTTCGCCGTCTTCGCGACGCTGGCCATCACCTCAGTGCTCTTCCTGCTGGGTATCGCCCGGGGCTACCTCGTTATGGCATTCCCCGTAGGGCTCGTGCTCCTCGTGACGGGCCGGTGGGCTTGGCGGAAGTGGCTCGTTCGGCGTCGACTCGCCGGCGAGAGCCTTCTCCGCTCGATCATCGTCGGATCGCCCGACAGCATCCAGTACATGGCTGACCAGCTCAGCCGGTTCCCGTACGCGGGGTACCAGGCGATCGGCGTGTGCCTTCCCCGGGGTCAGGCGACCGAGCTGGCAGAAGTCGCCGGCCTGCCCGTGCTCGGCTCCTTCACCGACGTGGCCGCCGCAGCCCGGACGCACGAAGCGGACAGCGTGATTCTCACGAGCTCTGACCAACTGCCCCCCGCAACGGTGCGACGCATTGCCTGGAGCCTCGAGACCTCGCCGGTCGAGCTCGCGGTGGCTCCCGCGCTCACCGAGATCGCGGGTCCGCGCATCCACATCCGCCAGCTCGCAGGGCTCCCGCTCCTGAACGTCGCGGTGCCGCAGTACGAGGGCAGCAAGCACGCCGCGAAGGCGGTCTTCGACGTCACGACGGCCGTGGTCCTCGGCATCCTGCTCCTCCCGCTGCTCCTCGTGCTCGCGCTCGTCGTGCGCGTGTCGAGCCCGGGGCCGGTGATCTTCCGCCAGGAGCGCGTCGGCCTCAACGGCAAGACGTTCCGGATGTTGAAGTTCCGCACCATGGTCGACGGGGCCGAGAACCGTCTCGGCGAGCTCTTACCCCACAACGAGGGAAGCGGGCTGCTGTTCAAGGTGCGCGACGACCCCCGCGTGACTCCCGTGGGCCGGTTTCTTCGCCGCTACAGCCTCGACGAGCTGCCCCAGCTGTGGAACGTCATCCGAGGCGACATGTCGATCGTCGGGCCGCGACCACCGCTGCCGAGCGAGGTCGAGCGCTACGAGCCCGATGTGCGGCGCCGCCTGCTCGTCAAGCCGGGGGTCACCGGCCCCTGGCAGATCAGCGGCCGCAGCGATCTCTCGTGGGCGGAGGGTGTTCGCCTCGACCTGTTCTACGTTGAGAACTGGAGCCTCGTCGGCGACCTGCTGATGATCTGGCGCACGATCCGGGTCGTCCTGCGCCGACAGGGCGCGTACTGAGCGCTAGGAGAAGTCGGAGTCGGGCGCGCTCGAGTAGCTGAACTCGTTCCGGGGGCGGTAACCGCTATTGAGCACGCCGCCCGACTCTTCGAGGTAGCACGCGCCGCACAGGGACTCGTAGGTCACGAGATCGCCGCCCGCGCTGAGGTCGCTCGACGCGTCGATCGCGACCTGATCGCCGTCGAAGATGAACCGCTCGCCGACCTTGCGCGCGTTGAAGACGGCCTTGCGGCCGCAGCGGCAGATGGTCTTGAGCTCCTCGAGCGAGTGGGCGATCTCGAGAAGGCGGCGACTCCCGGGGAACGCCACGGTCTGGAAATCGGTGCGGATGCCGTACGCCAGCACCGGCAGCCCCTCAACGATCGCGATCCGCAGCAGGTCGTCCACTTGCGCCTCGGTGAGGAACTGGGCCTCGTCGACGAGGAGGCAGCTGACGGGCTTGCCGGTCTCCGCGAGCACGCGCGCTCGATGCCGGGCGACGAGCTCGTAGACGTCGTCCTGCGGGGCGATCGTGAAGTCGACGGGCCGGGTGACGCCGAGGCGCGAGACGATGTCCGAGTCGCCCTTGGTGTCGATCTGCGGCTTCGCGAGGAGCACTTCTTGGCCGCGCTCCTCGTAGTTGAAGGCGGCCTGCAGCAGGGCCGTACTCTTGCCGCTGTTCATCGCGCCGTAGCGGAAGTAGAGCTTGCTCACCGCAGGTACCCGTCCTCGGCGGCTCGGCGGATCAGGTCGGCCTTGCGGCTCGCAGGTCGTCCTGCCTTCACGTACTTCTCCCTCACCCGTCGAAGATACGTCTTCGCGGTCTCGTACTGCACGCTCATGTGCTCCGCGACCTCCTGGGTCGACAGCCCCGAGACGTAGAGGCTGAGCGCCTCCGCCTCGCCCGCGCTGAGCTTCGGCTTCTGGCCCGACTCCCCGACCGGTGCGCGCCAGTCGCGCGGCTGCCGCGGTCGAGCGGTGATTCCCATCACCTTGCGCGCGACGTCCATCACCTCGCCCATCGGCATCGTCTTCGAGAGGAAGGCTGCGACTCCCGTGTCGGCCGCTCGCTGCCGCACCTCCGGGGTATCGAGGCTCGTGAGCACGATGACTTTCGCCCCCGCCGCTCGGCACGTGCGAACCCGCGCCTCGATGGAGACCGCCTCCCGCAGCTGGAAGTCGAGAATGACGAGGTCGGTCGGGAAGGCGTCGCTGTGAACGAGCTCGAGCCACGTGCTTGCCGTGAGTACGAGATCGAAGTCGGTCGCGTTCGCCGAGATCCACGACGCGAGGCTGTCGAGCAGCACCTCGTGGTCGTCGAGGATGGCGAGGCGCACGCGTTCCCCAGAGACCATACGGCGATTATGTCACCCGCGGAGCGCTCCTGTACCCCGCTCGCCTCCGTTAGACTCGCAAAGAGTGATGCATGCTCAAGGGCTGGCCGAAGGGGAGTTGATGCGGCGCTCAGTGGCCATCATCGGCAGCCGAGGCTACCCGAGCTTCTACGGCGGGTTCGAGACCGCCGTGCGCCACCTCGCCCCGTACCTGGCGGACCGCGGGTGGGACGTCACGGTTTACGGCAGGCGAGGCCAGACCGTGGATGCCCTCGCCGATCCTCGCGTTCACCGAGTCGCGACGGACGGCATCGAGTCGACGTCGCTCAGCACGCTCTCCCACGGCTTCACCGCGACGATCGCCGCCCTTCGAGCCCGCCACGACGTCGCGCTCGTGATGAACGTGGCGAACGGCTACTTCCTGCCACTGCTGAGACTCGGTCGCATCCCCACGGTCGTCAACGTTGATGGCGTCGAGTGGGAGCGGGCGAAGTGGGGACAGCTCGCGCGGTTCGTCTTCCGGCTCGGCGCCCGGCTCACCCGCCTTGCCGCGACGACCCTCGTCGTCGACGCGAGAGCGATCGGCGACTACTGGCAGCGCACCCTCGGCCGTGGCGGCGTGTTCATCCCTTACGGGGCTGACGCGCCCGGCCCGCTTCCTGTGATGGACTCGCTCATCGACGGCGCGTACATTCTGTTCGTGGCGCGACTCGTTCCGGAGAACTCGGTCCACCAGTTTCTCGATGCCGTCGAGGAACTGGATGCCGCGGTGCCCGTCGTCGTCGTCGGCGCACCGCCCGTCGGCGACACCGTGGTGACGCCGCGGCTCGAGGATCTCGCCCGGCGCCGGGCATCCTTCCACTGGCTCGGCCAGGTCAGCGACGACGACCTGCTCTTCGGTCTCTGGCAGCACGCCGGCGTCTACGTGCACGGGCACACCGTCGGCGGCACCAACCCCGCTCTCGTGCAGGCGATGGCGTGCGGCGCCCCCGTCGTCGCCCGCGACACCGTGTTCAATAGGGAAGTGCTCGGCGAGACCGGTGTCTTCGTGGGCGATTCCTCACGCGAGCTCTCCGACGCGATCAAGGGGATGCTCGCCTCCCCGGCCGACCGCGCCCGGCTGTCGGCGGCCGCGAGCGCCCGCGCCGCGAGCTCGTACTCGTGGCCGTCCGTGCTCGAAGCGTACGAGCGGGAGCTGGTCTCCGCGGCCGACCGCCAGGCGCGCGCGGCGGGTCGCCGGTGAGGCGCCTCCTCGACCGCCTGTACCGGTCGGTGCGGCGCACCCCGGTCGGACTCGACGCGGACCTGACGGCGGGCGACGTGCTCGCGTTCGTCGCACGCCACGCGATGGCGCGCGCTCGGGGCATCCTTCGCGGGCGGCCGCATGTGTTCCTGGGTCGGGGCGTGGCGCTGCGCTCCGGCCGCCGGATCGCCATCGGAGCGGGGTCGAGCATCGGCGAGCGGGTGCTCATCGAGGGGCTGTCCCGCTCGGGAGTGACGATCGGCGAGAACTCGACGATCGATCGCGGCGCGGTGCTGCGGGCGAGCGGCGTCGTGCGCAACCTTGGCACTGGCATCACCGTCGGCAGCCGGACGGCGATCGGCGCGGCCAACTTCCTCAACGGCGCGGGCGGAATCACTATCGGCGACGACTGCCTGCTCGGGCCGAACGTCTCGGTGTTCTCCGAGAACCACCGTTCGGCGGACCCCTCGGTGCCAATTCGCGAGCAGGGCGAGGACCGCGAGCCCGTGGTCATCGGCGACGACGTCTGGATCGGAGCCGGCAGCACTGTGCTCGCTGGGGTCACGATCGGCAGCGGCGCGGTCATCGCCGCGGGTGCCGTCGTGACGCGCGACGTCGAGCCGCTCACGATCGTCGCCGGGGTCCCGGCGGCGCCGATCGGCCGACGGTCGTGACCGGGCGCAGCATGACCGTCGTCGTCGTGACGTATCGCAGCGCCGACGTGATCGCGGAGTGCCTCGCGTTCGTGGCCGACCTCGACGACGCGGACGACGTCGACGTCGTCGTGATCGACAACGCCTCGCCCGACGAGACCCTCACCGCGATCCCCCGCCATCCGCGGATCCGCGTCATCGAGGGTGACGAGAACACCGGATTCGCTCGCGCGGTCAACCGCGCGGTCGCGACCGTCGCCGCGAACCGCGACCTCTTGCTGCTCAACCCCGATGCCGTGATCCACGCGGCCGGAGTGCGCGAGCTCGGGCGGGAGCGGTCCTTGCGCGGCGGCATCGTGGCCCCGGTGATAGTGCATCCCGGCGGCCGGCTGCGGGTCGCCTCGGCGGGCCGCGCGCCCACGGTGTGGAGGATGCTCACCCACTACTCGGGGCTCTCCCTCCTGCCCGGCTCCGTGTTCGAGGGCCACTACCTGCGTTCGTCGCGCGTGCGCCGCGAGCGGGTCGTCGACTGGTCCACCGGCGCGTGCCTGCTCGTGTCACGCGAGACGTGGGACGCGGTTGGAGGGCTCAGCGAACGGTGGTTCATGTACGCGGAGGACGTGAAGCTCGGTGTCGATGCGACCCGGGCGGGGCATCCCGTGACCGTCCTGCCGCGGGTCGTGGCCACCCACTTGCTCGGCCACAGCGCGGCGACCGACGGACCCGTCGACGCGTCGTGGGTGCTCGCACTCTACGACTACTACTGCACCGACCTGGCGCGATCCAGGTTCGGTCGATGGGCCTGGCGTTCGGTGGTGGCGGCGGGGCTGCGCTCCCGCGCGATCGTGTACTCCGCCCGCGGCCGCCTCGGCGGCTCGACGGCCTGGCGTGCCGAGGGGCGGCGGTTCCGCTCCTTCGCGCGTGCACTCGTGGCGGCCCGACCGGGGCGCGCGTGAGCGCCCCGGTCCTGCTCGTCTCGGCGTACGGTGCTGACCCGGGCATCCCCAGCGAGCCGTTCATCGCGTGGACGTTCCTCGTCGAAACAGCCCGCCTCGCGGGCGCTCGCGGCCTGGATGTCGCGGTGCTGACCAACCGCCGGTCCGCTGCCGCCCTGCGGCGGGAACAGTTCGCCGACCCCGAGCTGCGCTTCGAGGTACTCGAGGTCGGGCTACCCCGCCTGCTGCGAGGGCTCGAGAAGCCGCGGATCGGGATGCTCGCGCGCGTCGAATACCTCGTGTGGAACACGCGCGCGCGCCGCCGAGTGCGCCAGCTCTGCCGCTCGCGCTCGGTGGTGCTCGCCCATCACGTGTCGTTCGCGACGGAGATCCTCCCGACGCCGATCGCGGCGGCGGGGTCCGACACCTTCCGAGTGTGGGGTCCGATCGGGGCCGACGGCGTCGCGGAGGTCTTCCTCATCCCGCCGCGCTCGCGGGCGAGCCGCTGGGAGTACCTCGTCCAGCGCGCCCGCGACTTGCTCAGCCGCACCGTCGGCCGTTCTCGGGCCCGTCGAGTCGACCTCGTCCTGGCCCAGTCCCCCGCGCTCGAGCGCGCCCTCGGCGACGGGGTGCGCATCCGGGTATTCCCCAACCTCCTGCTCGACGCGCCGCCCGAGTCGGCGGTCGACGACGAGCGGAGGGCATCCCCCGCCGCCGGGCTCAGCGTGCTGAGCGTCGGCCATCTCATCCCGCGAAAGCGCTTCGAGCTCGCGGTCGCGGCTCTCGCCACCCCCGAGCTCGCGGGCGCGACGCTGCACCTCGTGGGGCGCGCGACGGGCGTCGAGGACTACGTGGCCGCGTTCGCGGAGCGGCTCGGGGTGGCCGACCGCGTCGTACTGCACGGCCAGATCCCGCGCGGCGAGGTGCTCGCGCTCATGCGCTCGTGCTCGGTGCTGCTGCACCCCGCGGGTCGGGAGGGCGCGCCGGGGGTCATCGGCGAGGCGTCGAGCGCGGGCATCCCGATCGTGTGCTTCGCGGGCACCGGAGCTGCCGCGATGCTGCGGGAGTCCGGCACCTCGGGCGTGCTCGTCGAGCCGCGTCGCGACCTCGCGCCGTCCGAGCTCGCTGCCGCGGTCGTCGCGGCCGCCGGCCTGCCGCGCGTGCCCGGACCGGCGTGGGATGCTGCCCGCTTCCGCGGACTCGTGCACGATCTCATCACCGAAGCCCTCGATCGGAGACGACCGTGACCGACCTTCTCGCCGCCGCGTCCACATGGGTCGAGCGCCGCTCGAGGCCGCTGGCCGCGGGGCTTGCCGGGCTCGCGGTCCTCGGCGCCGGCGCGGCGTGGGCGCTCCGCGGACTGCTGGAGGCGATCGCGGTGCTCGTCGTGGTCGGGGGCATCGCCCTCGCGCTCGTCGCGCCACTGCTCGCCTGGTGCTTGTTCGTCGCCTTTGCGCTCAGCGGGGGCATCCCGCTGAGCATCGGACCGGTGGATGCCCGGCTCGAGCTCCTGGGCATCCCGATGCTCCTCGTCGCGCTGTGGCGCTGGCGGGCGGGCCGCGCCCAGCCGCTCAGCCGCTGGATCGTCGCGTCGGCCGCGCTGTGGCTCGGGCTCGGGCTCGTCTCTAGCGTGCTCGTCGCCCCCGAGCCGTTGCGGAGCGTGTGGATCTGGGTGCAGCAGCTCGGCGGCATCCTGATCGTGTGGGCCGTCGCGCGGACCGAGCCGCGTCGACGCATCCTGTTCTCGGCGGCTTCGGCGACGATCGGCGCCCTCGCCCTCGCCGCCCTGGTGCTCTACCTCATCGCGCCGGGAGCACAGCCGGGGGCAACGAGCGACGACGTTCGGCTCTCCGGGCTCGCCCTCGAGCCGAACCTGTACGCGGCGATGTGCGTCGGCTGGCTCGCGGTTTCCTACTACCTTCGCGCGTGGCGAGCGCCGTGGCACTGGGCGGTGGATGCCGTGCTCGTGGTATCCGTGGTGCTCGCCGGAACCCGAGCCGCGTGGATCGCGGCCGTCGTCCTCGCCGTGTTCGTCGCGGCGACAGCCCTGCGGTCGCGGGGACTGGGCGCCGGTCGTACCGCTCTCGTGCTCGTCGGTGCGGGGGCGGTGCTGGGCGGCGCGATGTTCGCTGTGCTCGCCGCGATCGGCAGCGCCTCCGACCTCGTGAACCGCGCGCTGACCTTGCTCGACTTCTCCGGCGGCACGGGCGCGTACCGGCTCACCATCTACCAACAGGCCCTGGCCGAGCTCGCCGAGCCGTGGCGCTGGGTGATCGGGAGCGGGGCGAACTCGTTCTCGCAGTTCCACCCGGTGGACCCCACGAACGTGGGCGCCGCCTACCTCAGCACGGTGTGGCTCGCGGTACCGTACGACGCGGGCGTGCTGGGCGCCGTCGGCTTCGTCGCCCTGCTCGTGCTGCTATGGCTGTCGACCGTGCGTCGGGCCGAGTCCCTCGCGGTGTTCGCCGTCGTGCTGATCTGCGCGTCCGCGACGAACAGCTTCTGGCTGGCGTTCCCGTGGCTGTTCTTCGGCCTCGTCGTCGATCGCGGGATGCTTCGGCACCGGCCGACGGCGCCCGACGAGCATCCCGCTCCCGCCGCCCATGCGTAGGTTGCTCGGGCCGATCGGCTTGCTCGGGGTCGCCGCGTTCTCGGGGCCGATCCTCAGCCTGATCGCCGTGCCAGTGATCATCTCCCGGGTGGGGCCCGAGGACTGGTCCGCCCTCGCTGTCGGACAGTCCGTGGGGTCGCTTGCCGCGATCCCGGTCGCCCTCGGCTTCGCCGTGACGGGTACGGTGCGCGTCGCCCGCCTCCCGGAGGCCGAGCAGGCGGCGCTCGCGCGGCAGTCGATGGCGGCGCGGCTGATCGCGGGGCCGGTGCTCATCCTGTTGGCGGCCGTCGTCGCGGCCCTCATCGTTACCGAGCACGCGATCGCCGCGGGGCTCGCCGCGGTCGCCGTGTCGGGCGTCGGCCTCGACCTCGGCTGGTTCTTCATAGGACAGGGCCGACCGCTGCGTCTGTTGCTGTGGGACACAACGCCGAAGGCGGCGGGAACGCTCCTCGGCATCGCGGCGGTACTCCTCGGGGCGGGGGTGCTCGGCTTCGCCGCCGCCCAAGTGCTCGGCACGGCCACGGCTGTCGTGGGGTCGGCCCTGCGCGCACAGCGCGGCGCGGCGCGTCAGTCGGCCCGCTGGTCGCCGCGCGGCGTGCTAGCGGATTCCCGCCGGCAGGGCTATGCGCTAGGTGTGGCCGCCTCGACCTCGGCGTACCTGTCTGTGCCGACCGTTCTCGTCGCCATTCTTCTGCCCGACGCGACAGCGCTGTTCGCCCTCATCGAGCGAATCTCGCGCTCGTTCGGCCTGGCCGTGACCCCGGTGCTGCAGTGGCTGCAGCAGTCGACCCGGCTCGACGGCGACGTCGCCCGGCAGGTGTCGAGGTTCCGCTCGCGCGCGCTGCTCTTCGCGCTCGGATACGGGGTGCTCGCCGCGCTCGTCGCGCCGCTCGCTCTCACCGTGCTGTCGGCCGGCACCGTGTCCGCCCACCCGCTCGTGTTTGGTCTGCTCGGGCTCACCGTGGCCGCGAGCGCGGTGGGGCGGCTCGTCGGCGGGGTCATCCTGCAGCACCTCGACAGGGTGCGCCGGTTGTTCGCCGCAACCCTCACGGGCGCCGCCGTCGCCGCCGTGACGGTGCCGCTGGGCATCCTGCTCGCGGGCTTAGACGGCGCAGTCGTCGCGGTCGCCGCAGCGGAGCTCGCGGTCGCCACCGGCGTGCTTTCGGGCAGCGGACGGCCGCGGCGCGAGGATGACGTGACCGGCGCGGCCGATGCGACGAGCTAGCCGCGCAGCGCGGCGGACCGGACGGATCGGGCGACTGCCGGCCATGAAACCTCGGCGGGCAGCGCCGCTGGCGCAGGCTCGCGGTCGAGCGCGGCGCGTAGCGCCCGGGCGATGTCTGCGGGATCGCGGGGATCGAACGACTCCGCGCTCAACCCCAGCTCCTCAAACGGCGGGATGCGACTCGCGACTGACGTCGCGGAGAACCGCGCCGCCTCGATGAGCGGTAGACCATAGCCCTCATCGAGCGAAGGGAAGACGAACAGGCGGGCGTTCGAGTACAACCATGCGAGCTCGTCGTCGGAGACGTAGCCGAGAAAACGAACTGCCGAGGCATCCGCGCCCGCGAGCGCCGGGTCCACTCGGCCGTTCGGCTCCCCGACGATGAGCAGGTCGGCGTCGGCGGACAGGGAGGAGTCGCCGACGAAGGCCCGCAGGAGCGCCCCGAGGTTCTTGCGCGAATTGAGTCGCCCGACGCTCAGGATGAACGGTCGGGCACCCTCGGCCACGGCGGACGGACGACTGGGCTCGGCCGCATCGAGGCCGAGCGGCACTCCGTAGCCGACGACCGCCAGCCGAGAGGCGACGCGGGGCCATGACCGACCGATGCGGGCGGCCTCGCTGCGCGACGAGGCGAGCACAACGCGCGCGCGGCCGAGGGTCGCCCCGATGAGGGAGAGGTACAGGCGCTCAGCGCGAGTGAACCACTCCGGATGCTCCATGAAGATCGCGTCGTGGACGTACACCGCCGGCCGCGGGCCCGAGAGTGCGGTGAAGTTCTCGGTGACGACCGCGTCGGGGCGCTTCCCGGACCAGCCGCCGAGGAGTACGGAGAGCGCGTGATTCGGCCAGCGCGAACGGACGATTCGGGCCCGGATGCCCTGCCGCTCGAGCCACTCGCGAGCGGCCGCCTCGTGCCGACGCGGCACGCGCACGAGAATCTCGTCGTCCGGGAACGCCACCGACCACCCGGCGATGAGACCGCGCACGACGTTGCGGCCCGACGGCGGCCCGTCGATGAGCCAGTACGCGTCGAGCCCGATGCGCACGGCGTCAGCGGGACAGCTTGAGCGTCGCCGAAGTGCGCTTGATGGTGGCGGCCGCCTTCTTCGGGTCGTCTGAGAGCGGCGAGCCGTAGCTCGGGATCATCTCGGTGAGCTTGGGCGTCCACTGTTCGAGGCGCTGCGGGAAGCACCTCTCGATCAGGCTCGTCATGATCGCGACGGCCGTCGACGCTCCCGGCGAGGCACCGAGCAGCCCGGCGATGCTGCCGTCCGCTGCGGCGACGACCTCGGTGCCGAACTGGAGCACGCCGAGCTTCTTCTTGTCCTTCTTGATCACCTGCACGCGCTGGCCCGCCGTGATGCGATACCAGTCCTCGGGCTGGCCGTTCGGCACGAAGCGCCGCAGCTCCTCGAACTTCTTCTGCGGGCTCGCCGCGAGCTGGCCGACGAGGTACCGCACGAGACCGAGATTGCCGAGACCGGCCGCCACCATCGGCACGATGTTGTGCCAACGGATCGACGCGAAGAGGTCGACGAGCGAGCCGGTCTTGAGGAACTTCGGGCTGAAGCCGGCATAGGGCCCGAACATGAGGCTGCCGCTGCCGTCGACGATGCGCAGGTCGAGGTGGGGCACCGACATCGGAGGCGAGCCGACGGCGGCCTTGCCGTAGACCTTTGCGGAGTGCTTCGCCACGAGGTCCGGGTTGTCGGTACGCAGGAACTCACCGCTCACCGGGAACCCGCCGTAGCCGCGGATCTCGCGGATGCCCGACTTCTGCAGCAGGCCGAGCGCGTAGCCGCCCGCGCCGACGAACACGAAGCGTGCCGTCAGCGGCGGGAGCGGCGTGCCACCGATGTCCTTGCGCAACGACAGCCGCCATAGTCCGTCACGCTGCCGCTTCAGGTTGGTCACCGCCACGCCGGTGCGTAGCGTCGCGCCCTCCGACTCGAGCGCCGACACGAGCGCTCCGGTGAGTGCGCCGAAGTTGACGTCGGTGCCGCTGACAATGCGCGTCGCGGCGATCGGCTCGGACTTCGCGCGGCCGGGGATGAGCAGCGGCGCCCAGGAACGGATGGTGCGGGCATCCTCGCTGTACTCCATCCCCGCGAAGAGCGGGTGATCGGCGAGGGCCTCGAAGCGCTTGCGGAGGTACTCCACGTTGGCCTCGCCCCACACGAAGCTCATGTGCGGGGTCGCGGCGATGAACGCGGTCGGATCGGGCAGCACACCCGACTCGACAAGGTACGACCAGAACTGCCGGGAGAGCTGGAACTGCTCGTTGACCTTGATCGCGCTCGAAGCGTCGATCGTGCCGTCGGCGCGCTCCGGCGTGTAGTTCAGCTCGCACAGGGCGGCGTGCCCGGTGCCGGCGTTGTTCCAGGGGTTGGAGCTCTCCTCGGCGACGTCGTCAAGGCGCTCGATGATCTCGATGGTCCAGTCGGGCTGAAGCTGCTTGAGGAGCATCCCGAGCGTAGCGCTCATGATTCCGCCGCCGATCAGAGCGACGTCGACCGGTGTGTTCACGCTTCCAGTCTAGTTGTCGGCGCCGCCCGGCATGGCGCGACGACGGGTCAGTAGGCGGGCGCTCGATAGCACGGTGCGGAGGTCGGAGCGAGCCCGCCGCCACGCCGCGCAGACGATGGCGAGCAGCAGCAGGCCGAGCGCGAGGCCCGCGAGGAGTCGCACGACCGACGCGGTATCGGCGAGGAGCAGCCGGTCGACGACGCCCACCGGCGCGGCGACCGCCGTCCACACGATGAGCCAGCGGGCCGCGACTCGCAGCAGCCCCGCGCGCGCGAGCCCGATGCGCGGTGCCGCGACGAGGGCGAGCACAATCCAGATCACCGCGAGCCCCACCGAGAGACCTGCGGCGGCGCCGACGATGCCCGCCACCGCCGTGCCCGCTCCGATGAGACCGACCATCGCCGCCCGCAGCGGGAGCATGAAAGCCACCTGCAGCCGCGTCGAGGCGGTCGCCAGGAACGCCCAGTAGTAGACGTAGCCGAGTGCCTGGAACACGCCTCCCACCGAGAGGATGGCGAACGCCGCTGCCGACGGTCGCCAGCCGGGGCCCAGGAAGAGGTCGATCGTCGGCACCGCGAGCGCCGCCCCCGCCGCGAAGACACCGCCCAGCACGACCGCGAGCCGAACCTGGGCGGCCTCGAGACCCGCGGCGAGACGCGCACGGTCGTCGACTCGGGAGAAGAGTGGCAGAGCCACGCGCGTGAGCGGCGCGGCGAGCTGGCTCATCGGGAGCGCGAACACGCTGTAAGCGCGGCTGAAGAAGCCAGCGGCGTCCGGCCCGGACCAGCGACCGAGCAGAACCGTCGGGATGCTCGTGCTCACGTAGTTGGCGACCTGCACGACCGCCGTGCCGACCCCGAACCGCACGAGCGGAATCGTCGAGCGCCAGTCGTCGGGCCACCCCGGCCGCCAGCGCGCGAACACGGTGACGACGACGAGCGCGACCGACGCGGCGACGACCTGCTGGGCCGCGAGCGCCCAGAAACCGCCCCCGGTGAGCGCCACGACGACCGCGACGACGAGCCCGATCGCTTGCGAGAGCACGTCGGCGAGCACGAGCGGCCGGAAGCGCAGCTCGCGGTTGAGGTGCGCCCGGAACTGCGCCGCGACCCCCGAGAGCAGGAAGACGAGGGAGAGCACGCGGACGAGCGCGACGAGCTCCGGCCGGCCGTAGAGCGCCGCGACCGGGTCGGCGAGGAGCACCACGACGACCGCGAGCGCGAGGCCGAGGGCGGTGTTGAGCCAGAACAGCGCGCTGCGCTGGGCGGCGCTGAGCTCGCTCGCCTGCACGGCCGCGAGGCTGAGCCCCGCATCACCGAGCACCGCGGCGACGCCCACGACCGCCATCGCCATCGCGAACAGCCCGAAGTCGGCGGTGCCGAGAGCGCGGGCGAGCACGAGGATGGTGAGCGCCTGGATGCCGAATCGCGCCAACTGGCCCGAGACGAGGAGGGCGCTCGCGCGGTGCGCCGAGCCCGAGCTGAGACTCACCGACGGGTCCCTGCCGCGAGCTCGCGGTAGAGCTGGGCGTAGCGCTGCCCGACCTCGAGCCACCGGCGATGCTCGAGCACGGGGCGAGTCCCCCGGTCGAGCGCGAGGAAGGCCGAGACATCCCGATCGAGCGTCTCCCCCGACAACTCACCGGCGTAGAGGTGCACCCACTCCGAGCCCGCCTCGCCGCGCAGCTCGCGCATCGTCGCGCTTTCCGGGACGACGATCGGCCGGCCGAGGGTGAGCGCGAGCAGAGCGGCCCCCGAGTTGTACATCTCACGGTAGGGCAGTACGACCGCCTCCGCCGCGAGGATCTCAGCGGCGAGCGCGGCATCGTCGAGGTGCAGCGCCGCCACCGACGCGCGGTCGTCGCCGGCGGCGAGCGCCTCGAGCTGCGCCGCGTACTCCGGCGATGCCGCCGCCCCGACGATCCGTGCGGAGAACGGCTCGGCCGCCGACCGCACGGCCGCCAAAAGCGACTCCGCGCCCTTGTACGGGCGCAGCAGTCCGAACTGCAGCAGCCGACCGGGTGAGCGCTCCCCGGACCACCCGTCGCGCTGAGCACCGAAGGTCGGCTCATAGTCGCCTCGGCGGATGACTCTCGCGCGGGCATCCGTCGGCGCGACCGACTCGTACATGTACACGCGGGCCGACGCGACCGACTCCCACGCGGCGAGCAGTGCGCGCTCGAGCCGGCCGCCGTCCTCGTGGGGGCGCAGGTTGTGGACGGTCCAGACCGAGCGGACGCCGCCGAGGCCGAGGCGCAATCGCGCGAGGAGCAGGGCGAAGAGCGCGCGTTTGGCGATCGTGCCGCCGCGCGAGCGGTGCCGCACGACGAACTCGGGCCAGTGCACGTGGAGCACATCGTACGAACCGAAGAGGGCGCGGCGCCACGAGAAGTCGACGACGTCGATCTCGGCGGGCAGCGCGTCCACGAGGAGGGCCACAGTCGCATTCGGCGACGGGACCCGGACGGGCGGGTTGGTGAGCACTCGCGTCCGCCGAGGGGCGGAGGTCACCACGCCGCCCCCGCGTAGGACGCCGGGGCGGGGCGGTCGCGGAGCCGACGCTCGACCCCCGGGGCGAGCATCCCCGAGAGGTCGATGACGGGCAGCGGGCGCCCGACGAGCTCGTCGGTGATCTCCGCGTTCGGGTTGGCGAGCAGCACGAGCTCGGCGCCGTCGAGGCACTCCGCGAGCGAGCCCACGAGGATGCTCTCGAGGCCGGGCAACTGCGCGAGGGCGTAGGCGCGGTTCGCCCCGATGAGCCGCTCGAGCCGCACGATCGGGTCGAACGCCCGCACCCGGATGCCCGCCGCCGCGAGCCTCGCCGTGAGCGCGACGAAGGGGCTCTCGCGCAGGTCGTCGGTTCCCGGTTTGAACGTGAGGCCGAGCTGCGCGACCGATCGCGCGCCGGACTCGACGACCATCCGCACCACGCGGTCGATGTGGGCCTCGTTGCTCGGCAGGAGGCTGTCGAGCACCGGCATCGGCACGCCGCGCTCGCGACTGAACGCGCTCAGGGCGCGCACGTCCTTCGGCAGGCACGAGCCGCCGAACGCGAAGCCCGGCCGCAGATAGCGGGCCGAGACGTTGAGCTCGCGGTCCTGAACGAAGATGCGCATGACGTCGCGCGCGTCCACCGCCGCGCTCTCGAGGGCCCGGCCCATCTCGTTCGCGAACGCCACCTTGACCGCGTGGAACGCGTTGGACGCGTACTTGAGCCCCTCGGCCACCCCGGGCGAGACGACGTGCACCGGCGCCTCGAGGAACGAGAGTAGTTCGGCGGGCACTACCGCCGACGAGGGCTGACGGGCGCCGAGAACGGTGTAGGGAGGGGCGAAAAAGTCGTGCACCGCACTCGACTCGCGCAGGAACTCCGGGCAGAACACGAGCGAGAAACCCTCCCCCTCCGCGAGCCCGGACTCCTCCTCGATCCACGGGATCACGAGCGACTCGGTCGTACCGGGCAGCACAGTACTGCGCAGCATCAGGGTGAGGCCGGGGCCGCGCACCCGCAGCCGGGCGCCGATCTGGCGCACCACGGTCTCGACGTGGTCGAGGCCCAGGCTTCCGTCTGGGGCCGACGGAGTGCCCACGCAGACGATCGCGACATCCACCTCGTCGAGGGTCGCGATGTCGCCTGATGCGGCGATGCGGCCGGCCTCGAACGCGTCGGCGAGGAGCTCCGCGAGCCCCGGCTCGACGACCGTCGCACGACCCTCCGCGAAGGCCTCGACCTTCTCCGGTGCCGGATCGATGCCCACGACCCAGTGCCCGGCCTCCGCCAGGCACGCGGCGGTGACGCAACCGACGTAGCCGAGCCCTAGCACCGCGATCCTCACGCGAGTCACCCCCGGTCGAAATGGGCTTAGGATGCGACGCCCTAAGATCGGTTCAATGCTAATGGGATACCGCACATCCCCTTCCTCGCGGCCCACCGCGGGCGGTGCCCGGGGGCGGGGACAGCCGTGGCCGGCCCTTCTCGCGTGGGCCGGCTACGTGGTGTGCCTCGCGGCAACGGGACTCGGGATGCCCGTCTGGGAAGGCACCGTGCGGCCCGAGCACGTCGGCATCCTGCTGCTCGCGCCGCTGCTGCTCGGAAGCGGCACCCGGTCCACTCCCGTGCCGAGGCCGGTGCTCGTCGGGCTGGCGCTGTGGCTCGCCGTCGGGACGTTGTCGAGTCTCCTGTTCGCCCCGGATCCGCTGCGCAGCATCTACATCGTCGCGCTCATCACGGCGAGCCTCGTCGCCTTCGTCGCGGTATCGCGCTCGCGCGTCGACAAGGCACTCCTCGTCGAGGTCGGCACGTGGGTGCTCGCGGCGCTGAGCACCGGGAGCCTGCTCGTGCTGCTGCTCGCGCCCGAGTACCCGGTCGGCACGCCGTGGGTCACCGCCTACGGCGACGGCTACGGCGACGGGGCCACCGGTCGCATCGTGGGACTCGCCTTCGAGCCGAACATCATGGGCGGACTCTCGAGCGTGTGGGTCGCTCTCGTGGTCTACCACCGGCGGCGGCTCAGCCGGGCCGCGCTCGTTGCGACGTCGACAATCGTGCTCGCTGCGGTACTCACCCTCACTCGGGCCTCGTGGGTCGCGCTCGCCGTCACCCTCGTCGTCGCCCTCGTCGCCGCGCGCCGCACCCGGGCGGTACTGCTCGCAACGGGCATCGCCGTCGTCGCGGGAGTCGGGGCGCTCGCGCTCGCCGTCGCGACTGCGCCGCGCGACGCCCCCTGGCTCGAGCGGCTCGTCGGCCTCCTCGACCTGTCCAGCGGCACCGGCGCATTCCGGGTGGCCACGTGGGTCCAGGCGATGCAGGACCTCGCCGCGAGCGGCTCGTGGGCGATCGGCCTCGGCGTCAACACGTTCCAGCAGCGCCACGTCCCCGCCCCGGGCGCGGCGCCCATCGAGTACTTCTCCAACGCGTGGCTCGCACAGCTGCACGACACCGGGATGATCGGGACGGTCGCCCTGCTCGCCTCGCTCGTCGGCCTGTGGGCCGCTACCCGGCGCCGTCTCGACGCGCTGGCCGTGTTCGCGACGCTCGCGATCACCGCCGCGTTCGCCAACCCGCTGTGGTTCGCCTACCCGTGGGTCGTGCTCGCCCTGCTCGAGTTCCGGCCCCGCCGCCCGTCCGCCGGCAACGCCCGCATCTACCCGATGGCTCGCGTCAGCCACCTCGAGCGACTCCCGCGCACGACGGCCGCTGATTTCCTGTACTCTCGCCACCGCGCAGACTGGGACGAACGGCTCGCCGCCTCGCTGCCCGACGTGCACCGCTCTGCCCTGCCGGGCATCCTCGTCCGCGTCTCGCGTCGGAACTACGCCACCATCGAGACGCCCGAGCCGCTCGCGCTGCCGCTCACCGGTCACCTCGTGGCGCTCTCCGTGCTCGTTGTCGGGCTGAACGCGCTGCTCGGCCGCACCACGAGGCTCGTCTGCTACGCGCTCGAGAACCTCGACCCCGTCGACAAGCTCGTCTCCCGCAGCCGACTGCCACGGTGGATCGCGATCGCCTTGTTGCGCGCGAGCTGGGCGATCATCCTGCTGGGCATGCGCCGCATCGCCTTCGGCACGGAGGGCGCCCTCGAGAACTACCGCACCGCGTTCGGGCCGCTCTGGCGCCGGGTCGAGTCGCGTATCGAGGTCGCCGTCTTCCCAGCCCTGCCCGCCGCGGCGGAGAAGCTCGGCCCGCGTGACCCGCGACAGGTGTGCTTCCTCGGCGGCTTCCAGGTCAACAAGGGGATCCGCGAGCTGCTCGCGGCATGGCCGCTCGTCGAGCAAGCGCGGCCGGATGCCCGGCTCCTCATCCTCGGACAGGGGCCCCTGCTGCCGGAGGTGCTCGCCGTCGCCGAGTCGACGGCGAGCGTGCAACTCGAGGTCGACCCGCCGCGGGACGCCATCCGCGACCGGCTGCGGTCGACGACGTGCCTCGTGCTCCTCTCCCGCCGCACCGCCACCTTCCGCGAGCAGGTCGGGTTGCCGCTCGTCGAGGGCCTCGAGCACGGCTGCGAGGTCGTGACGACCTACGAGACCGGGATCGCCCAGTGGCTCGTCGACCACGGCCACCGCGTGCTCGAGCGCACCGACCCGGAGTCCGTCGCCGGGGCGGTGCTCGACGCCCTCGCCCACGCTCGGACTCCCGAGCAGATCGTCGCGCCGCTTCCCGAGCGGGATAGCCGGCTCGCCGCCGACGCCTGGATGTTCGCGCAATGAGGCGGCTCGCACCCGTCGTCGTCGCGGCAGTCGCAGCCGCCCTGGTTCTGCCCGTGCAGGCGGCGATCGTCTTGCGCTGGGGGGAGCCCTATCCGGCGCTTACCCAGCCGGTGTTCCGGGCGCCCGGCCCCCTCGACGGGGAGGTACTGACGACCTCGAAGCTGGAGGTCGTACTGCGGGATGCCGGCGGCACCGAGCATCCCGTCGAGCTCTACGACCTCCTGGGCACGCACGCCGTCTCCCCCGTGGCCGTCGTGTCTGACCTCCTGCTTTCCGACGACGCGGCCGACGACCCCGCCATCCGCTCGTGGCTGCGGGAGCGGGTGGGTGCGCTCGGGCTGCCCGTCAACGGCTCGACCGTCGAGACGGTGTGGGAGACCGAACAGCGCCGCATCGACGACCTGGATGCGCCAGCCCAGCACGACACGCTCCGCCGGGTCACGATCGAGCTGGGGTCGTCGTGAGCCTCCGCGAGCGCATCCTCGACTGGGTGGACGAGTCTCCGGTCGGGCGCCGCGACCTGGGCGCGTTCCGGATCCTGTTCTCGATCGCGAGCATCCTGCTCGTGCCCGACATCCTGTGGGTCGCGCGGATGCCCGACTCGGCCTTCCACCCCCGGTTCGGGCCGCTTATGCTCCTGCCCAGCGCACCGCCCGAGGCTGCGCTCCTCGCGCTGCAAGTCGCCCTCGCGGTCGCCCTCGCCCTACTCGCCCTCGGCGGACCCGCCACGCCGGCCGTCTCCTACGCAGCGAGCGCGCTTCTGCTCACGCTCTACGGGCTGGCATACTCGTTCGGCCAGATCGACCACAGCATCGTGCTGGCGGTGGCGCCGGCACTGCTCGCGCACAGCGGGTGGGGTCGCACGGTCACGCCGTGGCCGAGCTCCGGCCCGGGGGCGCCCGGCCCCGCCCTGCGTGCGCTGGCCGTCGCGATCGGACTCGGGATGGCGTGGGCCGCCCTCAACAAAGTTGCGAGCGGCTGGATCGGCGGCTCCGCGACCGCGCTGGGCTACTCGCTGCAGAGCCACGTAGAGCCGGGGGACCCCCTGCGCTCGCTCGCCGGGATCGCCACCGGACCCCTCTCGTGGATCGGGGAGGGCGCCGATCTCGTCGTCGTCGTGCTGGAACTCGGCGCCCTTGTGACGGTGCTGTGGTGGCCGGCCTTCCGGCTAACGATCGCCCTGCTCGCGCTCTTCCACCTCGCCGTGTGGATCATGCTCGACATCTCGTTCGCTTGGAACGTCGTCGTCTACGCCGCGTTCGTGCCCTGGGGCCGCGTGCTGCCAACGCGAGCTCTGCTCGCCCTCGACCGGATGCAGGGACGACGGCTGCCCACCGCAGCCGCCGTCGGCATCGGCGTGCTCGCCGCTGCCGCGTCGCTCGTGGCATCCCGGGTGCCTGCCGTCGAGAAGGTCACGAGCGTGGTCATCCTCGTCATCGGGGCCGCGACCGCGGTCGCGCTCCTCGCAAGCGCGACTCTCCGCCGCGTCAGCGCGCGGCGACGAGCTCCGCGGCCACGAGCTCCGCGATCTGCACCGCGTTGAGCGCGGCCCCCTTGCGCAGGTTGTCGTTGCTGATGAACATCGCGAGGCCGCGGTCGTCCGGCACGCCCTCGTCCTGCCGGAGGCGGCCGACGTAGCTCGGGTCCTGGCCGGCGGCCTCGAGGGGCGTGGGCACGTCCGTGAGAACGACGCCCGGGGCATCCTTGAGCAGCTCCTTCGCGCGCTCGACGGTCAGGGGGTTCGCGAACTCCGCATTGATGGCGAGCGAGTGGCCCGTGAAGACCGGGACGCGCACGCACAGTCCGCTCACGCGCAGCTCCGGCAGCTCGAGGATCTTGCGGCTCTCGTTGCGGAGCTTCTTCTCCTCGTCGGTCTCGAAGAGGCCGTCGTCGACGAAGCTCCCGGCCTGCGGGATCACATCGAACGCGATCGTCTTGGGGAATGCGGCGGCGTCGGGGAAGTCGACGGCCGCACCGTCGTGGACGAGAGCCAGGGCATCCTGCGAGACTGCGGCCTTCGCCTGGGCCAGCAGCTCCTCGCCGCCCTTGAGGCCCGCGCCGGAGACCGCCTGGTAGGTGCTCACGATGAGCCGCTCGAGGCCTGCCTCGGTGTCGAGCACCTTGAGGATCGGCATCGCGGCCATCGTCGTGCAGTTCGGGTTGGCGATGATGCCCTTGCGCGCGTCCTTAATGGCGTGCGGGTTGACCTCGCTCACCACGAGCGGCACGTCGGGGTCCATGCGCCAGCCGGAGGAGTTGTCGATGACGAGCACGCCGGCCTCCGCGAATCGCGGAGCCTGGGCCTTGCTCGTCGTGGCGCCGGCGGAGAAGATCGCGACGTCGAGTCCACGCGGGTCGGCGGTCGCGGCATCCTCGACGACGATGTCCTCGCTCTTCCAAGGGAGGGTCGTGCCGGCGCTGCGCGCGGAGGCGAAGTAGCGGATCTCGGCGACCGGGAAGTCGCGCTCCTCGAGAAGGCGGCGAACGACGGCGCCGACCTGGCCGGTGGCGCCGACGACGCCGATGCGGATGCCCTGCTCAGAAGTCATGGGATCCATCATCCCAGACGTCGCACGCGGATTACGCCGGGCGGGGTGCCAGGGATGCTCGAGAAACTGCCGCCCCTACCGGCCCGTTCCCGCGTACACGACCGCTTCCGCCTCGCCATCGAGACCGAACGCGGTGTGCACCACGCGCATCGCCTCGTTGAGGGTGTCGGCTCGAGTCACCACGGAGATGCGGATCTCGCTCGTAGAGATCATCTCGATGTTGATGCCCGCGTCCGAGAGGGCGCGGAAGAGCTGCGCGGAGACGCCCGCGCTCGTGCGCATGCCCGCGCCGACGACGGCGAGCTTGCCGATCTGGTCGTCGTACTGCAGCGACTGGAAGCCCGCCGAGCCCTGGCCTGCGCGCAGCGCCGTGAGCACCTTCTCGCCCTCCGACTTCGGGAGCGTGAACGAGATGTCGGTGAGGCCGGTCGCCGCGGCGGAAACGTTCTGCACGATCATGTCGATGTTGGCGCCGGTCTGCGCGACGATCGTGAAGATCTCCGCCGCCTTGCCGGGCACGTCGGGCACGCCCACGACCGTGATCTTGGCCTCGTTGAGGTCGCCCGCAACTCCCGTGATGATCGGCTCTTCCACCGTGTCTCCCTCGTTCGGGCCGTCGATCGACTCGACCACCCAGGTTCCCTCGTTGTTGTTGAATGACGACCGCACGTGCAGCGTGACGCCGTGCCTGCGCGCGTACTCGACGGCGCGGATGTACAGCACCTTCGCGCCGGCGGCAGCGAGCTCGAGCATCTCCTCGCTCGTGACCCGGTCGATCTTGTGGGCCTTCGGCACGACGCGCGGGTCGGCGGTGAAGATGCCGTCGACGTCGGTATAGATCTCGCACACATCAGCACCGAGCGCCGCCGCGAGGGCGACCGCCGTCGTGTCCGAGCCGCCGCGGCCGAGAGTCGTGATGTCCTTCGTGTCGCGGTTGAAGCCCTGGAACCCGGCGACGATGACGATGGCGCCGTCGTCGAGGGCCTCGCGGAGGCGGACGGGGGTGACATCCACGATCCGGGCGGAGCCGTGCTGAGCATCCGTGATCATGCCGGCCTGGCTGCCCGTGTACGACCGGGCTTCGACGCCCATGCTCTTGATCGCCATCGCGAGCAGCGCCATTGAGATGCGCTCACCCGTCGTCAGGAGCATGTCCATCTCGCGCGGGTCCGGCAGCGGCGTCACCTCGTGCGCGAGGTCGATGAGCTCGTCGGTCGTGTCGCCCATCGCGCTCACGGCGACGACGACGTCGTTGCCCGCCTTGCGCGTCTCGACGATCCGCTTCGCGACGCGCTTGATGCTTTCGGCGTCGGCGACCGACGAACCGCCGAACTTCTGGACGATCAAAGCCATTGACAAACTCCTGGGGGGCGCGGGCGACAGGCCCAAGGAGCGATTCTAGCGGTCAGCCCTCGACGAGCCTGCGCCCCTCGAACGCTCGGCCGAGCGTGACCTCGTCGGCGTACTCCAGGTCGCCGCCGACCGGCAGGCCCGACGCGAGTCGAGTCACGCGCAGCCCCGGCTGGACCAGCAGCCGGGTGAGGTATGTCGCCGTCGCCTCGCCCTCGAGGTTCGGGTCGGTCGCGATGATGACCTCGGTGACCGTGCCATCCGCGAGTCGGGTGAGGAGCTGGCGGATGCGCAAGTCGTCGGGACCCACCCCGTCGATGGGGCTGATCGCCCCGCCGAGCACGTGGTACAGGCCCTTGAACTCCCGGGTGCGCTCGATCGCGACGACGTCCTTGGCCTCCTCGACGACGCAGATCGTGGTGGCCGAGCGGCGCGGGTCGCGGCAGATCGAGCACGTCGACTCCTCCGTGACGTTGCCGCAGATCTCGCAGAAGCGCACCTTGTCGCGAACCTCGCGCAGGATGTCGGCAAGTCGCGTCACGTCGAAGCTCTCGGTCTGCAGGATGTGGAACGCGATGCGCTGCGCCGACTTCGGCCCGATGCCGGGCAGCCGGCCCAGCTCGTCGATGAGCTCCTGGACGATTCCGTCGTACATCGGCTACTGCTCGTCGCTCGGCTGCGGCTGGGGCACGACTCGCGGCTTGAGCGGCTGCTCCTCGATGAAGCTCGCGCCGAGGATCTCGCGGACGACCGACTCGCCGTACTTGGGCCCCGACCCCGCCGGGCGGGCGGCCGCCGGACGGGCGGCGGGAGCGGGCGGCGGGGGTGCGGTGGCGGATGCCGGTGCCGATGCCTGCGGCGCGGGCGCCGGTGCCTCGGGCTCCGGTCGCGCAGGTGTCTGCGTCGCCCACGCCGGCTCGCCAGGATCCGAGCCGTCGTCTTCAGGGCCTTCGTCCGAGGCCGGAATCGAGGCGACGGCCCAGCTCGCGGCCCCAGCGGGAGCGGGAGCCGGAGTCGAGGGAGGAGCGGCCGGCGGAGCATCCACCGCCTTCGCGAGGAGGAGCGGCTCCACGCCGAGAACCTCCACCATCGCCTTCTTGATGTGGTCGCCGATGCCCTCGCCCGGGGCGGACTGCTGGCGGAGAGCCGCCACATCGTTCTGGCTCGGGAACGAGAGCACGAGCACATTGCCGTCGCGCCACTCGATCGGCTTGGCCGTCACGACCACCATCCATGCCGTGCGCTTGGCCTTCTCGATCACCTCGAGGATCTCCGGCCACGCGTCCTTGATGAGCTGGAGGGTCACGGGCGCGCTGAGGTCGCGGGCGGGGGTCGCAGCCTCGGGCGCGGCAGGTGCCGGCTCGGGATCGCTCTCGGTCTGAGCAACCGGCTCGGTCTGGGCGGCGGGTGCAGCCGGCGCCGCGGCGGGCGCGGGTTCGGTCGCACGGGTCACGGCAGGGACTGGCGCTGCGCTCGGGCGGGCTGCGGGCGCCGCGGCATCCGGGCCGTCGACTCCGATGCGGCGCTCGAGGCGCTCGACTCGCGCGAGCGCGCCGCGCTCGGTGTCGTCGCTCGCGGGCACGAGGATGCGCGCCGCCATGAGTTCCAGGTGGAGCCGCGGGGAGGTCGCGCCCGTCATCTCCGAGAGCGCGGCGTTGACGACGTCGGCCGCCCGGGAGAGCTCGGCCGGGCCGAAGGCCTTCGCCTGCGCGGCCATGCGGTCGAGCTGATCCTGCGGCACGCCGCGCAGCACCGCCTGGGCGTTGCCCGAGGTCGCCGCCACGATGATGAGGTCGCGGAGCCGCTCGAGCAGGTCCTCGACGAAGCGCCGCGGGTCCTGACCGGTCTGGATGACCCGATCGACTCCCGCGAACACTCCCCCGGCGTCACGGGCGCCGATCGCGTCGATGACCTCGTCGAGGAGGGCGCCGTGGGTGTAGCCGAGGAGGGCTACCGCGCGCTCGTACTCGACAGTGACCGCGCCATCCGCCGCCGACTCGGACCCGGCGATGAGCTGGTCGAGCAGCGACAGGGTGTCGCGCACCGACCCGCCACCGGCACGGACCACGAGCGGGAGGACGCCGGCGTCGACCGACACCCCCTCGCTCTCGCACAACTGCTGCACGTAGTCGAGCATCTGCGCGGGTGGCACGAGTCGGAAGGGGTAGTGGTGCGTGCGGGAGCGGATCGTGCCGAGCACCTTCTCGGGCTCCGTCGTCGCGAAGATGAACTTCACGTGCTCCGGCGGCTCCTCGACGATCTTCAGGAGCGCGTTGAAGCCCTGAGACGTGACCATGTGCGCCTCGTCGAGGATGAAGATCTTGAAGCGGTCGCGCGCCGGGGCGAACACCGCGCGCTCCCGCAGATCGCGCGCGTCGTCGACGCCGTTGTGGCTCGCCGCGTCGATCTCGACGACGTCCAAGCTGCCGCCGCCATCGCGGCTCAGCTCGACGCAGCTCGGGCACACGCCGCACGGCGTGTCGGTAGGGCCCTCGGCGCAGTTGAGGCAGCGGGCGAGAATGCGCGCGCTCGTCGTCTTGCCGCAGCCGCGCGGCCCGGAGAAGAGGTAGGCGTGGTTGACCCGATCGGTGCGCAGGGCAGTGCGCAGCGGATCGGTCACCTGCGACTGGCCGATGAGCTCGGCGAACGTCTCGGGCCGGTATCGGCGGTACAGGGCGGCAACCACGCCTCAAGAGTAGTCGCCACCACCGACGCGATCGCCGCCCGGGGCGAAGGTGTGAATCCGCGCACAGCGGACACCCGCGTCCTCAGACGAGAGCGGCGGCCTGCCGGGCGATCTCGAGCTCCTCGTTCGTCGGCACCACGAGGACCGCAACGGGCGAGTCATCCGCGCTCACCACGGTCGTGCCGCGCACCGCGTTGCGTTCGCCGTCGAGCCGGATGCCCGCCCACTCCATCCCCGCGAGCGCGGCCTCACGCACGCGCGCCGCGTTCTCCCCGACTCCCGCCGTGAAGACGATCGCGTCGACGCCGCCGAGCGTCGCGAGGTACGCCCCGATGTACCTCCGCAGCCGGTGGACGTAGACGTCGAAGGCGAGGATGCTCGCGGCATCCCCCGCGTCCACCCCCGCGAGGACATCGCGCATGTCGTTGCCGCCGGCGAGACCCGTCAGCCCGCTGCGCCGGTTGAGGAGGGCATCCAGGTCGGCGAGGGAGTATCCGGCGCGACCCAGGTGGAACAGGATGCCCGCATCGATGTCGCCCGAGCGCGTGCCCATCACGAGCCCCTCGAGCGGGGTGAGGCCCATCGACGTGTCGACCGACCGCCCGCCGTCGATCGCACAGGCCGAGGCCCCGTTGCCGAGGTGCAGCACGATGAGCCTCAGCTCGTCGAGGGGCCGCCCCAGCAGCTCGGCCGCGCGCGCCGACACGAACTGGTACGACGTGCCGTGGAAGCCGTACCGGCGCACGCCGTGCTCCTCGGCGACGGCCGAGTCGATCGCGTACGTGTAGGCCGCCGGGCCGATGCTCTGGTGGAAGGCCGTGTCGAACACCGCGACGTTCGGCACCCCCGGGAACGCCTCGCGCGCCGCGCGGATGCCAAGCAGGTTCGCGGGGTTGTGCAGGGGTGCGAGCGCGGAGAGCTCCTCGATGGCGCGCTCGACCTCATCGGTCACGATAGTGGCGGTCGTGAAGCGGGAGCCACCGTGCACCACGCGGTGGCCGATGACGTCGGGATGCCCGCCGCCGAGTTCCTCGAGGATGACGCGCATCGCCCCCGCGTGATCGACGCCGTTCTCGCCGATGCGCTCGACGATGCCCCCGCGCATCCGCTCGCCGGAATCGACGTCGAGCAACTCCCACTTGATCGACGACGAGCCGGAGTTGACGACGAAGGCGATCACTCGGGGGCTCCCGCGCGCTGCGCTTGGATCGCCGTGATCGCCACCGTGTTGACGATGTCTCGGACGAGGGCGCCGCGGGACAGGTCGTTCACCGGCTTGCGGAGCCCCTGGAGCACGGGGCCGATCGCGACGGCTCCCGACGAGCGCTGCACCGCCTTGTACGTGTTGTTGCCCGTGTTGAGGTCGGGGAAGATGAAGACCGTGGCGCGCCCTGCGACCTGCGACTCCGGCATCTTCGTCTTCGCCACGGCCGCGTCGGCCGCGGCGTCGTACTGGATCGGGCCCTCGACGAGCAGGTCGGGTCGGCGCTCCCGCACGAGCGCCGTCGCCGCGCGCACCTTGTCGACATCGGCCCCCGAGCCCGACTCGCCGGTCGAGTAGGAGAGCATTGCGATTCGCGGCTCGATGCCGAACTGAGTCGCCGTCGCGGCCGACGAGATCGCGATGTCGGCGAGCTGCTCCGAGGTCGGATCAGGGACCACCGCGCAGTCCCCGTAGACGAGCACCCGGTCCTCGAGCGCCATGAAGAACACACTCGAGACGATCGAGACGCCGTCTACTGTCTTCACGAACTCGAAGGCCGGCTTGATGGTGTGCGCCGTCGTGTGGATCGCGCCCGACACCATCCCGTCGGCGAGCCCCAGCTGTACCATCATCGTGCCGAAGTACGACACGTCGGTGATGATCTCGCGCGCCTCGTCGAGGGTCACGCCCTTGTGAGAGCGCAGCCGGGCGTACTCCTCGGCGAAGCGCTCCCGCAGCTCGGGCTCGGTGGGGCTCACCACCTGCACGCCCGCGAGATCGACTCCGAGCCCGGCGGCGCGAGCGCGGATCTCCTGCTCGTCGCCCAGGATGGTCAGGTCGCAGACGTCCCGCGACTTCAGCGTGCCCGCCGCGAGCAGAATGCGATCGTCCGTCCCCTCGGGGAGCACGATGCGCTTGCGGTCGGCTCGCGCCCGCTCGAGGAGCGCGTACTCGAACATGAGCGGAGTCACGACGGTCGAGTTGCCCGCACCGAGCTGCTCGAGGAGGAGCCGGGCATCCACGTGCTTGTCGAAGAGGGCGAGCGCGGTATCGATCTTGCGCGCCGAGGTGACCGACAGCCGCCCGCGCGTCTGGGCGATGCGCTGGGCGGTCGGCCAGGTTCCGAGACCGGTCGAGACGATCGGAAGGGAGTGGTCGAGGCCGTCGATGAGGCGCTGGATGACGGGCGAGAGCTCGAAGCCGCCGTTGAGCAGGATGCCCGCGAGGGAGGGGAACGTCCCCGAGGCGTGCGCCGTCAGTGCCGCGAGCAGCATCTCGCTGCGGTCTCCGGGGATGACGACGACGCCTCCCTCGACGAGTCGGGGCAGCACGTTCTCCATCGACATCGCCGCGATCACGACGCCCAGAACCTCTCGCCCGAGCAGTGCCTCGTCGCCCTGCAGCAGCTCTCCGTCGACCGCGAGCTGCAGCTGCGCCATGGAGGGCGCAACGAGCAGCGCGTCCTCGGGGATCGCCCACGCAGTGACACCCGACGCGGCCGCGACGGTGCGGATGATCGGCTCGAGGTTCTCCGGATCGGCGCGGTTCACGACCACGGCGAGCAGGCTCGCGTGCGCCGACGCGAGTTCGGGGACCGCGAGGTCGGCGACCTGGCGCACCTCGTCCGGGGTGCGCGCCCGCGACTCGTCGAGCTCCCGGCCGGTGAGAACGAGCAGCACGGGCGTGCCGAGGTTTGCGGCGATGCGGGCGTTGAATCCGAGTTCGGTCGGGGATGCGACATCCGTGTAGTCCGAACCGATGACCACGACGGCGTCGCACCGCGCCTCGACGCTCTTGAACCGCTCGACGATCATGGAGAGCGCGGCGTCCGGGTCGTCGTGGACGGCCTCGTAGGTCGTGCCGATGCAGTCGTCGTAGTCGAGGTCGACGCCATCCCTCGACAACAGCAGCTCGAGGACGAAGTCGCGCTCCGTCGTCGACCGGGTGATGGGCCGGAACACTCCCACCCGTTCGCCGCTTCTGAGGAGCGTGTCGAGCACGCCGAGCGCGACGGAGGACTTGCCCGAGTGCCCCTCGGCGGACGTGATGTAGATGGACCGGGCCACGCCACCAGCCTAAAGCGCGGGCCCGACGCCACGAGAGGACCAACGGCCCGGATGCCCGGCTGTGGGTACGGGCTCACAAAGAAAGGACTCCTCGCGCACCCGCCAGAGCCCGGTTACCCTTGCTACGTTTCCGTCCTGGGGGAGTTGGCCTGGATGGCGCCACGCGAGGAGCCGGAGTCCATTCTACCGGTATGCTCTTACGTGGTTGTCGCCCACTGTGGCGCTTCCGCCCCAGGAGAATTCGCCTAGTGGCCTATGGCGCACGCTTGGAAAGCGTGTTGGGTGCAAGCCCTCGGGGGTTCGAATCCCCCATTCTCCGCCACTTCGCCCGAAGCGCTTCTCGCAGCGCCCATCCGCCCGCGAGAAATTGTTCACTTTCGTTATAGTGAAGCGCTCGATGTAAACGCATCGACCTGGGTGGGGGGTGCGAGGTGGACGACGACGAGGACGTAGTCGTGCGTGTAACTCCTCGAGAGTCCCTGGCGCACACCGGTCTCATCGCGAGCCTCGTCGGCGGAATTCCGCTCTTCGGGGTGCTGTACTGGCTCTCCGCCTCACAAGGCAGCTGGCGCCGCGTCCTCGCGGTCCACGTCGTCGCTGTCGCGGTGGTCGCGTTCGGCTGGATCCGTCACCGCGGAGCCTTCGCGGAGGTGACGGCAACCCGGGTGATCAAGCAGGCGTTCTTCCGTCGGCACGTGATCGACCGCGATCGGATCGCATCCGCGCTCATCGGCCACACCTGGCGCCCCGGATCGTCCGAAGCCGTGCCGCAACTGCTACTGCGCGATGCGGATGATCGCACTCTGCTCCGGCTCCGCGGGACGTTCTGGACCCTCACGTCGATGGAATCGCTGGTGGATGCGGTGCGCGTTCCTGTCACCGTCGACCCGGAGACGATCTCGCTCCGCGAGTTCTACGAGGCGCATCCCGACTCGGCCTACTGGTACGAAGGAAGGCCGTGGGTGTCGGTGCTGGGAATCGCCGTCGCGTTCGCTGGCGCCTTCGTGATCATGAGCTGGATCATGTTCGCCATCGGCGTTCCGAGCACGTTGAGCCTTACGCCGTAGCGCGGCCCTCGGCGGTGTCGGGGCGGAGGGCGGCAGGCGAGAGTCCGTTGGACGCGAGAAGTGCGCGGGTCATGTGCTTGGTCGATGAGAATCCCGTGGCCCGAGCGATCTCGGCGTGTGAGCGGTCTCGGAAGGACTCGTCGGCGAGCATCCGTGCCGCGCGCATCGCTCTGGCCGTGCGGATGTACTCGCTGATTCCACCGAAGTGCGGCTCGGCGAGCTCGTAGAGCGATCGACGTGAGACGCCCAGCGATGCGGCGATCGTGTCCGGGGTGAGGCGCCGATCCCCGCTGAAGAGGGCGACGATGCGCTCCACCTGCGCCCGTCGAGCCCGTGCGACCACAGCGGCTGACGGAGAGACTCCGGTCGCTCGCGCGACGACGATCGACAACGTCTGTGCCCACCGGACTTCCTCGCCGAAGGGCGGCTCCTCCGCTGGTTGGGTGAGCATCGTCCACGTGCGCTCGACGAGGGGCGACGCGAGATCGCGGTAAGCGAGAAGGTTGCCGAGTTCCGCGACCCGACGCAGTTCCCCCGATTCGGCCGGGATCATCGACTCCTCCAGGCCGATGATGAGCGCCTGGAGCGGTCGAAACTCTTTCTCGCCGCGGTCGTCAGCCACCTCGATCCGGATGTCGCTCAGGCCTCGGACAGGACTCGCGCCGGACCCGCCAGCGCCGAAGGACATGGCGATCGTGACGAGCCGCCGCCCCTCGCCGGGAACCATCCGCACGATCACGGCGTCACCGTCACCGTGAAGGACTCCGTTGAGAGGGGTTCCAGAGTGGTGGGGTCCGCATAGGCGATGGTGATCACGTGGACGCCAGCACTCAGGAAACCGCCCTGGTAGGCCTGGAAGTTGCCGGATGCCGGGATGGTCGTGATGAGCGAGTAGTTCGTCCACACCGGTTGGCCGTCAATGTAGGTGCGCACGGATGCTCCGGGCCACCCGCTCGCCAGGACCGGCCACATCAGCCAGGATGCCGGATACTGCGTCTGTGTCGTGGTGAAGCGCGGAGTGAACGCCAGCGGGGTGATGGCCGCGTCGGAAGCGTTGCCGGCGCGATCGATCTGCGTCACGACGAGCTGTGTGGAGTAGGCCGTGAGGCCCTCCAGCGACGGAGTCGACCACGAGCCATCGTCGTCGGCCGTGACTCGAGCCAACTCGGTGACACCATCGGACACGACGACGATGGCCCCGGGTTCCGCGACACCTGAGACGGGCGGAGCACTCTGCGCGTAGCGATCAAAGGTCGTGGCGAGGAGAGGCTGCGCCGGGGCGACGGAGTCGACCGTGAAAGGGATGCTGACGATCGGTGACGACGAGCGGGTAGCCGAGCGCTGGACGACGCCGAGTTCGTGTGCGCCATCGGCGAGCGAGGCGACGAGATCGTGATGCCAGGAGCCGTCCTGATCCACGATCACCGATCCGGCGCTCTGTCCGTCGATCGTGAAGAGGATCTCGCTGCCCGAGTCGCCGCTGCCCGATACAGCCACAGCGCCGCCCGGGACGGCCTCGCCGGCGAGTGGGCTGAAGACCGCGGGTGTGGTCGCTGCGGGGAGGGCTGCCGGCGTCGTGGGCAGCGGCGGGGACGTGGGTGGCTCGGTGCGAGTCGGATCGGTGGAGGCCGGGTCGCGCGTGGGCTCGACTGGCGCGGGATCTCCGCCGGGGCGCTCGGGCTCACCGTATCCAGGAAGGGGCGCGCTCGCACTGGCCGGGACCTCGAGCGTGGGCGATGTTCCGGGCTCGGGGGGTGCGATGATCGCCGCAGCCACGAGGACACTGGCGGCACCGATCGCGGTCGCGCCCGCGATGAGACCCGAGAAGGTCGGAATCGGGAGGTGCGACGAGGCAGTCGTCACGGCGGCTGTCGCCGGTGCACTCCCCCCGGTGTCGCGGAGGAACTCGGCGAGCGGGATGCCCACCAGCAGCGGGACGAGGACCGCCCGAAGACGACCCGCCAGAACCTTGTCGCTGGGGGCGCTGACCGCGGCGTCGTCCTGTGCTCTGAGCTCCAGCCAAGCCTTACGGAATCCATCGCGCGCGCGATACGCGAGCGCCGCGACGGCGTTCGCCGACATCCCGAGGATCGGCGCGATGTCCCGCGGCTTGAGTCCTTCGACCTCGCCGTACCACAGCACTTCCTGCCACCGGTGGGGAAGCGAACGGAAGGCGAGAGCCTCGTAGGACCGCTCGAGCGCAGCGACCCCCTCGTCCTCGGCGGTCGTGCTGTCGGTGAACGTGTCGAAGTCGACCTCTTCGAGCGTGAACGCCGATTCGCGGATCGACCACCGGATGCTCAAGTTCTTGAGCGTTGTATAGAGGTAGGGCCGGAACATCTCGTCGGGCCCCGCGCCGTTGCGAATCGCCTGGTAGATGCTCGCGAATGCGTCGGAGACCAGATCTTCGCTGTCGGAACGACCGACGAGCCGCGTGGCGAACCGGAGCGCGGCCGTGTGGTGCCGGTTCCACAGCCTCCCGAAGGCTCGCGCGTCGCCCGACCTCGCCTGCCTGATCAGGACCGCGTCAGCAACGTCCTCTGCATCACCAGCCACCTGTCACCCCCACATGTACTCAGCGTTCTTCAGCGGAAGAGGCCAGCTACGCCTCGTACTGCTTGAGCGCGTCGCGTGCGTTTCATGACGGGCGCCTCTGACTTTTTTCAGCCGCCGAGTCCGAGCACAGTGAGTGCGGTCGTCCAGTTGTGAGCGATCGCGTACTGAGCGGCCTGGATGCCCGCCCGTCCCCCGCACACGGCGTCAGCAACCGCCGCGTCGGTCTGAGCTTTGGTCGTCGCCGACGGGTCCGACTCGGGCATCGGCCACAGATTGGCGAAGTCGTTCGCTCCACCGAGCTGGCGCGGAACGAGGTAGTCGACCCGGTATCGGGGCGCATCCTCGTTCTCGATGCCGTACGCGGACAGAACGGCGGACCGAACGGACTCGTTGATCTCCCCGCCCGCGGATTCGCGGCACACGACGGAGGGATCTGCGGGCGAGATCTCCGAGGTGACCGCGCCGGGCGTGCACGAGGCATCCGGGCGTGTTCCCTCATCGCCGTGGTCGAGCTCGCACGACCCGGCGCCGGGCGCGGAGCCGGTGGTGCTCTCTGACCAGCTGTCTGAGGCGACGACCGGCTCGCCGACGTCGGTCGTGGTGGTGGGGCCGGTGCATCCCGCCAGGAGCGCCGGCACTGCGACGCAGGCGATCACTGCCGCCGCGAGTCGTGTGGTGATCGAGGTCACGGAGTTCCTTCCGTTGGTCTGCAGAGACGGGGGATGTGAGGGGGTTGGTGGGGTCGCAGCCAACCCCCTCACTCTTTAGGCCCCGGTCGACCGGCGCCCCGTGCGCCGCGACCGAGCAATCAGCAGCGCGGTGAGGCCCAGCCCGAACAGGACCGCTCCAGCGCCGATGATCGTTGTGACGGTGCTGCCGGTGAGGGCGAGCGCCGTGGGACGAGGAACGACATGGGTCGTCTCGCTCGACTGACCGACTTCGTGAGTGACAGCAACGGTCGTGTCGGTCTCCCCGAGGGTCACCTCGAAGGAGTAGCAACCGAGGTCGGCCGGAAGGACGCTAGGCGTCGTGTAAGTGCCGTCGCCGTCCACCGTGATCACTCCCTCGAAGGCGACCTCCGCGTCATCCCACGCGACTGCGCTGCAGTCCGTGGTGGTGGCGATCGGGCCATACAGCACCCAGGTCGCCTCGATGGTCGCGCCGCGAGTTCCCTCGATGATGATCGAGTCGGACACGCGAGTCTCGAGCTGGGTCTGGCCGTTGCTCACCTGGGTCGACACGATCGGCGAGAGCGCCGTGACGAGGAAGGTTTCCGCCGGGTCGCCCGCGGCGTGGACCGCGGCGAGCGAGCTGTCCGTCGCCGCGAGCGCACCGGTGTAGGTGTAGCACCCGGGCAGGCCGATCACGCTCTCGGTCGTGCCGTAGTCGCTCGTGCCCGGCTGGACCGTGAACGATCCCGTGTCGAACACCGGCGCGGCCGTCCAGTTCACGGTCGTGCACTCGCCGAGGACGGGCTCGACCGGGCCGAGCAGCTGCCACTCGTAGAGCGCCTCGTCGATTCCGAACGAGGAGATCGTGATCGAGTCGGTGATGACGTCGCCGGGCTCCGCGGTCAGAACGGATGCCTCGGTGCTGATCGCGGGCTCGAACGGCTCGATCAGGAACGTCTCGAGCGGGTCACCCGCGGGCAGCTCCACCCCGAGGCTCGTGGCGGTCGCCTCGAGCTGTCCGGTGTAGCTGTAGCAGGCGGCGTCCGTGACGACCGTCGCGTCCGTCGTGTACGTCCCGTCGCCGGTCACCTCGAACTCTCCCGAGTCGATGACGTCACCGTCAGCAGCCCAGTCGATGGCGACGCACTGGCCGGCTCCATCGGGCTCCGCCTGGACGAGAGTCCAGGAGTACGTCGTGGTCACGTCCGCGAGACCGCTGATCTCGACAGCGTCGGTGAACGACTCACCGGGCAGCCCCTCCGACTCGGACGCACGTGTCGTCACTGCGGGGTCGTAGGGCTCGACGATGAAGGTCTCGGCCGGGTCTCCCGCGGCGAGCTCGACAGCGTCTGTCGTTGTGGATGCGGCGAGGGAGCCCGTGTAGGTGTAGCACCCTACGGCCTCGGCCGACGTCGCGGGGGTCACGTACGTACCATCGCCGTCGATCGCGAGCGTCCCCGAGTCGGCGACGGCCGCACCGGTCCAGTCGACCGCCTCGCACGCGTCGTCGACCGGAGCGACGGGTCCGAGGAGGGTCCAGTCGTACTCGGTCTCGGCACCATTGAGCCCGGTGACGACGATCGAGTCCGTGAACTCGTCTCCAGCGACCCCGGTCGAGCCGGACGCGGTGGTCACGACGGACGGGAGGTAGGTGTCGACTCGCACGGTCTCCGCGGGGACGCCGGGGTTCTGCACGACCGGGTCGGTGCTCACGGAACCCGCGAGGCTTCCGGCGTAGCTGTAGCAGCCCACCGCAGTCAGCGTCGAATTCGGCGTGGCGTACGTGCCGGCTCCGTCCACTGTGAAGCTCCCGCTGGCGACCACGGCCGCGCCGGTCCAGTCGAGGCTCACGCAGGAGTCCGCGACCGGCGCGATCGGGCCGACGAGCGACCACGAATAGGCGGTACCGGCCGGGATCGGCCCGGTCAGCACGACCGTGTCCGAAACCGTGACGCCCGGGGCCCCGGTCTGCGGGGTGGCCTGCGTCGTGAGGCCCGGGATCGCCGAGTCGATGAGAACCGTCTCCGCGGGGTCACCCGCAGCGAGGCTGACGCCGAGGCTCGTCGCGGTGCCGGCGAGGTCACCCGTGTAGGTGTAGCAGCCCGCCGCGACGAGCGTGCTCGCGGTCGTGGTGTAGGTGCCGTTGCCGACCACCTGGAAGCTGCCGCTGTCGAAGACCGGCGCTCCCGTCCAGTCGACGGCGGCGCACGAGTCAGCGACGGGCGCGATCGGGCCAAGAAGCGTCCAGTTGTAGTCTGCCGTCTCACCGTCCAGCCCGGTCACGACGACCGAGTCGGTGACCGCAGTACCGGGGCCCGCCGAGTTGGTCGACGCCTGCGTGGTCGCGGCTCCGACGTTGGCATTCACGAGCACCGTCTCCTCGGGGATGCCTGCGCCGAGGACGACCTCGTCGCTCGCCGGGGTTGCGCCCAACGTGCCGACGTAGGTGTAGCAGCCGACCGCCTCGAGCGACGTCGCGGTGGTCACGTAGGTGCCGTCACCGCTCACCGCTACGGTCCCGCCGTCGTAGGCGGGAGCACCCGTCCAGTCGACCGCGTCGCAGCTACCGGCGACCGCGGCGACGGGGCCGAGGAGCGTCCAGCTGTAGGTGGCGTCGTAGTCTCCCAGACCGGAGACGACGACACTGTCGGAGACCGACGTGCGGGGCGCCGCGACGTTCACGGAGGCCTGGGTGGTGACTGCCGGAGAGAGCGCGTCGACGAGGACCGTCTCCTCGGGCACACCGGGAGCGAGGATGACCTGCTCTGTCGTGTCCGTCGCAGCGAGAACGCCGATGTAGGTGTAGCACCCAGCGCCGCCGAGCGTCGACGACGGCGTGCTGAACGTTCCCTCGCTCGCCGTGACGCTGCCGGTGTCGTACACGGGCGCGCCCGTCCAGTCGACGGCGTCGCACGAGTCGGCGACGGCGGCCACGGGACCGAGGAGGCTCCACGTGTACGACGGGGTCTCGGCACCGAGTCCGGAGACGGTGACGGCGTCGGACACTGTGTCACCCGGGTTGGCGGAGTTCACCGAGGCCTGAGTCGTCACGACCGGCGTTCCGGCGGTGACGAGAATCGTCTCGGCCGGGTCACCCGCGGCGTGGACAACGGTGTTGCTCGTGCCGCTGGCCGCAAGCGTGCCGGTGTAGGTGTAGCAACCGACCTCCGCGATCGTGCTGGCATCGGAGGTGTAGACCCCGTCGCCGTCGATCTCGATCGTGCCCGAGTCGAGCACCGCGGCGCCCGTCCAGTTCACTGCCGAGCAGGAGTCGGCAACCGGCGCCACGGGGCCCAGCAGCGACCACGAGTAGTCGGTCTGCTGGTCGCCGAGGCCGGCGATGGTGATCTCGTCCGTGACATCCACCGGCGGGTTAGCGGCGTTGGTCGATGCCTCCGTCGCGACGGTGGGGGTCACGGCGTCGACCCGGATGGTCTCTGCCGGAACACCCGCGGGAAGAGTGGCGGCGTCGCTCGTGGGAGTCGCCGCCAGGGCACCGGTGTAGGTGTAGCACCCCGCGTTGCCGAGCTGTGTGGAGCTCGTCTGGTAGGTCCCGTCACCCGTGACGACCTGGCTTCCGGCGTCGAACACCGGTGCCCCAGCCCAGTTGACCGTGTCGCACGAGTTGGCGACCGCCGGCACCGGGCCCAGCAGGGTCCAGGAGTACGTGGCGCTCTGGCTTCCGAGGCCGGTGATCGTGACCTCGTCGCTCACCGACTGCAGCGGGGCGGTGACGTTGGTCGAGGCCTCGGTGGTCACCGTCGGCGCGTTGGCCGAGATCGTGAAGGACTCGGACGGCACGCCCGGAGCGAGGTCTACCTGGCTCGTCGTCCCGGTGGGCGCGAGCGACCCGCCGTAGGAGTAGCAGCCGACAGCCGACACGGTGGTGCTCGGCGTGGTGTACGACGCCTGCGACGTCGTCACGGCGAACGAACCGGTGGCCAGCGCGGGGGGCGAGTTGGTCCAGTCGACCGCGGCACAGCTGCCGGCCACGGGCGCGACAGGTCCGTAGAGCGTCCACGTGTAGGTCGAGTCGCTCGTGAGGCCGGAGATCGTCACCGCGTCGCTCGCGGTCGCTCCCGGGCGGTTGTTGTTCGTCGACGCAACGGTGCCGACCGTCGGGACGTTCGCCGAGACGAGCACCGTCTCGGCAGGGATGCCGGGACCGTCAACGACCGGGCCGACGGGAATGCCGTCGAGGACGTACGAGCCGACATAGGTGTAGCACCCAGGGGCGTTCAGCTGTACCGGCGGAGTAGTGACGATGCCCGGTCCGGTGACGACGAACGAGTTCGTTCCGACCGTCGCGGCCCCCGTCCAATCCAGCGATACACAGGCTCCCGCGTTCGGCGCTACCGGCCCGAGAAGGGTCCACGTGTAGGTGCCACCAGTAGCAGCGGGAGTGAACGTCACCTGGTCCGTGACGGATGCCGTCGACCCCACCGTCTGAGCGGAGATCTGCGTGCGGTAGAAGCGCGACGCGTTGATGTCATCGACTATGACATACCCGAAGTTCACGTCGGATCGGTCGGTGTCGACCCCGAGCGGGAAGAGCCCGCTGTCGCTGTTGGGCGAGGAGGTGCCGTTATCCAGGTCGTAGGTGTTCTTGATGACGTCCGACAACGGAAGCGTGGAGGTGTCCACGACGACGCGGTAGTCGCCCGAGTGGTAGTTGCTGAAGCGGTAGAGACCGTTGGAATCCGTCACCGCGGAGTCGATGATGTCTCCGGCGGAGTCCAGGAGGTTCACGGTGACGTTCGGGATGCCCGTCTCCGCAGCATCCTTGACGCCATCCTGGTTGTCGTCCCACCACACCAGCTCGCCAGCGCTCGAGGCGACGACGTCGACCCGCACCTGGTTCGAGATGGGAACCTCGAGCGGAAGCTCCTCAGCCCGTCCGATGCCCGTGTGGTTCTGGTAGACGTCACCCTCGCTGTTGCCCGTGGGCTGCATCGTGTAGTGCACGTTGCCGACCTGTCCCGGCGCGAAGCTGGGGATCGTCACCCGGATAGCGGTCGTGTCGGCGATGGTGGCGGGACATCCTGCACCGCCGAAGGTCGCGCACCAGACCGTGGATCCGCCAGCGAGGTTGCTCGCCGCGTACGGGTCGGTGTCGATGAGTGCCGGCGGACGGGAGGTGTACTCGACGATGACTCCGTTGCCGCCCGCGAGGTCAAGCGATGCCAGGGCGAGCGAACCGTCGAAGTCGGTGCCACGACCGTCGCCGTTGTACGGCAGCACGTCGATCCACTGGGACTCACCGACGTTCGACGCCATGGTGTTCGACCACTGCACAGTGAAGCCGATCACATCTGGTGCAACCTCGACGATGGGCTGGTCCACGAGCTTTGTGATGTCGATCTGCGAGGCCGTGCGAACGGTCGTGAACGAGTTCGAGTACCGCTGCTCGATGTTTTGGATGTTGCCCTCGGCCGAGATGACCGCGGTGTTCGCCTTCTGAACTCCGTCCGGAGTGTTGTTGTCGATCTTCACCGTGTAGTCGATGTCCGGCACCGGGGTGTTCGGAGTGATCGGATTCTTCGTCGTGAAGGTCAGCGTGATGCCGCTCACGTCGTCCGGCGTGCACGAGAGTCCGTCCGGGCCGAAGTCCGCCGGCGTCACCTCGATGTTCCAGTCGGCGATCGTCGCCGCCGACGGCACGGGGTTGATGAAGCACGTCGGCAGCGAGTCGGTGATGGTAACGACCCGAGGAGCCGACCCGTTCACCGTGGGGGTGGAGATCGTCGAACCGATGTGGAACGGGACGACCTCACCCGCCAGCGCGTTGCTCGCGGCCTGACCGCCCGTCGTGCTCTTCGACACGGTGAGGATGTTGTCGCTCACGGTGTAGTTGCCGAGTCCGCGGTTTACGTACGGAGCGCCGTTCGCGCTGTACCAGAGGGTGTCGATGCTGTTGTCGCCCGGAGTGGTGAGCACGTTCGTCATCGGCACGCTCACATCGAGGGAGAGCGAGGTCATCGAGCCGGTGAAAGTCACTCGGACGGTAGTGACCGCCGAGGGCCCGCCAGCAGCAGCGATGGAACTGTACCAGGGGCCGTCGGTGACAGAATCGCCCGCGACACCGCAGCTCTTCGAGAACAGATTCCCCACCGGCTGCGTTCCATACTCGATGACGTAGGGCGCGAGGGTCCCCGATCCGCCACTCTGCGTGACCGTCACCGGCACGTCGTCACGGATCTGCTCGCGAGTCGGATCGAAAGCGTCGCACATCACAAAGTCGGTCGTTGCGACGGACGGGAGAACCGTGGTGAGCTTCGCGACGAACTTCTGGCCGGGGACGAGCTGGGCTCCCGTCGACGGGTGACTCGGGAGGTTGCCTCCCGTCTCCGAGTACAAACCCTTGTAGGTCGTCACGTTGTCGCCGCTCGAGGGGTACAGGACAACAGAAGCGCAGTTGTTGTTGTTGGCCGGCGACGTGCACGTGTCATCCGGGTACCCGCCGGGTTCCCAGCCAGTGGCATCTGCGGCACTCCCGAAGTTCGACGTACCGCCCGCGGCCTCCGGGTCGAAGCCGCGGAGCTGGTCGCTCGCGGTTACACCGCCGGCGGGGATCGAAGACTCGGGGACGAACAGGAAATAGTCGCCCGCGAACACCGTCGTCTGGTTGGCGGCGGGAGAGACCTGCACCGGGCCCCCGCCGGTGTTGGCCCCGGTCACCTCGATGGTGATCGGCTGGCCCGGCGCCGACTGCGCACAGTTCCAGGTACCGGCCGCGACACCCTTGACATCAGGGAATCCCGCGAGGGGCGCGAGTCGGCAGTCGCCAGGGGTGAATAGGACGGTGCCCGCAGGCATCCCCGCGAGGTCATCGACAAACGTGAACGGGCTGACGAGGGCGGCGATGCCCTTGGCGTTCGGCGAGTTCAGCTGAGCACCGGCAACGTTCACGCGCAGCACCGCTCCGGACTGTCCGTTGTAGACGCCGGGGCCCTGAGAGTAGAGACCGATTCGCTTCGAGAGGTCGACCCGGGCGCGCGACACCACGGTGATGGGGTTCGGGGTGTACTGGGTGGTGGTGGACCCGACCGTGACCGAGAGCGGAGCCTGAAGAACTGTTCCACTCGGAACGTCGGGCGAGACGGTCGCGACCATGCCCAGTGAGCCCGCACGCGCGTTGCCCGGGGCGAACGTCAGCGTGCAGGTGAGGGTCTGACCAGAGATCGTTCCCGTTGCCTGGTAGTCAGGCCCGTTCTCGCAGAACAGAAGGTTGTTCGACTGCCATGAGAACCCGGACGGCAGGGTCTGGGTGTAGGTGGCGGTGAGCGACTCGCCCGCACTGACGTTGTAGAACCAGTCGTAGCGCACATTGTCGTTCGTGCACACGACTCCATCGGTCGCGCTGTTATCGCCGCCAGCGCCCGTGATCGCGCACGCTGCGGCAGTTCCCTGACCGGTGCCGTCGTAACCGATCTGGATGCCGAAGTTCGCGGCTGAGGCCGGGATAGCGCCGACGAGTCCACTCAAGAAGATCGCCAGCAGCGCAGCGATCGCCGCGACGACGCCCCACCGCGCGCGAGCGCGGGTACGACCGACGGAAAGTGTCTCCAACTGGGAAGTGCTCACTGTGACCCCTTGAACCCCTGAATGCGAAAGCGCGTTCGGGTGACGCGCTGTCGGCACGGTACAGCACGCGGTCAGCCAAATGGAGGACCGGAAAAGTGGTGGAAAGCCCGACAAATCGGGGCAAAATCGGCCATAGACAGACAGGTTTGTGCACCCAAAATGTGCAGCGCCGTGCATGTGAGTACGATTCAAACGGGGTACGTTTTCGTCGAGTCAACTCCGTGCATTGCACAAAGTGGGCGTCGCCGCTTCACGGGAATTCAGAGGCGGCTCCGCACTCATTGCACAAAATGGGCCTATAGGTCGAGCGTGCAAGTTCTGGAGTGCGCACGGGTCATTTTGTGCACCCAGAACGGCGCCCACCGCAGGGAGTCGCCTCGTCAGGTCCCGGCTGTGTGGGAAACCGTTACCTGTTCGTTACATACGGAGCGCTCAGGCGACGCTGAAGGTCGAGATCCCTAGCGCTCCCGACGGCAGCTCGACGAAGCCGATCCGGTCGTAGAAGGCGCGCGCGGAGGTGTTCGCCGGGTCCACCATCAGGTGCAGACCGAGGATGCCGCGGTGGTGCAGATCCGCGCGCAGGGTGGCGATGAGCGCTCGACCCAGGCCGTGACCCTGCGCCTGCGGCAGGAGGTCGATGTGCAAGTGGGCAGGGTACGCGGAGAGCTCCGGAAGAAGCATCCGCTCCGGGTCCAGCCCCATCTGGATGATCGGCTCGTCCACCGCCGAGCCAGCCGCGTACTTCGCCGCGAAGCTCGGAAGCCAGCGCTCACGGTAGAGGCCCACAAAGGCCCGCGTATCGGCCGCCGCGACGATGTAGCCCACCACGCGCGATCCGTCGTCGACGACCCACGCGGATTCCGGCTCGAGATCGATGTAGGGCCCGGCGAAGACGTCGGGCAGCAGGTCGTCGGTCGAGTACACGCCCGAGGCATCCTGACCAGCCGCGCCCGTGCGCACGCAGACGTCGTAGACGTCCGCGCGGTCGGCAGGTCGGTACGGCCGGATGACCGGGGTCACTGCTCGCGCAGCCCCCAGGCCTGGCCGTACCCGCCGTCCGCGACAGGGAGGGCCATGAGGTCGAGGAACGGCTTCGCGTCGAACGCCTCCGGCCCGAGCACGCCGGTGCCGGACCACGTGCCGTTCGCGAGCAGCTCGAGCGCGATCACGGGGTTGAGCGCGGTCTGCCACACCACGCACTGGCTCTCGTACTCGGCCATCGTCCACTCGTTGTCGCTCACGTGGTACAGATACACCTCGCGGGGCGAACCGTCGACGCCAGTGCCAGTGACCCAGAGGCCCGCGCACGTCTTGCCGGTCATCCGGGGGCCGATCGTCGCGGGATCGGGAAGTCCGGCCGCGACGACGTCGCGCGGGGCGACCATCACGGGCCCGTCGGCGGAGCGAACGCGCAGCGGCTCCGTCTTGTCGAGGCCGAGCTGGTGCAGCGTCTTAAGGATGCCGATGAACTCCTCGCCGAGACCGTACTTGAAGGTCACGCGCTTCGCGTCGACCCAGCGCGGCATGAGGAGCACCTCCTCGTGCTCGACATTGACACACTCGACCGGCCCGATGCCCTCGGGGAAGTCGAAGACCTCGGGCTCGGAGAAGGGCGCCGTCGTATACCAGCCCTTGTCCTTCTCCCAGATCACCGGCGGGTTGAGGCACTCCTCGATCGTCGTCCAGATGGAGAAGCTCGGGGCGAAGATCTCGTTGCCGGCCTCGTCGCGCACCACGAGGTTCGCGCCGTCGCGGGTGCCGAGCTCGTCGATCTCGCTGAAGAGATGGTCCGCAGCGTAGCGCGCGAAGACATCGGAGAGCCCGGGCTCGACGCCCATGCCGACGAGGGCGAGCCGGCCCGCCTGCTCCCAGTCGGGCGCCTGCGCGAACTGGTCGTCGCCGAGCTTGACGCCCGTCTGGCTGTGCGGGTCGGTGGGATGCGGCTCGCTCAGGCTCATCGCCATGTCGAGGTAGTCGGCGCCCGCCGCGAGCGCACCCGCGAAGATGGTCGGCACGAACTTCGGCTCGACGGCGTTCATGACGTGGGTCGCGCCGTGCTCCCGCGCAACAGCGGCGACGCTGTCGGGGTCGGAGGCATCGATGCGGGATGCCACGAACCTCCCCTTCGCCTCCCCGCGGGCCTCGAGCCACGCGATCGTGCGCTCCGCCCGCGACTGGTCGTAGTCGCTCACGATCATCGTCTCGAAGAAGTCGCGCCGGGCGGCGATCTTCGCGATCGCGTCACCGACGCCGCCGGCGCCCACAAGGAGGATTCTCATGCCTCCACGGTATCGCTTTCCGCGGTTTCCGTCGCGGGGAACTTGCCCGGCGACCGATTCCGCAGGTGCCGGCCCGGTCACACGGGCGCCGCGCCGGGGCGGGGGCGGTGCAACGGCGGGATGAGCGACCACACGAGCACGGCGACTGCGGCCCCGAGGAGGGCTCCGCCGAGGGTGTCACTCACCCAGTGTGCGCCGAGGTAGGTGCGGCTCAGCGCCATGAGCACGACGTAGGCGACCCCGGCCGCCCACACCCACGCGCGCCGCACGATGAGGCCGAGCATCACGGCGATGGTCGCGGCGTTCGCGACGTGGCCCGAGGGGAAGGAGCCGGCGTCCACGTGGATGAGAAGGATATCCTCGGGCCGCGCCCGGCCGAAGAGCGCCTTGAACGCCTGCACGAGGCCCGCGCTGAGGGCCGAGCCGAGCACCCAGTAGAGCGCCTCCCACCGCTTGCGCAGGAGAAGCAGCACGAGCGCTCCGCCGAGCGGCACGACGAAGACGGCGAACCAGCCACCACCGAGGAAGTCCATCAGCAGCGCCGGGATCGTGAACCACGCGGCGCGCTCCTCGAGCACCTCCGTCATCCACTCCGAATCGAAACCGAACGGGCTGCCCCGCAGTCCGATGAGCGCGCCGAGGCCGACGACGAGGGCGAGGGCCGCCACCGCGGCGATGACGAGGTGGTATCGGCGCATCCCCCCACGCTACCGGTCGCTACCTCGACAGCGCCGGAACCGTCCAGGGGCGCACGACCGTCCACAGCACCACGATGGAGACGCTCGCGGTGATCGCCATGATCGACGCCATCGGAATCGCGTTGTCGATGTGGAACAGGCCGACGATCGGCGAGATCAGTCCGGCGAGGCCGAAGTTCAGGGCACCGAGCAGGGAGGCCGCCGTTCCTGCCTCACTGCCATGGTTGGCGAGCGCGAGCACTTGCGTGGCCGGGAAAGTGAACCCGCACGCGAAGATGAAGAACCAGAGCGGGATGAGGATGCCGAGCAGCCCCGCACCGATCGTGTCGAGCACGACGATCGTCGACGCCGAGAGCACGAGCACCGCGAGAGACCCCCCGAGGATCCACTGCGGCCCGATGAACCGAGCGAGGAACGAGCTCGCCTGCACCCCGACGACGATGCCGACCGAGTTGGTCGCGAACAAGAACCCGTACTGCTGCGGGTCGAGTCCGTAGACGTCCTGGAAGAGGAACGACGAGGAGGAGAGATAGGCGAAGAGGCCGGAGAAAGTCATGCCAGCGATGACCGCGACGCCGATGAAGATGCGGTCGGAGAACAGCGAGCGGTAGCGCTGGCTGGCCGTCGAGTGACCGAGATCGACGCGGCGCGCGGGGGGCAGGGTCTCGACGATGAAGAAGATCGCGGCGAGGACGACGAGGAAGCCGTAGACCGACAGGAAGACGAAGATGCCGCGCCACGGCATGATCTGCAGCAGTTGCGAGCCGATCACGGGGGCGAGGATCGGGGCGAGCCCGTTGACGAGGGCGAGGCGGCTGAGCATCCGCACCAGGGGAAGTCCGCCGAACAGGTCGCGCACGATCGCCGTTGCGACGACGCCGCCCGCCGCCGCGCCGGCGCCCTGCAGCAACCGGAAGACGAAGAGCCACTCGATCGACGGGGCGATGAACACCCCGAGGCTCGCGAACACGTGCACGCTCGTGGCGATGATGAGCGGGAGCCGACGCCCGACTCGGTCGCTCCACGGGCCCACGAAGAGCTGCCCGACGGCGAAGCCGAGCATCGTCGCCGTGAGCGTGAGCTGGATCGCGGCCTCGGTGACGCCGAACTCGCCCTCGATCTCGGGGAACGCCGGGAGGTAGAGATCGATCGTGAACGGACCGAGAGCGGTCAGCGCCCCAAGGACGAGGATGTAGACGAGGCGCTGTCGGGGGGTGAGGGAGTCTCCGGGGTGGACGACCGTCGTCACTGGTCGATCACGGTCCAGGCGCTCCCGTTCGACGAGCTCGACTCGATGGCGCTCAGCACGTGCTGGACCTGCGCGCCGTCGGCGAAGGAGGGGGTGGGCTGCACTGACTCCACGATACCGGTCACGAAGTCGCGCACCTGGTTCGAGAAGCCGTGCTCGTAGCCGAGCATGTGACCCGCCGGCCACCAGGCGGCGACGTAGGGATGCTGCGGCTCGGTGACCATGATGCGCGTGAAGCCCTGCTGCTCGACCGGTGCGGTGGCGTCGTAGTACTCGAGGAAGTTCAGGTCCTCGAGGTCGAAGGCGATGGCGCCCCTGTCTCCGGAGACCTCGAGGCGCAGGGCGTTCTTACGCCCCGTCGAGAACCGGGAGGCCTCGAACTGCGCGAGGACGCCGTTCTCGAACCGTCCGGAGAAGAGGGCGAGGTCGTCGACCGTGACGTCGCCGTACTCCCCCGGCTTGCCGGGGATGGGCCGCTTCTTCGTGATCGTCTCGATCGTGCCCGAGACGCTGGCGAGGCGCATGCCGGTGACGAACTGGGCCAGGTCGATGGCGTGCGCGCCGATGTCGCCGAGCGCTCCGGAGCCCGCGAGCTCCTTCTGCGAGCGCCACGTGTACGGCGCCTCCGGGTCGGTGAGCCAGTCCTGCAGGTAGCTCGCGCGCACGGAGTGGATCGCGCCCACCTTCCCGGCCGCGACCATGTCGCGGGCGAGGGCTGTCGCGGGCACGCGACGGTAGGTGAAGCCGGTCATCGCGAATACGCCCTTCGCAGCGGCGCGCTCCGCGGCTGAGGCCATCGCGTCGGCCTCTTCGGCGGTGTTCGCGAGCGGCTTCTCGCACAGCACGTGCTTGCCCGCCTCCAGGGCGGCGATCGCGATCTCGGCGTGCGAATCGCCCGGGGTCACGATGTCGATGATGTCGATGTCGTCCCGGGCGATGGCCTCGCGCCAGTCGGTCGCGGTCTCGGGCCAGCCGAGCTTGTCGGCGGATGCCTCGATGCCGGTGCGACCGACGATGAGCTGCATCACCGGCTCGGCGGGCAGGTCGAAGAATCGGGGAGCGGTGCGCCACCCCTGCGAGTGCGCGGCGCCCATGAATCCGTGACCGATCATGGCGACTCTGAGGGTGGGCTTCGACACGGGATCCTCCTTGGTCCGGCACGGGTGCGGCTGGACGGAGCCGCGGCTTTGTTCGAGCGTCGACCTAAGTCTGGTCGCTCGGGGCTCGCAGCGCAAACGATGCCAGGTATATCGTAAAACCATTAGGAAGCAAGGAGGCACCGTGAGCAGCGACGCCCACGTCATCGTCAACCTCGACGTCCCCGGGCCGGTCATCAGCCGCCATCTCTACGGCCACTTCGCCGAGCACCTCGGGCGCGGGATCTACGAGGGCTTCTGGGTCGGCGAGGACTCGTCGCTCCCTCACCGCGACGGCATCCGGCTCGACGTCGTCGAGGCACTGCGCGCGCTGCAGGTCCCCAACCTGCGGTGGCCGGGAGGATGCTTCGCGGACGAGTACCACTGGCGGGACGGAGTCGGGCCCCGCGAGCACCGCCCCCGGGTCGTCAACAGCCACTGGGGCGACATCGTGGAGACGAACCACTTCGGCACTCACGAGTTCATGGCCCTGTGCGAACTGCTCGGGGCCGAGCCCTACGTCAACGGCAACCTCGGGAGCGGCACCGTCCAGGAGATGAGCGAGTGGGTCGAGTACCTCACCCGCGCGGACGACAGCCCCATGGCGCGGTTGCGGCGCGAGAACGGCCGCGACGAGCCCTGGCGCGTTCCCTTCTGGGGGCTCGGCAACGAGGCGTGGGGCTGTGGCGGGAACATGACGCCAGAGCACTACGCCCACGAGGCTCGGCGGTACGCGACGTTCTGCCGTGACCACAGCGCCAACCGCCTGACCCGCATCGCCACCGGTGCCCCCGACGACGACCTGCGCTGGACGCGCGCCCTCATGGAGGCACTGTCGTGCCTCGGCTGTCAGAAGGAGCCGACGAACGTCTTCCAGGCGATCTCGTTCCACTACTACACGCACGCGGGAGAGGGCATTCAGTCGAGCCCGGCCCGCGGCTTCAGCGGCGACGAGTTCCACCGCACGATGCGCACCGCCCTCGACATCGACCGGATCATCACCGCCCACACCGCCGTCATGGACGCCTACGACCCGAGGGGCGCCGTCGCGCTCGTGTGCGACGAGTGGGGAACGTGGTGGCGCGCCGAGGAGGGCACCAACCCCGGCTTCCTGGAGCAGCAGAGCACTCTGCGGGATGCCCTCGTCGCGAGCATCCACTTCGACGCGTTCCACCGTCACGCGGCCCGCCTGCGCATGGCCAACATCGCCCAGACCGTCAACGTGCTGCAGGCGATGCTGCACACCTCCGCCGACGGCGGTCTCGTGCTGACCCCGACGTACCACGTGTTCGAGATGAACAAGGGGCACCAGGACGCGACCTCTCTCCCGCTGCACGTGCTGTCGTCGCCGACGGTCTCGGTCGATGGCGACGAGTTCTCCGCGATCTCGATCTCGGCGAGCACGACGGGTTCGACTGCGCTCGTCTCACTGTCGAACCTGTCGGCGGATGCCCCGCTCCCCGTCCGAGTGGAGCTGCGCGGCCGCGCGGCCGGGATCCGCCGGGCCCGCATCCTCACCGGGGACGCGGCGGACGCGGCCAACACGTTCACGGAGCCCACCCGGGTCGCGCCGGCACCGTTCGACGCGAGCCTCGACGCCGGCGCGCTCGTCGCGACCCTGCCCCCGCACTCCTTCGCCACGGTCGAGCTCGACCTGGCCTGACCCGTCAGAGGGTCGTGCCGCGACGGACCAACCGCGCGGCGGGCATGACGATCTCGCGCGGCACCGGACCGTCCGCGTGAATGCGGCGGGCGAGGAGGCGCACGACAGCGTCGGCGATGGCGTCGTTGTCCGGGTCCACCGTCGTGAGCGCGGGCGTCGCGAACCGGCCGGCGCGCGTCCCGTCCCAGCCCACCACCTGGACACGACCGGGGACATCGATACCGGCGGCAGCGAGGGTGTGGAGCGCGCCGAGGGCCGTCTCGTCGGTGAGCGCGAGCAGGGCCTCCGGGATCGCGCCCTCGGCGATCAGGGCGGCGGCCGATCGTGCCCCGTCATCGAAGCCCACCCCTCCCCCGACGAGGAGCCGCGCGTCCGGCGCTACCCCTGCGGCGGCGATCGCCTCGAGATAGCCGCGGGTGCGCAACGACGCCATCGAGACAGGGCCGCCGGGCTGCGCGCCGAGCACAGCAATGCGGCGCGCGCCCGTGGAGAGCAGGTACTCGGTGGCGGCGCGCGCTCCCCCGACATTGTCCATCACGACGTGGTCGAGGGAGCTCGAGACCTCCCGCTCGCCCACGATCACGACGGGACGACCGGGATGCCGCCGCGCAACCTCCTCGGCATCGCCCGCGGCCAGAACGAGCGCGAGGCCGTCGTACTGGTCGAGGTGGCCGCGCTCCACCGTCGCGAGTTCGCTCTCGCGGCGTCCCGCGGTGTGCTCGAGGACGAGCCGCAGACCCGCTTCGGCGAACCGGACGGCGAGCCGCTCCGCGAACTCGGCGTAGTAGGCGAGGGAGAAGTCGGGCACAGCAAGCGCCACGACACCGGTTCGCCCCGATCGCAGCCGGCTGGCGCTCACGTTCACGCGGTAGCCCAGCTCCTCGATCGCGGCGAGAACCCGCGCACGAGTCGCGGCACCGACGCGCGCGGTGCGCCCGTTCACCACATTCGAGACCGTCATCTGCGAGACACCGGCACGATGGGCGACGTCGCCCATCGTGGGCGCGCTCGAGGGCCTGTCGCCGGTCGTCACGACTCCATCATGCCGCCGCGACGAGCGATCAGCCGCGCACGACCTCCACGGTGGAGATCCGCGGGTCGAGCGGGGTGACTCGGTGAACGTCCCCGACGAGCACCACGCTCGACTCCGTCTCGCGCTCCTCGCAGTTCGGACCCACCCAGAGCTCGATCGAGCCGGGCTCGACGATGCGCTGGAGCCGGGCATCCGAGAATGCCAGCCGCGCGGTCGGCACCGTGAACCGCACCACCGCCTCCTGGCCGGGCTCGAGCTCGACCCGCTCGAAGGCGAGCAGCTGCGCGACGGGGCGGGTGACCGATGCGACCGGGTCCCGGCCGTAGAGCTGCACGACGTCGGTGGCGGCCCGCGATCCGGTGTTGCGCACGACGACGGACGCCCTGATCTCGCCCGACGTCGGGGCGATCTCCTCCGCCGCGAGACCGGAGTGCGTGAAGGTCGTGTAGGACAGTCCGTGACCGAAGGGCAGCACCGGCCGCGCGTCGACGCTCGTGACCTCGGTCGGCCCGCCGAGCACCGGGTGCAGGTAGGAGTAGGGCTGGGCCCCCGCCGATCGCGGGAGGGAGACCGGCAGCCGGCCGGACGGGACCGCGTCGCCGACGATCAGGGCCGCGAGCGCCGCGCCGCCCTCCTCGCCGGGGAAGAAGGACTGGAAAGCGGCGCCCGGGGCGGCGTCTCCGGAGACGGCCCACTCGATGGCGTACGGCCGGCCGGTGAGGAACACGGCGACGACGGGGGTGCCCGTCGCGACGACGGCCTCGACGAGCTCTCGCTGCACCCCCGGCAGGTCCAGCGACTCGACGTCGTTGCCCTCGCCCACTGTGCCACGGCCGAACAGGCCCGCCTGGTCGCCGAGCACGATGATCGCGACATCCGCGTCCCGAGCCTCCTCCGCGGCCGCCGCGAACCCCGACCGGTCGTCGCCCTCGACGTCGCAGCCGACCGAGTGGACGACCTGCGTGCCGGGCAGGGCGGCTCGAAGCGCGTCGAGCACGGAGGGGATGTCGAACCCGGCCTCGACGCCGGGGTGGTGCGCGAGAACGTGGTTGACGAAGGAGTAGCAGCCCATGAGAGCCTCGGGCCGGTCGGCGTTGGGACCGATGACGGCGACGCGGCGCACGCTGTCTCGCGCCAGCGGCAGCACCCCGTCGTTTCTCAGGAGCACGATCGACTCCTCTGCCAGGCGGCGCGCCAGCTCGCGGTGGCGCGGCGAGTCCAGCTCGACGGACTCGGGCGGGGTTGAGAAGTCGTCGTCGAGGAGCCCCAACCGCTCCTTCTGCGCGAGCACGCGCAGCACGGCGCGATCGACGAAGGCGATGTCCGTCGCGCCAGAGCGGATGCGCTCCGCGAGCGGTTCCAGGTACGTGTCGCCCGTGGGCAGCTCGACGTCGATGCCCGCCTCGAGGGCGATCGCTGCGGCGGCCCCGGCATCCTCGGCGACGGCGTGCATGAGCTCGAGGAACCGCACGGAGAAGTAGTCCGACACGACGACTCCGTCGAAGCCGAGCCGGTCGTGCAGGAGGTCGCCGAGCACCTCCGGAGAAGCGGCAACGGGGATGCCGTCGATCTCCGAGTAGGAGTTCATCACCGAGGCTGCGCCGCCGTCGCGGATCGCCATCTCGAACGGCACGAGGAAGACGTCGGCGACCTCGCGCGGTCCCGCGTGGACGGGGGCGTGGTTGCGGCCGGACTGGGAGCCCGAGTAGCCGAGGAAGTGCTTGACCGTGGCATCCACCCCCGCCGACTGAACGCCGCGCACGTAGGCGGTGCCGATCATCCCGACGAGGTAGGGGTCTTCGCCGATGCACTCGTCGACGCGACCCCAGCGCGGGTCGCGGATGACGTCGAGCACGGGGGCGAGCCCCTGGTGGATGCCGAGCTCCCGCATCGAGCCGCCGATCGCCGCTCCGACCTCCTGTACGAGGCCCGGGTCGAACGCGGCGCCCCACGCGAGCGGCGTCGGGAACGTCGCGGCCTTCCACGCGGCGAGCCCGGTGAGGATCTCCTCGTGGACGAGCGCCGGGATGCCGAGCCTCGTCTGAGTGCGAAGGACCCTCTGCCGGTCCCACAGCCACCGCGCCCGCTCGACCGGGTCGACCGGCCGAGTGCCGTAGACGCGCGTGAGGTGCCCGATGCCGTGCACGGTCGACTCGTCGAGGGCGCGCGATGTCGGCATCTCGCCGGCGAGCGGCGCCACGACCTCGCCGCCGTGGTCGACCCAGAAGCCCACGAGCTGCGCGAGCTTCTCGTCGAGGGTCATGCGGGCGAGCAGCTCCGAGACGCGGGCGGAGACGGCGGGCACATGGGGTGGGGTCACGGTGGTTCTTTCGACGGGCTGGGTCACGGGGTCATCCCTTCACCGCGCCGGTGAGTCCGCCGACGATGCGGCGCTCGAAGACGCTGAAGAAGACGAGGGCCGGCAGCATGGAGAGGGAGGTGAACGCGAGCACCTTCGCCGTGTCGACCGAGTACTGCGACGAGAACGCCTGCACCCCGAGCGGCAGCGTGAAGGATGCCTCGTTGTTGAGGATGAACAGGGGCAGCAGGTAGCTGTTCCAGCTGTTGATGAAGACGAGGATGCCCACCGTGATCACTCCGGGCAGCGAGAGCGGCACGACCATCCGCCAGAAGAACGCGAGCCGCCCCGCGCCGTCGATGGACGCGGCCTCCTCGATCTCGTCGGGGATCGCTCGAAGGAACGGCACGAGGATGATCACCGCTTGCGCGAGCCCGAACGCGATCTGCGGCACGATGACCCCGCCGAGCGAGTTCATGAGCCCGAGATTGCGCACCACGATATAGAGAGGAGTGATCGCGACCGTGAGCGGGAACATCAGCCCCGACGCGAAGAGCACGTACAGCGCCCCCGCACCGCGGAACCGGTACCGCGCGATGACGTAGCTCGCGGCGAGCGAGAGGGCCAGCACGCCGAGCGTCGTCGCCGCGGCGGTGATCGTCGAGTTGAGCACTTGGCGCCAGAAGATGCCGCCGCCGAGCACGTCGAGGTAGTTGGCGATGTTCCACGGGTCGGGCCAGCCAGCCGGGTCGACCGTGATCTGGGAGTTCGTGCGGAAGCCGCCGATGATGATGTAGACGATCGGCCCGAGCATCGCCGTGATGACAAGCGCGGCGATCAGGTACACGAGCGGGTTGCCCCAGGGCAGGTCGCTCGAGCGGCGCAGACCGCGGGGTGCGGTGGTGGTCGTCATCGCTTCGATCTCCCGGTGAGCGCGCCGGCGGTATCGCGGCGCAAGACGATTCGCTGGTACGCGAGCGCGACCCCCAGCGAGATGATGAACATCACGACGGCCACGGCGTTGCCGTAGCCGAAGTTGCCGGCGTTGCGACCGTTGGAGACCATGTAGGTCGCCATCGTCGAGGTGCCCGCGGTCGACGCGATGTACTGGCCCCAGATGATGTAGACGAGATCGAACAGCTGCAGCGCGCCGATGATCGACAGGAACGCCCAGATGCGCAGGGTCGGTCCGAGGAGCGGCAGGGTGATCCGCCGCTGGATCTGCCAGTAGGACGCGCCGTCGATCGCCGCCGCCTCGAAGAGCTCGTTCGGGATGCCCTGCAGCCCGGCGAGGATGATGATGACGGCGAAGCCGACGTACTTCCAGACCAGGATGCCCATGAGCGTCCAGATCGCGATGTCGGGGTTCGAGATCCAGTCCTGCGTGAACGCGCCGAGCCCGATGTTCTCGAGAAACGCGTTCACCGCTCCCCGGCTCTGCAGCATGAGCCCCCACCCGGTACCGACGACGACCTCGGAGATGACGTACGGCACGAAGATGAGCACGCGGATGACCGATTGGCCCTTCATCCGGCGATTGAGAAGAAGCGCGAGGCCGATGGCGATCGGCGCCTGAAGCACCAGGGAGAGCACGACGATGACGATGTTGTGCCAGAGCGCTTCGTGGAAGTCGGGGTCCTGGATGATCGTCAGGTAGTTCTGCAGCCCGACGAAGTCGGTCGGGATGCCGTACCCCTGCCAGCGGAAGAAGCCGTAGTAGCCCGCCATGACCACCGGCAGGATGACGAAGGCCAGGAAGACAAGCACCGCGGGTCCCGCCAGCAGGAGGATCTCGAGCCGGATGCCCCACAGGGACTTCCGGCGCGACGGGCGCGACGGGGGCAGCGCACGCGCACTGCCCCCGTCGGCCTCGATGATCGCTGGCGAGCCGCCCGCAGCCGGGCTGATGAGCTCGCGATCGGTCATCTGTGTCTCACTCAGCCCTTCGCTGCCGCGGCGTTGACGGCCTCGACGAGCCCGGCGGGGTCGGTTTTGCCGGCGAGCAGGTCGACGACCGCGACGTTGAGCGCGTTGCCGACGTTCTGGCCGTAGACCGTGTCGAGCCACGGCGAGACGAACGGCGCCGCGTTGTAGGCCTCGAGGATCTGCTTGAGGTACGGCTCGGTGATGACCTCCTGCGCGACCGTGTTGACGACCGGGGCGTTGTAAGCGGCGTAGTACGCCTTCTGCACGTCCGACGTCGCGAGGTAGTTGAGGAAGTCGACGCACGCGTCGGGCGCGTCCACGTGGCACGAGTAGCCGTCGACGCCCGCGAGGATCGAACCGGGCTCGCCGTCACCGCCGTCGATCTCCGGGAACGGGAACCACGCGAGGTCCGGCAGCGGCTTCTGGTCCGGGGTGAGCGAGGCGATCACGCCCGGGTTCCACGCCCCCATGAGCTCCATGCCCGCCTGGTGGTTGGCGAGGAGACCCGCCGAGCTGCCGGCGCCCTGCTGGGCCGAGGTGGTGAGGAAGCCCTCGTTGAACGGCTCGGTCGCGGCGAAGTCCGCGACGTCCTCGGCCGCGCGCAGCCAGCAGTCGTCGTCGAAGACGAGGCTCTCCGCCGTGGAGGCGAGAGTCTCGGGGCTGCACTCGCGCAGTGCGGAGAAGTAGTACCAGAAGGCAGCAGGCCAGGCGTCCTTCGCTCCAACCGCGACGGGCGCGACACCGATCGCCTTGAGCTGGTCGACGGCCGTGTCGAGCTCGTCGAACGTCGTGGGGTTCTCGGTGATGCCGGCCTGGTCGAAGAGGTCCTGGCTGTAGAAGAGACCGCCGGGAAGGACCGCGATAGGCATCGCCCACAGCTTGCCGTCGAGGGAGTTCGCGGAGAAGGAGCCCTCCGAGATCTCGCTCGTGGCCGTGTCGGACAGCTTGCCGGTGAGGTCCTTGAGCTGGCCGGCCGCGACCATCGCGGCCATCTTGCCGCCGCCGCGCTGCAGGAAGATGTCGGGCGCGTCGCCCGAGTTGAGCGCGGTCTGGAGCTTGCCGTCGAGGTCCTCGTTCTGGATCGCCTGGATCTCGATCGTGACTCCGGGGTTCTCGGCCTCGAAGTCGGCGACGGTATCGACCCAGAACTGCTGGCCGGGGCCGGTGGTGGAGTTGTGCCACAGCGTCATCGTGACGCTGCCGTCACCGGAGTCGCCTCCGGCCGTGCAACCGCCGAGGGCGAGTGCGCCCGCGGCGACGAGAGCGGTGCCTGCGAGTAGCTTGCGTGCCTTCATGTGCCTTCCTGTCTCCTCGTTGAGCGGCATCGGCGTCGATGCCGGTGAAGTCGATCCCGGGGGATCCGTGCTGTCAGCGGATGCGATTGCGTCCGACCCGCGACGAGTGGCGCTCGTCGCTACCGCGGCTGCCATGCTGCGGTGAGGCGAGTATCTCTGCCGCCTCGGAAAAGTGTCAAACGTTTTCGATAACCTTTTCGAAGCCTATAGTGATGCGCATGAGGCGACGAGTTTCCATCTCCGACGTGGCTCGCGAAGCCGGCGTCTCCGTCGCCACCGTCTCGAAAGCGGTCAACGGGAGGTACGGCGTCGCGGCGGCCACGGCCGAGAGGGTCATGCAGGTCGTCGAGCAGCTCGGCTACGAGACATCCCTCGTCGCGAGCAGTATGCGGTCGCACCGCACGGGCGTGATCGGCATCCTCGTGCCCGACTTCGAGCCGTTCAGCGCGGAAGTCCTCAAGGGCGTCGCCGGCGTGCTCCGGGGGTCGCGCTACGAGCTCATGGCGTACAGCGGAACGCGCCAGCACAGTAGCGCGGGCTGGGAGCGCCGGTCGCTCTCGCGACTCAGCGGCACCCTCATCGACGGGGCCATACTCGTCACTCCAACGGTGCTCGACGTCGCCGCCGACGTGCCGGTCGTCGCGATCGACCCGCATACCGGACCGGCGGGGCTGCCCACCGTCGAGTCCGACAGCTTCGGGGGCGCCCTCGACGCCGTGGGCCACCTCATCGGGCTCGGGCACCGGCGCATCGGCTACGTCGCCGGCCGCCCCGACTTGCGCTCCTCCCGCCTCCGCGAGGCCGGGTACCGGCAGGCGCTCTCGGACGCCGGCATCCCGTTCGACCCCTCCCTCGTGCGGGTCGGCCTCTACGAGCACGACATCTCGCGCGAGACGGCGACGGAGATGCTTTCGCGCTCCGACCGGCCGACCGCCGTGTTCGCCGCCAACGACCTCTCCGCCATCGCGACCATGGAGTCGGCGGCGGCGCTCGGGCTGTCGATCCCCGGGGATGTCTCCGTGGTCGGCTTCGACGACATCCCCGAAGCGGCTCGCACCAATCCCCCGCTCAGCACCGTCAAGCAGGGGATGCAGGCGCTCGGCGGTGCCGCCGCGGACATCCTCGTCGCCCTCATGGAGGGGCGCGAGCCGCCGTCCCAGCACGTCCGGCTCACGACCCGCCTGGTGCCTCGCGGCACGACGGCGCCGCCCGCGTGAGTTCTGGCTAAGGTAAACGGATGGCGAGCGCACCCGGCGAGAGCGTCCGGCGGCGAAACCTCTCCGCCGTGCTCGAGCTCGTCCACCGCGGCGGTGCGCCCTCCCGAGCCGAGCTGACCGCGCTCACCGGGCTCAACCGATCCACGATCGGCGCGCTCGTCGCCGAGCTCGAAGCGCTCGGGCTCGTGACCGAGACCGACCCGGCGTCGAGCAATCGGGTCGGTCGACCATCGCCGCGCGTCGAGCCGGCGAAGGACGTCGCGGTTGTCAGCGCGAACCCCGAGGTGGATGCCGTCACCGTCGGCATCGTCGGGCTCGACGCTCGCGTGCGCGGCCGAGTGCGGCAGGATGTCCCGGCCCCGCCCACCCCGGAGGAGACGGCTCGCATCATCGCCGAGTTGACCGAGCGGCTGCTCGATCAGGAGGGCTCCCGCCCGCGCATCCTCGGTGTCGGCCTCGCCGTGCCGGGACTCGTCCGCTCCCGCGACGGGCTCGTGCGCTGGGCGCCGCACCTCGACTGGCGCGACGTGCCGCTCCCGGACGTCGTCGGCGACGCCCTCGGGCTGCCCACCTTCGCGGGCAACGACGCCACGCTCGGCGCCCGTGCGGAGTGGCTGTTCGGCGCGGGTCGCGGCGTCGAGGAGCTCGTGTACCTCAACGGCGGTGCGAGCGGCATCGGCGGCGGAGTAATCGTGCGGGGGCATCCCCTCGGCGGGGCCCACGGCTACGCGGGCGAGTTCGGTCAGAACCGCCCGGGGCTGCGGGACGCCGACGATCGCTCGACGCCCGCCGGGGTGCTCGAGGACGAGGTCAGCCGCGCGCGGCTGCTCGCGACCGTCGGCCTCGACACCGCCGACGAGCCGACCCTCCGCGAGCACATGCTGGCATCGTCGTCGCCCGCCGTTGCGGCCGAGGTCGAGCGGCAGCAGCGCATCCTCGCCGTTGCGCTCGCGAACGCCGTCAACGTGTTCAACCCGGAGCGCGTGGTCCTCGGCGGCTTCCTCGCCACCCTCCTGGAGTGGGAGTCCCCCGCGCTCGAGCGGCTCGTCGAGGCCTCGAGCGTGGCCTCGGCGTTCGAGGGCGTCGACGTGCTGCCGGCCGCGCTCGGCGAGGACCGGCTGCTCATCGGGGCAGCCGAGCTCGCCGTCGCGCCGGTTCTCGCCGACCCGACGTCGCTGGGCTAATCGAGCTCGAGCTCGAGCCGACCGTCGACCGAGTCGATGCGCTCACCGCCGGCGAGGCGCGCTCCCCACGAGCCGGGGGCTCCGGAGACGCGCACGCGGTCCGCCGACCTCTCCACGGCGAACACCGCCTCGACTCCGTCGGGCTGCACGACCCGCAGTTCGCTCGACCCGGACCCGCCCGGATAGACCTCGAGGGTCAGCCCGTCGAGGTAGTCGTAGTCGGGCCGGTCGTCGCGAGCGCCGATCGGCAGCACCGCGCCCTCCCGCACGTAGAGCGGCAGCGAGTCGAAGCCGTGAGTCTCCCGGTACCACCTCGGCCCGACGCGCGTCTCCCCGGAGAGCAGGCTCGTCCACCGGCCCTCGGGCACGTAGAACTCCACCTCCCCCGTCGCCGTGAGCACCGGCGCGACCAGCAGATCCGACCCGAGCAGGTACTGGCGGTCGAGGTACGCGGTCGCCGGGTCATCCGGAAACGCGAGCGCCATCGGACGCATGAGCGGGATGCCCGACCGCGTCGCCTCAGCTCCGGCGGCGAGCAAGTACGGCATGAGCGAGAGCTTGAGCGACGCGAAGCGCCGCGTGATCTCGACGGCCTCCTCGTCGAACGCCCACGGCACCCGGTAGGAGCTCGAGCCGTGCAGGCGGGAGTGACTGGAGAGCAGCCCGAACGCGACCCAGCGCTTGAAGACAGCCGGGTCGGGCATCCCCTCGAATCCCCCGATGTCGTGGCTCCAGAACGCGAACCCGCTCATCGCGAGGGACAGGCCGCCGCGCAGGGTCTCCGCCATCGAGTCGAACGTCGAGGTCGAGTCGCCGCCCCAGTGCACCGGCAGGCGCTGGCCGCCGACGGTCGCGGAGCGGGCGAAGAGCACCGCTTCCCCGGAGCCCCGCCGCTCCTCGAGCACCTCGAACACGGCCTGGTTGTAGAGCTGGGTGTACCAGTTGTGCATGCGCTCCGGGCTCGAGCCGTCGAAGTACTCGACGTCGAGCGGGATGCGCTCGCCGAAGTCCGTCTTGAACGCGTCGACCCCCTGGTCGAGGAGCGCGCGCAGCTTGTCCTGGTACCAGCGCTTCGCGTCGGGGTTCGTGAAGTCCACGAAGCCCATGCCGGCCTGCCACAGGTCCCACTGCCACACGTCGCCGTTCGGCCGGGTGACGAGGTAGCCGAGCTCCTTCGCCTCCGCGAAGAGCGGCGCGCGCTGCGCGATGTACGGGTTGATCCAGACGCACACGCGGAGGTCCTTCGCGTGCAGGCGCTCGAGCATCCCCTCGGGGTCCGGAAAAGTGCGCGAGTCCCACTCGAAGTCCGTCCAGTTGAACTCGCGCATCCAGAAGCAGTCGAAGTGGAACACCGACAGCGGCACGCGGTGCTCGGCCATCGCATCGATGAACGACGTGACCGTGGCCTCGTCGTAGTCGGTCGTGAAGCTCGTCGAGAGCCACAGCCCATACGACCAGGCGGGCACGGATGCCGGCCGGCCCGTCAACCTCGTGTACCGGTCGATCACCTCCGCCGGAGCGCCCCCGCCGATGACGTAGTACTGCAGCGACTCCCCCGAGACAGAGAACTGCACTCGCTCGACCGCCTCCGAGCCGACCTCGAACGAGACGTGCCCGGGGTGGTCGACGAGCACGCCGTAGCCGCGGTTGCTGAGGTAGAACGGCACGTTCTTGTAGGCCTGCTCGCTCGACGTGCCGCCGTCGGCGTTCCACACGTCGACCGTCTGGCCGTTCTTCACGAGCGGGCCGAAACGCTCGCCGAGGCCGTAGACGAGCTCGCCGACGCCGAGGTCGAGCTGCTCGTGGAGATAGGTGTGCGAGCGCGGGCCATCCGTGCGGGCGCGAGCGTTGCCGACGGGGCCCGGGTCGACCTGCGCGTCAGAGGCGAGCTGGAGGTAGGCCTGCGCCTTGTGGCCGCTCCCGGTGAGCCGCGTTTCCCCGGAGAGGAACTCGAGGTTCCAGGGGGCACCCCGCGTCACGCGGGCGGTGAGGTCTCCGCTTCTCAGGAGCCCGGCATCCCCGACGACCTCGGCGTCGCCGTGACCGGGCTCGGCGCCCACCAGATCGAAGCCGATCTCCTCGCGGCCCCCGGAGAAGTGCTCGATGCGCACGCCGATGACGCCCTCGAGCGGCGAGGTCAGCGTCACCGTGAGCACCGGGCGGTTGAGGGTGTCACCGCGGCGCTCGATGACCTTCGTCGGCGCGGTCACGACGAGGCGGCCGTCGCTGGCGACGAGGTCGTACGCCTCGGAGGCGTAGAGCGCGGTCACGCCGGGCCGCAGCTGCCAGAAGCCGTCGGTGAACTTCATCGCGCGGCCTCCTCGAGAACGACGACCGCTCCCGCGGCGACGGACACGACGCCCGAGTGGACGGCCCCGCTGACGAGGTCCGTGCCGCTGGCGCGCGCCTCGAGGTCCTCGCCGGTGTGGTTGATGAGGAAGAGATACGACCGGTCGGCCGAGCGCCGCCGAGTGACCTCGATGCCCTCGTCGACGTCGGCGACGGGAGCGACCCCGGCGAGCGCGACGAGGTCGTCGACGAGCGACTGGATGCCCGCAGCATCCAACCCCGCCGACAGGTAGGTCGCGCTTCCCGCACCCACGCGCGCTCGCGTCACGGCGGGGTGCCCCGCGAGCTCGCCGGTGGCGTAGCGCGCGAGCACCTCGGCCCCCTCTGCGCGCAGCAGCTCGGTCCACGTCGTGGCGGTCGCGCCGGAGTCGAGCGAGACCGATTCGCCCTCGAAGAGCGGGTAGAACTCCTCGACCCGGACGCCGAGCAGGTCTCGGTAGGCGCCGGGATACCCCCCGGTGATGACTCGGTTGGCGTCGTCGACGATGCCGGAGAGGTAGCTCACGAGCACGTGCCCGCCGGCACGCGCGAATTCGCCGAGCTGCTCGGCGACGCCCGGCGCCGCGAGGTAGAGCGTGGGCACGAGCACGAGGTCGAAGCCGTCGAGCCCCTCCTGAGGACGCACCACTTCCGCGGCGATCCCGCGTCGGGTGAGGGCGCGGTGCAGCGCGAGCGGCAGGTCGAGGTAGCCGATGGAGCGCGTCGGCTTGTTGCCGGAGCGCCACGCCGCGGCGGACTCCCAATCGAAGAGGATGCCCAGCCGGGCCCTCTCGACGGTGCTCCCCGCGACGGGCGCGATCGCCCGCAGCACCGCGCCGAGCGCCTCCACCTCGCGGTAGATCTTCGAGTCGGCCCCGGCGTGCGGAACGATGCCCGAGTGGAACTGCTCCGACCCGGCCGCGGACACCCGCCACTGGAAGAACAGCGCGCCGTCGGCGCCCCGGGCGATGTGCGCGAGGCTGTTGCGCGCGAGTTCGCCCGCCGACTTCGCCCGGTTGACGGGCTGCCAGTTGACGGCGCTCGTGGAGTGCTCGATGAGCAGCCACGGCCGCCCCTGGGCGACCCCGCGGGCGCGGTCGGCGGAGAACGACAGCTCCCCGTGGCGCTCCGGGTCGGCACCGATCGTGTAGTGGTCGTTGGCGACGAGGTCGACCTCCTCGGCCCACCGGCGGTAGTCGGCCACTCCCGGGTTGTTCATGATCATGAAGTTGGTGGTGATGGGGATGTCGGGGGTCACCTCCCGCAGCACGGCGCGCTCGGCCAGGTAGTGCCCGAGCAGGGCATCCGAGGTGAACCGCTCGAAATCGAGGAGGAGGCCCGGGTTGTGCGAGGTGCGCGCGTGCCGGGGCGGCAGCACCTGCGAGAACGACGTGTAGTGGTGGCCCCAGAACGCGGTGCCCCACGCCTGGTTGAGGGCGTCGATGCTGCCGAACCGCGCCTCGAGCCACGACTGCCAGGCGAGCGCGGTCTCGTCGCTGTAGCAGCGCGCGTTCTCGTTGCCGATCTCGTTGCTCACGTGCCACAGTCGCAGGGCCGGGTGCGAGCCGTAGCGCTCGGCGAGCGCACGCACGAAACGCAGGGCGAAGCGCCGGAAGGTCGCCGAACTCGGGCTCCACGCCAGTCTCCCGCCCTGCGACGTGCGGACGCCGAACTCGTCGACGGTGGCGATCTCGGGATGCGCCTGCAGGAGCCACATCGGGGGCGCGGCGGTCGGCGTGGCCAGGTTCACGCCGATGCCGTTCTCGTGCAGGAGGTCCATGGCGCGGTCGAGCCATCCCCAGTCGTACTCGCCGTCGGCGACCTCGAGCAGTCCCCAGGAGAACACCCCGAGGTTGACGGAGTTCACGCCGGCGCGCCGCATGAGGGCGACGTCCTCCTGCCAGACCTCCTCCGGCCATTGCTCGGGACTGTAGTCGCCGCCGAGCGCGAATCCGTCGGCGATCGAGGGGAACGACCGCGGACCGGAGAGGTCGGCGGCGTGCGAGGTGAAGTGGTCGTGCATCGTCTTCCGTTGTTCCGTCAGCCCTTGAGGCTTCCGCTGAGCAGCTCGAGCTTCCAGTAGCGCTGGAGCACGAGCATGAGGATCACGAGGGGGATGATCGAGAGCAGGGCCCCCATGATGGCGTAGGTGTACAGCACGGGAGTTCCGGTGCCGCGGTTGAGCAGCATGTAGAGGCCGGTCGTGAGCGGGAACTTCGACTCGTCGCTCAGCATCATGAAGGGCAGCAGGAAGTTGTTCCAGATGCCGATGAACTGCAGCATGAAGACTGTCACGAGGCCCGGCGCCATCATGGGCAGGGCGATGGAGCGGAAGATGCGCCACTCCGACGCGCCGTCGATGCGCGCCGCCTCGATCGTCTCCTCGGGAACGGCGCCTTGCGCGTAGATCGTCGCGAGGTAGATGCCGAACGGGTTGATGATGCTCGGCAGGAGCACGGCCCAGTAGGTGTTCGCGATGCCCGCTTGGGCCACGAGGAAGTACTGGGGGATGGCGAGCGTGATGCCGGGCAGCAGCACTCCGGCGAAGAGGACGGTGAAGACCACCGACCGTCCGCGGAAGTTGTATCGCGCGAGCGCGAAGCCCGCGAGCGCCGAGACGAGGGTCGACAGCAGCGCCCCGCCGCCGGAGTAGATGAGCGAGTTGAGGGCCCACAGCCAGTAGCGTCCGCCCTCGTAGGTGCTCAGGTCGACGAGGTTCTCGAGGAAACCCGTGCCGGGCGCGAGCGAGAAGGTGGAGAAGAGCTCGCCGGCGGTCTTCGTCGACGCGGTGACCACCCAGAGGATCGGGAAGAGCGTGTAGACGGACGCGGCGAGCAGGATGATCGTGGGCAGCCACTGGGTGGTGCCGCGGCCCCGGGCGGCAGTCCCGCGGGAGGAGCCGATACGGCGGGCGGAAGCGACGGCGGTCATCAGCGGGTCCCCTCGAACGTGCGGCGCTGGAGCACGCGCAGCAGCACTACGGAGACGGCGAGGGTGCCGAGCGCGAGCACGACCGACATGGCGGCGGCCCCCGAGACGTTGTCGACGCCGAACGCGTCGCGGTACACCTTCATGAGCGGGAAGAAGGAGTTGGAGATCGAGTTCGACATGCTCTTGAGCGTCGTCGGCTCGGAGTAGGCCTGCAGGGTGCCGATGAGCGAGAAGATGAGCGTCAGCAGCAGCGCCGGGGCGAGGAGCGGGATCTTGATGAGGCGGGCGATCTGCCACTCGCTCGCGCCATCCAGCCGCGCAGCTTCGTAGACCTCGACGGGGATCGAGCGCAGCGCCGTGTAGAGGACGATCATGTTGAAGCCGAGGCTCGCCCAGACGGCGATGTTGGCGAGGGAGCCGAAGATGCCCTGCGCTCCGAGGAAGTTGATGGTGGGCCATCCGATCGCCGACAGCACATAGTTGATCGGGCTCGTGGTCGGGAGGTACATGAAGCCCCACAGGAGCGTCGCGATGACCCCGGGCACGGCGTACGGCAGGAAGATCGCGGTGCGGGAGAACCGGGCGAACCGCACGCGGGGCAGGTCGAGCAGGAGCGCGACGAGGAGCGCGCCGCCGAGCGTGATCGGCACGGAGATGAAGCCGAAGGTGGCGAGCCGGCCGAGGGATGCGACGAGCTCGGGGTCGGTGAGGGCGTTGATGTAGTTCTCGAAGCCGACGAACACCTGCTGGCGTGTTCCGAAGGCGCCGCCCTGGACCCGGAGGCCCACGAAGCTCAGGTAGATCGCGTAGCCGATCGGCAGCACGAGGAAGAGGGTGAACAGCACGATCGCCGGGGCGAGGAACGCCCACGGGGCGACTCTCGGCCGAATGCGATGGCGGGGCTGCGCGGTCGCGACAGTCACGGGAACTCCGTTCGGGGAAAGGGCCGGGGCCCGGCGCACACACCGGGCCCCGGAGTTGGTGCTACTTGACGGTGAAGCCCGTCGTCTTGAGGTCGCTCACGACCTTGTCCTGGGCCGCCACGAGGGCGTCGCTGAACGGAGCGCCGCTGTCGAGCGCCGCGCGCACGGTGTCGCTGTAGGTGTCGAACGCGATCTGCACGTTCGGGCCCCACGTGAAGCTCACGGTGTCGGAGGCGATGTCCGCGGCGAGCTCCCAGAAGTCGTCCTGACCAGAGACCATCTCGGGCACGGGCAGGTCGGAGAGCGCCGCCTGGCCGGCGACGGAGGCCGGGAACAGGCCGCCCTGGGCGAGCAGCGACGATCCCTCGTCGGAGCCGTTGAGCCACTCGAGGAACTTGACGGCCTCCTCCGGGTGCTTCGTCGTGGAGCCGACCATCGCGGACGAGCCGCCGAAGAGCCCGGCCGAGGTCTCGCCGTCCCACGTCGGCATCTTCGCGATGCGCCACAGCCCGGCGGTGTCGGGCGCGACGGAGGCGATCGTGCCGGGCGCCCACGCACCAGCAGCCCAGCTGACGATCGATCCGTCGTTCATCTGGGTGTTCCACTCGGGCGTGAAGAAGTGGGTGGTCGAGATGAGGTCCTCGCGCACGAGCGGCTCCCAGAAGTCGACGACGCGGGTCGTCTCGGCGCCGTCGATGTCGACCGACCAGGAGTCGCCGTCGGTCGACCACCACTGCGCACCGAGGGGCATCGCGTAGCCGGCGAGGGTGGCGCCGTCGTCCGGGAAGCCGCCGAGGTAGGCGCCGGTGGCCCGCACCTGCGCGGCGAGGTCGGCGTACTCGTCCCACGTGGTCGGCGGGGTCCAGCCGTTCTGCTCGAAGATGTCTGCGCGGTAGAGGTACACCATGGGGCCGGTGTCCTGGGGCACGCCGTAGACTCCGTCGCCGACGGTGACGAGGCTCCAGTTGGCGTCGGTGAACTCGTCCGAGAAGTCGGAGACGAGGTCGGAGATGTCGTACCCGGCGCCGCTCAGGACGAGGTTCGGCACCTTCTGGTACTCGGCGGCGAACATGTCGGGGCCTTCCCCGGCGCGCTGTGCGGCGAGCACCTTCGCAATGATGTCGTCGGCGCCGGCGGGCTGCTCCACCTTGACCTGGATGTCGGGGTTCTGCTCGTTCCACACCTCGACGGCGTCGGGCACCGCGGGTGCCCAGGTCCAGTAGGTGAGGGTGACGGGGCCGTCGTCCTCGGCTGCGGGGGCGCAGGCCGTCAGGCCGATCGCCGTCGCGAGGACGGCCGTCCCGACGACGCCGCGGAACAGGGCGGATCGCTTCATCGTGGCTACTTCCTTGTAGTGCGGCGGACCGCCGCTGGCTGATCACAGGACGCCGCTCGGGGCGGCGCGGGATCAAGCATCCGTCGCCGATTCGAATTTGTCAAGCAACGAAACAATATTGATTTAACGTCGTCAGGAGAGCAGCTCCCGCATGGCCGCGACGGCGGCCCCCCGGGCGTACAGGCCGAACTGGAACGGCGGCAGGTCGATGACGACCTCCTCCGGCGCGCTCTGCTCGAGGTGGTCGGCGAGCGCGGACGCCAACCGATCCGGGGCCAGTTCGACCATGTCGCGACCTTCTCCCATGACGGAGACGATCTCCGGATCGAAGGCGTTCACGGCATCGGCGACGACGATTCCCAGCGCCTCGGCGGCGAGCGCGAAGGCGCGAGCGGCCGCGGCGTCGCCCGCCCGAGCGAGAGCCAGGGCATCCTCGTACCGGTCCTCGTCGACGCCCGCGTTGACGGCGATCGCGGGCATCGTCACGAAGCTGTGGACGCAGTCGACGTGCCCGTTCTCGCAGGGCCGACCCACCGCATCCAGGCGATGGTGCCCGACCCGACCGGCCCGGCCGTGGGTGCCGGTGAGGAGCTCGTCCTGCAGGACGACCCCGCTTCCGATTCCCGCGCCGAGACCGAAGACCACGAGCGAGCGATGCTTCTGGAGGCCGCCGAACCAGTGGTGCGCACCGGTGAGCGCTTGAACGTCGTTCGCGATCGTGACCGGGAGGCCCGTCGCCGCCTCGAGGCGGCCGGCGAGCGGCACGTCGTGCCAGCCGAGGAAGTTCGAGCGCTGCAGGAGCACCTCGCCGTCGCGAGTGACGACGTCACCGGCGACCGCCACTCCGAGCGCCACCGGGGGCGTTCCGTCCGTGACGAAGTCCGCGATGAAGCGGCCGAGGAACTCGACCACCTCGTCGAAGTCCCGGCTCGGGAGCGGGGCCTCCGCCTCCGCGACGACCGCGGCCGCGAGGTTCGTGCAGACCAGGTACGCGGAGTCCCCCGTGAGCTTGAGCCCGAGGAAGCGCGCCGCGTCCGGCTGCAGGTCGAGGGACTCGCCGGGCCGGCCGCGTGAGCCCGAGTTCACAATCGCGCCCTCGCTCACGAGCCCCGCATCCATGAGCCCTCGGGCGATGCGCGTCAGGCTCGCCCGGGAGAGGCCGATCCGCTCCGCGAGGCGCACCCGTGCCTGCGAGCCGTGCAGCAGGAGGTCGAGCAGAACCCGGCGCTCCGTCTCGGGGAGATCGGGCCAGGGTCGGCCGGGCGCGGACGCGGTGCTCACCGCCCTAGCCTAGGCATCTGGCGCGGCGGTCTCGCGCGAAACGCCTCTTGGCACGACGCCCGACTCGCGATATGTTGGAGCGCGCAACATTCGTTCGATGATGAGCCTGGAGGCCCCACATGCCCACCCCCACCCGCGCCGACAAGTTCTCCTTCGGCCTCTGGACCATCGGCTACAACGGGGCCGACCCCTTCGGCGGGCCCACTCGCCCCGCCCTCGATGTCGTGCACGCCGTCGAGAAGCTCGCCGAGCTCGGCGCCTACGGCCTCACCTTCCACGACGACGACCTGTTCGCCTTCGGATCGACGGATGCCGAGCGCCAGACCCAGATCGACCGCCTCACGCAGGCGCTCGCCGACACCGGCGTCATCATCCCCATGGTGACGACGAACCTGTTCAGCGCGCCCGTCTTCAAGGACGGCGGCTTCACGTCCAACGACCGCGCCGTCCGCCGGTTCGCGCTGCGCAAGGTCCTGCGCAACATCGACCTCGCCGCCGAGCTCGGCGCCAAGACGTTCGTCATGTGGGGTGGTCGCGAGGGCGCCGAGTACGACGCCGCCAAGGACATCCGCGCCGCCCTCGAGCGCTACCGCGAGGCCGTCAACCTGCTCGGCGACTACGTGACCGACAAGGGCTACGACATCCGGTTCGCGATCGAGCCCAAGCCCAACGAGCCGCGCGGAGACATCCTGCTGCCGACCGTCGGCCACGCGCTCGCGTTCATCGAGTCGCTCGAGCGCCCCGAGCTCGTCGGCCTCAACCCCGAGGTCGGCCACGAGCAGATGGCTGGCCTCAACTTCGCCGCCGGAATCGCCCAGGCGCTGTACCACGGCAAGCTGTACCACATCGACCTCAACGGCCAGCGCGGCATCAAGTACGACCAGGATCTCGTCTTCGGCCACGGCGACCTGCACAACGCCTTCGCCCTCGTCGACCTCCTCGAGAACGGCGGCCCCAACGGCGGCCCCGCCTACGACGGACCGCGCCACTTCGACTACAAGCCGTCGCGCACCGAGGACGAGACCGGCGTGTGGGACTCCGCCGCCGCGAACATGCGCACCTACCTGCTGCTCAAGGAGCGGGCGGCCGCGTTCCGCGCCGACCCCGAGGTGCAGGAAGCGCTCGCTGCGTCGCGCGTGCCCGAGCTCTCCGAGCCGACGGCCCCCGAGGGCTACGAGGCGCTCCTCGCCGACCGCTCCGCGTTCGAGGACTTCGACCCGAGCGCCTACTACGGCGGCAAGGGCTTCGGCTTCGTGCGCCTGCAGCAGCTCGCCACCGAGCACCTGCTCGGCGCCCGCTCGTAGATGACGCTCGTCGCGGGGGTCGACTCGTCGACCCAGTCCTGCAAGGTCGTGGTGCTGGATGCCGCGACCGGCGCCCTCGTCCGCGAGGGCCGCGCCGCCCACCCCGCCGGAACCGAGGTCGACCCGGAGGCGTGGTGGGTCGCCCTCCAGGACGCGATCGCCCAGGCCGGCGGACTCGACGACGTGAGCGCCGTGTCGGTCGGCGGGCAGCAGCACGGCATGGTGGTTCTGGATGCGGGAGGCCGGGTCATCCGCCCCGCCCTGCTCTGGAACGACACCCGCTCGGCCGCCGCCGCAGAGGAGCTCGCCCGGGAGCTGCCGGACATCGTGCAGCGCACCGGGTCGTACCCGGTGGCGAGCTTCACGGCGACGAAGCTGCGCTGGCTGCGAGACGCGGAGCCCGAGAACGCGGAGCGGGTCGCCGCCGTCGCGCTCCCCCACGACTGGCTCACGTGGCGGCTGCGCGGCTTCGGACCGGAGAACCCGCGCCTCGACGCCCTCACGACCGATCGCTCCGACGCGAGCGGCACCTCGTATTGGTCCCCTTCCTCCGGAGAGTACGACCTCGAGCTGCTGCGTACCGCTCTCGGTCACGACGCGATTCTGCCGCGAGTTCTCGGCCCGAGCGACGCATCCGGGAAGGCGAACGGGGTGGTGGTCGGCGCGGGAGCGGGCGACAACGCGGGAGCCGCCCTCGGGCTCGGCGCCGTTCCGGGCGATGTCGTCGTCTCGATCGGCACGAGCGGCACCGTGTTCGCCGTCACGACCGAGCCGACCGCCGTGCCCACCGTCGCAGGGTTCGCCGACGCCACCGGCAACTTCCTCCCGCTCCTCGCCACGCTCAACGCCGCGCGGGTGCTCGACTCCATCGCGGGGCTCCTCGGAGTCGACCACGACGAGCTCGGCCGCCTCGCCCTCGAGGCGGAGCCCGGCGCCGGCGGCCTCGTGCTGCAGCCGTACTTCGAGGGCGAACGGACGCCGAATCTGCCGGATGCCACGGCCACCCTCTTCGGGATGACCCTCTCCTCCACTACCCGACCGTCGCTCGCGCGCGCCGCGATCGAGGGACTGCTGTGCGGGCTCGCCGACGGCCTCGACGCCTTGCGCGCCGCGGGGGTCACCGCCGAGCGCCTCCTCCTCATCGGCGGTGCCGCCCAGAATCCTGCCGTGCAGTCGATCGCGGCGCAGGTGTTCGACGTCCCCGTCGTGGTCCCCGAGCCGGGCGAGTACGTGGCGCGCGGCGCCGCGGCCCAGGCGGCGTGGGCACTCACGGGCGAGCGACCCGGTTGGGATCTGCCCGTCGTGGCCGAACCGGCGGTGGACTACCGCCCGGTCATCCGGGAGCAGTACCGGGCGCGCGCTGTCCCCGGCGCCCAGTAGCGTAGCCGCCATGGCTTTCACCGATCTCTCCCCCGAAGAGCTCGCCCGCTACCGCCCCGAGATCCCCCAGCCCGCCGACTTCGACGACTTCTGGTCGAGCACCATTGCCGAGGCACGCGCGCACGGCGGCGACCCCGAGCTCTCGCCCGCCGACACCCCGGTGAGCGAGCTCGTCGTGGAAGACATCGTCTTCCCCGGTTTCGGCGGCGAACCGATCCGCGGCTGGCTGACCCGGCCGCGCGGCGACGCGCCGCGGCCCGTCGTGGTCGAGTACCGCGGGTACGGCGGCGGTCGCGGGCTGCCGCACGAGAACCTCGCGTGGGCGGCATCCGGCTATGTCCACCTCCTCATGGACAGCCGCGGACAGGCGAGCAACTGGGGCACCGGTGGCGCGACTCCCGATCCGCACGGCTCCGGTCCGACGACGCCCGGTGTGATGACCAAGGGCATCGAGCATCCCGAGACCTATTACTACCGGCGGCTCTTCACCGACGCGGTGCGGGCGGTGGATGCGGCGCGCAGCCTGCCCTTCGTCGACGCCTCTCGTACCGCCGTGACGGGTGGCAGCCAGGGCGGGGCGATCTCGCTCGCCGTCGCCGCGCTCGTTCCCGACCTGAGCGCGGTGATGCCGGATGTCCCGTTCCTGTGCGACTTCCGACGCTCCGCGCAGCGCACGCCGCGCGCCCCGTTCACCGAGCTGACGACGTACCTCTCGGTGCACCGCGACCGCGTGGAGCAGGTCTTCGAGACCCTCTCCTACTTCGACGGCGTGAACTTCGCCCGTCGGGCGACCGCCCCCGCCCGCTTCTCCGTCGGCCTCATGGACGACATCGTGCTGCCCTCGACGGTGTACGCCGCCTTCAACCACTACGCCGGGGGCGAGAAGACGCTCGACGTCTACGAGTTCAACGGGCACGAGGGCGGGCAGGGCCACCAGTGGCAGCGCCAGGCCGGGTGGCTGCGCGACCGACGGGGCTGACCCGCCCGCCCTCGTCGACTACCGGATGAGCGTGCCGCCCGCTCGCTTGCGGGAGAGGGCGTCGATCGTCGCCGCGAGGATGAGCACGCCGCCCGTGACGAGGAAGTTGATTCCCGCCGGGAGGCCGAGCAGTCCGAGGCCGTTCGCGATCACCGCGATCACGAGGGCGCCGATTGCCGCGTGGACGAGCCGGCCACGACCGCCGAAGAGGCTCACGCCGCCGACGACGGCAGCCGCGACACCGCTCAGCACGATCTGGCTTCCCGAGGACGCGGTAACGACGCCGATGCGGCTGGCGTCGAAGAGGCCCGCGACGACGGCGAGCGTCGAGCACACGATGAAGGCGGACATGCGGATGGCCGCCACCTTGATTCCGGCACGTCGTGCCGCCTCGGTGTTGCCGCCGACCGCGTAGAGGTGACGCCCGTAGCGGGTGCGGTCGAGCACGAAGGTACCGATCCAGAGCAGGCCGACGGCGATCGGCACGACGATCGGCACTCCCTCGATCGCATCGTGCGGGATCTCGACTCCGTTGAGCGTGCCGCGGCTCGCTGCGCGGTCGATGCTCATGAACGCGACGAACAGCGCGCCCGCGATCGCGATCGCGACGAGACGGCCCCACATGAGGATGAGCGGGCGGTTCGCCACTCCGGCACGAGTGCGACGGGCGCGGTCCCACAGCGCGATGCCGACGGCGAGCGCGATCGCGACGCCGTAGAGCACCCACCCGACCGGGATCGGGAGGTTCTTGTTCATGATCGCCGCGATCTCGGGAGTCTCGATGCGATACGCGCCACCGGTGCCGATGATCACGAGCTGGAGGCCCTGGAACCCGAGGAACAGGCCGAGGGTCACGACGAACGAGGGGATGCCGACGCGCGCGACGAAGAATCCGATGAACGTTCCGATGGCGAGGCCCGCCGCGAAAGCCGCAGCGAGCGCGAGCAGCCAGGGCACCTGGAAGTTGTGCACGAGCACGACGAAGATCGCCGCCGTCACGCCGGAGGTCACACCGGCGGAGAGGTCGATCTCCCCCAGCAGGATCACGAAGACGAGCGCCATCGCGAGCGTCATGAGCGTCGCGCTCTGCGTGAGGAGGTTGGCGAGGTTGAGCGGCGTGAGGAACGACGAGCTCAGGAAGCTGAACAGGATCGCGAGCACGACGAATCCGCCGATCGCGGGCAGGGCACCCATCTCTCCCTGGCGCACCGTGCGGAAGTAGGCGCTGATCTGATCGCGGGCGGAGCCCTCGTGACCGCTGCCGATCGTCGGGGGCGGCGTGGCCGGGGTCGTGGTCATGCGCGGCTTCCTTCGTAGGTCTTGACACCGGTGATGTAGCCGATGACGTCGTTGTTGTTCGTGTCCTTCGTCTCGAGCTGGGCGACCATGTTGCCGAGGTAGAGCACGCTGATGTAGTCGGCCACCTTGAAGACGTCGACGAGGTTGTGGCTGATGATGATGACGGCGACGCCCGACTCGGCGAGGCGCCGCACGAGGGCGAGCACTTGCTCGGTCTGCGCCACTCCGAGGGCGGCGGTCGGTTCGTCGAGGATGACGAGCTTGGCCTTCTTGAGCACGGAGCGCGCGATCGCAACCGTCTGGCGCTGACCGCCCGACAGCGACGACACCTTCTGCCGCACCGACTTCACGGTCCGAACGGATAGGGACTGCAGTGTCTCGGAGGCCTGGCGCTCCATAACGCCCTCGTCGAGGGTCCCTGCGGCGGTCTCCTCCCGGCCGAGGAACATGTTCTGGACGATGTCGAGGTTCTCGCAGAGCGCGAGGTCCTGGTACACGACCTCGATGCCGAGAGCGGATGCCTCGCGCGGGGTGTGGAGCGCGACGGGCTCCCCCGCGAAGCGCACCTCCCCCGCGTCGAACGGCTGCACTCCGGCGAGCCCCTTGACGAGAGTCGACTTGCCGGCACCGTTGTCACCGACGAGGGCGGTGACCTTGCCGGCGTAGGCGGTGAGGTTGACCCCCTTGAGTACGTCGACAGGGCCGAAGCTCTTGACGACACCCGACAGTTCGATTACAGGCACATCCATGCCGAAGTCCTTTCATCGTCGCGGGCGACGCTGCCCGCGACACCCAGTGTGCCGCGTGTCGGCACGAAGGGGAATCGTTAAGGGAGGGGCCCCGCGTCGGCACGCCGCCGATGCAGGGCCCCTCACTTGCTAGGTGGTGCTACTTGACGCCGTACTGCTCGCACGCCGCCTTGACGGCGTCGGTGCAGATCTCCGCGGCGGTCGCGTTGCCGTCGTCGACGACCTTCTGCACGTCGGACGGGCCGACGAGCGTCGGGGTCACGGCGATGAACGGCGTTCCGTCGTCGAGCTTCTTGTCGACGGACGGGGTCTCGCCCTGGAGCAGCTGGATGGCGAGCTTCGACGCGGCCTCGGCCTCGAGCTGGAACGGCTTGTAGACCGTGGCGGTCTGCTTGCCGAGGAGCACGTTCTGGAGACCGGCGATCGAGGCATCCTGACCGGACACGGGGACCGTCTTGCCGTTCTTGTCGAGGACGGCGATCACCGCGGCGGCGTTGGAGTCGTTGGCGACCCAGACCGCGTCGATGTTGCCGCCGAGGGCGGTGTAGGCCTGCTCGAAGCCGGTGCCGGCCGTGGCCGGGTCCCAGGTTCCGGGGGTCTCGAAGGCGGCCTTGATGCCGGCGGCCTCCATGACGCTCGTGGCGCCCTCGGAGAACATCGCGGCGTTGCCGTCCTTCGGGTCACCGGGCACGTAGACGACCGACGCGGTGGCCGGGTCCTTGCCCGCGGCCGCGAGACCGTCGAGGATCGACTGGCCCTCGAGCTCGCCGACCTTCACGTTGTCGAAGGAGACGTAGTAGTCGGCTCCCGCGATCGGGCGGTCGTAGGCGATGACCGGGATTCCCTGGTCCTTGGCCTTCTGAGCGACCTGCACTCCGGCGCTGTTGTAGTCGACGAGGATCATCACGCCGCAGCCCTCGCTGAGCTGCTGCTCGGCGATGGTCGCGTACTTGGCCTCGTCGCCCTGGGCGTTCTGGATGTCGGACTCGAAGCCGGCGTCGGTGAACGCCTTCTCGAGGGCGGGGCGGTCGCCCGACTCCCAGCGGGGAGACGAGGCGGTGTCGGGAAGGATGATGCAGGCGCGGGCCGCGGCGGAGTCGCCGCCGTCCGCCGGTGCCGAGCATCCCGACAGCAGCAGTGCTGAAGCGGAGGCCGCGACGGCGATTGAGATCCATGAAGACTTCTTCACGTCACTCCCTTTCTGTGGTGTGAGGCGAAACTCCTCGAGTACCACGCTCATCGTCGAGCGGTGGCAGGATGATTGTGCATGAGTTCAAGCTTTGAAGATAGAGCGCCGACGAACTCACAGATAACAAGATGGTAACGGCCCGAAATTCCGGGCGATTATGGGCCTTATGCGGGGTTTGTTTTGACGATCGACAAAAAAGCTGAGACGCATACGCCTCTATTGCTTGAATTCAAACGTTTCAGCACGCCCGGGAAAGGCTCGGCAGGACGAGCGCGACGGGACCGGCGAGTGTATCTTGGCAGGGTGCCGAGCCGCAGCCCCACCCCCGGTTCGCAGACTTCACTGCGCGAAGCCAATCGTGTGCGCATCGTCGAGTCGCTCAAGCACCACGGACACCTCACGCAGGTCGAGCTCGCCGGGTTCACCGGCCTCTCCCCCGCCACCGTCTCCAACATCGTCAAGGAGCTCGCCGCGTCGGGCGTTCTCAACACCTCCGTGACGTCGCGATCGGGCCGGCGCGCCACCGAGGTGACCCTCGCGCGCAACCTCGGCCTCGTCGCGGGGCTCCACTTCTCGAGCCGCCACCTGCGCGTCGCGATCTCCGACGTGAGCAAGACGATCGTCGCCGAGAACCACGTTCCGCTCGCCCTCGACCACCGTCACGACCGCGAGCTCGATCGGGCGACTCTCCTGCTGAGCGACATGCTCGAATCGGTGAACGCCTCCTTCACCGACCTGCTCGGCATCGGCATAGGCCTGCCCGCGCCCGTCGACGCGGCAACCGGCCGGCTTGCGACGGGCGGCCTCCTGCGCGGGTGGGAGCACGTCTCGATCAGCGAGGCGATGGCGCAGCGCGTCAACGTCCCCGTCTTCGTCGATCACGAGGCCAACCTCGGCGGGCTCGCGGAAGCACGCTCGGGGTCTGCCCGCGGCTCTCGGGATGCCGCGTACATCCAAGTCGGCCACACCATCAGCGCGGGGCTCATCATCAACGGCGCCATCTACCGCGGCACGAGCGGCAAGGCCGGCCAGATCGGCCACATCACCATCGACGAGAACGGCCCGATCTGCCGGTGCGGGAGCCGCGGGTGCCTCGACACGCTCGCGGGCGGCCCTGCCCTGCTCGAGCTGTTCCGCGACGACCCGGGCATCCAGCGCCTCCGCGACCTGCTGCTGCGCGCCGAGTCCGGGGATGCCAGCTCCCGCCGCGTCATCGCCGACGCCGGGCGCCACGTCGGCATCGCCGCCGCGAGCCTCTCGAACCTCTTCGACCCGGAGCTGCTCGTCATCGGCGGCGAGCTCGCCCGGGCCGGGGAGACGCTCCTGGCGCCGCTGCGCCACGCCCTCGACCGCTCGGCGCTCGCCGGCCCCCGAGGCGTGCCCATGGTGGTCCAGGGCGAGCTCGGCGACCGCGCCGAGGTCCTCGGCTGCCTGGCCCTGGCGATCGAGAACGTCGGCCTCGGCGCCGACGTCAGGCCGCCCCGATAACGAGTTCCGAGTCCGACACACGCAGTACCCCGACCAGCGGGCACCAACGAAGGTGGAGATCCAGATGATCACGGTGAGACGAGCAGCGCAGGCCGCCCTGTGCGCCGTCGTCGCCGCATCCTGCCTCGTCGGGTGCTCCCCCGACGACGGCTCCATCAAGGTCGCGCTCCTGCTCCCCGACGTCAAGACCGCGCGCTACGAAGCGCTCGACCGGCCGATCTTCACGCAGCGGCTCGAGGAGCTCGGCGACTACTCGGTCCTCTACTCGAACGCCGACCAGGATGCCGCGAAGCAGCAGTCGCAGGCCGAAGCCGCCCTCGCGTCCGGCGTCGAAGTGCTCGTGCTCGATCCCGTCGACTCCGCCGCGGCGGTGAGCATCGTCATCGCCGCGAACGCCCAGGGGGTGCCCGTCATCGCCTACGACCGCATCGTCGACGGCGGCGAACTCGCCTACTACATCTCCTTCGACAACGACACGATCGGCGACCTGCAGGCCCAGGCCCTCGTCGAGCGGCTGGATGACACGGGCGCGACGGGCGGCATCCTCATGGTCAACGGCTCGCCCACCGACAACAACGCGCAGCAGTTCAAGCGGGGCGCCACCGCCGCGCTCGAGGCGAGCGGCTACCCGATCCTCGCCGAGTTCGACACCCCCGACTGGAGCCCCAACCAGGCCCAGGACTGGGTCGCGAGCCAGGTGACGCTGTACGGCGACCGGATCAGCGGCGTCTACGCCGCCAACGACGGCACGGCCGGCGGTGCCATCGCCGCGCTGAAGGCGGCGGGCATCCGGGACTTCCCGGTCGTGACCGGGCAGGATGCCGAGCTCGCCGCCATCCAGCGGATCGTGTCGGGCGACCAGTACATGACCATCTACAAGGACATCCGCGCCGAGGCGGCCCTCGCGGCGGAGATCGTCGACGATCTCGTCGAGGGGCGTCCGGTGACCGGCGAGCTCACGATCGGCGGAACCCCGACGACCCTGCTCGACGCGCAGGTCGTCACCGTCGAGACGGTGCTGAGCTCCGTCGTCGCCGACGGGCTGTACACGGTAGAGCAGATCTGCACAGCAGAGTACGCCGCGGCTTGCGCGGCAGCGAGGATCAGGTGAGCCGATGACGTACTCCACCCAACCGGCCGAGCACCTGCTGTCGCTTCGCGGCATCAGCAAGCGCTTCGGCGCGGTCCGCGCGCTCACCGATGTCGACCTCGACGTGTATGCCGGCGAGGTCGTCGCGATCGTCGGAGACAACGGGGCGGGCAAGTCGACGCTCGTGAAGATCCTCTCCGGCGTGCACCCGCAGGATGCCGGCGAGATCTCGTTCGAGGGCGTGCCCGTCACGATCTCCAACCCGACCGAGGCTCGCGGGCTCGGCATCGAGACGATCTATCAGGACCTGTCGCTGTGCGACAACCTCGACGTCGTCAGCAACCTGTGGCTCGGCCGCGAGCTGCTCACCAACGGCGGCCTCGACGAGGTGGCGATGGAGCAGCAGTCGTGGACGCTCCTGCGCGAGCTCAACGCGCGCATCCCCTCCGTGCGCGTGCCGGTCGCGGCGCTCTCCGGCGGGCAGCGCCAGGTGGTCGCGATCGCGCGCTCGCTCGTCGGCGATCCGAAGGTGGTGATCCTCGACGAACCGACCGCCGCGCTCGGCGTCGCGCAGACGGCGGAGGTGCTGAACCTCATCGAGCGGTTGCGCGAGCGCGGGCTCGGGGTCATCCTGATCAGCCACAACATCGCCGACGTCCAGGCGGTCTCCGACCGCATCGTCGTGCTGCGCCTCGGTCGCAACAACGGCGACCTGCGGGTCGCGGATGTCACGAGCGAGATGATCATCGGCGCGATCACCGGAGCCAGCGATGCCTCCCTCCTGCGCGGCACCCGACCGGCGGCGGTGGCGCGATGACGACGACCGACATCCCGACGATCGCCGACCCGAACGAGTCCGGGGCTCGGGCGGCCGTCCGCGACTTCGTGGCGCGCGCCCGCGGCGGCGACCTCGGCTCGGCCCCCGTTGTCGCCGGCCTCATCGTGATCTGGATCGTCTTCGAGATCTTGAACCCCACGTTCCTGTCGAGCACCAACCTCGTCAACCTCACTATGCAGAGCGCGGCCGTCGGCACGATCGCGCTCGGCGTCGTTCTCGTGCTGCTCATCGGCGAGATCGACCTGTCGGTCGGGTCGGTGAGCGGGCTCGCGTCGGCGGTGCTCGCGGTCGGCTTCGTGGAGCTCGGGATGCCCCTGCCGGTCGTGCTCGTCGCGGCCGTGGCATCCGGCGCTCTCGTCGGCCTGCTGTTCGGCCTCATCCGCACCCGCTTTGGGGTGCCGAGCTTCGTGATCACGCTCGCGGGGCTCCTCGGCGTACTCGGCGTGCAGCTCGCCGTGCTCGGCCGCACCGGGTCGATCAACCTGCCCTTCGAGTCATGGATCGTGCAGTTCGGCACGCAGTGGTTCCTGCCCGCGTGGCTCTCGTACACGCTCGTCGTCGCGGCGGTCGGCAGCTACGCGTGGAGCCAGGTCGTGCTCGCGCGGCGCCGCACCGAGGCGCGCCTGCCCGCGGTGCCGCTGCGGACCATCATCGTGCGGTCCGTGGCGCTGCTCGTGCTGCTCACCGCTGCCGCGTGGTACCTCAACCTCTCGCGCGGCGTCGGAGTGATGTTTGCGCTCTTCCTGCTGCTCGCCGCGCTCACCCAGCTCGCCCTCACCCGAACCCGCTGGGGTCGCTCGGTGTACGCCGTGGGCGGCAACGTCGAGGCGGCCCGGCGGGCGGGCATCCGGGTCAACCGCGTGTACGTCTCCGTCTTCGTGCTGTGCTCGAGCCTCGCCGCCCTCGGCGGAGTCTTCGCGGCGGCCCGGCTCGCGGCGGCGAACCAGTCCAGCGGCGGCGGCGACACCAATCTCAACGCCATCGCGGCCGCGGTCATCGGCGGCACGAGCCTGTTCGGCGGTCGCGGCTCCGCGCTCTCGGCCGTCCTCGGCGTCATCGTCATCATGTCGATCACATCGGGGCTCGCCCTCATCAACCCCGACTCGTCGCTGCGCTACATCATCACCGGCGCGGTGCTCCTGCTCGCAGTGGTCATCGACTCCCTGTCGCGGCGGTCCAGGGCGGCGGCCGGTCGCGCCTGACACACGACGAAGGCCCCGGGATGCTGCATCCCGGGGCCTTCGTCGTGGTGGTGGAGCGCGAGTTACGCGCCGCCCGCCCGGCGCTTGTTGAAGACGTCGAAGGCGACGGCGAAGAGGAGCACGAGGCCCTTCACGGCCTGCTGCCACTCGATGCCGATGCCGAGGATCGACATTCCGTTGTTGAGCACACCGATGATGAGACCACCGATGATGGCGCCGCCGATCGTACCGACACCGCCCTGGACCGCCGCGCCGCCGATGAACGCCGCCGAGATCGCCTCGAGCTCGAAGCCGTCACCGGCCTTCGGTCCGGCGAGGTTGAGTCGCGCCGTGAAGACGAGGCCCGCGAGCGCGGCGAGGAAGCCCATGTTCACGAAGATCCAGAAGTCCACCTGGCGGGTCTTCACGCCCGAGAGCTCGGCCGCGTGGCGGTTGCCGCCGATCGCGTAGATGTGGCGGCCGAAGACGCTGCGGTTGGTGACGATGCCGTAGACCATCACGAGCACGGCGAGGATGATGAGCGTGATCGGGATGCCCTTGAAGCTCGCGAGGGCGTAGGCGAAGGCGAGCACGCCCGCCGTGAGCAGCACGATCTTCGCGACGAACCAGCCCATCGGCTCGACGTCCTGGCCGTAGCTCTGGCGACCCCGACGGGTGCGGACCTGCTGCACGACGAAGCCGATGACGGCAAGGACGCCGACGCCCATGGTGAGCGGGTCTATCGCGAAGTCTCCGAAGACATCCGTCAAGAACCCGTTGCCGAGCGCCCGGTACTGCTCAGGGAACGAACCGATGTTCGCGTTGCCGAGCACCACGAGCGCGAGCCCGCGGAAGATGAGCATGCCCGCGAGCGTCACGATGAACGCAGGTATTCCGATGTAGGCGATCCAGAAGCCCTGCCAGGCCCCCACGAGCGCGCCGATCGCGAGCGAGAGGATGATCGCGAGCCACCACGGCAGCCCCATCTTCACCGCGAACACACCCGACACGGCTCCGATGAAGGCCGCGACCGATCCGACGGAGAGGTCGATGTGGCCTGCGACGATGACCATCACCATGCCGATGGCGAGGATGAGGATGTAGCCGTTCTGGACGATGAGGTTCGAGATGTTCTGCGGCCGCAGCAGGATGCCCTGCGTGAGGATCGAGAACAGCACGACCACCGCGATGAGGGCAATGAAGATGCCGTTCTTGCCGAGGTCGCTGACGATGTGGCTCAGCGTCGACGACGCGCGCGACGCCGCGCCCGGCTGCTTGGTACTGGTGTCCGTCATTGAAGTGTGCTCCTTGTGCGTGGTTCGCCAGCCCGCTAGCGGGGCGTTTCCATGGTCATGAGTTTGAGGAGGGCCTCGGGGTTGGCCTCCTCGATCGGCAGCTCGCCGGTGATCCGTCCCTCCGAGAGCGCGTAGATGCGGTCGCAGATGCCAAGCAGCTCGGGCAGCTCGGACGAGATCACGATGATGCCCTTGCCCTCGGCGGCGAGGCGGTTGATGATCGTGTAGATCTCGTACTTCGCGCCGACGTCGATGCCTCGGGTCGGTTCATCCAGGATCAGCACGTCGGGGTCGGAGTAGATCCACTTCGACAGCACGACCTTCTGCTGGTTGCCGCCCGAGAGCTTGCCCGTCTTGACGAGCACGTTCGGCGCCTTGATGTTGAGCGACTTGCGGTACTCGTTGGCGACCTTGTACTCCTCGTTGTCGTTGACGAGCCCGCCCGTGGCGAGCTTGCTCAGCGAGGCCATCGAGATGTTGCGCTTGATGTCCTCGATGAGGTTGAGGCCGTACTGCTTGCGGTCCTCCGTCGCGTAAGCGAGTCCGTTGCGGATCGCCTCGTCGACGGTGCGGGTGTGGATCTCCTCGCCCGCCTTGAAGACGCGACCCGAAATGCGGGTGCCGTAGCTGCGGCCGAAGAGACTCATCGCGAACTCGGTGCGACCGGCCCCCATGAGGCCGGCGATACCGACGATCTCACCGCGGCGGACGTTGAGGTTGACCTTGTCGACGACGACGCGGTTGACGTCCTGCGGGTGGTGGGCGGTCCAGTCCTCGACGCGCAGGATCTCCTCACCGATGTGCGGCGTGTGATCGGGGTAGCGGTGCTCGAGGTCGCGGCCGACCATGTCCTTGATGATGCGCTCTTCCGTGACGTCCGTCTTGGCGATCGTCTCGATCGTCTTGCCGTCACGGATGATCGTGACCGAATCGGCGATCTTCTTGATCTCGTTGAGCTTGTGGCTGATGATGATCGACGTGATGCCCTGCTCCTTGAGGTGCAGGATCAGGTCGAGCAGGTGATCCGAGTCCTCGTCGTTGAGGGCCGCGGTCGGCTCGTCGAGGATGAGCAGCTTCACTCGCTTCGAGAGCGCCTTGGCGATCTCCACGAGCTGCTGCTTGCCCACGCCGATGTCGAGGATCTTCGTCGTCGGGTTCTCGCGCAGGCCGACTCGGGCGAGGAGCTTCGCGGCCTCGCTGTTCGCCTTGTCCCAGTCGATGAGGCCGAAGCGGCCCTTGACCTCGTTGTTGAGGAAGATGTTCTCGGCGATCGAGAGGTAGGGGCTGAGTGCGAGCTCCTGGTGGATGATCACGATGCCCTTGGCCTCGGAGTCACGGATGTCCTTGAACTCGACGACCTCGTTCTCGAAGACGATGTCGCCCTCGTAGCTGCCGTGCGGGTAGACGCCCGAGAGCACCTTCATGAGGGTGGACTTTCCCGCGCCGTTCTCGCCGCAGATGGCGTGCACCTCGCCGCGCGCCACCTGGAGGGTGACGTCGGAGAGCGCCTTGACGCCGGGGAAGGTCTTCGTGATGGACCGCATCTCGAGGATGTTCTGTGTCACGTCGTGGCCGACTTCCTTGTTGGGACCGTTAGGGGGAGGGTACTGAGGATGCCGGTGGCGGGGAAGATCGGGTTCTCCCCCACCACCGGCTAGGTGGACTCAGAGTCCGGCCTGATTACAGGCCGAGCTCCTCCGCCGTCCAGTAGCCCGTGTCAACGAGCGCGGACTCGACGTTGTCCTTGACGACCGGCACCGGCTGGAGCAGGTACGACGGGACGACCTTCTTGCCGTTGTCGTACGTCTCGGTGTCGTTGATCTCCGGCTCCTCGCCGTTGAGGATCGCGACGGCCATGCCAGCCGCGACCTTCGCGAGCTCGCGAGTGTCCTTGAAGATCGTGGCGTACTGCTCGCCCGCGAGGATGGCCTTGACCGAGTCGATCTCAGCGTCCTGGCCGGAGATGATCGGCCAGCCCTCGCCCACCGTGTAGCCGGCGTCCGTGAGCGCGGAGATGATGCCGCGCGAGATGCCGTCGTAGGGGCTCAGGACCGCGTTGACCTTGCTGCCGTCCGAGTAGTTCGCCGTGAGGAGGTCCTCCATGCGGCTCTGGGCGGTCTCGCCGTCCCAGCGGAGCGTGGCGGCCTGCTCGATGTCGGTCTGACCCGACTTCACGACGAGGGTGCCGTCATCGATCAGCGGCTGGAGCACGTCCATGGCGCCGTTGAAGAAGAAGAAGGCGTTGTTGTCGTCGAGCGAGCCGGCGAACAGCTCGATGTTGAACGGGCCAGCCGGCGCGTCCGCGATCGGGGTGCCGTCGAGCTCGGTCAGGCCGAGGCCGTTGAGCAGGGTCCAGGCCTGCTGCTGGCCGACGAGGAAGTTGTCGAACGTCGCGTAGTAGTCGACGTTCTCCGAGTCGCGGATGAGGCGGTCGTACGCGATGACCGGGATGCCACCGTCAGCGGCCTCCTGCAGCACGCTCGTGAGCGTGGTGCCGTCGATCGCCGCGATGATCAGAGCCTTGGCGCCCTTGGTGATCATGTTCTCGACCTGGCTGACCTGCGTGGGGATGTCGTCCTCGGCGTACTGGAGGTCGACCTGGAAGCCCTGCTCCTCGAGCGTGGCCTTGAGGGCGTCGCCGTCGGCGATCCAGCGCTCCGACGACTTCGTCGGCATGGCGACGCCGATGAGGCCGCCCTCACCGCCGCCGGAACCGCTGTCACCGGCGGGGGCGCAGGCTGCGAGGCCCACGACCATGGCACCGGCCGCAACGAGCGAAAGAAGTGACATCTTCTTCACTGTGTTTCCTTTCGATTGATGGACGTCATTGTCGTTTGTGGTGCAAACCCCGGCCTCGTCCATGAAGGCCGGGTCTCGATCCGGGACGCAGCCCGGCGAGTCTGTGTGGTCACGGCATGGCCCCCTGGGCGGCCTGTCCGTAGACGTTCTGGTAGCGGTCGAAGAGCGAGTCGATGGCGTCCTGCGGGATCGGCAGGAGCGCGCCGCCCTGGCGGGCGAGGTGCACGGTGCGCGCGACATCCTCGACCATGACGGCCGCCTTGACGGCGTCGCGCGCGTTGCGGCCGATCGTGAAGGGGCCGTGGTTCTGCATGAGCACGGCACGCGAGCGGTGGCCGGTGAGGGTCTCGACGATGCCGCGGCCGATCGAGTCGTCCCCGATGATCGCGAACGGGCCCACCGGGATCTCGCCGCCGAACTCGTCGGCCATGGCGGTGATCACGCACGGGATCGCCTCGCCGCGGGCCGCCCACGCGGTTGCGTAGGGCGAGTGGGTGTGCACGACTCCGCCGACGTGCTCCATGTGGCGGTAGACGTAGGCGTGGGCGGCGGTGTCGCTCGACGGCTCGCGGTCGCTGCCGGGGGTGTCGGGGATGACGCGCCCCTCGAGGTCGCAGACGATCATGTTCTCCGGCCGCAGCTCGTCGTAGCTCACTCCCGACGGCTTGATCACGAAGGCGTCCGCACCGGGGACTCGGCCGGACACGTTTCCGCCGGTCCAGACGACGAGTCCGTTGCGGACCAGCTCTGCGTGGAGCGCCGACACCTCGTCACGAGTGCGCGCGATGGCGACCTCGATCTCCGGGCTGAACGCGCTCATGCGACTCCGTTGTCTCAGGTTTCCGACTGATCATGTGACGCAATGTGACCGTTTCACATGACGACCATCAGATTACACGCGAAACGGTCACATCTGTCAAGCGGGCGGCGAATACCGGTCGGTCACGGTTCGGTAACCGGCTTACCGCGGGGCGGCGGTGGACCGGCGCACCACCAGTTCGGGCACGATCTGGGCGTGGTCGACGGTGATGCCCTGGAGCTCCGAGACGAGAAGCGAGACCGCCCGTCGGCCGATCTCCGCGAAATTCTGGCGCACCGTCGTGAGCGGCGGGTAGAAGTGGGCCGCCTCCGGGATGTCGTCGAAGCCGACGACGCTGATGTCGCCCGGGACATCCAGCCCCGAATCCCAGCAGGCATGGATGAAGCCGAGCGCCATCTGGTCGTTGCTCGCGAACAGAGCCGTGAAGTCGCGGAAGCGCAGCAGCTCGAGCCCCGCGTAGTAGCCGAAGTGCGCCGTCCAGTCGCCGAGGATGGGGGCGCGAGTGCGTAGATCCTTCTCGTTGATCGCCTCGAGGTAGCCCTGCATCCTCGCCTCCGCCTCGATCCAGTCCTGCGGGCCCGAGATGTGCATGATCTCGGTGTGGCCGAGCTCGATGAGGTGCCGCGTCGCCATGCGGGCGCCGGCCACCTGGTCGACGGACATCGAGTGCTCGCCGCCGCCGACATCGGCGTTCTGGAGAGTCACGTAGGGCACGCCGAAGTCCATCTCGCGGATGGCGTCGAGCACGCGCACTTGCGGCGCGATAACGACGAGCGCCTCGACCGCTTGCGTCAGGAGGTAGTCGAGGGCGCTGCGGATGGCGGTGTAGTCGGTCGACGAGATGCTCGTCACCGTGATGCGGTAGCCCGCCTCGCGCGCCGCGACCTCGATCGCGGAGACGCTCGTCGATGGCCCGTAGTTGACGGTCTGCGTCGTCAGCACGCCGATGGTTCGCGATCGACTCGTGACGAGGGCTCGCGCGGCCTGATTGGGGCGGTAGCCGATCTCCTGGATGACATCGAGAACGCGCTGCTTCGTCGACTCGCGGATGCTGGGGTGCTCGTTGAGGACGCGCGAGACTGTCTGGTACGAGACCCCCGCGAGGCGGGCGACGTCACGGATGTTCGGCGCGCGGACCTTCTCTGGCTCCATGTGGCTCGTCCCGCGCTCCATTGCTCGTGTGTACGTTCACATTCATTATGGCCCGTCGGGGGCGCAGAGCCGACATCCGGCCTGCGGGACCCGACGCCGGAGTCAGCTCGGGCGAACGCCGGCGGCAGGCAGCACGACGGTGTCGATCGTCGAGATCATGAACTCTCGCGTCACCGGCTTCTGCAGCAGAAGGGTTCGGTAGGCGACGATCGCCGGAGCGATGCCGATGAGCGTCTCGATGTCCACGTCGGCGGAGATCTCGCCGCGGTCGACCGCGCGCTGGAAGATGATGCGGTTGAGCGCCGCCCGGGGCTCGACCAGTGCGTCCCGCGCGGCATCCGCGAGCTCGGGGTTGCGGGCGATCATGGACACGATGCCCGCCATCACCTTGAGCTTGCGTTCGGCATCCCGCAGAGTCGGCGCCTTGATCATGGCGATGAGGTCACCGCGCAGGGTGCCGGTGTCGGGCAGGCTCTGCGGGTCGAGGGTCGTCGCCTTCATGCACGCGACGGCATCGAGCACGAGCTCCGGCTTCGACGGCCACCTCCGGTAGAGCGTCGCCTTGCCCGCCTTCGCGCGCGCGGCGACCATGTCGATGGTCATGCCGTCGTAGCCGTGCTCGGCCAGCACGTCGAGCGTGGCATCGAGGATCTCCGGATCGCGGGAGTCGTCGCGCTTGCGACCGAGCCGAGGCTTGGAGTCGGTGAGTTCCGCCTGCCGCATCGCCGCGCCCCTTCCTGCTCCGTCGTCAACATTACCAGCGCATTAATTCCTGTACCGATGATATCCGGAACTATTGAGTTCCGTATATAGTGTCCAGCATGTCTGAAACCATCATCCCCGCGGTGGACAACCGCCGCTGGCTCACGCTGGTCGTCGTGGGGCTCGCCCAGCTCATGGTCGTGCTCGACGCGACCGTCGTGAACATCGCCCTGCCGTCCGCGCAGGCCGACCTCGGATTCTCCGACGGCGACCGCCAGTGGATCATCACCGCCTACTCCCTGGCCTTCGGCAGCCTCCTGCTGCTCGGCGGGCGGCTCTCCGACCTCATCGGCCGCAAGCGCACCTTCATCATCGGCCTCATCGGATTCGCGATCGCCTCCGCCCTCGGCGGAGCCGCCGGCTCCTTCGAGCTGCTCGTCGCGGCCCGCGCGCTTCAAGGCGTCTTCGGCGCGCTCCTCGCACCGACCGCCCTCGCCGTGCTCACGACGACGTTCACCGTGCCGAAGGAGCGCGCCCGAGCGTTCGGCGTCTTCGGCGCCATCGCCGGAGCCGGGGGCGCCGTGGGCCTCCTGCTCGGCGGGGTGCTGACCGAGTCCCTCGACTGGCGCTGGAACCTCTACATCAACGTCGTCATCGCCGCCGTCGCGCTCGTCGGCGCGCTCGTGTTCGTTCCCACCATCGCGCGCAGCGGCGATCGCCCCCGCCTCGACATCCCGGGCACGCTGCTCGTCTCGGCGGCGCTGTTCGCCCTCGTCTTCGGGTTCTCGCACGCCGAGACCGACGGCTGGGATGCTCCCCTCACGTGGGGGATGCTCGCCGGCTCGGGCGTGCTACTCGTCGCGTTCGTGCTGTGGCAGCTGCGGGCATCCCACCCGCTCCTTCCGCTGGCGATCGTGCTCGACCGCAACCGCGGCGCCGCGTACCTGTCCGTGCTCATCGCGGGTGCCGGGATGTTCGGCATCTTCCTGTTCGTCACCTACTACCTGCAGGCGACGCTCGGCTACTCGCCCATCCAGACCGGCCTCGCCTTCCTGCCCATGATCGGGATGCTCGTGCTCGCCGCCCAGATCGGGACGAACTTCCTCGTGCCGCGCCTCGGCCCCAAGATCATGGTTCCCGCGGGCATGATCCTCGGCGTCATCGCCATGGTGCTGCTCACGCGACTCGACGAGTCGAGCAGCTACGCGCCGAACGTACTCATCCCGCTCATGATCATGGGCACCGCGATGGGCACGATGATGCCCGCCTCGATGCAGACCGCCACGCTCGGGGTCGACCGCCAGTTCGCCGGAGTCGCCTCCGCGATGGTCAACACGAGCCAGCAGGTCGGCGGATCGATCGGCACCGCGCTGCTCAACACGCTCGCCGCGACGGCCGCGACCGACTACCTCGCCGCCCACGCACCGGTGACCGCCGAGGTCGCGACGAAGGCCGCCCTCGCGAGCTACGCGACCGCGTACTGGTGGGGCGCCGGGTTCTTCGCCGTGGGTGCCGTCATGTCGGCGCTGCTCTTCCGTCGGCGCGGCGACGGGCTGTCGCTGTCGCACGCGCCCCGGGCGGCGGATGACGCGGAGCCGGTGCTCGCGCACTGAGGTGGACGGGGCTGGTCGGCACGAGCCGGCCAGCCCCTTCCGTTGCTAGATGCCCTGGGCGAGGCGGTAGTACGCCGCGTTCCACTTGACCTCGCGCTGGAAGTCGCGCAGGGTCGTGTCCTCGTCGATGACGAGCAGCTCGAGGCCGCCGATCTCGGCGAAGTCGCGGAACACGTCCACGCCGACCGCGGTCGACATGACGGTGTGGTGCGCCGCTCCCGCGGTGAGCCAGGCCGCGGCGGAGGTCGCGAAGTCCGGGGCCGGCTTCCAGACGGCCCGCCCGACGGGAAGCTTGGGCATCGGAGCATCCAGGGGCACATTCTCGACGACGTTGGCGACGAGGCGGAACCGGTCGCGCATGTCGCTCATCGCGACGACGACCGCGGGGCCGCTGTCGGCGGTGAAGACCAGGCGCACCGGGTCCTCCTTGCCGCCGATGCCGAGCGGGTGGATCTCGAGGCTCGGCTTCGAGGTCGTGAGCGACGGGCTCACCTCGAGCATGTGCGCGCCGAGGATCTTCTCCTCCCCCGGCGTGAGGTGGTACGTGTAGTCCTCCATGAGGGATGCCCCACCCGGCAGCCCCGCGCCCATGACGTTGGCGACGCGCACGAGCACGGCCGTCTTCCAGTCACCCTCAGCGCCGAAGCCGTAGCCGTCGGCCATGAGGCGCTGCACGGCGAGGCCGGGCAGCTGGCGCAGGGCGCCGAGGTCCTCGAAACTCGTGGTGAAAGCGGAGAACCCGCCAGCTTCGAGGAAGCTCCGCAGGCCCAGCTCGATGGCCGCACCGTAGCGGAGGGAGTCGTGGCGCTCGCCGCCCTTCTTCAGTTCGGGGACGACGTCGTAGGTCTCCTCGTACACGGCGACGAGGTCGTCGACGTCCGACTCGGACGCCGCGTGCACGGCGTCGGCGAGCTCGTTGACGCCCCACGTGTTTACCTGCACGCCGAGGCGGATCTCCGCCTCCGTCTTGTCGCCCTCGGTGACGGCGACGAAGCGCATGTTGTCACCGAAGCGCGCGAGCTTCATGTTCTGCGCGGCATCCCACCCGGCGGCGGCGCGCGACCAGTCGGAGATCTGCTTGATCACCGCGGGGTTGCTGACGTGGCCGACGACCGTCTTGCGGGCGACGTTCATGCGGCTGAGGATGTACGCGTGCTCGCGGTCGCCGTGCGCGGCCTGGTTCAGGTTCATGAAGTCGAAGTCGATCTCCTCCCACGGCAGTGCGACGTTCGCCTGGGTGTGCAGGTGCAGCAGGGGCTTCTCGAGCACGGAGAGCCCGTGGATCCACATCTTCGACGGGCTGAAGGTGTGCGCCCACGTGATGACGCCGATGACGCTGTCGTCGGAGTTCGCGTCGAGCACGGCGCGACGGATCGCGTCGCTCGACTTGAGCACGGGCATCCACTCGACGGTGACGGGGATGTCGCTCGACTCCTGCAGCACGCGGGCGACGGCCTGCGACTGCTCGGCGACCTGGCGGAGGGTCTCCTCGCCGTAGAGGTCCTGGCTGCCCGTGAGGAAGCGGACCGTCTTGGTCTTCAGGTCGGGGATGATGCTGGCCATGCTGGTGTCCTTTGTTTACAGTGCTTCTGCTTACAGTGCGGCTGCGGCGGCGCGCTCGATGGCGAGGCCCGCGCGGTATCGGTCGAGGTAGGCGGCGAAGCCGGCGACGTCGTCGGGATACGGCTCGATGACGTGGAGGCTCGCGCCGCGGAAGACATGGTCGCGCAGGTACTCCGCGAGGGTGGTCGTCTCTCCTGAGGCGCGGTAGGCGGCCAGCACGGCGACGCCCCACGCCCCGCCCTCGGACGCGGTGTCGGCGACGGAGACGGGGGCGCCGAGCGCCGCGGCGAGGAACCGCTGGGCGACTCCCGCGGTGCGGAAGATGCCTCCGTGCGCGAACATGCGGTCGAGGGCGACGCCCTCGTCGTCGAGCACCGTCATGCCGAGGCTGAGGGTCGCGAACACGCCGTAGAGCTGGGCGCGCATGAAGTTCGCGAGAGTGAAGCGGCTCTCGTCCGTGCGCACGACGAGCGGGCGCCCCTCCTCGAGTCCCGCGATCGGTTCCCCGGAGAGCTGGTTGTAGGCGAACACCCCGCCCGCGTCGGCCTCGCCCTCGAGCGCCTCCGTGAAGAGGGCCCGGTAGGCGGCATCCGCGTCGAGATCGGCCCCGGCCGCGGCAGCGAACCGCCGGAAGAGCGACACCCACGCGGCGAGCTCGCTCGCGCCGTTGTTGCAGTGCACCATCGCCACCGGGTCGCCCGCCGGGGTCGTCACGAGGTCGAGCTCCTCGTGGACGTTCTGCAGCGGCCTCTCGAGCACGACCATCGCGAAGATGCTCGTGCCGGCGCTCACGTTGCCGGCGCGCGGCGCGACCGAGTTCGTCGCGACCATTCCGGTGCCCGCGTCGCCCTCGGGCGGACAGAGCGGGATGCCCGCACCCAATGCGCCGGTCGGGTCGAGCAGTCGCGCACCCTCCTCGGTGAGCGAGCCTGCCTCCGCCCCCGCGGGGAGCACGCGCGGCAGCAGCTCGGCGACCGGACGCTGGATGCCCCGGCCCGCCACGAGCTCGTCGAGGCGGGCGAGCATCCCGGGGTCGTAGCCGCGGGTCGCGTCGTCGATCGGGAACATTCCGGACGCGTCGCCGATACCGAGCACCTTCTCGCCGGTGAGGCGCCAGTGCACGTAACCGGCGAGGGTGGTGACGAAGCGGATGCTCGGCACGTGGGCCTCGGAGTCGACGACCGCCTGGTACAGGTGGGCCACCGACCAGCGCAGCGGGATGTTCACTCCGAACTCGCGAGTGAGCTCGGTTGCCGCCGGACCGGTGTTCGTGTTGCGCCACGTGCGGAACGGCACGAGAAGTTGGTCGGCGTCGTCGAAGGCGAGGTAGCCGTGCATCATCGCGGAGACGCCGATCGCGCCGATCGTCTCGAGCGGGGTCCCGTGCCGGCGCTGGACGTCGGCGGCGAGGGCGGCGAACGCCGCCTGCAGCCCCGACCACACGTCGTCGAGCGAGTACGTCCACAGCCCGTCGACGAGCTGGTTCTCCCACTCGAACTCGCCGACCGCGAGGACGACCGACGGGTCGTCACCGATCAGGCACGCCTTGATGCGCGTCGAGCCGAGCTCGATGCCGAGGCTCGTGCGGCCGTCGCGGATCCAGGCCGCGGTCGTGGAGGTGTCGGGTGCGGCGTTCATCGGCGCTCGTCCTCACTCTGTCCGTAGACGTTCTGGTAGCGGTCGAAGAGGCGGTCGATGGCCTCCTGGGGAATGGGGATGAGCGGTCCGGCCTCGCGGGCGAGGTGCACGGTGCGCGCGACATCCTCGACCATGACGGCGGCCTTCACGGCGTCGCGCGCGGAGACGCCGATCGTGAAGGGGCCGTGGTTTTGCATGAGCACGGCGCGCGAGCGGTGACCGGCGAGGGTCTCGACGATGCCACGGCCGATCGAGTCATCCCCGATGATCGCGAACGGACCGACGGGGATGGGTCCGCCGAACTCGTCCGCCATCGCGGTGATGACGCACGGGATCTCCTCGCCGCGAGCGGCCCACGCGGTCGCGAAGGTGGAGTGGGTGTGCACGACGCCGCCGACCGTCGGCATGTGCCGGTAGACGTAGGCGTGGGCGGCGGTGTCGCTCGACGGGCTGCGGTCGCTTCCCTCGGTGCCGGGGATGACGTCGCCGTCGAGATCGCACAGGATCATGTTCTCGGGGGCGAGGTCGTCGTAGCTCACGCCCGACGGCTTGATGACGAAGAGGTCGGCGCCCGGGACGCGGCCGGACACGTTGCCCCCGGTCCAGACGATGAGGTTATTGCGGACGAGCTCCCCGTGCAGTTCGGCGACGTCGCGGCGGGTCTCGGCGATGGCGGCCTCGACGGCGAGGCTGAAGGTGCTCACGGGGGTTGATGTTACCGGTCACACTGCGTCGGAGCAAGCGCCGGGCATCCTGATACTCGGGGCGGCGGACCGCGCGGGTTCTATCTGCGGTTTTCGGCGCAATCCGAGTGCCTCGGCGTGCGGATCGCGCCGAGAGGGGCGGACTGGCGGGATGCCCTACGCCGAGCGCGGGGGTGCCGTCGAGGCGCGCACGACCAGCTCCGGCTCGATGAGCGATCGGGACGGGACATCCCCGCCCTCGAGCCCGGCGAGCAGGGCATCCACGGCGAGCGACCCGAGCGCGCGGAAGTCCTGGCGCACTGTCGTGAGGGGCGGCAGGAAGTGGCGCGCGTCCGGCAGGTCGTCGAAGCCGATGACGCTCACGTCGTCGGGAACCCGGATGCCCGACTCGTGCAGCGCGTGCACGAGCCCGAGCGCCATCTGGTCGTTCGCCGCGAACACCGCCGTGAAGTCCGGCCGACCGCCGAGCGAGCGCCCGAAGGCGTAGCCCGAGTCGGAGGTCCAGTCCCCCACGACGACCGGTCGGATCGGGATGCCGGAGCGCTCGAGGTGCTCGGCGTACTCGCGGTCGCGCGCGCGGGCATCCAGCCAGTCCAGCGGGCCGGCGAGGTGCAGGATGCTGCGGTGCCCGAGCTCCACGAGGTGCTCGAGCGCGAGGCGCGTGCCGAGGCGCTGATCCACCGCGACCGTGTACAGCCCGGCCTCGGGCTCGGACGCGACGACGAGGGTCGGCACGGCGTCGGCGGTCGCGCGCAGCAGCTCGAGGGACTCGGAGCGCGGGGTGATGAGGCAGAGGGCGTCGACGCCGATCGCGCGCAGGGTGGCGATCGCGTCGTCCGCGGTAACCGTGCGGTCGACGGTGATCGTGGAGACGGTGTAGCCGCGCTCGTGGGCGGCGTCCTCGATCGCGCGCACGGTGCTGCCCGGCCCGAATTCGACGACGCTCTCAACGATGACGCCGAGCCGGTTGGACCGCCGCGTCGCGAGGGCGCGAGCGGCGCTGTTCGGCCGGTAGTCGAGCTCGCGGATCGCCTCGAGCACCCGCTCACGCGTGGCGGGCGCGATACTCGGGTGCCCGTTGAGCACCCGCGAGACGGTCATGTGCGAGACGCCGGCGCGCGCGGCGACCTGGCGGATGTTCGCCTGCGGGCTGCCGGGGGCCGTGCTCATGCCTCCCGACACTAGCCCACGGGTTGCGCGCCGGGCGCCCGCGTCACTCGACGATTGCGAACGCCCGCACGGGGAACGTGCCGAAGCCCTCCACCGCGGGCGGCGCCGCCGTGAACCGCGCGCCGCGCGCCGGCAGCGCCCCGAGGTTGGTGAGGTGCTCGACGACGTGGATGCCCGCCGCAAGCAACCCCGAGTGCGCGGGCCGCTCGCCCCCGCTCTCGGTGTCGTCGATGTTGAGGGCGTCGATGCCGACGAGCGCGGCGCCCTGACCGACGAGGTACTCGACGGCCGCGGTGTCGAGGTACGGGGAGCCGGAGGCGTAGGCGGGGGTACCGAAGTGGCGGTCCCAGCCGGTGTGGATGAGCACCGCGGCATCCGTCACGTCGCGGTCCCAGAAGACGCTCGCGGGCACCCCGCGCGAAGCGATGTCGGTGACGTGGAACACCTCCGCGCGGAGGTCGACGAGCGTGCCGAGGTCGAGGCCGGCGAGGTCGGCACCGTCGCCGTAGCGGTGCCACGGGCTGTCGAGGTAGGTGCCGGTGTTGCCGATCATCGTGATGATGTCCATCGCGAACTCGGTGCCGGGCGCGTACTTCGCGCGGGAGTCCTGGCGCGTGAGGTGCGGGGTGATAGTCGGTGCGGGCAGGCCCGGGTAGGTGACGAGGCCCGCACGGATGACGTGGCTCAGGTCGACCACGCGCCGCGACGGCGCTGCTGACTGCGCGGGTGCCGTCTCGATTCCGCGCGAACCGCGGTGCTGCTCCTCGACGATCTCGAGGTTCGACAGCGTGACGCTGCCGACGAGGGTGAGCCCCAGGTGCTGGACGAGCAGGCGCGAGATGTCGTCGGCCGAGGCATCCGCGCTGGGCAGATCGAGGCGGAATCCCTCGGTCGAGAGGGAGCCGCCGTTGGCGAACTGGATGACGGCATCGACATGGGCGCGGTACTCAGGCACGCGAGGTTCTCCGTTTCACGAGGGTGACGAGCAGGGCGATCACCGCGAGGATCGCGGGGACGAGGAGGTTTCCGCCGGCGAGCACGAGCAGGCCCGCGACGAGGACGACGGAGACGACGGCCATCCACCACCCGACCGTGAACCGCTCGAGCAGGCGCACCGCCGCGACCATGCCGAGCGCGTAGACGGCGACCATCGACGACGTGTGGATGAGGATGAACGGCGTCAGCACGAGGCCCTGCGAGAGCGCGATGCCGAAGTAGCCGAGCGTGATCGCGCTGATGAGCACGAGCGCCCGCCGCGGAACGCTGCCCGGCTCGGCGCCGCGCGCGAACCAGCGCGGCAGGTGTCCGTCGCGGCCGAGGGAGGCGGCGAGGTTGCCGAACGCGGGCACGTACGCGTTGAGCACGCCGACCGCGACGACGGCCGCGATCATGGCGACGACGATCGGCCCGATGCCGGGCACGGTCACGGCGACGAGGTCGATGAGCGGCACCTGGCTGAACCCGTTGTCGGAGCCGAGCACCCCGACGGTGACGATCTGCAGCGCCAGGTACGCGAGCCCCACGACGACGATCGCGATGCCGGTGGCGAGCGGGATGACGCGGCGCGGGTCTCGGAACTCCCCCGCGATGTGGGTGACCGCCTCCCATCCCGCGAACGCCCACACGAACAGGCTGATCGCGATGCCGACGCCCACCCAGCCATGCGGCAGGAACGGCTCGAAGTTCGCGGGTTCGACCACCGGCGCGGTCACGGCGACCACGCCCACCACCACGACGACGAGCAGCCCGGTGAGCACGAGCTGCAGCTTGCCGCTCACCCGCAGGCCGAAGAAGTTGACGGCGAGCGGCACGGCGAGGAACGCGAGGGCGATCATCCACACCACCGAACGGTCCGCGCCGAGGGCGGCGACGAGGTACTCGGCGCCCAGGGTCGCCACCACGGGAGCCCCGAACTGCACGCCGAACAGGAACCAGTAGCCGGCCATCCGCGCCGCCGTATCGCCGAGCGCAAGGCGCACGAACGTCGCCACTCCCCCGGCGTCGGGGTAGCGTGCCGCGAGCGCCGCGAAGGTGCCCGCGAGCGGGATCGACAGCCCGAGCACCGCGAGCACGGCGACGATCGAGGCGGGGCCGGCGGCATCCGCGGCGAGGCCCGGGAGCGCGAGGATGCCCGTGCCGAGCACCGCCGCGATGTAGAGCGCCGACGCCTGCACGAGCCCGAGGCGGCCGCCGGTGGCGGCGGTTGCGGGTGGGGCGGATGGCGCGGTGGTGCTCATGGAGTCCATGGTGGCGCGACCGGGCGACATCCTGCCGCCGAGAAGCCGCCACGGTTCGCGGGGTTAATGCCAGAAGCGGCGACCGGATGACCCGGCCGCCGCTTCTGAGGGTGCTTAGCGCTTACGCAACGGCCTTGCGGCGCGCGACGATCACGACCGCAGCACCCGCGAGGAGCAGGAGCGCGGCGCCGCCGACGTACAGACCCGGCTCGACGGAGGAGCCGGTCGCGGCGAGCTGCGGGGCCGGGGCGGGCGCGTCGACCGGGAGTCCGAGGAGGAGACCCTGGACGATGTTCCAGTCGGCCCGCGCGGTGATGTCGGTCGGCTCCGTGCCGGGGTACCAGTCGTACGCGAGCGTGTAGATGATGCCCGCGTCTACGGGGAAGGCGCCCACGGCGAGCTCATCGGTGTCCTCGTCGAAGTACACCGGACCGGACGCCTCGTACTGGACGTCCGTCCACGACGAGATGTTGATCGGCGAGGTGCCGTTCGAGTAGCTGAGCTGGGCGGGGAAGCTCGAGTCGCCGCCGAGGAACGGCCAAGGGCCGCCGCCTCCGACCGTGGACCACACCGAGGTGAAGTCCACGCCCGTGATGAGGCTGAGCAGGTTCTCCTGACCGACCGTCGGGAGCAGCAGGATGCCGCCGGCAGAAACCCAGTCGGCGATGACCTCGGCGGATTCGACGGGCAGCACGATGCTGTTGAGCAGCGGGCTGCTCTCGGGGATGACCAAGGCATCCTTGCCCGCGAGAGCGGCCGTCCACGTCGCGGGTAGACCGTCGCCACCGTTGAACACGGTCACGGTCGCGCCGACTTCCTCGAGGGCGGCGATCTGCGTTGCGTCCTCCGACGTCGGGCTCGTGAAGTCCCCGTTGGAGAAGAAAAGAACGTTGATCGCCGGGTATGCGGCCGCAGCAGGGGCGGCCAGGGCGACGGGCGCAACGAGGAGGCCGAGCGCCCCCGCGATGGCGACCGCAGCGGTGCGAATGCGCTGAGTCATCAAAGTGAGTCCTTGTGGTTCGTCGAGTCCGTACTCGCGGAGTCGACAGACGTGTATTTGCTTCACACCTTAGTAGATGCTGGGAAAATTCGGGCAGACGAAAGCGGCGCCCGAATGATCCGGACGCCGCTTTCAGGAAAAGTACTTACGCAGCGGCCTTGCGACGCGCGACGATCACCACCGCAGCACCCGCGAGGAGCAGGAGCGCGGCGCCACCGACGTACAGGCCGGGCTCGACCGACGAACCGGTCGCAGCGAGCTGCGGCGCCGGCGGGGCGACAGGCGGGATGCCCGCCTCGAGGATCGCCTCGACGTAGGCGTTCCAGGCGGCCTGGAGCTCACCTTGGCCCGGGCTGGGGTACCAGTCGTACCCGAGGTAGATGACTCCACCGGCACCGGCACGGAACAGGCCCGACACCCAGCTGTTGTCCTCGTCAGCGGGGTCATCGACGGCGTAGAGCGGCGTGTACACCGACAGCTGCTCGGGCGTCCAGAAGAAGGAGTTGTAGGCGGTCGTGCCGTCGGCTGGGGCGAGTGCGTCCGGGGCGCCCGGGAAGAACTCGGTCAGCCGCGGCCAGGGCCCGAAGAAGTCGGCTGAGTAATCCGGGACCTCGGTGTAGTCGATGCCGGTCACCACGGACGTGAGGACGAAGTCATAGTCCGACGACGCGAGGATCAGTCCGCCCGCCTTTACCCAATCGGCGATGGCGTACGCGGCCTCCTCGGTGATCGCATTGTTGTAGAGATCGTCGTCGTGCTCCGGGAACGCGAAGACCTGCTGGCCCGTCAGGGCAGCGGTCCAGGCGGCGGCGGAACCATCGCCTCCGTCGAAGACGGTCACGGTTGCCCCAGCGGCCTCGAGGCCGTCGATCCAGAAGGCGTCCTCCTCGTCCACATCGGTGTAGGCGTCGTTCGAGAAGAACAGGACCTGGGTAAGCGGAGCAGCCGCAGCGGGGGCGGCGAGGGCGACGGGCGCGACGAGGAGGCCGAGCGCCCCCGCGATGGCGACCGCAGCGGTGCGAATGCGCTGAGTCATGAAGTTGTATCCCCAAAGATCGTCGACCCCGGGCTCGCGGCGTCGGCGGACGTGTTTAGTGAAGCTTAGTACACGCTGGGAGGTTTCGGTCTGCCGAAACCCTACAGTCGCTCGAGCGCTCCGAGCAGGTCGGCGGTCAGATCATCCACGTCCTCGATCCCCACCGACAGCCGCACGACGTTGTCGGGCACTTCGAGGGCCGTGCCCTTCACCGATGCGTGGGTCATCTCCGACGGGTAGCCGATGAGCGACTCGACACCGCCGAGCGACTCCGCGAGCTGGAAGAGCGTCGTCGACTCCGCGAACTTCTTCGCCTGGGCTGCCCCGCCAGCGACGGCGACCGAGATCATGCCGCCGAACGACTTCATCTGCTTCGCCGCGAGGTCGTGTCCGGGGTGGTGCGGCAGGCCCGGGTAGTAGACCTGCTCGAGCTTCGGGTGACCGACGAGCGACGCCGCGATCGACTGAGCGTTGGACGAGTGGCGGTCCATGCGCACGGCGAGGGTCTTGATTCCGCGGACGGTGAGCCAGGCATCCATCGGGCCCGACACCGCGCCAACGCCGAATTGCAGGAACCCCACCTTCGAGGCCAGCTCCTCATCGTTCAGGATGACCGCGCCGCCGAGGACATCGGAGTGACCGCCGAGGTACTTCGTCGTCGAGTGGACCACCACGTCGGCGCCGAGCTCGAGCGGGCGCTGCAGGTACGGCGAGGCGAAGGTGTTGTCGACAACGACGGTGATGCCGAACTCGTGCCCCAGCTCGGCGAGCGCCGCGATGTCGGTGATCTTCATGAGCGGGTTCGACGGCGTCTCGACCCAGAGGATCTTCGTCGCATCCGGCCTGATCGCGTGCCGCACCGCATCGAGGTCGCTCATCTCGACCGTGGAGATGGACACGCCCCACGGCACGAAGACGCGGCTCACGAGGCGGTGCGTTCCGCCGTAGACGTCGTTACCCATGACGATGTGGTCGCCGGGCTTCAGGATGGCCCGCAGCAGGGCATCCTCCGCTGCGAGCCCCGACGCGAAGCTGTACGCGCTCGCGCCCTTCTCGAGCGAGGCGAGCAGCTCCTGCAGGGAGTCGCGCGTCGGGTTGCCACCGCGGGCGTACTCGTAGCCGCCGCGGAATCCGCCGATGCCGTCCTGCACGAACGTCGACGTGAGGTACACCGGGGGCACCACGGCGCCGGTGGTCGGGTCGAAGTCCTGGCCGGCGCGGATGGCGCGAGTGGCGAAGTGGTACTGGTCGTTCTGGTCTGACACGGGGGTCTCTCTAGTACTAGGCGCTCAGGAAGGAGAGCAGATCGTGGCGGGTGACGACCGCGGCGGGCTTGCCGTCGGCGGTCACCAACAGGGCGTCGGACTTCGTGAGCGCCTCGCGGGCGGCGGCGACCGAGTCCTGCATGCCGATCAAACCGAGGGGCGGGCCGACGAATTCCGCGAGCGCGTCGGTGAGCTGCGCACGACCGCTGAACACCGCGTCGATGAGCGTCTTCTCGTCGATGGAGCCGACGACCTCGCCCATCACCACGGGCGGCTCAGCGGTCAGCACCGGCATCTGCGAGATGTCGAACGTGCGCATCTTGTCGATCGTGTGGCGGACCGTGTCCGACGGATGCACGTGCACGAGTCCCGCGAGATCGGGGTCCTTGGTGCCCACAAGGTCGGCCACCGTGCGATCCTCCTCGGCCGGCAGGAACCCGTAGGAGCGCATCCATTTGTCGCTGAACACCTTGCCGAGGTAGCCGCGACCGCCGTCGGGCAGCAGGATGACCATGACGTCGTCGGGCCCGAGGTTGCGCGCCGCCTTGAGACCGGATGCCACGGCCAGCCCGCTCGAGCCGCCCACGAGCAGCCCCTCCTCGCGCGCCAACCGCCGCGTGAACTCGAACGACTCCGCGTCGCTCGACGCGATGATCTCGTCGACGACGGAGCCGTCGTAGGCGGTCGGCCAGAAGTCCTCGCCGACGCCCTCCACGAGATACGGCCGGCCGGTGCCGCCCGAGTAGACGCTGCCCTCCGGGTCGGCGCCGATGACCTGGATGCTCGGATTCTGCTCCTTGAGGTACTTGCCCACCCCGGAGATGGTGCCGCCCGTGCCGACGCCCGCGACGAAGTGCGTGATCTTCCCCTCGGTATCGCGCCAGATCTCGGGACCCGTGGTCTCGTAGTGGCTGCGCGGTCCGTTGAGGTTGGAGTACTGGTTCGGCTTGTAGGCCCCGGGGATCTCGCGCGCGAGCCGGTCGCTCACGGAGTAATAGGACTCCGGGCTCTCCGGCGCGACCGCGGTGGGCGTCACCACGATCTCGGCACCGTAGGCGAGCAGCACGTTGCGCTTGTCCTCGCCGACCTTGTCGGGCAGCACGAAGATGCAGCGGTATCCGCGCTGCTGAGCGACGAGGGCCAGGCCGATACCCGTGTTGCCGCTCGTCGGCTCGACGATCGTGCCGCCGGGCTTCAGCAGCCCCTGCGCTTCGGCGTCGTCGATGATGCGCGTCGCGATGCGGTCCTTGGATGACCCGCCCGGGTTGAAGTACTCGACCTTGACGAGCACCGTGGCGGCGATCCCCTCGGTGACCTTGTTGAGCTTGACGAGGGGCGTGTCGCCGATCGTGTCGAGGACGGTATTGGCGTACTTCATGGTCTGGCCAGTTTAGTTGCGGGGAGCGGGGGTGTTACGGGGCGCGGGGTATGGCTGCCCTGAGTGGCGACTTATGCACCTTCCCGGGGCCCGAACGCGGTCCGGAAGGGGCGGAACTCGCAACTCACCGTCGGCCCAGGACTACCGACGCAGGTTGTGGAGCGGCCAGAGCAGTAGGCCGACGGCGGCGACGAGACCGACGGCTCCGAGCATCCACCACTTGACACTGTCGTCGGCGGTCAGCAGCACGACGGACGCCACCGCGGCGACACCGACGAGGATCCCTACGTACGCGATGATGCGAGGCACCTGCGAGCGCGGTTCGCTCATTCGGTCCCCCGATGCTCAACACGAGACCGACCACGGCGGCGACGGCCATCAGGCACAGCGCCAGGAGCATGGCGAAGAGGAACAGCATCCGATCATTCCTCTGTGTGGGGGTGGGGGTGTGGGTGAGGCGAGCCTAGTGTTGATCGCCCACCGAGTTGCGACTTCCGCACCTTCCGGACATCGAAACCGCTGCACGAAGGTGCGGAACTCGCAACTCGTTGCGCCACGGCCCGCCACTCGATGCGTTCACATGGTGTTCCGAGCATCCAGCCAGCAGAATAGGCGGACAGATCCCCTGCCCACAGCAACGACAGGATGCCCGTGTCAACTTCCTCGAACAAGCCGACCGTCAAGCAGCAGCGCGAGGCCCAGCGCGCCGCGAAGGTCGCCGCCCTGAAGAAGAAGCAGGCGACCGAGAAGCGCAACCGCCTCATCGGCATCATCCTCGGCGCGACTGCGGGCGTCGCCGTGCTCGCGCTCATCGTGGTGCTCGTCGTCACCAACCCGGCGAAGACGCCGACGACCGGTGAGGACCCCGTCGCATCCGGCGACCGCGACTCGATCGAGATCGAGGGGCTGGAGACCTGGCCCGGCCTCACCGCGACGCACGTCGAGGGCACAGTGGACTACGAGATGACTCCCCCGGCGGGCGGCGACCACAACGCGGTATGGCTCAACTGCGGCGTCTACAACGTCCCGCAGCCGAACGAGAACGCGGTGCACGCGCTCGAGCACGGCGCGGTGTGGGTCACCTACAACGCGGACGAGGTGGATGCCGCGGGCCTCGAGACCCTCCGCGCGGCCCTGCCGTCGACGTACATCATCCTGTCGCCGTACGAGGGGCTCGACGCCCCGGTCGTCGCGTCCGCGTGGGGCGCGCAGGTCAAGCTCGACGGACCCGACGACGAGCGACTTGAGGCGTTCCTCCAGAAGTACTGGAAGTCGCCGTCCGCACCCGAGCCGGGCGCGCTCTGCACGGGCGCGCTGACGGGCGAGGGCAAGGTTGGCTGACACCAGCCCTGAGGCGGGCGCCGCAGTATCCGCACCCCGCCGGGGCGGACGCCTGCTCGCGGCGCTGCTCGTCGCCGCACTCGTGCTCGCCGTAGGCGCGTTCGCGATCGGCCGCTTCAGCGTGCCGAGCAGCGCGACGCCGTCGACGACGAGCGCGGACGCCGGGTTCGCCCGCGACATGCAGGTGCACCACCTCCAGGCCGTCGAGATGTCGATGACCGTTCGCGACCTCACCGACGACCCCGATGTGCGACTCCTCGCCTACGACATCGCCACCTCCCAGGCCCAGCAGGCCGGTCAGATGTACGGATGGCTCGCCACCTGGGGCCTCCCGCAGTTCGGCGAGCCCGCGATGACGTGGATGTCCCGCCCCCTCCTCGACGGTAGCGAGCACGGTCACGACGGTCCGACGTCGACGCACAAGCCGGGCGACCCGATGCCCGGGCTCGCGACCGACGAGCAGCTCGCGGAACTCGCATCCCTCACCGGCGTCGAGGCGGAGCGCTACTACCTCGAGCTCATGATCGCCCACCACAAGGGCGGGGTCGAGATGGCCGAGGCGGTGCTCGCCCGCACCGACACCCCGGTCGTCGTCGACCTGGCGTCGAGCATCGTGAAGGCGCAGACGTCTGAGATCGAGCTCATGGAGAGCATGCTCGCCGAGCGGCAGTAGTCAGAGCTCCGTCGCCGAGTTGCGAGTTCCGCATGCGTGCGCGCCGTCAGCGCGCTAGCGGAGGTGCCGAACTCGCAACTCGCGGCCCGCGCCGCTACGCCATCAGGCTCGTCGACCCCGGATCCTCGACCCCCGCCGAGCGCAGCGCCTCGCGGGCCCGCGCCTGCCGGTTGTCCATCTCGATGCCGATGTCACGCGCCAGTCGAGGTCGGGTCTTCACGAGCTGATCGAGCACGGCGGTCGGCACGAAGAGCACCGCGAGATCCGAGGTGGCGGTGATGCGCGCCGCGACGCCCTGCCGGGTGAGGGCGGTGAGCCCCACGACGTCGTCGCGGTCGATCAGGGCGAACGTGACATCCCCGCCGCTCTCCACCGGTGTCGAGATCGACGCCGTCCCACTCACGACGTAACGCATGCCGTCGGGTACCGCGAGCGGCCGCTGCACGACCTCGCCGGCGCCGTAGCGCTCGAGCCGCAGTTGGGGGGCGATCGCCTCCACGTCCTCCGCCGAGAGGTAGAGCGCGGGCGCGAAGCGGCGCAGCGTCTCCTTCGTGCGCTCCGGGGTGTTGTAGTTGTCGGTGAGGTCGCCGTCGAGGTGCAGGTCGGCACGCCGGGCCGCGTACCAGAGGCGCGTGCGGAACGCCTTCTGCGTCGACCAGTTGTCGGCGGGGCTGCGCACCGGGATGTCGACCTCGTACTTGCCCTTCTCGATCGGCTTGACGGATGCCCCCTCCCCCGGCACCACCGCGGGAAGGTCGGCCGCCACGGCCGTGCACACGTCGATGACGTCCTGGGGCGCGTCATCCGTCGCGAACTTCACGACGAGGGATGCCTCGAACGGCGAGTCACTGCGGCTGATGTTGAGGAACGTGCTCTCCGCCAACGAGGCCGTCGGCAGCACGTAGACGCCGTTCGGGTTCTTGATGTGGACGGCCCGCCAATTGACCTCCACGATGCGGCCGCGGAGGTCGCCGACCTGCAGCCAGTCCCCGAGCTGGAACGGCTGCTCGAACAGCAGCAGCAGGCCCGAGACCACCGAGCCGACGGCGTTCTGCAGGGACAGGCCGATGACGATCGACCCGACGCCGAGCGCGGCGAACAGGCCGCCGACATCCGCGCTCCACACGACCGAGAAGAGCACGGCGAGGCAGACGACGATGAGGATGATCCGCACGATGTCCACGAAGATCGACGGCACCTTCGACCGCCACGTGCCCTGCTTCGCCGTCACGAACAGGACGAAGTTGAGACCGTTGAGCAGCACGAGGATGATCAGGAAGCCGAAGATCGTCGCCGTGACCTGCGTCCACGTGAGGTCGATGTCGGCGTAGGCCGCCTGGTTGAGCAGCAGCAGGAGGGCTCCGACGGGCGCGACATAGTTGCGCAGGAGCAGGATGATCCGCGCGGCGCGATTGCCTCGGCGGTCGAGCGCGCTGTGCACCTCGGTGAGCACCAGGAGTAGCACCGGCAGCCCGATGATGACCCCGACCGCGGGCCAAAACCAGGGCTCGTTCCAGAACTCGATCACGGGCGCACTCAGTTCGCGTGGGTATCGTCGGGGTCGATGCGCCACACCCGCTGCGGGCCGGTCGCGGTGTTCACAATGCCCCAGTCGCGCACATGCACCGTGTCGGGCATCCGATCGACGACCGCCTGGGTGAGGAAGATGCCGCTGTCCGAGTGCGTGCCCTGCACCTGGAACGCGAGGTTCACGGCGTCGCCCCACAGGTCGTAGGAGATCTGGGTCTGGCCGATGAGACCGCTCGTGACCGTGCCGGTGTCGAGCCCCGCGCGCACGCTGAGGCTCGCCCCGTGCTTGCCCCCGAAGCGCTCCAGGATGCGCTGCAGCTCGATCGCGAAGTCCACCATTCGCCGCGCGTTGTCGACTCGGGGCACGATGAGCCCGCAGCTCGCGAGGTATCCCGCCCGGGTGGTGCGCACCCGCTCGATACCGAGCCGCTCGGCCGCCTCATCGAAGCTGCGCAGGATCTCGTTGAGCTGCTCCAGCGCCACCTCGCTCGACTTGCCGCGGCTGAAGGCCTCGAACCCGACGATGTCCGCGAACATGACGGTGACCTCTTGATGGTCGAGCGCGATGGTCCGCGCGCCCTCGCGGTACCGCTTCGCGAGAGGCTCCGGCATGAGGGAGTGGAGCAAGCGCTCGTTCTCCTCCTGCTGCTGCTCGAGCAGCGCCGCCTTCACCTGCAGGCTTCGGCTCATGTCGTTGAACGCGGCACCCACGTCGGCGAGCTCGTCACTTGTACCGGCGTCGACCTGCACGCCCTCCTCGCCGGCGGCGATGCGGCGCGCAGCATCCCGCAACCGCCGCAGCGGCCGCACGATCACCCCCGCGATCACGAGCGACAGCAGAGACACGACGAGCACGATCACGGCGGACGACAGCACGAGGTTGCGGGTGAAGTCGTCGACGGGACCGAAGGCCTCCGCGCTGTCGAGCTCGGCGACGATCACCCAGTCCAGGCCCGGGATGTCGAGGGGCGCGTAGGCGGCAATCGTCTCGCCCCCGAGGTAGCCGACGTTGAGCGTCGTCCCGGTGGTGCCGGCCGCGGCGGAGGTCACAGCATCCGTGCGCACCGGCTGCAGCAGGAGGGTGCTGCCGGTCTCGACGGCCCGCTTCGCGACATTCGGCGGGGTGCCCGCCGCCACCGCCTGCTCGAGGTAGCGCTCCGGGTCCTCGACGAGGTCGCGGGAGATGGAGCGCATGAGGCTATCGTTCGCGCCCACGATGTAGGTCTCGCCGGTCTCGCCGAGGCCGCTGCCCTCCCAGTCGCCGCCGCCGGACATGACGAAGTCGATCTGGTCGATCGGCATCTCGACCGCGAGCGCGCCGACGATGACGCCGTCGACCGCGACGGGCGTGACGGCCCAGGCCGCCGGGATGCCCAGCGACGGTGGGTACGGCGCGAAGTCGGTGAGCACGACGGTGTCCGCGAGGTTGCCGGTCATCGCCTGGGAGTACGCGTCGGCGAGGTTGGTGCGCTGCAGCGGGCCCGAGTCCAGGTTGGAGCCGAGGTCGACGCCCTTGTAGGCCGAGTAGACGATGTTGCCGCCCGAGTCGATGAGCAGCACGTCTTCGAAGGAGAGGAGCTGGGTCATCCGTCGGAAGAAGTCGTGGTACTGCGCGTGCGTCGCCGACCACGCGCTGCCGTCCCCCGCGTCGTCGACGGTGATCGCCTCGGCCGGGTCGGTGAAGGGCGCGGTGTACTTGAGGGCGAGGTAGCTCTGCGCGGGGTCCGTCGGAACGAACGTCGAGGCGTCGACCGGCTGGCCCGTCGCCTCCTCGAGCTGCGGTCCGAACGTGTCGGTGAAGTACGCCTCGAGCTGGGCGCGCTCGTCGGCGGTGAGCGGCACGGACTCGAGTTGCTGGAACGCGGCCGAGAACTGCTGCATCGCCTGCGCGACCGTCTCGCCGCGCGCACTCAGCAGGAGTGCGTTCTCGATGTTCGTGAAGAGCGAGACGACCTCGCGCGCCTTCGAGTCGCGCACCTCGGTAAGGCGGTCGAACGCGGCGTCCTGCAGCGAGTCCCGGCCGTTGACGTAACCGATCAGGCCGACCACCACGCTCGACGCGACGCTCACGAGGAGCAGCATGATGAGGAGGATCGACCGGATGCTCAGCCCCGGTTTCACACTCGGGCTGGGCAGCACGATCGACCCCTCGGCGGGGGGCGGCGGCGGGCCGGCGTGGGACATGGGCGCTCCTGGATACACGGCGTGCGGTGCTGCGTGGAGTTCACTTTAGCCACACCCGGCCCTGCTCCGAGAGCCCCAGCGATCGAGGTCGGTCTCGACCCGGCCGCTGGGGCTCTCGAAGGGAACTGCTGGGGCGGACTAGCCCTTCGTCGAGCCGGCCAGCAGGCCGCGCACGAAGAAGCGCTGGAGTGCGAAGAACACGATGAGCGGAACGAGGATCGAGACGAACGCGCCCGCCGTGAGCAGGTGCCACTCCTGCCCGTACTTGCCGGTGATCTCCGCGAGCAGCTTCGTCATCGGCGCGACTCGGCCGTCGGCGAAGACGAGGGCGACGAGCAGGTCGTTCCAGACCCACAGGAACTGGAAGATCGCGAAGGACGCGATCGCCGGCATCGTCAGCGGCAGCACGATCCGGAAGAAGATCTGACCGTGACCGGCCCCGTCCACGCGAGCCGCCTCGATGAGCTCCCGGGGGATCTCGGAGACGAAGTTGTGGAGGAGGAAGATCGCCAGCGGCAGCGCGAAGATCGTGTGCGCGATCCACACCTGAGCGTAGGAGCCACCCGCGTTCAGTCCGTCGAAGATCTGGACCCCGCCGATGTTGAGCCCTCGGCTGAAGAGGCTCAGCAGCGGAACGAGCGCCATCTGCAGCGGAACGATCTGCAGGGCGAAGACGCCGATGAACATCCAGTTCTTGCCCTTGAAGTCGATCCACGCGAACGCGTACGCCGCGAGCGACGCGATGACGAGCGGGAACACCGTCGCGGGAACCGTGATGGCGACCGAGTTGAAGAACGCGCCAGCCAAGGTCAGCTGCGTGTTGCCGGCTTCAAGCACCGCGGCGTAGTTGTCGAGCGTGAAGCCGGGGTTCCAGAACACGGTCCACCAGCCGGTCGTCGCCACCTGCTCCTTCGGACGGAAGGAGGAGATGAAGAGGCCGAAGGTCGGCGTCGTCCACAGGATGGCGATGATGAGTGCGGCGATCGTGGCACCGCGGCTCGTGAGCCGCTTCTTGGTGCGCTTGACGGCGGTCTCGGTCTCGGCTCGGGCGCCGCGCTTGAGCTGGCGCTCGGTGGCGGCGTCGACCGGCAGGTCGATGGGTTGTACGGCGCTCATCGGATCTCCCTCTGGGCCTTGATCTGGCGGGCGTTGTAGATGACGATCGGCAGCACGAGGATGAACAGCACGACCGCGAAGGCGGCCGAGCGGCCCGGCTCGAAGCCCTTCCATTGCGTGTACATCTCGTTGGCGATGACGCTCGTCTGGTTGGCGCCCGCGGTCATGGTCCGCACGATGTCGAAGACCTTGAGGCTGGCGATCGAGATCGTCGTGAGGACGACCACGAGGGAGCTGCGGATGCCCGGCACCGTGACGTTGATGAACCGCTGCCACGCGTTCGTGCCGTCGAGCGAGGCGGCCTCGAGCTGCTCCGTCGGAACGCCCTTGATGGCCGCCGAGAGCACGACCATCGCGAAACCGGTCTGCACCCAGATGAGCACGACGATCAGGAAGAACGTGTTCCACGGCGAGTTCGACAGCCACTCGACCGGCTGACCGCCGAACCAGACCACGATCTGGTTGAGGAGGCCGATCTGCTCCTGCCCGGGCGGGTTGGCGTCGTACACGAACCGCCAGATGATGCTCGCGCCGACGAACGAGATCGCCATCGGCATGAACACGAGCACCTTGAAGATCTTCTCGCCGCGCGACTTGTCGATGAAGACCGCGTACGCGAGGCCGAAGATCGTCGAGACGGTCGGCACCACGAGAACCCAGATGATCGTGTTGATGACCGTGCGGATGCCCGTCTCCTGCGTGAAGATCCACACGAAGTTGTCGAACCCGACGAAGCGGTCGCTGCGGTTGTTCATGAACGCGGCGATGAAGGTGCTGATCGTCGGGTAGATGAGCCCCACGAGCAGGAGGATCACGGCTGGGCTCAGGAAGCCGATGAGCTGGAAGAGGTAGCCGCTGCCCTCCTTCGAGCGGTAGTCGAGAATGAAGAACACTCCGCCGAGAACAGCGGCGACTGCTGCCGCCCACCAGACGGACCCCAGGACCAGGAAGACGATGGCCGGCGCGAGAATGCAGACCGCCAGGCGGATGGCGGTGTAGACCTTTCCGCTGCGCGGCGCGATCTCGATGAAGAAGAGAACGAGCGCGACGACGGCGAGGAAGGCGAGGACTACGAGTGGTATCTGCGCGAGTGGCGGAAGCCCGGCGATCCATTGCAGGAAACCTGACATGGAGATCCTTTCGAGTACGACGGTGGACTCAGGAGAAACAGTAGGGGTAGGAGGAGGGCCGGCGGAAGACGATCCGCCGGCCCTCCCGGGGTACTACTCGGTACTACTCAGCGGGCCACGAGGCGTCGATCGTCGCGAGGACGTCCGCCGTCGGCTTGCCGTTGATCCAGTCGACCATGCCGGTCCAGAAGGAACCAGCACCCACGACGCCGGGCATGAGGTCCGAAGCGTCGAAGCGGAACGTGGTGTTCGGGTCCTGCAGGATCTTGATGGCCTCCTGGAGGATCGGGCTCGACGCGTTGGCCGGGTCGAGGCCCTTGTTGGCGGAGATCACACCACCGAGGCTGACGCGGGCGTTGGCCCACTCCGGGCTCGACAGGAACTCCTGCACCTTGACGGTGTCGGCGTCGTCCGAGAACGCGGCGACGATCTCGCCACCACCCGTCACGGCCGGGGCGCCGGCGGTCTCACCCGGGGTGATGAAGGCCCAGATGTCAGCATCCGGTCCGACCGTGGCGTTGCCGTTGGCCGGGTCCTGGATGAAGCCGTCGTAGAACGACGCCTGGTGGTGCAGGGCGCACGTGCCCTCGCCGAGCGCGCGAGCGGGCTCGCCGAACGGCGTGGTGTTGATCGACTTCACGTCGCCGAAGCCGGCGTTGACGTACTCCGGGTTGAGGAGGATGTCGCCGACGGAGTCGAACGCCGAGGCGATCGCGTCATCCGTGAAGGGGATCTCGTGGCTGACCCACTGGTCGTAGACCTCGGGGCCGGACTGACGGAGGACGAGGTCCTCCACCCAGTCGGTGCCCGGCCACCCGGTCGCGGCGTCGGAGCCGAAGCCCGCGCACCACGGGGCGGCGCCCGTCTTCTCCTGGATGGTCTGCGTCAGCGTGAGGAGCTCGTCCCACGTGGTCGGAACCTCGACGCCCCACTCGGCGAACTTCGCCGGCGAGTACCAGATGAAGCCCTTGACCGAGGCCATGAGCGGCGCGCCATAGAGCGTGCCGTCGACGGTGCCGTAGCCGGCCCAGTCCTCGCTCCAGTACTCGGCGACGTTCTTGGCCACGCCCTCGGGGGCGGGCTTGATGTAGTCGCGCGAAGCGAGGTCGGCGAGGAGACCCGGCTGCGGGAAGATCGCGATGTCAGGAGCGTTGCCGCCCTGAGCGCGAACGCCGATCTGGGCCTCGAACTCCTTGGATGCCTCGTACTGGATGTCGATGCCCGACTCCTCCTCGAAGTCGGCCCACGACTGCTCGAGCAGCTCCGCCTCGGTGTCGCTGATCGTGCCGTAGACGGTGACGACGCCATCGGCCTCGCCACTGCCCGAATCGGTGCCTCCCGTGGAGCACGCGGAGAGCGCGAGTCCAGCGACGGCGAGCACGGCGATCGGGGCTGTGAAACGGCGGTGCACGGTGAAACTCATACTTCCTCCTCATTGAGGTCGTCCGACGCGCGCCGGGAGGCGGCGAACGGATGTGATTTGCAAGCTGGAACCCGTTTCCGTCGTCGGGAACCGGTTCCACATCACAAGGTAGGGCACGGGATGCGAGTATGCAAGCGCTTGGCATGAACTGCTGCAGAACCGTTGCCTGCAGAAGTCGCGAACGGCGCGATTTCCCGGGATTCCGGGTAAGAGAGCGCTCCCGCGATTGTGGAACCGGTTCCACAGTGGCTATGCTGCTGACCGTCCGCTCGACGACGAGAAGGGAGCATCCATGAGCGCGCTCAGCGATGTCGCCCGTCTCGCGCAAGTGTCGAAGGCCACGGCATCCCGCGCCCTCAGCGGTCGCGGTTACGTCTCGGACGAAGCGCGCGACCGCGTCCTCGCCGCCGCCGCGGAGATCGGCTACGTCGTGTCGACGAATGCACAGAGCCTCGTGACCGGCAGTTCCCGCAACGTGGGCGTGGTCATCCCCTTCATCAACCGCTGGTACTTCGGCGACGTCCTCGAGGGAATCGAGTCGGCTCTCATCGCCGCGGGCTACGACCTGACGCTCTATCGGCTGAGCGCGGACTCGGCCGAGCGCCGCAGGGTGTTCGACTACTTCCTCGTGCGCAAGCGCGTCGACGCGGTCATCGCGGTCGGCATCGAGCTCGCCCAGTCAGAGGTGCGGATGCTGCACGCGCTCGGTAAGCCGACCGTCGGCATCGGCGGCCCTATCGACGGCATGGCGACGTTCTCCATCGACGACGTCGCCGCCGCCGCGCTCGTCACCGACCACCTGATCAGCCTCGGACACACCCGCATCATGCACTTCGGCGGGGACCAGTCCGAGCAGATGGACTTCCGCGTGCACTCGCAGCGCCTCGCCGGGTTCCAGCAGGCGATGGCAGCAGCGGGCCTGGATGCCGGGCCCGACGCATTCCGGACGACCGTGCTCTCCATCCCCGGCGGCTACTCGGTCGGGCTCATGGTGCTTGCCGATCCTCGGACGCGGCCGACCGCCGTCTTCGCGGGCAGCGACGAAGTGGCGATCGGCACGATCGTCGCGGCCCGCCAGCTCGGCATCCAGGTGCCGAACCAGCTCTCCGTCGTCGGGATCGACGGCCACGAGCTCGCCGACATGTTCTCCCTCACGACCCTCGCGCAGGACCCGGGAGAGCAGGGGCGCCTCGCCGTGCACCGCGTCATGGAGGAGCTCGTGGGGCAGCAGCCCGCGGCGCCGCGCACGTGGACGCCATTCCCCGTGCGGCTCGAGGTGCGGGGCAGCACGCGGGCGCCTGCGGCCTCGGCCGTGGCGCAGTAGTTCCGTTGGGTCGCCGGGGCGAGCAAACACCGCGCCACGTCCCGTTTCTCAGGAATATGCCGCCGCCGCGCGCACTATCCCCTCGGAAGCGGCATATTCCTGAGAAACAGAGTTCGAGAGGGGCGCAGGCGCGCCTTCAGCTGCACGCCTGACCACACGCCTAGCGGCGGCGGCGGAGCGCGCCGAGGCCGGCCGCGAGGGCGCCGCCCTGCAGCGCGCCGAGGCCGACGAGGAGGAGCCCCACGGCGGGCAGACCGGTCGGGGCGAGAGTGCGGGTTCCGGGAGCGGCGTCATCCCCGTCGGCTCCGACGACCGGGTCGTCGAGCGTCGGAAGGTCGCAGACAGGGAGGGCGATCGAGGTGGTCGCGACCGTGTGGCCCGTCGAGTCCTTGAGCCAGACGACGTACTCGCCGCCGTTGGGCAAGTCGGCGAACACGGTCGTGCTGTTCGAGGCGGTGAGCGCGTCGTTCGGCACACCAGGCACGGGGGAACCACCGGCGGAGACACCCGCCGGGTACGCCCCCGAGCCGAGGCCGCTCGCCGAGACGGTGATGTCGCTCGCCCCGAGCAGATCGCACGCGATGAGCGAGGCCTCGAGTCCCGGAGCTTCGGCGGCGACCGCCCGACCCGCGGGCTCGGCCTCGGGCTCCGGCGCGGGCTCGGCGGCGGACGCCAGCTCGGGCGCGACGCTGGTCTCGGGCTCGGGCGCCACCGAGTCCGCGGCCGCCGGGGCGACGCCGGAGAAGAGGGCGAGAGCCGCCACCACGAGGCCGAGGACGAGGGCGCGACCGCGCGGCCGCCCCGCCAGGCGACCGTCGGGTTCGGCCTCAGGCAGGGCGGCCCGCATCGGGCCACGGTCCAGTTGCATCTCGGGTAAATGCGCTCTCAGTGGTGAGCAGCGCACCCGCTCGATGCACGCTAGCCAGAGGGTAAGACTGTCTAGATTGCCTTGTCGAGTCGGGGGATGCTCGATCGGGTACTGAACACGCCCGCTGGGGGGACAGGCGCGACTGTCCCCCATTATGCCGACACGCTCACGTTTTGCGCAAGCCTGTATATCGGGTCGTTAAACGACGAGGAGCGCCGCCCGAAAGCGGCGCTCCTCGCGCAATCCGACCCCCTCGCGGGGGCGCGATTACTTGAGCGTGACGGTGGCGCCAGCCTCCTCGAGGAGGGCCTTCGCCTTGTCCGCGGTCTCCTTGTTGGCACCCTCGAGCACGGTGCTCGGCGCGCCGTCAACGAGGGCCTTCGCCTCACCGAGACCGAGGCTCGTGAGGGTGCGCACCTCCTTGATGACCTGGATCTTCTTGTCACCGGCGCTCTCGAGAACGACGTCGAACGAGTCCTTCTCCTCGGCCTCCTCGGCAGCGCCACCGGCGCCACCCGCGGCGGGGGCCGCAGCGGCAACCGCGACGGGAGCCGCAGCGGTGACCTCGAAGACCTCCTCGAACTTCTTCACGAACTCGGAGAGCTCGATGAGGGTGAGCTCCTTGAACGCCTCGATCAGCTCGTCGCTGGTCAGCTTGGCCATGATTTTCTCCTTTATGCTTTCTGGTTTCTCGCCGCGTTACGCCGCGGTGTCCTGCTTCGCGCGCAACGCGTCGACCGTGCGAGCGGCCTGAGCGAGCGGTGCGTTGAACAAGTACGCTGCGCCGAACAGCGAGGCCTTGGCGGCACCCGCGAACTTCGCGAGCAGCACCTCCCGGGACTCGAGATCGGCAAGCTTCTTGACCTCGTCGGCCGAGAGCGGGTTACCGTCGAAGTACCCGTTCTTGACGACCAGCAGAGGGTTTGCCTTGGCAAAGTCACGCAGCGTCTTCGCGACGGCGACCGGGTCGCCGTGCACGAAGGCGATCGCGGACGGGCCGGCGAGGGAGTCGTCGAAGGACGAGATCCCCGCAGCGTTCGCCGCGATCTTGGTCAGCGTGTTCTTCACCACGGCGTAGGTGGCGTGCTCACTGAGTTCCTTGCGCAGGCTCTTGAGCTGCGCGACAGTGAGACCGCGATACTCGGTCAGCAGAACGGCGGTCGAGTCGCGGAACTTGTCCGTGAGCTCGGCGACCGATGCTTCCTTGTTCGCCATGGTGCTCCTTTGGTGGTTGGTTGTTCTTCTCCGCAAACCACCGGGGCAAGAAAAAAGCTCCGGCTCTGCAGGAGCGCAGACGCACGGAGCGATGCCCGAGAACGGGCTACTTCGGTCACCTGCGCGGGGATTAGATCGACGTTTGCTTTCACGCACGACGAAGACCTGCGGTCTTTGGCTGGTATCCAGGGTACGGGATGACCCGTCCGACCGCAAACCACAGGCTGCCGGGCATCCCGCGCTGCCGCCGCCTCTGGGCGCTTTCCGGCACCATTCGTCGAGCCGCGGCGGCGCGCAGGGTCCCGAAAGGCGCGCCTAGGCGGGAAGGATGACTCGGAACACCGTCTGGCCCGGCTCGCTCTCCACCTCGGCCCGGCCGCCGTGCGCCTCGACCACCGCGGACACGATCGCGAGCCCGAGCCCGGTGCTCCCGAGCCCGGACGCGCCACCCGCCCGCGCCCGCGACGAGTCGCCCCGCACGAAGCGCTCGAAGATGGTGGGAACGAGTCCGGGGTCGATACCCGGGCCGGTGTCACGGACCTCGAGCACGGCATCCGCGCCCCGTCGTCCGAGGGAGGCGGTCACGACGGTTCCGGCGGGCGTGTGGGTGCGCGCGTTCGCGAGGAGATTCACGACCACCTGGTGCAGTCTCGAACGGTCGCCGCGGACCGTCACGGGCTCCTCGGGGAGGTCGAGGTGCCACTCGTGCTGGGGACCGGCGGCCTGGGCGTCACTCACGGCGTCGACGAGGATGCGGGTGAGGTCCACCTCCGTGCCCTCGAGCGCGGCGCCCTCGTCGAGCCGCGCGAGGAGCAGGAGGTCCTCGACGAGCGCGGTCATCCGCACCGACTCCGACTCGACACGACCGATCGCGTGGGCGACGTCGTCGGGCAGGTCGCTGTGGGCGCGTCGGGTGAGCTCGGCGTAGCCCCGGATCGACGCGAGCGGGGTGCGCAGCTCGTGGCTCGCGTCGGCGACGAACGTGCGCACCTTGTTCTCGCTCGCCTGGCGGGCCGAGAGGGCGGATGACACGTGCTCGAGCATCACGTTGAACGCGGCGCCGACCTTGCCGGCCTCCGTCGCGGGATCGGCATCGGCGTCCTCGACGCGAACGGCGAGGGCGACCTCGCCGCGGTCGAGCGGAAGCTCCGCCACGCGGGTGGCTGCGGCGGCGACCCGCTCGAGCGGCCGGAGCGCGACGCGGACGACGACGGCGCCGGCCGCTGCCGCGCCCGCCACGCCGAGCACGCCGATCCCGGCGATCAGGAGGGTGAGCTGCAGGGCGGTCGCCTCGACCTCGGCGAGCGGGAGGCCGACGAGCAGGGCATCCCCCGCCGGTCCGACCTCGCGGATGACCACGCGGTAGTCGCCGAGCGAACCGAGGTTCACCGTCGCCGGCTCGCCCCCCACCTGCAGGCCGATGAGCCCCTGGAGCTCGGAGGGGTCGACGGTCTGGAACTCCCCCGACTCCGAGATGACGGCGGCGTTGTACACGACTCCGCCCGCGACGACCCCGGCGAGGGTGCCCTCGCGCTGACCGGGGACGCCGAGCAACTGGGTCGCGGGCGGCCTCGATCCCGGATCCTCCCCCTGCCCCGCGCCCTGGTCGAACGCGTTCTCGGAGCGGCCGGTCGCCGCGGTGAGCTGGTCGTCGAGACGGTCGACGAGGAAGCCGCGCAGCGCGAGCACGCTCGCGACGCCGATCACCACGGTGACGGCGGCGAGGAGGGCCGCGATGCCGATGACGAGGGTGCGGCGGAGAGTCAGGCGCCGGGTCATCCGGCCGGCTTCAGCACATAGCCGAAGCCCCTCACGGTGTGGATCATGGGCGGGCCGAGCGTGTCGATCTTCTTGCGCAGGTAGGAGATGTAGATCTCGACGACGCTCGACCGGCCGCCGAAGTCGTAGCTCCACACCCGGTCGAGGATCTGCGCCTTGCTGAGCACGCGCCGCGGGTTGCGCATGAGGAAGCGCAGCAGTTCGAACTCGGTCGCGGTGAGCTCGACGGACACTCCCCCGCGGGAGACCTCGTAGCTGTCCTCATCGAGCACGAGGTCGCCGACCTCGAGGACGGAGTCGTCGCTCGCCGTCACCGCGAGCGCGGAGCGGCGGATGAGGGCCCTGAGGCGGGCGACGAGCTCCTCGAGGCTGAAGGGCTTGGTGACGTAGTCGTCCCCGCCGACCGTGAGACCGGCGACTCGGTCATCCACCGAGTCCTTCGCCGTCAGGAAGAGGATGGGCACCTGGATGCCGTCCGCGCGAAGCCGTGACAGCACGGCGAGTCCGTCGATGTCGGGGAGCATGATGTCGAGCACCACGACGTCGGGCCGGAACTCGCGGATGGTGGAGAGCGCGTGCTGACCGTCGGACGCGAGCCGCACATCCCAGCCCTCGTAGCGGAGCGCCATCGACAGCAGGTCGGTGAGGGAGTCCTCGTCGTCGACGACGACGGCCCGGATGGGGCTGCCGTCCGCGCGGGTGATGCGGGGCTGAGCGGTGGCCGCGGGGGCATGGCGCGATTCGGTCATGCTCCCCAGTATTGGGAGTTTTCTATGAGCCGTCTGTGAGAGGCGGGCCTCCATAAGCAACTCCCAGGTTCGTCTTGGCCCGGGCATATCCACCATCCCTAGCGTCGGCACGACCCCAGCTAAGGAGAAGCATGTTCGGCACCTACCTCGTCCGAGAACTCAGCAACAGGCGCAAGCAGACCGTCATCATCGCCATCGGGATGGCCCTCGCCATCGCCCTCGTCATCGTCGTCAATGCCGTCTCGGCGGGAGTGCGCAACGCCCAGGCGAGCGTGCTCGAGTCGATCTACGGCGTGGGCACCGATATCACCGTCAGCCAGCCCGCTGCGGCGCCCGGCGAAGGCGACATGGCCGGACCCCGGTTCGAGTTCGGCGCCGACGACGGCACGACGACGGACGGCACGACCGAGATCTCCCAGTCCCGCCTCATGGCCGGGTTCGGAAGCACCACGTTCGACGCCTCGGCGCTCGAGACCGTACTCGGTGTCGACAACGTCGCCGCCGCGACGGCGACCCTCTCGCTCACCAACACCTCCTTCAGCGGCGAGCTCCCCGACTTCACCCAGATGCAGGGCGGTGGAGAAGGCGGCGACGTCATGCAGGCGCCTCCGACGGGCGGGGCGGATGGCGCCGGCGGCAGCGCGTTCGACGTGAACAGCTTCACCGTCGAGGGCGTCGACGTCGCGGGCACCGCCGTCGGACCCCTGACGGCCGCGACCCTCAGCGACGGCCGCGCCTTCACCGCCGACGACGCGGGAACGAACGTCGTGATCCTCGACGAGAGCTACGCGACGAGCGCCGAGCTCGCAGTCGGCGACACCACCGACATCGGCGGCGAGGACTTCGAGGTCATCGGCATCGTCTCCTCCACATCGGCGGATGCCACGACCGCCTCGAACACATACATCCCCCTCGACACCGCTCAAGCCCTCGCCGACCTCGACGGTCAGGTCTCCACGATCTACGTGCAGGCGACCTCCGCGGACGCGATCACCCAGGTCCAGTCCGACCTCGAGGAGGCGCTGCCCGACGCGACGGTGAACACGCAGGCCGACCTCGCGTCGAGCGTCTCCGGCTCGCTGTCCACGGCCGGAGACCTCATCTCGAGCCTCGGCACCTGGCTGTCGGTGATCGTCCTCGCGGCGGCGTTCCTCATCGCCATCCTCTTCACGATCTCCGGAGTCGCTCGCCGAACCCGCGAGTTCGGCACGCTCAAGGCCATCGGCTGGACCAACGGCCGGATCGTCGGGCAGGTCGCCGGCGAGAGCCTCGTCCAGGGCGCGATCGGCGGCGTGATCGGCGTCGCCGTCGGCCTCCTCGGGGTGCTCGTGGTGAACCGCGTCGCGCCGACGCTCTCGGCGGGAGCCGCCTCGACCGCGGCCGTCGGTCCCGGGGGCGGACCGGGCGGCGGCTTCGTCGGCGGCCCGATGGCCGAGCAGGCGAGCGCGACGAGCGAGGTGACTCTCCAGGCGCCGATCACGCTGCCGATCATCCTCATCGCCGTCGGCCTCGCGATCGTCGGCGGACTGCTCGCCGGCGCCATCGGAGGCTGGCGCGCCGCCCGCCTCCGCCCCGCCGAAGCGCTCCGCAGCGTGGCCTGACCGATCGACCCTCCGGAAAAGAGAACACCATGTACCTGTTGAAGAACGTCACCAAGTCCTACGACCAGTCGAAGCGGCGGGTCACCGCACTCTCCGACGTGACCCTCGAGATCCCCACGGGCCAGATGGTCGCCATCCAGGGGCCGACCGGCGGCGGCAAGTCCACCCTGCTGCAGATGCTCGGGGCGCTCGAGCGGCCGACGTCCGGAACCGTGAGCCTCGGGGATGCCGAACTCTCGAGCATGGCCGATGCCCGGCTCGCGGGCATCCGGGCCAAGGAGATCGGGTTCGTCTTCCAGGGGTTCAACCTCATCCCCACCCTCACCGCCCAGGAGAACGTCGAGACCGCCCTCGCCCCGATGCGCCTCTCGGCGACGGAGCGGGCGTCCCGGGCGAGGAAGGCGCTCGAGAGCGTCGGCCTCGGCGACCGCGGCAACCATCGCCCCGCCGAGCTCTCGGGAGGTCAGCAGCAGCGCGTCGCAATCGCCCGGGCGATCGTGAAGAACCCGGCGGTGCTGCTCGCCGACGAGCCGACCGGCAACCTCGACGAGGAGACGCGCGACGAGATCATGGAACTGCTCGAGGGGCTCTGGCGCGACCAGGGGCTCACCCTCATCCTCGTCACGCACGACTCGGCCGTGGCCAAGCGAGCCCAGCGGCGCCTGCACATCAAGCAGGGGAAGGTCACCGAGAAGAAGTAGCCCGCAACGCCGAAGGCCCCCGTCGACCGAGGTCGCGGGGGCCTTCGTGCGTGCGGTTCTAAGCGGTGCGGCGACGGACCGCGATGAGCGCGAGACCGCAGAGCAGCAGGATGCCCGCCCCGAGCGCCACTCCGAGCGGCAGCTCAGCCCCCGTCGCCGCAAGCTGCGGGGCCACCACGGCGATCCCGTCGGTCGCGAGCGGGATCGGCGACTGGATCTGCAGCTCCTGCGGAGTCGAGTAGTACGGCAGAATCCCGATGTCGGTCACCGGGCTCGTGGCGAGGTCGGCGCCGGCGGCGTACGAGAGGAGGTGGTACTGCTCCTCGTTGTTGATTCCCGCGACGATCCACAGTCCGCCCGCAGCGTCGAAGTCCACACCCTGCGTGAAACCGGTGCTCTCGAACTCGTCGCCGATGCCGGCCTGCTCCACCCACTCGCCGATGACACCGGTCGACGGGTCGAAGGTCGCAACGCTTGGTGTGCCCTCGACGTCGCCGAAGAGGTAGGTGGCTCCGCTCGGGTTGGTCGCAATGCCGGTCGGCTCGGCGGGTTCCTCGGTGAGGTCCGCGACGACCGCGGCGGCTCCCGTGGCGGGGTCGACGCTGATCACAGCGAGGCCCGGGAGATCGCCGGAAAGACCAGCGAGGGTCAGCACGGTGCAGTCGAGCAGCGTGTCGAGCTCGAAGACACCGTCGATCGCGCCGTCCTCGATGGTGATGTCGATCGGCGCCGACGTGAGGGCACCGGTGTCGTGGTTCCACGTGACGATGACCGACGCGTCGCCCTGCGTCGAGACGGCATAGGCCGTCTCTGCGCAGATCTCGACGCCGCTGGGGCTGTCGATCTCGGAGCTCGTGTCAGCCCCGAGAAACGCGAGTGCGGCATCCGTCTTGGAGGTCGTCGCGAACCCACTGACGTCGGGCGTGACCTGCGGGTTGTATGCCCAGGTGTAGAGATTCCCAGTGTGGGCAGTGGCTGCTGACGGAAGGACGACGAGCCCGAGGGCCGCGGCCGCTACTCCCGCGGCGAGGATGGAGCGCCTCATGGTGCCTCTTTCATTCAGGCCGCGCGGCGGCGGGTCAGGACAAGTCCGAGCAGCAGCAGGATACCCGCCCCGAGCGCCACTCCGAGCGGCAGCTCGGCACCCGTCGCCGCGAGCTGCGGGACGGGGGCGGGGAGGCCGCCACCCGAGCCGCCGGAGACGGCGAGCGGCACCGGCTCGAACACGGTGGGGCCGTCGACCGGCGATCCCGTGATCGGCAGGTCGCCGACGATGGTGGGAGTGGACGTGAGAGCCGCACCGGGGGCGAACGAGACCACCAGCATGGCCTCGGTGGTCGCCACGATCATCCAGGTCGTGCCGCTCTCGTCCACGTCGACGCCCTGCACGATCGGACCGCCGAGAGTTCCGAGGCCGGTGAGCTCGACGGGCGCGCCTACCGTCTTCGCGGCGAGGTCGACGGGCGCGGCATAGGCGGCGGCCCCCGAGTCGTCGGTGAGGAGTAGCGTCACCTGCCCACTGATGGGGTTGGTGGCGAGCGCGACAGCCGTCGAGGGGACGTCGACGATGACCGTCGTCTCCCCCGACCCAGGGTCGACGGACGCGATCGCGGTGATGGTCTCGGGGTCGTCCTCCACGCGGTATGTCACGATCGTCAGCGGCGAGCAGTCCGAGAGCGAGTCTGCCTCCAGAGCGCCGAGCACTGTGGCCTCATCGGAGGGCTCGGGGAGGCTCTCCGGGTCCATCCACAGCGAGGACTGCGCGGTCACCTCGCCCGTCGACGTGTTCCACGTCGCGATGACCGGAGCGCCCGGCTCGCCGGGCTCGGCGAAGGCGATCCCCGCACCGCCGCACACCTCGGTACCGGTCACCTCGAGACCGAGGTAGCCGATGTTCGTCGCCAGGAACTCGAGTGCGGCATCCGTCGTCGACAGGGTCGCGAACGCCATCTCCGGCGCCGAGCTCGTGCCGTAGGTGTACAGCGTCACGTCGGCGGCGGATGCCGGTGCGGCACCGAGGGCGACCACGGCGGCGGCGCCCAGGCAGGCGAGAACAGGGATTCGGGTCACGGCAACCTCAGCTCGGGTCGGGGATGTCGGGTACCCGCCCAGAGTATCGGCTACAGCGTGGCTGCGCGGGGGTCCCAGTCCGTCGGGAGCGACGGCTGCACCTCGACCGTGCTGGCCACCTCGACGAACGCCGCCGACTCGGCTGCTTCGATGATCGACACCATGATGTCGAGCACGTGGAAGGCGAGCTCGCCCGACGCCCGCTCCGGCACTCCGCCTCGGATCGCTCGCGCCAGATCGACGACTCCCGTACCGCGCTCGGCGAGCTTGGTCGTCGGGATGGTCTCCGGGTCGCCCGACGCGCCGAACAGCGTGAGGTCGCCGTCGAACATGTTCGGGTCGGGGAAGACGAGCGTGCCCTCGGTGCCGGCGATCTCGACGAAGCCGGTGCGCGACAGGTGCGACTGGAAGCTGAAGACCGACTGGGCGGACGCCCCGCTCTCGAACTCGAGCAGCGCGCTGATGTGCGTCGGCACCTCCACCGTGAACTCTTCGCCGGCTCGCGGGCCGGAGCCGATCACGCGGGTCGAGCGCGACTGCGATGCGGTCGCGGCCACGCGCTTCACGGGGCCGAGGTTCTGCACGAGTGTCGTGAGGTAGTACGGGCCCATGTCGAACAGCGGGCCGGCGCCCTTCGCGTAGAGGAAGTCGGGGTTGGGATGCCACGACTCCGGCCCCGACGCCTGGAACAGGGTCAGCGCGGTCAGCGGCGTGCCGATGCGTCCATCCTCGATGAGGCGGCGCCCCGCCTGGAGGCCCGCGCCGAGGAAGGTGTCGGGCGCGGTCGCGACGCGCAGACCGAGTCGCTGGGCCTCGGCGAGCAACCCGGCGCCGCTCTCGCGGTCGAGCGCGATCGGCTTCTCCGTCCACACGTTCTTCCCCGCCGCGAGAGCCTGCCGGGCGACCTCGACGTGCGCCGCCGGAATGGTCAGGTTGACGACGATCTCGATGTCCGGGTGCGCGAGGAGCTCCTCGGTGGTTCCGAATCCGGGGACGCCGTACTTCTCCGCCTGGGCCTGAGCGCGGGAGACGTCGATGTCCGAGACGAAGAGCACCCGGACATCCGGGAACGTCGTCAGGTTGTCGAGGTACTGGGTGCTGATGACTCCGGCGCCGATGACGCCGACTCCGACGGGACCGGTTGCGGTCACAGGGACTCTCCATTCGAGGTGAGGAAGGACACGGATGCTGCGAGCCCGTCGAACACGTCGCCCGCGTAGTCGTCGAACTCGACCACGCGCACGGCCTGGGGCGCGGCGGCGAGAACGTCGAGCACGGGCACCTCGCCCGAGCCGGCGGGCTGCTGGGCCTTCGTGTCGCCGGTGGGCTCGCCATCCTTGACGTGGATGAACTGTACGCGATCGCCGAGGCGGCCGAGGAGTCCGACGGGGTCGACGCCGCCGACGAAGCTCCAGTAGGTGTCGACCTCGAGGAAGACGGCCGGGTCGAGGTTGTCGGCGAGCGCCTCGAGCGCCGTCGTGCCGTCCACCTTCGTCGACAGCTCCCACGCGTGGTTGTGGTAGCCGACCGAGATACCGATGTCCGCGGCGATGGCGGAGACCCGGTTGAGCTCGGTAGCGATCGCCACGACGTCGTCGGAGGTCTGCCAGCGCTCGGCGGGGATGAACGGGTCGATGATCTTGGTCACGCCCACCTTCTTCGCCGCCTCGAAGACGGGCACGACGTCCTGGCCGACGAGGCTCGCGTGAGCGGACGACGCGGTCAGTCCGGCTGGGGGTAGGAGTGCAGCGAACTCGTCAGCGCGGTCCACGAAGCCGTAGAGCTCGACGGTGGTGAATCCGATCTCCGCGAGTCGGGCGAGGGCGGCCGCGGGGTCGGCGGCGAACGCGTCGCGCACCGAGTACAGCTGGACGGACAGGGGCTGGGCGCTCACGAGGTCTCCTTTGAAGCGAATTGCGGCCGTGCTTACTCTAGGCCGACTTAGGTCGACGGCCAAACAAAGTTCTGCTTTACTGACGAAATGACCCTTCCCGCCCCGCCCTCGGGCGCGAGCGAGCTCTTCCAGCTGCTGCGCGACGGGGTGCCGCGCACCCGTGCCGAGCTCGCGGAGCTCGCCGGGCTCGCCCGATCCACCGTCGGCTTGCGCGTCGACGAGCTCGTGGGCGTGGGACTCGTGCGTCCCGTGGGCGACGCCGTGTCGAGTGGCGGGCGACCGGCCTACCGGTTCGCCATCGACCCGGGGGCGCGGCTCATCCTCGCCGTCGACTGCGGAGCGCGCCACCAGCGCGTCGCCGTGCTCGACCTCGACGCCAACGTCCTCGCCCTCGAGATGCACGTACGGCCGATCGCCGACGGTCCCGACGCCGTGCTCGAGGACGTCGCGGCCACCGCTCGCGCGCTGCTCTCCAGCCTCGGTCGCGCCGAGTCCGACCTCATCGCCCTCGGCATCGGCCTGCCCGGTCCCGTCGAGCACGCCACCGGGCGCCCGCTGCAGCCTCCCATCATGCCCGGGTGGGACGGCTTCGACGTGCCCGCCTGGTCGATGCGGGAGCTGGGCATCCCGGCGCTCGTCGACAACGACGTCAACATCATGGCCGTCGGCGAGCGCACCGTCGCACTGCCCGACACCGACGACGTGCTGTTCATCAAGATCGCGACCGGTATCGGCGCGGGGATCGTCTCGGGCGGTCGACTGCAGCGCGGGGCGCGCGGCACCGCGGGCGACCTCGGACACGTGCGCGTCGCGCGCGGCACGGGTGTGCGCTGCTCGTGCGGCAAGGAGGGCTGCCTCGAGGCGCTCGCCTCCGGCGGAGCGCTCGCTCGCGCGCTCGGAGTCGCCACCGCCGAAGACGTCGCGACGCTCGTCGGGAGCGGGGATGCCCGAGCCACCGCCGCGCTCCAGCAGGCCGGTCGCGACCTCGGCGAAGTGCTCCTGTCGTGCGTGAGCCTCATCAACCCGGCGACCGTCGTGCTCGGCAGCACGCTCGCGCTGCCTCCGCTCGTCGACGGCGTGCGCGCGGTGCTCTACGACCCCGCGTTGCCGGAGGCCGCGCGCCAGGTGGGGCTCGAGGCATCCGTCACGGGCGACCGCGCGGGCGTCATCGGCGCCGGAGTGCTCGCCCGCGACGAGGCCCTGTCCACCGATGGCGTCACGGCCCTCCTCGCCCGCTGACACCACCTCCGGTGCGCCGGGGAGGGTACCGTCGGTGCGCCGGGGCACAATGGACCGGTGACCGCCTACCAGCCCGAGCTCGACCTCTGGGAGCGGCCCGTCACGACCCACCTCGACCGTGTCGTCGCGCACGCCGAGGATCGCGTCGCGTGGATCCGCGCCCGCAGTCGCGGGGTGACGGCGACGGATGCGGCGCGGCTGTCGAGCCTCGCCGCCGTTCGGTCGGTCGCGCGGGACAAGCTGCTCGGCTCCGGCTTCACCGGTAACGCGTTCACCGACCACGGCCGAGCCCGCGAGCCGGAGATCGCCCGGTGGGTGCGCGCGACCCACGGCATCCCGCCGAGCACCACGCTCTTCCACGCGGACGGGAACCCGCAGCACCTCGCGACCCCCGACGGGGTGGCGGTGCAGGGCGGAGCGGTCGTGCTGTCGGAGATCAAGACCACGGGAAAGCCGTGGCGAAGCATCCCCCGCTCCTATCTGCGGCAGGTGTGGTGGCAGCAGTACGTGCTCGGGGCCGAGCGCACCCTCGTCGTGTGGGAGCAGCACGAGGGGTTCGTACCGATCGCCGCCGAGCCGCGCTGGCAGTGGGTCGAACGCGACGACAACGAGATCCACGTGCTCGTGGGGCTAGCCGACCAGCTGCTCGGCCTCCTGCGCCGCTGAGGCGGGAGTCGCCCGCGCGGCGCGCACCGCGAGCACCACCCCGACGATCACGAGCCACGCGATCGCGAGGGTCGTCGCCACGAACTCCAAGCGGCTGCCGAGCTCCACCTGGAACCGGAACAGCGAGAACAGGCCGCCGGTCGCCGCGATCACCGCGACCAGGATGCCCGTCGCCATCGACAGGCCGGCCAGCAGCGGGTGCGACCTCGCGAACGAGGTCTGCAGCATCGCCCAGCACGCCGCCGCGAACGCGAGCACGGCAGCGAGGGTGTGCAGGAAGTCCTGCCACGTGAACGACGGACCGTACGGCAGCGGGCACCCGCTCGTGCACGTCACCTGCGACGCGAAGAGGAACAGCGCGCAGCCGATCCAGAGCGAGATCGCGGGGGTCCACGCGCTCAGTACGCGAACCGACGACCGGATGCTCCGCCCCGCCCACGCGACGGCGCTCCCGCCCGCGACGATGAGGAGGAGGGCCACCTCGAATACGGCGGCGGTGGGCATCCCCACCGCACCGAGCTCGCTCACGTAGAGCTCGCGCGGGATCGTCAGCCGCGCTCCCCAGATGAGCGCGAGAGCGACGAGAACCAGGATGCTCCCGCCGACGGCGGCGGCGAACTCAGCCCTGCGCAAATAGGCCCCTCAACACCGACCACTGCAGCAGCATGATCGTCTTCGCGTCCTGGATCCGCCCGTCCTCGATCATCCCGAGAGCCTCGTCGATGCCGAGCTCGACGACCGTGATGTGCTCGCCCTCGTCGGCGAGCCCACCGCCGGCGTGCCGACGGGTCGCGCTGTCGTAGGGCGCGGCGTAGAAGTGGAGCCGCTCGGTGACGGAGCCCGGGCTCATGTACACATCGAAGACGTGCGTGACCTCGCCGACCTGATGCCCGGTCTCCTCGATCGCCTCGCGGCGGATCGCCGTCTCGGGATCGTCGTCGTCGAGCAGCCCCGCCGCGGTCTCGAGCATGACGCCGTCGGGGTGGTCGTTGATATACACCGGGTACCGGAACTGCTGGGTGAGCAGCACCGTGCGTCGCTGGGCGTCGTAGAGCAGGATCGTCGCGCCGTTGCCGCGGTCGTAGGTTTCGCGGCTCTGGGTCGACCACTCGCCGTCGTCGCCGAGGTACTCGAAGGTCGTCGTGTGCAGTCGATACCAGTTGTCGCTGAGGAGTCGCACCTCCTCGACGCGCACCCGGGGATTGCGGTCGGGCGGGGACTCGGCGGGCACGAATCAAAAGTTAGCAGCGCGGTGACCTTGCCGTAACAACGCCGAATCATTCACACCATTTACTGTGTGGGGAACACGTGCGGGGAGAGCAATGAGCACCATGAAGGCCGTCGTCATCGACGAGACGGGCGAGGCAGATGTCCTGCGCCTGGCCGAGGTTGCGCGGCCCACTCGCGTCAACGCCGAGTTCGTCGTCAAGGTCGTGGCTGCAGGAGTGAACCCGATCGACGTCAAGACCCGCTCGGGCAAGGGCGTGTCCAGCCAGATTCCCTCGTGGCCGGCCATCCTGGGCAACGACCTCAGCGGCATCGTCGTCGAGTCCCCCTTCGAGTCGCACCCGCTCAAGCCCGGCGACGAGGTCTACGGCATGACGATGGTGCCGCGCATCGCGGGCGCCTACGCCGAGTACGCGGCAGTGCCGGCGATGTTCCTCGCCCGCAAGCCCCGCGCCCTGTCGCACGTCGAGGCGGCGGGGGTGCCGCTTGCTGCGCTCACCGCCTGGGGTGCCGTGGTGGACGTCGCCAAGGCTCACGAGGGCCAGCGCATCCTGATCCACGCCGGCGCGGGGGGCGTCGGCCACTTCGCCGTGCAGTTCGCGTCGTTCTTCGGCGGCCACGTCATCGCGACCGGCAGCCCGCGCAACGAGGACTGGCTGCGCGACTTGGGCGCGCGCGAATTCGTCGACTACACCGCGACCCGCTTCGAGGACGTCGTCTCGAATGCCGACGTCGTCATCGACCTGATCGGCAACGCAGCGGATGACACGGGCTCGCGCTCCCTCGCCGCACTCAAGCCCGGCGGCCTCATCGTCACCGTGCCCACCGGAAGCTGGCCGACCATGACGGAGGAGGCGACCGCCGCCGGGATGCGCTCGACCGGTTTCCGGGTCTCACCCGACGGCTCGACTCTCGCCGTGATCTCGCGGCTCCTCGACTCGGGAGACGTACGCGTGTTTGTGGACCAGGTCTTCGAGCTCGAGGATGCGGCGGCCGCCCACCGCGCCCTCGAGTCGGGTCACACCCGCGGCAAGGTCGTGCTCAAGGTCTCCGACGGGTAGCGCGGCACTAGCCGACGCGCGACCAGTACCCCGTGAAGGGGCTCTGCTGCGGCTTCGTCTCGAGCGAGTCGCCAGAGCACGTCACATCCATGTCGGTGCCCGAGCCGAGGTCCTCGGGGATCTCGATCGGGAACTCCGTCGCGACGCCGCCGATCGTCACCGTGTTTCCGACCGCGATGCCGTTCGACCAGTCGGAGAAGGTCACGACGCCGTCGGCCTCCGACCACGACCCGCTGCTCACACCCGCTTGGTTCTGCACGATGACGATCTCGAGGCCCTGCATGTCGCCCGTCATCGTGTATGTGATGTCCGAGTCGTAGGTCATCGTGGCGTCGTCGATGGTCAGCGTCACGCCGCCCTCGACCGACGTCGCGCTGATCTCCGCGCCGTTCGCGGCGAAGTTCTCCTGCAGCTGCTCGGCGTTGCGCTGGCCGTCGAGCTCCCAGGTGCCGACGAGGCAGCCGCCGCCCGAGGCATCCGGGCCACTGGGGTCCTCCGTCGCGGAGGGGTCGAGGTCGACGGCACCCGGGTCGGGAGCGGGAGCCGAGCATCCTGCGAGTGTGACGACGGCCGCCACGGCGAGCGCCGGAATGAGAGCGAGTCGCGAGCGCATGGTTCCTCCCCAGACGTTAGTCGGGTTCACCTTAGCCGCACGGCGCGCTAGAGGGCGAGCGCCCTCACGAAGTCGTCCTCGAAGCGCGCGCCCACCTTGAAGCGCTTCGTGCCGACGCGCTCGAAGCCCTGCTTCGCGTAGAAGCGGTTCGCTCGCTCGTTCTGCTGGTTGACGCCGAGCCAGACGACGACGGCACCGCGAGCGCGCGCCGCAGCGACGGAGCGCTCGACGAGCTGCGCCGCGAGCCCCGCGCCGTGATGGTCGGGATGCACGTACACCTTGCTCAGCTCGGTGGCGGGCCGCGCCGTCACGACCGCCCGCACGTCCGAGTCGTACGGCTCACCGTGGACGAGCATCGTGTAGCCGACGAGCGCACCCTCCTCGTCCGCAACGAAGAGCTCACGATCGGGGTCGGCGAGGTAGCCCTCGAAGTGGGCCTGCGTGAGGGTGCTGGCGATGAACTCCGCGATCGACTCGGGGAGGGCATCCGGCGGGCACGCGAGCGGGAAGGTGAGGGCGGCGAGCTCGGAGAGGGCGGCCGCGTCGTCGGGCCGGGCAGGGCGGATCAGCACGCAACTCACGGTACGCGAAAAGGGGGCCGACCGAAGTCGACCCCCTCCTCTGCAGTGCGTGCTGGTTAGACCAGGCTGTTCACGTCGAGCGGGATGCCCGGGCCGAACGTCGTCGACACGGTGCCCTTCGTGATGTAGCGACCCTTCGAGCTCGACGGCTTGGCGCGCACGATCTCGTCGATCGCGGCCTTGATGTTGTCGGTGAGCTGGTCCGCCGAGAAGCCCGCCTTGCCGACCACGAAGTGGACGTTGGCGTGCTTGTCGACACGGAACTCGATCTTTCCGCCCTTGATGTCGGACACGGCCTTCGCGGTGTCCTGCGTCACGGTGCCGGTCTTCGGGTTGGGCATGAGGCCGCGGGGGCCGAGCACCTTGCCGAGTCGACCGACCTGGCCCATGAGCTCCGGGGTGGAGACGGCCGCGTCGAACGCGGTGTAGCCGCCGGCCACCTTGTCGATGAGCTCGGTGCCGCCCACCTCGTCAGCGCCGGCCGCGATGGCCGCCTCGGCCGCGGGGCCGGTCGCGAACACGATGACTCGGGCGGTCTTGCCCGTGCCGTGCGGGAGGATGACGGTGCCGCGCACCATCTGGTCGGCCTTGCGGGGGTCGACGCCGAGCTTGAGCGCGACCTCGACGGTCGAGTCGAACTTCTTCGAGCCGGTCTCCTTCGCGACGGCGACAGCCTCGCTCGGGGTGTAGAGCTTGCCCTCTTCGATCTTCTCCGCGGCGGCGCGGTATGCCTTGGACTTCGTCGCCATGATTACGCCTCCACCGTGATCCCCATCGAACGGGCGGTGCCCGCGATGATCTTCTCCGCGCCCTCGATGTCGTTGGCGTTCAGGTCGACCATCTTCTGCTCCGCGATCGCGCGGACCTGGTCCTTGGTGAGCTTCGCAACCTTCACGGTGTGCGGGGTCGACGACCCCTTCTGCACGCCGGCGGCCTTCTTGATGAGCTCGGCGGCCGGGGGCGTCTTGAGGATGAACGTGAACGAACGGTCCTCGTAGACGGTGATCTCCACCGGGATGACGTTGCCGCGCTGCGACTCGGTCGCCGCGTTGTACGCCTTGCAGAACTCCATGATGTTGACGCCGTGCTGACCGAGCGCGGGGCCGATGGGCGGCGCAGGGTTGGCGGCGCCGGCCTGGATCTGGAGCTTGATGAGCCCCGTCACCTTCTTCTTGGGTGCCATGATTCTCTTCTCTCGTCGAACGGGGCCGGATGCCCCACTCTCCCGCCGCCCGGTCGGGCGCGGTTCGTGGCTGCCGCCCGAACCCGGGCAGACAACCTGTCTATAGTACGCGAGATCGCGCCGCACCGGTAGCGCGGGAGATGCTGCGGCGCGCGGGTGCTGGAGCACCCGCGGAGCGCAGCAACTCCCGCGCGACGGGGAAGGGCAGCAGGGGCGGGGAAGGGCGGCAGGGACGGGGGGGGCCGGATGCCCGCACCGACGACGAAGGGCGCCCCGGTCATCCGGAGCGCCCCTTCGTGGAAAAGCAGCTACAGCTTTGTGACCTGGTCGAACGACAGCTCGACCGGAGTCTCACGCTCGAAGAGCGAAACGAGCACCGTGAGCTTGCCGCTCTCGGGCTTGATCTCGCTGATCGTGCCGGGGAGGCCCTGGAACGAGCCCTCCTTGATGGTGATCGTCTCGCCGACCTCGAAGTCGATCTCGGCGGGGATGACTCGCGCCGCGGCCTTGCCCTTCGTTGCCGAGCCCTTGGCTGCCGGCGCCTCGACGATCTGCACGAGGCTCTTGAGCATGTTGAACGCCTCGTCGAAGCGCAGCGGAACGGGGTTGTGCGAGTTGCCGACGAAGCCCGTGACGCCCGGCGTGTGACGCACGACCGACCAGCTGTCCTCATTGAGGTCCATGCGCACGAGCACGTAGCCCGGGATGCGCACGCGGTTCACGAGCTTGCGCTGGCCGTTCTTGATCTCGACGACGTCCTCCATCGGGACCTCGACCTGGAAGACGTAGTCCTCCATCGCCATCGACACCTTGCGGTTCTCGATGTTCTGCTTCACGCGCTTCTCGAATCCGGCGTAGGAGTGGATGACGTACCACTTGCCGGGCTTGCCGCGCAGCTCGTTCTTGAACTCCTCGTACGGGTCGACCTCGGAGTCGGCCTCGTCGTCGTCGTCGTCGCCGAGCTCCGGTCCGTCGTACGGCGTGACCTCCGGCTCCTCCTCGGCCTCGAGCTCCGCCTCGATGGCGGCCTCGTCGTCGAGCGCGGCGACGGATGCGTCGGCCTCCTCGAGCGAGTCGATGTCGAGCGCGTCGTCGACGATCGCGTCCGCCTCGGGGTCGATGGCAGCGTCGAGCGCCTCGAGCAGACCGGCGAGGTCGGGGTCCTGGTCGTCCTCGTCGTCGTCGACGACGTGGATCGCCTGGTGCTCGGCGGACTCCTCGGAGACCTCGGCGGCGGCGAGCACGTTGCCCGTCTGCGCCTCGTCGTCCTCCGAGGACTGCTCGGCGGCCGTCGCGATCTCGAAGTCGTCGCGGGGGTTCTCAGTCACGTGAATTCTCTTTCGGTTGGTACTCGGGCAGCTCGGCCGCCGGAGTCAGACTGCTAGCCGGTGACGGCAGACGGGTCACCGAACAGGAAGTTGACCAGCAGGCTGAACACGGTGTCGAGGCCGGTGACGATCGCCATCATGATGACCACGAACACCAGCACGACGAGCGTGTAGTTCAGCAGCTCCCGACGAGTCGGGGTGACCACCTTGCGCAGCTCGGCGATGACCTGGCGGATGAACAGCGCGAACCGGCTGAAGGGGCCACGCCGCTCGGCACGCTCCTTGCGGGCGTTGGCGACGACATCCTCACTCGGCTCGTCGATGACTTTTCTCGCCACTCGTCACTACCTTCTGGTCTGCCTCCCGCTCACGCGGGGGGACTTGCAGGGCGGACAGGACTCGAACCTGCAACCTGCGGTTTTGGAGACCGCTGCTCTACCAATTGAGCCACCGCCCTTCGGTGGGGAAACCACTCTCGCAACCGCCCTGAAGGCGCGCTAAAGCTTGGCAGATTTCCACTACCTCGACCCAGTGTACGGCATCCCGAGCGATCGAAAAATTCCTCGGAGAGCCGCGTCATAGGCGACGCGAAGTCCAGTCTCACCAGTGACGGGGCCACCCGCCGCACAAGTCAATACACCGCAGGTTAGGTGAAGCTGGGAATCACTAAGCCTCAAGACCCGAACTGAGATCACTGGCGATCCTTGCTTCCCCACTCCCCTACAGGATCGGGAAGGAAGAAGACCGTGTTCATCCGCAGAACTCTGAGTCGACGCGTCGGGAGCGCGTTCGGCGCCGTCGCCCTCACGGCGGCGGGCATCCTTGTACTCCCCACCGCCGCAGGCGCCGTCGAGGTGACCAGCTCGTACGCCGAGGCGCAGTTCCTCTCCGGATCACTCGCCGGGGCGGACCTCGCGAGCGTCGTCGCGCTCGACCCGGCCGTCGCCTACAACGACGGCACCCAATCCACCCAGTCCGCCAAGGACCCGCTCGGCGCGACCGTGCTCGACTCGATCTCGATCGAAGACCCTGACGGCGTGCAGCTCGACCTCGGGTCGGTGATCGACGCGGGCGCCGTCGGGCAGTACGCCCAGGCGAACGCCGACGGCACCTCGTACGCCGCCGCCGGAGCCATCGGCAGCGACGGCGCGGTGGGTGCGGGCGAGATCGGCACGGGAGGCGGCGGCGACCTCAGCCTCGACCTCGACTCGATCATCGCGAGCGGCTACTCCTCCATCCTCACCGACCTCTCGCTCAGCCTCGACGCCGTCGCGGCCGAGGCGCAGGCGAACCTCACGACCGCGACCGGCGACTACCGCCTCGCGGGAGCCGACCTCACGTTCTCGAGCCCCGCGATCGGTCAGCTCACGGAGAAGGTGAACGCGGCACTCGCGCAAGTGGACCAGTCGCTGCTCGATCTGAGCTCGGATGACGGCATCCTGGGCAACGCCGTCGACGGAGTGCTCGACCCGATCCTCGGGGTCGTCGGCAGCTCGGCGAACGTCTCCGTGACGATCGACGCCGACATCCACGAAGCGGTGGATGCCCTGCTCACCGACGCCTACGGCGACGGGTCCGTTCGCTTCAACCTCGAGAGCGGCACCGTCACCGTCGACCTCGACGCGCTGCTCGGCGGTCACCTCAACAACCTCCCGGAGGGCACCGAGCTCCTCCAGGACGCGGTGATCAGCCAGGTGCTGCACAGCATCACCGACACCGTCTCGACCCTCGCCGACCAGATCGTCGACCGCGTCCGGGAGGCGCTCAACGACGCGACGGTCGACGTGCGCGCCACCCTCGATGTGCTCACCCCGCAGGGCAGCACCCAGCAGGAGGTGTGCCGACTCGTCGACGTGCCGATCGTGGGCGACCTGCTCGGCGATGACGGAGTGATCGACGACCTCCTCGGCGGAGGCGGCCTCCTCGGGGACGGCGGGCTGCTCGGCGGGGGCGGCGGGCTCCTCGGTGGAGGCGGACTGCTCGGCAAGAGCATCGCGCCGCCCATCCACAAGGACATCATCGGGTGGACCACGGAGACGGTGTGCGACCTCGTCGACACCCTGCTGCCGAGCCTGCAGTCGACGGTCGACGTGCACGTCGCCGGAACCGTGGACGAGCTGCTCGACGGGGCGGCGGCCACCGCGACCGCGAACCTCTCGCTGCTGGGCGGCACCGTCACCACCGACCTCGACGTCGACCTGGTGGTGGATGCTCTCGCCGACGGCCTCGCCGACGGGCTCTTCGATCACGACGGCACCGTGAGCGACCTGATCGACGCCCTCAACACCGGACTCGTCGACCCCGCGACGGAGGGACTGCTCGGTGACACGAGCGTGCACACCGTGCTCACCGACATCCTCTCGGTGAAGGTCAACCTCAAGGAGCTGTCGACGACGGATGAGGGCTCGATGTTCACCCAGACGGCCGTGCGCGTGACGGTGCTCGGGGGCGCAGCATCCCTCGACATCGCGGCCGCGACCGTCGGACCGAACGTCACCGACGTCGTCGACCCGGGCTGCCAGGTGAACTGCGGCCCCGGCGGTCCGGAGGACCCGTGCACGAGCAACTGCACCCCGGGCAACCCGTTCCCGGGCGGCAGCAACGCCGGCACGCTGGCCATGACGGGGGTGGGCGTCGCGATGCTCATCCAGCTGGTCCTGGCCCTCCTCGTGGCGGGAGCGATCCTCGCGTACGCGGACTACAAGAGGCGGCACCCGGCGGCAGTCGCCGAGGTCTAGCCGGATAGACCACGAGGCCGGGTGGGTGGACGTCAACCCCACCCGGTCTCGTGCGTGAGGCCCGCGTCTAGACTTGATGCCGTGACCCCCAGCATCTCCCCTCGAATCGCTGCCATCGCCGAGTCCGCCACGCTCAAGGTGGACGCCAAGGCGAAGGCGCTGCAGGCCGAGGGCCGGCCCGTGATCAGCTACGCCGCGGGCGAGCCCGACTTCCCCACCCCCGCGAACATCGTCGAGGCCGCCGCGAAGGCCGTGAGGGACCCCAAGAACCACCGCTACACGCCCGCCGCCGGACTGCCCGAGCTCCGGGAGGCGATCGCCGCGAAGACGCTGCGCGACTCCGGGCTCGAGGTCGCGGCGTCCCAGGTCATCGTCACCAACGGCGGCAAGCAGGCCGTCTACGAGGCGTTCGCGACGATCGTCGGCGCCGGCGACGAGGTGCTCATGCCCGCCCCGTACTGGACGACGTACCCGGAGGCGGTGAAGCTCGCGGGGGGCATCCCGGTCGAGGTGTTCGCGGGCGCCGACCAGGACTACCTCGTCACGGTCGAGCAGCTCGAGGCCGCGCGCACGCCGAACACGAAGGTGCTGCTGTTCGTGTCGCCGTCCAACCCGACCGGTGCCGTGTACTCGCCCGAGCAGACGAAGGCGATCGGCGAGTGGGCGCTCGAGCACGACCTGTGGGTGCTCACCGATGAGATCTACCAGAACCTCGTCTACGACGGCATCCGCGCGGTGTCGATCGTGGAGGCCGTGCCCGCGCTCGCCGACAGCACCGTGCTCGTCAACGGCGTTGCGAAGTCGTACTCGATGACGGGCTGGCGCCTCGGTTGGATGGTCGGGCCCGCCGCCGTCATCAAGGGCGCGTCGAACCTGCAGTCGCACCTCACATCGAACGTGTCGAACATCTCCCAGCGCGCCGCGATCGAGGCTCTCACCGGTCCGCAGGACGAGGTCGAGCGGATGCGGCAGGCCTTCGAGCAGCGCCGCAACGTGATCGTCTCCGAGCTGTCGAAGATCGACGGCGTGGTGTGCCCGACGCCGCAGGGCGCCTTCTACGTGTACCCGGATGTCCGCGGTCTGCTGAACCGGCCGTGGGGCGGGGTCACTCCGACCACGTCGCTCGAGCTCGCCGACCTCATCCTCGACCAGGCGGAGGTCGCGGTCATCCCGGGCGAGGCGTTCGGTCCGAGCGGCTACCTGCGGCTCTCCTACGCTCTCGGCGACGCACCGCTGCTCGAGGGCATCCAGCGCCTGCAGCGCCTGTTCTCGTAGGAGCCGCCCGCGAGTTGCGAGTTTCGCAGCTTTCTCGCTGCCGATTCCGCGCCGGAAGGTGCGGAACTCGCAACTCGCGAGTCCCCATGACTGGGTCAGGGTGACGGTTTTCCCCGGAATCGCTCCAGCGTCGGTGAGCGGATGGGTCGATCCCGCACTGTCTGGGAGTGCGCCCTAGAATCCCTCTCCCCGCCGCTCTCGCGGCCGCTCCGTTCACGACCGCCGAGGCACGCGCGGAGGGGGTCGGGCGCGGACGGCTAGCCGGGTCGGACCTCGAGTCACCGTTCCGCGGAGTGCACCTCGCGACGGCGTCAGACTTATCGGTCGACGTTCTCTGCGCTGCCCTCGCGAAGCGCGTTCCCCCCGATGCCTTCTTCGTGGGACTCACCGCGGCGGAGCTGTGGAATGCGCCACTGCCCCAGCAGGCGGCATCCCGGCTCGTCCACGTTGCGGTGACCGCGGGAACTGCGCCGACCGGGCGAGGGCTCCGGGGCAGCGTACGACGTGAGCGTCCGACGATGATCACGACCATTCACGGCATCCGCGTGACCAGCCCCGCCGCGACCTGGGTCGATATCGCGGCGGAGTTATCGCTTCGCGATCTCGTCGCCGTCGGGGACCACTTCATCTTTGGCGGACGGCCGCTGACGAGCCGAGCCGCGTTGCAGGACGAGATCCTGGCGCGCACGGGGCAGCGAGGAGTGAAGCGCGCTCGTGCGGCCTGGGACCTGCTCGATGAGGGGTCGGAGTCGCGCAGGGAGTCGCACCTCCGAGTACTTCTCGTCTCCAACGGACTGGGGCAGTTCCAGTCGAACGTCTGGGTCGCTACGAGCGACGGTCACCGATATCGAGGGGATCTGGTCGATCCCGCGCGCAAGATCATCATTGAGTACCAGAGTGCGTTTCACCATGATCCGCAGCGACAGCAGGCGGACATGGTCCGCCGATCGCGATTGCAGGCAGACGGCTGGATCGTCATCGAGGTGAGCCGACGAGACCTCGACCACGCGACTGACCTGCTTGATCGCATCCGACGCACGCTCGCACGGCGGTGAGTTGCGAGTTGCGCATCCTCGGCGCGGTGTGATCCGGCGGGGAACCTGCGGAAGTCGCAACTCGCGAGAGCCAGGGCCCTACAGGAGCTTTCGCGCGGATGCCCAGGCCGTGAGCTCGTGGCGGGACGAGAGCTGGAGCTTGCGCAGCACCGCCGAGACGTGGGTCTCGACAGTCTTCACCGAGATGAAGAGCTCCGAGGCGACCTCCTTGTACGCGTAGCCGCGCGCGATGAGCCGCATCACCTCGCGCTCCCGCGCCGAGAGCCGGTCGAGTTCGTCGTCCTTCTCCGCCTGCTCGCCCGCGACTGCGCCGAAGGCGTCGAGCACGAACCCGGCCAGCCGCGGCGAGAACACCGCGTCGCCCGAGGCCACCGCCTCCACCGCGCGACTGACCTCCGCGCCGGATGACCCCTTCGTGATGTAGCCGCGGGCGCCCGCGCGGATGACCCCGACCACATCCTCGGCGGAGTCGGAGACACTGAGGGCGAGGAAGCGCACGGAGTCGAGCATCCCGCTCGATCCGCGGATCACTTCAGCACCGCCGCCGCCCGACCCGCCCGGCAGGTGGACGTCGAGGAGCACCACCTGCGGCCGCAGCTCGGCGATGCGCGCGATCGCCTCCTCGACCGTCGCCGCCTCGCCGAGCACATCGAGCGAGGCATCCAGGTCGGCGCGCAGCCCCGATCGGAAGATGGAGTGGTCGTCGACGATGAGCACGCTAGTCACTGGTCTCCTCCAAATGCAGATGCACCTCGGTGCCGCCGCCCGCCCCGGGGCGCACCGTCGCGGTGCCGCCGGCGCGCGTCATCCGGCCGATGATGGATTCGCGGATGCCCAACCGGTCGCCCGGCAGGGTGTCGAGGTCCACGCCCGCCCCGCGGTCGCGCACGAACACGTCCGTCGCCGCGTCCGACGTCTCGACGTACACGGACACCTCGCCTCCGGCGTGGCGGGCCGCGTTGAGCATCGCCTCACGGGCGGCCGCGACGAGCGCGGGCGACGCGCTCACCGACTCGCCGGCCGCGACGACCTCGATGCGGGCGGGGTAGTCGAGCTCGATGGCGGCGGCGACCTCCCGCAGCTCGGCGGCGAGGTCGGCGACGAGCGGGTCATCTCCCGCGAACAACCACTCGCGCAGCTCGCGCTCCTGGGCCCGGGCGATGCGGGCGACCTCGCTCGACGCCCCCGCCCGGTTCTGGATGAGGGCCAGGGTCTGCAGCACCGAGTCGTGCAGGTGAGCGGCGATCTCGGCGCGCTGCTCCTCCCGGACCCGGGCGGTGCGGGCATCCTGCAGGTCGGTCATGAGCGCGACGGCCCGCGGTGCCGCGAGCACCCCGACGGCGAGCACGACCATGCCGACCCCGAGGACCGCGTTGAGCGCGGACGGCCGCGACACGAGCGCGACGACGCCCGTGAGGATGAGCAGGGCCACCGCGATCGACCGCACCCAGACCCCGTACCGCACCGAGCGGCCCGGGTCGGATCGGTCGAGGCCGAGGCTCCACGCGACGGCGGCGCCGGCGCCGAGCGCGACGACGAGCAGTGCGGAGGTGAGCGGCCTCTGATCGACGGGGGCGAGGATCGCGGCGGCGAGCGCGCCAGCACCGGCGACTCCGACGGCGAGGGCCGCCCCGGGCACGCGGCGACGGATGCCCGGCTCCTCCCCCGGCACCGGCTCGTCGAGCGGCACGAGTGCCCACAGCCAGAGGTACAGCAGGATGCCCGCTCCCCCCGCCACGGCGAGCGCGACGGCGAGCACCCGCACCGAGCGCACACTCCAGCCGAGGTGCCGCGCCATCCCGAGGCACACGCCGCCCACGAGGACGTCGCGGGGCCGCGACAGCGGCGGGCGGACGGGAGTGCTCACTCTGGAATCCAACCAGGTCGAGCCACCCCCGGGGTCGGAACTCAGGGTCGAATCAGGGTGATACCTCATGGCACGGGCATCCGCCCCTCCGGCACGATCGGAGCATGCCACGCAAACCTGCCACGACTCGGCCCGAGCCGAGCGACGACCAGTCGACCGCCCCCGAGGCGCAGTCCACCCAGGCTCCGACCGCCGACGCTCCGTCCGCCGACGAGCCACCCGCCGCCGAGTCCGCCGCGGCCGCCGGCGCCACCCCCGGCCACCGCTTCTTCTCCTGGCTGCGCACCCTCGATCTGCGCCGCGAGCCCGGCTGGATCGGCGGCGTGTGCGCGGGCATCGCCGCGCGCCTCGGGATCGACCCGCTCATCGTGCGCGGCATCGCTGTCGTGGTCGCCGTGCTCGGCGGGCCCGCACTGCTGCTGTACGCGGCGGCGTGGCTGCTGCTGCCCGACTCCGACGACCGCATCCACCTCGAGGAGGTCGTCAAGGGCCGCTTCGAGCCCGCGATCGCGGGGATCGGCGCCATGGTCGTGCTGACGATGCTTCCCCTCGCGCAGGGCTTCTGGTTCACCGGCGCCGCTTTCTGGGGCGAGCCCGCGTGGGGCAGCTCCATCGGGCGAGCGCTGTGGACCGCGGTGCTCATCGGTCTCCTCATCTGGTTCGTCGTGTGGATCGCTCGGCGCTCGTCGACGACGCCGACAGCGCGCAGCACGGATGCTGCTGACGGCCCGGCGGCGCCCGGCACCGCGTCGTCGGCGTCCTTCGTCGCGAGCGAGTCCACGGTGAGCGGCCCGGATGCCCCGCCCGTCGGCACCTCGTCGCCTGACGTGGCCGCGTGGCGCGAGCAGCAGGCGCGGCTCCGCGCGGAGCAGGCGGAGTTCCGCCGCCACCAGGGCGCCGAGCGCGCGGCGGCCAACCGGGCCGCCGCAGACCGCGCCCGCGCCGCCCGGGCCGAGCAGCGCCAGCGGGACCTCGCCGATCTCCAGGCGACGCGATCGCACCCCCTGTACTCGCTCACCGTCATCGGACTCGCGCTCGTCGCCGGCGGGCTCGCGACCGTCCTCGTCTCGAACGGGCAGCCCACCCCCCTCGCCGCCGTCGTGGGCCTTTCGAGCGCCCTCGTCGTGCTCGCGCTCGGCATCATCGTCAACGGGGTGCGCGGCAAGCGCTCGGGCGGGGCGTCCGGTCTCGCGTGGGTACTTCTCGTACCGCTGCTGTTCACGAGCATCGCGACCGCGGGGGGCACTCCGACCGTGGCGTGGGGACCGGTGCGGACCCTCGAGCCGACCGGGTCGGAGGAGTTCGCGGTGGGGGCGGGCCGGGTCATCCTCGACCTCACGGACGTCGAGACGGCCGAGCGCCCCTCGGGCATCGACGGCGCGGATGTCTCGCTGCGCGTCGGCGCCGGAGACGTCACCGTCCTCGTGCCCGAGGGCATGGCCGTGGTCTTCACCGGAACGGTGGGAGCCGGCGACATCGAGGCGGGGTCGGACGCCGAGTCGTCTCGCGTCGGCCCGGTGGAGAACGTCAGCGCCGAGTTCGGCGACGTCGGCAGCGGCGACCCGGTCGTCTCGGTGTCGGTTCAGCTCGGCGCCGGTCGCGTCGCCGTGATCGAGGAAGGAGCACGTCGATGAGCACCACCCGACTCACCCCCCGCGGCGGGACGATCTTCTGGGGAGCGGTGCTCCTGCTGATCGCGATCGTGGCCGGGATGACGGCACTGCTCGGCTCATGGTCGTGGACCTCGGCCGTGTGGCTGGTGATCGCGTTCGGCGGCCTCATGGTGCTCGCCGCCGTCGTCGGCGCGATAGCCCGCGCCCTCACCCCTGCCCAGCGCGACGCTGACTAGCGAGTTCCGCCCCTTCCCCGCCTCAAATCCGGGCCCGGAAGGGGCGGAACTCGCCACTCAGTGCTGTGCACAGCCCGCAGGAGTGCACAGTTGGGCGGGACGCGGCCCGGGATGACTCGGGCTCGCCGACTATCGAGGTCATGGCACCTCGCATCCCCCTGCCCCCGCCGCTTCGCCACCGCACCTTCACGACCGCCGAGGCGGTCGCGCACGGACTCGGACGTCGACGGCTAGGCGGCCCCGATCTCGTGTCGCCCGCCCACGGAGTCTGGGTCTCGAGGGATGTCGAGGTCACCGTCGACATGCTGTGCCGCTCCGTATTGACCCGGATCCCCGCGGGCTTCGCGTGCGACGCTACCGCCGCGAGACTGTGGGGCGTGCCTCTACCCCTGTGGTGCGACTCTGAGCCCATCACCGTCGCGCTCGACTCGGGCAGGGCCCCCACAGGTCGAGGGATCCGCGGGCGGGTGCTCGGAGTGGGCGCCGATGAGCTCGCCACCAGGGCGGGCATCCGTCTCACGAGCCCCGCTCGCACGTGGGTCGATCTGGCCCCGCGGCTTGCGATGCGCGACCTCGTGGCGGCGGGGGACTTCCTCATCAGGAGAACCAGCCCGCTCGTCGCCTTCGCGGACCTCGCCGCCGCGGTCGATCGGCGGGCGGGGGATCGTGGCGTCCGGCGGCTGCGCGCCGCGCTTCCGCTCCTGAGCGACCGGTCGGAGTCGAGGCGCGAGTCGCACCTCCGTCTCATCCTCGCTCGAGCGGGCCTGGGCGAAGTGGAGGTCAATGTCTGGATCACCACGGTGAGCGGCCATCGGTACCGCACCGACTTCGCGATCCGCGAGGCCCGTATCGCGATCGAGTACCAGGGTGAGTACCACTTCGACCCAGCTCAACAGAGAGCCGACATGCTCCGGCGCTCCCGGCTCCAGGCCTCCGGCTGGACCGTCATCGAGGTGAGCAAGGACGACCTGGCGAACCCCCGGGAGCTCCTCACCCGCATCCGCAACACGATCGCGCGACGCTGACTAGCGAGTTCCGCCCCTTCCCCGTCCCCAGTTCGGGCCCGGAAGGGGCGGAACTCGCCACTCAACGGTGGGCGGGGCGCGGGAGCATCCACCGATCGGTTGATGGCGGGTTCAGCCGGTTTGGGAATGGTGCGGTACGCGCGGCCCCGGGAGCATGGATGCATGACCACTGAGTACGTCGTGCAGGTCGAGGACCTGCGCAAGAGCTACGGCGCCTTCACCGCCGTCGACGGCGTGACCTTCGACATCCGACGCGGCGAGACGTTCGCGCTGCTCGGCCCGAACGGCGCCGGCAAGTCCACCACCATCGAGATCCTCGAGGGCTACCGCGACCGCACGTCCGGAGAGGTGAGCGTGCTCGGCACCGACCCCGGTCGCGGCGGCCTCGATTGGAAGGCGAAGCTCGGCATCGTCCTCCAGTCCACCGGCGAGAGCGGCAACGTCACGGTGCGCGAGCAGCTCGCGCACTTCGCCAGGTTCTACCCGAACCCGCGCGACGTCGACGAGGTGATCGCCGCCGTCGGGCTCGAGGAGAAGCAGAAGACCCTCATCCGCAAGCTGTCCGGCGGCCAGCGCCGGCGGGTGGATGTCGCGCTCGGCATCATCGGGCGGCCGGAGCTGCTCTTCCTCGACGAGCCCACGACGGGGTTCGACCCGGAAGCCCGACGGCAGTTCTGGGAGCTCATCCGCTCCCTGAAGGCGGAGGGCACGAGCATCCTGCTCACGACGCACTACCTCGACGAGGCGGCCCAACTGGGCGACCGCGCCGGGGTCATCGCGGGCGGACGCATGGTCGACATCGGCGCCATCGACGAGATCGGCGGCGCGGATGCCCGCATCCCCGTCGTCCGCTGGATCGAGAACGGCGTCCTCCGCGAGGAGCGCACCACCACACCGGGCGCGCTCGTCGCGCGGCTCGGCGAACCGGACGGGCTCGAGGTCGTGCGCCCGAGCCTCGAGGACATCTACCTGGAGCTCGTCGGCGAGGCCGGCCTCGCGGCCGCCGCCACCGACACCGTGATCGAAGGAGCAGCGCTGTGAACACCCTCACCCTCGGCGCGAGCCGCGTCGGCTACGAGGTCAAGACCTACTTCCGGCAGGGGGATTCGGTGTTCTTCACCTTCCTGTTCCCCGTCGTCATGCTGTCGATCTTCTCGGTCGCGTTCAGCGAGTCGAGCTTCGGCCCGCCCGGTGACGAGATCAGCGCCGCGGCCTTCTATCTTCCGGGGATGCTCGCCGCGGGCATCCTGCTCTCCGGACTGCAGAACCTCGGTGTCGACATCGCGATGGAGAAGTCGGATGGCACGCTCAAGCGCTTCGCCGGAACCCCGCTGCCCGTCGTCAGCTACTTCATCGGGAAGATGGGCCAGGTGCTCGTCACGGGCCTGATGCAGGCGGCACTGCTCATCCTCGTCGCCTCCGTACTCTTCGGCGTGGAGCTGCCGGCCGATCCGGAGAAGTGGCTCACGTTCGCGTGGGTGTTCCTCCTCGGCGTCACGACCTCGGCGGTGCTCGGCATCGCGGTGAGCGGATTGCCGCGCTCGGGCAAGAGCGCCACGGCGGTGATCATCCCGATCGCCCTCGTGCTGCAGTTCATCTCGGGCGTCTACCTGCAGTTCTCGATGCTGCCGGAGTGGCTGCAGCAGGTCGCGAGCGTCTTCCCGCTCAAGTGGATGGCGCAGGGAATGCGATCGGTGTTCCTCCCCGAGGCCTTCGAGGTTCTCGAGCAGGGCGAGAGCTGGAATCTGGCGGGGGTGGCGATCGTGTGCGGTATCTGGCTGGTCGTCGGTCTCGTGCTGACGAGGCTCACGTTCCGCTGGATCCGCAAGGACAGCTAGGTTCGTTCTCCATGGACAACCCCCGCTGGTGGCACATCGCGATCGCCGCGACCGCGGTCGTGCTGACCGCGATGGTGCTCGCCGCGAACCTGCCGCTGTGGCGGGAGATCGGCGCGATCACGACCCTCGCGGTGTTCGTGGCCAGCTGGTACTTCATCGGCAGACTGGGCTTCGAGAACCCGATCGCGGGCCTCGTCTTCACGGCCATCGTGGTCGTGTCGACGGGGGTCGCGGTCGGGTTCCACCCGTTCATGGCGATCCTGCAGTGCGTCGCCTATCCGCTGGTATGGACGATGTCGACACGCACCCGGAACGCCGTCGTCGCGAACGTCGCGCTGTCGATCGCGGTCGGCATCGGGTACTGGGCATCCACCCGCTCCCTGCCGGAGACGGCGCTCACCGCCGGTCTCTCGCTCGCTTTCAGCCTCGCGCTCGGGCTGTGGATCACGGACATCGCCGAGCGCAGTCACGAGCGCCAGCGACTCCTGGACGAGCTGCACTCGACGCAGGACCGGCTCGCATCGGTCAACCGGGAGGCGGGGGTGGCGAGCGAGCGCGAGCGGCTGGCGCGCGAGATCCACGACACCATCGCGCAGGACCTCACCGGGCTCGTGCTGCTCGCGCAGCAAGCCCGCCGAGACCTCGCCGGCGGTCGCGGTGCCGAGGCCGCGGAGCAGCTCGCCATGATCGAGGAGAACGCCCGCACCGCCCTCGCCGAGACCCGTGCCCTCGTCGCCGCGAGCGCCCCGGTGCCGCTGTCTGCGGGCGGGCTCGCCGAAGCCCTCGACCGCCTGGCGAGTCGATTCTCTCGGGAGACCGGCATCGCGGTCACCGTCTCCGGCACGACTGCCGACCTCGACCGAGATGGCGAGGTCGTGCTGCTGCGTTGCGCTCAGGAGTCCCTTGCCAACGTGCGCAAGCACTCCGGCGCCCGCACGGCGACCCTCACCCTGTCCGCCCGGGAGGGCTCGGTGCGGCTCGTCGTCACCGACGACGGCCACGGCTTCGATCCCGCCACTCGCAGCGACGGATTCGGGCTCGGCGGGATGCGCGACCGCCTCGCCCTCGTCGGCGGCGCGCTCGATGTCTCCAGCTCCGGCTCGGGCACCACGCTCATCGCCACGCTCCCCCGAACGGTGACCGCGTGATCCGCGTACTGGTCGCCGACGACCACCCGATCGTGCGGGGCGGTATCGTCGCCCTGCTCGCCACGGCCGACGACGTCGAGGTCATCGGCGAAGCACCCGACGGGCTCACGGCGGTCGAGCTCGCCGAGCGCCTCGAACCCGACCTGGTGCTCCTCGACCTCCGCATGCCCGGACTCGACGGCGACGAGGCGACCGCGCGCATCCTGTCCGCCCGGCCCTCCACCAAGGTCGTGATCCTCACGACCTACGAGTCGGACACGAGCATCCTGACCGCCATTGAGGCGGGCGCGAGCGGCTACCTGCTCAAGGCCGCGCCGCCCGAGGAGATCCTCGCGGGCATCCGGTCGGTCGCGGGTGGCGAAGTGGTGCTGGCCCCGTCGATCGCGGCGCTCCTCGTGGGTCGCTCGGCGCGTCCGACGGTCTCGCTCAGCGCGCGCGAGACGGAGGTGCTGCGGCTCGTGGCGCAGGGCCAGAGCAACCCGGCGATCGCGGCGACGCTCTTCGTGAGCGAGGCGACCGTGAAGACCCACCTTCTGCACGCGTTCGAGAAACTCGGCGTGAACGACCGCACGCGAGCGGTCACGAAGGCGATGGAGCTGGGACTGCTCTAACGGCGGGGCGGGGCTAGAGCTCGACGTCGACGGCGACCGGCTCCGGGTGGAGCAGGATGCCGAACTCCGCCATCACGCGCGACCGCACGTACCGCGACAGCTCCGCGATCTCCGCGGCGGTCGCTCCCCCGCGGTTGGTGATCGCGAGCGTGTGCTTGGTGGAGATCGCGGCGCGCGACCCCGGCAGGGAGAAGCCGCGACGGATGCCCGCCCGCTCGATCAGCCACGCGGCCGACAGCTTCACGTTCACGTCGTCCGGCTCGAGCCAGCGCGGGGCGTCCATCGGCAGGGAGCGACCGACGTTCTCGGGCACGATGGGGTTGGTGAAGAACGACCCGCAGCTCACAGAATCGGTGTCGGAAGCATCCAGCACCATGCCCTTCGATGCCCGGAGGGCGAGCACGTGCCGCCGCACCTCCCGGGTGGGCACGCGGTCGCCGACGGCGACCCCGAGAGCGGTGGCGAGCTGGTCGTAACCGGCCACGGTGGTGTCGGACTCCTCGAGCTGCAGCTCGATGGCGAGCACGACGCCCTGTCGACCGCGCTTGAGCGACGAGGTCCGGTAGCCGAGCTCGAGCTCATCGGCGGTCACCCGCTCGACGTCGCCGCTGAGGTAGTCGAGGAAGTCGATCGCGACGAGCGACTGGGCGAGGTCCTGCCCGTATGCGCCGATGTTCTGCATGGGTGCGGCGCCGCTCGAACCGGGGATGCCGGAGAGCGCCTCGATGCCCGACCACCCGTTCGCGACCGTGTGCGCGACGAGGGCGTCCCAGTTCTCCCCCGCCTGCACCCGCAGCCGGACGCCGTCGCCCGGCAGTCGCTCGATTCCGCGGGACTCGGCGAGGATGACCGTGCCGTCGAACCCGTCGTCGGAGACGACCACGTTCGACCCGCCGCCGAGCACGAGCCACTCGTCGCCTCCCGCCCAGGCGGTGAGTGCGGCATCCACGAGCTCCTGCTGCGACCCGGCGCGCACAAGCTCGCGGGCCGGTCCGCCGACGCGGATCGTCGTGAGCTCGGAGAGGTCCATCAGGAGAGGGTGACGCGCACCTGCGCCTTGCCGAGCACGGTCGCCGAGTCGTAGGTGACGGTGAGGTCGACCCGCAGGGCGCCCTCCTCGACCGCTCCGATCGTCGCGACGACAGTTACCGACGCGCCCTCGATCGGGTCGACGACGACAGGTCGGGTGAACCGGGTCTGGTAGTCGCTCACCCAGCCGCGGTCGCCGATCCACTCGACCACCGGCTGCACGGCGAAGCCCATCGTGAGCATGCCGTGCGCGAGCACACCGGGCAGGCCCACCGAGGCGGCGACGTCGTCGCGGTAATGGATGGGGTTGAAGTCGCCGGATGCCCCGGCGTAGCGAACGAGCGTGTCGCGGGTCAGTCCGTAGGTGTGCTCGGCGACGACCTCGCCGACCGTGTAGCCGCTCACTCGTCCCCCCTCACCACGAGGGTGGAGATCGCCGTCACGACGTGCTCGCCGCCGGCATCCACCATCTCTGACGCCGCCGTGACCATGGCGTTGCCGCCGAGGGTCTTCACCGAGGTGACCGACAGGGTCGCGGTCAGTTCGTCGCCGATGACGATCGGCCGCGAGTAGCTGAAGCGCTGCTCGCCGTGGACCACCCGCGAGAAGTCGATGCCGGCATCCGGCTCGGCGAGCAGCTGCGCGAGCGTCGCCTCCTGGATCACGACCGGGAAGGTCGCCGGAACGAGGTCGGTGTCGGTCGCGAGCACGGCGCGGGCGAACTCGCGAACTTTCTCCCGCCCGACGAGATAGGGCGCCGTCGGCGGGAACTGACGGCCCACGAGATCTGGGTTCACTGGCACGGGGTCAAGCCTAGAGTGCCCAGTGACGTGGACGGAGGAAACCGTCGGGAAGCTCGGTTCGTCTGTCGCCTCGGGCGCTGTCGAGTTGCCCTTGCGCCAGGTAGACAGCCGAGCTGAGTCGCGCGCCGGACAGGTCCGCGCCGCGAAGATCGGCGCCCAGGAGCTCGCACCAGCGCAGGTCGGCGTTGCTGAGATCGGCACCGATCAGGAGCGCCCCGCGAAGTTCGGCACCGCGCAGGTCCGCACCCTCCAGGCGCGCGCCCGACAGGTCGGCGCCGGGATGCAGTCGGTCGCTCAGCGTCGGAGACCCATGTCCCTGACGGATCGTCCTGCTCGCGCTGAGCAGGAGAGGGCGAGCGGTGTCGTACTCGGCGTCGACATCGAGGGATGCCAGAGCCGGGGCATCCCCGTCGCTCAGACCTTTGACGCGACCGAAGTGAGTGACGAGTTCCGCGGAGGGTGCGAGGTCGATCGCCTGATCGAGGTACCACAGCAGCTCGTGCAGCCGTCGCACGGTCGAGAAGGCCGAGAACATGCTGTCGCGAAGGCGCGGATCGTGCCGCCACGATCGCCCGCCGAAGGTGTGGTACGAGACCTTCTGGCCCGCACCGAAGCAGTCGAAGGTGGTGCAGCCCGCGTATCCGTCGGCCCGCAGTCGATCGTGGATGCGACATGCGTCGGAGTCGTCAAGGTTGAGGCACGGCTCGCCAGCGGGTTTGTCGACGGGGAAGTCGCTCGATCGACTGAAGGCGAGGGCGACGCAGCACAGCCCGAAACAGTTCGCGCAATCTGCGCCGAGGTCCTCCCGGCGTCCGAGCTTGATGCGTGTGAGTGCCACGCGTCGAGCCTAGCCACGGCCCGTAACGGTGAAGCCCCGGCGACCATCACGGTCGCCGGGGCTTCGAATCTTGTGGGTGCTGACTGCCTACTGGCAGCTGTCGCACTGCAGAAGATCCATCGGGTCCATCGGGACCGCGTAGCCGCCAATGGTGTCGGTCTCGTTCTCCATGGGATCCCCCTTCAAGTCTTCTTGGAATTCACCGACTGTCTGCCGGTGGGTCTCCACTATATAACCCGAATCACACGAATGTCATTCCACTAGATCTAGTGTTTCGGCGTGTCGCGGTGTTTCCTAAATTCTCTCCGCACCCACCGACATCCGCGCCCTCGGCCGCAGGCACAGTGCTGCCGTTACGGCGAGCGCGACGGCGCCCGGAAGAGTCGAGATCGCGAGGGCTCGCGGCAGCGCACCGGCTCCCGGCAGCACCCAGTTCTCGAGCTCGGGGCGAAGGGCGATGGCACCCACCTCGATCTGGATCAGGACCACTCCCGTCACCCCCAGCGCGAGGGCGAACACCAGAAGACCAACCAGGAAGGAGAAAACGACGTCGCGCGCGGTCACCCCGCGACGGTACGCGGGATGCCGCGCTCCGCGAGCGAGTTGTGCACAGGGCCGACGGCGCGAGCCGGCCCGACCCGCACCACGCGGATCGGGCCGGCCGGAGCATCCCGCTAGAGCACCGCCTGGAAGCTCGACAGGATCTGCTCCAGGTTCTCGGACTTGTCGGTCTCCGAGATCATCTGCACGGTGACGAGCAGCAGGTGGCTGCCGTCCGCGGCGAGCGTCGAGAGCACGAGGAAGTCGGCGGTGCCGCCACAGCCCGTGAAGTAGAGGTACTCGCCGGCGTACAGCCCGTCGTCGTAGTCGCCGGGCTCGGACGTCGCGCAGACATCGGTGAAGTCCGCGTAGGCATTGAGGGCGGGCTGGATGCCCCCGCTCGTGTCATCCGTCGCCGCCACGGTCACCCCGGGCACCTCGAAGCCCGACATGTACGCGTCGAGGTCGGGGGTCGCCGTGATGCTCAGGTACTGCCCGCCGATGATGGTGATCGGGTCGCCGAACGTCTCCGTCCACGCCGCCGGAACCGACACACTCACGCTGCCGCTCGAATCCGTCACCGTGACGAAGCCACCGGGCGTCTCGGGTGCGGGGGCCTCGGGGTCGGCCGGGGCGCCCGCGTCGACGAGCTCGATCGGATCGCCGTTCACCTGGCCGAGGTAGCTCGCGCCCTCGCTCGGCCGGTAGACGCCGACATCGATGGTGGACTCGACCCCCTGGGTGGCGAGAACGTCGCAGTACTCCTCGAGCGTGCCCTCGCGGGACAGGGCCACGCCGCCGAGCTCGGTGATGACGTCGCCAGCGATGATGCCCGCCTCGTCCGCGGGGCTGCCCGCCTGCACGGAACGGACCCAGACGCCGAGCGGCTCACCGTCCTCCGTCGGCGCGATCGCCTCCAGGTTGAGGCCGAGCGAGAGCACGCGCTCGCCCTTCGCGAGCCGTTCGATCACCGGGAGCACCTGGTCGCGGTGGATGGCGAAGGCGTAGTCGAGCTCGTTCTCGCCCGCATAGTTGATGCCCACGACGCGGCCGTTCTCGGCGACGAGCGGGCCACCCGAGTTGCCGCCGCGGATGCGGGCGTCGTGCTCGATGACGTGGTCGAGTGACGCCCACGAGTTCTCCTGGGGGATGTCCGCCTTCGAGACGATGCCCTTCGTGACGGTGAAGTTGGGGTCGCCGAGCGGGAAGCCCGCCGCGACGACATCGATGCCCGCCTCGATCTCGCCCTCGTACCACCCGAAGTGCGGGAGGTTGGTACCGGAGACGCGGACGACAGCGAGATCGAGGCACTCGGATGCACCGAGCACCTGGGCGGTCGTGGAGTCGCTCGACCCCCCGCGCCAGACCTCGAGGGTGCCGGCGCCGGTGACGACGTGGTTGTTGGTGACGGCGAGGCCGTCGCTGGAGATGAGGAAGCCGGAGCCGCGCCCGCCGAACCCGACGGTGTCGAGCGTGCCGATCGGCACGAAGGCGCCGTGCGCCTCGAGCTGGATGGTGGCGGACTTGATGTCCTCGAACCCGACGACCGGGTCGGATGCGACGCAACCCGTCAACGCGGCGGCGGCGGTCGCGAGCACCGCGGCGGCGGCGAGCGGCCTGGAAGTGAACTGCATGGGTGTCTTCTTTCTCGAACTCGTGGGGACGATTCGAGGGTGCTGCCGCGGCCTGACGCCGAGCTTGCGCGGGCCTTGCACCATGAGTTCGCCTTCGTGTTGCTTCGAGTTACCCCGCAGGCCTCGACAGCATCGGCGGTCAGGGGCAGACTCATCTGTACACAGCAGCAGTACCTCCCCCGCACCGCACCCAGAGCGTCCTGGCGTCCGTCGCATCACTTGAAGGAGCCAGCCATGACGATCGCGCAGCCCACGAGCGGCCCCGAAGCGACTCGCGCCGGGGCATCCATCCAGTGGACCGTCGTCCAGGCCGGCCTGTGGGTCGGCAAGATCGGCGGCGAATTCGCCGGGATGATCGAGCGCGACGATTCCGGATTCACGGCCATCCGTTTCGCCCAGCGGCTCGGCGTGTTCGCCACTCTCGGTGAGGCGAAGGCGGCGTTCGCAGGCTGAGGACCCCTAGGCCGGTGACGGCCCCGCCATGATGACGGCGAAGGATGCGAGGTCGTACAGCACGTGGAACGCCCACGCCACGAGGATGTTCTTGGTGCGCACGTAGGTCAGGTGCATGAGCGTCGAGATGACGCCGATCGCGAGAACGCACTGAAGCACGTTCCAGTCGTAGGCGTGGAGGTGGAGGAGGCCGAACAGCACGGCCGCACCGAGCGTCGAGACGACGACGGCCGGCTTGCGGCTCACGCCGGCCGCGCTGATCGCCGCGAGGCCGGCGAGGAACGGCACCGTGATCAGCAGCTGCTCGAGCACCATCTGCACGGGAAACCCGATGAAGAAGAGCACGCGCTCGACCGGGTCGGGGTCCAGAAGGGTGCTCTCGATCGAATTGGCGTTGGTGGACACCCCGGCGGCGGCGAAGAGGAGCCCCACCACCGCGTTGCTGATGATCGTCAGGAGCAAGAACACCGCGAGCACACCCAGGTCGGCCCAGCGCGGGCGGCGGACGAGGGATGCCGCGTGCCTGCCCCACGCGACCACGACCGACCCCACGCCGATGCCGGTGGCGATCAGCCGAACCGCGAGTCCCTGCTCGGGTGTCGCGACGGGCGGCAGGACGAGGGTGAGGTACGCGACGACGCAGCCGGCGAGCGCGAGCATCCACCGCCACGCGGGCAGCCGCACGGGGCGCCCGTCGTAGAAGGGGAAGTCGGCGTCATCCCGCCGCTCCAGAAGGATGCCGAAGCGATCGGACGACGAGCGGGGGGCGGGAGCGGAGGCGGACACGGGGCCAGTATGGCGGCGACCGGCAGACCGCGCTGACGGCCTGTGGATTGCGCCCCGCTTTGGGGCGGTGGACTCGACGATCCGGCGCCTGGCAGACCCCTAGACTGGCGCAGTCCCGACCCGATCCAGGAGCCCCGTTGAGCACAGCAGCACCCGAGAAGCAGTCCTTCCTCCACACCCACATCGAGCTGATCGTCGCGGTCCTGCTCGGTCTCGTCTCCATCGCCGTCGCGTATGCGACGTTCCAGGGCGCGCTGTGGGACGGCAAGATGACGCAGCAGTACACGATCGGGTCGAACCTGTCGACGGAGGCGGAGTCGCTCTACCTCGAAGCGAACCAGCAGTACGTTCAGGACGGCCAGCTGCTCTCCCGGCTGACCGAGCTCGAGCTGGATGCCGCGGCCGGCGTTCCCGGGGCGCAGGAGAAGTACGACACCCTCGTGTTCCAGTACGTCTCTCCCGAGCTACAGGCCGCCATCGACTGGGCCGACGAGCAGAATGAGGCCGACCCCGAGTTCTGGTACGACCCGCAGAGCAACGAGGACTACCAGGCGGCGCTCTTCGGCTCCTACGCCGAGACGAAGGACCAGGCGACCGCCACGATCGCCGACGGCGACGTGGCCAACACCCACAGCGACAACCTCACCCTCTACACGGTCCTCATGGCGATCTCGCTCTTCCTGCTCGGTGTCGCAGCGGTCGTGCGCAACCAGCGCACCACGATCATGCTCGCCGGAGTCGCTACCGTGATCTTCGTCGTGTGCCTCGTGCTGACCTTGATGATCCCGTTCATCGGGATCGGGTAGCCACGGGACGGGGCGGGCGGGCCGACCACGGGAAGCTCGGCGACGCGCCTGCGAGTGCTGTCAGGGGCGCCGCTTAGAATGACCGGGTGGACCGGTTCTTCCGCTCAACGGTGGAGGCCCCCACCGCAGCACACGCCGAACGTCGCCTCCGGGAGCGCTACGGCGATGTCGCCCTCTCCGGTGTCGGCGGCTATCGTGAGCGCAGTGCGGGGGACCCGCGGTTCGCGGTCAGCAAGGTGGCGCTCGAGGGCGAGTTCAGCATCCAGGCCGATGTGCGGGTCGTGACTGTCGGCTTCAGCACTCCCGGGTATCGCTGGAGGAGCGGCGAGGAGTCGGGCGACCTGTCGACCGCTCCCGCCCTCTTCGAGCCGGGCAAACTGATGGGGAGTCGTCTCACCGGCAGGACAGGGGTCACCACGGTGACGTTGGACCTTCCCGCGCTCGAGGACTTCGCCGAGGGGTACTACGGCCGCCGGACGCGCATCGACTACGAGGGATCGCGGCCCGCGTCGCCGAAGTACTCGCGATTGTGGGCGGAGACGGTGAGCACCGTCATCCAGACCGCCGCGCTCGACAACGACATGAGCCGTGCGGCCGCATACCAGGCGCTGGCGATCATGGCGCTCGAGGCGTTCCGCCTGCGAGGCGACACGGAGTCGCGGTCGACGACTGCGCGCGGCTCCGTGGCGGCGTATCGGCGTGCCACCGAATTCGTCGACGCCAATCTCGACGTGCCGGTCACCGAGGCGGACATCGCACGAGCCGCGGGGGTGAGCCTCGCGGAACTGCGCAGCGTGTACGCGGCCCACTCGGTAGCCGGCTGGACTCCTGCACAGCACTTGCGCTCGGGTCGGCTCGCGTCGGTGCACGTCGACCTGCTTCGGGGCGACCCCGCTCGAGACACGGTGACCTCGATCGCGGGCCGGTGGGGGTTCACCAACCCGAGCAAGTTCGCCGAGGCGTACCGCTCGATGTTCGGGTTCAGCCCGCGTACGGTGCTCGGGCGCTAGTCAGCCGCGAAGATTCCCGAGTTGCGCGGCGTGGACGTCGGGCAGCCAGTCCGCGTGCGGCGCGCTGGGGGCCAGGCGCGGGTCATCGGCGGGGTCGCGTCCGTCGCGGAGCGCCTCGAGGTAGGCGCGGTCGAGGGCGATGCGTGCGCGCACGTCGGTGCCGACCGAGCCGTGGCCCGGGATGACCGTGCGCACGGCATCCGCTACCTCTTCTATGCGGCGCAGCCCCTCGAGGTAGTCGCCGACCGGGTCCGCCGCGCCGCCGTCGAGGAAGGGGATGAGGGTGTCGGAGAGCATGTCGCCGGCGACGAGCACCCCCGCGTGCTCGATGAGCACGGCGGCGTGACCCTCGGCGTGACCGCAGTGCTCGATCAAGCGAAGGGCAGGGCCATCCCAGGGCAGGCTCGTCGCGCCCTCGGGGAGGGCGGCGAGTCCCGCGAGGGTCTCGAGCGGGATCTCGTCGAGGTGCTCGGGCGGAAGGAAGTCGACGATGACCTCGCGCCAGTCGGGCAATGCAAGGAAGTCGCCCAGCACGCGTGCACCCGCCGCCGTCGCGAATCGGGGGGCGTCGCCGAGGGCGGGATGCCACAGCGCGTGATCCCAGTCCGGGTGCGTCGAGAACGCCGCAACCACCGGGCCGAGCTCGCGCAGCTCCTCGGCGAGCGCGGCGAGCTCGGTCTCGGTAATACCCGGGTCGATGAGCAGCAGCCCGCGCGGGCCGCGCACGATTGTGGTGTTCGACTGCAGGAACTCGCTCTCGCGGACCCACACACTCCCGGCGATCGGTGTTAGCATGTAAACACTGTACACATCAGGATGCTGCGGTGCGGATTCTCACCTCGCGCTCCATCCGCTTCTCGTGCCGAGCCCGCCCCTTCAGGGCCTCCGCCTCCCGGCTCTTCGGGGGTGCGGTCGTGACGAGCTGGTCGAGCATCCGCCTCGTCGCCGCCGCGATCTCGTCGATCGCCTGCTCGACAGCAGCGGCGTTCGCTCTCGACGGCCTGGTCGACCCGCTCACCTTGCGCACGAACTGGAGCGCGGCCTCGCGCACCTCGTCGTCGGTAGTGGCGGGCTCGAAGTTGTGGAGGCAGCGGATGTTCCGGCACATGCCGGTCATGGTACGCCCGCTAGTCCGACACCCGGTAGGCGCGGAGGAAGGCCTCGGCTCCGTCGCGCGCTAGAGCAGTGACCGCCGTGCGCGGGGGATGCTGACCCGTGAACATGCCCCGATCCAGGTCGGCACCCATGATCAGGAACGCGAAGTGCTCGGCCGCCAGTCGGGGGTCCCGGATGTCGAGCGATCCCGCGCGACCAGCGCGACGGAACAGCTCGGAGAGGGCGCTCATCACCGCTTCGGGAGCGCGCCGTCGGTACTCGCTCACGAGGTCGGGGAACCGGCGCGACTCCATCACGAGCAGTCGCCGCAGAGGAAGGGCGGGGCCGAGCAAAGTGGCCTCGGCCAAGCGCTCGGCGATGCTCGGAAGGTCCTCCACGCTGTCGACCTCGACGACATCGGCAGCGATCGACGCGGCGAAGCGATCGGCGATCTCGATCGCGCTCAGGATCGTCGCGCGAAAGAGGTCGTCCTTGTCGGCGTAGAGGTTGTAGATGGTGCGCTTCGCCACGCCCGACTCGACCGCGACCTGATCCAGGGTCGTACCGAGGTAGCCCTCGCGAAGGAACACCGTACGCGCCGACTCGAGGATGCGCCCGCGCGAGCGGGTGACTCGGGGGTCCTCCTGCTCGCCCATCGCCCCTCCCCTTGTGCCCGCTCGCTGCGAACCACTAGCGTAGGCCCGCAGTGCAGTATTGCACTCCCGAGTGCAGAAAAGGTGGCCCATGCCGAAAGATCCCGATCTCGACACCAGCGCGGCGATCACCCGCAGCCTTCTCGGTTGGGGGGTCGTGGCGGGCCCGTTCTACGTGGTGATCGGCCTCGTGCTCGCCCTTACCCGGCCCGGGTTCGATCTCACACGCCATGCGCTGTCCCTGCTCATGCTCGGCGAGCTCGGCTGGCTGCAGCGCACCAACCTCATCCTCACCGGTCTCATGGTGATCGTGGCGGCGGTCGGCATCCTTCGCGCGGTCCGCAACGGCCGCGGTCTCGCGATGGGCGCTCTCACCGTCGTGTACGGCGGTGGGCTCATCCTCAGCGCGATCTTCGCCCCCGACCCGGTGGCGGACTTCCCGCCCGGCTCCTCCGGTGGCGACTTCAGCCTCAGCGGCATCCTGCACCTGCTCTTCGGCGCGCTCGGCTTCGTGGCCATCGCGTGTGCGGCGTTCGCCCACGCGGCGTGGAGCCGCAGCATCGGCAACCGCCCTCGCGCCGTCCTCAGCGTCGTGCTCGGCGTGCTCGTGCTCGTCGGATTCGCGGGCGGCGCAGCGCTGTCGAGCGGACCCGCCGGGGTCGCGCTGCTCTGGGTCGCGGTGCTGGCCCAGTTCGCGTGGCTCGCCCTCGCGTGCTCGCAGATCTACGCGTGGTCGCCCCATCCGCTGCGCTCGCGGCGGAGGTGAGCCGGCCGCGGCCGCGGGAGCAATCAGATACTGCCGGTCTCGCTCATCCGGGCGAGCCGCGACAGGTGGTGGCGCCACCCCTCCTCGTGCTCGTCGGGCAGCAACGGGGACGTCTGCGCGAGGGCGAATCCGGTCTCGGTGAGCGTCACCGCGGTGGACTTCCCTCGCGCAGTGAGGCGGATCTCGACATCGAGCGGTTGCGCCCAACTCGCCTCGATCCAGTGGAACGCGAGTAGCCGCGACTCGACACAGCCGGTGACCGTGCCGGTCGCGCTGTAGCGCTGGCCGTCGTCCGTCCACGTCTCGAGAAGCGGTGATCCGACGACGGGGTCAAACTGCATCTCCGGCCACCACTCGTCCCGGTCGGCGGTCAGGTACCGCCAGACGAGCTCGGCGGGCGCACCGATCTCGGTCGTCACCCTCACCGAGTCGCGAACCACCTCTTCACGTTACCGCCCCTCGTGGAGGGTGATGCGGTAGCCGTCCGGGTCGGCGAACGTGAACGTGCGGCCGAACGGTCCGTCGATGGGAGCGGCGGTAATGGGATGGCCGTCCGCCGCGAGCGCGTCGTGGATCTCCTGCACCCCGGTCGCGTGCATCCACACCGCGGTACCGACGCCGGGATGCTCGGCCGACGCCAGGTCGGTGCCGGGCACGACGTCCCGCAGCGCGAACGCGATGGGCTGCGTGTCGAACACGACGGCGTGGGGCGGGCCGGCGGGCGAGCGGACGAGACCGAGGTAGTGCTCGTAGAACTCGCGCGAGGCATCCAGGTCGCTCACCTGGAGGGAGATGAAGTCGGGGCCGGTGACGGGCATGATGTCCTGCTTTCTGTGTCAGTTTTCTGACATGCAGACTATGTCAGACTACTGACATGGGTCAAGACGTGATCGAACTCGACACCTCGCTCGGCTACCTCCTGAAGGAGGCCGCGACCGCCCTGCGCGTCGAGATGGAGGACGTGCTGCGCCCGCTCGGGATGACCGTCACCCACTACTCGTGCCTCGAGCTGCTCGCCCAGCGACCCGGTCTCTCCAACTCCGAGCTCGCGCGCGGCGCCTTCGTCACCCGCCAGTCCATGAACGTGCTGCTGCAGTCCCTCGAGCGCGAGGGCCAGGTGGTGCGGGCCACGGAGGCACCCGTCGGCAAGGCGCTACCGACGACCCTGACCCCCCTCGGTCGGGAGCGCCTCGCCCTCGCGAGCGCCGCCGTCCGCGGAGTCGAGGACCGGATGCTCGCCGCCCTGTCCAACTCCGACCGGGACACGGCGCTGCGAGTGCTCCGCAGCATGGTCACCTCGCTGCGGGGTTGACCCTCGTTACCTCCTCGTCGTTCGTCGCACGCACTCAGGATGAGCACGCGGTTGGGGGCCGCGGGGCAGCCCGATCCCCGGTTCATCCTGAGTTGGTGCGGCGCGAGGCGGTCCCCCGCGACCTCCCGATCGTGAGCTGTCCGCCCGAACTCCAGCCTGATGGGTATCGGCGGCTTCATCGAGGTGACCAGAGATCACGCGCACGTACGCCCGACGATCTTGGATGATAGGAACATGACGCGAGCACAGGAGGCGCTGCGTGCGTTCGCCGCCGCGGTCGACCGAGAGCAGCTCGGCGTGTACGGCGTCGAGATCCGGATCGGCACCTCGCGCGCAGGGCACCGATGGCGCAGCGATGACCGCGAGAATCTCTTCTCGCTGTCGAAGGGAGTCTGCGCGCTTGCAGTCGGCCTGGCCACCGAGGAGTACCCCATCACTCTCGAGACCACAATCGCGGAGACGTTCCCCGAGTTCGAGCTCGGTCCGGGCGTCGGCGACGTGACCCTGCGCCGGCTGCTGACGATGACAAGCGGGATCGACTTCCTATGGTTTGGGGACGAGCCCGTGCCGTGGCCCGACCTCGCAGCTGAAATGCTCCGCCGACCCTCCCGCGGGAGGGTGTTCCAGTACTCGGATGCCAGCACCTACGTCGCCATGCGGATGCTTGCGACATTCGTCGGGGATGTTCGGGACTACTTGATGCCCCGGCTCTTCGAACCTCTGGGGATCGAAAACCCGCAGTGGCACCGCTGCCCTCTCGGGTGGATCGTTGGCGGAACCGGGTTGGAGCTCCGCACGAAGGAAGTCGCAAGGATCGGCGACCTGCTGCTTGACCGCGGCCGGTGCAACGGCACGTCGATCGTCCCCGCGGCGTGGATCGACAGGATGCACGGGGACTGGGTCGAGACCGGGCGACCCGCCCCGATGGACCGCTACGGCCTGGCCACCTGGGGCGGTCCCGGCGAGGACGCATGGCGACTCGAGGGACGGTACGGCCAGTTCGTCATCGTGGTCGAAGACGCCGTCGTCACCGTCACTGGTCACGAGGAGGACATGGAAGACCGCATCGCGGAGGTCGCGGTGGACTCGGTGACCGGGACGCGGTGAGCGGTCGACGGGAGAGGACGACGCGGCGCGGCGCATCCCGTAGCCGAGGCGGGACTCGACGCCCCGCGACGGCCGCCGATCCGCCGCTGAACGCGGCGCATCGGACTGCCCGCGTGGGCCCAGCGGGTCGAGGTCCGAGCCACAGATACGAAAAAAGCGCCCCGCGAATGCGGAGCGCGTTTTTCGTAGCTGAGGCGGGACTCGAACCCGCGACCTCACGATTATGAGTCGTGCGCTCTCACCAACTGAGCTACTCAGCCACGAGCATCCGGGTGGAGCCGGATGTTCGAGCCCCCTGTGGGAATCGGACCCACTACCTCTTCCTTACCAAGGAAGTGCTCTACCAATGAGCTAAGGGGGCGCGCAGCACGGCATCAGGCCGATTTGGCACCGTAAGAGACTAGCACCCGCACGGGCATCCCCCGAACCCCGCCCGAGCGACACGTGTTACCGGCTCGTGAACCTTCGCCCGCTCGAGAACTGCAAGCGCTTGCAGCACAGGCGAAATACCGTATCGTGTGGGGATGACCCTCGAGAGCACCCCTGACTCCGTCGTGTCCGAAACCGCCATCGTGCCCGGTGACGAGTGGTGGCGCAGCGCCGTCATCTACCAGATCTACCCGCGCTCGTTCGCGGACTCGACCGGCGACGGCGTCGGCGACCTGCCCGGCATCACGAAGCGCCTCCCCGCGCTCGCCCAGCTCGGCGTCGACGCAATCTGGCTCTCGCCCTTCTTCCGTTCGCCGCAGAAGGACGCCGGCTACGACGTCTCCGACTACACCGACGTCGACCCGCTGTTCGGCACCCTCGACGACTTCGACCGGCTCCTCGAGACCGCGCACTCGCTCGGCCTCCGAGTGATCGCAGACATGGTGCCGAACCACACATCCGACCAGCACCGCTGGTTCCAGGAGGCTCTAGCCGCCCCCGAGGGCTCCCCCGAGCGCGACCGCTACATGTTCCGCGACGGCAAGGGCCCGAACGGTGACCTGCCGCCGAACAACTGGGAGTCGGTCTTCGGCGGCTCGATGTGGGACCGCGTGATCAACCCGGACGGCACCCCCGGCCAGTGGTACCTGCACATCTTCGACAAGTCGCAGCCCGACCTCAACTGGGAGAACCCGTGGGTGCGCGAGCAGTTCTTCGACGTGCTGCGCTTCTGGCTCGACCGCGGCGTCGACGGGTTCCGCGTCGACGTCGCCCACGGCATGATCAAGAAGGCCGGCCTGCCCGACTACACGCCGCCCGCCGAGGGTGCCAGCATGGGCGGCACCGGCACGGCGAGCGCCGACGAGGATGACTCGGCCCACTCCATCACCGACGCCGACACCGTCCTCGCCCCCGTCATCGGCGACCCCGAGCCCGCCCCCGAGCCGCCCTACTGGGGCCAGGAGGGCGTGCACGACATCTGGCGCGGCTGGCACGAGGTGCTCGCCGAGTACCCGGGCGATCGCGTGCTGTGCGCGGAGGCGTGGGTCGATCCGCTCGAGAAGGTCGCCCTGTGGGTGCGCCCCGACGAGATGAGCCAGGCGTTCAACTTCGCCTACATGTTCACCGACTGGAAGGCCTCGGCTCTCAAGCGCGTCATCACCGAGTCGATCGACGCGTTCGGCGGCGTCGGCGCCCCCGCCACGTGGGTGCTCTCCAACCACGACGTCGTGCGCCACGCCTCGCGCCTCGCTCTCACGGCCGACAGCCCCCAGGGCGCCGGCATCGGGCCCCTCTCCCCCGGCAAGCCGGACCCGGTGGTCGGGCTGCGTCGGGCGCGCGCCGCGACATCCCTCATGCTCGCGCTCCCCGGCAGCGCCTACCTCTACCAGGGCGAAGAGCTCGGCCTGCCTGAGGACATGGAACTGCCCGACGACGCCCGCCAGGACCCGACGTGGTTCCGCACCAACGGCGAGAAGTACGGTCGCGACGGATGCCGCGTGCCGATCCCGTGGGAGTCGGACAAGCCCGCCTACGGGTTCAACGCCTCCGGCAAGAGCTGGCTGCCGCAGCCGAAGGACTGGGCACCGTTCGCGCGAGACGCGCAGGAGGGCGTGCCCGGCAGCACCCTGACGCTGTACACGGATGCTCTGCGCCTTCGCCGCGAGCACTCCCTCGGTACGGGCGATCTGTCGTGGGTGTCGGGCTACGGTAAGAAGGTGGTGGCGTTCCGCAACCGGGACGTGCTCGTGCTCGCGAACCTCGGCAAGGTCGCGGTCGAGCTGCCGGTCGGTGACATCCTGCTCTCGAGCGAGGACATCACCGGCGGCGCGCTGCCGACGGACACGACGGTCTGGATCCAGCTGTAGCTACACCGCGTTCGCGCTGAGCCACGCGAACGGGTCGACGGGCACGCCGTCGATGCGGATCTCGAAGTGCAGGTGGTTGCCGTACGAGTCGCCTGTGTTGCCGACGAGTCCGATGAAGTCGCCGACGCGCACGGTGTCGCCGGTGCGCAGCGGGCTCGTGCCGTACTGCATGTGCGCGTAGAGGCTCGCGACGTTCTGCCCCGGGATCTGGTGCTGGATGATGACGTGGTTGCCGAAGCCGCCCTGATCCTCGACCTGCAGCGAGACGACGCCGTCCGCGATCGCGTAGATGGGCGTGCCACCGCCGGGCGTGAAGTCGAGGCCGTTGTGGAACGCCGACCCGGATGACCCTTCCGGGCGCGGGCCGAAGCGGTCGGTCATCACGACCGTGTACGGGAAGGGCCAACGGATCGGCCCGCTCGTCGCCGTGAACGTGGAGGGGGCGCTCGCGTAGAGCTGCCGCAGCTGCTCCGCGTACGACAGCACCTCGAAGCCGTCGCGCACGGGAGCGGCGGCGACCGCGTCGGACGAGACCTCGAGCGCTTGCGCATCCGCGGGGGTCGCGGTGAACTCGGGCGCGAGCCCCGTCGACGGGTTGCGGAACGCGCTCGCCGGCACGGACGTGCCGATGAGGAGGGCGGCGGCGCCGACGAGGGCGCCGATCGAGAGCAGCTTCCGCGACCGCATCCGGGTTACCTGGATGACAGCATCCCGCCGCTCGTGGGTGACCGCGAGCAGCTCGCGCGCCCGGCGCCGGCTCAGGGGATTCGCGTCGTCGACCACGGTCCAGGGTAACCCGGCACCCGGCGAGCCGCCACGGCGGTGGACTAGACGGCGTTGGCCGTCAGCCAGGCGAAGGGGTCGACGGGCACCTTGTCGATGTGCACCTCGAAGTGCAGGTGGGCTCCGTAGGAGTTGCCGGTGTCACCGACGAGGCCGATGAAGTCGCCGACCTTGATCTCCTGGCCGACGACGAGCGGGCTCGTGCCGTACTGCATGTGGGCGTAGAGCGTCTCGACGTTCTGACCGGGGATGTTGTGCTGGATGATGACGTGGTTGCCGAAGCCCCACTGGTCCTCGGCGTGGGCGGTGACGACGCCGTCGGCGATCGCGTAGATCGGCGTGCCCTCGCCGGGAGTGAAGTCGATGCCGTTGTGGAACGGGGAGCCGGAGACCTCGATGGGCCGGGGGCCGAATCGGTCGGTGATCGTCACCGCGTAGGGGAACGGCCAGCGGATCGCGCCGAACGTCGCCGTGTACGCCGGGGCGGAGTTCGCGTACTTGAGCTGCAGCTGCTGCGCGTACGACATGACCTCGAACCCGTCTCGCACGGGAGCGGCCGACAGGGCCTCGGCGGACACCTCGAGCTCCTGCCCGGGGGCCTTCGTCGTCGACACCGCGGGGGCGAGCGCGGTGGCCTCCCCCATGAATGCGTTCGCCGGCACCGACATGCCGATGAGCAGGATGCCCGCCCCGAACAGTGCCCCGACGGAGAGGAGCTTGCGCGGGGCGCTCTGCGGGGCGTGCGGTGCCGTCAGGGCGCGAGCTTGCACCGGCCGGCCGGCGGGGCGGCGGGATGCCCGCTCGCGGCGCTCGACGGAGCGGCGGGGCATCCGCGCGCGCGACGCCTCCTCGAGCTCCCGCGCCTGACGCCGGCTGAGCGGCGGGGCACCGGTGGGGAGCAGGGGGGCGTCGTCGACCACGTCATGCTCGCGCACTGACATGGGGTTCTCCTCTAGAGCAGCCGCGCGGCGGAGCCACGGGCCTGAGTCTTCGGGGCGTATCGAGCGATCGGGTAAGCGACGCGCAGATAACGGATAGGTAAAGGGTAACCCGCCTGCCCGCGACTCGCCAAGCCGCAGCGCGGGGCTCAGACGCCCAATCGAACGAGGAGGGGTTCGAGCTCGGCGGCGAGCGCGGGGTGGGCGGCGAGGATGAAGTCGCGGCTGGGCGCGGCATCCCCGAGTCCCTTGACGACCGCTCCGGCTTCGCGGGCGACGATCGCTCCGGCGGCGTGGTCCCACGGGCTGAGGGTGCGCTCGAAGTAGGCGTTCGCGCGACCGGCGGCGACGAAGCACAGGTCGAGGCTCGCGGTGCCGAGGCGCCGGATGTCGCGCACGAGCGGCAGGAGCCGAGCGACGACCTCCCCCTGGTGGGCGCGCGTCTCTGCGGCGTACGCGAAGCCGGTGTAGACGAGCGACTGCGCGAGCTCGACGGGCGGCGCGACCTGCAGTCGCTCCGAGCCGAGCCACGCGCCCTGCCCGGCGAGGCCGGTGAACAGCTCGCCGGAGGCGGGGTTGTAGACGCAGCCCGCGACGCCCCGCCAGGTGAGCGGGTCGGGGTCGCCCTCGACGACCGCGATGCTCACCGCGTAGTGCGGCAGTCCGTAGAGGAAGTTGACGGTGCCGTCGATCGGGTCGACGAGCCAGGTGAGGCCGCTCGAGCCTTTATCCGCGCCGCTCTCCTCGCCGTAGAAGCCGTCATCGGGGCGGGCGTCGGCGAGCATCCCGCGGATGAGCGCCTCCGTCTCGCGGTCCGCCTCAGTGACGATGTCGACCGCGGTGGACTTGCTCGCGGCGACCTCGACGCCCTCCGATCGGCGCCGCGCCGCGAGGGCTCCCGCCTCGAGCGCGACGGTTCGGGCGAGATCGAGGAGGTCGTGAGCCATGCCCCCAGCTTAGGTGGGGGCGCGACGCGAGCGGCCGGGAGTACCATGGCCCCACGGTGCCGGGGGAGGCGCTGTGGGGGGTGGTTCGCTGATGGAGCCGATCGTCTGGACGGACCCGGTCTTCTGGCCGTGGTCGGGCGTCTACGCGGGGGTCGTCGTCGCAGTTCTCGCTGTGCTGTGGGTGGTCGGTCGGAGGCGACCGGGATCCATCCGACGCCCGGCGCTCGCGGTCTCACTGGGGAGCGCGCTGGTGTACATCACGTGGCGCGTGGCGTTCACCATCCCCGAGGACAACCTGGCCGGTCGCATCGCCGGCATCGTGCTCGTCGTCGCCGAAATCGTGGGGCTCGTGCAGCTCGCCGCCTCGACCGTCATCGGGTGGCAGCGGTCGGAGCGGCGGCGACCGACGCTCGACGCACTGTCGAGCATCCCGAGTGTCGACGTCTACATCGCCACCTATAGCGAGTCGGTCACCGTGCTCGAGCCGACCCTCGCGGGGGCGATGGGGATGCGCTACCCGGGCACGGTCACGGTCTACCTGTGCGACGACGGCAGCCGCCCCGCGGTGAAGGAGCTCGCCGAGCGCTACGGCGCCGTGCACCTGCAGCGCGAGGACCACTCGCACGCGAAGGCGGGCAACCTCAACAACGCGATGGCCCACTCGACGGGCGAGCTCATCGTCACGCTCGACGCCGACATGATCCCGACGGCCGACTTCCTGGAGAAGACTGTCGGCTACTTCGCCGATCGGAAGGTCGGCTTCGTGCAGGCGCCGCAAGCCTTCCACAACGAGGACGCGTTCCAGTACAACCTCTTCGCCGGCGACATGCTGCCGAACGAGCAGGACTACTTCATGCGCACCCTCCAGCCGGGCAAGGAGCCCTTCAACGCCGTCATGTACGTCGGCAGCAACACGGTGTTCCGCCGCGCGGCGCTCGACTCGATCGGCGGGTTCGCGACCGGCGTCATCACCGAGGACATGGCGACGGGGATGCTGCTGCAGGCCAAGAAGTGGCGCACCCGCTTCGTTCCCGACGTCGTCGCCGCGGGGCTCGCGCCCGAGAACTTCGGCGACCTGCTCACGCAGCGCACGAGGTGGGCGCGCGGCAACATCCAGACCGCCCGCAAGTGGAACCCGCTCACCCTCCGCGGGCTCACCGCGATGCAGAAGTGGCTGTACACCGACGGCATCATCTACTGGCACTTCGGCATCGCGAAGCTCGTCTTCATCGTCGCGCCGCTGCTCTACCTGATCTTCGGCATCCCGGTCGTGCACGCCGACGTGCCGTCGCTCGTGATGATCTGGCTGCCCTACTTCCTCGCGAGCTTCGTGAGCATGAACGCCGTCTCTCAGGGCCGGCGCAGCTTCACCTGGACGCACATCTACGAGATCGCCATGTCGCCGACGATCGCCCTCGCGGTGATCGGCGAATGGGTGGGCTTCTCGACGAAGCGGTTCGCGGTGACGCCGAAGGGCGTCTCGACCGAGAAGCTCAACTTCCGCTGGGGGCTCGCGCTGCCCCACCTCGTGCTGCTCGCCGCCTCGGTCTACGGCCTCCTCAACGCCTACGTCCTCAACGCGGGGTCGTTCACGATCAATTCGCTCGTGATCTCGACGTTCTGGACCCTCTACAACATCGTCGGTCTCACGATGGCCGTGCTCGTCTGCCTCGAGCGACCGCGTCAGCGCGCCACCGAGCGCACCGACGTGAGCCTGCCCGTCGCGGCGCGGCTGTGGGACGGAGCGCCCGTGCGCGGTCAGGTGCTCGACCTGAGCTTCTCGGGAGCGCGGATCGCGCTGCCCTGGTCGACCGCGTTCTCGACGACGGACGCGACGCGCCGCCTGCTCGAGCATGCCGAGCTCGACATCGAGGGCATCGGCTCCGTGCCGGCAGAGGTGCGCTGGGTGAGCGAGTCGACGGATGCCCTCCTCGCCGGCCTTTCCTTCGGCTCCCTCACCCCGGCGCAGTCCATTGCCGTGATGGCCGCCATCACGGCCTCCCCCGACTGGGTGCGCCACGACCGCGAGGAGGGGGCGCGGATGGCGACGGCCGCCGCCCGCACCCTCACGGGGGCCGCTCGGCGGGTGAGCCCGAGCCTGCGGTCGGAGCTGCGCGTCACCGCCCGCGGCGTCGCCCAGCTGCAGGCGCCGGGCATCGCCGCGACGCCCATCACCGTTCACCTGGAGGATCTCAGCTACGGCGGAGCCCGCATCCGATCGCCCCGCCCTCTCGCGTCGGGCGAGACGTACGACGTCACCCTCGGCGGTTCGGCTACGGCGCGGGCACAGGTGCGCTGGGTGCAGCGCCGCCGCGGTCGCTTCGTCGCCGGGTTGCAGTTCGACCGCGAGGAGCCCCGGGCCTCATGACCGACGCCGGCACCCCCGCCACCCCGCCCGTCCCCGAGTCGCTCCTCGCGCTCGCGCTGCGGAGCGTCTCCGAAGGCTCCCTCATCACCGACGCGCGCGGCGACACGATCTACGCCAACGACGCCTTCACGGCCATCACCGGCTACAACCCCGCCGAGGTGCTGGGCCGCAACTGCCGGTTCTTGCAGGGCGAGGGCACCTCGCCGAGCGAGCTGCAGCGCATGCGCGAGGCCCTCCGCGACCAGCAGGCCTACCAGGGGACGATCCTCAACTACCGCAAGGACGGCTCCCCGTTCTGGAACCGGTTGACGATCACCCCGCTGAAGGACGAGCGGGGCATCCTGACGCACTACGTCAGCGTGCAGCGCGACGTCACCGACATCGTCGAGGAGCGCGACCGGGCGTCGCACGACGCGAGCCACGACCAGCTCACGGGCCTGCCGAACCGCGAGGGACTGCGCCGCCACTTGCGCGCCGAGCTCGCCGAGGCGGCCGAGGACGGCACGACGGTCGCCGTCGCGATGATCGACCTCGACGACTTCAAGCTCGTCAACGACGACTACGGGCACGCCTCGGGCGACCTCGTGCTCGTCGAGTTCGCGAAGCGGATGCGCGAGCTCCTGCGCCGCGGGGACTACATCGCCCGGCTCGGCGGCGACGAGTTCGTGCTCGTCTTCTCCGACCTCTCCGCGACGACCGCGCTCGACGACCTGCAGCGCATTCTCGCCGGGGTGCACACCGCCGTCGAGGTGCCGATCGAGGTCGAAGGGCGCGCGATGGTGAACGTCGGCATGAGCCTCGGCGTCGCGCTGTTCCCCAAGGATGCGTCGACGAGCCGGGACCTGCTCCGGCTCGCCGACGCGGCCCTCTACCGTGCGAAGGAGTCGCCGAGCTCCGCCCACTGGTGGGAGGCCGCCGGCCCGCAAGACATCCCGGTGGCCGCCGAAGCCCTGCCCGGCGACCTCGTGATGTACATGCAGCCGATCGTCGACCTGCACTCGGGCCGGGTGCGGCAGGTCGAGGCGCTCGCGCGGCTGCAGCGCACCGACGGCGAGATCGAGTCGCCCGACCGGTTCCTGCCCACGTTCTCCCGCGGCCAGCTCCTCCAAGTCTTCCGCGAAGGACTCGACCAGGCGCTCGACTGGGCGTCGCAGTGGGAGCGCGAGGGGATCGTTCTCAACGTGTCCGTCAACATCCCGCCCGAGCTCCTCACGACCCCCGACAGCGCCGTGTGGGTTCGGGATGCCCTGCAGCGGCACCGCATGGAGCCGCACCGACTCGGCCTGGAACTGCTCGAGACCCAGGAGATCGACCTCGCCGCGAGCGACCAGGCGGTGAGCGAGCTCGTGCAGCTCGGCGTCAAGATCCACCTCGACGACCTGAGCTCGGGCTTCTCCACCCTCAAGCGCATCACCGAGCTCCCGTTCGACGTCATCAAGATCGACCGCCGATTCTTCGACCAGGTGCACAGCCGGCCGCTCCAGGTGCTCACCCTCTTCGCCGCGATCACGAAGCTCGGCGAGGACTTCGGCTACGGCGTCGTCGTCGAGGGCATCGAGGACATGGAGCGCCTCGAGGTCTCAGCGGTGCTGGGCGCGGGCTCCGGGCAGGGCTACCTGTTCGCCCCGCCGATGGCCCCGGAGCACGTCCGCGACTGGGTCCGCGGCTTCGACTCACCGTACCGGGAGGGCGTGCTCACGACCGCGCTGGGGGCACTCGCGTTCCACTGGACGCACACGAGCGGCAACGGGCCGGAGCATCCGCCCCTCGCCGACTGCCCGCTGACGGCCTTCCTCGCCGGTTCGGAGGAGGAGCTGCTGCACCGAGCCGTGCACGCGGGCGACCCCACCGCCGGGCAGGAACTGACGGATGCCCTGCTCGAGCGCGTCGTGGACGCCTAGCGGGCCCAACGGCCCGGGCGACGAGGTGCAGCGGGGCGTAGCATCCCGCCATGAGCACTCGACCTCTCTCGAACTGGCACACCGCCCACCGCGACTCCCTCAGCCGCGGGCAGCGCGCCGCCGACCGGCTGCGCAACGGCATGGGCTCGTGGACCTTCATCGGCCTCTTCGTCGCCTTCATGGCACTGTGGGCGATCGTCAACGCGAGCGGGATCGCGTGGGACCCCTACCCGTACATCCTGCTCAACCTGTTCCTGAGCATGATCGCGGGCCTGCAGGGGGCCATCCTTCTCATCGCCGCCAAGCGGCAGGATGCGATCGCCGCCGCCCTGGCGCAGCACGACTACGACACCAACCGCGCCGCCAAGAAGGAGCTCGAGGACCTCACCGAGATCTGCCGTCGCCAGCTGGAGCTCATCGAGGAGCTGCACGTGAAGCTGGGGTCGGGAGCCGCGTCGAAGTGACACGCACCGGGCACTCATGAGTAAAGCCCCGCACGCGGCGGGGCTTTACTCATGAGTGGCAAGTGAGGGATTCGACGCCCAACCGGTGCCGCCGCCGCATCGCGGTCACAGGCAGGGTGCGCGATTCTCGGACGGCGATGCGCCGGACTGCGCCGGTCGGGGCCCTGGGCGTTCGGCGCGACGCACTGGGCACTCATGAGTAAAGCCCCGCACGCGGCGGGGCTTTACTCATGAGTGGCAAGTGAGGGATTCGAACCCCCGAAGTTGAAAACGGCTGATTTACAGTCAGCTCCCTTTGGCCGCTTGGGTAACTTGCCAGGGCGCTTCCGACCACATGTATTCATCTGAGCGAACGCGCTGAACAAGGATACAAGACGCAACGGGCCGCTGCGACCACGGGCGCCGACGCGCCAGACACTACGATTGGGCCTCATGCCGGGAATCAACGAGGTAGCCCAGCTGGCCGGGGTATCCACGGCCACCGTCTCGCGCGCCCTGAGCGGCAACGGACACGTGTCGGAGGCGACGCGCGAGCGCGTCCACCGGGCGGCGCTCGAGCTCGGGTACGTCGTGTCGTCACACGCCTCGGCACTCGCGACCGGGCGGATGAAGAACGTCGGCGTGGTCATCCCGTTCCTCAACCGCTGGTTCTACGGGGCGGTTCTCGAGGGGGCGGAGAGCGCGCTGCTCAGCCACGGCTACGACCTGACCCTGTACAACCTGTCCGGAGGCGGCGACGAGCGGACGAGCGTCTTCGAGCACTTCCTCCTGCGCAAGCGAGTGGATGCGGTGATCGCCATCGCGCTCGAACTCACCGAGGGCGAGGTCGGCCGGCTGCACGAACTCGGCAAGCCGATCGTCGGCGTCGGCGGGTCCATCGAGGGCGTGCGCACGCTGTCCATCGACGACATCGCCGTGGCGCGGCTCGCGACCGAGCACCTCATCGCGCTCGGGCACCGCTCCATCGCCCACATCGGCGGCAACAGCGACTCCGAGATGGACTTCCACGTGCCGTCGAAGCGGCGGGTCGGCTACGAGGAGGCGCTCACGGCAGCGGGCATCCGGCCCGACCCCGACCTGTTCGAGGCCGCCGACTTCACACTGCAGGGCGGCTACGCGGCAGCCAAGCAGCTGCTCGGCAACCCGCGCAAGCGGCCCACGGCCGTGTTCGCGGCGTCGGACGAGATGGCGATCGGGACCATCCTCGCCGCGCGCGACCTCGGACTGCACGTCCCCGACGATGTGTCCGTGATCGGCGTCGACGACCACGAGTTCAGCGAGTTCTTCGGGCTCTCCACGATCGCGCAGTTCCCCGCACTGCAGGGCCGGATGGCCGTCGACCTCGTCATGGACCAGCTCAACCCGGGGCACCGTGGCAGCGACCCCAGCAACACGGCGCTGCCGTTCGAACTCATCGTTCGCTCGAGCACGACGCGACCGGGCTAGCCGCTCGTCTCGTCGTAGTACCGCTGCGCCGCCGTCGCGACCGTCTGCGCGTAGCTCGTCGCTGTGTTGTACGCGGCGACCCCCTCAGCCCAGCCCTGCTCCGTCGTGAACGACGTCGTCGCGTGGCACAGGTAGTTGGCGGCGGCGACCGCAGAGTCGTAGATGTTGTGCGGGTCGGGCACGAGGTCGCCGTTGCCGTCGCTCGGCCAGCTGCGCCACGTCTGCGGGATGAGCTGCATCGGCCCGATCGCGCGGTCGATGTCGGCCGTGCCGTCGAACTCGCCGCCGTCCGTGTCCGGGATGTGTGCGGTGTCGACGCCGTCGAGCGGAACCCCGAAGATCTCGGGCGACGCGTGGCCGTTGGCGTCGAACGACGCTCCGCCGTGCCGGCCGTGGTCGCTCTCGGTGTAGCCGATGCCGGCGAGGGTGTTCCAGCCGAGTCCGCAGCCGGGGAAGATCTCCTCCGCCCCGATCACGGCGGCGCCGTACGCCAGGACGGCTTCGCGCGGGATGCCCGTGGCGGCAGCCGTGGCATCCACCCACGCCGGGTCCACCACCCCGATGGCGCCCGGGCCCGTGGGTTCGGCGGCGAGCGCGGGCGGCGGTGCCTGGTCGGGATACGTCACGGCCGGGGCATCCGGCTCCGCAGCATCCGGCAGCACCTCTGGCACGCGGGGTACCAGCAGAACCGTCGCGAGCACCCCGGCGACGACCACCGCGCCCCCGGCGGCAGCGAACGGGACCCAGCGCGCGACCATGTACTCGTTCCTACCACGCGCGCCTGACCGGTTTCGGAGCCCGTCCCCACCTTCCGCGCGTTCGCCCCCTCTGCGCTTTCCGCACCTTCGCGCTTTCCGCACCTTCCGCGCGTTCCGCACCTTCCGAAACGACGGAGATCCCGACGCAGAGGTTCCTCCCGCCCAGTCCTGGCGTGCGGCGGGACCCCGATCTCCGTCGTTTCGGCATAGGGCGGGTACTGGCACCGGCGCAGGGGCGGGCGCGCCCCTCCCCCGCTACCATGGCCGCATGGCAGATTCCTCGTTCGATATCGTCAGCAAGGTCGACAAGATGGAGGCCGACAACGCGGTCAACCAGGCGCAGAAGGAGATCGCGCAGCGGTACGACTTCAAGGGCGTCGGCGCATCGGCCGAGTGGAGCGGCGAGAAGCTGCTGCTCAAAGCCAGCGCTGAGGAGCGCGTGAAGGCCGTGCTCGAGGTCGTCGAACAGAAGTTCATCAAGCGCGGCATCTCGCTTCGCGCCCTCGACGCCGGTGAGCCCTACGCGAGCGGCAAGGAGTACCGCATCGAGGTGTCGCTCAAGAACGGCATCTCGTCGGAGGACGCCAAGAAGATCTCGAAGATCATCCGCGACGAGGGCCCGAAGTCGGTGAAGTCGCAGATCCAGGGCGACGAGCTGCGCGTGCAGTCCAAGAGCCGCGACGACCTCCAGGCGACCATGGCGCTGCTGAAGGGCAAGGACCTCGACGTGGCGCTCCAGTTCGTGAACTTCCGGTGACCGTCGAGACCGCGGACCCGGCGACCGGCGTCCTCTCGCTGCTGCTCGCTTTCGCGCTCCTGGCGGGCGACATCACCATCCGGGTCCTCGCGGTCATCTACATCCCCCGCAACCGCCGTCCGCAGACGGCACTCGCGTGGCTGCTGGCGATCTTCTTCATCCCCTACGTCGGCATCATCCTGTTCCTGCTGCTCGGCAGCCACCGGCTTCCCAAGAAGCGGCGGCAGCGGCAATCGCAGATCAACAAGTACATCCTGGAGACCACGGACGGCATCGACCAGGTATCGAAGGACCACCCGCGCTGGCCGGCGTGGCTCGACCCGATCGTCGAACTCAACCGCAACCTCGGGGCGATGCCGCTCGTTGGCGGCAACAGCGCGACTCTGTATCCCGACTACGACCTCACGATCGCGGCGATGGCGCGCGCCGTCGACACCGCGAAGACGACGGTGCACGCGGAGTTCTACATCCTCGCCGCCGACCACACGACCGAGCCCTTCTTCGTCGCGCTCGAGCAGGCGATCGAGCGCGGCGTGACGGTGCGGGTGCTCCTCGACCACATCGCGAGCCTGCGGACGTCGGCGTACCGGCGCACGATCAAGCGGCTCACGCGCATGGGCGCGCTCTGGCACGTCATGCTGCCGGTGCAGCCCCTTCGGGGGAAGTGGCAGCGCCCCGACCTGCGCAACCACCGGAAGCTCCTCGTCGTCGACGGGGCGGTCGCCTTCACCGGCTCGCAGAACATGATCGACTCGAGCTACGACAAGAAGAGCAACCAGCGCCGGGGCCTGCACTGGAAGGACCTCATGGTCCGCTTCGAAGGGCCGATCGTTGCCGGCATCAACGCCCTCTTCGTGACCGACTGGTACAGCGAGACGGACGAGTTGCTGATTCGCGAGGTTCCGGATGCCACGCCCGTGCTCACCCGTGAGCCCCTGGATGCGCAGGTCGTGCCGTCGGGCCCGGGTTTCAAGGGCGAGAACAACCTGCGGCTGTTCAACTCGCTCGTGTACGCGGCGCAGCACAAGGTCATCATCACGAGCCCCTACTTCGTGCCGGATGACTCGATGCTCTACGCCATCACGACGGCAGCGCAGTCCGGCCTCGACGTGCAACTCTTCGTGTCGGAGATCGGCGACCAGTTCATGGTCTTCCACGCCCAGCGCAGCTACTACGAGGAGCTGCTGCGCGCGGGGGTGCGCATCTTCCTCTACCCGAAGCCGACGGTGCTGCACTCGAAGCATTTCACGATCGACGACGACGTCGCCGTGATCGGCTCGAGCAACATGGACATGCGCTCGTTCAGCCTCAACCTCGAGATCTCGGTGATGGTGCGCAGCCGTGACTTCGTCGACGACCTCCGCGAGGTGGAGCAGAGCTACCGCGAGGTGAGCCACGAGCTCACCCTCGACGAGTGGCTCGCGCGGTCGCGCGCGGCCGCGACGCTCGACAACGTCATGCGGTTGACTGCCGCCGTGCAGTAGCGCGGGACATCCCGCTCGGTCGCCGAGTGATCGCCTGCTGGGCCTCCGCGACGGCTTCGGCCGCGTAGCGGCGCTGCTCCTCGGAGCCGTGCTCGGCGGCAGCCGCGGCGGCGAGCTCGAACTCGGCGAGCGCAGCATCCAGGTCGCCCTCGTCGAAGAGGGTCCAGCCCCGGTTGTTGTGCAGCCCGACGAGCCAGCGGCGGGTGCGGGCATCCTGCGACGCCTCGACGAGGTGGATGCCCCGCTCGGTCCACTCGCCCGAGCGAGAGGTGTCCGCGATCGCGAGCATGTGTGCTGCATCCACCGCCAGGTAGTCCTCTCCTTCGGCGATCGCGAGCTCGAGGGCGTCCTCGAAGTAGGGCACCGCGTCGCCGGGCGACCCGGCCGAGTTGAGCAGCCTGCCGCGCTCGAGGGCCGCGCGCACCCGCACGACCGGTTCATCGGGCAGGTCGTCGAGGATGCCCTCCGCCTCGGCTCGACGCCCGGCGAGGCCGAGCGCCCGCGCCAGCTGGGTGGCGAGTTCGGCGGCGGCGATCGGACCCACGGCGGTGGACTCGGCGCGGAAGCGCTCGGCCGAGGCATCCGGGTCGTCGAAGTCCCACAGCTCGGCGAGCCGTGCGGGGTCGAGTCGATCGGTCATGCCTGAATCAGACCACACAGCGCGAGTGTTCCGAAAGTGCCGCTTCAGACGCCTCGGAGGCGGCCATATCGGAACACTCGGCGCAGAGAGCTAGGACTTGTTCGAGACCCGCACCATCTCGTCGCGCGCCACGACCTTGATGCGCGCGCGACCCTCGGGCTCACCGAGCGCGATCTCGTGCTCGTCGAGGTTGTGCCAGCCGTCGAGGTTCGTGAACTCGACACCGCGGCTGCGCAGCAGCTCGACGACGGCCTCCTCCTCGGGATGCTCGGGGCTCCACCAGTTCGCCTGGTCGTTGATCACGTGCCGAACGGTCTCCATGGCGTCGGACTTCGTGTGGCCGATGAGCCCCACCGGTCCGCGCTTGATCCAGCCGGTCGCGTAGACGCCGTTGACGGGCTCGTCCGCGTCATCCAGCACCTGGCCCTCGCGGTTCGGGATGACTCCGCGCCGCTCGTCGAACGGGATGCCGTCGAGTGGCGAGCCGAAGTACCCCACCGCCCGGTACAGCGACTGCACCTCGACCTCGCGGATCTCGCCCGTGCCGCGCACGCCGCCCTCGCCATCCGGCTCGGTGCGCTCGTACCGGAACGCCGCGACCGAACCGTCGGCGCCGGCGACGACCTCCACGGGCTTGGCGAAGAAGTGCAGGTGCAGGCGACGGGATGCCCCGGTCTGCGGCTCATCCCGCCACTTCCGGAAGATCCGGTCGATGACCATGATCTGCTTGTTGGTCTCGATGGCGAGCTTCGAGGCCTCGTCGTACTCGAAGTCCTCCTCGTAGACGACCATGTCGACGTCGTCGAGCTCGCCGAGCTCGCGCAGCTCGAGCGGAGTGAACTTCACCTGCATCGGGCCGCGGCGGCCGAACACGTGGACATCGGTGACCGGGGATGCCTTGAGCCCCTCGTACACGTTCGCGGGGATCTCAGTGGGCAGCAGGTCGTCCGCGTGCTTCGCGAGGATGCGGGCGACGTCGAGCGCGACGTTGCCGTTGCCGATCACGGCGGTCGAGGTGGCGGTGAGCGGCCACTCGCGCGGGAAGTCGGGATGCCCGTCGTACCAGCTCACGAAGTCGGCGGCGCCATAGCTGCCGGGGAGGTCGATTCCGGGGATATCGAGCGGAGCATCCCGGATCGCTCCCGTCGAGAAGATGACGGCGTTGTAGTGGTCCTTCAGGTCGGCGAGCGTGATGTCGCGGCCATAGAGCACGTTGCCGAAGAGGCGGATCTGACCGGTGTCGAGCACTTCGCGCAGCGCCGTGATGATGCCCTTGATGCGCGGATGATCCGGCGCGACACCGTAGCGGACGAGGCCGTAGGGCGCGGGGAGCTGCTCGAACAGGTCGATCGACACGTCGAACTGCTTCTCGGCCTTGAGGAGGATGTCGGCGGCGTAGATGCCGGCCGGCCCCGCACCGACGATGGCCAGGCGTAGTTTGCTCATTTACTTCTTTCCACGATGGTCTCGGCGAACTTGGTGAGGGCCTTCTTCACGGGGCCCTCCGGCAGCGGCGCGAGGGCGGCGACGGCGGAGTCCGACCAGCGGCGCGCCTCCTCGAGCGTCTGCTGGGTCACGGGGTGGGCTCGCAGCTCGGCGATCGCCGCCGTCAGGTCGGCCTCGTCGATCTCGCCGGCGAACGAGGTCGTGTCGAGTTCGATGCGGCGCAGCAGGCCTGCTGCCTCCGGGTCGGTCTCGGCCGCGCGCCGCAGGTACAGCAGCGGCAGAGTGGCGACGCCGGCGCGCAGGTCCGTGCCCGGCGTCTTGCCCGTGTCCGCGCCGGAGCCGGCGAGGTCGATGACGTCATCGATGAGCTGGAACGCGATGCCGATCCGCTCGCCGAACGCCGCGACCGCCGGGCGGTACTCCTCGGGGGCGTTGGAGAAGATGACGCCGACCTGCGCCGCCGCGGAGATGAGTGAGCCGGTCTTGTCGGCGAGCACCTGCAGGTAGTGCTCGATGGGGTCGTCGTCGACGCGCGGACCGATGGTCTCGTGCAGCTGCCCGAGGCACAGCCGCTCGAAGGTCTCCGCCTGCAGGGCAAGAGCGCGGTCGCCGAGGGTCGAGCCGATGCGGCTCGCTCGGGCGAAGAGCAGGTCGCCGGTGAGTATCGCCACCGAGTTGCCCCACACGTTCTGTGCGGTGGGAACCCCGCGACGCATCTCCGCCTCGTCCATGACGTCGTCGTGATACAGGGATGCCACGTGGGTGATCTCGATCGACTGGGCCGCCGCAATCACGTCGTCGTTGTTGCCCTCGCCCAGCTGAGCGGCGAGCAGGGTGAGCACGGGGCGCACGCGCTTGCCGCCCGCCTCCAGGAGGTAGCGGCTCGTGACATCCGCGATCTCGTCGGCGAACGACATGGCCTCGAGCAGCCCGGCCTCCACGCGCTCGAGCCCCTCCTCGATCGCCTCGGCGAAGCGGCGCTCGTCGCTCGAGGCGAAGAGCTTCTCACCCAGCCCGAGTGACGAGCTCAGGGTGTTGCTGCGGCGTGCAGGGGTCACTTCGGGCCGGCTCTCTCTGGTGGTGCTACTCGACCGTCGGCGCAGCCGCCGGGGTCGAGGTGGTCTTCGTGCGGGTAGCCGCGCCCTTGCGCTTGGCGACGGAGGCGAGCACCGTCGCATCCACGGGCTTGCGACCACGGTGCAGCGCGACGACGCCGCCCGTGAGGTTGCGGTATGCGACGCGGATGAATCCTGCCCCGCGGATCCACTGGCTGAGCTCCCCCTGATCGGGCCACTCACGGATCGACTCGGCGAGGTAGGTGTAGGCCTCGGGGTTGGAGCTAGCCCGGTCGGCGACGATCGGCAGCACGTACTTGAGGTAGGCGTGGTAGCCGGCGCGAAGGATGGCGACGGGGGGCTTCGAGAACTCGCACACCACGAGGCGGCCACCGGGCTTGAGCACGCGGTACATCTCGCTGAGCGCCCGCTTCGGATCGTTCACGTTCCGCAGCCCGAAGCTGATGGTGACGGCGTCGAACTCGTCGTCGCCGAACGGCAGCTTCTCCGCGTCGGCTTCGATGAACTCGATCTTCTTGTGCCGACGCCGCCCCTCGGCGATCATGCCGGGCGAGAAGTCGACGGCGACGACGCGGGCTCCCGTGCGCGCGAGGGCGGCGGAGCTCGTGCCGGTACCCGCCGCGACATCCAGGATCCGCTCCCCGGCGACGGGGGCGACGGCGCGCACCGTGGCGGCCCGCCACAGGATGTCGTTGCCGCCCGAGAGCACCGTATTGGTGCGGTCGTACCGGCGGGCCACGCCGTCGAACATGCCCGAGACGTCGCTCGCCTGCTTGTTCATATCCGCTCTGGCCACGGATCCAAGTCTAGGCGGTCTCACTGAGGGGGTTCGGAGCCGGGAGTACGCTGGATTCCGTGAAACTGCCGGTGCTCGAGGTGCGCACCGTCGCACTCGACGACGCCGGCGAACTGCTCGAGTGGACGTCGCCGGATGCCCCCCTCGCGTTCCTCCGCCGCGGCGACGGGATCGTCGGGCTCGGAGAGGCGGTGCGGGTGCCCGCCGCGTCGTGGACGGCCCTCGCCGATGCCGCGCTCGTCGACGATTCGGTCGGGATGCCGGGCTCCGGCCTCGTCGCGTTCGGTTCGTTCCCCTTCCGCCGCGACCGCCCCCAGGAGCTCGTCGTGCCGGCCGTCGTTGTCGGCCGCCGCGACGGCCGGTCGTGGGTCACCACGGTCGGGGCCGCCGCCGCCGAGCGCACCCCCCTCGGTGCCGCGCCGACGGCCGAGCTCTCGCCCGGCGCCGTAACCGCGGCCGCGTATCGCGATGCCGTCGCCGCCGCTACCCGGGCGATCGCGGCGGGGCGCGCGAGCAAGGTCGTGCTGGCGCGGGACCTCGGCGGGAGCATCCCGCCCGACTCCGACCGCCGCGCGACGCTCGCCCGCCTGGCCGCCGCCTACCCCGACACGTGGGCGTTCGCCGTCGACGGGATGCTCGGCGCGAGCCCCGAGACGCTCGTGCGGGTCTCGCGCGGCGAGGTCACCGCGCGCGTGCTCGCAGGCACGGCCGCGCCCGCCCTCGACGACGCCGCGCCGCTCTCGAGTGCGAAGAACCGTTCCGAGCACGAGTTCGCGGTGCGCTCGGTACTCGAGACGATCGCGCCGCTCGCCGCCGACGTCTCGCACACCGACCCGTTCATCCTCACCCTGCCGAACCTCCGCCACCTCGCCACCGACGTTCGCGGCGCCCTCGCGCCGGGTCGCTCGGTGCTCGACCTCGTCGCGGCCCTGCATCCCACCGCCGCCGTCGGCGGCACCCCGACGGATGCCGCACTCGAGCTCATCGCCGAGCTCGAGCCGCTCGACCGCGACCGCTATGCCGGTCCCGTCGGCTGGGTGGACGCCGCTGGCGACGGCGAGTGGGCGATCGCCTTGCGCTGCGCGCGCATCACCCCCGACGGCGCGGTCACCGCGTGGGCGGGCGCGGGCATCGTCGCCGACAGCGATCCCGACGCGGAGCTCGCCGAGACGGGTCTGAAGCTGCGCCCGGTGATCGACGCACTGAGCTGATCGACGCGCTCAGTTGAACGTCAGGTCGCCGCGAGCCGCTTCTTCTCCGCCTCGACGTCGTAGTCCGCGGTGGGCCACTGCGGGTTCAGCTCGCGCAGGGCATCCAGCAGCAGCGACTGCACCGCCCAGCGGGCGTACCACTTGCGGTCGGCGGGCACCACGAACCACGGTGCCTGGGGCGTCGAGGTGCGGGTGAGGGCGATCTGGTACGCCTGCTGGTACGCCGGCCAGAGCATCCGCTCGTCGACGTCGCCGGGGTTGTACTTCCAGTGCTTGTCGGGGCGTTCGAGCCGCTCGGTCAGGCGTGCCTTCTGCTCGTCCTTCGAGATGTGCAGCATCACCTTGATGACTCGCGTGCCGGATGCCACGAGCTCGCGCTCGAAGTCGGTGATGATGCCGTACCGCTCCTCGATCTGCTCGGGCGTGGAGAATCCGCGAACCCGGTGGATGAGCACGTCCTCGTAGTGGGAGCGATCGAAGACGCCGATGATGCCGGGCGGTGGCAGCTCCCGGCGGACGCGCCACAGGAAGTCGTGCCGCTTCTCCTCCTCGGTCGGCGCCTTGAACGCGTGGATCGTGACTCCCTGCGGGTCGACCCCGCCGACGACGTGGCGGATGATCCCGCCCTTGCCCGCCGTATCCATGGCCTGCAGCACGAGCAGCACGCTGCGGGTGCCGCCGAACTTCGACTCGGCCCACAGCCGCTCCTGCAGGGAGCCGAGCTCGTCGTGATTCGCCTCGAGCTGTGCCTCGGCATCTGCGCGGTCGGCGACCCCGGGTGTGGACTTCGGGTCGACGTCCGCGAGGACGAATCCCTCGCCGACCGGCTCCAGTGCGCTCATGCGCCCACGTTACCGACGCGGCAGCGGAACCTCCACGATCGTCGGCCCGGACGACGCCGTGAGCGCTTGGTCAAGCTGGCCGCGGGTGTCGGCGCGGCGGTACTCCCAGCCGTAGGCGGCGGCGAGCGCCTCGATCGGGGCGTGCTGCGGCGTGTACAGCACCCGCTCGAACCCAGGCCCCGCGGACTCCGCCACCTCGAGCGCGTCGAAGATCGTGCCGCCCCCGTCGTTGCCGACCACGACCTGGATGCGCGGCCGCACCTCCCCCTCGCCGAAGAGCAGCGCGCCCACGTCGTGCAGGAACGTCAGGTCGCCCACGAGCGCACGCGTCGTGCCGCGATCGGTGCTCGACAGGGCGATGCCGAGCGCGGTCGAGATGGTGCCGTCGATGCCGGCGAGCCCGCGGTTGGCGTGCACGGTGATGCGCTTGCCGGGCAGCACCTTGTCGGCCTCGCGGATGAGCCGGGATGCCCCGAGCACGAGCCGGTCGTGCGGCCACGTCGCGCGCCACACCGCCTCGACGAGCGTGCGGCGGGTCACCTCGGCGCGCACGGCGGCGAGCTCCGACTTCGCGTGGGCTCCGGCATCCGCCTCGATATCCGGTGCCGTGTCGACGTCGCCGATGAGGGCTCGGGATGCACTCACCCAGCGACCGGCCCACGAGGGTGGCTCCGGCTCGCCGACGACGGTGACGGCGTCCACGAAGCGGACCACCCGGTGCCCCGGGTTGTAGTCCTCCGCGGAGCCGTGGCGCACGACGATCGTCTCGACGCCGTCGCGCTGGATGAGGGCGGGCACCTCGCGGCTGAGGGTGGGGTGGCCGAAGACGATCACGCGGGAGATGCGGTCGCCGAAGTTCGCCGCGTGCAGCAGCTCGCGGTACGCGACGACGAGGTGGGGGCCGTAGTGGGCGCCGCTCGTGACCTCGGCGAGCAGAGGGGCACCGAGCTCGCGCGCGACCTCCTCGGCGCGAGGACCCGCGAGGGTGCCCGCGACGACGACGGTGCCGGGGACGGAGTGGAGAGCGTAAGCCTCGGGGGCGTTGGCTTCGAGGGTCTCAAGGGACGGGACCACCTCAGGGAACGCAGTCGGCGCCGGCAGGGTGTCGGCGATCGAGGTGGTGACCGGCGCCGGGGCATCCGGAAGCGCGAACGGCGATGAGAGAGGTTCGGCGAACGCGAGGTTGAGGTGCACGGGGCCGGTCGCCGCGGCGACGGCATCCCGGGCGAGGACGGCCGCGGCATCCGTCTCCCCCGGCTGTCCGGTCGGGGGCGCGACGTCCCACGTCCGGCGCACGGCGGAGCCGAAGATGCCCGGTTGCTCGGTGGTCTGGTTCGAGCCGATGCCGCGGAGCGAGTCCGGGCGGTCGGCCGTGATGACGATGAGCGGGACGCCCGAGTGGTGCGCCTCGAGCACCGCCGGGTGCAGGTTGGCGACGGCCGTTCCGGAGGTGGTGATGAGGATGACCGGAGCCCGAGTCTCGACGGCGATACCGAGCGCGAGGAACCCGCCCACGCGCTCGTCGATGCGAACCCGCAGCCGGAGGCGTCCGACCCGCTCGAACTCCGCCGCCGCGAGTGCGAGCGCCTGCGAGCGCGAGCCGGGGCCGAGCACGACGTCGCGCACGCCCAGGCGCACGAACTCCTCCAGCAGGGCCACGGCGAAGGTCGTGGCCGGCGCCTCAGTCCTTGGGGTTGTCATCGTCGAGGTCGGCGAGCTCCTGCTCGAGCCGACGGATGCGCTCGTCCTGGTCCTCCTGGAGCCGGAGGTTGCGCAGGAACGCGGGGTCGTCGTCCGGGGCCACCACGCGGCGCTCCGGCTTGCCGCCACCCCACGAGCGGCCGACGATGAACCACAGGAGGGCGCCGACGAACGGCACCGCGAGGATGATGACGATCCACACGGCCTTCGGGAAGGCGCGAACCCGCGACCGGTCGATGATGACGACGTCGACGATCGCGAAGACGTCGAGCACGAGTGCCACGACGCCGAAGACCAGCAATCGTCCCATGGGGCCATTTTAGGCGTCCAGGCTGCATGGACCCTGCGCGCCTACACTGGGGGGCGTGAAACCCTGGGTGGCCTACAGCCTGCTCCGCGTCGGACTCTTCGCGGCGGCGTTCGCCGTGCTCATGCTCCTCGGCATCGAGTGGTGGCTGTCGGCGATCCTCGCCGCCGTCATCGGCCTGTGCGTGTCGTACATCTTCTTCGGCCGGCTGCGGGAGCGCGTCGCGCTCGACATCGCTCAGCGGCGGGATGCCCCCGCCCGCGACGTCGACGCCGAGGTGGAGGACGTGCGGGAGGGGTGACCGCGGCGGCTAGAAGCCGACCGCCCAGCCCACTCCGACCCCGTAGACGAGGGCGGTGAGCCCCGTGAGTCGCAGTGCGATGACGAGCTCGCCCGGCGTCTTGGCGAAGAGGGTGATGACGGCTGCCGGTACTGCCGCGAGCAGGGCGAAGAACACCAGGTACGCGTTCAGGTACAGCAGGTGGAAGTACACGAGGATGCCGAACGGCACGAGGATCAGCACCGTGAAGACGATGCGGGATGCCCGATCCCCCATGAGCACGGCGAGCGTCCGCTTGCCCGCGAGCTTGTCCTGCTCGCGGTCGCGGATGTTGCCGACCATGAGCGCAGCGCACGCGATGAGGCCGATCGCCGTTCCGGCGAGCCACGCGTCGAGCGGCAACTGGAACGCGATGACGTACGTCGTGCCGACGGTCGCGACGAGCCCGAAGAACACGAAGACGAAGAGCTCGCCGAGCGCGTAGTAGCCGTAGGGCCGCTTGCCGCCCGTGTAGAACCATGCGGCGACGATCGCCGCGGCGCCCACAGCGAAGAGCCACCACTGCTCGGTGCGGATCGTGATGATGGCGCCGGCCACGGCCGCAAGAGCGAAGAAGACGAGGGCGACGGCGAGCACCGTGCGGGGCTTCGCCGCACCCGACGCGGTCAGCCGTCGGGGTCCGGAGCGGTGCTTGTCTGTGCCGCGCACCCCGTCCGAGTAGTCGTTGGCGAAGTTGACGCCGATCTGCAGCGACACGGCGACCGCGAGGCACGCGAGCGCGCGCAGCCAGTGCCAGCCCGGGCCGCCCTCACCGAGAGTCACCAGGTAGGCGATGCCGGTGCCTGCGGCGACGGGCGCGATCGAGAGCGGCAGCGTAAACGGCCGGGCGGCTCCGATCCAGTCGCCGAGGGTCGCCTTCTTCACCGGGGCGACTCCCGGAGGCCGACCCCCAGGGCGGCCGCTCTTGCCCGAGGCGGGCTTCTTCGCCGGCGCCTTCTTCGGCGCGGGGACGGTCTTGGGGTCGATGCGCTGCTGCTTCGGGGATGCCACGGAGTCAGTGTAGTGGCGGGTGCTTTGCGCTAACCGCCGATGACGAGCGCCGCGATCGCGAGCCGATCCGGCTTCCCCGACGGCAGCATCGGGATGCGGTCGACGTGCAGGATGCGCGCCGGCGCGGCCGGCCTCCCCAGTCGCGCGGACACGGCATCCCGCACCGCGTCGAGGTCGGCGGGATGCTCCGTCACGACGACGGGCGCCTCGCCCCACTCGGGGTGGGGCGCGGCCACCACGACGGCGGACTCGAGGCCGGGCATCCCGCGCACCGTCTCCTCGACGGCGGGCAGCGCGACCTTGACGCCGCCGGAGACGATGACGTCGTCGAGCCGGCCGAGCACGCGCAGCACGCCGTCGACGAGCTCGCCGGCGTCGTCGGTGCGGTACCAGCGGTCGCCGTGCTCCTCGCGGAACGCGAACGCCGTGCGGCGCGGGTCGTCGAGGTACTCCTCGGCGAGCACGCTGCCGGCGAGCTCGACCCGCCCGTCCGTGATGCGCACGCGGGTGTCGCCGATGGGGCGGCCGTCGTAGACGCAGCCTCCGCTCGTCTCGCTCGAGCCGTAGGTGCGCGTGATGCGCACTCCCGCCAGCAGTGCCCGATCGGCGAGACCGGCGGGGATCGCCTGGCCCCCGACGAGGATCGTCGCGAAGCCCTGCAACTGTGCGACCGCCTCCTCGCTGTCGAGCAGTCGCGCGAGCTGCGCCGGCACGAGCGACACGAACCGCCGCGGATGCACGAACCGCTCGCACGCCTCGACGAAGCGCTCCGCCGTGAACCCGGTCGGGTCGAGGAAGACGGGCAGCGTCTCGGCGGCGAGCGAGCGCACGAGCACGTTGATGCCGGCGATGTAGTGGGCGGGGAGGGCGAGCATCCACTGCCCCGGCCCGCCGAGTGCGGTGTCGGATGCCGCGGCGCTCGCGAGCAGGGCGTCCGCGCTCAGGGCCACGCGCTTCGGCCGACCCGTGGAACCGCTCGTCTCCACGACGACCGCGACCTTCTGCGGCACCGTGTCGGGCACCCGGCCCGCGACGCTCGAGGGCGCGGGGTGCGGGAGGATCGCCGGTCCGGTGCCGGCCAGGGCATCCCGCAGGGCGTCATGGACGGCGAGCGGCTCGGCGAGGACGACCAACAACGGGCGGGTCATCAGAACTGCCAGGGAAACGGGCGCCAGTCGGGCGCACGCTTCTCGAGGAACGCGTCGCGGCCCTCGACCGCCTCGTCGGTGCCGTAGGCGAGCCGGGTCGCCTCGCCCGCGAACACCTGCTGGCCCATGAGCCCGTCGTCCTGCAGGTTGAAGGCGAACTTGAGCATCCGGATCGCCGTCGGCGACTTGCCGAGGATCGTCTCCGCCCACTCGTACGCGGTCTTCTCGAGCTCGGCGTGCGGCACGACCGCGTTGATCGCGTTCATGTCGTAGGCGCGCTGCGCGTCGTAGGCCTGGCCGAGGAAGAAGATCTCGCGCGCGAACTTCTGGCCGACCTGTCGGGCGAGGTAGGCGCTGCCGTAGCCGGCGTCGAAGGAGCCGACGTCGGCATCCGTCTGCTTGAACATGGCGTGCTCGCGCGAGGCGATCGTGAGGTCGCACACGACGTGCAGGGAGTGTCCGCCGCCGGCCGCCCAACCGGGCACGACCGCGATGACGACCTTCGGCATGGTGCGGATCAGGCGCTGGACCTCGAGGATGTGCAGGCGGCCCGTCGACGCAGCGGCGTCCCCGTCGCCCTCGTACTGGTACCCGTCGCGGCCCCGGATGCGCTGGTCGCCACCGGAGCAGAACGCCCAACCGCCGTCCTTCGGGCTCGGCCCGTTGCCGGTGATGAGCACGACGCCGATGCGCGGGTTCATCCGCGCGTGGTCGAGGGCGCGGTACAGCTCGTCGACGGTGTGCGGGCGGAAGGCGTTGCGCACCTCGGGCCGGTCGAACGCGACCCGCGCCACGCGGCCCGTCGCGTCGTGGTGGTAGGTGATGTCGGTGAGGGAGTCGAACCCGTCGACCTCGCGCCACAGGTGGGGATCGAAGAGCTCGGAGACGGCGGCCATGGCCTAAGCCTAGGCGCGCTCCAAGTCAGCCCGCGAGGGCGCCGAGGACCGTTGCGAGCACCCACGGGTTGGCAGCGACGCCGACGATGACAGCCGCGATGCCCCACGGCCGGCCCCAGCGCGCGACAGCCGCCACGAGGCCGCCCAGCACGGCGACAGCCGACAGCACGATCGCGACCCAGGCGATCACGGTCCCCGCGTCGTACGCCCCGCCCGAGGCGACGGCGACGCCCACCCCGGTGAGGACGGCGGCGACCACGGCGCCGAGCAGCGAGAGCGCCCCGACGATCCGGGTGCTGCGGCGCGGAGCATCCTTCTGCTCCGGCTCGACGACGGTCTCCGGCTCGAGGGGTTCGAACTCGACCACGGGCTCGAAGTAGATGGGCACGACCTTGATCGGCACCTTGTCGAGCTCGCCGGGGACAGTCACGAAATCACCCTAATGGAGGCCCGGCCTTGCCAGACTGGTCGAATGGGACCGCGACTGGGTGAGGTGCTCGAGACGGCGCGCGTGGTGTCGCTCCCGTTGAGATCGAGGTTCCGGGGCCTCGACCACCGCGAGGCGATGCTGTTCGAAGGGCCCGCGGGGTGGACGGAGTTCTCGCCCTTCGTCGAGTACGACGACGCTGAGTCGGCGGCGTGGCTCGCCGCGGCGCTCGACTTCGGGTGGCGGGATGCCCCGGCCCCGCGCCGCGACAGCGTGCGCGTCAATGCGACCGTCCCCGCTGTGCCCGCCGCTGAGGTGGAGGGCATCCTCGCGCACTTCCCCGGCTGCCGCACCGCCAAAGTGAAGGTCGCCGAGCGCGGCCAGTCCCTCGCCGACGACGTCGCTCGGGTCGCCGCGGCCCGGACCGCCCTCGGACCTGAGGGCCGGGTGCGCGTGGACGCGAACGGGGCCTGGAACGTCGACGAGGCGGAGCACGCCGTCCACGCGCTCGCCGAGTTCGACCTCGAGTACGTCGAGCAGCCGTGCGCGACCGTCGAGGAGCTCGGGGAGCTGCGCCGCCGGGTGAAGTACATGGGCATCCCGATCGCGGCGGACGAGTCGGTGCGCAAGGCGGAGGACCCGCTCGCCGTCGCGCGGGCGGGGGCCGCCGACATCCTCGTGCTCAAGGCGCAGCCGCTCGGCGGCATCGCCCGCGCCCTGTCGATCGTGCGGGAGGCCGGGCTGCCGGCCGTCATCTCGAGCGCCCTCGACACCTCGGTGGGCATCTCGATGGGGTTGCACCTCGCGGCCGCACTCCCCGACCTCGAGTTCGACTGCGGGCTCGGCACCGCAGCCCTCCTCGCGGTGGACGTGACGGATGACCCGCTCCTCCCTCGTGCCGGGCAGCTACCCGTGCGCCGCGTCGCCGCCCAGCCGGAGCTCCTCCACGAGTTCGCCGCACCCCCTGAGCGCGCGGACTGGTGGTTCGCGCGGCTCGAGCGCTGTTGGGAGCTGGTCGGCTAGGGCGCCAGGACGTCTACCCGCGCCTACAGCCCGCTATACGCGTGCAGCCCCTTGAAGAACAGGTTCACGATCGTGAAGTTGAAGAGCACGGCGGTGAAGCCGATGATGGCGAGCCACGCCGAGCGGGAGCCGCGCCATCCCTTCGTCGCTCGCGCGTGGATGTAGCCGGCGAAGATGACCCAGATGATGAACGTCCAGACCTCTTTCGTGTCCCAGCCCCAGTAACGGCCCCACGCGCGCTCCGCCCAGATGGCACCGGCGATGAGGGTGAAGGTCCAGAACACGAAGCCCACGACGTTGACGCGGTAGGCGAGCGTCTCGAGGCGAACCGCATCGGGCAGGGTGCTCAAGAACTTCAGCCCCGACTTCGTTGCCTCGCGTCGGGCCTGCAGGAGCTGCACAATCGAGAGCCCCGCGCCGAGGGCGAAGAAGCCCGTGCCAAGCGTCGCGACGAACACGTGGATGACGAGCCACGTCGACTGCAGGGCCGGCGGCAGCGGCACGACGTCGACGTAGAAGTTGACGGTCGCGACGCCGAGGGCGATGAGGGCGAAACCGGTGATGAACGCGCCGAGGAAGCGCAGGTCCTGCCAGAACTGCACCAGGAGGAACACGCCGACGATGATCGACGTGGCCGTGATCGAGAACTCGAACATGTTGGCCCACGGCACCCGCTCGGCGGCGATGCCGCGCAGCACCACACCGGAGACCTGGAGCAGCCACGCGAGCACCGTGAGCGCCATCGCGGCGCGCAGGTAGCGCGGTCCCTTGGCAGGGGCCGGGGCATCCGTCTTCTCGAGCACCGCGGTTCCGCCGCCCACCGAGGCGCTCTGCGCGACCGCGGCGACCGACGGCGTCGCCGCCGACCGGCGCGACAGGTCGAGCGTGAACATGATGAACGCGATCGTGTAGACCGCCATCGCCGAGTAGATGGCGACGAGTGAGTACGAGTCGAGGGTGCCGGTCACGAGTCCACCTTAAGCCTTTCGATATGGCGGTCGGCGAGGTCGGCGACCGCCTCCTCCAACCGCGGGTCGTCGCCGCGGGCGAGGCCCGCGTACTCGAGGGTTACGGTCCCGTCCTCGGCGACGACGGCCTTCACCCACACACGGCGGCGCGCGACGAAGAGGCTCGTGACGAGCCCCGCGACGACGAGCGCGGCGAAGAGCAGCACCCACAACTGCGAGGGGTCGTGGTGCACGTCGAGCGAGACGAACCGCGGGATGTCGAGCAGCTCGATCGTTCCGAGTCCGTTCGGGAGCTCGGCGATGTCGCCGGACTTGAGCTCGATCGTCGGAGAATCGGCGTTGCGCCCCGCGATCTCGGTGAGCGAGTCGGTGTTGAGCGCGTAGGCGTTCGTCGCCTGGCCGTTGTCGAGGCCGAGGTCGCCGGCGAAGACCTCGAGCGTGAGGGTGGGGTCGCGCAGGTCGGGGTGGCTCGACGCGAACGCGCCGTTCGCGAGCGGGAACGTCGTCGGATAGAACAGACCGCGGATGCCCAGCTGCTCCTCGAGGCCGTCGGGCACCTTGATGACGCCGACGCTGAACAGGTTCGAGTCCTGGGGCAGGAACGCGACCGGCTGCGAGAACACCACTTCGCCCTCGGGGTCGCGGATGACGACGTGCGGCGCGTACCCGTTGCCGAGGAGGTACACCGACGTGCCGCCGATGCCGAGGGGCTCGTTCACCTTGATCTGCTGCTGCTTCGGGTCCTGTCCCCGCATCGTGGTCGTGACGTGCGCGGTGAAGTCCGTGGGCGCCCCGTACGCCTCGATGTTGTCCTCTTCGTACACCGCGTCGAACTCGTCGAGCTGGATCGTGAACGGCACGAGCTCGGACTCACTGAAGAAGCGCTGCGGCAGGAACGAGTCGTAGCTCGCGAGCGAGTTGGCGAACGCTTGCCCTTCGACCACGACGCGCTGGCCCGAGTACCCGAACCCGCCCGCCACACCGACCGACAGGAGCACGCCGATGAGGGCGGTATGGAACACGAGGTTGCCGGTCTCGCGGAGGTAGCCGCGCTCCGCCGAGACCGAGAAGGCTCCACCCGAAGGGTCGTCGTAGCGCTGCACCCGGTAGCGCTGCGAGCGCAGGAGCGACTCGGCCTCGTCGATCGCGAGTGCGGCATCCGTCGGGCTCGACCGCGTCGTGAAGCCCTCGAGGCGCGCGAGTCGAGCGGGCGTCTTCGGCGGCCGGGCGCGCAGTGCATCGAAGTGGTGCTTGGTGCGCGGGATGACGCAGCCGATGAGCGAGATGAACAGGAGGATGTAGATCGCCGAGAACCACACCGAGGTGTACGTGTTGAAGACGCCGAACCAGTCGAGCACGGCCGCGAGGTCGGGGTTCTCCGCCTTGTACTGCACGACACCGTTCGGGTCCGACGAGGTCTGCGGCACGAGCGACCCGGGGATCGCGGCGATCGCGAGCAGCAGGAGCAGCACGAGCGCGGTGCGCATGCTCGTCAGCAGCCGCCAGGCGAAGCGCAGGTAGCCGATGGGTCCGAGACGCGGCTGCGTCACCGTGCCGGAGTCGCGCGGCTCCCGCGCGTCGAAGTGGTCAGAGGGCCGGGAGGAATCCACCGATCACCGCCCCGAGCTCGCTCATCGCGAGGCCCCACAGCCCCGTCACCATGAGCACGCCGATGACGACGAGCAGCGCGCCGCCGACGATGTTGATGAGGCGGATGTGCTTCTTCACCCACGCGACCGAGCCGGACACCCAGCCGAGGCCGAGCGCGACGAGGACGAAGGGGATGCCGAGCCCCAGGCAGTAGAACAGCCCGACGACGAGCGCTCGCCCCGGGTCGCCCTGGTAGCTCGCGAGCGACGTGACGGCGACGAGCGTCGGACCGATGCACGGCGTCCAGCCGATCGCGAAGACCGCGCCGAGCAGCGGCGCCCCCGCGAGGCCCGTGGCCGGCTGCCACCGCGGCTTGATCGTGCGCTGCAGGAAAGTCACCTGGCCGATGAACACGAGCCCCATGAGGATGACGATCGCGCCGGCGACCCGCTCGATGACGCCGCCCCACTGCAGCAGGAAGACGCCCACCGTCGAGCCGAGTACGACGACCCCGAGGAACACGATGCTGAAGCCGAGCACGAACAGGGCCGCACCCAGCACGGTGCGCGAGCGCCGGGCATCCCCGCCGTCGGTCACGCCGGAGACGTAACCGAGGTAGCCCGGCACGAGCGGCAGCACGCACGGCGAGAGGAACGCGAGCAGCCCCGCCGCGAGCGCGATGGGCAGCGCGACGGCCAGGCTGCCCTGGCTCACGAGCTCGCCAGGGCCCACTAGTCGTCCTCCGCCAGAACGGTGTCGACCATGGACTTCAGGATGCTCTGATCCCGCAGCAGCCCGGAGATGCGGGCCGCCACGCGCCCCTCCCCGTCGACCACGAGCGTCGTGGGCACGGCGTTGGGCGCGACCGCACCCGCGAACGCGAGCTGCACGGAAGCCGTGCTCGCGTCGATGATGCTCGGGTAGGGCACGCCGAACTTCTCCGCGAAGGTGATCGCGACGTCGGCCGAGTCGGTCACGTTCACCCCGATGAAGGGCACCTCGCCCTCGTAGTCGGTGGCGAGCGCGGCGAGGTCGGGGGCCTCGACGCGGCAGGGCGGGCATCCCGCGTACCAGAAGTTCACGACGTAGACCTGGCCGGCGAGCGAGTCGCTCGAGATCGAGTCGCCGTGCTCGTCGACGCCCTCGAAGACGATGGGTGCGCCGCGATCGGCGGCCGGGATCTCCGTGTACGCGCCGTCGCCGGAGATGTACCCCTGCCCCGAGCCGTCGGCGTACTGCTCTTCGAGCGAGCCGTTCGAGGTGCAGCCGGCGATCAGGAGGGCGACCGCGCCGGCGGCCGCGAGGACGCGGAGATTCACACTGCTCCCAGATCGATGGATGCTGCGAGCAACTCTCTCGCAGGTTCCTGATAGTCCACCTCGACGAAGCGCTCCCCCTCGCGGCGCAGCGTCGTGATGCTCGACAGGGTGCACCGGCGCTTGCGCGGGTCGTGGAAGGGGGCGCGGCCGGCGACGCTGCGCGCGACCATCACGATGGGCATCTGGTGGCTCACGAGCACGACCTCTCCCGAGTCCACGGAGGCCCACGCGTCGTCGATGGCGGCGAACATCCGCTTCTTCACGGAGTCGTAGGGCTCGCCCCAGCTCGGGCGCAGCGGGTTCGCGAGGCGCGGCCACGAGACGGGGTTGCGCAGGCGCCGGCGCATCCGGGTGCCCTCGAACCAGTTGTGCGGCTCGATGATGCGCTCGTCCGTCTCGATGGGGAGCCCGAAGAGGTCGGCCCACGGCTGCGCGGACTCCTGCGTGCGCTGGAGCGGGGATGCCACGAGCTTCACGACATCGCGCCCGCGCAGGCTCTCCGCGGCCATCGCCGCCATCCGGTGCCCGAGCTCGCTCAGGTGGTAGCCGGGGATGCGGCCGTAGAGGATCCCGTCCGGGTTGTGGACCTCGCCGTGGCGGACGAGTCGGACGAATTCTGCGGGCACGCCCGTAATTCTACGCGGCGTCGAAACCGGGCGCCTCCGCGAGCTCCGGCGTGAGCACGAGGTTGTCCCGGAACAGCCCCGTCGGGTCGACCCGGGCCTTCAGGGCGAGCAGCCTCGCGAGGGTCGCGGGCGGGAACGCCTCCGCGACCCGCTCGGGTCGGGCGTCCGAGTTGAAGCTCCAGTACATCCCCTCCGTGTGCGGTCCGACGAGCGTGTCCCATGCCGCGTCGAGGGCCGCGCGGCTGGAACCGAGGGCCGTGAGGGCGAAGTTCGCCTCGCGATGCGAGTAGGCCGTGGCATCCTCGTCGACGTCGCCGACCGCGCCGCCGACCGCGCGCACCTGGAAGAAGTACGGGGCGCCGCCACGGATGAAGTCGGCGAGATCGGATGCCGCTGCCGGCGTCACGCTCTGCAGGAGGCCCGATCGGGCGAGGGGCTCACCGCGGCCCTGGTGGTCGCCGGGCTGCGCGTTCGCCATGACCTGCGCGTACGGCACGAGCTGCACCTGCTGCTGCACGAGCGGGGCGATCTGGGCGAACGGCTGCAGCCGTTCGATGATCGTGTCGGGGTCGGAGCTGTCGACGACGCCGTAGAGCTGCGCGACCGTCGGCTGCCCCGGGCTCGGGCGACCGATCAGGATGAAGGTCGTGACATCGCGCGGCGCGTTCTCCTGGGCATCCCCCCAGTTCTCGAGAAAGGCCTCCAGGTCGCTCGCGTCGTAGGCGAGCTGCACCCACCCGATATCGCCGACCTCCGCGGCCTCGAATTCGAACGACGTCACCACGCCGATCGCCGCCCCGGCACCACGGACCGCCCAGAACAGGTCCGCGTTCTCGGTCGCGGATGCCCGCACCGCCGACCCGTCGGCGAGAACGAGCTCGACGGCGCGCACGTGATCGATCGTGAGGCCGTGCTCGCGGCCGAGGAACCCGACGCCGCCCGCGGTCGCGAGGCCGCCGACACCCACTCCCCCGTAGTCGCCCGAGCTGATCGCCCAGCCGTGCGGCTCGAGCGCGCGGGCGACCTCGCCCCAGCGCGCGCCCGGTCCGATGCGCACGAGCCGGGCATCCTCGTCGATCACCTCGATGCGGTTCAGCCTGCCGAGGTCGAGGACGATGCCGCCGTCGTTGGTCGACCGGCCGCTGACGCCGTGTCCGCCGCTGCGCACGCCGAAGGGGACGTCGCGGTGCCGCGCGGCGAAGAGCACGGCGTCCTGCACCTGCTCCACCGTCGCCGGGCGCAGCACGAGGCCGGGGTCGCCGCCGCGCATGTAGTTGTTCTGCACCCGCGAGTAGCGCGAGTCGCCCGGTTCTACCGCGTCCTCCGCGAGCGACGCTGGCAGTCCGTCGTAGTCGATGCCGGGGCGGCGCTTCGCGAGAGCCTGCGGGGAGCGCACCGGGCCCTGCTCTGTGCCGCGGGATGCCCGCTCGGCCGCCACCTGCTCGCGCACTTCCGCCGCGACCTCCGCGAAGCGCTCCATGGCCGCCGGGTCGTCGCTGCCGAGGATGAACGTGCTCACGCCGTGCTCGAGGGCGAGGTCGACGAGCTGCGCAGCGCTCGCGGAGTTGCCGAGGTTGAGAAGGCGCCGGATCTCTCGGGGGTCCCGGCCCGCCTCCACCGCGGCGGCGTCGATCCGCTCGTTGCCCGCCTCGAGGTCGCCCGGCTGAAGGTAGGGCAGCGAGGGGAGCCAGCCGTCGGCCTTCGCACCGATGAGGCGCTGCATCCTCGGCTTGTACGCGCCGAGCCAGATCGGCACGTCGTGGGCGGGAGCGGGACCGCGCTTGGCCCCGTTGACCGCGTGGAACTGGCCGTCGGTGCGCAGCGGCGTTCGGTTCCCGGCATCCCAGATGCCCCGGATGACGTCGATCGCCTCGCCGAGCGCGGTGACCCCCTCTCCGATGGTCAGCCGCGGCTCGCCCATCGCCCCGATGGCGTCCCAGAAGGCGCCGGCCCCCAGCCCGAGTTCGATGCGCCCGCCCGAGAGCAGGTCGAGGGATGCCACGGCGCGAGCCAGTACGGCCGGCTGCCGCAGCGGCAGGTTGAGCACATTCCCGGAGATGTGCACTCGCTCCGTGCTCGCCGCGACCCAGGACATCAGGGTCCAGGTGTCGAGGAAGGCCGGCTGGTAAGGGTGGTCTTGAAATGTGACGAGGTCGAGGCCGAGCTGCTCGGTGAGCTGGGCGAGGGCGACAGGCTGCTGAGGCGCCGCATTCGTGGGGGTGATGAACGTGCCGAACTGAAGCGCGTGTCCGTAATCTGGCATGCTCCCCAGCATCCTCCGCGAGAACACGGACCTCAATCACCCGGTAAGTCACTTACAATAGGTAAGTGACTCTGAAGATCGACCACATCTACGACGAGCAGTGCCGCCGCTTCCAGGACTCCTTCGAGCTGGTCGGCAAGCGCTGGAGCCCTGCCATCCTCATGGCCATCAACCTCGGCTCGCACCGTTTCAGCGAGATCCTCGCCCGCGTCGAAGGCCTCTCCGACCGGCTGCTCTCCCAGCGCCTCAAGGAGCTCGAGCGCAACCGGCTCATCGACCGCGAGGTCATCCCTACGACGCCGGTCCAGATCCGCTACACCCTCACCGAGCGCGGCGCCGACCTCATGCAGGCGCTCCAGCCGCTCGTCGGCTGGGGACTGCGCTGGGAGCCCGAGCTGCAGCCCATGCGCGCCGTCTCCTAGCGCCGAACTACACTTCTGGGGTGACTGAACGCACCCTCATCAAGAACCTGGCCGCCGCGACCGACGGACCCGTCTCCGTCTCCGGCTGGGTCGATACGGTGCGCGACCAGAAGAAGGTGCAGTTCGTCGTGCTGCGCGACGAGTCCGGGGCGGTTCAGCTCGTGCATCCGCGCGCGCTGGAGCTAGGAGGATCGCAAAGCGATCCCGCGACGCCAGCGCCGAGCGAGCTTGCGAGCGAGGATCCACTTGCGGACGTGATTTCCAGCTTGAGTGTGGGCACCTTCCTCACCGCCACCGGCGAGCTCAAGCACGACGAACGCGTGAAGCTCGGCGGCGTCGAGATCAAGCTCGACGACATCGCGATCGCTGCCGCCGCCAACCCCGAGACCCCGATCGCGGACGACACGGGCGTCGACAAGCGCATGGACTGGCGCTTCCTCGACCTGCGCCAGCCGAAGAACAACCTCATCTTCCGCGTGCAGACCACCCTCGAGCACGCCTGGCGCACCTACTGGGTCGAGCACGACTTCATCGAGATCCACACCCCCAAGCTGATGGCGAGCGCGAGCGAGTCGAAGGCGGAGCTCTTTGAGGTCGAGTACTTCGAGGGCAAGGCGTACCTCGCGCAGAGCCCGCAGTTCTTCAAGCAGATGGCCCAGCCCGCCGGCTTCGGCAAGGTGTTCGAGATCGCTCCGGCGTTCCGCGCCGACCCGAGCTTCACGAGCCGTCACGCGACGGAGTTCACGAGCGTCGATGCGGAGATCAGCTGGATCGACTCCCACGAAGACGTCATGCGACTCCACGAGGAGCTCATCGTCGCCGGGTTCACCGCCGTGAAGGAGAAGCACGGGGAGGAGATCCTCGCCGCGTTCGGCGTGGAGGTCACCGTGCCGACCACGCCGTTCCCGCGCATCCCGCTCGCCGAGGCGAAGCGCATCGTCGCGGAGCGCGGCTACACGGTGCCGCGCAACGACGCCGACATGGACCCGGAGGGCGAGCGCCAGATCGCGGCCTACGTCAAGGAGACCTTCGGCCACGAGTTCGTCTTCCTCACGGACTACGCGTCGAGCATCCGGCCGTTCTACCACATGCGGCACGCGGATGACCCGGGCCTCACGAACAGCTACGACCTCGTGTTCAACGGAGTCGAGATCTCCACCGGGGCCCAGCGCGAGCACCGCGTCGACGTGCTCATCGAGCAGGCCAAGGACAAGGGCCTCGAGCCGGAGGAGCTCGAGTTCTACCTCGACTTCTTCCGCTTCGGCGCCCCGCCGCACGGTGGCTTCGGCATGGGTCTCTCGCGAGTGCTCATGCTCATGCTGCACCTGCCGAACCTGCGCGAGACGACGTACCTGTTCCGCGGGCCGACGCGCCTGACTCCGTAGCCCACACGCCCTAGCGGCGCGCCGGAGCATCCCCCTAGGCTGACCCTGACAGATACCGCACGTCTGAAAGGGGCCGATCCATGGCCGGGAAGTTCGTCATCTCGAAGGACAAGAAGGGCGAGTTCCGCTTCGTCCTCAAGGCCGGCAACGGCGAGATCATCGCCATGTCGGAGGGCTACGCCTCGAAGGACGGCGCGAAGAACGGCATCGAGTCGGTCCGCAAGAACGCCGCCGACGCCACCGTCGTCGACGAGAGCTGATCTCCCAGCGGCAGTTAACCGAAGCTGGGGCAGGATGGACCCATGTCCAAGAAGATCGACGCCGCACTCAAGGATCTGAAGAAGGCGCTCAAGAAGCACGCCGAGGTCGTCGGCGGCTCCGCTGTGTCGCTCAAGAAGTCGCAGCGCGCGAGCGCGAAGGTCGCCGCCGCGGCGGACGCCTACGCCGCCGCGGTGCAGGCCAAGAGCGGGCTCGGCAACCCCTTCACAGGCATGGAGACTCTGGATGACTCGACCCGGGCATCCCTGAGCGCCGAACGCGACGCGATCAAGAAGAACCTCACCGGACCGATCGATCTGCCCGCGCGCGAGGCGCTCTAGACCTCGAAGTCCCCTCTAGACCTCGAAGTCGACGGAGGCGCGAGCAGCGACATGCTGCCGCACGATCGCCGCGGCCGCCTGGTGGGCGGGGTGAACCTGGTAGGCGTCGAGTCCGGCGAGCGACTCGTACTCGGCGATGAGCACGACGTCCCAGTTGACGTCCGCGTATGCCTCGTTCGCGCGAACCTCGAGAGAGACGATCTCGTCGATGACGCCCACGAGCCCCTCGAGCTCGGACTTGATGACCGCGGCCGACTCGGCCTTGCCCGCGGCGTCCTCCGCCGAGAGCTTCCACGTCACGATGTGCTTGATCACCGGGCTGCCTCCTGCAGTGCTGTGGCCAGTCGCGCGGGGTCGACGCGCCAGATGGTGTGCACGCGGTCGTCGATGAGCACCACGGGGATCTCGTCCCAGTAGCGGGCGTTGAGCGCCTCGTCCTCGAGGATGTTGAGCTCCTCGACGGATGCCTCGACCCCGGTCTCGGCGAGAACGCCGGCCACCGCATCCCGCGCGTCGTCGCACAAGTGGCACCCCGGCTTGCTCAGCAGGGTCACACGCACGGGGGGCACGCCTCCACACTATCTGCCAGACTGGAGGGCGATGCCCGACGCAGCGCCGCACCGAACCAGCGAGACCCCCGTGCTCGCGTTCTTCGATGTGGACAACACCCTCATGCGCGGCGCGAGCGTCTTCTACGTGGGCCGGGAGGCGTGGCGGCGCGGCCTCATCTCCTTCCGGGACATCGCGGTCTTCGCGTGGCACCAGTTCCGCTTCCTCGCGGTGGGCGAGAACCGCAGCCACCTCGCCGAGGCGAAGGAGCGCGCGCTCGGGCTCGTGAGCGGGCACACCGAGGAGGGCCTCATCGCCCTCGCCCACGACATCTACGACCGGGACATCGCCCCCAACCTGTGGCCGGAGACGGTCGCGCTCACGAAGGAGCACCTCGCGAAGGGCCACGAGGTGTGGCTCGTCACGGCGACCCCGCAGCTCGTGGCCGACGTGATCTCGTCACGGCTCGGGCTCACCGGGTCGATCGGCACGAAGGTGGAGGCGCTCGACGGCGTGTTCACCGGCGCCCTCGACGGGCACGTGCTGCACGGCGACGAGAAAGCGGTCGTCGCCCGGCAGTTCGCGGATGCCCGCGGCGCGAGCCTCGCCGAGTGCTGGGCCTACTCCGACTCGAGCAACGACATCCCGCTGCTCACGATGGTGGGCAACCGCGTCGTGGTGAACCCGGACGCCAAGCTGCTCGCGCACGCGCGCGAGCAGGGCTGGGAGGTGCTGCCGCTCAAGCGGTCGAGCATCCGGGAAGCGCAGAGGCGCCTCAAGCGCGAGAAGTAGGAGTTACTTCTTGTTGCGACGCTGGTGACGCGTCTTGCGCAGCAGCTTGCGGTGCTTCTTCTTGGCCATCCGCTTGCGGCGCTTCTTGATGACTGAACCCATGGTTACCCTCGACAGTTCTGAACGAACAACAGACGGTTCGTGTCAGAACCGCGGAAACAACAAGGTCCGATTCTACCGCAGATCAGCCGACGTCGGCGATCGGCGGCTGAATGGCCGCCGCGACCGCGGACTCGGGGATGCGGAAGGACCGGCCGAAGCGCACCGCCGGGAGGTCTCCGGAATGCACGAGTCGGTAGACCGTCATGTTGGAGACGCGCATCATCTCGGCCACCTCGGCGACCGTGAGGAAACGCACGTCGGACAGGTCAGACATCGGGCCGGGATCCTCTCAGCGGAATACTCCTGTGACTGGAGTGCTAATCGGTAACACTAGGGGCTAGTGTTACCCGCTGTCCAGCCCCGCGATGAGCCCGATTCAGCGACGGAACGGACGACGCCGGAGCACTGGGATGCGACGGCTCACCTGCTCGGCGACGGAGCGCGCCTGGTGCGCTCCCTCCGCCACGCGGCGCCCGATCGTCTCCCCCACGTCGGCGCCGGACCACGCCGAGAACACCGTTGCCGCCCCGGCGTCATCGGCGTCGAGCTCGTCGTCGAAGTCGGCGCTGAGGAACGGGATGAGCCAGTCCTCGACGACCTCGAGGGGCGTCGCATCCAGGCGGTAATAGCGGTGCTGGCCGTCCTCGCGGACCGTGACGAGACCGTGGTCTCGGAGCACCTTCAAGTGCTTGGACACGGTCGGCTGGCTGATGCCCAACTGGTCGACGAGATCGCCCACACTGATCTCGCCGGTCTCGGACTCGGCGGAGACGTAGCGCTGCCACAGGGCGTGCAGCAGATCGCGGCGGGTCGCATCGGAGATCACGTCGAAGATGTCGGCCATGGGATCAGGCTACCGGCGGGCATCCGCGAGTACCATTGCCACCTGTCGAGGAAGGACGGTAGGGGATGCGCACCGCGCCCACCACGAAGGCGACGCTGTACGAGCGCCTTCGCGACGGGATCGACGGGTTCGTCGCCGCAACCCCCGCCCGCTTCGCGATCGTCATCTTCGCCGGTCTCATCCTCGTCTTCACGCTCCTCTTCTCCCTGCCCATCGCGACGACCTCCGGCGAGCGCGCGCCCCTCGTCGACGCACTCTTCACGGCTGTCTCCGTCATTTGCGTGACCGGGCTCTCCACCGTCGACATGGCCACCTACTGGTCACCGTTCGGACACGCCATCATCTTCATCGGCGTCGAGATCGGCGGCGTCGGGGTGCTGACGCTCGCGAGCATCCTCGGCCTCGTCATCTCCCGCAAGCTCGGACTCCGTCAGAAGCTCCTCGCCGCCGGGGACGCGAACCCGCTGCGCATCCGCAAGGGCCCTATCGCCGAGGGACAGGCCGTGCGGCTCGGGGAGACCGGCAGCCTCCTCCTGACCGTCGCGATCAGCGCCCTCGTCATCGAGCTCGTCGTCGCGCTGCTGCTCTTCCCGCGAATGCTCATCGAGGGCGTCCCCGCGCTGGATGCCGCGTGGCAGTCGATCTACATCTCAGCGATGGCCTTCACGAACACCGGCTTCCTGCCGACGTCGGAGGGGCTCACCCCCTATGCCGACGACGTGTGGTTCCTGTCCGCGATCATGCTGGGCGTGATCGCGGGAGCGATCGGGTTCCCCGTGATCTACGTGCTCTCGAAGAACCTGCGCCGGCCCCGCAAGTGGTCGCTGCACGTCAAGCTCACCATCCTCACCTTCGGCCTGCTGCTCGTGCTCGGGGCGCTCGCCTACTTCATCCTCGAGTTCGACAACCCGAAGACGTTCGGCCAGCTCGACCCGGGGCAGCGCATCCTGCAGAGCTTCTTCCTGTCGTCCATGGCGAGGTCCGGCGGGTTCTCCACAATCGACATCGGGCAGCTGGATGGCTCGAGCCTGCTCGTCACCGACATGCTCATGTTCATCGGCGGCGGGTCCGCCTCCACCGCGGGCGGCATCAAGGTGACGACCCTCGCGATCCTGTTCCTCGCGGCGTTCGCGGAGGCGCGCGGCCACGACGACATGGAGGCGTACGACCGGCGCATCCCGAGCGACGTGCTGCGACTCGGCGTGAGCGTCGTGCTGTGGGGCGCGACGACGGTCGCGGCGTCGAGCATCCTCATCCTCCTGCTCACCGATGATGCGCCGCTCGACCACGTGCTCTTCGACGTGATCAGCGCGTTCGCGACGTGCGGACTGTCGACCGGCTTCACCGGCTCGGCGCCCGAGTCCGCGCAGTACGTTCTCGCCTTCACTATGTTCTTCGGGCGCATCGGAACCGTGACGCTCGCGGCCGCCCTCGCGGCGAGCCAGCACCCCAGGATGTTCAGACGACCGGAAGAGAGGCCCATCGTTGGTTGACAAGATCCCGCACAACGCGCCCGTGCTCGTGATCGGCCTCGGCCGGTTCGGCGCCGCCACCGCCGGTCAGCTTCAGCGGCTCGACCGCGAGGTGCTCGCGATCGACGAGGACCTCGCGCTCGTGCAGAAGTGGTCCGAGCGCGTGACGCACGCAGTCCAGGCCGACGCCCGGTCGATCGATGCACTGCGGCAGGTGGGAGCGCAGGACTTCCAGATCGCTGTTGTCGCGGTCGGGTCATCCATCGAAGCGTCCGTGCTCATCACCGCGAACCTCGTCGACCTCAAGATCCCGCAGATCTGGGCGAAGGCGATCAGCCAGTCGCACGGCAAGATCCTCGCCCGCATCGGCGCCAACCACGTCATCTACCCGGAGGCGGAAGCCGGCGAGCGCGTCGCCCACCTGGTGAGCGGCCGGATGCTCGACTTCATCGAGTTCGAGAACGACTTCGCCATCGTGAAGATGTACCCGCCCAAGCCGATCCGCGGGATGAGGCTCGCCGAATCGCAAGTGCGCAAGAAGTACGGCATCACTGTCGTCGGCGTGAAGAGCCCGGGTCAGGACTTCACCTACGCGACCCCGGAGACCGTGATCTCCAACCACGACCTCGTGATCGTGAGCGGCAACTCGCTCGACATCGAGAAGTTCGCCTCTCTGGCGAGCTAGGGGCGGCGCTGGCCCCGACCGCTACGGCTGCTCGGTGTCACCCTGACCGGGGAAGCCGTTCTGCCCGGGGCCGCCTCCGGGGAACTGCCCGTCGACGCTGAAACCCCCGGGCCCGCCCGAGGGGAGGTTCGCGCCGAGCAGCACCCCGCCCCCGAACAGCAGTCCTCCTACCAGGGCGCCTCCGCCGATGAGCGCGCCGATCACGAGACCATTCCTCCTCGGGGCCGACGCGGGGGCCGGCGCGGGGGCCGGCGCGGACGTCTCAGCCACGACGACCGGCTCGGCCGCGGGCGCTTCGTTCTTGTTCTGTGCCACGGGTGCACTCCTTTCCAGGAGTGATCGTGGATGCCCGTCCTATCGATCGGCTATGAGCGAGCCCCGAGTTCGTCACGCGCCGGCGGCGAGCTCCTTCGCGCGCTCGAGCGCGGCCGCCGTGGCCCGGGCGAAGAGGCCCTCGAGGTCGGCATCCTGCAGCACTGCGACCGCCCGCTCGGTGGTCCCCTTCGGGCTCGTCACCTGCCGACGGAGCTCGGCGGGGTCGGCGCCGGATGACGCGAGCAGCTGCATCGCGCCGAGGAACGTCTCGCGCACGAGCATCCCCGCATCCTCCGGGCTGAAGCCGAGACCGGTGGCCGCCGCGGTGAACTCCTCGACGAAGTAGAAGACGTAGGCCGGCCCCGAGCCGGACACGGTGCTGAGCGCGTCGATCTGCGATTCCGGCACCTCGAGCACGGTGCCGACCGTCTCGAACAGCGCGCGGCCGAGGGCGACGTCAGCCTCCGTGGCCCGCGCCCCAGCCGCGAGGCCGGTGACCGCCCGACCGACGATCGCGGGCGTGTTCGGCATGGCGCGCAGCACCGGGTTCGCCACGAGCGACTCCATGGTCTGCGTCGTGACGCCGGCGGCCACGCTGATCACGAGGGCGTCCGGCTCGAGCGCGCCCGCGATGGACGCGAGCGTCTCGGGCACCATCGCCGGTTTGACTCCGATGAGGACGATCCGGGCACCGCGGACCGCGCGCTCGTTGCCGTCGGGGGTGTGCTCGAGGGCGAACGACTCCACGAGCGGGCCGCGCACGAGGGCCGCCTTCGCCTCCGTGCGATTCGTGACCCGGATGCCCCCCTCCACCACGACGTCCGGCGCGAGCAACCCCGACAGGATCGCACCGCCCATCGCTCCGGCTCCGATGATGGCGATGGAAGGCAGCGTGGTCACGGCACCATCCTAGGATTGACCGCATGAGCACAGAGGGTGGGACCAGGGCTGTCATCGCGGCGCTCATCGCCAACACCGGGATCGCGGTCACGAAGTTCGTCGCCGCGTTCTTCTCCGGATCGAGCGCGATGCTCGCCGAGGGCGTGCACTCGCTCGCGGATTCGGGCAACCAGCTCCTGCTGCTGCTCGGGGGTCGCCGCGCCCGTCGCAAGGCCGACAGGGAGCATCCGTTCGGCTACGGCCGCGAGCGCTACGTGTACGCGTTCGTGGTCGCGATCATCCTCTTCTCCGTGGGTGGTGTGTTCTCCATCTACGAGGGCGTCGAGAAGCTGTCGAACCCGCACCCGCTCGAGAACTGGTGGATCCCGATCGTCGTGCTCCTCATCGCCATCGGGCTCGAGTCGTTCTCGCTGCGCACCGCCGTCAAGGAGTCGAACCGCACGCGCGGCAAGCTGAGCTGGATCGCGTTCGTTCGCCGGGCCAAGCAGCCCGAGCTCCCGGTCGTGCTGCTCGAGGATGTCGCGGCCCTGCTCGGCCTCGTCTTCGCCCTGCTCGGCGTGGGCCTCACCGTCATCACCCACAACGGCCTGTTCGATGCCATCGGCACGCTCTTCATCGGCGTTCTGCTCGTCGTCGTCGCCATCGTGCTCGGCATCGAGACCAAGAGCCTGCTCGTGGGCGAAGGCGCGACGGACGAGGATGACGCGCGCATCCGCGACGCCATCAACGCGCACCCCGACGTCGAGGCCCTCATCCACATGAAGACCCTCTACCTGGGCCCGGACGAGTTGCTGGTCGCCGCGAAGATCGCCTTCGCCGCAAAAGCGAAGCTCGCGGATGTCGCGCACAGCATCGACGCGGTCGAGTCCGCGATCCGTGCCGCCGTGCCCGCCGCGCGCGTGATCTACCTGGAGCCCGACGTCTACCAGGCCCCGGGCGCGGCCACCCCGGCGACGGACACGATCGTCATCAAGGGCGCCGACTAGCCGCACCCGGAGCGCAGGGTTAGGGCAGCCTGTCTGGACGAGCGGCCCGCAGGTGGCCAGCATGGAGGCATGGTCATCCTCCACTCGGTCCTGCTCGCCGCCCACCTTCTCGGCATGGCTGTCATCGTAGGCACGTTCCTCGTCCAGATGCGCAAGCAGTCCGACTTCGCCGTACTGCCGGTGCTCATCGGCGCGATCGTCCAGGTCGTCTCCGGCCTCGCTCTCGTCGGTCTCGCCGAAGCCGCCGACGTCGATCTCAACTACGCGAAGATCGCGACGAAGGCGATCATCGCGGTCGCTGTGCTCGCCGCCGCGATCGGCGCCTTCGTGGCGCAGCGCCGCGGGGGCCGCATCAAGCCGTTCTTCCACGCGGCCGGCGGCCTCGCCCTCATCAACGTGCTCGTGGCGGTGTTCTGGCGGTAGCGTCCGCTGAGGGTCAGCGCTTGCCGTCGAAGAAGCCGGTGAGCAGCTCGGCGCACTCGCGCTCGAGCACTCCCCCGATCACCTCGACGCGGTGGGGCAGCCGTCGGTCGCGCAGCACGTCGTGCACGCTCCCGGCGGCCCCCGCCTTCTCGTCCCACGCGCCGAAGACCACGCGCGTGATGCGCGACTGCAGCACCGCGCCCGCGCACATCACACACGGCTCGAGCGTGACGACGAGCGTGAGCCCGTCGAGCCGCCACGACCCGACGGATGCCGCGGCCTCCCGGATCGCGACGACCTCCGCGTGGGCGGTCGGGTCGCCGGTGTGCTCGCGCAGGTTCCGTCCCGCGCCGACCGCGCGACCGGCGTCGTCGACGACGACGGCGCCCACGGGCACGTCCCCGGTGCCGAGCGCGAGCCTCGCCTCTGCGAGGGCGGAGAGCATCCACTCTTCGTAGCGGTTCACAGTAGATTGAGCCTATGCGAGTCCACGTTGCCGACCACCCGCTCATCACCCACAAGCTCACGGTGCTCCGCGACAAGAACACGCCCTCCCCGACCTTCCGCGCCCTCGCCGAGGAGCTCGTCACACTCCTCGCCTACGAGGCGACCCGCGGCGTGCGCACCACCGAGGTGACGATCCAGACCCCCGTCGCCGAGACGACCGGACTTGCGATCAGCGACCCGAAGCCGCTCGTGGTGCCGATCCTGCGCGCCGGACTCGGGATGCTCGAGGGCATGGTCAAGCTCGTGCCGACCGCCGAGGTGGGTTTCCTCGGAATGGTGCGCAACGAGGAGACGCTGCAGCCCGACATCTACGCGGAGCGGCTGCCCGACGACCTCTCGAACCGCCAGTGCTTCGTGCTCGACCCGATGCTCGCCACCGGAGGTTCGCTCATCGCGGCGATCGACTACCTCTTCGACCGAGGGGCGGTGGATGTCACGGCCGTGTGCCTGCTCGGAGCACCCGAGGGCCTCGCCGCCGTCGAGAAGGCGACCGAGGGCCGCGAGGTGACGATCGTGCTCGGGGCACTCGACGAGAAGCTCAACGAGGTCGGCTACATCGTGCCGGGCCTCGGCGACGCGGGCGACCGGCTCTACGGCACGGTGTAGAGCCGCCCGAACAGCAGCACCCAGACCAGCTCGAGGGCGAGCAAGGGAAGTACGACGTACGTCGCGATGACGATCCAGACGGATGAGGCGATCGACGTCCTGAGCACCCACCGGAGTGCCCGTCGAGCGCGACCGGGCGGCACCGGCAGGCGATGAAGGGCGGCGTCGAGACAGTTCGATCGACGTCTCCGGCCCAAGCGGATCATGTCGGTGCCGAGCAGGATCGTGCCGAACGCACCGCCGAACCAGAACGCGAGGGTCACGAGGGCCTGAGGCAGTTCTGCGGCCTCGGCGGTGACGGATACGGCGCCGAGGTACTGCTCGATCGTGGCGCTCACCAGGATGACGACCGCCCCCGCGGTCGCCCCCACGGCCCAGACGAACCTGCGGCCGAGGATGGAGAGGTCGCCGAGAGGGATGAGCGGCGGATGCATCCTCGCCGCGAGCCCGGCCGCGACGAGCGTCACGGCGGCGAACGGGGCGAGGCAGTAGGCCACCACGGACGAAAGGACTTCTGCGGTCACGGGGTACTCCTGATCGTTGCGGAACCATCTGCCTGAGGGGAGCCGCGGGGAGCGACTTCATGACGGGCATCCCGCTTGTCTGCCCGCGCGAGCTGTGGCATAGTTCTGGCATGACTGTTCGCGCGTATGCCCTGACCACCCCTGAGGTGATCGGTTCCCGCGCGTCCATGTGTTGTCGAATGTGTGCGTAATCGGCTTTCTCGCCAGTCACACGTCGACGTGACTCCGGTCCAGCAGCCCTCATAACGGCCTGAACCGCACCTCCAGCAGTACCCGAAGGATCACCACCCCATCATCGCGGGGCCCTTCACCCAGAGTCTCAAAGGACACAGGACACATGTCTCTCGCTACCATCGACCGCGCCCCGCTCGCTCCCGTCTCCCCCGCGCCCGCGCCCGCGCCTGCCCCGTCCCAGCCCGGCGATTCCCGTCGTCTCCGCGCCGTTCCCACCGGCACCGAGGCGCGCGGCTTCGTGCTCTATGTCGGCATCGACGAGGCGAAGGCCGCCGCCGCGGGCACCGACCTCGGCGCTCTCGTCGAGCAGCTCAAGGCCCTCGTGGGCGACCTCGCTCCGGCCGCCGAGACCTACGCGGCCGTCGCCCTTGCGCCCGTCGGCGCGGGTGGCCGCGACGTCGACGTCGTGCGGCTCGCCCTCCAGGACCCGGCTGCCCTCGCCCAGCATCGGCACACCGAGGAGGCGCCCTCCCCGAAGCACCGCACCGGCGTCGTGATCGACATCTCGCGCAAGCGCGTCGTGCTCGACGGCGACCCCGCGGCCCTGACCTACAAGGAGTTCGAGCTGCTCCAGTACCTCGTTCTGCGCGAGGGCCGCACGATCGAGCGCGCGGAGATCATCGCGTCGCTGTGGTCGGCGGGCGACGACGAGATCCCCAACGAGCGCACGATCGACGTTCACGTGCGCCGCCTGCGCGCCAAGCTCGGCGACTACGAGGACATCGTGCGCACCGTGCGCGGGGTCGGCTACCGCTTCGACCGCCACGCGGATGTCTCGATCCGCCAGGCCTCCACGCCGAGTCCCGACTTCTTCTGAGCCAGCGCGTCATAGAACGCGACATCCGTACTCACCTTGTGTGAGGCCGATCCCCCAAGGGCCTCACCCGGTCAGGGTCGTGACTGGAGTCGGGTGGGGGCGGTTCGGGCCGCCCCCACCCTCCCCGCAGTGGCGCGGGGGTCGATCATCCGATCGCTGCTCCGCTCCTCGCGGGCCGCGAGTCGACCCCCGCGACCCGCGGTGCCCAACAGGTTCGCGTCTCGGTAGGCTCGTCGCATGCCTCGAGTGCGCCCGGTCCTCGCTCTCTCCGGACTCGCGGCCGCGATCGCCGCGACCCTGATCCTCGCCACGCCGGCGGCTGCCGTCGATTGGGTCGAGCCGCTGTGGGTCTACCCGACCACCAACGCGACGAGCGCAGCCGTCACCGCCGACGACGGGGGACCTCTGGCCGATGACGAACCGCGTCGCGGTAGGACAGTGATCATCGAGTACGAACTGTCGACGAGCGAGTTGCGAGCCGGAACGGCGGCGCTCGTGCTGGCACTGCCCGCCGGGGTCACCGTCGACTCGACGAGAACCACGGTCGAGATCGAGAACATCTCCGTGTCGATCGGCTGCAGCATCGGCGAGGGACCCTTCTCCCCGGCGAGCAGTCCGGCGAGCACCACCCAGGTGATGGTGGGATGCACGATCCCTCAGGACGAGCCAGCGGCCGATCCGCCCGCCGTCCTTCGCGTTGCCGTCGCTTTCGGTGCCGCGGCTACTCGAGAGACAGTGATCTATGCGCTCACCAGCAGCGCACCGACCTTCGCGGGACTCCCCCTCGTTCTTCACGGGGGCTCGTTGGGAGGGGAAGAGGGGGAGCAACCGCCGTCCCCGATCCCGTCTCCCGAGCTTGCTGCGACCGGGGCATCCCCATCCCTGCCCGTTCTGGCGGGCGGGATTCTCCTGCTCCTCGCCGGGGGCACTCTCTTCGCGCATCGACGGTTCGCGGCCCTGAGCAAACTCACAGAAAAATAACGTTTCGATAACTAGACAGCGTTACCGTTCCGTTATACATTTCTAGAGCAGAAGTTGTTTGCTGTGGCAGCTTCAGCGGAATGTGATTGCAGGACACTCTTGGTGCAAGGGAGAGGGTCGGTTCCAAGCCTCTGGAACCGACCCTCAATCCTGTTAACGGCACCTGCCATCCAGAATCTCGCGCCCGTTACCGCTCCCCCGACACGACCGTGCATGTCCGTGCGAATGCATAGAGTTGTCGTGTGAGTGAGAGGGCAGCGGCGGTCGCCGCCTGGGAGGCGCTGTTCCGCGCCCAGGTCGCCGTGCTCCGCCAGCTGGGGTCCGAGTTCCCCGACGAGCTCTCCCTCAACGAATACGACGTGCTCTTCAATCTGTCTCGCCAAGACGACCACGCGCTGCGGATCCGCGACCTCAACAAGCACCTGCTGCTCACTCAGCCGAGCGTCAGCCGGCTCGTCGACAGACTCGCCGGTCGCGGCCTGGTGCGCAAAGAGGCCGACCCCGGTGACGGCCGCGGCACGATCGTCTGCCTCACCGACGAGGGCTTCGCCCTCTTCCGCAAGGTCGCGATCCCGCACTCGACCTCCATCCACCGCCACATGGACGTGCTGACCGACGACGAACTCGCCACTCTCACCGCACTCACCGATAAGCTGCGGCGCTCGGTGACGGACGGCTAGTGGCCGGCCCCACCCTCGTCTGGCTCCGGGACGATCTGCGGCTCGCGGACAACCCGGCGCTCACCGCGGCGGTCAGCCGCGGCCACGGGGTCGTCGTGGTGTTCGTACTGGACGACGAGAGCCCGGGCATCCGGCCGATCGGTTCCGCGAGCCGGTGGTGGCTCCACCACTCCCTCGCCGCGCTCGACGCGTCTCTGGACGGGATGCTCGTGCTGCGTCGAGGCCCGGCGGAGCGGGTCATCCCCGCCCTCGTCGACGAGCTCGGCGCCACCGCCGTGTACTGGAACCGTCGCTACTCCGCCGCGCGCGAGATCGACGCACGGATTAAGACGTCGCTGCGGGACGCCGGCGTCGAGGTGGAGAGCTTCCAGGCCAACCTGCTCTTCGAGCCGTGGACGGTGCAGACCGGTGACGGCGGCCCCTACAAGGTGTTCACGCCCTTCTGGCGCGCGTGCCTCGAGCGGGGCGGCGTGCGCGAGCCGCTCGGCGTGCCCGACCTCGGCGCCGTGCTCGGGGCCCCGGGGAGCGAATCGCTCGACGGCTGGGGACTGCTCCCGACGACGCCGGATTGGGCGGGCGGCTTGCGCGACACCTGGACGCCCGGCGAGCGCGGCGCGCACGACCGCCTCGACGCGTTCATGGGCGGCGCCCTCTCGCGGTACCACCGCCGTGACGAGCCCGCCGTCGAGGCCACCAGTCGGCTCAGCCCCCACCTGCGCTTCGGCGAGGTCAGCCCCTTCCAGGTGTGGGATCGCGTGCACGGGGTGTCGGCGAACTCGGCCAAGTTCCTCAGCGAGGTGGGCTGGCGCGAGTTCAGCTGGCACATCCTGTTCCACTGGCCGCGGCTCGCGACCGAGAACTTCCGCCCCGCGTTCGATGCGTTCGGCTGGGGGCACCCCGGCGACGAGGTGCTCGCCGCCTGGCGGCACGGGCGTACCGGCATCCCGCTCGTCGACGCGGGGATGCGCGAGCTCTGGCACACCGGCTACATGCACAACCGCGTGCGGATGGTCGTCGCGAGCTTCCTCATCAAGAACCTCCTCGTCGACTGGCGGGTGGGCGAGGAGTGGTTCTGGGACACCCTCGTCGACGCCGACGAGGCCAACAACCCCGCGAGCTGGCAGTGGGTCGCCGGGTCGGGGGCGGATGCCGCGCCCTACTTCCGCGTGTTCAACCCGGAGCTGCAGGCGAAGAAGTTCGACCCGGACGCGGAGTACATCCGGCGGTGGGTGCCCGAGTACGGCACGCCCGACTACCCCGACCCGATCGTCGACCTCGCTCGCTCTCGGCAGGAGGCGCTCGACGCGTACGAGGCGGTGAAGGCGGCGGCTGCGTCCCGCGGCTAGGGCCGGGCGCCCATGGCGCCCACGGCGCGCGCCGCCACCTCGGTTCCTGCGACCGCGGCAGCACGGGCATCCCGAGACCGCGTCCACTCGGCAAGGTAGCCGGCGCAGAACGCGTCGCCCGCTCCCGTCGGGTCGACGACGTCGACGAGCACCGCGGGCACCGCGAACGACGAGCCGCCGAGCGACACGATGACGCCGTCGGTGCCGAGGGTGAGCACGACGTGGTCGAACGGCAGGGCCGCGGCGACCTCTTCGGGCGATTCGAGCCCGGTGAGCAGCCGGCCCTCGTCGAGGCTCGCGAACACGATCGTCGCCCCCGCGATGGCTCGAGAGAACTCCTCGACCCCGTAGTCGGCGATGAAGCCGGCCGAACCGGGCGAGACCGACACGTCGACGCCCGCGGATCGGGCGCGGTCTACGAGCTGCGGGATGCCCGGGCCGTTGAGGAGGGTGTGACCGGTGAAGTGCAGCACTCCGGCGTGGGCGAGCAGGGCATCCGTCACGTGCTCGCCGGTGAGGGCGGCGTTGGCGCCCCGCTCGGTGAGCATGTGCCGGCGCTGCCCGTCGACGAGAACGACGATCGTGCCCGTCGGCAGCTCGGGATGCTCGGCGAGGTGCACCTCGACCCCGGGCAGCCGGTCGGCGTGCCGGGTCGCATCGCCGCGACCGACGATGCCCACGAAGTCGACGGGTGCGCCGAGGTGCCCGAGCCACGCCGCGGTGTTGGCGGCCGAGCCGCCGGGGCTCTGCTCGATCCTCGACGGGGTGTCGGTGTCGTCCCGGATGGGACCGCGGGGCACGACGACGATGTCGTCGATGACGTCTCCGAAGCAGACGATGCGCCGGGCGGAGCCCGCCACCGCCCCGACCTCAGGCAATCGCGCTCCAGGCCGTCGCGATGCGTCCCGCGACGCGCACGTTGTTGCGCGCGAGGTCGAGGTTGACCTCGAGGCTGCGACCGCCGGAGAGCTCCACGATCTTGAGGAGCAGGAACGGGGTCACCGCCTTGCCGGTGACGCCCGCCGCGGCCGCGAGCTCGAAGGCCTCGGAGATCACGCGGTCGTGCTCTTCGGGCTCCCACGCCTGGTCGGCGGGTATCGGGTTGGCGACGACGATGCCCTGGCCGTGGCCGAGCTGGTCCTGCGCCTTCATCACTGCGGCGACCTCCTCGGCGGAGTCGACCGACCAGTCGAGCGTGTACGCCGACTCGCGCAGCCAGAAGCTCGGGAACACCCGAGTGCCGAAGCCGAGCACGGGGATGCTGAGGGTCTCGAGCCGCTCGAGGGTCGCGGCGATGTCGAGCACCGACTTGACCCCGGCGCTCACGACGGTGATGGGGGTGACGGCGATCGTGTCGATGTCGGCGGACTCGTCGAACGACTCGCTCGCCCCCTTGTGCACGCCGCCGAGACCGCCGGTCGCGAAGACACGGACGCCGGCGAGAGCGGCGAGGTGGCTCGTGGCGGCGACGGTGGTGGCGGCGCTCGCGCCCCGCGCGGCGAGGATCGGGATGTCACGCACGCTCGCCTTGGCGAGGTCGTCCTCGGCGATGCGGCGCACGCCCTCCCCATCGAGGCCGATGCGCGGGACCCCGTCGAGGATCGCGATCGTCGCGGGCGTGACATCCTGCTCGCGGAGGATCTGCTCGAACTCGATCGCGGCCTCGTGGTTGCGCGGGCGGGGCAGGCCGTGGCTGATGATGGTGGACTCGAGGGCGACGACGGGGCGCTTGTCGGCGAGCGCGGCGGCGACCTCGTCGGAGACGACGAAGGGCTGTGACATGGTGCGACCAGCCTATGTCGCGCGTCGACATTGAAACGTGTCAAAATAGTTGCCGCCGACCACAAAGCCGCGGGCCGATGCCGTGGGGCGCCGAGGAGCAACGATGCTGGACCGCTGGACGCGCCTGCTCGAGAACTACATCCACACGAACGCCGAGCAGATGATGAGGGAGCCCTCGGGTGTCCTCCGCCACCCGTACACGGTGCCGTCGAGCCCCGACTCGCCCTACTACTCGTCGACGCTGTGGGACTGGGACTCGTGGTTCACGACCGTGGCGCTCGGGCAGGTCGAGGCCGACACCGAGCAGCCCGGGCGCTTCCGCAAGTACGAGGAAGGCGTCATCCTCAACTTCCTCGAGCACACCGACGACGACGGCGTCATGCCCATCCTGCTCAAGCCCGACGGGCCCATGCTGCACGGCGACCCGTCGCGCGCTGGCGGCTTCAGCGAGAACATGCATAAGCCCGTGATCGCCCAGCAGGCCGCGAACCTCACGCGGCGCGCGGGCACCGCGAGCTTCATCGAGCCGCACCTGCCCGCGCTCGAGCGCTTCCTCTCCCGCTACCTCGAGAGCCACATCCACCCCGAAACGGGACTCGCCTACTGGCAGAGCGACTTCGCCGTCGGCGTCGACAACGACCCCTCCGTGTACTACCGCCCGAACAAGTCGAGCGCCGCCGTCTACCTCAACTCGCTGCTCTACCGCGAGCTCCTCGCCTACGGCTACCTGCTCGAGGAGTTCGGTCGCAAGAGCGAGGCGAACGTGTGGCGAGGCCGCGCCCAGGACCTCGCGGATGCCGCGAACGAGCACCTGTGGGACGAGCGCGACGGCACCTTCTACTCCGCCGACCTCAACCTGCGGCCCATCGACGGGGACGACTGGCTGCACGCGGGAGCCCCGCGGCACTGGTCGTCGATCATCCACCGCATCGACAACTGGTCGAGCTTCCTGCCCCTGTGGGCCGGCTTCGCCTCCCAGGAGCAGGCGGAGCGCATGGTCGAGCGCTATCGCGACACGCGCACCTTCTCCGCCCAGTACGGCGTGCGGACCCTCTCGAGGCTCGAGAAGCAGTACGACCTGCGCGCGTCGAACAACCCGTCCAACTGGCTCGGCCCGATCTGGGGCATCAGCAACTACCTCGTCTTCCGCGGCCTCGCCAAGTACGGGTTCGTCGAGGATGCCCGCGAGCTCGCCGAGAAGACCGTGCGGCTGTTCGGCCAGGACCTCGAGGCCACCGGCAGCCTCCACGAGTACTACCACCCCGACTCGGGCGAGCCGATCATGACGAAGGGGTTCCAGAATTGGAACTTCCTCGTGCTGCAGATGATCGCGTACCTCGAGGGCAGACCCGTGGTCGCCGAGTTCTAGGACCAAGGCCCCTGGTCGGGTGAGCCGCTCGCGAGCAGGATGGACTTGTGAGATCAGCCGTACCCCCGAGTGAGCAGATCGCGACCGCCGACGAGTCGGATCGCGGGATGCTCGAGCGCCTGTACGACCGCGCCCGGGCTCTCGCACCCACCGCCGAGGACAGCACGAGCTACGGCATGCCCGCGCTGCGGTACCGCGGTCGACCGCTCGTGAGCGTGATGCCGACGAAGGCGGGCTACTCCGTCTACCCGTTCAGCGCGGAGGTCGTGGCGACCGTGCTGCCCCTCGTCGAGGGGTTCGGCTCGACGAAGGGCGGCATCCGGTTCACGGCGGAGCGGGTCATCCCGGACGCCGCCTTCGATGCCCTCGTGGCGGCGCGGATCGCGGAGATCGACGCGGCACTCGGGCACTGACAGGGCTTTCCCAGAGAGCCTGGTGAGCGCGGCGTTTCGTCCCGCTCTGGCCCCCGAACGGGGGTGGCTCGACCAAACCGTGCGGTGCCGCCCTCCGGACCCCTCCCACGACCGGGACATCCCCGGATCGCGAAGTGAAGAGGAGTTCAACCATGAACACGATCAGCACGAAGACCGCATTCGGAGCGACCGCAGCCGCCGCTGCACTCGTGGTGGTGGGAATCGCCGCGCCGGCGACGGCCGACGACCACGGTTACTCGAAGGGGTACTCGTACTCGTATTCCTCGCAGCAGACAACCGACATCCCCGTCGTCATCACCCCGGAGATCGGTGACATCTCGGTTCTCGACGGCGGCGTGCTCGACGGCGGTGTGCTGAACGGCGACATCGCCAACGGCAACGACGTGAACGCGCCGGTGCTCTCGGGCAACGACACCACCACCGTGGTGACCGACGTCGTCGACAGCGACGTCTCCGACATCGTCGACAGCAGCGTCGGCGACATCACGGGCGACCTCGACGTCGACGGCCTCGTGGACGACATCACGAGCGGCATCGACCTCGGCCTCGAGGGCATGTTCGACTAATCGCCCGAGCCGTCCCCGACTGGAAGCCCCGCGGAGCCCATGCCGCGGGGCTTCCGTCTGCCGCCGGGTCGCATCCCGGTACTGTGGGCGCATGCGACCCCTTGCCGCCGCCCTGCTCGTCGTCGGACTGCTCGCGGGATGCTCGAGCGCTCCCACCCCGACCGACACTGCGAGCCCCACCCCCGAGGCATCCGCCCCGCCCGTCGCCGTCGCGGAGATCGCGGAGGGCGACCGCGCCGATGGTGTCGACGTGAGCGTGCCCGGGCCCACGCAGGTGAACTACCGCGAGATCACCATCGAGCCAGGGGCCGGCACCGGGCTGCACTGCCACTACGGACAGCTCATCGCCGTGGTGGCGCAGGGCGAGCTCACCCACTACGCCGACATCTACCCCGAGGGCGTCCACGTGTATCGCACGGGCGAGTCGATCGTCGAGGGGGCCGAATACGTGCACGAGGGAGTCAACGAGGGCGACGAGGACGTCGTGCTGTGGGTCACCTACATCACCCCCGAGGGCAAGCCGCTCGCCGAGACCGACCTGTCGAAGTGCGAGCAGTAGGGGCGGGTCACCGCTACTGGAACGACGCCGCGACCTCGTTGCGGTGGTAGTCGAAGATGATGCTCGTGCGGGTGGATGCGACGCTGCGCTGACCCGACAGGTGCTCGACGACGAACTGCCGCAGCGCCGAGCTGTCCGCGACCCCGATGTGGATCATGAAGTCGTCGGCGCCACCGAGGAAGAACACCTGGATGACCGGCTCCAGCCGCCGGACCTCCTCCGCGAACTCCCGGATGCTCTCCTGCCGCGACCCGGGGCGGAGGGTCACACCGATCATCGCGTGCAGCCCCCGGCCGAGCATCCGGTGGTCGACGCTCGCGTGGATGCCCGTGACGACGCCGCGCTCGAGGAGGGACTTGAGCCGCACGTGAGCGGTGGAGGGAGCGACTCCGGCCGCGGCCGCCAGTTCAGCGTTCGTCATCCGTCCGTCGCGGGAGAGGAGGTCGACGAGGCGCCGATCGACCTCGTCGAGGTCGGCTGACCGAATCCCGTTCGACTGCATCGCCACGTTCCTCCCGCTTTCTCGAAGCATCCTAGCGCTCTGGCACTTCTGACCGAAGATTCGTCGAAGCCATTCCTGTCCAGCGAATTTTCTGCAATTCTCGACCACAACCGTCAGGAGGAGTGCGACATGCGAGTCGGTGTGCCCAGTGAGGTCAAGAACAACGAGCGCCGCGTCGCCATGACGCCGGCCGGAGTCGACGCGCTCGTCGCGCGCGGGCACGACGTGCTCGTGCAGTCCGGTGCCGGTCTCGGCTCCCACATCCCCGACGAGCAGTACCGCGCCGCGGGCGCCACGCTCGTCGACTCGGCGGCCGACGTCTGGGGGTCCGCGGACTTGCTGGTGAAGGTGAAGGAGCCGATCGCCTCCGAGTACGGCTACCTGCGCTCCGACCAGGTGCTCTTCACCTATCTCCACCTCGCCGCCGACCGGCCCCTCACCGACGCACTCGTCGCCGCGGGCACGACCGCCGTCGCCTACGAGACCGTGCAGCTCCCCGACCGCAGCCTGCCGCTGCTCTCCCCCATGAGCGAGGTCGCCGGTCGCCTCTCCGTGACCGTGGGTGCAGCATCCCTCATGAGCGCCGCGGGCGGACGCGGAACGCTGCTGGGCGGAGTCGCGGGCACCGACAAGGCGTCTGTCGTCGTCATCGGCGGCGGTGTCGCGGGCGAGCACGCGGCGGCCAATGCGCTCGGCCTCGGCGCCGACGTCACCGTGATCGACCTGTCCCTCCCCCGACTGCGCGACCTCGAGCGCCGCTTCGACGGCCGCATCAAGACCCTTGTCTCGAGCCGCTACGCGATCGCGGGCGCGGTCAGGGACGCCGACCTCGTGATCGGCTCGGTGCTCGTGCCGGGCGCCGCCGCGCCCAAGCTCGTCACCGACGAGATGGTCTCGACGATGAAGCCCGGCTCGGTGCTCGTCGACATCGCGATCGACCAGGGCGGGTGCTTCGAGGGCTCGCACCCCACCACCCACGACAACCCCACCTTCGCGGTGCACGACACCGTGTACTACTGCGTTGCGAACATGCCGGGCGCGGTTCCGGTGACCTCGACCCGGGCGCTCACCAACGCGACGACCCCCTACATCCTCGCGCTCGCCGACAAGGGCTGGGATGCTGCGGCAGCCGCCGACGCCGCCCTGGCGGGCGGGCTCAACGTGCGCGACGGCCACGTCACCAACGCCGCCGTGCGCGCCGCCCACGGACTCGCCGACTGACGAACGCTCGGCGCTCTCGTCTTCCCGAGCGCGGGAGCTGCGGCCGCCCGCCCGAGTTGCAGCACCCGCGCGCGGCAGTAACTCCCGCGCGACCGAATCGGACGACCGGGAACCGCCCTCGACTACGAGCTTCGGGGCGCTACTCGAGGGCTAGTACCCTCGAAGCGTGACGACCGGCATCGATCCCGCAGTCCCTCCGAGCGGTACCGGCTGCGTCGAGTGCGACTCGACGGGGTCGTGGTGGGTCCACTTGCGCCGATGCGCCCAGTGCGGTCACATCGGGTGCTGCGACGACTCGCTGAACAAGCACGCCACGGCGCACTGGCGGGCGACCGGGCATCCGATCATCCAGAGCTTCGAGCCGGGCGAGGACTGGTTCTGGGACTACGAGCGGGATGACTGGGCCGACGGTCCGACGCTGGCACCGCCGCACGCGCATCCCGAATCGCAATCCGTGCCGGGGCCGGCGGACCGGTTGCCCCGCGATTGGCGGGAGCAGTTGGCGGCCGATCGCGGGCAGTAGCTGAGCGCAACCCTCGTTTGACGCGACCCGAGTAGTTAAGGTTAGGCTTACCTTCCCAGCGCAATCGCGCGACATCCCCTGCGGAAGGACTCTCTCTTGGCACGCTCGCGCGTCGTCGGCTTCGCCGCCGCCACCGCCCTGGCCCTCTCCCTCGCGGCGTGCGCCGCTCCCGCCGACCCCGGCCCCGCGCCGGACGCGACCGGCGACGGCACCTTCCCGGTGACGATCGAGCACGCCTACGGCGAGACGGTCATCGAGTCGAAGCCCGAGCGCGTCGCCACGGTCGCGTGGGCCAACCACGAGGTGCCGCTCGCCCTCGGCATCGTGCCCGTCGGCATGAGCAAGGCGACGTGGGGCGACGACGACAACGACGGCGTGCTGCCGTGGGTGGAGGACAAGCTCGAGGAGCTCGGCGCCGAGACGCCCGTGCTCTTCGACGAGACCGACGGAATCGACTTCGAGGCCGTCGCCGACACCGACCCCGACGTCATCCTCGCCGCCTACTCCGGTATCACGCAGGAGGAGTACGACACCCTCTCTAAGATCGCCCCCGTCGTCGCCTACCCGGATGTCGCGTGGGGCACGTCGCTCGAGGACATGATCCGCCTCGACTCCGCCGCCCTGGGGCTCTCTGCCGAGGGCGACGCGCTCATTGACGACCTGCACGCCCAGGTGGATGCCGCACTCGCCGACTTCCCCGAACTCGACGGCAAGAAGATCCTCTTCTCCTACATCGATCCCGCGGACTTCAGCCAGATCGGCTTCTACACGAGCCACGACACACGACCGGGCTTCCTCGAGTCGATCGGCCTGCCGACGCCGCAGGTCGTCGCCGACGAGTCCGCCACGACCGACGAGTTCTATGTGAGCATCAGCTCCGAGGAAGCGGACCGCTTCTCGGACGTCGACGTCTTCGTGACGTACGGCGAGGCCGACGGCGCGATCGTCGGTCAGCTGCAGGCCGATCCGCTGCTCTCGCAGATCCCGGCGATCGCGAGCGGCTCGATCGCGGTCCTCGAGAACTCCACTCCTCTCGCCGCCTCGGCGAACCCGTCGCCGCTGTCGATCGGGTGGGGCATCCACGACTACTTCGCCCTCCTCGCGAGCGCGCTCTCGTAGGGTGACCTCGCGCTCCAGCCTGCTCCCGCCGGACGCCGCCTCGCTGCGGCGCCCGGCGGTGGCGCGACTGGCGTGGCTGATGGCCGGGCTCGGGATGCTCGCGCTCCTCGTCATCGCGTCGATCGCGTTCGGCGCTCGCGACGTCAGCCTCGGCGACATCGTCGCCGCGCTCTCCGGTGACGTCAGCACGGTCTCGACCGCGGCCGTCGTCGCGCGGCTGCCGCGCACGGTGCTCGCGATCGTCGTGGGCGCGGGGCTCGCGCTCTCGGGCGCGGGACTCCAGGCGGTGACCCGCAACCCGCTCGCCGACCCGGGCATCTTCGGCGTCTCCGCCGGGGCATCCCTCGCTGTCGTCTCGAGCATCGCGTTCCTCGGGCTGGCGAACCCCTACGCCTACATCGCGCTCGGCATCCTCGGCGCCGCGGCCGCCGCCGTCTTCGTCTACACGGTCGGCTCACTCGGTCGGGGCGGCGCGACGCCGCTCACCCTCGCGCTCGCGGGGGCGGCAACGACGGCCGCGTGCATCTCGCTCGTGAGCGCGATCCTGCTTCCGCGGGTCGACATCCTGGAGACGTTCCGGTTCTGGCAGGTCGGCGGCGTCGGCGGTGCGACGTGGGACCGCATCGGCATCGTCGCCCCCTTCCTCGTCGCGGGCGCGCTCCTCTGCGCCGTGACCGCGCGCGGGATGAACTCGCTCGCGCTCGGCGACGATGTCGCGACAGGACTCGGCGAGCGCGTCTTCCGCACCCGGCTCGTCGCCACCGCGGGAGCGGTTGTGCTCGCCGGCGCGGCCACGGCGATCGCCGGTCCGATCGGCTTCGTCGGGCTCGTCGTGCCGCACCTGTGCCGCCTCCTCGTGGGCACCGACCACCGGTGGCTGCTGCCCTTCTCCGCGATCGTCGGCGCCGGGCTGCTCGTGGCCGCCGACGTTCTCGGCCGCGTCGTCGCGCGGCCCGAGGAGATCGAGGTCGGCATCGTGACGGCGGTCATCGGGGCGCCCGTGTTCATCTGGATCGTGCGGCGGCAGAAGGTGAGGGCGCTGTGAACGCCACGCCCGCGGTCGCCGCCCTCGACGCGGTCGTGGCCGGCCGGATGCGACGTCGCCGCCGCCGCGCGCTCATCACTGGCAGCCTCGCGCTCGCCGCCCTGCTCGTCTTCGCGGTCACCCTGATGGTCGGCAACACCTTCTACCCGCTCGACGAGGTCGTGCGGGTGATCCTCGGCCAGCCGGTGCCGGGAGCGTCGTTCACGGTCGGGGAGCTGCGCCTGCCCCGGGCATCCCTCGGCCTCCTTGCGGGGTTCGCCTTCGGCATCGCGGGATCCACGTTCCAGACGCTGCTGCGGAACCCGCTCGCATCCCCGGACATCATCGGCATCTCGACTGGCGCGAGCGCCGCGGCCGTCGTCGGCATCGTCGTGCTCGGCCTCGGCGAGACAGCGGTGTCGTTCCTCGCCCTCGCCGCCGCGCTCGCAACCGCCGCCGCGATCTACCTGCTCGCGCTGCGCCGCGGGTTCGCCGGCGCCCGCCTCATCCTCATCGGCATCGGGGTCGCCGCGATGCTGCAGAGCGTCGTCAACTACGTGCTATCGAAGGCCGCCGCGTGGGATCTGCAGACCGCGATGCAGTGGCTCACCGGCTCGCTCAACGGCGCCACGTGGGAGCGCGTCGCCCCGCTCGCCATCGCGACGGCCGTGCTCGTGCCCCTCCTCCTTATCGAGGGCCGCTCCCTCGGTGCGCTGCGGCTCGGGGATGACACGGCCGCCGCCCTCGGAGTGCGGGTGCGCTGGACCCGCGTCGCCCTCATCCTCGGCGCTGTGGCCCTGCTGGCGTTCGCGACCGCCGCGACCGGGCCGATCGCGTTCGCCGCATTCATGGCCGGCCCCATCGCCGCCCGGCTCGTCGGAGCGGGCGGCTCGCCGCTCCTCGCCGCCGGACTCGTCGGCGCGCTCCTCGTGCTCGTCGCCGACCTCATCGGGCAGTTCGCGCTCGGCACCCGCTATCCGGTCGGCGTCATCACGGGGGTCATCGGCGCCCCCTACCTCGTGCTCCTGCTCATCAGGTCGAACCGCTCCGGAGGAACGCCATGACCGACCATCACACCCTCGCCGCGGAGGCGGTATCGCTCGGCTACGGCGACCGCACCGTCGTCGACTCACTCGACCTGGCCGTCGCCCCCGGGGCGATCACGGCGATCGTCGGGGCGAACGGCAGCGGCAAGTCGACGCTCCTCAAGGCGCTCGCGCGGCTCATCCCGACCCGCTCCGGCCGCGTGCTCCTCGACGGGGCGGACATCCACCGGATGCCGCCCAAGCAGGTCGCCCGCACCCTCGGGCTCCTGCCGCAGGGCCCCGTCGCTCCGGAGGGCATCGCCGTCGCCGACCTCGTGGGCCGGGGGCGGCATCCCCACCAGCGACTGCTCGCGACCTGGACCTCCCACGACTACGAGGCCGTCGCCTCCGCCCTCGAGGCGACCGGGATCGCCGACCTCGCCGACCGCGCCGTCGACGAGCTCTCCGGCGGGCAGCGCCAGCGGGCGTGGATCGCGATGGCGCTCGCCCAGGAGACCGACATCCTGCTGCTCGACGAGCCGACGACGTTCCTCGACGTCGCCCACCAGATCGAGGTGCTCGACCTGCTCACCGACCTCAACCGGTCACGGGGCACGACGATCGTGATGGTGCTGCACGACCTGAACCTCGCGTCGCGGTACTCCGATCAGCTCGTGGCCATGCGCGACGGCCGCATTCACGCGGTCGGGGCGCCCGTCGAGGTCGTCACCGCGGAGCTCGTGCGCGAGGTATTCGGGCTCGAGAGCCGAGTCATCCCCGACCCCCTGTCCGACACGCCGATCGTCCTGCCGAGGGGGAGGCACCATGTCCAGGCCTGAGTCGCCGTTCCTCCTCGCGCGCGCGATCGTGACCCGGATCGAGCCGCTCTCGTCGAGCTTCGTGCGCATCACGTTCGGCGGCGACGAGCTCGCCGAGTTCGGCAGCGCACAGCCCCTGTTCGACCAGCGCATCAAGCTCATCTTCCCCGGAGCGGCCGGCACCCTGCCGGCGCTCAGCCCCGACGCCGACTGGTACCAGTCGTGGCTCGCGCTGCCCGACGAAGAGCGCGGTGCCATGCGCACCTACTCGGTGCGGTCGTACTCGACCGGCAGCGTCGTCGTCGACTTCGTGCTGCATCTCGCCCCGGGTCTCACCGGTCCGGCCTCGCTGTGGGCGAGCGGCGCCCAGGTCGGCGACGCGATACTGCTCCTCGGTCCGCGGCGCGGTCGGGAGTGGGGCGGCATCGAGTACGCCCCCGGGGATGCGCGCCGCATCCTGCTCGCCGGCGACGAGACGGCCGCGCCGGCGATCGCGCGCATCCTCGAAGACGTCGATCGCGACGTGTCAGGTGCCGCGTTCATCGAGGTGCCCAAGGAGGGCGATGCGCTCGCTATCGATGCGCCGGCTGGGGTGCAGGTGCACTGGATGCCCCGCGCCGGCCGCGCGCACGGCGAGGCCCTCGTCCCGGCGGTGCTCGACTACCTCGGTGCCTCCCCCGCCGTCGAGGGCATCAGCGACGCCGACACCCCGGACCCGCTGTGGGAGACCCCCGTCTGGTCGACCCTCGGCGAGGAGCTCGGGGCGGCGGAGAACCACGCCGACCGGTACTTCTGGATCGCCGGCGAGAGCGGTGTCGTCACGACACTCCGGCGCCACCTCGTCAAGGACCTCGGCATCGACCGCGCGCAGGTCGCGTTCATGGGGTACTGGCGGCGCGGGGTGGCGATGCGGGGGTAGAAGCACCCGCTTGTACTCCTCCCGCTCCGCGCGATCAAGGCCTTCGCCACGCGCACGCGGGAGGAGTAGACCTGTCTCGACAGCACTCGAGAGGGGGTCGGGATGAGCGCCATCACCCACGACGAGGACCTCGATCGCACGCGACCGGATGCCGCATCCCTGCGCCGCCACGTCGAGCGCACCGCCGCGCACGCCTTCGTCGGCTGCGCCCTCGTCATGTCGATCCTCTGCGGCGCGATCATCGTGGCCGGCTGGTTCGCGGGGGTCATCGACGACCGCGCCGAACGCTTCTTCTGGGCGGGCGCGATCCTCGGTTTCGTGGCGATCGTGATCCTCGGGCTCGCCGCGTTGCCCGGGGGCGACGACGACGTGCGCACCACCCGTCGGGTGCGGTGGATGCTGCGCGCGGGCATCCTGCTGTTCCTGTTCTCGCCCGCGCTGTGCATCGCCGCCCTCATCGCGGACTACTACGGGTAGCGCTGCTACCGTCGCAGCATGAGGCTGCGCGCGCTGGTGCTCGTGCTCGCGGGTGCGGTGCTGCTCGCGGGATGCTCCGCTCCCCTGCCCGGGGGGCCCGCGCGCACCGAGGCCGTGGAACTGCAGAGCGGGGATGTCACACTCACGGGCATCCTCGAAGTCCCGGCCCTCCAGCTGGGCGAGCGCGTGCCGCTTGCCATCCTCATGCACGGGTGGACCGGGTGGAACGACGACGCCCACCTGAAGCGCGGGGCCGAGCAGCTCGCCGCCGTCGGCATCGCGTCGCTGCGCGTCAACTTCACCGGGCACGGCACGAGCGGGGGCGACGTCGCCGACATGCGCTCGGCGGTGCCCGTCGAGCTCGAGGACACGCAGGTCATCTACGACTTCGCGCGCGGCCTCGACTTCGTGACCGACATCAGCCTCGTGGGGTACTCGCTCGGCGGGCTCGTCGCCTCGGTGTTCGCGGGCGAGCATCCCGACAACATCTCCGCGCTCGTGCTGCTCGCACCCGCACCGCCGTACGGGGTGTACTCGCCCGCCTACCAGGCCGCGGAGCAGTTCGACGGGCCGGTGCTTATCCTCCAGGGCGACTCCGACGAGCTCGTCACCGTGCAGGTCGCGGAGCGGTACCTGCGCGCGTTCGAGGGCGGGGAGCTGCGCATCCTGGAGCACGAGAACCACGCGTTCACCTACGGCACCGACATCGAGGGCATGACGGTGGACTTCCTTCTCGCGAACTCATAATCGCTCGCTCGAAAATTATGAGTAACTCGGTTACTCATAATTTTTGCGGATATCATTATGAGTAACGGGAGGAGCGCCGATGGACTGGCCGAGCATCGGCGCAGAGAAGTTGGAGTGGCTGGAGCCTCCCGGCTGGGGCGCGACGGCCGCTCGCAACGAGCACTTCGTGCGGTACTACGACGCAGCGGTGCCCCCGTTCATTGCAGGCCTGAGCCCTCGCGCCCAGCCGGACACGGCAGCGCTCGCTGAGCTGGCCGCCCACGAGCTCGGCCGTTTCGACGCAGAACTCGGCGACCGCGTGGCCGCCTTCGCCCCTGTGCTGCTGCGTTCCGAATCGGCATCGTCCTCGCAGATCGAGAACCTCACCGCGAGCGCGCGCGCCATCTTCAGCGCGGAGCTCGGGGCGCGAACCGGGCGCAACGCCGAAGAGATCGTCGGCAACACTCGAGCGATGCAGGCGGCGGTCGCACTCGCAGACGACATCTCCGCCGAGTCGATCCTGGAGATGCACCGCACCCTGATGTCGGGGCAGTCCCGGCACACCCCCGGTGAGTGGCGGGATGAGCCGGTCTGGATCGGTACCCGATCTGACAGCCCCGTCGGTGCCGAGTATGTGGCACCCGACCACCACCGAGTCCCCGAGCTCATCGACGACCTCGTCGCCTTCTCGAGGAGGCTCGACCTGCCGCCGCTCACCCACGTCGCGGTTGCCCACGCCCAGTTCGAGACCATCCACCCGTTCAGCGACGGCAACGGCCGAACCGGCAGGGCACTCGCGCAGTCCTTGCTCCGTCATCGCGGAGTGACCCGCAACGTCGCCGTGCCTGTCTCCGCGGGTCTGCTCGCGGATGTCGAGGGGTACCACCGGGCGCTCACGTCCTATCGGGAAGGCGATCTGGATCCGCTCGTCACGGCCTTCGCGAACGCGGCACTGCGCGCGGTGGCCAATGCCCGCATCCTCGTCGACGAGCTCACGAGCATCCGTACGGAGTGGGATGATCGCCTGACCGTTCGGCGCAGCAGCAACGCGTGGCGGCTCCTCGACGTGGTCGCGCGACGTCCTGTTCTCGATGCCGCGAGCGCCGCCGCAGAGCTCGGCGTGAGCGTACCCAATGTGTACCCCCCGCTCGCGACGCTGACCGATGCCGGCATCCTCGCCGCGAAGTCGGAGCACCGGCTCGGACCCTTCTGGCGCAGCAACGAGATCCTCGATGCCGTCGATCGATTCGCTGAGCGAGCGGGACGGCGTCAGCTCTAGCCCCCCCCCCGCACCGGGGATGCTCCTGCGCCGCGCCCGCCCCTACGATGAACCCATGACCCGCCGGAGACCCGAACTCCTCGGCCCCGCTCTCGCCCTCGCCGCCGTGCTCGCCGTGAGCCTCGGCGCGTGCACGGCACCGCCCGCCCCGACGCCCAGCCCCACGCCCACCGCCGCGAGCACCCAGCCGTGCGAGAACCGCGTCGGCACCGCCGTGCCCGATGGACTCGGCCCCGGCGACGTCGTCGACTCGCTCGAGATCACCCCCACCGGCGACGCCAGCTACCCGGTTGGCGCGCGCTCGTGGCGCATCCTCTACGTCACCACCGGCGTCGACGAGACCGACCTGCAGCTCGTCTGCGGCACCGTCACGGCACCCGCTGCCGGTCCCGCCGTGGTCGACGGGAGGGCGCGCATCCTGAACTGGTCGCACGGAACCGTCGGCATCGCGCAGGACTGCCTGCCCTCGAGCGACCCCGCCGTCGGCCTGTGGGGTCCCATGCCCGGAGGCATCGGTGCGGTCGCGTGGGGTGCCGACCTGAGCAAGCGCGAGGGCGAGGCATCCGACGGTCTCCTGCAGTTCGCGGTCGACCAGGGGTGGGTCGTCGCCGCCGCCGACTACGCGCCCGACTCGACGTACGTGGTCGGCAAGACGGAGGCATCCGCGATCCTGGATGCGGCGCGCGCCGCCACCCAGCTCGTCGACTCGACGTTCGCGGATGCCCCGACGAAATACGACGCCGTGATCTGGGGCCACTCGCAGGGCGGGCACGCCGCCCTCTGGGCCGGCCAGCTCTTCGACAGCTACCTCGCGGCGACGCACCCGAGCGGCCCGGTCGCCGACCTGACCCTGCGCGGGGTCGCCGCCCTCGCCCCGGCGAGCAACTTCATCACCCAGCCCGGGCAGCCCGGCGTGGTGGCGGGCGACGGCCTCGCCGACTGGGAGATGCACAAGAACATCGGGCTCGACCTGCCCGTGGCGGCCCTGCAGATGCAGATCGGGCCGGCCCTGTTCTCCTACATCTTCGGTGCGTGGGATGCCCTCGCCGACGGCCCCGCGCCCGCCGCCGACGCCGCGTTCCCCGCGTACCCGCTGACCGCGGGCGGGGTGCAGCTCGACGCGATCGCTACCGCGGAGGGCGCGCAGACCGTCGCGACCGTCAAGGAGCTGTGCCTGCGCCGGTCATCCGCGGGGGCCGTTCAGTCGGCGGTGGAGAAGTACGGCGACGCGTCCGCGAACCCGATGGTGGTGCCCGAGATCTGGAACCTGCCCGCCGGCTACCGCTCGGGCGAGTTCTTCCGCGGCGGCCTCGACGCGACGTGCGCGGCGCCGCCCACCGAGGGCCTCGCGACGTGGTGCGCGTGGATGCTCTACAACCTGCCCGGCCCGCTCGGCAGCAACCCCTTCCCGAAGGTGCCCCTCTCCGACGGCCAGCCCGTGCCGCTGTTCCTCGCCCAGGGACTCGCGGATGACATCATCCACTGCCAGCCCGCGGGCGGCGCCGGCGACCATATCCCGGATGCCGCGAACTGCATGACCCGTGCCCTCTACGACTCGCTCGAGCCGCTGTATTGCATCGACGGCACCTCGTCGCTGACGCTGCACGGCGTCGCCGCGGCCGGCATCGGCGGGGTGGACTCACCCGCCACCCACTTCTCCATCCCGGGCGAGATCGCGGCGAAGTCGATCGCCGGCGACGAGCTCGTCTTCGAGGGGTCGCCGCTGCAGCGGTTCTTCTCGGAAGCGTTCGACGGGAGCGTCGCGCCGGGGTGCTCGATGGTGGTCAGCTGACGGGGCCAGTTAGACCGGCCTGTCGACCAGGCGCACAGTGGTACGCTATCCCGTACCACTATGAAGGAGTCCGCATGGCCGCGATCACCGCGACGGACGCCCGGAAGAACCTCTTCGGGCTCATCCAGCAAGTCAACGAGGACCACGCGCCGGTCGAGGTCGTGTCCAAGCACGGCAACGCAGTTCTCATCTCGAAGGACGACTTCGACGCCATCACCGAGACGGCCTACCTGCTGCGCAACGCGAAGGGCGCCGAGCGCCTCCTCGCCGCGCTCGAGCGCGCCCGGCGCGGCGAGTTCGAGTCTCACGACCTGCTCGAGGCGTGAGCCGCCAGCTCGCCTTCGACCGCGACGGGTGGGAGGACTACACCTACTGGCAGACACAGGACCGCAAGACCCTGCGTCGCGTGAACGCCCTGATTCAGGATGTCCTGCGAGACCCGTTCACCGGACCCGGCAAGCCCGAACCGCTCAAGCACATCCTCTCGGGCGCGTGGTCTCGCCGCATCGACGACGCCAACCGACTCGTCTACCTCGTGACCGACAACCACATCGTCATCCTGCAGGCCCGCGACCACTACTGAGCCCCTGCCCGCGAGCGCCCGAGAAACGTAGGTCGCGGGTCGGCCCCTCGTGAGATTGACGGATGCCGCGAGCGCGTCGCTCCCGTCGCGCGGCCAGGTGGCTGCCACGGGCACGCTCAACGGCACCCCAATCACGACCGTCATCGAACCGGACGGGGCGAAGGGGCACTGGCTTGCGCTGCCGGCGTTCGCCGAGGGAGACCGAGTCTCCGTGTCGCTGCGGGCGGCAGCGGAGTGGCCCGAGCCATCCATTCCTGCCGACCTCGCGGCCGCCCTCGCCGCCGCACCCGACATCGACGACGACTGGCACGACATCACCCCCATGGCCCGCTGGGAGTGTGTGCGCTGGGTAGGTGCCACGAAGAACCCCGAGACGCGGGCCAAGCGCATCGAGGTCTCCATCGACAAGCTCCGCAAGGGCAGCCGTCGACCCTGCTGCTTCGACCTGACCTCGTGCACCGACCCGGAGCTCGCGAAGAACGGAAAGCTGCTGGGGTTGGGCTAGGGACGAGCCGGGTCACAGCATTCGGGCATCTACTGCTCGCACGCGTACCCGTCGTTGTCACGGTCGAGGTCGTACACGTCGGTACCGACGACCCTCGCGACGCCGTCGAAGTACGCCGGCCCATCGCCCGTGCCCCACGCGCAATCGACATCGCTGGAGAGAGGAACGCATGCGTCGGCGTAGTTTGGATCGCAGCCAGACGCCTCATAAGCGGGCGGAGGCGGCGCGACATAGGTGCCGACAGCCGTGACCTCAGTGACCGGCTCGCGGGTGACGACGTCCGAGACGAGCTCGCGGTCGACCTCGCGTCCGTCGATGTACTCGACGCGGTAGGTCAGTGTGCGCTCGCCCGCCTGTCCGGCCGTCGTGACCTGGCTCTGGCCACTCGGGAGATTCGGGTCCTCGACCGTCGAGGCGCCGAAAGGGATTGTCTCCGTCACGGTCTCCTCGCGGAACGTGGACTCTGGTTCCGCCGTGTCCGCGCCGTCGTCACTCGATACCAACGGGACCGCACCGGTGGTCGCCTGCTGCTGACTCGGTCCTGGCGTGGCGATGAGAGCGAAGGTCACCAGGGCGACCGCGGCCGCGCCGGCGACTGCGGCTCCCGCCGCCGTGCGGGAACGAAGGCGCAGCCACGTAGGGGTGGACCTCCCGAGGGCGATGAGCGCCGTGACGAGAACGACGAGGGCGACCGCGAGCCCCAGCCGCGGGATCCCGAAGACGACGATGAGCGCAGCGAGGATGATCAGCAGCCAGCCCCAGACGGGGATGCGTCGACGGGGCGGAGCGGGCACAACCTCGAGAGGAGCGGTGGTCACCGTGCGGCCTCGGGCAACGTGGAGGGACCATCGCTCGCCGTCCCACCAGCGGAGCCGGGTGCTGTCGTAGGGATCGGGCAGCCATCCGGGTTCGTTCGCCATCGCATCTCCCTCCGGTTACCGGGAGAATAGTGGAAGGTATTCATGTTGCGGCCACCCCAATTCGGGGTAACGCGGAAGCCGAGCGCCCGAAGGGACTCGACGCCCCACCGGCACGGCCACCACGTCGCGGTGAGATCGCCGGGCCGCCGAGGCGGCCCGGGTACGACGTACTCGAGAACCGGCATCCTGCCAGCCGCGCCGGGCGACGCGTCGGAACCGGCGCGGCGGGGACCCCGGTGGTCCGGTCACAGTAGGGCCACCAAACGAAAGAAGACCCCCGCTGTGCGGAGGTCTTCTTTCGTTTGGTGCGCCCGAAGGGACTCGAACCCCTAACCTTCTGATCCGTAGTCAGATGCTCTATCCATTGAGCTACGGGCGCATGCTGGCGAAAAGCCAACCGGATTACTATACCAGCACGTCAGGGGGTCGGGTCGACCGGCGGTCGAGCGGCGCGCGTCGCGGCCCTCACCGCACCCATCGACGCGATCACCACGAGCACGATCGCGAGCCAGTCCCACAGCGACAGCTGCTGACCGAGGATCACCAACCCGGCGAGCGCGGCGAGCGCCGGCGCGAGCGACAGCAGGATAGAGAACGTCGACGCCGGCAGCCGGCGCAGCGCGAGCAGCTCCAGCCCGTACGGTATCGCCGACGACAGCAGCGCCACTGCCAGGCCCAGCAGCAGGATGCCCGGCTGCACGAGAGTCGCCCCCGTGGTGACAGCCCCGAACGGCAGGATCGCCACCGCACCGACCGCCATCGCGAGCGCCAGCCCGTCGAGCCGCCCGAAGCGCGCCCCCGTGCGGGCCGACAGCAGGATGTACGCCACCCACGCCGAGCCCGCCCCGAGCGCGAGCACCGCGCCGAGTGGGTCGAGCTCGCTCGCCCCCGCGAGCCCCAGGATCGCCACCCCCGCGAACGCGAGCGCCGCCCACAGCCACGCGGATGCCCGCCGCGCCGTCACCACGGACAGCACGAGCGGCCCCAGGATCTCGAGCGTCAGGGCGACCCCGAGGTCGAGTCGCGTGAGCGACAGGTAGAACATCGCGTTCATTGCCGCAAGCACGAGCCCGAACGCGAGCACGGTCATCCAGTCGCCGCGCGAGCGGCCGCGCAGCGACGGTCGGAACACGATCAGCAGCACCGCCGCCGAGAACACCAGTCGCAGCGTAACCATGCCGATCGGCCCGACCGCCGGGAACAGCGTCACCGCGATCGCCGCACCCACCTCCTGGCAGACCAGGCCGAGCACGACGACGGCGCTCGCGCCGACCGCGGCGCGGGACGGGTTCATTCAGTGCTCCGGGATCGTCAGCGGGAACGGCTCGCTCTCGCCGACCGAGTCCTCCGAACTGTACCGGAGCACGAGCTCGTACTCCCCCGGGAAGAGCGTCGCGATCGGCTCATCCACGTCGTCGCACTCCGTGCTGCTCACGCCCCCGTGCCCCGACGATGTCAGCCGGGATGCCCCACCCCCGGCACCGTAGAACGTGAACGAGCACGTGCCGCCGTCCTCGATGACCCCGAGCACCTGGCCGCCGGCGCGCAAGTAGCCGTCCGACACCTCAGCGAAGTCGACGCTCACCGGCACGATGAGCCGGCCCTGCTCATCGCGGGGCTGGGGGATGCACCCCGCCAAGCCCACGACGACCACCGCCGCCACGACCCCGCACGCCCACCGCATAACATCACGGTAACGAACGCCGCAGACACCCCGCGACCCGGTGGCGCGACACGCCCGGGTTTCACTACGGTGTAGCTCACGCCACTACAGACGAAAGGAGACCGGCCGTGTTTATTCGCAAGACCGCGGGAATGACCCGCTTTACGCCCGCCGGCTTCGTCGGCGTCCTCACCGCCTGATCGGCTAGCGAACAGCCACCGATCACGACGGTGGCGACGCTCACGAAGCCTCAGGCCCTCCCCGCGCAGTCGTCTGCGCGTTCCCGGGCCAGCCACCCCACGACCCTGTTCGGGTCGACCCCCATCCGCCGCCACGAGCGGCATCGGCTCGTGCATCCCCACATCGGATGCACTGCACTGTGAGGAACACACCAACCATGAACGAGACGTTGATTCGTCCGACCCACCCGCCCATAGTCGAGGAGCAAACCGAGCGCCCCGCGCGCCGCGTCGGCCTCGTCGATCGGATCGCCCTGCACGTGGGCATCGCGCTCATCAAGTGGGGCCGCCGGCCTCTCCCGCTCGAATCGCGCGAGCGTCGGGCCAACCGTGTCGAGCAGCAGCTCGCGCGACTGGCTCGCGAGCGTCAGGCCGAGCGGTCGCTGCGACTGCTCACCCCGGTGCGGTAGCAGCAATGCGCACGCACACGGACGGACCCCAGGAGGCCGTCGTCGGAGGCAGCTCCGGCGGCGGCTTCCGCCGTTAATCAGACCGCTACTGCCAGGCGTCGGCAGGCGCCGTGATGACCGGCACCTCCGCGTACGACCAGTGCGCGCCGTTGTTGTAGTGGCCCGTCGCCCACGGTGAGGCCCAGATCGCCGCCTCCGTCACCGAGGTCGGGGAATCGGCCGCGAACGCCGCCACGATGCCCGAGTAGCCCCCGTTGGTGAGCAGCGCTTCCGCCGCATTCTCCGCGGCGATCACCAGGGAGTCGTAGCTGCCGAGGCCGCCGCCCCCGCCGGACCCCCACCCGTTGTTGAGGGGGTTGTTACGGTTCCACCACGCGTCGACGTAGTTCTCCTGGCGCATCCACCGGGTGAACACCGTGACGTTGTTCTCCGACATCGGCAGCCCCGCCATGAGGAGCACCATCTTCGCCCAGTCGTAGTTCGTGCCGCTGGCGGCGAGCGTCTGGATGCCCGGGGTCGCCGAATACCCGTCGCGCACGACCTCCTGCTGTACCACCCCGTCGCGCACGTCGAGCGACTGTGCATTCGCCTCGAGGAACGCCTGGTACTCCTGAGCCGCGGTCGGGCCCGGGGGAGGAGCGAGCGCCGCGACGGCCATGAGCGAGAAGGCCGCAATGCCGGCGAATACCGCGATGCGATCCTTCGCCCGACTCGGCCACTGGGGCGGTCGGGGCTCGGAGCGGAACAGCTGCGGTAGAGAGATATGCATAGGCGAGTCGCGTTTCAGGCGGCTTAAAGGGTACCAGCGGCCCGGAAATCATGGCTGGGAGGTTGCTCCGGATGCCTCGGCCGTGCTACCTCGCCGCCCCCAGCCGCACCTCCCGACCGTCCCACCTCCGCCGCAACCACCGGTCGTGGCTCGCCACGACCACCGCGCCGGGGTACGACCCCAGAGCATCCTCGAGCTCCGTTGCGAGGGCGAGCGACAGGTGGTTCGTGGGCTCGTCGAGGAGGAACACGTGCGGCGGCCGGGCGATGACGAGGGCGAGAGCGAGTCGGCGCTGCTGGCCGATGGACAGCTCCCCCACGGGCTGGTCGAGGGCGTGGGCGGGGAGCAGTCCGAGGTCGGTGAGGCTCACGGCATCCGATCGTCTCTCCCCCACCGCGCGCTCGAACGTCGACCTGGCCGACCGACGGGGCTCGGCGAACCGCACGTCCTGGTCGAGGATGGCCACGCGCAGCCCGCGCCGGCGCGAGAGCTCCCCGCGGTCGAGGGCGATGCGGCCGGCGAGCACCCCCAGGAGGGTCGACTTGCCAGCGCCATTGGGGCCGGTCACGAGCATCCGCTCGCTCGCGCCGATCTCGAGCCCGTCGACGTCGAGCCGGCCCTCGACGGCGCCCGAGAGCGCAAGCACGGCTCCGTCGTCATCGAGCGCGTGAGAGCCCCGGGGGATGCCCGCAAATGCGAGCACGGGCGGCGGCTCCCCCACCCGGTTCTCGACGAGGTCGTCGAGCCGCCCCTGCGCGTTGCGGATGCGCCGGGACACCTGCTTCTGGATCGTGTGCCCCTTGACCCCGTAGGCCATCCGGTCGTTGTCGCGCGGCCCGCGGTCGACGCCGAACGTGCGAGGGAGGTCGGCGATGGCGACCTCGAGCGCGGCGACCTCCTTGCCCTCGAGCGCGAACTGCTGCTCCCAGCGGGCGCGCTCCGCGGCCTTCGCCTCCAGGTACGCCGAGTACCCGCCGCCGTAGCGGGTCACACCCGAGCGCGCCGGGTCGATGTCGAGCAGGCTCGTCGCAACCTCGTCGAGGAACGCGCGGTCGTGGCTCGCGAAGACGACGGGCCCCGGCCAGGAGGCGAGGGTGCGGCGGAGGTAGTCGACGGCCGCGTCATCCAGGTGATTAGTCGGTTCGTCGAGGAGCAGGGCCGCCGGTCGCGAGATCAGCAGGGCGGCGAGCGCGAGGCGCGAGCGCTGGCCGCCGCTCACCTCGTCGAGCGTGGTCTCGCGCGGGATGCCGTCGACGCCGAGCCCGGCGAGGGTCTCGGCGACGCGGGCATCGGCCGACCACACGTCGGCGAGCTCGGCGGACTCGAGGGCGCGGGCGTAGGCGTCGTCGGCCGCGGCTGAGCCGTCGAGGGCTCCCGCCGCTCGGGCGAGCTCGGCCTCGATCGCGCGCACGTCGGCGAGCGCCGACTCGAGCAGCTCGGCGACCGTCGTCGAGCCGGGATGCCGCACCTCCTGCCAGAGCAGGGCGGTGCCGTCCGGGCGGCTGACGGTGCCCGCATCCGGGGTCTCGGCGCCGGCGAGGAGTCGCAGCAGTGTCGACTTGCCTGCGCCGTTCTCACCGATGAGACCGAGTCGATCGGTGGAGTCGACGACGAGATCGAACCCGTCGAAGAGGCGGCGGTCGGCGTAGCCGTGCGTGAGCGCGGTGGCGCGCAGATGAGAGGTGGATCGCAAGAGGAGGGTCCCGTCGTAGTGACGCGGCTCCCGCGCGGGCACTGCCTCAGCGCGGGACGGACGGGCTCATCTCTCCATAGCGTCGTCGAGGCTAGCCGCGCCCCGCGACGGGTGTCAAGCTCGAGACGGCTTGTACGGATGCTCCCGCAGCACCGAAGCGAGGTGCGCCGCGTTCGCCGCCACGAGCGCCGTGGTGCTCGCCACCGCCTCGGGCACCTCGTCGAGATCCCGGAAGTCGACACTCTGCATCGCCTCGCCGACCCAGTACGTGCCGCCCTGCGAGGGGATCGTGAACCCCACGTCGTTGAGGCCCTGGTAGAGCTCCGCGGTGGCGTGGTGCGCGCCGTCCTCGTTGCCGACGATCGCGGTGACGGCGACCTTGCCGGCGAGGATCGCGCGGCCCTCGTCGTCGTAGACGCCGAGCTCGGCGTCCAGTCGCTCGAGCACCCGCTGGCCCTCGCTCGACAAGTGGCCCATCCAGATCGGCGCGGCCACGACGAGGATGTCGGCGTCGATGATGCGCGTGCGCACGCCCGGCCACTGGTCGCCGTCGCCCTCGTCGGCGGTCACGCCCGCTCGGATGTCGAGGTCGACGGTGCGGATGCTGTCGCCCTGCACCCCCCACGCGGCGAGTTCCTCGAGCAACTGGTCGGCGAGGAGCTGCGTGCTCGACGGCTTCGGAGACGGCGTGAGAGTGCACACGAGCGCGAGTGCGGTGAGTCCGGTCTGCATGGGACCTCCTGGGTCGACTGGTCCCCCACGCTAGGCAGTGGAGACGAGGGCATGTCAAGGGCTTGCGCCCGGGACCCGCGACCCCCAAGGATGACCAGAATGAAGGAACTGCATCACGACGACGGCGCCTTCTCCGTGAACAACGACGTGGCGGAGGCGCTCGAGCGACTCACCGTCGCGCTTGCGGCAGCTCGAATGTCAGCGCACGTCACGATGAAGAATCCCACGGGGGAGACTGTCGAGTTCGCACTGGGGATCGACCGCGTCACGGGCCATAAGCACGGCATCAAGGCCAAGCCATCGACCGGAGAGGGAAGCCACTTCGGCTGGGAGGACGCATAGTGGGATATCTGTTGTACGGGCGACCCGCGGAGGAGATCGAGATCGAGGACCGCATCCTCGCCCACGTCAAGATCGTGATCCTCGCGAAGCTGCGGCGCGACGAGAGCTTCGCCCTCTCGTTCGAGCACGACGTGGCGGACGGGAGCGGCCGTTCGACGATCTGGCTCCACCCGTCCATCCCGCTTCAGTTCAACTTCCTCGGCTCGCGGCAGCCGATGATCAACCGCGCGTGGCTCGAGACCCTCGTGGTCGCGGCCAACAGCAACGACGGGCTGCGGCTGCTGCCCGAACCGCCGGACGTCACGACGGGGCCGGTTCCCGCGGGTTCGGTGTCGAAGAAGTAGCGATGATGCGGGGCGGGGACGCCCGATTCATCCCCACCCCGCGGACGCCGCGCATCCCACCCGACTCATTCAGAGGCCGACCCTTGGACGCTCCAGGAGTGCGGGTTTCGGGGGACCGCTCCGCCCCACAGAGCCCGAGGAGACGCTCCGCTCCCCTGCGACCGGAACGTCGCCCCGAGCTCTGTGGTTCACTCGACGGTAAGCCAGTCCCGCGAACTTCACCAGTGGGTTGACTCGCCCCTCCTCTGGGGGGTACGCAAGAATGGATTGCCATGGGGACCCTGACCTACGACTCGACGCTCGCCGCGGACTTCGACGACCGCACGCTCGCGCACATACAGATCGTGATGGGTGCGAAGCTGCGCCGCAACGAGTCCTTCTATTTCAGCTGGAAGGACGACGCGTCCATTGGCGACGGACGCAGTGTGATCTGGGTGCACCCCGCCATCCCGATCTCCTTCAAGTTCTTCGGCGGGCGGCCCCCGGCCATCAATCGGCTCTGGATCGACGAGCTCATGGCTCTCGCGAACTCGCCGGGCGGACTCGTCATCTCGCCCGAGCCGACACCCCCGGGGGTCGAGAAGTGAAGCGCACGATCATCCACCTCGACGGCGAGGAGTACATCGTCGGCCTGAGCATCGACGATGTGCGAGCGGCCATGGACGCCATCCTCGAGACGGGCGCGCCGGGCTGGCTGCGGGTCAACCACGGGCGAGCCGAGCTGCGGGTCGCCGACATCCTCGTGAGCTCCGGGATGACCGTGGGACTCGTGGATGCGAGCGACCCCGAGAACCTCGAGCGCGACGAGCCGGAGTCCTAGGCTCGACGCATGTGAGCAGCCCGCCGAGGCGGCCGGCTTACGTCGGGCCGCCTCGGACGGTGGCTACGCGGCGGCGAGCGGAGGGCCCCCGAGCGTCCGGTTCGGAGCGGCACGGCGCACGCGCGTCGGCCGGTCTGGCACGAAGCGCCGCTTGATCATCGGCAGACGCAGGCCCGAGCGATCCGCCGGGCGCGCGCGACGGGTGCGGTTCGATTCAGTCACGCGCTCACCTCCTTCGGGGCCGCCGACGACGACGCCACGTGGATCTTGCGGGGCTTGGCACGCTCCGCCATGGGGATGATGACCGACAGCACGCCGTGCTCGTAGTTGGCGGTGATCCTGTCGACGTCGACTCCGTCGCCGAGGGTGAACTGCCGCATGTACGCCCCGTGCGGTCGCTCGTGGGCGAGCCACTGGACGTTGTCGCTCGTCGGCGCAGTGCGCTCGGCCCGGATGGTGAGCAGCTGGCCGTCCACATCGAGGTCGACCGATCCGGGGTCGATGCCCGGCAGGTCGGCGCTGAGGACGTACTGGTCGCCGTCTCGGAACAGGTCGACGGGCATCAGCCGAGGAGCTCGAGCAGTGTCGAAGACGCTGGACGCGAGACGGTCGAACTGGCTCAGAACATCGAACGGATTGGACATGATCAATCTCCTTTCGTTCCCGAAGAGAGAGTCACGCGGGTCCGCGCGACCCGACGTCAATTTTAGCACTCTGCCCAGGAGAGTGCCAGACCGATCCAGCGCCACAGAGTCGCGAGTATCTCCCCTGCCCCGGCAGCGGTCAACCCCTGTGTCGTCCGATCGCCCCGACCTAGCGTGGAACGCACTACAGGAAAGGAAGCGATCATGAGCGACCCGTTCACGCAGGACCCTGATACGACGGAGGAGCCGGACCAGACGACGAACCCGGACTCCCCGCTCACGCCCCCTCCGGTCGACCCCGACCTGCCCGGTCAGCCCGACGAGGACGCGAACACGTCGGGCGAGGCCAGCGGCAACGTCGAGGCCGACACCGCCTCCGGGGGTTCCCCGGATCGGTGAGGCGCGGGGGCGGGCAGACTCCTCCCAGACTGCTCGCCTCCCGTGGCTTGGCGTCAGCCTCGGCGTCAGCTCTCTCGGAGCGCCTCGACCAGCTCGGACTTCTTCTTGCCCGAGTACCCGGTGAGGCCGATCTCCTTGGCCCGCTTGCGCAGCTCGGGCACGGTCCAGTCCTCGTACGAACCGGATTCACCGCCCTTGCGACCCACGGCCGACCGACCGCGTTTCGCGGCCGCGTTGCTGATGCGGGCCGCCTTCTGCTTGCTGGCGCCGTCGGCGCGGAGCTCCTCGTAGAGTTCCGGGTCCTTCAGCGTCGAGTTGCGTTGTCCGGGCATCCCGATCTCCTTCCTTCTTCAGACCGTCACGTTAAGCCGGGCATCCGGCGCACGAAAGGGGCTTGAACTCATGGCCAAGACACTCGATGATGACCCGCGCAGCCGCTACCGCTCGGAGGCGTTCCCGAAGCAGGAGCAGGAGCAGCCCGGCCTCACCGGGGCGACCGAACCGGCGCCCGACCATGGCGAGGAGACGTACGTGGGCGCGGGCCGCCTGAGCGGCAAGCGCGCCCTCATCACCGGCGGCGACTCCGGCATCGGTCGCGCCGTCGCGATCGCCTTCGCGCGGGAGGGTGCGGATGTCGCGATCGTCCACATGCCCGAAGAGGAGGAGGATGCCCAGTCCACCGCCGCCCTCGTCACCGACGCCGGCCGCACCGCACTCACTCTCGCGGGCGACGTGCGCGACGAGGAGTTCTGCGTCGACGTGATCGCGCGTACCGTCGAGGGCCTCGGCGGTCTCGACATCCTCGTGCTCAACGCCGCGTATCAAAAGAACCGCGACGGGCTCGACTCGATCCCGACGGAGGAGTTCGACCGGGTGTTCCGTACGAACATCTACTCGATGATGTGGCTCGGTCGCGAGGCGATCCCGCACCTGCAGCCCGGGTCGTCGATCATCTCGACGACCTCCATCCAGGCCTTCAACCCCTCGCCCGGGCTCATCGACTACGCGATGACGAAGGCGGCGCAGGTCGCCTACACGAAGGCTCTCGCGGAGGAGCTCGGGCCGAAGGGAATCCGGGTGAACGCCGTAGCACCGGGGCCGATCTGGACACCGCTCATCCCCGCGACGAGCTGGCCCGACAAGCTGCCGACGTTCGGCCAGGACACTCCGCTCGGCCGCGCCGGGCAGCCCGCCGAGCTCGCGCCGGCGTACGTGCTGCTCGCGTCCGCCGAGGCGTCGTACATCTCTGGCGCGATCCTGCCGGTGACGGGCGGTAAGGGGCTCTAGCTGGCCTCGCACCCGTGGATTAACTCTCGAACGTGTGTTCTAATGAACGCATGCGGTGGAGTGGTCAGTCGGTAGGGGATGCAGCACCCGGTCTGTTCGGGATGGCGGGGCTCGTGCGCAGCGTGCGCACCCCCGAGTTCGCGGGGATGACGTTCCACGAGGTGCTCGCCAAGAGCGCGCTCAACCGCGTGCCGGCGGCGAGCGCCATGCCGTTCGAGTGGACCGTGAACCCCTACCGCGGGTGCTCGCACGCGTGCGTGTACTGCTTCGCCCGCAACACGCACACCTACCTCGACCTCGACGCGGGCAAGGATTTCGACAGCCAGGTCGTGGTCAAGGTCAACGTCGCGGAGGTGCTGCGCGCGGAGGTGTCGAAGCCGAAGTGGTCGCGGCAGCCCGTCGCGCTCGGCACCAACACCGACCCGTACCAGCGGGCGGAGGGGCGCTACCAGCTGATGCCCGGCATCATCGAGGCGCTCTCCGACAGCCGCACTCCATTCTCGATACTCACCAAGGGCACGCTGCTGCGGCGGGATCTCGGGATGCTCGTCGCCGCCGCGGACCGCGTGCCTGTCCACCTCGCGATGTCGATCGCCGTCTACGACGACGAGTTGCAGCAGCGGGTGGAGCCCGGCACCCCGACGACGGCTGCCCGACTAGCCACGGTACGAGCGGCGGCCGACGCCGGCTTCGACGTCGACGTGTTCGTGATGCCCCTGCTGCCGTACCTCACCGACACGGTCGACCACCTCGACCGCGCGTTCGCGGCAATCAGGGAGGCGGGCGCCGCGTCGGTGACCTACGGCGCGCTGCACTTGCGGCCCGGCGCGAAGGAGTGGTTCCTGCAGTGGATCGACCGCGAGCATCCGCAGCTCTCCGCGCGGTACCGCGCGATGTACCGCTCATCGTCGTCGGCACCCGAGGCCTACCGGCGGTGGCTGAAGGAGCGGGTGTCGGTGATCAAGAGACGGCACGGGTTCAGCGGCAAGCCGGGGTTCGAGCGGATGCGGTCGGCGCCCGCCCTCAAGTTGGCACCTCAGCCGACGCTGTTCTAGCTGCTCGGGTCAGCCGTCGATCCAGAACACGGGGTCGACCGCACGGGGTCCGTCGGCGGTCCCGATCACGGTGACCTCGTTGGTGAAGGGCGTACCGTCGACGTAGGTGCCGGAGAAGGTGAGGCGGTGCGTGCCATCCCCGACCGCCTCGATCTCGACCGTGACGGCGTCGAGGTCGGGCATCGGGGAGTTCTGCATCTCCCAACTCGCCCACGAGTTCTCGCACACGCCGACGTCGGCGGCGAGCACCTCGCACAGGCGATCGTCGTCATCCGACTCGATGGCGAGCTTCGCCGCAGAGGTCAAGGATGACGCGACGATGCGGGCCTGGGCGTCGGTGACGGGAGCCGCCCCGGAGCAGCCGCCGAGCAGCACGACGACAGCGAGCATCGGACCGCAGACCACCCCACCGCGCATTCCGACAGTGAATCAGCTTCGCGCGTTCTCACGACACCCCTCAAGCGGGGGGCGACAGATGCTTCTAGGGGAAACCGCCTCACTTCCATTAGGCTGTGTGGATTCCGCTCACATTCGAAGGATCTCCTATGCGCTCGTCCCTCGGACTCGGCCTCCTCGCCGGTACCACCGCCCTCGCGTTCGGAACGCTCGTCGTCGCCGCCCCCGTGGCCGCCGCAACCATCGCGAGCGGACAGAAGATCACCATCGTCGAGTACATCGACTCCTCCGACCCCGGGGAGGGCCAGTTCTACGGTGTGAACCCGGCCGATGCCGCATCCACCCCCGTGGGCACGGCGACGGACCAGGTCATCATCGGCCTCGAGGTGGGGGACGACGGGCTGGGAGCCGCCATCGGGCAGCTCGACAGCGAGTCCACGATCTGGACGGCCGACGCCAACACCGGCACCGTGAGCAACCCGCAGGCCATCACCCTCGGCGGCGACAACGTGCTCGACTCGTGCGGCGGCATCGACCTCGTCAATGGCACGTTCATCATCTCGTGCGTGCAGCCGGGCGACCCGGGGACGAGCTACGTCGGCCAGGTCAACCCCGCCACCGGCGACTTCATCCCCTTCCTCACCCTCACGGACGAGGACTACATCGAGTTCGATGCGCTCGCCAACGACGTCGTCACCGCGCAGCTGTGGGGCTTCGCCGAGATCGGCGGCGCCACGCACTCCTTCACGATCGACCTCGAGAACGACGTCGTCGAAGAGGTCGCCCTCATGGACGAGGACGTCTTCGCCGCCGACTTCGACCGTGATGGAAAGCTCTTCGTCAGCACGGAGGAGCTCTTCGGCGAGATCTGGCTCCCCGCCCTGGCGGTGGCCGACCCGTTCACCGGCACCTTTGCGTCGTCGGACGTCTACGTGTCGACCACGACGGAAGCGGCACTGATCTTCGTCGCAGCCCTCACGATCTGGGGTGCGGAGCCCGGCCCGGCCCTCGCTGCTACCGGCTCGGAGGTCGCCCCGGTCGCGATCGGCTCGGCCCTGCTCCTGCTCGCCGGCGGCGCGGTCGTGCTCCTGGCGCGCCGCTCGCGCCGCACCGCGTAGCCCACGACCGCCTGAGGATTCAACCCCGAGACAACCGGGGAGCGCGGAACTACCGTGAAGCCACATGGCCATCGGTTTCCACGCGTCGCATGAGCAAGTGCATCCGACCGCGCTCCTCGAGGCGGTGCAGCGCGCCGAGCAAGCGGGCTTCGCGGCTGCGATGTGCTCGGACCACCTCGCCCCGTGGAGCGAGCGGCAAGGGGAGTCCGCGTTCGCGTGGTCGTGGCTCGGCGCCGCCCTGCAGTCGACGAGCCTGAGATTCGGCATCGTCACGGCCCCCGGCCAGCGCTACCACCCGGCGATAACCGCGCAAGCGATCGGCACCCTCGCCGCCATGTATCCGGATCGTTTCTGGGCCGCGCTCGGCTCCGGCGAGGCGGCGAACGAGCACGTCACCGGTGGCGGCTGGCCGCGCAAGGAGCTGCGCAACCGGCGACTGCTCGAGTGCGCGACCGTCATCCGCGCCCTGCTCAACGGCGAGGAGGTCAGCCACGACGGGCTCGTGACCGTGGACCGCGCCCGCGTGTGGACCCTGCCGGAGCATCCGCCCGCCCTGCTCGCCGCCGCGGTCTCCCCCGAGACCGCAGGCTGGGCCGCCGGGTGGGCCGACGGGCTCATCACCGTGAACCAGCGACCGGATGCCCTCCGCGAGGTCATTGCGGCCTACCGCGGCAGCGGCGGCACGGGCCGCGTCGCCCTCCAGCTGCACGTGAGCTACGCGGCCAGCGACGAGGAGGCCCTCGACATCGCCTTCGACCAGTGGCGCAGCAACGTCTTCCCTCCCCCGCTGTGCTGGGACATCGACTCCGTCGAGGGGTTCGACGCGGCGTCCGAGACCGTCACGCCCGAGCGGGTGCGCGAGAGCGTGCTCGTCTCCGCCGACCTCGAGGTGCACGCCCGAGCCATCCGGGATGCCCTCGATCTGGGCTTCGACGACGTGTACGTGCACCACGTCGGCCAGCAGCAGCGCGAATTCATCGAGGCCTACGGTCGGGAGGTGCTGTCGTGAGGATCACCGACACGAGCGACCTGTGGTGGAAGACCGCTGTCGTGTACTGCCTCGACGTCGAGACCTTCATGGACTGGAACGACGACGGCGTCGGCGACTTCGAGGGCCTCGCGCACCGCATGGACTACCTCAACGAGCTCGGCATCACGTGCCTGTGGCTCATGCCCTTCTATCCGAGCCCGGGCCGCGACGACGGGTACGACGTGTCCGAGTACTACGGGATCGACGAGCGCCTGGGCAACTTCGGCGACTTCGTGGAGATGATCCGGATGGCTCGGGACCGGGGCATCCGCGTCATCATCGACCTCGTGGTCAACCACACCTCCGACGAGCACCCGTGGTTCGTTCAGTCGCGCTCGAGCCGGGACAACCCGTACCGCGACTACTACGTCTGGCGCGACACGCCGCCGCGCGGGAAGCAGGATGTCGTCTTCCCCGACGTCGAGGACAGCGTGTGGGAGCTCGACGAGACGACCGGGCAGTACTACCTGCACCACTTCTACTCGTTCCAGCCGGACCTCAACGTCACCAACCCGAAGGTGCGCGACGAGGTCGCGAAGATCATGGGGTTCTGGCTCGAGCTCGGGGTGTCGGGATTCCGGGTCGACGCCGTGCCGTTCCTCATCGACCCCACGGGGGTGGAGCACGCGGAGGGCGCCCTCGAGGACCCGCTCGACTTCCTGAAGTCGCTGCGCGCGTTCCTCGGCCGACGCTCCGGCGACGCCATCATGCTCGGTGAGGCCAACCTCCCGCACCGCGAGCAGGTGCGCTACTTCGGCGGCCGCGACGCCGATGGGCTGACCATGCAGTTCGACTTCATCGCCATGCAGAACCTCTACCTGTCGCTCGCGCGCGGCGACGCGAGGCCCCTCACGAAGGCGCTCCGCGGGCGCCCGCGCATCGCCGTCGAGGCGCAGTGGGCGAACTTCGTTCGCAACCACGACGAACTCACCCTCGACAAGCTGAGCGACGAGGAGCGGCAGGAGGTGTTCGCCGCGTTCGGCCCCGAGCCGCAGCAGCAGGTCTACGGCCGCGGAATCGTGCGCCGACTGCCCGGGATGCTCGGCGGCGACCCGCGCCGCATCCGCATGGTCTACAGCCTGATGTTCTCGCTCCCCGGCACCCCGGTGCTGTTCTACGGCGAGGAGATCGGCATGGGCGAGGACACGCGCGTGCACGACCGCACCTCGGTGCGCACGCCGATGCAGTGGACGAACGGCCCCAACGGCGGCTTCTCCAACGCCGACCCGGGTGCCCTCGCCGCCGCCATCCCCGACGACGGGTTCTCCCCGGCCCACGTCAACGCCTCCGAGCAGCGCCACGACCCGGACTCGCTCCTCCATTTCATGAAGCTCCTCATCCACCGCTACCGGGCGTCCGCCGAACTCGGCTGGGGCGAGCTCGAGATCCTGCGTCAGGGCTCGGCGTCCGTGCTCGTGCACACGGTCAGCGGAGGGGAGGGGCGGATGCTCGCCCTCCACAACCTCGCCGGCGACCCCGTCACCACCTCCTTCGTGCTCCCGGACTCCGGCCCCGACGACGTGCTCGTCGACCTCCTGGTGGACGGCCGCACGCTCACCCCCGGCGAGGGCGGGAAGCTGAGCATCCCGCTCGACGGGTACGGCTACCGGTGGTTCCGGGTGCTCCCCACGGGGAGCAAGCGGCTCGGCTAGCCCCCGGTAGAATGGGCAGTGGTGCGCCGGGAAGCCTGGTCGGCGGGCCGCCCAGTCCGGCGGCTCCGACCACCGACCCGTGCCGGGAGGCCGCACCATGAGCACGAAGCCCGACCCCACGCCGCAGCACCAGGCTCCGCACTCGATATGGCGGGGTATCCACCAGACACTGCAGAGCGACACGATCGGCGGCGCGCTGCTCCTCGGGGCGACGCTGCTCGCGCTCGTGCTCGCCAACACGCCCGCGGCCCCCGTGTACGAGGCGGTGCGCGACTTCACGTTCGGCCCGGAGCCGCTCCACCTCAACCTCAGCGTCGGGGCGTGGGCCGCGGACGGACTGCTCGCGATCTTCTTCTTCGTCGTCGGGCTCGAGCTGAAGGAGGAGTTCGTCGCGGGGGCCCTGCGCAATCCGCGCACCGCGGCGCTGCCCATCACGGCCGCGGTCGGCGGCGTCGTCGTGCCCGCCCTCTTCTACGTTCTCGTCAACCTCACGGCGGGCGGTGACGCACTCCGCGGCTGGGCGATCCCCGCCGCGACCGACATCGCGTTCGCGATCGCCGTACTCGCCGTCGTGGGGCGGTTCCTGCCGCCGGCGCTGCGCACGTTCCTTCTCACGCTCGCCGTCGTGGACGACCTGCTCGCGATCTCGATCATCGCGATCTTCTACACGGACTCCCTCGACCCGCTGCCGCTGCTGCTCGCGATCGTCCCTCTCGGGATGTTCGCGATCGCCGTCCGGCGCGGGGTGCGCAGCATCTGGGTGCTGCTGCCGCTCGGCATCCTCGTCTGGGCGCTCGTGCACGCGTCGGGCATCCACGCGACGGTCGCGGGGGTGGTGCTCGGCTTCGTCGTGCCGGTCATGGCGACCGAGAAGGCCCGTGTCGAGGTGGGCAAGGATGCCGACGGGGAGCCGCTGTACGACGGGATGGCCGCGCACTTCGCCGACCGCTGGGGCGTCGTCTCGACGGCGTTCGCGGTGCCCGTGTTCGCGTTCTTCGCCGCGGGCGTCTCGGTCGGCGGACTCGAGGGACTGCGGGAATCGTTCACCGACACGATCGCGATCGGCATCATCGTCGGGCTCGTGCTCGGCAAGGCGATCGGCATCACAGGGACGACGTTCCTCATGACCAGGCTGCCGGGGCTCCGGCTCGATCCGTCACTGCGCTGGATCGACCTCATCGGCATGTCGTTCGTCGCCGGAATCGGCTTCACGGTGTCGCTCCTCGTGGGGGAGCTGTCGTTCGGCGCCGGGAGCGAGAGCGACGACCACGTCAAGGTCGGGGTGCTCGCCGGGTCGTTCATCGCCGCCCTCATCGGTGCGGCGATCCTCGGCATCCGCAACCGGCGGTACGCGCGGCTGACGAGTTAGCTGCCGTCCTCAGCCTCGAGCCCGGCGTCGGCGAGGCGTTGGGCGAGAACGCGGTCGTAGTCCGCTTCGGAGATGTGGCCGACCGAGACATCCTGCTTCGTCTGCTCGACGATGCCGGCGCGCTTCTCATCGTCTGTCGCGTCGGTGCTGCCGTCTTCGACCGGCTGGTCCTGGATGCTCATGCGGTGCTCCATTCGGTCGGGGATTCCCACGCTCGCACCGGCGACGGGCTCGGCGCTACCGCTTGATTTCCCAGCTACGGGGTCGTCAGGATCACGAGCTCCTGCGTGGCCCGGGTCATCGCGACGTACCGGTCGACGGCGCTCCAGCGCTCGGGATCGACGAGGACGACGAGGTCGAACTCGAGCCCCTTCGACAGCTCCGGGGTGAGCGACCGCACGCGGGGGCGCGGCCCGGCGTCCTGCCCGCCGATGACGCACGCGACGCCGTCGGCGTGCGTCGCGAGCCAGGAGTCGAGGATGCCCGCCAACTCGCCCGGCGAGCCGTGCCGCACCGCGACCCCCGTCGAGCGCACCGATGTCGGCACGTTCGCGTCGGGGACAGCCGCCCGGATGACCGGTTCCGCCGCCGCCATCACCTCGGCCGGCGTGCGGTAGTTGATGGTGAGCTCGCTCACGGTCACCCGGTCCACGCCGACCCGCGCGAGGCGCTCCTGCCACGACTCGCCGAAGCCACGGCGGGACTGGGCACGGTCGCCGACGATCGTGAAGCTGCGCGAGGGGCAGCGGCGCACGAGCATCCCCCACTCCGCATCGGTGAGCTCCTGCGCCTCGTCGACGACGATGTGGGCGAAGGGGCCGGCGAGCTCGTCGGGCGCCGACACCGGGAGGGCGGTCTCGTCGATGAGCACCTCCTTGAGGTCGCCCGGGCGGAACATCGAGATGAGGTCCTCGCCGTCGTCCGCCGCGGCGACGAGGGTGTCGATGACCTGCTGGTAGCCCTCGTCCTGGGCGGCTCGGGCGGCACGGCGCTCGGCGCGGCGACGCTCGGCGAGGGGGTCGCCGATGCGCTGCCGGGCGGCGTCGAGCACGGGGAGGTCCACGTCGGTCCAGGCCCGGGCGTCCTCCCGCTGCAGCGCCCGGATGTCGGCCTCGCTCCACCCCGGGATCGAGCGCAGGAGCGCGGGGTCCGAGCGGAGGGCGGCGACGAGCGCGACGGGGTCGAGCAGCGGCCACGCCCGGTCGAACGCCGCTCGGAGCGCGTCGTCCTCGGCAATCGCGTCCGCGGGCACGCCGCTGCGCGAGGAGAGCAGCTCGAGCAGCTCGTCCCAGACCTGCTCGCGCGACTCGTTGTGCGGAATCGAGCGATCCGCCGCGTCGAACGCGTCGGCCCACTCGTCCGGCGTCACCTCGATCTCGGCCCAGTCCGTCTCCACGACGAGACCCCGGGTCGGCGGCTGCTCACGGCGGGCGACGAGGGTCTCGACCGCGTCGACCAGGGCGCCGGATGCCGCGAGCTCGCGCACTCGCGGGTCATCCTCGATCCCCGCCGAGCGTCCCTCGGCCACGAGGTCCCGCAGGGTGCAGATCTGCACACCGTCCTCGCCGAGGTTCGGCAGCACGTCCGAGACGTAGGCCAGGTACCCGGGATTGGGGCCGACGAAGAGCACTCCGCCGCGCGCGAGGCGCTGATCGGAGTACAGCAGGTACGCGGTGCGGTGCAGGGCGACGACCGTCTTGCCAGTGCCCGGCCCGCCGTCGACGACGAGAGCGCCGTGCGCGCCGGCGCGGATGATCGCATCCTGGTCGGCTTGGATCGTGCCGAGCACGTCGCGCATTCGTGACGACCGCGCGCCGCCGAGGCTCGCGAGGAACGCGGACTGGTCGTCGAGCGCGGCGTGCCCGGCGACCTCGTCGGTGAACACCTCGTCCCAGTAGTCGGTGATGCGGCCGAGGGTCCAGCGGTAGCGGCGGCGGCTCGACAGGCCCAGCGGGTTCGCGTGGGTGGCCCCGAAGAACGGCTCGGCGGCGGGCGAGCGCCAGTCGACGAGGATGCTCTCGCCCGAGTCATCCGTGAGCCCGATCCGACCGATGTACACGGTGCCGCTGCCTGAGACGATGCGGCCGAGGCACACGTCGAGGCCGAACCGCTGCAGCGTGCGCAGCCGAGCGCTCACGCGGTGGACCTCGATGTCGCGCTCCAGGGCGCGCTGGCCCCAGCCGCCAGGGGCGCTCAGCAGTCGCTGGAGCCGCTCGCTCGCCGTGCGGATCGACGAGTCGAGGGTCGCCGCGATCGTGGCGAAATGCCGCTCGTCAGCGGCGATGAGACGGGGGTCGGCCTTCTCGGAGAGGCGGTCGGGCAGGGCGAAGACGGAAGCGGCAGCAGACACGGTCGTCGATTCTGCGCCACGAGGGGGACCTTGCGGCAAGCCCCTCCCTGCCTCATAGTGTTAAGTAGGGAGAGGACATCGGTCCTCTCTTTTTCGTTGCGCCGCCTACTGCGAGATGGGCTCGTGGTGGTAGCCGAGCTGCGACACCCAGTCGCGCACGACCTGCGCCTGGTCGGCGTTGCACGTGTAGCCGTAGCCGACGCTGACCTCCCAGTACTCGTAGTCGCTCACCCAGATCGTGTGGTCGAGCGTCCAGCCGGGCAGGTAGGTGAGGGCGTAGCAGTCGGCCATCGTCTCCCAGTCGCCGCCGAACGCCTCGGCCGCCGTCTCGGTCGGCTCGGGGTTGGTCATCTGCAGGACGTGCGCGTACTCGTGGTACGCGAGACCGGTGCGCAGGAAGTCGTTCATGTACGGCTGGCCAGCGGTCTCGGCGTTGTCGTAGTGGATGGTGAACGGGTCCTCGCCGCTCACGCAGCCCCAGACATCCTGCTCGCACGCGGCGTCGGCCGTGTCGAGCGACGTGGCGACGAAGCCGGAACCGAGCGAGTCGGTGAGGGACTCGAAGATCGTGCCCGTGGCGTTCGAGGATGCTTGTGCCTCAGCCGCGGCGAGGGTGTCCTCGAGCTCGGCCGTCGCCGCCTTCACGTCCTCGGTGTCCTTGTCGAGGGCCGGACCGTTCCAGCGGTGAGACCAGCCGCGGCCGATGAGGCTCGCGTAGTAGTCGGGGGTGACGAGGGTCGCGTACGGCAGTCCGTCGAACTTCGCCGCCGTCGCCTGCAAGTCCTCGGCAGCCGAGGCGAAGGTCTCCTTCTTATCGATGAGCTCTTGCTGCTCCTCGATCTCCTGGCGGGCCTCCTCGAGCCGCTGCAGCGCGAGGTAGAGGAAGACGCCCGTCGCGATGAGGGCGATCACGAGCAGCACGACCGCGATCACCCAGCCGATGATGCGGCGCTTCTTCGGCGGCGCCGGAGGCGGGGTGTCGGCCGAGGCGATGGTGTCCGCCTCGGGGGCGGCTTCAGCCGGCGCGGCGGGAACGGCGGCGGGATCGGCGACGCCGGGGGTGGGGGTGGCCGTGGGCGCCGCGACCGGCGGGGTCGCAGCGGGCGGAACCGCAGGCGGTGGGAATGCCGGCGGCGGGAACTCGGCCTGCGGCGTCGGGTCCGTGGGCTCGGTCGGGTCGGTCGTGGAGATGATGAGTTCCTCTCGTCGTTACCCCGAGCCTAACCGCTCACACCCCGCGGCGGTACACGCGAGAGGCCCGCCCCGGGTGGGGGCGGGCCTCTCGACGACCGGACTGCGTCGCTACGCGCGCTTCGGCTCGCCTCCGAGCGAGCGGGGCACGAACGTCGATCGAGCGATCCGGGGCCCCGCGCCGGGAGTGAACCGGCGCTTGAGGTTCGGCAGCGCAATGCCCAGGGCATCCCGCCTCCGCACTGCGGGGCGCGGGCTCGGTACTGAGAACGTGGTCATGTCGTCGCCTCCTTGACTCGGTCAGTCGGGGTGGTGCACTTCTCATTCGACCGGATTGCGGGGGCGCGCAACCACCCGTTGACGCGCGACGGGCTCATCCGCTATCGGGCGGACGAGCCCCGCTCGACGTCCAGGTGCTCCCGCAGCGCGCGAGTGATGCCGTCGATGGCGTCGAGCTGCTCGGGCGAGAGGGCGTCGAGGAACAGCTCGCGCACGGCCCGAAGGTGCGGCACCGAGGCGGCGCGGAACAGCGACGCACCCGTCTCGGTGAGCACGACCTCGGCCCCCCGGTTGTCCGTCGCGCACGCCTCGCGACGCACGAGGCCCCGCGACTCCATCCGGCCCAGGTGGTGCGAGAGGCGGCTTCTCTCCCAGTCGATCGCGGCAGCCAGGTCCGACGAGCGGATGCTGCGGCCGTCCGCCTCCGAGAGCGCGAGCAGCACGGCGTAGTCGCCGCTGGAGAGCTGCGACTGCGACTGCAGCCGGGACGACAGCAGCGACCGCAGCCGGTCGCCGGTCTCGACGAACTCCCGCCAGACGACGAGATCCCGGCTCGTGGGCGATCGGCGCATGCTCTCCCCTAACTAATTGACATATCAATCATATCGGCGCATTATTGACACGTCAATTACTGAGGAGGACACCGTGAGCACCTTCGAGATCGGGCTCAACTCGTTCGGCGACGTGCCGAGCCGCGACGGACAACTCATCACCGACGCCGAGACCGTGCGACTGCTCGTCGACGAGGCGCGCCTAGCGGAATCCGTCGGACTCGATGTGTTCAGCGTCGGAGAGCACTACCGCGAGGGATTCGTCGACTCGGCGACGCCCGTGCTGCTCGCGGCGATCGCGACAGCGACGTCGACCATCCGGCTCGGCACCGCCGTCACCGTCCTCAGCACCAATGACCCCGTTCGGCTCTACCACGAGTTCTCGACACTCGATGCGGTCTCGAACGGTCGGGCCCAGGTGGTGCTCGGCCGGGCATCCGCGACCGAGTCGTTCCCGCTGTTCGGCTACGACCTCGCCGACTACGAGGAGCTCTTCGAGGAGAAGCTCGAGCTCTTCGTCCGGCTCCAGCGCGAGGAGTCCGTCACCTGGTCGGGGAGCACGCGGGCACCCCTGGCTGCGCAGACGCTGCACCCGAGGATGCGGGAGGGGGGCATCCCGACCTGGATCGGAGTCGGCGGCAGCCCCAACTCGGTGATCCGCGCGGCGCGCTACGGGCTGCCCCTCATGCTCGCGATCATCGGCGGGCAGCCCGAGCGCTTCGCGGGGCACGTGGACCTGTACTTCCGGGCGCTCGAGCAGTTCGGGATGCCGGTCCAGCCGGTCGGCCAGCATTCGCTCGGCCTCATCGCCGACACCGACGAGGAAGCCGTCGAGACCTGGTGGACCTCATGGCAGCCGATGGTGGAAAGGATGTCGCGCGAGCGCGGGTTCTACCCGCCGAGCCGCGAGCGCTACGAGCTCGAGGTGGCGACCGGCGCTCTGTTCGTGGGCTCGCCCGAGACGGTCGCGCAGAAGATCGCGCGGGTCGCTCGGTCGCTTCGCCTCAACCGCTTCGACCTCAAGTACGACGTGCTCGGTCTCGACGTGGCCGCGCGATCGCGCACCATCGAGCTCCTCGGCACCGAGGTCGCCCCGCGCGTGCGCGAACTGCTCACGGCGGAGGCGGCGGCCGCCTGAGGCCGGGACTAGATCGGCTCCGCCCCCGACGAGTGCCGACCGTGTCGGCGCCCGAGCCGCCCGTCGCGGATCTCGAGGATGCGGTCGGCGTGCGCCGCCATCCGCGGGTCGTGGGTCGAGACCACCGCCGCGACCCCGCGCTCGTGCACGAGCGACGAGATGAGCGACATCATCGCCTCCGCGTTGAGGCTGTCGAGCTGGCCGGTGGGCTCGTCGGCGATGATCACCCGCGGGCTGTTGGCGAGCGCGCGGGCGATGCCGAGGCGCTGCTGCTGGCCGCCCGAGAGCTCCCCCGGCCGCTGCTGCGCGTGGTCGGCGAGCCCCACGACCGCGAGGAGCTCGGCGGTGCGTTCGGCCCGCTCCGCGGCGGGCAACCCCACGAGTCGCATCGGAAGCTCGACGTTCTCCGCCGCGGAGAGCGGCGACAGCAGCGCGAACGTCTGGAAGATGTAGCCGATGTCCCGGCGACGGAGTTCGACGAGGTCGCGCTCGCTCGCGCCCGACACCTGCCTGTCGCCCAGCCACACCGCGCCCGAGGTCGGGGTGTCGAGACCGCCGAGGAGGTTGAGGAGGGTCGTCTTGCCCGAGCCCGACGGCCCGCGCAGCACGACGAGCTCACCCGCGTGCACCTCCAGCTCGGCGTCCACGAGTGCGTGCACCTCCGTCTCGCCCCGCCCGTAGGTGCGGGTGAGTCCCTCGCAGCGGAGTACGACGTCGCCGCTCATCGCTCGGCACCCTTCTGCTGGTCCGTCGGATGCACTTGCGCGTGATCATCCGCGAGCTCCACTCGAACGAGCCCCGCGAGCCCGAGGGTCTTCACGTACTCCTGGGGAAGCTGGAGCCGGCCCACGCGGTCGAGCACGACGAACTCCTGGGAGCGGTGCTGCTCCTCGCCGAACTCGTCGGTCTCGGTACTGCGATGGACCTCGGTCGAGAGGCGGCCGTCGCGGATCTGCACGGTGCGGCGCACCTTCGACGACACCTCCTCGTCGTGAGTCACGATGAGCACCGTGACGCCGAGCTCCCGGTTGACCGCTCCGAGCGCGTCGAAGACCACTTGCGAGTTCACGTCGTCGAGCTCGCCCGTGGGCTCATCGGCGAAGAGCACCTCGGGCTGGTTGACGAGCGCGACGGCGATCGCCACCCGCTGCTGCTGCCCGCCGGAGAGCTGCGCCGGTCGGCGACCCGCGAAGTCGCCGATGCCGAGCAGGTCGATGAGCGACTGAACCCGCTCCGCCCGCTTGGCGCGAGGCACCCCCGCGAGCGCGAGCGGCATCGCGATGTTCTGCGCGGCGGTGTAGTACGGCAGCAGGTTGCGGGAGGTCTGCTGCCACACGAAGCCGACGGTCTCGCGCCGATAGCGAGTGCGCTGGGCGGCGGTCATGGTGAGCAGGTCGTGGCCGGCGACGCTCGCCCGTCCGGCGGTCGGGATCTCGAGCCCGGTGAGGATGGCGAGGAGCGTCGATTTGCCGGAGCCCGATGCCCCGACGATCGCGGTGAGCTCCCCGGACTCCACCCGCAGGGTGAGTCCCTGGAGCGCCTGCACCTCCACCCCTTCGGCGGAGAAGATCTTGACCAGGTCGGAGCAGTCGATCTGGGGGGTCATGCGTCTCCCATCTTCAGGGTGGATGCCGGGGCGAAGCGCCGCCCGAGTGCCGTGGCCACGAGCACCGCGGCGAGCACGGCGAGGGCGTAAGCGCCGACGGCGACGATGATCCACAGCGGGTCGATCGTCGGTCGCGGCAGCGACGTGCCGCCGAAGAAGCCGCGGAGGTCGAGCACCGCGGTCACGAGGTACGGCAGGGCGAAGCCGAGGGCGACGCCGACGAGCATCGACCCGACCGCGACCGGCCCGAACTCCCACGCGACGAGGGCGCGCACCTGGCGCGGGCTCATCCCGAGGATGCGCAGCACGCCGACCACGCGGTTGCGGGTCGCCGCCGAGGCCGCCGCCGCGAGCGCGACGACGAGCATCGTGAGGGCGAGCGTCGCACCGGCGACGATGAGCAGGGACCATTCGAGCCCCGAGGTGATGGGCGCCGACCGGGCCCGCCCGAGCTCGGTCGCGATGTCGACGATCTCGGCGGAGCCCGCGAACTGCTCCGGCTGCACGGCGAGCACGGCGGCGCGAATCGCGTCGGCGGTCTCCGGTGGGGAGTCGTCGGCGAGGTCGATGAGCAGCCGCGAGGGCGGTTTGCCGTCGAGGTCGAGCGCGTCGATGGCGGAGGCGTCCGCGATGAGCCAGAGGCCGAGCATCCCGGGCATCGCGGTCTCGGGCACGACGCCGGCCACGGCGACCGGCGTATCGCCGAGCCGGAGATCGGTGCCCTGCAGCCGCGCGGCGAGCTCGGGCGACACGGCGATCGGGAGCGAACCGGATGTCGCGGGCCCGAGCGGCGGCAGGTCGGGCCGCACCGCCGCGAGGTCGTCGGAGTCGGCCAGCACGACGCCGACCTTCGTGCCCCCCGCGTCGTCGGTGAGGGTGACGCTCGCCCGATAGGTGAGGGCGACGACGCCGTCGACGCCAGGGATCGAGCGAAGCTCGTCGAGCAGTTCCTGCGGGAGGTCGTGCGCGTACACCTGCACATCGGCTCCGACCTCCTCGGCCGCTGCCCGCTGCAGGGCGGTGCCGACGGTGCTCACCATGATCGTCGAGAAGACGACGATGGCGACGCCGACGACGAGCGCGAGGCTCGCGATGGCACCGATCGCCGGCTCGCGGATGGCTCGAGCCGAGCCCACCTCGGCGACCGGGGCGGCACCGCGGCGGACCGCCCCCCGCAGCGCGCGCAGCGGGATCGGGTAGAGCCGCAGGGCGATCAACCCGACGGTCGCCGCGAGCAGCACTGGCGTAGCCGCGAGCAGCGGGTCGACTCCGACGACGTCGCTGGACGCGACGAGACCGCGCCGCTGCAGGAGCACGAGGGAGACGACGGCGGCGCCCGCGACGGCCGCCTCGAGCACCCAGCGGCCGCGCGAGCTCGACCGCACCGCGAGGTCCTGCCGCTCCTCGCGCAGGCTGCCGGGAGCCACGAGGACGGCGGCGAGGATGACCGGGACGACCGCCAGGACGACGGGCGCGAGCCATCCCTCGAGTCCGATGCGCTGCGGGACGAGCGCCGCCGCGACGACGATGGCGACCGCGGAGCCGGGCAGTGCGAGCACGGCCGCCTCGATCACCATGACGACGCGCAGCTGGCGCAGGGATGCCCCGCGCGCCGCCGCGAGCGAGAGCGAGGAGCGACGCCGACGGACGAGCGCCTGGATGCTGAGCGCATAGCTCGCGAGCAGCACCCCGAGGAGGCCAGAGGCGGAGAGCGCCACGAGGGCCGTCATCGCCGCGACCGAGGACTCGGTGCGGTCGAGCACCTCCGTGAAGGTCGTGTCGAGCGCGAGTGCACCGAAGTCCGGGAGGGGCGCGGGCGTCGCCGTCGCGTTGCGCACCTGGGAGCCGAGCGTCTGCAGGTCGGCGAACTCGTACACGGTCGGATCGATCGGCACCCACGCGGTGAGGATGCCCAGAGCGAACTGCTCGGGCAGGGCGACGGCCGTCTCGGGCGGCACGAACACGCTCGACTGGATTCGCGGCGGCTGCCCCGTGACGCGGATGACGGCCGCGCGGTCGAGGTCGTAGGCATGGCTCCAGTAGCTGAGGGACTCGTCGACCGGCTCGTAGAGACCGGTCACGAGGAGCGGCCCCTCGGAGTAGGTGATGACCGTGCCGACGGGGGCGTCCATCGTCTCGGACGCGCTCACCGAGAGGGCGACGGGGATCGGGTTGTCGACCGGCTCGACCTCCGGGTCGAACGCCCAGGGGCCGGGCTCCTCCCCCTCCACGAAGCGGATGCGGTCGGTCCAGCCGAGATCCATCGCCAACCGCAGGCTCAGCACGTAGGGGCTGCCCTCGATCGACCCGGTGCCGCTCGTGCTCTTGAGGATCCAGGTGGCGTCGCCCGCGCCATCCCGCAGCGGTCGGGGCAACGAGGCGGGAAGTCCGGTGATGGCCTTGTCGGTGCGGCCGAAGACGGCCTCCGGCGGCACCCCCTCGGTGTCCGCGGTGGGCCAGCCGATGCGACCCTCCCCGTGCAGGTCGAGCTGGGCGGGCACCTCCTGCGAGAGCTGGTAGCGCAGCTCGGCGGTCGCGACCTCGGCGAAGGCGCGCGGTACGAGCGCGACGACGAGCACGGTGAGCGTGACGAGGAAGGCGACGAGCGCCGACGCGCGCACGCCGGCGCGGAGGTGGTCGACGAGCAGCCGACCGGTCGAGAGGAGGTCGGTCACTCGCCCACCTCCCCCGGCAGCGCCGTTGCGGCGATCGACCGCACCCGGCGCGCGAGCGAGAGGAGCACGAGGCCGATGCCCGCGGCCACTGCGCCGAGCATGGCGCTCCAGCCGACCAGGTCGAGGGCGACGCTGAACTGAAGAGCGAGGTACGCGCGGTCCACGGCGGCGCGCGCGAGCTCGGCAACGGTGAGCAGGGTGACCGCCGCCCCCGCGAGGATGCCCGCCACCGCCGCGACTCCGAGCACGATGCCGAGCTCCCTCAGCGGCACCCCGGACTGCTCGCGCGGGCTCAGGCCGATCGCACGGAGCGAGGCGATGTCGTTGCGGCCCCACCGCAGCCTCGACCCGGAGGCGGAGCCGACGGCGACGACTGCGATGATCACGCAGCACGCGGCGGCAGCCCACAGGGCGATCGCCGCGGCGCCGAGCACCTGGCGTCCCACGGGGTCTGCCCGGGAGTCGATCCGCGTGTTGGCCGGGAGGAGGGAGCGCAACTCGGCGCGCACCTGCTCGGGCTCGTCGGTGGTCACCCACGCGTCGGTGAGCTCGAGCGCCTTCTGGCTGTTGCGCTGGTGCAGGTGGTTGGTGACGGCGAGGTCGATAAGCAGGGCCATGTCGGTGCGCGACCCGGGGATCGACGGCACGATCCCGGTCACGAAGGCGTTCACGTTCTGCGGGCTGTCGCGCAGGGCGAACACCACGAGGTCGCCGCTCTCGAGCTCGAGGAGGTCGGCGAGCCGCTGGGTCACGACGACACCCGGGCGCAGCACGTCGGCGCCGGTCCCATCGAACGTGGCCGTCATCCGCACGATCGGCAGCGGCGACTCGAGGGTGAACCCGTCGCCGTCGGGGAGGGGGATCGGCGGGTAGAACTGGCCGCGCAGAGAGTCGGTGATCCAGTACTGGTCGAGCTCGAGCTCGGTGCCGTCCGCCTGCATCGACAGCAGCCGGAACGTCGCGGGCTCCTCGAGCGACGGGGTCCCCGCCCGCACGTCGATCGACAGGAGCGTGCCGGATGCCCCGCTCGCGTCCGCCGGATACACGAGCACCCCGTCCGGCTCTGCCTCCGGCTCGCCGAACTCGACCGAGCGCAGGCTCCCGAACGAGTCGGCGACCCACGCGGTCAGTCGCGGCGCCTCGTCGAAGCCGATCGCCTCGACCCGCAGCTCGAGACCGCTCGTGCCCTCCGGCACGACGGGCCCGGGCTGGTCGACGGCGATCGCGTCGGCGGCATCGTCCGGCGAGAACGACCCGCCCGCGGTCGTCGCGAGCTCGCGGATCGTGTCCGGGGCGGCACCGAGCGTCACGCCCGTCACCGTGCCGATGCTGAGGTTCTGCACGTCGAAGGGCGCGGCCCGGCGCACGCCGTCGGCTGCGGCGATCGCATCCAGCTCGCTCGCGGAGAGCGGGTCGAAGCGCGAGGAGATCCGCAGGTCGGAGCCGGCGTGCAGGTCGGCGGTCTGCGTGAAGAGGCGATCCCAGGTGGCGGCGAACGCGGCGGCGAACGTCGCCGAGCCGACGGCGAGCGCGACGATGACGAGGGGGGCGGCGACGCGGCCGGTGTAGCGCGCGAGGGTCCGGAGGGCGAGGTGGGCCGGGACATCCGTTGCCCCGGCACGGCGCGCGAGCCGCCGCACGATCCACGGGAACGCGGCGAGGGCGGCGAGCACGATCGCGATGAGGGCGGCGGCGGGCGCGACGACCGCGACGGGGTCGATGCTCGGAGCGCCGGTCGCACTCGGAGTGACCGGCGACCCGTAGAGCCGCAGCTGCCAGACGGCGAGCGCGGCCGCGACCGTGACGAGAACGACAACCCCGGGCAGCGCAGCGCGGCGGACCCGGGCGCTCCCGCGACCGCCCTTGCTCGGGGTGGTGACGCTCACGACGGAGCGATAGGAGGCCGCCCCCGCGAACACGATCGCCCCGAGAACCACGACCGCGGGCACGATGACGCCGCTCGAGCGCACGGCGAGCAGCTCCCGCACATCCGACGCGATCGCGAAGCCCGCCGCGACCGCGCCGACGCCCAGTGCCGCACCGAGGAGGGAGCTCGCTCCAACCTCGACGGCGGTTCGCCGCGCGATCCCGAGGGGCGACTGGCCGCGCGCCCAGTAGAGCGCGCTCTCCCGCTCGCGCGTGGCGACGAGCAACTGCACGAGCTGCGACAGCACCACGAGCGCACTTCCCGCGACGAGCACCGCCGCGACCGGCTCGATGGCCCGCAGGCCCAGGATGCGCCCCGCGAAGTCCCCGAGCGTACGGGTGAGCCGTCCCTGGACCACGAGGCTCGGGTATTCCGGGACCTCGCCGCGCCACTGCTGCTCGACGCCCTGCCAGGAGATCACGACCGAGTCGCTGTTGGTCGCGGTGAACTCGTCGACCGACCTCGGCACGACTGTCCAGGTCGCGGTCGGCGCGGACTCGAACCGCTCCCACGCCTCCTCGGCGACGGCGAAGGGTCCGGCGCGCTCGGCGCCGCCCGTCACCACGGAGTCGTCGCCGTACCACCGAGGGTCGAGGGGGTCGAGCGCTGTCCACGTCCCGGAGACCGTGAACCCGACGTCGTTGAGCACGATCGAGTCCCCCACGTCGATGCCGAGAGACTCGGCGGCCACGGCCTGCACCGCCACCTCCGCGGGGCCCTCGGGCGCGCCGCCGCTGCCGAACTCCGCGCGAGCGGCAAGGTCGGGGATCGTGGCGAGCTGGGCGGGTCCGTCCAGCTCGTCGAACCGGTAGTAGGCCTCCGTGTCGATGGAGCGGGTGACGTCGAACGCGATACCCGTGGGCTGGAACGTGCGGTCGAGGGCGGCGCGCACCGCGTCATCCTGCGCCGCGGCATCCTCGGCCAGGTCGAAGGATGCCCGCAGCGCGAGGTCCGCGCCCGCCCGGGTCTCGAGCTCCGCGCGCAGCCCGGCGGTGCCCTGGTGGTCGATGTAGACGGTCATGGCGAGGGAGAGCCCGCACAGGAGCGCGACGACGGCCACGATCGCCGCCAGCATGGGAGCGCTCCCACGGAGTCTCGACAGTGACACCCTCGTCCCCCACATCCTCGCGCCCGCCTCGGTGCAGGTCGTCAGGAGAGTCTATGTTTCGTCACGTCCGGGCGCACCCCGGTTGACTCTCGGCACCGCGGAGCGAACGCAGCCATCCGCGGTGTTCGGCGCGATCCGCGCGCCGCGGCACACGGATACCGCCGAAAGTTGCAGGATGAGACTCAGAACGTCGAGCTCCGACTCACGCCGCGAGGCGGAACGTGCTCGCGAACCGGTCGAGCAGCGCGACCTCCCCGTGGGTCACCTCGACGACGCCGCTGGCGATGGCGCGATCGGCTGGCAGCTCCCCGAGGATGAGTCGACGGATGCCCGCGCCGGCCGTGAACCCGAGGTCGGCGGGTCCGTCGTCGCTCGAGACATCCAGTCGCGAGCCATCCACTCGCACCAGCAGCTCCGCTCCGCCGACGCGCGCCGCGTAGGCCGTGGGAGGCAGGCCGGCCGCGACCGACGCGCGGAACGCCGACCGCAGGTCGATCGTCATCGACTCGGGGGTGATGAGTTGCTCGTCGCGTGGGTCGTCGAGGGCGCGGTAACCCCACGCGCCGAGCGCGAGGACGACGGGCTCCAGTTCGCGGCCGTACTCGGTGAGCTCGTACACGATGACTCGGGAGCGGGGCATCCGACGGATGACCCCCGCGGCCTGCAGCTCCTTGAGGCGCGACGCGAGGATATTGCTGGGGATGCGCGACAGGCTCGCGGCGAGCTCGCCGTAGCGGCGCGGGCCGACGAGCAGGTCGCGCACGATGAGCATCGCCCACCGCTCGCCGACGAGTTCGAGGGCTCGCGTGATGCCCGAGTACTGACCGTAGTCACGCGCCGCCACGCGCTAGGCCTGCTGGGCGGCGAACGCCTCGGGACCCTGCTCGGCGGCGACGGGGTCCATCCAGCCGAACTCGATGAGGTTGCCGTCAGGGTCGGTGAGCTGGCGCTGGTACATGAAGCCGTAGTCGGCGGCCGGGCGCGCCTCGGTGCCGCCCGCGGCGAGACCCGCTTCGGCGGCGGCGTCGACCTCGGCGCGGGAGTCGACGAAGATCGCGGTCGCGACCGACGGCGACGTCGCGTTGTCCCCGAGCGGGAGGTCGGTGAACGTCTGGAAGAACTCGCGGGTGAGGATCATGAAGTAGTTGTGGCCCTCGTCGACGACGACGCACGCGGCGTTGTGGTCGGTGAACGCCGGATTGATGGTGAAGCCGAGCGCGGTGTAGAACGTCTTCGCGCGCTCGAGGTCGGTGACGGGCAGGTTGACGAACATCTGGGCCATGGGGTTCCTCTCGACGATGTGCGTTAACACTTGCAAAAAACAAGTAGATCGTCAATGCCGAGCGGCTGGCTCCGTGGCGGCGGGTTCCAGGGTTGCGGACGCGCTCCCCGTGGTCCGCACCCGCGCGAGGAGAACGATCGCCACCGCGAAGAGCGCGATCCCGAGCCAGTACGGCGCCGAGTGCGCGATGCTCGCGTAGAGGGCTCCCGCGAGCAGCGGCGCGACAACCCCGAGCCCCGAGTTGAGGGACTGGATGGCCCCCGCGATCCACCCCTGCTCGTCGTGCCCGACAGCGGTGGAGAGCACGGCGTCCATGGTCGCGGTCGCGGCGCCCTGGCCTGCGGCGAGGACGAGCGTTCCCACGATGAACACGAGCGGCTCGGCGAGCACGGATGCCACGAGCGCGAGCCCGAGCATCCCGACGCCCTGGGCGGCGATTCCCGCGATGAGCACGCCGCGCTCGCCGATGCGCTTGACGAGGATGCCCAGCAGCAGCCCCTGGATGACGATGTCGATGATTCCGACCGCAGCCGTGACGAGGCCGACTTGGGTGGCCGTCCAGGCGATCGAGTCGATCGCCAGCACACTGAAGTTGTTCACGAAGAACAGGAAAGGCACGGTCGTGAACACGAGGGCGAGCATGAGCGGCCGCAGCTCGCGGCGCGCGAACACCTCGCGGAACACCCGGAGCGGGTGCATGTCGCGCACCGTCAGCTCCGTGGCACGGTTCTCAGGGGCGAGGCTCTCGGGCAGCAGAACGAGACTGAGCACGGCGATGACGGCCGCGAAGCCCGCGGTCGCGAAGACGGGCAGCGTGACATCCACCGCGGCGAGCAGTCCTCCGAGGGCCGGACCGACCATGGTGCCGATGCCCGCGAGCGCGCCCAGGAGCCCGAAGCGCTTGGCGCGCTGCTCCGGCGGAGTGATGTCGGCGAGGTACGCGAACAGGGCCGGGAGGTCGCCGGCCGTGATGCCCTGGATGACACGGCCGAGGAGCAGCACCCAGATCGAGCCGCCGATGCCGAACAGGAGGTAGCCGACCACGGCGCCGAAGGCGGCGATCACGATGATGGGACGGCGTCCGACGCGGTCGGAGAGCCGGCCGAGGAAGGGCGCGACGAGGAACGCGCACAGCGCGTTGACCGCCTCGAGCACACCCACCCAGACGGCGAGGTGCGACTGATCGGGCACGTACCGCTGCACGACGAACGGCAGCACCGGGAGCACGACGGTCATGCCCGCCGTCGTGAGCATGGTGATGGCGATGAGCATGAACCAGGCCCGACGCCCGGTGCGAATGTCTTGAGTCATACCGTAACTGTACTCGTACCAGTTTTGTTGTCAATCCAGGTTTGCTATCCTGAGGGCATGGATGCTCAGCCCGGCCGCCGCGAGCGCAAGAAAGCCGCGACGCGCAAGGCGATCTCCAATGCCGCAACCGAGCTCTTCCTCGAGCGCGGCTTCGACAACGTGTCGATCCGCGAGATCGCCGACAAGGCCGATGTCTCCCCCACGACCGTGTTCGCGCACTTCCCGCAGAAGGAGGCGCTCGTCTTCGACGAGGACGACGAGCAGCGCGACGAGCTCGTGGCCGCCGTGCGCGACCGCGCGGAGGGCACGAGCATCCTGCAGGCACTCCACGCGCACTACCGCGCGGGCCTCCTCGAGCACGGCGACCGCGACGACCAGGTCAAGCGCTTCTGGGCCCTCGTCGACTCCACCCCCGCGTTGAGCGAGTACGCGCAGCGCATGTGGATCCGATACGAGGATGCCCTCGCCCAAGCCATCGCCGACGACCGCGGCATCCCCGAGCCCACGGACGAACAGCGCGCGTTCTCCCGCTTCGCGCTGCAGGTGCAGAACCTCATCGCGGAGTCGCCGCGCCCGTTCGACATGCTCGACGCGAGCTTCGCGATCCTCGAGCGCGGGTGGCTGGAGCGCTAGAGCGCCTGCGCCTTGCCCCGCAGCACCGCGGCTTCACGGGTGTTCGACGTGAGCGCCGCCGCCTCGAGCAGTGCGGCCCGGGCGTCCTCCGTGCGCCCCAGCCGTGACAGCAGTTCGCCGCGCACGCTCGGCAGCAGGTGCGAGCCGCGCAGCTGGCCGGCGTCGGCGAGGGCATCCACGATCCGCAGCGCGGTCGCCGGGCCGGTGGCCATCGAGACGGCGACGGCGCGGTTGAGCTCCACGACCGGGTTGGGAGCGAGGCGGCCGAGCGCCTCGTAGAGCAGCACGATGCGCTCCCAGTCGGTCGCCTCGACACTCGGCGCGACCGCGTGGCACTCGGCGATGGCGGCCTGGAGCGCGAACGGTCCGCGGCCGCGGCCCAGGGCATCCGCCCGCTGCAGCGCTGCTACGCCACGGGCGATCTGAGCGCGGTCCCAGCGGGTGCGGTCCTGGTCGGCGAGGAGGATCGGGCTGCCGTCGCGCGCGACGCGGGCGCCGAACCTCGACGACTGGAACTCCATGAGCGCGACGAGCCCGTGCACCTCCGGCTCACGCGGCAACAGCTCCGCGATCACGCGGCCGAGGCGCAGCGCCTCCCTCGCGAGGTCGGTGCGGATCCACCGGTCGCCGGATGTCGCGGCATACCCCTCGGTGAAGATCAGGTACACCACGCCCAGCACGCCGCCCAGCCGCGGCCCCCACTCGCTGGGGTCGGGCGCCTCGAACGGCACGTGAGCGGCGGCGAGTGTCTTCTTCGCGCGGGTGATGCGCGCCTGCACGGTCGCGACGGGGACGAGGAGCATCCGCGCGATCTCCTCACTCGTGAGCCCGCCGACGACGCGCAGGGTGAGCGCCACCTGCGACTCCCGCGACAGCACCGGGTGGCACGCGGTGAACACGAGGCGCAGCACGTCGTCGTCGATGGGCTGCCACTCCTCGGCGCCCTGGGTCTCAAGGTCGTGCGCGAGCGCGCGGTAGCGATCGTCGAGGCGCTCGCGCCGCCGCCACCCGTCGATCGCACGGCGCTTCGCCACGGCCGTGAGCCAGGCTCCCGGATTCTGCGGGATACCCGACTCCGGCCACTGGCGAAGTGCATCGACGAGCGCCTCTTGGGCGAGATCCTCCGCGAGACCCACGTCGCCGGTCATCCGCGTGAGGGCGCCGACGATGCGGGCGCTCTCGATGCGCCACACCGCGTCGACCGAGCGGGCGATGTCGGTCATGGTCTCGGAACCGAGCGGCTCAGAGGCCCTGGGCCCGCCACTCCGCTTCCTTCTGGATGTACTCGTTGTCGGCGAACGACTCGAAGTCCGACTCGTCGGTGATGCGCCGCACCTCGAGCTTCGAGCCGGGCCCCAGAGGAGCGCGGGATGCCCACTCCACGGCTTCCTCCTTGCTCGAGACATCCACGATCCAGAAGCCGTTGAACAGCTCGTGCGTCTCGCCGTAGGGGCCGTCGGTGACGATCGGCTTGTCGCCGGAGAAGTCGACGACGACACCCTCGGTCGCGGGCGCCAGCCCGTCCCCGCCCGCGAGCACGCCCGCCTTGATCATCGACTCGTTGTAGGCGCCCATGGCGTTGATGACCTCCTCGAAGTCGATCTCCTTGCTCGCCTCGAGTGCAGCGTCGGTGGTGCGCATGATCAGCATGTACTTCATGAGTGTTCTCCCTGTTCGGCGGGGCCGCGATTCGACCCTGTCATAGAACACGTCGAACGGGCAGGGGTGGAATCGACATCCGTGTGGGAGAAAGGCCGCCTAGTTCTGCATGCTGACCTGCTGGCCCATCACGAGGGGGAACGAGACGAGCTCGGTCGCGTCCAGGTCCTCCTTGTGCATGTCGACTCCGGTGATCTGGCTGTTCTCGTAGGTCGTGTAGTAGTAGATCCCGCGATCTGTGTTGCAGCACGAGGAGTAGATCGTGATCTCGAAGCCGTCCCCGACGCGAACGCAGCCGCGCTGTTGCGCGACCGAGCCGAGGATGTGGAAGAACTGACTGATCGACTCCGACTCCGACGAGCCCGCCACGGAGTTCACTCGCGTGAACACCGCTTTCGCGAACCGGGACGCGGACGAGAGGTCGCCCGGGAGGCCGATGGCCCCCATCCCCCGGCTGTAGGTCTCGAGCGGGATGCCCGGCGCCAAGCGATTCTCGGGCGGGTCCACCGACAGGTGCACGTAGTCGTTGATCCGGAAGGCCTGCATGTCGAACGGGGGATTGTTCGTCAGAACTCCGAAGGGGTTGTCGTGCACCCGCAGCCCCTCCTTCACGCTCTCGACCACGATCGAGCGGCTCTTGTCGGAGATGATCCAGTGCAGCGGAGAGAGGGGGAAGCGCTCGCTGAACGGGATCTCGACGAGAGTGACATCTGCCAGGGCCTCCTCCGCCTCGTCGACCGATGCGAAGCGACCGAGCACCCAGGGGATGAACTCGAACGGGGTGACGTTCGTGCCGCCAGGCGACTCGGGCTTGTAGTCCGCGGAACCGGGGAAGTTCAACCCGGCCATGCCCAGGCCCTTCTCATTGACCGCGTCGTAGTAGAGCGGGTACCCCTCCGAGACCGTCGCGATGCCGATGATCGCGTGGTGGCTGGAGAGCGGTTCCGTCCGGCGGAACTCGAAGGGAAACTGGCGAGGCGTCACCACGACGGTCTCGTGGTACGAGATCTCGAGGTCGAGGTTTCTGCCGAAGTAGTGATCCTGAGTGGTGTAGCTGACTGCGGTGCACATGGAGCGCCCTCTCGTCGTCCGGTCGTTGGTTGCTTCTCCCCCCGGTCTACCGCCCGGAGCATCCCCGATTAGGGGCTTTCGGCCCATCGGCGGCCTCCGTGCGGTGAAGGTCGGTCCGCTGTCCGTAGAGTCGGACCATGGCCGAACTCCTTGAAGGGACCCTGGACCGCGATGGCGCGACACTCGCCTACGACGATCGACCGGGCTCGGGTCCCGCCGTGATCGCCGCGCATGGACTGACCTCCTCGCGAGCCGCCGACGCGGCCGGCGGAGTGTTCGACTGGTCGCCCGTCTCCGCCGGGGGTCGCCGCCTCGTGAGGTACGACGCGCGTGGGCACGGTCATTCCACGGGCCGCCCGGTGCCTGCGGACTACGGGTGGTCGCGGCTCGCCGACGACCTGCTGGCCCTGCTCGATGTGGTGTCCCCGAACGAGCCCGTCGACGCGATCGGAGTATCGATGGGGGCGGGCACGATCCTGCACGCCATCGTCACGCGGCCCGACCGGTTCCGCCGCCTCGCCCTCGTCATCCCGCCGACCGCCTGGGAGACGCGGGCCGCCCAGTCCGCGAACTACCGGCAGGTCGCCTCCGTCATGCGGGAGCACGGCGTCGCCGCGGTCGCCGCGGCCGCGGCATCCCTCCCTCCCCTGCCGATCCTCGACGCCGGCGGCTGGGTCCTGCCGCCGTCGGAGATCGACGAGAGCATCGCCGCCGAGGTGATGCTCGGGGCGGCGGATGCTGACTTCCCGAGCCCGGACGCGGTCGCCGGCATACAGCAGCCCGTGCTCCTTCGACCGTGGGTCGGCGACCCCGGGCATCCCGTGTCGACGGCGGAGCGACTGCACGAGCTGCTGCCGAACTCGACGCTCGAGGTGCAGCGAACGCCCGACGACCTGCGGGGGCTCGGCGCCCGCATCGTGGACTTCTTCAGCTGACCGTCGCGCGACAGCGAGAAACCCCCGCAAGCAGTGAGGCTCCGGGGGTTTCGATCTGCGGAGACGGAGGGATTTGAACCCTCGGACCCCAATAAAGGGGTCTCCACCTTAGCAGGGTGGTGCACTCGACCGGACTATGCGACGTCTCCTGGCGTTAGCCACCAGCCATCATATGCGGTCGGCGCGGGGAGGGCGAACTGCTCCCTTGGGGAGCCTGAGGGAAGGGGGCATGCCTCAGGGAGCGAGCGTCCCGCCCGCTTACTCGTTCGCGACCGAGCAGGTGTACTGGGCGGCGGTCTGACCGCTCACGCCTTCGAGCACGGGGAGGCCCGTGTTGTCGACGGGCGGCGTGGTCGCGTTCGGGTCCGGCGCCGGCGCGTTCGGGTCGACCGTCGAGCCACGGTCGTCGCCCGCGGCGGTGAGTACGAAGGGCTGGTCGGCGCGGACGTAGGCCATGAGCTGCTCGCCCGCGTAGGTGTCGGGCTGCACCTTGCCGAGGTACACGCCGTCGCCGCCGGTCGTGCCCGGGTACTGGACGAACGTGACGCGCTCGACGGGGATGTCCTTGAGCGCGAGGGCGATCGACGCCATCGTGTCGAGGTTGCCGAGACCCTGCGAGAGCTGCATGTTCGTGAGCGCCGCCTTGGCGAGGTTGTAGACGCGCGTCGGGTCAGACAGAGTCTCGTCGGCCTGGAGCTTGCGCACGAGGGCGGACATGTAGACCTGCTGCGACGAGATGCGGGTGAGGTCCGAGCCATCCCCGACACCGGCACGGGAGCGCAGGAACGCGAGCGCGTCGAGTCCGCGGAGCTCGAAGGTGCCGGCCTGCGGGATGAGCAGACCCGTGTTCGGGTCATCGATCGGGCCCGTGAAGCACACCGGGACACCGCCGATCGCGTCGCCCATCGCGATGACGCCGGTGAAGGTGATCATGCCGGCGAACTGGATGGGCAGTCCCGTGAGCTCCTGCACCGTCATCACGACGCAGTTGAGACCGCCGTAGTACAGAGCCACGTTGATGGGCTCCGTCGAGTAGCCCTTGGTGTCGCCCTCCTCGTCCGGGCACTCCGGGATGCCGACGACCATGTCGCGGGGGAAGGAGATCGCGACCGCGTTGGTCTGGTCCTGCGAGACGTGCAGCAGGATGTTGACGTCGTTGAGGTTGCCCGACTCGTCCTCGTAGTCGCCGCCGATGCCGTTCTGGCCGAGGCGGGTGTCGGAGCCCACGATGAGGATGTTGAAGCCACCCTCAATCGCGCCGATCTGCGGCGGCGGGCCCTCGGTCTCGCCGATGATCGTGACGGTCTCGACCTTCGACGTGAGGCTGTTGACGACGACAGCGCCGACGGATGCCCCGCTCAGGAGCACCACGACGATCGCGGCGCCGAGGATCTGCAGCACGAGCGGCCACGCCCGCTGCTTGGGGAGCTGGCCGTGCCGGGCGAGTCCGGGGGTCGCCGAACGGAGCTCGGACCTCGGTCGCAACTCGCTCATGACACATCCCTTCGTACCCCGCGGCGGGGCGACAGTACAGCGGAGGGCGTGGGATTCGAACCCACGAGACATTTCTGCCCACCAGTTTTCAAGACTGGCTCCATCGGCCGCTCGGACAGCCCTCCCCGGCTAGACCAAGGTCCGAGTGTATCGGATGGGCTGAGCCCGACTCTGAAAAAACGTCCAGAGCGGGGCATCCGGATGCTCGCTCCTAGAAGTCGTAGGCGACCGAGCAGGTGTACTCCGACGCCGGCTGCCCGTGCACGCCCTCGAGAACAGGGAGTCCGCTCGTGTCCGCCGGCGGGGCGCTCGGGTCGGGAGCGGGGGCGTTCGGGTCGGCCGTGGAGCCCCCGTTCTCGGTGTCGGAGAGCACGAACGGCTGGTCGGCGGCAATGTACGCCATGAGCTGCGCCGCGGCCTCCTCGTTCGGCTGCACCTTGCCCTCGTACACCCCGGACCCGCCCGTCGAGCCCGGGTACTGGACGAACGTGATGCTGTCGACCGGGATGTCCTTCAGGGCGAGGGCGATCGACGTCATGGTGGGGATGTTGCCGAGCGTCGACGAGAGCTGCATGTTCGACAGTGCCGCGCTCGCGAGGTTGTAGATCTTCGTCGGGTCCGAGAGCGTGCCCTCCGACTGCAGCTTGCGCACCAGGGAGGAGAGGTACACCTGCTGCGAGGAGATGCGGGTGAGGTCCGAGCCATCCCCGACCCCCGCTCGAGAGCGGAGGAACGCGAGCGCGTCGATGCCGGTGAGATCGTAGGTGCCCGCCTGCGGGATGACGAGGCCGGTGTTGGGGTCGTCGATGGCGCCCGTGAAGCAGACCGGCACGCCGCCGATCGCATCGGCCATCGCGATGACGCCGGTGAAGGTGATCATGCCGGCGAACTGGATCGGCAGGCCGGTCAGCTCGCTCACGGTCTGCACCGCGCACGGCAGCCCGCCGTACGAGAGAGCGGTGTTGATCGGCTCCGTCGAGTACGGCTTCGTGTAGCCGTCGTCGTCGGTGCACTCGGGGATGCCCACCACCATGTCGCGCGGAATGGAGACCGCCACGGCGTTCGTCTGGTCCTGCGAGACGTGCAGCAGGATGTTGACGTCGTTGAGGGTGCCCTCGTCGTCCTCGAAGTCGCCGCCGATGCCGTTCTGGCCGAGGCGAGTGTCGGAGCCCACGATGAGGATGTTGAACCCGCCCTCGATCGCCCCGATCTGGGGCAGCGGGGCATCCGAGGGGTTGATCACGATCGAGTCGATCTTCGAGGTGAGGCTGTTCACGACGACGCCCGCGACCGCGGCCGTGCTGACGAGCACGACCGCGAGGGCGGCTCCGACGATCGACAGGATCGTCGCCCACGCGCGCGAACGCGGCAGCTGCCCGTGTCGTGCGAGGGTCTTCGACGGGTCCGTCGCCGATCGCCCCGACCGGGGCCGCAGGTCGCTCATGCCACTCCCTCCCGCGCGAAGCATCCGCGCGAAGCAGCTAGCGACGGTAGCCGTCGAGGCTGGGAGTTAGCGGCTAGAACGCTGCCAGAACGGATGCCGCGCCATCGTCGAGGTCGGTGCCGGTCACCTCGCTCGCGACGGCGAGCACCTCCTCGGGGGCCTGGCCCATCGCGACGCCGCGCCCCTCGGCCGACGCCCACTCGAGCATGTCGATGTCGTTGCGGCCGTCGCCCATCGCGAGCACTCGGGAGCGCGGGATGCCGAGGAGCCCGCGGACGCGCTCCAGGGCGGTGGCCTTGTTGATGCCGTCGGGGGCGATGTCGAGCCACGCCGTCCAGCCGACGTTGTAGCTGACCTTGTGGAGTCCCATCCGTTCCACGACCGAGAGGAAGTCCTCGATCGCGTGCTCGGGCGAGATCACGACGACGCGGGTAGCCGTGTCGGTGAGGAGCTCGTCGAACTCGACCTTCTGCGAGACCGCCCCGAGCGCGCCATCCGGGAAGTACCCCGTGTAGCGGTAGTGGCCCTCCTCGTCCTCGACGGCGTAGTTCGCCGACGCCAAGTTCTCGCGGATCGTCGAGAGCACCTCGCGCGGGTTGAACGTCTCGACGTGGAACCGCCGGTAGCCGAGCGTCGCATCCTTGTCCCGCTGCAGGGTGATCGCGCCGTTCGAGCACACCACGTACTCGGGCTCGATGCCGAGCCTCTCGAGGATCGGCAGCGTCATCGCGACCGAGCGGCCCGTCGCGAGGGTGACCTCGTGCCCGGCATCCCGCACTCGCGCGACGGCATCGATCACCGGCTCACCCATGCTGCCGTCCTCGCGGAGCACCGTTCCGTCGATGTCGAGGGCGATGAGCCAGCGCTCGGCGGCGGGGGCGGCGCTGCTCATCGGGCGAGGACCTCGAGGCCGCCGAGGTAGGGACGCAGGGCATCCGGCACCACCACGCTGCCGTCGGCCTGCTGGTGCGTCTCGAGGATCGCGACGAGCCAGCGCGTCGTCGCGAGCGTGCCGTTGAGGGTCGCGACGGGCGCGGTCTTGCCGCTCTCGGTGCGGTAGCGGATGTCGAGCCGGCGGGCCTGGTAGGTGGTGCAGTTGCTCGTGCTCGTCAGCTCGCGGTAAGTGCCCTGCGTCGGCACCCACGCCTCGACGTCGAACTTGCGGGCGGCGCTCGAGCCGAGGTCGCCGGCCGCCACGTCGATGACGCGGTAGGAGAGGCCGCACGCCTGCAGCATCGCCTCCTGGAAGGAGAGGAGCCGCTCGTGCTCCGCCTCCGCGTCCGACGGCCCCACGTAGCTGAACATCTCCAGCTTGTTGAACTGGTGCACGCGCAGGATGCCGCGGTTGTCCTTGCCCGCGGAGCCGGCCTCGCGGCGGTAGCACGTCGACCACCCCGCATAGCGGAGGGGTCCGTCGCTCAGGTCGAGGATCTCGTCGGAGTGGTACCCGGCGAGCGCCACCTCGCTCGTGCCCGTGAGGTAGAGGTCGTCGCCCTTGTCGAGGTGGTACACCTCGTCGGCGTGCTCGCCGAGGAAGCCCGTGCCCGACATGATCTCGGGGCGCACGAGCGTCGGCGTGATGAGCGGGGTGAAGCCGTGCTGGAGGGCGGTGTCAAGGCCGAGGTTCATGAGCGCGAGCTCGAGGCGCGCGCCGAGGCCCTTCAAGAAGTAGAAGCGGCTGCCCGAGACCTTCACTCCCCGCGCGATGTCGATCGCATCGAGGAGCTCGCCGATCTCCGCGTGGTCGCGGGGCTCGAAGTCGAAGGATGCCGGGCTCCCGTGCTCTCGGACGAGCACCCAGTCGTCCTCGCCGCCCGCGGGAACGCCGTCGATGGGCACGTTGCCGAGGGCGCCGACGATCCTCGAGAACGCGTCCTCGGCATCCGTCACCGCCTGCTGCGCCGCCTTCACTTTCGCGGCGAGCTCCTGGGCCTGCGCGACGAGCGCCGCCTTCTCCTCCTTGGGGGCGGCGGCGACCGTCTTGCCGAACGCGTTCTGCTCGGCGCGCAGCGACTCGAACTCGCCGATTCGCGCGCGTCGCTCGGCGTCGGCGGCGACCGCGTCATCCACGAGGGCGACGGATGCCCCCCGCAACTCCTGCGAACGCCGGACAGCATCGGGATTCTCGCGCAGCAACTGGGGGTCGATCACGCACCCAGCCTACCCAGGGAGGGACTACGGTTAGGTTCGTGGCGAACCCTCAGGACGGGCAGAAGAAGCCGATCGCCGCTGTCGTCTACAACCCCATCAAGGTCGACGCCGAGAAGCTCAAAGCCTCGGTGACGTCGGCGGCGGAGGACGCGGGTTGGGGTCAGACGGCGTGGTTCGAGACGACTGAGGATGACCCGGGCCAGGGCATCGTCGCGTCCGCGGTGCGGCGCGGCGCCTCCGTGGTGCTCGCTGCGGGGGGCGACGGCACGGTGCGAGCCGTCGCCGAGGGACTGCGGGACACGGGCATCCCGCTCTGCATCGTCGCGAGCGGCACCGGCAACCTGCTCGCCCGCAACCTGGAACTGCCGCTCACCGACCTCGACACCGCGATCGCCGCCGCGTTCACCGGTGAGGACCGCGTCATCGACCTCGGCATCTCGGAGATCACGCGGGCCGATGGCTCGACCGAGGAGCACGCGTTCCTGGTGATGGCGGGCCTGGGGCTCGACGCGAAGATGATCAAGAACACGTCGACGAAGCTCAAGAAGGCGGTCGGCTGGCTCGCCTACATCGACGGCATCGCGCGGTCGCTCCCGGAGCTCAAGCCCGTGCGCGTGCAGTACAGCCTCGACGGCGGGCCGCAGCGCGCCCTCAGCGTGCACACGATCATCATCGGCAATTGCGGCGTGCTGCCCGGCGGCTTCCTCCTCATGCCCGACGCGGAGCCCGACGACGGGATGCTCGACGTCGCCGCCCTCCGCCCGCAGGGGCCGTTCGGCTGGGCGAAGGTGTGGCAGAAGGTCGCGTGGGAGAACGGGGTGCTGCGCAAGTCCGCCCTCGGCCGCAAGCTCATCGACCTCTCCAAGGACGCGCGGGATGTCACGTACCTGCGCACCCGCGACATCACCATGACCGTCGCGACGCCGCAGGAGTTCCAGCTCGACGGCGACGAGTTCGGCGAGGCGAAGACCGTGCGCACGTGGGTGGATGCAGGGGCCCTCACCGTGAAGGTGCCCGCGGGCTCCTGAGCGCGGGCACGTGCCGCGCCCGCTCAGCCCGCGCTACCGCACAGCCCACGAGTGTTCCGATTTTGTCGGAATAGTCGCCCTCATAGCGACCAAATCGGAACACTCGGCGCGGTAACTGTGCAGAGCAATCCTCGCGAGGCTGCCCGGTCGGACAGGGTGTACCCATGCGTCTACCCCAGCCCCTCCCTCCCCTCCCCGAGCAGTTCTCGACGTCTGCGGCGATGGAGTCCGGGGTCTCGGCTCGTCGCCTTCGAGCGCGGGATCTGCATTCCCTCCACGGGCTCCGTCACGCGGGCGAGCGGCCCCCGACCGTGGAAGAAAAGTGCCGGATGCTCGCCCTGCGCATTCCCGCGCACGGGTTCTTCAGCCACTCAACAGCGGCACTGCTCTGGGGAGCGCCCCTCCCGTGGGGTCTGGAGTTGGAGCCGAAGGTGCACGTTTCTGTGGCGAGCCCAGCCGCCCGGCTCCACTCGCGCGACGTGATCGGACACCGGCTCGACATCGTCGATTCCGACGTCACGACGTGGGGCGGTCTCCGACTGAGCTCTCCGGCGCGGACCTGGGTTGATCTCGCGACCCAACTCGGTCTCGGCGACCTGGTAGCCGTGGGCGATTACCTGATCCACCACCGCGCCCCATTCACCGATCGGGTCGAGCTAGCACGGCTCATCGCGCGGTCTGAGGGCGCCCGCGGTATCCGCCTCGCGCGGGAAGCGCTCGCGCTGCTGAGCGAACGCGCGGAGTCCCGCCCGGAGTCGCTATTGCGGGTCATCCTCGCCAGGTCCGACCTCCCGACTGCGGAGATAAACCACGTCCTGGTGGATACCGACACCGGCCAGCAGACGAGGCCGGACTTCCTGTTCCGCGACCAACAGGTAATTCTCGAGTACCAGGGCGACTATCACCGCACGCGGGCTCAGTGGCGACGGGACATGACGCGTCGGACCCGCCTCGAGGCACAGGGCTGGAAGGTCGTCGAGCTCAACGCCGACGACTTGAGGGACCCCGCGGAGCTCGTGACGCGGATCCGGGCACTGCTGGCCCGCTGAATCGCGAATGTTCCGATTTGGTCGGAATGAGGGCCGTTATTCCGACCAAATCGGAACACTCGCGCGTATGGCAGGGACAGCTAGTGCGCGGAAGGCTCGCCCGCGATGAGGCCGCGCAGCCAGTCGCGCGCCTCCACGAACGACTCGTTCGAGTAGCGGTTCGTCACCGTGATGGCCTGCTTGTCGGCGCGCGGGTAGCTGCCGAGGAACACCACGTTGGGTGAGAAACGCTTGAGGCCGAGGAGGGCGTCCGCGACCCGCTCGTCGAGGATGTGGCCGTCGAGGTCGATGACGAACCGGTAGCGTCCGAGCGCATCGCCGATCGGGCGCGATTCGAGCAGCGACATGTTGACCCCGCGGGTGGCGAACTGCTCGAGCATCTCGAGCAGGCGGCCGGCCGTGTCATCCGGCAGCTCGGCGATGATGGAGGTCTTGTCGGCACCCGTCGGCTCCGGAAGCGCGGTCGTCCGCGAGACGAGCACGAACCGCGTGACGGCGTTGGGGTTGTCGCCGATGCCCTCGGCGAGCACGGTGAGGTCGTGGTGGTCGGTGATGCCGGGCGGCGCGACCGCGGCATCCGCCGTCGAGCCGTCGAGGAGGGATGCTGCGGCCGCGACGTTCGACGTCGCCGGGATGTGCCCGTGGCTCGGCAGTTCGCGCTCGAGCCAGCGGTGCGTCTGCGCGTAGGCGACCGGATGCGCGTTCACGACCTTCACGTCCGCGAGCGCGGTGCCCGGCCTCGCGACGAGCACGAAGTTGACGGGAACGAGGTACTCCCCGACGATCCGCAGGTCGGGGATCGTGGCGAGCGCGTCCTGGGTGGCGCTCACCCCGCCTTCGATCGAGTTCTCGATCGCGATCATGGCCGCGGTACTGCGTCCCGACGTGACGTCGTCGAGCGCCTCTCCGACATTGTTCACCGGGCGCCAGGCCTTGCCCGCGGCGGCCTCCACCTGCTTGAGCGCTGCCTCCGTGAACGTGCCCGCGGGACCCAGGTAGGAGTAGGTCTCTGCGGGGTCGGAGGCTGCGGGCATGTGGTCGAGTTTATGGCCCCGGTGACAGACTGGGCGCATGAACGATCGCGCAGGGACGCCGGCCACCTCAGACGACCTCATCGACGTGCACGCGCTCGTCGCGGCGTACTACAGCGGGGTGCCTGATGTCTCGATCCCCGAGCAGCGCGTCGTGTTCGGTACGAGCGGCCACCGCGGCTCCTCCCTCGATACGGCGTTCAATGAAACGCACATCGCCGCGATCACCCAGGCGATCGTCGAGTACCGGGCGGGGCAGGGCATCCAGGGGCCGCTCTTCATCGGCAAGGACACGCACGGGCTCTCGCGACCCGCGGAGACGACCGCCCTCGAGGTGCTCGAGGCGAACGGCGTGCGCGTGCTGGTCGACGAATTCGACGACTGGGTGCCGACTCCGGCTCTCAGCCACGCGATCATCGCCTACAACGCGGCGCTCGGTGCGGATGCCGCCGAGAGCGAGCGCGCCGACGGCATCGTCATCACCCCGAGCCACAACCCGCCCCGCGACGGCGGCTTCAAGTACAACCCGCCGCACGGCGGCCCCGCCGACTCCGACGCGACGACGTGGATCGCGAACCGCGCCAACGAGCTCATCGCGGCCGGCAACAAGGACGTGCGGATGTCCGAGCCGAGCGCCGTGGAGACCTACGACTACCGCTCCGCCTATGTCGACGATCTGAAGAACATCATCGACATGGACGCGATCGCGAGTGCGGGCATCCGCATCGGGGCCGACCCGCTGGGCGGGGCGAGCGTCAACTACTGGCAGCTCATCGCGGAGCGCTACGGGCTGGATGGCACGGACGGCCGCTCGCAGCTGACCGTCGTCAACCCGCTCGTCGACCCGGCGTGGGGCTTCATGACCCTCGACTGGGACGGCAAGATCCGCATGGACCCGTCGTCGCCGAGCGCCATGGCGTCGGTCGTCGCCCGGGCCGGCGAGTTCGACATCCTCACGGGCAACGACGCCGACGCCGACCGGCACGGCATCGTCACCCCGGACGGCGGGCTCATGAACCCGAACCACTTCCTCGCGGTGGCGATCCAGTACCTCTACACGCACCGCCCCGACTGGCGGCCGGATGCGGCGATCGGCAAGACCCTCGTGTCGAGCTCGATGATCGACCGGGTCGCGGCATCCCTCGGCCGTCGGCTGTGGGAGGTGCCGGTCGGCTTCAAGTGGTTCGTGCAGGGTGTCGTCGACGGCAGCGTCGGCTTCGGCGGCGAGGAGAGCGCGGGCGCGAGCTTCCTGCGGCGGGATGGCTCGGCCTGGACGACCGACAAGGACGGAATCCTGCTCGCCCTCCTCGCGAGCGAGATCCGAGCCGTCACCGGCAAGTCGCCGTCGCAGCTCTACGCCGAGCTCGTCGCCCAGTTCGGCGACCCGGCGTACGAGCGCGTCGATGCCGCGGCGACGAAGGAGCAGAAGGCGCGCCTCGGCAAGCTCAGCGGCGAGGCGATCACGGCGACGACCCTCGCCGGCGAGACGATCACGGCGAAGCTCTCACATGCCCCCGGCAATGGCGCGGCGATCGGCGGGGTGAAGGTCGTCACCGAGAACGCGTGGTTCGCGGCGCGCCCGTCGGGCACGGAGGACGTGTACAAGATCTACGCGGAGTCGTTCCGGGGCGTCGAGCACTTGCGAGAGGTGCAGGCGGAGGCGAAGAGCATCGTGGATGCGGCGCTCGCGGACTGACCGTCAGTAGGTCGGCGCGGGCGGCAGCCCGAAGAACTCCTCGAGGGTCGTGACCCCGGTGTTGTGCATCTCGGTGGCGAGCTCCACCCCCACGTAGCGGAGGTGGTACGGCTCGTACTCGTAACCGGTGATGGGGGTTTTGCCGTCCGGGTAGCGGACGATGAAGCCGAAGCGGTAGGCGTTCGCGGCGATCCACTGGGCGTGCGGCGTCGCTCCCCAGCACGGCTCGAGGGCGCATCCCTGATCCGGGAGCGCGTTGACGTCGATCGCGAGGCCCGTCTGGTGCTCGCTGTGGCCGGGGCGGGCGCTCGTGAGGTCGGCGCCTTCCTGGCCGAGGCTGTCGACCCACCCCTGGTACACGCTCACCTGGGTCGAGTAGCTGCGGTACGCGCTCTGCGCTTGCAGCTGCAGACCGGTCTCGGCGGTGATCGCCGCGAACATCTGCACGACGGCGTCGGACGCCGCCTGCCGCAGGTACGGCTCGTTGATGTACGGCACCGGGACGGCGACGAGGTCGACGGCCTCGTAGTCGGGGATCATGAGCGGCCGCTGCTTGTTGACGACGACCCAGTAGCTCGCCGGGTCGTCGATCGACTGGGCGGTCTTGTCGAAGCCCGCCGCGACGGGAGTGGGGGTCGGGGTCGGCGTGGGCGTCGCGCTGGGGGTGCGCGACGGCGTCGGCGTGGGCATGGGCGCGGGCGGGCTCGGCTGCAGGAGCGCGACGACCGCGACCGAGAGTCCGACGACGACCACGAGGGCGACGCCCGCGATCACGAGCGCGCGACGGCGGCGCACGGCGCGCGAGGGGCGGGTGCGGGGGCGCAGCTCGGTCGACACCCGTCGAGTTTAGGCGAGCGGCCCGATTACGGGATGCTCCAGAAGTACACCTGCGCGTTCGCGTGCCCCTGCGAGTCGAGCGCCTCCTCGATCGTGCGGTAGGTGCTGTCGAGGTTGTGGCCGACCATCGCGATCTCGGTCGCGCCATCGACGGTGTCGACACTCGACACGACCTGCGCGTGGTCGAGCGATCCGTCGCCCTCCCAGTCGAAGAGCACGACGTCGCCGATCTTCACGTCGCCGATGCGGTCGAGACCCATCCGCACCGCGCCGTACTCGGGATGCCCGGCGAGCCACTCGTCGAACGAGGGCACGTGCACGAACGCGGGTGCCCAGTCCTCCTGCGCGTCGTTGAACCACTCGTCGGTGACGGTCCACCCGCGCGCGACGAGGGTCTGGCTCACGAAGTTCTGGCAGTCCCCGCCCCACGCGTTGAAGTCGCCGTAGTACGCGGTGTTGTAGGAGTTCCAGTGCGCGAACGCGTACTCGAGCTGTCGGTCGACAGCGGTGAGAGTGCGGTAGGTGTAGTCGAACTCGGCGGCGGTGCCGAGCGAGTCGACCACCTCGATCGTCACGGTTTCGCCGTTGACGTAGGTCTCGGAGTGCGGGACGGCGAAAACCACGGTGTCGTTGGACTGGGACAGGAGCGGGGCATCCGACCCGCCGACCTCGATGGCGGTGACGTCGGACAGTCCGCCGCCGGTGATCTCGACGGTCTCGCCGCCGACGAGCGATCCCTCGGTCGCGGAGACGGAATCGACGTGCACGGGGTCGAGGCCGACGAGGCGCGCGGCGGCGTCGAGCGTGGAGCCGGTGCATCCGGTCAGCGCGACCGCCGCGACGGCGGCAGCGAGCACGAGGGAAATCCGGCGGAAAGACATCGCCATCCACGGTAGGCGCGGGCTTCACGGCGGTGAAGGCCGACGTCGGGATTCCCACCGGATCCATAGGTTTGCATGGAGTTGTGAGGATGCCCCGACATTGCACGAAGGCTGCGGCGGGTGTAACTTTGCACTCTACGCAAATTTTTCAGAAGGCAGAACTATGTCCAGTGCCCCCTCCCGCGGCCAGCAGCAGGCGCAGGCGATCGCCGACGCTGGCGGCGTCATGACCCACCGCCAGATCCTCTTCGTCATCTTCGGCCTCATGGCCGGCATGTTCCTGTCGTCCCTCGACCAGACCATCGTGGGCACCTCGATGCGCACGATCGCCGACGACCTCGACGGCCTCAGCCTCCAGGCGTGGGTCACCACCGCCTACCTCATCACCTCCACGATCGCGACGCCGATCTACGGCAAGCTCAGCGATATCTTCGGGCGCCGGCCCCTGTTCCTCATCGCGATCGGCATCTTCCTCGTCGGCTCGGTCGCCGCCGGCTTCGCCGACTCGATGTACCAGCTCGCCGCGTTCCGCGCCCTGCAGGGCCTCGGCGCCGGCGGGCTCATGGCGCTGCCGCTCGCGATCATGGGAGACATCCTCGCCCCGCGCGAGCGCGCCAAGTACCAGGGCTACTTCCTCGCGGTGTTCGGCATCTCGAGCGTCATCGGCCCGCTCGTCGGCGGCCTCTTCTCGGGCACTCCCGAGATCCTGTTCGTCACCGGGTGGCGCTGGGTCTTCCTGATCAACCTCCCGATCGGCGTTATCGCGCTCGCGATCGTGCTTCGGTTCCTCCACATCCCGCACACGCGACACTCCGTGCGCATCGACTGGTGGGGCGCGGCATCCGTCGTCATCGCCCTCGTGCCGCTGCTGCTCGTCGCGGAGCAGGGCCGCGAGTGGGGCTGGGACTCGCCCGGCGCCATCGCCTGCTACGTGATCGGAGCCCTCGGCATCGTCGCGTTCATCGTCGCCGAGCGCCTCATGGGCGACGACGCCCTCATCCCGCTGAAGCTCTTCACGCACCCCACCTTCTCGATGGTGACCGTGCTCGGCGTGCTCATCGGCTTCGGCATGTTCGGCGCGATGATGACCATTCCGCTGTACCTCCAGCTCGTCAACGGGGCCACCCCCACGGAGAGCGGCTTCCTCATGCTGCCGATGATCCTCGGCCTCATGATCGCCTCGATCGCGAGCGGCCAGATCATCGCGCGCACCGGCCGCTACGGGATCTTCCCGAAGATCGGCACCGCGCTGCTCGCGGTCGGCTACCTGTGGCTGACATTCCTGACGGCCGAGAAGCCGGTCGTCTGGATCATGACCGGGATGTTCATCATCGGGCTCGGCCTCGGCCAGCTCATGCAGACGCTCACCATCGCGTCGCAGAACTCGGTCGGCCCCCGCGACATCGGGGTGGCGACCTCCTCGAGCACCTTCTTCCGCCAGATCGGTGGAACGCTCGGCGTGGCCGTGCTGTTCTCGGTGCTCTTCACTCGTGTCGCTGACACGATCTCGGCCGCCTTCAGCCGCACCGACACGCTCACGAACGCCCTGGATGCCGCACTCGACCCGTCCGTGGCGAACGACCCCGCCAACGCCGGCGTCATGGACACGGTGTGGAGCAAGGTCGTCGACCCGATCGTCGCGAACCTGCCCGCGGGCGTCGACCTCTCCGACGCCACGGTTCGCGCCGGCATCGTCGACCAGGCGGTGCCGACGGTTCAGGATGCTCTCGCCAGCGGTAGCGCGGACACCAGCCAGCTCGGCGACTCCCTCAACGGCGACACGTCGTTCCTCACGGGCGCCGACCACCGGCTCACGGCGCCGTTCCTGGACGGGTTCAACGACGCGACCGTCACCGTGTACTGGGTGGGCCTCGCGGTCGTGCTCATCGCGTTCGTGCTGAGCTTCTTCCTCAAGACGCAGCCGCTGCGCGCGAAGTCGGCGCTGCAGGAGAACGCCGAGAACGAGGCGGCCATCGCGGCGCAGCTCGCGGCCGCGGAGGCGGGAGCGCTCGTCGCTCCGAACGCCGACACCTCGGACATCGAGCTGCCCGACGTCGAGGCGTCCAGCGCCGAGGCATCCACGCCCCCGAAGCGGTAGGAGCCCAGGTCGGGCTCCGAGCCCGCCCGCCCCTTTCCGTTTCCGACTTTCCCTTTCCCTTTCCCTTTCCGAAACGCTTTCCCTCTCCCTTTCCGAAACGACGGAGAATGCCGCGCGCTCGATCCGGGTGCGCGGCATTCGCCGTTCTCCGCCCCCCATCTCCGTCGTTTCGGAAGTGGCACGGGGTGCGAGGGAGTGTGGGCGGGCGCTGCGCGAGCGGGAATGCACGCGCCGAGCGGGGATGCGCGGGCCGGGACGGGGATGCGCGGGCCGGGACGGGGATGCGCGGGCCGGACGCGCCGCGTTCCGGGATGAGATTTCCGCGAGTTTTTGAAACGTTCCTCCCCAGCAACGGCGCGGGAGTAAGCGCTTGCAGTCGTGGGAGCGCTCTCACCCAGTACTTGACAGGGTTCAGACGGGCTCCTTAGTCTGTGCTCGACCCCGTGGGAGCGCTCCCAAGAACGAGCTTGGGAGCGCTCCCACCACACCTACGGGGTCGGCACCATCACCCATCCACGCACACAAAGGAGTGACCGTGAGAACATCACGACGCACTATCGCCGCGGCCGTCGCCGGCGCGGCAGCCTTCGCCCTCGTCGCCACCGGTTGTTCGCAGGGAGGTGGCACCGACCCGAACGAGCCGGTCACGCTCACCCTCGCGACGTTCAACGACTTCGGCTACACCGACGAGCTGCTCGCGCAGTTCACGGAGGAGACCGGCATCGAGGTCGTCCACAACAAGGCGGCGACGTCGAACGACGCCCGCGCCAACTACTTCCAGAAGCTCGGCAAGACCGGTCTCGCCGACGTCGAGGCCGTCGAGATCGACTGGTTCACCGAGGCCATGCAGTACGCCGACCTCCTCGCGCCGGTCCCCGCCGACCTCCAGGGCCGCTGGCTCGACTGGAAGGAAGCCTCCGCGACCGACTCCGCCGGCAACCTCATCGCGTACGGAACCGACATCGGCCCGCAGGGCATCTGCTACCGCTCCGACCTCTTCGCCGCCGCTGGTCTCCCGACCGACCGCGCCGAGGTCGCCGCCCTCTTCGACGGCGACTGGGACAACTTCTTCGAGATCGGCGCCCAGTACAAGGCAGCCACCGGCAAGCCGTTCATCGACTCGGCCAACTCGGTGCTCCAGGGCATCGTGAACCAGTACGAGCTCGCGTACGAGGACCCGGACGGCACCATCATCGCCACCGAGAACCCCGACATCCGCGCCGCGTACGACGCCGTCGTCGAGAAGGCCGTCCCGATCGCGGCCTACTCGGGCCAGTGGAGCGAGGACTGGTTCGCCTCCCTCGCGTCCGGCGAGTTCGCCGTCATGCTGTGCCCGGGCTGGATGCTCGGCGTCATCTCCGGCAACGCGCCGGAGACCACCGGCTGGGACATCGCTGACGCGTTCCCGGGCGGCGGCGGAAACTGGGGCGGTTCGTACCTGACCGTCCCGGCCAACGGCAAGAACGTCGAGGCGGCCCAGAAGCTCGCCGCGTGGCTGACCTCCCCCGAGGTCCAGCTCCAGGCGTTCGCGAACGCGGGCACGTTCCCGAGCCAGGTCGAGGCGCTGGCGAGCGACGAGCTCGCCTCGGCGACCAACGAGTACTTCAACAACGCCCCCACCGGTGAGATCCTCACCGACCGCGCGAACGCCATCACGGTCGCGACGTACAAGGGCCCGCAGTACTTCCAGTTCCACGACGCGCTCCAGAACGCCGTCACCCGCGTCTTCGATGGACTCGAGGACCAGGAGACGAGCTGGAACACGTGGGTGACTGAGGTCTCCGCCTTCTAGTGCACCACCCGGGGTGCGGGTCGTCCCCCGGCGACCCGCACCCCGATCCTTTCCCCTCGACCGCGCCGGACCGAAAGCCGAACCATGAGCACCGCCGCCCTGCCGACCGACAAGCCGGTCCGCGTCCTGTCGTTCTCCCAGCGACTGAGCAAGTGGGACCTCAAGGTCTCGCCCTACCTCTACATCTCGCCGTTCTTCATCATGTTCGCGATCGTCGGGCTCTTCCCCATCGCGTACACGGCGGTCATCTCCTTCATGGACTGGGACCTGGTCCGCAACAACGGCACGTTCATCGGCTTCGACCAGTACATCTGGATCCTCCAGCAGCCGCACTTCTGGACGGCACTGCGCAACACGTTCAGCATCTTCCTGCTCTCGACGGTGCCGCAGCTGATCCTCGCGATCTTCATCGCCGCGGTCCTCGACCGCAACATCCGCGCCAAGACGTTCTGGCGCATGGGAGTGCTGCTCCCCTTCGTCGTCGCCCCCGTCGCCGTCGGCCTCATCTTCAACGTGGTGTTCGCCGACAACTTCGGGCTCATCAACGGCATCCTGGGCGATCTCGGGCTGCCGGGCATCCAGTGGCACAAGGAGCCGTTCTGGAGCCACATCGCGATCGCCACCATGGTCAACTACCGCTGGACCGGCTACAACACGCTCATCCTCCTCGCGGCCATGCAGGCCGTGAACCGGGACTACTACGAGGCCGCGACCGTCGACGGCGCCGGACCGATCCGCCAGTTCTTCAGCATCACGCTCCCGTCGCTGCGCCCGACCCTCATCTTCGTGATCATCACCGCGACGATCGGTGGTCTGCAGATCTTCGACGAGCCGCGCGTCTTCGACCAGTTCGGTCGCGGTGGCGCGGGCCAGCAGTGGCTCACGATCACCCTCTACCTGTACGACATCGGGTGGGGCCAATGGAACTTCGGCCGCGCCGCCGCGATGGCCTGGATCCTGTTCATCATCATCGTCCTCATCGGACTCATCAACCTCCTCATCACGCGATCGCTCGTGCGGGATGAGGGACGTCGCGGGGCGCCCGTGTCCCGCCGCCAGCGCCGGAAGGAGGTCGCGCGATGAGCTCCACCACTCCTCCCCTCGCGATCGTCGAAGAGAGCATCCCCAACGCCGGCAAGCGCCGTCGCGGCGAACGCACCATCCGCATCCGCGGTGCCCGCCCCGGCTTCTGGACCTACGCGATCCTCACGACGGTCTTCATCAGCGCCGCGTTCCCGCTCTACTGGTCGTTCGTGATCGGCTCGGGCGACTCGTCGTCGCTGCGCGAGCGCCCCTGGTGGCCGGGCGGCAACTTCATCTCCAACGCGATCACCGTGATGACCAACCCGGCCGTCAACTTCTGGCCGGCGCTGTGGAACTCCATCTACTCGTCGTTCCTGATCGCCGCCGCCGTCGTGCTCACCTCGACGCTCGCGGGCTGGGCGTTCGCGAAGCTGCGCTTCCCAGGCGGACCGGGGATGCTCGCCTTCGTGGTCGCCACGATGGCGGTGCCGCAGCAGCTCGGCGTCGTTCCGCTGTACATCCTGTTCTCGGAGCTCGGCTGGACCGGCCAGATCGGCGCGATCATCGTCCCCGCGCTCACGAGCGCGTTCGGTGTGTTCTGGATGACCCAGTACCTGCGGCAGTCGGTGCCCGACGAGCTCATCGAGGCCGCTCGCGTGGACGGGGCATCCATGATCCGCACGTTCTGGACGGTGGGCGTGCCCGCCGCCCGCCCGGCCGCGGCGATGCTGTTCCTGTTCACCTTCGTGGGAGCGTGGAACAACTTCTTCTGGCCGTTCATCGTGCTCGACCCGCAGAACCCCACGCTGCCGGTGGCGCTCTCGCTGCTGCAGTCGAACTATTTCGTCGACTACTCGCTCGTTCTCGCGGGGGTCGTGCTCGCCACGATCCCGCTGTTGCTGCTGTTCATCTTCGCCGGCAAGCAGCTCGTGAGCGGCATCATGGCCGGCGCCGTCAAGGGCTGACGCGATGACGATCACTTCGGAGGAGTCTGCCCGCGTGCCCGCGAGCACTCCGCGCCCCTTCCCCGACGACTTCCTGTTCGGCGTCGCGACCGCCGCCTACCAGATCGAGGGGGCCGCCCACGAGGACGGCCGCACCGACTCGATCTGGGACGCGTTCAGTCGCGTGCCGGGCGCGGTCGTCGGCATGGAGAACGGGGATGTCGCGTGCGACCACTACCACCGCTACCGCGACGACGTCGCGCTCATGTCGCGGCTGGGCGTGCAGACCTACCGTTTCTCGACGTCGTGGTCGCGGGTCTGTCCCGACGGCGGCCCGGTGAACGCGAAGGGCCTCGACTTCTACTCTCGACTGACCGACGAGCTGCTGCAGCACGACATCCTGCCCTGGCTCACGCTCTACCACTGGGATCTCCCTCAAGCGCTCGAGGAGAAGGGCGGGTGGCCCAATCGCGACACCGCCTACCGCTTCCTCGACTACGCGACCGCCGTGTACGACGTCCTCGGGGACCGGGTCACATCGTGGACCACCCTGAATGAGCCGTGGTGCGCCTCGTTCCTCAGTTACATCGGCGGCGAACACGCGCCAGGCCGGCAGGACCCGACTGCCGGCCTGGCTGCGGGGCACCACTTGCTCCTCGGCCACGGACTCGTCGTCGACGAGCTCCGGCGCCGCGACCCCGGGCTGAGCCTCGGCATCACCCTCAACCTCACCGTCGCCGACCCGGTGGACCCGAACGATCCGGCGGACGTCGACGCCGCCCGGAAGATCGACGGCCAGTTCAACCGCTTCTTCCTGGACCCCGTCTTCCGCGGCGCCTACCCCGAGGACGTGCTGCGGGATGTCTCCGCTCTCGGCTTCGAGCCGGTCGTCCAGCCGGGCGACCTCGAGCTCATCTCGACGCCGATCGACATGCTCGGCGTGAACTACTACCACGGCGAGCTCGTGGGGGCGCAGCCGCCGGCGGGAGCATCCATGTCCACGGCGGCGCCGTCGGAGCGCCCGAAGCGCTCCCCGTTCCCCGCGGCGGAGGGCGTGTACTGGCACTTGCGCGACCTGCCCCTCACGGCGATGGACTGGGAGGTGCAGCCCGAGGGACTCACCCGGCTGCTGCGTCGCATCCACGACGAGTACACCGGGCCGGCGGGCGTCGCTCTCGCCGTCACCGAGAACGGTGCCGCGTACGCGGACGTCGTCGGGGCCGACGGGGTCGTGCACGACGTCGAGCGCACCGAGTTCCTGGAGCAGCACCTGGGCGCCATCCTCGACGCGATCGACGACGGCGTGCCGGTGCACGGCTACTTCTACTGGTCGCTCATGGACAACTTCGAGTGGGCCTGGGGCTACGACAAGCGGTTCGGTCTCGTGCACGTCGACTACGACACCCTCGAGCGGACACCGAAGGACAGTGCAAACGCTTACGCCCGCATAATCGCTGGGCGCACGCTGTAGCGCTGTGACTGGTTAGACTCAGCCCCATGACCCTCGAACTGCCCGGCCGGCGCGTTGCGCCGACGCTGGAAGCGGTTGCCGCGGAGGCGGGCGTGTCGCGCTCGACCGTGTCGCGCGTCGTCAACGGGTCGAGCCATGTCAGCCCCGACGTCGTCACCGCGGTGAACGCCGCGATCGACCGGCTCAACTACATCCCGAACCGTGCGGCGCGCTCCCTCGCCAACCGGCAGACGATGGCGATCGCCCTCGTCGTGCCCGAGGACACCCAGCGCTTCTTCGGCGACCCGTTCTTCTCCGAGATCATGCAGGGCATCACGAGCGTGCTCGAGGACTCCGACTACGTGCTCAACCTGCAGCTAGCCCGCCCGGACGCACCGTCGGAGAAGACCATCCGCTACCTCCTCGGCGGCAACGTCGACGGCGCGATCGTCGTCTCGCACCACTCCGGCGACGACTTCTTCACGACCCTCGATGCGACCATCCCCGTGGTCTTCGGCGGCCGCCCCTTCGACCCGGAGAAGCACCGCAACAACTACGTCGACGTCGACAACGCGGCTGGCGCGGCCCTCGGCACGAAGCACCTGCTGTCGCTCGGACGGCGCCGCATCGCGACGATCGCCGGCCCCGCCAACATGCAGGCCGCCATCGACCGGCACGACGGCTGGCTCGCTACGGTGCGCGAGGCGGGCCAGGATGACTCGCTCGTCGAGTACGGCGACTTCACGATGGCCGGCGGCGCAACCGCCATGCGCGCGCTCCTCGATCGCGCCCCCGACCTCGACGCGGTGTTCGTGGCGAGCGACCTCATGGCGACGGGCGCGGTGGCGGTGCTGCGGGCCCGCGGCAAGCGGGTACCGGAGGACGTCGCCGTCGTCGGCTTCGACGACAGCTCTGCGGCGACGAGCGGCGAGATCGCGCTCACCACCGTCCACCAGCCCTCCCGGGAGATGGGCACGGAGATGGCCCGGATGCTCCTCGCCCTGCTGCGCGGGGAGCGCCCCGACCCCGAGCGCGTGATGCCGACCCGACTGGTGATCCGCGACAGCGCGTAGTCTGGGGGCATGGCTACCGAGGTTGTGCAGGATGCGGCGATGAACCGCTTCGAGCTGCTCGTCGACGGGCAGCAGGCGGGCATCGCCGACTACATCGTCCGCGGCGACACGATCGTGTTCGTCCACACCGAGATCGATCCGGCCCACCGCGGTCAGGGCCTCGGCGACGAGATCGCCCGCGGCGCCCTCAACCTCGTGCGGGCCGAGTCCGACCTGCGGGTGGTGGCGAGGTGCCCGTTCATCTCGCAGTGGATCGCCGAGCATCCCGACTACCAGGACCTGCTGACCCGCTAGTCGCGCCCTGGTGATGCTCTAGCGGTCGCCGAGGTCGATCGTAACCTTGCCGTCGTAGACGCCCTTGTCGCCGTCCCCGGCGACCGGGGCGGGGGCGGGCAGCACGGTCTGCCGGTCGAGCTCGATCTGCGCCTCGTGGCGCGTGGGGTGGAACACCTCGTCGCCGATGCCCATCACGCTGCCGTGCGTGCCCGAGGTCTTCGACTTGTTGCTCAGGTCGATCCAGCCGAGCCGGTTCGCGAGATACGCGAGCGCGCCGACTCCCACGACGATGACAATGACGACCCAGGGCTCCACCACCCCGGCATCCTACGCCAGCGGTCTGGGTGGGCGCCCGGGCGTCACCCCGGTTTCACCGCCGCCGGGGAGTGCGCCCGGGCGGCCACCGGCGGTAGCCTTCCGGCATGACCGAGCTGCCTCGCGCGGCCCTCGCGTGGGCGGGGTGCTTCGACGCGCGGGAGGACGAGCGGGCGGGCATCCTCGCGCTGCCGACCGCGACGTGGCAGTCGGACGCCGCGACGCTGCTGCGCCTCGCCGCCACCCACCGCGCCGGGAACGCAACCCCGGGGCTCTCGCTCGAGTACGTCGCCGCTGCCGCCCAGTGCGAGGGCGCGCCGGCGTGGGCGGGGCCCGTGGGGGCGGTGCTGCGGGCGGATGCCCTGCGCGCCCTCGGCAGGCCGGCGGAGGCGGCAGCCGCCCTCGACGAAGCGCGCTCCGGCCTCGAGTCGCGCCGACTGGACCTCGGCGACCGGCTGCGCCTGTCGGGAGTGGTGCACGTGCGCGAGGGCATCGCGGCCGCGCTGTCGAGCGACTTCCCGGCGGCGATGGCCGCCCTCGAGCGCGGCCGTGAGCTCGTCGCCGACCTGCCTTCCGTGCACGCGGAGGCGACCGGGATGCTCGCCCTCATCGCGTTCCTCGTCGGCAGGCTCGACGACGCACGCACCCTGCTCGCCACGATCCGCTCGACCGCGAGCGGCACCGCACTGCTGCCCGCCGCGGCGACGGGCGCCCTGCTCGCGATCGAGACGGGCGCCGCGGAGGCGCACCTCGAGGAGATCGCGGCCGCCCGCGCCTCCGCCGCGGGCACCGAGTACCACGCCCTCCTCACGGCGGCGCACGCTGTCGCGCTCGAAGCGGCCGGTCGACCGGACTCGGTCACCCGCGCCCTGTGGGACCTCGACGCCGCCGCGGGCAGCGATGCGGCGACGGCCCGCTTCCTCGGATTGAGTGCCTGGCTCGCCGTCCAGGCGGGGGCGCGCCAGATCGCTCCCGCGCTCGCCGCCCTCGACGGGATCGACCCGGACCCCGCCCACTCAGTGTGTCCGGCGGCCTGGCGCGCGAGGCTCTACCTCGATACGGGCGACTGCCACCGTGCCCTCGCGGAACTCGCCCCGTGCGTCGCGCTCGGCCCGGCGCACGCGATGCGCACCCTCGTGTACGTGCTCGCCGTCTCGGCAGCCGCCTACGCGGGGCTGCGCGACACGGTGTCCGCCGACGAGACGTTCGCCCGCGCGCTCGACCTCGCCGCGCTCACGGGCCTGCGGCGCTACATCGTGACGCTGCCGCCGACGGCGCTCGCCGAGCTGCTCGGGCGGGCGGCCGGGTCCGCGTTGCCCGAGGCGTCCCAGCGTGTCGTGTCGGACGTCGCCGGGATGCTCCCGGCGGACCCGACCGCGCCACAGCCCCTGCTCAGCCCCCGCGAGCGGCTCGTGCTGCGCCACCTCGCCGAGGGCGAGTCGCAGCACCGCATCGCGTGGCTGCTGTCGGTGTCGCACAACACCGTGAAGACGCAGATCCGGAGCGTGTACCGCAAGCTCGAGGTCGATTCCCGGCAGGCGGCCGTCGAGCGGGGGCGGGTGCTCGGCTTCGTGGAGTGACGCCCTCAGCGGCGCGGCACCACCACGGGGCGGCCGTTCACGAGGTGCAGCTCGACGGGCAGGCCGTAGACGCGCTCGACGCGATCGGCGGTGAGCACCTCCGCGGGGGTGCCGATCGACTCGAGGCGACCTCCCGCGAGAAGGGCGAGGCGGTCGGCGTAGGCGCCCGCGAGCGACAGGTCGTGGAGCACGACGACGACGGAGCATCCCGAGTCGGCGAGCACGCGCGCGCGGCGCATGACGTCTTCCTGGTGCCGCAGGTCCAGGGCGGCGGTGGGCTCGTCGAGGAAGACGATCGGCGTGCGCTGGGCGAGCACGCGGGCGAGCGCCACTCGAGCACGTTCGCCCCCGGAGAGGGACGTGTAGCGGCGGTTGGCGAGGTGCGCGACGTCCGCGGCATCCATCGCCTCGTTCACGGCGGCGATGTCGTCGCGGCCCTCGAGGGTGCGCGCCCACGGGGCCCGACCCATCGAGACCACCTCGATCACGCGGAACGGGAAGCTCACCTGGTTCTCCTGCGTGAGCACGGCGCGCAATCGCGCGAGCTCCGAGTGCCGGATGCTCCCGAGCTCGCGCCCCTCGAGCGTGACCGTACCGGCGCTCGGGCGCCGTTCGCCGCTGAGCACCCCGAGGAGGGTGGACTTGCCCGCGCCGTTCGGGCCGACGAGCACGAGCACCTCCCCCGGCCGCACGTCGAGGGTCACGCCGTCGAGCACGCTGTGCCCGTCGAGTTGGACGCTGACGCCGTCGGCCCGGATGCCCGCGCTCACGCCCAACCCCCCGAGCGCCGCCGCTGTCGGAACAGCAGGAAGAAGAAGAACGGGCCGCCGATGAGCGACGTCAGGAGGCCGATCGGCAGGTCGGCGCCGGGGACCACGGAGCGGGCGAGCAGATCGGAGTAGACCATGAGCACCCCGCCGCCGGCCGCGCTCGCGACGATGAGCCCTCGGTGGGCGGGGCCGATGATCATGCGCACGACGTGCGGGATGACGAGACCGACGAAGGCGATGATGCCGCAGAACGCGACAGCGACGCCCGTGAGCAGGGCGACGAGAACGATCGAGCCGACCCGCAGCGCCTCGACGTTGACGCCGAGGTGGCGGGCGTTGCGCTCCCCCAGCGCGAGCAGGTCGTAGCGGCGGCCGAGTGCGACGGCGGCGATCGTACCGAGCACGGCGACGACGACCACGACGACGACCTCGCTCCACAGGGAGCCGTTGAGGGAGCCGAGCTGCCAGAACACGATCTGCTCGCGGCTGCCGGAGTCGGCGATGAAGATGAGGAACGCGAGGCCCGCACCCGCGAACGCGTTCACGGCGATTCCGGTGAGGAGGAGGGTGACGACCTCGGTGCGGCCGTTCGCGCGCGACACGAGATAGACGAGCAGAGTCGCGCCGAGTCCGCCCGCGAAGGCGAACAGCGCCGTGCCACCGGTGCCGAGCACGGTGACGCCGACGACGATGCCGACCGCCGCGCCGAGGGCGGCACCCGACGAGACGCCGACGACGCCGGGCTCCGCGAGCGGGTTGCCGAAGATCGCCTGCATCACCGCACCCGCGACGGCGAGCGCTGCCCCGACCGCGAGGCCCATCGCGATGCGCGGGAAGCGAACCACCCACAGCGTCGACTCGACGATCGGATCGGTCGGCGCCCAGCCGTTCGAGATGCCCAGCGCGCGCAGCACGGAGCCGACGACCTCCGCGGGCGACACCGCCAGCTGCCCGACGACCGCGGAGACGACGACACCCCCGACCAGCAGTACGGCGAGGGCGGCGGTGAGGATGACGGAGCGGCTCGCGCGGTTCACGGAACCCGGTACAGCCACTCTTCGGTGCTGAACTTGTCCGCGACGAGGCGGTGGGCCTGCTCGAACTCGTCCCGGGTGATCTCGCTCGGCGTGAGCCCGTAGAGGCCGCGGAACGTGTCCACCATGCGCTCGATGATCTCGGCGCGGGGCATCCCGGTCTGGCTCCGCAGCGGGTCGACGCGCTTGTTGGCGCTCACCACGCCCTTGTCGCTGATCTTCTCGCGGCCGATGCGCAGCACCTGCACCATGCGGTCGCCGTCCATGTCGTAGCTCATGGTGACGTGGTGGAGCACCGCGCCCGAGCCGAGCCGCTTCTGCGCGGCACCGCCGATCTTGCCCGTCGGGCTCGTGATGTCGTTGAGCGGCACGTAGCTCGCCTCGATGCCGAGCGACTTGAGGGCGACGATCACCCACTCGTCGAGGAACGCGTAGGAGTCGGCGAAGCTCATGCCCTGCACGAGGTCGATCGGCGCGTAGATCGAGTAGGTGATGACGGTGCCCGCCTCCATGAACATCGCCCCGCCGCCGGAGATGCGGCGCACGATGTCCATGCCGTACTTCTTCGCGTTCTCGAGGTCGACCTCGTTCTTGACCGACTGGAAGCTGCCGAGCACGACCGCGGGCTTCTCCCACTCCCAGATGCGCAGCGTCGGCTTGCGGCGACCCGCGCCCACCTCGGTCGCGAGCACCTCGTCGAGCGCCATCTGCACCACGGGGTCGACCGCGGGCCCCTGGATGAGCTGCCAGTCGTAGTCGCGCCAGCCGGTCGCCTTCTGCAGCGCGCGGCGCACAGTCGTCGCCACCGCCTCGGGGGAGAACCCGAGCAGGAGGGCGTCGGTGGGGAGGGCCCGGCGCACGGCGGTGGCGATGGCCTGGGCATCCGCGTCCGCCGACAGTCCCGTGAGCGCGGCGTTGATGTCGTCGAGCGCGGAGTCGGGCTCGAGGAAGAAGTCGCCCGCCACGCGAACGTTCGCGAGCGCGCCGTCGACCACGTCGAGGTCGACGACGACCAGCTTGCCCCCGGGGACCTTGAACTCGCCGTGCATTAGGCCAGCCTAACTTGCGAGGGCACTCTCCCGCGCGATGGCTGCCCTGCCGGAGAATACCGGGTGAATTTCCCCCGGTCGGCGGGATCGGAGGCAGACTGGAGAGCGTGAAACGTCTCGTCGCCTTCGTCTCGGCTGCAGCCCTCGGGCTCACCGTGATGCTTCCGGCGACCGCGTTCGCCGACCCCGAGGACCTCGTGCCGGCGCAGACGTATGTCCCGGCGGGGGAGGCGCAGACGCTCGTCGCCAACCAATACGACGCGGCGCCGCTCATCCGCGACTCGTTCAGCGCCGAGATCCTGAAGCCCCCGGAGCCCCCGCAGTTCACGGGGACGCCGATCGCGGGCATCCTCACCACCTGGGGATGCTCCGCGCCCGTCAACGACGGCTTCGGCCCCCGCGAGAGCGGCATGCACAACGGCATCGACGTCATGTGCGGTCACGGCACGACCGTGGTCGCCTCCGCGGCGGGGACCGTGATCGAGTCGGAACTGGGCGGCAGCTGGGGTCAGTACATCAAGATCGACCACGGCGGCGGAATCGCCACCCTCTACTCCCATCTGATCGAGGGCTCGCAGATGGTCGCCGTCGGACAGGTGGTCGCCGCGGGCGAACCGATCGGTCTCGTCGGAGCAACGGGCAACGCCTCGGTGTCGCACCTGCACTTCGAGGTGTGGGTCGACGGCATTCGGGTGGACCCGATTCCCTGGCTCCCCTGAGGCCCGGATGGCACGGCTCGCCGGACGGCCCTAGGGCACGAACTCGCCGTGCCCGCGCGCGATCAGCCGCGCCCGCAAGCGCCGCGCGGCCTCGTCGAGATCCTCCGGCTTCGCGGTGCGGTCGATGCCGGTGTGCGAGTACTCGTAGACCGTCCACGACGGCCAGACGTGCAGGTGGGCGTGCGGCACCATGTAGCCCTCGTACATGACGCCGACGCGCGTGGCATCCCACTCCTCCTGCTGGGCGAGGCCGATGAGCCGGCCGACGCGGAAGATGTGGAGGGCGTCCTCCTCGGAGAGGTCGGTCCACTTGTCGACCTCGGCGAGCGGGATGACGAGCGTGTGGCCGGGCCGCCGCGGCTCGATCGTGAGGATGGCGAAGCAGCGCTCGTCGCGCCAGATGAAGCGGCCCGGGGCGCGGCCCTCGAGGATGTGGGTGAAGACGGAGCTCATGAGGGCAGGCGCGAGTCCAACCACGCGAGAAGGTCGGCGACGACCTCGTCCTTGTTCGTCTCGTGGAAGAGTTCGTGGCGGGCACCCGGGTAGACGACGGCCTGCACGTCGGTGAGGCCCGAGCGCTTCACGTAGTCCCGCGCGAGCAGCTCCACCGAGCGCTCGCCGCCGAGGGAGTCCTCGCTGCCGATCATGATGAGCAGCGGGATGTCCGCGCCCAGTTTCTTCGCCGGCCGTCCGAGCAGCCGTGCCCCGTCGACGAGGCCGAAGAGCTTCGAGGCCATGGCGGCGAAGTTCAGCGGGTCGTCCGAGAAGGCGGTGTGGACTGCGACGTCGCGGCTCAGCCACTCGTTGCCGGTCGTGCCGAGGTGCTTGTGCTTCTTGTTGAGGTCGCCGGAGTTCATGTGGCGAACGCTCCGGTACGCGGTGCCGGTGAGCACGAACGCGTCGTAGTCGCCGGGCCACCGGTTGAGGATGACCTGCCCGAGGAGCGACCCCCACGACTGGCCGAGGAACACGATCGGCAGTCCCGGGTTCGCGTCGCGGATGATGCCGGTGAACTGGTGGATGCCCTCGACGGTCGCGCGGTTGCCCCCGACGCCGAGCCGACCGAGGCGCGAGCGGTCGCCGTCGTGCTGCCCCATGCCGGTGGCGCCGTGCCCGCGGTGGTCGTCGGCCCAGACGGAGTACCCCGCGGCGACGAGCTTCGGCACGAGGCCGGCCTCGTAGCGCAGGGCGTGCTCGCCGAGGCCGTGGGCGAGCTGGATGACCGCGCGCGGCTTGGCCGCCGCCCAGGCGTAGTAGTGGATGGTCACGCCGTGCGCGTCGACGTACGAGCCATCGCGCCGGATCGGGGTGAATGTGGGCATCGCGGCCTCCTCGTGAGCCCATCGTAGAGCGGCCGGGAATACTTAGCGCAGCTAATTTGCTAGGCTAAGTAATGATGATCGATCCCTCCACACCCGAGCACCTGGCCAGCGCAGACGACCTCCGCATCGCCGTCATGCGCCTCGCGCGACGGATGCGCCTCGAGCGGGTGGACGGGGATGTTTCCGACGGGCAGCTGTCCGTGCTCTTCGTGCTCGCCAAGCACGGGCCTCAGACGCTCGGCTCGCTCAGCGACATCGACCGCGTGAGCGCACCCTCCATGACGCGCACGGTGAACGCCCTCGTCGACGCCGGGCTCGTCTCGCGCTCCGCCGCCCCCGACGACGGACGCAAGGTGCTCATCGACCTCACGGACTCCGGCACCCGAATCGTCGACACCACGCGGGAGCGCCGCGCCGCCTGGTTCGACACGCACCTCGCGGGCCTCAGCCCCGAGGACCGCCGCACCCTGCTCGAAGCCGCCCCGATCATCCGCGCGCTCGCCGACTCGTGAGCGCCATGTTCCGCAGCCTGCGGGTGGCCAACTACCGCTGGTGGTTCGCCGGAGCGCTCGTCTCCAACACCGGAGCCTGGATGCAGCGCACCGCCCAGGACTGGATCGTGCTCACCGACCTCACCGACAACGACGCCGCCGCCCTCGGCGTCACGATGGCGCTCCAGTTCGGGCCGCTCCTGCTGCTCATGCCCGTCGCCGGGCTCATGGCCGACCGCTTCGACCGAAAGCGGCTGCTCGCGTGGACGCAGGGTGCGCAGCTCGTGCTCGCGCTGGGTCTGGGCATCCTCGTCGTCACCGGCCTCGCCACGCTCCTCACCGTCTTCGCGTTCGCGCTCGGGCTCGGCATCGCCACCGCGATCGACGCTCCCGTTCGGCAGGCGTTCGTCTCCGAGCTCGTCGACGACGAGAACCTGCCGAATGCGGTCGCCCTCAACTCGATGTCGTTCCAGGGGGCGCGGCTCGTCGGGCCGGCCGTAGCGGGAGTGCTCGTGGCGCTCATCGGGGCCGGCCCCGTGTTCCTTCTCAACGCGGCGTCCTTCGCCGGCGTGCTCACGTCGCTCGCGTTCATCAAGCGATCCCAGCTCGTGCCGGCCCCGCGGCTCGAACGGGCGAAGGGGCAGATCCGCGAGGGGCTCGCCTACGTGCGCTCGCGACCCGACATCGTCGTGGTGCTCGCGGTCGTGTTCATCATCGGCACGTTCGGCTTCAACTTCCCCATCCTCGTCTCGACGATGTCGACCGTCGAGTTCGGCGGCGGGTCGGAGCAGTTCGGCATCCTCTCCTCCGTCATCGCGATCGGCTCGCTCGTCGGGTCGCTGCTCGCCGCCCGTCGTGAGAAGGCGCGCTTCGGGGTCATCGTCATCGGCGCCGCGGGCTTCGGCCTCGCGTGCCTCGCGGGGGCGTTCTCCCCCACGCTGTGGGTCTTCTCGGGGCTGCTACTGCTCGTCGGCGCCGCCGGCCTCACGACCATGAACACCGCCAACGCCTACGTGCAGACCACCACCGACCCGGCTGTGCGCGGGCGCGTCATGGCGCTGTACCTGGCGCTGTTCGCGGGAGGCACCCCGATCGGCGCGCCGATCGTCGGCTGGGCGGCGAACGAGCTGGGGCCCCGCTGGGCCGTGGGCATTGCCGCGGCATCCGGGATCGTCGCCGCCCTCGTGGCGGTCGGCTGGCTCGTGCTCGGTCGAGGGATGCGCGTCATCCGGCAGCCCGGAGCGCGCTTCGGCCTCGGCCTCTCGTTCGCCGCGGACCGCACGGCTTCGGCTCGCGCAGAAGAGCGCGAGCTCGCCACCCAGGACATCGCGATCGTCGAGACGACTCAGCGGCGCACGAGCTAACTGCGCGGGCCGCCCCCTTCGGGAGCCGTCAGGGGACGGCCGCGCGACGAGTCGGGGAAGGTTATGCGGAGCGGCGGCGGCGCGCGGCGCCGATCGCCGCGAACCCCGCGAGCAGCGCGAGGGCGCCAGCCGCAACGATCGGGGTCGTGTCGACGCCGGTCGCGGCGAGCGCCGGGGCGGTGTGGCCGAGCGCGAGACCGCCCTCCGGTCCCCACAGCTCGAATGTCGTCGTCTTGGCTCCGATCGCGAAGTTGAGCTCGCTGTACGGAGCGAAGCCGTCGGCGAGGTCCTCGTCGCTCAGGTCCTCCCACGTCATGAGCACGAGGGTGTAGTTGCCCGGCGCGAGGGCCGCGCTGAACCACGGTTGGTGGCCCTCGATGATCGTGCCGTCGGAGAGGTACTCGGCGTCGTTCTCGTCGCCGATGTCGTTGAGGTCGTCGTTGCAGCCGACCACTCCGGCATCCGGGTTCGCCGGGTCGAACGAGGAGTACACCGCGAGCATCGGGTCGCCGATCGGGTCGAACGCGTTGATCGGGACATAGTCACCGGCGGGCGTCGAACGCATGCCACGGAAGGTGTACGTGCCTGCGGTCGTGACCGTGACCTCGAGAGTGCCGTAGACGTGGATGCCGTGCACGTAGGTCGAGAGGCCGCAGTCCTCATCGCCGCCGAGGAAGTGCTCGTCATCCTCGTCCTCGGTGAGCGTCATCTGGGGCGCACCGAGCGGGATCGTGATGTCCTCGGTGAAGAGGTGCGAGCCCGAGGGCACCGTCTCGGGAGCGGCCTCGAACACCCACGCATAGAAGCTCGCCGTGCACGGCCCGGAGTCCGAGTAAAGGTTGATCTCCGACCCCGCCCCGAGAACCAGCGTGTCGCCGGTCTCGTCGACGGCCACGGTCGACCCGCCCACGTAGTCGTAGTAGGAGTCGAAGCCGGTGACCTCGAGGGTGACGGTGTCGCCGGGCACGACCGGGAAGTAGGAGTAGTCGTTGACGAGCGTCTCGCAGTCGAGCGTGTAGCTCGTCGTCGCGGCGGAGGCGGCGAGCGGTGCTGCCGCGACGGCTCCGGCGAGAGCGAGGACTCCGACGGCGAGGGCCGAGAGTCGGCGGGTGGCGGAACGAGCGGTCACAGAATCCTCCGAAGGGGTGGTGCGGGCATCCCCGTATATCGGCCTACGCTATCAGCGCTTTCCCAGGCGGGGTACACGTCGTCTACCCCCACAACCGGGGGCACGCTCAGCTCTCGCGCGTGATCTCCACGGTGACGAACAGGGAGCTGCCGAAGGGCCCCGCGTAGACGCCGCGCAGCGGCGGGACGTCGTTGTAGTCGCGACCGCGCCCCACGAGGACGTGCCGGTCGCCGATCTCGATGCTGTTCGTCGGGTCGTAGCCGCGCCAGCCGTCGCCGCAGAACCACTCGACCCACGCATGCGACTCCCCGGCGATCGTCTCGCCGATCTCCGCGTCGGGCTTGGGATGCAGGTAGCCCGAGACATACCGTGCCGGGATGCCCACGTGTCGCAGTGCCCCGAGCGCGATGTGCGCGATGTCCTGACAGACGCCCTTGCGCACCGCCCAGGCCTCGGCAGCTGTCGAGTGGACTCCCGTCACACCCTGCATGTACTCGACCGCGTCGCCCACGGCGTTGCAGATCTGCAGCGCCGCGTCGCACGCGTCGCTCGTGGCGGCGGCGATCTCGCGCGCGAGGTCCTGCACCTCAACCGGCGGCGCGGTGCGGCGGGTCTGCTTGAGCTGCTCCACGGTCGACGTCGTGCGCTCCGCGGCGAGGGCGAGGGCATCCCAGTCGAGCTTGTCGTCTGTGTGCGGTCGCGGGCGCACCTCCACGAGGCTCGTCGCGGTGAGCGCGAGCTCCTTGTGCGGGGTGAGGATTTCGAACGACGAGACTCGGGAGCCCCAGTAGTCGACGTAATTGTGGTGGCTCGAGATCGGCAGGATCTCGAGGTTCGAGAACAGCACGAGCTGGCCGTCGGAGCTCACGGGCAGCATGCGCGCCTCGTTGTACGACGCCGTCACGTCGCCGCCGTAGTGGAAGCCCGTCATGTGCTTGATGCGCAGCCGGTTCACGAGGTCTCCCCCACCCAGCTCGGCGCGACCTGCGTCGGGAAGTAGCGCTGGCGGATCGCCTCCGAGGCGGCGCTCGTCGCGGCCTGGACGTTGTCCATGTGCATCGTCAGGTCCTCGAGGATCTCGGAGATGGGACGGTACTCGAGCTCGCTGCGGATCTGGCCGAGGAGCCGCTGCGCCTGGTCGGAGACGCCGACGCGGTCGCTGCGCGGCTCGATCTCGCGCAAGCAGTTCTCGGCGCGCGAGACGGAGAACAGGATGCTGCGCGGGAACAGCCGATCGAGCAACAGGAACTCGGCGGCGTTCCGCGCGCTCGGCACCCCTCGGTACGTCCGCAGGTACGCCTCGTAGGCGCCGCAACTCCGGAGGATCGTCGTCCACGACGGACCGGATGCCTCGGTCAACGAGCGAGTGGCGAGCAGCCGCGCGGTCATGTCCGCGCGCTCGATGCTGCGGCCGAGGGTGAAGAACTGCCACGCCTCGTCACGGCTCGTCGCCGACTCGATGATGCCGACGGCGAGCGCCGACCGCTCCCGAACCCAGCCGAAGAACTCGTGCACCTTGTCGCTCGACACCTTGCGGGGCATCCTCGCGCGCGTCGTGTTCAGGCACTCCCACAGCTCGGTGGAGACGATCTCACGGGCCCGGCGGGCGTTCTCGCGGGCGGCCCCGAGGGAGAACGCGATCGACGCCGGCTCGTTGCGGTCGACGGCGAGGATCGTGAGCACGTCCTGTCGCGTGAGCTGGGCGTCCTCCGGCGCATCGCTGCCCATGACGCTCAGCAGGGAGCGGCAGGCGAGGTCCTCCTCGATCCACGGATCCTCGAGCAGCAGCTGCAGGTGCACGTCGAGGATGCGCGCCGTGCCGTCGGAGCGCTCGATGTAGCGGCCGATCCAGAACAGGGACTCGGCGATGCGGCTCAGCATTCGCCCGCCCCTTCGAGCGCGTCAGGGAGCGAGCGGCTCTGCTGCTGCTGCTCCTGCTGTCCCTGGCCGAGCGGGCGATCGCTCGGTGCGTGGTCCTGCAGGTGCGACTTGAGCATCTCGGGCGTGATGATCGTGATCGCCTCGGTCGCCGCGGCCTGACCGGCGACGAGACCCTGGATGCTGTGCCTCGCGATCTGCAGCGGATCCTGTCCCACGACCCAGGTGTCCTTCGAGCCGCCGCCCTGGGACGAGTTCACGACGAGCTCTCCCTCGGGCAGGGCCACGCGAGTGAGGCCGCCGGGCAGTACCCAGATGTCGTTGCCGTCGTTCACCGCGAACGGGCGCAGGTCCGCGTGGCGCGGGCGCATCCCGTCGTCGACGAGTGTCGGGATCGTGGAGAGCTGCACGACGGGCTGCGCGATCCAGCCCCGCGGGTCGCGCAGCAGGCGGCCCTTGAGCTCCTCGAGTTCGGCCTTCGACGCCGAGGGGCCGATGACGAGGCCCTTGCCGCCCGAGCCGTCGACGGGCTTCACGACGAGTTCGTCGAGGCGATCGAGCACCTCCTCGAGGGCGCCCGGGTCTTCGAGTCGCCAGGTCTGCACGTTGGGCAGGATCGGCTCCTCGCTCAGGTAGTAGCGCGTGAGGTCCGGGAGGTAGGTGTAGACGAGCTTGTCGTCGGCTACCCCGTTGCCGACCGCGTTGGCGATGGTGACGTTGCCGAGCCGTGCCGCGAGCATGAGGCCCGGGCTGCCGAGCATCGAGTCGGCACGGAATTGCAGCGGGTCGAGGAACTCGTCGTCGACCCGGCGGTAGATGACGTCGACCCGAGTGGGGCCGGCGGTCGTGCGCATCCACACCCGCCCGCCGGAGCAGAACAGATCGCGGCCCTCGACGAGCTCGACGCCCATGAGACGGGCGAGCAGGGTGTGCTCGAAGTAGGCGGAGTTGTAGACGCCGGGCGTGAGGACGACGACCGTCGGGTCCTCGACGCCGGCGGGGGCGGATGCCCGCAGCGCGCTCAGCAGCTTGTGCGGGTAGTCCCCCACCGGTCGCACCCGCATGCTCACGAACAGCTCCGGGAGCGTCTGCGCCATGACCCGGCGGTTGGAGATCACGTAGGAGACGCCGGACGGGACGCGCACGTTGTCCTCGAGCACGCGCCAGGCCCCCTGCTCGTCGCGGATGAGGTCGATGCCGGAGACCTGGATGCGGACCCCGTTCGCCGGCTCGATGCCTGCGGCCTCGCGGTGGAAGTGCGCCGAGCTCGTGACGAGACGGGCCGGGATGACGCCGTCCTTGACGGCGTTCTGCGGGCCGTACACATCGGCGAGGAACGCCTCGAGGGCGCGGACGCGCTGCTTGACGCCCGCCTCGACGGTGAGCCACTCGGCCTGGTCGATGACGCGGGGCACAGCATCCAGGGGGAACGGGCGCTCCTCCCCGGCGAAGTCGAACGTGACGCCCTGGGCGAGGTAGCTCGCGCCGAGAGCCTCGGTGCGACCGCGCAGCTCGTCCTGCGTCATCTGCGCCAAGGCGGAGTGGATCTCCTTGTACGAGGAGCGCGCCTGGTTGGGACTGGCGAACATCTCGTCCCACGCGGCAGCGCCCGGTCGCCGGGTGGCGGTGGCGCCGTAGCCGTCGAACAGGTCTGCCATGGGGAGAGCATAGGGCCGCCGTGTTGCGGCGGTGTTTCAGCCGCGCGGGGTTGCGGAGTCCGGCTAACAGTATTAGCCTCTGACCGAGAAGCTAACGCTATTAGCCAGATGGGACAGCCCTGATGAAGTTCGCACAGATCGTGTACGCGATCATCGCCCTCGCCCTGCTCGGGCTCGCTATCGCCGGAGGGGTTGCTTACGGCTGGATCGCCACGGGCATCCTCGTCGCCGGGGTCATCGTCCCCGACCTGGCCCTCGTCGGCGGATTCTCGCCCGGCCTCGAGAAAGGCCAGCTCGCCCGCCGAGCCGTCGTGCCCTACAACATCCTCCACAGCTACTACGTGCCGCTCGCGCTACTGCTCCTCGGCCTCGTCGCGCCGGTAGTGTGGCTACCCACGGCGCTCGAACTGCCGCTCCTCGCCCTCGGCTGGGCGCTGCACATCAGCACCGACCGCGCCGTCGGCTACCGATTCAGGACGTGGGATGGACTCCAGCGCACCGCCTTCACCTTCGCCTAAGGCCCCCTCGGGGCGACGCGAGCAGGTGCTGGATGTCGCCCTCGAGGTTCTCGAGAGCGACGGGCTCGAGCACCTCTCGCTCGGCGAAGTCGCGCGGCGGCTCGGCATCAAGACGCCCTCGCTCTACAAGCACGTGGAGGGCAAAGCCGATCTCGAGCTCGGGCTCGTCGAGCAGGGGTTCCGCCGCTTCACCGCCGAGGTCGAGTCGGCCCTCGGCGCCGTGCCCGATACCGCGGACCGGCGCACCCGGGTTGCGGCGTACGCCGCCGCCTACCGCGGCTTCGCGCTCGGGCATCCCCAGCTCTACCGACTGATGAACGACCGGCCCATCGACCGGTCGCGGCTCGCACCCGGGGTCGAGACGCGCGCCGCCCTCGCGCTGTACCGCCTCCTTCCCGACGTTGACCTCGGCCGCAGCACGTGGGCGTGGGCGCACGGGCTCGCCATGCTGGAGATCGCCGGAAGATTCCCCGACGGTGCCGACATCGACGCCGCGTGGGCGGTGCTCGTCGACGTCGTCACGGGCGCCTGAGCAGGCTACTCGCCGGGCCGCAGCACCACGGTGCCGCGCTTGCGGCCCGTGTCGACCCGGGCGTGCGCTGAGCGGACGTCGTCGAGCGAGTACTCGCCGTCGACGAGCGGATCGAGGATGCCCGCCGCCGCGAGCAGCGCGAGCTCGTCGAGATCCGGGCGCTTGTCGGCATCCTTCCGCAGTCCGGTGAACGCGATGCGCGCGCGGCGGGTGACGAGGCGGTCGAGCAGCACCGCGCCGGGAACGGTGGTGAGGTAGGCGCCCTCGGGCGACAGGATGCCCCGCACCCGTCGGAACGAGGTCGAGCCGACCGCGTCGAACACCAGGTCGAAGCGCTCTCCCTCGGCGGTGACGTCGCGCTCCCGGTAGTCGATCGCCTCATCGGCGCCGAGGGCGAGCGCGAGCTCGGTGTTCGTCGTGACCGCGGTGACATAGGCGCCGAGGTGCTTCGCGAGCTGCACGGCCGCGGAGCCCACTGCCCCGCTCGCGCCGATGACGAGCACGCGCATGCCGGCGCGGAGGCGACCCGTGTCGCGGAGGAACGGGAGGGCGGTCATCCCGCCGTCGGTGAGGGCCACCGCCTGCGCGGGGGTCACTTCGTCGGGGAGCGCGGCGATCGCGCCGCGCTCCTTCACCGTGATGAGCTCGGCGTGGCCGCCCCAGCTCGCGCCCGTCGCCCCGAAGACGCGGTCGCCGGGCATCCACTCGGTCACGTCCGCGCCGACCCGCTCGACCGTGCCGGCGAAGTCGCTCCCGAGCACCTGGTCTCGCGGCCCCAGGCCGAACATGAGTCGCGCGATCCGCGGCTTCCCGCTGCGCCCCGCGGCGTCGGATGCCCCGACCGAGGCCGCCTCGACGCGCACGAGCACCTCCCCCACGGCCGGCTCGGGGTCGCGCACCTCCCGGACCTCCACCACATCGGGACCGCCGAACCGGCTGAAGACCGCTGCTCTCATGACTCCGACTCCTCCGGGTAGTGGAACACCGCGTCGAGCGGGACACCGAACACGCGGGCGATCTGGAACGCGAGCTCGAGCGAGGGCGAGTACTTGCCTTGCTCGATCGCGAGGACGGTCTGCCGCGTTACGCCGATGCGGTCGGCGAGCTCGGCCTGGGTCATCTCACCGTTCGCGAAGCGCAGCGCGCGGATGTCATTGGTGACGCGGGTGGGCTTTCCCATCAGAATCCCCGGCGGTAGAGGCCGATGCGGATGATCGACGTCAGTACGGCCTGAGCGGCGAAGCCTAGGTACACCGCGTTGGCGATCCAGAAGTAGTCGACGCGGAGGATCGCGAGCACGAGTGCGGCGACGGCTCCCGCGACGAGGGGCCAGGCGCCGAGGCGCTCGGCGGTGCGGGCGATGTCGCGGTCGCGGTCATCCGCCCGCTGGCTCGCGCGCGGGGTGACCATCTCGACGAGGATGCGCAGCACGATGGCCGACGCGATCGAGATGCCGATCGACCAGAGCAGCGGGCCGACGTAGTCGATATCGCCCGCGGGCGTTGTGGCGAGCTGGCTCAGCACGATGCCGAGGTAGACACCGTAGGTGCCGAGAACGACGACGAGGTACACCCACGTGCCGCGTTCTTCGTAGGTCATGGGGGCTCCTTCGTGACGCCATGTACAGAATCTTTGACATCGACCACTGTAAAGAATCCCGTACCTCATGTCAAATTTTCTTTACTCACTACCCAGTTTCTCAGGAATATGCCGCCGCCGACGGGATAGTGCACTCGGCGACCGCATATTCCTGAAAAGCTGGGGGGATGAAGCGCAGCATCCTCGTCCTCCCCGGCGGCGGGTACGCCGGGCACGCCCCCCACGAGGGCGAGCCGGTCGCCGAGTGGATCCGCGGCCTCGGGTGGGATGCCCGAGTCGTCGAGTACCCCGTCAAGACGCGGCATCCCGGCCCCCTGCGGGCGGTGCAGCGCGAGCTCGCCGCCGAGCGCGCCGCGGGATACGAGCAGGTGGGCATCCTCGGCTTCTCCGCGGGCGGCCACCTCGCCGGGCACGCGACGCTCGTGAAGGATGCCGTGGACCGGCCCGACTTCGCGGTACTGTGCTATCCCGTCACGACCATGCAGGCGTCGACCCACATCGGCTCGCGCACCAACCTGCTCGGACCGCGCCCCTCGTGGTGGGCCAAGCGCGCGGTCTCGTTGCCGCGGCTCGTCACCCCCGAGACGAAGCCCATGTTCATCTGGACGACCGCCGGCGACCACGGCGTCGAGTACGCCGACCACGCCTACCCGCTCGGGCAGGCGCTCGCCCGGCACAACGTCGAGCACGACTTCCATGTGTTCGCGGACGGCGGGCACGGGCTCGGGTTCGCCGAGGGCAAGCCCGCCGCCGCGTGGCGCGAGCTCTGCGCGGCCTGGCTGGAGCGGTTCTAGCGGCCCGTCGTCGACGCGCGCACGATGAGCTCGGGCTGGAAGATCACTTGCTTCGGGGCATCCGGGCGCGGCTCGTCCGACATCGCGTCGACGAGCAGGTCCACCGCGGCGAAGCCGAAGCCCTCGTGCGGCGCGCGGATCGTCGTGAGCGGGATGATCGACGCCTCCCCGAACTCGATGTCGTCGTAGCCCACGAGCGCGATGTCCTCCGGCACGCGGATCCCGCCGTGCACGAGCACCTGCAGGATGCCGAGAGCGAGCAAGTCGTTGACCGCGAAGACGGCGTCGGGTCGGGCATCCGCGGGTCGGGCGAGGATCGCGCGGCCGATCTCCCGGCCCTCGGCGATCGTGCGGTTCGTGCCGTTGACGATCTCCAGCACTGCGCCCGGAACCTCGCGCACCGCCGAGTTCGCGCCCTCGAGCCGGTCGGCGACCTGCCGGATCCCGAGCGGGCCGCCGACGAACGCGACGCGCCGCCGCCCGAGCTCGAGCAAGTGCTGCACGGCCATGTGGCCGCCGGTCACGTCGTCGATCGACACGGACGGCTGCGTCGGGTCCGCGGCGCGCTGTCCGATGAGCACCGACGGGATGCCGCGGCTGCGGATCTGCGCCAAGCGGTCGTCGATCGGGTGGTGCGAGGAGACGAGCATCCCCTGCACGCGCTGGGATTCGAACAGCTCGAGGTACGCGTCCTCGCGCGCGCGCGAACGGTTCGAGTTGGAGATGAAGACGGAGAGGTCGTGCGTCGCGGCCCGCTGCTCGACACCCTCCGCGATCGTCGCGAAGAACGGGTTCGAGACATCCGGGGCGATGTAGGCGATCGTGCCCGAGCGGCCGAGCCGCAGCTGCCACGCGGCATTGTTGCGCACGAAGCCGAGCTGGTCGATCGCCCGCTGGATGCGCTCGCGCTTCTCCGGGGAGACCTTGTCGGGGTGGTTGATGTAGTGCGAGACGGTGCCGAGGGAGACCTCGGCGAGCGTCGCTACCTCTCTAATACCGACCCTGGCCATTGCAGGAGGATACCGCGTCGGTGGCGGAAGGGATCGCCACCCGTCTCGCGCAAGGGCACACCTAATTCCCTAGAGCGCTGCGAATTCGCCGCGCCAATGGGAAGTAGGTGTGCCCTTGCGGGGTGGAGCTTCGGGAACTACCTCGTGATCTCGTCGAGGTGGAGCATCCGCGCGAGGTTCTTGTCGAGCTCGTCGTCGCGGAAGATCTTCTTCCAGTCCTCCTTGATGATCGACTCGCGGCCGTAGTCCATCGCGATGAGGCACGCGTCGGAGAACGGGTTCGAGCCCTTGAGCGTGTTCGCGAGCGCGACCTGGGTGTGGCCGAGCAGGATGCTGCGCGCCGCCTCCCGCGGGACCCCCATGGTGTTCACGGTCTCCTCGAGGGCCTCCGCGAGCAGCGCGCCGACCATGCACGCGACCGTCTCCACGAGAGTCGGCTCGAGCTGCGCGAGCTGCTTGACGGTCACCCAGTGCACGTCGATGACGGGCGCGAAGATGATGCGCACGACGGCCTCGAGGATCTCCTTCTTGGCCGGGTCGTCTGACTCGATCGCGGCGATCGCGTCTTGCGGGGCCGCGATTCCGCCGAAGGTGTCCGCGTACTCCTCGGGGGTGTGGCGCTCGAGGAACACCGACGGGTGGCACGGGTGGGTGACGCCCTGGATGACGTCCTCGCGGGTGGCGAGGAGGCCGGCGTACGCGGCGGCCGGGTCGAGGGTCAGCATGATCGATCCGGACTTCATCTGCGGGATGACCGCGGCCGACACCGCCGCGAGGGCGAGGTCGGGCACGGCGAGCACGACGACGTCGGCGTCGGCGACCGCGGCATCCGTGTCGGTGAGGGTGCGGCCGGTGGCGGTGACGCGCTCCTGGCCCGCGGGCGAGTTCTCGCTGTAGTAGACGGTGTGGTCGGTCTTCACGAGGTTGTTGGACACTCGCATGCCCATCTTCCCGCCCGCGCCGATGACCGCGATGGTGAGCTTGTCACTCATGATTGCTTGCTCCTTAGATAACTGAGGTTGTGGGAGTTCCACTCGTTCTCGAGGCGGGCGGTCTCGTCGAACGAGTCGCGCCAGGTGAGCCAGTGCTCGATGACCTGGTTGATGCCGCGCTCCTCCGGGCGCACGGTCCCCACCAGATGGTCGTAGTCGAGGAGTCCGGTGCCGAGCGGCACGCCCTCGAGGGTGAAGCCGACCCATCCCCCGCGACGGGAGAAGGCGAAGTCCTTCACGTGGATGCCGCGGACGTACGGCGCGGTGCGCTCGACGACGTCGCGCGGATGCTCGAGCGCCGCCACCGAGTTCGCCGGGTCGAGCGTGATGCCGAGGGCGGGGCTCGCGACGGTCTCGACGAGGGAGACGAGGTCGGTGGATGACACCTGCTCGTAGGTCTCGAGGGCGAGCGTCACGCCGGCCGCCTCGAACGCGGGCAGCGCCGCGCGCAACAGCGACTCGGCCTCGACGAGGGTGGGCGTCGAGTCGGGACCGTTGACCATACTGCGCACGAAGGTCGCGCCGAACACCTCGGCGATCGACAGGAACGTCGCGAGATGCTCGGTCTGGAGCCCCTTCGTGCCGAGCTCGAGGGTGATCCCGAGGTCGTCGGCGAGCGACCGGATGCCCTGCAGCTCCGCCGCGGAGTAAGAGAGGAGTGGGGCGTAATCGCACACCTGGAACAGGTCGACGCCCGACGACCGCGTGCGGTGCAGCATGTCGGCGAGCGTGAGCGGTGCGGGGGCCCGATCGGAGTGCTGCCAGAAGAAGGCGTAGGTGGACAGGCCGATCACGATGCCGCCGCCTCGTCGAGTACCGCGGCGAGCGCGGCCGGGTCGTGGGCGAAGCGGCCGAGGAACAGCCCATCCACGCTGTCGCCGAGGCGGGTGAGAAGCCCGGGTCCGGCGCTGCCGCCGTAGATCACGGTCCCCCCGCGCCCGATCGCGTCGAGGTGCTCGCGCAGCGCGCGGCAGACGGGCGAGATGTGGTCGGGACCGGCGGGCTCTGCGGCACCGATGGCCCAGACGGGCTCGTAGGCGACGATGATGCGGCCGGCCGGAGCATCCTGCACCGCAGCATCGAGCTGCGAGATGACCTCGGCGGCGGCGACCGCGGGCGTGACCTCCGCGACCTCGCCGATGCACAACACGGGGGCGATGCCGTTGCGCAGGGCGGCGGCGGTCTTGGCGGCGACGACGGCATCCGTCTCGAAGAACAGGCGGCGTCGCTCGGCATGGCCGACCTCGGCGACGCGCACCCCGATCTCGGCGAGCTCGGCGCCCGACACCTCGCCGGTGTACGCGCCGGAGTCCTCCCAGAAGAGGTCCTGGGCGCCGACGAGAACGCGAGTGCCCTCGAACGCCGCGATCGCCCCCGGGATCGCCGGGAACGACGGGATCACGAAAAGCTCGACCTCCCCCGACGCGACGGCGCGATGCTCGCGCGCGAGCTCCGCCACGCGATCGAACCACGACAGCGCGGCGGCGTGCCCGAAGTACATCTTCAGGCTCACACCGACCGTGCGGGGCATCAGCAGGATCCGGTCAGCTCGTACTGGTCGAGCACGGCGACCTTCTCGGCCGACGCGCTGGACTCGTCGAAGCGGTAGGTGAGCCACTCGCGCACGAGTCGGCGGGCGAGCTCGGCACCGATGACGCGCTGCCCGAGGGCGAGCACCTGGGCGTTGTTCGACAGGATGAGCCGCTCGACCGAGAAAGAGTCGTGCGCGACGGACGCGCGGATGCCCGCCACCTTGTTCGCCGCCATCGCGACACCCATGCCGGTGCCGCAGATCAGCAGGCCCCGGTCCGCGTCGCCGCGCGCGATGGTCTCGCCGACCGCGACGCCGACTTTCGGGTACGGGGTGTGGCCGTCCGCGTCGACGCCGACGTCCTCGACCGACTCGACGAGGTCGCTCGCGAACAGGTCCTTCTTGAGGAGTTCCTTGTAGTCGTAGCCGGCGTCATCCGAGCCGATCACGATGCGGAGCTTGTCCATTACTTACTGTCCTGTTCCTTGAGTACGGTCGCGATGCGCTGCACGATCAGCGCGAACGAGTGAGCGCCCGCGTCGGGCGTGCCGAGGCTCTTCTCGGCGTGGGGCCGGGCGCGGCCCATCTTCGGGAGGAGCTGGGCGGTGGCGGCGGCCGCCGTAGTGGCTGCGTCCGCGGCATCCGCCCAGGCCTGGGTCAGCGGGCGGCCGGCCGCGATGCCCGCCTCGAGCGCGTCCGCGAACGGCACGAGGGCGTCGACCATGGTCTTGTCGCCGACCACGGCGCCGAAGCCGAGGATGCCCGTCGTCGCGCCGCGGACGCCCGCAGCCACCGCGGCGCCGCTCGCGGCATCCGAGTCCCCGAGGGTGTCGCCGATCGCGCGGAGGGCCACTCCCCAGAGGGCACCCGACGTTCCCCCCGCGCGATCGGCCCACGCGTCGCCCGACCGCTGGAGCAGTGTGCGCGCGCCGGAACCAACGGCGAGCAGCTCGACAGCGGCGGACGACGCGGCTCGGGAGCCCCGCTGCATTCCGATGCCGTGGTCGCCGTCCCCGGCGACGGCATCGATGCGGCCGAGCTCGCCGACGTTCTCGTCGATGACCTCGGCGATGGCCTGGAGCGCGGCGGCCGCGACGGCGGCGGCGGCGCGGGAGTCGTCGGTGGCGGGAGGGATGTTCTCGGTCAGGCCCGCGTCGAGAGCCTCGGTTGGCGCGGGGGCCGCTTGCTCCACGGCGCCGACGGAGCCCTTGCGGTAGGCGGGGGTGTCGGCCGGGGCTCGCCAGAAGCGCTCCAGCTCGCTGCCCTCCTCGGTGCCCAGCCAGAAGAGCGTGAGGGATGCCCCGGCCATGTCGAAACTCGTGACGAGCTCGCCGACCTCCGGCTCGACGATGACGACCCCGGCTTCCTCGAGCAGCTGCGCGACCCGGCGGTAGACGACGAAGAGCTCCTCGTACTTCACCGAGCCGAGGCCGTTGAGCAGCACCGCGGCGCGCTGGCCGTCGGGCGAGGAGATGCCCTCGGGGAGCTCGGACAGCAGCGTGGAGACGAAGAGCTCGGCGAGACCGTCGGCGGTCGGGACATCCGTCTCGTCGATGCCGGGCTCGCCGTGGATGCCGATGCCGACGCCCATGCGGCCCTCCGGGATCGTGAACAGGGGCTCGGCCGCACCGGGGAGCGTGCATCCCGTGAAGGCGACGCCGAAAGAGCGGGTGCGCTCGTTGGCCAGCTCCGCCACGCGCACGACCTCGTCGAGCGAGTAGCCCGCCTCGGACGCGGCGGCGGCCGCCTTGAAGACCGTGAGGTCGCCGGCGATTCCGCGACGCTTGTGCTTCTCGGCGAGAGGGGCGCTCGCGATGTCGTCGGTGACGACGACCGTGCGGGTCTCGATGCCCTCGGAGTTCAGGCGATCCTGCGCGGCGGTGAAGTTGAGCACGTCGCCGGCGTAGTTGCCATAAGTAAGGAGTACGCCCCCGCCGAGGTTCGCCGCGGCGGCGACCGAGTGGACCTGCTGCGCGGACGGCGAGGCGAAGAGGTTGCCCATGGCCGCACCGTGCGCGAGGCCCTGGCCGACGATGCCGCCGAAGGCGGGGTAGTGACCCGAGCCGCCGCCGATCACGACCGCGACGGTGCCGGGAGTGGAGACGGTGCTGCGCACGACGCCACCCGAGACCCGGCGCACCTGGGCGGAGTTCGCGGCCACGAAGCCGTCGATCATCTCATCGGCGAAGGCGCTCGGTTCGTTGAACAGGCGGGTCATGGAGTGCTCCGGGTGGTTCGAGTGGATCTGAGGGAGACCCCGGGGCGGTCGGGTGGACGACCGCCCCGGGGTAGTCGTTACTCGGCTGCGACCGTCTCGGCGACCGCCGGGGCGGTCGTCTTGGTGCGGGCGGCGAGGCCGATCATGAGCACCGCGGAGAGCAGCATGAAGCCGCCCACGATGAACATCGGCGCGACGTAGCTCGGCTCGCCGTCGACCGCCGTCGCGTCGGCGACGAGGCCCGTGATGTACGGGGCCGAGAAGCCGGCGAGGTTGCCGATGGTGTTGATGAGCGCGATGCCCGCCGCGGCGGCGGCACCGGTGAGGAACTTCGTCGGCAGCGTCCAGAAGTTGGGCAGCGCCGAGAAGATCGCCATCGCCGTCACCGCGATGACCGCGATGGTCGCCGCGGGCGAGCCCGCGAAGAGGGCGAGCGGGATGCTCACCGCGCCGGCGAGGGCGGGGATGACGATGTGCCAGGTCTTGAGGCCGCGGCGCGAGGCATCCCGCGACCAGAAGTAGAGCGCGATCGCAGCGGGGACATACGGGATCGCCGTGATGAGGCCCTTCTGGAAGACGTCGAACTCGGTGCCGAACTGCTCCTGGAAGCCGCCGATGATCGTCGGGAGGAAGAAGCCGAGGGCGTAGAGGCCGTAGATGAAGCCGAAGTAGATGCCCGAGAGCACCCACACCCGGCCGGACGTGAAGGCGTCGCGGATGCGGTGCGTGTTGTTGGCCTTCTCGGTGTTCGCGCGCTCGAGGGCGAGGGCGCCGGTGAGCCACTCCTGCTCCTCGGTGGTGAGCCACTTGGCGTCTGACGGCTTGTCCTTGAGGTAGAACCACGCGACGATGCCGACGATGATCGCGGGGATCGCGACGCCGAGGAACATGAAGCGCCAGCCCTCGAGGCCGAAGAAGATTCCGTGCTGCTGGATGAGCCACCCGGCGAACGGGGCGCCGATGACCGTCGTGAGCGGCTGCGCCAGGTAGAACAGGGCGAGAATCTTCGAGCGGTGCTCCGCCGGGACCCAGAGGCTGAGGAAGAGGATCGCGCCCGGGAAGAATCCGGCCTCGGCGACACCGAGGATGAAGCGCAGGGCGACGAGCTGCTCGAAGTTCTGCACCCACGTGAAGAGCAGGGCGACGATGCCCCAGCTCACCATGATGCGGGCGAGCCACTTGCGGGCGCCGAAGCGGTGCAGGGCCAGGTTCGACGGCACCTCCAGAAGGATGTAGCCGATGAAGAACACGCCCGAGGCGAAGCCGAACTGGGCGGCCGACAGGGCGAGGTCCTCGTTCATGCCGTTCGGGGCGGCGAACCCGATCGCAGTGCGATCGAGGTAGTTGATGAAGAACATCAGGGCGACGAACGGCACGAGCCGGATCGCGACCTTCTTGATGGCAGATTTCTCGACGGCAGACTGCACGCGAGCTGTGGTGGTGTCCACGTTGACTCCTTCGGTGAGGCGGGATGGCGCGCCGCCCTGGCCGGTGAACCACGGTGGTCGCGCGAACGAGTATGCGGGGCGGTCCTCGGGTTTGTCAACCGGTTGACCAATTTCGGTCCACCGGTTGGCCGAATGCAATTGCTAGCCTGTGACTCATGCCCGCCTATCCGAACGATTCCTCAGCCGAGATCGCGGCCTCGCTCGGCACCCTCGAGGCGGGCACGGCGGTCTCCGGAGTCGCAAAGGCGCTGCTGGAGATCTTCACCCGCGGCGACATCGAGCCCGGGACCCGGCTCCCCCCGGAGCGACAGCTCGCCTCGACCCTCGGCGTCGGCCGCTCCGCCGTGCGCGAGGCGCTCGCCGCCCTCGAGATCCTGGGAATCGTGCACGTGCGACCCGGCTCCGGCACCTACCTGCGCGGCTCCGCGAGCGAGCTGCTGCCGCAAACGCTCAGCTGGGGGCTCATGCTCGACGAGCCCAAGACGCGCGAGCTCATCGACGTGCGCGGTGCCCTCGAGATCTACGCCGCGCGGCTCGCCGCGACCCGCATGAGCGACGAGGAACTCGCCTCGCTCGGCGCCCGCGTCGAGGAGATGCGCGCCTCCGTCGACACGCTCGAGCGGTTCGTCGAAGCGGACCTGCAGTTCCACCTCGAGCTCGCGCGCAGCACGGACAACTCCGTGCTCCTCGACCTTCTGCAGAGCATCCGCTCGCTCCTGCGCGTCTGGGTCGACCGTGCCGTGCAGGAGCCCGCCGAGGCGCTCGCCGCGATCGAGGAGCACGCCGCCGTGCACGCCGCGATCGCCACGCGCGACCCGGATGCCGCGGCGAGCGCCATGGCGCTGCACATGAACACCGCCGCGCGCCGCCTCGCCGGAGCCCTCGAGTGATCCCCGAGGGCGCCGCGCCCGAGCGGCTGTGGACGGGCGGGGAGTGGCTCGAGGGGCCCGCGTGGCTCGCCGCCGACGGGGTGGTGCGGTTCAGCGACATCCCGAACGACCGCATCCTGCAGTTCGACGAGGCGACCGGCGACGTGGTCGAGTACGCGACGGCGGTGGAGTTCACGAACGGGCGCACCGTCGACGCCGACGGCAGCGTCATCCAGTGCAGCCACGGCCTCCGCCGCGTCGAGCGGGATGCCGCCGGCGTCGTCACCCCGATCGTGGCGGAGTGGGCGGGCGGCCGCTTCAACTCCCCCAACGACGTCGTCGTCGCCCGGGACGGCGCCGTGTACTTCTCCGACCCCCCGTACGGACTGCACGAGAGCGGGCGGGAGGGGCATCCGGGCACGCAGGACTACGACGGGTGCTTCGTGTTCCGCGTCATCGACGGGGTCGCCGAGCCGGTGATCACCGACATGGTGCACCCCAACGGGCTCGCGTTCTCCCCCGACGAGTCGCTGCTGTACGTCGCCGACACCGCCGAGGTGTGGAACGCCGGCCCGCGGCACATCCGGGTCTACGACACGGCAACGTGGGAGGGGCGACTGTTCGTGCAGCCCACCGGTTTCGCCGACGGACTGCGGGTCGATCCCCTCGGGAACGTGTGGACGTCGTCGAGCGCGGCCATCGAGATCTATGCGCCGGATGCTCGGCTCCTGCAGCGCGTCGAGTTCCCCGAGACGGTCTCGAACCTCTGCTTCGGCGACGGGGTGCTCTACGTCACGGCGACGACGTCGCTGTACCGCCTGCCCCTCGGCTAGCCCGGGCTACTCTCCCGGACCGAGCGCCGGCGGGATCTCCTGCCCCTGCAGCTGCAACTCGTCGGTGATGACGCGCATCGCGTTGAGCGCCTTCGGGAACCCGCAGTACTGCACGGTGTGGATAACCGTCTCCAGGATCTCGGTGGGCGAGCATCCCACCCGCAGTGCCCCGCGCGTGTGGCCGCGCAGCTGCGGCTCGAGCCCGCCGATGGTCACGAGCGAGGCGAGCGACAGCAGCTCGCGCTGCGCGAGCGAGAGCCCGGGCCGCGAGTAGATGTCGCCGAAGTTGAACTCGATGCCGAAGCGGGCGAGATCCTGCCCGAGCCCGGTCTGCATCTCGATGAGGCCCTCGGACTTGCCCTCGCCGTAGACCTTGTCGAACCACTCCTTGCCCTTGTCGAGTCGGTCGCTCATGGGGTGCTCCTTAGATCGAGTGTCCGCCGTCGAGCGGCAGGATGACTCCGGTGATGTTGACCGCCTCGGGAGCGGCGAGGAACACGATCGCCTGGGCGAGGTGCTCGGGTTCTCCCAGCAGTCTCGTCGGGATCTGGTCCAGGAGCGCGGCACGCCGCTCGGGGGTGTCGTTGTCGCGGCCCGGGGTCGCCTGGGCGCCCGGGGCGATCGCGTTGACGGTGACGCCCTGCTCGGCGACCTCGATCGCGAGCGCCTTCGTCAGCCCGACGACGCCGGCCTTCGCTGCGGCGTAGGCGGTGGCGCCGCGCACGAGCCGGCCGCCCGAGACCGCGGCGATCGAGGCGATGCTGATGATGCGACCGTGCTTCTGCTCGAGCATCGACGGCAGCACCGCGTTGGTGACGTTGTAGACCGTCGTCAGGTTCCGCTCGATCTGCGTCGCCCACACGTCGGGCGTCATCTCGTGGAACCACGCGACCGCCCCGCCGCCGGCGCCGTTGAGCAGGATGTCGATGCCGCCCCACTCGGCGACGATGCCGTCGACCGCGCTCTTCACGGCGGCGTGGTCGGTGAGGTCCGCGGTCGCCGACAGCGAGCGCCGACCCTCGGCCCTGACGAGCTCCGCCGTGGCCTCGAGACCCTCCGCGTTCAGGTCGAGTCCGGCGACATCCGCGCCCTCGCTCGCGAGTACGCGCGCGATGACGCGGCCGAGTGCTCCTGCTGCTCCGGTGACGATGGCGCGCTGACCCTCGAGCCTCATGAACGGCTTCCTCTCTGAAGCGGGCGCCGAGCATCCCGGCGCTCTTTGTAACGTTTCAACTGCTTTGGACTGTAGCACAGCCCCCAGCGGACGAGGACACGCCGAGGTACGCTGACACCGGGAGGCTCCGGCGACGCGTCGTCCTCCACTCGAGCAGGATCGAGGGTTTGACACGTTTCAGCGGGATGCTCGGGCCGCAGCCGAATTCGCTTGACAGTGGTGACGCACGGCAGTTAGCATCCCCGATTGAAACGTCTCAAAAGGGGCGTCGCATTTCAAGGAGGAATTGTGACCACAGCACACCGTCCCCGCGCTGCGCGAGGGCTGCTACTCACGGTCGGCGCCCTCAGCGTCGCCACCCTCGCCCTCGCCGGCTGCGCCGGCGGCGGCTCGAGCGCTCCCGAGGCGCTCACGTTCCTGAAGAACGCCGAGAACACCACCACCGAGCCCATCCTGCAGGCCCTCGCGGACGACCAGTGCGCCGCCCAGGAGGAGACGCTCCCGCTCGAGATCAGCTCGGTGCCGCAGGCGGACCTCGACGCCCAGGTGCAGCTGCTCGCCAGCCAGAACGGCCTCCCCGTCATGTTCTCCGCCGGTGGCAACCCGGCCGAAGGCGCCAAGCTCTGGGACCAGGGCGTCATCCTCGACCTCGACGAAGCGCTCACCGACCTCGGCGTCAAGGACAAGATCGCGCCCGGTGCGATCTCCACGATCGAGAAGCTCTACGGCGGCGCGTTCAACTTCCTGCCGTTCCAGTACAACATCGAGGGCGTCTTCTACAACAAGGCCCTCTTCGAGGAGAACGGCTGGGAGGTTCCGACGACGTTCGACGAGCTGACCGCGCTTTCCGCCGAGATCCAGGCCGCCGGCTACACGCCGCTCTCCGCCTCCGGTGAGCAGGGCTGGCCGCTCACGCGCCTCATCTCCGGCTACCTGTTCCGCGACCTCGGGCCGGATGCCCTCAAGAAGGTCGCCGACGGCGAGGCCAAGCTCACCGACCCCGAGTACGTCGCCGCCGCCCAGGCGATCGCCGACCTCGGTGCCGCGGGCTACTTCGGCCAGAACGTCACGTCGCTCGACTACGACGCCGCGACCAACGAGTTCCTCACGGGCAAGGCCGCGATGATCTACATGGGCTCGTGGCTGCTCGGCAACATCAACGGCGACGGCAACCAGATCGGTGCCGAGAACGTCGGCTTCTTCCCGTACCCGGCGGTCGAGGGCGGCGCTGGCGACATCGGCCAGTACCCGGCGAACGTCGGCCTCCCGGCCACCTTCGGCTCCAAGACCTACACGCCCGAGGTCGGCGAGTGGCTCAAGTGCATCGCGGAGAACTACGGCAACGAGGCGGCGGAGCAGGGCCAGATCACCGGCTTCATCTCCGACGTCGAGGTGGAGCAGAACGAGGTCACCGCGACCATCGCCGACACCATCGCGACGAGCACCGACTCGGTGCTCTGGTTCGAGGCGCTGTTCAACGCCAAGGCGAGCAACATCTCGTCCACCAACGCGGCGCTCCTCGTGACCGGCCAGATCTCCGCGGAGGAGTTCATGGGCCTCGTCCAGGACGCGCTCGACAACCCCTGATCCCACAGTGATCACCCCGTGTGGCCGCGTGGGGCAGCTGCCCCCGCGGCCACACGGCCTTAAGCGATACTCGACACCACGCGTCGTCCCGATCGGCGCCCGCACCACCGGAAGGCCCCATGAACTCAGTCCTCGCTGACAAGAGAGCGATCGCGATCCTGCTGGGGCCCGCTCTTCTCGTCTACACGCTCATCACGATGGTGCCGGTCGTCTGGTCGTTCGTGCTGACCTTCTTCAAGGGCAACCCGCTCCAGGGCTTCGACTTCGCGGGCATCCAGAACTTCCAGCGGCTGTTCACCGACAGCTACGTTCACGACGCGTTCTGGTTCACCGTCAAGTACGCGCTGCTGACCTCCATCGGCCAGGTCGTGCTCGGCTACGGCCTCGCCCTGCTCTACATGTTCGTGCTCAAGAAGTCGTCGTCGATCGTGCGCACTCTCGTGTTCTTCCCCGTCGTGCTGCCGACGGTCGCGATCTCGCTGCTGTACCAGAAGCTCTTCCAGTCGGCCCCGAACGACGGGCTCGTCAACGAGCTCCTCGTCAACGTCGGCCTCTCCGGCGTCGACTGGCTCGGCGCCGGCGACACCGCCTTCATCGTCATCATCATCATGGATGTCTGGCGCTCCATGGGCTTCTACGGAGTGCTGATCTTCTCCGGCCTCCTCGACATCCCCGAGGACATCATCGAGTCGGCCAGGATGGACGGCGCCCGCTTCTGGTCGCTCTTCCGCCACATCATCCTGCCGATGTCGCTGCCGATCCTCTTCGCGTCGGCGATCTTCTCCATCAACGGCACCGTCAAGGTCTTCGACTCGGTGTTCGCCCTGACGGGCGGCGGCCCCGGAAACTCGACGACGCCGCTCACGCTGTACATGTACCGCACCGCGTTCCAGTACAGCGACTACGGCTACGGCTCCACGATCGCACTCCTGCTGACGATCATGTGCCTGCTCATCACCCTGCTCCTGTTCCGCTCGTCGCGTCGCGACAACACCCTGTGAGGCACGACATGACCGAACTCACCGCACCCCTGAGCAGCCGGCGCCGGGCATCCGACAACCCGGTCGTGAAGCTGGCCAAGCGCATCCCGGCCTTCCTCGTCATCGTCTTCCTCATCCTCATCACGGCCTACCCGCTGTTCTGGATGGTCATCAACTCGCTCAAGGGCAAGTCCGACTTCCTCGACAACCCGTCGTACGCCCTGCCCGAGGTGTGGATGTGGGACAACTACGCCCGCGCGTGGGAGGTCGGCAACCTCGGCACGACGATCACCAACTCGATCATCGTGACGATCCCGTCGCTCGTGCTCATCGTCATCCTCGGCACCGCCGCGGGCTTCGCGCTCGAGGTGATGATCTGGAAGGGCCGCGGCGGAGTGCTCCTCTACGTGCTCGCCGGCATCATGATCCCCGGGCAGATGATCATCCTGCCGCTCTTCACGACGTTCTTCTCGATCGGGCTCGTCGGCTCGCTGTGGCCGCTCATCATCATCTACACCGCCGGCGGACTGCCGCTGACGATCTTCATGATGGCGACGTACTTCCGGGCGATCCCGCGGGAGGTGTTCGAGGCATCCACTCTCGACGGCGCGAGCATCCTGCGCTCGTTCCGCTCGGTCGGCTTCCCGATGGTGCGCAACGCGGTGCTGACGGTCGCGATCGTGCAGTTCTTCCTCATCTGGAACGACCTGCTCATCGCCCTCATCTTTGCCGGGCAGCGCAAGCTCAACACGATTCAGGTAGGGCTGCTGAACTTCTCCGGCGAGTACGGCGCGATCGACTACGGCCCGCTGTTCGCGGCGATCTGCATCACCGTCGGCGGCATCCTCGTGCTGTACCTGTTCCTCAACCAGCGCATCATGAAGGGGCTTGCGGCGGGAGCGGTGAAGGGCTGACGCTGCTCCTCGCTGCGTTGCCGAGTGTTCCGAAAGTGCCGCTTGCGGGCGTCTCGAAGCGGCACAATCGGAACACTCGCGACTCAGGTGCCCGGATGCTCGCGACCGATAGTCTCTGATCGTGAAGGGCTATTCGGCGCAGCAGGTCCGGGACGCGGAGGCGCCGCTGCGCGCGCGGGGCATCCCCCTCATGCAGATGGCGGCGACCGCTCTCGCGGGCGAGCTGCGGCGGCCGGGCATCCAGCGCGTCCTTCTGCTGGTCGGCACCGGCGACAACGGCGGCGACGCCCTGTACGCGGGGGCGCAGCTGGCGGAGTCGGGGCTGGATGTCTCGATCATCGCGTCCGGCGAGACGATGCACCATGACGCCCTCGGCGCCGCCCTCGAGATGGGCGCGGTCGTCGAACCCGCATCGCGCGCGGCCGAGCTCGTGGATGCCTCGGACGTCGTCGTCGACGGACTCGTGGGCATCGGCGCCTCGGGGCCGTTGCGCGGAGGCGCCCTCGACCTGGTGATCGCCGCGGCCGGGACGCTCACCCCCGTGGTGGCGGTGGACATCCCGAGCGGCATCGACCCCGACTCGGGCGCGCTGCCCGGGCCGGTGCTGCCCGCGCGGCTGACGGTGACGTTCGGCGCCTATAAGGCGGGGCTTCTGCTCGAGCCGGCGCGCCGCGTCGCGGGCAAGGTGAAACTCGTCGACCTCGGTCTGGACTTCACCGGGGTCACCCCGCTCGTGGAACTGCCCGACCCGGTCTGAGCCGTGACCCGACGTCCCGAGCGTTCGCGCGGGAGTTGCTGCCGTCTGCGGGAGTTGCTGCACCCGCGCGCGGCACGAACTCCCGCGCGAGCCAGGAAGTGGGATGCGCGGGCCTAGCCGCCGCTACGCCTCGAAGGGCTCCAGCACGAAGACCGGGATCTCGCGATCCGTCTTCTCCTGGTAGTCGGCGTAGGGCGGGTACGCCGCCACGGCTCGCTCCCACCAGACGGCCTTCTCGTCGCCCGTGATCTCACGAGCGATGTAGTCCTTCTTGACCGCGCCGTCCTGCAGCTCGACGTGCGGGTTCTTGACGATGTTGTAGTACCAGACCGGGTTCTTGGGGGCGCCGCCGAGCGAGGCGACGACGGCGTACAGTCCGTCGTGCTCGACGCGCATGAGGGCGGTCTTGCGGAGCATCCCGGTCTTCGCGCCGACGGTCGTCAGAACGATGACGGGCATGCCGCGCAGGTCGCCCTTCTCCTGCCCGTTGGTGGCCTCGTACTTCTCGGCCTGCTCGCGGGCCCAATCGGCGGTGCTCGGTGCGTACTCTCCCTGAAGTGGCATGACACTAGTCAACCGCACGGGGGCGGCGAGCATTCCGTCCGAGGTCAGCGAGTCGCCTCCACGACGCGGGGGTGGTCGCGCCACGCAGGCATCGTCGCCATGTAGGCGAGCGTCGCGCGCTCGATCTCCTCGCGGGATGCTCCGGGCGTGCTGCGCTCCTGCCAGGAGGTCATCCGCGCGAAGCGGGTGTCGAAGTCCTGCAGGGCGCCGGACTCGTCGGTGCAGCGGGCGCAGTAGCGGCCCGACTCGATGGGCATTCCGCAGCTCTCGCAGTGGGCGGTCATGAGGGGGTCCTTTCGTGGGTGGCGGGGGCGGCATCGACGAGACGCCGGAGGGATGCGAGGAGCGAGGTGGCCTCGGCGGCGGGCATCCGCTCGAAGGCATCGGTGAGGAGGTCGAGGCCGAGCACCCGCTCGTCGGCGCGCAGGGCATCCACTCCTTCGGGGGTGATCCAGACGTGCGTGCGCCGGCGATCGGCGCTGTCGGCGCGGCGCTCGACGAGCCCCTTGCCCTCGAGCTGGGTGACGATGTCGCTCACGACGGACTGCGCCCGGTCGAGGTGCTGGGCCGCCTCGCCGACCGTGACCGGGCCGGTGAGCGACAGGTGCGTGAGCACGGCCCAGGATGCGCCCGTCAGCCCGCTGCGTCGCCCGTCGCGCCGGTGAAAGACGCGATAGGTGTCACGGAAGAGCTGCTCGAACTCGCTCGCGGAACCGGTCATGAGCCCACTCTGGGGCGCGGGGAATCCATCGTCAATCCCGATGGAATTGCGGCGTCAGCAGTGCTCGTAGACGTAGTCGGGTTCTCCGGCGGGCACGAGGTCGCGGTCGCGCAGGATCGTGGATGCCGGAGTCTCAGGGTCGGCGCAGATCTCGGCGAAGCTGCGGTCGAGGTCGTCGGCGTACTCGATGTCGATCACGCGGTCGCCGTACACCTCGGTGTAGGCGGCGCACTCGCGGTAGCGGGCGCACTCCTCGGCGACGGCGAAGGTGAAGCCGATCTCGGGGCCGCGGTCTCCGAGCTGCGGGGTGTTCTTCTGGCCGGCGACGAGGCCGTGGTCCTGCGCTTCCTTGACGAGCAGCTGTGCGAAGGCGATCGCGTCGTCCTCGGTGAGCAACCCGTCGGAGCGCGTGAACGAGTCGAGGTTGTCGAATTCGACGGCGTCGAAACCGGATGTCGCGCACCGCTCCACCGCGGCGCCGATGCGGTCTGCTGCCTGGTGTCGCTTCTCCGCCGTCGAGATGTCGATGAGGGTTTCGTCGGGCCAGTTCGGGTCGAGGAACGGGTCGCCCTGCGGGGTGTGCAGGAGGAGGGCATCCGGCCACTCCTCCCCCGGCTGGGTCTGGAAGCCGTTGACGTAGCAGATGCTGTAGACGCCCGGCGCGGGCTTCTCGAGGCTGTCACGGGCGACGATCGCCACGCCCGCGGGTGGGTCGTAAGAGCCGCCGAGCTGGTAGTCCGGGCGGCCGCCAGCGGGAAACGTGGCGTCGGATGCGGGCGCCGTGCATCCCGTCAGCAGCAGCGCCGCCGAGAGTACGCCGATTAGCGGTCTCACGGTGTCGAGGGTACGCGGGGCAGGCGATCGGCGGCGCGAGTTGCCTCTTGTGGCGGCTATTCGAGCGCTCGAACCGCCACTAGTGGCAACTCGACGGCGTCAGCCGCGGTATTCGTCGCGCCAGAGGTGCTCGGCGCGCCAGCCGAGCGACTGGAGCTTCGCCGTCGACATGAGGGACTCGAACTCGCCGCCCGGGGTGAGCGGCACGCCCGGGAACCACTGCTTCGCGAGCTCCGCGGTCGGGATGCTCAACCCCGAGTCCGGGGCGGCGACGTTGTACACCTCGAACCCGGGTGCCCGGTGCCGCAGTGACACCGCGACGGCGCTGGCCCCGTCGCGGGCATCCACGTAGGAGCCGATCAGGTCCCGGCGGTAGGTGGGGTCGCCCGCGCGGGCGAAGGACTCGTAGCCGTCAGCCGGCACCACGTTCGTGTAGCGCAGCGCGGTGATGGAGGTGTCGTGGTGCCAGCGCACGAGCTGCGCGGCCATCGCCTCCTCGAGCACCTTGCCGAGGCCGTAGGTGTTGTTCGCGGCGGTGTAGCTCTCGTCGACGGGCAGCGCGGGCGGGGCCTCCTCGAACGGGAAGCCCATCGCCGTGATCGACGACGCGTAGACGATCGTGCGGATGCCCGCCCGCAGCGCCCCGAACATCACGTTGAACGACACCGTCATGTTGTTGTGGAAGGTGGTGGCGTCGGGCACGAGTCCGTTGACGGGAATGGCGGCGAGGTGCACGAGAGCGTCGAGACCCGAGTGGCGCGCGGTGACGCCGAGGAGGGCATCCAGCGTCTGGCCGTAGTCGGCGAGGTCGACCTTCACAAAGCCGGGGCCGGCGGGGCGGGAGACGTCGAAGCCGACGACCTCGTGGCCGTCGGCGCGGAGGAGGTCGACGGTGGCCCGGCCGAGAAGGCCGTTCGAGCCGGTGACGGCGATGCGCATGGGGACTATCTTTCCGGGAAGTCGGCGGGCAGGGGCAGCCCGGGCACGTCGTGGGCGACGCCGTCGAGGTGGCCGATGCGGCCGCCCGCGGGGTGGCCCGACTCGAGGAAGAACCCTCGCACGGTCTCGTAGACCTCGACGATGTCGTGGATGTCTCCCGCCCGGGTCAGCACGATGTCCCCGGCCTGCACGTAGCGCTCCCCGCCGTCGACGAAGATCTTCGCCTTGCCCTCGGCGATGAACCACACCTCGTGGTCGTCGTGGTGGTGGCGCTCGAAGCGGCCGCCCTCCAGGGGTACGGCGAAGCGTCCGATGGAGCCGATCTCGCACCAGTCGGGGCGGGTGTCGGGGTTGAGCCAGGTGCCGGGTTCGAGGACGGGCATGGGCGGGGCATCCAATCGGGGCGGCGCGGTGGGCGCAGAGCGGTGGCGAGACAGGCCGGCGGGGCGGTCGCGCGCAGCGAGCCGGAGCCCGCCGCCACCGAGCGCGGGTGCCCCGCCGGGCCTGTCCGGTGCGAGACGGATGCCGCGGACGGCGTCGTCTCCCGGCACGACAACGTCGACACCACGGTCGCTGGTGTGCCGGTGGCCTGTTGTGTTCGGTGGGCCCATCCTGCCCCACGCTTTGAAACGTGTCAATGGGGCGGGTGCAATTGGCCGAGCGGCATGTACTATCGCATTTTGAAACGTGTCATTACGGGCGGAGCATCCGCTGCCCGCCACCGCTGAAAGGACTGTGACCAACGATGGCCACTCCGAGCTCCCCCCGCTTCGAGCACCACCGCGAGGCGCTCGGCATCGGCGAGGCCGCCCCGCGCCTGTCGTGGAAGACGGTGGCCCCCGCGGGGTGGCGGCAGGCCGCCTACGAGGTCGAGGTCACGCGAAGCCAGCGAGTCCACACCGAGCGCATCGAGTCGGGCGAGTCCGTCCTCGTGCCGTGGGTCGGCGCGCCCCTCGAGTCACGGGAGTCCGCATCGGTGCGGGTGCGCGTGGTCGGCGAGTCCGGAGACGAGAGCGACTGGAGCGAGGCATCCGTCGTCGAAGCCGGGCTGCTGCACCCGACCGACTGGGTGGCGGTGCCGGTCGGCGCCCCCTGGGACGAGGGCGACGACCTGGATGCCCGGCGCCCGCCCCTCGTGCGCCGGGGTTTCACGCTCGGCAAGCCCGTCGCGAAGGCCCGCCTCTACGCGAGTGCCCACGGCCTCTACGAGGTCGAGCTCAACGGGTCGCGCGTCGGCGACGACGCGCTCGCCCCCGGCTGGACGGTCTACGGCCAGCGCCTGCGGTACTACACCTACGACGTCACCGGGCTGCTGCAGCCGGGCGAGAACGCGATCGGCTCGTGGCTCGGCGACGGCTGGTACCGCGGCCGCCTCGGCTGGCGCGGCGGCTTCTACAACCTGTTCGGCAGCGACCTCGCCCTGCTCGCGCAGCTCGAGGTGACCTATGCCGACGGCTCGGTCGAGACCATCGCGACGGACGACTCGTGGCGCGCCCACGTCGGCCCGATCGTCCGCAGCGGACTCTACGACGGCGAGGTCTACGACGCTCGCGACGAGCTGCCGGGATGGTCCGCGGCATCCTTCGACGACTCCGGGTGGAGCCCCGTCGCGACCGGCGAGCGCGACCCGGCGACCCTCGTCGCTCCGCAGGGTCCGCCGGTGCGGTGCACCGAGGAGCTCGCGCCCGTGGCCGTGCTCACCACGCCGAGCGGCAAGCGCATCCTCGACTTCGGCCAGAACTTCGCGGGTCGCATCCGCATCCGGGTGTCGGGTGCCGCGGGCGACACCGTGACCATCCGCACCGCCGAGGTCCTGCAGCACGGCGAGCTCTACACCCGCCCGCTGCGCGAGGCGAAGTCGACCGACGTCTACACGCTGCGTGGCGAAGGCACCGAGGAGTGGGAGCCCCGCTTCACGATCCACGGCTTCCGCTACGCGGAGGTCACCGGGTGGCCGGGCGACCTCGACGCCGCCGTCGCGGCGGGCGATGCGGTGGGGCGGGTCTACCACTCAGACATGGAGCGCACGGGGTGGTTCGAGTCATCCAACCCCCTCGTCAACCGGCTGCACGACAACGTGCTGTGGGGAATGCGCAGCAACTTCGTCGACGTGCCGACCGACTGCCCGCAGCGCGACGAGCGCGTGGGCTGGACGGGCGACATCCAGGTGTTCGCGCCGACCGCCGCCTTCCTCTACGACGTGTCCGGGATGCTCGGCAGCTGGCTGCGCGACGTCGCCGTCGAGCAGCTCCCCGACGGAACCATCCCCTGGTACGTGCCCGTCATCCCGGCTCACCAGATGTGGACGCCGATCCGCCCCGGCGCGGTGTGGGGGGATGTCGCGGTGCTCACGCCGTGGGTGCTCTACGAGCGCTCCGGCGACGCCGGCATCCTCGCCGCGCAGTACGAGAGCGCCAAGAAGTGGGTCGACCTGCAGGATCGCCTCGCGGGCGACGACCACCTGTGGAACGAGGGCTTCCAGCTCGGCGACTGGCTCGACCCGGATGCTCCCCCGCAGGACCCGGCGGACGCCAAGACCGACAAGTACCTCGTCGCCACCGCCTACTTCGCGTGGTCGGCACGGCACCTCGCGAAGGCCGCCGAGGTGCTCGGGCTCGCCGACGACGCCGCCCACTACTCGCGACTCGCCGATCTCGTGCGCGACGCCTTCGTCGCCGAGTACGTACTGCCCGACGGCCGCATGTCGAGCGACGCGCAGACCGCCTACGCCCTCGCGCTGCGCTTCGACCTCATCGTCGACCCGGAGCTGCGGGCGGCAGCCGGCGCCCGGCTCGCGGCTCTCGTCGCGGAGGGTCGGAACCGCATCTCGGTCGGCTTCGCCGGAGTGAACGTGCTCTCGGACGCCCTCACGCTCGTCGACGCGAACGACTCCGCCTACGACCTGCTCCTCGAGGAGGAGTGCCCGTCGTGGCTGTACGCCGTGAAGAAGGGCGCGACCACCGTGTGGGAGCGCTGGGACTCGCTGCTGCCGGATGACACGGTCAATCCGGGCACGATGACGTCGTTCAACCACTACGCGCTCGGGTCCGTCGCCGACTGGCTGCACCGCGTCGTGGCGGGGATCGCCCCCGCGGCCCCCGGCTACCGCAGCATCCGGTTCGCTCCGCAGCCGGGCGGCGGGCTGACGTCGGCCTCGGCCGCGCACGAGACGCCGTACGGGCGGGCATCCATCGACTGGCGCATCGCCGACGGAGTGCTGAGCGTCGACGTCGTCGTGCCGACCGGGGCGGACGCCGTGGTCGAGCTGCCGGGCGCGGAGCCCGTGGCGGTGGGGAGCGGGATCCACTCGTTCAGCGCACTGCTCTAAGCGTTCTCCCTCTGCGACTTGACGGATCGATGGATCGCGCCTATCGTCTGAACACCACCTGAAACGATTCACCCGGTGTTCAGCACACGCGACCGGGGAACCCAGAGAGACAGACAATGACGTCGATAGGCACGGCTCCGCCCCCGGCACTGGAGCTCTCGCGCATCGCCAAAGCGTTCGGCGCGGTGATCGCGCTCACGAACGGCACCCTCCGCCTCGAGTCCGGATCGATCCACGCCCTCGTCGGCGAGAACGGCGCCGGCAAGTCCACGCTCGTCAAGATCATCGCGGGGCTCTACCAGCGCGATGCGGGCGAGTTCCTCCTCGAGGGGCATCCCGTCGACTTCACGTCGACCGCCGCAGCGAAGGCCGCCGGCATCGCGGTCATCTACCAGGAGCCCACGCTCTTCCCCGACCTGTCGGTCACCGAGAACATCTTCATGGGCCGCCAGCCCACCGGCGCGCTCGGCATGATCGATCGCCGCGCGATGCACGACGAGGCCCTCGCCCTCTTCGAGCGGCTCGGCGTGCGCATCGACCCCGACCGCCCGACGCTCGGCCTCTCGATCGCCGACCAGCAGATCATCGAGATCGCCAAGGCCATCTCCCTCGACGCGAAGGTGCTCATCATGGATGAGCCGACCGCCGCGCTCTCCGGGGTCGAGGTCGACCGCCTGTTCGCCGTCGCCCGCAGCCTGCGCGATGAGGGACGGGCCATCCTGTTCATCTCGCACCGGTTCGACGAGGTGTTCTCGCTGTGCGACACCGTCACCGTCATGCGCGACGGCGCCTACATCGCCACGAGCGCGATCGAGGACACCACCGTCGACGCGATCGTGCGCCAGATGGTGGGCCGGGATGTCACGACCCTCTTCCCCAAGACGCCGGCGACGATCGGCGACGACGTGCTCGTCGTGGAGGGGCTGAACCAGCCGGGAGTGTTCCACGACGTGTCGTTCACCGTGCGCTCGGGCGAGATCGTCGCCCTCGCCGGACTCGTCGGCGCCGGGCGCAGCGAGATCGCCCGCGCGGTGTTCGGCATCGACCCGTACTCGAGCGGAACGGTCCGCGTCGGCGGGCAGCTGCTGCGCAAGCGCAAGCCGACGGCCGCGATGGCCGCGGGCATCGCGCTCGTGCCGGAGGACCGCCGCCAGCAGGGGCTCGTGCTCGAGGCATCCGTCGCCCGCAACGCGACGATGGCGATCCGCCGGGCGCTCTCGCGCTTCGGACTGCTCACGACGGGCATGGAGAACGCGAGCGCCCGCATCTGGGCGAGCCGGCTCGAGGTCAAGACCAATGCGCTCGACACCGAGGTCGGCACCCTCTCGGGCGGCAACCAGCAGAAGGTGGTTCTCGCGAAGTGGCTCGCCACCGACCCGCGCGTGCTCATCGTCGACGAGCCCACCCGCGGCATCGACGTCGGCACGAAGGCGGAGGTGCACCGGCTGCTCTCGGAGCTCGCCGGCCAGGGGCTCGCGATCATCATGATCTCGTCGGAGCTGCCCGAGGTGCTGGGAATGGCCGACCGCGTGCTCGTCGTGCACGAGGGACGCATCACCGCGGACATCCCGCGCGCCGAGGCGACGGCCGAATCCGTCATGTTCGCGGCGACGCACTCGAGCGGGGAGGCCGCGTGATGGCTCGGATCACCTCTCTGCTGAAAGCGCGCGAGACGGGCATCCTGCTCGCTCTCGTGCTCGTCGTGATCGTCACGACGGTGCGCAACCCGAACTTCCTGTTCTCGCCGGACGGCTTCCGCGACCTGCTGCTCACGCCGTCGATCCTCATGCTCGTCGCGGTCGGCCAGGCGATCGTGATCATCACGCGCAACGTCGACCTGTCGGTCGGTTCGGTGCTCGGCCTCTCGGCCTACCTGACCGGCCGCATCTTCATCGACCTGCCGTGGTTGCCGTGGCCAACCGTGTTCCTCATCGGGATCGTCTTCGGCGGACTGCTGGGGCTCATCAACGGCGCGCTCGTCGCGTTCGCGAAGGTGCCCGCGCTCGTCATCACCCTCGGCACGCTCTACGCCTACCGCGGCATCAACGTGCTGTGGACCGGCAGCGACCGCATCAACCCGTCGGACATGCCGAAGGAGTTCCTCGCCCTCGGCACGAGCTCGCTCGCCGGGCTGCCGTGGCTCACGGTGATCGCCCTCGTCGTGCTGGTGGTCGCGGGATGGTTCATGCGCACGCAGCGCGCCGGTCGCGAGCTCTACGCCATCGGGTCCGACCCCGCCGCCGCGAACCTCTACGGCCTCAAGGTCACCCAGCGGGTGCTCGCCGCGTTCGTGCTCTGCGGAGCCCTCGCCGGCCTCGCGGGAGTGCTCTACGCCGCCCGGTACGGCACCGTGAACTCGCAGGCCGGATCCGGCTGGGAGCTGGATGCCGTGGGCGCCGCCGTCATCGGAGGCGTCGCGATCTTCGGCGGCAGCGGCACGGTGTGGGGTGCCGCGATCGGCGCCTACCTGCTGCTCACCATCAACCGCGCCCTGCCCGTGCTCGGCGTTCAGGACTTCTGGCAGCGCGCCGTCGTGGGCGTGCTCATCCTCGGGGCGATCGTGCTCGACCGCGTTCTCGCGGTGAGGGCCAGCCGACGACTTGCGGAGGCGAGGGACAATGACTGACACCGCCCAGCGCGCACCGCGCACCTACAAGGACTTCGGCCAGCCGCTGTGGCGCCGCATCCTGCTCACGCGGGAGATGGCGATCGTCGGCCTGCTCGTGATCGTCTACCTCGTCGCCGCCCTGTCGGTGCGCAACTTCGCGGCACCGATCACGATCACCTACCTGCTGCTGGATGTCGCGGCGATCCTCATGATCGCCCTCCCGATGACCCTCATCATCATCACGGGCGAGATCGACCTGTCGGTCGCGAGCATCGTGGGGCTGTCGAGCGTCGTGCTCGGCACCCTGCACCAGGCGGGGCTGCCGATCGAGGCGGCCGGGCTCGTCGCGATCGTCGTCGGCGCGATCGCCGGAGCGGTGAACGGCTTCTTCATCACCGTCGTCGGGCTGCCGTCGCTCGCCGTGACGATCGGCACGCTCGCCCTGTTCCGCGGGCTCGCCGTGGGCCTCCTCGGCACGACAGCCGTCACCGACTTCACTGAGTTCTGGACCGACCTCGCCAAGTCGAAGATTCCCGGCACGCCCATCCCGAGCGTCATGATCCTGTTCGTCGTGCTCGCGATCGCGTTCGCGATCGTGCTGCACTTCACAGCGTTCGGCCGCGGCATCTTCGCGATCGGGCTGTCGAGCGAGGCGGCGCGTTTCTCCGGCGTCAACGTCGAGCGCACCAAGTTCATCCTCTTCGTGCTCTCCGGAGCGGTCTCCGCCCTCGCGGGCATCTACTACACGCTGCGCTTCGGCAGCGCGCGCGGCGACAACGCGACGGGCCTCGAGCTCAGCGTCATCGCGGCCGTGCTGCTCGGCGGAGTGTCGATCTTCGGCGGGCGCGGCGCCATCCACGGCGTCATCGCGGGAGTGCTGCTCATCGGCATCCTGTCGAGCGCCCTGCGACTCGCGAACGTCACGAGCGACGTCATCAACATCATCACGGGGGCCCTGCTGGTCGCCTCCGTGGTGTCCACGAGCATCCTGGCCTGGGCCCGCCGCCGGCGGGTCGGGCCCGGAGTGAAGAAGGGGCCCCCGGCACCAGGTCAGGACTGAGGACCCCCCAACCGTCGATGCAATCACACATCGGCACCAAGATAGGGAGAAAACAATGAAGTTTGCACGAAAGGCCCGCGCCGGCGCGATCGTCGCGGCCGCCCTCTCGGTGGCGCTCGTCGCGACCGGTTGCGCCGCCGGAGACTCCGGTGACGGTGGCGATGGCGGCGACGGCGGCAACCTGTCGATCACCTTCCTGCCGAAAAACCTCGGCAACGCGTACTTCGACACGTCCAACGGCGGTGGCGAGGAGGCGATCTCCGAGTTCGGCGGCACCTACGCCGAGGTCGGGCCCACCGAGGCGACGCCCGACTCGCAGGTCAGCTTCATCAACACGCTCACCCAGCAGGGCGTCGGCGCGATCGCGGTCTCCGCGAACGACCCGGAGGCGATCTGCGACGCGCTCAACGAGGCGCGTGACGCCGGCGTCAAGGTCGTGACCTTCGACTCCGACACCAACCCCGACTGCCGCGACGTCTTCATCAACCAGGCCACGGCCGAGGGCATCGCCAAGATCGAGGTCGACCTCATCGCCGAGCAGATCGGCGGCGCGGGCGAGATCGCGATCCTGTCGGCGACAGCGAACGCGACCAACCAGAACGCCTGGATCGAGCTCATGAAGGAGGAGCTCGCCGCGAACTACCCCGACATCACGCTCGTCGAGGTCGTCTACGGCGACGACGACGACCAGACGTCGTTCGACAAGACCGCGGCGCTGCTGCAGACGTACCCGAACCTCAAGGGCATCATCTCGCCCACGACGGTCGGCATCTCGGCCGCGGCTCGCTACCTCTCCACCTCGGAGTTCAAGGGCAAGGTCGCGCTGACCGGTCTCGGCACTCCGAACCAGATGCGCGAGTACGTCGAGGACGGCACCGTCACCGCGTTCGCGCTGTGGAACCCGGCCGACCTCGGCTACCTCGCGGCCTACGCCGCGAAGGCGCTCATCGAGGGCGAGATCACCGGCGCTGAGGGTGACACCTTCGACGCTGGCAAGCTGGGTTCGTACACGGTCGGGGCCGACGGAGTCGTGCTCCTCGGCGACCCGTACGTGTTCGACGCCGACAACATCGGGGACTTCGACTTCTAAGTCGTTCTTCCCCTCCGTGGCCCGGTCGGTTTCGCACCGGCCGGGCCACGACCACCCCTGAACCCGGAGAGATGATGGCCACCACGAGCATCCGCGACGTCGCACGGCACGCCGGCGTCTCGGTGGGCACCGTCTCCAACGTGCTCAACAAGCCCGACGAGGTCGCTGCCGAGACCATCGTGCGCGTTCAGGCCGCGATCGACGAGCTCGGCTACGTGCGCAACGACGCCGCCCGGCGGCTGCGTGCGGGAGTCTCCTCCACCGTCGGGTTCGTCGTGCTCGACGGCCAGAACCCGTTCTTCAACGAGGTCGTGCGCGGCGCCGAGGACGAGGCATCCAAGAACGGCATCGCCGTTCTCGTCGGCAACACCGACGAGGATCCCCGCCGCGAGGGGATGTACCTCGACCTCTTCGAGGAGCAGCGGGTGCGCGGCGTGCTCATCGCGCCGTACGGCGACATCACCCGGCGCCTTCAGCAACTGCGGGCGCGGGACATCCCCGCCGTCCTCGTCGACCGGGTGAGTGTCGACGGGCTGTTCAGCTCGGTCGCCGTCGACAGCGTCGCAGGAGGGCGGATGGCCGCCCAGCACCTCATCGACACCGGGCGGCGTCGCATCGCCTTCGTGGGCGGGCCCTTCGACATCCGGCAGGTGCGCGACCGGTTGGACGGCGCGCGGTGGGCAGTCGAGAACAGCGACCTGGATGTAGACATCGAGGTCATCACGACGGAGGCGCTCACCGTCGCGGAGGGGGCCAAGGCGGGGCTGCGCATCCTCGATCGCCCCGCCGCGCTGCGCCCCGACGCGCTCTTCGCCGCCAACGACCTCGTCGCCCTCGGGCTTCTGCAGTCGCTCGTCGTGGGCGGCACTCTGCTCGTTCCCGACCAGATCGCCATCATCGGATTCGACGACATCGCCTTCGCTGGGGCGGCCGCCGTGCCGCTCTCCTCGGTCGGGCAGCCGAGCCGCACCCTCGGGCAGACCGCGCTGCGCGTGCTGCTCGAGGAGGCGGACGACTCGGAGCTGATCCCGCGGCAGACGATGTTCCAGCCGGAGCTCGTCGTACGGGAGTCGACGCGCCCGAAGCGCTAGGGGCGTCCCGGTTTCGCGAGTGTTCCGAAAGTGCCGCTTCGGAGCCCTGTTTAGCGGCACTTTCGGAACACTCGCGGTGCTGCCCCGGCATAGGCTCGACGGATGCAGTCGATCGTGATCACGGGGGCGGCGGGTCGCATCGGGCGGACCATCGCGCCCCTGCTCGAGCGGGAGGGGCGCCGGCTCGTGCTCCTCGACCACGAGGTGCCGGCTGATGCCACGGGCGACTGGGTCGAGGCGACCGTCACCGATCGGGATGCCCTCGCCGCCGCACTCGCGGGAGCGGACACCGTCGTGCACCTCGCCGGGATCCCGGTCGAGGACGAGTGGGAGAGCATCCTGTCGACCAACATCGACGGCACGCACGCCGTCCTGTCGGCGGCGCACGACGCGGGAGTGGGCCGCGTGCTGCTCGCGAGCTCCATCCACGCCGCCGGCTACTGGTCTGCGGCGGACCTCCACGACCACCCGTTCGAGCCGCGGCCCGACACCCTCTACGGCGTGAGCAAGGCGGCCATGGAGGCGCTCGGCAGCGTCTTCGCGGACCGGTTCGGGATGTCGATCGTGTCCGCCCGCATCTGCACCTTCTTGGAGCATCCCGCCGTCGACGCCGTGCCCGGTCGCACCATCGCGACGTGGCTGTCCCCCGCCGACATGGTGCGGCTCGTGGAGGCGGTCGTAGCGCTCGAGGAACCCGGCCACCACCTGGTCTGGGCGGTGTCCGCGAACGCGCAAGGGTGGTTCCCGCTGGAGGCGGGCCGCGCGATCGGCTTCGAGCCTCAGGATGACGCGGTGCAGTGGTTCCTCGACCGGGATGGTCGCACGCCCGACCTGCCGTCGCGGGACGACCTGCTCGCCGGCGGGTTCGTGGGGGACGGGCATCCCCTCGGCGAGCGGTGGGGGTAGCGACTTTCGCCGCGAGTGTTCCGAAAGTGCCGCTTCAGGCGCCGCCCAAGCGGCACTTTCGGAACACTCGGCGCCGGCGGCCTACTGCGTGGATGCCCGCACGATGAGCTCCGGCTGGAACACCACTTGCGACGGCGCCACCTCGGGGTCCGCAGCCTCGGCGAGCAGCAGCTCCACCGCGGTCTGCCCGATGAGCGCCGACGGCTGGCGGATCGACGACAGCGGCACCACCGCCGCGGAGGCGAAGTCGATGTCGTCGTAGCCGATGAGGGCGATGTCCTGCGGAACCCGCAGCCCGCCCTGCCCCTGCATCATGAGCGCCTGCAGCACCCCCATCGCGACGAGGTCGTTGGCGGCGAAGATCGCGTCGGGACGCTGATCGGCCCGGCGGGCGAGCACGGAGTTGCCCGCGTCGCGACCGGCGAGCACGCTGAGGGCCGGGGTCTCGATGAACTCGAGCGTCGCATCCGGATGCCCGGAGACAGCCTGGCGGGCCCCCTCGAGTCGGTCCGCGACCTGGCGGATCATCGACCCGCCGACGAAGGCGATGCGGCGACGGCCCTGCTCGAGGAGGTGCTCGGCGGCGAGGCGGCCGCCGGCGACGTCATCCACCGAGACGGAGCTGAACGAGAGGTCGTCGCTCGTGCGGTCGACGAGGACGACCGGGATGCCGCGCTGACGCAGCCGCCGCAGCCGCTCCGTGATGTCGCTGTACGGGGAGATGAGCACGCCGTGCACGCGCTGCTGCTCGAACAGGTCGAGATAGGTGGACTCGCGCTCGGTGGAGTCGTCGGAGTTGCCGAGCGTTACCGTGAGCCCGGCGTCGGCCGCGCGGTCCTCGGCGCCGCGCGCGACATCCGTGAAGAACGGGTTGCGCACGTCGAGCACGACCAGCCCGATGGTCTTGGATCGCCCGTCGCGCAGCTGCCGGGCGGCGTCGTTGCGGATGAACCCCAGCTCGTCGATCGCCGCCTGCACACGCGCCACCGTCGTGGCCGACACCTTGTCGGGGTGGTTCATCACGTTAGAGACGGTGCCCACCGAGACGCCCGCGCGCTCGGCGACGTCTCGAACGCTAACCACCGCCATGGTGTGTGCTCCCCCGGTTAGTGGATCTTGAATCGTTCCATTATCGCGGGTTGCGGGCCGTGGGCGGCGGGATGCCCGTGCCGCGAGCCGCTCGGCGGGTGCGCGCCGGTCCTGGCGCGCATTCCGGCGGGTGGCCGGTGCCGCGGCACCCGCCACCCGCCGGAAGCCCGCTTCTAACAGGGGCGCTTGACCAACTCGCCCGATGGGGTGAGCCACGTCGAGTCACTGCCGATCCAGTCATCCGGAATCAGGAACTCGGTGCTGAGCACATCGCCCCCGGTGGCCTCGCGCAGGAGGAACGAGACGCTCATGCCCGGTCGCACTTCGATACGTCTTGGGTTCGTGACTGCGATCGGAGCACCGGCGTGAACACTCAGCGGACCGTAGTTCTCGACGAGCGGATCCCATGACGACCCCGCTTGAGAGAAATCCCTCGCGGACGACAGCAGAAGATCAGCATCGACATCGTGGCACACGACAAAGACGGGCACACCCTCGACGACTTGGAGGGCGGCGTCTGCATCCGGGTCGTCGATCGGGTCACACGCGACCAAGGACGCGACAAGCGCAACACCCGCGAGGGCCGTCATCGCTGGTGTATGAGTCATCCGCCTCACGCTCGGTCACGCTTCACGAGGTATCGCTCCAACTCGCTCTCGGCGGTGCGCGCCCCGGCCTCCACTGCGGCCCGGAAGTCGGGCACCGGGTCATCCCCGAGTGCTTCTCGGGCCAGCGCTCTCGCGAGGTGAGCTCGAGGCTCGCCCGCGGCGATCGCGAGATCGGCCACCGCGATCGCGCCGTTCCAGTCGGCCGATTCGAGATACACGTCGCTGAGCTGCCAGTTCGCCGTCGGGTCGATCGCCGCCGCCCGCTCGAGAAGCTCTCGGGCTGACGGCAGCTGCCCCTCCTCCACATAGAGCGTGCCGAGGTTGATGAGCGCCTCCAAGTCACCCGGATCGCGGCGGAGCGCCTCGAGGTAGTCCGCCGTCGCCTCCGCGTTCATCAGCAGATACTCGTAGGCAAGGCCCCGGCTCACGAGACTCGGGTTGTAGTCGTGCTGGATGGCTCGGCTGAAGCTGTCGATGGCTCCCTCGTAGTCCCCCGCGGACACCTGGAGGCGTCCCAGGTTGTGCCACAGCCCGTAGTGGTTCAGCGTTCGCTGAGCATCGGTGAGGTACTGAATGGCCGCCGGGATGTCCCCTTTCGAGGCAAGGCTCTGGGCGACTGCGTCCGCGGCAGTCGCCTTGTCGTCGTCATCCATCATCAGAGCACCATCGCGATGGCACCTAGTGCAGCCATGCTGCCACCGGTGGCGACCTGTGCCAGGACTCTACCAACGGACGTCTACCGCAGTCGGCGTCCCGAGACCTAGACGAATCCTATCGGCGAGTTCCCGCACGCTCGCCTCGGTGGGCAGGGGCACGAGCACATCGCCTTCTCGTGACGGGATGAACTCCAAACATCCACCGCTCCGAGCATCCAGTCGAACCGTGCTCCACGTTCGCCAGCCGACCATCGTCGATCCGACACCCACCTGGGCGACCTGCTCGGCGTCAATACGGAGGAACTGGCGCGAACCCGCATCGATGAACCTGAGCTCGCCGTCGGAGCACGCCACGATGAAGTACGCGGGGAAGTCCGCGATTGGACCTACGCGGCGGAAGGGGGACTCCTTGGTGACGCGCTGAGCCATAGTCACCAAATCGGCGGGGTATTGCTGCCGGACTCGACGAAGAGAGGCGACAAGCGGGAGTGCGAACCCCGCCATGACGATCCAGGTGATCACCAGGCTCACCCCGATCCCGCCCATCAGGACGACGAGATCGACGTTCCGCGCCCGCACCGTGTTCACGGAGAGACTGACGCCCGCCGTCGTCAACGCGACCGAAAGTACCGTGAGCAGTACTGCGATTGCGCCCAACCCCCAGAACCAGAACTTCACTCCTTCACCCTAGGCGCAGCGCGGTCAGCGGCGGGATGCTCACCCCCCGGTCGAACGGCGTTCCGAGTCGCACGGTCACGGGCTCGTCGCGCAGGTTGGCGACGAGGGCCACGGGCCCGGTCGGGAGTTCCGCCGCGACCGCCCAGACGTCGCGCGGCAGATCCTCGGCGATGAACAGTGGATGCCCGGCCAGCTCGCGGAGCCAGCGGATAGCCTCCTCGACCGGGAAGCCCGCAACCCCTTTCGGCCCTGACTCCTCGAACCACGACACCGAAGCCACGCCGGGCTGGAAGAGGGCCGCGGCGCTCGCGATCGTCCACGCGGCGAGGGCGGGCGACGACTGCCGCTCGTCCGCGGGCGCCGGCTCGACCACCCCGCTCGTCGCGACGGCGTTGAACCTCGGGCGAAGCGTGACCGGGCCGACGTGGAGGGGGCGGCCGGCAGCGATTGCCCGGGCGTCGCGGACGACGAGCCGCTGCATCCCGATCGACTCGACCAGTTGGGCGTTCTCGCGGGCGTGCATCTGCGGGGTGATCGAGAAAGTGAGGGCGGGGAGGTCGGCGGGGAGCCGCTCGTGGGTGCGGTTGAGTTCGGTGAAGTGGGCGCGGGTCCCGCCGACGAGTTCGAAGCGGCCGGCGGCCGCGGCCACTAGGGCGTCCCAGAGTGCGGGCTCGGTGATGTGGGTTGCGGCGTCGAAGACGGCGACGCGGCGAGTGCGGGGCGGCAGGGCCGCGACGGCCGGGGCGACCTCCGTGGGGGCGCCCACCACGAGGTGCTCGACGGCACTGCCGGCGGAGACCTCCGGGACGAGAGCGTCGGTGCGCGTGAAGACAATCGCCGGGTCATCCTGAATCGCGGCGGGGGCGACTCGCGACACCGACAACTCAAGAGACTGCGAGATCTCCGTGCCCGCGGGCACGAGCACCGGGAACGGCACGTCGAGCGGGGTGCTGTAGGTCTTGAAGGAGGCGTCGGTCCAGTTGCGCTGGTCCTCCATCTCGAAGGTGTCGCCGGTGAAACGCGCGGCGATGTCGAGGCCGCCGGCCGACCACGCGAGCGCGGCGATATCGCGCGCGGGCTGGTGCGGGGCGATCGTGTCGGGGTACTCCGCGAGCGTGGTGGTGCCGTCGGGGTGGGTGATCGCGAGAGGGTGACCGGCGAGCGTCGGGGGATGCAGCGCGACGAGTCCGATTCGGTTACGGAGGAAGTCGCGGTGGGCCGTCGCCGAGAAGGAGACGGTGAGGATGTCCCCCTCCGCAGTGACCGACAGCGTGCCATCGAACTCGGCGCCGAAGCCGTCGAACCGCAGCGACAGCGACAGTGGGTCGCCGAGCTCAGCCGACACGACCGTGGTCGGCACCGTGTTCCAGTCGCGGTCTCGGATGACGGCCCGCACGGCGCGCAGCACGAGCGACCCGTCGAAAGTGACATCCGCGAGCTCGTCGCCGCGCACGTCGACCGACCACGGGCCCGAGGTCCAAGACCTCGGTTCAGGCTCGTCCCGCCCCCACGAGGTCACAGTGTCGTCATCCCCCCGTCCACCGCGAACACGGCACCGGTCGCGAACGCGGACTCGTCGCTCGCGAGGAACACCATGATGCCCTCGAGGTCGGCGGGCGACCCGGCTCGGCCCATCGGGATGCGGCCGATGATCGCCGCGCGAGCCTCCGGATCGTTCGTGATCGTCGAGACGAGACCGGTCTCCGTGTACGCCGGGCCGACGGTGTTCACCCGTATTCCGCGGCGGGCATACGCGGCCGCCACGGTTCGGCCGAGGCCGTGCATCCCGGCCTTCGACGTCGAGTAGGCGGTGAAGTCGCTGCCCTCCCCGCGCACCGCGGTCGGCGAACCGGTGAGGATGATCGAACCGCCGCCGAGGGCGAGCATTCCCCGAACGGCATGCTTCACCGTTAGGAACGCGCCCGTCAGATTGACGTCGATCGTGCGGCGCCACACGTCGAGGTCGAGGTCGGCGACCTCCGCGTCCTGGCCGAAGAGCTGCACTCCCGCGTTGGCGACGACGACGTCGGGCGTCCAGCCGTCGGCGGCGAGGTCGGCGAACGCGGCGGCGACGGATGCCTCGGCCGAGACATCCATCGTGACGGCCCTCGACGACTGGCCCGCAGCGGCAGCCGCAGCAGCCGCCCCCGCCGCATCGCGGTCCGCGTAGACGACGCGCGCGCCCTCGCGGGCGAAGCGGTCGGCGACGACGCGGCCGATTCCGGTCGCCGCGCCCGTGACGAGCGCGGTCTTGCCGAGGAGTCGGTCGGTCATGACGATGCCCCTTCCGCGACCACGCGGATCGCCATGTACTGCCGCGCGGGCAGGTCCACCCGCACGAGTCCCTCGTGGAGCCCCGGGAGCCGCTCGACGGTCATGTTCCACGTGTCGATCACGTCCACGAAGAAGCGACCCGACGGCGGCAGCACGACGTTCCGGAAGCGCGGCCGGAAGAACCCGAAGTAGCCAATGAGGTACTCGCCCGCGACGCCGCCCCACGGCACGTCCCACTCCGACGGCAGCGGGTCGAGGGTGCCCGTCGGCGACTCGGCGAGGATGCTCTCCAGGAACGCGATGCGCGCCGGGCTCGAGCCGATCAGCTCGCCGCCCTTCGACCACCAGAGCTCCTCGGCGTCGTTGAGGTACGTCTCGCCGTGGCCGACGTAGCCGCCGCGAACGGCGCCCTCCCAGAACCGGCGCACGAGCTCCTCGCCCGTGACGTTGCCCCAGCCCTGGTCGATGTCGCCCTCGTACGCGCACTCGTCGATGACGACGGGCTTGCCCCACTGCTCGCGCCAGGCATCCGTGTTCTCGGCAGTGCGGTACACGTCGATGCGCTGCGTGCTCGCGTGGGTGATCCACGGCTTCGAGTAGTCGTAGAAGGCGAGGCAGTTGTGGATCGAGTTGAGGTGCCCGTGCGGGTCGTTCGCGCCGACGACCGCGGCGAGCCGCTCCCAGTCATCCACCGACTTCGCCCACATGAGGTCGTACTCGTTGGCCATCGACCACCACACGTTCGCGAAGGCCGACAGCCGCCGAACTGTATAAGAGAGGTAGCGGTCGTCCACCGCCGCCCCCAGGTCGGCGAACCCCCAGCGGTCGTAGGGGTGGAAGAGGATGAGGTCGGCCTCGATGCCGAGCTCGCCGAGCTGCCGGATGCGCTGCTCGAGGTGACGGTAGTACTCGGTATCGAAGCGCTCGACGTCCCAGCCGTCGGCGAGGGAGCCCGGGAAGGGGAAGCGCTCCGGCTCGTTCTGGTTGTAGAGGTACGACTTCGGGAAGACACACATGCGGATCTTCGTGAACGGCGAGTCGGCGAGCGCGGCGAGGGTGCGCTCCTCGAGGGCGTCGCCCTGGTGCGTCCACGCGTAGGCGGTCGTGCCGAGCGGGCGGTGGCGCGTTCCGTCGGCGTGGGCGAAGTGGAAGCCGTCGACCCGCACCGGCCCGTGCGACCCGGCCGCCGGGGCGGTCACCGTCACCGTGCCGGACAGTCCGTCGAGGGATGCCGCGGTCGAGCGCGTCTCGAACGACCACTCCCCCTCGTCCTCCGCGAGCAGCCGCAGCAGGTAGCGGCCGTCGCCGTCGTAGAACCCGCCGACCTCGAGCGACCGGTCGCCGTGGTGGAACACGGCCGAGAGCTCGACCTCGACGAAGGGGTTGCCGTGGCTCGGGCCATCCAGCACCACCTCGACGACGCCCCACCGCGGGGTCGGGCCGGGCAGCGACACGGTCGCCTTCGGGGCGCCGGACGCCTCGTACCCGGGGTTGGGGGCGATGGCCGCGCCGTAGACGCGCGGCTCTTCCCCGTCGGTCACCTCGGCGAGCTCCGCCCATAGGGCGTCGGCGAGCGACTCGTCGTCGCGCGTCGCCGGGTTCATCATGAGCAGTTGGCCGAGGCGCAGCGACCCGAGCTGCGCGAGCATCGGCGACGAGACGACGCCCGGCAGGTGGCGGTCGAGCACGGCGCGGGCCTCGCTCGAGGCGAGGGCGGCGGTGAGGGTGGAGCTGCGGTCGAACATGGCTTTCCTAGAGATCGGCGAGGGCGCGCTCGATGCTCTCGAACACGGCGGGCGGGGTGAAGATGAGCGATTGGCGCAGGGTGCGGCGCTCGGCCCACACCGTCTCGGTGCGGAACGTCGCGGCGCGGTCAGGGTCGATCGCGGCGATGGCGTCGACGACGGCGTGGTACGCCCGCTCGTCGTCGATGATCGCCGCGACCGACGAGTCCAGGCCGAGCGGCGAGCTGCGCTCGGGCGCGGGCGCCTCCTCGAACGAGAATCGGTGCTCGCCCGACCCGACTTCGGTGATCGGATGTCCGGGCAGATCCACCACGGCGGTGGTGTTCGGCGGCACCACCGCGACGACGGAGACGGTCGAGCCATCCCGAGTCCACGACACCGACGCGAGACCGTACGGGGTCTCGTGGCTCGCGCTCGCCCACCCGAGCTGACGCAGCGGGCGGGGTGCGATGCGGAGGCGACGGTAGCCGGGGGCGTCGGGACCGAGTCCGGCGACGGTGCGGTGCATCCAGTCGGCGATCGCGCCGAGCGCGTAGTGGTTGAAGCTCGTCATCTCGCCCGGGTTGACCGAGCCGTCGGGCAGGAGCGAGTCCCAGCGCTCCCACACCGTCGTGGCGCCCATCGTCACCGGGTAGAGCCACGACGGGTTCTCGGTCTGGAGGAGCAGGCGGCCCGCGGCATCCGTGCGCCCGCTCGCGGCGAGCGCGTCGGCGACGAGCGGAGTTCCGGCGAAGCCGGTGCCGATGCGGTAGCCGTCCTCGCGGACGATCTCGGCGAGCCGCCCCGCGAGCGCCGCGCGCTGGTCGGGGTCGGTGACGAGGTCGAACTGGAGGGCGAGGGCGTAGGCGGTCTGCGCGTCGGACATCATGCGACCGGCGGGCGTCACGTACTCGGCGACGAACGCTGCGCGGGCGTGCTCGGCGTGCTCGCCGTAGCGCCGGGCGTCGTCGTCGTGCCCGAGGAGCACCGCGGTGTCCGCGACGATGCGCAGGCTCCGGGCGAGGTACGCGCTCGCGACGATGTCGGAGTGGGTGCGCGCCTGCTGCGGCTTGTCCGGCGGGGCGGCCGGGTCGAGCCAGTCGCCGAGCTGGAAGGTGCCCGCCCACAGCCCGGTGCCGCGGCTCTCCGCGAGCAGCACGTCGGCCCACGCGCGCATCGAGTTGTATTGGTCGCGCAGCACCCCGCGGTCGCCGAAGCGCTCGTGCAGCACCCACGGCACGACGGTCGTGGCGTCCCCCCACGCCGCCGTCGCGCCGCCGAACGCCGACAGCACCGACGGCACCACGAGCGGGGTCACTCCCCCGGCGCGCGACTGCTCGAGAGCGAGGTCGCGCAGCCACGACGTGAGGAACCCGTCGCAGTCGTAGAGGAAGCTCGCGGTGGGCGTGAATACCTGGATGTCGCCCGTCCAGCCGAGCCGCTCATCGCGCTGCGGGCAGTCCGTCGGGATCGACAGGAAGTTGCCGCGCATGCCCCACACGACGTTCTCGTGCAGCCGGTTCAGAAGCGGCTCGGATGACTCGAACCACCCGGTCCGGCGCAGGTCGCTGTGCAGCACGACCGCCGTGACCGCGCTCGCGTCGAACTCGCCGGGCCACCCGTCGATCTGCGCGTACCGGAAGCCGTGGAAGGTGAACCGCGGCTCCCACTCCTCCCCTGCGGGGTCGCCGCGGAGGATGTAGCGGTCGGTCGCGGCGGCGCGGCGCAACGGGCGCAGGGCGAGCTCGCCGTGCTCGAGCACCTCCGCGTGGCGGAGCGTGAGCTCGGTGCCCGCCGGGCCGGTGACGCGCACGCGCAGTCGGCCGACGAGGTTCTGGCCGAAGTCCAGCACGAGCTTGCCGCTCGGGCTCGAGAGCACCTCCACTACCGGCAGTTCGTCGATGCGGCGCACCGGCTCGGCGATGCGCGCCTCCGGGGTGGGGGCGTCGACCTCGGCGACTGCGACCGGGGCCCACACCGAGTCGTCGAACCCGGGCGCCGACCAGCCGCGCTGCTCGAGCCGGGCGTCGTACGCCTCGCCGTCGTAGAGGCTGCTCGCGCTGAGCGCCTCGACGGATGCGCGCCAGGAGCCGTCCGTGACGATCGTCTCGCGGCTGCCGTCCGCGAACTCCAGCTCGAGCTGCGCGAGCGCCGCGGGCTGGTCCCCGTACACGCGCGACGCGAACTCGAAGAAGCCGTACTGCTCGGTGTACCAGGCGCCGGCCAGTCTCAGGCCGAGCACGTTCTCGCCGGGGGTGACGAGAGCCGTGACATCCGTCGTCTCGTGCACGAGGCGGTCGCGGTAGCTCGTCCAGCCGGGGGCCAGCACGCCGTCGTCGACCGCGGTGCCGTTGAGTTCGGCGTCGATCACGCCGAGGGCGGAGTAGTACAGGGTCGCGCGCGACACCTCGCGGTCGACGGAGAACGCGGTGCGCAGCAGCGCCGGCTGGGCGGGGGCGGCCGGCGCGGCGAAGCCGATCGGCTGGGCGCGCCACGCTCCCTCGGCGAGGAAGCCCGCGACGATCTCGAGGGGCTCGCTCCACTCCGTGACAGTGCCGGATGCCGCGACGGCCCGCACCGACACGGTGCGGCGCTCCCCCGGGTCGAGCGGCGCGAACGGCCACTCGACGAGCACGCTCTCGGGGCCGTCGAGCACGACGGACTCGTCGCCCGAGCGCACTTCGGCGGAGGACTGCATCCAGTCGCTCTCGTCGGTGGCGACCGACCACGTCAGCCGCGGGGTCGCCGTCGCGACGATCGGCGAGTCCTCGCGCAGCTCGGCGCGGAAGCGGGAGATGGTGCTCATTCGTTCGACCCTTCGTACGCGAACCAGTCCACGGAGACCTCGCCCTCGAGGGCGACCACGCCGACGACGCGACCGGTGAACGACTCCGCGACCTCGGAGGAGAGGTAGCGGCCGTCGACCTCGAGCAGTACGCGGCGCTCTCCGCCGATACGGGCCGCGAGGGTCACGAGGTCGGAGGTCGGGTTCTCGAAGGGGTCGCCCTGCGGCGGCGCGCTCGACAGCTCGAGCTCGACCGAGCCGCCGTCGAACGCCAGCTCTTCGACGCGCTCGAAGCCCGAGATGCACGCCCAAGCGACGATGCGACCGCCGCCCACGACGATCGAGTAGTGGAAGCGCTCGTCGTAGCGCACGGCGAGCCCGCCGACCCCGTCCGTCGCCGACACCCGAGCCGTCACCGCGGCGGTCTGGTGCTGCTGGCGGCGGCCGAGGAAGGCGGGCGCCGGGTCGGACAGGGATGACCCGTCCGCCCGCAGCACGAGAGCTCCGCCGGTCACCGACCCGACGGACTCCGGCTGCCGCCGCACCGCGACCCACTCCGGGCCGAGGCCGGACGCGAACCCCTCGCGGTACCCGCTCGCGGGCCGTGGGTTCAGCTGCACCGGCTCGAACACCGGCCAGCCGTCCCGCCACTCGAGCGTCGTCACGAACGTCTCGCGACCGAGCGCCGAGAACGCCTGCGTCATCGACCGGGGCCGGACACCGAGCAGCACGAGGAGCCACTGCCCGTCCGGGCCGAGAACGAGGTCGCCGTGGCCGGTGTTCTGGACGGGGCGATCCGTGCCGCGCGCCGTGAGCAGCGGCGTGCCGGGCGCCGGCTCGAACGGGCCCTCGGGGCTCGACGAGCGGGCGACGCTCACGCTGTGCCCGCGCTCCGTGCCGCCCTCGGCGATCACGAGGTACCACCACTCGCCGATGCGGTAGAGGTGCGGCGCCTCCGGGAACTTGCCGCCGACGCCCGACCACACGGTGCGCGGCTCCTCGAGCGCGCGGCCCGAGTCGAGGTCGACACGGGCCTGCAGCATCCCGCGATGGCTCATGAAGGTGGGGAGCGCGGGGTTCACGCCGAGCCCCGAGTAGGTGATGTAGGCCGTGCCATCCTCGCTCCACGCGAGGTCCGGGTCGATGCCGTCGATGCCGTCGAGCACGACGCCGTCGCTCCACGGGCCCGCCGGATCGGTGGCGGTGAAGTGCAGTGTGCCGCGACCGAATGCGTCGGTCACGACGAGGTGGAAAACACCGTCGCGGTGCCGGATCGTCGGCGCCCATGCGCCGCCCGCCGTCGGCACGTTCTCGACCCCGAGCTGGCCGGGCCGGGTGGCGACGTTGCCGATGTGCGTCCACTCCACGAAGTCGCGGGAATGGTAGATCGGGATGCCCGGCAGGTACTCGAACGTGCTCGTCGCGAGGTAGAAGTCGTCGCCGACGCGCACGACGCTCGGGTCGGGGTTGAAGCCCGGGATCAGGGGGTTGGGGTACGTCATCGTTCTTCCGCGGTCTAGTCCAGCAGTCGGGGGATGTCGGTCGCCAGTGCCAGCGCGCGCGGATCGGCACCACCCGGCCACGGCCCGCGGGCGACGGTGTACGCGAACGCGAGGCCGGAGTCGGGGTCGACGACCGCGAGGCAGCCCTGCGCGCCGTCGTGGCCGAACGCCCGCGGACCGCCGAACGCGAGCGCCGGGGTCGGCTTCTGGAACACGATCGCGTGCGCCCGGTGCGGCTGGCCGAGCACCTCGTCGTAGCCGCGCACCTGCTGCTGCCCGATCATCGCGACCGTCTCGGCCGTGAGGAACGGCGCCTGTCCCTCGAGCCCCGTCACCGCCGACGCGAACAGCCGGGCGAGACCGCGCGCCGAGCCGGTGCCCGACGTCGAGGGATGCCCGAACCGCCACGACTTCGGATCGTTCGCGGTATCCATCGGGGGCCCCGCGTGCGTCCACACCACCGGGCCGAGCACCGACCAGAACTCGGGCGGAGGCAGGACGGCGGGCGGGATGATCGGCAGCACCGTCGCGCGGCGCGAGGCCTCGGCATCCGGGAGCCCCAGATAGAAGTCGATGCCCCGCGGGGCGCGGATCTCGCGCTCGTAGTACTGCTGCAGCGTGAGCCCGGTGATGCGGAAGACGAGCTCCGACGCGAGCGTGCCGATCGTGACCGCGTGGTAGCCGAAAGCGCTGCCGGGGTGCCACAGCGGCGTCGTGTCGGCGAGGCGGGCCGCCGCCACCTGCGGGTCGAGGAGCTCGTCCCACGACAGCGCCGGGCTGGCCTGAGGCAGGCCGGCCTGGTGCGAGAGGAGCTGGCGCACGGTGACATCCTGCTTGCCCTTCGCGGCGAACTCGGGCCAGTAGGCGGCGACGCGCTCATCGAGGTCGAGCTCGCCGCGCTGCACGAGCAGACCCGCGACGAGCCCGATCGTGTTCTTCGTGACCGAGAACGGCACGATCACCGAGTGCTCGCCGAGGGAGGGGCCGCCCCACACGTCGAGCACCCGGTCGCCATGGCGGTACGCCGCAGCCTGGAACGAGTACTCCGGGTCGGCGGCGAGCGCCGCCTCGAGCCGCTGGAGGACCGGCTCGAGGCGCGGGTCGGCGTAACCGTGCACGCTCATCAGTCCACCCGGACGGTCACCGACTGCGGCAGGTCGACGACGGACGTTCCGACCCGCAGGGTGTACTCCCCCGGCTCGAGCGTCCAGCCGTCGGCCCAGTACGAGAGCGAGCGCGCGGTGACCGGGATGCTCGCCTCGACGGACTCTCCGGCTCCGGCACGCACGACCGCGAAGCCGACGAGCCAGCGCACCGGGCGCTCGACCGCGGACTCGCCGCGCTCGGCGTACACCTGCACGACCTGCTTGCCGGCTCGGCCGCCGGTGTTGGCGACCGGTACCGTGACGACGAATCCGCCGTCCGCCCCCGCCGCGGTGGCGGAGCCGAGCTCCCATGTCGTGTACCCGGTGCCCGCACCGAACGGGAACGCCGGTTCGGCATCCGTGCGCAGCCACGCGCGGTAGCCGATGTGGATGCCCTCCTCGTAGCGCAGGACACCGTCCTGGGGGGTTACATCGAGAACGGGCACGTCGGCGAGGGCGGCCGGCCACGAAGTCGTGAGCCGGCCGCCGGGCTCGGCGACGCCGAACACCACGTCGGCGATCGCCGAGCCGAACTCCTGTCCGCCGAAGTGGCCGAGGACGATCGCGGCCACCTCGTCACGCCAGGGCAGGAGTACGGGAGCGCCCGAGTTGACCACGACGATCGTGCGCGGGTTCGCCGCCGCGACGGCGCGCACGAGCTCGTCCTGACGGCCGGGCAGGTCGAGGTCGGAGCGGTCGAAGCCCTCGGACTCGACACGCGAGTTCGTGCCGACGACGACGATCGCGACGTCCGCCGCCGATGCCGCCTCGGCGGCCTCGCGCAGAAGCAAGTCCGGGTCGGAGTTGTCGGGGGCGAGGCCCACGGTGACACTCAGGGCGTTGTCAAGGGCGCCGCCCGTCGACCCGAGGGCGAACTCGACGACGAGCTCGATCGGGGTACCGGCGACCGTGTCGACGGCGGCCGTCGCGGCCGGCGGATTGAGGAACGCGGCGCCGAGATCGGTGCCGTCGACCACGGGCGACTCGTCGACGATCAGCTCGCCGTCGACCCACACCTTGCCGGGCTTCGCGCTCGCGAAGCCGAGGCGCACGCGCTCCGACTCGGCAGGCGTGTACGTGGTCGAGAGGCGCAGCGCGCTCGATCGGGCGATCGGGGCGTCGCCGCCGAACCACACGAGGGCGGTCGCGCGACGGTCCTCCGCGAAGAGCTCGATGCCGTCGGCGTCGAGGAAGGAGACGCGGATGCCCGGCTCTCCCGTCACCGGGTTGACAAGCTGCTCGAGCGGGAGCTCCGACAACCCCTCCTGCACGACGGCGCCCACCGCGTAATCGACGCGCGCACCCGGAAGGGCGGCACGGACCGCTTCGAGCGGCGAGACGACGTGCTCCGGGATGACCGTCGCCGAGCCACCACCCTGGGTGCGGGCGTCGCGGGCGTTGTGCCCGATCACCGCCACTCGGGAGAGAGCCGAGGCATCCCACGGCAGCTCGCCCGCGTTCTTCAGGAGCACCGACCCCTCGATCGCGGCCTCGCGCGCGAACGCGACACCGTCGACGGGGGCGGGCTCGACCGCTGAGTAGCCCGCGAGCGCACCGACCCGCGCGGCGAGGGCGAGCAGGCGCAGCACCTTGCGGTCGAGGTCCGCTTCGGCGACGCGGCCGTCGCGGATGGCGGCGAGGAGGGCATCCCCCCACGCCCCGTCCGGACCGGGCATCGCGAGGTCCTGCGACGCGGACGCTGCGGCGACGCTGCGCACGGCGGTCCAGTCGCTCACGACGACGCCGTCGAAACCCCACTCGCTGTTAAGAGGACTCTCGAGCAGCTCGTTCTCGGTGAGGGTCACGCCGTGCACCGAGTTATACGAGCTCATGATCGCCCACGTGCGGGCCTCGACGACGGCGCGCTCGAACGGCAGCAGGTACAGCTCGCGCAGGGCGCGGTCGTCGAGCTCGACATCGACGGTGAAACGGTCGGTCTCCGAGTCGTTGGCGACATAGTGCTTCGGGGTCGCCGCGACGCCGTTGTCCTGAAGTCCCCGCACGTAGGCGGCGCCGAGCACGGCGGTGAGCTCCGGGTCCTCGCTGAAGGCCTCGAAGGTGCGACCGCCGAACGGCGAGCGGTGCAGGTTGATCGTCGGGCCGAGCACGACGTCGACGCCCTTGCGGCGGGCCTCGGAGGCCGAGACGCCGCCGTAGCGGTACGCGAGTGCTGCATCCCACGATGCGGCCAGGGAGGTCGCGTTCGGCAGGTTGAGGGAGGGGTCGCGCTCGTCCCACACGGGGCCGCGAACCCCGGCGGGGCCGTCGGAGAGCACCATCGAGCGCAGCCCGATCTTCTCGATCGGCACGGTCGTCCAGAAGTCGCGGCCCGTGACGAGCTGCACCTTCTCCTCGAGGGTGAGCTGCGCGAGCAGCTCCTGCAGGGGGGCGGGTGCGGGGGTCATGCGGTCCTTCCGGGTGAAGCGGTGGCGAGGGCCTGCTCGTCGGCCTCGCGCTGCTGCTCGAGCAACCGGAGTCGCTCGGCGCGGCGCTGCTCCTGCCGGACGGGGTCCGGAACGGGGGCGGCCATGAACAGTCGTTGGGTGTAGGGATGCTCCGGCGCGCCGGTCACCTGGTCGCCATCGCCCGACTCGACGATCTCGCCGTGGTACATGACGGCCACGCGGTGGCTGATGTGGCGGACGACCGCGAGGTCGTGGGAGATGAAGAGGTAGGCGACGCCGGTGCGCTCCTGGATCTCGATGAACAGGTCGAGCACGCGCGCCTGGGTCGACAGGTCGAGGGCGGAGACGGGCTCGTCGCACACGATGAGCTGCGGATCGAGGGCGAGCGCGCGGGCGATGGCGATGCGCTGGCGCTGGCCGCCGGAGAACTCGCGCGGCAGGCGGTCGCCGGCATCGGCGGGCAGGTTGACCTGGCCGAGCAGCTCGCGCACGCGGGTCCGGGCCTGCGACCCGGCGACGCCGCGCGCGGTGAGCGGCTCGCTGAGTATCTGCTCGATCGTGAGCGCCGGGTTGAGCGAGCTGTACGGATCCTGGAACACGACCTGGATCTCGGAGCTGAGCGCACGCCGCTCGCGACGACCGAGGTGCGCGATGTCACGACCGCGATACTCGATCGAGCCGCCGGTCACCGGGGCGAGCCCCAGCACGGCTCGACCGAGGGTGGTCTTTCCCGACCCGGATTCGCCGACGAGGCCGACGGTCTCACCGGGACGGATGTCGAGCGAGACGCCGCGGAGCGCCTGGAACGGCTTCTTGCCGAAGCCCTTCACGGGGTAGGTGACGTCGAGGTCCTTGACCTCCAGCAGCGTCGTCATCGGGCCACCTCCGGGGTGCCGGCGAGGGCGCCCCGCGCGGGGCCGTCCTCGAGGATCGCGTCGAGCAGGGACTGCGTGTACGGATGCTCCGCGTGCGCGAAGATCGACCGCACGGGGCCGGTCTCGACGATGAGGCCCGACTGCATGACCGAGACCCGGTCGCACAGGTCGGCGACGACGCCGAAGTTGTGGGTGACCAGCAGCAGGCCCATCTGGCGCTCCTCCTGCAGGTCGCGCACGAGGTCGAGCACCTCCGCCTGCACGGTGACGTCAAGGGCCGTCGTGGGCTCGTCGGCGATGAGCAGCTCCGGGTCGCACGACACGGCACCGGCGATGAGCACGCGCTGGGCCATCCCGCCCGAGATCTCGTGCGGGTACGCCGCGAACGTGCGCTTCGGGTTCGGGATGCCCACCCGCTCGAGAAGACCGAGTGCGCGCTCCTTCGCTTCGGCCTTCGAGATGCCGAGCGTCAGCCGCATGGGCTCGACGAGCTGGCTGCCGATCGTGAAGGCGCCGTCGAGGTTCGACATCGGCTCCTGGGGGACATAGGCGATGCGCGAGCCGCGCACGCCGCGGTACACCTTCTCGCCCGCACCGGCGAGCTCGAGCCCGTCGAAGCCGATCGAGCCGGAGACGACCCGGCCGCCCGCGGGCAGCAGGCCGAGCACGGCGAAGGCGGTCTGGGTCTTGCCGGAACCGGACTCGCCGATGAGGCCGTGCACCTCGCCGCGACGGATGTCGAGGGAGACGCCGCGCACCACGCGAGTGAGGCTGCCGTCGGGCTTGTCGTAGCCGACGACGAGGTCGCGGACCGAGAGCAGGACCTCCCCGGTGCGGGTCTTCGCGTCATCCGCGTGAACCACGACGGCGGGCCGCTCCTCGGCGACCACCGCAGCTGCCCGACGGCGACGGCGGCCGACCGGCCGCACCGAGCGCTCGAGCTCGTCGCGCATCGCGTTGGCGAGCAGCACGAGCGCCATGCAGGTGAGGCCGATCGCGAGCGACGGCCACAGCATGAGCAGCGGCGCCTTGTAGATGTTGGAGAAGCCGTCGTTGAGCATCGAACCCCACGTCGGCACCGACATGTCGCCGAGGCCGAGGAACTCGAGCCCGGACTGGATCGCGATCGCGATTCCCGCGATGATCGCCGACTGGATGATGACGGGCGCCCGCACGACGGAGAGGATGTGTCGCGCGATGATCCGCAGGTCGCTGAGACCCGAGACGCGCGCCGCATCCACGTACAGCTCGTTCTTCACCGCCGTGACCGCCGCGTAGACGAGCCGGAAGTACGCGGGCGACAGCAGCACGCCGAAGATGAGCATCGAGTACCAGACCGACGGGCCGACGACCGCGCGGGCGGCGAGCAGCACGACGATGCCGGGCAGCGCCATGACCAGTCCCGTGAACCACGACGAGACCTGGTCGAACCAACCGCCGTAATAGCCCGCGATGAGGCCCGCGGTCACGCCGACGACGAGCGCGACGACGAGGCCGAGGAGAGCCGCGGCGATCGAGATCTGGGTGGCCGCGAGCAGCCGCGAGAGCACGTCTCGACCGGCGCTGTCGGCGCCGAGAATGTGGTCCGGGCTCGGTGGCGCGAGCACGAGTTGCAGGGATGCGAGGTTCGGGTCGTACGGCGCAAGAGCACTGCCGATGACCGCGACGAGGCCGACGATCGCGAGGAACGCGAGCGAGACGACGCCCACAGGGTTGCGCAGGAGTCGGCGCAGGAGCGAGACGCGCGCCGCCGCCGGCGCGATCGGGGTCGTGAGCTCGGTCATGAGAGCCTCACCTTCGGGTTGAGCGCGGCCTGCGCGAGGTCGATGGCCAGGTTGACGATCACGACGATGACCGCCATGACGGTGACGAGGCCCATGACGATGGGGATGTCGGCGGAGCTCGTGGCCTGCACGGCCATCTGCCCGAGGCCGGGGAGGGCGAAGATCTGCTCGACGATGACCGCCCCGGAGAGCAGGCCGACGAACTGGACGGCGAGCACCGCGAGAGCGGGGCCGCCCGCGTTGCGGAGCACGTGCTTGGCGACGACGCGGCGCATGCTGAGCCCGCGGCTGCGCAGGGTGCGCACGTAGTCGCGCTCGAGCGCGTCGATCACCGAGCCGCGCACCTGCTGGGCGACGGTCGCGATGACGCCGATCGAGAGGGCGATGATCGGCAGGGTCACCGAGGTGAGCCAGCCTGCGAACGAGGTCGTGATCGGGATGTACCCGGTCGCCTTGAACCACTTGAGGTTGATGGCGAAGACGATGACGAGGCCGAGGGCGATGAGGAAGCCGGGGATCGCGAACCCCAGTACCGAGCCGACCTGGACGACCCGGTCGACGGCGCCGCCCCGGACGGCGGCGAGCACCCCGAGGAAGACGGAGACGATGGCGGCGAGGAGGGTCGCGCCGATGACGATGGAGAGGGTGACGGCCAGTCGGCTGGAGACGCCGTTCATGACGAGCTGGCCGGTGAACCAGGAGCGGCCGAAGTCGCCGGTGACGGCGTGGCTGAACCAGTCGCCGTACTGCTCCCACAGGGGGCGGGTGAGGCCGAGCTCGGCGGCCTTGCGGTCGACGATGTCCTGGGTGGCGTTCTGGCCGAGGATGCGGCGGGCGATGTCGCCGCCTCCCGCGTAGAGAAGGGAGAACGCCACGACGGTGATGACGAAGACGAGCACGACACCCGACAGCAGGCGTCGAAGGATGAACTGGAGCATGAGCGTCCCTGTGGTGTGAGGGTCGAGGAGGTGGGGGTGGGATGCCCGGTCGGCCGCGTGAGGCGCGACCGGGCATCCCGAATCCGACTAGCCCTTGGGCTGGAAGTCGTAGATCGCCGGGTACGCGTTGGTCGGGAGCATCTCGACCGTCGTGTTCGCGTCCGTCGCGACGCTGCCCTGCACCCGGTAGAAGGGAGCGAACCACGCCTGCTCGACGATGTACTTGTTCAGCTCAGCAGCGCCCTCGGCCTGGGTGGCCTCGTCGCCGAACTGGATCTTCTGGATGAGGGCGTCAACCTCGGGGTCCTCGTACTTGAACGGGTTGAAGACGGCCGTCGGCGCGATCATGAACTGGATGAGCTGCCAGTCCGGGTTCTGCTCGAGAGCCATGAACGACGCCGGGTACTTCGGCGCGAGGAGGTCGGCGATGAAGTTCTCTGCCGGGGTCTCGACGCCCTCCACCGTGATGCCCACCTCGGCGAGCTGCTGCTCGATGAGGGTGTAGGTCGCGGCGCCCAGGAGCGACACGGTCGGCATCTGGATGGTGAGGCCGTCCGCGTAGCCCGCGTCGGCGAGCAACTCCTTCGCCTTCTCCGGGTCGTACGTGTAGTACGAGTCGAGCTCGGGGTCGTAGCCGGCGCTGGAGGTCGGGAAGACCTGCGTGGTCACGGTTCCGTTGCCGAGCTGGAGGGCCTGCAGCATCCCCTCGCGGTCGAAGGCGAAGTTGATCGCCTGGCGCACGCGGACGTCGGCGAGCGCCGGGTTCTGCGTTCCCGCGCGGTCGAGCAGCAGCATGCCCTGGAAGTCGAGCTCGTTGGCGTTGATGGTCCAGCCGGCGCCCTCGACCTCGGCGAGGTTGTCGTTGCTCGCGAGCTTGACGCCGTTCGCCTCGCCCGCCTTGATCGCGTTGAGCGCGGCGGTCGGGTCGGCGAGCACGTTGATGACGAGCTTGTCGTAGTGCTGGAGGTCGGGGTTCCAGTAGTCCGGGTTCGCGGTGTACACGTAGCTCGTGCCCGTCACCGTCGTGGCCGTGTCCAGGATGTACGGGCCGGAGCCGATCGGGTCGGTCGCGGCGTCGGCGCTGTCGAACTGCGCCGGGCTGCCGATGAGACCGGGGTCGCGGGTGAAGTAGTTGAGGAGCGCGGGGTCGGGGGCTCCGAGGGTGATGACGACGGTCGTGTCATCCGGTGCCTCGATGCTCGTGATCCCGGAGAGGTAGCCCGCGTCGGGCGAGGTGCCCGTCTGGAAGCGCTCGAGGTTCTGCTTGACGACATCGGCGGTGAGCTTGGTGCCGTCGGTGAACTCGACGTCGTCGCGGATGGTCAGGGTGAGGACGGTGTTGTCGTCGTTGTACGACCAGTCGCTCGCGAGGAACGGCTCGATGGTGCCCTCGGGGGTCGCGAGGAGGAGGGTGTCGTAGACGGCCTGGTAGTAGGGGGCGCGGTTGCCCCACTCCGCGCCGGACGGGTCGAACGTGGTGGGGGCGAAGACGGCGCCGAGGGTGAGCGTGCTCGACCCTTCGGAACCGGAGTCCCCTGCCGCGCAGCCGGTCAGCGCGAGCGCTGCGGCTGCCACGACGGCTGCTGTGGCCTTCCAACGGAACATCTTTGGTCCCTTTCGGATTCAGGGCGACTCCTCGGTGAGCCGCCGTGGGTGGAGACGCTAGCACGAAAACCTAGTGACCACTAGATTTTTGTTTTCGAGGATGACACAGTAGTGATCGAGCCGGTGGATAAGGTCAGTGCAGACCCGTAAGAGCTCAGGAGTAATCGTGACGATCGACGAGACCGCGCGCCCCCGAGGCAAGCGCGGACCGTACGCGAAGAGCGAGGAGAAGCGCGGCCTCATCCTCGAAGCCGCCCTCGAGGTGTTCGCCCAATCCGGCTATCGGGCCGGCTCGCTGCGCGACGTCGCCCTCAAGGTCGGCATGAGCGAAGCCGGGCTCCTGCACCACTTTCAGAACAAGAGCGCCCTCCTCGCCGCCGTGCTCGAACGCCGCGACGACCACGCGCGCGACATGATCGACTTCAGCGGACCGGGCCGCAAGACGCTCACCGACCTCATCGAGCTGGTGCGCTACAACTCCACCATCCCCGGGGTCGTCGAGCTCTACTGCATCCTCTCCGCCGAGGCGACCTCGCCCGATCATCCCGCCCACGCGTTCTTCGTCGACCGCTACCAGGACACCACCTCGTCGATCACGGGGGCGTTCACCGACATGGAGCAGCGGGGGCAGCTGCGCCCCGGCATCAACCCGGCCGCGGCAAGCCGCGCACTCATCGCGCTCATGGACGGCCTCCAGGTGCAGTGGCTGCTCAACCGCGACTCCGTCGACATGGTCGAGGACATCCGCGGGTTCCTCTCCGCCGTCGCGACCGAGCCGTTCTGACGATGAAGCGCACCCCGCTCCACGACGGCTGGACCGTCGGACCCAAGCGCGGCCTGTTCGACGGCCTCTCCGGCGCCGCCGAGCCGACCCCCGTGCGCCTCCCCCACGACGCCATGCTCGGGATGCCCCGCTCCGCCGACGCGCCGTCCGGCGCGCACGGCGCCTACTTCGCCGGAGGCGCGGTCGAGTACTCGCGCGCCCTGCAGCTCGAGCCCGACACCGTGAACGAGCTCGTCTTCGACGGCGTCTACCGCGACGCGATGGTCTTCGTGAACGACTCCTTCGCCGGCCAGAGCCCGGGGGGCTACTCGCGGTTCGCGGTCCGGCTCGACCCGTTCGTGGGCGCCGACGGGGTAGTTGAGGTGCGGGTGGAGGCGCGGTCGCACCGCGACTCGCGGTGGTACTCGGGCCTGGGCATCCACCGCTCCGTCGCCCTGCTGTCGTCGCCGCTCGTGCACGTCGCGCGCGACGGCGTCGTCGTCACCACGCCCGAGCTCGACGATGAGGGAGCCCTCGTCGCGGTCGCCGTCACCGTCGCCAACGACTCGCTGCGCACCGCGACGCCCGTCGTGACCGTGGTGCTCACCGGACCCGACGGCGCCGAGGTCGGCCGCGACCGGATGCCCGTCACCCTGCTGTCCGGCGAGCACGGGGTCGTGCGCTCCCGGATCTGGCTCCAGTCGCCACAGCGCTGGGACATCGACTCGCCGACGCTGTACCGGGCGACGGTCACGGTGGGCGCCGATACTGCGGCCGCCGACTCCGAGTCGGTCGCGTTCGGCATCCGCTCGCTGCAGCTCGACGCGAAGCACGGGCTGCGCCTCAACGGGCGCACCGTGAAACTGCGGGGCGCGTGCATCCACCACGACAACGGCGTGATCGGAGCGCGGTCGATCGCCCGCGCCGAGGAGCGGCGCGTCGAGCTGCTGCGCGACGCCGGCTTCACCGCCATCCGCAGCGCCCACAACCCGCTCTCGGTCGAGCTCCTCGACGCCTGCGACCGGCTCGGGATGCTCGTCATGGACGAGTCCTTCGACATGTGGGCCGAGTCGAAGTCGCCGTTCGACTACTCGCTCGCCTTCCCGGAGTGGTGGGAGCGCGACCTCGAATCGATGGTCGCAAAAGACATCAACCACCCCTCCGTGGTGTTCTACTCGATCGGCAACGAGATCCCCGAGACCGGTCGGCCGCACGGGTCGCGGATGGGGCGGCTGCTCGCCGAAAAGCTCCACGAGCTCGACCCGACACGGTTCACCACCAACAGCATCAACGGGCTCGTCTCGGTGCTGCGCGAGCTGCCGCCGATGGCCGGTGGCGCCGACGTCAACACCGCGATGGCCGACATGGGCGACGTTATGACCGACCTCATCGGCTCCAACCTCGTCACCGACCGCACTGAGGAGAGCTTCGCGGCGGTGGACGCGGCCGGCTTCAACTACGGCGACAGCCGGTACGCGACGGATGCCACAGCATTCCCGAACCGCGTGATGATCGGCACCGAGACCTTCCCCACCCGCATCGACCGCAACTGGCAGCTCGTGCTCGACCACCCGCACGTCGTCGGCGACTTCACCTGGACCGGCTGGGACTACCTCGGCGAAGCAGGGATCGGCCGCGTCGACCACGCAGAAGTGCCGGGTGCCTTCGACACCTCCGGCCCGTACCCCTGGCAGCTCGCGTGGTGCGGCGACCTCGACATCACCGGGTACCGGCGGCCCGTGTCGTACTTCCGGGAGATCGTGTTCGGACTGCGCGCCGAGCCCTACATCGCCGTCACCCGACCCGCCCCGGGCGTTCCCCTCGCAGGGCCCTGGTCGTGGACCGACTCCCTCGCCTCCTGGACGTGGGATGCTCCGCTCGGCACCCCCCTCGAGGTCGAGGTGTACACCTCGGCCGACGCCGTCGAACTCCTCCTCGACGGGGTGTCGCTCGGGACGGCGGTGACGGAGCGGTTCCGCGCGAGATTCGTCGTGCCGTGGCGCCCCGGGCGGCTCGAAGCAGTGACTCGCACCGGCGAGCGCTGGGCGCTCGCTACCGCGGACGGGGATGCTCAGCTCGTCGCCGTGGCGGACCGGGCGGGCATCCGGGCCTCCGACGACGACCTCGCCTTCGTGACGATCGAGCTGCACGCGGGCGACGTACTCGACCCGCGGGTCGACCGCCTCGTGTCGGTCGCGGTCGACGGTCCCGGCGAGCTGCTCGGCTTCGGCAGCGCACGCCCCGACACGACCGAGTCGTACCTAAGCGCGACAGCGACCACGTTCGAGGGTCGCGCGCTCGCGGTCATCCGCCCGACCGCTGCCGGCGCGATCACGGTCACCGCGACCGCGGAAGGGCTCGAGCCCGCCGTGACGACGATCACGGCGGGCTGAGCTCGTCCCCGCCGGAAGCCCGCCCCGCGCTTTTCGGCGCGATCCAAGCGCCTCGGCGTGCGGATTCCGCCGAAAGCGGCGGATCGGCACCGGCGCACCTCCTCGCTTGCGCCCTCGCGCCCTGCCGTCGTAGGCTGTCCCCGCACTTAAAACGATTCAACGCATCGATTCAACGGGGAACGACATGCACCGTGTCTGCTTCCAGCTTCACGTGAAGCCGGATCGCATCGCCGAGTACCGCGAGGCGCACGCCGCCGTGTGGCCCGAGATGCTCCAGGCCATCGCCAACTCCGGCCGCCGCAACTACTCGCTGTTCCTCCGCGAGGACGGGCTGCTCATCGGCTACTACGAGACCGACGACGACCGGGCATCCCAGGCGGCGCTCGCCGCCGACCCGCGCACTGCCGCGTGGGAGGCCGCCATGTCCGACTTCTTCGTGGCGCTCGACGGTCGCCCCGACCAGAACGCCCAGACCCTCGACGAGGTCTTCAACCTCGAAGATCAGCTAGCAAAGGAAAACCAGTGACCCACTCATTCGAGTCCATCGCCCCGCTCCTCGAGGGGCAGGCCATCGAGCTGCCCTCGTGGGCGTTCGGCAACTCCGGCACGCGCTTCAAGGTATTCGCGACGCCCGGCACGCCCCGCACCGTGGAGGAGAAGATCACGGATGCCGCGAAGGTGAACGAGCTCACCGGGCTCGCGCCGACGGTCGCCCTGCACATCCCGTGGGACAAGGTCGATGACTACGCCGCGCTCTCCGCCTTCGCGCAGGACAAGGGCGTGAAGCTCGGCACGATCAACTCGAACACCTTCCAGGACGACATCTACAAGTTCGGCTCGCTCACGCACGTCGACAAGGCGGTGCGCCAGAAGGCGATCGACCACCACTTCGAGTGCATCGACATCATGAACGCGACCGGGTCGCGAGACCTCAAGATCTGGCTCGCCGACGGCACCAACTACCCCGGTCAGGGCGACCTCCGCGGCCGCCAGGACCGGCTCGCGGAGTCGCTCGCGACGATCTACGAGCGCATCGGCGAGAACCAGCGGCTCGTGCTCGAGTACAAGTTCTTCGAGCCCGCGTTCTACCACACCGACGTTCCGGACTGGGGCACGAGCTACGCCCAGGTGAGCGCCCTCGGCGAGCGCGCCACCGTGTGCCTCGACACCGGCCACCACGCCCCCGGCACGAACATCGAGTTCATCGTCATGCAGCTGCTGCGCCTCGGCAAGCTCGGCTCGTTCGACTTCAACTCGCGCTTCTACGCCGACGACGACCTCATCGTCGGCGCGGCCGACCCGTTCCAGCTGTTCCGCATCATCTTCGAGGTGGTGCGGGGTGGCGGCTACGGCAGCGACTCCGACGTGGCGTTCATGCTCGACCAGTGCCACAACGTCGAGGACAAGATCCCGGGCCAGATCCGCTCCGTGCTCAACGTGCAGGAGATGACGGCCCGCGCCCTCCTCGTCGACCGGGATGCCCTGCTCGCCGCCGAGAAGGCCGGCGACGTGCTCACCGCCAACGCCGTGCTCATGGACGCGTTCTACACCGACGTGCGCCCGGCTCTCGCGGGTTGGCGCGAGTCGCGCGGCCTCCCCGCCGACCCGATGGCGGCGTACGCGGCATCCGGCTACCAGGCGCAGATCGCGGCGGACCGCGTCGGCGGCCAGCAGGCGGGCTGGGGAGCGTGAGGCCGACAGCATCGCTGTCGGTCTCCACGCTCTAGCGACGCCACAGCGTCGCACCCTCGGCAGCCACTCGAGGGTTCGGGGGCGGCGTGATAGCGTCGCCCCCGGAATCCACATCCACTCAGTACCACCGTCGCGACGGCGCACGCGGCCCGATCAAGGGACCGTTCCGTCATGTCCGATTCACTCTCGACCCTCCTCGCGCCGTTCGAGCGGCGCCAGACCCGCATCGGCCTCGTCGCCGGGGGGCTCGGCGCGTACTGGCCGCAGTTCCCGCAGCTGCTCCCCCAGCTGAAGGAGTCGACCGCCTACGTCGTCGAACGCTTCCAGCAGATGGATGCCTCGGTCACCGACGTCGGGTTCGTCTCCGACGCCCCCGAGGCAGCCGTCGCCGCCGAGCGCCTCCGCCAGGCCGACTGCGACCTCATCGTGATGTTCATCACGACCTACCTCACCTCGTCGATGGTGCTGCCGATCGCGCAGCGCGCGGGCGTGCCGGTGCTCGTGATCGACCTGCAGCCGACGACGAAGATGGACCACGCGGTGTTCGGCACGGGCGAGTGGCTCGCGTACTGCGGTCAGTGCTCGATCCCGGAGATCGGCAACGTGTTCCGGCGGTCGGGCATCCCGTTCCGTTCCGTCTCGGGGTGGCTGCGGCAGGATTCCGCGTGGGAGCGCATCGGCCAGTGGGTACGGGCGGCCGGGGTTCGCGCCCGCTTGCGCCACGCCCGGCACGGGCTCATGGGCCACCTCTACCCGGGGATGCTGGATGTCTCGACCGACCTCACTCTCCTGCCGACGACGTTCGGCTCGCACGTCGAGGTGCTCGAGTTCGACGACCTGCGCCAGCGCGGCGAGAAGGTCACCGATGCGGAGGTGCGCGCCCGCATGGACCTCGCCCGCGAGATCTTCGAGCTCGACGCATCCGTCGTCGACGAGGACTTCGCGTGGGGCGCCACGGTCTCCGTCGCCCTCGACCGGCTCGTGGAGGACTTCGACCTCGACACGCTCGCGTACTACCACCGCGGCCTCGACGGTGAGCAGCACGAGCGGCTCGGGGCGGGGATGATCCTGGGGGCGTCGCTGCTGACGGCGCGCGGCATTCCCGCCGCCGGCGAGTACGAGCTGCGCACCACGGTCGCCCAGCTCGTCGCGCAATCGGTGGGGGCGGGCGGGTCGTTCACCGAGATCCAGGCGCTCAACTTCGAGGACGACGTCGTCGAGATGGGTCACGACGGGCCGGCGCACCTCGCCGTGTCGGCGCGGCAGCCCCTGCTGCGCGGCCTCGGGGTCTACCACGGCAAGCGCGGCTGGGGGGTCTCGGTCGAGTTCGATGTGAAGGCCGGCCCGGTGACGCTCCTCGGCCTCGGCCAGGACCGCGACGGCTCCCTCGTCTTCATCGCCTCCGAGGGCACGGTCGTGCCCGGGCCCCTGCTCGAGATCGGCAACACGACGTCGCGTGTCGACTTCGGGAGGGACCCGGGCGAGTGGGTGGACGACTGGTCGCAGACCGGCGTCGGCCACCACTGGGCGCTCGGGGTCGGGCACCGCGCGGCCGACTACAAGGCGGCGGCGAGCCTGCTGGGGGTGGAGTTCCGGCTGGTGTGAGCCGGGCGTCCGGGACGGCGGCTCAGCGCATCCGGCGCCGGTAGACGGTGATCGCGAGCGCGGCGGCGACGACGAGGATGCCCGTGCACCACGCGAGCGCGATCCACAGCTCCGCGCCCACCGGCCGCTGCTCCAGGAGCGCTCGGATGGAGTTGACGATCGACGTCACCGGCTGATTCTCGGCGAACCACCGCACCGGTCCCGGCATCGACTCGGTCGGCACGAAGGCCGACGACAGGAACGGCAGGAAGATGAGCGGGTAGCTGAACGCGCTCGCCCCGTCGACCGACTTCGCCGTGAGTCCCGCGAGCACCGCGAGCCAGGTGAGCGCGAGCGTGAAGAGCACGAGGATGCCCGTCACCGCGAGCCACGCCCCGACGCCCGCTCCCGACCGGAACCCGATGGCGAGGGCGATGCCGACGACGAGCACGAGCGAGACGAGGTTCGCGACGAGCGAGGTGAGCACATGCGCCCACAGCACCGACGACCGGGCGATCGGCATGGACTGGAACCGCTCGACGATGCCGCCCTGCAGATCGAGGAAGAGCCGGTACGACGTGTAGGCGACCCCCGACGCGACCGTGATGAGCAGGATGCCCGGCAGCAGGTACGTCGCATAGTTGCCCTCACCGACTCCCGCCCCGGTGTCGATGGCGCCGCCGAACACGAACACGAACAGCAGCAGGAACGCGATCGGCATGATCGCGGTCGTGATGATCGTGTCGGGGCTGCGCAGGATGTGGGTGAGCGAGCGGCGGGTGAGAACGGCGGTGTCGCCGAGAGCGTGCGTGGTCATGGGTCAGGCCTCCTGGGTCACGGGGGCGTCCTCCCCGACGATCGCGAAGAACACCTCCTCGAGGGTGGGCTGCTTCTCGACGTACTCGACGGTCGCCGCGGGCAGCAGTGTCTTGAGCTCCGCGAGGGTGCCGTTCGCGATGATGCGCCCCCGGTGGAGGATGGCGATTCGGTCGGCGAGCTGCTCGGCCTCCTCGAGGTACTGCGTCGTCAGGAGCACGGTCGTGCCGTTCGCCGCGAGCTCGCGCACGGCATCCCACACCTCCACGCGCGCCTGCGGGTCGAGACCCGTCGTCGGCTCGTCGAGGAAGACCACCTTCGGATCGCCGATGAGGCTCATGGCGATGTCGAGGCGCCGCCGCATCCCGCCCGAGTAGGTGGCGGCCTTGCGACCGCCCGCCTCGGTGAGCGAGAAGCGCTCGAGGAGTGCGTCGGCGATCTGCCGCGGATCCTTCTGGTGGCGCAGCCGAGCGATGAGCTCGAGGTTCTCCCGGCCGCTGAGCCGCTCGTCGACGGCGGCGAACTGGCCGGTGAGGCTGATCGACTCCCGCACAGCGGCGGGGTGCGCAGTGACGTCGTGGCCGTCGACGACGGCAGTGCCGGCATCCGGTCGAAGCAAGGTCGAGAGGATGCGCACCACCGTCGTCTTGCCGGCCCCGTTGGAGCCGAGCAGAGCGAAGATGCTGCCGCGCTCGACCTCGAAGTCGACGCCGGTGAGCACCTCGAGCGCGCCGTACGACTTGCGCAGGCCGGCGACCTGGAGTGCGGCGGTCATCGTGCTCCTCCCTCGGCGTCGTCGATTGCGCGGGCGAGTCGCTCGCGTTCCTTGTCGACCCACTGGTGGCCGGAGTAGGCGCGGGCGAAGTCGTCCGCGAACGACGACGGGTCGTCCCCGACGATGGACCGCACGGGAGTGCCGTCGGCAGCCGCCCGCTCCCAGAGTTCGACGAAGTCGCCGAACATCGTGACGAGCGCGGTGCCGTCGACGATGCCGCCGTTGACGGTGAGGTACCGCTCGACGGCCTTCGCCGCCGCGAGGTACGGCTCCGGCAGTGCCTCGAGGCGCCCCCGCAACTGCTTGTACTGCTTCTTCTGCTCGAGCGATCCGGTGATCTTCTCGATCCACATGGTCACTCCCCCTTCTTCTTGATCGCTTCGGTGATGGATGCGGCGAGCCGGTCGCGCTCCTTACGGATCCAGCTGCCGCCTCCGTAGTTGGCCATGAAGGCCTCGGCGAACTCGACGGGGTCATCCCCCACGAGATCGCGGATGGCGAGGTCGTCGGCCGCGCTGCGCTCCATGAGCTCGGCGAGGTCGTCGAGCATCGCGATGAGCGTCGGGCCGTCGTCGCTCGGGCCGAGGTACATGACGTACCGCTCGAGGGCGGCAGCCGCTTCCCGGTACCCGGTCGGCAGGGCCTTCACCCGACGCTTGTACTCGCGGTAGCGCTTCTTGTCGCCGAGGTCGCCTGTCAGCTTTTCGATCCACATGTCACTGTCCTTCCTTGCGGAGCTGTTCCAGTCGCTCGGAGAGGAAGCCCCAGTTGTTCCAGAACTCGTCGAGGTACTCGCGGCCGGCGGCGTTGAGCGAGTACACCTTGCGCGGAGGCCCCTTCTCGGAGGGCACCTTCTCGACGTCGACGAGTCCGCGCTGCTCGATGCGCACGAGGAGCGCATAGATCGTGCCCTCGGCGATGTCGGAGAACCCCTGCTCGCGCAGCCACGTCGTGATCTCGTACCCGTACGCGGCGCGACCGGCGAGGATCGCGAGCACGATGCCCTCCAGGGTTCCCTTGAGCATCTCGGTGATCTGCTTGGGCATCGGCATCCTTCCACTACTGAGTGTCGCTGGTATTCAGCGTCACTGACTACTAGTACATAGTAACGCTGAATACCGCGAGCGCAAGTGGCTAGTTCTGCGAGTGTGATGGTGTGGCGGGTGAGGGCACCCCGTTACCCACCACAACCTCACACTCGGCGAGGAGAGCACCGACCCCGTACCCTGAACCCATGTCCACCCCGCTGCCCGCCAACCGGCGCTCGCGACTGCTCGAGATCCTCGAGCGCGACGGCGCGATCCGGCTCGAGTCGGCGGCGGCCGAGCTCGACGTGTCGGTGATGACCGTGCGGCGCGACATCCAGGACATGGATGCCGAGGGACTGCTGCGCCGCGTGCGAGGCGGCGCGATCGCCCCGGTGCTCCCGCGCGCGTTCGGGGAGCGGGCCGCGACGCGCTCGGCCGCGAAGGCCGCCATCGCCCGGAAGGCCGCCGCGCTGCTGCCCGTCGAGGGGGCTGCCGCCTTCGACGCCTCCACGACCTCCGGTGCCCTGATCTCGCTCCTGAGCGCTCAGCACCTCGTCGTCGCCACGAACTCGATCGACAACGCCGCGGTGGCCCGCCGCCGCCCGGGCGTGCGCTCGATCGTCGTCGGCGGGGAGCTCGAGGAACGCACCGGCAGTCTCGTCGGGCCCACCGCCGAGCTCGTCGCGGCGAGCATGAGCTACTCGCGCTTCTTCACGTCGGCGAGCGCGGTGCATCCCGAGTTCGGCATGAGCGAGGTGAGTCTCGACGAGGCGAGCGTCAAGGCGACGTTCGCGAGCCGCGCCGACGAGACCGTGCTGCTCGCGGATGCCTCCAAGCTCGGGCAGCAGGTGCTCGCGCGCGCCCTCGGCTGGAGTGAGATCGATGTGCTCGTCACCGAGCTCGACCCCCGCGACGACCGTCTCGACCCCTACCGCGACCTTGTCGAGATCCTCTAGGGATGTTAGATTCTGCAAGACTTAACAGAATCTAACAAAGGCTTCCCCCATGGCTGACTCCGCCGCCGCAGACCTCATCGCCCGCTCCAACCGTTTGGGCTCCGACCCGCGCGTCACCAACTACGCGGGCGGCAACACGTCCGCGAAGGGACTCGCGACAGACCCCGTCACCGGCGAGGAGATCGAGCTGCTGTGGGTCAAGGGCTCCGGCGGCGACCTCGGCACCCTCACCGAGTCCGGCCTCGCCGTGCTGCGGATGGATCGGATGCGCGCCCTCGTCGACGTCTACCCCGGCGTCGAGCGAGAAGACGAGATGGTCGCCGCGTTCGACTACGCGCTACACGGCAAGGGCGGCGCCGCCCCCTCGATCGACACAGCGATGCACGGCCTCGTGAACGCCAAGCACGTCGACCACCTGCACCCCGACTCCGGCATCGCGATCGCCACCGCCAAGGACGGCGAGAAGCTCACCAAGAAGATCTTCGGCGACAAGGTCGTGTGGGTGCCGTGGCGCCGCCCCGGCTTCCAGCTCGGACTCGACATCGCCGCGATCAAGGAGGCGAACCCGAACGCGATCGGCTGCATCCTCGGCGGCCACGGCATCACCGCATGGGGTGACACGAGCAAGGAGGCCGAGAAGAACAGCCTCTGGATCATCACGACGGCCGAGGACTACATCGCCGCCAAGGGCAAGAAGAACCCGTTCGGCCGGGAGGTCAAGAAGAACCTCGCCCTCCCCGTCGCCGAGCGCCGCGCGAAGGCCGCCGCCCTCGCCGCCACCATTCGCGGCATCGCCTCCCACGACCGCCCGATGGTCGGGCACTTCACCGACGACCAGGTCGTGCTCGACTTCCTCGCCTCCGCGAACGCGCCCAAGCTCGCCGCGCTCGGCACGAGCTGCCCCGACCACTTCCTGCGCACGAAGGTCAAGCCGATGCTGCTGGACCTCCCGGCAGGAGCATCCGTCGAGGACTCCATCGCGCGCCTCAAGCAGCTGCACGAGGAGTACCGCAAGGACTACACGAAGTACTACGAGAAGCACGCCACAGCCGACTCGCCGGCCATGCGCGGCGCCGACCCGCTCATCGTGCTCGTGCCCGGCGTGGGCATGTTCAGCTACGGCGCGAACAAGCAGACGGCGCGCGTCGCGGGCGAGTTCTACATCAACGCCATCAACGTGATGCGCGGGGCCGAGTCGATCTCCACCTACGCGCCGATCTCCGACGCCGAGAAGTTCCGCATCGAGTACTGGGCGCTCGAGGAGGCGAAGCTCCAGCGCCTGCCTAAGCCGAAGTCGCACGCCACGCGCGTGGCCCTCGTCACGGGAGCCGCATCCGGAATCGGCAAGGCCATCGCGACCCGCCTCGCCGCCGACGGCGCGTGCGTCGTCATCGCCGACCTCGACCTCGCCAAGGCGCAGGAGGCGGCAGCCGAGATCGGGAACACCGACGTCGCCGTGGGCCTGCAGGTCAACGTCACCGATGCAGCCGCGATCGAGAAGATGGTGCACGATGCGGTGCTCGCGTTCGGCGGCATCGACATCGTCGTCAACAATGCGGGTGTGTCGCTCTCCAAGCCGCTCCTCGAGACGACCGAAGCCGACTGGGACTTCCAGCACGACATCATGGCGAAGGGCTCCTTCCTCGTCTCGAAGGCGACCGCGCCGATCCTCATCGAGCAGGGCATGGGCGGCGACGTCATCTACATCTCCTCCAAGAACTCCGTGTTCGCCGGCCCCAACAACATCGCCTACTCGGCGACGAAGGCCGACCAGGCCCACCAGGTGCGACTGCTCGCGGTCGAGCTCGGCGAGCACGGCGTCAAGGTCAACGGCATCAACCCCGACGGCGTCGTGCGCGGCTCCGGCATCTTCGCCGCCGGCTGGGGCGCGAACCGCGCGAAGACGTACGGCATCCCCGAGGAGGACCTCGGCAAGTTCTACGCGCAGCGCACCATCCTCAAGCGCGAGGTGCTGCCGGAGAACGTCGCCAACGCCGTCTCGGTGCTCACCGGCCCCGACCTGTCGCACACGACCGGGCTCCACATCCCCGTCGACGCGGGCGTCGCGGCGGCGTTCCTGCGATGAGCCGCGGCACGGGCTTCGTCGCCGCCGTCGACCTCGGGGCGACGAGCGGCCGCGTGATGCTCGGCCACGTCGGCCACAACGAGCTGAGCGTGCGGCCCGTCGCCCGGTTCCCCAACGGCCCCGTGCACCGCGCCGACGGGCTGCACTGGGACATCGAGGCCCTGCGCGGGCACGTGATGGCCGGGCTCGCCGCGGCCGTGCGGGAGGAGCCATCCGTCGCCAGCATCGGAGTCGACTCGTGGGCGGTCGACTACGCGCTCATCAAGGACGGGCGGATGCTCGGCGAGCCGTTCCACTACCGGGACGACCGCAACCTCGCGGCCGTGGAGCGCGTGCACTCGCTGGTGTCCCCGGCCGAGCTGTACGCCGCGAACGGGCTGCAGCACCTGCCGTTCAACACTCTCTTCCAGTTCTCGGCGGAGGAGTCGCTCGACGCGGACGCCTTCCTGCTCATCCCCGACCTGTTCGGCTACTGGCTCACCGGCCGCGCCTTCGCGGAGCGCACCAACGCGTCGACGACCGGACTGCTCTCGGTGACGAGCGGGCTGTGGGATGACGCACTCATCGAGCGACTGGGGCTCCCCCGTTCGATCTTCCCCACGCTCGTCGACCCCGGCACCTCGCTCGGCCCCCTCCTGCCCGAGGTCGCCCTTGAGATCGGTGCGGAGCTCTCCGTGACGGCAGTCGGGTCGCACGACACCGCCTCGGCCGTGGTGGCCGTGCCCGCGGCAACCGACGACTTCGCCTACATCTCGTGCGGGACCTGGGGGCTCGTGGGCGTCGAGCTCGAGCATCCGGTGCTCACCGAGGCGAGCCGCGCGGCGAACTTCACCAACGAGGGCGGCGTCGACGGCCGCGTGCGGTTCCTGCACAACGTCATGGGGCTGTGGCTGCTGTCGGAGTCGCTGCGCGCGTGGGGTCGGGACGACCTGCCCGAGCTGCTCGCGGCCGCGGCATCCGTCTCCGGGAGCGTGCCGGTGTTCGACGCGAACGACCCCGCGTTCCTCGCGCCGGGCGACATGCCCGACCGCATCGCGACGTGGTTCCGGGAACGGGGCATCCAGCCGCCCGCGAGCGAGGTCGAGATGGTGCGCTCCATCGTCGAGAGCCTGGCGGTCGCCTTCGCGGACGCCGTGCGCACCGCCTCGGAGCTGAGCGGCAAGGATGTCTCGGTCATCCACCTCGTGGGCGGCGGTTCCCAGAACGAGCTCCTGTGCCAGCTCACCGCCGACCGCTCCGGACTGCCCGTGCTCGCCGGGCCCGTCGAGGCGACCGCGATCGGCAACGTGCTCGTCCAGGCGCGAGCGCTCGGCCTCGCGTCGGGGTCGCTCGAGTCGCTGCGCTCGCTCGTGGCGGCGGCGTTCTCCCCGCGGCGGTACCTGCCCCGCTAGCCGGGTGCCGACGCCGAGTGTGACGGTGTTGCGGGTGCGGCACCGGGATGACCCGCCACAACCTCACACTCGCGCGCCGCGCGGCGGCGGCGCGGCGCGGCGCGCTAGCCTCACCGCAGGGAGTGCACCCCTCCGTCGACGGCCAGCACGGTGCCGGTCGTCGAGCCGGAGAGCGGGCTCGCGAGGTAGCACACGGCGTGGGCGATCTCCTCGGGGGCGACGAGGCGGCCGATGGGCTGGCGGGCGACGAGGGCCTGGAGTGCGGCATCCGGGTCGTCCGCCTGGGCGAGGAGGCGCTGCACCCACGGGGTGTCCGCGGTGCCGGGCGAGACGGCGTTGACGCGCACCCGGTCGGCGATGAGGTCGGCGGCCATCGCGCGGGTGAGGGACTCGACCGCGCCTTTCGAGGCGGAGTACGCGGCGCGCTTGACGAGGCCGGTGCCCGCGACGATCGAGCCGGTGTTGACGATCGCGGCCGACGGCGAGAGCCGCAGGTGCGGCAGCGCCGCGCGCGAGAGCCGCACCGCGCCGTAGAGGTTCACGTCGAACACGCGGCGCCACTCGTCGAGGTCGTTGTCCTCGATGGTGCCGACGGCGCCGATGCCGGCGTTGTTGATCAGGATGTCGAGGCGCCCGTACTGCGCCACGACCTGCTCCACGGCGGAGGCGACGGCCGCGTCATCCGTCACGTCGCAGTCGATGTCTCCGCCCACCCGGTCGAGGGAGACCGCGGTCGCTCCGCGCGAGTTCAGCAGTGCCACGGTCGCCGCGCCGATTCCCGAGGCGCCGCCGGTGACGATTGCGACGAGTCCAGTGAAGTCGGTCATCAGTACGTCGCCCGTCCGCCGGAGATGTCGTACACCGCGCCCGTCGAGAAGCTCAGCTCGTCGGAGCACAGCCAGCTGATGAGAGCAGCCACCTCCGACGGCTGCCCGACGCGCTTCATGGGGATGAGGCTCGTGATGTGGGCGAGCACCTCCGGCGAGGTGGTCGCGTTCATCTCGGTGTTGATGACGGCGGGGGCGATCGCGTTGATGAGCACGCCGGTGGTGGCGAGTTCCTTGCCGAGCGACTTCGTCATGCCGATGACGGCCGCCTTGGTGGCCGAGTAGGCGCCGAGGTTGGGGTTGCCGTCCTTGCCCGCCATCGAGGCGATGTTGACGATGCGGCCCCAGCCGCGGTCGATCATGGTGGGGATGACGGCCCGGCACAAGTGGAACGTGCCGTTGACGTTGACGTCGAAGGTCTTCTGGAACTCGGCATCCGTCGCCTCCCACAGCGGCTTGTTCGGCCCGACGATGCCCGCGCTGTTGACGAGGATGTCGACGGGCCCGACCTCGGCGACGGCGAGGTTGACGGCGGTGGAGTCGCTCACGTCGACGACGAAGTCCGGCGAGCCGCCGAGGTCGAACGAGATCACCTCGACCCCGTCCGCGCGCAGCCGGGTCACGGTCGCGGCGCCGAGGCCGGACTCTCCTCCGGTGACGATCGCTCTTCTCATTCAGTTCTCCTTCGGGGATGACGCGGCATCGAGCAGCTCGAGCACGTGCTGGTAGGGGGCGCCGGTGGCGCGGGTCATGCCGATCTCGCACGTGCGGTTGCACGAGGCGTGCGCGTCGAAGTGCCCGGCGCGGACGGCTTCGGCCTCGCGAGCGGTCGCGCTCGCGGTGAGCTCGGGATGCAGCATCCCGCGGTCACCGGCGAAGGCGCAGCAGCCCCAGTCGTCGGGCACGACTGCCTCGGTCGCGACGGCGCCGGCGACGGCCATGAGGTGCGGGTTGGACCCGGCGCGCGTGGACGAGCACGTGGGATGCACGGCCAGCCGCCCCACGACGGGCGACACGTCGAGCACGGGCAGGAGGTGCTCCGCGGCGAAGTCGACCGCGTCGAGGATGCGCAGCCCGGAGTACCGGTCGTCGGACGCGACCGCCTTCTCGAGGGCGTGCACGAGCCCCTCCGAGCACGACGAGTTGTCGCACACGACGGGCAGCTCGCCGTGGCGCGAGGCCTCCCAGAGCGATGCGACGGTGCGGTCGACCATCTCGGCGTAGCCCTCGGTGATGCCCTTCGATTTCCACGGTGTGCCGCAGCACAGGTCGCCGACGCCTTCGGGCCGCACGGCCCCGATACCGGCCTTGACGAGTAGCGACTCGAACGCGACCGCGACCCCCTCACCGCCCTCGGCGGGGCCGAACATGGTGCCGACGCACGCGGCGAAGTACACGATCTCGGGGGCGCCGGTGACACCGGCCCGGCGCCGCGCCCCACCGCGCGGCAGGTCGCGCGACCACTCGGGCACGGTGTCCGCCCCGAGCACGGCGCGCGCCGCGCGATTGGGCAGGGGCACGAGGGGGGCGACGGCGGGCACGACGGACAGCGCGGTCGAGGCGAGGCGCGTCGTGGCATCCCAGTGCCGGCCCGCCGCCGTCCACGCGGCCGCGACGGGCTTCGCGACCGACTCGGCGCGCAGGCGCCGCACGAGGTCGCCCGTGTTGATGAACACCGGGCACGCGGTCGCGCACATGCCGTCGACCGCGCACGTCTGCTCGACCTCGTAGGCGCTTTGGCGCTCGAGCTCGCGCGCGAGGTCGAGGTCGCCGCGGGCAACGGCGTCGGCGATCGCACGCCGCACGACGATCCGCTGCCGCGGCGTGACCGTGAGGTCCTTCGACGGGCACACCGGCTCGCAGTAGCCGCACTCGACGCAGCGGTCGACCTCCGCCTCGACGGTCGGCGTCGACTTGAGGTGCTGGAGATGGATGCCCGGGTCGTCGCTCACGACGATGCCGGGACTGAGGATCCCCGCGGGATCGAAGGCCCGCTTGAGCTCGACCATCATGGCGAAGAGATCGTCACCGTACTGGCGGCGCACGAACGGCGCCATGATGCGGCCCGTGCCGTGCTCGGCCTTGAGGGTGCCGCCGGCGGCGAGCACGAGGTCGACCATGTCGTCGGTGAAGGCGATGTAGCGCTGGAGGGAGGCCGGGTCGTCGAAGCGCTCGTTGAGGAGGAAGTGGACGTTGCCGTCCTTCGCGTGGCCGAAGATGACGGCGTCGCCGTAGCCGTGCGTCGCGAAGAGCGCCTGAAGCCCCGCGCACGTGTCGGCGAGGCGGGCGACCGGTACGGCAATGTCTTCGAGGAGCGCCGTCGTGCCGCTCGGCCGCGCCCCCGCGACCGCGGCGAAGAGCCCCTTGCGCAGGTGCCAGAGGGCGGCGCGGATGCGGGCATCCGAGGTGAGCTCGGGGGTGCCGACGACCGGCAGCCGGGCGAAGAGGGTGCGCGCACCGGCGGCGAGGGCATCCAGCTCGACGACGGAGGCGGCCTGGTACTCGACGAGCAGGGCCGCGTGGTCGACGACCTCCAGTTCGGGGAGGGCTCCGACGGACGACGGGTCGGCCTGGGCGACGCGCAGGGACGCGGCATCCAGCAGCTCGATCGTCGCCGCGCCGGACGCGACGAGCTCGACGAGGGAGTCGGTCGCCGCCCGAAGCGATTCGAAGAGGAGCAGTGCCGTCGCGACTGCGGGCTGCAGCGGTACCGTGCGGAACGTCGCCCGGGCGACGAAGCCGAGCGTGCCCTCACTGCCGACGAGCAGATGCAGGAGCATGTCGACGGGTCGCTCGAAGTCGACGAGGGAGTTGAGGCCGTAGCCCATCGTGTTCTTGATGGAGAACTGGCGCTCGACGGTCTCGCGCAGCGCCGGATCGGCGAGCAGCCGCTCGCGCAGGTCGAGGAGGGTGTCGTACAGCCCGGGCTCGCGAGCACGCAGGGCATCGTCGGCATCCGGTGCCGCGGTGTCGACGACGGTTCCGCTCGGCAGCACGATGACGGCGGACTCGAGCGTGCGGTAGGTGTTCTGCTCGGTGCCGCACGCCATGCCGCTCGAGTTGTTGGCGATGACGCCGCCGATGGTGCAGGCGATCTCGCTCGCCGGGTCGGGGCCGAGCTTGCGCTTGTGCCGCAGCAGCCGCGCGTTGACGGCGCGCACCGTGACGCCCGGCTCGACTTCGACGCGCTCGCCGCCGTCGAGCACGCGGATGCCCCGGAACTCCGACCGGGTATCGACGAGGATGCCCCCGGAGCTCGCCTGACCGGAGAGGCTCGTGCCACCCGAGCGGAAGGTGAGCGCCTCCCCCGTCACCGTCGCGAACGAGAAGAGCTCCGCGACCTCCTCGACCGACTTCGGCGTGACGACGGCGCGCGGCGTGAGGAGGTAGTGCGACGCGTCGACCGCCGCGGTGACGCGGTCGAACGCGGTGGTCGAGACGGTCGCGGCGGTCGCCGACCGGATGCTCGCCCCGAGCGCATCGGTCGGCGCGATGTCAGTGCGACTCACGCGCCACCCCGCTCCCGCTCGATCCGACGAGGAAGTCGAGGTCGGCGCCCGTGTCGGCCTGCATGACGTGATCGACGTAGAGCTTCGTCCACCCGCGGGCAGGGGCGGCGTAGGCGGCCGCGCTCGCCTCGCTGGGCGTGCGGGCGGCGAGCTCCTCGTCGGGCACGTCGAGGTGGAGGCGGCGGCCCGGCACGTCGAGCTCGATCCAGTCGCCGGTGCGCACGAGCGAGAGCGGTCCGCCGGCGGCGGCCTCGGGGGCGGCGTGGAGCACGACGGTGCCGTACGCGGTGCCCGACATGCGGGCATCCGAGATCCGCACCATATCGCGCACGCCGCGCTCGAGGAGCTTCGCCGGCAGGGGCATGTTGCCGACCTCGGGCATGCCCGGGTAGCCCCGCGGTCCGCACCCGCGCAGTACGAGCACGGAGTTCTCGTCGACGTCGAGGTCGGGCAGGTCGATGCGGGCGCGGAAGTCTTCGATCGACTCGAACACGACGGCCCGGCCGCGGTGGGTGAGGAGCTCGGGCGAGGCGGCGGCCGGCTTGATGATCGCGCCGCTCGGCGCGAGGTTGCCTCGCAGTACGGCGATGCCGGCGTCGAGCATGAGCGGCGTCTCGCGCGGCCGGATGACCGTGTCGTCGTAGACCGGCCGGTCGTCGAGGTACTCGACGAGGGGTCGACCGGTGACCGTGATGGGCTCGGGCGAGAGCAGGTCGCGCACTCCGGCGAGCGCCGCGAGGATGCCCCCCGCCCGGTACAGGTCGTCCATGAGGTACTCGCCCGAGGGCAGCAGGTTCACGAGCAGCGGCACGTGCGAGCCGGCACCGTCGAAGTCGTCGAGGGAGAGGTCGACCCCGAGTCGGCCGGCGATCGCGAGGAGGTGCACGACCGAGTTGGTCGAGCCGCCTGTGGCGGCGACGGCGACGATCGCGTTGAGGAAGCTCTCGCGCGTCATGACCTGGCTCGGTGTCCGGCCCGCGGCGACCAGGTCGACGGCGAGCCGACCCGCGGCGTGGGCTCCGGAGAGCAGGCGGGCGTCGGGAGCGGGGATTCCGGATGACCCGGGGATGGTCATCCCGAGCGCTTCGGCGACGACCGCCATCGTCGACGCCGTGCCCATCGTGTTGCAGTGCCCGGCGCTGCGGATCATGGAGCCCTCGGACTCGCGGAACTGGCCGTTGGTGATGGTGCCGGCCCGCACCTCCTCGGAGAGGCGCCAGACATCCGTTCCGCAGCCGAGCGCTTCGCCGCGGAAGTGACCGGTGAGCATGGGCCCCCCGGGAACCACGACCGCGGGGAGGTCGACGGAGGCCGCCGCCATGAGCAGGGCGGGGATGGTCTTGTCGCAACCGCCGAGGAGCACGACGCCGTCGATCGGGTTGGCGCGCAGCATCTCCTCGATCGCCATCGCGGCCATGTTGCGCCAGAGCATCGCGGTCGGCTTGACCTGGGTCTCGCCGATCGAGACGACGGGAAGGTTGAGGGGAACCCCGCCGGCCTCCCAGATGCCGGCCTTGACCGATTCGGCCACCTGGTCGAGGTGCTTGTTGCACGGGGTGAGGTCGCTCGCCGTGTTCGCGATAGCGATCTGCGGGCGAGAGCCGTCGAGGGCCGAGTCGGGGGTGCCGCGTCGCATCCAGGCACGGTGGATGTACGCGTTGCGGTCGCTGCCGGCATACCAGTCCGCGCTGCGCAGGTGATCGACCATGATCGCCCTCTCGCCTAATAATTCCAACTATTGAAACGTTGTGCTGATATTCTGAATTATGGCACAATCGGGCCGACCGCGGCATCCGATTGCGGTCACCGCAACCCGCGAACCGAAAGACACACATGCGCCTGATCCGCCTGGGACCGATCGGTTCCGAGAAGCCCGCCGTTCTCGTCGACGACGACACCTACGTGGATGTCTCGGACGTCGTTCCCGACTTCGACGGGGCCTTCTTCGCCTCGGGCCGCATCGCCGAGCTCCCCGCGATCGTCGCCGGCCGCACGCCGCAGCCGATCGGCGACCAGCGCATCGGAGCGCCGTTCGCGCGACCCCACCAGATCCTCTGCATCGGGCTCAACTACTCCGACCACGCCGCCGAGAGCGGCATGGAGGTGCCGAGCGAGCCCATTCTCTTCACCAAGTCGCCGAACACCCTGCAGGGCCCGAACGACGACGTGATCGTGCCGAAGGGCTCCGTCAAGACCGACTGGGAGGTCGAGCTCGGCATCGTCATCGGCTCGCCCGCGAGCTACCTGGCCGACGAAGCCGCCGCCGAGGCCGCCATCGCCGGCTACGTCGTCACCAACGACCTCAGCGAGCGCGAGTGGCAGATCGAGCGCAAGGGGCAGTGGTCGAAGGGCAAGTCGGCTCCGACGTTCAACCCGGCCGGCCCCTGGCTCGTCACCCCCGACGAGGTCGGCGACGTGCTCGCCCTCGACATGTTCCTCGACGTCGACGGCGTTCGCCGCCAGACCGGGTCGACCGCCACCATGGTCTTCAGCCCCGCCTTCATCGTCCATTACCTCAGCCAGTTCATGGCCCTCGAGCCGGGCGACCTCATCAACACGGGCACGCCCCCGGGAGTGGGCATGGGCATGAACCCGCCCCAGTACCTGCACGGCGGCGAGGTGCTCGAGCTCGGCATCCAGAAGCTCGGCTCGCAGCGCCAGCGCGTGCTCCCCTACGGCGGCTGACGTGCGCGCGTTCGTCGTCACGGCACCGCGGGAGGCCTCCGTGCAGGAGGTCCCCGAGCCGGAGCCCGGCGACGGCGACCTCCTCGTCGAGGTCGAGCGCGTCGGCATCTGCGGTACCGACGTCGAGTTCTACACGGGCGAGATGGCCTACCTCGAGCAGGGCCTCACGCACTTCCCGATCCGTCTCGGGCACGAATGGACCGGAACGGTCGTCGGCCTCGGCGCCGGAACGGACGAGTCCTGGCTCGGTCGCCGCATCACCGGCGACACCATGCTCGGCTGCGGGCACTGCCGGTTCTGCCTCGCGGGGAAGCACCACGTGTGCCCCGACCGCTTCGAGGTGGGCATCCAGGACGGCTGGCCGGGAGCGCTCGCCGAGCGGATGCTCATCCCGCAGCGCTTCGCCCACGCGATCCCCGACTCGGTGTCCGTGACGGCCGCCGCCCTCGTCGAGCCGGGCGGCAACTCGCTGCGCGCCGTGATGGCTGCCGGCGAGGGAGGTCGGCTGCTCGTGCTCGGCTCGGGGACGATCGGCCTTCTCGCCGCCCAGTTCGCCCTCGCGCGCGGCTTCGAGGTCGAGGTCGCGGGGGTGCGACCGGAGTCGCTCGAGCTCGCCGAATCGCTCGGCGTGCCCGTCACGCGCACCATCGATTCGCTCGGCTCGCTCGAGGGCGTGCACTACGACGCCGTCATCGACGCGACATCCGATGCCCGCGCGCCGCACCTCGCCGCCCAGCTCGTCGACCCCGGCGGCCGGGTCGTGTACATCGGGCTCTCGGGCACCCCCAGCCACGTCGACACCCGGGACCTCGCCCTCAAGGACGTCACGGCCGTAGGCATCCTCTCCGCCTCCCCCGGCCTGCCCGGGGCGATCGACGGCTACGCGACCGGCGCGGTTCGGCCCGAGGCGATCGTGGCCGAGGTCGTCGGGCTCGGGGACGTCGCATCCCGACTCGCCGGCGAGCGCGGCGCGGATGCCGGCCCCGGCCCCAAGGTGCACGTCGATCCGAGGCTGCCGTGAGCGCGACGGCGGGCGACCCCGAGCGGCTCGTCGGGTCGGAGCGAGTGCTCGCCGTGCTGACCGAGCTCGCCGAGCATCCCGAGGGCATCTCGCTCGACGAGCTCGCGCGCCGCGTGCACGGGTCGAAGCCGACGGTGCACCGGGCGCTCGCCTCGCTGCGCAAGGCCGGACTCGCCCACCAGACCGCCCGGGGCGTCTACGAGCTCGGCGACGAGTTCCTGAGGTTGGCCTTCCGGTTCCAGGATGCCCGTCCCGAGACCGCGCGCATCGAACCCCTCCTGCGCGAGCTCGCGGAGGTCTTCGGCGAGACCGCCCACTACGCGGTGCTCGACGGCGCGCACGTCGTGTACCGCGCGAAGGTGGACCCGCCGTCGGGCGCCGTGCGGCTCACCTCGACGATCGGCGGACGCAACCCCGCCTACTCCACCGCGGTCGGCAAGCTCCTGCTGAGCGACTTCGTGCGCACGACCGCCGACCTCGATGCCGTGCTCGGCAGCGAGCCGCTCGCCGCCTTCACCGACCACACCATCACCGACCGCGCGGCGCTCCTCGACGAGATCTCGCTCTCCCGCGAGCGCGGCTTCGGCCTGGACGACCAGGAGAACGAGCTCGGCGTCAACTGCGTGGCGCTCGCCGTGACATCCCCCGCCGGGCACCGGGGCGCGATCTCGGTGAGCGCGCTCGCGTACCGCCGCGGGCTCGACTCGCTCGTCGCGGACGTGCCGCTCATCCGCGCGGCGGTCGCGCGGCACCTGGGCTAGCGCGCACCTCCGCATCCGCCCGCGCCCCGGCCCCCCGCATCCCGCCCGCGCCCCGCATCCCCCGCATCCCCCGTAACCCTCGAATCCCCTTCCGAAAAGACGGAGTTCCCGCAGTGCGGAGGGATGCGCGGCGGAACGAGCCACCGGGGAGGGGCGATCTCCGTCTTTTCGGAAGGAGGCGGGCTTGGCGGGAAGAAGAGGCGGCGGCGACTCCCTACTCGATTGTTAGACAATCTGCTATATTGTCTAGCAATCCCCTCAGCGCGGAAGGAGTACCCGTGTCCCTCGACACCCCCGTCGTGCTCCCCGACGCCATCGCCGACGAGTTGCGGGCGAGCATCCTGAGCCAGTCCATCGCGCCGGGCGAGACGCTCACCGAGTCGGCGGTCGCCGTGCGCTTCGGGGTCGCCCGGCCCACCGCGAAGATCGCCATCGAGCGACTCGTCGCCGACGGTCTTCTGCGGCGCGAGGCCCACCGGGCCGCCCGCGTTCCCGAGCTCACCCGCGACGACGTCGCCGACCTCTTCGACAACCGCGCCGTGCTCGAGTCCGCCGCGATGGCCGCGCTCGCGACCTCCGGCACGATCCCCGCGGAAGCCCTCGCCGCCCACCGCGAGCTCGCCGCCACCCACGACTTCGCCGACGCCGACATCCGCTTCCACCGCGCCCTTGTCGCCGGGCAGCCGAGTCCGCGCCTCGCGCGGCTGCACGACCTCCTCATGGGCGAGGTCGAGCTGTGCATCGGGCAGGTGCAGGCCGCGCAGCTGCTCACGTCCGCCGAGGTCGCCGCCCAGCACCAGCGCATCCTCGACGCCATCACCGCGGGCGATGCCGATGCCGCGGCAGCCCTCACCCGATCCCACATCGCCGGGGCGCGCGACGCCCTCCTCTCCCACCTCGAAGGACACCATGGTTAAGCGACGGCTCCCGAACCCCGTCGAGCTCTTCGAACTCATGAAGTTCAAGAAGCCGACGCTCAACGCGAAGAAGCGCCGGCTGGATGCCGCCCTCACGATCTACGACCTCAAGGACATCGCGAAGCGCCGCACGCCGAAGGCGGCGTTCGACTACACCGACGGAGCCGCCGAGGGAGAGCTCTCGCTCGCCCGCGCCCGCCAGGCGTTCGAGGACATCGAGTTCCACCCGTCGATCCTGCGGGATGTCTCGACCGTCGACACCACGACGACCGTGCTCGGCGGCACTTCCGCGCTCCCCTTCGGCATCGCGCCGACGGGGTTCACGCGGCTCATGCAGACCGAGGGCGAGATCGCCGGGGCCGGGGCGGCGGGGGCGGCGGGCATCCCGTTCACCCTGTCGACGCTCGGCACGACGAGCATCGAAGACGTCAAGGCGGCCAACCCGACCGGGCGCAACTGGTTCCAGCTGTACGTGATGCGGCAGCGCGAGATCTCCTACGGGCTCGTCGAGCGGGCCGCCGCCGCGGGCTTCGACACGCTCATGTTCACGGTCGACACCCCCGTCGCGGGAGCGCGACTGCGCGACAAGCGCAACGGATTCTCGATCCCGCCGCAGCTCACCGCCGGCACGATCATCAACGCGATCCCGAGGCCGTGGTGGTGGTTCGACTTCCTGACGACGCCGAAGCTCGAGTTCGCGTCGCTGTCGTCGACCGGCGGCACGGTCGGTGAACTGCTCGACTCGGCGATGGACCCGTCGATCAACTTCGACGACTTGGGCGTCATCCGCGGCATGTGGCCCGGCAAGATCGTCATCAAGGGGGTTCAGAACGTCGAGGACTCGAAGCGGCTCGCCGATCTCGGGGTCGACGGCATCCTGCTCTCCAACCACGGCGGACGCCAGCTCGACCGCGCGCCGATCCCGTTCCACCTGCTCCCGCAGGTTGTCAAGGAGGTCGGCAAGGACACGGAGGTGTGGGTCGACACGGGCATCATGAACGGTGCCGACATCGTGGCGTCCCTCGCTCTCGGCGCGAAGTTCACCCTCATCGGCCGGGCGTACCTCTACGGCCTCATGGCCGGCGGGCGCGCGGGAGTCGACCGCACCATCCAGATCCTGTCCGACCAGATCGTGCGCACGATGAAGCTCCTCGAGGTCTCCTCCGTCGAGGAGCTCGAGCCGAAGCACGTCACGCAGCTTCAGCGCCTCATCCCGAGGGGTTGACGGGCTCGGCGCTCGAGGCTCGTGGTGGGGCCTCGAGCGCCGGGAGCAGGGCACTCGCGCGGCGCTCGTGGTGGGGCGCCGCGCGAGTCTCGCCGTCGCGGCCCGCGCTTCGATAACGTGGGCACGTGACCTGGGTGTACCCGGCCGAGGAGGCCGCCGCGACGACACGATTCGGTCTCGCGGTCGCGTCGTTCTGGGTCGCGGTCGTGTTCCTGGTCGGCGGAGCCTCGACCCTCGTGACGAATGCCGTACTCGGGGGGCTCGCCGCCCCCGTCCTCGGACTGACCGCAACGGCCGTCCTCATCGGCCTCCTCGTCGTCGTGCGCGTGTGGCGAGGGTTCGCGGTGTGGTTCGGAGCCGCCGTCATCGCGGTCGGCGGCGTCGCGGTCGGGATGCTCGGGCTCGGCCTCTCCGTGAACGAGGCCACGTGGTTCCCGAAGGTCGCCGCGCTCGTCGGCATCACGGCGCTCGGCGGCATCGCCGATCGCTGGACGGGCGCCGCCGGGACGATCGTCGCCTACCTCGTCGGCCAGGCAGTGCTCACCGCCCTCGCTCCCGGTCACGCGGTCGAGCTCGCCCCCGCCCTCATCGCGCTCGTGGTCGCGGTGTACTACGGCTTCCTCAACGAGACCCGCCGTCGCGGGCGCTCCGCCGCCGACCGGCTGGATGCCGCGGCTCGCGCCGACCTCGCCGCCTCGCAGCGCCGGGCCTTCGAGCTGCGCTCCCGAGCCCTCGTCCACGACACCGTGCTGAGCGACCTCGTCGCCCTCGGGATGAGCCCGCCCGGGCCGCTGTCCGAGTCGGCGAGGGCGAGCATCCGCGAGAGCCTGGCGGCGGTGCGCGGCCCCGATGACGCCGAGTCGTACGTGTCGAGGCCGAGCCGCGCGCTCGACGCGGTGCTCGAGCGGGAGCGCGCGCTCGGCCTGCACGTGGAGGTCACGGGCGAGACCGGGGTGCTCGACTCACTGGACGCGGCGCCGCGGGCCGCCCTCCTGCAGGCGATCGATCAGGCCCTCGTGAACGTGCGCAAGCATGCCGGGGTCGAGTCGGCCGAGCTCTCGCTGATCGCGAGCGGGGCATCTGTCGTCGCCACCGTCGTCGACGAGGGCGTCGGCTTCTCGGAGGCCGACATCCCCGCGGACCGCTTCGGCTTCCGCGAGTCGATCCGCGGGTCGCTCGAGGCGGTCGGCGGCACCGCCCGCATCCTCTCGAGCCCGGACGCTGGCACCTCGGTGCTGCTCACCGTACCGCTCGGCGAGGGGGGCGACTCGTGAGCCGGCCGACCCCTCAGACGCTCGACCCGCTCGGCGGGCTCACCGCGCGGTACTTCCTGCTCGCGACGTGCGTGGTCACCGCGGTCGTCGCCGCCCTGATGCTGTGGGCCCATCAGGGCGACATCTCCTCCGCCGCGTTGCAGTCCGCCGCGCTCATCGTGTTCACGGGCGCCCTCATCCAGGCGATCATCGCCGCCGACCCGCAGTACTTCCCGTTCGGTCCGGTGCGGCACGCGCTCGTCTTCGCGACACTGCTCCTCGCCGCCGCGCTCGATGCCGCGAGCCGGCCCGACGGGGTCGCGCAGGCCGGCACGTGGGCGCCCGTCTGCATCGCGATCATCCTGTTCCTCAGCGGGTCGTTCCGGCCCTACCGCGAGGTGCTCATCGTCTCGTTCGTCGTCGCGGTCGGGGTGGGCATCATTACGTTCCTGCACCTCGGCGCTCTCGCGCCGGCGGACGCCGCGCAGCAGGTGACCCGCGCGGTCACCCCGATCGTCGCCATCGGCGCCGGCACCGCGGGCTTCTCCCGCGTGCTCGTCACGCGACTGTCGCGGTGGCAGCGCGACCACCAGCTGGTCCCCCCATCGGACCTCGCCGCCGCGGTCGAGGTGCAGCGCGTGCGGCAGGACTTCGTCGACTACCGAGTCGGCCCCTTCCTCGAGTCCCTCCTCGAGGCGGACAGTCTCACGCCCGTCGACGCGGCCCGCGCTCGCGGCCTCGCGGCGGGGTTGCGCCAGCAGATGCTGCGGGATGCCTCCCGCTCGTGGCTCTCCGACGCGGTGGACCGCTTCGAGGGCGACCGCACCATCGTCGATTCGCTCACCGCCGACCAGCGTCGCGCGCTCGGCGCGATCATCGCGGAACTGCGAGCGGATGACTCGCTCATCGAGAACAGCGTGGGCGCCGTGGCCCGTCCCGGGCCGCCCGCCACGATCGAGCTCTCCGCCGCGCTCGACACCTCGGGTCTCCGGGCCCCCGCCTACCGGGCCGTGCTCGGCGCGGCGTTCGCGCGGGCGCGCGTCGACATCACGCCGACGGCGGTGTCGATCGTGGCGCAGCTCGCGCGGTAGGGGCCGGCGCTACCGCACGAACGGGTGCTACCGCACGAGCCAGCCGCCGTCGACCGGCAGCACGACGCCGTGCACGTACGCGGCGGCGGGCGAGGCGAGGAAGACGACCGCCCCGGCGACGTCCGCCGCACTCCCCCATCGCCCCGCCGGGATGCGCGCCTCGAACGCGGCCCGGCGAGCGGGGTCGCCGTGCGTCGCCGACGTGAGCTCGGTCTCGATGTAGCCCGGCGCGATCGCGTTGACGCCGACCCCGCGGCCCGCCCACTCGTTCGCGAGCGCGTGCACGAGACCCGCCACCGCCGACTTCGAGGCGGTGTAGCTCACGACGTCGCGGCCGCCCTGCCACGTCATCATCGAGCCGAGGAACACGATGCGGCCCGAGCCGCGGTCGAGCATCCGGGCTCCCAGCTCGCGCGCGAGCACGAAGGGGGCGGTGAGGTTCACGTCGAGCACGGCGGCCCACTGCTCGTCGGTATGGTGCTCGGCGGGGTTGCGCTCGGCGATCCCGGCGTTGTTGACAAGGATGTCGATCGGCCGGTCGAGCGCGTCGAGGGATGCGACGAGCCCCCGTACGCCGTCGGGGCTGGAGAGGTCGGCGGCGAGAGCCGTGTAGTCCCGACCCGCCTCGCGGACGGCCGCGGCCGTGGCATCCTGCGACCCGCGCGCGACGCCCACGACGTCGGCACCGGCCTCCGCGAGCCCGAGGGCGATCCCTGCCCCGATGCCGCGGCTGGCCCCGGTCACGACGGCGAGTGAACCGGTGAGGTCGAACGGCGAGGTCATGGGGTCACGCTAGCCCAGTGCGCCCCGTCCACCCCGTTTCTCAGGAATATGCGGCCACTGACGACATAGTGCACTCGGCGCGAGCATATTCCTGAGAAACGGGGTTGGCCGGGTCCGCTACACGACACCGAGGTACTTGTTCTGCACCTCGGCGTCGCCGGCGATCTCGGAGGCGGGCAGATCGGCGGCGATCCGGCCGTTGACCATGACGAGGATGCGGTCGCACAGCTCGGTCGCGAAGCGCAGGTTCTGCTCGATGAGCAGCACCGCCTGCCCCTCCGAGACGACGCCGCGCAGAACCTCCGCGAGGTGATCGACGACCGCCGGGGCGAGTCCCTCGGAGGGCTCGTCCATGACGAGCAGCCGCGGGTTCGACAGCAGCGCGCGCCCGATCGCGAGCATCTGCTGCTCCCCTCCGGAGAGCTCCGCCCCGCCATTGCGCTTGCGCTCGGCGAGCCGCGGGAAGAGGTCGTAGATCGCGGGAACCGTCCAGCGGTCCGACTTGCGCGCACCGACCATCGTGAGGTGCTCGTGCACCGTGAGCGACGGGAAGATGCGGCGCCCCTGCGGCACGTGCGCGATGCCCGCCCGGGTGATCTGGTACGGCTGCTTGTTGGCGAGGTCGCGGCCCTCGAACGAGATCGATCCGCTGCGCACCGGGATGAACCCCGCGATCGCCTTGACGAGGGTCGACTTGCCCATGCCGTTGCGCCCCACCATGCCGAGCGGCTCGGTGCCCATGCGGAACGAGACATCCTGCAGCACATGGACGTGCCCGTAGTACACGTTGAGGTCGCTGACCTCGAAGGAGGTCTCAGGCGGCGTGGTCAATGGAGCCTCCCAGGTAGATCTCACGGACCCGCTCGCTCGCGCGGATCTCGTCGGGCGTGCCCTCGAGGATCTTCTCGCCGTCGTGCATCACGATGACGCGGCTCGCGACAGCGAGCGCGATGTCCATGTCGTGCTCGATGAGCAGCAGGCTGATCTCCTGCGGCAGTTCGCGCAGCAGGGTGACGAGGGATGCCCGTTCCGCCGGCGAGAACCCGGCCGCGGGCTCGTCGAGCATGAGCAGCTTCGGCTCGAGTGCGAGCGCCATCGCGAGTTCGAGCTGGCGCTGCTCGCCGTGCGAGAGGTCGGCCACCGGCTGGGGGCCGCGGCCGTCGAGGCCGACGCGGTCGAGGAGCCGCGCGACCCGGTCCCAGCGCGCGGTGTCGCGGCGGAAGTGCCGCAGCAGCCCGCCGCGGAACTCGTTTCCTCCGAGCGCGATGAAGACGTTCTCCGCGGCGGTGAGCTGCTCGAACAGCCGCGACGTCTGGAAGGTGCGGGCGAGCCCGCGGCGAGCGCGCTGGGCGGCCGACGTGCGGGTCACGTTCTCGCCGAACAGCTCGATGGTGCCGGATGACACGGGGAAGGTTCCCGCGATGCAGTTGAACAGCGTGGACTTGCCGGCGCCGTTCGTGCCGATGACGCTGATGCGCTCGCCCGCCTCGAGGGTGAGGCTGACGTGGCGCATCGCCTTGAGGCCGCCGAAGTGCTTCGACACGTCGTCGACGCGGAGCGCGAGCTCGGGCATCCTGGGTCCTTCCGAAGAGTGGGGGATGGTCCCCGGCCGGGCCGAAGCCCGACCGGGGACCGGGTGGGTGCTACAGGTCGTCGCAGCTCTCGAAGCGGTCGTAGACCGTCGTGCCCTGCTTGACGCCGGTGGCCTCCGAGATGTTCTGCTGGACGAGCGAGCCGTCCTCGCCCTCGGCGACCTCGATGAGGAAGTTGTCGACGATCGCCTGGCGGTTCTCGTCCATCGAGATCGGACCAGTGGGGCTGTCCCACTCGAGCGAGCCGAGCGCCTCGCGGAACGCGGCGTGACCGTCGCTCAGGTCGCCGTCGACGGCCTCGAGGCCGAGGAGGAGCGACTCGAACGAGTTGTAGTAGAGGATCGAGAAGATCGACGGCGACGGGAACTCGGCCGAGGGGGCCGCGAGGTACGCGTCGACGAACTCGGCCCAGACCGGGTTGTCGTATCCGGCACCGGGGACGGGTCCACCGGTGATGGTGCCGATCGCGGCAGACGCGATGTTCGCATCGCCGGAGAGGGCGGTGGTGTCGACGGCGATCGAGCCGCCGATGAGCGGCTTGGCCACACCGTTGGTCACGGCCTGCGACAGGAAGCTCGCGGCGTCCGCGCCACCGAGGCCCACGTACACCGCATCGGTGTCGGCGGGGATCTGCGAGATGATCGTCGCGTAGTCGGTGGTGCCGACGGGCACCCACGAGGCGCCCGAGATCGAGCCGCCGGCCGCGCAGAACTCGCTGAAGAAGCCGCCCGCGTTGTCATACGGGAACGAGTAGTCCTCGGCGAGGAGGTACACGCTGTCGTAGCCCTTCTCCTCCACGGCGTAGGTGCCGAGGCCGCCCATCCACATGGCGGAGTCGCCGTGGAAGCGGAAGAAGTTCTCCGCGCCCTCGAGCGTCATGCCGACGGGGCTCGCGGAGCCGTTGACGAACGTGACCTCGGGGACGGTGAGCGCGTACTGCACGACGGTCTCGCCCTCGTCGCCGGAGACCGGGCCGAAGACGATGTCGACGCCGTCGTTCTCGACGAGCTTCTTCACCTGGGTCTGGGCCGAGGCGGTCGTGCCGTCGGTTCCCGCGTAGATGATCTCGAGCGTCTTGCCCGCGACCTCGCCGCCGTCGGCGGTTCCGCCGTACGGTGCCATCGCGGCCTCGATCGCGGCCTTCGCCTCGCCCATTCCGAACGCGAGGTTGCCCTCGCTCGTGGCCATGACGCCGATCTTGATGACGTCGCCGCCACCCTCGCCACCGCCCGCGGTACAACCCGTCGCGAGCAGGAGCACGGATGCTCCGGCGGCCACTGCTGCGGCCAGGCCCTTCTTGTTCAGCATCATTGCTGCTTTCCTTCCGTGATTGCATGCTCCGCCGACTGGTCAGCCGACGGGTCTTGCTGCGGGGCATCGTGGCGCGGGGTGCGGCGCCGGGCGATGAGCCCCTTCACCTGCTTGCCGATTCCCGCGAGACCCGCGGGCGCGAACAGCAGGACGATGATGAACACCAGGCCGGTGAGGGTCATGTACCGGTCGGTGAGGTTCTGGGCGAAGTTCGACAGGAGCGTGAGCACGAGCGCTCCCGCGAATACCCCGCCGAGGGAGCCGACGCCGCCGATGACCGCGACGACGAGGACGTCGAGGGTGGAGCCGAGACTCACGACGTCGGGGTCCACCTGGGCGCGGTCGAGCACGAGCACGATTCCGCCGACGGACGCGATGAACGCGGCGAACGTGGTGGCGGCGATGCGGTACGCGTTCACGTTGTACCCGAGCGCGCGCATCCGGTCGGGGCTGTCGCGGACCCCTTGCAGGGTGAGCCCGAACGTCGAGCTCGCCGCGTACCGGCACAGCACGTAGCAGAGGATGCCGATGACGAGCACGAAGTAGTAGAACGACGTGATGTCGTTGAGGTTGAGGAACCCGAAATCGGGCTTGAGCACGGGAGCGAGACCGCGGCGGGCGTTCGTGACCTCGATGGCCTGCGACGCCCAGGAGTAGAAGACCTGACCGATCGCGAGGGTGATCATGAGGAAGTAGATCGCCTTGGTGCGGGCGGCGATGAGGGCGATGAGGAAGCCGGCGAGGGTTCCCGCGACGAGCCCCACGAGGGCGGCGAGTACGAACGGCTGCTCGAACGTCACCATCATGACGCCGACGCCGTAGGCGGAGACGCCCGCGACGGTCACCTGGGCGAGCGAGAGCAGCCCCACGTAGCGGTTGAGGAACACGAGGCTCATCGCGATGATGCCGAGCCAGATCGTGCGCACCCCGATGTTGGGCAGCCAGAACCGCGGCCGGTCGACGAGGAACGGGAAGAGAACGGCGACGAGGATGACCGCTCCCCCGAGCGCCCACGGCAGCCACCGGGCGACGCCCGTGCGCTTCGGTGCGAAGAGCTCGCTCATACCGCCCTCCCCATGATTCCCTGCGGACGGACGGCGAGCACGACGACCATGAGCGCGAACGTCAGCACGAGCGAGTACGTCGGCGCGTAGACGAGCGAGAACTGGCTCACGAGTCCGACGAGCACCGCGCCGATCGCCGCTCCGGTGATGGATCCCATCCCGCCGACGATCACGACGACGAGGGAGTAGAGGAGGTACACGCCGTCCTGGCCGGGCAGCAGCGGGAAGAGCGTTCCGCCGACAACCCCGGCGAGGCCGGCGAGCGCCGAGCCGAGCACGAAGATGATCGCGAAGACCACCCGCACGTTGACGCCCGTCGCCGCGGTCATCTGACTGTCGTCGACGCCCGCTCGAACGACCGAGCCGAACCGGGTGCGCGTGATGAAGAGGGTGAGGGCGACGCCGACGACGACCGCGATGAGCAGCACGAGGAGGCGCAGGAGCGGGTAAGGACCGATGAAGGGGATGCTCACCGACGCCACCTGCACGTCTCCGGGCACGGGCACCTGGGTGGCGGTGCCGCCGAACACCGCGAGCATGAGGTCGGTGCCGATGAGGCTCACCCCGAGCGTGATGAGGGCGACGCGCATGTCGTCGTCCTGGAAGCGCCGGATGAGCACCTGGTGGATGAGGAGGCCGAGGAGCCCGACGAGGATGGCTCCCCCGATCGCCCCGAGGAACCAGTTGCCGGTCTCGCGCGCGATGACGTAGCCGAGGTAGCCGCCGAGCAGGTAGCTCGTGCCGTGCGCCATGGTGATGACGCGCATGAGCCCGAAGATGAGGGTGAGGCCGCTGGCCACGAGGAAGTACACCCCGGCGAGCGTCAGCCCGTTCAGCGCGATGAGGAGAAACTGGTCCATGTCACCTGACTCACGACGTTGTGGTCTTCCATTCGTTTCGGGATTCTAAAATGTATCCCGGCTTGTATACAAGTAGTTGTACACTAAGGGCGAGTTCTCCCGCTGTCAACAAGCGATGAGCATTCACCACCTGGACGCAACGGAGCGAAGGGACGACGATGGCGTCGTACAAGACACTGCGCGTGGCCGCGATCGGCTACGCATTCATGGGCAAGGCCCACTCCCAGGCCTGGCGCAACGTCGCCGCCTACTTCGACGTGCCGCCCGTCGAGCAGGCGGTGCTCGTCGGGCGCAACGCCGAGCACGTCGCGGCGGCCGCCGCCCGGTTCGGGTGGGCCGAGTCCGCGACAGACTGGCGCGAGGTCATCCAGCGCGACGACATCGACATCATCGACGTCTGCGCCCCCGGCAACATGCACGCCGAGATCGCGATCGCCGCCCTCGAGGCCGGAAAGCACGTCGTCGTCGAGAAGCCGATCGCCAACTCCGTGGAGGAGGCGGAGCGGATGCTCGCCGCCTTCGAGGCGGCCTCAGCCCGCGGCCAGCACGCGATCGTGAACTTCAACTACCGGCGCGTCCCCGCGATCGAGGTCGCGCGTCGACTCGTCGCCGACGGCCGGCTCGGCCCGCTCCACCACGTGCGCGCCTCGTACCTGCAGGACTGGCTCAACGACCCCGCGACGCCGATGAGCTGGCGGCTCCGCCGGGAGACCGCGGGCTCGGGCGCGCTCGGCGACCTCGGCTCGCACATCGCCGACCTCGTGCAGCACGTCACCGGGGAGAGCATCGACGCCGTCTCGGGCGGAGTGACGACCTTCATCGGCGAGCGCCCGGGCGGCGACTCGGGCGACGGTGGCATCAAGGGCACCGGGGGCGGCGCGCTCGAGAAGGTGACCGTGGATGACGCGGCTTGGGGCACCGCGCACCTCTCCGGGGGAGCCGTCGTGCAGCTCGAGGTGACCCGCCTCGCGCTCGGCTGCAAGAACGCGATGACCCTCGAGGTGTACGGCGAGCGCGGGAGCATCCGCTTCGACCTGGAGAACCTCAACGAGCTCTGGTTCTTCGACGGCGCGGACGGCGCCGGGGAGCAGGGCTTCCGCCGCATCCTCGTCACCGAGGCCGACCACCCGTGGGTGGGGGCGTGGTGGCCGGACGGCCACATCATCGGCTGGGAGCACACGTTCGTGCACCAGTTCGCGGAGTTCCTGAATTCGATCCGGGATGACACCCCCTCGAGCCCCTCGTTCGCCGACGGGCTGCGCGTTCAGCGCGTGCTCGCCGCGATCGAGGAGTCATCTCGCAGGAGCAGCCAGGCCGTTCGCGTGGCAGAGTAGTTATGACGATCTTCGACAAAAGTCCCACCCCTCTCGAGAAGGAGCAGCAATGACGCATCCCGTGACCCTCTTCACCGGCCAGTGGGCCGACCTTCCCCTCGAGGAGGTGGCCCGGCTCGCGAGCGAGTGGGGCTACGACGGCCTCGAGCTCGCCTGCTGGGGCGACCACCTCGACGTGTGGCGCGCGGCCGAGGACGACGACTACGCGAAGTCGCGCCTCGACCTGCTCGACAAGTACGGGCTCAAGCTCTACGCCATCTCCAACCACCTCAAGGGCCAGGCCGTGTGCGATGACCCGATCGACTTCCGCCACCAGGCGATCGTCGGCGCGAAGGTGTGGGGCGACGGCGACGCCGAGGGCGTGCGCCAGCGCGCCGCGGAGGAGATGAAGAAGACCGCGATCACCGCGCGCAAACTCGGCGTCGACACCGTCGTCGGGTTCACCGGCTCGAAGATCTGGCAGTACGTCGCCATGTTCCCGCCGGTCGGCCAGGACGTCATCGACGCCGGCTACGAGGACTTCGCCAACCGCTGGAACCCTATCCTCGACGTCTTCGACTCCGAGGGCGTGCGCTTCGCCCACGAGGTGCACCCGTCGGAGATCGCCTACGACTACTGGACCACCGTGAAGACGCTCGAGGCGATCGACCACCGCGAGGCCTTCGGCCTCAACTGGGACCCGTCGCACATGGTGTGGCAGGGCCTCGACCCCGTCGCGTTCATCCTCGACTTCGCCGACCGGATCTACCACGTCGACTGCAAGGACACCCGTATGCGGATGGGCAACGGCCGCAACGGTGTGCTCGGCTCGCACCGCGCGTGGGCCGACCCCCGCCGCGGCTGGGACTTCGTGTCCACCGGTCGCGGCGATGTGCCGTGGGAGGACAGCATCCGCGCCCTCAACTCGATCGGCTACACCGGCCCGATCTCGGTCGAGTGGGAGGACGCCGGCATGGACCGCCTCGAGGGCGCGCCCGCCGGACTCGCCTACGTGCGCTCGCTCCTGTGGACCGTGCCGACCGGCTCGTTCGACGACGCGTTCGCCTCGAAGGACTGACGCGGCGCACGCGCCGCTCGAATCGCCGAGTGTTCCGATTTGGTCGCTATAAGGCCTCGCTTACCGACCAAATCGGAACACTCGGCAGAGAGGGCGACCGGGGGTATCTCCTAGCCGACGCCCGGGACGGGCGTCGGCGATTGACTCCGGCGAAGCCCAGAAATGGGCTTCGCTTCAGCAGTCAATCGCCCAGCAGGGCCGCCGCGGTCTCGAGCATCTCGACCATACGCTGCCGCATGTGGCCGATGTGCTCCTTCACGGCCGGCTCGATCGCCTCGTAGTCCTGGGCGATGATCGCGTTCGCGAGCACCAGGTGCTCTTGCGAACAGGCCTGCAGCCTCGACTGGAGGGAGGCGGCGCGCATCCAGAACCGCTGGATGCGGCGCCTCGTCTCCTTGACGGTGTCCGCGACGAGCTGGTTGCCCGCGATGGTGTTCACGGTGCGGTGGAACGCGAGGTCGGCGGCCGACCAGGAGTTGCGGTCATCCGCCGCCGCCGCGCGCTGCATCTCGGCGACGGACGCCTTCAGCAGCTCGATGTCGTCGGGCGTGAGCTTGCTCGACGCCTTGCGGCACACGTACGTGTCGAGGGCCTCGAGGAGATCGCACGCGTCGTTGACCTCCTGGATGGTGAGCTGCGAGACCGCGAAGCGCGCGTTGTCGGTGCGCTTGACGAGCCCCTCCTTCTCGAGCCGCTGCAGCGCCTCGCGCACCGGAGTGCGACTGATGCCGAGCTGGTTCGCGATGCGGTTCTCCGACAGCGGGGCACCGGACCGGATGCGGAACGCCGTGATCTCCGCGAGCAGCCACTCGTACGCGGTGTCGACCCGCGAGCCCGCTTCCTCGATCGTCATCGTGCGTCCATTCCTTGTGCCTGCCCCACTATAGGCCTCCCGCGGCGCCTCACATCGTGCGGTCGACGAACTCCCGGTGGTGCACCTCGACCGGCACCTTCTCGAGTTCGAGGATGCCTCGCGCGACGTGCTCCGAGTACCGCCGGAACGCCTCCTCGCCCTTCTCCGCGGTGGCGCGCATCGGGTTGCCGATGATGCCGTTCTCGACGAACTCGTGGTGGTCCATCGGGAAGGTGAAGTACTGGTAGCCCTCGAACTCGGTGTCGGGCATCCCGTCGTTCTTCTTGAACGCGTCGGGCAGGAACGCCGGCGTGTGCGCGCGGGTGTCGACGGCGCGCTCCATGCGGACGAGGTCGGGGTTCCACGCCATGTCCTGCGAGGTCTCGAGCTCGCTCGAGTGCCAGCCCGGGGTCTCCTCCGGCGGGTTCTCCATGAGCCCCTCGAGGATGCCGGTGTAGCGCTCCATGAACGGCTTCACGAACGAGATGAGCGCCCCGGTCTCGTAGCGCAGCTTGCGCAGCACCGGGTCGACGACCTTCGTGTTCGAGCCGTGCCCGTTGATGAAGATGATGCGGTTGAAGCCGTGGTGGATGAGGCTGCGGGCGACATCGTTCATGAGGTTGAGGAGGGTGGATGCCCGCAGCGTGACGGTACCCCGGCCCTGCCCGACGCCGTACATGTGCTGCGGCGAGTAGCCGGCCCACAGCGGCGGGGTGTGCAGCACGCCGATGTGCTCGGAGATGCGCTCCGAGATCTCGATCGCCGTGATCGTGTCGGTGTAGAGCGGCAGGTGCGGCCCGTGCTGCTCGGTCGAGGCCATCGGCACGAGGATGGTGTCCTTCGTCTTCAGGTACTCCTCGATGTCGACGTAGGAGAGGTACGCGTGGTTCCACGAGCGGAACTTGGCGCGGAACTCCTCGTCGCCGGTGGTCAGTCGGGCGATGCTTCGCTCGGGGCGGGTCATGCTGGCTCCTTGATTCGGATGATGGTCAGGAATCGGTCGGCGACGAGCCGCCCGAGGTCGGGGTCGTTGATGTGGTGGTCGGTGGTCTCGACGACGATGTCGTCGCGAAGGGTCTCGCGCAGTGCGGCGAGGAACAGCTGGTCGCCCTCGGGGTCCCAGAAGGGGCCATCCGGGGTCGCGGGGATGGAGAGGCCGCCGAGCGGCATGACGATGTGCACCGGCCCGGTCGACTCGTTGACGCGCTCCGCGAAGATGCGCCCCATGGTCGCCTTCTCCTCGTGGGATGCCCGCACGAGCGTGTACTCCGGGTTGTGGTCGTACACCGGCCGGTCGCGGAGGTGCTCGGGGATGCTCCCCGCCGCCCACACCGAGAAGTCGATGCATCCCGGCACGAGCACTTGCGGCAGCCCCAGCCGCCCGGCGACGCGCAAGCGGTCGGGACCGCCGTTGTGGATGCCCCCGACCAGCGGGTCGTTGATCTCGTTCGTCGTGTAGTCGACGACGCCGACGAACTGGCCCTCGGCGGCGAGCTCCTCCATCGCGGGCCCGCCGACGCCGTTCGAGTGGAACACGACGGCCTCGAAGCCGTCCTCGGCGAGGCGGTCCTTGAGCGCTCCGACCGCCTTCGTGGTGTTTCCGAGCATGGTCGTTGCGACGTACTTGCGCCCGGGCGGCGGCGGGGTGAGCGGATGCCCGTGCGCGAGCATCCCGGCCATCGCGGCCGCGACGTTATCGAGGACGGTCGTCATCACCGGGTTGAGGCCGAGGATGTCGACGACCGAGTGCACGACGAAGACGTCCTTGAGCCCCACGTAGGGGCCGAACTCGTGGTGGCCCGACGCGGTCGGTGCGACCACGATCTTGGGCACCCCGACGGGGAGCTCCTGGATGGCGGCGGCCCCCATCACGGAGCCGACGCCACCCACACTGATGCCGCCCACGAGCTGCCCATCCGCATAGAGCTCTCGCACGAGGTCCTGCACCAGCCGGCGCATGGTCTCCACAGCGCGACCACGCGTCCCGGAAGCCTGCAGCTGGGCGAGGGTGATGCCGCCTCGCCCAGCCAGCTCGGCATGGCTCACGTCGGGGACGATGCCCACCGGTTCGCCCAGGATCCCGGAGTCCACGACGAGCGTCTCGATGCCCAGGGCGTTGAGGCGATCGCGCAAGTACGCGACCTCCGGCCCCTTGGTGTCGAGCGTCGCGACGAGGACTACCTTGCCCATGTGCCTAACGGCCTACCACTTGTCGTCGATGAGCGGCAGGAGGGTCTCGCTGTTCACCTTGACCAGCCAGTCGTAGAACTCCTCGGTGAGGATCGACGAACCGTGGTCGATGATGAACTTGAGCTGCTCCGGCGGGATGTCGAGGCCCTCGAAGTTGGTCTCGAGCGCGTTCGGGTACTTGTTCGCCGGGGTGCGGTCGACAGGGGCGACGAACTCGGCCGTGAGGGCTCCGTCGTAGCCGATCTCGTTCAGGACGCCCACGAACTCGGTCCAGTCGTAGTCGCCGTAGCCGCAGGGCATCCGGTTGTTGTCCGCGACGTGCACGTCGACGAGCTTGTCCTTGCCGACGAGGCGGATGGCGTCGTAGAGGTTCGACTCCTCGATGTTGATGTGGAAGGCATCCAGTACGACACCGAGGTTGGGGCCCACCGCGTCGCACAGCGCGAGCGCCTGCTCGGCGCGCGTGATCAGGTAGGACTCGAAGCGGTTGAGCGGCTCGATGCCGACCCGCACGCCCTTGGCCTCCGCGAACTCGTAGACCTCCTTCGTGCCATCCACGAGCCACTGCCACTCGTTCTCCGGCGTCGAGTCGGGGACGACCTTGCCGACCGTGCCGGGCACGAGCGTGAGGATCTTGCCGTCGAGGTCGTGGACGAGCTGGATGCAGTCCTTCACGTACTGCACGGAAGCGGCCCGCACGGCCTCGTCGCCGGACTGCATGTTGCGGCCGTCGACCATGAGCGTCACGGAGCCCCAGCAGTTGAGGCCGTAGTGGTCGAGGAGTCCGCGCACGTGCTTGGCGTCGTACTTCTCGGGTTCGCCCGAGATCTCGATCGACTTGTAGCCGTACTTCGCGAGTCGCGCGATCGTCGTCTCGATCGGCTCTGCGCGCATCCAGTTATGCATGGACAGGTGCATCACTACTCTCCTTTGAGTCGGGCACAGATCGTGCCTCTCTGTCGATTGTTGCGGGATTTTCAGTTATGGGGAATGGGGGGAGGTCACCACGCGCTGTTGCGCGGCGGGCCGAATCCGAGCTTGCCGGGGTTCATGATCCCGTCGGGGTCCCACGCGTCCTTCAGCTGGCGCATGAGCTCGAACCCCGTGCCGTACTGCGGGCGCATGAAGCGCCCGAGCTTGATTCCGACGCCGTGGTGGTCGTTGAGCACGGCCCGGTTCTCGAGACCGGCGAGGATGCCCGCGTCCCACAGCCGGTCGTGCAGGTCCATGGCCTCCGCGGGGTCGGCCGGCGGCTCGTCCACGTAGAAGCGGTCGTAGAGCATCGCGCCCCAGTCGTACCAGTGCGAGAGGTGGGCCGTGTAGCGCGCGCCGTACTGGCCGAACTGCTCCTCGATGACCTTCTTCTTCGCGCGGTAGATCGCCGGGAGGTCCTGGAATCGGGCGACCTGGTCGAAGGTGCCGTACATGAGCGGCGGCTGCGGCAGCTTGCCCTTCGCGTACGGCTCGTACTTGCCGTCCCACCAGGTCTGGCCGACGTCGGGACCGAGGGATGCTCCGCCCGCCCCCTCCACGACGGCGGTGATGGCCTTAGTCTCGTAGTCGACGAGCTCCTGCGACCCGTCGCACATGACGACCATGAGGGTGCCGGTGAACGGGGTGCCCACCCAGTCGCGGAGCTTGTAGCTGTCGGCCTCGTCGTAGAGGCGGATGACGGCGGGCCGCAGTCGGCTCGTCATGATGCGCCGGCCGGCCTCGATGCCGGCGAAGATGTCGGGGAAGCTGAAGGAGAGGAACCCGCGCGCCTCGGGCAGGGGGTCCACGCGCAGACTCGCTTGCGTGATGACGCCGAGAGTTCCCTCGGAGCCGACGAACGACTGCAGGAGGTCGGGCCCGGCGGCGTGGCTCGGCACGGGCAGGGTGGTCACGGTCTTGCCGGGGGCGACGACGACCTCGAGCTGGAGCACCTGGTTCTCGGCCTTGCCGTACTTGGTCGACACGACTCCCGAGCCGCGGGCGGCGATGAAGCCGCCGATCGTCGCACCGAGGTGGTACGAGCCGGGGTAGTGCGCGAGGGTGAGGCCCTTCTCGTTGAGGGTCTTCTCGAGGGTGGGGCCGTCGATCCCGGCGCCGGTCGTGACGATGAGGCTGTCCTCGTCGATCTCGACGATGTCGGTGAGGCGGGAGAGGTCGAGGGAGATGCCGCCGTACGGGGCGAACGTGCCGCCCTGCGTGCCGGACCCGCCGCCGCGGGTCACGATCGGGATGCGGTAGTCGCTCGCGATCTGCACGACGCGCTCGACCTCGGCGGTGTTCGCCGGTCGCACGGCGAAGTCGGCCGCGGGCTGCTCGAGGCCCTTGAAGGCGAGGTACTTGGAGTACCACGACCAGTCGGCCGCCTGGGCCTGGAGATCTGCGGGGTTCTGGCTCACGTGCTCGGCGCCGAGCGCCGCGGTGAGCTCCCGGGCGATCTGGCCGCGGAGGTAGCTCCGCCCGCTCACGTCGCCGGCCGACGATGTCGTGCTCACTGGTCTCCTGTCGGTGCTCGGGAGGCCGTGCGGAGCCCGTCCCGGTCACCGCTGACCCTGTATCCGTATCTGTATACAAGTAAGAACACTAGGACGTGCGCAGGATGCTGTCAACTGGGTCCGCGCTGCAGCGCCGCACGCCCGCCGACCGGAGCGGGACGGTACTACGAGAGGAATGCGGTCGGGTCGGCGAGGAGCGCCGTGCCCGAGACGATCCAGGATGCCCCGGCAGCCCGGGCATCCCGAGCCCGCTCCGCGGTGACGCCGCCATCGACGCCGACCGCGTCGTGGCGCGTCGAGAGCTCGCGCACTCGGTCGAGCGCGCCCGGGAGGAACGCCGAACCCCCGTGGCCCGGCTCCACCGACATCACGAGCGCGTCTATGCCGTCGGCGGAATGCATCCCGAGCGGATCGCGCGGCGAGAAGGCGAGGGCTCCCCGCACCCCCGCGGCAGCGACTCGCTCGAGGGCTTCCGCGGCGACCGGCGACGCCGCGTGGACGACGACGATCGAACAGAAGTCGAGCCACTCGTCGAGCTCAGAGAGCGGGTCGAGCAGCATGAGGTGGGCCTCTGACTCGAGGCCCGTGAGCTCCGCGAGAGCCCGGGCTTGCGCAGCGGAGAACCCGCCAGCGGGGCCGAGAGACCCGTCCGCCCGATCCCAGTGCCACGACTCGAGCCCCGCGGCAGCCAGACGACGGGCCTCGTGCTCGAGATACTCGGGGGCGACAGACCAGAGCGACGCGCTGACGCGGGGGGCGATCATCCGTCGATCGAGTCGTCGAGGAGCGCCTCGGCGAGTACCCGGTCGGTCACGATGCCGCTGAGCATGCCGGCCCGCAGCACGGCTCGAGCCGCGGACGCCTTGCGCTCGCCCGCCGCGACGAGCAGGACGCGCGGGATGGCTCGGATCTGCTCGGCCCCGATCGCGATGCACTGGTCGGCGAAGTCGGGGGCGACGAGCGATCCGTCGCTCGCGATGAGGGTCGCCGCGACCTCGGCGACGACACCCCGGCCGAGGAGGTCGGCGCGCTGGGCATCCGGGATAGCCTCGGCGAGCTGCGACTCCACCGGGTCCCACGAGCCGAGCGCGAGCACGGCGGTCGTCACGTCGCCGAACATCCGGATGGCCTGGGCGACGTCGGGCTGTTGACGCAGGGCCGCCGCGGTCGCCGCGTTGTCGACGACCATGGGCGCGAAGATCGGATAGGCCGACCCACCGGAGGTGAGGGCGACCTTGCGCACGATCTCGACCGGCGACTGCTCGAAGTTCGAGCCGACCGTGCCGGTGAGCTGGACGACGGACACGCTCGGCAGGGAGGGCAGCGCCTCGGTCATCGCGCTGAGCGTGCGACCCCAGCTCATGCCGAGCACCTCGCCATCGCGCAGGGTGCGGCTGAGGACGTCCGCCGCCGCCTCCGCGACGTGCTGTCGGGCCACGACCTCGCTGCCGTCGCTCTCGACGACGACGGCCTCCGCGAGTCCGAGCTCGTCGACGAGCCGCTGGGCGAGCTCCGGGATGACCGTGCCCTGGTCGTGGAGCGTGATGGTGACGACGCCGAGAGCACGGGCCTGCTCGAGCATCCGGGCGACCTTGAAGCGGGAGTAGCCGAACTCGTCGGCGATCTCGACCTTGCTGCGATCCTCGAGGTAGAAGCGGCGCGCGACGGCGACGAGCGCCGACCGCTCGGCCACACTGAGCGCCGGTTCCGTCGCCATCGTCGTTCCTCTCCGCGGGGCCCCACCGGCCCGCGCCCGATCGTACCGAACCACGACGGTGTTGCGCGTCGCGGATGATTCGATCTAGTATCTGATCGTATGAGCAGCATACGCGCTCATATGAGCGGCACACAAGTTCTCCGCCGGAGACGGTGAGCCGACCCCGAACCACTGCAAGGAGGCAGCCGAGTATGCGCAGGCGCACACCCGAGGAACTGGGAATCGCTGCGGTCGTCGTGATCGTCGCACTGGTGCTGAGCGCCATCTCCCCGACGTTCCGCACGCTCGAGAACGCACAGATCCTGCTGCTCAACGGAGCCGTCATCGCCTTCCTCGCGCTCGGCCAGACGTTCGTGCTCCTCACCGGCGGCATCGACCTCTCGACCGGATCGAACGTGGCACTCACCGGCATGATCGCGGCCCTCACGATGTCGGTCGGGGCGCCCTGGTGGCTCGCCGCCCTCGCCGCGATCGCGGTCGGCATCCTCGTCGGCACCGTCAACGGCTCGCTCGTGCACTTCCTCAAGCTCCCGCCGTTCATCGTGACGTTCGCGACGTTCGGCGTCGCGGCGAGCATCCCGCTCATCCTCACCGGCGCGAGCTCCGTGTCGGTGAAGGACCCGTTCTTCGCGATCATCGGGCGCGGCTCGATCTTCGGGATCCCGATGCCCGTGCTCCTCGTCGCCGTCGCCGCGATCGTCTTCACCATCGTGCTGCGGCTGACCCCCACGGGCGTCCACATCTACGCCGTCGGCGGCAACCAGGAGACGAGCCGGCTCGCGGGCATCCCGATCGGGCGCACGATCGTGCTCGTCTACGCGATCAGCGGGATGTGCGCGGCGTTCGGCGGCCTCATCGTCACGAGCCGGCTCATGGTCGGCTACCCGAGCGCGGGCTCCGGGAACGAGCTGTTCTACTCGATCGCGGCAGCGGTCGTCGGCGGGGTGAGCCTGTTCGGCGGCATCGGGTCCATCCCCGGCGCCCTCCTCGGCGCCGTGCTCATCGCCACGGTCTCCAACGGCATGAACGTGGTCGGCGTGCAGAGCTACTGGCAGCCCCTCGTCATCGGCGTCATCATCCTCGGCGGCATCATCATCGACACCTACCGCCGCCGCGTCCCGCTGGGGGAGCTCCTCTCCCGGCTCGTCAAGCGCAGGCAGGCCGCACCCGCGGACCAGGCCTGACCCCCGTCGCGGCACCCGCCGCGCGAGCACCACACCAAGGAAACACCAGGAGGAATACACCATGCGAAGAGGCATGCTCATCGCCGGCGCGGCTGCGGCCCTCGCCCTCGGCCTGTCGGCCTGCGGCGCGGTCGACACCGGCACCGGCACCGACACCGGCACGGCCGACGGCGGCATCCCCCGCCCGGCCGCGTGCGACAGCGACACGCCCTACATCGCGGTCGCGCTGCCGAACCTGACCAACCCGTACTACGTCGCCATGAAGGAGGGCTTCGAGACCGCGGGCGCCGACAACGGCTTCGAGGTCGAGGTGCAGATCGCCAACGACGACGACGCCGCGCAGCTCTCGCAGGTGCAGGCCATGCTCCAGAAGAAGCCGTGCGCGCTCGCGCTCAACGGCGTCAAGTCGGAGCCGGCCGCGGCCATCGTCAAGGCGGCCAACGACGCGGGCGTGCCCGTGTTCACGGTCAACGTCACCGTCGACCCGGACGCCCTCGAGGCGCAGGGCGCGAGCATCGTGCAGTACCTCGGTGCCGACAACTACGCCGGTGGCGCGCAGATGGCCGAGCAGGTCCTCGCGGACCTCGGCGCCGACGCCGACCTGAAGATCGGCTTCGTGACGGAGCCCGACGAGGTCCCGACGCGCGTGCGCGACCAGGGCTTCGAGGAGACCGTCGCCTCCGACGCCAACGCGACGGTCGTCGCGAAGGTCGACGGCAACGTCAAGCCCGACGACAGCCTCGCCGCCACGACGGAGCTCCTGTCCGGCAACCCCGACATCAACGTGATCTTCGCGAGCACCGGGCCGGCCACCTACGGCGCGCTCCAGGCGCTCGCCGGCAACACGAACGTGTCGGTGTACGGCTTCTGCGCCTCCGAGGAGCCGCTGCAGGGCAACTACAAGGGTTGCGTCGCGCAGGAGCCGGGTCGCTACGGCCAGCTGGTGATCGAGGAGATCGCCGGATGGCTCGGCGGCGCCACCCCCGAGGCGGAGGTCCTCCTCCCCCTCAAGCTCTTCGTGACCGGCGAGACCCCCGCCCCGGGCGAGGTCGGCTAACCATGGAGAGGACGGCGACGGTGGATTCCGCCATGAACTCGGGCGCACTGGAGGTGCGCGACATCGAGAAGCGCTTCTCGGGCGTCCCGGTGCTGCGCGGGGTCTCCGTCGCCGTCCGCCCCGGGGAGGTGGTGGGGCTCGTCGGCCATAACGGCGCGGGCAAGTCCACTCTTCTCCGGATCATCTCGGGAGCGCATCGGCAGGATGCCGGTCAGCTCCTCGTCGGCGGGGAGGAGCAGTCGTTCTCCTCCCCGGCCGACGCGCACGAGGCGGGCATCGCCACCGTGTACCAGGAGCTCTCGCTCCTGCCCAATCTCACCGTCGCGCAGAACGCCTTCCTCGGCGTCGAGTTGCGCAAGGGCGGCATCCTCGACCGGGCGCGCATGCGACGGGAGACCCGCGAGCTGACCGAGTCGTTCGGCCTCGACGTGGACCCCGACCGCAAGGTCCGCGACTACCCGGTCGCCACGCGCCAGTTGCTGGAGGTCGCCATCGCGACCCGGCGCGGCGCCCGATTCCTCCTCCTCGACGAGCCGACCACGAGCCTCGAGGGCGCCCAGGTCGAGCGGTTCCTCGGCACGGTTCGCGAGCTCGCCGCCCAGGGCTTCGGCATCGTCCTCGTCGACCACAAGCTCGAGGAGCTCTACGCCGTGGCATCCCGCATCGTCGCTCTCGTCGACGGGCGCATCCGCATCGACGCCGCCGTCTCGGAGGTGAGCCGCGACGACGTCATCCAGGCGATCGCCGGCCACGCGATGGAGCACACCCCGGCGCGCGAGCGAATCGCGCCTCCCGCCTCCGACGAGTCGGCGCCGGCACTGCGCGCGGTCGGCGTTCGCACGAGGGCTCTCCGATCCGTTTCCCTCGACGCGCGCGCCGGCCGCGTCCTCGGCCTCTACGGCCTCGTGGGCTCGGGGCGCACGGAGTTCCTCCGCACACTGATCGGCCTCGACCCGGTGCTGGACGGCTCGATCGAGCTCGGCGGCGCCGCCTTCCGGCCGCGCACGCCCGCGCACGCCGCCGCCCAGGGCATCGTCTACGTCACGGAGGAGCGCAAGACGGACGGGATCGTGCCGCTCCTCGACGCGGGGGCGAACGTCACCCTCCCCGTCGTCGGACGGTTCACTCGCGCGGGCTTCCTCCAGCGGGCACGACTGCGTCAGGAGGCCGTCGAGCGGATGGACCAGCTCTCCGTCCTCGGCGACCGCCTCGGCCCCGTCGTCCGCTTGTCGGGCGGCAACCAGCAGAAGGTGCTGCTCGCCCGCGCGCTCGCGCAGAAGCCCCGCATCCTGCTGCTCGACGAGCCGACGAAGGGCGTCGACCTCGGCGTGAAGGCGCAGATCCACCGGATGATCGTGAGCCTCGCCCACGACGAGGGACTCACCGTCATCGTCGTGTCCAGCGAAGAGGACGAGATCTGCGAGATCGCCGACGACATCGTGATCTTCGCCCACGGCTCCACCTCCCCCGACGTCCTCGACGCCTCGGACGTCACCCCCAACGACCTGCGCACCCTCGCGTGGAGCGCCGCCTGATGAAAGGAACACCCATGCCGGAGAGCGACTCGCCGTCGACCCTCGAAGCCGCCCGCGAGGCCGTCCGCCGCGAGGCCGCCGGGGTGCTCGCCGTCGCCGACCAGCTCGACGAGACGTTCGACCGCGCGGTCGAGCTGCTCGAGGCGTGCACCGGCAAGGTCTTCGTCGTCGGCTCCGGAACCTCGGGGGCGATCGCGCGGCGGATGGCGCATCTGCTCTCCGTGAGCGGCACGCCGTCGGTGTTCGTGCATCCCATGGATGCCCTCCACGGCACGATGGGCGCCTTCGCCGGCAACGACGTGCTCATCGGCATCTCCCGCGGCGGGGAGACCGCGGAGATCAACGACCTCATGGTGCTCGCGCAGAAGCGCGGGATGCCCGTCATCGCCCTCACCGCCGAGCCGGCCTCGACGTTCGGCGGCGGCGCGGACCTCACGGTCGTGCTCACGACGGAGGGCGGGGGCGATCCCGGCGGCGTCATCGCGATGGGGTCGACGCTCGTCACCGCGGTGTGGGGCGACGCGCTCGCCTACGTGCTCATGCGGCGCAAGAACTACGGTTGGGACCAGGTGCTCGAGACGCACCCGGCGGGAGCGGTCGGCAAGATCACCGAGCTTCCGACGTCGCTGCCGACGCTCTAGACCGCCGCATATAGAGGAGTACCCGATGGCCGTCGTCGCTGGCGTCGACAGTTCCACCCAGTCCTGCACGGTCGAGCTCCGCGATGCGGACAGCGGCGCCCTGCTCGGGTCGGGCCGCGCCCCGCATCCCCGCACCACTCCGCCGGTGTCGGAGCAGGACGCGGAGAGCTGGTGGGATGCCCTGCGCTCGGCGTTCGGCGCGGCGCTGCGCGACGCCTCCCTCGACGCGCGCGAGGTCGACGCGATCAGCGTCGCCGCCCAGTGCCACGGCCTCGTGATGCTCGACGGCTCGGGTCATCCCCTGCGTCCTGTCAAGCTGTGGAACGACACGACGTCCGCTCCCCAGTCCGACCTACTCATCGCCGAGCTCGGCACCGCGGCGTGGACGCGCGCGGTCGGCTCGGTGCCGCTCGCGGCATTCACGATCACGAAGCTCGCGTGGGTTCAGGAGCACGAGCCGCAGCTGCTCGACCGGCTCGCTCGCGTCATGGTTCCGCACGACTACCTGACGTGGCGGCTGTCGGGCCGTCACGTGACGGACCGTTCGGATGCCTCGGGCACGGGCTACTACGCGAGCCACGAGTCGCGCTGGCGCACCGACCTCCTCGATCGCTTCGTCTCCGACCGAGTCGACTGGGCCGCAGTGGTGCCGACCGTGCTCGGGCCGGACGAGGCGGCGGGTCCCATCTCCCCCGCGGCGGCAGCCGAACTCGGTGTGCGCGACGACGTCGTGATCGGCCCGGGAGCGGGCGATCAGCATGCTGGAGCGGCGGGCCTGGGGATGCGCGACGGCGAGGTCGCCTACAGCCTCGGAACCTCGGGCGTCGTGCTGACGCCCACTCCCGACCCCGTCTTCGACGATTCCGGAGACGTCAACGGGGTCTCGAACGTGACCGGTGGCTATCTCCCGCTCGTCTGCACCCTCAACGCGACGAAGGTCACCGACACGGTCGCCCGGCTCCTCGGTGTCGGCCTCGACGAGCTCGCCGCGCTCGCCCTCGCCGCGCCCGACCGGCCCGGCCGACCAGTGCTGTCGGCGTACTTCGACGGCGAGCGCTCGCCGAATCGACCCGGCGGCGTGGGCATCCTCGGCGGGCTCTCGAACGAGACGACTCGCGAGGAGCTCGCCGCGGCGGCATTCGAGGGCGTGCTGTTCGGCCTCGTGCGCGGTCACGAGCGCATCCGCGCGGCGGGGGCCGGGGCCGATGGGGAGGTGCTCGTGATGGGCGGCGGCGCGAAGTCACCTGCCTATCGGCAGCTGCTCGCCGACGTCCTCGGCTCCGAGGTCGTGATCCGCGACGTGCCCGAGGCGACGGCGCGCGGAGCGGCGATCCAGGCCGCCGCCGTGCTCGAGGGCGGATCGGTGGCTGCCGTGCGCGACGCGTGGGCGCCGCCGGTCGTGGAGCGGGATGCCCCGCGCGGCTCGGGCTGGGCAGCCGCGGCGCGCGAGCGCTACGAGACTCTCTCGTCGTGGACGGGGCTCGACCGCTAGGACCGCGCCGGGCCGGCTAGGCCGGGTCGGCGAGCAGTTCGCGGGCGGTCGCGGAGTCCGTGACGAGGGTGTCCACGAGGCCCGATCGCAGCGCGGCGGCGATCGCGTCGGACTTGCCCTCTCCTCCCGCGACCGCGATGACCTCCCCGACGGCGGCGAGCCGTTCGGCGTCGATCGCGATGACCCGGTCGAGGGCGTCCGCGGTGACGATCGACCCGTCGGCGGCGAGGATGCTCCCGCCGAGGTCGGCCACCGCTCCGAGTCGCGTGAGCTCGGCGCGAGCCGGGGCATCCAGCTCGGTCCACAGCGCGGAGCGACCGGTGGAGAGCGACCCGATGCCGAGGAGGGCGACAGTGACCGCCGAGAACCGCTCGATGGTGGGGGCGAGGCTGGGGTCGTCGCGCAGGAGTCGCGCCGTGTCGGCCGAGCCGACGAGGAACGGCGCGTGGAGCGGCCTGACCGTCGCGCCGCCCGATCGTGCGATTCGGCGAAGCAGCTCGACGCCGTTGACCTCGAGGCCGGCGCTCGCGACGCCGCCGACGAGCTGGACGACTTCACCCACGGCGAGCTCGTCCACGGCGTCGACGACGGCGGTGAGGGTGGAGCCCCAGCTGATGCCGAGCACGTCGTCGCGCGTCAGCCGCGCGGTGAGGAGCCGGGCGGCGGCGGACCCGAGCAGGTCGGTGGTCGGCACCCCCTCCTGCGCGAGCGCGACGTGGCCGCGACGGATGCCGAACCGCGCGGCGAGGGCGTCCCCGAGCTCGACGTCGAGCCCGTCGGGGAGGGCGACGTCGATGCGCACGACGCCCTGGGCGAGGGCATCGTCGAGAAGGCGCGCGACCTTGAACCGGGAGATGCCGAGCTCGTCGGCGATCTCGTTCTTCTGCTTGCCCTCGAGGTAGTACCGGCGCGCGACGATCGCGCTCTCCCAGGCGGGTGTGCGCGGGGCGGGGTCGAGGGGCGCCACGGGTCTCCTGTCGGTCGGGGCGAGTCTAGCTTGACGCGATCGGCGCTCCCGCGTAGCGTGAGGATGCGCTCGTTCGAGCATAGTACGCTCGAATGAGCGCGAAGGAGGAGATCATGGCCACGGACGTGAGAGTGCCGACCACCGGCAACTCCGGGGAGGACGCCGTCGTTCTCGAATGGCTCGTCTCGGTCGGGGACGCCGTCACCGAGGGCGACACCCTTGTCGTTCTCGAGACGGCGAAAGCGACGGTGGATGTCCCGGCTCCCGCGAGCGGCACCGTGCTCGCCATCACCGCCCAGCCCGGCGACGACGTCGCCGAGCACGCCACGATCGCCGTCGTCGGCGCGGCGGGCGAGGCGACGCCGCCGGCCCCGCTTCCCGAGGCGACCCCGCTTCCCGAGGCGACCGCGCTTCCCGAGGGACTCGAAGGGAGCACCCCCGCAGGTCCCGCGCCCCGAGCATCCCGCGGCCACGCCTCGCCCCGCGCCGCGATCGTCGCCGAGCGCAACGGCGTGGACCTCTCCACCGTGACGGGTACCGGCCCGGGAGGCCGCATCCTCGCCCTCGACGTGCTCGCCGCGAAGCGCACCGCGACCCCGCTCCCTGAGGCTCGCGAAGGGAGCACTCCCGCCCCCTCGGCCCCCGCCGAGCAGAGCCCCTTCACGAGCATCCCGGTCCGCGGCGCGCGCAAGGTGACGGCCCAGCGCATGCACGCCGCGCTCGCCGAGATGGCCCAGGTCACCCTTACCCGCTACGCGGACGCGAGCACCCTGCTCGGCTACCTCGGGCGGCTCCGCGAGCAGGCGGAGCGCCGGGACTTGCCACGATTCACGGTGAACGACCTGGTGCTCTTCGCCACGGCTCGCACGTTCGCGCAGCACCCCGAAGCGAATGCGACGTTCAGCTGGGACGAGATCCGGCAGTACTCCCGCGTCGACCTCGGTGTCGCCGTCGACACCGGCCGGGCGCTACTCGTGCCGGTCGTCCGCGACGCCGCCTCCCTCGGTCTCGTCGACCTCGCTCGCGCGACCGCGACCGCCGTCGAGCGGGCCCGCTCGGGCGCACTGACCCCCGACGAGATGGCCGGCGGCACGGTCACGGTCTCGAACCTCGGGGGTGCCGGAGTGCATTGGTTCACCCCTGTCGTGAACCCTCCGCAAGTGTGCATCCTCGGTGTCGGCCGAGCCCTGCCGTCGAGCCCCGCGGGCGCCGACCTGATGCCCCTCTCGCTCACGTTCGACCACCGCGCGATCGACGGCGCCGCAGCGGGGGCCGTGCTCGCGGACGTCGCCGACGCCATCGAGAACCTCGACATCATCGCCGCCCTCTAGGCCCCCAGCGCTCAAGGAACCCCATGACCAAGGATCTGTTCATCGACCCCGCGGTGGTCCGCCGCAGCGGGTCGCTCGAGTTCTCCCCCATCCCCGTCAACGCCTACTCGGCGACGCTCGCGCAGGAGAAGAAGCGCTTCGGCGCGGACGCCCTCGTCGCCGCCGCCCGCGACATGGTGCTCGTGCGCGAGTTCGAGCTCATGCTCGACTCGATCAAGAAGACCGGCGCCTACCGCGGCGTCGAGTACGTGCACGCCGGACCCGCGCACCTGTCGATAGGCCAGGAGGCGGCAGCCGTCGGCCAGGCATTCGGGCTCGGCGTCGACGACCGCGTCTTCGGGAGCCACCGCAGCCACGGCGAAGTCATCGCGAAGGGGCTGTCGGCCATCCGCACCGGGGACACGGCGGCCATCCTCGACAGCATGCGCTCCTGGAACTGCGGCTCGAGTTGGGCGGTCAGCGAGCGGCTCATGCCGGGCGGCGACGACCGCGCCCGCGCCGAGTCCTTCCTCTTCTACGGCATGGCGGCGGAGACGTTCGGCCGCTCGACGGGCTTCAACCGCGGGCTCGGCGGCAGCATGCACGCGTTCTTCCCGCCGCTCGGCATCTACCCCAACAACGCGATCGTCGGTGGGTCGGCGCCCATGGCGACCGGCGCTGCGCTCAGCAACCGGCTGCGGCGGCAGCCCGGCATCGTCGTCGCGAGCTTCGGGGATGCCGCGACCGGCACCGGCCCCGTCTGGGAGTCGCTCAACTTCGCCTCGATGGCACAGCTGACGACCCTCATGGACGAGGAGCACCGCGGCGGCCTGCCGATCGTCTTCTTCGTCGTCAACAACTTCTACGGGATGGGCGGGCAGACCATCGGCGAGACGATGGCGTTCGATCGGCTCGCCCGGATCGGCGCGGGAGTCAACGCCGACAACTTGCACGCGCAGACCGTGGACGGCACGAACCCGCTCGCCGTCGCCGACGCCATGGCGACGGCCCGGGGCATCCTGGAGCGCGGGGACGGGCCGATGCTGCTCGACGTGCAGACCTACCGGCAGTCGGGTCACTCGCCGAGCGATGCATCCTCGTACCGCACCGCCGAGGAGATGGAGCTGTGGAGCTCGGTCGACCCGATCGCGTCGTACTACGAGCACCTCGGCTCGCTGGCCCCGCGGTCGCTGCAGGACGAGCACAAGGCCGAGGCGGAAGCGCTCGTGACGGCGGCCCTCCGCGCTGCGATCGACCCCGCCGCGTCGCCCCGCCTCTCGCTGCGCGCCGACCCCGGCGTGATGGCGGGCATCACCTTCGCGGGCACCGCCATCGACCTCGCCGACGCGCAGCCGGGCGACACGATCGTCCCCCTCGAGGAGACCTCCCGCGCAACGGCGCTGGCGCGCAAGTCGCGCACCGGAGTGGTTGACGGCGCGACCCTGTCCGGCGCGAAGGCGGTGACGTTCCGCGACGCGCTCTTCGAGTCGCTCGCCGCTCACGCCGTCGCCGACGACCGCGTCGCCTTCTGGGGCGAGGAGAACCGCGACTGGGATGGCGCGTTCGGCGTGTACCGCGGGATGACCGAGCTCCTGCCGCGCCACCGCCTCTTCAACTCCCCCATCTCGGAGGCCGCGATCGTCGGCACCGCCGTCGGATTCTCGCTCGCCGGCGGACGCCCCGTCGTCGAGCTCATGTACGCCGACTTCATCGGCCGCGCCGGCGACGAGATCTTCAACCAGCTCGCGAAGTGGCCGGCGATGTCCGGCGGGCTCGTCCGCACCCCGGCCGTGCTGAGGGTGTCGGTCGGCAGCAAGTACGGGGCCCAGCACTCGCAGGACTGGAGCAGCATGGTGGCGGGCATCCCGGGCCTCACCGTGGTGTTCCCCGCGACGCCGCGCGATGCGAAGGGGCTCATGGCGAGCGCGCTCGCGAGCGATGACCCCGTGGTGTTCTTCGAGAGCCAGCGCCTCTACGACATCGTCGAGACGGTGCACGCCGACGGGGTACCCGCCGAGTACTACCGCACGCCGATCGGTCAGCCGGCCGTCGTGCGCGAGGGTACGGATGTCACGATCCTCACCGTCGGCGCGACCCTCTACCGCGCGCTCGATGCCGCCCGCTCGCTCGACGAGCTCGGAGTGTCGGCGGAAGTCATCGACGCCCGGACGCTCGTGCCGTTCGACTACGACGCGGTGCTGGCCTCCGTGGCCAAGACGGGTCGGCTCCTCATCGCGTCGGACGCGTGCCTGCGCGGCAGCTGGGCGCAGACCGTCGCGTCGCGCGTGCAGCTCGAGGCCTTCGACGACCTGGATGCCCCGGTCGTCGCTCTCGGAGCCCGCAACTGGATCGCCCCGCCGGCGGAGCTCGAGTGGGAGTACTTCGTCACCGCGGCCGACATCCTCGACGCGATCCACACGCGGATGCTGCCCCTACCGGGCCACACCGTGCAGGAGGGACCCGGCGCCGAGGGCACCCTCGAGGAGGCTCGGCTGGGGCTGTAGTGACTCAGGCGGCCAGCGCCGCGAGGTCCGCGACCGCGGGGGCGAGCAGCAGCAGCGTCGGGACGGCGAGCAGGGACACCGCCGCAGCCACGACGAGGGCCTCGACGGGGTGAGGCAGGGGGCGGGCATCCGGGCCGAGGCGCTCGACCCGGGTGGCCAGGGCATCGGATGCTCCGTGCCCTTCTCCCACGCGCGTGATCGTCTGGGCGAGCACCGAGTCGTCGACCGCCCGCCGCGCGTGGTCGTCCGCGAGGAGCTCGACGAGGAGGCCCACCTCGTGCTGCGCGCGGTACGCGATCGGGAACCACGGCAGCGACATGTACCACGCCCGGAACGCCACGAGCACGACGTCGTGGCGCTGCCTCACGTGCGCCTTCTCGTGCTCGATCACGGCGAGCATCCCGGGCTCGTCCAGGAGGTCGATGAGGCCCGCAGACACGACCGTGACCGAGCTGAGCGCACCCGGCAGGCAGTACGCGACCGGGGCCGGACTGTCGAGCACACGAGACCCGTCGGCGCCCGGGGTGCTCAGCAGCATGAGCAGCTGCGCGTGCCGGCGGCGATCGCGCTCGGCGGTCACGACCGTGAGCACGAGGTTGAGCAGCAGGTGACCCGTGAGCAGCACCGCACCGGCGAGCGCGAAGACGTGCCAGAAATCAGCCTCGCCCTCCCCACGGACCAGGCCCAGGATGCCCGCCACGAGGTGATCCCCGTAGGGCTGCAACCCGAACGTCAAAAGTGCCCCGATCATCGACAGCCCGCCCGCGATCGCGATCGACTGCCACAGCACGAGGGCCGCGGCAGGGCTGCGTCGGGTCCAGCGCGCGCCGGCGAGGAGCAGGGGCACGGGCCACGCGAGCAGCACGGCGAGCGCGCCGAGGAGGAGGGGCGCGAGCATCCTGGCCGCTAGCGTCCGGCGAGCAGGCGGCGAAGAGCCTCGGCGTCGTCCGAGCTGACCTGGCCGACGAACCGCTCGAGCACGGCGACGCGGTCGGAGGATGAGCCGAGCACCTCGTGCATGAGGTCGGCCATGTGGTCCTCGCGGCTCGCGACGGCGCGGTAGCGGTGCGGGCGCGCGGTGCGCTCGCGGGCGACGAAGCCCTTCTTCTCGAGGCGCGAGAGCACGGTGAGCACGGTCGTCGCCGCCCGATCGCCGCCGAGCGACTCCTGGATGTCGTACGCGGACAGCGGCGTGGCGCTCGCCCAGAGCAGCTCCATCACGGAGCGTTCGAGGTCGCCGAGGGTTGCCATGGAGGTAATTCTACCGCGTGTAGAAGCACCCTGTTACAGCGCGCCGAGGAGGTTCGCCGCGACCGTCGAGTGCACCGACTCGGTGTCGCTCGGGTGGTAGATGCCGGCGAGCACATCGCGCTGCAGCCGCGACAGCTCGGCCGCGTTGCGGTACCCGCCTCCGCCCGCCGAGCGCATCGCCTGGTCGACGACGTAGCGCGCGGTCTCGGTGGCACGGTGCTTCGCCCCCGTCAAGTAGCGGAACCAGGATGCTCCGTGATCGGCGAGCTCGTCCACGTCGCGGGCGAGCGACTCGAGCTGCGGCGCGAGGGCGTCGAGCGCGAGCGCGGCATCCGCGATCCGCCAGCGGAAGTCCGGGTCCTTGTCGTAGGTGAGCCCCGTCTTGAGGCTCGAGCGCTTCTTCACCGCCTCCACCGCGAGCTCGAGAGCGCGGTCGGCGATGCCGGCGTAGACGCTGCCGACGAGGAGCAGGAAGTTCGAGAAGATGCCGAAGATAAACGGGTCGGCATTCGGTCCGACGGGCAGGATGCGGGCGACCCGGTCGAGCGGCACGACGGCGCCCTCGAGCACGGTCGAGGTGGACTGGGTGGCGCGCATGCCGAGGGTGTCCCAGTCGTCGTTGGCGTGCCATCCCGGCGTCTCGCGCGTGATGAAGCCGTGGATGAGTCGGTCGCCGTCCGGGCCGCGGTGCTTGCCGAAGATGCCGAGCCGCGTCCACGCCGGGGACAGCGACGTGAAGATCTTCGTCCCCGTGAACGCGTAACCGCCATCGACGGTGTCGACCGTGGTGAGCGAGTCCCACAGCACGAGGTCGTTGCCCTGCTCGCTGTTGCCGAACGCGAAGAGCTCCCCGGCGGATGCCTCATCCAGCAGCCACTGCAGCGAGTCGTCCCCCCGGTCCGCGAGCACCCGCGCGACCCCCACCCACACGAGGTGCATGTTGATCGCGAGGGCCGTGGCGGGGGCGTAGGCCGCGAGCAGGCGCTGGTCGCGCGCCGTCTCGAGCAGGCTGCGCGGCTTCAGGTAGCCGGCATCCCGGAGCTCGTCCAGGTCTTCGGTGAAGAAGGCGTTGTCGCGGTCGTATCCGGCGGCGCGGGAGCGGATGCGCGCCAGCAGTTCGGGCGTGAGCACGGTCATGGATGCAACGGTACGCCCGCTCCCTCTCCGAAGCCTCCCTCTCCGAAGTTCCCCTTTCCGGAGTTCCCCTCTCCGAAGTTCCCCTTTCCGGAGTTCCCCTTTCCGGAGTTCCCCTTTCCGAAACGACGGAGATTGGGCGGGGCGCATGACCTCCGCCGCATCTCACGGCCGTCGGGCCGCCGATCTCCGTCGTTTCGGAAAGAGAAAGACAGGTAGGGGTTGGTGTGGGGGATGCGTGAGTGCGGCGCGCGAGGCGGGACGGGTATCAGTAACCCAGGAAGCGGGTTACCGCCACGAAGGCCGCGAGGGCAGCCAGCACGAGGTTGATGCCGATCATCTGCGGCTCCTTGCGGCGCGCGTGCACGACGGCGGCGACGAGCTGCAGCACGGCGAGGCCGACGGCGGCGATCGGCGTCAGAACCGGGGCGATGCCCGTGAGCACCGGAAGGATGAGCCCGATCGCGCCGAGCACCTCGAGCGCGCCGATCGCCTTGACCTGCCACGGGCTGAAGTCGTCGACCCAGGCCATCTGGGCCTTGAGGTCCTCCCGCGAGCGGAGGAGCTTAACGCCCCCCGCGAAGACGAAGAGCAGGGCGGTGATGCCGGAGACGATCCACACGGCGATGGTCATAGTGGTTCCTTTCGAGAACTAAGGCACGTTTGGTAACCTTTGTACTCGATCGTCGCGGGGCACTGCAGTGTTCCCGAGGCACACGGGAGTAACCGGGAGGCACCATGATCACCGACGCGGACTGCCCCTCGGGCGGCATCGAGATCGTCCGGGAGGTCTTCAACCGGATCGGCGACAAGTGGTCGCTCATCGTGATCAGGACGCTGGATGCCGGCCCCCAGCGCTTCACGGCCTTGAGGCACAGCATCCCCGGCATCTCCCAGCGCATGCTCACGCTCACCCTGCGCCAGCTCGAGCGCGACGGACTCGTCTCGCGCACCATCTACGGCGAGGTGCCGCCGCGCGTCGAGTACGCGCTCACCGAGCTCGGCGAGACGATCGTGCCGCCCGTGATCGCCCTCGCGACCTGGGCGTTCGCCCACGAGCGCGACATCACCGCGAACCGCGACCGCTACGACGCCGAGCACTTCGCGGAGGAGGCGGGCTAGCTGCCGCTAGGGTGGGCGCGTGGCCGCAGGCAATCCGACGCTGTATGACGTGGCCCGGGAGGCCGGGGTGTCGTTGGCGACGGCATCCCGCAGCCTGAACGGCAGCGAGCGACGCGTCAAGGACGAGTACCGCGAGCGCGTGCTCGCCGCCGCCGCGAAGCTCGGCTACACCGTCAATGCCTCGGCGCAGGCTGTCGCGCGCGGCGGAACCTCGACGGTCGCCCTCCTTGTGAGCGACATCGCCGACCCCTACTTCTCGACGATCGCCGCGGGAGTGATCCGCGCGGCGGAGAGCGAGGGGCTCGTCGTCACGATGGCCGTCACCGAGCGGGACGCCCAGCGGGAGATCGAGCTGGTGAGGATGCTCCGCGGCCAGCGCCCCCGCATCCTCGTGCTCGCGGGCTCCCGATTCGCCGACGAGCCGTCGCGGGCGACCCTCGTCGGCGAGCTCGAGGCGTTCGAGTCGGCAGGCGGTCGGGTCGTCGTGATCGGCCAGGAGGATCTCCCGTTCGCGACCGTCGCGATCGACAACGCGGGTGCTACCGCTCTCGCCCGGTCGCTCGTCGAGCTCGGGTACCGGCGTTTCGCCGTGCTCGCGGGGCCGGCCGACCTCGTCACGGCTCGCGACCGCGCTGCGGCGTTCGCGGCCGGACTGCCGACTCCGCCGGTGATCGTTCACGGCGCGTTCTCCCGTGACGCCGGCTATGCGGCGGCGCACGACCTCGACCTCGACGGCATCGACGCGGTGTTCGCCGTCAACGACGTCATGGCGATCGGCGCGATGTCGGCCCTCCGCGACCGGGGTGTCGACGTGCCGGGCGCCGTTGCGGTGGCGGGCTACGACGACATCCCGACGGCTCGGGATGTCTCCCCCGCTCTCACCACGGTGCACCTTCCCCTCGAGGAGGCCGGGGCCGCATCGGTGCGCCTGGCACTCGGGCAGGAGTCATCCCTGCCCTCCGCGGACGTCGTGCTGCGGGCATCCACCCCCGCTCGCTGATTGGGTACTCGCTAAACGTCTAGCTCCTGCTCTGCCATTCAAAGAACCGGGTGTTTGGGCCTGCGTCGATAGTCATCCGCGCTAGGAGCCGCAGGTGCCATCCCGCTTCTGGTGGATTTACTCTCTCAACGAACACGTGAACCCGACCGTCACTATGAGCGGGCTTGACGCCGAAGAGCAAGAAATCAGGAACATAGCCAAGCGGATACCGTCCTCGCGTTGTTACGAGCAGCGCACGATCGGTGTACTCGTTGGTTTCCTCCGCAACAAGTTCAAGAGATTCACCTTCAACCAATTCACCGAGCAAGGATTCCAACTCGGAGACTGAGTAGCCGCCTCTGGGAACACCGTCTATGGGTACGGTTTTGCCGAGAAGATGCCTCATCCCATGGACGAGAAACCTGCTTGTCCACGCGCCGTCAGCGTATTCCGGCACGGGGAAGAGCTGCAGGGTGTCGCCTTCTCGCGATCCCCCCGAGCGATAGATCTGCTCCCACGGTGACGTTTCACCACTAAGGCCCAACTCTGAAACGTAGCGTTCAAAGTCAGGCCGCTTAGGATCCATGACTCGCTGCTGAAAAAGTGGGAATAGTGCACGCGATGTGTATTGAACGCCAAACTCCGGAAAGCCAAGAAGCGGCTTGAAACCTGCCACCGAAGCAGCAGATTCAAGATAGGCAAAGGAGTACTTTTCGCCGTCGAAACTCAACAGCGCGACTGGCGCAATCGCGCGGGTGTCTGGGTGCCCCCAGGCCACGACCAGCTCCCGCTGTCGACCGTCGGCAACCCCTGAAGGAGTGCGGTCAAGCGTCGCGGATGGCATGTCTTAGCCTCTCGATGTTGGTATGGGTGAGCTTAACGGCGAATGTACGCGCCACGGAGGACATTTGTGGTATCGCGGAAACCATTTCCTCCACAAGATCGAACTCGAAGTCCCCAAGTTTTTGTTCCCACTCGTCCTGCGTACCGACCTCTTTAATGGCGTTCGCGGCGAACGCAACCAAGTCCGGCATGGCCTCCGAAGTGTGGTGAAACCGAACAGCCTGACCACGAGTAGCCCATCCTTCGACTCCTCCACTCTTAGCTCCGTCTAGGATCAACGTCTTGTGGGCATCAGGGAGTTGATACCCGAGGGAGTTTTCGTTGTCGTATGCGGGCGCCAGCAGCGTTTTCGCGTCGCCCACGATGGGTCTCAGAATTCCCCAGTTGTTCTCGTGTCGATCTGCATTCGCGATGATCGCGTCGAGTGCGAGATATGAGACGAAGGTTTCCTGAGCGCCACGGATAGCGCCCTTAGACTCAGGGGGCGCGCCGATGTCTCTAAGAGAATCGAGGACGTTACGAAGGCTGTAACCAGCCGCCGCTCGACCTTTGTTCACCCAGCCCAAGCCGGGATAGGGAACGTCTGGACTGGCCGACATCCACACGTGCCCCGAGTGGAGTTCATATCCACGGGGCCGTATGTTCCGAGACAGTGAGCCGTCGCGACCCGCTCGTTTAGCGAGGCGGATCTCGGCGCTAGGAACTCCCAGTAGCGATGCAACTTCCGCGGCGATCTTCTCCGAAAGATCGCCGCATTGGATCGAACCGTCCTTGTGTATCGTCACGGGCTTGAACAGCCATCGATTGCGCGGTTCCTCAGAGTCCGCGGGATCCACCAACCAGACCTTTTCGCTGCGGCCCGCTGTCTCTTCGACGGCAAACTTCCAGTCTGAAACGTCCACGCGTTCATAACCGGCCACTATCCGACACTAGCTGCGAATACAAGACAGTGGTCCCGCATATCATTCGCACGCTGGCTGCCTTGCGGAAAGCGCATCCCGTCACCTAAGTTGGTAAGCGCTTTCCCGGCACTCCGGCCGGACGACCAGCGAAGGAGCATCCCGTGGCCCAGTCCATCGGCATCATCATGAACGGCGTCTCCGGGCGCATGGGCTATCGGCAGCACCTGCTGCGGTCGATCCTCGCGATCCGCGAGCAGGGCGGGGTTCTCCTCTCCGACGGAACCCGCGTGCAGGTCGAGCCGATGCTCGTCGGGCGCTCGAAGGAGAAGCTCGCCGAGCTCGCCGCGAAGCACGGCATCGAGCACTACACCGACAGCCTCGACGAGGCGCTCGCGAACCCCGACTTCCCGATCTACGCCGACTTCCTCGTGACGACGAAGCGCGTCGAAGCCATTAAGAAGGCCATTGCCGCGGGCAAGCACATCTACACCGAGAAGCCCACCGCCGAGAGCTTCGACGACGCCCTCGAGCTCGCGCGCCTCGCCACCGCGGCGGGCGTCAAGAACGGAGTCGTGCACGACAAGCTCTACCTCCCCGGGTTCCAGAAACTGCGCCGCCTCATCGAGTCGGGCTTCTTTGGCCGCATCCTGTCCGTGCGCGGCGAGTTCGGCTACTGGGTGTTCGAGGGCGACTGGCAGCCCGCCCAGCGCCCCAGCTGGAACTACCGCGCCGAGGACGGCGGCGGCATCGTGAGCGACATGTTCGCCCACTGGAACTACGTCATCGAGAACCTCTTCGGCCGCATCGACAGCGTCTACGCGCGGGCCGTGACCCACATCCCGACGCGCGTCGACGAGGCCGGGGCATCCTACGCAGCGACCGCGGATGACGCCGCCTACGCGATCTTCGAGCTCGACGGCGGCGCGATCGTTCAGCTCAACTCGAGCTGGGCCGTGCGGGTGAACCGCAAGGAGCTCGTCGAGTTCCAGGTGGACGGCACGCTCGGCTCGGCCGTCGTCGGGCTCTTCGGCTGCCGCATCCAGCCGCGCAACGCCACCCCGAAGCCCGTCTGGAACCCGGACCTGCCGGAGACGCACGACTACTTCCAGGACTGGATCGAGGTGCCCGACAACGACGTGTTCGAGAACGGGTTCAAGGTGCAGTGGGAGCAGTTCCTGCGGCACGTGCTCGAGGATGCGCCGTACGAGTTCGACCTGCTCGCGGGCGCCCGCGGGGTGCGGCTGAGCGAGGAGGGCCTGCGCTCCTCGGCGGAGGGGCGTCGCATCCAGCTCCCCGCGGTGTCGCTGTGATGCTGCGCCTCCTGGACGCCGACGGGGGCGTGACCTCCACGCAGCTCGCGGCCGCGCCGGCCTTCTCGAAGCCCGCCGCCCCGCTCGAGTCGCGGGTGGCGTACGCCGCCGCGCACGTCGTGCCGCGGGTGACGGGCAACAACGTGCCGGGCGCCCCCGCCGATGTGGACTGGGATGCGACGCTCGCGTTCCGTCACCACGTCTGGTCGTGGGGGCTCGGCGTCGCCGACGCGATGGACACGGCGCAGCGCAACATGGGCCTCGACTGGACCGCGTGCGCCGAGCTCATCCGCCGGAGCGCGGCCGAGGCGGCGTCGGTCGGTGGGGCGCTTGTGGTGGGCGTCAACACCGACCACGTCGACTCGGCCGCGATCTCGGTCGACGAGGTCATCGACGCGTACGTCGCCCAGCTGGAGGTCGCCGAGGATGCCGGGGCCGGCGTCGTCCTCATGGCGAGCCGTCACCTCGCCCGCGCGGCGAGCGGCCCGGGCGACTACGAGCGGGTCTACCGCGCTGTGCTGTCGCGCGCGGGCGGTCCCGTCGTGCTGCACTGGCTCGGCACCGCCTTCGACGCGAGCCTCGCGGGCTACTGGGGCTCGGTCGACGTCGCCACCGCGAGCGACACGGTGCTGCGCATCATCCAGGAGAACCCGGCGAAGGTCGCGGGCATCAAGATGTCGCTCCTGGATGCCTCGGCCGAGATCGCCCTCCGCTCGCGACTGCCCGAGGGCGTACGCATGTTCACGGGCGACGACTTCAACTTCGTGGGTCTCATCGACAGCGGGTCGGATGCTCTGCTGGGGGCCTTCGCCGCATTCGCCCCGAACGCGTCGGCGGCGATCCAGGCGCTCGACGCGGGCGACCGGGCCGGCTTCGAGCGCATCCTCGGCCCCACCGAGGCGCTCGCCCGCCAGGTCTTCGCGGCACCGACGCAGTACTACAAGACGGGTGTCGCGTTCCTGTCGTGGCTCAACGGGCACCAGTCGGCGTTCCAGATGGTCGGCGGGCTGCACTCCGGCCGCGACCTGCGGCACCTGAGCGAGATCGTGCGGCTCGCCAACGAGGCGGGAGCGCTCGAGCGGCCCGAGCTCGCGGCCTCCCGCTGGCACGCGATGCTGGCGGTGAACGGGCTGTGAGCGGGGCCGCGGCGACCCGGTTCTCGCTCAACCAGGCCACGATCAAGTTCGCGTCGCTCACGGAGGCCGTGGATGCGACCGTCGCGGCGGGAATCCCCTCGATCGGGTTGTGGCGCGAGCCGGTCGCGGAGTTCGGCCTGCAGGCGTCGGCCGCGTACGTGCGCGACGCCGGGTTGCGGGTCTCGAGCCTGTGCCGCGGCGGGTTTCTCACGGCCGTCGAGGCGGGCGCTCGCGCCGCCGCCCTCGACGACAATCGGCGCGCGATCGAGGAGACGGCGGCGCTCGGCGCCCCCGCCCTCGTGCTCGTCGTCGGCGGGCTGCCCGCCGGGTCGCGCGATCTCGCGGGCGCGCGGGAGCGGGTGCGGGATGCCCTCGGCGAGCTCTCACTGGATGCCCGGGCCGCGGGCATCCAGCTCGCCATCGAACCGCTGCACCCCATGTACGTCGCCGACCGCGCCGTGGTGTCCACGCTCGGTCAGGCGCTCGACATCGCGGAGCAGTTCGATGCGCGCGACGTCGGCGTGGTGGTCGACACGTTCCATGTGTTCTGGGACCCGGACGTGCTGCCGCAGATCGCCCGCGCCGGGGCATCCGGCCGCATCTCCAGCTACCAGGTGTGCGACTGGAACCTGCCCATCGCGACGGATGCACTGCTCTCGCGCGGCTACCCGGGCGACGGGTTCATCGACTTCGAGTCGCTCACGCGCGCGGTCGCTGCGGCGGGCTACGAGGGCGACGTGGAGTGCGAGATCTTCCGCCAGGACATCTGGGATGCGCCGTACCCCTCGGTCGTCGAGACGTCGCTGTCGCGGTACCGGGAGCTCGTGGAGCCGTACCTCTAGACCGCGTCGGCGAAGACGCTCGTCACCACGCTGGCGGGGACGGGCCGACCGTCGGCGGTGACGAACTCGAGGTGCACGGGCTGGCCGCTGGCCTCCTCGACGTAGGCGACGCTCGGCCCGGTCGGCAGGGCGCGGTGCCGGTCGCCCCACTCGGTGAGGGCGACGAGCACCACCCGCAGGTCGCGGCCCGCGGGGGTCAGCACGTACTCGAAGCGCTCTCGCGCGTTCTCGTCGCGGTAGGCGCGCTTCTCGAGCACGCCGTACTCGACGAGCGTCGCGAGCCGGTTGGCGAGGATGTCACGGGCGACCCCGAGAGAGTCGCGGAACTCGCTGAACCGCGCTCGGCCGCGGAACGCCTCGCGCAGGATCAGGAGGGTCCACTTCTCGCCCAGGACGTCGAGGCTGCGGGCGATCGAGCAGCGGGCGTTGAACTCGGTGGGATCCATACCGCCATCTTAGCTGAGTTTGATAATCGGACCGAGGGTGCTAGGTTGTGAATCCCAACCCAGCTAGGAGCATCCCATGACCGATCTCTCGGGCGCCATCGTCCTCGTCACCGGAGCGAACGGAGGGCTCGGCACCGAGTTCGTCCGCCAGGCGCTCGACCGGGGAGCCGCCAAGGTCTACGCGACGGCCCGCACCCCGCGCGACTGGGACGACGCCCGCGTCGTTCCCCTCGCCCTCGACGTGACGGACGAGGCATCCGTCGCCGCCGTCGCGCAGCAGGCGTCCGACACGACCGTCGTCATCAACAACGCGGGCATCGGCGGCACCGCCCCCATCGCGACGGGCGACATCGCGCTCATCCGCTCGATCATCGAGACCAACCTCTTCGGCGCGATCCACGTGGCGCGAGCGTTCGCCCCCGTCCTCGCCGCGAACGGCGGCGGTGCCCTCGTCGACGTGCACTCCGTGCTCAGCTGGGTCGGGTTCGCCGGAGCGTACAGCGCGTCGAAGGCCGCGTTCTGGTCGGTCACGAACTCGCTGCGCCTCGAGCTCGCCCCGGCGGGCACCCACGTCGTGGGACTGCACCTCGGCTACACCGACACCCCGATGACCACCGACGTGACGGAGCCCAAGAACGACCCCGCCGACATCGTGCGCCTCGCCTACGACGGACTCGAGGCCGGCTCGCTCGAGGTGCTCGCCGACGAGATCAGCGTGCGCGTGAAGCAGGGGCTGGCGGCGCCGGTGGAGGCGCTGTACCCGCAGCTCGCGCGCTAACCGCGGAGCAGCTCGGCGATCATCCCCACCCCGGCCTCGAGCTCGGCGAACGAGGTGCTGAGCGGGGAGAGCCCGAGGCGGATGCCGTCCGGCCGTCGGAAATCGGGGACGACCCCGCGCTCCCACAGCCGCGGCATGAGCTCCGCGAAGCGGGGGTGGTCGATCGTGATGTGGCCGCCGCGGCGGGCGGCGTCGCGGGGTGACGCGAGCCGGGCATCCGGCAGCACGTCGTCGACGAGCGCGATCGCGTGCTCCGTGAGGGCGACCGACTTGGCGCGCACCGCCTCGAGACCGGCCTCGTCGATGAGGGCGACCATGTCGCGCATGGCCTGCATGCCCACCATCGGCGGGGTGCCGGACAGGAAGCCCCGGATGCCCGGAGCCGGCTCATACCCCTGCCCCATCTCGAACGGGCTCGCGGATCCCAGCCACCCCTGGATCGGCTGCCGCAACTCCGCCTGCAGGTCGGACCGCACATAGAGGAACGCCGGAGCTCCCGGCCCGCCGTTCAGGTACTTGTACCCGCAGCCGACAGCGAGGTCGACGCCCCAGTCGTCGAGCGGCGTGGCGACGACTCCGGCCGAGTGGCACAGGTCCCACAGCACGAGGGCGCCAGCGTCGTGAGCGAGCGCGGTGATCGCCGGGATGTCGGCGAACCACGCCGAGCGGTACGCGACCGAGCTCAGCACGAGGAGGGCGGTCTGCTCGCCGAGCACGGGTGCCACGAGCTCAGGGGTGACCCCGCCGTCGTGCGGGGTCTCGACCCAGCGAACGGTGAGACCGCGGTCGCGAGCGATGCCCTCGACGAGGTACCGGTCGGTCGGGAAGTTGTCGCGATCGATGACGATCTCGGTGCGGCCCGGCCGGGCATCCAGAGCCGCGCGGATGAGCTTGTACAAGCTCACAGTCGTCGAGTCGGCGATCGCGACCTGGCCGGGGGCGGCGCCGAGGGCCACGCGGCCGAGCTCGTCGCCGAGAGCTAGGGGCAGCTGCATCCAGCCCTCGTCCCACCCACGGATGAGGCGACCGCCCCACTCCTCGCGGAGGAACGCCTCGACCCGCTCGATCGACGCGGTCAACGGCCTCCCGAGCGAGTTGCCGTCGAGGTAGGCGACGAGGCCGGGGCTCCCGACGAAGCGATCGCGGTAGTGCGCGAGCGGGTCGGCGGCGTCGAGCGGATGCACGGACCGAGGCTACCGCGCTGGCGCTGCCTCGGCCCGCGATCGAGTTGCCACTCGTGGCGGGAATGGCGCCCCCAGACCCGCCACGAGTGGCAACTCGACGCCGAGGCAGCCGGCTACGCCGCGCCAACCTGGCGGCGGGCCTCGTCGAGCACCGTCATGATTGCGACCGTGTCGTCGAGGGAGTGCAGGGGCGACTCGGTGCGGCCCTCGGCGATGTACGTCGCGACCGCGACGGCCTCGTAGCAGAGGCCATCGCGCCAGCGGAAGCCGTTCGGGTCGTCCATGCTCGCGAGCACCTCGTCGTCGCGCACGAGGTGCAGCTCGCCCGGGCCCATGAAGTCGCGCGGCAGGCGCACCTCGGCGAGGGTTCCGCTGACCGCCGCACGGCGCGGCGTGGAGACGAGCATGCTCGTGGTGAGCACCGCTTGGGCGGGAGTGCCGTAGTCGAGGATGACGGCGGCCTGAGCATCCACGCCCGTGGCGGTCAGCGAGCCGCGGGCCGTCACCGCCGAGGGCGTCCCGAGCACGAGGTGCGCGAACCACACCGGGTAGATGCCGACGTCGAGGAGCGCCCCGCCGCCGAGCGCCGGGTTGTAGGCGCGACCCTGCGGGTCGGTGTCGAACACCGCGCCGAAGTCGGCCGTGACCGTGAGCACGTCGCCGAGGGCGCCGTCCTCGAGCAGTCGCGCGAGCACCGTCGTCTGCGGCAGGAACCGCGACCACATCGCCTCCATCGCGAAGACCCCTGCTGCGCGCGCCGCCACCGCGATCTCGCGCGCCTCGGCGGCGGAGAGCCCGATCGGCTTCTCCACGAGCACGTGCTTGCCCGCGCCGATCGCGAGGAGCGCGAGCCGCCGGTGCTCGCTGTGCGGAGCGGCGATGTAGACGACATCCACACCGGGGTCCGCGACGAGCTCGTCGTACGAGCCGAACGACCGCCCGACGCCGTGACGGGCGGCGAACTCCTCCGCCCGCGCGAGCGTGCGCGACGCGACAGCGGCCACGCGCTGGTCGGTGTTGCGGTGCAGGGTCTCGGTCCAGGCGTCGGCGATGCCGCCGGGAGCGAGGATGCCCCAGCGCACGACGGGACCGCCGCGCAACGGCACGTGGGTGGGCTCGGGGAGGATCATGCGACGACGCTACTACCGCCGCTCGACCCTCCGCACGCGCGCCGAGCGAACCGCCGCCCGCCCGTCGCCGAGCGCCGCCCGGGCGTCCTCCGGCAGGGAGATCGGGGCCGCCGGATCCATCGACAGCACCTCGATCGTGACCTCGGCCGCCCCGTCGAGGAGGTCGAGCGGCAGCATCCACGACCGCCCCGTGAAGTAGCGGTCGTCCACCGGCCGCCCGTCGACGATCGCGCGGGCGACATCGCCGACCCAGTCGAGCTCGATCAGTACCCGCAGCCCCTCGCGCATCGGCAGCCCCGAGACGTCGAGCCGCCACCGGCCGGCGTCGGTCCAGTCGGTCGGTGCGGATGCCCGCTCCCACGGTCCGAGGCGAACGGGGGCGGGCATCCCGGCCTCCCGCAGTGCCGTGACAGGCACCTCGGCCGGCAGCGGATAGCCGGGCTCCAGCACCCGCCGCACGAACCGCTCGCCGTCCCACTCGTCGAACTCGGGATGCTCGCGCTCGGCGTACAGCCACTCGGGAGTGACCACGTCGTCGCACAGCACGAGGCGATCCCCCACGACGTGGGCGCGCTCCGCGTCCGCGCGAGACAGGAGGAGGAACCCGTCCACGTTCACCCGCTCGCGCAACGGCACCTCGGCTCCGTCGAAGGAGAGCCGCGCATCCGGGCCGCCGGTGACGACGAGGACGCCGCCGATCGCCGTCACGATCTGTGCCGTCGCCCAGTCGACGACACCGCCCGCCCACTCGAAACCGAAGGGCCAGAAGAAATATGCACCAGAAGGAATATCGACCGGGGGGAATCCCTCGAACACCACCCCGCGGTGCTCGGGCAGCGTTACGTGCGGCTCGTGATTCGTGACGAACACGAAGCCGCGGCCCCCCGAGCCGCGCACCGCCCAGCGCAGGGTCGTCGTGTCGCCGACCTCCGGCGCGTCCGGCGGCAGCACGAGGGGGAGTGGCGCGAGCCGGTCGCCGAAGCACGCGAGGAAGTGGTGCTGCAGCCGCAGCTTGCCGAGACTCGGCCTCGACTCGCCCATCACCCCGAGCGGCGCACCGAAGTCGTAGGAGAGCTCCGGCAGGTCGTTGCGGGCGCCCGTCGCGTGCGACTCCTGCAGTCCCCGCGCCGGATTGATGCCGTCGTGGAACATGTAGTACCCCTGCCACGTCGACCCGCTGCCGAGCTTCGTCAGGGCGAGCGCCGCGACATCGTCGGGCAGCGCGGTCGGTCGGCGGTGATAGGCCGAGACCATGCCGCCGCCGAGCTCGCACGTCGCGTAGGGGTAGCGCGACGGGTCCAGGTTCGACGGAGTGAGCGCGGAATCTCGCGTGTCCGCGCCGACGCCGACCTCGTCGCGCTCGTCCGAGTAATAGAAGTTGCTGGCGCTCGATGCGTCGTAACCGGCGTCGTGGGCGATCCAGAACGCCTCCGAGTATCCCGCGTAGAGCGGCAGCACGCGGTCGATCGGCAGGTGCGCGCCGCCCCACGCCGTGCCCGTCCACAGCGGGGCGTCGATGCCGCACTCGCGAGCGAGGTCGACGAGCGCCGCGAGGTGCTCGGGGTCGTCGTAGAGCTCGTTCTCCACCTGCACCGCGAGCAGCTCGAGCCCGTCCAGCTGCTCCCCCAGCGCCGCGAACCAGCGCCGCGCCTCCGCGAGGTAGCGCGGGTCGTTGGAGCGCGGCTCGAGGTCGCGCGCCAGGAGCCAATCGGGGAACCCGCCATTGCGCGCCTCGGCGTGCGCCCACGGCCCGACACGGAGGAAGACGTCGAGACCGTGCATCCGGCACAGTTCCACGAACGCCCGCAGGTCGAGCGATCCGTCGAAGCGCAGCTGCCCCTCGACCTGCTCGTGGTGGATCCAGATCGCGTACGTCGCGAGCACCGTCACGCCGGAGGCGGCGATCTTGCGCAGCTCGTCGTCCCATGCCGATCGGGGAATGCGACTGAAGTGCACCTCGGCGCTCACCGGGATCACCGGGATGCCGTCGCGCTCGAGGTATCGGCTCGTGACCGCGATGCCGCGCCCGCCGAGCGGCAGGTGGTCGCGCAGCGGCTCGGCCGCCTCGGGGACGATCATCGACCCACCCCCGGGAACAGCAGGCGCTCCGGCAGCGACGTCGCGAAGTAGTCCACCGAGCCGTCGGCCCGAACCGCGGTCGGAGTCGTCGGCTCGCCGCGCACCTCCCCGAGCGAGGCGGGCGGATGCGACGCCCGCGACTCCTGACCCGACGCGACGCACGCCCGCTCCCACGCCGCGATCGCGCGGCCCTCGCCGCCCTCCCACGGCTGGAACGGCCGCGACTCGAGGAGGGCCACCGCCTCCGTCGCGCGGTCGACATCGACGAGGAGCCCGGCGTATTCGATCGCGAGATCGTCGCGGGACAGCGCGGCGAGCGGCACGCGCGCGAGTCGCGCGGCGGGAGTGGCTCCGGCGCGGGCGAGCAACTGGTCGGACTCGAACCACAGCCGGGCATCCGTCGGCGCGACCGCGAGCGCTCGCTCGTACAGGTCGATCCCCGACTCGGCGTCGCCCGTCGTCACGACCGTCGCGAGGGCGGCGTTGCGGAGCGTGACCGGGTTCTCGTCGCCGAGCTCGAGCGCGCGCAGCCAGTGCCGGAGCGCCTCGGAGCGGCGGCCGGCGCCGTAGAGCAGGCACCCGAGCAGGGAGTGGGCGCGAGCATCCGACTCGTCCCCCTCGAGGGCGGCGACGAGCGCGTCGAAGTCGTCGAGCCCGTGCGGGAACGCGCGGTCGACGGGGGCCCGGCGCGCCCGCTCGAGGTCGGGGCCCGCGTCGAGACCCGCGAGCCGGGCGAGGTGCGCCCGGCGGTAGAGCGCCATCGTGCGCACATCCCCGGCGCCCGGGACGGGCTCCGCCTCCGCGACGGCGTCGAACAACGCGAGCGCGTGGTCGAGCTCGCCGATTCCCGCGAGCTCGGTCGCGGTGTCGAGGAGGATCGTGGGGTCGTCGGACGGATGCGCGCCGTCGAGAAACCTCAGCAGGGCATCCAGCGGATCCAGCGCCCGGGACTCGGCGAGCGCGACCGCCGCATCGAACCAGCGGTGCTCGCGGCGCAGCAGCACCACGAGCAGCGTGCGGGCGCGCAGGTCGTCGGCGTCGAAGCGCAGGGCCTCGCGCACGTTCTCGAGCGCCTCCGCGGTGCGGCACGACGCGGCATCCAGGCGAGCCATCTCGAGGGATGCGGCGTGCCGGAACTCGGCGTTCCACCGGGACTTCGCGAACGACGCGTAGGCGTCGCCCCGACGGCCGAGGCGCACGAGCACGAGCCCGCGCAGGTACGCCGGCTCCCCGTCGCGCGGGTTGGAGTTGTAGAGGCGTTGCCGCGCGAGCGCCGCATCCACCCCGGCGAGCGCTTCCGCGTAGCGCCCCGCCCGGTACGAGCGCCAGGCGAGCGACACGAGGGCACGAGCATCCCCCGGGTCCCGACGCAGCGCCTCCTCGAGGTACGGCAGCGGCGAGCGGGTCGGATGCCGGTACTGCTCGAGGTGCGTTGCGATCAGGTGCAGCTCGTCGCTCGAGGCCACCTGCGACGGCTCGGGTGGTTCGGTCGCGACGGCGGGAGGCGGGGTCGGCGCGTCGAGGCGCGGCTGCCACTCGAGGAGCACGCCCACGACCAGCCGCAGCTCGTGCGCCTCCCCGTCGAACGGCAGCTCCGCGGTGAACGGATGCCCCGGCGCCACGTCGACCGTCCACTCGCCGTGGATCTCGCTCCCCCGCCGCAGCGCCACCCGCACTCCGCTGTGACGCCGAGTCACCGCGGCCCCGAGCCGCGCGACCCCGCCCTCGACGGAGAGGTGAACCGCGGCATCCCGGTTCGCCTGGTGCACCACGCCGATGCCCTGGTACGGGTACCAGTACTGGGTGAAGGACTTCGTCTCGCCGGGGGCGATGAAGCTGAAGTCGGGCTGGTTGTCGGTGTAGACGCCCGCCATGAGCTCGACGTACGGGCCGTCCTCGTCGGTGAGGTGGGCATCCCACGCGTGGCCGAAGGGCGCGTTGCCCCACGTCCACTGCTTCTTACCGGGCGCGATGTTCCGGTCCGCCCAGTGCACGAAGCCGGCGCCCGCGCGGTGGTCGTAGCCGCCGAAGAAGTCGTCCTGCGTCGAGGTGACCATGTAGGAGGTCGGCACGGTGATGTTGCGGTACCAGTCGAGCCGGTCGGCTCCCGGGCGCGCCGGGTAGTCGACGCCGTAGTACGGCCGGTCGGCGGTCGGGAAGGCGGTGATCGCGCGGCGGGCGTGGTCGGCGACCCAGTGCACATCGGTCGGGAAGAACGACTGGTAGTCGTCGTGCACGGCGGCGGCGACGTTCGCCCACCACAGGAACGTGTGCCGCTCGCTCGTGCGGTTGTGCAGGCGGGCGGCGAGCTCGATGAGGGCCGAGCCCGGTCGGAGGCGGATGCCGTGCATCCCCTTCATGCGGTCGAACGGGTCGTGGTCGCTGCACCACACCGTTACCGAGTCGTCGTGACCCCACTCGATGTGCGAGTCGGTGGGCAGGAAGGTTGCAGGCCGGTGGTGCTGCGGCCAGTTGAACTCGACGCCGCCGGAGACCCAGGGGCCCGCAAGACCGACGAGAGCGGGCTTGATGACCGAGTTGCGGTAGAAGAAGTCGTAGCCGGCGACCTTGTCGAAGCCGACGTGGATGCGCCCGCCGAGCTCGGGCAGAATGACGAGGCGCACGAACTCGTTCTCCAGGTGCAGCGCGTCCCACTCCCGCTCGACCGGCTCGGTCGCGATGGAGTCGATGAACGGCAGCGGGTAGACGGCGCCGCTCGAGCCCTGGTAGACCCGCTCGTCGAGGTACATGGGGTAGCGGTCGGGCTCGCCCGGCTCGTAGGTCGGGATCGTGATGGGCTCGCGCCACGCGATCACCTGGCCGGCGGCCAGCTTCGTCGCGAGCGCGGGGGGTGCAGACGGCAGCGTGAGCATGCGGTCAACGCTAGGAAGCTCGCGCCTGGAGGAGAATGCACGAACCCGCTCGCGATATGGACGATTCGATGATGTGATTGTCGGATGGCTCTCGCCGACGGATTCCCCGGGGAGCGGTTCGAGATCGTCCCGCGCCCCGTCGTCGTCGACGCCCTCGCGCGGCCCGTGACCCGTCGCCTCGTCGTCACGGACGCGGGATACTTCCCCGCCGCGGCTGGGCACGCACGCTCGCGTCCCACCGGGGCTCACGAGGACATTGTGATGATCTGCACCGCCGGGTCGGGCGGCGTCGTGGTCGACGGCGTCGAGTTCGCCGTATCGCCGGGATGCGCGGTGCTGCTGCCTCGCGGCATCCCGCACTCCTATCGCGCCGCCGCGAGCGAACCATGGACGATCTGGTGGTGCCATCTGCGTGGCACGGATGCCCCGGAGCTCGTCGCCGCGACCGGCGCTGGAGCATCCCGCCCTGTGCTAATCCTCCGCCAGCCCGGGGCGGCCGTCGCCCTCATCGACGAGATCGTCGGCCACCTCGAGCGCGGCCACGGTCCGGCGAACCTCCTCGGCTCGACCGGGGCGGCCTTCAAGCTCTTCACCCAGCTCGCGATCGACCAGCTGCTGCCGGAGCGCGGCGACCCCGTCGAACGGGCGATGGCCTACCTCGCCGACCGGCTCGACTCCCCGGTGCGGGTCGACGACCTCGCCGCGCTCGTCGGCGTCTCGGCGTCGCACCTCGGAGCGCTGTTCCGGCGGGCGACGGGCGGCGGCGTGCTCGCCTACCAGACGAGCCTCAGGATGACGCGCGCCCGCAGCCTCCTCGACCGCACGGGCCTCCCCGTCGCCGAGGTCGCGCGTGCCGTCGGCCACGACGACCCGCTGTACTTCTCCCGCCACTTCCGCGACCGGCACGGGGTCTCCCCGACGGAGTACCGCGCGATCCACAAGGGGTGACCCTCCGCAAGGGCCCACCCGAGTCGCACGGGCGCGCAAAATCACCCGAGCCCATGCGAGTTACGTGAGCCCTTAGGGGCCGCTCTACTCCAGACCGCGCCGCGCGATCACGTCGCGGTACCACGCCGCCGAGGCCTTCGGGGTGCGCTCGAGCGTCTCCAGGTCGACGTGCACGATGCCGAACTTCTGCGAGAAGCCCGCCGCCCACTCGAAGTTGTCCATGAGCGACCACAGGTAGTACCCGCGCACGTCGGCGCCGTCGTCGATGGCCCGCGCGATCCACTCGAGGAACCCGGCGACGTAGCGGATGCGCTCCTCGTCGTGCAGCGGGCCGTCGACCGACGACGGCCCGTCGGCGACGCCGTTCTCGGTGATCCAGATCGGCCCGTCGAAGCCGTACTCGTCGCGCGCCATCATGATCGCGTCGTAGACGCTCTTCGGGTAGAACTCCATCCCGTTATCGAGGAAGTTGCCGCCCGGATGCCCGTCCCCGGCGACCCACCACTGCGGGTTGTAGTTCTCCGCGCTCACGACGACGCGCGAGTAGACGTTGAGGCCGAGGAAGTCGATCGGCTGGCTGATGGACTCGAGGTCGCCGTCCCGGATCTCCGGCATGACCCCTTCCGCAGTGAGACGGGAGACGATGCGGTCGCCGTAGGCGCCGCGCAGAAGGGGGTCGAGGAAGAAGCGGAACGAGTCATCCTCGTCGCGCTGCGCGAGCGCGAGGTCGGCCGCCGAGTCGGTCGCGGGATGCCGCTGCCAGATGTCGAGAACGAGACCGATCTCCGACCGCTCCGCCGCCGCGGACGCCCGGAACGCCGAGACCCCGGCGCCGTGCGCGAGCAGCGCGTGGTGCATGGCCTGCTTCCCGAGCCGCGGGTCGGCGTGGCCGGGGGCGAAGATGCCCATGCCGTAGCCGACCCAGATCGCGATCGGCTCGTTGAGGGTCGCCCAGCGCGTGACGCGGTCGCCGAGCTCGTCGAACGCGAGCGCGGCGTACTCGCCGAACCATCCTGCGACGTCGCGGTTGCCCCAGCCGCCGCGGTCCTCGAGCGCCTGCGGCAGGTCCCAGTGGTACAGGGTGACGTTGGAGGCGATGCCCGCGTCATCCAGCTCGTCCAGCAGGCGCTTGTAGAAGTCGAGGCCGGCCTGGTTCACACGACCGGTGCCCTCGGGCAGCAGCCGCGGCCAGCTGAGCGAGAAGCGGTACGTGTCGAGGCCGAGGTCCTTCATGATCGCGACGTCCTCGCGGAACCGGTGGTAGTGGTCGACGGCGACCTCTCCGCCAGGCTCGTCGCGCCACACCTTGCCAGGGGTGTGGCTGAACGTGTCCCAGATCGACGGCCCCTTGCCGTCGAGGTCCCACGCGCCCTCGATCTGGAACGCGCTCGTCGCGACCCCGAACTGGAAGTCGCGGGGGAAGGTGATTCTGGGCATGCTGGCGCTTTCTGTGCTGAAGAAAAGGGGCGGGCCGATGGACGCGACCCGCCCCGAGATAGAGAAGGATGCCGCGCTCGGCGCAGCGCGGCATCCTTCCGTCTAGTCGGCGATGGTGACCGTGAAGCCCTGCTCCTCCGCGTACTCCGCGATGCGGTCCTGCCATGCCTTGAAGCCCTCGGCGATCGAGGTCTTGTTCGAGATCGCCTGGCCGACGGTGTCCTTGTAGACGCTGCCGATGTAGGGCTGGAACGGCGTCCAGCTCCAGCCGACGACGGTGTCCTGCGCGGACTGGGCGAAGATCTGGCGCGCCTGCTGGCCGCCGAGGTACGCGATCTCCTCGTCGATGAACGCCGGGTCCTCCCACACCGCGTTGGTGGTGGGCAGCAGTCCCTGGTCGTCGCGCAGCGACGCGACACCCTCCTCGGAGCCGTTCACCCACAGGGCGAACTCGGTGGCCGCCTCCTGCTTCTCGCTCTGCGCGAGGACGACGGATGCACTGCCACCCCACTGGCTCGTGCCGGTGTCGCCCTCGTTCCAGACCGGCTGCGGTGCGACGCGCCACAGGCCCTCGTTCTGCGGGAGCACGCCCGTGAGGGCCTGGAGGCCCCACGCGCCGACGACCCACGTCGCGATCTGCCCGTCGCCCATCTGCTTGAACCACTCGTCCGAGCCCTGCACGGACTCGAGCGTGAGGCCGGCGTTGTTGAGCTCGGTCCAGTAGTCGGCCCACTGCAGCGCCTCCTCGGACTGCAGGTCGAGGGTCAGATCGGTGCCGTTCTCGATGGTCCACGGCTTGGCGCCGAGCTGCCAGAGGCCCATGTAGGGGGCATCCACGAGTCCGGGCTCGAGGTAGGTAATGTAGGCGTTCGGGTTTGCGGCGTGCAACTGCTCGGCCGCGGTCGCGTACTCGTCCCACGTCGTCGGCACCTCGACGCCCGCGGCCGTGAAGAGGTCCTCGCGGTAGTACATGACGCCGGGGCCGAAGTCCTGCGGCACCCCGTAGATCGCGTCGCCGAACTGCACGAGGCTCACCACGCCGGGCAGGAACGTGTCGGAGATCGACTCGCCGCCGGTCTGCGTGAGGTCGGCGAGGGCGCCGGTGAGCGCGAACGCGGGGATGGCGTCGTAGGTCATATGCGCGACATCCGGTCCGCCGGAGCCGGCGTCGACCGCATTCTGGATCTTGGTGTACTCGTCGATGCCGACGCCGACGTTCTCCACCTTGACGGTGATGTTCGGGTGCGCCTCCTCGAACTTGTCGACCGTGGTCTGGATGTCGGGCAACCACGTCCAGAACGTGATCTCGACGGGCTCGTCCGACGGGGTGTCGGAGCTGGTGCAGCCCGTGATGACAAGGGCTGTGGCAGCGAGTGCTGCGGCGACGGTCACCGCGCGGCGGACGCCGCGGGGTGCTGTGTGTCGGATCATTGATTCTCTCCTTGTGATGCTGACTTGACTCTTCGTTGAGAAGCGCCCACTCGATCCCCGGCCGGGCCGGCCAGGGTGTCGTCTCGCACCGACGATCGCCGCGTCGTCACTGCTTGACTCCTCCCGCCGCGATACCGGACTGCCAGTACCGCTGAAGGAAGATGAAGGCCACGATGAGCGGCAGGACCGCCAGCAGTGACCCCGTGATCACCAGGGGGTAGAGCGGCTGCACGACGCTCACCCCGCCCGCGTTCGCGAGCTTGTTCCAGAGGCTCAGGCCCACGGTGAGCGGGAACTTGTCCGACTCGTTGAGGACGATGAGCGGCAGGAAGTAGTTGTTCCAGGTCGCGACGAGCTGGAAGAGCAGCACGGTCACGAAGCCGGGCACCATGAGCCGGAAGGCGATGGTGAAGAAGATGCGCCACTCCCGGGCGCCGTCGATGCGGGCCGCCTCGATCATCGATTCGGGAACCGCATCCTGCGCGTAGACCATCATGAGGAACAGGCCGAACGGGCTCGCGAGCGCCGGCAGGATGACCGCCGCCTCGGTGTTGATCAGCCCCCACTGGGTGAAGAGCATGTAGGTCGGCACGGCGAGCGCGGTGCCCGGCACGGCGGTCGCGCCGAGGATGGATGCCACGACCCCGCGCTTGCCGAAGAAGTCGAACTTCGCGAGGGCGTACCCGCCCATCGCCGCGATGAGGGCCGCGCCGCCCGCGCCGACGACGGCGTACAGGATCGTGTTTCCGAACCAGCGGAAGAAGATGCCGTCCTGGTAGGTGGCGAGCTGGGCGACGTTGTCGAAGAACGCGAACGTGTTCGGGAACGCGAGTCCGAAGGTCGTGAACAACTCCTCGTTGCTCTTCGTGGAGTTCACGAGCAGCCACACGAGCGGCAGCATGAAGTACGCCAGGAGCATCCAGAACAGGATGGTCAGCACAGGGGACTTGCGGATGCGCATCAGACGAACCGGTCCCTCCGTGCGACGCCGAGCTGCACGACGTAGGCGATGACGACGGTGAGTCCGCCGAGGAGCACGGCGATCGCCGCCGCGTAGTTGGTCTGCCCGCCCATGAACGACAGGCTGTAGGCGTAGAGGTTCGGCGTGTAGTTGGTCGTGATGACGCTCGGCCGCAGGGCCTGCAGGATGCTCGGCTCGTTGAACAGCTGCAGGCTCCCGATCACGGAGAAGATGAGCGCGAGCGTGAGCGCCGGCCGCAGGGCGGGCAGCTTGATCGACCACGCCTTGCGGAACTCTCCCGCCCCGTCGATCGCGGCGGCCTCGTAGACCTCCTCGGGGATGGAGCGCAGCGCGGCGTAGAAGATCAGCATGTTGTAGCCGACGAACGACCACGTGACGATGTTGCCGACCGAGCCGAGCATGAGGCCGGGCCCGAGGAAGTCGGGGGCGGGCACCCCGAAGAAGCCGAACACCTGGCCGGCGAGCCCGAACCGCCCGCCGAAGATGTAGCCCCACATGAGCGCCGCGACGACGGCGGGCACCGCGTACGGCAGGAACAGTCCGATGCGCACGATGCGGCTGCCGGCGAGGCGCCCGGAGTCGATCGCGAGCGCGGCGAGCACCGCGATGAGCAGCATGATCGGCACCTGAACGACGAAGAACAGGAGCACGCGCAGCACGCCGTCGTGCAGCAGGGTGTCGCCGAGAGCCCGAACGTAGTTGTCGATGCCGACGAACACGGTGCCGCCGATGAGTTGCTTCTTGAAGAAGCTGATCACGAGGGCGTAGCCGAGGGGCACGACGATCGTGAGCGTGAAGACGACGATGAACGGGAGCAGGAACGCGTAGGCGATCCGGCTGGCCCGGAGCTTCGCGCTGGGACGACGGCGGCGCGTGGATGCGGCGACGTCGACGAGTGCGGTGGGCGCGGTCATCCGGTCGCCCCCGCGGATTCCTTCAGCACCCGCACGTCCCACGGCCCGAGCTCGATCGTGCCGTGGGCGACTCCCTCGAGGTCCGTAACCGGCATGGGGGGTGTCACCGTCTGCGACTCGAAGCCCCAGTTGTGAACGAACCACAGGCGCTCGCCGGCGCCGTTGACCGCGCCGTGCACCGTCACCCGGCCGGGTACGAGCTGGGACGCCCACGGGTGCTCCGGGGCGTCGGCGGCGAGCCAGCGGCCGAGGCTCTCCGCGAGCTCGAGGCTCGGCAGGCTGCCCAGGTAGCTGATGCGGCCCTCGCCGTGCGGGTGGGTCGTCGCCGCGGCCCAGCGACCGAAGTGCGGATGCTCGTACCCCGCGATCACCTCGGCACCGTGCGACTCGAGTCCCTCGATGAGTCCCTCAGCCTCTCCGGAGAGCTGCCCCGAGACGGGCACCGGTGCGAGCAGGTTGGAGAACTCGTCGTACCGCACCCCGGCCTCCGCGGCGATCCCCGCGGGCTGCACGTCGAGGCGCGGTCGGCCGATCTCGTCGGCATAGAGCGAGCGGATGCTCAGCACGAGGTGGCCCCCGGCGGCGGCGTACTCCCGCAGCCGTGCCACGAGCTCGTCGCTCACGAGGTACAGCGCGGGCACGACGAGCACCGGGAGCTCGGCCGCGAGCGCGACGGGGTCGGCGAGCTCGGCGTCGGCGGCGTGCATGACGCGAACCTGGTGGCCGGCGCGGCTGAGGCCTCCGTAGAAGCGGTACACGATGCGCTCGTAGGACGCGGCGTCCTTCGGCCCCTGCTTCTCCGCGGGAGCCGTCGGGTCCTGCAGCGGCGGGTGGAACTCGAACGCCCAGCGGGTCGGCATGGAGAACAGCAGCCCGACGCGCGCGTCGGGCACGATGCCCTCGACGGCGGGGCCGGCATCCCGGATCTCCCGGCCGAGCGCGGCGATCTGCTCGTAGACGCGACCCGGCTGGAAGCTGTGCGGCAGGATGCCCCCCCAGTAGGTCTCCCACGACCCGTGCATGGTGTGCCAGTGCCAGTACTCGATCGCCCGGGCACCGCGGGCGATCATCGCCCACGCGACCTGCCGCCACTGCCCGTCGTAGGCGGGGTAGTTGAACCAGGGGAAGCCGATCGACGTCGCATTGGTCTCGGTCACCATGAACGGCGACTGGCCGATCGCCCACGTGCGGTCGGCGACGAAGAACGGCGCCCAGCTGCCCGACGGCGGGAACGCGTACTCGCCCGCGGTCTCGGCCGCGAGCTCGGACTGGGTCGCGAGGTACTGGTTGGCGGCGACGAGGTCGGATGCCCGCCCGATCGCCCGATCGTCGACCGCGGCCCGCATCGGGTCGATGCACGTCGTGACGAACTGGTCGTCGCTCGCGAACTCGCGCACGATCCCGACCTGCCACGCGATGTACTCGGTCGTCAGGGTCGCCTGGTAGCGGCGCCACGCGAGGTCGTACTGGGGCACGTGGTTGCCGTCGGGGATCCACAGCTGATCGATGTCGGTCATGCGGTGGGCCCAGTGGGTGAGGTTCCACGCGTCGTTGATCGCCTCGACATCGCCGTACTGCTCGAGGAGCCAGGCCTTGAAGCCGGCGAAGACGTGCGCGTTGTGCGGCACCTGGTGGCCGGGCTCGTTGTCGACCTGGAAGCCGACGACGGCGGGGTGGTCGGCATAGCGGCCGACGACCTTCCGGATGATCCGCTCGGCGTACTCGCGGAAGACGGGATGCGACGTGTCGGTCTCCTGGCGAGCGCCCCAGTTCACGCGCACGCCCGTCTTCTCCTCGGCGGCGATCTCGGGGTGCTTGATCATGAGCCACGGCGGCACGGCGTAGGTCGGGGTGCCGAGCACGACGGAGATGCCGTGCTCGTGCGCCGTGTCGAGCACGGGCGCGAGCCACTCGAGCTCGAACTCGCCGTCGCGCGGCTCCCACGTCGACCACACCGACTCGCCGACCCGGATGAGGGAGAACCCGGCCTCGCGCATGAGGCGGAAGTCCTCGTCGACGCGCTCGACCGGCTCGTACTCGGGGTAGTAGGCCGCGCCGAAGAGGATGCGGTCTCCGATCCGGTAGGTCGGGGTCTCGGGCACGCAATCACTCCTTCGTGGTCGGCGCGCGGTCGTGCGCCGAGTCCAATTGTTTGCGCAAACAATTCTGTTGTCAAGCGGGAGCCGTGCTGCGCTAGCGTGAATCCCCATGAGCGAGCACAGCGGCGTCACACGATTCGGGATGATCGGCCACGGGTGGATGGGCAACGCCATCGCCCCGGACTTCCGGGAGTGCGACGGGGTGGAGCTCGTCGCGCTCGGGGCGCGGGACGCGGAGCGTGCTCGGCCGTGGGCCGAGGAGCGGGGCATCCCGTCGACCGTCGCGGTGGACGAGCTCCTCGCACGCGACGACATCGACGTCGTGTACATCGCGACGCCGCACCACAACCACGCCGAGCTCGCCCTGCGCGCCATCGACGCCGGCAAGGCCGTGCTCGTCGAGAAGGCGTTCACGACGACTCTCGCCGAGGCCGAGCGGGTGGTCGATGCGGCCCGCACGGCGGGTGTGTTCCTCATGGAGGCGATGTGGACGCGGTTCAACCCCGCGATCCGGGTCATCCAGCGCCTTCTCGCGGAGGGGGCGATCGGCAACCCCCGCACGGTCATGGCGAGCTTCGGCTTCCCCCTCCCCTACGGCGACCACCGGCTCTGGGATCCGGCGCGCGCCGGCGGCTCGCTCCTCGACCAGGGCGTGTACCCGCTCACGATCGCGCAGCTCGTGCTCGGCGAGCCGCAGTCCGTCGCCGCGACCGGGTCGCGGCTCGGCTACGACGGTGCCGACACCGGTGTCGACAGCGAGCTCGGCGTGCTGCTGGGCTACCCGGGCGGTCAGCAGGCGGTGCTCGCATCATCCATCCGCACGCAGTTGCCGCTCTCCGCAGCGATCGGCGGCGACGAGGGGCTCATCGAGATCGCGGAGGCGTTCTGGTCGGACACGACGTACACCCTGCGCAAGCCGGACGGATTCCGCGAGACGCGCACCGAGGCGAAGGAGGGCAACGGGTACGTGCCGATGCTGCGCGCCGTGCACGAGGCGGTGTCGAACGGATGGCTCGAGCATCCGCTCTCCTCGCACGCCGACTCGCTCGCACTCATGCGCACCGTCGACCGCGTGCGGGCCGCGCTCGGGTGACGCGCGTCCCGCACCACCCCGCCCGCAAGGGCACACTAGATTCGCACGGGCACGGCGAACTCCGCGTGCCATTGCGAGAGAGGTGTGCCCGTACGGCTACTGGAGCGGGGGTGCCGTCGACTGCCGCACGATGAGGTTCGGGATGAGCGGCTCCGGCTCGAGGGGCGGCTCGCCGTTGATGAGCGCGAGCACCGCCTCGATGCAGCGGCGACCGAGGGCCGTGAAGTCCTGGCGGATCGTCGTGAGCGGCGGGATCAGGTACGCCGCCTCCGGCACGTCGTCGAAGCCGACGACGCTGAAGTCCTCCGGCACGCGGCGCCCCGCCTCGTGCAGCGCGAGCAGCACGCCCTGCGCCATGCGGTCGTTCGCGACGTAGACGGCCGTGGCGCGGTGGTCGCGGGCGAGCTCCTTGCCGACGACGTACCCGCTCTCGGCGGTCCAGTCCCCCACGAGCGGCTCGGTCGCGACGAGCCTGGCCTCGCTCGCGGCGTCGCGCCAGCCCTGCACGCGCGACTCCGAGACGGTGAAGCCGGCCGGCCCGGAGACATGACGGATGACCCGGTGCCCGAGGTCGATCAGGTGGCGGGTCGCGATGCGCGAGCCCTCCGCGGAGTCGAGCATGATCGGCTTGTGCACCCCGGACTCGTAGGAGCTGAGCGTCACGACCGGGATCTCGTCGAAGCTCACGAACGCCGCGTGCGCGGTCGCGTCCTGCGGCGCGATCATCACGACGCCCTCGACCGACTGGCTCGCGAGCCGCTCGAGCGCTTCGGTCATGGTGCGGTAGTTCGACTCCCGCAGGCTCACGATCGACACTCCGTAGCCGGCCTCGCGGGCCGCCTGCTCGACCCCCCATAGCGCGGTCGCGGGGCCGTAGCTCAGATAGTCGGTGGCGATCACGCCGATGGTGCGGGAGCGGCTCGTCGCGAGCGTGCGCGCGGCCATGTTCGGGCGGTAGTCGAGGCTGTCGATGGCCTGCAGCACGCGGTCGCGCGTGTGCGGCTTGATGAACTCGTAGTCGTTGAGCACGCGCGAGACCGTCTGCGGCGACACCTTCGCGAGGCGTGCGACATCGGCCATCGTCGGTGCCCGCACCTTCGAGCCCTGCTGACGCGCCACTGAGCACTCCTTCGTTACCGCAAACAATAGTAAGCTGACGACGACGCGAGCCGCGTCATTCGGCGCACCATCACCCCCTCATCAGGAAGGGCCCTCATGGAGCGCGTCTGCTTCACCATGCTCGTCGCCGCCGAGCACCGGGACACGTACGTCGCCATGCACGCCGATCCGTGGCCGGAGCTCGTCGCCGAGCTCGACCGCACCGGCTGGCAGGACTACTCGCTGTTCCTCCGCGACGACGGCGTGCTCGTCGGCTACCTCGAGTCGCCCGACTGGGAGTCCGCGCAGCGCGACATGGCCGCCGCGGAGGTCTCGCCGCGGTGGTCGGTCGAGATGGATCGGCTCGTCGTGCCCGGCACCGTCATGCGGTGGCCGACGCTCGCCCTCCACCTCGAGTCCGCCCTCGGACTGCCCGAGGTGCGAGCGCCCTACCGCCATTGCGCGGTCGTCGACGCGCTGCCCGAGATCGATGACCGGATGCTCGAGCGCCTGCACTCGAGCGGCATGCGGAACCTCTCGGTCTTCGTCCGCGACGACGGCGTCGCGGTCGCCTATGGCGAGACCGACAGCCCGGGCATCCCGAGCTGGCCCTGGTCGCGACCGAGCCGCCCGCTGCGCGAGGTCTTCAACCTCGACGAGCAGCTTGCTCGACTGGGCAGCACTAGATAGACCGGTTTACCTGCCGACCGGTAGATTGGCTGGCATGTCCGAGAGCCCCCGCGCCAAGCGCCCGACGATCTCGGATGTCGCGGCTCGCGCCGGCGTCTCGAAGGGAGCCGTCTCCCGCGCCCTCAACGGCGGACAGGGCATCAGCGAGCCGACGATCGCGCGCATCCGCGCGGCCGCCCTCGAGCTCAACTGGACGCCGAGCGCGACCGCCCGCGCCGTCAGCGGCGCGGCGTCCCACGCGATCGGCCTCGTGCTCCGCCGACCCGCGGAGCTCCTCGAGGACGACCCGTTCTTCCCGGCGTTCATCGCCGGGGTCGAGGGAGTGCTGAGCCGCGCCGGCTACGCCGCCGTGCTGCGCTTCGTGAGCGACACGACGACCGAGCGCGACGCCTACACCCAACTGTTCGGCGAGCGCCGTGTCGACGGGTTCCTGCTCACCGACCTCCGCCAGCGCGATCAGCGCTTCGACTGGCTGCAGGCGATGGGTGCCCCCGCGATCGTCGCGGGGACGCCGCCGAAGGGATGCCCGTTCCCCAGTGTCGGCACGGGCAGCGCCCCCGCAGTCCGCGAGCTCGTGCAGCACCTCCTCGACGACGGGCACACCCGAATCGCGCACGTCTCCGGACCGAGCACCCTGCGCCACGCCCGCCGCCGCACGCAGATCTGGTCGGACACGATCCGCGCCGCGGGGCTCGAGCCGGGACCGCTCGTCGACGGCGAGTTCAGCGCCGACGGCAGTGTCCGGGCGACCGAGGAGCTGCTGGCCCTGCCGGAGCCGCCGACGGCGATCTTCTACGCGAACGACATCATGGCGATCGCCGGGATGTCCGTGCTCGCCGAGCACGGCTACCGGGTGCCCGACGACATCGCGGTCGCGGGCTTCGACGACGTGAGCCTCGCGAGTTACGTGGTGCCGTCGCTCACGACCGTGCACTGCGACTACCGCACGATGGGCCGCCGCGCGACGCAGATGCTGCTCGCCGTGATCCGGGGCGACGAGGTGCCCCACGTCGCCCCGGGCATCGGCGCTCAGCTGCGGGTGCGGCGCTCCAGCACGCGCACCCCGAAGGGCTCGAGCTCGAACTGAGCCGCTGGCGCGCCGTCGAGTCCCTCGAGCGACTCGCCCGCGGGAAGCGTGGGCGTCACGGGAACGGTGTCGCCCGACACGTTGACGAACCACGTGAAGCGGCGCCCGTCCTCGTGCCGGAGCCCGTCGACGACCACCCGGTCATCGCCCGACGCGACCTCGCCGGCCGCCCCCGCCTCCGCGGCGAGCGCGGCGTAGAGCCGCAGCACGTCGTCGTCGCGGCTCGAGTGCTCGCGCGTCGCGCCGAAGTACTCGATCGAGTACGTGGACAGGTACACCGCGCCATCCCCGACCCGGCGCCGCACGAGGGCGGCGCGGCCGCGCTGATCGCGCGCGAGCACCTCGACGCCCTCCGGCAGCGCCGAGTCGTCGAGCGGCAGCATGTGGCGGGCCTCGATGCTGCCCGCGACGGGGAAGAGGAGAGACTCCCCCGCCGCGAGAGATCCGAACGGCGTCGTGACGGTCCACTCGACGACGTCGTCGACGGGTTCGCGCAGTCCGTAGCGCAGGGTGTGGGGCATCCCGGCGAGGGCCGCGACATCCGGCCACCACGACCCGCGGTGCGACCCGCTCACCCCGCTGAACCACGACCAGTAGACGTGACTGCCGGCGGCCGCCCACTCCTCGAGGAGCGTGACGGTCGGCGCGGTGATGAGCTTGTTCGACGGCACGATCACGAGGTCGGTGCGCTCGAGCTCGTCGAGCTCGCGCACGATCGCGGGGGCGAGTCCGGCTCGCTGCGCCGCGAGGTAGGCGTGGTGAGTCACGACCGAGATCGCCGGGCGCTCCTCCGGGGAGATGCGCGGGTGCTGGTCGATGAATGACGGCAGCAGGATGCTCGTGCGCGTCGCCTCCCGTCGCGTGCGCGGGAAGTCCACCCGGTCGAGGATCTCCCGGAACGCGGTCACCTCGCCGAGCTGCTGCTTGGGGCTCCCGTCCGCTCGAGTGAGCCCGAAGCGCAGCTCGAACGGGTGGTGGCGGTACGGGTCTTGCTCCCACAGGTCGAAGTCGGTGTTGTTCCACGGCATCCAGCCGGTCGCCCCCGCGAGCAGCGAGAGGTGGAACGACTGCCGGTACAGGTCGCTCGCGGCGGCATCCGACGACAGCGCGTCCGGCACGCCGAACTCCTCCAGGATGACCGGCAGGCCGAACTGGGCGAGCTCGCACGAGTACGCCGCCGACGAGTGCACGCGCACCTGGTCGGTGCCCATCGGGTAGCTGTGCGGGCCGATGAAGTCGACGAGGTCGAGCTGGCGGCGGATGCGGAAGCCCGACTCGCGGCCGCTGAGCTCCATCGTCCACGCGCCGTCGCCGAGCGAGAGCGGCTTGTCGCTGCCGCCGTCGCGCACGGCGGCGCAGCACGTCTCCGCCCACAGCCGCACCGAGTCGGGATCGGACTGGCCCGCGTAGTTCGTGAACTCGTTGGAGACGAGCCATCCGTACACCGCCGGCGACGGGCCGAACCGCTCGACGACGCGACGGATGAACCAGCCCTGCTGCTCGAGCATGAACGGGTCGGTGTACAGGTCGCGACCGTCGCGCCACGGCACGTCCCAGTCCTCGCCGGACATGTGCCCGACGAGGAAGGTGGGGATGGTCGGGATGCCCAGTTCCTCGCTCGCGGCGAGGAAGCGGTCGTACGCCGCCATCCGCTCCTCGTCGATCACTCCCGGCTCCGGGTGGAAGTCGGGCCAGAACAGGAACGAGCGCGTCATCGTGAAGCCGGCGTCGACGAGGGTGCGCAGCTCCTCGCGCACGACCGTGTCGTCGTAGGCACGCCACATGAACGGTCCGCCCGCGCGCGACCAGTAGTTGACGCCGAGGATCACCTGCGAGTCGAGGTGCGGTCCGGGGCGGTCGAGGGGTTCTGCAGACACCACTAACCTTTCAGCGCACCCGAGATGAGTGCGTTCTCCATTCGTTTCTTGAGCAGCAGGTAGCACAGGTACACCGGCACGAGCGTGATGATCGTGCCCGCCGCGAGCACTCCGTACTGGGACAGCTGGTTGGTGACGAGCGTCGGCAGCGCGACCTGCACCGTCCGGGTGTCGATCGTCGAGCCCGCGATGACGAGGGCGACGATGTACTCGTTCCAGATGTTGATGAAGTTCAGCAGCAGCACGGTCGCGAGCGCCGGCATCACGAGCGGCCCGTAGATGCGCACGAGGATCTGGAAGCGGTTCGCCCCCTCGACCGTCGCGGCCTCCTCGAGCTCCTTCGGGATCGCCCTCATGTACTGGGCGAGCAGGATCACCGAGAGCGGGATGGCCCCCGCGACGTAGTACAGGACGAGGAACTCGCGCGTGCGGTACAGACCGAGCCCGATCGCCAGGAACACGGTCGGCACGAGGGCGGCGAAGCCGGGGATGAGGAAGCCGAGGGCGAGGCTGCGCTCGACGAGCTTGCCGAGCCATCCGTCGCTCCTCGCGATCCCGTACGCGGCGGGGATCGAGACGATCACGATGAGGATCTCGGCGCCGATCGTCACGTACGCGGAGTTCAGCAGCGCGTCGCCGAGGCTCGTGAAGCTCCACGCCTTGAGGTAGTTGTCGAAGCGCCACTCGGGCGGGAGCGCGAAGCCGGCCGAGAAGATCTCGGTGTTGTTCTTCAGGGATGACACGAGCAGGAAGTACAGCGGCAGCACGAGCGCCGCGGCGTACAGCCACACGACGACGTGGGCGAGCCCCATGAGCGGGGTCGTGCGGGGGCGCGACCGACGGCGGCGCGCGACGGCGGGGGCGGTCATGTGCGGCTCCTCAGGACGGAACGGATGAGGATGGCGCCGAGGATGCCCGTGACGAAGAGCACCACCCCGACGGCCTGGCTGTACCCGATGTCGGACTGCTCGAACGCCTTCGTGTAGATGAGGAACGACAGCGTCTGCGAGCTCGTGCCCGGCCCGCCCTTCGTGAGCAGCAGCACGTTGGTCGCGGAGAGGAAGAGCGTCCACAGGAACTGCAGCATCGCGATGACGCCGACGAAGCCCTGCACCATGCCGAACGCGACGTGCCACATGGAGCGCCAGTGGCCGCAGCCGTCGATGCGGGATGCCTCGATGATGTCGCCAGAGACGCTCGTGAGCTGGGCGCTGAACAGGATCGCGAGGAACCCGATGCCCGCCCAGAGGTCGACGATCATGATGACGGGGAGGGCGGTGGCGCTGTTGGCGAGCCAGCTCGTGGTCAGAGCATCCAGGCCCACCGCCGACAGCAGCTGGTTGACAAGGCCGTTCGGGGACAGCAGCGAGTAGAAGATCATGGCCTTCGTCGACGCGGACAACAGCGACGAGGTGAAGAAGATGATGCGCAGCGCCCCCGCGAACGGCGGCTTGAGGAAGAGGTAGTAGCCGAGCATGAAGCCGAGCACGACCATGATCGGCACGACGATGACGAGCTGGAGCGCCGTGTTGCTCATGGCCTTCCAGAACAGCGGGTCGGCGAAGACGCGCTCGAAGTTGCGCAAGCCCACGAACTCGGACTTCGCGATGAGCGTCGTGCCGTTCTGCATGCTCATCACGAACACGCTCGCGAGCGGACCGACGAGGAAGATCACGAACCACGCGAAGGCGGGGAGCGCGTAGAGCGCGGCGGCGTTGCGGCGCCGGCTGTGGAGCCTGGCGCGCGCCCCGCCGCCGGGCCGTGCCCCCGGGGAGGGGAGCACGGCCGGCGAGGTGGGCAGGGAGGTCATCCGCCGTAGACGGAGTCGAGCGCGGCGCAGGCCGCGTCGGCCGTGGTGCCCGGCTGGAAGGCGAGGGCGGTCTGACGGATGAACTGCTCGGTGAGCGTGCCGGGGATGTACTTGTCCGGGTGGACGGCGTACTCGACGGTCGCGGGGAGCTCGCTCGTGATCTGGGCGAGCAGCGGGTTGATGTCGCTGTCGAGCAGCGCCGGGTCGGTCTCCAGGGCCGTGATGACCTGCGCCTCGTTCACGTAGCGCGCGGCGACCTCGGGGCTGTACAGGTACTCGATGAACTGGCGGATGAGGTCGATCTTCTCGACGCCCTTCGTGGAGATCCAGTACCCGTTCGCAGTGCCCTGGTAGGCGGTCGGGAGGTCGTACTCGCCGTCGGCCGGCACCGGGAACCCGCCGAACAGCACGTTCGGGGCGAGCGACTCCTCGACGTTGGCCATCTCCCACGAGCCGGCGCTCATCATGGCCGCCTGGCCCGTGTAGAAGGCGGCGGACATGCTGGATGCCTCGAGCCCGCCGGCGTCGTCGATGAAGACTCCCGCGTCACGCAGCTCGACGAACAGCTCGAGGCCCTTGAGGGCCGCCGGGGTCGAGCACCAGCCGCCGTTCGTGAAGACCTCCTTGGCCTCCTCCGGGGTGAGGTACGACTGGGCGATCTGCAGCAGCAGCTTCTGGCCGCTCCAGTCGTTGCCGCCGATCGCGAAGGGCTGGATGCCCGCCGCCCGCAGGGCCGCAGCAGCGTCGATGAGCTCGTCCGTCGTGGTCGGGATGTCGACTCCCGCCTGCTCGAAGAGCGCGGTGTTGAACCACACGGGCCACTGGTAGCCCTCGAAGGGGAAGCCCTGGACCTGTCCGTCGGAGTCGCGCGTCCACTCGGCGAGCGCGGCGGGCAGGAGGCGGTCGGTGAGCCCCCACTCGTCGAGGTACTCGTCGACGGGGACGACGATGCCGTTGTCGATCCAGCTGAGCGGGTTCGCGACGGGGTTGATGTTGACGAGGTCGGCCTGCTTGTTCGCGGCGACCGAGGTCTCGAAGACGAGCGGCACTTCCTCGCCGCCGAACTCGACGTTGACGGTGATGCCGGACTCCTCCGTGAAGTCGTCGATGACGGACTGGAAGAGATCGCCACCGGGGGTGCCCGGGGAGGCGGCCGTGAGGATCGTGATCGAGTCGGCGTCGGAACCGCCGCCGGCGGTGCAGCCGGCGAGGGCGAGGGCCGCGGCGGTCGACGCCGCGGCGAGGACGAGAGCGGGTCGTCTCGTTCGAGTGTTCATCTCAGCTCCATTGTTGAGGGGGTGCGGTATGCGGGTGAGGACCTATCGTGCGAGCCGGATGATTCGCCGTTCTCGGGCTCGCGGCTCCGATTCTAGTAAACCGGTTGAGTGGATACTACGTTTGGCGCTCGACGAGTGTCAATACTGCGCCCGAAACTGCGGGCGATAAGGCCGATGACGTAAGTAAACCGATTCACTTGAGAACCCAGCCCTCGAGTCCCGCGTCGAGGTCGGCCTCCGTCGCCCGGAGGACGAGACGGCCCTCGACGAAGTCCGGTTCGACCGGGGTGGCGGCGCCGTCCGCCCAGCGCTCGACCGCCTCGACCCCGCGGGGCAGCTCGAGCACGCCGGAGGTGATCGGGATGACCGCGGTCGGCCCGTCGAAGACCCCTGCGCCGTCGAGGGACACGAGCGCCCAATCGCCCGAGTGGGCGAGGGATGCGACGGCCGGGTCATCCAGCCGCCCCGCCGACTCGGCGCGCAGGCACAGGGCCGCGAGCACTCCGCCGCGTTCCACGCGGCCCCAGCTCACCACGCGCGGCTGCACGTCGATGCGGCCGAGCTCGGAATCGAGCCACAGCGGATCCCACCGCGAAGTCGTGCGGTGCCAACGGTTGATGGCGCGACGGCGGGCGAGCTGCCGCGCCGTCGGGCGCTGCCGCTCGTCGAAGAGCGGGAGCACCGCGCCCGGCGAGCCGAGCACGGCCGTGTCGAGCACGACCTCGCCGTCCTGGTCCCAGAAGTAGCCGCTCGAGCCGTTCACCACGACCCCGTGCGCGCCGAGCAGCGCCGCCCACACGCTCCAGTGCCGGTGGCCCTCCGCCTCCGCGTGGTCGCCGTGGTCGCCCATGTCGTCGAGCGCGACGAGGTCGGCGATCTGCGCGTGCAGAGGGTGGATGCCGTACAGCTGGATCATCACGCCCGGGTCCTCGTCCCGAGCCGCGTCCGCGAGGATTCGGTACAGGGAGTCGCCGAGCCGATCGCCGCGGTACGCCGGGTCGCGGGGCGCCCCCGTGTCCGGTCCGGGGAGCCCGTAGCCGAAGTCGAGCTTGATGACGGCCGGGCGGTACTCCCGGATGATCCGCCGCATGCGCTGCTCGAGGAACGCGCGCGTGCGCGGCGAGCTCGGGTCGAGCGCCCAGTGCGCGGCATCCCGGGGGTCCATGCCCCAGTTCGCGGTCCGCGGGGTGCCATCGACGCCGGGGATGAGGTCGTCGGGGCCGAGCCCCGCCTCCTCGAGGTCGACGATCCAGCCCACCGACTGCCAGAAGCCCACCTCGAGGCCGGCGGCGCGCACCGACTCGGCGGTCGCCACCAGGTCCGGGAAGCGGTCCGTGCGCGGAAGGCCGGATGACTCGCTCGACTCCCACCCGTCGTCGAGCACGTAGCCCTCCGCCTCGAGCCCCACCGCCGCCGCGACGGCCGCGGGCACGTCGAAGTCGCCGCGGCGGAAGTCGCCCCACGAGTTCCACGCGGAGGCGGCAGCGGCGGAGGACGCATCGGGGCGCCCGCGCTCGAACGACCGGAAGTACGAATCGAACGCCGCGACCGCGGTCCGCCCCCACGAGACGCGCGCGAAACTCGGCCAGCGGCGCGGGCCGGCCGGCGGCGCCCAGAGGTCCTCGCGGTAGCGCCAGCGCAGGGCGCCCGAGGTGCCCCGCATCTCGAGGGTGAGCGCCGCATCCGGCACCTCTCCCGCTCCGGCCAGGAGCCAGCCGCGGTCGTCGCCGAACGCCGCCGCGTACACCGGCCGCGGGAACGCCGCGCCGTAGGGGCTCCCGAGCGCGGGGCCGAAGAGCCCGAGCGGCACGGTCGCCTGCCCGAGGTCCCAGCGCCGCAGGATGCTCGCCGGCGGCGCCGGCCTCGCGCTCGGCACGCACACCGCCCCCGACCGGAAGTCGGGCCACTCGGGGAAGTCCGGGTCGGAGACCCGCGTGCGCTGCTCGTCGGTGAGGGAGCTCGCGCCGAGGAGGATGTCGACGAGGGCGAGCCCGCGCAGGTCGAGCTCGAGGTCGGCGAGCTCGAGGCCGAAGTCCGTCTCGCGCAGCGTCAGGGAGCCGGTTGCCTCTCCCCCGAAGTCGAGGCGCACGGCGGCGCCGTCGGGCGTGCCGCTTGCGTGCAGCGTGCGGCGGGCACCCGCGGCATCCTGCACGTGCAGCGCCGGGTAGAGCGTGCCCTGCCAGACCGGAGCATCGTCGGCGAGCGGGCTCAGCCTCGCGGCACCGCTGCCCTCGTCGAGCTGGAATCGGTAGCCGTGGTGGTCGATGATCATGGCGTGTCGCACCCCTTCGTGTAAACCGGTTTACAACGTAGGGGCGCACACGCATCCCGTCAAGGCTTCGCTCGTGTCGGCCGACTCCGGCAGACTCTCCGCATGGCGATCGACGTGCGGCCCGCGACCTCTTTCGACGACATCGCCACGATGGTCGGGCCGAAGAACCCCGATTCGAACGTCTGCTGGTGCCTGAGCTACCGCGTGCCCTCCAAGGTGAACCTGTCCCTGCACCGGCAGGAGCGCGGTGAGAAGGTGCGCGAGCTCCTCGCCGAGGGGCCGCCCGGCGTGCTCGCGTACGACGGCGACGATGTCGTGGGCTGGGCGGCCGTGCATCCGAGGGCCGACACGTCGTTCGCGACGAACCGCACGATTCCCCACGTGGATGACTCGGCCGTCTGGTCGGTGTGGTGCATCCGAGTGCGGCCCGGCCACCGCGGTCAGGGCATCTCGCACGCGCTCCTCGCGGGGGCGGTCGAGTTCGCCCGGGCACACGGCGCCCCCGCCATCGAGGGCTACCCGGTCGACAACGCGGGCGCGAAGGTCGACCTCACGATGGCGTACGTCGGCACCCGCGCGCTCTTCGAGAAGGCGGGGTTCGTGAAAGCCGCCGACACGACGTCCGTGCTCAACGGCTTCCCGCGGGTCGTGATGCGGCTGCCGCTGAGCTAGTGGTGGTGCTCGTGGTCGCCTTCGGCGACCGCGCCGACTCCGGGCCGCGTCCACTGGGCGGTCGGGCGTCCGTCCCGGCGCCAGAACGCGCACAACTCGCCCTGCGGCCATCCCTCCGGTGAGTCCTCCCAGACCTCCTTGCGGCCGTACACCGTCATGTCCAGAAGCTTGAGGGACACCAGCAGCACCTCGTTGCCCCGATCGGTCGTCTCGTAGGTGAGGTAGATCTTGTCGCCGACGCGCAGGTAGCTCGCGATCTCGCCGCCCATGTCCCCCGCGACCCCGACGTCGTCGACGCCCGCGGTGGAGTACCAGGGATGCTCGTACCCCATGAACTCGCGGAACGGCTCGAGCTCCTCCCACGCCCCCCTCGAGAGCACCGCGAACGCGACCCCGCGCTCGGCGAGGTAGATCGAGTTGCGGAAGTCCCAGACGCTCATCGTGCAGCCCTCGCACTGACCCTCGAACGGCTGGCCGTCCTGCCACATATGGCGGTAGACGACGAGCTCGTCGTGCTCGCCGAAGAGGGAGCTGAAGCGCACGGGCCCGTCGGCGCCGACGACCTCGACGTCAGGAACCTCGACCATGGGCAACCGGCGTCGGGCGGCCGCGATCGCGTCGCCCTCGCGGGTGTGGGCTTTCTCCCGCACGAGCAGCTCGTTCCGCTCGCGCAGCCACGACTCGCGATCGACGATGGCGGGGATGGCAACGGGGGTGGCAGTCGGGGCGGGGGCAGGCGCATCCATGTTCACAGCGTACACATTCCGGCGCGAACTCGCATCACCTTCCCAGGCGGGCTCCCCCTACCCTGGGAGCATGGACCTCGCCCTCGAGATCACGCCCGATCTCATCGTCGCCTTCCTCACCCTCATCGTTCTCGAGATCGTCCTCGGGGTCGACAACGTCATCTTCATCTCGATCCTCGCGAGCAAGCTCCCCGTCGAGCAGCAGGCCAAGGCCCGCAACCTCGGGCTCACCCTCGCGATGATCATGCGCATCGGGCTGCTGTTCGCGGCATCCTGGCTCATCAGCCTCAAGGACGACCTCTTCACCCTCTTCGGGATGGGGTTCTCCGGTCGCGACCTCGTGCTCATCGCCGGTGGTGGCTTCCTCATCTACAAGGCCGTGCACGAGATCCACGAGAAGCTCGAGGGGGCGGCATCCGACCACTCCGGCGGCAAGGCCAAGTCGGTCACGTTCGTCGGCGTGATCATCCAGATCCTGCTCATCGACATCGTGTTCTCGTTCGACTCGGTCATCACCGCCGTCGGGATGATCGACAGCCTGCTCGTGATCGTCGTCGCCGTCGTACTCTCGTTCGGCGTGATGCTGTTCTCCGCGAAGTTCATCTTCGCGTTCGTCAACAAGCACCCGAGCGTCAAGATGCTCGCGCTCGCCTTCCTCGTGCTCATCGGCGTGTTCCTCATCGCGGACGGCTTCGGCGTCAAGATCGACAAGGCGCTCATCTACGTACCGATGGCATTCGCGATCGTCGTCGAGGCGCTCAACCTCGCGTACAAGCGGCGCATCGAGAAGCGGCAGGGTGCGGCGATCGAGCCTGTGCACCTCCGCCACGCCTACACGAAGGCGGATGACCGGCCGGCCGTCGCGGCGGCGACGTCCCACAACCCGGATGCGGGTGCCGTCTCGCTCTCGCGCAAGCCCGTCTCGGGCGCCGTCTCGCCCGACGACGACCACCAGGAGCCCGCCGGCCTCGGGTAGCAGCCCACTCCACCCTGTTTCTCAGGAATATCCGGGCGCCGGTTGCACTATCCACCCGGTGGTCGCATATTCCTGAGAAACGGGGGGGGATGCGGCATCCGGAGGCCGCGCTCAGCGGCACCCCGCGCACGCGCGCAGCAGCCCGCCGCGAACGACGGCTCGGGTTCCGGCGTTCGCAGCGAACTGGGTCTAGCGAGCAGCCAGCTCCTCGAGCACCGCCTCGAGCTGCTCGACGGCGAAGTCGAGGTCCTCGGGCTCCACCACGATCGGCGGGGCGAAGCGGATGGTCGAGCCGTGCGTGTCCTTGACGAGCACGCCGCGCTCCATGAGCAGCTCGCACACCTCGCGGCCGGTCGCGAGCGACGGGTCGATGTCGACTCCCGCCCACAGCCCCATGCCGCGCACCTCCGTGACGCCGCGCCCGAGGAGGGAGCGCAGTCCGCCCATCAGCCGGTCGCCCAGGATGCTCGCCCGCTCCTGCATGGCGCCCGACTCGAGCAGCTCGACGACCGCGAGTCCGACCGCCGCCGCGAGCGGATTGCCGCCGAACGTCGAGCCGTGCTCGCCGGGACGCAGCACCCCGAGCACATCGGCGTTGCCGACGACCGCCGACACGGGAACGATTCCCCCGCCGAGCGCCTTGCCGAGCAGGTAGAGGTCGGGCACGACGCCCGACCGGTCGCACGCGAACGTCGACCCGGTGCGCCCGAGCCCGGACTGGATCTCGTCGGCGATCATGAGCACGCCGTGGCGCGAGGTGATCTCGCGCACCGCCTCCAGGTAGCCCGGCGGGGGCACCACGATCCCGGCCTCGCCCTGGATCGGCTCGAGGAGCACGGCGACGGTGTTCTCGTCGATCGCGAGGTCGAGAGCCGCGGCATCCCCGTACGGCACGACCACGAAGCCGGGGGTGAACGGCCCGAAGTCGGCGCGCGCCTGCTCGTCGGTCGAGAAGCTGATGATCGTCGTCGTGCGGCCGTGGAAGTTGCCGTCCATCACGATGATCGTCGCGCGATCGGCCGGTACGCCCTTGACGCGGTAGCCCCACGCGCGGGCGACCTTCACGGCCGACTCCACGGCCTCGGCGCCCGTGTTCATGGGCAGCACCATGTCTTTGCGGGCGAGACGCGCGAGAGCCTCCGCGAAGGGCCCGAGGCGGTCGTTGTGGAACGCGCGGCTCGTGAGCGTGATGCGGTCGAGCTGCTCGCGCGCCGCGGCGACGAGCGCGGGATGCCCGTGCCCGAAGTTCACCGCGGAGTACGCCGCGAGGCAGTCGAGGTAGCGCCGGCCCGAGACATCCGTCACCCACGCCCCCTCGCCGGAGGCGACGACGACCGGCAGCGGGTGGTAGTTGTGCGTGAGGTGGGCCTCTTCGGCCTCGATGAGGTCGGCGCTCAGCGGCGAAGTTCCAGAGTGCAGCACTTGACGCCTCCTCCCCCGAGCAGCAGCTCCGACAGGTCCACCCCGATGGGGTTGTAGCCGCGCTCGCGCAACTGGCGCTCGAAGTCCTTCGCGCGCGAGGCGATGACGACGTTGTAGCCGTCGGAGAACGAGTTGAGGCCGAGCACCGCGGCATCCTCCTCGGTGACGACGACCGCGTCGGGGAAGCGGGTGCGGATCTCCTCGAGGGATGCCTCGTCGAACGCGCTCGGCAGGTAGGCGATGTTCGCCGGCTCGGGTCCTGTGCCGTCGGAGAGCACGGCGATGGCGGTGTCGAGGTGGTAGAAGCTCGGGTTGATGAGCTGCAGCGACACCACCTCGCGGCCGAAGATTCGCGCGAGCTCGTCGTGGCTGCCCGAGTCGGTGCGGAAGCCCGTGCCCGCGAGGATGACGTCGCCAACTCGGAGGAAGTCGCCTTCTCCCTCGTTGACCTCCTCGGGGGCACGGACGTCGAAGCCCTGCTCGCGGAACCAGTCCATGTAGGCGGGGCCCTCCGGCTGGCGCTGCGGGTAGGTGAAACTCGCGCCGTACGCGATGCCGTCGAGGACGAAGCCCCCGTTCGCGGCGTAGACCATGTCGGGAAGTCCCGCGATCGGCTCGATGAGGTGCACGTCGAATCCGAGGTCGAGGTAGGTGCGGTACAGCACCTCCCACTGCGCGACGGCGGTGGCGGTGCTCGTCGGGTCCTCGGGGTGCATCCACGGGTTGATGCGGTAGCTGACCGTGAAGTGCTCGGGTCGGCACATGAGCACGGTCTTGGGCTGCGGGATGCGGCTCGTGGCCGTCGTCGCGGGATCGGTCATGGTCATGCATCCAGTGTCACACGCACCTATCCGCAATGTCAGAGCGTGCAGCGCACCGAACCTGCGTCTGAGTATGCCCTCACGCACGATTTCATCGTAGGATGCACGGATGGACAGCCTCGACTACGGCATCATCGACCTCCTCCGCCAGAATGCGCGCGCCGGCTACGGCGACATCGGCGAGGTCATCGGCCTGTCGGCCTCCGCCGTGAAGCGCCGCGTCGACCGGCTCGTCGCGGACGGCGTCATCCGGGGCTTCACCATCCAGGTCGACCCCGCCGTCGACGGCATGGCGACGGAGGCCTACGTCGAGCTGTTCTGCCGCGGCACCGTCGCCCCCGAGGAACTCAAGCGCATCCTCTCCGGCGTGCCCGAGGTGGTGGATGCGGGTACCGTCACCGGCTCGGCGGACGCCATCGTGCACATGCGCTCCCGAGACATCCCCTCGCTCGAGGTCGCGCTCGAGAAGGTGCGCATCGCCCCCAACGTGGACCACACGCGCTCCGCCATCGTGCTCTCGCGGCTCATCCACCGCACGCACGACTGACGCTCGCTCGTCGCCCCTCGGTCCCCCGATCCGCGCCTTTCGGCGCGATCCGGACGCCGCGGCCTGCGGATCCCGCCGAAAAGCACGGGCGGGCATCCGAGAACCGCGGCGGCCGCGCCACCACACGCGGCCGCCGGGGTGACCTCGCCCCTTAGCTCGCGCGCGGCGATTGCTGCGCCGCGAGCCCGCCGTCGATCGCGATGACCTCGCCCGTGAGCGTCGGCGCGCTCCCCGAGGCGAGGTAGGCGACGAGGCTCGCGATCTCGCGCTGGGTCGTCTCGGCGCCGGCGGGGATGCGCGCGCGACGGCGCACCGCCTCCTCGTCGCCGATCGCCTCCCAGCGGTCGCTCCACACGTAGCCCGGCGCGATCGCGTTGACGCGAACCCCGTACTCGGCGAAGTCGATCGCCATGCTGCGGGTCATCCCGTCGATCGCCGCCTTCGACGTGTTGTACGCGAGGCGGTCGTGGATGGCGCGCTGCCCCGCGAGCGAGGAGATGTTCACGATCGACCCGCCGCCGTGGGCCGCCATCGCCCGCGCCGCGAGGATGGAGCACTGGTAGGTGCCGAAGACGTTCACCTCGAGCACGTCGCGGAACAGGTCCCCCGACTGGTCGAGTGCTGCGACGTCGGTGATGCCGAGGTGCGCCGCGTTGTTCACGAGGATGTCGAGCCGGATGCCGCGGACCTCGAGCTCCGCGAAGGCCTCGGCGACGGCATCCGGGTCGGCGAGGTCGAAGGCGAGCGACTGCGGCGCGGAGCCGGGCACGGCCGCGGCGACGCGAGCGGCCGCCTCCTCGGCTCCGTGCAGTCCGTGCACGAGCACTCTCGCCCCCTGCTCCGCGAGCTCGGTCGCGATCGCGAGCCCGAGGTTGTGGGCGGAGCCGGTGACGAGGGCCCACTTGCCCTCCAGCGGCCGGGTCATACGGTCATCCCCTCGTGCGACGTGTCGTGCCGGGCCGCCTGGTCGGCGGGCCGGATGTCGGTGAGCGCCCCCGAGTAGTGGCGCAGGTCGTGGCGGACGAACGGATGCCCGGCGAGCGCCGCCTCGTCGATCTCGACGCCGAGTCCCGGGGCGTCGGACACCCGGGCCACCCCGTGCGCGATGACGGACGACTCGGTCGCGATCTCGCCGCGCCACGGCACGTCGGTCGCCATCGTCTCGAGGTAGCTGAAGTTCGGGGAGCACGCCGCGAGCTGCAGCGTCGCCGCGTTGGCGACCGGCCCGGACGGGTTGTGCGGGGCGAAGCCGACCTGCCAGAGCTCGGCGAGGGCGCCGATCATCCGCGTCTCCCAGATCCCGCCGGCGTGCGACACGTCCGGCTGCACGAAGTCGGCGCAGCCCGACTCGAAGACCTCGCGGAAGTCCCACCGCGTGTACAGCCGCTCGCCGAGCGACAGCGGCGTCGTGGTGCGCTCCTTGAGCCGCGAGTAGTTGGCGAGGTTGCCGGGGATGAGCGCCTCCTCGAGCCACAGCACGTCGACTCCCTCGAGGGCGTGCGCGATGCGCTGCGCGGTCGGCAGCTCGAAGCGCCCGTGCGCCTCGATGATGATCTCGGCGCGCCCCTCGACGGCGGATGCGACGGCCTCGACGACCCGCATCGACGCGGCGAGCTCGGCCGCCGTGAGCGACCGGAACGCCGACCCGAACGGGTCCCACTTGATCGCCCGGTAGCCCCACTCGGCAGCCTCGACCGCCTTGTCGGCGAACTCCCGCGGGGAGCGCGCCCCCGCGAACCAGCCGTTCGCGTAGCACGGGATGTCAGCGCGGGCGGCACCGCCGAGGAGCCCGTGCACGGGCATCCCGGCCGCCTTGCCCTTGAGATCCCACAGCGCCATCTCGATGGCCGAGAGCGCGCTCGTGAGCACCGCTCCCCCCCGCCAGTACGCGTCGCGGTAGGCCTCCTGCCACCAGCCCTGGATGTCGCCGAGGTCGCGACCGCGCAGGGACGCCTCGAGCACGAGGATCGCCTGCTCGACGGCGTGCTCCTTGTACTCGAGCGTCGCCTCGCCCCAGCCGTGCAGGCCGTCCTCGGTCTCGAGCTTCACGAGCACCCAGTTCGTGCGGTAGGCGTCGCACAGGTAGGTGGTGAGCGCGCGGAGCCTCATGCGCGGTCCCGATCGAGTCGCGGGATGCCCGAGCGGATCGTATCGGTGATGCTGCGGTGCCACGGCACGTCGTCCCAGAACCCGAGGAAGTGGGGGTGGCAGAAGTTGGCGCTGCAGTCGAACGAGTACCCGCGACGGGCGGCGATCGCGGTGCCGATCTCGGCGGTCTCGCGGTGGATGCGCCAGTCGAGCAGCGGGTGGTCGAGCCAGTTGACGAGCCCCCACGCCTCCGTCTGGCCGACGTGCAGGTTGTGCGGGCGGGCCGCGGCGACGACCCGGTCGACCTGGTCCTCGAACTTCGCGACCCACTCGCCCTTGCGGGACTCCCAGGCCTCGAGCACGGCGGCGTAGGTCTCGTCGTAGTGGTAGTCCTGGGGGATGAGCCGGGCATCCTCGGCGTAGGCGTTGCCGCCCTGCTCGGTGCGGAACAGCTCCCCGGGCCGGCCGTGCCGCTCGATCGTGCGGGAGTAGTCGGAGACGTCGTCGAAGCCGGGCAGGTAGTTGAGCCAGATGTGCACGTCGAGGAACTCGAGCACGCCGAGGTCGAGACCCTCGAAGTAGCGCTCGAAGCTGTCGAAGGTGAAGCTCGTCGAGATCGTGAGCTGCGGCCAGCTCGCCCGCAGGCGCTCGATCGCCTGGGAGATGAAGCCCCACAGGAAGTCGCGCTGCCGGTCGTTGTAGCCGCCCTTCGGGTTCGGCGGCCACGCCATCGTCTTCACCGTCCGGTGCAGCCACGAGAAGACGTGGCCGTTGGGGTACTCGTTGAGCACGTCGAGGTACACGACGGTATCCATGAGTCCGTTCGCGTCGATGAACTCGAGGGTCTCCTGCCACACGCGCACGAACTCGTCGAGCCCCTCGATCTGCTCGTTGCGACGGTCATCCGTCGGCTTGAACCACGTCGACAGGGCGACCTTCACGCCGTGCTCGCGGCACTTCGTGAGGAACTCGACGAGAGCCTTGCGCGGCTCGATGTACATCGTCCACGGGTTGCCCCACATGCCGAAGCCGTAGAACTGCGGGAACTGGTTGGGCACGTCCTTGAAGCGCTCGACGAGGTCTCCGCCCGGTCCCCGCGCGATGAGGTGCGGGAAGACGTCGATGCGCACGGCGTCGTAGCCGCGCTCGACGAGCTCGGAGAGGGCGCGGTCCCAGTCCTCGAAGCCGCCGCCGCGGTAGCGCCGACGGAGCCACGACGAGTCCCACATCGTGATCGACAGCGGCTGGGTGATGAGGTCGAGGCTCGTCATTGCTCTACTTTCCGATGCCGGCGGTGAGGCCGTCGATGATCTGGCGGGTGGCGATGATGAACAGGACGAGCAGCGGAACGGTCGCGATGACGAGCCCCGCGAAGAGGGATGCCCAGTCCGTCTGGTACTCGCCGAAGAAGGTCGTGAGGCCGACGCCGAGCGTGTAGTTGTCGCGGCTGCGCAGCATCACGAGCGGCATGAGGAAGTCGTTCCAGATCGGCACGAAGCGGAAGATGAGCACCGTCGCGATCGCCGGCCGCACGAGCGGGAGCATCACGCGCCAGAACACCGCGAGGTGGCTCGCCCCGTCGATGAGCGCCGCCTCCTCGAGCTCTCCGGGAAGCTGCCGGAAGAACGCCGTGAGGATGAAGATCGTGAACGGGATGCCGTTGGCCGCGTAGATGAGGATGAGGCTCAGCGGGTTGTCGATGAGGCCGAGGAAGTCCATGAGGTAGAACATCGGCAGGATCGCGAGCATGAAGGGGATGAGCAGTCCCGACATGAAGAGGCTCTCGAGCCCGCCTCGACCGCGGAAGCGCCACCGGGCGAGGGCGTACGCCGCCGGGATGGACACGACGGCCGAGAGCAGCACCGACGCCACCGTGATGAGCACCGAGTTGAGGGCGTAGGTCGCGAAATCGGCGCGCACCCACGCGTTCACGTAGTTCTCGACCGTCGGGTTGGTCGGGATCGGCCACGGGTCGCTCGCGATCTCGAAGTGCGTGCGGAACGAGTTGCCGATCATTGTCAGCAGCGGCACGATCGAGATCGCCGCGTAGACCCAGAGGACGAGCTGGATGGCGACCGCTTCCGGGCTGAATCGGCGCCGACGCCGACGCGGAGCGCGGGCGGTCGGCAGCGACCGGGACTCCGGGAGGGTCGAGGCCTCGATCATCGTCGTCATGTGAGGTTCTCCTCGTAGCGGCCGAGCAGCCTCCGGGCGATCACGGCGCCCCCGAGGATGAACAGGAACAGGACGGTCGCGACGGCCGACGACATCCCGAGCGCGTTGCTCGCGCCCGAGTGGAACGACTCGCGGAAGAAGAGCAGCGAGAGCACGTCGGTCGCCCCCGCCGGGGAGCCCGTTGCGCCCCCGAAGGCGTACGGGAGCGTGAACGACTCCATGGCGCCGATGAACGTCAGGATGGACACGGTGCCGATCACCGGAGTGAGCAGCGGCAGGGTGATGTGCACGAAGCGCTTCCACCCGCTCGCCCCGTCGATCGACGCCGCCTCGTGGATCTCCGGCGACTGGCCGGCGAGTGCTGCGCCGTACAGGAGGACGGGGAATCCGATCCACTGCCAGACGGAGACGAGGATGAGCACGGGCAGGGCGGTCTTCGGGTCTCCGAGCCACGGGAGGGCCAGGGCATCCAGGCCGACCGCGCGCAGCGCCGCGTTGACGGGGCCGAACGTCGGCGACAGCAGCAGGGTCCACAGGTAGCCGACGACGAGCGGGCTCACGAGGTAGGGCGTCGTGTAGAGCACCTGGAAGACGCGGCGCAGCGGTCCGAAGCGCTGCAGCTGCACGGCGAGGAACAGTCCGATCGAGTTCTGCAGGATGAGGGTGCCGACGAGGATGGCGAGGTTGTGGGCGAAGGCCCGCGGCAGCTGCGTGACGTACGGCTCCTGGGTGAAGAGCACCACGAAGTTCTGGAACCAGTTGAAGCCGACGATGTTGAGGCCGCCCTTGAACTCGAAGAGCGAGAATCCGAGGGCGGCCGCCATGGGGTAGAGCAGGATGACCGCGAAGAGCACGAACGCCGGGATGATGAAGGCGGCGATCACGACCGGGTGGGGTCGCTTCGCATCGAACGTGCTCTTCGCGGTCACTGTGGTTCTCCTGCTGTACTGCGGTTGTGCGGGTGTGCCGGACTAGTTCGCGAAGTCCGCCGGGTCGAACCAGGCGTCGATACCCGTCTGGATCGCGTCGGCCGCGCCCGCGGCATCCTGCTCGCCCAGCCAGATCTTCTGCACCTGCTCGCCGTAGATGTCCGTGCCCCACGGCGTGCCGTAGCGCAGGTAGGCGAGGCCGAGGTAGGTCGACGGGTTGGCGAGGAATCGGTCGTACATCTCGGCGACGTACTCGTTCTCGATCGTCACGCCGTCGCGGGCGGGGATGGTCGACATCTTGTTCGCGTAGAGCTGGGCGAACTCGGCCGAGGCGAGCCAGTTGAGGAAGACCGCGGCCTCGTCGGGGTGCTCGGTGCGGGCCGAGAGCGCCCAGCCGCCGTCGCCGTAGGCGACCGTGACCTCGTCGCTCGGCCAGCTCGAGTCGACGGGCACGTTGAAGGTGCCGTAGTCGAGGTCGGCGCCGAGGTTCGCGAAGCTCGACACCTGCCAGGTGCCCGACGGGTACATCGCGGCCATGCCGGTCGCGAAGATCGTCACGGCCTCGTCCAGGGTCACCGAGGTGACGTTGTCGACGAGGTAGGGCTGGATCTCCTGCATGAGCTCGATGGATGCCACGCTCGCGTCATCCGTGAGGTCGACGTCGCCCGCCACGAACTCCTGCGTGAACTCGGGTCCGCCGCGGCGGGCGTTGCCGAGCACCTCGCCGGCGAGGGCGATCTGGCCGGCGACCGCACCCGGGATGACGATGGGCGCGACGCCCGACGCCTTGATCTCCTCCGAGACCTCGAGGAACTCGTCCCACGTCGTCGGCACGTCGAGGCCGAGGTCGTCGAAGATCGTCTTGTTGTAGTAGACCTGGGCGGTCTGCATGCCCTGCGGGACGGCGTAGATCTGGCCGTCGCCGCGAGCGGTCACTCCCGCGAGCGCCGTGTCGGAGAAGCCCGCCCAGTCGGTGATGATGTCGTCGATCGGGGTGAGGTTGCCGCTCTCGGCGAAGCTCGAGATGACGCCGTACGAGCGGATGGCGGCGATGTCCGGGCCGCCCGAGCCGGCGAGGCCCGTTGTGAGGAGGGTCTGGTAGTCCTTGTCGGGCTGCACAAGCACCTCGACGTCGATGGTGGGGTTGGCCTCCTCGAAGACCTCGAGCACGCCGTCCTCCAGCGCCTCGCGAGCCTCGTTGCTCCACGTCCAGACGGTGAGGGTGACGGGGTCGCCGGCGGGCTCGGGCGTGGCCTGGCATCCGGAGAGGATGACGGCCGAGCCGAGGGCGAGCGACAGGCCGCCGAGCACTGCGCGACGGCGCAGCACCGGTCGGCGCTGTGGGATTGAGTTCACGGTTACTCCTTTGTAATGACCTCGTAGTCGTCGCTCTCGCGACACCACTCTGTGCGACGGAGCGACCCGATCTCCACCGCTAGGGCAATGGATTCGAGGGGCCGCGGAGGTCACGCTAGGTGCGTGTCGCACGCTCTGCAAATATGATGCACTAGGCGCAATTCGGGGTGGGCGGGTGTCTCCAGGCGCAACGGTGTTGCGAGGGCCGCATCGGGGTTCCTACGATGCCGACACCGTCATCCACCACCCGAATCGACCCGGCGAAGGAGCCGACATGGAGGGATCCAGCCACCGCACCCTGGCTCGCGGAATCGCGATCCTCGAGACCGTCGCCGAGGCCCCGGACGGCTCGACCATCTCCGAGCTCGCGGCCATCACCGGCAACGACAAGAGCACCACCTCGAGGCTCGTCTCGTCGCTGTGCGACTTCGGCTACCTCACCCGCCTGCCCGACCGGCGGGTCGTGCTCACCGGTCGGGTGCTCCGACTCACGCGCGGGTTCCAGGCCCAGTTCGACCTGCAGAAGGTCTCCCGCCCGGTGCTCACGGAGCTGCGCGACCGGGTCGGGGAGTCGGTCATCCTCACGATCCGCGAGGGCAACTTCTCGGTGAGCATCGACCAGATCGACCCCGAGCGGAACTTCCGCATGGTGCCCCACGTCGGCAACACCGCTCCCCTGGATGCCACGGCCGCCGGCCGAGCGATGCTCTTCGCCCTGCCCGCCCCCGAGCAGCAGCGCATCCTCGCCGCCATCCAGGACGAGCCGGTCGAGCATCCCGAGGTGCGGCTCACGCCGCGCACCCTGCAGGCCGAGGCCGACAAGGCCCGGCGGCGCGGGTTCGTGTGGATCCAGCGCTCCGACGACGTCGAGCGCGTGGCATCCGTCGTCCTCGACACGCTCGGGGCACCGCTCGCCGCCGTCTCCATCTACGGGCCGCGGTACCGCATGCGCGACCGCATCGACGAGCTCGGCCGCGAGTGCAAGCAGGTCGCCGATGCGATCGGGATGCTCGCCCGCGGCCAGCGGGCCCGCGACTCCCGCTGGTAGCCGGGCGGTGACCGGCGTCGCACCGCGCACTAGGGTGACTGCATGGTGTTCACGGTCGACAAGGGCTCCCCGGTCACTCTCTTCGAGCAGCTGCACTCGCAGGCCATCTCGAAGATCGAGTCCGGCGAGCTCATCGCGGGCACGAAGCTGCCGACCGTGCGCCAGCTCGCGACCGACCTCGAGGTCGCCCCGTACACCGTCGCCCGGCTCTATCGGGCGCTCGAGGCCGACGGCTTCGTCGAGACCCTCGGCCGCAACGGCACCGTCGTGAAGGCCCGGTCGGGCACGTCGGCCGAGCTGCTGCAGGTCTCCGCGACGGAGTACGCGGCGCGGGCCCGTGACCTCGGCATCGAGCCCGCGACGGCACTCGAGTTCGTTCGGACGGCGCTCGGGGTCGACTAGCTAGTGCCCGACGCGGTCGGAGTCGTTGCCCTCGTGCGTGTCGAGGGTCGCGATCTCCGCGAGCGCCGCCTCGTCGAGCTCGAAGTCGAGGTCGAGGTTCTCGCGCAGCCGATCGAGGTTGCCCGACTTGGGGATCGCCACGAGCCCCTGCTGCAGGTGCCACTTCGCCACCACCTGGCCGGGGGTGCGGCCGAGCCGCTGCGCGACCGCCACGATCGCCGGCTCCTTCAGCACTGACGCGCCTCCCCCGCCGAACGGGCTGTACGACTCGGTGACGATTCCGCGCCGCGCGTGGTCCTCGCGCTCGGCGACCCGCGCGACGTGCGGGTTCAGCTGGATCTGGTTCACCGCGGGAACGGTCCCCGTCTCCGCGGCGAGGCGGTCGAGGTGGGCGGCCTTGAAGTTGGAGACGCCGATCGAGCGCGTGAGCCCCTCCGCCTTGAGCCGCTCGAAGGTCTGCCACGTCGACACGTACTGGTCGCGGGCGGGAAGCGGCCAGTGGATGAGCAGCAGGTCGACGTACTCGAGCCCCAGTCGCTCGAGGCTGTCGTTCAGCCCGCCCACCGCGCGGTCGTCGCCCTGCCACGGGCCGTCGAGCTTCGTCGTCACGAAGAGCTCCTCGCGCGGGATTCCCGCCCGGCGGATGGCCTCGCCCACAGCATCCTCGTTCTCGTACCGCGCGGCCGTGTCGAGGTGCCGGTAGCCGAGCTCGAGGGCGGCGGCCATCGTCGCGGCGCCCTCCTCGTTCCAGAGGCCGTACGTACCGAGTCCGAGCTGCGGGATGCTGTGGCCGTCGTTGAGCGGGAGGGAGGGGATCATGCCTCCCAGCCTAGACAGCGAGCCCGAGCATCCCGCGGTCGGGGTTGCCGAAGCGGTGCGCGGTGATCGACACCGACTGCTCGTGCAGGAACGTGAGCAGCTCCACGCGCCCCGAGGTGGTGACGGGGCCGGAGTAGACCGCGAGGTCCGGCGAACCGCCGGCCGCCGTGGCGAGGGCGCGGGCATCCCCGCCGATGAGGCGGACGCGACCCGACAGCTCTCGGGCGCGCGCGAGGAACGCGGCATCCGACTCCACCACGACGTCGACGACGAGCGCCGACGGCGCCGGGTCCCGGAAGGACTGCACGAGCCCCGCCGGGAGCGGCACGGCCGAGCTGATCGTGAGCGCCGAACCGGCGAGCGACCCCGCCGCGATGAGGCGCACGAGGTGTCCGAGCGACTCGCCCTCCGAGAGGCGCAGGGTCACCGGTACGGGCCGGTAGCGGAAGATGTTGCGCTCGACGCCGAGGGCCGAGACATCCCGCGACTGGCCGAACTCGGCAGCCCACGCGCGCTCGTCGCTCTGGGCGGCGCGGCGCACGCGGTCGAACTCGGGGAAGTCGAGACCCGACTGCCCGCGCTTGACGACCGTCGAGACCCGCCGCGACAGCCCGTCGATGAGGATGTTCTCCACGGGGGCGGCCTCGACGGGCTCCCAACGACCGAGGGTCGCGACGTAGTTCGGCCCGCCCGCCTTCGCGCCGGTGCCGACCGTCGATCGCTTCCATCCGCCGAACGGCTGCCGCTGCACGATCGCCCCGGTGATGCCGCGGTTGACGTAGAGGTTGCCCGCCTCGACGGTGTCGAGCCAGCGCGACACCTCGTCGGGATCGAGCGAGTGGATGCCCGCCGTCAGCCCGTACGCGACGCCGTTCTGAATGCGTACCGCCTCCTCGAGCGTGGCGGCCTTCACGATGCCGAGCACCGGACCGAAGTACTCCGTGAGGTGGAACTCGCTCCCCGGTCGCACCCCGGTGCGCACTCCGGGCGACCAGAGCCGCCCCGACTCGTCGAGCTGGCGCGGCTCCACGAGCCACGACTCCCCCTCGCCGAGCTCGGTGAGGGCGCGCTTGAGCTTGCCGTGCGCGGGCTCGATGATCGGGCCGACCTGGGTGGTGGCCTCCTGCGGGTAGCCGACGCGCAGGGTGCGCACGGCGTCGACGAGCTGCCGTTCGAACCGCTCGCTCGAGCCCACCGAGCCGACGAGGATGGCGAGCGACGCGGCCGAGCACTTCTGGCCGGCGTGGCCGAACGCGCTCTTCACGAGGTCGGCGACGGCGAGGTCGAGGTCGGCGGACGGGGTGATGACGATCGCGTTCTTGCCGCTCGTCTCAGCCAGCAGGGGCAGGTCGGGGCGCCAGGAGCGGAACATGGCCGCCGTCTCCCACGCGCCCGTGAGGATGACGCGGTCCACGCGCGGGTGGGCGATGAGCTGGCGGCCGAGGTCGCCCTCCTCGATGTCGACGAGCGTGAGCAGGTCGCGCGGGATGCCCGCCTCCCACAGTGCCTCCACCATGACCGCGCCGCTGCGCCGCGCCTGCGGTGCCGGCTTGATGATGACACCGGAGCCGGCCGCGAGCGCCGCGAGCACGGAGCCCGCCGGGATCGCGACGGGGAAGTTCCACGGCGGGGTGACGACGGTGAGCGCCGGCGGCACGAAGGTGGCGTCCTCGACGGAGTCGAGCTCGGCGGCGCGCTCCGCGTAGTAGTGGGCGAAGTCGACGGCCTCGCTCACCTCGACGTCGGCCTCCGCGATCGTCTTGCCGGTCTCGCTCGCCATGACCTCGATGAGGCGGCCGCGGAACGCCGCGAGCACGTCCCCGGCGTCGTGCAGCTGCCGCGCGCGCTGCGCCCCGGGTACCGCACCCCACGCGGCGCCGGCGCGATGGGCCTCGGTGATGCGCTGCTCGAGGGTCGCGGCATCCCGCACGCTCGCGAGCTCGATCGTGCCGACCCCGAGCCGCGAATCGCCGCTGCGGGCGAGCACGCGCGCGGCCCAGTCGCGGTTCGCGGGAAGCGACGGGTCGGTGTCGGGCTCGTTGGCGAAGCCCTCCGCCGGGGCGACCTCGAGAGTGGTCGCGCGGTCCTGGGTGCGGGCGGGGCCGATGCGCAGCGACTCCATCGCGTCGAGGGATGCCCGGAAGCGGCCCTCCTCGCGCGCGAAGACGCTCGACGAGCTCAGCTCGAACAGGCCGGACATGAAGTTCTCGCTCGAGGCGTTCTCCTCGAGGCGGCGGATGAGGTAGCTGATCGCCGAGTCGAACTCGCGGGGATGCACGACCGGCGTGTAGAGCAGGAGGCCGCCGACATCCCGGCGCACCGCCTCCGCCTGACCGGTGGCCATGCCGGCGAGCATCTCGTACTCGACGCGGGACTCGACCCCGCGCTGCTTCGCGAGCAGCCAGGACCACGCGACGTCGAACAGGTTGTGCCCGGCGACGCCGATGCGGACAGCGGCGGCACGCTCGGGGGTGAACGCCCAGTCGAGCACTCGCTTGTAGTTCGCGTCGGATTCGACCTTGCTGCCCCAGGTCGCGAGGGGCCAGCCGTGCATCGTGGCATCCACCCGCTCCATCGCGAGGTTGGCACCCTTCACGACCCGCACCTTGATGCCGGCGCCGCCGCGCGCCTTGCGGGCGACCGCCCACTCGGTGAGCTCCTGCAGGGCGGGAAGCGCGTCGGGCAGGTAGGCCTGCAGCACGATGCCCGCCTCGAGGTTTGCGAGCCGCGGCTGGTCGAGGAGCTTCGTGAAGACCGCGATGGTGAGGCCGAGGTCTTTGTACTCCTCCATGTCGAGGTTGATGAACTTGGGCCTCGGCGAGCCGGCGGCGTACTCGTACAGCGGAGTCAGCCGGGCGACGACGCGGTCGACCATCTCGTCGAACGCCCAGACGTTGAGCTGGGCAGACACCGACGAGACCTTGATGGAGACGTAGTCGACGTCGTCGCGCTCGAGGAGGGCGGTGGTTCCCTCGAGGCGCCGATTGGCCTCGTCGTCGCCGAGCACCGCCTCACCTAGCAGGTTGAGGTTGAGCCGCACCCCGTCCGCCCGGAGGTGGGCGAGCGTCTTATCGAGGTGCTGGGGGCTCGCGTCGATGACGAGGTGCCCGACCATTCCGCGCAGCACGCGCCGCGCGATCGGCACGATCGGCCAGGGCAGTAGGGGCGCGAAGCCGCCGCCGACGAGGATGGCTGCCCGCAGGTACCACGGCAGGAAGTCGGGGATGCGGTGGCTCAGCCGCTCGAGGTTGCGGCCGGCCACGCGCAGATCCTCCGGGCGCACGACCTTGTCGACGAAGCCGAGCGCGAACTCGAGCCCCTTCGGGTCCTTGAGGAGTCCGGCGAGGCGCTCAGCGCTGGCATCCGTCTTCGCGGTGGATGACTCGCGCAGCCACCGCCGCACCGTCGTGACGGCCTCATCGGCCAGCTCCGAATGCATGAATCGAGCTTATTCGGGGCACTTGCGGCGAAGCTTGGAGTCTCGCGCACTGTTAGTGCGTGGTCGGGCATCCCGGCGCAACGTTTCGCCGCCCCGCCGCTCCCGCACGGCTACGCGGCAGCGGTGAGGGCCGCGGAGCGCACCGTGCGGAGGGCGGTCGCCCACGAGACCAGCTGGTCGAGCATCGTCGACAGCGGCGCCTCGTGGTGCGGGATGGGCTTGAGGGTCGTGAAGCCCTCGAAGTCGGAGTAGAGCGAGATGCCCACCTGCTGGCGCACGTCGGCCATCTGCAGCTCGCCGACGATGAGCCGCAAGTGCTCGACCGCGCGGGCGCCGGATGCTGCTGCCCCGTACGACACGAACCCGGCGGCCTTGTTGTTCCACTCGCCGTAGAGGTAGTCGAGGGCGTTCTTGAGCACCCCGGAGGTGGAGTGGTTGTACTCGGGGGTGACGAAGACGAAGCCGTCGAACGAGTCGATCGTCGCGGCCCAGCGGCGGGTGTGCTCGCCCGCGTACTGGCCCGCCGACGGCGGGATGGCCTCGTCGAGGTGGGGGAGGTCGTAGTCGGCGAGGTCGATGAGCTCGAAGGCCGCGTCATCCCGGGTGGCGGCCTGCTCGAGGACCCACTTCGCGACCTGTTCGCCGCGCCGACCGGGACGGGTGCTGCCGAGGACGATTCCGATTCTGAGCTGGGACATGGGAGCCTTTCCGATGTAGTTGACGTGTCACCATAACTCGCCTTTTGGTGACACGTCAACTACCGGTAGAATGTTGTGATGACGGCTTCACTTTCGGAGCAGGAGCTCGCAACGTGGCGAGGCTTCGCGCTCATGCGGCGACAGCTCGACCTCACCCTCGAACGCCGGCTCCAAGCGGACGCGGGTATCTCCTCCGCCGACTTCGCCGTACTCATGTCGCTCCAGGAGGAGCCCGCCCGCCGGTTGCGCGCCGGCCGCATCGGCGACCTCATCGGCTGGGAGAAGAGCCGCGTCAGCCACCAGCTGTCGCGCATGGAGCAGCGCGGCCTCGTCACTCGAGAGGAGTGCGGCGACGACGCGCGCGGCGTGTGGATCGGCATCACCGCCGAGGGCAGCCGGGCCGTGCTGGCGGCACTGCGCGACCACACCGAGGCGATCCGCCAGTACTTCTTCGACCTCCTCAGCCCCGAGGAGCAGGAGGTACTGCGCAGCGTCTCCTTCCGAGTGCTCGACGCCATCAACCCGCCGATCTGCCAACCCGAGGTCGACGAGCTCGCGGCCAGTGCCTGACCCGCGGCGCGGGGCCGACGCCCGCGACGTCGTCATCGTCGGCGGCGGCCACAACGGACTCACCGCGGCCGCGTACCTCGCGCTCGCCGGCAAGCGCGTCACCGTGCTCGAGCGTCTCGACTCCGTCGGCGGGGCCGCGGTGTCCGCGGAGGCGTTCGAGGGAGTGGATGCTCGGCTGTCGCGGTACTCCTACCTCGTGTCATTGCTGCCGGAGCGGGTCATCCGCGACCTGAAGCTCGACATCCGGCTCGCGCGGCGGCGGTACTCCTCGTACACCCCCGACCCGACCGACCCGGCGCGCGGCCTGCTCATCGACAACGCCGACACTGCCGCGACCGACGCGGCGCTGGGCCCGGATGCCGCGGCCTGGCACGACTTCTACGCGGGCACGGGCCGCGCCGCTCGCGCCCTCTTCCCGACGGTCACCGAACCGCTGCTCACGCGGACCGAGGCGCGAGCCGCCCTCGGTGACGACGCGCTGTGGGCGGAGCTCATCGAGCGACCGATCGGCGAGGCGATCGAGTCCCGGTTCGAGAGCGACCTCGTCAAGGGCGTCGTGCTCACGGACGCCCTCATCGGCACGTTCGCCCCCAACGTCGATGCGACGCTCGCCGGCAACCGCTGCTTCCTGTACCACGTCATCGGCGGCGGCACGGGCGACTGGGACGTGCCGGTCGGCGGTATGGGCGCCGTGACCGGCGAGCTCGCCCGGGCGGCGCGGCTGGCCGGCGCCGAGCTCGTGACGGGCGCCGAGGTGACCTCGATCACCCCCGATGGCGAGGTGACCTATCGCGTCGGCGGCGAGGAGCGGTCGCTCGCGGCGACGTGGGTGCTCGCCAACGTGGCGCCGTTCGTGCTCGAGCAGCTGCTCGGCGAGGCGCCCGCGGCGACCGAGCGGCCCGAGGGCGCCCAGGTCAAGGTCAACCTGCTGCTCAACCGACTGCCCCGCCTCCTCGACCCGGCCGTCGACCCGGCCGCGGCGTTCGGGGGGACCTTCCACATCAACGAGTCGTGGGCGCAACTGCAGTCCGCGTTCGAGGTGGCGGCGGGCGGGAGCATCCCGAGCCCGCTGCCGTGCGAGATCTACTGCCACTCGCTCACCGACCCGAGCATCCTGTCGCCGGAGCTGCAGGCGTCGGGAGCGCAGACGATCACGGTGTTCGGACTGCACGTGCCCGACCGGCTCGTCGACGAGTCGACCAACGAGGCGCGCCGCGATGAGCTCGAGCGCGCCGCGATCGCGTCGCTCGACTCGGTGCTCGGCGAGTCGATCGAGGACCTGCTGCTGATGGATGCCTCCGGCCGCCCCACGATCGAGGCGAAGACGACCCTCGACCTCGAGCACGCCCTGCGCATGCCCGGCGGCAACATCTTCCACGGTCCGCTGTCGTGGCCCTTCGCCGAGGACGACGCCGAGCTGTCGACCCCCGCACAGCGGTGGGGGGTCGCGACGAGGCATCCGCGTGTCCTGCTCTGCGGGTCGGGGGCGCAGCGCGGTGGTGCGGTCAGCGGAATCGGCGGGCACAACGCCGCCATGGCGGTGCTCGAGTCATAAGTCGGTTGCGCGGAGGTTGCAGGCCGCGCCCGACCTACCCCGATGTGGGCGGCGCTCACTAGTGTTCAGGCATGCTCACCTACCTGACGGCCGCCGCTGACGGCTACACCGCCCTCGCCACCGGCTTCAACACCGCCTTCCCCCAGACCCCCGACGCCGTCGTCGCGGTCTCCACGCCGGAGGAGGTCGTCGAGGCGATCGCGTACGCGCGCGACCTCGGCCTCCCGGTCCGCGTGATCGCGACCGGCCACGGCACGCACGGACCGGTCGACCACGGGCTCCTCATCAACGTCGCGGGGCTCTCCTCCGTCGTCGTCGACCCGGTGGCCCGCACCGCGACGATCGGGGGCGGCACGCGCTGGGCGCAGGTCGTCGCCGCGGCGGCCGAGCACGGGCTCGCGCCGATCACCGGCTCGTCGACCAACGTCGGTGTGGTGGGCTTCATCACGGGCGGCGGACTCGGCCCCCTCGCCCGCAGCCACGGCTTCGCGTCCGACTGGGTGCGCGGCTTCACGCTCGCGACCGCGGCGGGCGAGGTGCTCACCGTCACCGCCGACGAGAACGCCGACCTGTTCTGGGCACTCCGCGGCGGCAAGGACGGCTTCGGCGTCGTGATCGACGTCACCATCGAGCTCGTTCCCCTCGACTCCCTCTACGCCGGCGCGCTCATCTTCGCCGAGGAGCACATCGAGCAGGTGCTCCGCGGCTGGGCCGCCTGGACCCTGGATGCTCGGGCCGACGTCACCACGAGCGTCGTCGTCATCGGCTTCCCCCCGTTCGAGCAGGTGCCCGAGCCGTTCCGCGGCCGCCGGCTCCTCATGCTGCGCTTCGCCTACCCGGGCGACATCGCGACGGGCGAGCAGCTCGCCGCGCCCCTGCGCGCGCTCGCCCCGATCTACATCGACGGATTGCGCCCCCTGCCGATCGCCGATGTCGCGCTCATCCACAACGACCCGTCCGATCCCGGCCCCGGGTGGGGACTCGGCGGGATGCTCACCTCGGTGCAGGGCGGGCTGGTGGACACCGTTCTCTCCTTCGTCGGACCGGGCAGTTCCTCGCCCTTCCTCGCCCTCGAGCTGCGGCACGTCGGTGCGCAGACCCGCGTAGACGTGCCCGAGGGCTCGGCGGTCGGCGGACGGAACTCGGACTACACGTTCCACATCATCGGAGCGCCGGACCCCTCGCTCTTCGAGTCGGTGCTGCCGGGCGCGGGCGCCGGGTTCACGGCGGCGGTCGCCGAGTGGCTGTCGCCGGAGACGACGGTGAACTTCGCGAACGTGCACACGATCGACCGGGCGTGGCCCGCGGAGACCCGGGCGCGGCTCGACTCGATCCGGGCGGCGGTGGACCCGACGGGGATGTTCCCGTTCGACGCGTAGGGGGTCCGCTGCTGTTCTCTGTCCGGCTTCTCCCCCTACTTCCCGCTCGCGGACAGTTTTCCACAGTCCGGCAGCATGAGAACACGCGTTCGAATGTCGCTGCTAGATTTGAGGTATGAACACCCTGAGTCTGCCGGCGTTGCAGGCGTTCTCGCGTGCGGATGCGGCGGCGCTGTCGGATGAGCGGCTGCTTGAGGAGCAGCGTGCGTTCGCGGCGGCGCG